>NZ_CH902584.1:1737808-1751709 GCF_000152845.1 Roseovarius sp. 217
CCCCCAAGGTATCTATCTTGAAATAAAGACACGGGAAATAACGTCCGACCTCAGATCAGCATCCCGCCGTCGCTGTCATCGCCCGCCTCTTCCAGCAGGCGGTTGAAATCCGGCACGGTGACGCGGCGCTTGCCCTCAAGCTCGATCACCCCGTCTTTCTTGAGTGCCGACACCTGACGGCTCACGGTTTCCAAAGTCAGGCCCAGATAATCCGCCATCGCCTCACGCGTCAGCGGCAGATCGAACACCAGCAGGCCGCGTGTCCCGTTCTTGCTGAGCGTGGCATCACGCCGCGCGATGATTGCAATCAGCGAGGCGATTTTCTCGCGTGCCGTCTTGCGGCCCAGAACCAGCATCCATTCACGCGCCGCATCCAGCTCGTCCAGCGTCATTTCCAACAGGCGCTGTGCGATATGGGGCGTGCGCGCCATCATTTCTTCAAACGGCTTCTTGCGAAAGCAGCACATGACGATATCGGTCACGGCCACCACATCATAGGCCGCGCTGGCGCGTCCCGGCCGGCCCACGAAATCGCTCGGCAGTAGCAACCCGACCATCTGCGTGCGCCCGTCCTCCATGGTCTGGGTCAAGGTCGCGATGCCCGAAACGACCGATCCCACAAAATCCATCGTATCGCCCGACCAGATCAGAGTCTGACCAGACTCATAACTGCGGTAATACTTGATCTGATCCAGCTGCTCCAACTCATCCGATTCGCAGCGCGCGCAGACCGCCCGATGGCGGATCGGACAATCTCCGCACTCGTGAGGTATGATCGAGGCTTTCTCTTTCAGCATTGGGCGTTCACTTTTTCGGGAGGCCAAAGGTGCCGGTTGATCTAAATCAAAGCAAGGCAATACGTTTATTTTCATCGTATGCGTATGGACACAAAAACTCAACTGGGCAAACTTGGACTCTTCGACTCCAAAGTGCCGCGCTACACCAGTTACCCGACCGCGCCACACTTCACCCGCGACGTGGGCCAAGATCATTTCACCAGTTGGATCAGGGCGATTCCAGAGGGCGCAGAGGTGTCCCTCTATGTGCATGTGCCGTTCTGTCGGCGGCTCTGCTGGTTTTGTGCGTGCCGCACCCAAGGCACACAGACCGACGCGCCCGTCATTGCCTATCTTCAGACACTCAAGACCGAGATCGCGATGCTAGGCCGCAGCCTGCCGCGTGGCGTGCGCCTGTCGCGCCTGCATTGGGGTGGTGGCACGCCGACCCTGCTCTCTCCTGATCTGATGACCGAATTGGCGGCCGCCATCCGCGACATTGCCCCCTTTACCGACGCGACAGAGTTTTCGGTCGAAATCGACCCGAATGAAATTGACGGCGCGCGTCTTGATGCGCTCGCCCGCGCTGGCATGAACCGCGCTTCGATCGGGGTGCAGGATTTCGACGAACATATCCAAAAGAGCATCGGTCGGATGCAGGGCTATGACATTACCCGCTGGGCGGTGGACGAGATTCGAGCGCGCGGCGTCAAGAGCCTCAATGCCGATATCCTCTACGGGCTGCCGCATCAGAATCGCGCACGCATCACCGAAAGCGTGCAAAAACTCTTGTCCCTCAGCCCGGACCGTGTGGCGCTTTACGGCTATGCGCATGTGCCTTGGATGGCCAAGCGGCAGCAAATGATCCCCTCGGATGCCCTGCCCACACCGCAGGAACGGCTGGACCTGTTTGAAACCGCGCGCCACCTGTTCCTATGGGACAATTACGTCGAAATCGGCATCGACCATTTCGCCACCAAGTCAGACGGGCTGAGCGTGGCGCAAAAATCAGGGCACTTGCGCCGCAATTTCCAAGGCTACACCGATGACACCGCCGAAGTGCTGATCGGCGTTGGGGCTTCCTCGATCTCGCGCTTTCCACAAGGCTACGCCCAGAACGCCCCCGCCACCGGTGCCCATACCGGCGCCATCCGCGAGGGACGGTTTTCCACATCGCGCGGCCATGTCTTTTCCGCCGAGGACAAACTGCGCGCGCGGATGATCGAAATGCTGATGTGCGATTTCCGCATTGATAGCGCCGAGATTTTCCGCGAGTTCGAGATCCCGGCCGCAGAGTTGCAGGTGATGCTGTCCGCCGTGGATCGCCGCTTTGAGGGGCATCTGACCCTCAACGCCACCGGCCTCGCGATCCCGCTCGAAGCACGCCCCCTGACACGGATGATCGCGCGCCACTTCGACACCTATGAGATGGACGAGAAGGGGCACAGTTCGGCAATCTGAGGCGTCAGACTTCGGCGCGCCCTTCAAGGGCTGCCGCCAGCAATTTGCGGGCGTATTCCGTCTGTGGCGTGGTAAAGAGCGCCTCGGCCTCGCCCGCCTCGACCACGTCGCCATCCTTCATCACCAGCACCCGGTGGCTCATGGCACGCACCACATGCAGGTCGTGGCTGATAAACAGATAGGCCAGCCCATATTTCACCTGCAAATCGCGCAAGAGATCGACGATCTGCACCTGCACGGTCATGTCGAGCGCACTCGTCGGCTCGTCCAGCACCACCAGCTTGGGCCGCAGGATCATCGCGCGGGCAATCGCGATACGCTGACGCTGACCGCCAGAGAATTCATGCGGGTAGCGGTCCATCGTGGCGGGGTTCAACCCGACCTCTTCCATCACCTCGGCCACCAAAACGCGCGCCGGTCGCCCCCCCGGATTGCCATGCACGCCCAAACCTTCGGCGATGATCTGCGCGGCAGTCATGCGCGGGCTCAGACTTCCGAACGGGTCCTGAAACACGATCTGCATCTTGGCGCGGTGCTTGCGCAGTTCTCGCGTCGACCAGCCGTTCACATCCTGCCCGACAAAGCGGATCTCACCTTCAGAGGCAATCAACCGCATGATCGCCAGCGCCAGCGTCGTCTTGCCAGAGCCGGACTCGCCGACGATGCCCAAGGTTTCGCCCGCCCGCACGCTGAGCGTGGCGGCATTGACTGCCTTCACATGCCCCACGGTGCGTTTCAAAAACCCCTTCTGGATCGGGAACCAGACCCGCAAATCCTGCGTTTCAGCCACCACCTCCGCCCCCTTGGGCACCGGAGCCGGAAGGCCCACCGCCCGTGCGCTGAGCAGCTTGCGGGTGTACTCATGCTTCGGCGCGGCAAAGACATCTGCCACCGGCCCGCTCTCGACAATCTCGCCATCCTTCATCACACAGACCCGGTCGGCGATGCGCTGCACGATCCCCAGATCATGCGTGATGAACAAAAGACCCATGCCTTCTTCGCGCTTCAACTCCGCCAAAAGCTCCAGAATTTGCGCCTGAATGGTCACATCGAGCGCCGTTGTCGGCTCATCGGCAATCAGGATGTCGGGTTTGTTGGCCAGCGCCATGGCGATCATCACCCGCTGCCGCTGTCCACCGGACAACTGATGCGGATAGGCCCCCAGACGGCTTGCCGCCTCGCGAATCCCCACCCGCTCCAGCAATTCCACGATGCGCGTTTGGGCCGTCACACCGGTCAGCCCCTGGTGCAACTCCAGGCTCTCACGCAACTGCTTTTCCAACGTATGCAACGGGTTAAGCGATGTCATAGGTTCCTGAAAGATAAAGCTGATGTCGTTGCCGCGCACCTTGCGCAACCGCCGATCATCCGCGCCAATCATTTCTTGGCCATCGTAGATCACCGATCCCGTGACCTCTGCCGACGATCCCAACAGCGACACGGTCGAGAGCGCCGTAACCGATTTGCCAGAGCCACTCTCGCCCACAATCGCCACGGTTTCCCCACGATCAAGGCTGAACGACACGCCTTTGACCGCCGGAATCACCAGCCCGTCTTGCCGAAAACTGATCCGCAGGTCCTTGACCTCTAACACACTCATTCAAAGGTCTTTCTGGGATCAAAAGCATCACGCACGCCCTCAAAGATAAAGACGAGGAGCGACAGCATGATGGCAAAGGCAAAGAACGCGGTGAACGCCAGCCATGGCGCTTGCAGGTTCTGCTTGGCCTGAAGCGTCAACTCGCCAAGGCTGGGCGCTGAGGACGGCAAACCAAAGCCAAGAAAATCAAGACCCGCGAGCAGAGAAATCGTGCCCGTAATCACAAACGGCAGCATCGTGAGCGTCGCCACCATCGCATTGGGCAGCATATGGCGGAACATGATGGTGAGGTTCGAGACGCCGAGCGCCTTGGCCGCGCGCACATATTCCAGATTACGTGCCCGCAGGAATTCGGCCCGCACCACACCGACCAGAGCCATCCAGCCAAAGAGGACCGTGATCACCACCAACAGCCAGAAACTTCGTGGCAGGATCGCAAAGAGGATGATGATCACATAGAGCTGCGGTGTGGACGACCAGATCTCGATCACCCGCTGGAAAATCAGATCAGTGCGTCCCCCGAAATAGCCCTGCACCGCCCCCGCTGCGATACCAAGCACCGACGACAGCACGGTCACGATCAGCGTGAACAGCACCGACAACCGGAACCCGTAGATCACCCGCGCCAGCACATCGCGCTTGGTGTCATCAGTGCCCAGCAGGTTTTGCCCATTGGGCGGCAGCGGTGCCGCACCGGGCCGATCCACTGTGGTGTTATAGCTATAGGGAATGGGCGGCCAGATCGCCCAACCCTTGGCAATCTCTTCGCCCTCAACCACGCCATCTTCGGCATCCGCAATGATCGCCTCGGGATCGTCAAAACAGATGTCCAATCCGCCCGACGCAATCAAACACCGCACCTCAGGGTCACGGTAAATCGCCTCGGTCTCGAAATCGCCGCCAAACGCCGTTTCAGGATAGAACCTGAAAATCGGCATGTAATACGCGCCGCGATATTGCAGGAGGATCGGTTTGTCATTGGCCACAAACTCGGCAAAGAGCGTGACGGTAAAGATCACCGAAAAGAGGATGAGCGACCAATACGCCCGGTTATTGCGGCGGAAATTGCGCCAGCGGCGTTGATTGAGCGGCGAGAGGCGGATCACTGTCTCACCCCTCCCGCTTTTCGAAATCAATCCGCGGATCAACCAGCACATACATCAGGTCGGACAGAATACCGACCACAAGTCCGATGAGACCAAACAGAAACAGCGTGCCGAACATCACCGGATAATCGCGCCCCACGGCAGCCTCAAACCCCAGCCGACCCAATCCGTCGAGGCTGAAAATTGTCTCGATCAGAACAGAGCCGCCAAAGAACACCCCGATAAACACCGCCGGAAAGCCTGCAATCACGATCAGCATCGCATTGCGGAACACATGCCCATAGAGAACCTTGCGCTCCGACAACCCCTTGGCGCGCGCGGTCATCACATAGTGTTTCTTGATCTCGTCCAGAAAACTGTTCTTGGTCAGCAGCGTCAGCGTGGCAAAGGCCGAAATCGTCGAGGCAATGACCGGCAAGGCAATATGCCAGAGGTAATCGCCGATCTTGCCCAAGAGGCTCAGTTGCTCGAAATTGTCCGACGTCAGGCCGCGCAGCGGGAATATCTGGAAATAGCTGCCGCCGGCGAACAGGACCAAGAGCATGATCGCAAAGAGAAACGCCGGAATCGCATAGGCCACGATGATGACACCACTGGTCCAGGTGTCGAACTTGGTGCCATCGCGCACCGCCTTGGCCACCCCCAACGGGATCGACACGATATAGGCAATGAGCGTCGACCACAGGCCCAGAGTGATAGAAACGGGCATCTTCTCCAGAACCAGATCCAGCACCTCGATCTTGCGGAAATAACTCTCGCCGAAATCGAACCGCATGTAATTCCACATCATGTTGACGAACCGCTCCAACGGCGGCTTATCAAGCCCGAATTGCTCTTCCAACTCCTTGATCAACTCGGGCGGCAGACCACGTGCGCCAAGGTATTGGTCATTGCCACCGGCAGCCCCCACCATCTCTTGTCCGGTGTCCGACCCAGAGCCGGAAAAGCTCTCGAACACATTGCCCTGACCCTGCATATTGGCAATCATCTGCTCGACCGGACCGCCCGGCACGAATTGCACCAGCGCGAAATTGATGACCATGATGCCAAAGAGCGTGGGCACGATCAGCAACAGCCGTCGCAGGATATAGGCTCCCATCTCAGCAGGTCCTCAGGATCACAGCGCGCCCGCGTCTTTAAGCGCTTGCGCCTTGTCGGCGTCATACCACCAGAAATCCAGCACGCCCGTCGCATAGGGCGGCAGCGGCTCGGGATAGTCATACATATCCCAATAGGCCACCCAACTCTTGTCCAGATACCATGTCGGGATCATAAAGAACTCATAGCGCAACGCCCGGTCCAGCGCAGTCAATGCCACGTCCTGCTCTTCCTTGCTCCCCGACTCGAGAGCCTTGTCGATGATCGTGTCGACCATCGGGCTCGCCAGCCCTGCGGGATTGAACAGGCTGAACGCCGCTTCCTTGCTGCCATAGCGCTGATGCAGGCCCGTGCCCGCCTCCAGAAAGGCGATATAGCTGTCAAAGATCAGGTCATAATCGCGATCCCGCTCGCGCGCCGTGTATTGCGCGGCGTCGATCTTGTCGAACTTGGCGTCAATGCCCATCAATTGCAGATTGCTCACGAAACTCTCGACCACCGCCGACATCGTGGCAGAGCCAGAGGCAGAAATCGGGATCTCGATGGTCAACACCTCGCCCGCCGCATTGCGCCGCTTGCCATCATCGCCCACGGCCCAACCGGCCTCATCCAAGAGCCTCATCGCCGTGCGGAGATTGCGCCGGTCATTCAGACGCTCACCATCCGAGCTATGCGCCATCACCGCAGGTGCGGTCAGCATCTCTTCAGGCACCAGATCACCCAAGGATTTCAATAGCTCTAGCTCCGCCCCTTCCGGCGCGCCCTTGGCCTCCAGCGGCGTATCCTGCACAAAGGAATGCCGCTGTTTGAAGAGATCATATTGCAGCGATGCATTGGTCCATTCAAAATTGAACCCCAGCGCAATCGCCTGTCGCACGCGCTTGTCCTGCAATGTCTCGCGGCCCAGATTGAACACAAAACCGGACGGCGTCGGCGGCAAGCCGTCGGGCAGCTCTGCCTTGACCACATAGCCCGCATTCGCCGCCGGGAAATCGTATCCCGTAGCCCATGTCTTGGAATTCCCCTCCGGACGGAACGTGTAAATTCCCGCCTTGAACGCTTCAAAGGCGGCGTTGTCATCGGCGAAATATTCAATCCGGATACGGTCGAAATTATGCCGCCCCACATTGATCGGCAAATGCCACCCCCAATACTCCGGGTTGCGCTCATAGACGATGTTGCGGTTCACGTCATAGCTCTTGACCTGATAGGGGCCCGATCCCGGCGCCGCCTCCAGCCGTGGCTCATCCAGCCGCGCGCCTGTTTCCTCATACCACTTGCGCGGGAACACCGGCGTGCCGCCCACCTGATCAATCAGCGACCGGCGCGAGATGCCCTCCGCAAAGGTGAACTTGACGCGGGTGTCATCCAGCGCCTCGGCGCTCAGCACCCGGCGCTTGACCGCATCCGCATAGGATTTCAGCCCTTGCTCCAGAAAGAGATTGTGCGAAAACACCACGTCATGCGCCGTGACAGGCGTGCCATCGGAAAACCGCGCCTCAGGCCGCAAGTGGAAAATCACCCAAGTCTTGCCCGCGTCATACTCCAGCCGCTCCGCCAAGAGACCGTAGCCCTCGTTATAGCTATCCCCCGGCAGCGGCTCGCCGCTCGCCTCGGATGCGCCCAACAGGCTCTCATAGACCATCCAGGACAATTGCCCGGCACGTCCCTTGCGCGAATAGGGGTTCATCGAATCAAATGTCCCCGGCGCATAGAGCGAGATTTCACCGCCCTTCGGGGCATCAGGGTTCACATAGTCAAAATGCGGATAATCCGCCGGATACTTCAGATCGCCATAGAACGAATACCCATGCGATGTGATGATCTCATCCTGCGCCCACACCGCCTGCGCCATCAAGGTCGCAATAGACAGCCCCGCAAAGGCCAGCAGCGCGCGCGTCCGCGAAAATCCTGAATATGTCCGGGCCTTGGCCGGGGCTTGCTGTCTGGTCATCACATCATCCTCCTGCCGCACCCATTATCTGGTGCTTGATCCGTCTGTGGCAAGCTAAGGAGGGGGGGCGCGTTGTTCAAGCGCCGATCCTGTCTTGCGCCCACGAAAAAGGCCGCCGCCCATGCAGGGCAGCGGCCTTTTGAAACTGCGGCCCGGCTCAGTTGCCAGAGCTTTGCAGATAGCCAATCAGGTTGGCGCGATCCTGCTCATCCTTGAGACCCGGAAAGCCCATCCGGTTGCCCGGCGCAAACGCGCGCGGGTTTTCGATCCACGCGCTCAGCTGGTCTACTGTCCAAGCTCCATCCAGCCCCTTGAGCGCGTCCGAATAGCTGAACCCGTCAACGTTGGCGATGTCACGGCCCACAATCCCAAAGAGATGCGGACCGGCTCCGTTCTTGCCATCCTCCAGTTTGTGGCAGGCGCCACAGCGGCGGAACAGCTTCTCACCCTCGGCGACATCCGCCGCAGCAACCAGCGCGGCGAAATCCGATGCGCCCGCTTCCGCCGCAGGCTCAGCCGCTGCTTCTTCCGCCGCCGGTTCAGCCGCCGCTTCTTCCGCCGCAGGCTCAGCCGCTGCTTCCTCCGCCGCAGGCTCAGCCGCCGCTTCTTCCGCCGCAGGCTCAGCCGCTGCTTCGTCCGCCGCAGGCTCAGCCGCTGCCTCCTCTGCCGCAGGTTCAGCCGCCGCCTCTTCCGCCGCAGGTTCAGCCGCTGCTTCCTCTGCCGCAGGCTCAGCCGCCGCTTCTTCCGCCGGCATCTCGAATGTCGTGCCATCGGTCTGATCGAGATAGGCGATCAGGTCAGCACGATCCTCGGCCTTGCGCATCCCCGCATAGCCCATCGTGGTGCCGGGCGCGTAGCTTTTGGGGTTCTCAAGAAACGCGTTCAACTCGACCGGCGTCCAGACCTGCGCCACTTCGGTCAAGCTGCCCGAATAGGACCCGTAGCTTGCCACCGATCCAACGTCCCGACCAACTACGCCGTAAAGATGCGGGCCAACCTTGTTCTCGCCATCCGCCACCGCGTGACAGGCGGCACAGTTGCGAAACAGCCCTTCGCCATTCGCCGGATCAGCCGCAGCCATCAACTCGCCGATGCTCGGACCTTCATCCGCAGCCTCTTCGGAGGCCTCGTCTTCACCTGTGTCAATCACATAACCCTGTGCGTGATCTTCGCCATGACCGCCGCCCATCGAATAGATCGACTCTGCCGCCCAATTGCCCAAAAGGAACACCAACAGCGCACCACACAGTGCGCCAGCGGTCTTTGTCATTGTCATTGTGTCGAACATCGGCCCGTTTCCATTTAATCCGTCGTTGGCCGCGTATCTATCCGCTTCCCCTACCGGCGCGCAAGGTGTAGTTTCCGCGACCAAACGCCCGACCGGGCCAAAAACACGGAAAAACGCAGATGACCAACCGCATCGCCTTTCAGGGAGAGCCCGGCGCCTACTCGCATCAGGCCTGTGCCGAGACCTATCCCAACATGGAGGCGCTGCCCTGCCGCACCTTTGAGGACGCAATCGCAGCAGTGCGCGAGGGGCAGGCCGATCTGGCCATGCTGCCGGTCGAGAACTCTACCTTTGGCCGGGTCGCCGACATTCACCACCTCTTGCCCGAATCGGGACTGCATATCGTGGCCGAGGCCTTTGTGCGGGTGCATATCAACCTATTGGCTCTGCCCGGTGTCCGCCTTGATGAAATCGAGAGCGCGATGAGCCACACCATGCTCTTGGGCCAATGCCGCGCTTTTCTGGAACGACACGGCATCCACCGTATCACCGGCGCCGATACCGCAGGCTCCGCTCGCCATGTCGCTGAGGCCGGACAGCCGGAATTGGCGGCGCTGGCCAGCGAACTGGCAGGCGAAATCTACGGTCTCGACGTGATTGCTCAGCACATCGAAGATCAGGGCAACAACACCACCCGCTTTCTTGTGATGGCGCGCGAGCCCGATTTCTCGCGACGCGGTGATGATGGGATGATGACGACCTTCGTCTTTCAGGTGCGCAACATCCCCGCCGCGCTCTACAAGGCGATGGGCGGCTTTGCCACAAACGGCGTCAATATGACCAAACTCGAGAGCTATATGGTCAGCGGGTCGTTCACCGCGACACAATTCTACGCCGACATCGAAGGCCATCCCGATGACCCATCCGTTGCGCGTGCTCTGGATGAGCTGGATTACTTTACATCGGACATCACAATTCTCGGTGTGTACCCCGCAGATCCGCGCAGGCACGACACCGAGTGATCTCCGTCAGGCCGACCGCTTGTAACGCTCTTCGACGTCCATCGCATATTCCGCCAGACGAACCTTGAACCGCTTGGTCAGGTTGCCCCGCGCCAGCCGGAGCGATTGCATCATCAACCGCGCCGCCAGACTGCGCGGCTGCAGAACCAGCGTCACGGTCATCCGCGTGCGGCCGCGCGACAGCGCCACCAGTTCCGCAATCATCTGCCCCTCGATCGACGCCGACATCAACCCAAGAGTGATCCCGTTCGGCGGATCGTAGTCGGCCACGCTCACATCAACCTTGCGCTGCTTGCCGCGCAGCTTGAACGCCGCATGCCAACTCATGCCAACGCCCGGCGCGCGCAATGTGTCCGTCCGCTTGACATCCGCGCCCCGCCGCAGGGCGGACCGCTCGAATGCCTGAAAGTCGGTGATTTCCTCGAACACCCGCTCGATCGGGGCCTCGATATCTTCCTTACCGCTAAACTGCATCCCCAGACTGCCCCTTGACCTTTGTTATCGCTTTGTGCCCGGTGCCATTCTCGCGTCAATCCAGACAGTCGGCAAGCCAGTTCTCGAGCAGGAAATGCGCAATCGCCCCCTTGCGCGCGGGCAACAGGAACGGATGTTCTCCGGCAAAGGCCGCCAGAATATCCTCGCGGCTCATCCAGAGCGCGTCCTCGATCTCTTTGGGATCAATGGTGATCTCGTCGCTCAGGGCCTCACCCCGGCAGCCAAACATCAACGAGGCTGGGAAAGGCCAAGGTTGGCTTGCCAGATAACTGACCCGCCCCACCTCGATCCCGGCCTCTTCCCAGACCTCACGACGCACCGCCGCTTCGATGGTCTCGCCCGGCTCGATGAACCCGGCCAAGAGCGAATACATCCCCTCGGGCCAACCCGGAGACCGACCCATCAGGACCGAATTGCCCCGCGTTATCAACATGATCACCACCGGATCAGTGCGCGGAAAATGCTGCCCGCCACAATGATCGCAAGCGCGCTGCCACCCGGCCCGGATCATCCGGCTTTCCTTGCCGCAGCGCGCGCAGAACCGGTGCGTCAGATGCCAGCCGAACACCGCCTTGGCGGTGGCCGCCAGTTCGGCATCGCGCGGGCTGAGCCGGGTCATCACGCGCCGCAACTCGGCAAAGGCGGTGCCCTCCGGCAGATCGGGATGCACCTGTTCGCTGGCGTCAAGAAACGTATCGAGCTGATCAGGTTCCAGCCCCGGCGGCACCCAGGCGGACATATCATGGGCAAGGATCAGGTCGCCGCTCTCGTCACGCCCCAAGAGGATCGGCGGCACCTTGTAGCGCGCCAGAACCGGGTGATCCGGCGCAAGGTCGATGACCGCATCCAGCGTGTCTGCCCGCAACAGCGGCTTCCCCCGCCAGAGCACGATCGACCGTGCGCGACCCTCGACCAGTGCCACGGCAATCGCCGCCTCGTCTCCGCGCATCTCATCCGCGCGATCAAGCCCCGATCCGCCGAATGTCACGCTCTCCGCGTTCCGCATGCCCATCTCCCCTGTCTGCCGCTTCTACACAATGCCCTCAGTCGCAAAACAAGCCCCAAGCGGCAGAAAACGTGTGTAAATCACATTTTACAACTAATAGTGTATTGATCGCTATGATACGACATGCAACGCTCCCCAAGCCCATGGCATATTATGTAGTTGTAACCAGTGGATAGAGTTCAAAATCAAATAACGCTGGGCGACGAACCCGGCAGCAGAGCGTTCACAATTTGACCGAGTTTACCACTCAAGTTCCCCGCCATCCGTCCCGCGACGCCCCCCTGCGCTTGCGGCTCTTGCAGACAACGGATGTCCACGGCCATCTCCTGCCCTTCGACTACTACACCAACCGATCCGACCGCCCGTGGGGTCTGGCGCGCCTTGCCACGCTGATCCGCCACGCCCGATCCGAACCTGGCGCGGACAACTGTCTGTTGTTCGACAACGGCGACTTCCTCCAGGGCACACCGCTCACGGATCTCACCGCACATCAGAACCACGGCGCGCAGACCCCACACCCGGTGATCGCCGCGATGAACCAGATCGGCTATGACGCGGGCACGCTCGGCAATCACGAATTCAACTTTGGCCTCGATTGGCTCATGGAAACCTTGGCAGAGGCCCGCTTTCCGCTGACCTGCTGCAATGTGCTCACCCGGCGCGGCGACATCCCGACCGAGGACACCACACTTTTGCCGCCCTATCTCCTGCTCTCCCGACAGATGCGCGACGAGACCGGGCAGGTGCACACTCTGCGCGTCGGCATTCTTGGCCTCGTGCCACCACAAATCATGACGTGGGATCACGCCCGCCTGTCGTCCCGGATCGAGGCGCGCGACATGGTCGAGAGCGCCCGCGCCTGGCTGCCTGCGCTGCGGTCCGCCGGGGTCGACATTGTGGTCGTGCTGGCCCATACCGGCATCGACCCAGGCCCTGACCGCCCGATGATGGAAAACGCCGCGCGGGCGCTCGCGCGCCTGCCCGGCATTGACGCCCTGCTTGCAGGCCACAGCCACAAGAGCTTTCCAGGTCCCGAGCATCGCGATATTGACCGGGTGGATACCGTTTGCGGCACCCTGCACGATACACCCTGCCTCATGGCTGGATTTCGCGGCGACCATCTGGGCCAGCTTGATCTGACGCTGACCCGCGACACCGCCGGTTCTTGGCGCGTGACCTCCCATCAAGCGACACTCCTGCCCAGCGCCGCCGCCGCCCCTTGCCCCGCGCTCTGCACGCTGCTTGAAACGGCGCATGCCCAGACCCTGACCCTCACCGGGCGCGATATCGGCCAGACCGACGCGCCGCTCCATAGCTATCTTGCTCTGCTGCGCAACGATCCCTCCTTGCAACTGGTGAATGACGCACAACGCCACACGCTTGCGTCTGCCCTTGCGGGCGGCCCCTATGCCGACCTGCCACTCTTGTCCTCCACGGCACCATTCAAGACCGGTGGCCGGGGTGGCCCCGCACATTTCACCGATATCGCCGCAGGCCCGCTGCGCCTGTGCAACGTCGCCGATCTTTACGGCTTCCCCAATACGCTCTGCGGTCTGCTCGTGACCGGGGCCGACCTGCGCGACTGGCTGGAACGCGCCGCGATCTGCTATCATCAGATCATCCCCGGCCTGTCAAACCAGCCGCTCCTCGACCCTGCGGTTCCGGGGCATGATTTCGACGTGATAGACGGGCTCAGCTATACCATCGACGTCAGCCAACCCGCCCGCTACACCATGAGCGGCGCGCAGAGCCATCCCGACGCCACGCGCATCCAGGATCTGCGCTATGCGGGCCACCCTCTCCGGGACGACGCGTTCTTCATCATCGCCACAAACAGCTACCGCGCCCACGGAGGTGGACCGTTCGCCCCTCTCGCGGCACAGGGATTGATCTACTCGGACAACCGCCCGGTGCGTGATCTCCTGGCCGATCATATCGCGATGCGGCGGCATATCACGCCCGATGCCCGTCCCACATGGCGCTTTGCTCCGCTACCCGGAACCACCGTGACGGTGGAAACCGGCCCCGGTTTGCGCGCCCATCCAGAGGACATCACCGCTATGGGTGCCACAGATCTTGGCCTCACCCACGCGGGATTTCTGCGCCTCAGCCTGCCTCTATCCACAGAGCAGCCAACTCTTGCACATCTCGAACC
>NZ_CH902584.1:1751834-1781714 GCF_000152845.1 Roseovarius sp. 217
AGTGTGACAAGAGCCCGCCGGGGTCTGACCGGTTTGGCCCGTGGGTGGGGGGGTCGATTACCACCACATGCACCGCGTCTGCCTGTTTGAGCAGGGGCAGGGCGGCGCGCACGGCGCTAAGCGCCTCGTTGCTTTCATTCCAGCCGATCATGATTCGGTTCGGTGCGGGCGACGTTTCGCCCTCGGATGGCAGGATCAGCACCGGGGTATGCCCTTCAAACAGCGCCGATTCGGTCACAGGCTCGAGTTCGGCCCCGCGCCCCTTGCCATAGGGCTGCGGCAGAATGACCAGATCAGCGAAGCGCGCGCGCGCGGCGACATGGCGCCCCAGATCGGCCAGTTGGCTGACGCCACTCTCGATTCCCCACCGCAGCGCTGAATTTTTGAGCACAGCGCGCGCCTTGGCCTCGATGGCGGCGGCCTCTTGCTGGGCGCGGGCAATCGTTTCTTGCAGCACGATCGCGCTCGCGCCTGAATAATAGTATCCAGATTGGCTACGGTCCACGCCCAGGCAGAGCACGTCGAGATGGGCATCATGCCGGGTGGCTATGCTGGTGGCGTGGGCCAAGGTTTCCTCAACAAGGGACTCATCGGTCAAAACGGAAAACAGGCTGTTGTAGGTCATGTCGCATTCCTTTGACTGTGTCGCACGTTATGTCAGCGTAGGAGTGTATTGCCGGGGCTGCCTTGACGCGGATCAAACGATCATCGTCAGTGTTTTGACACAGATCAAGGATAGTTGAGTCCGACCCAAGCATTACGGTCACAGTCTAACGCGCCTGCGCGGGTCACGGCGACTCGGGTAGAAAAAGACGAAGGGACGCAACATGACGAATTACATCAAGCTGATCGTGCTTGGTCTGGTCACGCTTCTGGCGCTGATCGCGGCCAATTATGCGCGCGATCTGGCCTATCTGGTCAACGCACTGACAGTGGCGTTGGTCGCCGGTGGGCTTTTCCTGTGGACCTTGCGCCACACGGATGAACCGAGAACCCGGGTGGATCTCTCGGGAGAATACATGGACGGTGTCGTGCGCGCCGGGGTGATCGCAACCTGCCTTTGGGGTGTTGTCGGTTTCCTCGCGGGCACGTTCATCGCCTTTCAACTTGCCTTTCCGGGGCTCAATTTCGATTGGGCACAGGGGTATGCGAATTTTGGTCGGTTGCGTCCGCTGCACACCTCGGCGGTTATTTTCGCCTTTGGGGGCAACGCGCTGATCGCCACGTCTTTCTACGTTGTGCAACGCACCAGCGCGGCGCGTCTCTGGGGCGGCAATCTCGCGTGGTTCGTGTTCTGGGGCTATCAGCTTGTGATCGTTCTGGCCGCAACTGGCTATTTGCTGGGTGCCACACAATCCAAGGAATATGCAGAGCCTGAATGGTATGTGGACCTGTGGCTGACGGTGGTCTGGCTGGCCTATCTGGCCGTGTTCCTAGGCACCATCGTCAAGCGCAAGGAGCCGCATATCTATGTGGCCAACTGGTTTTACCTGTCGTTCATCATCACGGTGGCGATGCTGCATGTGGTGAACAACCTGAGCATTCCGGTCTCGGTCTTTGGCTCCAAGTCGGTGCAGGTCTTCTCGGGCGTGCAGGACGCGATGACACAGTGGTGGTATGGCCATAACGCGGTGGGCTTCTTCCTAACCGCAGGTTTCCTGGGCATGATGTATTACTTTGTGCCGAAACAGGCCGAACGCCCGGTTTACTCTTATAAACTGTCGATCATCCACTTCTGGGCGCTGATCTTTATCTATATCTGGGCCGGTCCGCACCACCTGCATTACACGGCGCTGCCTGACTGGGCCTCGACGTTGGGCATGGTGTTCTCGATCGTGCTGTGGATGCCGTCCTGGGGTGGCATGATCAACGGTCTGATGACGCTCTCGGGCGCATGGGACAAGCTGCGCACCGATCCCGTCATTCGGATGATGGTGATTTCCATCGGGTTCTACGGCATGTCGACCTTTGAAGGGCCGATGATGTCGATCCGCGCGGTCAACTCTCTGTCGCATTACACCGACTGGACCATTGGGCACGTGCATTCCGGTGCGCTTGGCTGGAACGGCATGATCACCTTTGGCGCGCTCTACTTCCTTGTGCCGAAGCTGTGGAACCGCGAGCGGCTCTATAGTCTGAGCCTTGTGAGCTGGCACTTCTGGTTGGCGACGATCGGCATCATCCTCTACGCCGCCGCTATGTGGGTGACGGGGATCATGGAGGGCCTGATGTGGCGCGAAGTCGATGCCAACGGTTTCCTCGTGAACTCGTTCGCCGATACCGTGGCCGCGAAGTTCCCGATGTATGTGGTACGCGGTTTGGGCGGGGTCATGTTCCTCTCTGGTGCGTTGATCATGTGCTACAACCTCTGGATGACTGTGACACGTTCGCCGGCCGTCGCGCCTGTGAACAACGCAGTCCCGGCTGAATAAGGAGGGCCGGAGAGATGGCAATTCTGGACAAACACGCAATCCTGGAAAAGAACGTCACGCTATTGGCGATCTTTGCCTTCCTTGTCGTCACGGTCGGGGGGATCGTTCAGATCGCTCCGCTGTTCTGGCTCGAGAACACCATCGAGGATGTAGAGGGCATGCGCCCCTACTCACCGCTGGAGTTGACGGGCCGGGATATCTACATCCGCGAGGGCTGTTACGTCTGCCATAGTCAGATGATTCGTCCGATGCGCGATGAGGTCGAGCGCTATGGCCACTATTCGCTGGCGGCGGAGTCGAAATATGACCACCCGTTCCAGTGGGGATCCAAGCGGACCGGGCCGGATCTGGCCCGTGTCGGTGGGCGCTATTCGGATGACTGGCACGTGGACCACCTGCGAAATCCGCAGTCTGTGGTGCCGGAGTCGGTGATGCCGAAATATGGTTTCCTCGAGAACCGGATGATCGAGCCGGCGCATATCGAGGATCTGCTCAAGACGCATCGTCTGGTGGGTGTGCCCTATAACGATGAGATGATCGAGAATGCCAAGGCAGATTTCGCGGGTCAGATTGATCCCGATGGTGATACCGACGGTCTTCTGTCGCGCTACCCCAATGCACAGGTGCGCAATTTCGACGGGCAGCCGGGAGTATCCGAAGCGGATGCGCTGATTGCCTATCTGCAAATGCTGGGGACGCTGGTTGATTTCTCGACCTTCACCCCCGACGCAAGCCGATAAGGGGGCAGAGCGATGGAAACCTATTCCCTGTTGCGTGAATTTGCCGATAGCTGGATGTTGCTGGTGCTCTTTGCGTTCTTTGTCGGCGTCGTGGTCTGGGTGTTCCGACCCGGCGCCACCAAGAGCTATGAAAACCCGTCAAACATCCCGTTCCGGCACGAAGACAAACCGGCCCGCGCCAATGGCGCCCGGCACGAGGAGGCATGAGACATGGCCAAACAAACCAATAAGAAGAACCAAGAGGTCGAAACCACCGGCCATCAATGGGACGGGATCGAGGAATACAACAATCCCCTGCCGCGCTGGTGGCTGTGGACGTTCTATGCCTGTATCGTCTGGGCACTGTGGTATGTGGTCGCCTATCCAGCATGGCCGCTGGTTCAGGGCGCCACCGCCGGTTACAAGGGCTGGTCGACGCGCGCCAATGTCGCGGTCGAGTTGGCCGAGGCCGATGCCGCCAATGCCGCGATCAACGCCAAGCTGGAAACGGTCGAATTGACCGAGGTTGCAGGCGATCCCGAATTGCAGGGCTATGCCACTTCGGCGGGCAATGCCGTGTTCAAGACATGGTGTGCGCAGTGCCATGGTTCGGGCGCGGCAGGGGCCAAGGGCTATCCCAATCTTTTGGATAACGACTGGCTCTGGGGCGGCACGATTGAGGATATTCACACCACAATCGCCCACGGTATCCGCAACGAAGAAGACGCGGATGCGCGCTATTCGCAGATGCCGGCCTTTGGCGAGATGCTGGAACCGGCACAGATTGAGCAGGTGGTCAATTACGTCATGTCGATATCGGGAGAGCCGCAGGACGCGTCCTTGGTCGCCGAAGGTCAGACCGTGTTCATGGACAATTGCGCCGCCTGCCACGGCGAGGCCGGAGAGGGCGATATCTATCAGGGTGCGCCGAACCTTGCCGATGCAATCTGGCTCTATGGTGGGTCGTTCGACACGATCAAGGAAACGGTCACCTATTCGCGCTTTGGCGTGATGCCGCCGATGGGCGGGGCCGATCTAAGCGAGGCCGAGATCCGCGCCGTGGCGATCTATGTCCACCAGCTTGGTGGGGGCGAGTGAGCCGCCTCTGATACGGCTCTGAAGAACACCTTGGACCCTGCCGCATGACAGGGTCCGAGGCTAGGCACCGGTCTTTCCGTCCTGTTCGCGCGTTTCTGTGAAGGACCGGTGCCGATTACCTCTGAGATTGCATATGATGTCAACCACTGGCCCTTGACGGGGCCATTTGCGCGTTGAACTCAGTCTCGTCTCCGAGCCACGAGATGTGCCTCAAGCTCTGCCCCAGAGCGTGAGTCAAACCGTTCGGCGGGGGGCCAATGAGCGCGGGCTTCATGCCGATGCCGGATGTCACGGCGCGTTGCGGTTCGGAATGTATCTGCAAGAATATTGAACATGGTGCCATCCTTTTTTGGTTCGGTTTCTTCAATCAGTATGGCAAATATGATGCATGTGCGCGACTCTGGAAAATTTCCAAATTGTAAGCTAAACTAACATTATGGATTGGCATTCACTCCCTCCCTTGACGGCACTTCGGGCCTTTGCTGCGCTCGCAGAAACTGGCGGCACAGCGGCGGCAGGCATCAAACTCAATGTGAGCCACGCGGCGATAAGCCAACAAATCAAACAACTGGAGGCGCATCTGGGCGTTGCGCTGGTGGATCGCACGGGGCGGCAGCTTCGGTTGACGGCTGAGGGGCGGGAGCTTGCCGATGCTCTGGCGCTGGGGTTCGGAGCGATTGCGCGCACCGTCGCGTCATTGACCGGGGCGGATGCAAACAGGCCGCTACAGATTTCGACCACGCCAAGTTTTGCCGCACATTGGCTTATGCCCTGTCTCAGTGATTTTCGTCAGTCGCACCCGCAGATCGACCTGATGATTGATCCGAGCCCCCATCTTATTCGCCTTGAGCCGGGCGGTATCGACGTCGCCATCCGCTACGGTGCCGGATCTTGGCCGGGGCTGCATGCGGAGTTGCTGTTTCACTCGCCCATAGTCGCTGTGGCTGCTCCGCAATTGGTCGCTGGGGTGCGGATCGAGTGTCCGGAGGATTTGGCAGATCTGCCATGGTTGCAGGAATTCGGCACCAATGAGGCAAGCGATTGGCTGCGCAGCCAGGGAGTCCTCAAGGAGCGGGTCGCGGGTCTTGTGCAGGTGCCGGGCAATCTCTTGCTCGACGGGCTGCGCAACGGACAGGGCGTTGCCGTTACCGTGCGCGATTGGGTGCGTCAGGATATCGCGGCGGGTCGGTTACGGCTTTTGTTCGAGGAAGACACACAAAGCGGATATCATATCGTCACCCGTCCCGGCGTTTTGCGGCCACCCGCCAAGTTCTTTGTCGCATGGCTTCGGAGAATGGCTCGACAGAGGGTGCAAGTGCAATAGATCGATTCAGGAGTCAGAATTTGATGCAGGTCAAAGCTGCATCGTCCGCATCCTGACAGAACACGATCAACAGAATGATCACATCGGAGTATGTCCGTGGCCGATTCCCACCCAACCGAACCACAATCCCTCTACGCCGCGCGCGAACCGGTGTTTCCCAAGAAGGTTTACGGCAAATTCCGCAACCTGAAATGGGTGATCATGGTTATCACTTTGGGCATTTACTATGTCACGCCCTGGATTCGCTGGGACCGGGGTGCTGCGCTGCCGGATCAGGCGGTTTTGCTTGATCTGGCGAACCGACGGTTCTTTTTCTTCTGGATCGAGATTTGGCCGCATGAATTCTATTTCGTGGCCGGTCTTTTGGTCATGGCGGGGCTGGGGCTGTTTCTCTTTACCTCGGCTTTGGGCCGGGTGTGGTGCGGCTATGCCTGCCCGCAGACGGTCTGGACCGACCTCTTTATTCTGGTCGAGCGCTGGATCGAGGGGGATCGCAACGCGCGGCTGCGCCTGCACAGGCAAAAGAGCTGGGATCTGCGCAAGATACGCCTGCGGCTGACGAAATGGGCGACATGGCTGTTGATCGCGGTGGCCACGGGGGGCGCTTGGGTGTTCTATTTCACCGATGCGCCGACGCTGCTGGTCGATCTCTTTACCCTCAACGCCCATCCCATCGCCTATACGACGATTGCGGTGCTGACCGGCACGACGTTTTTCTTTGGTGGCTTTGCCCGCGAGCAGATTTGCATCTATGCCTGCCCATGGCCGCGCATTCAGGCGGCGATGATGGATGAGGATACGCTGACCGTCGGCTACCGCGAATGGCGGGGCGAGCCGCGCAAGAACTCCGAGGCGGTCAAGGCGGGTGAGCCGCAGGGTGATTGCATCGACTGCATGGCCTGCGTCAACGTCTGCCCGGTGGGGATCGACATCCGCGACGGCCAACAATTGGAGTGCATCACCTGCGCACTCTGCATCGACGCCTGCGATGACATCATGGCCAAGATCGGCAAGCCGCGCGGGTTGATCGACTATATGGCCTTTACCGATGAAGAGTCAGAGCGTGCGGGCGGCAAACCCAAGCCGATCATCAAACACGTGCTGCGCCCACGCACAATCCTTTATACGGCGCTTTGGTCGCTGGTGGGGATCGGGCTTGTCTTTGCGCTGTTCATCCGGTCGGATATCGACCTGACCGTGGCGCCAGTGCGCAACCCGACCTTTGTGACGCTCTCCGATGGCTCGATCCGCAATACCTATGAGGTGCGCATCCGCAATATGCAGCACGAGACGCGCGACTTCGAGGTCACCGTTAAGGGCGATCCGGCAATCAGGGTTGAGCTGGAAGGTGCGACCGATGGCAAGATCGGTGTCAACGCCGATGAAGTGTACCTGCAACGGGTCTATCTGGTGGCCCCTGCAGGATCCAAGCCCGCCACGGAAGAGCGCAGCGATGTCCGCATCTGGATCGAGGATCTCACGAGCGGTGAGCGGGCCTATAAGGACACCGTGTTCAACGGAAAGGAAGAATGATGGCAGAGCACAGGATCACCGGCAAACATGTGTTGATCGGTTTCGTCACAGCCTTTGCTGTGATCATCGGAGTCAATCTGGTGCTCGCCTATGCGGCGGTCAGCACCTTTCCGGGATTGGAGGTCAAGAATTCCTATGTTGCCAGTCAGGAATTCAATGATCGCAAGGCCGCGCAAGAGGGTCTAGGGTGGACGGTGGTGGCTGACCATGCGGGTGGGCTTCTCGTTCTCGGCATCACGGACGCGAGCGGCAATCCGGTCGAAGTGGAGCGGCTCGAAGCTACCGTTGGTCGTGCCACCCATGTTCAGGACGATCAGACACCAGAGTTTCGGTATGATGGGCAGGCCTATGTCGCCCCGGTGGCCCTTGGCAATGGCAACTGGAATATCCGCATGAAAGCCTGGGACCGGGATGGCACCCTGTTTCAACAGCGCGTCGTTCTGCACAAGGAATAGACCATGACCGTCCCCATGCGCCCGTCCCCTTCGGCCTGTCCGGCCTGCGCCGCAGCCCCGGCGGCCGAGGCCTTGGCGGCCCGTGCCCTGCCGGGCGCGCAGATCGCCCTATCCCTGCCGACGATCCATTGTTCCGCCTGCATTTCCAAGATCGAGCGGGCGTTGAATGCGGATAGCCGGGTGAAGTCCGCACGCGTCAACCTGACGCTCAAGCGGGCCAGCATCGACGCGGCCCCCGAGGTGACCGCCGAAGACATGCGCGCACTGGTCGAGGGGCTGGGTTACGAGGCCTATGAGTTGGATCAGGGCACGCTGAATGCCACGGCCAATGACCGCGCCGGGCGGGATCTTTTGATGCGGCTGGCTGTCGCCGGTTTTGCCAGTATGAATGTCATGCTTCTGTCGGTGTCGGTCTGGTCCGGGGCCGAGGATGCGACGCGCGACATGTTCCACTGGATTTCCGCCGCGATCACCCTGCCGGCAATCGCCTTTTCCGGTGTGCCGTTCTTTCGCAATGCCTGGGCCGCGTTGCGCAATGGGCGGCTCAATATGGATGTGCCGATCGTTCTGGCCGTTGTGCTGGCGATCCTCACCTCGCTCTGGGAAACGATGCTGTCGGGGGAGCATGCCTATTTTGATGCGGCGCTTACGCTCACGTTCTTTTTGCTGGCGGGGCGCTATCTCGATCACCGCACGCGGGCCATTGCCCGCTCTGCCGCCGAGGAATTGACGGCGCTCGAAGTGCCGCGCGCGATCCGCTTGCGCGCCGGAGTGGAGGAACAGGTTAATGTGGCCCTCTTGGCTGCGGGGGATCTTATTCTCGTGCGGCCCGGTGGGCGCATGCCGGTGGATGGTGTAATCGTCGAGGGCACGTCAGAGATCGACCGGTCGCTGCTCACCGGAGAAACGCTGCCGGTGTTTGCGGGTGAGGGGCAGGTGGTCAGCGCCGGAGAGGTCAACTTGACTGGGCCGCTTACCATCCGCGCGACGGCGGTGGGGGCGGAAACCTCGCTTCACCGCATGGCGGATCTGGTGGCCATCGCGGAATCCGGGCGCTCGCGCTATACCTCGCTGGCCGATAGTGCGGCCAAGCTCTATGCGCCGGGGGTGCATATTCTGGCGGGCCTCAGTTTTATGGGGTGGTATCTATATACATGGGACGTGCGCACGGCGCTCAATATCGCCGCTGCGGTTCTGATCATCACCTGCCCTTGCGCGCTCGGGCTGGCGGTGCCAGCGGTGACAACGGCGGCCTCGGGGCGGCTCTTCCGGCGGGGGATGCTGATCAAACATGAAACCGCGCTCGAACGGCTGGCGCAGGTGGATACAGTCGTGTTCGACAAGACCGGCACGTTGACCACGGGGATGCCGCAACTCACCAATCTGGATGGTTTGCCGCGCGCGGTGGTTGAAGTGGCGTTGGCTCTTGCGCAGGGATCTTCGCATCCGCTGGCGCAGTCGATCACCCGCGCTGCGCGTGGGGCAGGATTTGCGGCGGCGGCGGTTACCGACATTACAGAAGTGCCGGGATATGGCACGAAGGGCCGCTGCAACGGCCAAGAGGTGCGTCTGGGACGTGCAAGCTGGACCGGGGCGCAGGCCCTCTCCGAGACCGCGACCTTTCTCAAGATCGGGGATCAGTTGCCCGTCGCCTTTACCTTTGCGGATGCGTTGCGGCCCGGTGCTGCGGAGGTGGTGCAGGGGCTGATGGATCAGGGCAAGCGGGTGATCCTGATTTCCGGCGATACCACTCCTGCGGTCGAGGCCTTGGCCACCCGCCTTGGTATTCCGCAGTGGATGGCCGAGGCGCTGCCAGCAGACAAGGCGGCGCGTGTGGCGGCTTTGACTGCCGAGGGCGCGCATGTGCTGATGGTGGGGGATGGGCTCAACGATACGGCGGCTCTTGCGGGGGCGCATGTGTCGATTTCGCCCGCGACGGCGCTTGATGCCGCGCGGGTGGCGTCGGACATCGTGCTGTTGGGCAATGACCTCTCACCAATCGCGGCGGCCTGCGTGACGGCGAAATCCGCCACACGCCGCATCCGCGAGAATTTCCAGATTGCTACGGTCTATAACGTCATTGCCGTGCCGCTGGCGGTGGCGGGGCTCTGTTCGCCGTTGATTGCCGCCTTGGCCATGTCGCTGAGTTCGATCACTGTATCTCTCAACGCGCTGAGACTGAGGTAACCAATGAACATCCTCACCTACCTGATTCCGATTTCCCTGATCCTAGGTGGTGTCGGCCTTGTGGCGTTTCTCTACACCGTGCGCTCGAACCAATATGATGATCCAGAGGGCGACTCGCGGCGTATCCTGTCGGACGATTGGGACGACCACCCCAAGCCCTGAGTGTTGTTCATCTGTCTGATGGGGGTTGGCCTCAATCTCCGCTCGGCACCACAGTGACAGCTTTCAGCTTGGCCCGATCATGAAACAGGTGACTTTCTTGGCTTGAAGGCGGCGGCAGGCGAGGTCCGCGCTCTCACGTGTCATGCCCATGAAATTTGCGTCAAAGCCGGCGGGCCGCTGCACCACTTTGCGCAGACTGCCATCAAGCGTGGCCATTTCATTCAGGGCGGTTTGCAAGAGCACCTGCCGCGCCTTGTATTCGCTGCCATAGCGGCCGACGTTGATCCCCCAATGGCGCCCGCCAGAGGTAGAGACACGTGTCACGACCTCTGGTTCAGGCTCTGGCGCAGGCGCGCTTGCGAGGACGATATCGGTCGGGCGTTGTTCGGGGCGGGTGTCTGGCGTGACCGTTACGCTGCCCTGGGCAGGGGTCGCCGTTGCAACCTGCTGAGCGGCCAGAAGCGCGCGCTCGATATCATCCCGCGCGGCGATGACCGGCATCGGGGCGGCTTGCGAGGGCCGCGATTGTGGGCGCAGGCTCTTGATCACGGCGGCGGCTGTGGCGAGGCGCACGGTCTTGGCGGCAACGCTCGGGCGATCCTCGCCTGCGGCGATTCTCACCGGCACTGTGCCGATCTTGCCCAGATACGGAGGGCGCGCCGGGCGAAGCACGGCCACCTGCGTTGGTGCCTTTTTAAAGCCGAGGTCGAGCAGTTCAGCCACCTTGGCATTGCGCGAGGCGGTAGATTGACCGCCAAAGACGGTGGCGATGATCCGCTCGCCATTGCGTTCGGCGCTCGCGGTGAGGTTAAAGCCTGCGGCGCGGGTATAGCCTGTTTTGATCCCGTCAGCGCCGCGATAAGCCTCAAGCAGGCGGCGGTTGGTGTGGCTGACCGAGGTCACGCCAGCATCGGTGGTGATGCGCGAGAAGAGATTGTAATACTGAGGGAAGTCATAAAAGAGATGCCGCCCGAGGATTGACATGTCGCGCGCGGTGGACAGATGCCCGTTCTCGGTCAGGCCATGGGCATTCTTGAACGTGGTCCGGCTCATGCCGAGACTCTCGGCCGTGCGATTCATCCGGCGTGCAAACTGAGCCTCTGATCCTTCGATCGCCTCGCCAAGCGCGGTGGCCGCATCATTGGCGGATTTGACTGCTGCGGCGCGAATGAGATAGCGCAGCGCAATGCTGCTACCGGCGCGCACGCCGAGTTTGCTGGGGGGCTCAGAGGCGGCATGTTTCGAAATCAGCACCTTGTCATCAAGACCGATCTCGCCGTTCTCGATCGCCTCGAAAACCACATAGAGTGTCATCATCTTGGTCAACGAGGCCGGATGTAGCCGCGTGTCGGCATTGTTCGAATAGAGCACTTCGCCGCTGCGCGCGTCCATCACCAATGCTGCATAGGGTGCCGCCGCCGCGCTCAATGGCACGATGATCAGCATCCAGAATGTTGCCATCACCACCAGCCCCCAACGGACTGGCTGCTTGCCCCGTGTTTTCATAGAACTGCTCTTTTACTGCCTCGCGCCGCCGGTTTTCCGACTGGCATTGATTTATACCTCAGATCGTAGCACAGGCGTGTTTTTGTTTAAAGTGTTCATTTTCAAAGAGTTTCGCGGGAGTTGGGCCAATATGTAGTGGCTTGATCTCATCTACCCCCCATATGCACGTCACGACGGATACAAGAGCCGAACTACGTCCAAAAAAATGGCCCGGGCGGTGCAGCCCGGGCCATGTCCTAGAAATGGCTTTTGATCAGTTCAGCGCGGCATCGCTGATCACATGGGTCCATGCGCCATCACCGGGATGTGCGCTAATCACCGGATCAGATCCGCCCGACAAAAGCGATTGCACCGTGCGCTCATAATCCTCGGGGTCGAGCGCACCGTTGGAGCCTGCTGTGAGCTTGGCCACTTCGGTCATCATGCGGATCTGATGCGCTTCGGTCTGCGCGCCGGTGGCGTCATTGTCGAGCACGATCATCGCCGCCTCTTCTGGATTTTCCTCGGCCCATTTCCAGCCCTTCATCGAGGCGCGCACGAAACGGGTGAGCTTATCGACTTCGGCCGGGTCGCTCAGCTTTTCTTCCAAAACATAAAGCCCGTCCTCAAGTGTGGCGACGCCTTGATCCTCGTATTTGAAGGTGATGAGTTGATCCTCGGTGAGGCCCGCGTCGATCACCTGCCAATACTCGTTATAGGTCATGGTCGAGATGCAGTCGGCCTGTTTTTGCAAGAGCGGGTCGACGTTGAACCCCTGTTTGAGCACGGTCACGCCCTCGGCACCGCCATCGGTGGAAATGCCCAGTTGGCTCATCCACGACAGAAACGGAAACTCATTGCCAAAGAACCAGACACCCAAGGTGCGACCCGGAAAATCATCTGGCCCGGTGACGCCAGTTTCCTTGAGGCAGGTCAGCATCATGCCCGAGGATTTGAAGGGCTGCGCAATGTTCACCAGCGGCAGGCCCTTTTCCCGCGCCGAGAGGGCCGCCGGCATCCATTCCACCGTCACATCCGCGCCGCCGCCTGCGATCACCTGCGTCGGGGCGATATCCGGCCCACCCGGCTTGATCGTGACGTTGAGGTCTTCTTCGCCGTAAAACCCCTTGTCGAGCGCCACATAATAGCCCGCGAATTGCGCCTGCGTCACCCATTTGAGTTGCAGCGTCAGATCATCCGCCGCCTGCGCCATAGTGCTGAGGCTGGTAAGCGCGGCGAGGCTGAATAGTCCTGTCAGTTTCTTCATTTGTTATCTCCCGTGTTGGTGGTTTCTTGATCTTATGCCCGGCTCCGTTGCGACGGGTGCCAGAATGTCACTGCCTTTTCCACAAGCGCTACGGCGCCGTAAAATCCTGAGCCAGCGATGGCCGCGACCACGATCTCGGCCCAGACGAGATCGAGCGCGAGTTGCCCGACCGAGGTCGAGATGCGGAATCCCATGCCCTTGATGGGCGATCCAAAGAACTCTGCCACAATCGCCCCGATCAGCGCCAGTGTCGTCGCGATCTTGAGCCCGTTGAAGAGGAATGGCATCGCGGCGGGCAGGCGCAGCTTGAACAGGGTTTGCCAATAGCCAGCGGCATAGGTGCGCATCAGGTCGCGCTGCATGGCGTCGGTATCGGTGAGGCCCTGTACGGTGTTCACCAACATGGGAAAGAACACCATGACCACGACGACCGCTGCCTTGGATTGCCAGTCAAAGCCGAACCACATCACCAGAATGGGGGCCATGCCGATGATCGGCAGCGCCGCTACGAAATTGCCCACCGGCAGCAGACCGCGTTGCAGGAACGGAAACCGGTCGATGGCGATGGCCGTCAGAAAGGCCGCACCGCAGCCCATGATATAGCCGGTCAGTGCGCCCTTGAGGGCGGTCTGCACGAAATCCTGCCAGAGAATATGTGTGGATTTGGCGAAAGTCGCGGCAATGGCGGTGGGGGCGGGCAGGAGGACGGGGGAGATACCGAAACTCGTGACTGTCAATTCCCAGATAATCAGCACGGTAACACCGAACAGCATCGGCACAAGAAACTTGGTGAGGCCACTCTTGGGAAGGGCGGCAATGCGTGAATTGATCCACCAAACGGCAAACCAAACCAGCAGAATTGGAATGGCCTTGGGTGCAAGTATTCCTGCGCCCGCTAGCGTGACCATCAGGAAGATTAAAAATTCTGTATTCACCAAGTGGCGAAACGGGCCTTCGTATTTCAAGTCGCGAAACCCCATCACGCCATCCCCATGCGTTTTAGCGTGATCCGCTGGACAAGGCCAATCAGCCCGACCAACACCGCCGCCAAAGTTGCCGCCATGATGAGCGCCGACCAGATTTGGATGGTTTGGCCATAGTAACTGCCAGCCAGCAGGCGCGCGCCCAGCCCCGCCACGGCCCCGGTCGGCAATTCGCCGACGATGGCCCCCACAAGGCTCGCGGCCATGCCAACCTTGAGCGAGGTGAAAAGATAGGGCATCGAAGAGGGCAGGCGCAGCCGCCAAAAGGTCTGGGCCGCACTCGCGCTCCATGTCCGCATCTGATCGAGCTGCATGGGGGCGGGGCTGCGCAGCCCCTTGACCATGCCCACGACCACCGGAAAGAACGACAGATACATCGAGATCATCGCCTTGGGCAGCAGTCCGGATATGCCCACGGCATTGAGCACCACAATGATCATCGGGGCAATCGCCAGAATGGGGATGGTCTGGGAGGCGATGACCCAGGGCATCACGCTCATGTCGATGGTGCGGTTGTAAACGATGCCGATGGCCAGAGCGATGCCAAGCGCAGTGCCAAGGACAAAGCCGAGCGCTGTGGCGCTAAAGGTGATCCAGCTGTGGTAAAAGAGCGAGCGTTTGGAAAATCCGCGCCCTTCCAGCACCATGGCACCGGTGGTGTTCCATATCTCAAGCGCCACCTGATGCGGCGCGGGCAGCTTGGGCTTGTCCTGTGACCATGTGTCGGCGACGAGGGCGGGGAGGGTCAGCGTCGTGCCTGCCCGCGTTGCCTGATCCTGCGCCCATTGCGCATTGAGCGCCACAGCAGCGGCATACCAGAGCGCAAGGAGTGCTGCGAGGATGGTGAGAACAGGGACGAGATTGCGCATCATGCCTCCGCTGATTTCACTGTTCCAAAAATACTCAAATTCCGGCGCTTAAATCGGGCGCGATTCTTGAGTATTTTAAGAACGCTGAAAGGAATTCGTGGTTTTCTTGTGTCACGGTACAGGCTGGCGAGCCGATGACCGTGAACGGTGAAAACCCCTCTCCCCGTCGCAGGGGAGAGGGCGTTTTTCGGGCGAGTTGTCTCAGACCGCATCACCATGCCCCGCGCGCAGCCCCTCGCGGACACGATGGGCGATTTCGAGGAACTCGGGCGTTTCGCGGATGTCCAGCGGGCGATGTTTCGGCAGCGTGCTTTCGATTACATCGGTGATGCGGCCGGGGCGGGGCGACATGACCACGATCTTGGTGCTCAGATACACCGCCTCGGGGATGGAATGGGTGACGAAACAGATGGTCTTGTTGGTGCGGTCCCAAAGCTGGAGGAGTTGTTCGTTGAGATGGTCGCGCACGATTTCATCCAGAGCGCCAAAGGGTTCGTCCATCAAAAGGATGTCGGCGTCAAAGGCGAGCGCGCGGGCGATGCTGGCGCGCTGCTGCATGCCACCCGAAAGCTGCCAAGGGTATTTCCGCTCGAACCCCGCGAGATCAACGAGGTCCAGCACGCGCTTGACGCGGGCCTCCTGATCGTCGCGCGCATAGCCCATGATTTCCAAGGGCAGGCGGATATTGCCGCCGATGGTGCGCCACGGGTAGAGCCCCGCCGCCTGAAACACATAGCCATAGGCGCGGGATTTGCGCGCCTCTTCGGCGCTGGTGCCATTGACGGTCAAGGTGCCGCCGGTGGGATGCTCCAGATCCGCCATGCAGCGCAGAAAGGTGGTCTTGCCACAGCCTGAGGGGCCGATGAAGCTGACGAAATCGCCCTTTTCCACCTCAAGGCTCACGTCCTTGAGCGCATGCACCGGGCCATCGCCGGTCTGAAAGGTCAGCGACAGGTTTTGTGCGCTGATGACTGTGTTGCTGCTCAAACCCTATCCCCTGCTGGCCCGGTCGCTACTGCGCCCGGCTGGCTGATGGTTGTCAAGAGGCGCGCCTTGCCATGAGGTGCGTGCGTGCCGGATTTTTCAGATCCCCGCCGGGATATTCAACGGGTCGCGCTGGATCATCTTGGGGGCGGTCAGGGCCTTCCATTTCGAGAGCGCCTGATGGGCCGAGGGAAAAGCTGGGCGGGGGACAAAGCGGCCGCGCCCCGGTTGCGGCTGCGAATTCTGGCCCCAGGCCCAGATCACCTCGCCCCGGCTGATTGTATAGCGCGGCTGCGCCTTGACCTCGAACCCCTCGAAGACGTTGTAATCAAGGATGGAATGGTGGTTGGAGGCGCTGATCGTCTTGGTGATCTTGGGGTCCCAGACCACGAGGTCGGCATCCGCCCCTTCGACAATCGCGCCCTTTTTCGGGTAGATGTTGAGGATCTTGGCCACGTTGGACGAGGTGACGGCGACGAATTCATTCAGTGTCAGCCGTCCGGTTTCCACCCCATGCGTCCAGAGCACGGCAAGCCGTTCCTCTAGCCCGTTTGAGCCATTGGGGATGATGCGGAAATCGTTGCGCCCGGCGCGTTTCTGCGCGGTGGAAAAGGCGGCGTGATCGGTCGCCACCACTTGCAGGGATCCGGCTTGAAGCCCGGCCCAGAGGCCGTCCTGATGCTCCTTGGAGCGGAAGGGGGGTGACATCACGCGGCGGGCGGCGTGGTCCCAATCCTTGTTGAAATACTCGGACTCGTCGAGGGTGAGGAACTGGATCAGCGGCTCGCCATAGACGCGCATCCCCTTTTGCCGCGCGCGCCGGATCGCCTCGTGGGCCTGTTCGCAAGAGACATGCACGATATAGAGCGGCACGCCGGCGGCATCGGCAATGCAGATTGCGCGGTTGGCGGCCTCGCCCTCGAATTCGGGGGGGCGGGAATAGGCGTGCCCCTCTGGGCCCGTGATGCCCTGATCAAAGTATTTCTGCTGCATCTCGGCCACCAGATCGCCATTCTCGGCATGCACCATCGGCAGCGCGCCGAGTTCGGCGCAGCGCTTGAACGAGGCGAACATCTCGTCATCCTCGATCATGAGCGCGCCCTTGTAGGCCATGAAATGCTTGAAGGAATTGACGCCCATGTCGACGGCGTCCTTCATCTCGGTAAAGACGTTTTCGTTCCAGCCGGTGATGGCCATGTGATAGCCGATGTCGCTGCAAATCTGCGGCGCGGATTTGCGGTGCCACTCGTTGATCGCGTGTTTGATGCTGCCGTCCGCGCCGGGCAGGCAGAAATCCACGATCATCGTGGTCCCGCCACAGGCCGCCGCCCATGTGCCGGTTTCAAAGGTTTCGGCGGCGGTGGTGCCCATGAAGGGCATTTCGAGATGCGTATGCGGGTCGATGCCACCGGGAATGACATAGGCGTCTGTAGCGTCAATCGTGGTGTCGCCCGTGAGGTCCGCGCCGATCTGTTTGATGGTCTCGCCCTCGATCAGCACATCGGCCTTCCATGTGCGGTCGGCGGTGACGACGGTGCCGTTCTTGATGACTTTGGTGGTCATGTCGTTTCTCCCTGTCTGTAGACTACTTGGGATTTCATCTGGTCCAAGATACCTCGGGGGTTTGGGGGCTGGCCCCGATCACTCAACCACCTCCGCCGTTTCCAGCACGGCATGAAGCAGCACATCCGTGCCGGCGCGAGCCCAATCGGGTGTAATCTCTTCGGCCTCATTGTGGCTGAGACCATCCTTGCAGGGGCACATGACCATGGTGGTGGGATAGACCTTGTTGATCCAGCAGGCATCGTGACCCGCGCCCGAGACGATGTCCATGTGGCTATAGCCCAGCCGGTCGGCGGCGTCGCGCACGCGGGCGACGAGGCTTTCGTCAAAGGCGGGGGGATCGAAGGCGCCGACCACTTCGGCGTTGAATTTCACGCCGACATCGGCGCAGAGGCCGGGGGCGGAGGACATCAGATCTTCGACCATTGCCTCTAATGTCTCAAGCACGTGGGAGCGGAAATCGACGGTGAAGACCACCTTTTCGGGGATGACGTTGCGGCTGTTGGGGTAGACGTCGATATGGCCGATCGCGCCCACGGCATTGGGTTGATAGTGCAAGGCAATTTCATGCACCAGTTCGGTTACGCGCGCCAGTCCGCGTCCGGCGTTGCGGCGCATATACATCGGCGTGGAGCCGGTGTGTTGGCCCTTGCCCGTGACTGTGCATTCGATCCAGCGCAGACCCTGTCCGTGGGTGACGACCCCGATCTGTTTGCCTTCGGCCTCGAGGATCGGGCCTTGTTCGATGTGGAGTTCAAAGAAGGCGTGCATCTTGCGCGCCCCCACCTTTTCGGGGCCTTTCCAGCCGATACGCTCCAATTCATCGCCAAGGCGTTTGCCTTTGGCGTCGACCCGGTCATAGGCCCAATCGCGGCTCAATACGCCCGCGAACACGCCCGATGCGAGCATGGCGGGGGCAAAGCGCGTGCCTTCTTCATTCGTCCAGTTGGTGACGACGATGGGATGTTTGGTTCTTATATCCAGATCGTTGAGGGTGCGGATGATTTCCAGCCCTGCCAGCACGCCGAGCACGCCATCGTATTTGCCGCCTGTCGGTTGTGTGTCGAGGTGGGAGCCCACATAGACCGGCAGCGCCTCTGGGTCAGTGCCGTCGCGGCGGGCGAACATATTGCCCATCTCGTCCACGCCCATGGTGAGACCCGCCGTCGTGCACCACGATTGAAAGAGCGCGCGCCCCTCGGCATCCTCATCTGTCAGGGTCTGGCGGTTGTTGCCGCCTGCGATGCCGGGGCCGATTTTGGCCATCTCCATCAGGCTGTCCCAGAGCCGGGTGCTGTTGATCTTGAGGTTTTCGCCGGGTGCCGCCATGGGATTGCTCGCTTTTTTACCATTTGGTAAACTTACGATTGCTTGGGGCATGGGCGCTGTCAAGATTCGTCTTGGGCCTGAGCCGTGATCTGGCTAAGCTGGTCAACGGGGTGATGAAAAATACGCCCCGCAAGGAAAGGAAGAGGATGCCGCAAGCCCCCGCCGCGCAGGCCGGTCGCAAGCCCAGCCGTATCCAGCTGCGCAACCGCAAGCGGATTCTCGAAGCGGCGCTCGAGGTGTTCTCGACCCATGGCTATCGCGGCGCGACACTGGATCAGATTGCGGCCGAAGCGGGGCTGAGCAAGCCGAACATCCTCTATTATTTCGACGGTAAGGAAGAGATTCACGTCACCTTGCTCAATCAGCTTCTGGATGCCTGGCTTGCCCCGCTGCATGCGATTGATCCCGCAGGGGATCCGCTTGATGAAATTCTGACCTATGTGCGCCGCAAGCTGGCGATGTCGCGCGACCTGCCGCGCGAGAGCCGGTTGTTTGCCAATGAAATCCTGCAAGGTGCGCCCCGCATGGGGCCGCATCTGGAGAGTGTTTTGAAGCCGCTGGTGGATCAGACGTCGATGATTATCCAAGGCTGGATCGCGGCGGGCAGGTTGTCGCCGGTCGATCCGCGACATCTGCTCTTTTCGATCTGGGCCACGACCCAGCATTACGCAGATTTCGAGGCGCAGGTGGGGGTTCTTATGGGTGAGGTTGACGTGCATGCCGGGGCCTCGGCGCATTTGGAAGCGATGTTTGGGCGACTTCTGAGGCCCAACGCGGCAATGGGATAGGGGCGGCAATAAAATCAGCGTTTGTCACTGGAAAAAAACGCGGAGATTTGACACAAGTCGAGGGATACTTACGACGTGGGGTCCAGAGCCTGCGCAAAACAAGGCAATGCGAGCACGATGCAGATTGAACAAACTTCTCTTCCCGGCGTGGTGATCGTTACACCCACACGCCACGGCGATACGCGTGGTTTTTTCAGCGAGAGCTGGAATCGTCAGCGTATGGCTGAGGCCGGACTCACGATAGATTTCGTCCAGGACAATCATTCGCTCTCAGAAAAGGTGGGCACGATACGGGGGCTGCATTTTCAATCGCCGCCGCATGCGCAGGCCAAGCTGGTGCGGTGCGGGCGCGGTGCGCTCTATGACGTGGCGGTTGATATCCGGCGCGGCAGCCCGACCTATGGGCACTGGGTGGGGGTTGATCTGAGTTTCGAGAACGGGCGTCAACTTCTTGTTCCGGAAGGGTTTTTACATGGGTTTGTGACCCGAGAACCGATGACGGAAATCATCTATAAATGTTCGGATTACTATGCGCCCGAGTGTGATGGCGCGGTGCGTTTTGATGATCCAGAGATTGGGATCACCTGGGGGGTTGAGGGCGAGTCTGTGGTGCTGAGTGACAAGGATGCCAAGGCACCGCTGTTGCGCGATTTCGTCAGCCCCTTTGAGTTTGTGGGGGCGACATGAGGCTCTTGGTGACGGGCGGGGCCGGGTTTATTGGGTCGGCCGTGGTGCGTCATGCCGTGGCGCGCGGATATGAGGTGGTCAATCTGGATGCGCTGACCTATGCCGCCTGTCTGGATAATGTGGCCAGTGTGGCACAGAGCCCACGATATAGTTTCGTTCATGCCGATATCCGGGATCGTGCAGCGCTTGATCGGGTGTTTGCGGAGCATGCGCCCGAGGCGGTGCTGCATCTGGCCGCCGAGAGCCATGTGGACCGCTCGATTGACGGCCCCGGCGCCTTTGTCGAGACCAATATCACTGGCACCTACAATCTCTTGGAAGCGGCGCGTGGGCATTGGCAAGCCCTTGGAAAGCCTGACAGTTTCCGGTTTCAGCATATCTCGACAGATGAGGTTTACGGCTCACTGCCCGCCGATCCGTCAGTCAAATTCACCGAGAATACGCCCTATGATCCGCGTAGCCCCTATTCGGCCTCCAAGGCGGCGTCGGATCATCTGGTTCGAGCCTGGCACGAGACCTATGGCCTGCCAGTGCTGATCACCAATTGTTCCAACAATTACGGGCCTTTCCACTTTCCCGAGAAGCTCATTCCGGTGATTATTCTCAAGGCATTGGCGGGCAAGCCGCTGCCGATTTACGGCGATGGCAGACACGTGCGCGACTGGCTTTATGTCGAGGATCACGCCGAGGCGCTGTTGAAGGTGCTGGAGCAGGGTGTGCCGGGGCGATCCTATAATATCGGTGGCGAAAATGAGCGTAGCAATCTGGACTTGGTGCGTACCTTATGTACAATTTTGGACGCGTTATGTACGCGCAGCGATGGCGCGTCCTATGCCGAGCAAATCACCTTTGTGACGGATCGTCCGGGCCATGATGCCCGCTACGCGATCGACCCGTCCCGCATTCGGGACGAGTTGGGGTGGCGTCCCTCTGTCACGGTCGAAGAGGGGCTGCGGCGCACTGTGGCGTGGTATCTCGAGAACGAAAGCTGGTGGCGGGCGCTTGAGGCGCGTGAGGGGGTCGGAAAGCGGCTGGGGACGGGCTAAGGGAGGTCGTCCATTTTGCAGGACGACAGGAACATGGGGTTCGGTATGAAGATACTGGTTTTTGGCAGAACCGGTCAGGTGGCGACTGAGCTACAACGACTGGCGGAGGTCGTGGCCTTGGGGCGGGATGAGGCGGATCTGACGCAACCGGACAGGTGCGCCGCCGCGATTCGGGACCATGCCCCCGATCTGGTGATCAATGCTGCCGCCTATACCGCCGTCGACCGTGCCCAAGAGGAAGAGACACTGGCGACGGTGATCAATGGCGCTGCACCGGGCGCTATGGCGCGGGCCTGTGCCGATTTGGGTATTCCGTTTTGTCATGTTTCGACGGATTACGTTTTTGATGGCAGCGGCACGGCGCCGCGCCAACCGTCGGACCCGGTCGCGCCCTGCAATGCCTATGGTCGATCCAAGCTGGCGGGTGAAGAGGCGGTGCGCGCTGCCGGAGGGCAGAGCGCGATCCTGCGCACATCCTGGGTGTTCTCGGCGCATGGCAACAATTTTGTGAGAACGATGCTGCGCCTGTCGGAAACGCGTGACGCGCTCAACGTGGTCGAGGATCAGATTGGCGGGCCGACGCCGGCTGCGGATATCGCGGCGGCGCTCTTGACAATGGGGCGGGCGATGGTCGCGGGCCATGCCGGGGGTCTTTATCATTTCAGCGGCGCACCCGATGCAAGCTGGGCGGAGTTCGCACGGGAGATTTTTGCCCGCGCCGGACGCGCGACGACGGTCACGGGTATCCCGACCAGCGCCTATCCCACACCTGCCGCCCGACCGCTCAATTCACGCCTTGATTGTGGAACCCTGACGGCAGAGTTTGGCATCGCGCGGCCCGATTGGCGGGACGGTGTGTCCCGCGTCCTCGAGCACCTGGAGCAAAAATGACCACAACACGCAAGGGCATCGTTTTGGCGGGAGGGTCCGGCACGCGGCTCTATCCGATCACCATGGGGCTGAGCAAACAGCTCTTGCCGGTCTATGACAAGCCGATGATCTACTATCCGCTGACGGTGCTGATGCTGGCGGGCATCCGCGAGATCGCTCTCATCACCACGCCACAGGATCAGGCGCAATTTCAGCGGCTCTTGGGCGATGGCAGCCAATGGGGGCTGTCGTTCAGCTATATCGTGCAGCCCTCGCCGGATGGGCTGGCGCAGGCCTATCTGCTGGCGGAAGAGTTTCTGGACGGGCAGGCGTCGGCGCTGGTTCTGGGGGATAACATTTTCTACGGCCACGGGTTGTCCGAGCAATTGGATAGCGCAGCGCGGCAGGAGAGGGGCGGCACCGTCTTTGGCTACCGGGTGGCGGACCCGGAGCGTTACGGGGTGGTCGAGTTCGACAAAGCGGGCCGGGCCGTGTCGATCGTGGAAAAGCCCAAGGTGCCGAAATCCGACTTTGCGGTGACGGGGCTCTATTTTCTGGATGGCGAGGCGTCGACTCGCGCCCGGACAGTGCAGCCCTCGGCGCGCGGCGAGTTGGAAATCACCTCGCTGTTGGAGATGTACCTCGCAGATGGGCTGCTGTCGGTCGAGATGATGGGGCGCGGCTATGCCTGGCTGGATACCGGGACGCATGCCAGCCTGCTTGATGCCGGGAATTTTGTCCGCACGCTGGAGCAGCGGCAGGGGCAACAGGTGGGCTGCCCCGAAGAGATCGCCTATGACAAGGGTTGGATTGATGCGGCAGCGCTGGAGGAGCGGATCAGCTTGTTCACGAAAACCGACTATGGACTCTATCTGAAACGCCTGTTGCACAGCCCGCGAACTGCCGACTGAGGGATGGGGGATCGTCGAGGGCCGCATGTCGTCATCCTCTTGGCCGTCTACAACGGCGGCGATTACCTGCCCGAACAATTGCAGAGCATTGCGGCGCAGGATCATCGCGATTGGCAGGTGCTGGCCAGTGATGACGGCTCTGACGATGGCAGTCAGGACATCTTGGACAAGTTCGCCGAGCGGAGCCCGGCGCAGTGTGTGGCGGGGCCAAAGCGGGGGGCTGCGGCGAATTTCCTGTCGCTCTTGCGCCATGCCCCGGAGCGGACACCGGAGGGGCATTGGCTGGCGTTCAGCGATCAGGACGATGTCTGGTTGCCGGACAAGCTGTCGCGCGGGATTGCCGCGCTGGAGGCGTTGGAGGATGCGCGCCCGGCGCTCTATTGTAGCCGGACCTGGATCACGGATACGGATTTGCACACCCGGCGTCTGTCGGCGGCGCGGCCGCGACCGCCGTCCTTTCGCAATGCGTTGGTGCAGAATGTCGCCTCGGGCAATACGATCCTGCTCAATGCCGCTGCGGCGCGGCTGGTCGAGGCGGCGGTGCAGAAGGTCGAGCGCGTCGTGGTGCATGACTGGTGGGTCTATCAGTTGATCACCGGGGCCGGCGGGCGCGTCGTGCATGACGATACGCCGACGCTTTTGTATCGGCAGCATGATGTGAACCAGATCGGGTCGAACGACACGCGCCTGGCGCGGTTGCGGCGTATCCGGCAATTGTTGCAGGGGCATTTCCGGGACTGGAACGAGGTGAATATCGCGACGTTGTCGCGGCTTGACGGGTATCTCACGCCGGAAAACCGAGAGGTTCTGGCCGAGTTCGCGGCCATGCGGCGTGGCCCGCTGCCGGCGCGACTGGCGCGGTTGTGGCGTCTCGGGCTCTATCGTCAGAGTCGGATCAGCACCTTTGCACTCTGGCTGTCGCTGGTGCTGAACCGAATCTGAGGCATGCAGAAAGGGCTTGCGCGTCTGGGGCGGTCTGCGACACTCTGCCGGTCCCGAGACCCCGGCAGGAGCCAGATATGACCGACGATCCCGACCGCCACGCGATGAAGATGGCCAAGAAAAAGGCCGCGCGCGACAAGATCATGGCCACCAAGACCGATGAGAAAGGGCTGATCATCGTTCATACCGGCAAGGGTAAGGGCAAATCCTCGGCGGCGTTCGGCATGATCTTTCGCTGCATCGCGCATGGCATGCCCTGCGCCGTGGTGCAGTTCATCAAGGGCGGGATGAGCACCGGCGAGCGCGATCTGATCCTGTCGAAATTCTCGGATGCCTGTGCCTTTCACACCATGGGCGAGGGCTTTACCTGGGAAACACAGGATCGCACCCGTGACACGGAGATGGCGCAGGCGGCCTGGGCCAAGGCCAAGGAGCTGATCCGCGATGAGACCAACAAGATGGTCCTGCTGGATGAAATCAACATCGCGCTGCGGTATGACTATCTGGATATCAATGAGGTGGTGCAGTTTCTCGCTGAGGAAAAGCCGCATATGACCCATGTGGTGCTGACGGGCCGCAACGCCAAGGACGAGTTGATCGAGATTGCCGATCTGGTCACGGAAATGGAGCTGATCAAGCATCCGTTCCGGTCCGGCATCAAGGCGCAGATCGGGGTGGAGTTCTGAGCCATGGCGCGGACAAGAATGTTGACCGAATTCGGCATGGGCACATCGCTGCGGCGGCAGGATTATACCGAGGCGGCGGCGCGGGCGGTGCGCGATGCGCTGTGGCATAATTCGATCAATCTGGCAGAGTTGTTCGGGTTCGACAAAGGCGACATGCTGATTGATCTGGATATTGCCGTTCAGGCGCCAGACGAGGTGGATGTCGAGGTGCTGCGGGCGATTTTTCCTTATGGTCAGGTGCGCGTGCAGGTAGCGCGGGGCGGGTTGGACATTCCGCGCGCCGTGGGCAAGCCCACGGTGATCGCCAATGCCTGTATCTCGGTCTCGTTCGACATGGAGGCCAAGGCATGAGTGCGGAGCGGTTCATCATCGAGATGGGGATGGGCAATGACCTGCATGGGATGGATTACCAAAAGGCTGCCGTGCGGGCGATCGAGGATGCAATCCGCCATTCCACGATCCCGATGTTTCTGAATACCTCGCTCGATCACCGGGATATGGAGGTCAAGGTGACGGTGGGGGTGCAAGAGCCTGAGCGCGTTGATCCCGAGGCGCTGAAGACCGGGCTGCCACGTGGGCGGGCGACGGTGCAGGTGGTCTTTGGCGGGCAGAATGTGACCGATCCGGGGAGTGGCGAGACGCTGGTGATCGCCACGGCGGCGGTTGAGGCGTTCTTTCCGTCGCAGGTCGGGAAATGGGTGCTGAGCGAGGGGTGAAGGGCGGTGTGCCCCGAGAGATCGTTCATTGCCACCCAAGGCGGTGCGTAGCGCGCCTTTGTTCCGCGCGCGTGGCATGCTTGACGTAATCTTTTGATCAAACCCACCCCCTCCGACCCCATTCCCCCAAGATCAAAGCACAGGCTTGCCGTGTGTCGGTCGTGGTCATATGATCTGACCAATTCAGCAAGGGCGCGCACATGCCATTTCAGAAAGTCACACCCGAAAAGCTTTCGACTGCCGTCACGCGGCAAATTGAAAAACTCATTCTCCAAGGCATCCTGCGTCCCGGCGAGCGTCTGCCTGCCGAGCGCGACCTGGCCGAGAAACTGGGGGTCTCGCGCCCGTCGCTGCGCGAGGCGGTGGCGGAGTTGCAGGACAAGGGCCTATTGAGCGCGCGCGCGGGCGCTGGGATTTACGTGGCCGACGTTCTGGGCAGCGCGTTCTCGGACGCGCTGATCCGGCTCTTTGCCGACCATGAGGAGGCAGTGTTCGATTACATCGGATTTCGCCGTGATCTGGAGGGGCTGGCGGCCTGTCGTGCGGCGCGCCTCGCCTCTGACACCGATTTGCAGGTGATCCAGACGGTGATGGACAAGATGGAGGCGGCGCATAAGAAAACCAATCCGGCGGATGAAGCGCGGCTAGACGCCGAGTTTCACATGGCGATTATTGAGGCCAGCCATAATGTCATCATGCTGCACATGATGCGCTCGATGTTCCAACTGCTGCGCGAGGGCGTTTTTTACAACCGTCAGGTGATGTTCAAGCAACGCACGACGCGCGGTGCGCTCTTGGATCAGCACCGTGCCATCAACGCCGCCATTCAGGCGCGTAATCCCGAGACGGCACGGGCGGCGGTGAACGATCACCTCAATTATGTTGAAAAGGCGCTGGCCGATCAGCACAAGGCAGACCGCAACGAAGTCATTGCGCGCCAGAGGTTTGAGCACGAGCAATCGCGCTAGAATGTCGCCTTGAGTGGGCGGTTCCACGCGTCGGTCTGATACGGTTCCGGACTCATATTTTGGACTATTCTGCGACCCGTGCTGCCAGAATTTGGGCAAGGGAATAGAGCCGTTTTTCAAGCAGAACCGGCGCTTCGCAGGCATAGGTGAGCGACCGACGGCGGTCGTCGAACACGCGCGCACGCCAGTCGAGATCCTCTTCCAACTGGTCGATGCGGTCGAAATCGGGGGTCTCGGCCTTGGACAAGGTTGCGATTTCAGAGCGCAGCGCGTCGATTTCCTGAGCCATGCGGGCCTGATTGCGGGCGTAGCGGGTGATGCCGCCCATGACCTCGACCCGGCGCTGGTTGAGGCGGTCAAACACGTCGGAAAAGATTGCGGTGTAGTCCTCCTTGGTCAGATCAGCCGTGGCATCCACCGCTGATTCGGCCTCTTCCAAGCTGAGTCGGCGCAGGGCCAGCAATTCTGCCAGTCGGGCGGCCTCGGGGGAGAGGGTGCCGGTCTCGGCCTGATTCTCAGGCGGATGGGGCCACATGACCGCCGCAGAAAGTGTATCCACACGGCGCTGAATGCAGGGCCAGTCGGGATCATTCAATCCTGCGGCGTAAATTGGAGATATTCCAGTAAAAACAATGGTTAAGGCGGTGAAAGCTGCTCTCATTTCATCCTCTACGACTAAGGTCTTACTGAGTTATGGCGCGATCTTGGCACATATTGTCACAGGATGAAACAGGCCGGTTTGAAACGTATTTTTACGCCAAATCACCTAAAGGTTGTATCCTCTGGGATGCAAGGGAGGACAGACTGAATGAGAACGCGTGCGGCGGTGGCTGTTGAGGCTGGCAAGCCGATGGAGATCATGGAGGTGAACCTCGAAGGTCCGAAGGCGGGTGAGGTTCTGGTGGAGATCAAGGCGACGGGGCTGTGCCACACCGATGATTTCACCCTGTCCGGTGCCGATCCCGAGGGGGCGTTTCCGGCCATTCTGGGGCATGAGGGCGCGGGTGTGGTGCTGGAGGTCGGCCCCGGTGTGACCAGCCTTGTGCCGGGCGATCATGTGATCCCGCTCTATACGCCCGAGTGCCGCGAGTGCGACTATTGCCTCAACCCGAAAACCAACCTCTGCCAGAAAATCCGCTCGACCCAGGGTCAGGGGCTGATGCCCGATGGCACCAGCCGGTTCTCGATGCTGGATGGCACGCCGATCCTGCATTACATGGGCTGCTCGACCTTTGCCAATCACACGGTCCTGCCCGAGATTGCGCTGGCCAAGGTGCGCAAGGATGCGCCGTTCGACAAGATTTGCTACATCGGTTGCGGTGTCACCACCGGCGTCGGCGCGGTGATCAACACCGCCAAGGTGGAGATTGGCAGCCGGGCGATTGTGTTCGGTCTGGGCGGTATCGGTCTCAACGTGTTGCAGGGGCTGCGGCTGGCGGGGGCGGATCAGATCGTCGGCGTTGACCTCAATCCGGGCCGGATCGAGATGGCAACGCGGTTTGGCATGACCGATTTCGTCAACCCCAAGGAGGTCAAGGGCGATCTGGTGGCGCATCTGGTCGAGCTGACCGGCGGTGGCGCGGATTACACCTTTGACGCCACTGGCAATGTCGGCGTGATGCGCACGGCGCTGGAGGCGGCACACAAGGGCTGGGGCGAGAGCATCATCATCGGTGTGGCCCCGGCGGGCGCCGAGATCAGCACGCGGCCGTTCCAATTGGTGACGGGGCGGTCGTGGCGCGGGACCGCCTTTGGCGGCGCGCGCGGGCGCACGGATGTGCCCAAGATTGTCGATTGGTACATGCAGGGCAAGATCGAGATCGACCCGATGATCACCCACACCATGCCGCTCGACGATATAAACAAAGGGTTTGAATTGATGCACGCGGGCGAGAGTATCCGCTCGGTGGTGGTGTATTGAGCGCGGCTCTGTAACGGGGCCGTGCCAGAGGGAATGCGCCCCGGTTCCATCGCAGAGGAGGGCGGTGCGGGGCGACACGGCGGGCAGAGGAGCCCGGCAAGCGAAACCAAGAACAGTTTTATCCAGGGAGGACAAAATGAAGAAATCACTCTTGATGTCGGCGGCGTTCTTTGTCGGTGCATCCGGCATGGCCGCGGCCAACAGCGATCTACAGGCGCTGATAGATGATCCCTCGCAATGGGCGATTCAAACGGGCGACTATGCGAATACCCGCTATTCCGAGTTGGACCAGATCAACAAGGACAATGTCGGCAAATTGCAGGTCGCGTGGACATTCTCGACCGGCGTGTTGCGCGGGCATGAGGGCTCGCCGCTGGTGATTGGGGACGTCATGTATGTCCACACGCCGTTCCCGAATATCGTTTATGCGCTGGATCTGAGCGACAACGGCAAGATCATCTGGAAATATGAGCCCAAGCAGGATCCCAACGTGATCCCGGTGATGTGCTGTGACACGGTCAACCGGGGCGTGGCCTATGCGGATGGCAAGATTTTCCTGCATCAGGCCGATACCACGATTGTCGCGCTGGATGCCAAGACCGGCGAGGTCGTTTGGACTGCTGTGAATGGCGATCCGGCGATTGGGGAGACCAACACCGCGACGGTGCTGCCGGTCAAGGACAAGGTGATCGTCGGCATTTCGGGCGGCGAATTCGGCGTGCGCGGCCACACAACGGCCTATGACATGAAGACCGGCGAGCAGGTTTGGCGCGCCTATTCGATGGGACCGGACAGCGATACGCTGATGGACCCGGAAAATACCACCCATCTGGGCGAGCCTGTGGGCGCGGATTCGGGCACCAACACCTGGGAAGGCGATCAATGGAAGATCGGCGGCGGCTCGACCTGGGGTTGGTATTCCTATGACGCGGAGTTGGACCTGTTCTATTATGGCACCGGCAACCCGTCGACATGGAACCCGGCGCAGCGGCCCGGCGACAACCGTTGGTCGATGACCATCATGGCGCGCAATCCCGACACCGGGATGGCCAAGTGGCTCTATCAGATGACCCCGCATGACGAGTGGGATTATGACGGTGTCAACGAGATGATCCTGACGGATCAGGAAGTTGACGGGCAGATGCGCAAGCTCTTGACCCACCCGGATCGGAATGGCCTGTCCTATACACTGGATCGGGAAACCGGCGAGTTGCTGGTGGCCGAGAAATACGACCCGGCGGTGAACTGGACCACGGGTGTGGATATGGACCCGGCATCCGAGACCTATGGCCGTCCGGCTGTGGTGGCGGAGTATTCCACCGAGCAGAATGGCGAAGATGTCAACTCGACTGGGATTTGTCCGGCGGCACTGGGAACCAAGGACCAGCAACCTTCGGCCTATAGCCCGAAGACCGGCCTGTTCTATATCCCCACCAACCACGTCTGCATGGATTACGAGCCGTTCCGCGTGAGCTATACCGCCGGTCAGCCCTATGTGGGTGCGACGCTGGCGATGTATCCGGCGCCCGGCAGCCATGGCGGCATGGGCAATTTCATCGCCTGGGACAATATCGAGGGCAAGATCAAGTGGTCGATCCCCGAGCAGTTCTCGGTCTGGTCGGGCGCTCTGGCGACCGCTGGCGATGTGGTGTTCTACGGCACGCTTGAAGGCTATCTCAAGGCGATTGATGCCGCGACGGGTGATGAGCTTTACAGCTTCAAGACGCCCTCGGGGATCATCGGCAACGTGATGACCTATGAGCATGGCGGAAAGCAGTATGTCGGCATCCTGTCGGGGATTGGCGGCTGGGCCGGGATTGGCCTTGCGGCCGGTCTGACCGATCCGAATGCCGGTCTGGGCGCCGTGGGCGGCTATGCAGCCCTGAGCGACTATACCGCGCTCGGTGGTCAGCTGACCGTCTTCAAACTGCCGGATTGATCGCTCTGATCTGATC
>NZ_CH902584.1:1781814-1846814 GCF_000152845.1 Roseovarius sp. 217
CCTGAATACCTAAAAGGAGTTCCGAATGTTGACGATCCGACGCCTCTTGCCCGCTGGTCTGACCGCATGTCTGGCGCTCATCGCGCTACCGGTGCTTGGCGAAGAGGCCCCGTCGCCCGATGATCCCAAGTTTGCTGCCGCCTCTGAGGACGGTGGCCGCTATTTCACCGCCGATGATATTCCCACATTCAACGTGGCCGAAGATGGCACGGTGGATTGGCGGACATTCTCTGGGTTCCGGCGCTATCATGCGGAATGTCATGTCTGTCATGGGCCGGATGGTGAGGGATCGACCTATGCGCCGGCGCTCAAAAAGTCGGCTGTGACGATGGATTACTATGATTTCTATGGTGTCGTTGCCGAAGGGCGGCAAAAGGTGAATGCCTCTGAAAATTCGGTGATGCCGTCCTTTGGCACCAACCCGAATGTGATGTGCTATCTGGATGACATCTATGTCTATCTCAAGGCGCGCGGATTGGGCGTGATCGAGCGGGGACGTCCGGCCAAGAAGGAGGCGAAATCCGATGCCATTCAAGCCGATGAAGATGCCTGCATGGGCTAAGGCGCTTGGCCTGGCTGTCGCGCTCTTGCCCGGAGTGGCTGGGGCGCAGATGGCGGAGCTAGTCTCGCAGACGGCGTTTCGGGTCTGTGCCGATCCGGCCAATGATCCGATGTCGACCGAGGCCGGGACCGGGTTTGAGAACAAGATCGCCGAGTTGCTGGCCGCAGAGTTGGACAAGCCGGTGGACTATAGCTGGTTTCCGATGGCGACCGGGTTTGTGCGGCGGACCCTTGGCGAAAAGCGCTGTGACGTGATCATCGGGTTCGCGCAGGGCCATGAATTGGTGCAGAATACCAATCATTACATGGTCTCGGCCTATACGATCATCCTGCCGCGCGAGAGTGAGTTGGCTGATGTCGTGACGCTGGCCGATCCACGCCTGAAGGGCAAGGTGGTGGGGATCATCGCGGGCAGCCCACCGGGCACGCATATGGCGCGCAACGGGCTGATGGCCAAGGCGCGGGCCTATCCGCTCTTTGTGGATCGGCGGGTGCAGTCGCCTGCGAGTGACATGTTGCGCGATCTGGAGGCCGGAGAGATTGACGCCGCCGTGCTCTGGGGGCCGATCGGTGGGCCGCTGGTCAAGCGCGAGCATCCCGGATTGAAAGTCGTGCCGCTGATGCAGGAGGCGGGCGCGCCCAAGATGTTCTACCGGATCACCATGGGCGTGCGTCTGGGCGAGGATCAGTGGAAGCGGCAATTGAATTCGCTGATCCGGCGCAATCAGGCGGGGATTGACGCGATTTTGGTCGAGGCGGGTGTGCCGCTGCTCAATGACATGGGTACAGAGGCCAAGGTGCTCTCGCAATGATCCGGGCCGGTCTGGCCGCGCTGATGCTTATGGCCGGACCGGTGGCGGCGCAGGGGGTGGCAGAGCCGGAGGGCTATCGTGGAGAGCCTTACCGCGCGCCCGTGCCCGAGACATTGGCGGGTGCGGTTGTGGTTGATGCCATGGCGGCGCATGTGCTTTGGCAGGGGGGCGAGGTGGCTTTTGTCGATGTGCTGCCGCGCGCACCCAAACCTGCGAACCTGCCTGCGGGCACCATCTGGCGCGAGAAGCCGCGGCTGTCGATTCCCGGCGCTGTCTGGTTGCCCAACACCGGCTATGAGCGGATTGCGCCGGAAACCGAGGCCTATTTGAGGGACGGGTTGGCGGAGGTGACGGGCGGCGATCCCGGCCATCCGGTGCTGTTCTTCTGTCTGGAGGACTGCTGGATGTCGTGGAACGCGGCCAAGCGGGCGCTGGAGATGGGATATACGGAGGTTTACTGGTTCCCCGATGGCACCGATGGCTGGGACTTTGAGGACTATCCGTTGGAAAAGGTCGAGGCGAGGGCGGGGGAGCCGGGGACGTAGGGGGTAGATTGCGGATGGGATTGAGCGTGCCTTCGTTTGTCACCCGCGCGAATAGCACCGCAGGTGCCGCGCGATCGCCAGACCGCCCCCCCGGTCTGGCGATTTTGAAGCGCTGCGCATCGCTTGGGCATTTTACGGTTTTTGCTGGCATAAAGTGGCAGTTACCGCCGTTGCATCGCCAAACCGCGGTCTGGCAATCGCGCGGCACAGTGCCCGCCGGCCAATGACCGTTCAAGGCCATACCCTAACTCTGACGTTCCCCCTCAATACGCCGCAAGGCTGGTGCGGGCGCTGGTCCTTGTGCCGTCGGTGTCGTTTAGGCTGACCTCTGCTGTTGTGGTGCCCGTCGGGATCGAGACCCGCAGGCGGGGGTTTTCCGAGAGGGAGATGCTGCCGGTCATGGTGAGATAGGGCCTGTTGTCGATACTGATGGCGAGTTCATCCACCACGCGCAGCGGTGTGTAGAGCAGGGTGATCTGATCCATCGCCAGACCCGAATGGCTGGGATGGCTGATATCGACGTCAAGCGCGCGGACCTTGCCTGCGAGTGTCGCAAGGCGGGTGTTCACGCTTTTGCTGGGGGCTGCGATGTCAGGCAAGAAGGCCAATTCCATCTCGCCCAAGGTTGCCAAAGCGGCGACCGGGTCAGTGCCCGGAGGGGCGGCGCAGGCCCCCTGGCCGGAGGTTTTGAGGAACGCCTCGGCCATGTGCCGCTCGCCGGTGTCGGTGAGGGCCACGAGATGCAGCGGGGTTTGACCGTTGAGGCGGGCGGTGAGGCTGAAGGCGAATTCGGCCTGTGGCGCGGCAAGATGGAATTCGGCAGCCACGGGGGCGGGGTTTTCGTCGATCACCAGCGTCACGGTGGTGATCTTTTGACCCGCCGGGGCGATGACATGCCCGCCCAACACGGTGCGCGCGTCGTCGGTGGCGCGGAACGGTGCATCGAGCCTGACCTGCGCGCTTTGCGCGACCATGGGCGCGTCGCCGTAGAGGGCGGCTTGAATGTCGGGCCAAGCGGACTGCGCCAGTGCGGGGCCAGAGAGCAGCAGAGCCGCAAGGGCCGGGGCCAGATGTTTCATGTCATCCCTCCGCAAAAATATGGGTCTTGAAGATATAGCGCATGCCGCGCAGCCATGAGTCGTCGGTGTTGGAGCGGATATCGACCGCACGGGCGCGCACCACCTCGCCGCTGGGCACAGCGCGCAGCACGAGGTTCATCGACAGGATCAGGTTCGAGACCTTTTGCACCTCGCCCACAAGCACGTAATCGGCATCGAGTCGCGCCGCGAGACGGGTTTCGCAGCCGTAGCAATCGGCGGGGTTGGAAATGCGGTCGAGATCCTTGGCGATGGGGCTGAGGTCGAGCAGGGCAAAGCCGCTCTCGGCAAAGCGGGACTGGACATAGTCCTGCACCAGCGCAAGCCGGGCGGTTTCATCGGCGCGCACCGGATTGTAGGCCCCTTCGGTCGAGGTGTCGATGAAGGTGATCCCGAGAAAGGCGATGTCCGCGCCACCCCGCAACGGAACAAGCCCCTGCGCCGTGGCGGCGGAGGCCGACAGGAACCCGGCCAGAAGCCAGAGGAAAAGCGCCCGTATCATGCGGGGATGTTACGCGCGCGCAGGCGCGCGCGATATGCGACTTTGGATGGAGAGCGTGGGGTCTCAGACACCCACGTCGATCATCGCCTTTGCCAGCAGGGGCACGGTTTTTGCGTTGAGCCCCGCGATGTTGATGCGGCTGTCGCCGATCATGTAGATCGCATGCTCGGCGCGCAGGCGTTCGACCTGTTCGGGGGTGGCACCCAAGCGCGAGAACATGCCGCGATGCTGGGCGATAAAGCCGAAGCGGTCGGAGCCGGAAATGCGCTGCAATTCTGTTGCCAGAGACTCGCGCAGCTTGAGCATGCCAAGGCGCACCTCCTCAAGCTCTGACTGCCAGTCGGCGCGCAGGTCGGGATCGGTGAGCACCATGGTCACCAGTCGTGCGCCGTGATCAGGCGGGAAGGAATAGTTCTGGCGGTTGAGATAGGCGAGATTGCCCTGGGTGACCTTTTGCAGGCTTTTGTCCTGCGCCACGGCCATCAGGATGCCGGTGCGTTCGCGGTAGATACCGAAATTCTTGGAGCAGCTGGCCGCGATCAGCGTCTCGGGGCAGTTTTCCGCTACGAACCGCACGGCGGCGGCGTCCGCCTCGAGCCCGTCGCCAAAGCCCTGATAGGCGATGTCGATCATCGGCAGCGCGCCACGCGCATTGAGCAGGTCCACCACCGCGCGCCATTCGGTCATGTTGAGATTGGCACCGGTGGGATTGTGGCAGCAGCCGTGCAAAAGCACCACATCGCCCGCGCGCAATCCATCGAGATCGGCCATCATGCCGGTGAAATCGACGCCCACGGTTTCGGGGTCGAAATAGCGATACATCACCACCTCGATGCCCATATGCGCGAGGATGCTCAGGTGGTTGGGCCATGTCGGATCAGAGACAAAGACGCGTGCGCCGGGGGTGGCCATCTTGATGAGATCAAACGCCTGACGCACCGCGCCAGTGCCGCCCGGCGTGGCAATGGCCGAGACCTGATCGCGGATCACGGCATCGCCCAGGATGAGCGAAATCATCACATCGGCAAAGGCTGGATCGCCCGCAAGACCGGTATAGGCCTTGGTGGTTTCCACCTCCCACAACTGTTTCTCGGCGGTTTTAACCGCGCGCATGATGGGCGTGACGCCTTCGGGGGTTTTGTAGACGCCGACGCCGAGATCAATCTTGGTCTCGCGCGGATCCTCGCGGAATGCCTGACCAAGGGCCAGGATCTTGTCGGCGGGTTTTTCTTTCAAGGCGTCAAACATCAGGCTTCTCCAGTGGCGACGGGCAGGGTGGGGAACGCGCCCCATTCGGTCCATGACCCGTCATAAAGCGCATGGTCGGTCTTGCCGATCCGCTCCAGCGCCAGATTGATGATGGCGGCGGTCACGCCAGAGCCGCAGGAGGTGATAACCGGCTTGGTCATATCCACCCCGGCGGCGGCAAAGACGGCGCGCAGGGCGTCGGGGTCTTTCATTGTCATGTCGGCGTTCACGAGATCGGTGTAGGGGACATTTTTGGAGCCGGGGATGTGGCCTGCGCGCAGACCGGCGCGGGGCTCTGCCGCCTCTCCGCGAAAACGGGCGGCGGCGCGGGCATCAAGGATTTCGTAATCGCCCAATTTGGCGGCGGCGGCGACTTGGGTCACGTCCTTGACCATCTGGTTCTGGCGGCGAACGGTCATGTGACGGTCGCGGATGATGGGCGGCATATCCTCGACGGCGCGGCCCTCGGCCTGCCATTTTTGGAAACCGCCATCCAGCACGGCGATATTGTCCTGACCCATCAGGCGAAACAGCCACCAGACGCGGGCCGCCGAAAACAGCCCCTTGGCGTCATAGACCACCACCTGATGGCCGTCGCCGACGCCCATGGCGCGGAGTTTGGACATGAATTTCTCGACCGGCGGGGCCATGTGCGGCAGTTCGGAGCGGGCATCGCTGATGTCGTCGATGTCGAAGAATCGCGCGCCGGGGATATGCGCGGCCTCGTATTCGGCGCGGCCGCTGCGCCCCTCAGAGGCCATGAACATGGTGCCATCGAGAATGCGCAGGTCGGGGTCCTTGAAATGGGCCGCGAGCCAGTCGGTGGAAACAAGCGTTTTCGGATCGTCCATGGCCATTTGCCCCCCGGTTCAAACGCTTTCTGCCTACAGTCTGAGGGGCAAAAGGGCAAGACCGTGTCGCGCCTGTGAGGCTAACGGCGTAGGAGGCGCGCGGCGGCGCCAAGGGTCCAGAGGGCTGCCGCACCGCAGAGGCCCGTCGTGGCGACAAGCCGGATCAGATAGGCGGTGTCGCCAACCGCTGAGGATGTCATGGCAAGGACGTATCCGCCAACGGCCCCCCCACATGCGCCCAGGCCCGCATGCAGGAGCCAGCCCAGACGGGGCGAAAGCCAAATACCAGCGGCGAGCATGGCCGCCATGGCACCGGACAGAGGGGCGATCAGCAATTCCATCCGCCGCCCCTTGCCCTAGCCGTGATCCTTGAGCAGGCGCTGTTTTTGCCGGGCCCAGTCGCGCTTGGCCTCGGTTTCACGCTTGTCATGGTTCTTTTTGCCCTTGGCGATGCCGATCTTGAGCTTGGCGATGCCGCGATGGTTGAAATAGAGCACCAAGGGGACCAGCGTCATGCCCTTGCGTTGGGTATCGCTCCAGAGGCGGGACATTTCCTTTTTCGAGACGAGCAGCTTGCGACGCCGCTTTTCATCGTGGCCAAAGGTCTTGGCCTGCTCGTAAGGGGCGATGTAGGAGTTGACCAGCCAGAGTTCGCCATTCTCGACCATGGCGTAGCTCTCGGCGATATTGGCGCTGTTCACGCGCAGGGATTTCACCTCGGAGCCTTCAAGGATGATGCCGCATTCGAGGTCGTCCTCGATGGCAAAATCATAGCGCGCACGCCGGTTCTCGGCGATCACCTTGTAGTTCGGGTTTTCCTTGTCCTTGGCCATCCCGCCTACCTAATGGCGCGCGCGGGCGCTGTCCAGCGGGGGCGATGTTATTCCGCTGCGCGGCGGATGCTGGCCATCAGGAGGTGGAATTTCTCGCCCTGAATGGCGACATGGCCGCGCAGAACCTCTGCGGCACGCGCGGCGTCGCCGGCGCGCAGGGCGGCGACGACCGACTCGTGTTCGGCCATGGATTGCGCCATGCGCCCACGCAGGCGCAACTGCATGCGGCGAAACGGTTTCAGGCGGCGATGCAAGCGCAGCGCCTCTTGTTCAAGAAAGGAATTGCCCGCGTGGCGATAGATCATGTGGTGGAACTGTTCATTCTCGCGGTAATAGCCGTCGGCATCATCCGCCGCGATGGCCTGTGTGCAGCGGGCATTGGCGGCGTCGAGATCGGCCAGCGCCGTCTCTGAAATCCGATGGGCTGCGAGGCGACCGCAGACGCCCTCGATCTCGGCCATGGTTTCGAACATTTCCATCAGTTCGACCAGTCCGGGTTGGCGGATGAAGACGCCACGCCGGGGGATCTGTTCGGCAAGTCCAGAGGCGACAAGCCGACCGAGCGCCTCGCGGATGGGCGTGCGCGACACGTTGAATTGCCGCGCGAGGCGGATTTCATCCAGCCGGTCGCCATCGCTGAAATCGCCGGTGAAGACCAGTTCTTCCAGTGCATCTGCAATGATATCGGCGCGGCGTATCTCCATAAAAAAATCCTAGCGAGAGCGAGGTTTGTGCGCAAGTGGGAAACTCTTGTATACAAAAATCTTGACTCTGAATTCAAAACACCAAACACTGACCGATACGGTCCGGGCTACCCTGCGCGGGCACAATGGGAGGAAGATATGAAGAAAATGACTTTCACGGCGGCTGCGGCGGCCGGGATCATGCTGCTGAGCGGCGTTGCCAATGCTGCCGAACTGCGCCTGTCGCATCAGTGGTCCAACAACGACGTGCGTCACAAGGTGGCGCAGATTGTGGCTGATGAGGTGGCGGCCGCCGGTGTCGATCTCGACATCAAGATCTTTGGGTCCGAGTCGCTGTTCAAGGCGCGCGAGCAATATACGCCGCTGAGCCGTGGCCAGCTTGACATGACCGTGCTGCCGCTCAGCTATGCAGGTGGCCAGCAGCCGTCTTATAACCTCACGCTGATGCCGGGTCTGGTCAAGAACCATGACCACGCCGCGCGCATGTCCGACAGCCCCTTTATGGAGGCAATCGAGGCAAAGATGGCCGAAGATGACGTGATGGTTCTGGTGCATGGCTATCTGGCTGGCGGTTTTGCCAGCACCGACAAGTGCATCACCAAGCCTGAGGATGTCGCGGGCATGCAGACCCGTGCCGCAGGCAAGGCATTCGAGCAGATGCTGGCGGGTGCGGGCGCGTCGATTGCGTCGATGGCGTCTTCCGAAATCTACAATGCGATGCAGACCGGCGTTCTGGATGCGGTCAACACTTCGTCCTCGTCTTTCGTGTCTTACCGCATCTATGAGCAGGTGAAATGCTACACGCCCGCGGGCGACGTGGCGCTGTGGTTCATGTATCAGCCGCTCTTGATGAACAAATCCATCTTTGAGGGTCTGAGCGCAGAGCAGCAGGCGGCCTTGACGGCGGCGGCGGAAAAGGCCGAAGCCTTCTATCTCGAAGAAGCCAAGAAAGAGGATGCCGCGTCGGTCGAGGTGTTCCGGGATGCGGGCGTCGAGATTGCTGCGATGACCGAAGAGGATTTCCAGGCCTGGCGTACGTTGGCGACGGAGACCTCCTATAAAGAGTTCGTTGCAAGCGTGCCGGACGGGCAGGCGCTGCTTGATATGGCGTTCGCCGTCGAGTGATCCGCTTTGGCTGTCGCGCCGGTTTGTGGCGCGGCAGCCGATTTCTCGCCCCCACTCTGACATGAGGTAGACCATGGCTGGCCATGCATCGGGTGCCATTGCGCGCACCGGACAAAATCCTTTTCTGCGCGCGGTTGCGGCGCTCTCTACACTGGCGGGGTGGCTCTCGGCCACGATGATCGTCGCCTCCGTGTTCATCACCTGTCAGATGATATGGGTCCGGTTCGTGATGAACGGAACGACCATCTGGCAGACCGAAGCGGTGATCTATCTGATGATCGCGGCCACACTGCTGGGACTGTCCTATGTGCAGCGGTTGCGCGGGCATGTGAATGTGGACCTGATCCCGCTTGCGGTGCCACGGCGCGCACGCAAGGGGTTGGCGGTGGTGACGCTCACGCTCTCGATCGTGATTGTCGCGGTCATGCTCTGGTATGGCTATGAATTCTGGCACGTCGCCTGGGCGCGCGGATGGACCTCGGACACGGTCTGGGCGATTGATCTGTGGATTCCCTATCTCGCGTTGCCCGTCGGGCTTGGCCTGTTTCTGCTGCAGTTGATCGCCGATCTGGTCGCGCTGTTGCTCAATATCGACGCGCCCTTTGGGCTGGAGGACGTCTGATGGATCCGCTCGTACTTGGTCTGATTGTCGCGATAGCGACCATCGTGGTGCTGTTTTCCGGTGTATCGGTGGCGCTGGGTCTGTTGATTGTTTCAGGCGGGTTCCTGATCGTGTTCGACGGCATGCGGTCGCTGGAGTTGCTGCCGGAAATCTTCTTTGGCAAGCTCAACAACTTCGCGCTCTTGTCGATCCCGATGTTCATCATCATGGGTGCCTCTATCGCGTCGACGCGGGCGGGCGCGGATTTATACGAGGCGCTGGAGCGCTGGCTGACGCGGGTTCCCGGCGGTCTGGTGATCTCGAACCTTGGGGCTTGTGCGCTCTTTTCGGCGATGTCGGGATCAAGCCCCGCCACCTGTGCCGCCATCGGCAAGATGGGTATCCCGGAGATGCGCAAGCGGGGCTATCCCGATGCGGTGGCCGCCGGGTCGATTGCGGCGGGCGGCACCTTGGGCATTCTCATCCCGCCCTCGGTCACGATGATCGTTTACGGCATCGCCACGGAAACCTCGATTGGGCGGCTGTTTCTGGCCGGGGTCATTCCGGGCCTTATGCTGGTCATGCTCTTTATGATTTGGTCGCTCTATTCGACATGGCGGTCGGGGGATATGAACCTCCTGACCGGGCGCAGCTATACCTGGCGCGAGCGGTTCGAGATTCTGCCGCGGGTGTTGCCCTTTCTTTTTATCATCCTTGGCGTGCTCTATGCCATGTATGGCGGCATTGCCACGCCGTCCGAGACGGCGGCGGTGGGGGCGCTTTTGTGTCTCTTGATCGCGATGATCATCTATAGTCTCTGGTCGCCGCGCGCGCTTTGGGTGGTGCTGCGCGACAGCACGCGGGAGAGTGTGATGATCCTCTTCATCATCGCGGCGGCCGGGGTGTTCTCCTATATGCTCTCATCGCTCTTTATTACCCAGTCCATTGCCGAATGGATCGGCACCTTGGAGGTGAACCGCTGGGTGTTGATGGGCGCGGTCAATGTGTTCCTGCTGATTGCGGGGTTCTTTTTGCCGCCGGTGGCTGTGATCCTGATGGCGGCACCCATTCTGTTGCCGATCATCACCACGGCAGGATTCGATCCGATCTGGTTTGCCGTTGTTCTGACAATCAACATGGAAATCGGTCTGATTTCGCCGCCTGTGGGTCTGAACCTCTATGTGATCAATTCCATCGCGCCGGATATCAAGCTCAAGACCATCCTCTACGGCTCTTTGCCCTATGTGGGCTGCATGGTGCTGGCGATCGTGCTTTTGTGTCTCTTTCCGGGGCTGGCGACTTGGTTGCCTGATGCGGTGATGGGGGTGGCACGATGAGCGTTCTGGCGGATTTGCTGGCGACAGTCTTTGAGCGGCGCTATCGCGGGGCATCGGAGCCGGACCAGAAGAACCGGAGCATCGAGGATCTGTGTCGGGATCTGATGGGCAGTTCCAGTGAAGTGTCGGGGATGGTGCTGGCGCGGCTGATCCTGGATCGCTATGCCGGGATGGCGGAGGCCGAAAAACTGGGGTTCTTTCGGTTTCTGACCGAGGGGATGGGCGTCGATCCCGAGAGTGTGCGCACGGCGCTGGACGCGTTCGAGGCTGGGCCGGATCGGGACAGCTATCGTGTCTTCATGGGCACGGCAGAGCCGCCACGGCAGGAGCTGGCGCGGCGGCTGAATCAGGTGCCGGGGGCGACGGCGCAACTGGTGGCGATGCGCGCAGACCTCTTGCGTCTGGCGCGGGACAACCCGGCGCTGGCTGTGCTTGACCTTGATCTCAAGCATCTGTTCGCGTCTTGGTTCAATCGCGGGTTTCTGGTGTTGCGTCCGATCAACTGGTCCTCGCCCGCCGATGTGCTGGAAAAGATCATCGCTTATGAGGCGGTGCATGCGATTGACAGCTGGGACGACCTGCGACTGCGGCTGGCCCCGAAGGATCGGCGCTGTTTCGGGTTCTTTCACCCGGCGATGCCCGACGAGCCGCTGATTTTCGTCGAAGTGGCGCTGAGTCGGGGGATTCCGGGGGCGATCCATGACGTTCTGTCCGAAGAGCGTGAGGTGATTGGCGCCCATGAGGCGGATACGGCGGTTTTCTATTCGATTTCCAATTGTCAGGCGGGGCTGGCGGGGATTTCCTTTGGCAATTCGCTGATCAAGCAGGTCGTGGCGGATCTGTCGCAGGAATTGCCAGGGCTCAAGACCTTTGTCACGCTGTCGCCCATTCCGGGGCTGACGCGCTGGCTCAAGGAGAGTGGCGGGGCGCTGCCCAAGAAGGCAGAAGCGCTTCGGGCGGTCACGGCGCACTATTTGCTCAAGGCCAAGCGGGGCGATGGTGGTCCCTATGATCCGGTGGCGCGGTTCCATCTCGGCAACGGGGCCTCGGTGCATGCCATTCACGCCGGTGCGGACCTGTCGCCCAATGGGAAAACGCAATCGGGCGGGGTGATGGTGAATTACCTTTACGACCGGGCACAGATTTCGCAGAACCACGAGCGATTTGCCGGGGCGGGCGTGATTGCCGCCTCTGCCGAGGTGACAGCACTGGCCGCCGCCGCTGCGAAAAAGACAGAGTGAAGGACAAGAGCCATGGCCAATCCCCTCTACGATAATCTGTTCGGTCGTCATGCCGGGCAAACCGCGCCGTTCCTGCATTTGGCGGAGGGTGCGGTGGTCAGCTATGATGCGTTTTTGCGTCTGACGGCGCGCATTGCGCATGCGTTGCGCGGTGCCGGACTGGCACCCGGCGACCGTCTGGCGGCGCAGGTCGAGAAATCGCCGGAAGCGCTCGCGGTTTATGCGGCCTGTGTGCAGGCGGGCATTGTGTTTTTGCCGCTGAACACCGGCTATACCGGCGATGAGTTGGGCTATTTCGTGGGCGATAGCGGGGCTAAGGTTCTGTTGTGTGACGGGGCCAAGATGGGCGCGTTGCAGACCGTGGCAGATCAGTCCGGGGCCATTCTGATGACCCTCAATGCCGATGGCACGGGCACGCTGGTTGATGCGGCCAAAGACCTGCCCGAGAGGTTCGAGACCGCTGCGCGCGGTGAGGATGATCTGGCGGCGTTTCTCTATACGTCTGGCACGACGGGGCGCTCCAAGGGGGCGATGTTGACGCAGCGCAATCTGCTGTCCAATGCCGAGGTGTTGGTGGAGTCTTGGCGGTTCACGCGGGACGATGTGCTGTTGCACGCGCTGCCGATCTTTCACACGCATGGCCTCTTTGTGGCGACCAACATCATTCTCTTGGCGGGCGGGTCGATGATATTCCTGCCGAAGTTCGAACAGGATCGCGTCATTGAATTGCTGCCCCGTGCGACGTCTATGATGGGGGTGCCGACGTTCTACACCCGTCTTTTGGACGATCCGCGGTTTACCCGCGATCTGGTGGCGCATATGCGGCTCTTTACCTCTGGGTCGGCGCCTCTGTTGGCGGAAACCCATGTGGCGTTTGAAGAGCGCACGGGGCACCGGATTCTGGAACGCTATGGCATGACCGAAACCAATATGAACACCTCAAACCCTTATGAGGGCGCGCGGCGGGCGGGCACGGTTGGTTTTCCTCTGCCCGGCGTGGAGTTGAAGATCACCGATCCGCAGACGGGTGCAGAGGTGCCACAGGGCGACATTGGCATCATTGAGGTGCGGGGGCCGAATGTGTTTGCAGGCTATTGGAACATGCCCGAGAAAACCGCCGAGGAACTGCGCGCCAACGGGTTTTTCATCACCGGCGATCTGGGGATGATCGACGATCAGGGCTATGTGCAGATCGTCGGGCGCAACAAGGATCTGATCATTTCGGGGGGGTATAACATCTACCCCAAGGAGATCGAGTTGTTGCTGGATGAACAGCCCGGCGTTTTGGAAAGTGCTGTGGTGGGCGTGCCGCATCCCGATTTTGGCGAGACGGTGGTAGGGTTCCTCGTGCCGCAAAAGGGGGCTGTGCTGGACCTTGATGGGATTGCCGGGGCAGCGGTCAAAAGCCTTGCGCGGTTCAAGCATCCGCGCAAGTTGATCGTGCTGGAAGAGTTGCCGCGCAATACCATGGGCAAGGTGCAAAAGAACATCCTGCGCGCTGAGTATTCGGGATTGTTCGCCTCGGCGTGACTGTCGCGGATCAGGGGGGAAAAAGGCCCGGCTGCCGATGGCGCCGGGCCTTTTCATGACCGCTTGTCGGCCTGTGCGACCAAAGTATGATGCATATCAAATATTTGAAATAGTTACATAATTATTCATTGCATGTGCGAGTTTCCGCGAGGCGGCGCGTGGTCGGGTAAAAATGTCTTACAAACCTATCGGTTTTGTTAGGATACCCGCATGGGGCGATCCCGCCACCGCCGAGACCTTGACGGAGACCGCGCATGTTTCGTTTAGCCTTGCTCGTTCTTGCGGGCCTTGTGGCCCTCGCACAGCCTTCGCTTGCACAAGAGGTCAAGGCGGTTGTGCTGCGGGTGGATTACCCCGCGCTTTTGCCGGTGTCGCGGCTCGATCTGCGGCCCGAGGATCTGGGCTTTGCCGGTGGGCAATTGGCGACCGAGGACAATCAGACCACGGGCCGGTTCATGGGACAGACCTATGTGACGCAAGAGGTCGCCGCCACGCCCGAGACTGCCTTGGCCGAGTTTGAGCGGTTGCAGGGCGAGGGGCTGCGGTTCTTTGCGGTGCAGGCGCGGGCCGAGGAATTGTTGGCGATGTCGCAGGCGGCGGCCCCCGATACGCTTATCCTGAACACCTTGGCATCCGATACGGTGCTGCGCAGTGCCGAATGTCGGGCCAATATCCTGCATATCGCACCGTCGCGGCAAATGCTGAGCGATGCTTTGGCGCAGTTTTTAATCTGGAAGAAATGGCCGCGCTGGGCGCTCATTCATGGCTCGCACCCCGAGGATATAGCGCTGGCTGACGCCTACCGCGCCTCTGCCGCGAAATTCGGGGCAAGGATTGTCGATGAGAGGGAATTCACCGACACTGGCGGCGCGCGGCGCACCGATACCGGGCATGTGCAGGTGCAGCGGCAATTGCCGGTTTTTACCCAAGATATGAAAGAGCATGATGTCGTCATTGCCGCCGATGAAACCGATGTTTTCGCCACCTATCTGCCGTTTCACACATGGCGACCCTCGCCTATCGTTGGATCGGCGGGGTTGCGGCCCTTGGCCTGGCATCCGGCATTGGAGGCGTGGGGCGCAACGCAATTTCAGCATCGCTTCGAGGAATTGACCCGCCGCTATATGCGCCCCGAGGATTACACCGTCTGGCTCGCGCTGCGGGTGCTGGGCGAGGCGGTGACGCGCACCAAGAGCGCCGATCCTGCCGCGATCCGTGCCTATGCGCTGAGCGAGAATTTTGAGCTGGCGGCGTTCAAGGGGCAAAAGCTGACGTTTCGGACGTGGAATGGCCAGATGCGTCAGCCGATCCTGCTGGCTGATGGGCGGATCACGCTGAGCGTGTCGCCACAGGACGGGTTCCTGCATCAACGCTCGCTTTTGGATACGCTGGGACTGGATCAGCCCGAGAGCGCCTGCACTGCCTTTGACCAATAGGAGATTACCCGATGACCCGCTTAGCCCTTGCGACCGCCTTTGTGGCCTTGATGACCAGCCCGGCGCTGGCAGGCAAGGTGTTTGTCAGCAATGAACGTGGCAATACGATCACCGTTGTCGATAGCGAGACATGGGAGGTGATCACAGAGTTCGCCGCCGGCAACCGGCCGCGTGGCATCACCGCAAGCCCGGATGGCAAGCATCTCTATGTCTGCGCTTCGGATGATAATGTGGTGCGGGTGTTCGACACGGCGACCTATCAGGAATTGCACACGCTGCCCTCGGGGCCTGACCCGGAATTGTTCGTGCTGCACCCGTCGGGTAATCCGCTCTTTATCGCCAATGAGGATGACAATCTGGTCACGGTGACGGATGTGAACACGCATACAATTCTGGCCGAAGTACCGGTGGGCGTGGAGCCGGAGGGCATGGGGATCTCGCCGGATGGCAAATATGTGGTCAACACCTCGGAGACCACCAATATGGCGCATTTCATCGACACCACGAGTTATGAAATCGTGCAGAATACGCTGGTCGATCAGCGCCCGCGGTTTGCGCAATATACGGCGGATGGCAAGTATCTGTTTGTGAGCGCCGAGATCGGCGGCACCGTCAGCGTGATCAACCCGGATGGCGGCGAGATCGTCCACAAGGTGACGTTCGAGGTGCCGGGCATCGCGCCGGAACTGTTGCAGCCGGTGGGGGTGCGCGTCACCTCGGATGGCAAGAAAGTCTTCGTGGCGCTGGGGCCGTCGAACCGGGTGGCTCTGGTGAATGGCGAGAGTTTTGAGGTCGAGAAATACCTGTTGGTGGGACAGCGCGTCTGGCAACTGGCCTTTGATGCAGAGGAGAAATACCTCTACACCACCAACGGCAATTCCAACGATATTTCGATCATTGATGTCGGGGCCGAAGAGGTCGTGAAATCGGTGCAGGTGGGGCAACAGCCCTGGGGCGTCGTGGTCGTATCTGATTGATCCAACAGGGAAGAGGGAAAATGATGAAACATATACTGACCGCCGTTGCCGTTGCGATGCTGGCAGCCCCCGCTCATGCCGCACCACTCTGCGATGATCTGGGCTTTGCCGGGCTCTTGGCGAAATGCAACCGGGGGGATGAGATTGAGGTTACGCTGGCCTCTGGCAAGCCATTGGGCGAGGGGCCGATCACGCTGCAATCGGGTGCATATTACGAGATGGAGATCACCGCGGATGGCAGTGCGGAATTGGCGCTGACGGGGCCGGAATTCTTTCGGGCGATCTGGATGGATGAGATCGTGATCAACGATATCGAAATCCGCCCGATGGCGATCGACAGTCTGGAGTTTGACGATGCGGGCACGGCGGAATTTTCCTTTATCGCGATCAAACCGGGGCGGTATAACCTCTTGATCCCCGGCACGAGCGGCGACAGTCAGCGGCTTGAGTTCATCATTCAATAAGGTCGCGCCCCGGTCTATGCTTTCGGGATGACAACGCAGGAACGCGGCATGACGGGGCTAAGGATCGAGGGGCTGGGATTTTCCTACGGGGCAAAGCGCGCCTTGGACGATGTGAGCTTTGAGGTGGAGCAGGGCGCGTTCTGTGCCCTGCTTGGCCCCAATGGGGCGGGAAAATCGACGCTTTTCGCGCTGTTGACGCGGCTTTTCACCACGCGCGACGGGCGGATCAGGGTTGCGGGCCAAGATATTGCCACCAATCCCCGGCAAGCGCTGGCGCGGATCGGGGTGGTGTTTCAACAACAGACGCTGGATCTGGACCTGAGCGTGCGGCGCAACCTGCGCTATTTCGCGGCGCTGCATGGGCTGGCGGGGCGCGCGGCTGAGATGCGAATCGAGGCGGCGCTGGAGCGGATGGCAATGGGTGAGCGCGCGGATGAATTGGCGCGTGATCTGAATGGCGGGCACCGCAGGCGCACCGAGATTGCCCGCGCGCTGGTGCATCAACCGGCGGTTCTGCTCTTGGATGAGCCGACGGTGGGGCTGGATGCCGAGGCGCGGCGGGCGATTACCGCCCATGTGCATGATCTATGTGCCAGTGACGGGCTAACCGCGCTCTGGGCCACGCATCTGACGGATGAGGTCTGGCCCGAGGATCGGTTGGTGATCCTGCACCGGGGTCGCGTGCTGGCCGATGGCACTACCCGCGAGATTGCCGGGCAGGAGGGGCTGACCGAGCGGTTTCTGAGCCTGACGGGCGCGCCCGTATGAGGCCGCTTCTGATAGCCTTGGTGGCGATTGTGACACGCGAGGCGCTGCGCTTTGCGCGGCAGCGCTCGCGGTTTGTTTCGGCCTTGGTGCGGCCCCTCGTGTGGCTGGTGGTCTTTGCCGCCGGGTTTCGGGCGGCGCTGGGCCTGTCGATCATCCCGCCCTATCAGACATATATCACCTATGAGACCTATATCGTGCCGGGGCTGTGTGGGATGATCCTGTTGTTCAACGGCATGCAATCGTCGCTCAGTCTGGTCTATGACCGGGAAATGGGGTCGATGCGGCTCTTGCTGACCAGCCCTTTGCCGCGTTGGTGGCTCTTGTTTGCCAAGATCCTTGCCGGGACTGCCGTGTCGGTGCTGCAATGCTATGCGTTTCTGGGCATTGCGGCGGCGATGGGGATCAAGATGCCGGTGATGGGCTATCTCTATGTTCTGCCCGCGCTGATTCTTGGGGGTGTGATGCTGGGGGCTTTGGGCGTGGCGCTGTCGTCCTTTATCAGCCAGATGGAGAATTTCGCCGGCGTGATGAACTTCGTGATCTTTCCCACGTTTTTCATGTCTACCGCGCTCTATCCGCTGTGGCGGATGGCGGAAAGTTCGATGCTTTTGCGCGACATTTGCGCGGTCAACCCGTTCAGCCATGCGGTCGAGTTGATCCGCTTTGCGCTCTATGGGCAATTCAACGGCATGGCGCTCTTGTGGACGGCGCTGGCAAGTCTGGTCTTTCTTGGTCTGGCGCTCTGGGGCTATGATCCGGGGCGCGGGTTGATGCGGCGGCGGGGCTGAGGATCTCAGACCTTGGTGTGAGTAGGCCCGCGCGTAGGCCTTTGGTAGGATGGCGGCATGACACCCAAAACGGCGCATATTCCCGGCACCCGTCCCGCACCCGCGGGGCCGGGACGTTTCAGCACGGCGCTGATTGTGGATGATCATCCGCTGTTTTGCGATGCGCTGTCGATGACCCTCAAGTCCGTCGCGGGAATCGCGCGGATCGACACCGCCGAGAGCCTCGATCAGGCGCTGGCGATGGTGGCCGAGAATGGCCCGCCAGATATCATCGTGCTCGATCTCAACCTGCCGGATGTGACCGGGCTTGACGGTTTGGCGCGGCTCAAGTCGGTGGTGGGTGAGACGCCGATCGTGGTCGTGTCCTCGATGTCCGAGAGCCGGATGGTCTGTTCCGTGATCCATGCCGGGGCGGCGGGGTTTGTCCCAAAGCACAGCCAGCGTCCGGTGTTTCGTGCCGCGTTCGAGGCGATAGCGGCGGGAGAGATATTCCTGCCTGAAGGTGTGGTCTTGACCAAGACGCCCGAACATCCGGTCAATGACCGTGACGAGGCGGTGGAGCGGTTGGCGCATCTGACCCGGCAGCAGGCGCGTATCCTGCAACTGATCTGCGAGGGTCGGTTGAACAAGCAGATCGCCTATGAATTGTCGATAGCCGAGACCACGGTCAAGACGCATGTCACCGCCATCATGCGCAAGCTGGGGGTTCAGACCCGCACGCAGGCGGTGTTGATCGCACAGGTGGCCAGCTTCTCTAACGTCTTGCGCGAGACGGAGTAAGCGGACTAACCTTTCCATGGGTTCGGAGGAGCCCTATGGGAGGAATGATGGACAGCAGCCTGATTGAGCCGGGCACGCTGTGCGACGGGTCTATTGTCGCACGCGCCGAGGTTCCGCATGACGCAGAGGATGCCATAGGCACCCTGCGCCGCGCCATGGGAGATGTGCGTCTGGCGCTGGTGCTCTTCTTTGTCAGCCCGCAGGCGGATTTCGAGGGCCTGATGGCGGAGGCCGCGCGTGTCTTTGGCGATAGCCGCTGTGTGGGCTGTACGACAGCAGGCGAGATCGGGATGGCGGGCTATGCCGAGGGCAGCATCGTCGCTGTGGGGTTTGCCGCGGATCATTTTCACGCAGTGTTGCAGATCGTCACCCCGCTGTCGAACCTGGATAGCACCGCCTGTGTGTCACAGACGGTGCGGGCGCGAGCGTGGTTGAGCACGCAGGCGGGTGACGCGCTCCCGAACGAATTTGCGTTTCTTGCCGTTGACGGATTGTCGCTCAAGGAGGACGAACTGGTTGCCGCCTTGGCGGCTGGGTTGGGTCCGATGCCGCTCTTTGGTGGATCGGCAGCAGATGGCGAGCGGTTCGCGCAGACGCTGATTTCCTGCGATGGGGTGACGCTGCAGAATGCCGCTGTGGTTTGCCTGATGCGCACCGACTGTCCGGTGCGGGTTTTTCGGCTCGACCATTTCCAGCCTACGGATCGCCGCATGGTGGTGACGGATGCAGACCCGGCGCGCCGAATCGTTCACCAGATCAACGCAGAAGTGGCTGCCGAGGAATATGCCCGCATCCTCGGCTGCCGAATCGATGAGCTGACGCCCTCGACCTTTGCCGAGAATCCGGTGGTGGTGCGGATCGGCGGCCAGCATCACGTGCGCGCCATTCAGCGGGCTGAGGCCAATGGCGATTTGCAGTTCTTTTCCGCGATTGACGAGGGGCTGGTTCTGACGCTTGCACAGTCGCAGGATATGGTGGCGCATCTGGACCGGGAGTTGGCTGCGCTCGGGCAGGAGACACAGCCGCTGACGGTGCTGGCCTGCGATTGCATCCTGCGTCGGACCGAGGTGCAGCAGCGCCAGATCGGCCCCGAGATTTCGCGCATTCTGGCGGCGCATCGCGTGGTGGGCTTTTCCACCTATGGCGAGCAGATCAACGGGTTGCATGTCAATCAGACCATGACCGGGGTGGCGATTTATCCCCCTATCGGGCGCTAGCCCATGTCCGAAGCACTGATCGACAGGTCTGATCCTCTGGAGCGGCAAAACGGCAAGCTGCTCAAGATCATTGAAGTGCTCATGCGCCGGGTCGAGCAGGTGACGGATGACGGGGGCGTCGCCTATGCGCATTTCGAGCGGGCGGTGATTCTGGAAGATCAGATCAGCGAACGCACCCGCGATCTGGAACATGCGCTGGACCTGCTCAACGACTCGAATGCCCAACTGGCGCAGGCGATCCGACAGGCGGAGCGGGCGCGCTCGGATCTCGCCAATGCCATCGAGACGATTCAGGAGGGATTCGCACTGTTTGACAGTGACGGGCGGCTGGTGCTGCATAACAGCCGCTTTGGCATGTATATGCCCGATCTGGTGGTCGAGTTGCGCCCCGGTCTGGAGTTTGCCGATTACGTGCGCCACGCGAGCCAGAGCCGGTTTCTGGAACTGCCGGACATGCAGAGTCGCGGCGATTGGACGGCGCGGCGGATGCAGTTGCATCAGGAAAAGCATGTGATGTTCAACCTCAACCTGACCGGCGATTGCTGGGTTCAGGTCAGCGAACATCGCACCCGCGACGGGCAGACGGTGATCCTGCAAACCGATATTACCGATATCATCCGGCTGGAGCGGCGCGAGCGTGGCAAGCTCCTGGACGATCAGGCGCAGTTGATCCGGGCGACGTTGGAACACATTGATCAGGGCGTTTGCATCTTTGACCGCGGCGGGCAGTTGCTTGGCTGGAATCAGAACGCGGGCAGCATGTTGTCGATCCCGCTGTCCCGGTTTCGGGTGGGGATCGAATTCGATGTGATTCTGCGGCGGATCGGCAGCGATTTCGAGATCGAAGGCGGTTTGACGGCGCGTGACATTGCGGCTTGGGTGGCGGCGCAGGATCGGCGCGCGCCGCTGCGGTTCTACATGCGCAGTGGCGAGCACAAGACGCTGGATGTCTTTGCCCGGCAGATGCCCGACCGGGGCTTTGTGATCAGCTTTTCGGATGTGACGGCGGAGCGCGCAGCGGCGCGGGCGCTTGCGCATGCCAATGAGCGGCTGGAACAGCGGGTACGCGACCGCACGCTGGAGCTGGAGGACGCGTTGGCCAAGGCCGAGCGGGCCAATGCCTCGAAATCGCGGTTCGTCGCGGCGGCGAGCCATGATTTGCGCCAGCCGCTGTCAGCGGCGCGGCTCTACCTTGCGTCGCTGCATGAGGAATTGGCCAGCGACGATCACCGCGTGTTGATGGACAAGGCGCAGCGGGCGCTGACCAGTGTCGAGGATATCATCGACGCGCTGCTTGATATTTCCCGGCTCGAATCCGGGCATGTCGAGGTGGATGTGACCCATGTTCCGCTGCGCAGGATCATGGACCAACTCAACGACGAGTTCGCTCCGATTGCTGCGCTCAAGGGGTTGGACCTGCGCTATGTGCCGTGTGACGCTCTGGTCGAGAGCGACGCAAGCTATCTGCGCCGTATTCTGCAGAACCTGATCGCCAATGCGATCCGCTATACCCCGTCGGGAAAGGTTCTGGTCGGCGCGCGGCGTCAGGGGCGCAATCTGCGGCTTGAGGTGCGCGATACAGGGCCGGGGATTGCGCTTGCGGATCAGGACCGGATTTTCCAGGAGTTTCACAGGCTGGATGCGCATGTGAGCGCTGCCGAGGGGATGGGTCTTGGTCTGGCTATCGTGGACCGGGCCTGTGCGCTGTTGGGGCATCCGCTGGAGTTGCGGTCTGATCTGGGTTGTGGCGCTTGTTTCAGTGTGACCGTGCCTTTGGTTTATTCCTTTTGGTCAGGTCAGGACGCGCGCAGTCTCAATCCGCATGGCGGAGCGCGGGCATCGCTGGAAGGGCGCATTGTTCTGTTGATCGAGAATGACCCTGATTTGCGGCAGGCGATGACCTTGCTCTTGCGCAGTTGGGGGGCGGATGTGGTGGACGCGGCCAATCTGCCCGAAGCCTTGACGCAACTGGCCGATCTTGGGCTGAGCCCGGATGCGATGCTGGTGGATTACGAGTTGGATGGCGGCGTGCGGGGGCCCGATGTCGTGGCGCAGATCATTGCGCGGCACGGCTCGATTCCGGCGCGGATCATCACCGGGCATCTGAGCGCCGATGTGCGCGTGCATTGCCAAGCGAGCGACCTTACCGTGCTGTCCAAGCCGATTGATCCGACGCAGCTCGAGGCGTTTCTGATGGCGTTCGAGCGGTAGGGGCAGTGCAGTCCGACAATTGAAAGGACCGCCCGGAGGCGGCCCTTTGATAAGCGTCGGACAGGCGATCAGAGCGTGAGGCTGGGGATGATCTGTTTTTTGCGGCTCATGATGCCTGGCAGGACCACCGCGTCACCTGTGACGGTCGCACCAAAGCTCTTTTCCGCCAAGGTTTTCACCAGATCGTTGGGGACGAGCAAGGTGGCTTCTTCTTTGAGGATGTCGACCACAAACAAGAGCACCTGATCAACGCCGTCCTCGGTGGCGACGGTTTTCATGCTGTTCATCAGGCTTGCCTTGCGGTCGAGCACGATGGCGGGCGACGTGGTTTCCAGAACCGAGACACGGAATTTCGTGCCTGCGACCTCGTATTCCTTGGAATCCATGCGCAGCAACTCTGCGTCGGAAAAGGCCGAGACATCTGATTTGGCTGCGAACATTTCGGCCGCGTAGTCGGGAATGGAGATCCCGAGATCGGCTGCGAGCTTTTCGGCTACGGCGCGGTCATGCGGGGTGGTCGTCGGCGAGCGGAATTCAAGCGTATCGCTGAGGATGCAGGTCAGCGCGGTGGCCTTGGCCCAGTCGGGCATTTTGGCTGCGTCATCGCCCATCAGGTCGAGCATGATCGTTGCGGTGCAGGCCAGCGGCCTTACGGTGATGTCGATCGGGCCTTTGGTTTCCAGACCGCCGACCAGTTTGTGATGGTCGATGATCGCCTGAATATCGGCATTGTTCACATTGGCGGGCAGTTCCGCCGGGTTGTTGGTATCGACAATCACGCAGGCCTGACCGGCGTCGATGTCGGAAATGATGCGCGGCTTGGGCAAGTCCCATTTGCGCAAGAGAAAGGCAGCCTCGGTATTGGGTTCTCCCAAGAGCACGGCTTCGGCCGCGGTGCCCTGTACCTCGTTGAGATACCACGCCCAGAGGATGGGCGATCCGGTGGAGTCGGTGTCGGGGGATTTGTGGCCAAAAACGAGGGTGGTCATGCGGGGATTCCTGTGGTTAAGACGGGTTTGCGCGCCTTATAGGGGGCCGCGCAGACTTTGTCACCCGGTCGATGCTGCGCTGCGGCATAAAATCCCAAGGATGCTGGTGGCCAAAGGCATGATTTTATCCATCAAAGCTGTTGACTCCCTCGGGCGCACTCCCTAGCTATGCGGCGTTAGCACTCGAACCCCATGAGTGCTAATGATCCCCGTAGAGGGATCACTAGGGAGTAACTTTGAGCCAAGGAGCCTCAGAGATGGCATTTAAACCGCTGCATGACCGCGTGCTTGTCCGCCGCGTTGAAAGCGAAGCTAAAACCGCGGGCGGGTTGATCATTCCCGACAGCGCCAAAGAAAAACCGAGCCAAGGCGAAGTTGTTTCCTGCGGCGATGGCGCCCGCAAGGACAATGGCGAGCTTATCGCAATGGCCGTCAAGGCCGGCGACACCATTTTGTTCGGCAAATGGTCGGGCACAGAAGTCACGGTTGATGGCGAAGAGCTGTTGATCATGAAGGAAAGCGACATTCTGGGCGTGATCGCGTAAGGGTATTCCCCCTCACGCTGATCTGACCGGAACTTAAACACGGGAGCACCTTATAATGGCTGCAAAAGACGTACGCTTTAATACAGACGCCCGCAATCGCATGCTCAAGGGCGTGAACATCCTGGCCGACGCGGTCAAGGTGACACTGGGTCCCAAGGGCCGCAATGTGGTTCTGGACAAATCCTTTGGCTCTCCGCGCATCACCAAGGACGGTGTATCGGTTGCCAAGGAAATCGAGCTGGAAGACAAGTTCGAGAACATGGGCGCGCAGATGGTGAAAGAAGTCGCCAGCCGCACCAATGATGAGGCCGGCGACGGCACCACCACCGCGACGGTTCTGGCGCAAGCCATCGTCAAGGAAGGTATGAAGGCGGTTGCCGCCGGCATGAACCCGATGGATCTCAAGCGCGGCATCGACCAGGCAACGAGCAAGGTTGTAGAGGCCATCAAGGCCGCATCGCGCCCCGTGAACGACAGCGCCGAAGTTGCGCAGGTCGGCACAATCTCTGCCAATGGCGAGTCCGAAATCGGTCGTCAGATCGCAGAAGCGATGCAGAAGGTCGGCAACGAAGGTGTCATCACCGTCGAAGAGAACAAGGGCCTCGAGACCGAGACCGATGTGGTCGAAGGCATGCAGTTCGACCGTGGCTATCTCAGCCCCTACTTCGTGACCAACAGCGACAAGATGATTGCCGATCTGGATGATTGTCTCATCCTGCTGCACGAGAAGAAACTGTCGAGCCTTCAGCCGATGGTGCCGCTGCTCGAGCAGGTGATCCAGAGCCAGAAGCCGCTCTTGATCATTGCCGAGGACGTCGAAGGCGAAGCGCTGGCGACTCTCGTGGTCAACAAGCTGCGTGGCGGTCTCAAGATTGCGGCTGTCAAGGCCCCCGGCTTTGGCGATCGTCGCAAGGCGATGCTGCAGGATATCGCCATTCTGACCGGCGGTCAGGTGATCTCTGAAGATCTGGGCATGAAGCTCGAGAATGTCGGCATGGACATGCTTGGCTCTGCCAAGAAAATCTCGATCACCAAGGATGCGACCACCATCGTTGATGGTGCAGGCGAGAAGGCCGAGATCGAAGCACGGGTCAGCCAGATCCGTCAGCAGATCGAGGACACCACGTCTGATTACGATCGCGAAAAGCTGCAAGAGCGCGTGGCCAAACTGGCCGGTGGTGTTGCCGTGATCCGCGTTGGCGGCATGACCGAAACGGAAGTGAAAGAGCGCAAGGACCGCGTCGATGACGCGCTCAATGCAACCCGCGCAGCCGTGCAAGAAGGCATCGTTGTCGGCGGTGGCGTGGCTCTGGTTCAGGCTGCCAAGAAACTGGCTGGTCTTGAGGGTGAAAACAGCGACCAGAACGCCGGGATCGCCATCGTGCGTCGCGCGCTGGAAGCGCCGCTGCGTCAGATCGCCGAGAATGCTGGTGTTGACGGATCTGTCGTCGCGGGCAAAATCCGTGAGAGCGAAGATCCCAAGTTCGGCTACAACGCCCAGACCGACGAATATGGCGACATGTTCAAGTTTGGCGTCATCGACCCGGCCAAGGTTGTCCGCACCGCGCTTGAGGATGCCTCCTCGATCGCTGGCCTGCTGATCACCACCGAAGCGATGGTGGCCGACAAGCCGCAGAAGGAAAGCTCTGGCGGCGGTATGCCCGACATGGGCGGCATGGGCGGCATGATGTAAGCCACCCTTGGTAATATTCTAACGGATCGGGGCTGCCTTCGGGTGGCCCCTTTTCTTTGGACGGTGGCACGGCATCAAAGATGTAACCCAAACACCGAAAATTCCCCATTCCACAGATCGAAATCCGCGATACTCTACGCCTGTTAAACAAGTTCAGCAGGTGGTTTCCAATGCAAAAGCAACTGGCCGAGTTCATCGGCACTTTCACTCTTGTTCTCTTTGGCTGTGGGGCGGCGGTGCTTGCCGGGGGCGATATCGGCCTTGCGGGCATCAGCTTTGCCTTCGGCTTTGCGCTGATTGGCATGGCCTATGGCATCGGTCCGGTGTCGGGCTGCCATATCAACCCTGCTGTCTCCTTGGGGGCGGTGGCGGCGGGCCGTATGTCTCTGTCCGAGGCGGCGGGCTATATTGTGGCGCAGATCCTCGGCGCTTTGGCTGGCGCGGGCGTTTTGATGCTGATCGCCAGCGGCAAGGCGGATTACAGCGTCGCACAGAACGGGCTGGGCCAGAATGGTTGGGGTCCGGGCTATCTGGGCGAATACGCCATGACCGCGGCCTTCATTTTCGAGGTGGTGGCGAGCTTTCTCTTCATGGTCGTGATCCTTGGTGCCACTGGCAAAGGCGCGCCGGCCCATCTGGCGGGGCTGGCCATCGGCGTTGCCCTTGTGGTGATCCATCTCGTCGGCATCAACGTGACGGGTGTTTCAGTCAACCCGGCGCGCTCGATCGGGCCTGCGGTATTCGTGGGTGGCACGGCGCTGGCGCAACTGTGGCTCTTTATCGTGGCCCCGGTGATTGGCACCGTGGCGGCAGGGCTGCTGTTTCGCAGCGGCCAGTTGGATGCGCAAAGCTGAGCCACCGGTATCTGGGGTCGCCCAAGGGCGGCCCCATCCCGGCACCGGCATGATCCGGCGGCAAGGTCGGAATTTGAGTATTTGCAGAACGATGAAGGCGGGCGCTTTCACGATCATCTGACTATACCCCGCGCGCGAGAGCGGGTAGCAAAGGGCCATGCGCCTCTTTCTCTTGACCACCCTCACCCTGATCGCCTTTGCCGCCAATTCGGTGCTGAACCGAATGGCCTTGGCAGGGGGAAGCATAGATGCGGTCAGTTTTGGGGTTATTCGCCTTGTCTCAGGCGCGGTGATGTTGGGTGTCTTGTGTCTGGTGTTGCGTGGTCGGGTGCAGCTTTTGGGGCCGGGGCGTGTGGTTGGGGTGCTATCGCTTCTTGTCTATCTTTATGGGTTTTCCTTGGCCTACCGGGCGCTTGATGCCGGTCTGGGGGCACTGATCCTGTTTGGCGTGGTGCAGATCACCATGTTTGCAGGCGGTCTGCTCGCGCGGGAGGCGATGCCGGTCCGCCGCTGGACCGGGGCCGGGCTGGCCTTTGGCGGGCTTGCGTGGCTGCTCTGGCCCGGAGCGGGACCACAGGTGAGCGTCTTCCATGGCCTCTTGATGGCGGCGGCCGGCGTGGGTTGGGGTGTCTATTCGTTGAGCGGAAGACGGTCGGGCGACGCGTTGATGGCCACAGCGGCGAATTTCATCTGGGCTGCCCCCGTGGGCCTATTGGTCGGCTGGTTGGTGCCCAAGGGCGCGGAGGGGATCGTGATCGGGGCTCAGGGCGTTGTGCTCGCGGTGCTGTCGGGGGCGGTGACATCCGGTCTGGGCTATGCGCTCTGGTATAGTCTCTTGCCCCGGCTGGCCGCCTCGGTTGCGGCGGTGGCGCAGCTGACCGTGCCGATCATCGCCATGGCCGGTGGAATGCTCTTTCTGGGCGAGGCGCTGAGCGCGGAATTCGTGCTGGCAAGCGCGCTGGTGCTGGGTGGCGTCGCGGTTTCGGTGATCCCAAGGCGTGCTCAGGGGCCGACGATTTCCTCGAGTGGATCGTAACCCATCCCGCGTTGAAAGGCGACGCGCGCCAGACTGTCGGGCTTGACCCGCAAGTCCTCCATGTCAGTCTCTGTCACCCAACGCCTGCGGCAGACGATGCGTTCGGGATCGCGCCAGTCGTCCGAGAGCGTGCCTGCAACCACCGTGCAGCGAAAGAACACCTCGACCTGATGAAAGCCGGTGCTGGGCGCATGAAACTCGTTGATCAGGCAGGGGGTGCCGACGCGGATTGTGAGGCCGGTTTCTTCGTGAACCTCGCGCATCAGGTTGTCGGGCAGCGAGGTGCCCGCTTCGACCCCACCGCCCGGCGCACACCAGAGCGTGCTGGCGGCATCGGCATAGGCATTGACCAGCAACAGCCGCCCCTTGTCCACAATCACGGCGCGGGCGGCGAGGCGAGGCGAGGGCATGGGCGGACCTGACATATGGGGCGTTGCGGTCAGAGGGTATGCGGCACGAGGCCGGCTGAAAAGGGGTTGTGTTTGGACCCGGCCTTGGTCCAGCTTGCGCGCAACACATGGAAAGGATCCAGCATGGCAAAGAACACGCGCAAAGGGGGGCAATTGTTGGTGGAGTGCCTGTTGGCGCTTGGGGCGCGGCACAGTTTCGGCGTGCCGGGAGAGAGCTATCTTGCCGTATTGGATGCATTGCATGACACTGCCGGGCGGCTCGATTTCACGCTCTGCCGACAGGAGGGCGGTGCTGCCTATATGGCGGCGGCCTATGGCAAGCTGACGGGCCGTCCCGGCATCGCTTGGGTCACGCGCGGGCCGGGGGCGACCAATGCCTCGATCGGGGTGCATACCGCGATGCAGGACAGCGCGCCGATGATCCTCTTTGTCGGCCAGGTGGGCACCGATATGAAGGGGCGCGAGGCGTTTCAGGAACTGGATTACCGTGCCGTGTTTGGCACGATGGTGAAATGGGCGGTCGAGATTGATCAGGTGGGTCGCATCCCCGAGATCGTGGCGCGGGCGTGGAAAACCGCTGTGACGGGCCGCCCCGGTCCCGTGGTTGTGGCGCTGCCCGAGGATATGCTGACCGATGTGACCGAGGTGCGGCCGCTCTCTGGGCCGGGGACGTATCCAGAGCCGGAACCGGGTGCAGAGGCCATGGCGCGGGCGCGCGACATGCTGGCCGGGGCCCAGCGACCACTCATCCTCTACGGCGGCTGCAACTGGACAGAGGCCGGTCGCGCAGATTTGGAAGAATTTGCGGCGGGGTCCGACATCCCGGTCGTCTCGGTCTTTCGCTATCAGGATCAGTTCGACAATCACGCGCCGGTTTTTTGCGGCGAGGCGGGTGTGGGCATGGTGCCCAATGTGCGCCGCCTCTTGGCTGAGGCGGATGTGATTCTGGCGATCAACAATCGGTTTGGTGAAAACTCCACGGATGGTTACACGGTCTTTGACCTACCCGAACCCAAGCAGCGCCTCATCCATGTGCATGGCTCTGATCTGGAACTGGGCAAGGTCTATCAGCCGCAACTGGGCATTCAGGCGGGGCCGAATGGCTTTGTGCGTGCGCTGAACGCGGGCGGGCCGGTCGCGGGTGATTGGGCCGCTTGGCGGGCAGAGGCGCGCGCAGGCTATGAGGCGGGGTTTGATTTGCCGGACCTGCCTTCGCCTGTCGATATGGGCAAGGTGACAGCCCATCTGCGCGAGGTGCTGCCCGCGGATGCGATCATCACCAACGGTGCGGGAAATTTCGCGATCTGGTCGGGGCGGTTCCTGAAATACGGGCCTCAAATGCGCCTTCTGGCCCCGCAATCGGGGGCCATGGGCTATGGCGTCCCGGCGGCGATTGCCGCCAAAGTCATGTATCCGGAGCGGCGCGTGGTCTGTTTCGCGGGCGACGGTGATTTCCAGATGACCTGTCAGGAATTGGCTACAGCCGCGCAGGCGGGCGCACAGCCGGTGATTTTGATCCTCAACAATGGCATCTACGGCACCATCCGTGCCCATCAAGAGCGGACCTATCCCGAACGCGTCTCGGGCACCGATATGGTCAACCCGGATTTCGCGGCCCTGGCGCGCGCCTATGGATTTCACGGTGAACGGGTGGAGCGGACCGAGGAGTTCGCGGACGCCTTTGTGCGCGCCTGCGCCTCGCCCACCGGTGCTGTGCTTGATCTCGTGATCTCACCCGAGGCGCTGACCCCGCGGGTGACGCTGAGCCAGATGCGCGCGGCGGGGCTGCGCAAACGGGACGGCGCGTAGCCCCTGTTCAGCGCGCGCATTTGCGCCTATGGGGGCGACATGAGCAGAGTGACCATCCTTGCGGGCCTAGTCTTGGCCTTCTGGACCACGGCGGCGCGGGCCGATTGCGTGGTGCTCTTGCATGGGCTGGCGCGCTCTGATGTGTCCTTTGTGATCCTGCAAGAGGTGCTTGAGGCGCGCGGCTATGATGTTTTCAGCCCCGATTACCCGTCGACCGAAGAAGAAATCGAGCGGCTTGCGCGTGAGACACTGCCCTTTGCCGTGCGGGTCTGTGGCGACACACGGGTGCATTTCGTCACGCATTCCATGGGTGGCATTCTCTTGCGGCTCTGGCTCCAGAAAAATCGCCCCGACCAGATGGGCCGGGTCGTGATGCTGGCCCCGCCCAATCATGGCAGCGAATTGGTGGATGAACTGGGCGGTCTCGAGCTTTTTCGCTGGCTCAACGGTCCTGCGGGGCTGCAACTGGAAACCGGGCCGGGCGGCGTGCCGGAAAACCTGCCGCCGGTGGATTTCGAGTTGGGGGTGATCGCCGGCACCCGCTCGCTCAACCCCTATTTTTCCAGCCTGATCGACGGGCCGGACGATGGCAAGGTCTCGGTCGCCTCGACAAGGGTCGAAGGCATGGCGGATCACATCACCCTGCCGGTGACGCATACATTCCTGATGAACAACCCGCTCGTGATCGCGCAGATCGGGGAATTTCTGGAGCATGGGCAATTCGACCATGGCCTGAGTTTGGGCGATGTTCTGTTTGGGCGGCGTGGAGGATGAGCGTGCTGACTGTGACATTGCGCGGGGCGCAGGTGCTGCGGCCTGACGGGCTTGAGAATGGGGATTTGTCCCTCAGCGACGGGCTTGTCACCGATGCGCCTGAGGGCCGAGAGATTGATCTAAGCGGATACATGGTTCTGCCCGGCCTCGTCGATGTGCATGGTGACGGGTTCGAGCGGCATCTGGCCCCCCGGCGCGGTGCGATGAAGGATCTTGCCCAAGGCATGATCGCGACCGAGGCGGAACTGGCCGCCAATGGCATCACCACCGCCGTTCTGGCGCAGTTCTATAGCTGGGAAGGTGGGATGCGCGGTGCGGAGTTTGCGGACCGTGTGTTCGACGCGCTCGGAGAGGTGCGGGGCAGGGTTGACACGGATTTGCTGGCGCAATTGCGGTTCGAGATGTCCTTGCTTGAGGATTATGATGCGGTGCTCGAGATGGTAGCGCGGCATGGCATCGGCTATGTTGTGTTCAACGATCACCTGCCGCATGCGGCATTGGCGGCGGGCAAGCGGCCTCAGGGGTTGACCGGGCAGGCGCTTCGGATTGGGCGCAATCCCGAAAAGCATCTGGAGTTCATTCAGGGATTGCATGACAGAATAACCGAGGTCGGGCCTGCGTTGGAACGGTTGAGTGCTGGGTTGCGCGCGCAGAGTGTGCGGTTGGGGAGCCATGATGACGGGACCGCCGAGGCGCGGCGCGTGGCGCGGGCGCGCGGCATGACGATTGCCGAATTCCCCGAGACACTGGAAGCCGCCGAAGAGGCGCGCGCGGGTGGCGATAGCGTCATCATGGGCGCCCCCAATCTGGTGCGTGGTGGGTCACACAAGGGCAATGTCAGCGCGGTCGATCTGGTGGCGATGGGCCTCGTGGATGCGCTGGCGTCGGATTATCACTACCCCTCGCTCAAGCGCGCGGCGTTTTTTCTCGCGGATGGCGGGGTTTGTGATCTGGCAACGGCATGGCGGCTTGTCTCGCGCGGTCCGGCAGAGGTGCTTGGGCTGGAGGATCGCGGTGTGTTGCAGGCGGGATTGCGGGCTGATCTGGTGGTCATCGAGCCCGAGACACGGCGTGTGATGGCTACGCTTGCGGGCGGGCGTGTGAGCTATATGGCGGGCGAGGTGGCACGGCGCTTTGTCGGGTAAGGGTCCAGGTTTGTTATGGCCGTGGTCAACGCGCGCGCCGGATCGTTTCTGTGGGGCCGCTGCGCAGGCGCTCTCACCGGCCCACTGCGTAACGCAGCGTTTCGGGGTGACAAGATCGTAGGCCCAAGCCATGGTGCGAGGCAGCCAAGGGAGGTCAGCCATGTCCGAATATCCGCATCTTCTAAGCCCGCTCGATCTGGGACATGTGACGCTGAAAAACCGCGTGCTCATGGGGTCCATGCACACGGGGTTGGAGGAAACCCGCGACTGGAACCGGGTGGCGGAGTTTTATGCAGCGCGCGCGCGGGGCGGTGTCGGTCTGATGGTTACGGGTGGCATGGCGCCCAATCGCGAGGGGGGCGTGTTTCCCGGTGCGGCGGGGCTCTTTACGCCCGAGGATATCGCCAATCACCAGATCGTCACGGACCGGGTGCATGAGGCAGGTGGTCTCATCGCGATGCAGATCCTGCATGCCGGGCGCTATGCCTATGGCAAGGAATGCGTGAGCGCCTCGGCCATCAAGTCGCCGATTTCACCCTTTACGCCCAAGGCATTGGATGAGGACGGGATCGAGAAACAGATCGCTGATATCGTCACCGCCGCAACCCGTGCGCGCGAGGCAGGCTATGACGGGGTCGAGATCATGGGGTCTGAGGGGTATTTCCTCAACCAGTTTCTTGTGACCCATACCAACAAGCGCGAGGATCGCTGGGGTGGCTCTTATGAGAACCGTATGCGCCTGCCGATCGAGGTGGTGCGCCGGGCGCGGTCGGCGGTGGGGTCTGACTTTATCATCATCTACCGGCTCAGCATGATTGATCTGGTGCCGGGTGGCAGCACCCATGACGAGGTGGTGCAACTGGCGCAAGAAATCGAGGGTGCGGGTGCCTCGATCCTCAACACCGGCATCGGCTGGCATGAGGCACGGATCCCCACGATTGCGACGAGCGTGCCGCGTGCGGGTTTTGCCTGGGTCACGAAAAAGCTGATGGGCAAGGTGGGGATTCCCGTCATCACCTCGAACCGGATCAACACGCCCGAAGTGGGCGAGGGGGTGCTGGCGGAGGGCGCTGCCGATATGGTCAGCATGGCGCGGCCGTTTCTGGCGGATGCGGAATTCGTCAACAAGGCGGTGGCGGGACGCAGCGCCACGATTGCGCCTTGCATCGCGTGCAATCAGGCGTGCCTCGATCACACATTCTCGGGCAAGCTGACATCCTGTCTGGTCAATCCGCGCGCCTGCCATGAGACGGAATTGGTGATTGCGCCTGCGACGGTGTCCAAGCGGATTGCGGTGGTTGGTGCGGGGCCTGCGGGCCTTTCGGCGGCGATTACGGCGGCGGAGCGGGGGCATCAAGTGACGCTCTTTGATCGCGCGGCGGAACTGGGTGGTCAGTTGAACATGGCCAAGGTCATCCCTGGTAAGGAAGAGTTTCGCGGGTTGGTGGACTGGTTCGGCACCATGGTTGCCGAATCGGGCGTCGATCTGCGGCTGGGGCACGAGGTGCGTCCCGAGGATTTGGACGGGTTTGACGCCGTGATCATCGCCACCGGCGTTGTCCCGCGCGATCCGGGTATCCCGGGGCAGGATGCGTCGAATGTGGTGAATTACATCGACGTGTTGCGGGGGGGCGCAGAGGTGGGTCGCCGTGTGGCGGTTGTGGGCGCGGGCGGCATTGGATTCGACGTGTCCGAATACCTTGTGCATGAGGGGATCAGCCCGACCGAGGATATCGCGCTCTGGCGCGCCGAATGGGGCGTGGGCGATCCGGCAGAGGTGCGCGGAGGTCTGTCGCCGCAGGGGCCGCAGCCAGAGCCGCCCGCGCGCAAGGTCACGCTCTTGCAGCGCAAGGCAGAAGCCCCCGGCAAGCGTTTGGGCAAAACAACGGGCTGGATTCACCGTGCCGCGCTCAAGATGAAAGGCGTCGAGATGATCGGCGGCGTCAATTACGAGCGCATTGACGCGGCGGGGTTGCATGTGAGTTTTGGCGAGGCGCGTGAACGCCCGACGCTGATCGAGGCGGATACTGTCGTGCTCTGCTCGGGTCAGTTGAGCGAGCGCAGCCTGGCCGACGCTCTGGAGGCGCGGGGCGTCACGGCACATGTGATCGGCGGCGCGGATCTGGCCGCCGAACTTGATGCGAAACGCGCGATTGACCAGGGCACGCGGCTGGCTGCCGCGCTCTGACGCGGCTTATTCGACGGTGATCGTGATCACCTCGGATACCACCGGCGGATCGTGGGGCACATGGTTCAGGTCGCCCATGACCAGTTGTAACGTATGGGTGCCCGGTGCCAGATCCAGCGTCACCTGTGTCTGGCCGCCGCCGAAATGGCGGTGGTTGTCATCGGCGGGCAGACCCACGTTCAGCTCCTCGGTACCGTCCGGCCCTTCACCCAAAGGCGGGCGGTTGACCAGCACGTGATGATGCCCGGTCGCCTCTTTTTCGGTGCCGGCAGGGGCCACGCCCATGCCTTTGAGGCCAAAGATGACGGTGACCGGTGCCGTGACGGTGGCGCCATCCTCGAGATTGACGAAATAGACCTCGGCCCCTTCGGGTGCGGGGGTATCCCCGGCGAAGAGGGGGCTCGTGAGGCTCAGAAAGGCGGCGGCAGTGAGTGTAATGATGCGCGTCATGGTAGCTCCTCCGATGGATATGGTAACATAAGTGGTGCGTTGACGTATCTCGTCAACAATCACAGCTTGGTGTTTCCATGTTTCCAGCTGGCGAACGATGACGACGAAATCCAGATATTGTCTGGCAAGCGCCCCAGTTGTGCCCGATTTTCCCGTCACAAAGATCTTCAAGACGCAACTCAGAGGTACGAGTATGGATCGCCTGACCGAGATGGAAGCCTTTGCCACCGTGGTGGATCAGGGTGGATTTACTGACGCAGCCCGCAAGATGGGCATTTCCAAATCCGCCGTGTCCAAGCACGTGTCGTCGCTGGAGGCCCGTTTGGGGGCAAGGTTGCTCAACCGCACCACGCGGCGGGTGAGCCCGACAGAGATTGGGCTTGCCTATTATGATCGGGCATTGCGGGTTCTGAATGACGCGGGCGAGGCGGATGCGCTGGTGAGTTCGATGCAGTCGGACCCGTCGGGCCTGTTGCGGATTTCCGTAGCCACAGATTTCGGGGTCAATCATCTGAGCCCGGTGTTGGGAACATTCCTGGATGAATTCCCAGACATCACTGTAAATATGGTGCTCAACAATCGCTATGTCGAGCTGATCTCCGAAGGGTTTGACATGGCGGTGCGCATTGGCGAGTTGGAGGACAGCACGCTGCGCGCCCGCAAGTTGACAGAGACCACCAAGCGGATGATCGCCAGCCCGAATTACTTTGAAAAATACGGGCGGCCGCAGAAGATTGACGATCTCAACGAACACAAGCTCTTGCATTATTCGAGTCAGGCAGGTGGCGCGGTGTGGAAACTGACCGCGCCCTCCGGGGAAAAGCGGCAAGTGCGCACGGCGGGGGGGCTCAGCGTCAACGATGGTCAATCCCTCCTGAATGCTGCGATTTCGGGGCTTGGTATCGCTTATCTACCCTCGTTTCTCTATTCGCGTGCCATGGCCGATGGGCTGATTGAAGATGCCATGCCTGATTTGCCGCTGGAATTGCAGGGCATTTATGCGGTCTATCCGCCGGGTCGGTTCACCCAACCCAAGGTGCGGGCCTTTATTGATTTTCTGGTCCATCAATTCGCGGACAAGGGTCCGGTGGACTGGTAACGACGTCCTCCTCGCACTCTTTGGCGGGTACTTCCCCGGCTGCGGTTTGATCCCCGCGCCGGGGTTTTTCTTGGGCTCTGAGAGCTTGCACAGCGGCTGTGCGGGCAGTCACGGTTGCCAAATGCCGTGTCGCGCACCAGTTTGTGCGCGGAACGTTTATAACCCTTGAGAGGATTTCAGATGGCAAACCCGAAGCTCTTGTTGATTTCAGGATCGCTGCGCAAAGGATCGTATAACCGCATGCTTTTGGCCGAGGCGGCAGAGGCCTTTGGCCCGGCGGATGTGAGCGAGGGCGATCTGGCGCTGCCGCTTTATGATGGCGATCTGGAAGAAGCGGAGGGCGTGCCGGACGCGGTGAAGCACCTCGTCCAGCAGATCAAGGATGCGGATGCCGTGGTGATCGGAGCGCCGGAATACAACAAAGGTATCACTGGCGTGCTCAAGAATGGTCTGGACTGGATCAGCCGGGTGCCGGGTGCGGCCTTTAAGGATAAACCCGTCGTGGTGGTGTCCGCCTCTGCGGGGCGCACCGGGGGCGAGACCGCGCAGTTCATGACGCTGTCTTGCCTTACCCAGTTGCAAGCGCGGCTCTTGCCCGGCACGGCTGTGTTGATTGCCGGGGCGATGAACGCGTTTGACGATCAAGGTAAGCTCAAGGATGAGATGTCACGCAAGCTCTTGACCGAGCGGATGGCGGTCTTGCGTGCAGAGGTGGCGTAAATGAAACGGGCCGCCCGTCATGGGCGGCCCGATCTGTCAGGCGGGGGCGATCAGACGTCGAGCCAGACCTGCTCGTAATGCATTTCGCGGAATTGATGCGCTTGCACGCCCTTGACCTTGTCGGTGTGGTGCAGCGCCTGATTGCGCCAGAACGGCTGGATCACCGCACCGCTGTCTTGCAACATCGCTTGCAGCTTGGCGGAATATTCGCGGCGCTTGTCTGCGTCAAAAATGCCGAGCGCCTCGTCAAGCAGGGCATCGAACTCTGGGTTGGCGTGCCCGGATTCGTTCCACGCTTCGCCTGATTTATAGGCCAGTGCCAGCACCTGCACACCCAAGGGGCGCGGCCCCCAGTTGGTGGTCGAGAACGGATACTTGGTCCAGTCGTTCCAGAAGCTCGAGCCGGGGATCACGGTCCGCTTGACGTTGAAGCCGGCCTGACGCAGTTGCGCGCCGATGGCATCGGTGGTCGTGGTGCGCCAATCGCCATCAATCGAGATGATGTCGATCTCTGTATCGCCATGGCCCGCAGCGCGTGCCATTTCGATGGCCTTGGCCGGGTCTGCCGCGATAGCGGGCAGTTCGGCATATTCCGGGTGGAACGGGGCAACGTGGTGGTTTTCCGCAGGCACACCCTCGCCATTGATCGAGATCGCCAAGAGCACGGCATTGTCGCAGGCCAATTGAATGGCGTTACGCAAGTCTTTGCTGTCATAGGGCGCGGTATCGGCGCGCATGCGGGCGACGATGGTGTTGGCCGTGGGTTTGGACTGTTTGGTCAGGCCAAGTGCGTCGTAGGATTCGATGAAATCGGCCGTGGATTCGTCGTTGATGTCGATTTCGTCGCCGTCAAACGCAGCAACGATCGAGGCGTTGTCCTCGCCAAAGTCGATAAAGCGGATGCCGTCGAGATAGACATCGCCGCCCCACCATTTGCCATTCTCGCGGCGCTTGTATTCCGCAGCAACACCGATCTCGATCGAAACAAGCTCAAACGGGCCGGTGCCGATGGGGGCTTTGGCCAGATCGCCATCTTCTCCAAAGCTCGAATGCACACAGAGCGCGGGATAGTCCGACATGCCCGCGATGATGGTGATATCAGGGCGCGGCAGGTTGAGGCGAACGGTGAAATCATCGACGCGCTCGATGGCGCCATCAATGGCCTTGTTGGTCTCGGGGTCGATCAGAGTGCCCATGCGCGAGGCCATGGAATTGCCCTCGACCGCCTTGTCGCACCAGCGGTTGAGATTGTAGATGATGTCATCTGCGGTAAAGGCGTCGCCGTTGTTCCAGACCGCATTCTGGCGCACTTTGAGCGTGTAGGTCTTGGCGTCGTCGCTGACCTCCCACGCTTCGAGCAGCATCGGCTGAAAGGTGAAATCCGAGGCCCAGCGGACCATCGGCTCGCAGAATTGACGGGCCAGGTTGCCCGGCTCGGACCACGCATATTTGCGCGGGTCGGTGATGTCCATTACCCGGCTGGCCACGCGCAACACGCCGCCTGTCTTGCCCTCTTGAGCATAGGCGGGGGCGGGTGCCGCAAGGCCAAGGAGGCCATAGGCTGCCGCAGAGGATGCGCCGAAGGTCGAAGCAAGCGCCACGAATTCGCGGCGGCTCATCTTGCCGGCGCGGGTGTCCTCGGCCATCTTGCGGACGACCGGGCGCACGTTGTCGTGCGAGGTGTCATTGGTCATTATCTTCTCCCTGTTGAATTTGTTGTCGGTGTGCTGTCGTTTTTGAACAGTCTTGCCGGTAGTGTTAGCAGGGTCCGTGCCCTGCGCCAGTGTTTTTTGAACGTGCCGCTGTCATTCGGTTTATACCGCTCCGCCAGCCCATCCCGAGCAAGAGACTATCGCGATTCGATCCCATGGATCGCCTGTTTGCGACAAATGCCCGCCAAAATGGCTTGAGGCGCGGACAAGCCGAGGCTAGATGAACGACAAAGGAGCCTTGCGCATGAGCCTCAACACATTTGGTCATCTGTTTCGTTTCACCACTTGGGGCGAAAGTCACGGCCCTGCCTTGGGTGCTACGGTCGATGGTTGCCCGCCGGGCGTGGCGCTGGATGAGGCAATGTTGCAGCTCTGGCTGGACAAGCGCCGTCCGGGCCAGAACAAGAACATGACGCAGCGCAACGAGCCCGATGCGGTGCGCATCCTCTCAGGCGTCTACGAGGGCCAGAGCACGGGCACGCCGATCCAGTTGATGATCGAGAACACTGATCAACGCTCGCGTGATTATGGCGAGATTGCCAAGACGTTCCGCCCCGGTCATGCCGATATCACCTATCACCTCAAATATGGTCTGCGTGATCCGCGCGGTGGCGGGCGGTCTTCGGCGCGCGAAACAGCGGCGCGGGTGGCAGCGGGCGGTGTGGCGCGGGCTGCGCTTGCGGCCTTGGTGCCGGGGATCGAGATCAAGGGCTATATGGTCGCCATGGGCGAGATGGAGTTGGACCGCGCGCGGTTCGATTGGGACGCGATTGACGGCAATGATTTCTGGCTGCCCGATGCGGCGGCGGCGCCTGCGTGGGAAGACTATCTGCAAGCGCTGCGCAAGAAACACGATTCGGTTGGCGCGGTGATCGAAGTTGTCGCGCGCGGCGTGCCTGCGGGGCTTGGCGCGCCGATCTATGGCAAGCTGGATACGGATTTGGCCGCCGCGATGATGTCAATCAATGCCGTCAAAGGCGTCGAGATTGGTGAAGGCATGGCCGCCGCGCGCCTCACGGGTAGTGCCAATGCCGATGAGATTTTCATGGGCGAGAACGGCCCGGAATTCGCCTCGAACCATGCGGGCGGTATCCTTGGCGGGATTTCGACAGGTCAGGAAATCATTGTGCGGTTTGCAGTCAAACCGACATCATCAATCCTGACCCCGCGCCAGTCGATCACTGTGGATGGCCAGCCCATCGAGGTTGTGACCAAGGGGCGACATGATCCTTGCGTCGGTATCCGCGCGGTGCCGGTGGGCGAGGCGATGATGGCCTGCGTGATCCTCGATCACCTGCTTTTGCATCGTGGGCAAGTGGGGGATGGGCCGCGCGGCAAGATTGGATAAATTGATCTCAGTCTATGGCAGGCGCTTTTGCCGTGACAGTTGCACCGCCAGAATACCGCCCATGATCACCAAGACGCCGATCAGATCGCCAAGTCGCAGCGCCTCATTGAGCAGCATCGCGGCGATGGCGACGCCAAAGAATGGGTTGAGAAAGTGAAAGGTTGCGGCGCGGGTGGCGCCGATCCGCTCGACCAAGAGAAACCAGACCAGCGTGGCGGCGAGGCCGGGGATCAGCGTGGTGTAGAGGAAGGCCAGAATAAGCCGCGCACTCCACTCGACCACGAAAGGCTCGGTCGCAAGGCCAACCGTGCCCACCAGAACCGCCCCGACGATCATCTGAAGCCCGACAACCATCAGGAAATTCCCACCCGAGGCCGCACCGCGCACGGATAGGGTGGCAAAGGCCAGTGCAAAAACCGCAATCACGCAGAGGCCGACACCGTAAAAGTCCATCCCCCCCTGAAGCCGTGCGCCCATGATGATCACCACCCCGGCAAGTCCGGCAACAAGCCCGAAGATCCCGATCTTGCCAAGCCGCTCACCAAGGAATGCCCAGCTGATCAGCCCGACCAAAAGCGGCACGGTCGAGGCTATGATCGCGGCAAGCGAGGCCTCGATCGTCTGCATGGCGACAAAATTCAGGCCGAGATAGAGCGCATTCTGACAGATTCCGAAAATGATCGTGGCGCGCCATTGCGCCCGTGTCAGACGCCACGTTTGCCCCAGTAACAGGGCAATGGCTATGCCGATCAGGCCCGAGATCAGGAACCGAAGGCCAAGCGCGGTGAGCGGCGGCGCGGCAGAGACAATGATCCGCGCCGAGGTGAAAGCCGAGGACCACATGAGCGCAAAGCCCAGCCCCATGAGGATTGCCCGGATATCCATGTGTTTGCCTGCCCTGATTTCTGCGCGCGTTTGGCGCGACCATTCAGGAATTACCAGTGGGGTTCAAGGGGGCATGCGGAGAGATCAGCGGATCGGATCAAAGAGCGCATCCTGCAGCGCGCAATCGCGCACCACATCGACGCCGCAGGGCACCGGGGTCAAATCCCGCGAGAGGCAGAGGCGCGCCTCTTGGATGCGTCCTGCGCGACAGGTGATTGTCAGCATGTCAGGCTCAAGGCCGGGATTGGCCTTGAGAAACGCCTCTTCGACCACTTTGGCGGGTAGTTTCACCGGTTTGGAGAGATTGCGAAACACCTCTGGCCGCGAGAGCCGACTATAGGCCTCGCGCGATAGGGCGAAGTAGTCAGCGGGGGCCAGCCCGGAGCAAGAGCCGTGTTTTTTCCACTGATACCAAGCGAGGCCCGCATTTCCCATCACATCCTCCATTGCGCGGGTCATCGTGCGGGTGGGTGGGGCATGTGGGCTCTGGCAATGTTCTGGCCAACCCCGATGATATTGCGGCCAGAGGCCGTGCAATACCCAGCCGGTATCGGCCGCGTCCGCGCATTGAGCGGCGCCGCGTGCGTCGCCTTCGAGCGCGCACCAAGTGGGCGACCAGCTCAGGCTGAGGACGTAATAGTCGAAAACGCCTGAGCTGTTTGATTGCGCGGCGGCAGAGGCAGGGAGAAGACACAAGTAGAGAAACAGAGGCAAAAGGGCGCGCATTCTTTGGTCTTTCATTTTATTTGCAGGGCAAGTATAAGGCCGCCAAGTTCCCCTACAATGGAAACCCGTTCCGGCCCGCCGGAACCGCCCTTTCAGGCGACGGGGAAGTTTTGGGTAAAGGAGACCTGAGAGATGTCTATGCCGATCATGGCCAAGGCCACTGCCGTCTGGCTGGTGGACAATACGACGATCAGTTTCAAGCAGATTGCCGATTTTTGTGGCATGCATGAATTGGAAGTGCAGGGGATTGCCGATGGCGATGTGGCCACAGGCGTCAAGGGGTTTGATCCAATTGCGAATAACCAGCTGACGCAGGACGAGATTGACTGCGCGCAGTCCAATCCGTTGCACAAGCTCAAGCTGAAGTTCAACGCCGCTGCTCAGGGGGAAGAGACCCGGCGTGGTCCGCGCTATACGCCGCTCAGCAAGCGTCAAGATCGCCCGGCCTCGATCCTTTGGCTGGTCAAGTTCCATCCAGAATTGGCCGATAGTCAGATTTCGCGCCTTGTGGGCACAACGAAACCGACCATTCAGGCGATTCGCGAGCGCACCCATTGGAATATCGGCAATATCCAACCCATCGACCCGGTGGCGCTTGGCCTGTGCAAGCAATCCGAACTGGATGCTGCCGTGCAAAAAGCCGCCGCCAAAAAGGCCAAGGAAGGTGCAGCGCTGACCGATGATGAACGTCGCAAGTTGCTGAGCACCGAGCAGAGCCTTGGTGGCGATGCCGAGCCGCGTATCCCCACAGCCCTCGAAGGGTTGGAGAGCTTTACTCTGGGGCAGGACTACCACCCGGAAGAACGTGAAAAGAAATACGACGCTGAGAGCTTCTTTAATCTTCCAGCCTCGGATGATGATGACGACGAGGATGAGGATGAGGATACCGGCTCACGCCGCCGGTAATCGTCTCAGACGCGCCCTGTTCGAAAAGGCCCAGGATGTACTCTTGGGCCTTTTTCATGTCGTGTTACGGGTTGGGATGCGCCTGCACTGCCGTCGAGACCTGCGTGGCAAAGTTTCAGGCCGAAACGACCCAAGTGTAGGCGAGGCCGAGCACATATCCGGCGGTTTGCGTCAACAGCTCCATGACAGAGGCGCGAAATTCCGGCAATACGAGGGCCGCGAGAAAGCCGATATGTAGGACCGCAATGGCGTTGAGCGAGGTGCGAAATGGTTCTTTTCGCGTCTTGTGACGGAATATGCCCTGACCTGTCTTGGCCCCGAGTGAGCCTCCGATCAGACTGAGCGTCAAGAGCGTGCTTTCAGGCACGCGCCAACGTCGCTCGATGGCGCAGAGTTTGTCCCACCAGAACAGCCCCAAGGTCAGCAGATTCAGCGCCGCGAGGTAGATAAGAGCGAGGGTAAGCGGGGCCATGAGAAGAACTGTGTATCCATTGAACGTAGAGCTGGAAAAAAAGGACGCGTGTCACAGACGCTTGCGTGCCGAGAGGGCCGCGCTGATTGTGCCGTCGTCCAGATAGTCTAACTCGCCGCCAATGGGAACACCCTGCGCAAGCGACGTGAGCGTAACTTTGCCATCCAGTTGATCGGCGATGTAATGCGCGGTGGTTTGACCATCGACAGTGGCGTTGAGCGCAAGAATAACCTCGGTGATCGCCTCTGACTCGACACGCGCAACCAGGTCAGGAATGCGCAATACCTCGGGTCCGACCTGATCCAGCGCCGAGAGTGTGCCGCCCAGCACGTGATACCGCCCCTTGAAAGCCTGGCCGCGTTCCATCGCCCAGAGATCGGCCACATCTTCGACGACGCAGATTTGGCCATTGGCACGTTTTGCACTGGCGCAGATGTCGCAGATCTCGGTGGTGCCGATATTTCCGCAGGTGGCACATTCGCGGGCCGTATCCGCTACGATCTGCATCAGGCGCGCGAGAGGAGCGAGCAGCAGCGCGCGTTTGCGGATCATATGCAGCACTGCCCGCCGGGCCGAGCGCGGACCGAGTCCGGGCAGGCGGGCCATCATGTCAATGAGAGCGTCGATTTCGCGGGTGCTGCTCAATCTCGGGGTCCGATCAGGGAACATGCGTTGGTGCTGATTTCGTGCGTATTTTCAGCAAGATGGACGGTGTAGCCTAGAAGGGCAGTTTCATGTCCTTGGGCAGGCCCATGCCTTCGGTGATCTTGCCCATTTCCTCTTGGGCGCGGGCCGATGCCTTGGCTTGCGCATCCTTGATCGCGGCAAGGATCAGATCCTCGACAACCTCTTTGTCATCGGAGTTGAAGATCGACGGGTCGATGTCGAGCGCCTTGAGCTCGCCCTTGGCCGTGCAGGTCGCCTTGACCAGACCTGCGCCGGATTCGCCCGTCACCATGATCGTGTGCATTTCGTCTTGCAGCGCGGCCATCTTCTTTTGCATTTCCTGCGCGGCCTTCATCATCTTGGCCATATCGCCCATTTGGCCCAAACCCTTGAACATGCTGTGATCTCCTTTGGTTCTGGCCCATTGATCTAGAGCCATCGAATGGATTTTCCGCCTTTAAGCATATCTGTTGTCAAAAGGCGACTGGCAAGAGGCGGTGCTTTCAGTCCTCTTCAAACGGATCCCATTCATCCTCAACCTCAGGGAGCGCCTCGGCTTCGGCATGGTTTGCGATGTCCTGCACGGTCTTGACGCGGGCGATTTTGGCCTTGGGGAAGGCGGCAAAGACGGCTTGCACAAGTGGGTGCTGTTGGGCTTCGGCCTCAAGTGCATCCTCAGCGGCATTGCGCGCCTCGAGGATTGTGGGGGCGGTGGCGGAATTGACAACGGTTACCGCCCAGCGATTACCGGTCCAGCGTTGCAGAGCGCTGCCCAGCCGTTGAGCAAGATCGCCGGGCGCGTCCGGCGTAGGCGTGAATTCGATCCGACCGGGGCGGTAATTGGCGAGGCGCAAACTCCCCTCGACTTCGAGTAAGAGTTTCACGTCGCGGTTGGTGCGAATGAGCTCCAGCATATGCTCAAACGTCGGATAGCGGGCAAGTGCCTCTTCCGGGTCTTGCGCCAGCATCGGGGACGCACTGCCATGGGCGACGGGACCGGAGGGGCCGGAATGGGTCTGGGTGTAAGTCACGCTTTGCGCAGCTGTGGTCTGGTTTGGTGACGGTTGCGTGCGCATGCCTCCGCCGCCCGGACCGGTTGGTGGCGCGTCTTGCAGACGCCGCACCAGATCCTCGGGCGTGGGCAGGTCGGCCACATGCGTGAGGCGGATCACCGCCATTTCGGCGGCCATCATAGCATTGGGTGATTGTGCCACTTCATCCAGCGCCTTGAGCAGCATTTGCCACATGCGGGTGAGCACACGCATCGGCAAGGCCGTGGCCATTTCCAGCCCACGCGCGCGCTCGTCTGGGCCGATGGTGGGATCATCGGCCGCGTCAGGCGTGATTTTTACAACAGAAATCCAATGGGTTATCTCGGCCAGATCGCGCAGCACGGCGAGGGGATCAGCGCCTTCGGCATATTGCGCGCTGAGTTCCGAGAGCGCGCCTGCTGCATCGCCCCGCAGGATCATGTCAAAAAGATCGAGCACCCGGCCACGGTCCGCCAGCCCTAACATTGCCCGGACCTGATCCGCCGTCGTCTCGCCTGCGCCATGCGAAATCGCCTGATCCAGCAGCGACGTTGCATCCCGCGCTGAGCCTTCCGCCGCGCGGGTGATGAGCGCGAGCGCGTCGTCTGAAATCTGTGCGCTCTCTTTGTCTGCGATGCGGCGCAGGAGGGCGATCATCACCTCAGGCTCGATGCGGCGCAGATCGAAGCGTTGGCAGCGCGACAGTACCGTCACCGGCACCTTGCGGATCTCGGTTGTGGCGAAGATGAATTTCACATGCGCGGGCGGCTCTTCCAGCGTCTTGAGCAATGCGTTGAACGCATTGACCGAGAGCATATGCACCTCGTCGATGATATAGATCTTGTAACGTGCTGATGCTGCGCGATAATTCACGCTTTCGATGATTTCGCGGATATCGCCTACGCCGGTGCGCGAGGCGGCGTCCATCTCCATCACATCGACGTGGCGACCCTCCATAATGGCGCGGCAATGTTCACAGACGCCACAGGGCTCGGTCGTGGGGGTGCCCATTCCGTCAGGCCCGATGCAGTTCATGCCCTTGGCAATAATGCGTGCGGTTGTGGTTTTTCCGGTGCCGCGAATGCCGGTCATGATAAAGGCTTGCGCGATGCGGTCGGCCTGAAAGGCGTTCTTGAGGGTGCGGACCATGGCGTCCTGACCCACCAAATCGGCAAAGGTCTCGGGCCGATATTTGCGGGCGAGAACCTGATAGCCGGGGGTGGGGGTGTCGGACATGAAAGAGCCTTTGCGGGATTCGGATGATTACACAACGTAAGGCGGGGGAGGGAGGGCGTCCACCTTGCTTTTTTGATAGGATATGCCAAAGCTGAGGGAAGGATGAGGGAGGACATGACGTGGATTGTCGAGGTGAGAGCGTCGAGCGCCTGATGGTCCCGCCAGTTTGAATGGCGCTCAAGGTATTGAAATAATGAGTGATTTTATCATATACGCCCTGCGTGTCGGGGGGGGGACATTGGCCCTTTCGCCCCTTCCGGGGGCGAGTGGAGACTATCCGGGCGATCTGGCGCATATCTGCGACTGGAAGCCCGCGCTGGTGATTTCCTTGACCACCGAGGCCGAGATGGTGGCCGTTGGGGCCGGGGGGCTAGCCGCAGATGTTCAGGAGTCTGGGACGCGCTGGATCTCTTATCCAATTCCCGATTTCGGGACCCCAAGCTATGACCAAATTGAAGCATGGAATAAGGCCAGTGAGGCCGTCAGGGGGGCGCTTTCGGGGGGGGGAAGGGTGTTGGTTCATTGCCGGGGCGGCTGTGGTCGGTCGGGTATGGTGGCGTTGCGGTTGATGATCGAGAGCGGGGAGGGGGCTGATAAGGCACTGGAGCGGTTGAGAAATATTCGACCCTGCGCGATTGAGACCGATGCGCAGCTCAATTGGGCGCGGCGGGGACGGGCCTGATTTGGGTCTGTAAGATCCGTAAGGTTTGTAAGGTGATTTTGTAAGGTCCAAAACCTACACGCCGGAGCAAGTGCCCGCGAATTGAAATCACAGCGCGTGCGATGGCCATCACGGCAAGCCGACCAATAGGGTTGATGTCGAACGTCAGATAACTTTGAGCTTCACGTCATCACCTGACCTAAATTGGTAGATCCGACCTTCGCGCAGGATGCGGCGAAAGCCGGGAACGAGACCATTTCGCAAAATTCTGCACGCCAACTGAACGGCAGTTATCCGATTGCGGCTGACGCAAGCTCTTCCCAAAAAGCATTCACGGTAGTCAGATCCTGCACGCCCAGTCCCGAGAGGCAGGCCACTGTTGTCGCCTGCCTGTTCCCGCTTTCCCGGGTCAGGACAGATCCGATTTCCGTCAGCGCTTCTTCGGGCAACAAATTTGCCGCGATGGCACGGGCTGGCGCCCCGTATTTGAGTGCCGAAACCTTGGCATCGACAAAAACCTCCGCGTCTTGGAGGAGTGCCGGATCAATCTCGCATTTGGTCATGTCATCTGATCCGACCGAGGTGAGGTGCTGACCCGCCCTGAGCCACCCGGCCTGTATCAAGGGGTCTTTTGCGCCGGTCGCGGTCACGATCACATCGGCCTGGGCAACAGCCGCTGGCAGGTCGTCGGCGATTCGCACGGCCACCCCGGTGAGGCCTGCGCCCAACGCGCGGCACAGCTCACCGGCTTTGGTCGGGTCCCGCCCCCAGATGTACAGGGTCTCGATGGCGCGCACCGCAAGCAAGGCCTCAGCCTGCAACCGAGCCTGTGTCCCGGTCCCGACGATCAAGGCAGAACGGGCTTCCTGCGGCACCAACAGCCTGGCCACCAGCGCCCCCGCCGCTGCGGTCCGGTAGTCCGAGATCAGATGATCGTCTTGCAGGATGGCCAGCGGCTTGCAGGTTTCGCTGTCAAAGACCGCAATCATGCCGCTGGATGCCGGTTCGCCCCGATCCGCCAGCACTTGCGACCACCCCGCCATCTTGACCGTAAAGATTGGACAACCGTGGAGTGTCGCCGATTTCACATGAATATCGGCCAGCGCGTTGGGATGCAGAACATGGGCCAGCGCCTGCGCGCTACCGTCCGAGATCGCTCGGAACGCCTGCTCCGCAGCAGGGATCAACCGCGTGATGCTCAAATGCGGGCGAATGGCATCCGGGCCGATAACCGGGATCATGGCGCAATCACTTCGCCTCGGCCGACATGGGCGACTTCCCCTGCGACGGTGACCCTTGCGATATCGTCTGGCGTGCCGAAAGACGTTACGATAATCTCGCTCGGCCGGCCCATGAAGTGGCCCTGTTTCAGGGAAAAGCTGCGGCCCGGTTCCGCCAGACCATGCTTCAATGCATAGGCCCCGACAACGCCTGCGGCGCTGCCGGTCGCGACATCCTCCATGATCCCGTCGTTGTTCCAATGCCGTCCTTCAAGGGTGTTTACGTCGACCAGATAGGCAAACTCCGCGCCGAGACGATGCAGAGTCCGCTCCAGATCTGGAACAGTGATCCGCGCGTCCTTCAACCCACCGGCGACGGGGACGACGAGGTATTCCAGGCCGGTGGAGATGACCTCCAGCGGAAAGTCCGCCAGTTGGTCCAGATTAAAGGCCCTGGCAATGCCCTGCCGTTCCTGCGTGTCAACCGTGCCGATCATCTCCGGCCTGCCTTGATCCAGCGTGCCGAAGTAGCGTCCATCCCGATGCTGCGTCGAGACAGTGACCTCCCTCCCGCCTTGCAGGCCGATGCTCCATTCTCGGCTGTCCCCGGTGCCCGATTCTTTGTGCAAGCTACAAGCCGCGCCGATGATCGGATGACCCGCAAAGGGCAACTCCTCGAAGAGGTCGAAAACCCGCGCGCAGATGTGACCGTTGTCCTCGCTCAGGAAGATCGACTCAAAGTGCCGCATTTCCTGGGCTATGGTCAGCATTTGTGGCCCGCTCAGCCCCGCACAATCTGTGAAAACCGCCAGACTATTGCCGGAATAGGGCCTGTCGGCGAAAACATCGCAGTGGATGAAGTTGAAGGGTGTTCTGGAAAGTGGCATATGGCACCTGAATAGTGGAAAGGCTATATAGATGATTGTCTATTCAGAAGATGTGTACATGTCAACCGCCCAAACACTGCGCGCCTTGGCCCACGAGAACCGGTTGCGCATCGTGCATTGGCTCTCTGACCCTAAGGCTCACTTCCCGCCGCAAGTCGATGGTGATCTGGTCAAAGACGGGGTTTGCGTCGGCTTCATCACCGAGAAAATCGGCTTGAAGCAACCGACCGTGACCAATCACATGCAGATCCTGCAAGAGGCCGGCATGGTCGAAAGCAAGAAGATCAAGAATTGGGTATTCTACAAGCTGCGCGCAGATCGGGTCGACGCAGTGCTTGGAAAAGTTAGCCAGATGTATTGAAATCGGACATCCATACGACCTGAGATACAGGAAACTCCGTCCCGCTCTGCGGTCCTTTGTGGACTGTGCGGCGAAGGTCCGGCGATGCAGTGTGCATGGTTTTGCCGATCATGTCCGCATTGTGATTCACAAAGGGGGGAAAGGCCGCTAGGCTCTTGGTGCGTTTGATACATATGGCCGGACTTGAACAGGCGACACTCACCGCATGACCCATCCCAACGATCCCCCTCAGTTGCGTCTGCGTGTTGTCTTTGGCGAGGGGCGGATGGTGGGCCCCGGCAAGGCGGAGCTGTTGGAGCGGATCGGGCGTTGCGGGTCGATTGCGGCGGCGGGGCGCGAGATGGGAATGAGCTATAAGCGCGCCTGGATGCTGATCGAGACGATGAACGCGATGTTCGCGGCCCCCGTGGTCGAGAGCACGCGCGGCGGGCCGGGGGGCGGTGGCGCGGTGCTGACCGAGATGGGCGAAGAGATCCTGCGGCGGTATCGGGCGCTGGAGGCGGTTGCCGACGAGGCAGGGGCGGCGGAGGTCGCGGGGTTGGCGGCGCTGCTGAGGGATGTATCTGAGTGAACATAACGCTTGTCAGAACGCAGCTTGCCTGCGATATGTTTCAGTGAACATATCGTCAGTGGAAGGGACCGCCATGTTCGGACTATTGTCAGGCCGTGCGCTGGGCCGTGCGCTGGGCCGTGCGTTTTTTGCCGCCACTCTGGCCCTCGCGCCGCTGCGCGTCTCTGCGGAGGAGGCGTTGGCCGCGATTGCTGCGAATTTTGCCGGGGCGGCGGAGAGCTTGGCGGCGCAGTTCACACTGGAAACCGGGCATGAGGTGGTGCTGACCACGGGATCGACCGGCAAGCTCTATGCGCAGATTGCTGCGGGTGCGCCGTTTGACATGATGTTATCAGCGGATGCGGGCACTCCGGCGCGGTTGATCGACGAGGGGCTCGGGGTCGAGGGCAGCAGTTTTGCCTATGCGTCGGGGCGGCTGGCGTTGTGGAGTGCCGATCCGGGGCGGATCGGGGATGACGGGCAAGAGGCGCTGCGTGCGTCCGGGCTGCGGCATCTGGCGATCGCCAATCCGGAGCTTGCCCCCTATGGCAAGGCCGCGCGAGACGCGCTCGACGGCATGGGGCTTTGGGAGGCGGTGCAGCCCAAGATCGTCATGGGGCAGAATATCGGGCAGACTCATGCGATGGTGGCGAGTGGCGCGGCAGAGCTTGGTCTTATCGCCTTTTCGGCGGTGCAACAGCCGGGAGTGCCGGCGGAGGGCAGCTATTGGGAGGTGCCGCAGCAGTTCTATGCGCCGATCCGGCAGGATGCTGTGCTGCTGGCTGCGGGGCGTGACAATGCGGCGGCGCGGGCCTTTCTGGACTATTTGCGCAGCGATGCGGCGGCGCAGATCATCGCCGCCTACGGATATGGGGTCGGCGATGGTGGCTCCTGATCTGGGGCCGCTCTGGCTTACGGCGCAACTGGCGGGGATGACGACGCTGCTGCTGCTGCTGCTGGGCACGCCGCTGGCGTGGTGGCTGGCGCAGACGCGGGCGCGGATCAAGCCGGTGGTCGAGGCGGTGACGGCCTTGCCTCTGGTGCTGCCGCCGACGGTTTTGGGGTTTTACATGCTGGTCCTGTTCAGCCCGACTGCGGCGTTGGGCGGTCTGTGGCTGAAGGTGACGGGAACGACACTGACGTTTTCCTTTGTCGGATTGGTGGTCGCTTCGGTGCTCTATTCGCTGCCTTTCATGGTGCAGCCGTTGCAATCGGCCTTTGAGGCGGTGGGGCGCGGCCCGCTGGAGGCGGCGGCGAGCCTGCGGGCGGGGCCGCTCGATGCGTTCTTCAGCGTGGCGTCGCCGCTGGCGTTGCGCGGATATCTGACAGCGGTGGTGCTGACCTTTGCTCATACGGTGGGCGAGTTCGGCGTGGTGCTGATGGTGGGGGGCAATATTCCGGGGCAGACGCGGGTGGTCTCGATCCAGATCTATGAGCATGTCGAAACGATTGATTATGCCGCCGCGCATACGCTGGCGGCGATCTTGCTGGTGTTTTCCTTTGTGGTGCTGCTGGCGGTTTATGTGCTCAATCGACGCTTTCCCATCCATGCGGGCGTGCGATGACGGCGCTCAGTGTCGATATCCGGGTCGATTTCCCCGGCTTTGCGCTGGAGGTGGTGCATGGGTTCGAGGGGCAGGGGCTAACTGCGCTGTTCGGTCCGTCGGGATGTGGCAAGTCCACGTTGTTGCGGGTGATTGCCGGGTTCGAGACCAGCGCGCGGGGGCGGCTGGCCTATGGCGATGAGGTCTGGCTGAACGGGCGGAGGGGGTTGGCCCCGCATCGGCGCGGCGTGGGCTATGTGTTTCAGGATACGCGGCTCTTTCCGCATCTCTCGGTGCGGGGCAATCTGGACTATGCCGATAAGCGGGCGGCGGATTTGCCGGCGCGTTATGGGTTTGACGATGTGGTTGACGCGCTCGATCTTGGGCCGTTGTTCGGGCGCGGGGCGACGACGCTGTCGGGGGGCGAGCGGCAGCGGGTGGCGATGGGGCGGGCGCTCTTGTCTCGACCACGGCTGTTGTTGATGGATGAACCGCTGGCGGCGCTGGATACGCGGCGCAAGGGGGAAATCCTGCCTTATATCGCGCGGCTGCCGGGGGTGTTCGGCGTGCCGGTGATCTATGTGACGCATGCGATTGAGGAAGTCACGCAACTTGCGGATCGGATTGTTGCGCTGGAGGCGGGGCGTGTGGTGGCGGCGGGCGGTGTGGCCGAGACGCTGGAGCGGCTCGATCTGGCTGGGGTACAGGGCCGGTTCGAGGCGGGTGCTGTTCTGGCCGGACATGTGGTGGCGCAGGACAGCGACATGCATCTGACGCGGGTTGATCTGGGCGGTGGTCTTGCGCTTGAGGTGCCCGAAATCCGCTTGCCTGTCGGAGAGGCCGTGCGGTTGCGGGTGCGGGCGCGCGATGTGGCGCTGGCGCTGGCGCGGCCCGCCGGGGTCAGCATCCGCAACATGCTAGAGGCCGAGGTGTTGCGGGTCGAGGTGGAGGCCGAAACCGCCTATGCCGAGGTTCTGCTCGCGCTCGGGGGTCAACATTTGCGCGCAAGGGTGACGCGGGCGGCGCTGCGCGATCTGGAGGTCGTGCCGGGGCAAAAGCTGGTGGCGATGATCAAGGCGGCGGCGTTCGACCGGCAGGCCTTGCCGCGCGGTTAACTGCGCTGCGCTTGACAATTGCATGGCCGCACGCGACAGACGCGGGCATGATGACAGGTTTCATTCAAGTGGCCGTAGGGGGCGCGATCGGCTCTTGTCTGCGTTATGGCGTGGGCCTTGCGGCGCTGCGCTTTGTCGGTCCTGGGTTTCCGGTGGCGGTGCTGGGCGTCAATATCCTTGGCTCGTTCCTGATGGGAGTGGCTGTTGTGGTCTTGACGCAGCGTGGGCTGGGGCATCTGAGCCCCTTGGTGATGAGCGGCCTTTTGGGTGGGTTCACCACGTTCTCGGCGTTCTCGCTCGAGGCCTTTACGCTCTGGGAGCGGGGACAGGCGATGGCGGCGCTGGGCTATGTCGGGCTGTCGGTGGTATTGTCCATCGGGGCATTGATTTTGGGCGTCTGGCTGACGCGGGGGTTTTTCGCATGAGCGGTGTTCAGACACGGGTTGTTGGGCCGGATGACGGGGATCAACGGCTGGATCGGTGGATCCGGCGGCTGTTTCCGCATGTTGGTCAAGTGCAGATCGAGAAGATGTGCCGCAAGGGTGAAGTGCGGGTCGATGGCGGGCGGGTGAAGCCCGCGACGCGGCTTGAGGTTGGGCAGAGTGTGCGAATACCGCCCTTGCCGGATACGGATGAGCGGCCAACGGGGGCGCTGGCGCGGATCAGCCCGGCGGATGCCAAGATGATCCAATCCTGCGTGATCTACCGCGACGATCATGTGATTGCGTTGAACAAGCCGCCGGGCCTGCCTGTTCAGGGCGGCAGCAAGCAGACGCGGCATGTCGATGGGCTGGCGGAGGCGCTGCGCTTTGGCGCGGAGGAAAAGCCACGGTTGGTGCATCGGTTGGACAAGGACACCTCGGGGGTGTTGTTGCTGGCGCGGACGCGGGAGGCGGCCAAAGGGCTGACGGCGGCGTTCCGGCATCGCAACACGCGCAAGATCTATTGGGCGGCTGTCGCGGGTGTGCCGACGCCGCGCATGGGCACGGTGCGCTATGGTCTGGTCAAGGCGCCGGGGCATGGGGCCAAGGGCGAGGGCGAAAAGATGATCTGCGTGCATCCGCGCGAAGTGGAGAGCACACCGGGGGCCAAGCCCGCGACCACCGATTATGCGGTAATCGAGGCGGCCGGGGCGCGCACGTCCTGGATGGCGCTAATCCCGGTGACCGGGCGAACGCATCAGCTCAGGGCGCATATGGCCGAGATCGGGCATCCGGTTGTCGGCGATGGCAAATATGGCGGTTCGGGGCAGGAGAACCTTGGCGATGGCTGGGGCGCGCAACTGGGCGGTGATGTGAGCCGCAAGCTGCATCTGCACGCGCGCTCGCTCAAGATCGAGCATCCGGTGTCGCGGGCCATTTTGCACATTACCGCGCCGTTGCCCGAGCATATGCAGCGGACATGGGATCTGTTTCAGTGGGTGCCGTCCGAGGCACCGGAGGACCCGCTCGAGGATATGGCATGAGCCGACCCTTGCGTCTGGTGATCTTTGACGTCGATGGCACGCTGGTCGATAGCCAAGGCGATATTCTGGCGGCGATGCGGGCGGCGTTTGATCGCGCCGGAGAGCCTGCGCCGGAGCGGGACTTGATTCTGGGTATTGTCGGTCTGTCGCTCGATGTGGCGATTCCACGTCTGGCGCCGACCCTGCCGGGCGACGTTCAGGGGCGCATCGTGGGCTGGTACAAGGAAGCCTACATGGGGCTGCGGGCGGAGACCGGCGTCGAACAGTCCTCGCCGCTCTATCCCCATGCGCTGGAGACCCTGAAGGCGCTGCATGCCGTGCCGGAGACATTGCTTGGCGTGGCGACGGGCAAATCGGCGCGAGGATTGGACAAGCTCTTGGAGGGGCATGATCTGCGGTCCTATTTCGTGACGCGGCAGGTGGCGGATCATCATCCGTCCAAGCCGCATCCTTCGATGCTGCGTGCGGCGCTGGCGGAAACCGGGGTTGCGCCGGAAAACGCGGTGATGATTGGCGATACGAGCTTTGACATGGATATGGCGCAGGCGGCGGGCATTGCCGGGATCGGGGTGGCCTGGGGCTATCACCGGCCCGAGGCGCTGCGCTCTGCGCGCGAGATTGTGCCGGATTTCCGGGCGCTGCCCGCTGCGTTGGATCGACTCTGGGGGTAAGACGATGAGCGAATGGAAAGCCAAGCGGTTCTGGAAAGAAGCGGGCGTTGTCGAGGACGACGCGGGGTTTGGCGTGCGATTGGATGGGCGCGTGGTGCGCACCCCGGCCAAGGCCACCCTGATCGTGCCGACGCGCGCACTGGCAGAGGCGATTGCCGCGGAATGGGATGCGCAGGACGGCAAGATCGACCCCAACACGATGCCCTGTACCCGGTCCGCCAATGCCGCGCTCGACAAGGTCGCGCCGCAACGGGATGAGGTGGTCGAGATGCTGGCGGCCTATGGCGACAGCGATCTGATCTGTTACCGCGCTGCGAGTCCCGAGGAACTGATCAAAAAACAGGCAGAGGCCTGGGATCCGCTGTTGGATTGGACCGAATCGGTCCTGTCTGTAAAGCTGCTTCCGGTTGTGGGCGTGGTGCATGTGCCGCAGGACGCTCAGGCGATTTCACTCCTGAAAGCGCATGTGGAGGCCCTTGATACATGGGCCCTGACGGCATTTCACGATCTTGTGAGTATGAGCGGGTCTCTTGTGATCGGATTTGCCGCGCTGGACGATTTATATCCGGCCGATGCGCTCTGGGACCTGTCTCGGGTCGATGAAACCTGGCAGGCGGAGCAATGGGGTAAGGACGAAGAGGCCGAAGAGATGGCGGCGCGGAAACAATCTGACTTCTTGCATGCCAAAAGGTTCTATGATCTTTCGCGCAAGGACCGGGCAATCTGATCCCTGCGTGACTGACGCAAGGGCAAGTGCTGGTTTGGCACCGGTTTGCAATTGGGTTTCGTGAACAAAGACTTGACGTTTCGTGATGAATCCACACAAACTTGGCCTCACTGAGAGGGGTGAAAACCCTGCCAACAGTGTCAAATGGGTCGTAAGATCCGACAAACCGCTCTTGAAGGGCGGATAATCAGGAAGAGGTAAACATGAAAAAAACCGTATTTTTGGGCGCGCTGACGGTGGCCGGCCTTGCGGCTGGTGCTTCTGCGGCTGCCACGTTGGATGACGTGAAGGCACGCGGCAAGCTGAACTGTGGTGTGACCACCGGCCTCGTGGGCTTTGCTGCCCCCGATGCGAACGGTGTTTGGGAAGGTTTTGACGTGGCTGTGTGCCGTGCCGTCGCCGCCGCTGTGCTGAGCGATGCGAATGCTGTTGAATTCGTGCCGACCACCGGCAAGACCCGCTTTACTGCGCTTGCCTCGGGCGAGATTGACATGCTGGCGCGCAACACCACCTGGACCTTCTCGCGCGATACCGATCTCAAGTTCGATTTCGTCGGCGTGAACTACTACGACGGTCAGGGCTTCCTTGTGCCCAAGTCGCTGGGTGTCAGCTCTGCCAAAGAGCTGGATGGCGCGACGGTCTGCATTCAGACCGGCACCACCACTGAGCTGAACCTCGCGGATTTCTTCCGTGCCAATAACATCAGCTATGAGCCGGTGCCGATCGAGACGAATGCCGAAGGTCAGCAGCAGTATCTGGCTGGCGCGTGCGACACCTACACCACCGATGCGTCGGGTCTGGCGTCGACTCGCGCAGCCTTTGAGAGCCCCACGGATCACGTGATCCTGCCGGAAATCATCTCGAAAGAGCCGCTCGGCCCGTTGGTTCGCCATGGCGACAACGACTGGGCTGACATCGTGCGCTGGACGTTCTACGCGCTGGTTGCTGCTGAAGAAATGGGCATCACCTCGGCCAATATCGGCGAGCTGTCTGCTGCAGCGGGCGACAACCCGGAGATCAACCGTATCCTCGGCACCGAGGGTGATCTGGGTGCGATGATCGGTCTCGACAACGAGTGGGCCAAGCGGGCGATTGCCGCCAGCGGCAACTATGGCGAGATCTTTGAGAAGAACATCGGCGAAAAGACCCCGATCGGTCTGGCCCGTGGTCTGAACGCTCAGTGGACGCAGGGCGGCATCATGTACGCTCCGCCGTTCCGGTAAAATCTTCTGACGAAGGGCGCGGGTCTCTCCCGCGCCCTTTTCACCTCTAGACCACTTAAAAATCGGCCCACGGCAGAAATGCCGATAAAAATCCGGGTCGAAACACAGGGAAACTCCCAGATGACAACGATGACCGACCCTCCCAAGGCGTCGTTTCAGCTTTCTATGCTGATTTATGACACACGGTATCGCTCTTATACGTTCCAATTCATTGCGCTCATGCTCTTGCTGTTGCTGCTTGGCTATCTCGGGGCCAATTTGGTGAGCAACCTTGCCGCACAGGGGCAGAACATCTCGTTCGGCTTTCTGAGTGATCCGGCTGGGTATGACATCAACCAGCGACCCATCGAGTATGACAGCCAGTCGAGCCATATGCGCGCCTCCGTCGTGGGCGTGATCAATACGTTGATCGTTGCGGTTCTGGGCTGTGCTACGGCGACACTGTTTGGCGTGACAGCGGGTATTCTGCGGCTCTCGCCCAATTGGCTGGTGCGCAAGCTGATGGCCGTTTACGTCGAGGCCTTCCGCAATGTGCCGGTGCTGATCTGGATCCTGATCATTGCGACGATTATGACGGCGTCGATGCCGTCCCCCAATCAATTCCGCGGGGATAATGCCGACGCGTCGATGTTGCTGGATGCGTTCGCCTTTACCAACCGGGGGGTATATGTGCCCGCGCCGGTTTGGGGGGCGGGATCGCTGGTGGTTGTCCTGACGTTTCTCGCGTCGATTGCGGGGGTGTTTTATTACCGCCGCTATGCGACCAAGCTGTTGTATGACACCGGGCGGCTGTTGCCGATGGGATGGCCATCGCTGGTGATCCTGTTCGTGCCGACCATCCTGATCTTCTTTGTCTTGGGTCAGCCGATCACTCTCGATTACCCGGCGTTGAAAGGGTTCAACTTTGACGGGGGGCTGCATATTCGAGGCTCGCTGATTGCGCTGTGGTTTGCGCTGGCGATCTATACCGGTGCCTTTATCGCCGAGAACGTGCGGGCGGGTATTCAGGCGGTCAGCAAGGGGCAGACGGAAGCGGCGGCCTCGCTGGGGCTGCGGCCCAAGCGGATCATGAATCTGGTGATCCTGCCGCAGGCGCTGCGGGTGATCATCCCGCCGCTGATCTCGCAGTATCTCAACCTCACCAAGAATTCGTCACTGGCGATTGCCGTGGGTTACATGGATGTGACCGGCACGCTGGGGGGGATCACGCTCAATCAGACGGGGCGCGCGATTGAATGCGTGCTGATGCTGATGTTGTTCTATCTGACGATCAGCCTCGCCATTTCGGCGGTGATGAACGTCTATAACAACACGATCAAGCTGAAGGAGCGCTGAGCATGGCCCGTGATCAACTCGCCTTTGTGCGCACGCACATGCTGCCCGAAGCGCCGCCTCCAACGGCGCAGACGGGGGCGGTGAAATGGCTGCGCGAGAACTTGTTCTCGTCACCCGGCAACGCGCTTTTGACGCTGGTGTCGGCCTATGTGGTGTTTCAGATCGTTATCTCCACCGCGCCTTGGTTTATCAACGGTGTTTGGGAAAGCCCGAGCCTGACCGCCTGTCGTGAGATCCTAGATGGCAAGATGGGCGGCTGTTTCGCGGTGCTGACGGAGCGCTGGAATCAGCTTTTGTTCGGATTCAAATACCCATCCGAGCTCTATTGGCGGCCCGGTCTGGCCTTTGTGCTGCTGTTCATTGCCGCCGCACCGGTGCTGTTTGGCAAGATATTCCCGCGCAAGATGCTGATCTTTACCGGACTTTACCCGTTCATCGCCTATTGGCTGATCTGGGGCGGGTCGGTGTTGGTGCCGGTCTTTGCCCTCTTGGGGGTGCTGGTGGGCGCGTTTACCTATAGCCGTGTGGTGACGATCAGCGCGGGTGTCGCGGTGATTGCCGCCTTCGTGGCGGCGCTCATCTTTTGGATTCTGTCGGGCTATGTGACCGGACCGATGGAGAATGTGATGGCCATTCAGGCCGTGGCCTCGCGCGATATGGGCGGGTTCATGATCAATCTGATGCTGGGGGTGGTCTGTGTGTCGCTGTCCTTGCCCTTGGGCATCCTGCTGGCGCTGGGGCGGCAATCGAGCATGCCGATCATCAAATGGATCTGCGTGGTCTTTATCGAGTTCATTCGCGGCGTGCCGCTGATCACGCTCTTGTTCGTGGCCAATGTGGTGCTGGCGTATTTCCTGCCGCCGGGGACGAATTTCGACCTGATCCTGCGGGTGATCATCATGATCACGATGTTCTCGTCGGCCTATATCGCCGAGGTGATCCGGGGGGGGCTCGCGGCGCTGCCGCGCGGACAATATGAGGCCGGGGACAGTCTGGGCCTTGATTACGCGCAATCCATGCAGCTGATCATCCTGCCGCAAGCGCTCAAGATCTCGATTCCGGGCATCGTCAACGTGGCTGTCGGTCTCTTCAAGGATACGACGCTGGTCTCGGTCATTTCGATGTTCGACATCGTCGGCATGATCCGTGGTCCGATCCTCGCCTCGTCCGAATGGAACGGGGTCTATTGGGAGCTGTTTGGCTTTGCCTGCGTCCTGTTCTTCATCACCTGCTACGGTATCTCGCAATATTCCCAGTGGCTGGAGCGTCAGCTTCGCACGGATCATCGGTAAGGAGGGTCATCATCATGGCCGCTGAAAAACAATTGAACGTCTCGGATCAGGTTGCCGTCGATATCACCAAGATGAACAAGTGGTATGGCGCGTTTCACGTGCTGCGCGACATTGATCTGACGGTGTATCAGGGCGAGCGGATCGTGATCGCCGGGCCGTCGGGTTCGGGCAAATCCACGCTGATCCGCTGTATCAACGCGCTCGAGGAGCATCAGAAGGGCAAGATCACGGTCGATGGCACGCTGTTGTCAAATGACCTCAAGAATATCGACAAGATCCGGTCGGAGGTTGGCATGGTGTTTCAGCACTTCAACCTGTTTCCGCATCTGACGATTCTGGAGAATTGCACGCTCGCGCCGATCTGGGTGCGCAAGACGCCCAAGCGCGAGGCCGAGGAAGTGGCGATGCATTTCCTTGAAAAGGTCAAGATCCCGGAGCAGGCCAATAAATATCCCGGCCAGCTCTCGGGGGGGCAGCAGCAGCGGGTGGCGATTGCGCGCTCTTTGTGCATGCGACCGCGGATCATGCTGTTTGACGAGCCGACATCGGCGCTTGATCCTGAAATGATCTCGGAGGTTTTGGATACGATGATCCAACTGGCCGAGGAAGGCATGACCATGCTCTGCGTGACGCATGAGATGGGATTTGCGCGCAAGGTGGCGAATCGGGTGATCTTTATGGATCAGGGCCAGATCGTCGAGCAGAACGAGCCGGAAGAGTTCTTTAACAATCCCAAGAGTGACCGGACCAAGCTGTTCCTCAGCCAGATTCTGGGGCACTGAACAAGGGATGGGGGCGTTGCCCCCGTCCCGGAGTATTTTGAGAACGATGAAAGGGGCGGCGGTTTTGCTGCCCCTTTTGCGTTCAGACCCAAGGCACGCCGCGGTCGCGCAGGTGTTGGATCGCGGCGCGCAGGTCATCGGCGATGGGGCCGGGGCGCGGGGTGTCGCGCAGGGTGTCGATGAGCGCATCGTCAGGCAGGGCTGGGCGGCGCGCCCATGAGAGTGCTGACAAGATGGCGCGGGCGGGTTCGGGCAGGCGGTCGGGGATCGCGTGGCCATTCAGCGTGGCCCAGACGCCCGACCAGAGGCGGCCGACGGTCCAGGGATTATAGCCACCGCCGCCCAAGACAAGCAGGCGGGGGGCGAGCGGGCGCAGGAGCGCCACCGCCTCCCAATGGGCGTTGTTGGAGAGGGCGAGGCGCGACAGCGGATCCTCGGTCACGGCATCGGCACCGCATTGCAGGACGAGCGCCTGAGGGGTGAAGGATTGCACCGCTGGAAGAATGACCTCGTGCAGGGCCATGGCAAAGCCGCTGTCATTGGTGGCGCGGGGCAGGGGCAGGTTGATGGCATGACCCCCGGCGCGGTCATGTAGCGTGCCGGTGAAGGGCCAGCGCCCGGCCTCATGGGTGGAGATCATCAGGACGCGGGGGTCGCCGTGGAAGGCGGCGGCGACCCCGTCGCAATGATGCGCGTCGATATCGACATAGGCGATGCGGCTGAGTCCCTGGGCCAGAAACGCCTTGATCGCCAGCACCGGGTCGTTGAGGTAGCAAAACCCGCCCGCGTGATCGGCCATGCCGTGATGTGTGCCGCCGCCGGGGTTATAGGCCACGCCGCCATGGGCCAAGAGGTCTGTGGCCAGAAGCGAGCCACCGGCGGCGGTGGCGGGGCGGCGGAACATCTCTGGGTAGATCGGATTGGAAAGCGTGCCGATCTGGTGGCGGGCGCGGATTTCGGGCGTGACGTGGCCGGATGTCTCGGCCGCTTGCAGAGCGGTGATATAGTCCGGGGTGTGCCATGTGGTCAGCGCCTGCGGCTTGGCGCGGGGGCTGGTGCGGTATTGCGCCGGCGGCAGCCAGCCCAGAGCGCGGCAGAGGTCGATCACGGTGGGCACGCGCGGGATCGAGAGTGGGTGGCGCGCTCCGTAGGAGGAGCCGCGATAGATCTCTGATCCGATAAAGAGCGGCGTTTGCATGCGCCGGTTATGGCAGGTCGTGCGGGATGAGGAACTGCTCCACCGTGCCGGTGCCGGGGTGCAACGCGGACCAATCGTCAATGTCGAACCGGGCGATGAGCGTGGCGCCGGTGGGGTAATCGTCGAACCGCTCGTGATCCGGGGGGGCGGCGACCAACAGGGCCGCGAATTCTGCGATGCCGGGGTTATGGCCCAGCATCAGCACCTGATGGCCGGTGGCGTGGCGCAGGACTGCCAGCATTTCGTCAGCCTCGGCCAGATAGAGCGCGTCAGTGAGGTCTGGCGGTGTCGCGAGTTTGAGCCGGGTGCAGGTTTCCTGAGTGCGTTCCGCGGAGGAGCAGAGGATCTGATCGGGCAGAAGGTCTTGGGCGCGGAGCCAGTGGCCGAGGGCGGTGGAGGCCTTGCGCCCGCGTGCGTTGAGGGGGCGGGCGCTATCGGGGAGGCGGGGATCGCCCCAGTCGGATTTGGCGTGGCGCATGAGAATGAGCGTCTTCATCCGAAATATCCCATGTGAAAGGCGGATTGTTCTTGGCGTCGGCCATAGGATTGGCTGAGCGGGCAGGCGCGGCGCACGGCACAGCCGCGCGCGCGACAGTCGTTGCCGGGGCGGTCGAGATCGGCTTTGCAGGCGGGGACGTTATAGGCCTCGGGGATCAACGCATCCACTGGGCAGGCGCTGCGGCAGGGTTGATCCGTGCAGCTATCGCAGGGGCGTGGACCGGGCAGCGGGAGTGCGAAGCGGTCAGGGAAGGCGAGCGCGCCGCGATAGGAGATCATCAGCCCCGCCTCATCATGCACCAAGAGGCCCACGGGCGAGGGCCAGGCGCGGGCGCTGCGGCGGGCCCAATCGGTGAAGGGCTGCCACGGCGGGCCGGAGAAGGGAAAGACGGGCCTTGCCCCAAGTGCTGCGGCCATGGCCGTGATGACGCGGGTGGACCAGCGGTTCATCGGGTCGCGCGCGCCGTCGCGATATTCAGGCGTTGCGGTGAAATGTGGCCAGAAGCCCGGCTCGGCGGGGCTGAGGAGCACGAGGCTCTGGTGGCCGGGCACTTCACCGGATGCCAGATGCAGCGCGCCCGAGGGGGTCAGGTGATGCGCGCGCGCGAGGTCTGCGAGCGCCGGGGGGAGGCCGGGCACGCGCGGCGCTCAGCGAGCGCGGGGGTTTTGCACCCGCGGGCCAGCCTCGCCCCGGATGAGCGAGCCAGCGCCATGTTCGGTGAACAGCTCGAGCAGCGTGGCGTTGGGCGCGCGCCCGTCGAGGATGACCACGGCGCGCACGCCGCCGTCGATGGCGGCAAGGGCGGTTTCGGTCTTGGGGATCATGCCGCCTGCGATGACGCCGTCGCGGGTCATCTGGCGGATTTGCTCGGCGCTGAGTTCGGTGACAACCCGGCCGTCGCCATCGCGGACGCCGTCGATATCGGTGAGCAAGAGCAGGCGGTCGGCCTTGAGGGCGGCGGCGATGGCCCCGGCGGCGGTGTCGCCGTTGATGTTGTAGGTCTCGCCCTCGCGGCCCGCGCCCAAGGGGGCGATCACGGGGATCATGTCGGCGGCAAAGAGCGTGTGCAGGATGGTGGGGTCGATCTCGGATGGCTCGCCCACAAGGCCCAGATCAGGATGCGAGGGGGTGCAGGTGATGAGGCGGGCATCCTTGCCCGACAGGCCCACGGCGCGTCCGCCCTGGCCGTTGATCGCCGCCACGATGCGTTTGTTGACCTGACCCGAGAGGACCATTTCCACCACATCCATGGTGGCGGCATCGGTCACGCGCTTGCCGTTGACGAAGTCTGATTTGATCTCGAGTTTTTCGAGCATCTGATTGATCATCGGCCCGCCGCCGTGGACAATCACCGGGTTGACGCCGACCTGCTGCATCAGAACCACGTCGCGGGCGAAGGTTTCCATCGCCTCGTCGCTGCCCATGGCGTGACCACCCAGTTTGATGACCACGATGGCCCCGGTGTAGCGTTGCAGATAGGGCAGGGCCTCGGAAAGGGTGCGGGCAGTGGCGATCCAGTCGCGATTCATGTCTCTGGCCTTCATGCTGGTCTCCAACGCGGGGTTGCAGACCTCAATACAATCTGCGCGGGGTGGTGCCAAGGGCCGTTGCGGCGGTGCTGGAACGGGCTAGGCTCCTACGTAACGAAATTCGTGACTGAGAGAGGTGCACCATGTCCGAGATCAAGACATTGCTGTTGACGGGGGCGAGCCGCGGGATCGGGCATGCCACGGTGCGGCGCTTCAATGCGGCGGGTTGGCGGGTGATCACCTGTTCACGCCAGCCCTTTCCAGAGGAATGTCCCTGGGGAGGTGGGGCGGAGAACCACATTCAGATGGATCTGGCAGACCCGCATGATGTGATCGCCACGGTCGACGTGATCCGCGAGCGGTTGGGCGGGCGTTTGGATGCCTTGGTCAATAATGCGGGGATTTCGCCCAAAGGGCCGGAGGGGGAGCGGCTGGATACGTTCACCACGGATTTGCGGACCTGGGGGCAGGTGTTTCACGTCAATTTCTTTGCCTCGGTGGTTCTGGCGCGCAGTTTGCGGGATGAATTGGCGGCGACGCGCGGCGCGGTGGTGAATGTCACCTCGATTGCCGGGAGCCGCGTGCATCCCTTTGCGGGCGCGGCCTATGCCACATCCAAGGCGGCGCTGGTGGCGCTGACCCGCGAGATGGCGCATGATTTCGGGCCTTTGGGTGTCCGGGTCAATTCGATCGCACCGGGGGAGATTCGCACCGCGATCCTGTCGCCGGGCACGGACAAGCTGGTGGAGAGCATCCCGATGCGGCGATTGGGCGAGCCGGATGAGGTGGCGAACACGATCTTTTTCCTCTGTTCCGAGGGGTCGTCCTATATTTCGGGCACGGAGATCGAGATCAACGGCGCACAGCATGTCTAACGGATACGGGGCGGCCATTGAGCCGCCCCGTCGCGTCGGTCCGTGAGCGTTTCGATTACTTGGGCATGATCACGGTGTCGATCACATGGATCACGCCGTTGGTGGCCTCGATATCCGCCTGCACCACTTTGGCGCTGTCGACGGTCACGCCATCAGTTGTGCCGATGGTGACCTCGCTGCCCTGAACGGTCGCAGCGGTCATGCCGTCCGAGAGGTCGGTCGACATCACCTTGCCGGGCACCACATGATAGGTGAGGATGGCGGCCAGCTTGTCCTTGTTCTCGGGCTTGAGCAGGTCTTCGACCGTGCCTGTGGGCAGGGCCGCGAAGGCGTCATTGGTGGGTGCAAACACTGTGAACGGGCCGTCGCCCTTGAGCGTCTCAACGAGGTCAGCGGCCTGCACGGCGGCGACGAGGGTGGAAAAGCTTTCGTTGCCCGCTGCGATATCGACGATGTCTTTGCCGTGGTTGTCCGCAAAGGCGGGGCCAGCCATCAGGGCGGCTGCGGTCAGAGCGAGATAGGTTCTGCGAAACATGTTTGCGTCTCCGTGTATAAGATCAGTTTCAACGACCCCGATGTCGGGATCATACCGGGCTTACGGCGGGAGGCAGGTATTGGTTCACCGGGGGTTTCCGCCGATGCAGTTTGACGCGCGGCGCGGGCCCGCTAAGCCAAGGCGCTTTGAAACATCCAATCACGTTTTTGTGAAGATGCGGAAAATCTCCTGCGGTTTGGGGGTGATCCAGCCGGGTGTCCTGTCGCCTCGGCGGGGGGCGGGCAATTGGCCCGATCCTCGCCAAGACGGGTTGAAATATGGGCTGCGAGCGTGTTTTGCCAGCTTGTTTGGCGGGTCCGAATAGCGCAGGTTGCGGGCGACGCCCTGAAGCGGGCGGGGGTAGGGATCATTGGAGATTTCAGATGGGGTATGTGACGCAGATCCTCGAGGTTCTGGCGCTATTGTTCGTCTTTGCCTTGGGGGCGGTCGTGTTCATGGTTTCGGTGTTCTACATTCTGGACAAGACGCAGCCCGGCGATGCGATCCGGCGCAATTATCCGGTGATTGGCCGGTTCCGGGGGTTGTTCACCAAGCTGGGCGAGTTTTTCCGTCAGTATTTCTTTGCCATGGACCGCGAGGAAATGCCGTTCAACCGCGCGCAGCGCGATTGGGTCAGCCACGCGACCAAGGGTGCGGGCAATACGATTGCCTTTGGCTCGACCCGTAATCTGGGGGTGCCGGGCACACCGATTTTCGTGCCTGCAGTGTTTCCGCCGCTCGACGATCAGTTTGCCATGACGGCCCCGATGCAGATCGGGCCGACGGCGGCGATTCCCTATATGGCCAAGTCGATTTTCAACATCTCGGGCATGAGCTATGGCGCGATTTCGCGCCCGGCGGTCGAGGCGCTGAGTCGGGGGGCGGCCAAGGCGGGGGTTTGGCTGAATACCGGCGAAGGGGGGCTGAGCCCGTTTCACCTGATTGGCAATTGCGATCTGGTCTATCAGATCGGCACCGCCAAATATGGCGTGCGCGATGCGCTGGGCAATCTGAGTGATGCGCGGCTGCGCGAAGTATCTGACAACCCCAGCATCAAGATGTTCGAGTTGAAGCTGGCACAGGGCGCCAAGCCCGGTAAGGGCGGCATTCTGCCGGGTGAAAAGGTCAACGCCGAGATCGCGGCCATTCGCGGGATCGAGATCGGCAAGGACAGTATTTCGCCCAACCGCCATGCCGATATCAATGATTACGGTGAGTTGCTGGATGTGATCGGTCACATTCGAGCGGTGACGGGTCGCCCGGTCGGGTTCAAGACGGTGATCGGCTCGTCCGAGGCGTGGGAGCCGCTGTTTGAGATGATCATGGCGCGCGGGCCGGACAGCGCCCCGGATTTCATTGCGATCGACGGGGGCGAGGGCGGCACTGGGGCGGCCCCCATGCCGCTGATGGATCTGGTGGGCATGCCCATTCGCGATGCACTGCCGCGCATGGTGGATCTGCGGGATCGTTATGGGCTGAAGGATCGGATCAGGATGATCGCGGCCGGCAAGCTGATCAATCCCGGTGATGTCGCTTGGGCGATTTGCGCAGGCGCGGATTTTGTCACCTCGGCGCGCGGTTTCATGTTCAGCCTTGGCTGCATTCAGGCGCTGAAGTGCAATCGCAACACCTGTCCCACCGGCATCACCACCCATGACCCCTATTTGCAGCGCGGTCTGGTGGTCGAGGATAAATATCTCAAGGTCGCCAATTACGCCAAATCGGTGATCAAGGAGGTTGAGACCATCGCCCATTCGGTGGGGGTCGCCGAACCGCGCCTGATGCGGCGGCGGCATGTGCGGCTGGTGCAGGCGGATGGCACGTCAGTGGCCTTTAATAAAATCCGGCCAAGTTACAATTCGGACGCGGTATTGTGACCGGATGTTGAAACCCTGCGGTGGCGAGGGCCGTGTCTGTCTCTATATAGTGGAGTGACCCATAGGAGAGATGACATGGCCCATCGCTGGATTAACACGCTGAGTGACACGGATGTGACGCCTGAGGTGGCGTTTCTCAATCGCCGCCAGATGATCGCCGGGGCGGCGGCTGGCGTAGGCCTGAGCCTGATGGCGCAGCGCGCGCGCGCCGAGACCCTGGAGCCCAACAACTGGGACGATATCACCACCTATAACAACTATTATGAGTTTGGCACTGACAAGGGCGATCCCGCGCGCAATGCCCGGACGCTGACGACCAAACCCTGGAGTGT
>NZ_CH902584.1:1851814-2369619 GCF_000152845.1 Roseovarius sp. 217
AGCCGTTAGGTGTAGGCGCAGCGAAAGCGAGTCTTAATAGGGCGTTGAGTTAGATGGATCAGACCCGAAACCGAGTGATCTAGGCATGACCAGGATGAAGGTTGGGTAACACCAACTGGAGGTCCGAACCCACACCTGTTGAAAAAGGTCGGGATGAGTTGTGCCTAGGGGTGAAAGGCCAATCAAACTCGGAGATAGCTGGTTCTCTGCGAAATCTATTTAGGTAGAGCGTCATCCGAATACCCTCGGGGGTAGAGCACTGGATGGGTAATGGGGCCCCACAGGCTTACTGATCCTAACCAAACTCCGAATACCGAGGAGTACTAGATGGCAGACAGACTGCGAATGCTAACGTCCGTAGTCGAGAGGGAAACAACCCTGACCTACAGCTAAGGCCCCTAATTCATGGCTAAGTGGGAAAGCAGGTGGGACGACCAAAACAACCAGGAGGTTGGCTTAGAAGCAGCCATCCTTTAAAGATAGCGTAACAGCTCACTGGTCTAAATAAGTTGTCCTGCGGCGAAGATGTAACGGGGCTCAAGCCATGAGCCGAAGCTTAGGATGCCGTAAGGCATGGTAGCAGAGCGTAGTGTGACATGGTTTCTATCCTCTTTAGTGTCCCTCGGGACATCATGGAGGGTAAGAAATCTTCGATGAAGCGGGCCTGTGAGGGATCCCGTGGAGAGATCACTAGTGAGAATGATGACATGAGTAGCGATAAAGGGTGTGAGAGACACCCTCGCCGAAAGTCCAAGGGTTCCTGCTTAAAGCTAATCTGAGCAGGGTAAGCCGACCCCTAAGGCGAGGCCGAAAGGCGTAGTCGATGGGAACCAGGTTAATATTCCTGGGCCAGATGGAAGTGACGGATCAGAGAGGTTGTTCGTTCTTATCGGATTGAACGGGCCGCTGACTGGTTCCTGGAAATAGCTCCATCGCTAGATCGTACCCTAAACCGACACAGGTGGACTGGTAGAGAATACCAAGGCGCTTGAGAGAACTATGTTGAAGGAACTCGGCAAAATACCTCCGTAAGTTCGCGAGAAGGAGGCCCGGTTTCTAGGCAACTAGAGGCTGGGGGCACAAACCAGGGGGTGGCGACTGTTTACTAAAAACACAGGGCTCTGCGAAGTCGCAAGACGACGTATAGGGTCTGACGCCTGCCCGGTGCCTGAAGGTTAAAAGGAGGGGTGAGAGCTCTGAATTGAAGCCCAGGTAAACGGCGGCCGTAACTATAACGGTCCTAAGGTAGCGAAATTCCTTGTCGGGTAAGTTCCGACCTGCACGAATGGCGTAACGACTTCCCCGCTGTCTCCAACATAGACTCAGCGAAATTGAATTACCTGTCAAGATGCAGGTTTCCCGCGGTTAGACGGAAAGACCCCGTGCACCTTTACTATAGCTTCGCACTGGCATCAGGATTGTGATGTGCAGGATAGGTGGTAGGCTTTGAAGCAGGGACGCTAGTCCCTGTGGAGCCTCCCTTGAGATACCACCCTTCGCACTCTTGATGTCTAACCGCGGCCCGTTATCCGGGTCCGGGACCCTGCGTGGTGGGTAGTTTGACTGGGGCGGTCGCCTCCTAAAGCGTAACGGAGGCGCGCGAAGGTTGGCTCAGAGCGGTCGGAAATCGCTCGTTGAGTGCAATGGCAGAAGCCAGCCTGACTGCGAGACTGACAAGTCGAGCAGAGTCGAAAGACGGCCATAGTGATCCGGTGGTCCCAAGTGGGAGGGCCATCGCTCAACGGATAAAAGGTACGCCGGGGATAACAGGCTGATACTGCCCAAGAGTCCATATCGACGGCAGTGTTTGGCACCTCGATGTCGGCTCATCTCATCCTGGGGCTGGAGCAGGTCCCAAGGGTACGGCTGTTCGCCGTTTAAAGAGGTACGTGAGCTGGGTTTAGAACGTCGTGAGACAGTTCGGTCCCTATCTGCCGTGGGTGTAGGATACTTGAGAGGAGTTGCCCCTAGTACGAGAGGACCGGGGTGAACGAACCACTGGTGGACCTGTTGTGGCGCCAGCCGCAGTGCAGGGTAGCTATGTTCGGACAGGATAACCGCTGAAGGCATCTAAGCGGGAAGCCCCCCTCAAAACAAGGTATCCCTGAGAGCCGTGGTAGACCACCACGTCGATAGGCCAGAGATGTAAGCGCAGCAATGCGTTCAGTTGACTGGTACTAATGGCTCGATAGGCTTGATTTGATCCAGTAATAGCAAGATTGTTACGGACAAACTCAAAAGCATACACAAAACACAATGTCTTGACTTGGAACACTGCCCAATCGGAGAAAGACGGTTGGGCAATACCTGTCCTCATGACGCCGAGCGCCGTCAGGACAAACAAACGTCCTCAAGTCGCCGATAGGCGGTAGGACACCTAATATGTCTCGAGGTTTTTTCCCGGTTTGGTGGTCATAGCACAAGCGAAACACCCGGTCCCATCCCGAACCCGGCCGTTAAGCGCTGTCGCGCCAATGGTACTGCGTCTTAAGACGTGGGAGAGTAGGTCGCTGCCAAACCTGGTAAAAACCTCAAGACATCAAACTGTATCTCTCGACCACGATAAAACGCCCCACAACAAAACAATGCTGGGGCATACTATAGGCCCAAGGCGATCAATATCGCCCAAAGCCAAAACAATCGCCCAATTCCACACGCGGAAAACAGGCAAAACACTGTCGCGGGATGGAGCAGCCCGGTAGCTCGTCAGGCTCATAACCTGAAGGTCGTAGGTTCAAATCCTACTCCCGCAACCAACAAGAACGTACCGCCACCCTCAGGGGTGGCGTTCTTGTTTGTGCCAAGCGCCAAAATCCCTGCCAATGCCCCCACCAGCGTCACGTCTGTCTCACCCCGCTTGATACCAGCGCGCACCTCGATGCGGTCAACAAGACTGCGGATGGATGTCATCGCCTCCTCGCGAGTGTCTTCGCCTGACAGCAGCAGCGCCAGTTCACCGACCTTCTTGCGGTACAGCTCCGCATAATTAGGATGAAAATCCACGACCGGTGAAATTGCCGTCCGTTTCTGCTGGGCGAGAATGTGCGCCTTGCGGTCCTCCAGCTTCGTGAGTTCTGAACGGACGGACTCTGGTGCCCCATCTCCCGAGGTTATGAAGGAGATAAGGCGAGCGATGCCGCGCTCCACGTCCGCCAACTCTTTTGTGAAATCCCGCTGTGTACTCTGCCTGGCCTTCTTCAGGCGCACAAGTTCGGCCTTCAGTTCGGTCGTGAACTCAGCGATCAAAGCGTCATTGCCGACAAGGATTCGACGCAAGCCGTCCAGCACGCGGTTCTCGACCTCCGCGGCGGCGATGCCAAAACCCGCCTCGCAGGTGCCTTTCTCGCGGCGTGCCGCGCAATAGTAACGATCCTTGCGGGCGATGGTCATATTGCCGCCGCAGCACCCACATTTGAGAAGACCGGTGAGTAGGCGCTTTTTGGTCTGGCGTTTATTGCCGGCGTGGCTGGCATAGCGTGACTTCAGGGCTTGCGCCCGCTCCCACGTCGCAGGATCGATTATCTGAAGCTCTGGAACATCCGTTGTAACCCACGCCTCGACAGGATTCAGACGCGACTGGCGTTTGCCGGTGTCGGGGTCTTTTACGAAGCGCTGCCGGTTCCAGACGAGACGCCCGACATACATCTCATTGTTCAGGATTGTTGATTGTCACTGAGAACTGACCCGGCAACAGCAGAAATTGTCATTGAGAATTGACCCATGTGCAACCTTGCCCCGGCTTGAATCAGCTGGGGGCGCATGGAGTGATAGACATGGGATTTTTGAAAGTTATTCGGCGATGGGCGCTGCGAGAGAAGATGCCCATTCGCGAGATCGCGCGGCGGACTGGCGTGTCTCGCAACACGATCAAGAAGTATTTGCGGGAGGGGATTGTTGAACCTGCGTTTCAGGTGCCAGATCGCCCCAGCAAGTTGGACCCTTTTGCCAAGCATCTGACAGCATGGCTGACGACTGATCAGCGCAAATCACGCAAGGAACGCCGAACGGCGAAGCTGATGCACGCCGATCTTGTGAAGCTTGGATATGACGGTTCTTACGAGCGTGTTGCGGCCTTCGTGCGGGACTGGAAGGGTGAACGGCAGCGTGCGCATCACACGACGGATCGCGGGACTTTCGTGCCACTGGTGTTCGCGCCGGGTGAGGCTTTCCAGTTCGATTGGAGCGAGGACTGGGCCTATATCGGCGGTGAGCGCATCAAGCTGCAGGTTGCCCACATCAAGCTGTCACATAGCCGCGCGTTTCTGGTGCGGGCCTATCTGCTGCAAACACATGAGATGCTGTTTGATGCCCACTGGCATGCATTCCGCGTCTTCGAAGGCGTCCCTGGGCGCGGCATCTATGATAACATGAAGACAGCCGTCGACCGGGTTGGCGTCGGCAAACAGCGCGATGTGAATGCGCGGTTCCTGGCCATGACCAGCCACTACGTCTTCGATCCCGAGTTCTGCAATCCGGCGGCTGGTTGGGAGAAGGGTCAGGTTGAGAAGAGCGTGCGTGATGCCCGACATCGCCTCTGGCAGGTCGCTCCTGTCTTCCCAGACCTTGCTGCACTGAATGAATGGCTGGAAGACCGTTGCAAGCTGCTGTGGGCGGAGACGGCACATGGCGCACTGCCTGGCAGCATTGCTGATGTTTGGGGGGTCGAGAAGTCTGCCCTGATGCCCCTGCCCACGATGTTTGATGGCTTTGTCGAAGAGAGAAAGCGCGTATCGCCCACCTGCCTGATCACTTTCGATCGCAACCGCTATTCCGTGCCCGCCAGCTTTGCGAACCGGCCGGTGAGCCTGCGCATCTACCCCGAACGTCTGGTCGTTGTCGCCGAGGGGCATGTGATCTGCACGCATGAGCGGATCATTGAACGATCCCATCGTCAGCCAAGGCGCGTCATCTATGACTGGCGCCATTATCTGGCGGTCGTTCAGCGCAAACCCGGGGCGCTGCGCAATGGCGCGCCCTTCGTCGAAATGCCCGAACCCTTCCGCTTGCTGCAGGCGAAGATGCTACGACAGCCCGGCGGAGATCGAGAGATGGTCGATATCTTGTCACTGGTCTTGCATCACGATGAACAGGCGGTGCTCTGCGCAGTGGAATTGGCGTTAGAGGCCGGCGTGCCGACCAAAACCCATGTGCTGAATCTGCTGCACAGGCTGCTGGATGGCAAGCTGACTGACCAGCCAGACGTGAACCCTCCAGCCGCTTGTCGCTGAGCCAGGAGCCCGAGGCCAACGTCGCGCGCTATGATGGGTTGCGCGCCCAGAAAGGAGTGCGCGATGCGTCATGATCCCGCAGGTGCTGCCATCGTCATCATGTTGCGCAGCGTGAAGATGCCAGGCATGGCGCAGGCTGTGCAGGATTTGCATGAGCAAGGATCGCCCGCATTTGAAGCCGCCATGCCGATCCTGTCGCAACTGCTCAAAGCGGAAATGGCCGAACGCGAGGTGCGCTCTATCGCCTATCACATGAAGGCGGCGCGCTTTCCGGCCTATAAAGACCTCTCTGGCTTCGACTTTGCCGCCAGCGAGATCCGTGAAGCCTTGGTCCGTCAACTTCATCGTTGTGAGTTTATGGACGCGGCTGAGAATGTGGTGCTGATCGGAGGTCCGGGGACAGGGAAATCACACGTTGCAACGGCTCTCGGCATTCAGGCCATCGAGCATCATCGTAAACGCGTGCGCTTCTTCTCAACCGTCGAACTGGTCAACGCGCTGGAGCAGGAAAAGGCTCACGGCAAGGCCGGGAAGATCGCCGAGGCGCTGGTCAAGACCGACTTGGTGATCCTGGACGAGCTGGGATATCTGCCGTTCAGCGCCTCTGGTGGCGCGCTGCTCTTCCATCTTCTGAGCAAACTCTATGAACGCACCAGCGTCATCATCACCACCAACCTGAGCTTCAGTGAATGGGCCAGCGTCTTTGGCGATGCCAAAATGACCACAGCGCTACTCGATCGTCTCACTCATCGCTGCCACATCCTCGAGACCGGCAATGACAGCTACCGCTTCAAGGCCAGCTCCGAAACGGCAAAGAAAAAGCGAAAGGAGGCAACAGCATTGACGCCATCATAATCAGCAGATCATAACGACTGGGTGGGTCAGATCTCGATGAAAATGCCGGGTCAGTTCTCAGTGACAATCAACAACCCGCCAAACAATAGCCAGGATGTTTGACCTTGCATTGGTAACACGGCCCGCGCCAGGTTGGTCATGCCGCATCTATGAAACTAGGCAGCCGACTCATAAAACTCGATCCACAGCCTGATCGATGCCAGTTTGATCATCGACAGGAAATTGCGTGAGGTCTTCTCGTATCGGGTTGCGATACGGCGGAACGAGGCTTTCAGCCTGCCAAAGAAGCGCTCGATTTTGTTGCGTTCCCGGTAGATTTCAGCATCAAATTCGGCGGGTAGTTTACGGTTGGCCTTGGGAGGGATCACGTCGATAGCCCCCTGTTCCCAGATCATATCCCTGATCCAGTCTGCGTCATATGCTTTATCCGCGAGCACATGTTGTCCAGGTTGCAAGTTGTCCAGTAGCGTCTTGCACGGCGGCGCGTCATGGGCTTGACCGGGTGTCAATTCATATCGGATCGGCAGCCCATCCTGATTGGTAAGTGCATGTATTTTCGTCCCTAATCCGCCCCGTGAACGACCTAAACAGCGGCGTGGGTCTTTTTTTGAGCGTGGTGGCGGAATGATGCGCACGCACGCTGGTCCCGTCGACCATCACCATGTCAACGTTATGCGCGTCGGCGATGGCCTCCATGATCCGGTCCCAGTGGCCTGCATAGCTCCACCGGTTGAAGCGGTTGTAGACCGTGGTCGGTGGGCCGTATTGCTCTGGTAGATCAGCCCAAGGGATGCCGGTGCGCAGGACGTAGAAAATGCCGTTGATCACGCGGCGGTCATCAACCCGCTTCTTGCCACGTGTTTTGTTGGGCAAGACAGCTTTGATGAACTCCCATTCCAGATCGCTCATATCTGATCGCGCCATTTGCATTCTCCCGCCCAGTTTTGTGCGAGAGTGAATCACAAACTTATGCTTCTAAACAAGAATTAATGAGTGTGCTGCCTAGAACTGGTTCGACTTGGGGCCGGCGTAGCTCGCAGTATGTGGCCTTTTTCGCGAAGGGAGTATTTGGAATTATCCGCGAAGGCGCTGCACAGAACGGTGCTCAATCGCTCGCGAACCATTATCATGTGGAACAATTCACATCTGTGTATTCAAACCCAAACACTGCACTATCACTCCAATCAAAATTTCGACAGTTGCTCTACAGCATTTCGCAGTTCTGAAAGCCCTGTCAGTTGAGTTCTGCGCAATTCGACCCATTACCTGCTCTTAACATAATGGACCTTACCCGCTTTACCGATGGAAATTGCGGATGTTGTAGGCATTCATAGGCTAGGCCGACTCGCCCGCTAACCTGCCCCTTGGTTACCATCTTGATGGTGATAAATTCGACCACAGCCGCATTAATGACCCATAATTGAAGGGCCATAGCTGATGGATTGGTCATTGACAGAAATGTGCCCGAGACTTTCCAGCTCCGCTACGATGCTGCTCAGTTCGGTTTCATTTAAGGTTTTCATGAAAAGCGCGTTTACTGTGTTGGCTAACGTCTTGACCTTCCTGGGTCGCGAAGTTCCGCGAGATCTTAGGCTGGCAACAATCGCTTCAATCTTTTCCGTGAGTGATTTGGCATTCGAAATCCTAACAAACGGGATTTCCGAAAGATCTGAGCTTCGGAGTGCGTGAATCTTGCGCTCACGTAAGTGGTGGATCAGTGGATCAAAACCTTTGTCACGCGAGATGATATGGAGATAGCCGTTGGGGTCCTTGGCAGCTAGCTCACCGACATAAAAGGCGATGTGAAAATCCAGCGCATTGGAGCCGCTGCCCGAAATCTTTTGGTAGTTGGCGTTCGTCCCCAAGTTTTGAAGCGCTGCCGCGAATTCAAATGGGACATTTTTTTGGCCGGCACCAACAAAAACAATCAACGTGAACGTGTGGCCATTTAAGATTTCTAGGTTTTTTGGCTGAACATTCTCAAAGTCGATCAAGATATAGTTGTTTTTCAATCTGTTTACTCCAGTCTGTCTCGTTCGTGTCACGGCCGTCCAGGCTCGCACCACGGGCGTGAGCCGTATGCAACTCTAAGTTCAATGCTCGCCTGCACCACCCGAAAAGAAGACCACCGAAACCCGTCGGCCAATCTCCGGTTCATGATCGCGTGAGAGAAGCTCTGCTTCCTCGATGACCTTGGACATCTTTCGGTGCACCTCGTCAGCGTGATGAGCGTCATTTTCAAGCTTCTCTAGGATCGCCTGGATCGCGATGTACCCTTTCGGCAGGTCCTCATAGGCGAAGCTGTCCCGCACCTCTTGCTTGGCTTGCTCCCAGAAGGGATCGAGCAGTCTGCTCCACGACTCACAGATCATTTCGATGGCGGGGAGGGATAGGTGCCCGAACAGCTCTTGATCATCGTGGTCCTTGTCGCTCCGCTGGCTCATGAACTCAGCGCACGCTTTCATCAAGCTTTCAACGCGTGCCGGGCGTAGGTCCCATTCCGTAAGCACTCTAAGTTGGCCAGAGACGGTCTCAAGCGCACTTGCCAGATCCTCCTCTGTCATCCTGGCATGTTCCATGCCCAGGCTTCTGGTCTGCTCGTATGCTGAATCAAGGGTCTTGGCGCAGGCCAGCTGACCTCGCTCCAAAGTCAGGCCAATCTCAGAAGCACGTAGCAGCAGCAGACGCGGAGGGAAGAAGTTGGTCGGCTTGTCGACGCCCTTCAGATGCAGTGCGGTGAAGCTCTCTCTGGCGGACAAGAGAGCTAATTCAGCGCCCCAGGTGCCTTCGATTTTTGCCTTACTGATGAGGCCGTAACGCTCCGGAGAGATCGTCTCTTTGGCCCGAGCTAGAACGTCGTGGAAGTTGTTGTCTCGCAAGCGCCTGACCGATCCGAGGTATCTCGTCACGCTTTCTAAGATTACTTCGGTGTCGTCCGAGCCAACCTCTTGCACAGCGTCAATCAGTTCTTCGCCTGCGAGTGTTCGATAGTTCTCGATGCGGTTGGTCACCTTCTCATCTGAAGCAAACTGACCGACTGGAATATCGACAAGGTGGTAGTTCACAACCCCAAATTGACTGTCGATGCGGTCGATGCGCCCCAATCCCTGGATGAGTTCCTTGAGGTTGGAGGTCACCCCAAGTAGAACAAGCGTATCGGCTGACTGGAGGTTGATACCCTCGGCCATCTTGTAGGTTAGGAAGACCGAAGCTGGCCCTTCAGGGGCGTTTTTCCCGCCAGGACGGAAGTAAGATTCTACAGACTTGCCGTTCGTGATCCGTCGGAAGCCATCCGGTCTGTTGCCAAAGATGGCTTTCACGGCCCTATCATCACCTTTCGTCTGGTTACCCACAACGAAGTTCGTGTGGTGACCGCGGCGTGCCAGCGCTTCAGCAAAGATTTCGAGCGTGTCAGTGCGCTCTGCGAGAAAGACAACCCGGTCCACCTGTTGCTGGATGCAGTGGCAAGCTTCATACCGCTTTTCGTCAACCTCCCGTAGCGTATGTGAGTTGAGCTTTTGGGCTAGAGCGTCACACTTTTCGGGTTCCGCCAAAGCGTCGATGCCAAGCATACCAAACATGTCGGACTGACTTGGGTGTGGCGCTTTGCGCCCCCTCTTTGAGCCTTGCTCAAACTCCCGTAGCCATTTCCCGATAACTCCGTGAGACATCTCCCAAGCTGCCTGCGCCGCGTTCACTCTAAGTATGTTCAGCAGGTTTCGGATATGGAGCTGATCCTGAGTACTTTGCTGCGTCTTGACGTGGCCGAAACGGCTCTTCTCGACTGCCGTAACCCGCCCGCCGGGCGCGAGGTCATTGCAGAGTGCCACGATTTCGTCGAGGCGTGCTCTCTGAGGTTTCGTAAGCTTCAGCGTTTTGGGTCGCCCATGGTTGGCAAGCTTGGGGTAGCCATGCTTGGAGCGGTCCTCGTCCTCGCCAATGCATCGGCGCTGGCGGCGCGCCAGAAAAGGCGAAATCAGCTCAGAGAGTTCCGTGCGGGCCTGCCGTGAAAGAGCGGTTTCCGGTTCGGATAGGACAGCAAGTGGTGCCTTCTGATCGAAAATGTCAGCCGGACTTTGCATTTCGCGGTCAAACAGCTCACCCATGGCCTGGATGTAGTCTGGGGTCATGAAGATAGAGGCGCGCTTTTCCTGCATATGGGTGAGCCAGTCCACGTCACGATTGCCCAGCAGCGTGGCGGACAAGCAGACATTCCAGCTCGGTGGTGCGAGCTCGACCGCTGCAGCCATCTGGGATGCCTGTTCGAAGCCGGGCGTAACCGTATGGCTTTCGTCGATGATGAGTATGCCGAACTGATCGAGTCTCAGACCGGTCTCGTTGTCGTCGCCAGCTCCTCTCAGGCGCTTCTTTGAAAGACTGGTGTTTGGTATGGCCTCCAAAGAGTTCGTGGAGTGTTTTTCCCAGCTCGGGATGACCTTCGGTGGCGCGATTACAGCCGCGTTCTTCCTGGCGACTCCGTGCACAGGAGAGCGTGGAATGACCCGAGAAAAGGTTTCCGATAAGGCCTCGGCGAGGTGGCATCCGATTTCGGTTTTACCGGAGCCTGTAGGCGCCTCTACGAAGGCTATACCGTTATCATACGTGATAGAGCAGGCCTCGTAAGTCAGCTCCTGTTGGTATTCATAGAGGGTGTGCCCGGTGATCTCTCGGCGACTGCCTGTGAGCCAGGGCTCAAAGCCCTTCTGCTCTGAGATCATGCGCGCCATGGCGTCTTCGGCGGTGGCGGGCTTTATCAGCTTGTCGAGGATCTCCAGGGCTTCGGCAGTCCAGTCGGTCGAAACCTCCCAAATCTGCTCAGCCGCCCTGGTGCGCTCGATCTCAAGTTCATGAGATCCAGCGTCGAGCCCATCCGCATACTCAATATTGCTATAGAGCCCTGAGCGAGAGAAGTTCGCCGAGCCAGCCACGGCGCCTATTGGCGAACTCACAATCTTGGAATGCATCCGACGATCCCCGTTGATCCCCAAGCGGGTCTGGGCCAGCACAGGGTCAAAGACGCGAAGCTCAATCTTGCCAGTTTGGATCGCCCGCTTTGCCAGCACCGCGAGCAGGTCATCGTCGTCTTCGACCTGCAGGCCGGACTTCTCCAGCCAATAGAGCTTCATTTCTTCAGTTACAGGTCTCGGCTTTGCCAACCGTCGAGAGTTCCCGGTATCGATACCGAATGATATCCGAATGCGGATGTCTGGGTCTGTGTCAGGGTCTTTTAGCTCCTTGACCTCTTTCATCAGGACGGCGAGCGAAGAGAGGAAGTCTTGATAGCCAGTCACGATCAGGCAGTCGCCAGACGTGAGGTGCGGCCGGTAGAGGCCAATGACAGGACGGTCGATATTGGTCCCGACCTTGGGCGCAGCCGCGAGGTCGGTTTCGGCCAATTGAGTGGCCTTAGGCTGGTCAATGTTCTGTGGCTTTGGACGGAGCCAATTCGGGAGCGAAAACAATAGCTAATACCATGAAGAGCGAGTTTCTTAGACTATGGCTGCTCTTTCTAGGCTTGGGCAATGAATCTTTTCGGCCTGCCGCGTGTCGAGCCTCTGTTCTCTGCATTCGCTCCACGGGGGCCAAGTTAGCTCGCGAGAGGGGGTGGACCGGGAGCGGCCAACGCCTCCCAACAGCATAAACCGTGCTTGGGGTGGGGTGTACCGGGTTTGACCGGTTTGCAGGGTTTGCTGGCCTTGGCACCAACCAACCTGGTGCGCCACAGCTAACCTGTTCTTTCGGCCCACCGACCCTGGGTTCCAACATCCGGAAGAGGCGGCAGTGTGGGACGCGGCGGTCTCCACTAGTAGGGGATTAGTAGGGGATGTACGCCAAACGTTCTCTAGCGTCGTCCGGCAACGTCCAAGATCGAGTTGAGAATTAGTCAAGCGATCGTAATGAGTTATGCAACTTCAGACAGCTTCGTCCGGTTGCGTCCAACATATGGACGGCAGAATTCGTAATTAGTGGGTCCGCTTTTGTCCATCTGATTGTTAACGTTACAGGCAAATTTTAGACTAATATTGCAATCTGTCTATCGGTACGAGCTTGTCCTGCGCCCCCTCCCGCAACCAAATCTTACCACGATATCAAATAGATATAACCCGACTTAAACGGTCGGGTTTTTGCTTGCGCATTTTGTGTCAACGCCATGCCAACGTCTTGCAAGCGCCGTACCAACCTTCGCGGCGAGCTGATCTCCGAATGCGATGCGTCCGCGGCGCCAACAGCAACCCAAGAATCTTTGCGACAGAACCGTTTTGAGCGGTCCCTTGACGAATTGCGGACAGCGGAAATTCGTGACGGAGATACGTGCGATGGAGTGATAAAAACGCGGCCCCGATAATCTTGGGGCCGCGCTCGCATATCCTCAGGCAAACTCAATGTGATCCGACATCGGAAGCTCGATCAGCCTCGGCCCCCCTGCACGCGCTATGGCATTGGCCAGTGCGGGCCCCGACGGGGGTGTCCCAGGTTCGCCGACGCCAGTGGGTGCCTCGGTGGACGGAATAATCTCCACCTCGATCGCGCCGATGTCCGATATGCGCAGGGGTTCGTAATCCGGGAAATTGAACTGATCCACCTGGCCGTCAGTCAGGGTAATCTTGTCGCGCATGACGTGGCCGATACCGTACCCGATGCCACCTTCCATTTGTGCCCTGATCACGTCCGGGTTCACCGGGACGCCGCAATCGACCGCGCAGAAGACCTTCTCGATCTTCACAGGCGCAACGCCGCCGCCGGACACCTCGGCAATTTCAGCCACGAAAGAGCCGAACGAGTGGTGTACGGCCAAGCCGCGCGCATGCCCATCAGGTGCTGTGCCCTGTCGGCTGGCCATCTCGGCCACCTTGCGCAGGACACCGGCCATGCGGACTTGTGCGGGCGTGTCGCCCGGCAGCATGGACAGGCGCAGATCCAACGGATCCGCAGCGGTTTCTTCGGCCACCATGTCGATCATGGATTCCATCACATACGCGGTGTGCGTATGCCCTACCGAACGCCACCAAAGGACGCTTGTCGCCTTTTTATGGTCGGTCAACCCCACAGCCATACCCGGGATGAAATAGGGCGTGTCTGCCACGCCCTCGACCGAAGAATGGTCGACACCGTCATGAATCATCATCTGCGCCATCGGGGTGTCTTTCATGATCGACTGGCCGGCGATACGGTGATCCCAGCCGACGATCTTGCCGCCATCGTCGATCCCCACCCGGACGCGATGGGCGAAGGCTGGGCGGTAGTAGCCACCCTTGATGTCGTCCTCGCGCGACCAAACCAGCTTCACCGGTCGGCTGCGGTCAGTCAGGCCGAAGGCCATCGCGCACTCGAGGTTGTAGTCCGCAGTCGGGTTGGCGCGCCGCCCGAAGGAGCCGCCAGCCAGAATCGTGTTGATCCGGATTTTATCCATCGGCAGTTCCAGTACCTGGCTCAACGTATTGTGGCCGAATGTCGGGAACTGCGCCCCGTCATGCAAGATTACACCGCCGTCATCGGTAGGTTCGATCGTGCAGGTTAGCGGTTCCATCGGCGCATGGGCCAGAAGTGGAAAGTAGAAGGTCTTGTCGATGATGTGCGCGGCACCGTCCACCAGGGCGGCGGTCTTGGCCTGTTCCCCTTTGGCTTGATAGGTGCTGTCTGCGTTCACGGCGGCGATCAGCTCTTCGCGGATCACGTCAGAGGACCGCGTTTCGGCTTCGGACGCATCCCATTCGATGCTGAGCGCATCTCGCGCCGTCATCGCCTGCCAGGTGGTTTCGGCATAGACTGCGACGCCCGATTTGTCCGGCATCGCCTTCGCCATGACAAAACCCTTCATCCCCTCGGCGTCACCCGCGTCGAAAGAGGCCAGTCTGGCACCCATCTGGGGCGCTCTGGCGATGACGACCACAAGCTGGTTGTCCAACTGCATGTCCATTGCGAACTGGCCCGAGCCGTCAATCTTAACCGGCGTGTCCTTGCGCATAACGGCCTTTTCCTTACCGATCAGGCGCCATTCTTCGGGCCTGCGCAGGCGCGGTTCTGCGGGAGCTTCCAGCTTGGCGGCGGCCGCCACAAAATCGCCAATCGGGGCGGCTTTACCGCTTCCGGTGATCTGGCCGTCTATAATATCCAAGCTGGCCGCATCGACATCCCAGGCATCAGCGGCAGCCGCGATCAACATTTCACGCGCGGCGGCACCGGCGTTACGATACTGCCCGAAACTGTTTGCCATGGCCGTTGACCCACCAGTGCCCTGGAACGCCCCGAAAAGAAGGTTATTATAAAGCGTCGGGTTGGACGGGGCAAATTCGTAGTCGATCTGCTCCATTGTCATGCCCAGTTCTTCGGCGACCAGCGTGGTCAAACCGGTCGATGTTCCCTGTCCCATTTCGAAATGCTTGACGATGGCGGTCACGCGGCCATCCTGAGCGATGCGGACGAACGGATTGAACTGCATCGCGTCCGATCCGGCGGCCAGGGTGCCATCGGGCCGGGCTCCGACAAGCAGAACGGCGGTGGCGGCTGCGGCCCCTTTGAGGAAGCCGCGCCGGGATGTGGTCATGGTCATCTCAGCCCTCCAATATCTCGGCCGCACGCAGAACGCCGGCGCGAATGCGCGGATATGTGGCGCAGCGACAGACATTGCCCTGCATGTATTGATCAACTTCCTCTGCCGTCGGCCTGGCATTCTCCGACAAGAGACCGGCCGCCGACATGATCTGGCCGGACTGGCAATAACCGCACTGTACCACGTCAAGTTCGGTCCAGGCTCGCTGGATGGCGGCACCGATGCGGTCGCCGCCGATGGCTTCGATCGTGGTGATCTCAGCCCCTTCGACATCCTCGACATAGGTCTGGCACGATCGCGTCGGCTGCCCGTCGATATGTACGGTGCAGGCCCCGCAAGCAGCGACCCCGCAGCCGAATTTCGTTCCTGTCAATTTGAGGTCATCGCGGATCACCCACAAAAGCGGGGTTCCGTCTTCGGCATCGACCATGACGGTCTGGCCATTGAATTTAAGTTCGCGCGTCACGTTCATCTCCGTGTTCAGTATGGCTGAGAATACTGCGCCCTGCCGTATCGCAAGGCTCTGGTACATAGTCGCAATTTTGGCGCGGATCGTCACTTGCATATGACGCCAAATCTATAACATAAGATGACAAAAGCTGATCGTTGCGCCTTCGAGCCGAGGTGCAAGGCTGGTAAGAAGATGTCTCGATACGGTCCAGAGAAGGGAACGCCGATGTCCAACTCCCGACAGTACAACATTGCTGCGCATGTCCGTCAGACCTGCAATATCCTCGGTCTGTCGCCTGCTCGGGTGCTGGCCCGCTGCGGGCTGGACGCAGGTTTTTTGGATTCGACAGACACCGGCGTAGACGCATCAACCTATTTCGCGCTCTGGACTGCGTTTGCTACCGAAAGCGAGGATTCTGAGCTGCCGCTGACACTGGGATGCGGCGTATCACATGGGCCGTTTCAGCCGGCACTGCTGGCGTTCTCGGCAAGCCCCGACATCTATACCGGACTGAAACGGCTTGCCGTGTTCAAGCCGCTCTGCGCGCCGATACGCCTGGAGCTGAGCGAAACGGACACATGCTTCTCCGCCGCCTTTGCTACGGAAGACGATCATACCATGCCGACTGTCATGGCCATGACCGAGGTGATATTTTTCCTCGATCTCGCCCGAACCTTCACTGCGCATTACGTCGTACCTCAGGTTATTCACCTTCCCGATCCGACACATGTAACGCCAGCCTATCGGGACTATATCGGCGCTCCAATCGAGAAAGGTCGCCTGCCGGGTATTATCTTCACGATGGAGGATGCTCGCAGACCACTGATTTCGGCCGATACCGATTTCTACAGAATCGTTGAGCAGGACCTTCTGGTCAAGCTTGAGAATTTGACGGGCGGCAACCAGATCAGCAACCGCGTCAGGCGAGTTCTGACCGAAATGCTTCCCGCCGGGACAGTTTCGGCAGGCCAGGTCAGCGCGCGGCTCGGAGTGAGCAAACGCAGTCTGCAACGCAAGCTGCGGGACGAAAGCACGTCGTTCCAGGCCGTGCTGAACGAAACGCGGGCATCGCTGGCCCTGACCTATCTGCGGGATCAGAAACTGAGTGCGGAGGAAACCAGCCATCTCCTCGCTTACCGAGATCCGAACTCGTTCTATCGCGCCTTCCAGGTGTGGACGGGCATGACGCCCGCAGAAGCAAGAAACGCGCCAATCAACTGATAGGCAGGAAATCCTGCGGTCTGCGCGGTTTTGGTGCTCCTTCGACAGCCGTTCGCAACTGTCAGATTTGACGGATACGGTCAAACGGCTCAGAGAGTTTTTCCAACCGCTTGGGCCATGGCGGGTGCTCTAGATGAAGAGTACCTGTTGTACTACACAGGATCAAATGAACGTGGAGTCCAAGCCTGTCCGAATACGGTCGCCGCAGGAAGGACGCCATAAACGATGGCGGCCAAAGCGACGATCTGGGATAGATTGGAACGGCCTGTATCAAACTAGGCAATACGGCGCGCACGCACCATTGGACCGGCACCAATATTGATACCCACCATGGCCATCATGGCAGTCCCAGGGTAATCGCCCCACTTTTAACGGGGTGCGATGTCCTGCTGTCCTCGACGTTTCCAAGATTCATACAGGTAGCCCGATCTGCTTGCGCAGACTTTTGTCGAATGCGGAGGTGGGGACGAAGCGCCGCAGGAAACTGACTCGCCGCGCCATTCTTCCTGCTGCGTATCGCTTCTTCGGATTGGCGTCGGTCGCGGCCTTTAGTACAGTCTTGGCGACGATTTCCGGATTATCGCCTTTCTCCATCGCCTTGCGCACAGTCACATTCATGCTTGCACGGCCTGCATCGTAAATATCAATCTGATTGTCTGGGCTGGTGAGGCTCTCTTCGAACGATGTGCGAGTATAAGCGGGTTCGACCAGCGTCACGCGAATGCCAAATGTCCGCATTTCATGATCAAGTGACTCGGAATAACCTTCGACCGCATGCTTGGTGGATGCATAGAGAGCGAAGTAGGGCGCGGGGATGAACCCCTGTACCGAGCTTACGTTGACGATCCGCCCCCCCTTCTGGAGACGCATCGTCGGCAAGACTGCGTTTGTCACGCGCAAAACACCGAAGACGTTCACATCGAACAGTGCCTGAGCTTGAGTGATCGAGGACTCCTCCGCGCCGCCCAATAGTCCCACCCCGGCGTTGTTGACCACCAAATCAACGCGCCCGGCCTGTTCCAGGATCTTTGCGACAACACTTGTCACTGATGCGTCGTCGGTGACGTCGCAACTCAGCATGGTGATGCCATCAGATATATCGGCGATGACCCGGCGACTGGTTCCGAATACGCGGTATCCCGCAGTTTGAAGGGCCTTGGCGGTCGCTTTTCCAATACCTGAGGATGCGCCTGTCACCAGCGCGACTTTCTTGGTGGTCTCATTCATGGGCTTACCTCTTTCGGTTCTTGTGGATCTCGTCCGGAATAATGCCGTTCGCCCCACACTCTTTGGGTTGGGATTTGCTTGGCTAACACCGCCGGGGCATCTCTTCGGGGTGTAGCGTGGGTGCGTTGGACGACGATGTGGACATCATGGCCTGCTGCGCACGATCAGGCATGTCGACGTCCCATGTGCATGAAGCCTGCCTCCGGCGTCCTCAACTCGACCTTCTAGAGTGATCGCCATCCGGCCACGCGACAGAACTCGGCCAATGACTTTCATTTCGCCCGACTCTGCAAGAATTGGTCGGACGAATTTCGTGGTCGTTTCATGTGATGGACAGGCTTCGCCCGGTGCGAGAGTGGTTTGTGCCGCAAGGGCCATGGCAGTGTCGAGCATCGTCATGATCCAGCCGCCGTGCATTGTCTTCATCGGGTTGCTGAAACGTGCTTCGGGTCTAGCCCGAAGAGTGACCTCGCCTTCCTGAGGCGGCAGCAATGTGAAGGGCAACACATCCGCCATCGCAGGAGGGCGGATGCTGCCGTTCGCCCAAGCTGAAACCAACTCAAACCCGGTGTATTCCATCGGTTCAGATGGCGAGGTCGATTCGGTGTCGGCTTCAACCGATCCCTGCGATATCACTGGTTTGCTCCTGTTTCAGTATCCCTGCCGGCCACTTTCAGAGCGTTGGCGGCAGCCGCTTGGAGAAATCCTGCCGACAGTGCCTTGTCATTGACGGCCCGTGAGAGAACCAGTGCTCCGACCATGGTCGACAGGACGGCCATAGACGTCGCGCTTGGATTCTCGCCGCACGGCTTGCCCGCTAGGTTGTCGAGGATGTCGAGATGTCTTTTGATTCCAGTTTCGAACGACGCTTTCACATCGCTGCCCTGTCTAGCCGCATCCGAGCCGAGCGCCACGATCGGGCAACCGTCCATCTTTTCCTCGCGGTGGCCCATGCTGAGATAGAATGCGAGGACGGCGCCAAGCGGGTCCTCGGGATTCGCCTCGACTGCGGAAGCCCAGTGCCGGGTGGCGCTCTCGAATGCGCGGCTGGATGCCTGCACCGCCAGGTCTTCCTTTGACGCGAACTGCTTGTAGAAGGCACCCTGGGTCAGGCCGGCGCCCTTCATCAGGTCCTTAAGGCCGATGCCGTCAAAGCCATTCTCCCGGAAAAGGCGGCTCGCCACGTTGATCACGTTCTCGCGGTTTTCTTCAGCCTGTTTGCGGCTCACTCGCATGGCTACTCTCCATTAAAGATTGCGTTCGTAATCTATATACTATATAGAGTGTGAGTGCAATCTATTTTGAAGCAAGGCGATGGTCATGAATAAGAAACGCGTCATTGTGCTGGGAAGCATCCTGATCGCTGTGTTGGGGGCGGCTGCGTTTGCCACGCTTGCCATTCCCACGCAGGAAGCCTCCGCCGAGAGCGACCCGCGGCAGATGCCGCCGATTGTCAGGCTGACGAAAGCGGTGCCTATGGATGATGCTGAACTCAGCTTCACAGGGATTATTGCGGCACGAGTGCAAAGTGATCTCGGTTTTCGCGTGTCTGGAAAAATCGAGGAACGATTCGTGAACACCGGTCAGAAAATCTCCGTCGGGCAGCCGCTGATGCGGATCGACAAGACCGATCTGCAGCTCGCACTCATCGCAAAACGTAACGCTGTCGCCGCAGCGCGCGCTGTTCTGATGCAGGCCCGTGCAGATGAAAAGCGCTATGCGACTCTGTCGGACAATGGCTTGGCTGCAAGCTCGCAGCGCTACGAACAGGCAAAAGCCGCGCTGGATACCGCAGAGGCACAGCTTGCCGTGGCCGAGGCCGAAGCACAGCTTGCTGAGAACCAGGCATCATATTCCACCCTTGTGGCAGACGCGGATGGTATTGTGATTGAAACGGTCGGCGAGCCTGGCCAGGTCGTTGCAGCCGGGCAGCCCGTGATCCGGATTGCACAGACCGGCCCTCGCGAAGCACTGATCGCACTTCCCGAAACAATACGGCCAGACATCGGTTCTGTGGCAGAGGCCCGCGTATATGGCACCGAGGCACGCAGCCACTCCGCACATCTGCGGCAATTATCGGACTCGGCTGATCCCCGGACCCGCACCTACGAGGCTCGCTATGTGCTTGGTGGTGAGGCAGCGACAGCACCTCTTGGCGCGACGGTCACCATCCGGGTTGCAAGGCGGACCGGCCAGCCGACGATACAAGTGCCACTGGGGGCTCTGCTGGATGATGGCACCAAGACCGGCGTTTGGATGCTGGACCGAGCGACATCGACCGTACATTTTCGTCCCGTTAAGCTTGTGCGTTTAACCAGCGAGCATGCCGTTGTCTCCGGTCTGGAACCGGGTGAGCCGATAGTTTCACTGGGCGCCCATCTCTTGCAAGAAGGGACCTCTGTCAGACCCGAAACTGAGAGCGGAGATAATTGATGAACCTCAATCTCTCCGCGATCGCCGTTCGCGAACACGCCGTCACCCTTTTTATGATCCTCCTGCTCGTGGCCGCCGGGGCCTTTGCCTTCCTCAAACTGGGGCGGGCAGAAGATCCCAACTTCACCATCAAGACGCTCACGGTCACGGCGGCATGGCCCGGTGCGACAGCGCAGGAAATGCAGGATCTTGTCGCCGAACCGCTGGAGAAGCGGTTGCAGGAGCTGACATGGTATGATCGGGTCGAGACGACAACACGTCCCAGTTATGCCTATATGACGGTGACGCTGAGAGACGACACGCCGCCATCTGCCGTCGAAGAGCAATTCTATCAAGCCCGCAAGAAGCTAGGGGATGAAGCCCGCAACCTGCCACAGGGTGTCTTTGGTCCCTTCGTCAACGACGAATATTCGGACGTGAGTTTTGCACTCTATGCGCTAGAGGCCAGGGGCATGCCGATGCGAAAGCTGGCCCGGCAGGCCGAAACAATTCGCCAGGACGTGCTGCATGTGCCGGGCGTCAAGAAGATCAACATTCTCGGAGAGCGCGCTGAGCAAATATTTGTGGAGTTCTCGTATACCAAGTTGGCAACGCTCGGCGTTTCGGCTCTGGATATCATTGCGGCCCTGCAACGGCAGAACACCCTTACACCAGCGGGCTCCATCGACACGCAAGGCCCTCAGGTCTTCATTCGGATCAACGGCGCTTATGGGAGTATCCGGGAGATCGCCGACACGCCGATCATCGCAGCGGGGCGGACGCTGAAGCTTTCCGACATCGCCGAAGTCCGCCGTGGCTATGAAGATCCTCCGACCTATGTGATCCGGCATCAGGGTGAGCCCGCGATCATGCTCGCAGTGGTGATGCAGGAAGGCTGGAATGCCCTGGAACTCGGAAAAGCGCTTGAGGACAAAATCGGGGCCATTGAGCAGACGCTGCCGCTGGGGTTATCGCTTCAGAAGGTGAGTGATCAAGCGGTAAACGTAAGTCACGCCGTCAACGAGTTCATGTTGAAATTCGCGATGGCCCTCGGCGTGGTGCTGCTGGTCAGCCTGCTCAGCCTAGGCTGGCGCGTGGGCATCGTCGTTGCCGCCGCCGTCCCGCTGACGCTGGCCGTTGTGTTCCTCGTCATGCTGGAAACTGGAAGGTTCTTCGACCGCATCACTCTCGGGGCCTTGATCCTGTCCTTGGGACTTCTCGTGGACGACGCGATCATCGCCATCGAAGTTATGGTGGTGAAAATGGAAGAGGGCATGGATCGCATCAAAGCGGCCGCCTATGCGTGGAGTCACACTGCAGCGCCGATGCTGTCAGGAACACTGGTGACGATTGCGGGGTTCCTGCCGGTGGGCTTTGCCCGCTCGGCGGCGGGGGAGTACGCCGGCAACATTTTCTGGATTGTGGGGTTCGCTCTTATCGTATCCTGGATCGTTGCGGTCGTTTTCACGCCTTATCTTGGCGTCAAGATGCTACCCGAGATCAAGCCTGTCGAGGGTGGCCACGCAGCGATCTACAACACACCGAATTATCGGCGTCTGCGGCGTCTGATCACTTTTGCCGTGCAGCACAAGGTCCTGACTTGCGCCATCGTCGGTATCGCCTTCGCGTTCTCCGTCGTCGGCATGGGGGGCGTCAAGCAGCAGTTCTTCCCGACTTCTGACCGCCCCGAAGTGCTGGTGGAAGTCCGTCTGCCGGAAGGCACCAGCATTGAGACGACGACCGCCACGGTCGAGACGCTCGAAAACTGGCTGGACGAACAGCCCGAAGCTGCGGTTGTCACCAGCTATGTCGGCCAGGGCGCTCCCCGGTTCTTCTTTGCAATGGCACCGGAACTTCCCGACCCGGCCTTTGCCAAGATCGTTGTACTGACACCGGATGCGGAAGCCCGCGAAGCGTTAAAGCACCGCCTCCGAGAGGCCGTGTCGCAGGGGCTTGCGCCTGAGGCCTATGTGCGTATCACTCAACTGGTGTTTGGGCCGTATACGCCCTTTCCGGTGGAGTTCCGGGTCATGGGACCTGAGCCCGCGCAGCTCTACGAGATATCACAGAAGGCCCTCGATATCATGCGGGACGTCCCGGATGTGCGGCAGGCCAACCGGGATTGGGGCAACCGCACACCCGTGCTTCGCTTCGTTCCAGATCAGGATCGCCTGAACCTTATCGGTCTCTCGCCGGTGGAAGTAAGCCAACAGTTGCAATTCTTCCTGAGTGGCATCCCGATAACATATTTACGCGAAGACATCCGCAATGTCCCCATCGTGGCTCGTAGCGCCGGGAACGCGCGACTGGACCCGTCGCATCTGGCAGATTTTTCCCTGATAAGTCGAGACGGTCGACAAATTCCACTCGACCAGATTGGCCATGCCGAAGTGCGCCTGGAGGAACCGATCCTGAAGCGTCAGGACCGCACCCCGGTTATTACAATCCGCTCGGACATCAATGAGGCAACTCAGCCTCCGGAGGTCTCGAAGGAGATCATGACAGCCCTGCAGCCGCTGATTAAATCCCTTCCGGCCGGTTATCGCATCGAACTGGGAGGATCGATGGAAGAATCCGTGAAGGCCAACGCCGCTTTGGCGAAAGTCTTCCCGATCATGATTGCGGCGACGCTGATCGCAATCATGTTGCAAGTGAGATCTTTCTCGACCATGGCCATGGTCGTGCTGACGGCACCGCTTGGGCTTGTTGGAGTCGTACCTGCCTTGCTGGCTTTCAACCAGCCCTTTGGGTTCAATGCCATTCTGGGCATGATTGGACTGGCCGGTATCCTGATGCGCAACACACTGATCCTGACTGAGCAGATCAAGGAAAACCGGGCCGCCGGTCTGGACGCCTATCACGCGGTGATCGAAGCTACAGTACAGCGTGCGAGGCCTGTGATCCTGACCGCACTTGCGGCCGTATTGGCTTTCATCCCTCTGACGCACTCGGTCTTTTGGGGGTCCATGGCCTATACGCTCATTGGTGGAACGGCCGTCGGCACGGTGCTGGTCCTGCTCTTCCTTCCCGCCCTTTATGCAGCATGGTTCCGTATCACGCCGATCATTGATGATAACTCTGAGAGGCGAGTGGGCAAAACTTGGGATCATGCGGCTGCTCTTTGGTCCGCGCCGGTTAGCCGACCGGAAAGAACGGCGGCGCGGACAACGGCTACGCGGTGGGCTCCCTTGGGCGACCATCTCATGCGGCGACGCGTACAATTTCGGCCGTCGCCTCAAAATGAGCCTGACGCGCGTTGATGGTTTGTGTCCTATGGCGGACAAACAGATCGCGGGATCGAAAGATCATCGCACGCGCCTGCTGTCGGGGTGACTTCGGCTCGACAAATTGCATGGTCGGGCGGCTGGCTGCTTTAGCCATGGCCTCGGCGTCAGCCGCATCCTTCTTTTGGGTTTGACGAAGGGCTTGACGTAGGCAGGCCCCACCAACCTGACGGTATGCCCCAGAGCATTTATCTCACGCGCCCAATAATGGGCTGTGGCACAGGCCTCCATAGCAACCATGCAGGGCGGCAGATCTGCGAAAAATCCAACACCTGACCCCGTGACAGTTTCTTGCGAATAGCAACGCTGCCATTGGCCGTGGCACCGTGAACTTGGAAAACCCGCTTTGCCAAATCCAGCCCAACGATGGTAACTTCTGTCATGGATCCTTCCTCTTCCTTGTGTGATGTGACCCACATCACCTTGGCACATTGCGATGCCGTCGGGAGGGGGTATCCACCCCATCAGGTCTCAGGTCTCCGTGACACTCAACAACCTGCCCAACCTGCAGGGCCGGGTGCTATATCTCGATTACGACCTAGGCCTGGTCGACGCGCCCGCAGGTCAACGCACGCCCCCATTCATCACCCAGTGCATTCTTCCGTCGCGGCCGAGAGCGACCGCAACACCCAGCTCATTCGTGCGCCCATCAAGGATGTTTTTCCTATGCGATGACGACTGCAACCAGGCTTTGAGTACTTGTTCATGGGTCGAATATCCAAGCGCCACATTCTCTGTAATGAAACGAAAGTCATAGCCTTTTGTGATGACGCGAGCGCCTAGCGAACTGCCACCTGTGGCAATATGGCTAAGCCGGTTGTGACTGGCGTTATCGCAGGCATGCGCCTGCGCAACCTCGGTGAGCTGGGATGACATCCGAAAGTCAGGTAGATGGAAACGGGCGCGTTCCTGATTGATTTGAAGCATGAGTTGACGTGCAAGTTCGATGTAATTCGGCGGCACAGTGCAGGCCATAGTTGGCATCACAGCAAATAGAACAAGGATGACGGACAGGACCAGAGACCGCGTGCAGGAAGTCATGCTATCCATCATGCTCCATTTCCCGCCCCTGCGCAAATGACTCGGTGTGCGGGTTGGGCCGGAAACTATCCCTCTACAGCGCCAGAACTCCGGCACCGTACCAGTGTCTGACGCGCGTGCCGCCACGATATCACGAACACCTAGGCGCACCTGCTTTTCGCGTTCACAGTTTCAGGCGAAGGCGATGAAACGGGCCTCGCCACGATCCACGAAGACCGTACAATCCGCTCAGTGCCCCCAGCAGCAGCCAGATTGCTCCGGGCAAAGGAACGTGCGGAACCTTGTCGCCACCCTCTATGTTACCATCGCCGTTGCCGTCAGGAGTGCTGCGGTCGTTGCCCCCAGAAAAGGTGCCAAAATTATGGCCGCCAAAGCTGATAACGTCAGGCCTGCTATCGGTATTGCCAATGTTGGAAATCAACACCGGCTTGAACTCATCTGAGCCAAAGAATGACGGCTCCCAAAAAGAGTCCATGAAGTCCTCGCGCATCTCCGACATGCCCAGCACGCCGCACTCGGCCAGAGTGTAGCTATCGTCGTCTTCGTTAGAAAAGACACAGATTGGAGCTTCAAGCAGCGCGTCCCCCAAGCATCCGCTCACTTTGTTGGGCTGGTCGGGAAGATTGGAATCGGCGGCCAGACTGACGCGTGCGCTGTTCGTACTCGTGGTCAAGTCAGAATCAAAAATCCCCGGAATATAGGCCCTTTGCAACTTCCCCTGACCATCGAAGGCGACATAGACATCCTGGGTCTGCGAGAAAAAGCCAGTCACCGCTCTCAGCCGACCCAGAAACACGCTTTCGGGAATGTCACGCATGCGGCAACCCTCCAACGCACTTGCTGCCACGCGGGTCTCGGGGTCGGGACGCGCAACAAACTCAACCCGCAAGCCTGAAACCGGAACGGGCCATTCTGGTTGAGACGGTGCCGTATTAGCCACAGTCAATGCCTCGGTTCCTTGCGTCCCGATGCTGTCTGGTTCGTCACTTACGGGGACATCCGCACTGTCCAGATCTGGCATATCCACATCTGACATATCCAACTCCGGAGCACCCTTATCGTTCAGTCGCACTTCCAGTGTGACCAGACAGGCATCCAGGCCAGCCATATCCGGCGAAGGGATCTGGTCCGTAATCAGCCGTCCGGTTCCCGCCGATGTCGCCTGCAGGCTTGGGCTGTCACCACGGCTTAATGCCCCGGCCAGTATCCGGGCAGTATCGCCTGTCAGCCACAGGCTGTCTGTGCTGGCTTCCAGTGCAGTCACGATGTTAAGTATCTGGTCGCCGATCTGCAGTATCACGGGCTTTGCCGCGTCGGGCGAGTATTTCAATTGGATGCGAAACGCGACAGGTGAGTCGGGACGCGCAACGGCCTGTATGGAGCTGGCCGGACTGCGCATCACATCAGAATATGCAATCGCAGTGCCATCGGGCGCGAGATACAGCGACTCGTCAATCCTCAGAGGCTGACTTGCAACACAGGACAGACCATTGCGCGTGCTCAGAAGGCTGACATTGTCTCCATGAGTATCAAGAAAGCTCTGCGCAATTGGACCTCCACGCCGGGCGGCGGGATCGGACAGAATGACCGTCGTTGCATTGGCTGGCACAATCGTCATCAGGAATGCGCCTACGCTTAAACTGTAAATTGACGCTTTGAAATCCCGTGCCATTTGCAGCCGTTACCCATTCGTCTCAGTTCGGTTTCCCCTAAGCGGATCGCTTCCAAAGGTTCAAACTTCTGAGCTATGGTGACTCCGCACAAAGACTTCCGAAAGGGTTATGCAGATTTGGCCGCGTATTGAGGTCAAGTTGGAAACAGTGCCTATCACTGCCTGATTTTGGCCACATTTATGACGCGTCGAAGCCTAACTTTGACCGATTGCCAAAGCGGCACCCTGTCGTATATCGCTACGAATCAGCCGATCCAGCAACGAATTGACACCGATTTCAGATTCCGTCAGTCCAGCCATGGATTTCCCTCCATCTGGCAAGAAACGTCTCTTGGCGTTCATTAGCAATCTGCACGGCCCGGCGCACCTCATCCCCTGTCATACCCTGGGTCACTCATGGTCACCATGATCGACGGCCGTGAACTTTGGCGCTTTGACCTCTATCCAAAATGAACTCCAGAGGTGCTTGTTTTGTGTATAACGATGAGGATCAAGACGCAGACAACCCGCCAACGCCGCTTGCAACATCAAAAACAAGCCGCATAATCAATCACACAAACGAACCAGAGTATCCAATGCTCAAGCCGCTCTGGTGTCCCATTTTATATAACGATGGACAATTCCGAACGCGGCGAAGGCGCGGCCCAATTGTCGGCGCTGGTCAATCAATCGGCCATCTGATCGGCAGCGGCAGTCTGGATCCCGGCCAGGGGAGGGGCCTGAGATCATGGAGTATTCAATTAGCCGACGCACGTTTGTCGGAGCGGGACTTGCAGCATTCATTGCTGGCCGTGCATGGGCGCAACCGGTGTTTCGCCTAGGGCTGACACCCGTGTTTCTCGACAACGATGCTGCCGTAATTGATGGCCTGCGCCGTGCCTTGTCTCGCGGGATGGGGCGCGAGATCGAATTGGTTCAGCGCCGCACCTATCAGGAAATCACCGGTCTCTTGCTGGAACGCAGTGTCGATGCGGCATGGCTTTGCGGTTATCCGTATCTCCAGCACGCCGATTTGCTGGATCTTGTTGCCGTGCCTGTGTGGCGTGGTGGCCCGCGATACCAGTCTTACCTTATTGTGGGGGCCGAAGATGGAGCAGAAAGCCTGACCGACCTGCGCGGTGGCACTCATGCATTTTCCGACCCGGATTCGAACTCTGGCTACCTTGTGACCGCGACCGATCTGCGCCGGATGGGGGAACAGGTCGAGGGCTTCTTCAGCCGATCCATTTTCACCTTTGGCCACCGCAATGTAGTGCGCGCGGTGGCGGATGGCTTAGTGCGATCCGGCAGCGTCGATGGCTATGTCTGGGAAGCGCTTGCAGTGATCGAGCCGGGTCTCACGGCGCACACACGCGTGATCGCCCGGTCGGAATGGTTGGGCTTTCCCCCGGTCTGCGCGCGGCGCGACAGCCTTGCAACCGAACCGGTTCAGGCCCTGCAAACCGCGTTGATGAGCCTCGCTGAGACGGAGGAAGGCCAAAAGGCGCTCACCTCGCTGCAACTCGACGGGTTTCAGAACGCGACGGCGGGTCTGTTCGACGGAATCGCGGACCGCATGGCCGATCTGGAACCCTGAGTCATGAAGTGGTTTGCCCCCAGCCCCCTGTCGATCAAGCTGCCGCTTCTTGCGGCGGCTATGATGGTCCTTGTGGGCACGGTGGCATCCCAACTGGTCCTGCGGTCGCTGGCGCAGGTTCAGGACGCACGGATTCAAGAACTCGCGCGGATGCATGTCGAGGGATTGTCAGTGGCTCTCGGACCGCTTGTCCTGCGCCATGACATATGGGAGGTCTACGACACGCTCGACCGGGCGGCCCAGGGGAGCGAGGGGCGGCGGATGGTCCTGACCGCCGTGGCCGACGAGCGCGGAAAGGTTCTGGCCGCGACCGACCCCAAGCGTGTTCCCATGGACAGTGATATCGCAGCGCTTACCGCTGATGCGGTGGCGCTGGATGACCTGTCGGTGGATGGCGCGTCAAACGTCCTCAGCCTGCTTGCGCCCTTGACCTATCAGGGACGCACCGTAGGGCAGATCGCGACGGAACTGGACGTCGCTGACCTTCTGTCGGAACGCAGGCAGGCGCTGCTCTACTTGATTATGGGCAATGCGATTGCCATCGGCTTTCTGTCGATGACGGGGTTCCTGGCGATACGAAGGATGCTGCAGCCGGTCACGACGCTGGCACGCCAGATGACCGAGACGAAAGGGGAGCCGCATCCCATCCCGGCCGCGGACATTCCGCGCGGCGATGGCGAACTGGCGCGGCTGGCGCACACCTATAACTCGATGGTCGGCGCCGTGGCCGCCAAGGCCGAAGCCGAGCGGAGGTTGGCGGAACGGGAACGGTTCGTCGCGCTTGGGCGCCTGTCCTCGTCGTTGGCGCACGAGATCAACAACCCGCTTGGCGGGCTTCTGAATGCGACGGATACGATACGCAGCTATCCCGATCGCCCTGATGTGGTGCGGCAGTCCGCCGACCTCCTGGATCGGGGCCTGCGCCATCTGCGTGACGTGACCCGCGTGACGCTCGACCAGAACCGGATTGATCCTGAAAGCCGGGGTCTGTCCGCTGATGACTTCGAAGATCTAAAACTGCTGATCCAGCCCGAGGTAGCACGGCAGCGGCTGGATCTCGACTGGTGCGTCGACCTTGCGGCACCAACCGTTTGCAGCACACCGGCCGGGCCGGTGCGCCAGATCGCGCTGAACCTGTTGCTGAACGCCTGCGCGGCGTCCGGCCAATCCGGGCGCGTTGGCCTGCACGTTTCCCTGCAGGCAGACGCGTTGACACTTCAGGTCACGAATACCGGGCCCGACATGCCGCAGGCCGCCTTGGACAGGCTGCTCGCGGATGGTCCCCTGTCGCCCGGAGGGGGCGTCGGGTTGCGGCTGGTGCGAGAGCTCGCCAGGGGGCTGGGCGGCTGTGTCGGTCATGCGCGGCCAGACGATGTGACGCTTATCACGGTCAGCCTGCCAATGTCCCAAGGAGCGGCGAATGCTGAGGAATAGATACATCGTCCTTGTCGAGGATGACGAGATCATGGGCGCATCGTTGGCGCAAAGGTTGGAGTTGGAAGGCGCGCACGTGCTCTGGCTCAAGCAAATGGGGCGGGCCATTGGCGCGATCCGAACTCCGAAAAAGGTGATCGACGCGGTCATCTGCGATATCGGCCTGCCGGACGGGTCGGGTGAGGAATTGTTTTCGACACTGGTGCGCACCGGCACCCCGCCCCCCTTTCTGTTCATCACCGGGCAAGGCGGCATAGGCCAAGCCGTTCGGCTGATCAAGTCGGGCGCCGCGGATTACGTAACCAAGCCTTTCGACATGTCCGTGTTCCTGGAACGGCTTGGCCTGCTACTGGGAGATCGGGAGAATCCGGTTCGGAATGAGGACTTTCCAGCCTTGATGGGGATCTCTGTCGCGGCGAGGACGATCGAAGCCATGATTGCGAAAGCGGCGACTGAAAGCCATCCCGCGCTGATCCGGGGCGGTCCGGGCACGGGCAAGGATCTGGTCGCCCGGCGCATTCACGACCTTTCCGACCGATCGGCCGCACCCTTCGTCGCCGTCAACCTTGCCCGCGAAGCCAGCGCCGAAGACGCCTTGTTCGGTGACGGGGCTGGCTTTGACAGGGTCGGCGAAGGCACCCTTTTCATCAACGCCATCGGAAAGGCGGGCCCACAGATCCAGTCGCGGTTGCTGGACCGCATCGACCAGGGGTTCGACGGACGGCTGATCGCAGCCGGTGGTCACGATCTGGAGGCGCTGATCGCCCAAGACCAGTTCAACGCTGAATTGTTTTACCGTCTGGTGCGCACCGAAATCCCAATACCTCCGCTCAGCACCCGGCCCGATGACGCGGTTTGGCTGATGCAGCAGCTTTTTCGCAAACTGGCCCCGCGCCATGGGCCTGAAATCGAAGGGATAAGTGCGCTTGCCGAAGAGGCCGTGCGCGGCCATGGCTGGCCCGGCGGCGGACGCGAGCTGCGCGCGAGATTGCTGCGTGGCCTGACCATGGCGGCAGGGCCATTGCTGCAACCGTCCGATCTGTTCCCCGAACGGCTTGCTGATCCCGATGACATGATGTCGCTCGCCCAGGCCCGCGATGCAGCCGAACGGGTGCAGATCATCGCCGCCCTGGATCGGACCGGGGGGCAGATCGGAGAGGCAGCAAAACTCTTGCGCATCGCCCGAACGACGCTTTGGGAAAAGATGCAGAAACTCGACCTGTCTGGCTCCTGAAGGGTCGCACCGTATGTTCGGATTTCCGAACACGGAATTTTCTCATTGAAATTCATCGCATTGCCGCAACGCAGCAGGTCCGTGGACGGCGTCGCAAGCCGTAACTGGGTTCCGTACGATACTGGTCATCATCCAACACTTGATGAGCCAGGGAGGAAACCAGCCAATGAAGTGCACCAAATTGGTCGACGCGGGGCGTCGACAGTTCATGAGAGGCGGCATGATGGCCACGGCAGGCGCCGTTGCGGCCACCGTCATGACGCCGGAACAAGCCAAGGCACAGGCGCTTGCCCGTGTCGATTATCCGGCCAACCGACTTGCCAATATCGCCGATCTGACAGTGAACGAACCGATGGACGTGGCCTATCCTGACGCCGACAGCCCCGGTGTGCTGCTCAAGCTCGGACAGGCGGTCGAGGGCGGGGTCGGGCCGGACGGCGACATCGTGGCGTTTTCGGTCCTGTGCCCGCACAAGGGCTGGCTGATGAGCTACGCCGCCGAGGACAAGACGCTCAACTGTCCCGGGCATCATTCGCGGTTCGATTGCGAATCTGGCGGCCAGCAAATCTGGGGCCACGCCACCAGCAACCTCGCCCAGTTCCTGCTGAGCGTGGACGACAACGGTGACATCCATGCTAACGGCGTAGACGAGTTGATCTACGGCCGATTGTCCAACGTGCTCTGAGGGAGAGAGATAAATGGCTTACAAAAGACAGATCGACCGTCTGCCGATCATCCCCGCGGACGCTGACGAATTCAACGTGACCTGCCACTACTGCATCGTTGGCTGCGGCTACAAGGCGTACACTTGGCCGATGAACCGTCAGGGCGGCACGGCGTCAAGCCAGAACAAGTTCGGCGTGGACCTGAGCGAACAGCAATATCAGGAAACCGAGGCGTGGTATGCCCCATCGATGTACAACGTCGTCCGCCAGAACGGTCGAGATGTGCATCTGGTGGTTAAGCCTGATACGAATTGCGTCGTCAACTCGGGCCTTGGGTCCATCCGCGGCGCACGCATGGCGGAAAACCGGCCTTCTAAAGTGACCGGCACGCAACAGCAGCGCCTGTCTGACCCCTTGGTCTGGCGCAATGGCGTCTGGCAGCCGACGTCCTGGGAAGATGCGCTCGACCTCGTGGCGCGGGTCACGGCCAAGGTCGTCCTGCAGGGTTCGGAGGACGACATCGTTGTCTCGATGTTCGACCATGGCGGCAGCGCCGGCGGTTACGAAAACACCTGGGGTACCGGCAAGCTCTACTTCGAGAGCATGAAGATCAAGAACTGCCGCATCCACAACCGCCCCGCCTATAACTCCGAGGTCCATTCCTCGCGTGACATGGGCGTGGACGAATTGAACTACGCCTATGAAGACTACGAGCTGACCGACACGATCTTCATGGTCGGCGCAAACTCGATGGAGACCCAGACCAATCTTTACCTGAACCACATGGTCAAGGGCCTGCAGGGTGGCGCGAAGATGATCGTCGTCGATCCGCGTCGGACGCTGACCATCGCGTCGTCCGAGCAATATGCCGGGCCGGAAAACGTGCTGCACCTTGCAATCGCCGAGGGCACGGACATGGTCCTGTTCAACGCACTGCTGACGCATATTGTCGATCAGGGCTGGATCGATGCGGACTTCATCGCCGCTTCGACCTTTCAGAGTGGCGAAGCGGTCGCGCAGGACGAGGCGCACCCCGCGGGTCTGGGCAGTCTGGACTACGCGATGCAGACCTGCCGCACCTCGCTTGACGAGGCCGCGGAAATCTGCGGCGTGCCAGCTGCCGACATCCAGAAGGCTGCCGAATGGATCGCGCAGCCCCACGACGACGGCAGCCGCCGCAAATGTGTGACCTGCTATGAAAAGGGCATCATCTGGGGTAACGACAACTATCGCACCATCGGGGCCTTGGTGAACATCGCGCTGGCGACTGGCAATATCGGCCGCGAAGGCGGTGGCGCCTGCCGTCTTGGTGGCCACCAGGAGGGGTATTTCCGCCCGGCCGACGGCCATGTGGGACGCCCGGCCGAGTATGTCGACCAGTTCCTGATCCGTGGCCTGGGCGGCGTGCATCACATCTGGGCCTGTGACCACTACAAGACGACGCTGAACGCCTCCGAATACAAGCGTGTTCACAAGAGGCGTTCGGATATGGTCAAGGATGCGATCGACATGGCCGCGGGTGGCACCCGCGAACAGGTCGTCGATGCCATCGTCTCGGCGATCAATGCGGGCGGTCTTTTCGTGGTGGACGTGGACATCATCCACAGCCAGATCGGCCAGAATGCCCATGTCATCCTGCCCGCCTGCGAAGCGAGCGAGATGAACCTCACCTCGATGAACGGCGAGCGACGTCTGCGGTTGTCCGAAAAGTACATGGACCCTTTCGGCAACTCTCTGCCCGATGCGCTCATCGCGGCGAGGATGGCCCAACACATGGAGCGTGTGCTGCGCGAGATGGGCGAAGACGCCTATGCCGACCAGTTCCAAGGCTATGACTGGGAGACCGAAGAAGACGCCTTCATGGACGGCTATGGCGCTGCTCATACGGCGGTGACCTACGTGCGTTTGCGCGAAGCTGGAAACAACGGCGTGCAGGAACCGGTCACGGGTTATGAGAATGGCCAGCTTGTCGGCACGACGCGCCTTTATACCGATGGCGTGTTCACACGGCACGGCCGCGAGGACGGCAAGGCGCTGTTCTGCGCGGCGGGTTGGCGTGGATGGCAGGCTCCGGGCAAGGCGCGCGAACAGGCAGCGCACCGGTTCTGGATCAACAACGTCCGCGCCAACATCTTCTGGCAGAACCAGTTCCTCGACCAGAACAACGATTTCGTGCAGGACCGCTATCCGCACCCGTTCGTCGAAATGCATCCGGATGACATGGTCGACCTAGGGCTGAACCCCGGAGATCTGCTCGAGATCATCAACGACAACGGCGTGACTCAGGGCATGGCCTATCCGATGCCGACGCTCAAGCAAAACACGGTGGCGATGGTGTTTGGCTCGCCCGCGGGTAGCCAAGGTAACGTCGTGAACGCCGGCGTGAACGAACTGGTGCTGCCGGATTACAAGCACTGCTGGGGCGACATCCGCAAGATCTCGGATGCGACGGCCCAGACACGGAACATCTCGTTCAAGTCACACGAGATCATGCTCTGAGACATGAGATGCGGGTCCGCTCCGGATACCGGGGCGGGCCCTTTCCTTGGGCGGGGAAACGGTTCTGTTGCAAATTTTCAGATGATTTGAGAGTAGGCTTGCGCTGGACATAATTATGCTGCGAGCTGAGCAAACTGCTGGAATGCGGTCGCGCCTTTGGCTTTGAATTGGCCCTTGCGGATCAAGTGCGTGGTCTCGATGCCCTCGAGCGTGGCCGAGGCGGGATGAAACGCTTTGAAGGCGAGGGTGCGCTCGGTGACGCCCTTGATAAACGGATGATCCTGCTCGAGGATATTGTTCAGGTATTTGACCTGCAGGATCTTGATGCTCTGCCCTGTTCCAGTGCATTTCAGGATCACGTTCACAGCCTCCAACCCCGCCAGATTGGCACCGCTTTTATTGATGACGACACGGTCGGGGACGCCGTTGGTGCCAATTGCGCGCCGGAAGAAGCGCCGTGCCGCTGGCTTGTCACGGCGCTCTGCCCGACAAGACCTGGTTGTGGAGTCGTTCTTTCGCCTCCCAAGAATGCATAATCCAACGCTTCTTTTCCGTGTGGTCATTGCCAAACAACTGAGCCCAAACTGGCGGGCTGCTGTCAAGGCAGTGTGTACGCAGACACGCTCACAGGGTGAGCTCGTAGCTTGTGCTGCGACCACCAGCCTCGCCCTTGCGAAGAAGCCCCAGATCCAGAAATGCCGCGATATCGCGGTTCGCGGTGTCTTGAGAGCACTTTGCGATGGTCGCCCATTTGGACGATGTCATCTTGCCCTCGAAACCGTCAAGCAGTCGGTTCAGAATCTTGATCTGGCGCTCGTTCAGCGCCAGCGCTGCGGCGCGTTCCCAGAACTGGGCCTTGGCGATGACTGCTGCCAAGACACCATCGGCGCCATGGATTGCCCGGCGTAGGCAGGCAAGGAACCAGGTCAGCCAATCCGTCACATCCGTCGGGCCCTTCTGGGTGCGCTCCAGCTCATCATAATAGTCTGACCGCTCGATCCGGATCTGCGCCGACATGCTGTAGAAACGCCGCGGGCTGGCCTCGGATCGCGCAAGCGCCAGATCAGCGATGGCGCGGGCGATGCGGCCGTTGCCGTCCTCGAACGGGTGGATCGTCACGAACCACAGATGCGCCAGAGCCGCCTTGATCACCGGATCGGTGGCCAAAGGTGCGTTGAACCATGTAAGGAAGACGTCCATTTCCGCGGCGATCCTGTCGGCCGGAGGGGCCGCGAAATGCACGCGCTCTCGGCCGATCGGTCCCGACACTACCTGCATCGGCCCCGAACTGTCGTCGCGCCAATCACCGACGCGGATCCGTGTCATGCCGCTGCGTCCGGTGGGGAACAGGGCGGCATGCCAGCCGAACAGACGCTCCGCCGTCAAGGGTGCGGTGTAGTTCCTGGTCGCATCCAGCATCACCTCGACGATGCCCTCGACGTTGCGGTCGATCGGGGGCAGGGCCCCGATATCGATACCAAGGCGTCGTGCGAGCGATGACCGGACTTGTGTGGCGTCCAGCGCCTCGCCTTCGATCTCGCTGGTCTTGAGCACATCCTGTGTGAGCGTCTGCAGCACTGCTTCTTCGCGCAGCTTGAACCCAAGGGATTCCATCCGGCCAATCAGGCGGCCCTGATCGTGCCGCACTGCCGCCAGCGGTGTCGCGATGCTGCTGTCGCGCCAGGTCAGTGTCGGCCAGTCTGGCCTCTCCCAGATGTACATCGCAAACTCCGCGCTATATGCGGCGATTATGCAGTTCATTCGCCGCATCCGCAAGACTTAACTCCGCAAAAAGTGCGGAGATTTGCGCGGCTATTCTCCGCATGAGGTCTTTGAACAACGGCCGAGCTTGATCGGAAGCCATCACTGGCTAAAAATGGCATGGACTTCGTTCATGCGAATTCCCTCAGCCATTTCCATCTGTGGTGCCACATGTACATGGATCAGCGCACTTCGAACGTTCATCGTCTTTTGGCTGGTCATGTTCGCAGCCCCTCCCTCCGTCACATTCGTGATCCGCATTTTCTGACTAAGCTTGCCTTGCAGATCGTGAAGTCTGAATTGATGCGGTGGATGCCCCCACCGGCCGGCATCGTATACCATGACGTGTGTGGATGCCCCCTGTTTGGCAAGCGTTATCTTCGATTTTCGGCGGGGTCTTCGATCGGACGTGTGTCAGGCCTCTGAGTGTGGCCTTTCATGACGCCACGGGCCGGTATGCTGTTCGGAAGGCTGGGTTAACATCGATTCAGAGAGCTGTCAGCACTCGTGCCCCGGGTCTGAATTTCCCTGCCTTGAACTTCGAAGTCCGTATCGCGTACTCCTCGACGATCGCTCACCCTGGCCTTGCGGCCATGTCGTGCCCTTTCCCCTTTCAGTTTCAGGTCACGCCATTCGATAATTCTCCTGCTTTGTTGTAACTGCCCAGATCATCCGGGCCATCTTGTTTGCTAAGGCAACGGCAGCAACCATCTTCGGCTTGCGCGCGACAAGTGCGGCCAGCCTGTTTGGACCGGGCCTGCGGGGGGGGGGGCGCCGTTGGCGTTGTCTGGAATCTGAGAGGCGGCTTGTCATGCGGCCTGCTTCCGTGGTGGTGCCCGCGACATCGGTTTTTGGCCCCGCGGAAGATCTCGATGATGCGCCTGGGGCCGTAGCAACAGGGGCACGGTTCGCGCAGGGTGAGTGGGATGATCTCGGCGTCGGGTCCCGACTCGGCGGTCTGTTCGGGGCGCTGGATGTGGTCACGGGTTGGCTGAAGAACAGGTTACTGAAGCCTGCCTCGATCACAGTGGCACCGTCCAGCGCGCCCTCGACATCACCATCGTCGCGCAGGCGGCTGTTGCGAAACTCGTCTGTCCGGGCGTCGGTCAGTTCCTGCCACATCTCGGCGGAACTGGCGGGATAGGCGGGGGCACCTGCCCGGTGGTCTCGGCCGCGATCAGCGTGGTGCCATACCTCATGAAGAGCTCGAACACCGCCTAGCCAGGTCTGGAAATGTTCGCGATCGGTCGGCGCATGCATTCGACCGGCTTCTGCAAGCATCGTCTTCTATGTATGCTGTTGAGCTCCTTGAAGTCAGTGATTATCCGACTGCTCAAGAAAATCAACAAAGTGTTGGGTCGGGAGGCGCAGGTTTTCGGATGCCCAGACAGCCTCCGTGACCATTACGTCGTCAATGTCAGAGATCGGCAAGGGCACCAAACCGCCAGTGGCGAAGTCGTAGATGCTTTCGGTCAAGATGGTGATGCCCATTCCGCAGGACACAAGACCAAGAATTCCAACGGAGTTGAAAGCCTCCTGCACGATGCGCGGCTGAAAGCCAGCCTTGCGGCAATGCGGAAAGAGATAGTCGTAGAAATGCGCCCAGGCTTCGGTCGGCCCATGCACGAAATCCTCATCAGCCAATTCGGCCAGCTCAACAGAGGAACGCGATGCCAGGCGATGGCCTTCCGGCACGATGCAGATCGGACGGTCGGTCTGCACTACGCGGCTGCGAAACCCTGGTTGTCGCACCGGCCCGGTAACAAATCCAATATCGAGCTTGTCGTCCCTCAACTGCTGAAGTTGTGCGGTAGTAACCCCGTGATGCGGGCGCACGGTGATGCCGGGGTGCCTTTGATGAAACTGCTTGAGCAATTCGGGCAGTGCATCGGCGATGGCGAAATCAGTATAGCCCACCCGCAGCGCACCGGCCTCGCCGATGCTGACCCGGCGCGTCAGGTCGATGGTGGCCTCCACTCCGTTTAGTACGCGCTGACCGCCCTCGCGAAAGGCACGGCCCGCATCGGTCAGGCGGACGAAGTTCTGTGAACGGTCGAACAGCGTGACGTGCAACTCCGCCTCGAGGTGCTGGATCGTGCGGGTGAGGGCAGGTTGCGATATGTGAAGATGTTCCGAGGCGCGTCGGAAATTCAGGTCCTCGGCGAGGACCAGAAAATAGCGGATATGGCGCAGACCAATTTTCATGATACCTTTTATGCATCAGAAACTAATCAATTGATATTATACTTGCAGGTCCGGCCCGGCTACCCTGACCGGATAACAAAAACAAAAATTCCACATGCAACCGGGAGCGATCATGTCACATTCACCCTTTCAGATCTTCGCCGGGCCCTTTGCGGCCCTGACCCTCGTCGCGGGCACGGCCTCGGCGCAAGATGTCACTATCAATCTCGGCTATGCGGCCTCCGAGACCAGCACCTATGCCGTGCTCGCCGACAAGTTCGAGGAACTGGTCGAGGAATATACCGAAGGCAGCGTCGACGTGAAGGTGCGCTGCTGTGGTCAGCTCATGGGCGAGGACGAGGCATTCAAGGCGATGCAGCTTGGAACCGTGGACATGTTCGTTATCACCGGTAACAACATCTCGCCGCATTTTCCGCTGATGGATGCGTTCGTTCTGCCCTACATCTTTCAAAACAAGGAGCATGCTTACCGCGTGCTCGAAGGTGAGGTCGGGCGCGATTTCGCCGCGCAGCTTCAAGCGGCGACAAACGTGCATCTGCTGACCTACGGTTTTGTCGGGGATCGCGATTTCTACAATTCCAGAAGTCCGATCACCTCGGTGGAAGACATGGAGGGGCTGAAGGTGCGTGTCCCAAAAAACCAGGTGATGATCGACACCTACGAGGAATTCGGCGCGGCACCCATTCCGCTGCCTTGGGCCGATACACCAACTGCGCTTCAGACCGGCACGGTGGAAGGGGCGGATAACGGCACCTCATTCATCAAATCGCAGAAGTTCTACGAGATCATGCCCTATTTCACGGTTCTGGAGCATTTCACCTATTTCTCACCGCTCTTTGCCAGCGACCGCGTGATGAACAAGCTCGATGAGGCGCAGCGCGCCGCTGTGATGCGGGCGGCCGCCGAGGCGGGTGTTTATCACCGTAAGGAAATGGCAGAGCAGACCGACGAAATCCGCGCCTTCCTGACTGGCGAGGGCGGCATGGAAACAACAAACGTCGACCGCTCTGGCTTTATCGAGGCGGGACTGCGTGTGCAGGATCGCTATGCCGCCGACAAGGGGGATGCCTTCATTGCCCTTGTGGAAGCTATCCGCGCTGAAGCCGAGTAACTCCTTCTGAACCACCGCACGGGGGGCAGCGCTACTCCGTGCCATTTGACACCTTCAGGGCGGAGGCGGGACCATGCTGTCCAAGCTAGACAGGTATTTCGAAGAGGTGATTTGCACGATCTGCCTGACGGTTGTGGTGGGGTCTGTCCTGCTTCAGGTCATCTTGCGCTACTTCTTTTCGACCGCCGCCGCCTGGGCCGAGGAAACCGCGGTCTACGGCATGATCTTCGCGGTCTATCTCGGGGCCACGATGGCGGTCCGCGAACGCGCGCATATCCGCATCACCCTGTTGGTCAGCCGCTTGCCGCGCGCCTTGCAGGTAGGGGCCGTGGTGATGGCCGATACGCTCTGGGCCGGCTTCGTGATTTTCATGATCGTGCAGACCACGATCTACACGCAGCTTTTGTTCAACGTCACCTACATGACCCCCGGTTTGGGGATCGAGCAGCGATGGGTGCAGATGATCATCCCGATGGCGTTCAGCCTGATGCTTTTTCGTATCCTGCAAGTTTATTGGCGGTGGGCGCGTGACGGCTGGAAGGATCTGCCGCTATGAATGGCCCCCTTGTCATGGCTGCGGTCTTCGTCTTTGCGATGGCGATCGGCGTGCCCATTCCCTTCGCCGCCGGGCTGGCCACGGTCGCGGGCCTGCTGATCGCGGACATTCCCCTCACCCTGATGGCGCAGGCGGCCTGGACAGCGTTCGAGCCGTTTCCGTTGGTGACCATCCCGCTCTTCATCCTTGCGGGGCAGTTGATGGAACAGGGCGGCATGTCGGAAAAGCTGGTCACCATCGCAAAGCGCCTTGTGGGCGCCTACAAGGGCGGCATGGGGCTGGTGACGGTGGTGGCCTGCATGTTCTTCGCCGCGCTCTCGGGGTCGGGCCCCGCGACCACCGCCGCTATCGGCTCGATAACCATTCCGGCGATGCAGAGGGAAGGTTATCGCTCGCGCTTTGCCGGGGCCATCGCCGCTTCGGCGGGCGCACTCGGCAGCATGATCCCGCCCTCCAATCTCTTGATCATTTTTGCGCTGGTCACCGATGTTTCCATCCCGCGGCTCTTTCTGGCGGGAATCCTGCCGGGTCTTATCCTGGGGCTGATGCTGATGGTCGTGGTTTTCGTCATCTCGTGGAAGAACGGCTATGGCGGCAGCGAAGAGCGGTTTCGCTGGGGCCCGCTGCTCTGGGCGTTATGGGATGGCAAATGGGCGGTTTTCGCACCGATCCTGATCCTCGGCGGCATCTATGCCGGCATCTTCACCCCGTCCGAGGCGGCGGCGGTGGCAGTTGCCTATGGTCTCTTCGTTGGGCTTTTCGTCTACAAGGGCCTGACATGGGCCAAGCTGCTACACGCGTTCAAGTTCACCGCCATCGTCATCGGCACGGTGCTGTTTATCCTCGGCTCCACCAAGGCGTTCGGCCAATTGGTGACGATCTTCGACATTCCCAGCGATATCCTCGCGCTGTTTCAGGGGCTGATCGCCTATCCGTGGATGATCATGCTGTCCATCGGGATCTTCTACATCCTCGTCGGCATGTGGCTGGAGAGCATTCCGCAGATCATCATCTTCACCGCCGTGTTCTTTCCGCTCGTGACCAGCCTCGGCATCGACCCGGTGGTGTTCGGCATCTTCACCGTGATGACCTGCGAGATCGGCTTTCTGACACCCCCCATCGGCGTCAATCTCTTCGTCGCAGCTCGGATCAGCAAAATCTCGATCGAGGATATATCAGTCGGGGTGCTGCCGCTGCTCATCCCCTACATGCTGATGATCCTGCTTCTCGTCTTTTTCTCGGACTGGGTCACCTGGCTCCCCGATCTCGTCTACGGCCCGCAACTGAGGTAAGCGCATGAATGAAGTCCCCCTAACCGGCTATACCGACCGTCTCTCGGCGCGGCCGGGCGAAGATATCGCCTTCAAGGTCTCGTCGACCAGTGGTGGCCGCTATCGCGCACGACTGGCCAGGTCGATCTGCGCCGATCCGAACCCAGTGGGCATGGGCATCACCGAAGTGGATGCAAGCGCATGGTTCGCACCGCGCGATCTGCCAGCCCGGCATCAGCCGTTCTTTCCCGGCTCTTACGGACTTAGCGACGCGGCAATCACGCTGCCCGCTCAGGGCAACGTCACTCTGTCTGCCACGATCCAACCCACGTACCTCAATGGAGGTGATCAGGCGGTTCTGTCCTGCGGTCCACTGACAATGGGGCTCAATGCAGAGGGCTGCCTTTTCGTAACAGCGGGGGCGGCGCGGGTCACGTCACCGGTGCCGTTGCCGACGCATCGCTGGACGCAGATCGAGGCGCGATTGACGGATGGTCACGCGACGCTTGTCCAGACGGTTCTTGGACACCACAGCCGCGAGACGCATGAGGCAAGCGGTGCGCTGTCTCGCGCCGCGATCACGGCCCCTGTCGTCCTTGCCGCAGGTTTGGCTGATACCCGGGCGACAGAGTTCTTCAACGGCAAGATCGAGGCCCCGGCCATCGTAGGCCCGGAAGGAATGATCGCGGCCTGGGATCTGGCGCTCGCGATTTCGTCGGCCCATGTGCCCGCCCTGACCGGACCGGCGTTGCAGCTTGTCAACTTTCCCACCCGTGCGATGACCGGCTCGGACTGGGACGCCTCCGAAATGTGCTGGCGGCACAAGCCCGCGCATTACGGCGCTATCCATTTCCACGAGGACGATATCTATGATTTCGGCTGGCAGACCGATTTCACCCTGACCGTACCCGATGACATGCCGTCGGGCGTCTATGTCATGCACATCGAAGGCGATCATGGCAGCGACGCCTTACCGTTCTATGTCTGTCCACCTAAGGGCATGCGGCGCGCCGATCTCTGCGTGTTGATCCCGACCTTCACCTATGTGGTCTACGGCAACCATGCCCGGCCCGATTACGACCCGGCATGGCAGAGCCGCATGCGCGACTGGGGCGCTTATCCGCATAATCCGGCGGAATATCGCGAGTATGGCCTGTCGACCTACAACACCCATTCCGACGGGTCGGGCATTTGCCACGCTTCGCACCGGCGGCCGCTGTTCAATTTCCGGCCCGGTTTTGTTACCTTCGGGGCTACTACCTGCTCGGGCCTGCGGCATTTCCCGGCTGACAGCCACCTGATCAGCTGGCTGCATGCCAAGGGCATGGAGTATGATATCATTACCGACCACGAGTTGCATGCCGAAGGGGCTGAGGTTCTGGCCGGGTACAAGGCCGTCACCACCACCACCCACCCCGAATACCACACCGCCGAGACTCTGGACGCACTGCGCGATTATCGCGATTCGGGTGGCAATCTGCTCTATCTGGGGGGCAACGGCTTCTACTGGCGCATCGCCCGGCATGCCGAGAATGACAGCCTGCTCGAAATCCGCCGAGCCGAGGACGGCATCCGCGCATGGGCGGCGGAACCGGGCGAGTATTACAACGCCTTCGATGGCACCTACGGGGGCCTTTGGCGGCGCAGCGGGCGGGCACCGCAGGCCCTCGTCGGGATCGGCTTTGCCGCGCAGGGCGAGTTTCACGGTGCGCCTTATCAGCGGATGTGCTTCGATCCGAGGTTCGACTGGCTCTTTGAGGGCGTAACCGATGATCTGTTCGGCGATTACGGGTTCAGCGGCAACGGTGCCGCAGGCTTCGAGCTTGACCATGTCGATCATCGCATCGGCTCGCCGCAGGACCACGTTTTGCTGGCACGCTCCGCAGGCGACAATCAGGCCTTCATGCTGGTCCCCGAAGAGCAGCTTACCCACCTGACGAACCTGACCGGCGGGCCGGAGGAAGACGCCAAACACGCAGATCTGATCTATTTCGACCTGCCAAAAGGCGGATCGGTCTTTTCGGTCGGATCGATCACCTTTTGCGGCAGCTTGCCGTGGAACGGGTTCGACAATGATGTCTCGCGACTGTTGGACAATTTTCTGCGCTGCAAATTGGCGCTGCAGTAAACTCGAGTTATCCGAGTTCAAGAAGGCTCGGGAAGAGAGCCGCAATTTCTGCGCTCGCAAACGTCAATTTTTCCACAATATGGGCGATTTCCGGTCATTCGCGGCACCCAATTAGACCAAGCTAGAGCGCAGCAAAGCAACCATTCAAAGTCCGAGAGGCACGACCACGATGCTGCGGTTTGGACCAAAGTCTGCTACGCGCAGGAAGCGGAGTTTGCAAAGGCATGGTTGGTTCATGACAGCCAACCTTCGAGCCAATTGCGGTGAATGCCAGTAGTGAGCCCATTTTGACTGAGTTGGAGGTGCGGGCCCTGCAGTTACAACGGCGAAGTAGCTGGGGTGCCAGATAAAAACCGGCCCTCGGCCGACCCTCATTCCAACCACATTGCTTGACTGGTATCCCTCGCAAATGGGCCTGCCGGGTGGAAACCCATGTTCAAAACAAGGTCCATGACGGAAACGAGATCAGTCTGGACGAGCAAGTGCATTTGCCACGTCGCGCCGCGCCGATATACCATCGGCTTGCACCTGCGCGTGCAGCCAATCCGAGAACTCCGGAACCATAGGATCGTTTTTGCGCGCAACCGAAGAGGCGACCGAGTAGATCACGAAGGGCATTGTCACTGTATCGAAGTCGCTCACATGATCCGAAAGGACCAGTTTGCAGCAAACGGAACAACCCCCTTCCAGAAATTTGCTGCGCTTGCGGCACAATCATGCCCGCAGGTTAACCTTTTCAAAGCCTTGCTAAAGTTTGCGACAGAACCGAAACACGCGGGGGGCGGGTCCGTCCTGCCCCCCGCTCTGTTCCCTGACCGTCAAAGGGCGGAATTCAGGGCTGTTGCGCCTTTGAAATCCAAGCGCGCGTCTGCTCCAGTATCTCGTCCGACAAGGCACCATCATCGACGGCTCGGGCAAGGATCATCGCGCCGACCATCGCCGACCATGAGCCTATCGCCGCCCGACGCGAGTCTTGGCTGCACTGATCGGACAGCGAGTCGGTAATTCGGGCAATCTGCGCCTGTAGCCCGGCGGCCATCGCGGTGCGCGATTTGGCAGGCTGTTGGCGGGTGTCCGAAGCGAGCGCTGCCGTCGGGCAGCCTGTGGCGGCGCGGTCGCGGTGCCGGGGCGAAAGGTAAGACTCAAGATAGGCGTCAAACCCGCGACTGACCCCCGAATCCCCGGCAAGGGCATGCTCCAGCGTCTGTGCGATCAGATCGCTTTTCGAGCTGAAATGCCCATAGAAACCGCCATGGGTCAGCCCAGCGGCCTGCATCACCTCGGCCACCGACACCTGATCAAAGCCCCGATCCTTAAACAGGCGGCTGGCTTCGGCAAGGATCCGATGGCGGTTTTCTGCCATCTGTTCGCGGGACACTTTCATGGCTTGATCTCTCTGTTTCCTGCTCTTGACATATTCATGATGGTCATCATATTAAAGACCAATCATGATGCGCGTCATGAATATAGCCCCGATCCAGGAAGAGAGCAATGCCATGACCAAACCCACAGTCCTCATCACCGGCGCATCGACCGGAATTGGTGCGATTTATGCCGACCGTTTCGCGCGCCGCGGCCATGACCTTGTGCTGGTCGCCCGTGACCAGGTGCGGATGGAGGCTGTGGCTGCCCGTTTGCGTCAAGAAACCGGCGTAGCGGTCGACATCCTTCAGGCGGATCTGACGCAAGCCACCGAGCTCGCCACCGTCGAGGCGCGGCTGCGCGACGACGCCAGCATCGGGATTCTGGTCAACAACGCCGGAACCGGCATCGGCGGCAGCTTCATCGAGCAAAGCACCGACTCCGTTGCGCAGCTTGTGGCGCTTAACACCACCGCGCTGCTGCGGCTGGCCAGCGCGATTGCGCCGCGTCTGGCGAAATCCGGCGAGGGCGCGATCGTCAACATCGGCTCGGTGGTCGGACTGGCGCCCGAGTTCAGCATGACGGTCTACGGGGCAACCAAGGCTTTCGTGCTGTTCCTGTCGCAGGGGCTTAGCCTCGAACTTGGGCCGAAGGGCGTTTACGTCCAAGCCGTGCTTCCCGCCACGACGCGCACCGAGATCTGGGATCATGTCGGGGCTGACGTCAACACTTTGTCCAATGTGATGGAGGTGGGCGATCTGGTTGACGCGGCGCTGGTCGGCTTTGACCGCCGCGAAACCGTCACCATCCCGCCGCTGCCTGATGCCGGGCAATGGGAAGCCTATGACGCCACCCGCCAAGCGATGCTGCCCGGTTTTCGCAATGCCCAGCCCGCCGAACGCTACCGCAAGTCGGCCTGAACGAACACGCCACAGCAACCGTGCTGAACGAACGCAATTCCCAACCGAAAGTCTGAACATGACAAACAATGCACTCTTTCAACCGGTCACGGCACCGTAAACTTAATGCACGGCCTCCATTGATGTGCGATGGGGCCGCATGATCACAACCAACACCGCACCGCTTTATCACCGCCACCGATTTCCACCTGAGGTGATCGCCCAAGCGATCTGGCTGTATTTCAGGTTTCCGCTCAGTTTGCGGATGGTCGAGGATATTCTAGCCGAGCGAGGTATCAGTGTTTCGCACCAGACGATCCGAACCTAGGCTGAGAAATTTGGACGTCATTTTGCCGCCGACATTCGCCACAGATCGGCTGGTAAATTTGATGGCAAGTGGTACCTCGACGAGGTCGGGATCACGATGCGCGGCAAGAAGCATTGGCTGTGGCGCGCGGTTGATAAGGACGGATTTGTTTTAGACGTTTTGGTACAAAGTCGTCGCAATCGGGCCGCAGCTAAGCGCATCATGCAAAAACTTCTGAAGCGGCAAGGGGCAGCCCCGCGTGTCATGATAACGGACAAACTCCGGTCATACGGAGCGGCAAAACGCGAAATCATGCCCAGTGTTGAACACCGATCGCACAAGGGTCTGAACAACCGATCTGAGAATTCGCACCAACCGACGCGACAACGGGAGCGAGGGATGAAGACGTTCAAATCATCTGGTCATTTGCAGCGGTTCCTGTCCATCCACGATCCCATAGCCAACTTGTTCCATCTTCCGCGCCATGAAATGCCGTCCACCGACTTCCGCGAAATGAGATCGCTCGTCATGCAAATTTGGCGCGAAATCGCTCAGGTTGAAGTCGCGTAAGGATCAAACTGCTAGATTCCCTTGGCTGGAGTCAGTTAACTTTACGGTGCCGCCCCGCCCTCAGCCATCTTGAGGCGGGACAGGCTCGTTCATGACGGCGCGCACGGTGCGGGTCGTAATATCTTCGCCCGTGTTCCGGTCGATCAGCATCGGTGCGATCGGCTGATTGGTGCTGCGCGACAGAAGGGTCACCGCCGATTCACCTTCCAAAGGAACGTGCGCATTGGCCCAGTCGATCAGAGAAACGAGTATGGGATAAAGCGCCTTGCCTCTGTCCGTGAGCCGGTATTCGTACCGCACAGGGCGATCCTGATAGGCCTCGCGCCGCAGAACGCCGTCGGCCTCGAGAGTTCTTAGACGATCTGCAAGGACATGACGCGTAATGCCCAAGCGGCTCTGCATCGCATCGAAGCGCCGAATTCCCAAGAAACACTCCCGAACAACCAGCATCGTCCAACGGTCGCCAATGACGGACAATCCGCGGGCAACTGGGCATGCATCTGAGTGAAGCTCGTTCCATTTCATACCCCTCTCGTATCAGGAATTGACAGGTTCCGGAAGGGAACTTACACATATAGAGTTCCCTTTTGGAACTTATTGGCTGAAAAGCCGTATTGGGCGCGTCTGAAGAGGGCAGCATGCAAATAAAAGAACGGTTCTGCCTCGCGAGACAACATGCCTTATGCGGCTCGCCTGCATCCTGTTTTCGCGTGAGAGAGCGGCAATGAGCGAGGTTTCTCTTTCGGAAAACACTGAAGCTCCAAGTGCCGCTGCCACGCTGCGGGCCTCTCGCACGCGCGCGCTTTTGACTGCCCCGATCGGACCGACTTTGCTGAAACTGGCCGCGCCGAACGTCTTGGCAATGTTCGTTCAAGCCGCCCAGAGCGTCGCAGAGGCGTATTATGCCAGTGTGTTGGGGGTTACGGCCCTTGCGGGGCTCGCGCTGGTGTTTCCTCTCGTCATGCTAACGCAGATGCTGTCTGCGGGGGCAATCGGCGGGGCGGTTTCCGCCGCGATTGCGCGCGCCCTCGGGGCATCGCAGCAGCAGCGCGCCGCGACGCTAGCGTTGACCGCCGGCCTGATCGCCGTCGGGTTTGCACTTGTGTCGGCGGCGCTGATGGCGACAGCTGGGCAAGCGGTGTTCGCCCGTCTGGGCGGTGGCTCTGACGCCATCACGGCAGCATCTACCTATGCCGCCGTCTTCTTTCCGGGCTGTCTCGCCATCTGGCTCTTCAACACGGCCCTCAGCGTCATTCGCGGGACTGGTGACATGCAGACGCCTTCCCTCATGCTACTATTGGTTGCAACCGGATCCATCCCGCTGACAGGCGCCTTCGCGTTCGGTTGGGGCCCGTTCCCCGCCCTTGGCATCGTCGGGCTGCCGATGGGCCTGATCGTGGCCTACAGTATTGGGGCGCTTGTCGCCATCACGCTGATTGCCACGGGCAGGACCGGACTGATCTTCTCTGGCGCGGCACAACGGATTGACGTCGGTATGTTCCGCGACATCCTGCGCGTTGGAATGATGGCATCGGTGAACACGGTTCTGACTGTCTTCACGACGGTGGTCATGGTCGGCCTCGTCGGGCAGTTCGGCGAAGCGGCCCTCGCAGGCTATGGCCTCGGGGCCCGTCTTGAGTTCTTGATGATCCCCGTGATCTTCGGCATCGGCGCAGCCATGACCGCGATGGTCGGGGCGAATGTAGGCGCAGGTCAGACCGACCGTGCCCTGCGGGTGGCGTGGACTGGATCACTGGCAGCGGCAGTCATCGTCGGGGGTATTGGGCTGATCCTAGCGATCGTTCCGGACCTCTGGCTCGGCCTGTTCCTTGATCCGTCAAACGAGGCCGCGCTCGCCGTCGGGCGCAGTTATTTCCGCATCGTAGCCCCTTTCTACGCCTTTTTCGGCGTAGGCCTCGCGCTCTATTTCGCATCTCAAGGTGCTGGCCGCATGTTCTGGCCCATCATCAGCAGCCTGACCCGCGTAACCGTCGCGGTACTTGGCGCATTCGTTCTAATCCAAGTGACGCCGCTCGGGGTCCGCGGCGTCTTTGCCGCGATTGGCCTCGCAATGCTGGTCTACGGGCTGGTCATCGGGATCGCCATTAAACTGAACCGCTGGCAGGAGAGACCGCAATGACACTTCTTTACCTTGAGGATTTCACGCCTGGCCGGACCTTCACAACGCGCAGCCTGACGGTGACGCAAGACGACATCATCGCCTTCGCCACTCAGTTCGACCCACAACCTTTTCACCTAGATCCAGAGGCCGCGACTGCGACGTTCTTTCACGGTCTCGCCGCCAGCGGCTGGCACACCGTGGCACTGACGATGCGTCTTCTGATCGGATCGGAGATGTCACCCGCCGGCGGAATCATCGGCGCTGGTGTCGACGAGCTCAGCTGGCTGCGGCCGGTTCGACCGGGCGACACGTTGCGCGCCGACAGCGAGATTCTTGAGGCCCGGCAATCGAGATCGCGTTCGACGCAAGGCCTGATCAAGGCGCGTGTTGTGACTCTGAACCAGAACGAAGATCCCGTTCAGCGCTTTGTCACCAATCTTGTCGTGCAGACAAGGCCGCTCCAGCCAGAGTGACGACGCGGGTATCGTAAAGTTAACTGACTCCAGCCAAGGGAATCTAGCAGTTTGATCCTTACGCGACTTCAACCTGAGCGATTTCGCGCCAAATTTGCATGACGAGCGATCTCATTTCGCGGAAGTCGGTGGACGGCATTTCGTGGCGCGGAAGATGGAACAAGTTGGCTATGGGATCGTGGATGGACAGGAACCGCTGCAAATGACCAGGTGATTTGAACGTCTTCATCCCTCGCTCCCGTTGTCGCGTCGGTTGGTGCGAATTCTCAGATCGGTTGTTCAGACCCTTGTGCGATCGGTGTTCAACACTGGGCATGATTTCGCGTTTTGCCGCTCCGTATGACCGGAGTTTGTCCGTTATCATGACACGCGGGGCTGCCCCTTGCCGCTTCAGAAGTTTTTGCATGATGCGCTTAGCTGCGGCCCTATTGCGACGACTTTGTACCAAAACGTCTAAAACAAATCCGTCCTTATCAACCGCGCGCCACAGCCAATGCTTCTTGCCGCGCATCGTGATCCCGACCTCGTCGAGGTGCCACTTGCCATCAAATTTACCGGCCGATCTGTGGCGAATGTCGGCGGCAAAATGACGTCCAAATTTCTCAGCCTAGGTTCGGATCGTCTGGTGCGAAACAATGATACCTCGCTCGGCTAGAATATCCTCGACCATCCGCAAACTGAGCGGAAACCTGAAATACAGCCAGATCGCTTGGGCGATCACCTCAGGTGGAAATCGGTGGCGGTGATAAAGCGGTGCGGTGTTGGTTGTGATCATGCGGCCCCATCGCACATCAATGGAGGCCGTGCATTAAGTTTACGGTGCCGATAATGCTGCACGATGCCGCGAAGGCCCGGTTCGGGGAAGCTGCGCAGCAGCGATGACAAACCTCGCGAAGGTCCAGTTAGGGCCGTTGAAGTCGATCGACGGCGGAGAGTGGAAGTTCGCTGCGCTCTGCGCCAATGGCCACTACTATTGTCGACGCGCAAGCTATGAAGCCAGCCATCGCCCGGCTTCATAGCCCGGGCGACGACGATACCGGGTGCTGTGCGGCCTCACCTGAAGATCAGAAAGAGACCGCTGACAATTGCAAAGACAAGCACGGCCAGACGAAGCCCCGGCCCGCTGATGCGGCTATGGGTCAGCCGCGACAGGCCACTTCCAAGCAGCACAGCGGGGCACAGATACAAGGCGGCAAGAAGTTGCTCCTGACCGATCCGTCCCGCGCCTGCGAGCACAATCAAAGAAAGAACCTCGCCCACCAGAAAGCACACGGCAACGGTCGAGCGCAAAACCGGTCCTGACGCATGTTGATATAGCAGGGCCAGCGGTGGCCCCCCGATTCCTGTCGAGGTTTCGGTGATGCCGGTAAACAAACCGACCCCAAGCGCGGTAGGCTTGTTTGGATCAAAGGGGCGTGCAAACAGCGCTGCACCAGCCGCAATAATAGTGAACCAGCCAACGGCCAGATCGAGTTGACTTGCAGACAGTGCGGCCAACAGCCAGAGCCCGGCAAATGTGCCCGCAAACCGCCCGACGGTGATCCACTTTGCGCCGTTCCAGTCCACATGTGGCCGCTCGCGCCACGCGACAAGGCTGTTCAGCGGCAGCATCAGGATGAGCAACGTGACAGGAAGCAGGTCGGGTCGCATCAGGCCGATGATCGGTGCCACAATCAGTGCAAAACCGATGCCGATTGCACCTTGAACGAACGCAGAGACAAACACGATCAAAGATAGAATGAGAAGCAATTCAACGGTCACGATGTGCGTGCCTTCTTGTGTGCTGCGGCAACCGGATGAATGCGTTTGATGTCAGACCTCTCAATCGCGTTGCCCGCATGCGCGCGGATCTCTGCCAGCAATGCGCGGGCATCCCAATCGACAGGCCAGCCCTGCCACAGCCGAAGCTTGCCTTGGGTGAATACCGCATCGATTTGGTCGCGGTTTCCGTAACGCACCAACTCCCAGATCAAATCATAGGTCGGCGTGAATTCGGGCCGATCCAGATCAACCAGAAGAAAGTCCGCCTCAAGGCCGGTTTTCACCGCCCCCGTGACCTTAGACAATCCCGCACTGTCGGCGGCACGGCTGGTTACAGCTTCCAGCCAAAGCCAGCCGCCGCCACAGGATGAATCGCCAGTCGCCAGACCGAAGCCTGCACGCTGAAGGCTTTCGGCGGCATCCATCAGGCGAAACCCGTCTGCCCGTGTGCCGTCAGTCCCCAGACCAAAGCGAATGCCCAAGGCCTCCATCTGCAGGGCCGGTGCAATGGCATTCCCCTTCCAGACGCTGGCGACGGGGTTGTAGGCAACCGCTGTTCCGCTGTCGCGTAACAGGTTCAGTTCAGTTGGTGTGACCAATGTCGAATGGGCAATCAGAACATGCGGTCCCAGCGCACCGATGTGCGCCAGATGTTCCAGCGGACGCATGCCACGATCCACAAGAGACCTTTCGACAGCGACAAGGTGTTCATTGACATGGGTCTGGAAAATGGCCCCAGCCTGACCAGCCATCTGCGACACATCACACAGCATCTCATCGGTTCCGACTTCGGGAATGGAAATTGCCAACGAAGGGTGGATCAAGGGATCGTCTTGCCACCCGTCCAGATGGCGCTGCGCCCGATCCAGAATGTCCGCCCGGTCAGGGATATGTGCAGTACCGCCCAGATCGTTGCAGATCAATCCGATCACACTGCGCAGTCCGGTTTCCCGTGCCGCCTGTGCCAGTGCGTCGATGCATCCTCTCGAACGGGTACCTGCATCTACTGCGGTGGTGAAGCCTCCGCGCAAACACTCCAACGCAGATAGTTTTGTCGATAGATAAACCATCCGCTCGGAGAGGCTGGATTCAAGCGGCACCCAGATACGGCGGAAAATCTCGGACGGCTCGCCAAACACCAGCGACTTTCCAAGAGACTGTGTCAGATGCGTGTGGGTGTCGATGAAACCCGGCATCATCAGATGATCGGGAAGGTCAACCGGCGACAGGTCAGGATGACAGGCGGCAAGCGCCGCTGCATCGTCGATTTCGTGGTACTTACCCTTTCGGATAAGCACCCCTTTCCCGCTTTGACATGCGCCGTCAGCATAGAGCTGTCCCGGCAACAACAACAGATCGCCTTGGGCGGCCAGACGCTCGCGAAGGGCAGTCATACGCCTGTCTCCGCTTCGGCCACGGCCTTTTCGGTCTCACTCAACGTCCCTGCGCCGATATGGTAGAACAGGGCGTTGATGATCACGGCTGTGATCGTTCCCATCGCCAGACCGTTTCCAAGGATCATCTGGGACCATTGTGGAAACTGGCTGTAGACGCCGGGCACCAGGATGGGCAGCAAGCCCAATGACAGGGCTGTGGCCAAGGTGAACATATTGCCATGCTCACGCAGGTCGACACGGCGCAACAGATCGATACCGATAACACCAATGATGGCAAATACGATGACTGCAGTGCCCCCGACGACCGGCCCCGGCAAGGCAGACGCCAATCGTCCGATTGGCGCGATCAAGGCGATTACAACCAGAATGACGCCGGCAACAGCAGTCACATACCGTGATTTCACGTTGGTGGCGCGCACGATACCGATGTTTTCGCCAGATGTGATGATTAAGGATGTGCCAAACAAACCACCAACCAGAGATGTCAGCGCATCACCACGGATCGTTTTGGGCACGATTGCGTGCGCATCCCCACGTCGACCGACAATCTCAGCTGTTGCAATGGTCTGCCCTGTCGCTTCGGCCATCGAAATGATGGAAAAGACAATCAGCGGCAGGGCGGCAAGTAGGTTGAACGTGGGCATGCCAAAGGGAAACAACTGAGGGACGGCAATCGCTGGACCGGTTAGAACACCGGACAGATTGACCTGTCCCAGCGCCATCGCAATCAGCGTACCACCGACAAGACCCAGCATAACCGCAAGGCGTTGTAGTGTGCCCTTGAAAAATCGGGCAAAGAGCACTGTCAAAACAATGGTGGCCAAGGCCAGTCCGATCTTCACGGGGTCAGCAAACCCTTCCGATCCGGGTTTTCCCGTGATCGTGCCTCCGTAGATCCGCACAAGGTTGATCGAAACGAGAAGCAACATGGTTCCCACGACGATTGGCGGAAAATAGGCCAACAGCCTGCGGAACACCGGCAATGCGATAAAATAGAAGATCGCCGTCATGATCACTGCACCGACAGCGGTCTGGACATCGGTTTGCATAGCAATCGCCAGAAAGATCGCGATTGGCGCGCCACCCGGCACCATGATGAAAGGCAGGCGCGCACCAAATCCCGCAGGGCCAAAGCTTTGCAGGATCGTACCAAAGCCGCAGATGAGGAATGTCGCGCTGATCAGTGAAACGGTTACCGCATCATCAAAATTCAACGCCTTTGCAACGAGAAATACCGCGGTGATCGGCGATGCCGCCATCACTAGCACATGTTGCAGACCAAACAGGATCAGGCTGCGCAACGGCAGCACCTCATCGGTTGGGTCGTGTGGTTCATCAAGTGTTGTCATTTTTTTCTCCCTGTTGTCGCAAAATTCAGGAACGCAGCCCGAAACGTGGCGATGCAAATCGGTTTGCACGAGCTTTATCTAGCAGAAAATGTGATTCGTGCAAATCGATTTGCAAATCTCGGCCATTCGTTTAACTTTGGTCAAAGAGAAGCGTTCTTGATCTCGGGGTGAAATGAGCAAACCGACAATAAGCGATCTGGCCCGTCTGGCTGCAGTCTCGAAGACAACTGTTTCCCACGCCTTCAGTGGTCGGCGGCATGTTGACCCCGAGACTTGCAAGAAGATTAAGGACTTGGCACGGGAAATGGGCTATCGCCCTAATCGGTCGGCGCAATCCCTTCGCACCGGACGGACAGGCATGATCGCACTTGCATCTTCGATGCCCTTCTCGATTGCAGCCGGGCCATCGCGGCTTGGGTTCTTTATGGAAATCGCAGCGACCGCTGCGGTCGCATCGTTGACACGCAATCAGGCACTTTGCCTGATCCCGCCGATGGAGGCAGACAGCGAGCTTGATGCCATTGCGATGGATGGTGCCATTCTGGTCGAACCCTTTGCGGACGACCCCATGGTGGACCGCTTTTTTAACAGCGGTATCCCGGTCGTTTCAATCGGACGCGTGCCGGGGCGGGATGACATTCCTTTCGTCGATCTACACTCTTATGCGACCGCCCTTATGGTCCTGAACCACCTGCGCGATGCCGGTGCCACCAAGGTCGCCCTGATCACGGGCACACAACGCCGCAATTCCTATCTGGAGACCGAGGCGGCCTATACCGCCTTTTGTGAGAACCACAGCATCCCGCTAACTCTTGTCCGCGTAGATGAAGCCGGAGGGGAAACTGAAGCCGAACAATGTTGTACTGCCTTGCTGGCGGATCATCCCGACCTTGATGCCCTCTATGTGCCCGTCGACGCATTTGCCTCCGGCGCCACCAAAGCAGCCAAATCACTGCATCGGGCTGTGCCGGAAACTTTGCGTTTGGCCACTCGATATGACGGTTCACGTGCAAAGTTGGCTGATCCGCCCCTGACCGCGGTGGATCTGCATTTGGACGAGCTCGCCAAACTGGCCGTTGATCTGTTGATCCAGACAATTGAAGGACAAACCGGCAGGAATTTGATTTCCCCTATGCCGGACTTGGTGCCCCGCCAGTCATCTGGGCAGTGAGGGCGGATTCTGTTGAAAAACACCGTGCTGCGGCCGCAGAGATTTCGCCTTTGAGCGTGTCGTAAGCGCCTTTCCTATCAGACTTTCAGGGGGTCTGTTGCATTAACTAACCTGTCGTCGCAGGTTTGGTGTGTTCATGATGATGGAGGTGCCGATGGCGCAGCGCAAGAACCCGTTCAGGCGGCATCGGTTCCCGCGTGTTGAACGCTGTGAAGGTCCGACATGGTGGGATGGCAGCGCGTGGACACGTGCCGCCATCCCGGTTGGGTCAGGCTTCTTTCGGAACCGGTGTATTCAGCAATTGCTGTTCCCACAGGAGGGCGATGCCGCTGCCTCCGCAATGCTGGATCAGGAGTTGCCCCAATTCTTCGGCGTGCTCGGTCCAGGCCCAGTCGCGCTGCCATTCGGCGACCACCGCCAGCCAGGTCATCATGTTCGCACCCGCGCCGATCATGCGTTGGATGGCGACCTCGTGGGCCTCGACTGAAGTGCCGCCGGACGCATCCGTGACGACCGTCACGTCCCAGCCATCACCCAGTGCATGGATTGTTGGCATCGCCACGCAGACCTCGGTCCAGAGACCGGCGATGATGAGTTGCTTGCGACCCGTGGCCTTTACCGCGTCGACGACCTTTTCGTCCTGCCAGGTGTTGACCAAGGTCCGGTCGATGACCTCCTGGCCGGGAAATACATCGGTGATCTGCGGAAAGATTGCTCCGCCCCGACTGGCGATGACACTCGTCAGGATTGTCGGGACATTGTATGCCTTTGCGGCTTTCGCCAGCGCCGTCGAGTTGTTGACCACCATGTGGGGATCATGGCTGTTCAGGTTTGCCAGTTGATAGGGCTGGTGGTCGATCAGAACGAGGACGGAGTCTTCGGGGCGTAGAAGTGAGTCGAGTCCGTTGCGAAAGGTCATGGGTGCCTCCTTTTCATGTGCTGTACTCAGCAATGGTTTCTCTCAGTGTGGCGGGCGCAAACTGCGCGTCTGCCTGCGGCGGTATTGCCGGTTCCCACCTGGCGGCGATAGTGCCGTGCGCCGGTACACTGTGTGCAGCGATCCGGGACACAACCCTGTGACCTGTGCGGATAGACCGGGTGTCCGGGTGTCGGGCGACCACCGAAAATACACGAAATATTGGGGTTTGAAGGACGGCAGGCGACTACTCTTCCTGCAATGATCCCGAAGCCGATATGCCCGGTTTTGCGAAAACCGGGACAGAGCTGGATGCTCCCTGGCAGTCAATGGACTTGCAATGTAAATCGATCGTTTTACATTAGGGCACGCGAGCGCTGGAAAGGGGACCCCATGGATTTGACACGCAAGCTCATTGCGACCGCACAAAACAGCCTTCCGGGCGCGGGTGCGTGAAATCGTTTCCGAAGAGCTTGGACGTGACAACCCCGACCTGGCCGAGCAGGTGCTTCTGCTTTGCGAGGGTGCGACACATGCAACGGTTTATCGGGGCGCGGCGGCGATAACAGCTGCGAGATCGGCGGCAGCTGTCTTTGTCGAAAAAGCACGATCATAAGCCCGGCCCTGCGCATCGGCGCCACGGGCTTTGGCCTGATCGCTGTTTGTTACGGGTTCGCCCGCTTCGCTTTTGGTTTGTTTCTGCCGCAGATCGACGCCGATCTCGGCCTTGGACCGGAATTGAGCGGCGTGATCTCAGGTGGGTCCTTCGCCGGCTACTGCGTCGCGATCATCGTTTCGGCCGTGCTGACCGAGTGGATCGGCGCGCGGGCCGTTGCCACCACGGCGGCCATCGTTGCAGCCGTCGGCATGGCAGGCATCGCGCTGGCGCCGTCGCCGATGGTTTTAGCTGTCGCCGTGATCGTGGCCGGGTTAAGCACCGGATTGGCCTCTCCGCCGATGGCCGAAGCCGTGGCGGCAACCGTTCGCGCGAGGCAGCAAGACGCCACAAATACTACGATCAATGCCGGGACCAGCGCGGGTGTCGCCCTGTCCGGGCCGATCGCGCTGGCAATGGCAGGGCAGTGGCGGCTTGCCTTCGCCTGCTTCGCGGCCCTTGCGGCAATCCTCGCGGGAATCGCCGTGATCTCGTTGCCTGCATCCCGCGGCGGTACGCGGCCGGGCGGGGTTCCGGCCATTACGGGGCAATTGTTCCGGCTGGTCGCGGCAGCGTTCCTGATGGGCGCGGCGAGTACGGCGCTGTGGTCTTTCGGCAGCCAACTGATATCACAGCGCCTGGATTGGGGCATAACCGCATCGAGCTTCCTGTGGAGTTGCATCGGTGCCGGCGGAATCGCCGGGGCCTGGGCCGGGAGCCTGATCGACCGCTTAGGGCTGGAGCGCGTTCACTGCGCGTTCCTTGCCATGATGGCGGCCAGCATCCCGGCGGTTGGCTACACCGTGGCATCCACAGCGACGGCGATGCTGGGCGGCGCGGTTTCTGGGGCGTCCTATTTGATGCTTACGGGGGTCTACCTGGTCTGGGGCCTACGGGTCCTGCCGCATCGTCCGGCGACAGGGCTGATGGTGGGATTTTTGACGATTGCCGTAGGGCAAACCGCCGGCGCACCGATTTTCGGGGTTTTCCTGGCAGCCTTTGGCGCGGGGCCGACCGTAACGGTATTCGCCGTGCTTGCGCTCATGGCAGGCCTTTTTCGGCCCCAAAGGGCCGGGTCGCTCGCCGCGACATGAATCCGGGCTCGACGCGGGCAGAGATTTAAATTCGGGGCGAGAAGGGGAACGGATCGCATAGATTCGGTACCGTTTTGCGACCGCTGTTTGAAGTGAAATCCTGAGTCCTGCTCGACTTTGCCACCTTGAAAGAGCGGGCATAAGGCCGAGCAGGTTTTGCAGAGCCGCCGCGGCTCAGGCCTTTATGAAGGTCAGCAGGTCGGCGTTTATGAGATCAGGATGCGTGGCAAACATTCCGTGAGACAGACGCGGATAGATTTTCAGCGTTCCGTTCGCCAGCAGCTTGATCGACTTCTCCGCCGACGCGGCAATCGGAACAACCTGATCGTCTTCGCCGTGCATCACCAGCGTCGGCACGGTGATCGCCTTCAGGTCTTCGGTCTGGTCGGTTTCCGAAAAGGCCTTGTTGCCGTCGTCATGCGCCTTGGCGTTGCCCATCATGCCCTGCCGCCACCAGTTCTGGATCATGCCTTCCTGCGGCTCCACGTCATCGCGGTTGAAGCGGTAGAACGGCCCCGCCGGGACATCGCGGAAATATTACGCACGGTTGGCGGCCAATGCTTTTCGAAAACCGTCGAAGACCTTCATCGGCGTGCCCTCGGAGTTGTCGTTGGTTTTGAGCATCAGTGGCGGAATGGCGGCAATGAGAATGGCCTTGGCCACCCGTCCCACCGGTTCCCCGTGCTGCGCCACGTAGCGGGCCACTTCACCACCGCCGGTGGAGTGACCGATGTGAACCGCGTTTCGCAGGTCCAGCGCTTCTGCCACGGCAAAGGCATCGATGGCGTAGTGGTCGATATCGTGACCGTCATCGACCTGCTCGGAGCGGCCATGACCGCGCCTGTCATGGGCGATGACGCGATACCCTTTTGACAGGAAGAACAGCATCTGCGCGTCCCGGTCATCGGAACTCAACGGCCAACCGTGATGAAAGACGATCGGCAGGGCGTCTTTAGGGCCCCAGTCCTCGTAGAAGATCCGGACGTTGTCTTTAGTTGTGATATAGCCCATGGCGTTTTCTCCTTGCGGGATATCGTGAATGGCGGGCCCTGCAGCCAGTGCCGAGCCCGATGGAATGGCCAGGCTTGTTGCGAATGCGGTGCCGGCGATCAGACTTTCACGGCAACTGCGCGGAAGGCCCTTGGCCGTTATGGAATGCGTGGGAAATCTCCTTGGTTGCGTGGAAGTCGGCAAGGGTCTGAATGTTAGTTCCGTATGGGATGCGGTAGCGAGTGCTGCCGGAACGCAGTGTTTCGGACTTCGGAACGCCGAATGCGACGCCTACGATGCAATTGAAGGGAGCCGGTCGAGGCGCCTACATCCGCGGCCGATGGGACAGGCTTGGTGGGAAGACGGTGGAAACCACGTTCCACGATTTCGGCGCTCGTCTGTTCTTAGATGCTATCGACAGCCCGTTCACGCGCCGCTTGTCGGAGCGGCACGTGAACAACCGGATCAGACCGTGGGTCTCAAGATCACGACAGTGCGGCCCGGCCTTGTCCTCGTGACGAGGCAGGAAGAGAACGGGATCACCGTGAGCCAGATCCTCGATTTGGGGAACGGCCAGGCGTGCAGCAGCGTGACCATGCCGAACGGTGCACTTATCAAGTTGGTCCGTTCTGTAGACGTTGTCGAACGGTAGGTGCGACTTCGGAGTCCAGCAGTTCGATCGATCTCATCATCGCCGCCGTGTCTTGAGCGCTGGTGCTCATCTGGAAGTTTATCCGGGAAACGCCTCCGAGCGTCTCGCTGGCAAACAGGATCTTGTCTACGACCGCGGCAGGTTTCCCGATCAGGAACGCGCCTTCCGGACCGGCCATCACGTAGAATTGCTCGCGGGTCGGCTGTGACCAGCCGCGTTCGCGGCCGATCTTTGCCGTCAGCCGGGCCCAGCCGGTGAAGAATGCGTCAGCCGCCGCCGATAATCGCCATCATCAGCGGCAGGCCCAGTGCGTCGTCACGAGCAAAGGATTGCAGCGTCCCGCCCACGCCCAGCCCGAGGGGTAGGCGGACCTGGTGCGGGCGCGGATAGACACCTGGCCGTCGAGCGTCGGACGGAAACGGCCATTCCAGGTGATTTCGGTCGTTTCGCGAAGTTTCAGTAGCAAGTTCATATTCTCGGCGAAGAGGTCGTCATGGTCGGCGGTGTCCAGCCCGAATAATGGGAAGGCTTCCACGAATGCTCCGCGACCGGCGACGATTTCGGCACGCCCGGCAGAGATCAGGCCAAGGGTTGCGAACTGATGGAAAACCCGCGCAGGATTGGCCGCGCTCAGAACCGTCACGGCGCTGGTAAGGCGGATATTGCTGGTGCCGGTCGCCGCGAGAATGACCGCCGACACGGCATCGAGGAATTCCGCACGATGGTGCTCACTTATCCCGAAGACATTGAGGCCGACCCGGTCGGCAAGTTCCACTTCCCCGAGGAGGGTTTTCATCCCATCGGTTGCCGAGGGTGGGGCACTTGTCGTCTGATCGGGATTGTCGCGGCGAAGCTGTCGATGCCGATTTCCATTACGGCTCCTTAAGGCAAATCATTCAATAGAGGCGATCTCGGGCCGATTTTCTCGGAAGAGCCGACCATGCGCTTTGGGCAAACCCGTTGCCGCTAAGCGCATGGCTTCGACGCAGAATTACTGGCCCGACATCGACTTGGCATGGCGGCCAAAAGGCCGTTGGTGCTGTACCCTACGATAACAGCGTCAACACCTACCTTGTCGACAGCAGCGCATGGGGTGGTTCCATGCGGCCGCCATCCCCGGCCAGTGGGCCGGAGAGCGACAGGCCGTCGCAGATGCGGATGTGAGGTTTCGTCATGGATCAGGTCCCCGGCTGGTCAACACATACGAGAAAGTTCCGGATTTGTCTGTTTTCGAAACAGCTATATCGGTACCGGTCGCGTCGGCGGGGCCGTTGGGTGGCGTGGCGGGCCATTGCAGGCGGGCGATGTAGTCGAGGGCAAGGGCGGGCCTGATCGCGGTGAAGGCAGCGTGCTTTGGCAGGTCCGCCTGCAGCTGAGTTGCGGTGCGGTCGATCGCCACGTGGCCCCGAACGGACTCCGCCGGCTCATGAAGTTCGGCGAACTCCGCGTAAAACTCCCGCGTCGCTGCGAGGTGTCGGCGGAATCATGCTCGTTGAAGACCCGGTCGAGGTTGGCCTGTATTATCGTTTCATAGGTCATTGCTCTTCCCTTCGGACGGAGTGGTGTCAGCTTCGGTCGCCTTTTTTTGCCGCCCGTCGATCACGCCGATTGCAGATTGTACAGCCGGAAGGCATGCCGTTGTATTGCCGTTCCTGAATGAGATGCGATAGTGTCCTACAGCGAATAATTGAGTTGCAGAGCTGGGAACGCGAAAGTGGATATCGAGGACCTTCGGACGTTCGTGGATGTAGCCGATGCAGGAGGTATCTCAGCTGCAGCACGGCGGTTGGGCGTCTCGAAGTCGATCGTCAGCCGGAGGCTCTTCAAGCTGGAGGGAGAACTTGGCGTCCAGCTTCTGCTGAGGACCACGCGTGGCGCCGCGCTGACGGAAGCGGGAATCACGTTTCGTGAACACGCTGCCCGGATCGGAGCGGAACTAGAGTTAGCCAGGGAGACGATACTTCCGACCGGCGAACTTCGCGGCCGCCTGAGAGTGGCGATGCCACTGACCTTCGGTCCGACCCATTTCGCGCCGGTCCTGGCCGAATTGTCGAAACGCAATCCCAAGCTTCAGGTCCACGCCACCTACAGTGACAGATTTGTAGATATCATCGCGGAAGGTTTCGATTGCGCGATACGTGTGGGATACCTTGAGGATTCGAATCTGATCGCGAAACGCATCGGTCCGATCACCGGAAAGCTGGTTGCAAGCCCCGACTATATAGCCGAGCACGGCGTGCCAGAGACGCTGGACGACCTTGCCACGCACAGGGCGCTCATGCAGGGAACCGAGACTTGGCATCTCACGGATGGCGGTAGGACCATAACCTTTCAGCCGCAGGGCATCTTCAAGGCCGATAACGGCATTGCCCTCATGACGGCATGTGTCGCGGGGCTGGGCATCGGTTACCTGCCGGATTGTATTACTCATCAGCATGTCGCCTCTGGCAGGCTCGTTGAGGTCATGCCAAATCATCAACCTCCTCCCGCGGCCGCTTACGTCATCCGTCCCCCGGGCCAGCATCCCGCGCGAAAGCTGCGGGTTCTGACGGACATGTTGATCGAGCACTTCAAGAAGAATCCTGAGCACTGGGGGCTCTAAACCTGAGTGTCGCAGGTTTCCGCGCTGTCCCCCTGCCAAATTCCCGACATCGCCACCCGGCGGGCGTTCCGCTCGACGCGACGGAAATTTGCGCATTGCGAGACTAGTGCCAGCGCCGGAGGCTGGCGACAGTGGAGGCAGCCGCGCACTCGTTTCGCGCGCCGCCGTCTGGGGCCTGCGTGATAGTCGGCCTCGCTTGCAAGAATGAAGAGGAACGTAATCATGAGCTGGAATCCATCCGTAGATCCGGGTTGTCCCGACGATGTTGGCGTGGACTCGATCGAAACACTCATCATTCCACGCTCGCGCGACCTGGGCAATTTCGAAGTGCGCCGCGCCCTCCCGGCGCCAAATCGGCAGATGGTCGGCCCCTTCATTTTCTTCGACCAGGCCGGTCCGGCCGAGTTCTTGACCGGCCAAGGTGTCGATGTCCGGCCGCATCCGCACACGGGGCTCGGCACGATCACCTACCTGTTTCGCGGTGACTTTCACCACCGGGATAGCACGGGCGCCGATCAGGTCATCCACCCCGGGGAACTGAACTGGATGGTTGCAGGGCGGGGCGTGACCCATTCCGAGCGCACCTCCGCGACGGCCCGCAGCGGACCGAACAGTCTGTTCGGGATCCAGACATGGCTTGCGCTGCCCGACGCGCAGGAAGACATGGTGCCCACCTTCGAGCACTTCGGCAAGCAGGCGCTCCCGGTGATTGAGGACAGCGGCGTGACCGTGCGGCTGATCCTCGGCAATGCTTACGGCGAAGCGGCGCCCGCAAAGATGTTCACGGAAACCTTCTATGCCGACGTGGCTCTTGAGGCCGGTGCCCGCCTCCCCATGCCGGACGATCACGAAGACAGGGGCATCTACATCGTCGAAGGCTCCATCTCGATTGCCGGGCAGGCGTTCGATGCGGGCCAGATGATGGTGTTCCGCCCCGACGACAGGATCACGGTCGCTGCCGGAGAGAGGGGCGCGCGGCTCATGATCCTCGGCGGCGCGACCTTCCCGGGCCCCCGCTATATCTGGTGGAACTTCGTTGCCTCCTCCAAGGAGCGCATCGAGCAGGCCAAGGTCGAGTGGCGCGCCGAGAACTGGGGCAAGGGGCAGTTCGACCTCCCGGCCGACGACCGGGACGAACACATCCCGCTGCCGGACTGAGCGAACCGGACCGGTACCCGACCAGAACTTGCACGACTGTGAACGGAGGACGCTGCAATGAGCCACAAGTGGCCGCAACTCGACTACCTGGGCTGGCGCGAGACTTGCTCCGCCCTGCATCTCTACCTGCAGATCGCGGGGAAATACCGCCTGGCCCACACCCCGTGGCTGAACCACTCCTGGAACGCCACCTTCTACGCGACGCCGCGCGGGCTGACCTCCTCGTTGATCCCCGATGGGCCGGGTCTCGAGATCCGGTTCGATTTCGTCGACCAAGAGGTTCAGGGGACGAGCGGCGACGGGAAGACGGCAAGCTTCGCCCTCGGCCCGTCGACGGCCGCCGGTTTTCACGGGCACTTCCTGAAACTGGTCGCGGATCTGGGCGGAACGCCCAAGTTCAGTGGTGTGCCGAACGAGGTGCCCTTTCCGATACCGTTCAGCGAGGACGAGCGCGATAGGCCCTGGGATGGCGAGGCGGTACAACGCTTCCACGGTGCTTTGCTCGCCATCGACGGCGTGTTCAAGTCCTTCCGCTCCTCCTTTCTCGGCAAATCCAGCCCCGTCCACCTCTTTTGGGGGAGCTTCGACATGGCCGTCACCCGTTTCTCCGGGCGGCGGGCACCCCTGCATCCGGCGGGTATCCCGACATTGCCCGATGACGTGGCGCAGGAAGCCTACGACCGCGAAGTTTCATCAGTGGGGTTCTGGCCCGGCGGCGGCGGGATCGACTACCCGGCCTTCTATGCCTACGCCTATCCGGAGCCGAAAGGTTTCCGCGCGGCTTCGGTCGGGCCGGAGGCCGCCTTTTGGCATGAAGGCATGTCCGAGTTCATCCTGCCGTACGAAGCCGTGCAGTCTTCTGCCGACCCCGAAGCGACGCTGATGGAATTCCTCGTGTTGACCTACGGGGCCACGACCGACCTAGGAGGGTGGGACCGCGACGCTCTGGAGTGCGCGCCGGGACGGCGCGGCAAGCCGCGGCCGCACGACGCGGCGGTGCCGGGTTCGGGGCAACCGGCGATGGATCTGAAGGTCGAACGGGAGGAGGCGACCTCAAAGGGGCGGTATTTCGTCGTGGTCGACGGTGTCGTGGCCGAAATGACCTACAGCCGGGTCAGCAACGACATGATCATCATCGACCACACCGACGTTCCGGCAGCCCTGCGCGGCCGGAGGATTGGCGAACATCTCGTGAGGAAGGCGGCGGAGGATGCCCGGCAGGACGGTGTCGTCATCGTGCCACTCTGTCCTTTCGCCAAGGCGCAGTTCGAGCGTCACGCGGAGTGGCAGGATGTCATCGCCAGGTCGTGACCTGCGGATACAGGGTCTTGGCGGAGGCTTTTCGGCACCCCGCGAAGGACGCCGCCATGTCAGTCGCCGTCGCCGAGAAGAACAGGCCGGAGCATTGCCAACCTGTTTGTGCGTTGGCATTGATTTAGGCACCAGACATGAAGATACCGACCTCAATGCCGCGCCTCAAAGGCTTCTGTTTTCCTCGCGCGATCATTTCTTACGTGGTCTGGGCCAAACATCGCTTTGCGCTCAGCACTGGCGATGTCGAGGATTTTCTCGCTGAGCGTGGGGTGACGGTCAGCCGCGAAACCGTCCGGCAATGGGTGAACCGCTTTGACCGCCATTTTGCCGATTGCATCAAGCGCGACGGTGTTGTCACGTTAACTCTCTAAACCCGGAAAAAGGCGTGCGTTTTTGGCGTCAGATGTCCGCAGCAGTACGCCATGCGTCTAAAGCTTCCATTCTGTGGTACCTGGTGGCGTTTGCGGAGCGGCGGTGAGTGAGAAGTGAGAAGTGAGAAGTGAGAAGTGAGAAGTGAGGTGCCCCTAGTTTCCTAAATACCTGCATGGTTCAGTTTCTGCTGTCTTGCTTCGCAGTCAACGGGCGACAGCATGCCGTTGTTCGTGTGTTTGCGTTTGGGATTGTAGAACATCTCGATGTATTCGAAGACATCCTGCCTTGCGGCGTCGCGTGTCGGATATGTGCGTCGCCTTATCCGTTCCCGCTTCAAGAGCTGAAAGAAGCTCTCAGCGACGGCGTTATCGTGACAATTCCCACGCCGGCTCATGCTGGCTTGCAGGTTGTGCTGGCTGAGAAACAATTGCCACTCGCGGCTGGTGAACTGCGATCCCTGATCGGAATGGATCATCACCTTGGTCTTGGGTTTGCGACGCCAGACGGCCGCCAGCAGGGCCTGCAGCGCCAGATCGGTCGTCATGCGAGGCTGAGCCGACCATCCGACCACACGCCGCGAAAACAGGTCAATGACGACCGACAGATACAGCCAACCCTCGTTGGTTTTGATGTAGGTGATATCGGTCACCCAGACCCTGTCAGGCAGGTCAACATCGAACTGTCGATCCAGAGCATTTGTGGCGAACACAGATGGCTTGCCGCTATATCGGCCAGGGCGGCGCCGGTATCCGATCTGCGCTGAAATGCCAGCTAAGCTGGCCAGCCTGGCGACGCGGTTCTCGGAGACCTGTTCCCCCTGATCGCGCAGATCATCGGTCAGTTTGCGATAGCCATAGAGTTTGCCGCTGTCGGCCCACGTCTGTCGGATCAAATCGGTCTGACGCACATCCTCCCGCGCATGCTGTCCTATACGCTGGCTTAACGGTTCCTTATGCCATGCATAGAAGCCGCTGACGTGAACCATCAGCACGCGACACATTGACCTCACCGAAAACTCGGATCGATGAGCCCGGATGAAACCATACTTCAACGGGACGCTCGCGCGAAGGATGTGGCGGCCTTTTTTAGTATATTGCGCTCCTCGGTGACGCGGGCCAGTTCCTTCTTCACCCGACGGAGCTCGACGGCCAAATTCGCCTCGGCCTCTCGAACCTTAGCAGGCTTCGCAAACCGAGCCTTTCCTGTCTAGAGCGACTTGGTGCTGACCCCCAGCCGTTCGGCCACCTCGCTGACCGCGTAGCCGCGGTCAACAATCTGCGCCACAGCGTCCCTTTTGAACTCGTCCGTAAACCGATTTTGCGATGACATCCGCGCTTCTCCTTGGCTCCAAAATTACCAAGCAAAGCGTCTACAAATCTAGGGGCACCTCAGACAGCTATCGCGACAGCTCCTACATCCGTCCTCGGGAACTGCTTTCGGTATCAGTCCGCGCTTAGCCCATACAAGTCCTTGACCGCCTTTGCGTCATCCGAGGCTGCAAGGATATCACGACCCTGCGCCGCCTTGGCGAAATCCACTCGGCTCTCGTGTTGCGTATGCGGCCAATCGCTTCCCCAGACAAGGCGTTCGGCGCCGAGTGTCCGCATCAGAAATGCCGCGTGAGCGTTGAGATCAAACGCGGTCCGGTATGGCGCAGAGAGCTTGAAATAGAGACGGGATATGTCACGAAGCCGCGTGATCTGAGAGAGCAACGGGTCGCTGTCCGGTGCCACGTCAGAGGGCAAACCGAAATGATCCACCACAATTTTGCCCCCGATATCAAGCAAAGAGCCTATCCAAGGCGCAAGGCGGGGGCTTTCGAGGTGAATTTCCAGATGTAGATCACGCGCGAAGAGGCGGTCCAGAAAGTCGCGCACAAGGGGGGTGTTGAGATTTGGGATTTCCGCACCGCGCACGAGGTTCCAGCGGACACCGCGCACGCCCAAGGCGGCAAGCTGGTCAATCTCGCGCGTTGGCACGTCCGGGGCCACAACGGCCACACCCGCAAACCGGCGACGATCCAAGACTTCAAGGGCGCGGCACAGTTCGGCATTGTCAGTGCCAAGGAAACTCACCTGCACGATGACACCGCCGCGCAACCCGTGATCCTTTAGATGCCCGCACCATGTGTCCAGCGGGGCAGGGTCTTGCGGCACATACCGCGCCCCTGCGATCGCCGCGACGCGATGATAGACATGGGCGTGGCAGTCAAAGTTGATCATACATCCTCCACTCTTAATTCATATATATGTCTAGTTGACTTTATGAGTCAACGCCGGTATGCAGGCCCAAGGGAGAACATGACGATGCGCGCAGATCTGCATTCAGACGATCGCTTGCCAGCCTATGCACGGCTGAGGGATGCCTTGTCATCGCGCGTTGCCAGTGTCGAATGGGGGCCGGATGAACCGATCCCCTCCGAGGCACGTATCGCCAAAGAATACGCTGTTTCCGTTGGCACCGTGCGCAAGGCCGTTGACGGGTTGGTGGCCGAGGGGTTGCTGGAGCGTCGGCAGGGGTCGGGCACCTATCTGCGCCGCCCTTCCTTCGATGTGACCTTGTTCCGTTTCTTCCAGCTTCATAGCGGGGACGGTGCACAGCCCTCCATCCCCTCCAGCAAGCTTATCCTGCGCGCAAGGGCAGAGGCCCCAACCGAGGCCGCGGCGGCTCTTGGCACCTCTGACGTGATTCATATCGTGCGCCTGCGTAGCCTTGCAGACCAGCCGATCCTGTACGAGACGCTCTATATCCCGGCAGCCCGTTTTGAAGGGTTCGAAGCGTTGAGCGATGCGGATATGGGGCCGCTGCTCTATCCCGTCTATTTCGAACATTTCGGCGTGCTGGTGAAGCGCGCCACTGACGATCTGTCTTTTGGCGCGGCTGACTCCGAAACCGCGCGCCAACTGCAGCTCGCGCCTGGCGATCCTGTGGCGATCATCCGGCGGACCGCCTTTGATCTCGAGGGGGTGCCGGTGGAATGGCGCATCGCGCGCGGCAGCGCTGCTCAATTTCACTACCGCAGCGACATAGGCTGAAACGATCCATAACCCTAGGGAGAGAGACATGACACTCAAGGCAACACTGTTTGGCGCGACGGCGCTTACGATCCTCGCGGGGGCGGCCCTTGCCGAATACCCTGAACGCGCCATCGAACTGACCATTCCCGCCGGGGCCGGTGGCGGCACCGATACCAGTGCGCGCAAGCTGGCGCTCTTGCTGGAGGAGAAACTGGGCCAGTCTATCGCCGTGCTGAATATCAATGGCGGCGGCGGTTCTGTCGGGACATCGCAATTTATCCAGTCCAAGCCTGACGGCTATTCGCTCTTTGCCACGTGGAACAGCCCGCTGACCACGGTGCCGCAGGTTCAGCAAGTTGCCTATGACATTGATAGCTTTACCCCCATCGCGTCAACCTCGGAAACGGCCTATACGCTCTGCGTCAAACAGGATTTCCCGGCGTCGACAGGAGAAGAATTCCTGGCCGAGTTGGCCGCGAACCCAGGCAAATATACCTATGGCAATGATGGCATTGGCGGCACCATGCAACTTGCGGCCGAGCGCATCTTTCAGGCGCGCGATATTCAGGCGGTCGCAATTCCGTTTGGTGGCGCGGGCGAAACGCTCCAGAACTTCCTCGGAGGTCATGTCGATGTTTATGGCGGTTCAATCTCGCCTGTGCTGCCTTATGTGGAAACCAAAGAGGCCAAATGCCTTTTGGTGACATCGGCGGCCGATGTTTCGGCCCTGCCAGAGGCCTCCGGCCTTGCTGCGGTCGGTCTGGGTGATGAGGAAACGTTGCTCTGGCGCGCCATTCTGGGGCCAAAGGGCATGGATCAGGCGATCGTCGACAAGCTGGCCGCTACCATCGACGAGGCGGTGAATGACGCGTCCTATGTCGAATTCCTTGCCAGCAAGGGCGAGATCCCGAATGTTGTAAAGGGCGATGCTTTGCGCACCCGCCTCCAGAACGAATATGACGCGCTTGCCAAAGTGTCTAAGGCGCTCGGTCTCGGCCAGTAACATGGAAAAGCGCCAGGACCTCTTAACAGGTCTGATCTTTACCGGGCTTGGATTGGCCGCCGCATGGATGGCCAGATCCTACTCGGGGGCCGGGGGCACCTATCCCATGGTGCTGGGCCTGGCGCTTGCCATCTTTGGCGGGGTTATTGCCCTGCGGTCGGTTCGGGCAAAGGTTAATGCAGTGCGCCCCTTGAGCGAGGCACCGCGCAACCTCTTTCTCGCGACCGTTGTGGCGACAGGATACATTGCGCTTGTGATGCCGCTCGGGTTCTTCACGGCCTCGGTTCTGCTGATGCTGGTCATGCCTGTGGTTCTCGGCTTTCGGCAACCCGTTTATCTGGTTTTGATGGCGCTGGTCTTTATGGCGCTGGTCTGGGTGGTCTTTTCCGCCGTTCTGGAGAAACCGCTTCCGCCGGAATTCTGGTCAACTTTGTGGCGCGAGGCGTGAGATGGGGTTTTTCGTCGATGCCACCACCGCCGTCTTTGCCGTCGGGCCGCTTTTGGCGATGTTTGGTGCCACGCTTCTGGGGGTCTTGATCGGGGCGCTGCCGGGTCTCAACCCGGTGATGGCCATCGCACTCCTCTTGCCGCTGACTTATTCGATGGAGCCGCTGGTGGCGCTTGCCATGGTTGCGGGCATTTACAATGGCTCGATGTACGGCGGGGCTATTCCGGCCATTCTCTTGCGGATCCCCGGCACGCCCGCCTCGATCGCCACTACCTTTGACGGCTTTCCCATGGCGGAAAGGGGAGAGGCGGCCAAGGCGCTCAAGGTGGCCTGCTGGTCCTCTGCCATCGGCGGGATTGCCAGCGCCGTGGCGCTGATGACGATGGGCCCGCTTTTGGCGCGAGTCACGCTGTTTTTCGGGCCAGCGGAATACTTTTGGATTGCAATGTTCGGTATGGCCTCTGTCGGGGTCATGGTGGGGTCAGATGCGGTCAAGGGGATACTCGCGGCCACTCTGGGCCTGCTGATTGGGACCATGGGGATCGATTCCCTCTCTGGTCAGCCACGGTTTACTTTCGGGCAGACTTGGCTGCTCGGAGGGCCTGACTTGATCGTTGTGCTTGTTGGCCTCTACGCATTGCCTCCAGTGCTGCAACTGGCAGAGAAATGCGACCTGCGCGGCCTGTCATCGGCGCAATTGCGGCTTGAATCGGTGCCATTTGCCAAGGGCGAGCTGCGGGGCTTCGTTCCGACATGGCTGCGGTCCTCTTTCATTGGCATCGGTGTCGGCATTCTGCCCGGTGCCGGGGGCAATATCGCGGCCTTTCTCAGTTATAACGCGGCCAGAAACGCCTCGGATGAGCCCGAAACCTTTGGCAAGGGCAACCCGCAGGGCGTCGCGGCTGCAGAATGTGGCAACAACGCGGACAACGCTGCCTCAATGATCCCAGCCCTCTCCTTGGGCATTCCGGGCAATGTGGTGGCGGCCCTCGTGCTCAGCGCCCTGACGATCCACGGCTTGCAGCCGGGGCCGCAGCTCTTCCACCAGAATCCGGTGCTTGTTGGTGGGTTCATGGTCGAGATGCTTCTAACCTCGGTGCTGATCCTGCTTGTCGGCGGTGTGACCGCAACGCGGATGTTTGCCCAGATTCAGCGCTTGCCCGGCGTGTTGCTCGTGCCGTCGATCCTCGTGCTGATGTGCGTTGGGGTCTATGTCATCAACGGACGCCCCATTGATCTGTGGGTGATGCTGCTGGCTGGGCTCGCGGGATATGTTCTGGAAAAGGTGAACATCCCCCTCGCGCCGATCATTCTCGGCATGATCTTGGGGCCGATGGCGGAACAGAGCGTACGGCGCGCCCTGCTGATCAGCCGTGGCGATCCGACAGAGTTGCTCACCCGCCCCCTCTCTGCGGTTCTGGCCTTCGCAACGCTCGGGATGATCGTATGGCCGATGCTCAAACTCCTGCGTGGCAAGCGCAAACTGTGATCAGGTCACCCAAACTAAGCCATGCATTTTAAAATGGGTCGGTTACGGCGATTGCATACTCCCGCAAACAAAATGATCAAACAATATCAACAGGATAACGGCCACCCTCGGGTGGCCTTTCGCGCTTGCGTAAATCTTGTGTCAGCCTGGTGTCCGGTTGCCGCCCGAACTTCAATTCCATCGCCAAAACAATCCACCCCCCTTCCTTGCGCCCTTGTCTAGGTAATCTCCCGGTTTTTAAACTGGTGCATCCGTAAGAGGTGGCTGCGAAAATCTGAACAGCCGGGATAAGTGGATTTTCCGCGCAACAGCGGCATGATGCTGCGAGCGAGGAGAAGACCATGGCAAGGCCCGGCCGGCGAGAGCAATGCTCGCCCCCCGTCGCGCGACTGCGTTATCGGCCATCTCGCGGCGTTGAGGTGGCCCAGTCACTTTTCTCCAAGGGCTTCCTTAAGCAAATCCGCCTGCATGCTCAGGTCTGCATACATCCGCTTCAACCGGCCGTTCTCATTCGGCGGGAAAACAGTCCCCCAGACTGTTGTCCAATCCACCTCATTCCATCGCCTTCATCGGGCTGACCATCGAAGCATCCATGCCGCCATACTTGGCCCGCCATTTGTACAACGACGCGTCGCTCATCCCATGCGCGCGGCACAGCTCGGCCACCGGCACACCGCCTTCGGCCTGACGCAGGATCGCCATAATCTGCGCTTCACTGTATCTGCTTGTCTTCATTCGAAATCCCCTCGTTCATCTTGCCGAGAAAATTCTATTATTGCAGCCTCTTAAATTCGGGGGGATTACTCCCTTGTGCCGCATTTCGATCTGGGCCATGACGGCAACGCGGACGGAACGGGCGTTGGTTGCCGCGCCATCAGCATTCGATCTGACGTGAAAGATCTAGTGGACGAAGACTAGCGACATCGTCCCCACCAGAATAAGGCTAAGGGCCCAAATCAGGTCTAGGTTGAACCAGCCCCTTGAAAGAAACTGCAGTCCGAGCCATTGGTGAACGCCGATCGCGAGCAAGCCGCCCGACAGCGTCATCGCCAGCGTGTGCACCAGGGCGACAAGGGCAGCTATTGCGGTGTTGCCCCCCATCAAAGTGGCGGCCGCGCTGTGACCCGGATCCGCGTCCACCGTTCTGCATAATCCAAGGTAGATCGGCACCACCATCAGGCCTGCACCGTGAGCCATCGCCGCGAGGAAAGACCATAGCGCCAGTCGCGAAGGCGGCACGCGGGCGAGGAAACGCGGATGGCGGCGATTGACGATCAAGTAGACGCCAAGAGCGATCACAAGGCATGCCGCACTGATCTGTATCTCCCGCTGCCATTCGACGAGGAACAGCAGAGCCGTGAAGGGAAACAGGATTGCGGCCATGGCCAGCAAATGCCCCATCGCCAGCGCAAGCAGCGCCTTGAAAAGGCTGCCGCGGTTGCGGTCCATCAGTGCAGCGGACACCGCCAGCGGCCAGCCCATGCCGGGATTGACCCCGTGATAGATGCCGGAGGCGGCAACGGCCCACCACAGCGCCGTTGCCGTATCGACGCCCTCCACGCGTCAGACGGAGGGGTAGCAGAAACTGTCCGTGGAACAGTCGCCGCCTTCGAGGCGGATTTGGTGGCTCCGATAACCCTTGGGGAACTCGATATAGAAGTTCTTGTCCAATTCGAGCCCGCCGTTCTCGCCCACATTGGCCATGACCATCTGGCCACCTTCATCGTCAGGATAGAACTGCTCGTCCCACGTCGAGTATAGCGAGTTGGTCCAGTAGACACGCTTGCCGTCGCGGCTGATCTCCACCATCTGCGGCCCATAGGCAAAATCCTTGCCATTGGGGTGCTTGGTGCCGCGTGCGATGCCGCCGATTTCGACTTTGCCTGCCAGTTTGGGGTTCATCGGGTCGGAGACATCGTATTGATGCATTTCGCCCAGGCCCCAGCAGGCCACGTAGAGATATTTGTCATCAAGACTGAGATCGATGTCGGTCACCAGCGGCGGCACCGCCTCGAACCCCTGCAGGAGTGGCGGCAGGTTTTCGACCTTTGCGGGGCGCGGGTCGATGGTGATGGTCTTTTGGGCCTCGAACGTGCCGTCGTCTTTTCTCCACCATGTAAAGATGGCCCCCTGGAGATTGGTTGTGTCCACAACGACGCCGCAGAAGCCATAGTCCTTGGCCGGATCATGAGCAGGTCGGATCTCCAGCGCCATCTGGTGGTTGGCACCGAGATCAATCGTCTGAACATTCCGGCGTTCGCGCAGTTTCCAGAAATGGATCTTGTGGCCATACTTGTTTGACAGCAGATCTTCGGCGACAAGCCCGTTCTCGAATTGTGGCGGAAGGCCCCATTCGGAACTGACCATGTAGTCGCGCGGCAGGTTCCACCAGAAATCGTAATGCTTGTCCTGTTGGCCGCGGTCCATCTCGTAGCGCCCAAGGATCTCGAAGGTCTCGCAATCCAAGATGAAGATGCCCGGCGGTCCGTCGGTTCCGTCGGGTCCACCGCCACCAAGTGTCGAGACATAAATGCCCTCGGGTCCGCAATGGATTGTGTGTGGGCGCGAATATCCAGTCTTGTCGAACACTTCTTCGGGTTCGATAATCTTGTGGATCTTGGCCTTCAGCGGTTCCTTGACATCGACGACGTAGATTCGAGACGATCGGATACCCGGAATGATCAGGTATCGCCGTTCAAGAAAGGCGTGCCCGGTCAGCGGGGACAGGGCCGAGGAACAGGCGTTCCAGCCGAAATGGTGAAACTCGTCGCCCTTGTTTGGCATGATGAGTTGGTGAACAATCTGGCCATATGTGACCGACTTGGGATCGACGTCGATGATGGCCAGCCCATCGGGCTTGGAGCCGTCAGGACTGAGCATGAGGGTGAAGGCCAGCGTCTCCGCCGGGGCCCGCATGGCAAGTTTTGGTGTCGCGTGAAATGTGGGATCAGGTCTCAGGTTCATTGTGCGCTCCTCCAAGGTCAGGGGCACCGAAACTTGTTCCAGACTGTTTCTTCGCACCCGATGAACAGCCTGCCACGGTTCCGGGCTCAGAGCAAACAAACCGGTTCGCAGGATGGAGCTAGGGAAAGACTGCAAGTCCACGCTTACCCTGGGCTGCGGACCGTCGCATGGCCGTACAACATTGAGCCGCGCGCATGTGCATGTCGTCATGTCGCACTAGCCCTTTCGATCGTCTCCGGACAGGTTGCCACAATTCACGCAGACTGAAGGCGACTGCATTTCTAGCCCAATTCAAATTGCCGTCGAGCCCGCAGGCCAAAGGTCAGTTTGGCTCGAGTCTGCCCTGCGGCGGTGCGGTAACTTCTTGCAAATGCGGACGCCTGAAGCCGAGAGTGATGGCGCTGACCAGCCGTTCGAAATGGACAGGCTCTGCCTCAGCGCGGCCCGTCGATCGGGTCAGTCGCTGCACTTGCTCAGCTTGAGTTATCAGGAGCCCGCAAGCAACGCTTTCTGAACGGTTGCATCCCAACCCAAGTAAAACCTGTCTCGGTCACGGATGACCGGGCGTGCCATTACCTTGGGTTGGGCTGCGATCTGCGCCTCGGCTTCCGAATTCTTCAGCCAGTCATTGAGCGCTCGGTAATCATTCGATGTGCGGTCCACGAGGCGGTCCCCGAACTCTTCGATCAGCGCCGATAATTCCGTCTCGCTCAGCGGTTCTGCCCGGACATCACGGAAAGAGACATCCAGTCCTTCCGCCTCCAATGCTCTGCGGGCCTTCTGACAGATTGCGCAAGTCTGCAAGCCGTAGATCATCATGTGGAACTCTCCCTTGGCGTCGACCTCGTAACCTCCTCCATCGCCACCCCGAAAGCAATCATCTGAGCAGATATTTACGCTGTCGGACGGGTGCGTTCGACCGGATTTGTCGCAGTGTCGCCTGTGCGCTTAACCGAAGGATATGCTTGCAACAACGTCATTCCGCGGCCATTCATGCTGATGTGACCATTTCATCAGATCAGTCCACCGTTTCATTGGCCGCTCTCGGCTGGTTGGCATTTTTTTCCGAGCAGTTGGAGGCTGGCGATTCAGAGCTTGTGCCTATGCGCATCGGATCCGTTCACCGGGACCGGGTCACAGCGATATCCGAACGCGGCGTTGTGCGGCTGGTGCTCTCCGCCCAGTCGCGCACGACGGACATCGCCGTGGGGGATTGGGTTCTGGTCGACCCCGAAACCCGTTTGCTGGTGCGGCGTCTGAACAGGCGGATGCTGTTGCAGCGGAAAACCGAAGGCAGTCGGCCAACGCAACTGATTGCTGCGAACGTCGACACGCTCTTGATCGTCACCTCCTGCAACGACGACTTTAATCCGGCACGGTTGGAGCGGTATCTGGCGCTTGTGAACGAGTCCGGGGCGACCCCGGTGATTGTCCTGACGAAGATTGATCAGACGGCTGATGCTGCCCCCTACCGGCGGCAGGCAGAAGCGCTTCAACTCGGATTGGATGTTGTCATGGTGAATGCAAAAGGACCGGAGGCGGCACAGACATTGGCGCCTTGGTGCGGCCCCGGGCAGACCGTTGCCCTTGTCGGATCGTCCGGGGTGGGCAAGTCGACCTTGCTCAATACGCTGTCGCATAAATCATCCGAGGAGGCACAGCCGACAGGACTGATTCGCGAGGCAGACGCCAAGGGGCGTCACACAACCACGTCGCGTTCGCTGCATGCAATTGCCGGTGGCGGTTGGGTGATTGACACGCCCGGGATGCGTTCGCTGCATGTCAGCGACGTCGCGGCCGGACTCAATACTCTGTTCGCGGAGATTGTCGATCTCGCCTCCGGGTGTCGCTTCCGGGATTGCACCCATGATCATGAACCCGGTTGTGCGGTTCAGGGCGCGACAGCCGACGGGACACTCGATCCCGCGCGCCTTGGCCGGTGGCGCAAGCTGACGGAGGAAAACTTGACCAACACCTCCATCTCGTCCGGGCCCCGTGGCAACAAGATCACACGCCCCCTCGGCAAACGGCGCTGACGCGACTGGCCCAGAGCCGCCGTCCATCAGCCTCACCAAATCGGCCATCCAAGCATGGTGCCGCATTTTCAAACTTGGATCATTCCATTGATCTGGTCCCCTGAAACCCTGCGTTTGATAGTCCGTCTTGTCTTGGGGTGGATGACGAACACCTCACTCGTCTGACTTCAGAGGGCCGGGTCGTGTTCCGGGTCGTGTTAGTGCCCCTTAAGTCTAGGGGAGCCTCTGTTCAGCAGGCTCTGACACAATGCGAAAGGCGCGGCAATTCTTGAGATCGCGCCAGAATGTCAGGCCAGCGTATTTGGCAAAAAGATCGGGTGGCAGAATCGTTTGGCGCGGTTTGGGGGCCACTTGGGCGCGTACGCGGTGCAAACCATCGAGTCCAAGCTGCGCATCAAAGGCGGCCGCGTCATATTCCACCTTGTCAAAATCATGCTCGAAGGGTGGCTCGCCCAGAAACTCATACAGCAGGCCCATGACATCGCGAGGGCGGCTCACAAGGATGTCGTAATCGACAATTACCAGACGGTCGGCAAACTCTCCCCAGCAGGCCTCGCGCAGGGCCTGATAGGAAAAACCCACGAGACGGTTTGAGGCGGCAAGGGCTTCGGTGCGGGTGTAGACTGTGGCGCGCTCTCCGGGAGTGTTAAAGAGGCCGGTATTCTCAAAGGTTTTGCTGCGATACTGGCGTTCCATGCTGTCCATGACCCAAGCCACATCGCGCACGCAGCAGATGAATTTCGCCTGTGGAAAGAGGCGCAACACCTCGGCCATCTTGGCAGTCCAGGCCCGGTTGGTGTCAAAGATCACCTCAGCCGGGTTGTCCGCATAATAGCTGTCGAACACTCCGCGCAGGACGCGCTCGCGCTGCGCATCATCGACCATCCGCGACAGTTCGTTTCCGGCTGACACCTGGGCCACGATACCTTCGAACAAGGACGCGATCGGGCTCGACATGCCAGCGGAAAACCGTGGGTTCTGTCGCAGAATTGCGCCCATCAGGGTAGAGCCAGAGCGCGGCAGCCCTGAGATGAAGTGGAAGGATCGGACATCGGTCATGTGGCAGCTCCGGTGGTGTTTCTCACGCGGTCATAGCGCATAAGTTCGGCCGGATCATGAGAAAAGACTCAATGCTATCAACGTGTGCCCGTCCATTTGAGGGGGTGGTGCCGGGTCTAAATCACAAATACTTTGTATTTTTGTGCAATTTGGCGCAGTATTTTGGAAATATTCTTTCAGTACTACCAATTTTATGTCCGCTGAAGTCAGCGTCGAGGGTTTTTTGTATGGTAACCTTTATCGTAACGACAACTGACGATGACATGTCCGATAATAGCCAGAGCTCGCTGTGCGAGGCTATTGATCTGACGCATGACACGCCGGGGGCTGACATGGTTATCTGTGCGAGCGAGTTTGGCGGGCGGGTCGTTTTTGGCGCTCAAGTCGAAAGCCCTTTGACCGCTCCGCGGGTCCGTCCTGCGCGGCAAGCAACAGCGCTCATGAGATGTGTTCACAAGAGACGGTCCGGCGACCGCAGTCGTCCCTTGGAGCGCAGGGATCACGGGCTTTTCTGGCCCGGTCGGGCGACAGTCCCTAGAGGCGGCAAGATTTTTGAGAGTGTGATGTCTATCACGCGCCACCATAGTGGCGATTTGGGTGAGGAAAATTCAAAATGGCTTTGTTCATAGTCGACAACATCAGCGACATTGATGACGACAATCTTGGCGCGGGTCAGCTTTCGCTGCGTGAGGCGATCCGTACCGCCGTAGGGGGAGACGCGATCCTTTTCGCCAACAGCCTCGCCGGGCAGACGATCACCCTGAGCAGCGTGCTGCAGATCGACAAGGACCTGCTGATCAACGGTTTCAACCAGATCACCATCTCGGGCGGCGGCACGACGCAGGTATTCAGCATCATCGGCGGGCTGGAAACCGAGGTCGAACTGCGTGGCCTGACGCTGACCGACGGGCTCAGCGCTAGCCACGGCGGCGCGATCCTGAGCAACGGTACGCTGGAGCTGTTCGAGACGACGGTGCGCGACAGCTTTGCATTCAGCGGCGGTGCCGGGATATTCTCGAGCGGTGACCTGCGCCTTGTCAACAGCCTCGTGACCGGGAACAGCGCAAACGGCGACGGCGGCGGGATCCTTCAGGATGGCGGAAGCGTGCGGGCGATCAACACCACCATCGACGGCAACACCGCCGCAGGCTTTGGCGGTGGCATCACGCTCAGCAGCACCGCCAATGGGACGTTCGAGAACAGCACGATCACCGCGAACATCGCCAGCAACGGCGGCGGCGGCATCGACGATTTCAACGCCGGCATCATCACTGTGACCAATTCGGTGGTCGCCGGGAACACGCTAGTTGCCGGTGCCACCCCGGACGACCTGGGATCAGGCGTCGTTGATGTCGCGCGCAACAGCTTCTTCGGCACCGACGTCACCATCACCGATGCCACCAACACCACCGTCGACGGCGGCGATCCGCTGCTTGGCGCGTTGCAGGACAACGGCGGGCCGGTGCTGACGCGGCTGCCGGACGCCGGCAGCCCGCTGATCGACGCGGGCGACGCGGCGCTGCTGCCTGCCGACACGTTCGACATTGACGGCAATTTCAATCTCGCCGAGGCGCTACCCGCGGATGCCCGCGGTCAGGCACGGGTGCAGTTGGGCGCGCTCGATATCGGCGCGGTCGAGCGGGCGAACACGCCCGTAACCGGGTCCGTCACTGTCACAGTCACCGGTGCGCCCGCGCAGGGCACCGCGCTGACCGCCAATGCGAGCTTCTTCGATGCGGACGGGCAAAGCGGGCTGCCGTCGTTCCAGTGGTTCGCGAACGGCGCGTCGATCACCAGCGCGACTGGCGCGAGCTTCAGCCCCGGCCAAGCGCAGGTTGGCACCGCGATCAGCGTTCGGGTATCTTTCACCGACGACCGCGGTACTCTTGAAAGCCTGACCAGCGCTGCCACGGCGCAGGTTACGAACGTCAACGACGCGCCCACGGGGTCGGTCGTGATTTCGGGCGATGTGCGCCAAGGCGGGTTCGTGAGTGCCAACGCGGGAGGGATCGCGGACGCAGACGGGCTGGGTGCGTTCTCGTTTCAGTGGTTGCGAGACGGCGCACCGATCGCGGGTGGCGAAAACGGCACGCTCCAGCTTTTGCAGGCCGATGTCGGCACCGAGATCAGCGTGGCGGTCAGGTACACCGACGGCTTCGGCACGGAAGAAACGGTCACCTCGACCCCGACGGGCCTGGTCGAGAACGTGGCGTTCACCCCACAAGGCGATTTGGTGCTGAGCGGCAGCGCGACGCAGGGTCAGACGCTCAGCGTCGACTCGTCCGGCGTGTCTGACCCCGACGGATTGGGACCGTTCTCTTTCGCGTGGTTTCGGGAAAACGCGAGCGGTTTCATCGACAGCGTAATAGAGGGGGCGACCGGTGCCAGCCACGTTCTGACGCAGGCCGAGGTCGGCTTCACCATCGTCGCGAGCGTCTCCTACGTTGATGGCGACGGCGACACGGAATCGGTCAACACCCGCTCCGCTGTCGTCGCCAATGTCAACGATGCGCCCACCGGGGCGGTGACGATCAGCGGCACGGCCAAGCAGGGCGCTGTGCTGACCGCCAACACGGCCACGATCACCGATGCTGACGGGTTGGGCACCTTCGCCTTTCAATGGCTGGCGGACGACACCCCGATTGCGGGTGCTACCGGGGTTAGCTTCACCCCCGGAGCGGCGCAGGTCGACGCGGCGCTGTCGGTCGAGGTTCGCTATAGCGATGGTTTCGGCACGTCCGAATCCCTGACCAGCGCTGCGACTGCGCCGGTGGAGGACCTCGGGCTGGACCTGTCCGGCACGCCGGGCGCCGACAGCCTCGTGGGCGGCGACGGCAATGATGTGATCCGTGGCCTTGGCGGGAATGACGATATATCCGGCGGGCTTGGCTTTGACTCCGTGTTCGGTGAGGCGGGCGATGACACGCTCTCGGGCGGCGATGGGGACGATGCGCTTGCGGGGGCTGATGGCAATGACATCGTCAATGGCGGTTCTGGCAATGACAACATCGGCGGCGGGCAGGGGGATGACACGATCGACGGTGACGACGGCGATGACATCATTGGCGCGGGTTTCGGCAATGACACGGTGATGGGGGGCAACGGCAATGACGTGGTTGCCGGTGGTGCCGGCAATGACACCCTGTCCGGGGGGGAAGGCAACGACAGCATGTCCGGCAGTTTTGGCGACGACAACATTATTGCTGGCGGTGGGGCAGATGACATCGGTGGCGGGACGGGTCGCGATACGATCGACGCAGGTGCTGGGAATGACCGGGTCGGCGGGGGTGAGGGCAATGACAGCATCTTTGGCGGCGACGGTAACGATTTTCTTGCCGGCGGTGGGCGTGATGATGTGATCGACGGCGGCGCGGGCAATGACACGATCAACGCCGGGGCTGGCAATGATCAGATCACCGGCGGGGCGGGCGCGGATCAATTCGTGTTCAGCGCCTTTACTGCCGGAGAGGCTGACGTGATTACTGATTTCGAAGACGGGCTCGACAGATTCCTGATCAGGATCGTCAATCCCGAAACGGGTGAGGTGAACATCTCCAATGGGAGCAACGGGCTTGCGGGTTTTGTGGCGGCCTTGGGCATCGTGGACACAGTGGCGGGCGCGCAACTCAACGTTGGCGGCCAGACGGTTTTGGTCCAAAGCGTTGCTGCGGCGGACCTGACAGTGGATGATTTTCAGTTCCTTTGATGGCTGCGGTGCAGTCGCCCGACAAGGGTATTCGGGCCGAGACGGCGGTCGATCGAGTACCTTCCGGGTAACGATCTGATCATTCTAACCACGTGCAAAAGCCGTGACATTGCCATCAGGTTTCGGTACTGAGGTCAGGCCGTACGCAATGTTTATCCGCTTGGTCACGAGACACAGAAGACCTGATGTCACGCGTTTTTTCATTTCTTGTTTTGCGAATGGTTTGCTGTACTCTTGTCGAGATTTAAGAGAACATTTGACTGATCAGGGTGGCCTGCATGCATCGTTCCAAGAAGAGATTAGATGTTATCAGCCTTGTTTTGGTAGTTTCCGCTTTGGCGCTTGGCGGGTGTAGCGCGCCACCTCAAGTCATAGGTATCTCCAATCCAAGTATATCGGCAGAGTCCGTACCCAACATCACTCGACATCGCATATTCATCACCACGACGCGAAGGCCATCAGATGAACCCGGTGCATTTCTGGGGCCGGGTCGAGCGCTAGAGCTTGGTGTTGCCTCGGTGGACGTTACGATTCCTCCGACCCACATCACGGGGCAATTGGAACGCCCCAAGCAACTTCCGCCTGATCCGCGCAAGGAGTTTACGGTGATCAATCCGGTCACGTACCAATCCGACGCAGCACTGATTGCCGGAATCAACCGGGAACTGGCAAAACGGAAACCCGGCGACAGAAGGCTTCTTTTGTTCGTTCATGGCTTCAACAACACGGCCTCCGACGCCACGCTGAGGTTGGCACAATTTGTTGAGGATACCGGGTTCAAGGGTGTTCCCGTCCTGTTGACATGGGCATCCGCTGCCAAAGCCTCGCGCTATGTCTATGATCTCAATAGTGCACTTATCGCGCGGGCGGCGGTGGGCGAGATCGCGGATATCTTGGTAAGGACCAATGCCGAGTCAAATGATGTATTTGCCCATTCGATGGGGACATTTCTCACTATGGAAGGACTGCTCGATCAGCAACAGAAAGGAGACCTTGGTCACCGCAACCCCATCAACCACATCATGCTGGCAGCGCCTGACATTGACTTCGACCTGTTTCGGACACAGTTGAAACAGCTTTCGCCCGAGATCCGCAAGAAGATGTTCATCTTGGTATCCAAGGATGACAAGGCACTGCGCCTGTCGACGAGGATTGCGGGCGGGGTGCCACGTGTGGGGGTCGCAAACACCGCTGAACTCGAAAGTCTTGGCCTCACGGTCATTGACCTGTCCGAGATCAGCGATTCGTCATCAGGTAGTCATTCAAAATACGCAGGATCACCCGAGGTGGTTCAACTCATTGGGGCGGGTCTCAACTCGGTGAGCCGTTTCCACACGGACAACAGATCGGCCGTCCAGCAAATCCTGGCTGCCTCACCCATAAGGATCTTTGGGAACGGAACGGGTTTTTCGAACTAGAGTACTTCCTTCGCGGAAGACTTTTTCGAATTGATCCGTCAGCGGCCGCGCAAAATAGGCCGCAGTTTGCTCTTGGGTGGAGAGATAGACTTCGGTCGGCGTGCCCGGCATCACGGCTAGACCATTCAGCCTTGCAAACTCTTCGGGCGCTACAACTGATATTCAGGATTGTGAGATGCTGTCCGGTTTGCTTGTCGGATTTCGCATTTTCTGCTACTTTTGGCATCATATTATCTAGAGCGTTTTACGGAATGGTCATCATTTCGGACCCGAAGGAATTTTTACGATCAGCGACAAAGGAATAGGTCAAATGGGTATTGAACTAGACGCCTACAAAGTCCGCACAGATCAAACAATTATAAGATTACAAGAACTTAAAGACATAACGTCAAGGATTGGTTTGCTTGTTTCCGCAGCCCAGTTCGGGGTCGCAAAATACAAAACCGCGGATAAAACCGCTGAAAAGATAGATGATTCCCTCTTCACGATAAAAAACCTTTTAACCGTCGCAGGGTTTGTCTCCCCACTCAAAACACCTGTTACTGCACTCCAACGGGTCTTGGACCGAATTGAGCCGCCAGTTGACAAGATCGATGACAAGTTTGACGAGATAAGTGGTAAGGATGACACCTCTACCCCCGCGACAGAAGGGGACGGCCAGTTTGTCGAGAATGTCGAGACTGGCCTGACCGCGGCGGGCCTCACGCTCGCTGTGGTCTCGGATTCACTGACGCTCCGCATAAGACAGCTTGAAATCGCCTCTGAAGCGACCGGAAGTTTTCGTCAGGCAATTGATGTCGCGACGCGCAGTGCAGAGGTTTGGAGCGGAACCTATACTGCCCTCAATTCTGCCATCGAAGCGCAGATGGCCGCGCGCAATGCTGTGATCGTGGGCGTTGAAAGCCTGTACACCAATGTCAAAGCAGAGGTTGATGCCTTCCTTGCGGTGCTTGAGGACATCGACTTTGGGCAAATCCTAGGAGGATTGGTCGATCTCGAAGAAATCGGCAAGATTTTTGATTTTCTGAGAACACCGCTCAGTGCCGCTGAAAGCCTCCTTGCCCCGATCCAGCCGCTCTTGAACGCTGTCGATTTTCTCATCGGGCTTATTGTCAATCCAGTCATAGATTTCGTCATCGAAACACTGAACCTTGACAACATTCTAGAGGCAACTGAAGCAGCAATTGATGCGCTCATTCCGTCCATTAACCTGTTGGATGCATTCGAACAGCTCATCCAGCCGCTACAGGACTTCCTGTTGGAATATATCGTGGATGCGCTGGGAACGATACCGCTTCTGGACACAGTGGAGTCAGCTTTCTTTGGCGGTGTTGTTGGTGAGGCTGATCTCGGCCCGACCGGATGGGGCAATGATGTCGGCAATGTGCTTGTGGGCGACGACGGCGACGACATTCTCGATGCCCTCGACGGGAACGACACGATCCTTGGCGGCGGTGGCAACGATGTCATCATCGCAGGGGCAGGCTCTGACCTTCTGAATGGCGGAGCGGGTGACGATCTGTTCTATTTCGGGGCCAGTTTTACCGAATATGAACTGCTTCGCGACCCGGATACCGGGGATATTATCGTCAGCCATCTTGCGCCCCAGACCGCTGTCAATACCGGCATTGATACTCTGGTCGCGCTCGACGATGGGGATCATGTCGTCTTTACCGATATTTCGTTCACTGGGGCCGAACTGAACAATGCGCGGATCGGCGGATCGGTTCTGAACGGCGATCAGGGTGGTGTGCCGACGGATGACTTGCTGTTTCTCAACTCATCGCGCCCTGAAAACCGGATCAACGGCTTTCATGTCGCAAACGGGTTGCTGGGGGACGACCGGATTTTTGGTTCGATCGAGGCAGACCAGCTGAACGGTGGACCGGGCGACGATGTTCTGGTGCCGGGTCGTGGTGACGACCAAGCGAATGGCGGCACCGGCACCGATACGTTTCAGGTGCTCAGAGGGGCCAATTCCAGACTTAGGGTGGATCTGATCAACGGGACATCTTTTGGTCAGGGGCAGGACACCCTCAGCTCGGTCGAGAACGTCGTGGCGTCTCCCGATCAGGACCACACCGTGCGCGGGACCGATGGGGCCAACGCAATCTACACCGGCGACGGGGTTGACATCATCACGGGACGGGCCGGCAACGACACGATTGATGCGGGCGGCGACGATGATTACATCATTGGTGGCGCCGGCGCGGACGTGATCAACGCAGGTGCCGGCGGGATCGATGTCATGGTATCGGGCAGCGCTGCAGTGGCAGGCATCAGCGATCATTACATTGGCGGCGACGGGTTCGACTGGGTATCCTACACCAGTTCTGCCAATACGATCCGGTTCGACATCAGCGATCAGGGCGACGATCCGAACCACATGCAAGTGTTCAACGCCTTCATGGGGGAAGTGGAGAACAGCGGCGCGGTGCGGATAAATGGTGCAGACCGCACCATCACCCGCTTCGACCTTAACGGAAACGAAGTCACCACCGACACCACCGACGGTGTCGAGGGTTTCATGGGATCGGATCTGGCCGATGTGTTGCTTGGCGCGCCGGATGTGACCTCCCTGCATGGCGCAGGTGGCGATGACACGATCCGCACCGGCGGGTCCACGAACATCTTCGGCGGCACCGGCGACGATTTGATCTATGTCGAAGAGGTGGAAGGCGGCTCGACTGCTCTACAGGTTGACGGCGGCGGCGGATCTGACACCATTTCGCTGGACGACGTCAGCGATGCACGCTGGTTCTTTAATGTGAACACAGCGATAGCGCTCACTCTGCGCGCCCACAAGACAACCGTCGAGGGCGAAGATCTGCGCAACGCGGGCGATGTGTTCTTTAACGTTAAACCGAGGGATTTCTCGGACCTGTCGTTCGGTAATTTCGCCGACCACGTGATTTTTGAACCTGGCGGCAGCTTTCCCGTCGTCTTCAGAATGCTGGACGGCAATGACCGCTTCGACGCTGAGAACGGATTTGCCGATGTTCACGCCGGGAATGGCAACGACATTGGCAATTTCGATGGCGGCGGCGGTGGCATCTTCCGCGGTGACGCAGGCGATGACTATGCTGCCTTCAATGACACGGGCACGGACAATGCCGCCCTCATGGGGGCCGACAACGATTTTGTTCAGATCGAACGGTTTCGCGGCCATGCTGATGGCAGCACAGGCTATGACACGATTTCCTTCGACGTCGCCTTTAGCTCTCGTATCGTGGCGGACCTTGCGGCCGGGACGGTGGCCTCTTTCAAGGGCGTCCCCTCAAGCAACGCCGATCAGGTCAACATGACCCTCGAAAATTTCGAAGTGCTGATCGCCACGGAATTCAACGACCTGATCGACGGCAGCGCCCAATCGGAACAGATCCTGGGGCGGGGCGGCAATGACACGCTCAGGGGCGCGGGCGGCAACGACAAGCTCTTTGGCGGCAATGGCAATGACACGCTCGAAGGCGGTGCGGGGGATGACTTGCTGCACGGGGGCGCGGGCAGTGACAGTCTCGATGGCGGCGCGGACAGCGACACCGCGTCTTATGCCTGGGCCCGGCCCGGTAGCCTAACGGGGGCGATCATTGCTGACACGTTCGGGGCAGTGTCTGTCAATCTGGAGACGGGCATCGCGACGGGTGCTTTTGGCTCAGACACCCTGATTTCGATCGAAAACGTGATCGGCACCGGCGCCAACGACATCCTGCTCGGGAATGAACTGGACAACATGCTCTCGGGGGGTGCGGGAAACGACAATCTGGAGGGCTTGGGTGGCGATGACGTCCTGATCACCGGCTCAGGCGATGACACCGTATCAGCGGGCGCGGGCGACGACACCGTTGTCGTCGGCCTAGGCAACAAGAACCTCAACGGCGGGTCAGGGTTTGACACGCTCGATTTCGGCACAGTCTCGGGCGCCATCTCTCTGAACCTGGGCACCGGCACCTATACCGGCAGCCTGATCGACAGATCACCGCGTTGGGCGGATCTTGACCCCGACGGCGATGGTATTGCCGAAAGCGACGGCACAGAGGCCCGCATTTTCAACAGCGTGGCGCTGACACCTCTGGATGTGTTCGAGGCCAACCCGATCCAATCCAACAGTGCGGATGACCTGAGCCGGGTCTTGCCCACGCTCGGGGACGATGAATTCTCTGCCTTTCAGATTGCACTGGTCGATATCGAAACCTCCGCTTTTGGCAGCTTTATCGACTTTGAGCGGGTGATCGGCGGCGACAGCGATGACGCCTTCACCGGAACAGGGGCAGCGAACCAACTCTCTGGTGGCGCTGGACAGGACAATCTGACCGGGCTTGCAGGCAACGATGAACTCAGCGGCGGTCTGGGCAACGATACGCTCAACGGCGGCGCGGACGATGACACGCTTGATGGGGGCGCAGGCAACGACAGCTTGCTCGGCGGCGCAGGCTTTGACCTGGCGATCTTTGCGGTGGCCTCGACAGAGGTGAATATCTCACAGGCGGATGGTCCTCTGACGCTCTTCTCGTCTGAAGGTGACGATACGGTCGATGGCATCGAGAGTTTCCGTTTCACGGATGCAACGCTTACGCTCGCTCAGGTTCTCGCCTTGCCGCCCGTTGGACAGCAAGTGACCGGCACGGCGGGGAATGATACGATCAATGGTGACGCGGGCGACGACACGCTGATCGGTCAGGGCGGGAATGACTCGATCCTTGGTCTTGGTGGAGATGATGGCGTGTTCGGCGAGGCTGGCAACGACACGCTCTCTGGTGGCGATGGCAACGACTCGATCGCTGGGGCTGACGGCGATGATGTGGTCAACGGCGGGGCTGGCAATGACAATATCGGCGGCGGTTTTGGCAATGATACGATCAACGGCGGTGACGGCGATGACATCATGGGCGCGGGCTTTGGCGATGACAGTGTTGTTGGGGCTGCGGGCAATGACGTGGTTGCGGGTGGCGCTGGCAATGACACGCTTTCGGGCGGGTCTGGCGATGACAGCATGTCCGGCAGCTTTGGCAATGATCTGATCAACGCCGGGGGTGGGGCCGATGACATCGGCGGCGGCGCCGGGCAGGATACGATTGATGCCGGCGCCGGAAATGATCGAGTTGGGGCTGGCGAGGGCGATGACAGCGTCTTTGGCGGCGACGGCAACGATTTTCTCGCGGGGGGTGGGCGCAACGACACCATCGACGGCGGGGCTGGCAACGATACGATCAATGCAGGAGCTGGCAATGACGTGATCACTGGCGGCACCGGCGCGGATCAGTTCGTGTTTGCATCCTTCTTTGAGGGCGAGGCGGATGTGGTCACCGATTTCGAGGATGGTATCGACAGCTTCTTCATCCGGCGGTTCGACCCCGATACCGGCATTGAGAATATCACCAACGGTGGCAACGGTCTGGCCGGATTCGTGGCGGCTATGAATATCGTCGACACCGCAGCGGGCGCACAGATGACCGTCAACGGCAACACGATCCTCGTTGAGGGGATCACGGCGGCGCAACTGACGGTGGACGATTTCCAGTTCCTGTAAGGCTAAAAACGGAAAACTGTTCAATCGGGATGACGTCTTTTGAGACGCCAGGGATCGCGCCACTTTGGGTGTCACGAGAGACCGGAAGGCGGAACGACTGTTATGAATGAATTGTGTGCATGAGAGATCCTGTATCTTTGACCCAACCGACTTACCAATCTTCGGGGCCACAAGCCAAGGGATCAGACTTATGAAAGGAGCGAGGATGGGTTCGTTTGGAAGTGGGACGTAAGATCTTGATTGTCCGGATGCCTATAGGGTCGATTTATATGGGAGTTGCCAGTGCTGCCTTTGTCCCTTTGATCACCAAAGAATGCTGGGACGTGGCGTAGATCACTTTCCAGATTCTCGCTTCAAAGCTCACAAGGCATAAAAGCCCTTTGAAATAACGACAAAACTTTCATTTGCCAGATTTATTGCTGGGCTGTTACGATTTTGGAGAATTTTTTTCGTATCTGGTTTGTATCTACAGTGCCTTTGTTTCAATTCACGAACAACGATTAAGCGCAATCTCTTAACTCTGGAATAGGGGGTATTCCATGTTAATTAACATCAGTACGACATCCATTGAAGAACGTGTAAGTTTCTCAAGCGGCGTGCTAGAGTTCAGTGTCACTCTTGATGAACCGTCAGAAGGCACGGTAACGGTCGATTTCCGCACTCGACAGGGAACGGCATTCGAATTTTCCGATTATACAGGAAGACTTGGAACCCTTACCTTTGCGCCGGGAGAAACCGTCAAGACAATCACCGTACAGACTGAGAGCGACAGCCTCGATGAAACGGACGAGTTCTTGGAGGTGGAGCTTTTCAATCCCACCGGTGGTGGAACCTTTGCCAATAATGCAGATCTGGTTCGCGCGCTGGGCTGGATTGAAGATAACGACGGCACGGTTGATGATCGCGCGATCGCTGTATCCGACCCGGTGATCGTCGAAGGTGACAGCGGAACCACTACAGCGCGGTTCACCCTGACGGTATCTGAGGCGTTTGGGGCGTCGACAGATATTGCCTGGAGCACTGTGAACGGGACGGCCACTGACGGATCAGATTTCACAGGCGCATCAGGCGTTGCGACATTCTTGCCCGGGCAAACCAGTGCGATTGTGAACATCGACGTGACTGGCGACAATGCCCTTGAGGTGGCGGAGACATTCGATCTCGTGGTGACCCCACCCCCTAACGTTTTCTCTGGCGGACGCGGTGCCGTAGGTACTGCGACAATCCTCGATGACGATGCAGGCGTGCGCACGATTTCGGTTGAAGATGCCACAATCGAGGAGCGCGTGGCATTTTCCAGTGGTTTGTTGCGTTTTGCCGTAACTTTGTCAGAGCCGTCGGCCGGGACCGTGACGGTCGGCTTTCGAACTCTGCAGGGAACAGCGTCCGAGTTCATGGATTTCACGGGTGCGATCAACACCATAACTTTTAACCCAGGTGAAACGACCCAATGGATCAATATCCAGACACTGAGCGATACACTCGATGAGGTCGACGAATTCCTAGAGCTGGAATTGTTTGACCCGGTCGGAGCGGTGCTGGCAGGCGGTGGCGATCAAATACGTGCCACGGGCTGGATTCTCGACAATGATGGTACGGCAGACGACCGAGCGTTGCAGATTTCTGATCCGATGATCCTTGAGGGCGAAGCCGTGCAGTTCACTGCGCGTCTTTCGCGCCCTGCCGATGGCGACACGGTGGTGAGCTACACAACCTCGGGCGGAACCGCTCAGTCTGGCGTGGATTTCACCGCCGCCACTGGAGAGTTTATCTTCGCACCCGGCCAAACCCTTGCTGCGGTGACTGTTGCGTCTACGGCGGATACGGCGGCAGAACGCGCTGAAAGCTTTGATCTTGTGGCGACGGCACCAAGTTCGACCGTGTTTTCTGGCGGGCGCGGGGCGGTGGGAACGGCCACGATCCTAGATGATGATGCTGGGCTTCGCACGATCTCGGTCGCGGATGCGTCCATCGAGGAGCGGACATCCTTTTCGAGCGGTTTGCTTCGTTTTGCCGTCACCCTTTCAGCGCCGTCTGCCGGGACTGTGACCGTGGATTTTCGTACAGTTCCGGGCACAGCGCAAACATCAACCGATTTTACCGGTGCATCCGGCACGCTGACCTTTGCCGCCGGTGAGACAACCAAATGGATCAACATCCAGTCGCTGTCGGATACGCTCGACGAGACCGACGAGGCCTTTGAACTGGTATTGTCTGAACCAACCGGAGCGGTCTTGGCGGGTGGAGTGTCAGAGCTAACTGCCGTGGGATGGATTCTCGACAATGATGGCGCGCCTGAGGATCGGGCACTTTATGTCCCTGATGTGACCATAACCGAAGGGGATTCGGGCACTTCACAAGCAGTGTTTCAGGCCAGACTATCGCGCGCCTCCGACAATGACATTGACGTGGTTTACACATCGATCAGTCAAAGCGCCGTCGCGGGCTCGGATTTTCAAGCCACGAATGGCACGTTGACCTTTGCACCGGGTCAGACAACCGGTGCGGTTTTCGTGCCTATCATTGGGAACGCTTTGCAAGAAGACACCATAGAGGAATTCCAGGTCAATTTCGCTCCTGATGTGACGAGCGTCTTTAGCGGTCCTGGGTTCAATGCGACGGGTACAATCTTCGACAATGATTTTTCTAACACCCTTCCAACGGGAGCTGTCACCCTGAATGGATCAGTTGTTGCAGGTAGCACGCTGACAGCGAATACGTCGTCGGTCGCAGACGTAGACGGTTTGGGACCATTCAGTTTTCAGTGGTTGCGCAATGGCGAGGCCATCGACGCGGCGACTGGGGACTCCTACACGCTCCTTACACTCGACATCGGATCCGAGATTGCCCTTCGGGTCGCCTACACGGATGGCGAAGGCACAAATGAAACGCTGATTTCTTCGGCGTCGCTGGTTGCTCCGGTACCTGGAACAGAAGGAAACGATCTCATTCTTGCAGGTCCTTTGGGCACTCTTCTAGAGGGATTGGGTGGAAACGATACGCTTATTGGCGGTGACTCAGACGATACTATCGCTGGTGGCGATGGGGATGACAGTATCGAAGGAGGTGGTGGGGATGACAATATTTCTGCCTCGGATGGCAATGATTTCGTGGATGCGGGCGCTGGCAATGACAGCGTGGGCGGTGGCATCGACAACGACACGATCATTGGCGGAGACGGAGATGATGTCATGGGGTCGGGCTTTGGCGACGATTCCGTGTCGGGCGGTGCTGGCAATGACGTGGTGGCAGGCGGTGCCGGGAATGATACGCTCGAGGGTGGCGATGGCGCAGACAGCATGTCCGGCAGTTTCGGCAATGATCTGATTTTTGGCGGCGCTGGGGCTGATGACATCGGCGGCGGCACCGGGCAGGACACGATTGATGCCGGTGCCGGAAATGATCAGGTTGGGGCTGGCGAGGGCGATGACAGCGTCTTTGGCGGCGACGGCAATGACTTTCTCGCGGGGGGTGGGCGCAACGACACCATCGACGGCGGGGCTGGCAATGATACGATCAACGCGGGCGCTGGCAATGACGTGATCACTGGCGGCACCGGCGCGGATCAATTCGTGTTCGCATCCTTCTTTGAGGGCGAGGCGGATGTGGTCACTGATTTCGAGGATGGTATCGACAGCTTCTTCATCCGGCGGGTGGACCCTGATACCGGCGTTGAGAATATCACCAACGGTGGCAACGGTCTGGCCGGATTCGTGGCGGCGATGAATATCACCGACACCGCCGTGGGCGCACAAATGACCGTCAACGGCAACACGATCCTCGTTGAGGGGATCACGGCGGCGCAACTGACAGTGGACGATTTCCAGTTCCTGTGACATCTGAAACGAATGCGGCGCAATGCAAAGGGTATGCTTAAAAGCGCCCAAGTGCCGCGTTCGCGCGCTCAGTTTCGCGGCGCAGCTTGAGTGTGCCACAAGCGGTGGCCGCGTAGGTTCTACCAATTCACCCCTCTAAAAAGGGGAGGATTATTCGTGGTCTGTTGACCGAAGCCGGGCCATATCAAACTTCTATCGGTTCGATCCGTGATTACGCTTTCATCAACTCAGGCAAATCTCCCGTGAGGCCTGCTGCCTCGCGGATAAAGCCGCGACGCAGTCCAGAGACATGACTGATTGCTCCCATGCCGAGGTCGCGGGCGGCGCGCAGGAGCGGGTTGTCGTTGGAGAAGAGCCGGTTGGTGAGGTCAGTGGCCATGGCGAGCGTCGCGGTGTCGAACCGTCGCCATTGCTGGTAGCGGGCGAGAACATCCACTGCGGCCAAATCCTCACCCCGACGGGTAGCGTCATCAATGACTTGCGCCAGAGCCGCCACATCGCGCAGCCCCGCATTGAGACCTTGCCCCGCGATAGGGTGCATCCCATGCGCGGCATCGCCGATCAGAGCAAGCCGGTCAGCGACAAAGCTATTGGCGACGGTCAGACTGAGGGGATAGGTAAAACGCGTGCCGCGCAGTTTGATCTCGCCCAGAAAATCACCAAACCTCGGACGCAGCACCTCCATGAATTCGGCATCGGGCAAGGATGCGAAACGCGCGGCGGTGGCGTCCGTTTCAGACCAGACAATCGAGCTTACATTGCCCGGGAGCGGCAAGATGGCGAGCGGGCCGGGGGGCATGAAGAACTGGTGCGCAATGCCCTGATGCGGTAAGTCATGCTCGATGGCGGCGACAAGGGCGGTTTGGCCATAGCCCCAGCCGGTCCGCCGGATGCCCGCGCGCGCGGCGGTGCCCGAGGCGCGCCCATCGGCACCGATGAGCAGCCGCCCGGTAAGGGTTTTGCCCGAGGCGAGTGTGACCGTGATGCCGGTGGCGTGGCTCTCTTGCGCTGTCACCGTGTCGTTCGAGACCTGTGTGATCAGGGGCTCTTCGGCCATGGCCTCGAGCAACGCGCGGCGCAGGTAGCGGTCTTCGAGCATATGGCCCATCGGGCCTTCTTCAATCTCGGCATGGTCGAAATGCAGGAAAAACGGCGATGGCCCCTCGCCCGCGCGCCCGTCCGAGACCTTGATTTCCAGCATCGGCTGGGCGTGATCCGCCACGCGGTCCCAGATACCAAGGTTGTGCAAAAGCCGCACCGAGGCGAGCGCCAATGCATAGGCGCGCCCATCAAAGGCCACGTTCTTGCGGGTGGGTTCGGGCAGGGCGTCAATCACCGTGCTGGACAGCCGCGCCTTTGCGGCGGCAAGGGCGAGCGCGGGGCCGTTGAGGCCGCCACCGACGATCAGAAGGTCGCTGTCATGTGTCATGCTGATCAATATGTGCGTGCGGGCGGGATTGTCCATGCGCCGCTCTGCCGCTAGCAATGGTTTTTGAAGCGAAAAGGGGGACGGGATGAAGGACTGGCTGAAGAGGACGGCGGGCGATCTGGGGCGCGGCATTGCGCGCGGCGAGATCGACCCGGAGGCGCTCTGCGAGACCTATCTGAGTGCGATCATCGCTCATCCGCTGCGGGACCGCATTTACAGCGTTGTGACAGAAGCGCGCGCGCGGGCCGAGGCGGCGGCGGCGGCGGCGCGCGCCAAGGCGGGGCAGCGCCTGGGCCTTCTCGACGGGGTGCCCGTCAGTTGGAAAGATCTCTTTGACAGTGCAGGTATCGCGACCGAGGCGGGATCGGCTTTGCTCAAGGGCCGGGTGCCAGCACGTGACGCCGAAGTTTTGCACAATGCAACGGCTGCGGGGCTGGTCTGTTTGGGCAAGACGCATATGAGCGAGTTGGCGTTTTCCGGTTTGGGGCTCAACCCGGTAACGGCAACGCCGCCTTGCGTGAACAACGCCGATGCCGTGCCGGGCGGGTCATCCTCGGGAGCGGCGGCTAGCGTGGCCTTTGATCTGGCCCCTTGCGGGATCGGGTCGGACACAGGCGGGTCGGTGCGAATCCCGTCGGCTTGGAATGATCTGGTGGGGCTCAAGACTACGGCTGGGCGGGTTTCCTTGCAGGGGGTGGTGCCGCTCTGCCTGCGGTTTGACACGGTGGGTCCGCTGGCGCGCTCGGTCGAGGATGCGGCCTTGATGCTGGCGGCGCTGGAGGGGCGAAAACCGGCGGATTTGCGCGGTCCGACGCTGGTGGGGCTGCGGTTTGCAGTGCTGCGCACCGGGGTGATGGAGGATATTCGCCCCGAGCCCGCGCGCGCGCATGAGGCGGCGCTGGCCGCTTTGCGCGATGCGGGCGCGGTCATTGAGGATATCGAAGCACCCGAGGTGGCCGAGGCGCTGCCGCTCTCGCCGGTGCTGTTCACGGGCGAGGCCTATGGTCTCTGGCGTGAGGTGATCGAGGCGGCACCGGGCAAGATGTTTGCGCCGATTCTGGAGCGGTTCCGCAGTGGCAAGGATATAAGTGCTGCGGATTACGTGGCGGGGTGGCGCAAGCTCGAGGCGCTGCGCGCGGTGTGGAACGCGCGGGTGGCGGGCTATGACGCGGTGCTGATGCCCACGGCCCCCAACCTGCCGCCCGATCAGGTGCGGCTTTTGGCCGACCCTGACTATTACGTGACTGAGAACCTGCTCACCTTGCGCAACACGCGGGTGGCCAATCTCTTGGGGCTCTGTGCCGTTACGCTGCCGACGGGGGTGCCGAGTTGCGGTCTCACGCTCTGCGGTCAGCCCTATGCGGAGGAGCGGCTATTGCGGGTGGCGCAGGCGGTGGAGGATATTCTCTGCCCCCGGCGCGAGGGTTAGGGCCATGCATCCCAACCCCGCCTTTCGCCAGACGCCGAGCGCGCGCAATCTGGAGTTCGCCCGCGCCCGTGGCTTTGGAATTTTAGCCGTTTGCAGCCCCGAGGGGCCGCTGATGAGCCATATTCCGTTTCTATTGAATGCCGAGGGTACGTTGGCCGAGTTTCATCTGGTGCGGTCCAACCCGATTGCGCGGCTGATGTCCGGGGGGGCATTCCGCGCGCGTTTGGCGATTGAGGGGCCACATTCTTACGTTTCGCCTGACTGGTATGGGGTCGAGGATCAGGTGCCCACGTGGAATTACGTGGCTGTGCATCTGGTGGGTGAGGTCACGTTGCAGCCGCAAGAGGGAATGCGCGACCTGCTCGACCGGCAATCGGCAGGGTTCGAGGCGCGGCTTGCGCCCAAGCCGGAATGGCGGGCGGACAAGATGACGCCGGAGGTGCTCGAACGGATGATGCGGCAGATCGTGCCCTGTGCGATGCGGGTGGAGGAGATCGCGGGCACGTGGAAATTGGGGCAGAACAAGCCCGAGGATGTGCGCCTGCGCGCCGCCGATCATCTGGGCCCGGCGGGGCAGGGGCAAGAGACCGACCTCTTGGCGGATTGGATGCGCGCGCCGCCTGCGTGAGCGGCTTTACAGCGCCGGGGGCTGGGCCTAGGGTCGCGCCGAACAGTATTCGGAGCGCGCCATGAAACTCATTTCCTCGCCTTTGTCCCCCTTTGTTCGCAAGGTCCGCGTGCTCTTGCTGGAGAGCGGGTTGACGGATCAGGTCGAGGTGGTCGATGTGACCACCACGCCGCTGGAGACCGATCCGCAGGCTGCGGCGGCCAACCCGCTGGGCAAGATCCCCGCGCTGGTGCGGCTCGATGGTCCGGCGATTCACGACAGCCGGGTGATCACGCGGTATTTGGATGCTCGCGCAGGTGGCAGGTTCTATCCCGAGGCGCGGCTCTGGGAGGTGCTGACGCTGGAGGCGATAGCCGAGGGTATCATGGAGGCGGCGCTGTCGATGACATATGAGGCGCGGTTTCGGCCCGAAGAGATGCGCTATGCCCCTTGGGTCGAGGGGCAATGGGCCAAGGTGGCGCGGGCGCTTGATGCCGTGGAGGCGCGCTGGATGAGCCATCTGGCGGGACCGCTCGACATGAGCCACATCGCCATGGGCTGTGCGCTGGCCTATCTCGATTTCCGCCATGACACGCGCAATTGGCGAACGGGAAACCCCGCGCTTGCGGAGTGGTATGCCGGGTTCACTGCACGTGACAGCATGGTAAAAACGGCACCAGCCTGATCCATAGCGTAGGTGCTGCGAGACTGATCCGTGACGTGAAAAGGTGAAACTGGCCCCTTTCGTATATGTGGGTTTTTGTTTCATTTTCGTGGAGATCGCCATGATGGTGACCAAAGTGCACCTAAGATGGAGGTTATAAGTTGCTTCGGGTCTGTGATCCGAGCATCACAAGCGCGACAGATGCGCGCTCCGATCACTTCTTGAGGTATTGCAGGCTGGACGGCCCCCCAAAGCCCCGCTAAATAGCCGCACAGACTGACTGCGGGAATCCCGTGGCCAAACATCGTATGAGGCCGATTGCGGCTCTGATATATAGGGAGTAATTCTCGTGTCCCACGCAGAAGATCACGAAGGCACCCGGAGGGATTTCCTCTATTATGCGACCGCAGGCGCGGGCGCCGTGACCGCAGGCGCGGCCATCTGGCCGCTCGTCAACCAGATGAACCCCTCGGCGGATGTTCAGGCCCTGTCCTCGATCCGCGTGGATGTTTCGGGTGTTGAGCCCGGCACGCAGATCAGCGTCAAGTTTCTGGGCAAGCCGGTGTTTATCCGTCGCCGCACGGAAAAAGAGATCGAAGCCGCCCGTGCCGTTGAGTTGACGGAACTGCCGGACCAGAATGCACAGAACCGCAACGACATGGCGCTTGATGCATCGGACCAGAACCGCACGCTGGACGAGGCGGGCGAATGGCTGGTGATGATCGGAGTTTGCACCCATCTGGGCTGTGTGCCCATCGGCGACGGTTCGGGCGATTTTGGCGGCTGGTTCTGCCCCTGCCACGGATCGCATTACGACACGGCTGGCCGTATCCGCAAGGGTCCGGCGCCTGAGAACCTGTGGATTCCCGTCGCTTCTTTCATCGACGAAACCACGATCCAACTGGGATAAGGAAACGCGCAAATGTCCGGAATTCCGCACGATCACTACGAGCCCAAGACGGGCGGCGAGAAATGGCTTCATTCGCGCCTTCCCATCGTCGGCTTGCTCTATGACACCATCATGATCCCCACGCCCAAGAACCTGAACTGGATGTGGATCTGGGGGATCGTTCTGACGTTCTGTCTGGTGCTGCAAATCGTCACCGGCATCATTCTGGTGATGCATTACACACCGCATGTCGATCTGGCCTTTGCCAGCATCGAGCATATCATGCGCAACGTGAACGGCGGCCATTTCATCCGCTACCTGCATATGAACGGCGCGTCGCTGTTCTTTGTCGCGGTTTATCTGCACATTTTCCGCGGTCTCTATTATGGCTCTTACAAAGCCCCGCGTGAGGTGACGTGGATCATCGGCATGTTGATCTATCTGGCGATGATGGGCACGGCGTTCATGGGCTACGTGCTGCCTTGGGGCCAGATGTCGTTCTGGGGGGCTACGGTGATCACCGGACTCTTTGGCGCGATCCCGTTCATTGGCGACTCGATCCAGACTTGGCTCTTGGGTGGGCCGGCGGTGGACAATGCCACGCTCAACCGCTTTTTCTCGCTGCATTACCTCTTGCCGTTCGTGATCGCGGCGCTGGTGGCGTTGCATATCTGGGCGTTCCACACCACGGGCAACAACAACCCCACCGGTGTAGACGTGCGCCGCACCTCCAAGGCCGATGCCGAGCGCGATACGGTGTCGTTCTGGCCGTATTTCGTGATCAAGGACCTCTTTGCTCTTGCGGTGATCATGGTGGTGTTCTTTGCGGTTGTCGGCTTTATGCCCAACTACCTTGGCCACCCCGACAACTACATCGAAGCAAATCCGCTGGTCACGCCCGCTCATATCGTGCCGGAATGGTATTTCCTGCCATTCTACGCGATCCTGCGCGCCTTTACTGCCGATGTCTGGGTGGTGATGTTCGCCAACTGGATCACCGGTGGTATCGTGGATGCCAAATTCTTTGGCGTGCTGGCGATGTTCGGTGCCATTGCGGTGATGGCGCTCGCGCCCTGGCTTGATACCTCTTCGGTGCGGTCGGGCCGCTATCGCCCGATGTTCAAGTGGTGGTTCTGGCTTTTGGTGATCGACTTTGTCGTTCTGATGTGGGTGGGGGCAATGCCCGCAGAGCCGCCCTATTCAACGATCTCGCTGATCGCATCGGCCTATTGGTTCGCCTATTTCCTGGTGATCCTGCCGCTCTTGGGCGTGATTGAGAAACCTGAGGCCCAGCCTGCCACCATCGAGGAAGATTTCGATGCGCATTATGGCAAGGCCCACACGCCCGCCGAATAAGAAAGGACGGATGACAATGTTCAAGACAACAGGCATTGCGGCCCTTGTGGCCCTGTCCCTCTCGACCGGCGGCGCGTTGGCCGCCGGGGGCGAGGGGCATATCGAGGACGTCGCCTTTTCGTTTGAAGGTCCGTTCGGCAAGTTCGACCAGAACCAGCTTCAGCGCGGTCTGAAGGTCTATACGCAGGTCTGCGCGGCCTGCCACGGCCTGCAATATGTTCCGCTGCGGACCCTGGGCGATGAGGGCGGGCCGCACCTGCCCGAGGATCAGGTCTTCGCCTATTCCGAGCAGTTCGAGGTGTTCGATCCGGAGCTTGACGATTTTCGTCCGGCCACGCCGACCGACCATTTCCCGGCTGTGACCTCGGCCGGGGCCCCGGACCTGAGCCTGATGGCCAAGAAGCGGGCCGGATTTCATGGTCCCTATGGCACCGGTCTGAGCCAGCTCTTCAACGGGATGGGCGGGGCGGAATACATCTACTCGCTGATGACCGGCTATCACGAGGCACCGGAATGTGCGCCGGAGGGTTTCACCGGCTCGTATAACGCGGCCTTTACCGCGGGTGGCTATCCCGCAGAGTGCAAGGACGAGCATGGGCATCACACGGTCCCCGGTAGCTGGATCGCCATGGGGCAGCCGCTCTGGGGCGACGATGTGGAATATGACGACGGCACCGCAGCTTCGCTGGAGCAACAGGCCGAGGATGTCGCGGCGTTCCTGATGTGGACCGCAGAGCCCAAGATGATGGCGCGCAAGCATGCGGGCCTGAGCGGCGTGATCTTTTTGACCATCCTCTCGGTGTTGCTCTATCTGACCAACAAGCGGATCTGGGCACCGATCAAGGGCAAAAAGACCAGCTAATCGCCGGATATGAGGGTGATAAACCCCCGCAGCCTCAGGCTCGCGGGGGTTTTCTATTGGACGCACGGGCACATCAGATAGATTGATCTTTGATCCGGCAGGTTTATGTCTAAATCTTCCAAAGATCAGGAGAGACGCAATGCGCATCAATGCAGATTTTTCCCAACGTGTCGTGGTCAGGCCAGAGGATTATGATTGGGTGCAGTCGCCGGCCACGGGGGTCGAGCGGATGATGCTGGACCGGATCGGTGATGAGGTGGCGCGCGCGACCACCCTCGTGCGTTTCGCGCCCGAGTCGTATTTTGACGCCCATACCCACGGCGGCGGCGAGGAATTTTTGGTGCTGGAGGGTGTGTTTTCCGACGAGAGCGGCGATTATCCGGCGGGATCTTATGTGCGCAATCCGATTGGCACCAGTCATAAGCCGCATACCAAGGAGGGCTGCACGATCCTCGTCAAGCTCTACCAGTTTGATCGGTCGGATACCGCGCAATTCCATATCGACACAAAGAGCGCCGATTTTCGGCCCGGTCTGGTCGAGGGGCTGAGTGTGCTGCCGCTTCATACGGCGGTGAATGAGAACGTGGCCTTGGTGCGTTGGGCCCCCGGCACGCGGTTCACGCCGCATCGGCATTGGGGCGGCGAGGAGATTTTCGTGATCGAAGGCACCTTTGCGGATGAGCATGGTCGCTATCCGGCGGGAAGCTGGGTCCGCAGCCCGCATCTGTCAGAGCATAAACCCTATTCCGATGAGGGCTGTCTGATTTATGTGAAGACAGGGCATTTGCTGGAGCCGGTTGCGGCGTGATGGCGGCGATTTTCTAGAGCTTTTGGGTGTGCCCGCGCGAATTCTCTGGTGATGGCGCGCGCCCTATTTCGGCATCGGATTGCTGGCCCGATTATAGGGCCGCCAATTGGTGATCTCGGGGTAATACATCTCGCGCCAGCGGCGCACGCGGGGGTTCATCACCCGCCGCCAGATTGGCGGGACCATGGCGGCCATGGTCATCACCGGATAGCCATAGGGCAATTGCGGCGCGTCCGCCTCGGTGTAGTTCTGCAAGAGCGGAAAGCGGCGATCGGGTTTGTAATGATGATCCGAATGGCGTTGCAGGTTGATCAAGAGCCAGTTCGACGCGCGATGCGCCGCGTTCCAGCTATGGCGCGGCTGGACATGCTCATACTTGCCGCCCCCCAGATGTTTGCGCGTGAGCCCGTAATGTTCGATGTAATTTACAAGCTCTAGCTGCCAGATCGCAATAAACGCCTGCCAGACAAAGAGAGCGAGGCCAATCCAGCCGCCGATCAGCAGCGCCAAAAGCGCCATGAACCCTTGCAGCGCCCAATATTTGAAGAAGGGGTTTTTGAGATCATGCCATGGGCGGTCGCGGCGGGCCTGCATGTCGGATTCGGCCTTGAAGGCCGAATGCCAGCTTTGCCGCAGCACGCGCGGGAAAAAGCGGTGAAACCCTTCATTATAGCGCGCCGTGACTGGATCGCGGGGGGTGCCCACGTAGCGGTGATGCACCAAAAGATGCTCGGAGCGGAAATGCGAGTAGAGGACCATGGCCAAGAGGATATCGCCCAGAAACCGCTCGCCCCGGTTTTTCTGGTGCATGAGTTCGTGGCTATAGTTGATGCCCACTGTGCCGGTGATCACCCCGACGCCAAAGAAGAGCAGGATGGTTTCCAGCGGATTGAGATGCGCGTCTCCGGGGCCGGTGACATACCAGATCAGCCAAAAGAGCAGGCCGAATTGCAACGGTGCCCAGATCAGGGTGATGGCGCGATACGGGGTCAGTTGCTCCTCGCGCGTCTCAAGATCGGCATTCTCGGTATAGAGCCCGAGAAAGGCATCGAGGATTGAAAAGAAATACCAAGTGGTCAGCGGCAGCAAAAGCACAGTCCAACCGCCATGGAGCGCCCCCAGCACCGCCACGGGCAGTAGAAAGAGCGACATCCAAAAGGGCAATGCGCGATGCAGTTGGGCAACCTCAGTCGCGGGGACCATAGACCATTCCTTAGACGTTTCGGACGTGTATCATGCCATATCTTTCAATGCCGCGTGCGCGAGGTCAAATACCTTTCGCATGACGGTGGGTAACTCTGTGGGGCGAAAGGCTGTTGCGGTCAGAAAATCGCCTCGATTCGGCTGCGCATCGTGGGGCAGGCGAGCGACGAGCACCGTCAGTCGAAGATGAAAGTGGGTAAACGTATGACGTGCCTCGGCGTCGACCTGGATCCAATCTGCTTCTATGGGCGGAGCAGGGGGCGGCGCGTCGTTCCAGTCGCTACTGGGCCATCCGAGCATGCCGCCGAGCAGCCCTTTTTCGGGGCGGCGTTCCAGAAGCCAAGCGCCATCTTGGCGCTGCGCCACATAGGCATATCCGAGCCGCACCGGTTTGGCCTCCTTGGGCAGCTTTTTAGGTAGGTCCGGCGCTGTCCCTGCTTTGCGCGCAGCGCAGGCCGTCACCCAAGGACATATCCCACAGGCAGGAGACTTGGGCGTGCAAACCGTGGCGCCGAGATCCATTACTGCCTGCGCATAATCGCCGGGCCGGGTCTGCGGCGTGAGGCGTGCTGCGGCCTCTGTCAGTTCTCGCTTGGCTGTGGGCAGGGGGGTGTGGATGTCATACAGCCGTGCCATCACCCTCTCGACATTCCCATCGACCACCACCGCTGGCCGGTCATAGGCAATCGCAGCAATCGCCGCCGCAGTATACGGTCCGATCCCCGGTAGGGCACGCAGTTCCTCTACGGTGGCAGGAAAGTGCCCTTGGTGATCGGTGACAACCGCGCGCGCGCATTTCAAGAGGTTGCGGGCTCGAGCGTAGTAACCGAGACCTGCCCATTCCCCCATGACCTGCCCATCTTGTGCGGCCGCCAGATCGGCCACTGTGGGCCAGAGAGTGATGAAGCGGATGAAATACTCCCGGACTGCCGCCACAGTGGTCTGCTGCAGCATTACTTCGCTCAGCCAGATGCGATAGGGATCGGGGCAGATGCCAGCGCTGCGCGCGGTCGGACTGACACGCCACGGCAGATCTCTGGCATGTGTGTCATACCAAGCCAGCAACGTCTGTGCGTCGGCGTCATAACGCATAGTTTATCCCCCAGCATCACAATCAGGTCTGGCATCCCCTGACACATGGCATAAGTTAGCGCCAGTGAGGAGAGTGCCAACCATGACCAGCCGCAAGGCAACGACATACGGTTTCAAACGCACCTCGGCGCTGTTGCAAACCAGCATCCGCCGCGCCTCTGAAACGCGTGGCTTTGCGCAATCGCGGCTTTTGACCCATTGGGCCGAAGTGGTGGGTGATGAGATCGCCGCCGTGGCGCGCCCGGTCGAGGTATCCTATGCGCGGCAAGGAATGGGGGCGACGCTGACCCTCCTGACCACGGGCGCGCAAGCCCCGATGCTGGACATGCAGAAGGAAAAGCTGCGGGAACGGGTCAATGCCGTCTATGGCTACAACGCAATCGCCCGTATTCGGATCACTCAGACGGCCCCTGTCGGGTTTGCCGAAGGGCAAGTGGATTTCAACCACCGGGCAAAGGTCAAAGCTCAACCCTCAGTGCCCGCCGAAACGCTTGAGGCCGCCACAAGCCTGGCCGCGCCTGTTGCGGATGAAGGATTGCGGGCAGCGCTGGAAACTCTGGCGCGCAACGTGCTAGTTAAATCGCAACGCTGAAATTCCCTATCGGACCAAGGAAAACGTGATGAAACAATTGATCGCTACTGGGGCAGTTGCCCTTGCCATGCTGACCGGCGCTGCCATGGCGCAGGAGGCAGCCCCCGATACATCTCAGATCGTCGAAATGACGATGGGCCCCGAAGATGCGAAGGTGACGATCATTGAATATGCGTCCTTTACCTGTCCGCATTGTGCGAATTTCCACAAAGGGCCGCTGAAGCAACTCAAAGCCGATTACATCGACACCGATAAGGTTCATTTCGTCTATCGGGATGTCTATTTTGACCGTTTCGGTCTTTGGGCCTCAATGGTGGCCCGCTGTGGTGGAGCCGAGAAGTTTTTTGGTATTTCGGACATGATCTATGAGCAGCAGGCCGAATGGACCAAAGGTGAACCAGCGGAGATCGCTGACAACTTGCGTCGCATCGGCAAAGTTGCAGGGTTAGAGCCTGATGCTCTCGAGGCCTGTCTCAATGACAACGAAAAGGCCAAGACGTTGGTCGCGTGGTATCAGGAAAATGCCGAAGCGCATGAGGTGACTTCAACACCCACGCTGGTGATCAACGAACAGAAGTATGCGAATATGGCCTATGACGAGCTCCGGGCCATCATCGACGAAAAACTGGCAGAATAATGCGCTTGGGGCAGGATGGGTCGGGATTGATTGTCCCGGCTCATTTATCCCTCTGGACAGTCTTTCGCGCCAGTGGCAGGATTTGATCAAATTACACCTGCCGGAGCACCCCCATGAAAGACGATAATTTCTTGCGTGAAATGAACGCCCGCCACCTGTGGCACCCAATGGGGCATCCGGGAGAGATGCAGGCCAACGCGCCGAAGATCATCAAGAGTGCAGCAGGTGTGCGGATCACAGACATAGACGGGCATGACCCCGTGGATGCTGTGGGTGGGTTGTGGTGTGTCAATCTTGGCTATTCCAACGATGTGGTGAAACAGGCGATTTCCGATCAGCTTTGGCAACTCCCATATTATTCAGCCTTTGCCGGTACTACCAACCCGGCGGCGATCGAAGCGTCCTATGCGGTGCAGGAATTCTTTGCCGAGGATGGAATGACCCGGGTATTCTTCACCTCGGGCGGCTCGGATAGCGTGGATACGGCGCTGCGAATGGCGCGGCAGTATCACCGCCTGCGCGGCGAACCCACACGGACCAAGTTTCTGAGCCTGAAGAAAGGCTATCACGGCACACATTGGGGCGGTGCCTCGGTCAATGGCAACAACCGATTCCGGATCACCTATGAGCCGCTCTTGCCGGGCTGTTTCCACTTGCCCAGCCCCTATACCTATCGCAACCCGTTCGATGAGGCCGATGGCGCCAAGCTGGCGGAAAAGATTGCCGCTGCAATGGTGGACGAGATCGAGTTTCAGGATCCGAGCACCATTGCCGCCTTTATCATGGAGCCCATTCAGGGGGCAGGCGGCGTCATCGTGCCGGATGCATCATTCATGAAGCATATGCGCGAGGTCTGCGACCGCTACGGCATCCTGATGATTTCTGACGAGGTGATCACCGGATTCGGGCGCACCGGCGATTGGACCGGGGCGCGGCATTGGGGCGTGCAGCCCGACATGATGACCATCGCCAAGGGCATCACCAGCGGTTACTTTCCGGTAGGTGGCGTGGTCTTGGGCGACAAGGTGGCGGATGTGTTCGAGAAGGCGGGTCCAGAGGGCAACATCTGGACCGGCTACACCTATTCGGCGCATCCCGTGGGGGCGGCGGCAGTGGTGGCCTGTCTGTCAGAGACGCTGCGGTTGGATACCAAGAGCAATGCTGCCGTGCGCGGCGCGCAGCTCTATGAGGGGGTCAAGAAACTGGCCGCGAAATACGACATCATCGGTGATGTGCGGGGCGGTCATGGGCTGATGATGGGGATCGAACTGGTCAGCGACCGCGCCAAGAAGACGCCCATGGATGCCGCGACCATGAAGCGGGTGCATCAGGCGACTTATGAGGCGGGGGCAATGGTGCGTCTGGGGGCGCATAATATCCTGATGTCGCCGCCTCTGGTGATTTCCGAGGCCGAGATTGACGTGATCCTGTCGTCGCTTGATGCCGGGTTCGCAGCGGCCTGAGCGGGCAGGGATCGGTACGCGTCAAAAGATCGAAGGGCCGGGGATTTCCCGGCCCTTCGTCATTTTTACCTTTGCGGCCAAGTCACTCGAACTTCTTGATCTCGCCGGATTTCAGGCGGCTGAGGTAGCTGTCAAGCTCGCGCTTGACGATGGGCATCAGGATATAGAGCCCGATGATATTGACCACCGCCATGGCAAAGATCGCGGCATCCGAGAAGTCGATCACCGGACCGAGATTTGCGGCAGCCCCGATCACGACAAAGATGCAGAAGATCACCTTGAACACCAGTTCCTTGGTCTCGCCTTCGCCGAAGAGGTAGGTCCAGGCCTTGAGGCCGTAGTAGGACCAGCTGATCATGGTCGAGAAGGCGAAAAGTACGACCGCCACGGCCAGAATGTAGGGAAACCAGCTGATCGCGCTGCCAAAGGCCGCTGAGGTGAGGCCAACGCCCGAGGTGCCGCCAACGGTCTGGATCGCGGTGCCTGCCTCGTTGAGCAGGTAGTTGCCATCCGGCCCCGCCACAAGCTGTCCGGTGATGATGATCACGAGGGCCGTCATGGTGCAGATCACCACCGTGTCGATAAAGGGCTCAAGCAGCGACACGAAGCCTTCGGTGATCGGTTCCTTGGTACGCACCGCCGAGTGGGCGATTGCGGCGGAACCGACGCCTGCCTCGTTGGAAAAGGCCGCCCGTTTGAAGCCTTGGATAAGCGCGCCGACCATGCCGCCGGCGACGCCGAGCCCGGTAAAGGCCCCGTCGAAAATCTGCCCAAAGGCCCAGCCGATTTTATCCGCGTTCATCGCGATGATAATGAGCGCCGTGCCGACATAAAGGATGCCCATGAAAGGCACGACCTTTTCGGTCACGCTGGCGATGGATTTGAGGCCGCCGACGATCACCGCAAAGACCACACCGGCAAAGATCACGCCCGTGATCCAGCCCGGATAGGCCCCGACGATGCCTGCGATCTGCTGATGTGCCTGATTGGCCTGAAACATATTGCCGCCGCCAAGGGCACCGAGGATGCAGAAGATCGAGAAGAGCACCGCGAGGATCCTGCCGCCCGGCATGCCGCGTTCGGCAAAGCCCTTGGTCAGGTAATACATCGGGCCGCCCGAAACGCGCCCATCCGCGTATTCGTTGCGGTATTTTACGCCCAAGGTGCATTCGGTGAATTTAGACGCCATACCCATAAGGCCCGCAAGGATCATCCAGAAGGTGGCACCGGGGCCGCCGATGCTGACCGCGACGGCGACGCCTGCGATATTGCCAAGGCCGACAGTGCCCGAGAGGGCGGTCGCGAGCGCCTGAAAATGGCTGACCTCACCGGCATCGTTGGGGTCGGAGTAGTCACCTTTTACGAGCGCAATGGAATGGCCGATCGCCCGGAACTGAATAAAGCCGAAATAGAGCGTGAATACGGTCGCGCCGATCACCAGCCACGCCACGATCCACGGAAATGTGGTCCCTGGAAAGTTGGAAAAAATCAGATTTACAAACCAGCCTGTCGAGTTGGCGAAAATCTGATTGACCTTCTCATCAATGGATTGCGCGTAGGCAGGTGCGGAGTAGAACGCTGCCCCAACTGCGGCAAACGCCGCAGGAAATGCATGTCGATACATCTTTGTCATCCCTGTTGTTTCTTTTTGTTACGGAACGATGGTGCAGGGCACCGGCGCGGTTTGAACGAGTGCACCGGCGACAGAGCCGAAAACCCGTGCGCCAATCGCCGATTGACCGTCCCTTCCAATAACGATCTGAACCGCATTGTGCTCCTTGGCGATCCGGCAAAGGAGATCTGCTGTGTTGCCATAACGGATCACTGCTTCGACCGGCATGCCCGCGTCCTGCAACTCGGCGACGACCGTCGAGGTGATTGCCTTTTCGGCGCGTTCCATCTCTTCGCGACGACGCTTGTGCCGTTCTTCCAACTCGCTCGGGGTGAGAAAGGAATAAGGTGACCATTCCAGCACATGTGCCAGAATTATCGTACCTCCCTGAGCGCGTGCGCGATCGACCGCGAATTCAAGCGCACGCCTTGATGAAACGCTGCCGTCGTAGCCGACGACGAATTTTCCAGACATAACAAGATCTCCCTCGCTGTTTTTGTATTTCCGGGTGTCAAGACTGCTACCCGGTACGTCACTCTACCAAAGGTTTTATTTACAGTTTTCCCGGATTCACGGGATTCACGAGCCGAACGCGCCAAATTTCCACCAAATTCGACCCGTCCTGCAAGATTCTTTCGCAAACTGGCGAGACCTATTGCCGCGCGCCTCTCTGCCACGGTCCTTGCGCGCGCCATTGAACTCAACTGTGGATTTGCGCATATGATGGCGCGAACCCTCTAGGAGAGCCTGATGGACCTGCGCCCGATCACCCAAGATTTTACTGTCTCACCGCAAATTGACTGTGCGGATGTACCTGCAATCGTCGAAGCTGGGTTTCGTTCGATCCTTTGCAATCGTCCTGATGGCGAGGACTTTGGCCAGACCTGTTATGATGAGGTTGCCGCAACGGCCAAGGCTGCCGGACTCGAGGTTCGCGCAGTGCCAATCGTATCGGGACAGATGACCGACGCTGATCTCAATGCCTTTCGTGCTGCCATTGAGGACCTCCCCAAGCCGATCTTGGCCTATTGCCGAACAGGAACGCGTTGCACGATGCTCTGGAGCATGACCAAATTCACTGAGTTGGGAGGCGACGAAGTTCTGCGCGCCACGTCCAAAGCAGGCTACGACATGTCTGGCCTGATTGCGCAGCTTGAACGCAACCAATGACCGATTGGGCCGTTATCGGCCATGACGGTCATGCCGCCCGTGCCTTTGTGTTGCGCGGGTCGCGGGTGACCCATTCTCTAACCGCTCCTGAGTCCGCAACCTTACTTGCGCAGATCAATCCGGCGGTTCGGATACTGTACCGTATCGGAGAGGGGCAATCCGGCAGTATTCCCACCGGAGTTTTGCCGCAAGGAGGCCACGGGTTAGCAGGTTTCGTACAAGATAGCCCGCCGGATGTGATCGACGGTTGGGTGCGTTTTCTGTTGATCGGACTGTTAAGTGTGCGCAGCGCTTGGGATGGGGTTGCCTGGGTGGTTTTGCGCGATCTACACCACTGGCTGCATCTGAGCGCCGGTGAGGCTGTCAGTTCTCAGAGCTTTCTCACACCTCGCTTGATCGCTACCCTTGGTGGCGCCTCTAGCTTTTGTGAAACAGCCATCTCAGATACCTTAACCCGGCCTGAGCGTCTTGCCGCGCAGCTGCGCTCGGCCCAGGTGACCAATAGTACATCAGCCGTGAGCGGCCATCTATTGGGCGCAGAACTTGCCGCGGCAAGGCCCTATTGGTTGGGACAGAGCGTTAGTTTGATTGCGGATAGCGCATGTGCAATGCAGTACTCGCACGCTCTATCAGAGCTTGGCGTACCAGTGACCATCTTTGACCCTGAGGCGTTGATTGCGCCAGCTCTAGCGGCCCTTGCAACCGCTCTTGGCTATGGGGATCTTCCGGCGCGTTAGTGATCTAAAGTTGGGATTTGACGACCTCGGTTTTCCGAAGGTTTCCAGAACTTGCGTCAACCAGCGTATTTTCAAGGCGGTTGGTCTGAACTCGTGGGCAATGCTTGACGAGCGGGTGCAAAGGAATACGGTGCGCGCAACCTGCGACATCTTGAGGAATGGCCATGATTGACAGCCTTTATTTGCTTTGCGGACATCTGTGTGTTGCTCCTCACGCCATGCATTGCACTCACGGGGCCGACGTCTCGCGCGGCCTAGTATCGGAATAATCCTGATGAGCCGCTCGCTCAGCCTTGCGGCTTATCTCGCATATGCCCGGCGCGCCGGGCGTCCCGGCGATGTTCCAGACCAGCCTCGTCCTCAAGGCCCGTTGATATGGGCGCATGCAGTTGATGCGGCCCGGGCAGATACGCTGGTGCACCTGGCGGAACGGCTGGCAAGTCAGCGTCGAGGATTGCGGCTTTTGTTGACGACCTCGGGCGCGGCTCCGGCTCGGCTGAGCACCAGCAGTCCCGTTCTTTGGCAACCCGTACCAGAGGATAACCTCCCCGCTGCAGAAGCATTCTTGGCGCATTGGCGCCCTGACATTTGCGTTTGGACCGGTGGAGATTTGAGACCAGCCCTTTTGATTTGCGCGTCAAGGCAGAGGATTCCGCTTTATCTGGTGGACGCCGATGAAACCTATCTGGAGCGTGCGAGTTGGCGCTGGTTCCCAGACATGCCTCGTGCTGTGCTGGGGCTCTTTACAGAGATACTGACCCGCACCGAAACTGCGGCAAGGTTGGTACGCCGTTTTGGGGCGCCAGAGCGGATTGTGTCTGTGACCGGGCCGTTTCAAGAGGGGGCCATGACCTTGCCCTACAACTCTTCGGAACGTGAAGAGATGGCAGGACTACTGCGTAGCCGACCGATCTGGCTTGCCTCGCAAATCCAAAGAGCAGAGTTGGAAACCGTCCTTGAGGCCCACCGAGAAGTGAGTCGCCTCGCGCATCGGAGCCTTTTGATCATCGTTCCGGATTTGAATGATGATCGCAACGAGATCCGTGCCATCCTCAATCTACAGGGCTGGCGGACGTCGGTCTGGTCTGAGGGTGAGTTGCCAAGTGAAACGACGCAGGTGATTCTCGCGGACACACCGGGCGAGATGGGGCTTTGGTATCGCTTGGCGCCCGTGACCTTCATGGGATCATCGCTTGTCTCTGGTCAACATGGCCGCGATCCCAACGAACCTGCGGCGCATGGGTCGGCGATCCTCTATGGACCAAATGTGGGTCGATATTTGAATCGCTATTCCAGATATGCCGAAGCCGGGGCAGCGCGGATTGTCCGAGACAGCCAAACCCTGACTGCTGCGGTTCAGCGCCTGATTGCTCCCGATCAGGCGGCGGTAATGGCGCATGCCGCGTGGGATGTGGCGTCCAAAGGAGCCGCTGTGACCGACCGCATTCAGGATATGCTGTTGGACCGCCTGGATCGGTTAGAGGCCGAGAAATGAGACCCCCCGCCTATTGGTACAATCCGCCTGGTCGCCCCGGCTTGCGAGCGCGGTTGCTCGCACCCTTGGGATTGCTCCATGCGCGGTCAACGGCGAGACGGTTGGCTACGGGCCACGATTGGCGCGCGCCGGTGCCGGTAATCTGTATCGGAAATCTCAATTTTTGCGGCACAGGCACGATGCCTGCAGTTCTGGCTGTGGTGGCGCATCTTCATCGCATGGGCCATGAGCCGGCAATTTTGTCGTGGGGTAAGACGGGATTACTCCGAGGACCGGTGCAAGTGGCCCCGCGCCACCATACCTCGGCAGACGTCGGGGACGGCCCGTTGCTCGCCGCAGATTTCGCACCGACTTGGTCTGCGCGAGATTGGGTAGAAGGGGCGCGGGCGATCCTGTCGGCTGATCGAAAAGGCGGGGCCCCATTCGATTGTATCGTAATGGATGACGGGTTTCAGAACCCATCCTTGGCCAAGGACATTTCCATCGTCGTGGTTGATGCGGTGCGCGGATTTGGGAACAGTCGATGTCTCCCCGCGGGTCCGCTGCGAGAGCCGGTGAAACGAGGTCTCACTCGCGCGGACCTCCTGCTCTCCATAGGCCCCAAAAGCGCTCAGGACCGATTTTCTGAGCTATGGGGCGAGCACATCAATCTGCCGCATCTGCAGGGCGAGTTACACCCACTCCAGACCGGAATGGAATGGCCGGGATCACGACTCTTGGCCTTTAGCGGTATCGGCGATCCGGGCAGGTTCTTTGCGATCTTGCGCGGATTAGGGGCGGAACTGGTGCGTTGCGAGTCCTTCGAGGATCAACAGCCCTATAGCCAAGCCCTCTTGGCGCGGCTCGAGCGTGAGGCGACGAACCTCGGCGCGCAACTGGTCACAACGGAAAAAGATGCCGTGCGCCTGCCGCAAGACTTCCGCCGCAAGGTACTGACCCTGCCAGTGCGCCTGCACGTTTCCGATCTCTCACCGCTGGAATATGCCCTGACACGTGCAGGTTTGGGTCCGGGTTAGGGGCGCGGGGCATTCGGTCGTGTCAGTTGACGGTGCTTTCAAGGCCTACAGGTTGTCCTACCACGACAAAGGTCAGCGATTCGGGCGTGAGCAGATCGAGCGCAACGCGATTAACGTCCTCAAGGGTTACGGCGTTGACCTTGTCGTTGCGCGTGGTGATGTAGTCAGTGGGCAATCCCTCCATCTGCATGCCGACCGCAATATCGGCAATCGGGCCGTTACCTTCGAATTGCAGCGGGTAGGCACCCGTCAGATAGGTCTTGGCATTCTCCAGTTCCTCGGGCGTCACGCCCTCAGTACGGATACGCTCCCATTCAGCGCGGATCACGGAAATTGCCTCGGCGACACGGTCATTGGCAGAGGCCACGGACCCCATCCAGAGTTGGGCCGCGTCCTTGTCGGCGAGGTAGGAATAGACTCCATAGGTTAGTCCGCGCTTTTCGCGTACCTCGGTCATCAGCCTGCTCTCGAACCCGCCCCCACCAAGGATGTGGTTGAGGATATAGGCGGCAAAGAAATCTGGATGATCCCGGTCGATACCCTTTTGCGCAAAGGCTGCAATGGACTGCGGCGTCGCAAAGTCGATGACCTGAACGCCTCCGGGCAGATTGGGATCAACTGGATTAGGCAGTGGGGCACCTGTCTCGGGTAATGCGCCAAGAAGGTCATCAATTAGGGACGCGAGTTCCCCTTCAGTGATATCGCCCACGGCACTGATATAGAGACGGTCGCGGGTAAGGGCCCCGGCATGAGACGCCAAGATATCCTCGCGTGTCAGCGTGCCAACACTCTCGAGTGTGCCTTCAAGGGAGGAACCATAGGGGTGCTCGCCGAAAACAAGGCTGTCAAACGCCTTGCCGACAATATCACGCGGGTCAGTTTGCGACGATGCGATGCCTGATGCAACCTGGCCGCGCACCCGCTCGATTGCGTCCTGATCAAAGCGTGGCTGCACAAGGCTGGTGCGGAGAAGATCAAGCGCCTGATCGCGGTTCTCGGTCAGAAACCGGGCCGAAACGCTGATTTGATCGTCATTCACAGAATACCTGAAATCTGCTGCGAGCGACTCTGCCGCACGGGCAAAACCCTGCGCGTCGAGATCACCTGCACCTTCTTCGAGCAACCCAACCATCAAATTCGTCACGCCGCGCTTGTCTTGTGGGTCGAGGGATCCTCCACCGCGAAACCGCAACTCCAGTGCAACAAATGGGATCGAATGATCTTCGACCAACCATGCGTCCAAACCACCGGGCGACGTAATTTCCTTGACGTCAACCTCTGCGCGCGCGGGCAGCGCGGCAAGGAGGATCACAAAACTCAGTACGAAACGGATCATTGCGTTACCTCCGGGGCCATGAGCCAGCCTGTCACGGATTGGGTGCGATCAAACACCTCGCGTGCAGCCTGCATGATCTGATCTGCCGTAGTGGCTTGCAATACGTCAGGCCAGGATTGAACATCGGCGACTGTCAGTCCTTGGGTCAGTGCCTGACCATAGCGATTGGCAAGGCCGCCGGCATCGTCCCGTGCATAGGTTTCAGAGGCTCGGAACTGCATCTTTATGCGGTTGAGTTGCTCTGCGTTCACCCCGGTTTCGAGAAACTCGGTCAACACCTCGTCCATCGCCGCCTCGGCTTGCTCCAAAGTGACCCCTGCGGCGGGCACGACGTAGAGATCAAAAGTCGTGTCATCCAGAGATGACCCGGAATAGGACGCCCCGACCTGAACCGCTGTCTTAGTCTGGAATTGGAGTTCTTCAGCCAGAATGGATGTTTGGCCACCCCCGAGAACATCAGCCAGCAAGGTCAGTGCGGCGGCCTTTTCCTGCGCGCCGCTGTCACGCTCTGGTGCGAGATAGGACCGCGTTACATAGGGCTGGGACACGCGGGCATCACGAAATGTCATCCGACGTTCCGCCAATTGAGGCGGTTCCTGAGGGCGGGCCCGTTCTGGAAGGTCGGGATTTTCCGGTATTGGGCCATAATACGTCTCAGCCAATTCGCGCACGTTCTCTGGCATGACATCACCAGCAACGATCAGAATGGCGTTGTTCGGGGCGTAATACTCGCGGTAAAAATCAAGGGCCGCATCAAGGTCGAGCGCCTCCATCTCATGACGCCAGCCGATGATTGGCACGCCGTAGCGGTGATTAAGATATTGCATGGCGCTTTTCTGTTCGCGAAAAAGCGCGCCGGGGCTGTTTTCCACCCGCTGATTGCGCTCTTCGATGATAACATCGCGCTCGGTTGCGATATCTCCTTCATCCAGTTGCAGATTGGTCATGCGGTCGGCTTCCATACGCATCACCAACTCCAGCCGGTCGGAGGCGATGCGTTGAAAATAGGCCGTGTAATCATAGCTGGTAAAGGCGTTGTCCGAACCGCCGTTGCGCGCCACGGTCGACGAAAATTCGCCGGGCGCCATGGTCTTGGTGCCTTTGAAAAGCAGGTGCTCAAGAAAATGGGCCACACCGGATACGCCCGGTCTTTCATCGGCCGATCCTGCACGATACCATACCATCTGGGTCACAACTGGCGCGCGGTGATCTTCAATCACCACGACCTCAAGCCCATTGTCGAGCGTGAATGTCGTCACCTTATCGTCGGTCGAGGCCAGTGAAACGGGGGCAGCCAGAGTGGTTATAGCCAATGTCAGGCAGGCGAGAATGTATCGCATAAACGGTCTCCGGTCGATGTTGGGCATCTGATCTAGTAGATACGCCTTGGCTGCGCCGTTTCAAGCGCCGCCCCAATCACTCGGGTGCTGGAGGACTGGCTGGGGTCAGCACGCCGCGATTACGCAAGCGCTCTTCTTCGGCATAGGCGTCCAACCAATCGCGGCGATAGGCCTGTACGTAATCATCACCGGGCAAGAACCGCAGAACGTCTACGCGCCCGTGTTGACGACGCAACTCCTTGTCTTCAGCAGCAAGTGTCTGGCGAATGGCTGGCGCTGCACCATATCGGTTGGCGTGATTGACAAGTGCGCCGTTGTTTGTTGCGCCGCCCGCAGGATTTCCACCCAACGCAACCACCCCATCCGCGAGTGGATTCTGGTCCGTCAGGTTGGCACCACCCGGATTTGGAGCGGGTAGGCTGGCATAACTCTCAGGTGTTTGCAAAGGTTTGCTGGGAATGATCGAAAACTCATCAGGTCCGTTTCCGGTATGGCGGATGCGGCTCAGTGTGACGTCATCGCGGCCACCGCATCCGGCCAACACGGTCACCACCAAAAGGCTCAGAACTGTCTTATGCGGCATCGTCATCGCCACTCTCCTGCAAAATCCCTAAAGCCTTATCGCATTCAAAGCCCAAGGTCACGAGGGCTTTTTGCCTGATGGCAGCAGAACCATACCGAATGCTCCGACAAACACCGCAATATCTGCGACATTGAAAGCAAAGGGATTGTTGATGCCGCAGCAGGACATGTTGAGAAAGTCCGCAACTGCGCCGTAAATCAGCCGGTCGATCACATTGCCGAGCGCACCCCCCACCAGCAAGCCTGCGGCGAAACGGTGCCAGCGACCAGCGGGATCGGTGTGCACCCACCAGAGCACGGCCCCTGAGATGACGACCGCCACAACAATCAGAACCCAACGCGTAAGAGGACCGTCGCCCGCTAGAATTCCGAAATTGATTCCGTAGTTCCATGCCATGCGCAGGTTGATGAAGGGCGGCAAGACGTCAATCGCGCCCAACGTGCGCAGGTCCATGACATGCACCGCCAAGTATTTGCTGGCCTGATCCAGCAGGAACACCCAGAACGCCGTCCAGAAAACGATCCGCATCGGCGCGTCAGTGCCGGAAATGGCGCATGCCGGTGAAGACCATGGCCAACCCCGCCGCATCCGCCGCCGCGATCACTTCGTCGTCACGCATCGAGCCGCCCGGTTGAATGACGGCGGTGGCACCCGCTTCGGCGGCGGCCATCAGGCCATCTGCAAAGGGAAAGAACGCATCCGAGGCCACGACGCTGCCTTGGGTCAGCGGCGCGGCCAGCCCAAGGGTCTCGGCCATGTCCACCGCCTTGCGCGCAGCAATGCGGCAGCTGTCCACCCGGCTCATCTGGCCTGCGCCGACACCCACAGTCGCGCCGTCCTTGACGTAGACGATGGCGTTGGATTTGACGTGTTTTGCCACTTTCCAGGCAAAGAGCAGATCGGCCAGCTCGCGCGTTGTGGGCGCGCGTTTGGTCACGACCTTGAGATCGGCCGCGTTGATATGGCCGCTGTCCTTGTTCTGCACCAGATAGCCGCCCGAGACCTGTTTGATCATCCGACCTGCCGTGGCGGGATCGGCCAGCCCCTCGGTCAAGAGCAGGCGCAGGTTCTTTTTCTTGGCGAAAATACTTATGGCGCCAGCATCCGCGCCGGGGGCGATGACCACTTCGGTGAAAATCTCTGCAATCTCCTCGGCGGTGACGGCATCGAGCGGCTGGTTGAGCGCGATGATGCCGCCAAAGGCGGAGGTACGGTCGCAGTCGAAGGCGTGTTTATAGGCCTCAATCAGGGTCGCGCCACGGGCCACACCGCAGGGGTTGGCGTGTTTTATGATGGCGCAGGCGGGGCCATCGGCGGGGGCGAATTCGCTGACCAGTTCAAAGGCCGCGTCGGTGTCGTTGATGTTGTTGTAGCTCAGTTCCTTGCCTTGCACCTGCCGGGCGGTGGCCACGCCGGGCCGATCCGAGCCATCGGTGTAAAAGGCCGCCGCCTGATGCGGGTTCTCGCCATAGCGCAGGGTTTGCGCCAGCGTTCCGGCAAAGGCGCGGCGGCGCGGGGACGCATCGCCAATGGCACCCGCGAGCCATGTGCTGACCGCCGCGTCATAGGCGGCGGTGCGGGCATAGGCGATCTGTGCCAGTTTGCGGCGGAAATTCGGGCAGGTGCCGCCACCGTGCCGGTCCATGTCACCGATCAGCGTGTCGTAATCCTCGACATCCACCACCACGGCGACATGGGCGTGGTTCTTGGCCGCCGCACGGATCATGGCCGGGCCGCCGATGTCGATATTCTCTACGCAGTCGTCATAGTCGCCGCCGCGTGCCACGGTTTCCTCGAACGGGTAGAGATTGACCACCAAGAGGTCGATAGGCCCGATGCCATGCGCCTGCATCGCCGCCTGATGGTCGGGATTGTCGCGCAGCGCCAGAAGGCCGCCATGCACCATCGGGTGCAGCGTTTTCACGCGCCCGTCCATCATCTCGGGAAAGCCCGTGACCTCGGCCACGTCGCGCACCGCAAGCCCGGCCTCGCGCAGTGCCTTGGCGGTGCCACCTGTGGACAGCAGTTCAACCCCGCGCGCAGCCAGCGCACGGCCAAGCTCAAGAAGCCCGGTCTTGTCGGAAACGGAGAGAAGGGCGCGGGTGATGGGCGCGTGGTCGGTCATGTCGGGCGGTCCTGCCTTGTCGGTTCACTCGTCGGCCACGGGATCCAGCGCGTCCTCATTGACATCGCGGATGCCAACCGGGGTATCTTGCGCCTTGGCCAGTGACCATCTCAGATGGGTCGCATAGTCCATCGCGCGACCGGATAAAACGATCTGTTTGGTCGCACGCGGTTTGAGGCGCGTTTTTTCAAGATACACACTCGGTTGCAAGGACAAAGCGGCGTGCCCGTCGCTGCGGAATACCCAAATCTCACCACTGCGCAATGCCAAAGACACCGCAGCCCCGCCCATATCGACCGACGCGTCCACATCCGGGTGCAAATGGAACCGAACGTCATATGGAATCCCATGCATGCGCGTTTCATCGAGGGCACGGTCAAATTGCCGCTTTTCCGGTTCTTCGATGGCCAACAGCATATCTTCGCCAGCCAACCCGCGCCCGTCGGCGGTCAGGTCCAGTTGACGGACATGCGTCAGGCCGTGCCCGCGGACATAGCCGTCATGCGCCCCCTCAAACCGAACGCCGTCCGGAGCCTTGGACTGATTCACCTGAACAGAACGTGGCGCCTCGCTCAGCCAATCAGGGTGCCGTTTGTCATTGCTCAATCGCGCGCTCGACCCTGCGGCCAGCACGAGGGCGGAATGGGATGGAGTGGCGCGACCGGCGCGTCGCCATTCGGGACCAAAGCTATGTCCCGAGCCGCAGTTCACGATCAGCGGTCGACGCCCCGAAGTCAGCTCGAACGCTAACGTCGACGCATGCGCGCCCGCAGAGGCCGCACCGATCGGGGGCGGGGCCGCGTCGATGATGACGCTGGTTCGGCCAGAGCTCAGTCGGGCAAATCCCATCGCCAATTTGTCGGCAAGTCGGGTTTTTACGCCACTGGTGGCCAATGCACTGTCGAGCCGCCCCTCCAACCCCCGCCCGCCACCATGAAACCGCGCCAGACCGCCATCAGCGTGACGCAAGCTGCGCAGCGTTGGGGCGATCCTCTCAATGGCGCGCCAGTGCGCCTCACCTGCGGTTCTGCCAGATTCGCTAAGGGCCATTGCGACCCAAGTGAGCAGAGTAAACACCTCCAGCAACTCTTCGGGATTGCGTGTGGGCAATCCGCCCATAGAGTCGATCTGGCACTCACATTCGCGCGCAAGTGCCGCCAGTGCCGGCTCCAACTGGGACTGCATCCCCTCCAGAGACAAGCCTGCATAGATGAGACCTGTCAGCGCCTCGAACCGTGGCAGTCCGGGGCGTGTCGCCGGCCAGCGACGGGCAAGAAACGCAGTTTGCTGCGCCATCGAGCGATAGAACGGCGATGAGGCCTCGGACGGCAGACCTCTCAGGACAAAGAGCGCCTGACTGATCCAGCGGATGAGGCGGCGTCCGGTCAGGTCTGGCGTCCATCCCGGTCCCGAGCCATTGCCGTAGCGGGAAATCCACGCCCAGAGCCAAGACTGAGCATGGCTGCGCGCTGCCGCATCTCCAGCGGCGGCCAGATCATCGAGCCAGCCAAAGCCATGCATTTCCGCCGCAAATCCGGCGTCCGGCGGGTCGATATCCCAGATACTGGTGTTCGGAGCCTCGACGAGATGGCCGGCAAAGACGAAATTACCGGCGCAAAGCTGTCGCCCTCGGGCGAGATAGCCGATGCTGCGGGGTTCGGGTTGTGACAGAAATGCCGTTGCGGGGCGGCTGAGCGCTGCGCGCCGCGCAGCGAGTCGGTTCAGCAGGCGCGACCAGCGCTCTGGCCAGCGCTCTGAAATGAGATCGGATGTGGACATGTGCCGTGCCTCTGGACGCTTCTGTCGGCGTTGATGGCTCCACTATAGCCACGGGCATGGCTCAAGTCACCGTTTCTTTACGGCGGAAAGCCGGTCTTCACCGCCGCAAGCAGGCGATGAAGAAGCCGTCCATGCCGCCCAGATCGGCCCAGTAGTCGGGACGCAGTCGCAATCCGCCTTCTTCGGTGACCCAACCGGGCTCGATTCCGGGGCGGAGGAGAGTGGTGCGGTCAACAGTCAGGTCTGGATGGCGACCAAGCGCTTCTTCCACTTGGCATTCGCCCTCATCTGGCAGAAGTGAACAGGTGCAAAAGACCAGCCGCCCTTCAGGTTTCAAAAGCGTCAGGGCATGATCCAACATCGCAGCCTGCAACGCGATGAGCGCGCCAAAATCCGAGCCATCCTTGGCGTGAGGCAGGTCTGGATGACGTCGAATGGTGCCAGTGGCCGAACAAGGTGCATCAAGCAGGATTGCATCGTAGGGCCCGCCGTGATGATCGAGGGCGTCGCCCACGATGCAGGTGGCGGTCAGCCCGGTGCGGTCGAGGTTCTCTGTCACGCGCGCCATCCGACGCTCTGACAGGTCGAGGGCGGTCACCTTTGCGCCTGCCGCAGCCATTTGCAGCGTCTTGCCTCCCGGAGCAGCGCAAAGATCCAGGATCTGTTCTCCGGGCTTTGGGGCCAGCACTGCAACGGGTAGGGCAGCGGCGACGTCTTGCACCCACCACTCCCCGTTGGCATAGCCAGGAAGAGCAGAGACCTGCCCCGGATCTGTGCGCCGTAGAGATCCGGTCGGCAACAGCGTAGCTCCGAGCCTTTCGGCCCATACCTCGGGGTCAGATTTCACCGTGATATCAAGGGGCGCACCCGCGAAATGCGCGCGCTCCATCGCGGCGACCGGGCCCTTGCCCCATGCGTCGACCAGTGGCGCGCGCAGCCACGTCGGAAGGTTTGGCAGCCGCAGATCGTTCCAACTGCGGGGGGCCTCTTCGGTCATCTTGCGCAGCACGGCATTGACCAATCCCTTGAGTTTCGCGTGTCGCGGGCTTTGACCTATTGTCTCAACCGCCTCATTGACCACGCCATGCGACTCGCCGCCCTGTGCAAGTTCCACGGTAGCCAGACGCAGGACGTTTTGCACGGGCAAGGGCGGCGCCTTGCGCAGGTGTCGTGACAAGAGCAGGTCGGCGCGGTCCAACCCACGGAGCGTGTCTGTTGCAAGCCGCTGAGCGCGCGCGCGGTCGGGCGGTGAGAGCGCATCAAGCGCCCCACCCGCGATCAATTCGGACATGAGCCGTCCCTCTCCCAACACCCGGTCGAGCAGATGAACCGCTGCAGAGCGGGCGGTGAGGGTGGGCTTTTTCATGGCCTTGTCCTTGGCGAAGGGTTGGCTGCGCGATATATCAGGGGGGAGATGACAAGGAAAGCCCGACCATGACATGCGATGACAGCGCTAAGCCCCGCGATTTGCCGCCCGCCGCACAGCGCGCTCTTGCTGAAGCCGAGGAACGACGGAAGTTAGCAGAGACGTTGGCCTTGCCCAAAGAACTTGGGGGGCGCCAAGAAGGCTTGGAGCCAGTGCGCTATGGAGATTGGGAGAAGAAGGGTCTCGCCATCGACTTTTGATCGACCTGAGGGCGTGCGATCATTCCAAGCTGAGATCGGCGAACTGTCCAGCGCCTTGGTCTGATATGAAGCGGACCGTGTTGCCTTGGACGCGCACGGCCTGACAGTTGGGACCGAGGTCCATGTTGCCCCAGTAGAGATCGCGACAGAAATAGTCACCATTCCACTTCCACGCCCCCGTCACGTCGCGTCCGAAGGCGCGGCCTTTGATCTGACCGTCCTTGGTTACGTTGAGCGTAATTCCGAAGCGAGTCAGGTCTCTGCCTTCGATCAAAGACACAAAGCGTTCCCGCTCGGTGACAGGTGCAAATCCCTCTGCCACTGCAGGCGTTGAGAGGCCAAAGCTCAGTAAAACAACGAAGATCGAACGCATGATATTCACCTGTCACATTGAGTGATCTGACAGGGATACGCACGAGCGCAGCCATTGGATCAGTTGTCGGACAGGCCCAGAACGTCAATCATGTCATAGCTTCCCGGCTTGCGCCCCAGTCCCCAGAGCGCCGCCTTGAGCGCGCCGCGTGCAAAGATCGCGCGGTCGGTCGCGATATGGCGCAGAACAATCCGCTCGCCTGCGGCTGCAAAAATCACATCATGCTCGCCCACGATGTCGCCGCCGCGAATGGCGGAAAATCCGATGTGCCCGCGCATGCGTTTGCCGGTAATCCCATCACGGGCGCGGTCGCTGACGTGGTCGAGCGTGACCCCGCGCCCCTCTGCCGCCGCTTCGCCCAGCATGAGCGCCGTGCCAGAGGGGGCATCGACCTTTTGATTGTGATGCGCTTCAATGATCTCGATGTCGAAATCCTCGTCGAGGGCTGCGGCCACGCGCTTGGTCAGTTGCGTGAGGAGGTTGACTCCAAGGCTCATGTTCCCTGCACGCACGATGACCGCATGGCGCGCGGCGGCGTCGAGGTGTCTGAGGTCATCTGCCTCAAAACCGGTGGTGCCGATCACATGCACCACACGCGCCTGAGCGGCCAGAATGGCGAATTCCAGCGTGGCGGCGGGGGCTGTAAAGTCGATGAGCGCATGAGCGCGCGCGATCACCTCGAGCGGGTCGTCAGTCACCGTGACACCCACCTCGGCCCCGCCCATGGCGCGGCCCACGTCCTGTCCGATCCACGCATGTCCGGGCCGCTCGAGCGCGCCGATCAGACGGGCGCGCGGGCTCTCGGCCAGTGTGCGGATCAGCATCTGGCCCATACGGCCCGAGGCCCCGGTGATCACGATGCCCGGCAGATCGGTCATTAGTGGCACTCCTAATCGTGGTTGCGAGCCTGCATAGCGTGCTGTGTTTGAAGCGGCAAGGGCGCGGGTCGTGGCGCAAACGGGGCAGGAGTATTTACGCCAAGAAAAAGCCGGGCAGATTTCTCTGCTTGGAAATGCCTGCCCGAGCGATTAGATGCGAGGCATGGCAAAGAACAAGTTTCATGACGGGCCCGGCCCTTCGCAACGGCAGCTTCGCGTGGGCGAGTTGATCCGACGTACCTTGTCCGAAGTTCTGATGCGGGGTGATATCCATGACCCTGACCTCAACCGCATTTCGGTGACGGTGGGCGAGGTGCGCACCTCGTCGGATCTCAAGATAGCCACCGCTTATGTGATGCCACTGGGCGGCGAAGGCCAAGACGACTTGATCGCCCTTCTGGCGCGCAACAAACATGAGTTGCGGCGCATGATCGGCAAGAAAGTGGGGCTTAAATACGCCCCCGACCTGCGGTTTCGGCTGGATGAGACCTTTGATCAGATCGATGAGACACGACGTCTCTTTGACCAAGACACGGTGCGCCGGGATGTGGAAGGTTAGGCTCGCGCTTTTGCTTGCTGTGGTGCTTGGCTCTGGCTCTGGCGCTGTTCAGGCTGCTGAGTGCCGAACCGAGCGATTTGAGGACGAGAGCTATACTGTCTGCGCCGTGGACATCGGGCGCGACGATCTGCGGCTTTTCCTCAACGATGCTGAGAGCGGGGCCCCCTTGGGCAGTTTTGGCGCTATCGAAAACAAGTTGAAGGCCGAGGGTAAGGCACTTGCATTCGCGATGAACGCGGGCATGTACCATGCGGATCGCAGCCCTGTGGGGCTATATATCGAGGCAGGCCAAGAGGTTAAGGGACTCATCACGCGTGACGGTCCGGGCAATTTCGGGCTTTTGCCCAACGGGGTATTCTGTATCGGTGACGGTCGCGCCCATGTCATCGAAACCCTGCGATATGCGCGCGAACGTCCCGCATGTCGCTATGCCACTCAATCCGGACCGATGTTGGTGATTGATGGCGCAGTGCATCCGCGCTTTCTGGTGGATAGCGATAGCCACTACGTTCGCAATGGCGTGGGCACGTCCGCGAATGGGCGAAAGGCTTGGTTTGTAATTTCTGACAACGCATTGAATTTTCATACCTTTGGCCGCTTCTTTCGCGATCATCTGAAGGTGGCGCAGGCGCTCTATTTCGATGGCAAGGTCTCGCGTTTGCATGCGCCGGGGGTGAATCGCTCTGATATCGGATTTCCGTTGGGACCGATGGTGGGGGCGGTGATTGACGCGAAGGCTGCGGTGGATTAGGCGCTGCTGCCTTAGACAACAGGCAAAGGGCCGGGGATGGCACGCAAACGCAAGGGGCGCGAGATTTCGGGGTGGCTGGTGGTGGACAAGCCCGCTGGCATGACCTCGACCAGCGTTGTCAACAAGGTGAAATGGGCGCTTCAGGCGCAGAAGGCGGGGCATGCGGGCACGCTGGACCCTGAGGCGACGGGTGTGCTGGCGGTGGCGCTGGGAGAGGCGACCAAGACGGTGCCCTATATCACCGATGCGCTCAAGGCGTATACGTTTTGCGTGCGGTTGGGACAGGCAACCAACACCGACGACACCGAGGGCGAGGTGATCGCTGAAAGCCAAAAACGCCCGTCAGATCAAGAGATTAAGGATGTCCTTGGAGGGTTTGTCGGTGATGTGATGCAGGTCCCGCCGAAATATTCTGCCGTCAAGATCGACGGGCAGCGCGCCTATAAGCTGGCGCGCGATGGGGAAGAGTTCGAGGTGGCGGCGCGGCCTTTGTGGGTTGAGGAATTGCTGCTGGTGGACCGTCCGGATGCGGATCATGTGGTGCTGGAAATGACCTGCGGCAAGGGTGGCTATGTTCGGTCCGTCGCGCGAGATTTGGGTGAGATTTTAGGGTGTTACGGGCATGTGGCGTGGTTGCGCCGGGTGTGGTCGGGGCCGTTCGAGGCCAAGGATGGGCTGAGTATCGAAGAGATTGACCGGATGGCGCATGGCCCGGAGTTGGAGGAGCACATTCGCCCGCTCGAAGAAGGGTTGGCGGACCTCCCTATGGTGACAGCGACGCCCGAGGGAGCAGCCCGGTTGCGGAACGGAAATCCCGGCATGGTGATCGCGCAAGGCATTGAATATGGAGAAGAATGTTGGGCTGCGGTCGAGGGTAAGGCGGTTGCCGTCGGGCGCTACAAGGCGGGGGAATTGCATCCCTCGCGGGTGTTCAACCAATGAGCGGAGCAGCCCCTGATCATCTGCACGATCCGGGTGGCAAGGTGCGGCTGCGCCTGCCGGATGGTGTGGTTGGTGGCGCGGAATATTCTATATGTGGCCGTTATCGGCAAGTTCTGAGCCGGGATTGGACGCCTGAGGGCGTTGTGCCGCGCAGGGTGCTGTTCATAGGGATGAACCCCTCTGTGGCGAGTGCTGAAGTGTCTGATCCGACCTGTCACCGTGAGGTGATGTTTGCCAAGGATTGGAAATTTTCTTTTTATTTCAAGGGGAATATGCTGGATTGGCGGGCGACATCGCCGAAGGATCTGCCGCGCGATCCGGCGGAGGCGTGCAGCCCGGCGAATATCCCGGCGTTGGTGGCGATGGCGGAGCAATCCGAGTTTGTCGTGCTAGCCTACGGAAAACTTCATCAGCGTTATCAAGAGGTTGTGCGGCAAACGCTGCGTGATATTGCTGCGACTGGCAAGCCGCTGATGTGTCTGGGGCTGAACAAGGACGGGTCGGCCAAGCATCCGCTTTACCTGCGCAAAGATACTGTGCTCAGGCCGTTTCCAATGCCGGTCTGAACAGGGGGACTGTACGTTTGTGCGGTCAAACCGTACGGCCGCGCGGTCCAATCCGCGCTCTTGTCCATTCAGCCCGCAGCAGGGCACATTTTCATCCTTCCGCGAGACACATCGCCTTGAACGCCGTCGCGCGGTCGGGGGGCATTGGTAACAAAACCCTCAACGGCACCTTGATGAAATCCGGTCGCGTTGGAACAGCCGCCAACAGGACATGAAGGTCAGGATACCTTATATACCAAACCGGCAATAAGACGGTTGCTGAATCGGTCTGGAAACTGACCCGTGTCGTCCGGCAGATGCGCGCATTGCGGTGTCGGGCGGCAGGTCCATTGAAAGCGTCAATAAGAAGTTTCCGGCAGTATCCGGCAGAAGGTAGTCAATTGCCAGTGGAACACACATTTTTTTCTTCGAGCGCGTTCCCCAGATAAGAGACACGGTAGAACGCAACGTGGCAGCCGGACGGAGAAAACGCCATTGGAGGCTCTACACGCCCCTCGATGACTTGTCGCCAACTGGTGCTTTCATCTGCTTCTTGCACCAGTTCATACAAACCTCTTCTGGAAGACGGGATTGGGGAGCCCGAAACTTGAAAAAAAACCTTGCCGTTTACTGCATAAATATCCTCCCGCGTTACACACCCACAGCCGCAGGAAAAACAGCTAAACTTTTCTTCGACAAACAAAAGATCTTCTTCTGGCAAGGCCACGACCTGAACTAAGTTAAGGTCTCGATCCAGCCACCACGCGGTTCTTTGACAAGAGCCATCTTCGTTTGGATATTCGCAGCCATTCTGAATCGCAAAAAACATCCCAGCGTGTTTGTCCCATACGACGAACGGCGCTGATCTATTATCGGGAAGCTTCAGCGGTAAGTTGATCAGCTTGGGTTTGCCTGCCTCAAAAACTATTAGGCCGACCTTGCCGAGGTGGAGATAGGTGTTGAACGAAATTCCTTCCATCCGTGGAAAACTTTGGTTTATCCCGCTCCGCTTCCAATGCTGGTAGGGGATCACTCTCATCTTGCTCCCATCAATGACACTGTATGTGTTATTGTCCTGCACAAAGAACTGTCCCGGCTCAATTGGCTCAGTGTCAAATTGCGGGGCTTGGTGAGCCCATATTGGCATCTTCTTGTCAGTTGGCCGTATCGACCTGTCTTCGATGCTCAAGGCGCGAACATCGTTGTTTTGCGAATAAAAGTAGGTGTGTTCGTCCAGCCAAATCAATGGCGTTGCCTTTTCTTCCATGCCGATCGACTTTTCGGGGACGCATCTGGATACCAAGCCCACCAGGGCAAGCATCAGGAACAATGGCACCAAAACTCGTCGACGCAGAAAAAATCTCGTCATCAACACACCTTACACGCCAGTTTTCCGACCTTGAGAAGAGATATCCATTCAAGACATGATCTACAACTTTTTGCTGATCTGAACGTTATCATACTCACCTATTTCGTGGATAATTGGGGTTTCGTTTACCATTTCAGCCCGCAGCAGGGCACATCGCCTTGAGCGCCGTTGCGTGGTCGGGGGACGCGGCGAGGGCGTTGGCTGCGAGATCGTGGGTGGTCTGCATCAGGCTCGCGCCGGGAACCACGCGGTCAAAGAGACCCCAATCGAGCGCCTCTTGGGTGTTGAGGCGCGCGCCGGCCAGAAGGATCATTTTTGCCCGCGCCGGGCCGATCAGAGCGGCGAGGCGGGCCGGGTCACTGGGCTGGGGGAGAAAGCCGAGTTTCATCACCGGATAGAACGCCCCGGCCCCCTCGGCGGCGATGCGGATGTCGCAGGCCAGCACCATGCCGGTGGCTCCGCCTGCGACCGTTCCGTTGAGGGCGGCGATGCTGAGGCCGGGCAGGGCGGCGATGGCCCCGGATAGGCGCTCCCAGACCGGGCTGGTGGCCAGACCGGTGCGCGCGGCCTCTAGGTCAGCCCCGGCAGAGAACACCTTGCCCGCGCCGGTCAGCACGAACACGCGGGCCTCTTGGGCGGCCTCGGCGATGTCTGCCAGTTCGGTTAGCATCGGCTCGGTCAGGGCGTTGGCCTTGTCCGGGCGATTGAGGGTCGCGATCCAGAGCCCGCCGTCACGCTCCAGCGTGACAAGGGCGGCCGGGGTCATATCAGGCCCACCCGGCGGCGGATGGCCTCGTCGCGCAGCGAGATTTCCTGTCCGGCGAAGTCGGCGGCATCGGGGCCGCACATCCACAGCAGGGCGCGGGCGGGCCAATCGGCGGGGATATGATCGGACCAGTCCAACTGGCTGACGGGGTTGACGCCGCTGGCCTTGATTTCGCGCTGCATGTCGGTGGCGACGGTGCCGGGCGAGAGGCCCATCACCCGGACGCCTACAGGCGATGCCTCAAGAGCAGCGCAGCGGGTGAGCATCGCGGCCCCGGCCTTGGAGGTGCAATAGGCGCTCCAGCCTTCGAGGGCATGGTGAGCCGCGCCAGAGCTGACGGTGAGGATGGTGCCCGCGCCGCGTGCCATCATGCCGGGCAGGGCGGCGCGCATGCCGTTGAACACGCCCTTGAGGTTGACGTCGATCGCGCGCGCCCATGCCTCGGGATCAGCGTCGGACAGGGGGGCGATGGGTTCGATCACGCCGGCGTTGTTGATCAGCACGTCCAATTGCCCAAAGGCGGTGTGGCAGGCGGCGATGGCGGCCTCGATTTCCCAGTAGCGGCTGACATCGCAGGGGATGGCGATGGCCGAGGGGCCGATGTCGCCTGCGAGTTCGGCAATCGCGTCGCCATTGCGTGCAGCAAGGGCGACATTCGCCCCGGCTGCGGCAAAAACCCGCGCAGCGGCGGCGCCGATGCCTTTGCTGGCTCCGGTGATGAGAACGCATTTACCCTGCATATCCATGGTATTCCCCTCTAGTGGCTGCCCTTGTCCTAACGCCGGGACGGGTCAAGTTCCAGTCAGATCATCCCTTGACCCTTTCGCTGCGACGACCCAAGCTATGAGTAACCCCGATTTCAACAAGGTGTCATTCATGTCTTATAGCCGCACGCTTACCGCTTCGACCTCTTTGCTCTGTCTGTCGGCGACGGCCGGATTTGCCGATCTGACCGCCGTGCAGGTCTGGGAGGATTGGCAGAGCTATCTCGAAAGCTATGGCTATGACGTGCAGGGTGACACCGCGCAGTCGGGCGATACGCTGACGATTCGGGATATGGCGATGCGGATGCAGGTGCCAGAAGAGGGCGGCATGGTCGAGCTGCGCATGGATCAGATGCAACTGGTGGAGCAGAGCGACGGATCGGTTGTGGTGATCCTGCCCGAGACCATTCCGATGGCGATGGACCTCAAGGATGAGGCGGGCGAGCAGGTCGCGCTGACGATCGAGATCGCGCAGCGGGGCATGGACATGCGCGTCACCGGCGATCCGGCGGCGATGAGCTATGACTATACCGCGCAAGAGATGACGATGACCTTGACCGATCTGGTGGCCGGAGAGCAGACGCCCGAGATTGGCGCGGCGCAGATCCGAATGGCGGATCTGGCGGGGCAGTATCAGAGCAAAGAGGCCGGGGACACGCGCGGGTTCACGCAGGAGTTGACCGCTGGCCCGGTGGGGTATGACATTGATTTCACCGATCCCGAAGCGGGGGGGCGTGCCGAGATCAAGGGCACGTTGGCGCGGATCAGCATGACCGGCGATGGGGATCTGGTCGATGGTATTGATGCAAGCGACATGGCCGCTGCGCTGCGCGAGGGGCTGAGGGTCAACAGTCTGATGGAGTATGAGGGCGGCACCACCGCCTATAAGTTCACCAATGAGGGTAAGGTCGTTGAGGGCACACAAACCTCTGAAAGTGGCACGTTGCGGGCGGCGATCAGCCCTGAGGGGTTGCGCTATGGCGGTGATGGGCGCGGTGTGAGCCTCACGATGACAGGGGACGATCTGCCGTTTCCGGTGACGGCTGAGATGGAGCGCGCCGGGTTCAACCTTGTGATGCCGGTGGGCAAGAGCGACGAGATGCAGGATTATGCGCTGGCGCTGAATTTTGGCGGCTTTACCATGTCGGACATGATCTGGGCGATGTTCGATCCGGGCGAGCAGTTGCCGCGTGATCCGGCGACGATCAGCGTCGATCTGTCGGGCAAGGGGCGGCTGTTCTTTGATCTGCTCGACCCCGAGCAGATGACCAAGCTGGAAGAGAGTGAAGCGGCCCCCGGTGAAGTGGAGAGCCTTGTGCTCAATGATCTGACGGTCGATCTGGCCGGGGCCAAGCTGACCGGGGCGGGGGCGTTTACCTTTGATCAGACGGATCTGACCAGCTTTGACGGGGTGCCTGCGCCCGAGGGCGCGATTGATTTGCGGCTGGTGGGGGGCAACGGTCTCTTGGACAAGCTGATTGGCATGGGCTTTGTGGCCGAGGATCAGGCGGTGATGGTGCGGATGATGGCGGGCATGTTCGCGCGCACCGGGTCGGGCGAGGATGAGCTCACCTCGCGCATTGAAGTGACCGAGGAGGGTCAGGTGCTGGCCAATGGGCAGCGTCTGAAATAACGCGAAAATAATCGGCAGAGGGGGCCACGGGCGCAGGCGCGTGGCCTTTTGCATGGGCGCGGGCTTGCGCGTGGGGGGGTGTCGGTCTACCTCAGGGCGGCAACAAGGAGATGGCCATGCCGAAAGCGCTTGATGAATTGACCCATGCGCTGATTGACGCGGCGCTCAAGGCGGGGGCCGAGGCGGCGGATGCGATGGCGTTGCGCGGGCAGTCGGTAACGATCGACATGCGCGGCGGCACGCTGGAGCAGGCCGAGCGCGCCGAGGGTGTGGACATCGGATTGCGGGTGCTGATTGGCGGGCGGCAGGCGAATGTGTCGGCCTCGGATACCGGGGAGGCGACAATTGCCGCGCTGGCCGAGCGGGCGGTGGCGATGGCGCGGGAAGCGCCGGTCGATCCCTATGCGGGGCTGGCGGAGCCGGGGCAATTGGCGCGTGACTGGGATGTGGCGGCGCTGGAGCTCTGTGATCCGAGCCCCGAACCGGCGCCCGATGCCCTGGCGCGGATGGCGCAGGAGGCGGAGGCGGCGGCGCTTGGCGTGGCCGGTGTCACGCAGGTGCAGTCGGCGACGGCGGGGTATAGTCAGCGCGCGGTGCATATTGCCGCCAGTAACGGATTTTCCGGCGGCTATGCGCGCAGTGATACGGGGCTGTCGTGCGTGGCGATTGCCGGGACGGGCACCGGGATGGAGCGCGACTACGATGGCGACAGCCGGATCTTTGCCAGCGATCTGCGTGAGGCATCCGAGATTGGTCGCCGTGCGGGGGAGCGTGCCGTCGAGCGTCTGGGCGCGCGTCGCCCGCACACCGGGGCCTATCCGGTGGTGTTTGACGAGCGCGTGTCGGGCACGCTGATCGGGCATTTGCTGGCGGCGGCGAGTGGCGCGTCAGTGGCGCGGGGATCGTCGTGGCTGCGCGAGCGGTTGGGAGAGCAGGTGCTGCCAGAGGCGCTGTCGGTGCTGGAAGACCCGCACCGTCCGCGCGTGAGCGGATCGCGGCCGTTTGATGCCGAGGGGCTGCCCACCGCCAAGCGTGCGATTGTTCAGGGTGGCGTGCTGATGGGATGGACGCTCGATCTGGCCAATGCGCGCAAGCTGGGGATGCAGAGCACGGCGAATGCGACGCGCGGCACCTCTGCGCCGCCCGCGCCGGGGACATGGAATATCGCGCTGACGCAGGGCAGGCAGAGCCGTGACGATCTGATCCGCGAGATGGGAACGGGCCTGTTGGTGACGTCGATGATCGGCTCGACGATCAATCCCAACACCGGCGATTATTCGCGAGGCGCCGCCGGGTTCTGGGTGGAGAATGGCGAGATCAAATGGCCGGTCAACGAATGCACCATCGCGGGCAGTTTGCCCGAGATGCTGCGCCGGATGATCCCGGCCAATGACGCGCGGCTGCATCTGGGGCGGGTGGTGCCGTCGCTCTTGATTGAGGGGATGACGCTTGCCGGGGAGTGATCTGCTGCTCTTGATCGAGGCTGCGCATGAGGCGGGTCGGATTGCCACCGCCTATGTGGGTGGGCCGCTGGAGGTGCAGGACAAGGCCGGGGGGGCTGGTCCGGTGACGGCGGCGGATCTGGCGGTCAATGCGATGCTGGTGGAGCAATTGCGCAGCGCAAGGCCCGAGTATGGCTGGTTGTCGGAAGAGACCGAAGACACAGCAGCGCGGTTGCAGTCGGATCGGGTGTTCATTGTCGATCCCATCGACGGCACCCGCAGTTTCATCGAGGGCAATGACAGTTGGGCGCATTCTCTGGCGGTGTCCGAGGGTGGCGTGGTGATTGCCGCCGCGATTTATCTGCCGATGCGGGACAAGCTCTATGCTGCCGCTGTGGGTCAGGGGGCCACGCTGAACGGGGTGCCGATCCGGGCCACCGGACGGGCCGATCTGGTGGGGGCGTCGATATTGGCCTCCAAGCCCAATTATGCGCCGGAGCATTGGCTGGGGGGACGCGTGCCCGATGTGACGCGGGCGTTTCGACCATCCCTTGCCTATCGCCTCGGTCTTGTCGCAGAGGGGCGCTATGACGCGATGATGACCCTGCGCCCATCCTGGGAATGGGACATCGCGGCGGGGGATCTCATTCTGCGCGAGGCGGGGGCGGTGACGTCGGACCGTCACGCGGGGCCGCTCAGGTTCAACAATCCGGTGCCGATGGTCAACGGGGTGTTGGCGGCCAACCCGGTGCTGCACAGTGCGCTGCACGCGGCGTTGGCGGGGTGATATCGGGTTGCACCTGTCGTTGATCCCTGTCTAATGCCGAGGCAACAGGATCAAAAAACAGGCACATCATGCCCCGCTCTGACAATCTGACCGGCGCCCTCTTGATGATGGGGTCGATGGCCGCGTTCACGCTGAACGATGCCATGATCAAGGCGCTGGCGGGACAGGTGCCGCTGTTTCAGGTGATGTTCCTGCGCGGGCTGGTGACGACGATCCTAGTGGCGCTGATTGCGTGGAAGATGGGGGCGCTGAAGCGGCATTTGCCGCGCGAGGATTGGGGGCCGGTGTTCTGGCGCATGGTGGGCGAGATCGGGTCCGCGTATTTCTTTGTCTCCGCGCTCTATAATATGCCTTTGGCCAATATCAGCGCGATCATGCAGGCCTTGCCGTTGACCCTGACGCTGGCCGCTGCGCTGTTTTTCCGCGAGCCGGTGGGGTGGAAGCGGATGTCGGCCATTCTGGCTGGGTTCATCGGCGTGATGCTGATCGTGCGGCCGGGCACCGAAGGGTTCAACGTCTATTCGGTCTACGGATTGGCAGCGGTGGCCTTTGTCACGCTGCGCGATCTGGCGACGCGCAAACTGTCGCGGGATGTGCCCTCGATGCTGGTGACGCTGTTCAATTCGTTTTTCATCATGGCGTTTTTCGGTCTGGGGAGCCTGACCGGGGAGTGGGAGCCGATAGATGCACGGGCCGCCCTGATCATTTGTGGCGCGGCGGTGATGATCATCGGTGGCTATCTCTTTTCCATCATGGTGATGCGGGTGGGCGAGATCAGTTTCGTGGCGCCCTTTCGCTATACCAGCCTGATCTGGGCGCTGTTGCTGGGCTGGCTGGTGTTTGGCGACTGGCCGCAGACCCTGACCCTGATCGGGGCGGCGATTGTGGTGGCGAGCGGTCTTTTCACGCTCTACCGCGAGGCGCAGATCAGTCGACGGGCGAAGGCGGATCTGAAAAGACAGCTTTCACTTGGTCCTCGTCCACGTTGAACTGAGACTTGAAGAAGGCCGCCTCGCGGCTGTCCAGCGGGTGCATCGGGCCGCAGACGTATTTTGCGGCGGAATCATTGTCGTCATGTTTGGCGCGCAGATACATATGCGGGCCGGGCTGAATAAGGGTCGGCATGTCGTAATGCAGCTTGTGATGGCTGAAATTCATCACGGTCAGGTCATCGCCGGGACGAAAGAGCACGGCCAGACCGCATGCCCAGAAGGGCGGCTGCACTTCTTCGGCCTTGATCCCCTCATCCGACAGCGTGACCGAGTAGCCGCGATTATAGTCGATTGCCATGTGAGGCCAGTTCTTGCGCATGGTGCGGGTATGCTTTTCGAACCAGCGCAGGCTGCGGACGAAGCTGAGGGCGACGGCATCGTCGTCATCAAGGCGGAATTGCATGGAGGGCACCGTGTCCTCTCCGAGTTCCGTCTTGATAGCGATCTGCATCGCGAGGCGGTGCTTCATCGGTTCGCTCTCGATGATCTTGATCTGCGGCACATGGGCGGTCAGGTCGTGCAGGCGGTCGCGGTAGCGTTTGGGCAGGCTGTCACCGATCATCACCAGAAAGGTGAAGTCGGGATGCTGTTGCGCGGCGATGGAGGGCAGGGTGAGGCATTCAAAATGGCGAAAGCGCAGGTCCATCCGGGCCGGCGCATAGAGATAGGCTTCGCGGTCCGCAACGGTGTCGTGCATCCGCTTGAAGCCGCCGACAGCCGGGTAGGAGAATCGGCAAATCCCGATCACGCGCATGGCTCTGAACCCTCTGTTGGCGCGCGGGTTTACGCCCGCTTTTGTCCCTGATACATCGCACCCGTCGGGCATCTGTGCAAGGGCGGGCAGGGCTGTTGACAACCCCCGCGACTCCCCCTATACGCGCCCCATCCATGGCTGAGGGGGTCGCCCCGTCGCCTGTATCAGAACTGTAGTGGTCAAGATCCGGGCGAGCGCGCCCCGATCCTCTGGAAACCCACCGCGTCGGACCCGAAATACAGGGTGCGATTGCGGTCTTTGCGTATTGCGGACGCGCGATTCGCTTTTGATTAACCGCATGGGGCTGGTCCTTGTGCAGACACATGTGTTGAGAGACGGGGAAATAACCGGAATGCCAACGATCCAACAGCTGATCCGCAAGCCGCGGCAGCCGAAAGTCAGAACCACCAAGTCACAGCACCTGCAGGGTTGCCCTCAGAAGCGTGGCGTTTGCACGCGCGTCTATACCACGACGCCGAAGAAGCCGAACTCGGCCATGCGGAAGGTCGCCAAAGTGCGCCTGACGAATGGCTTTGAGGTCATCAGCTATATTCCCGGTGAGAGCCACAATCTTCAGGAGCACTCTGTGGTTCTGATCCGTGGCGGCCGTGTGAAAGACCTTCCCGGTGTGCGTTACCACATCCTGCGTGGCGTGCTCGATACGCAAGGCGTCAAAGACCGTAAGCAGCGCCGTTCGAAATACGGCGCGAAGCGTCCGAAGTAAGAGGAATTATAGATGTCTCGTCGTCACGCCGCAGAAAAACGCGAAGTCCTGCCCGATGCCAAGTATGGTGATCGGGTTCTGACCAAGTTCATGAACAACCTGATGATCGACGGCAAAAAGTCCGTCGCCGAAACGATCGTCTACAATGCGCTGGAGCGCGTCGAGGCCAAGATCAAACGCGCGCCCGTCGAAGTGTTCCACGAAGCGCTGGACAATATCAAACCCTCCGTCGAAGTGCGGTCGCGTCGCGTCGGTGGTGCCACCTATCAGGTGCCCGTCGAAGTGCGTCCCGAGCGTCGTGAGGCTCTGGCAATCCGTTGGCTGATCAATGCGTCGCGTTCGCGCAACGAGAACACCATGGAAGAGCGTCTGGCCGGTGAGCTGGTCGATGCCGTTCAGAGCCGCGGCTCGGCCGTGAAGAAGCGCGAAGACACCCACAAGATGGCAGACGCGAACAAAGCGTTCAGCCACTACCGCTGGTAAACCTCAGAGGCATTTGAATCATGGCACGCGACTATCCCCTCCAGCGTTACCGGAACTTCGGGATCATGGCCCATATCGATGCGGGCAAGACCACGACGACCGAGCGCATCCTGTTCTACACCGGCAAGTCCCACAAGATCGGCGAAGTCCATGACGGCGCCGCGACGATGGATTGGATGGAGCAGGAGCAGGAACGCGGTATCACCATTACCTCGGCTGCGACCACGACCTTTTGGCAGCGTCAGGAAGATCCGAGCCTCGAGAGCGTTTCGGATACCAAGTACCGTTTCAACATCATCGACACCCCCGGCCACGTCGACTTTACCATTGAAGTCGAGCGTTCGCTGGCGGTTCTCGATGGCGCGATCTGTCTGTTGGACGGAAACGCCGGTGTCGAGCCGCAGACCGAAACCGTGTGGCGTCAGGCTGATCGTTACAAGGTGCCGCGTCTGGTGTTCGTCAACAAGATGGACAAGATCGGTGCCGATTTCTTTAACTGCGTCAAGATGATCAAGGACCGCACCGGGGCTATCCCCGCGCCTGTGGCTCTGCCGATCGGTGCCGAGGATCAACTCGAAGGCATCATCGACCTCATCAAGATGGAAGAATGGGTCTGGAAGGGTGAAGATCTGGGCGCGTCCTGGGTCCGTCAGCCGATCCGTGATGATCTCAAGGATCTCGCTGACGAATGGCGTGCCAACCTGATCGAAGTCGCCGTCGAGATGGATGACGATGCGATGGAAGGCTATCTCGAGGGCAAAGAGCCCGACGAAGATACCCTGCGCGCACTGATCCGCAAGGGCACGCTGTCGCTGAGCTTTGTGCCGATCCTCGTCGGGTCTGCGTTCAAGAACAAGGGCGTGCAGCCTCTGTTGAACGCGGTCATCGACTTTCTGCCGTCGCCGCTCGACGTGCCGCCCTACATGGGCTTTAGCCCGGATGACGAGACCGAGACCCGTAACATCGCGCGTCATGCCGATGATTCCGAGCCGTTCTCGGCGCTGGCCTTCAAGATCATGAACGACCCGTTCGTCGGTTCGCTGACCTTTACACGCATCTATTCCGGCGTGATGAAGAAGGGCGATGCGATGCTCAATGCCACCAAAGGCAAGAAAGAGCGCGTCGGCCGGATGATGATGATGCACGCCATCAACCGCGAAGAGATCGAAGAGGCCTTTGCAGGCGACATCATCGCGCTGGCCGGTCTGAAAGAGACCACCACCGGGGATACGCTATGTGATCCGGCCAAGCCGGTTGTTCTGGAAACCATGACCTTCCCCGATCCGGTGATCGAGATCGCCGTTGAGCCCAAGACCAAGGGCGACCAAGAGAAAATGTCGGCGGGTCTGGCCCGTCTGGCAGCAGAGGACCCGTCCTTCCGCGTCGAGACCGATCTTGAATCAGGTCAGACCATCATGAAGGGCATGGGCGAATTGCATCTCGACATTCTGGTCGACCGTCTGCGTCGCGAGTTCAAGGTTGAGGCCAATATCGGTGCGCCGCAGGTGGCGTATCGTGAGACCATCAGCCACATGGTTGAGCACACCTACACCCACAAGAAACAGTCGGGTGGTTCGGGTCAGTTCGCCGAGATCAAGCTGGTCATCACGCCGACAGAGCCGGGCGAAGGCTTTAGCTTTGAGAGCAAGATCGTTGGTGGTGCCGTGCCCAAGGAATATATACCGGGCGTCGAAAAAGGTATCCGCTCTGTCATGGACAGCGGTCCGCTCGCGGGCTTCCCTGTGATCGACTTCAAGGTCTCGCTGATCGACGGCAAGTATCACGATGTGGACTCTTCGGTCATGGCGTTTGAAATCGCCGGTCGTATGGGCATGCGCGAAGGTCTCAAGAAGGCCGGTGCCAAGCTGCTCGAGCCGATCATGAAGGTCGAGGTGGTCACGCCCGAGGAATATACCGGCAACGTCATCGGCGATCTTACGTCGCGGCGCGGTCAGGTCTCGGGTCAGGAACAGCGCGGCAATGCGATTGCGATCAACGCAAACGTCCCGCTGGCCAATATGTTCGGCTATATCAACACGCTGCGCTCGATGTCTTCGGGACGCGCCCAGTTCACGATGCAATTCTCGCATTACGAGCCGGTGCCGCACAACATCTCTGAAGAAATCCAAAAGAAATACGCATAACGGCGGTGGGCAATCTGCCCACCCTACCATCCCCGTAGGGTGCGCCGACGCGCACCGCACATGAACAAAAGAAGGAGCCAGTATCATGGCAAAGGAAAAGTTTGCACGTAACAAGCCGCATGTGAACATCGGCACGATTGGTCACGTTGACCACGGCAAGACGACGTTGACTGCGGCGATCACCAAGTATTTTGGCGAATTCCGGGCCTATGACCAGATCGACGGTGCGCCTGAAGAAAAGGCGCGCGGGATCACGATCTCGACCGCGCATGTGGAATACGAGACCGAGGCGCGTCACTACGCCCATGTCGACTGCCCCGGCCACGCCGACTATGTGAAGAACATGATCACCGGTGCCGCGCAGATGGACGGCGCGATCCTGGTTGTGAACGCCGCTGACGGCCCGATGCCGCAGACCCGCGAGCATATCCTGCTCGGTCGTCAGGTCGGCATCCCCTTCATGGTCGTCTACATGAACAAGGTCGATCAGGTCGATGACGAAGAGCTGCTGGAACTGGTGGAGATGGAGATCCGCGAGCTTCTGACCTCTTACGACTATCCGGGCGACGATATTCCGATCGTGCGCGGCTCGGCGCTGCATGCGATGAACGGCACCCAGCCGGAAATCGGCGAGAATTCGATCCGCGCGCTGATGGCGGCTGTGGATGAGTATATCCCGACCCCGGCGCGCGCCGTGGATCAGCCGTTCCTGATGCCGATCGAAGACGTGTTCTCGATCTCGGGCCGTGGCACGGTTGTGACCGGCCGGATCGAGCGTGGCGTGATCAATGTTGGCGACAGCATCGAGATCGTGGGGATCAAGGACACCAAGACGACGACCTGTACCGGCGTCGAGATGTTCCGCAAGCTCTTGGATCGTGGGGAAGCGGGCGACAACGTCGGCGTTCTGCTGCGCGGCATCGACCGTGAGGGCGTTGAGCGTGGTCAGGTTCTGTGCAAGCCGAAATCGGTTCTGCCGCACACCAAGTTCGAGGCCGAGGCCTATATCCTGACCAAGGAAGAGGGTGGCCGTCACACGCCGTTCTTTGCCAACTACCGTCCGCAGTTCTACTTCCGTACCACGGATGTGACCGGCACGGTGATGCTGCCCGAAGGCACCGAAATGGTGATGCCCGGCGACAACCTGAAGTTCACGGTTGAACTGATCGCGCCGATCGCCATGGAAGACGGCCTGCGTTTCGCCATCCGCGAAGGCGGCCGCACCGTCGGCGCCGGCGTCGTGTCGAAGATCATCGAGTAACAACCTTTAAGGGTTCGACGAGGGAGGCCGGGTGGTCCGGCCTTCCTCCCTATCAACTCCAATGCCGCGAAAGGCTAAGACAAATGCAAAGCCAAAATATTCGCATTCGGCTCAAGGCGTTTGACTACCGTGTGCTGGATGCCAGCACTCAGGAAATCGTCAACACTGCCAAACGGACCGGTGCCCAAGTGCGTGGGCCGATCCCGCTGCCGAACAAGATCGAGAAGTTCACCGTTCTGCGCAGCCCGCACGTGAACAAGAAATCCCGCGATCAATTCGAGATCCGGACGCACAAGCGTCTTTTGGACATCGTTGATCCCACGCCGCAGACGGTGGACGCGCTGATGAAGCTCGACCTCGCCGCTGGCGTGGACGTGCAGATTTCGGTTTAAGGAGAGCAAGAGATGTTGCGCTCTGGTGTGATCGCGAAAAAAGTCGGCATGACCCGGCTTTTCCTCGAAGACGGCAAGCAGGTTCCTGTGACCGTTCTTCAATTGGACAAACTTCAGGTGGTGGCACAGCGCACCCCTGAGAAAGACGGCTATACGGCCGTGCAACTGGGGGCAGGAACCGCAAAGGCCAAGCGCACGACGCAGGCCATGCGCGGTCATTTTGCCGCCGCCAAGGTCGAGCCCAAGCGCAAGATCGCGGAATTCCGCGTGGCGCCTGAGAACATGATCAACGTGGGTGAGGAAATCACCGCTGACCATTACTTTGAAGGTCAGTTCGTGGATGTGTCCGGCACCTCGATCGGTAAGGGTTTTGCCGGTGCGATGAAGCGCCACAACTTTGGCGGTCTGCGGGCCAGCCACGGTGTGTCGATCAGCCACCGTTCGCACGGCTCGACGGGTCAGTGTCAGGATCCGGGCAAGGTGTTCAAAGGCAAGAAGATGGCCGGACACATGGGCGCCGCCAAGGTGACCACGCAGAACCTGCAGGTCATCAAGACCGACGCGGATCGTGGCCTGATCATGATCAAGGGCGCTGTTCCGGGCTCCAAGGGCGGTTGGGTGACGATCAAGGATGCGGTCAAGAAGCCGTTCCCCGAGAACGCCATTCTGCCCGCTGGTCTGCGGTCTGCTGCGGAAGAAGCTGCCAAGGCCGCTGAGGCCGCTGCCGCTGCCGCCGCTGCTGAGGCGGAAGCGGAAGCCAAACGTCTGGCCGAAGAGGCTGCTGCCGCTGAAGAAGCTGCTCTGAAAGAGGCTGAGGCCAGCATTCAGGCCGAGAAGAAGGAAGGCGAGGAATGAAACTCGACGTGATCAAACTGGACGGCGGCACGGCCGGCTCGGTCGATCTGGGCGAAGACATCTTCGGCCTGGAGCCGCGCGCGGACATCCTGCACCGCGTCGTCCGCTGGCAGCGCAACAAGGCGCAAGCCGGCACGCACAAGGTCAAGACCCGGTCGGAAACCAGCTATTCCACCAAGAAGATCTATCGCCAGAAGGGCACCGGCGGCGCACGCCACGGTGACAAGAACGCGCCGATCTTCCGTCACGGTGGTATCTACAAGGGTCCGACGCCCCGCAGCCATGCCCATGACCTGCCCAAGAAGGTCCGTGCGCTTGGTCTCAAGCATGCGCTCTCGGCCAAGGCCAAGGCGGGTGAGCTTGTGATCATCGACGTCGCATCGTCGAATGGCAAGACGGGTGAGTTGGCCAAGCAGGTCAAGAACCTCGGCTGGAAGCGCGCGCTGGTGATTGATGGCGCACAGGTGAATGCCGAATTCGCGCGTGCTGCGGCCAATATCGAGGGTCTCGATGTGCTGCCGTCGATGGGCGCAAACGTCTATGACATCCTCAAGCGCGACACGCTCGTGCTGACCAAAGCGGGTGTCGAAGCACTGGAGGCTCGTCTGAAATGAGCGCTAAACCTGAACATTACGATGTGATCCGCAAGCCGATCATCACCGAGAAGGCCACGATGGCCTCTGAGAATGGTGCGGTTGTGTTCGAGGTCCACATGGACGCCAACAAACCCCAGATCAAGGAGGCCGTAGAGGCGCTCTTTGGGGTGAAGGTGAAAGCTGTGAACACCACGATCACCAAGGGCAAGCAAAAGCGTTTCCGGGGTCAGCTTGGTCGTCGGAATGACGTCAAGAAGGCCTATGTGACGCTGGCCGAAGGCAACACGATCGACGTCACCACGGGTCTGTGATCGCGGTGGGGTAATGCCCACCCTACAGATTGAGATTTGAACCCCGGCTGCCGAAAGGTGGGCGGGGTTTGGTTGTTGTTTGGGCCGCGAGAGGGGAGTCCATTTGACTGATGCTGGACGAACTACAGTCTGGACATTCTGATGATCCAGCATATGACAGAATTCAATTTTGCAACGAAAGTGGGGAGCCTATGTCAATGCCAAAGTGGATGGGGATAATTGCGGCACTCGCAATTGTTGGATTTGGGCTGCTGTTCTCAAATGACCTTACCAAACATCAGTCACATTCAACTCCAGTTGAGATTCTCGCATCTACAAGTGACGATATTGTCGGTCAGTGGAGAAGCGTCGTAGAGAACCCTACTCACCCAAATACAGTAGCGCAGCGTTATATGCGGCATACCTTTTTCTCAGATGGAGAATTGGTCGTAGAGAACGAAGAAAATAACTCGATCAGCTACGAATGGAGGTATGATAACGGCATCTTCATCGCCACACGTTCAAGCGGAACAAATGAATTTATTGAGCATTTTAGATTGATTGACCGCGACACGCTCGAAAAAGTTTTGTTTCAAAGCACCATAGGTGGAAAGCCCTTAGCCAATTACAATCCCGAAGATGAATTCATAAGGCAGGGCAGTGGAAAAGAAGGTTCAATGGAAATGTTGGATATTTTCGCGTCTGCTAACAGTGCGATGAATTTTGTTGATCCTAGTACGCTCTCAGTCGGCTCATCGTACACATTGAGCCGGAAAACTCCGATTGCGCCCGACTACGTCGCATCCGATTTAGCAGAAATTCGATACGCTCCGCCGGGACAAATGATAGAGATTATTGAACAAACCCTTGTTGAAAACAAAATGTGGTATCGGGTGCGGACCGGAGATAGCGAAGGATGGATTAACAGCATCGCGTTGTTTGGTCAGGACCTTAATTGAGCCCTTTCCTCGGTTCAGGCCTAGTTGTTCTAAAAGCAGTGGGGCCGCAGCGCAGACCTTCATCCACAAGAACATCCCGCGCGGGACAAGGCGCGGAGCGCCGCCGCGCGATCGCCAGACCGCCCCCCGGTCTGGCGATTATGAGGGGTAGGGCTGCACTTTGGGGTTTTATGGGTTTTGTTTGGATAAAGTGCCAGTTTCGGCCGTTGCTTCGCCACACCGCGGTCTGGCCATCGCGCCGCTCTTTCCGCCTTATTTCCATCCCATCCCATTGACTGCATGAACGGCGTTCCGCATCAGAGCCGATAGCGACGGTGGGGTAACACCCACCCTACGGATTGAGATTTGAACCCCGGCTGCCGAAAGGTGGGCGGGGTTTGGCATTTGGAACAAGTGCCTTTTCACCGGAGCGGGGCAATGATACCTGATGCGGCAATGACCTCTGGGAATGAGACATCTCAATGCAGCTAGAAATCGACATTGAAGCCGAAGCTGCGGAGGATCGGATTGCAGCGCTCGATCTCAGTTGCTTTGATCGCAACGATCTTGTGAACCTGATTTTGCAGCGGTCCGAAGTGATGTTCGACCGCCCCAAATCGGGACGTGTGATCAAGGCCTGGCAAGAGGGTAATGACGCGCCGATCCAAGCTGTGGTGGATGACATGGGCGACACCATCGCGCGCCGGGCCGCAGGGGTCATTCATGCCGAATACAAAGCGATCAAAGGGCTTTTGCAGGAGCTGAACCCGAAGCGCATCGCGGATATTGGCTGTGGCTATGGGTTTTTCGATCTCTTTGCGGCGCAGGACCTGACCTGCACAGTGCTGTTGATTGATATCGAATCGAATACGCATCGGCATTTCGGTTTTAACGCTGAGGGGGCGGCGTATTCATCGCTGAGCCGTGCGAGACACCTGCTCACGGCGAACGGGATCGCACCTGAGGCAATTGAAACGCTCAATCCCAATGAAACGACACCCGAGTCTGCGATGGCCGTGGATCTCGCTGTCAGCTTTCTGTCCTGTGGGTTTCACTATCCGGTGGATCTCTATTTGCCGTTTCTAGACAAGGTTTTGCGGCCCGGAGGGGCTGCGATTTTTGATCTGCGCAGGAATACGGCGGAGGAGCAGGCACGGAAGCTGGGGGTCTTTGGCGCGCTGTCCGATATGGACTCGCCGCCGAAATCGCGGCGCGTTCTGTTGCGAAAATCGAAACCTTAAAGCCTGCGGCAAGGGGTCGGGGGACGGGACTGGCGGTAAAGCGTCCCAAGGCCGTGCTGCGCCTTTAATTCTTGGTCAAACCCCTTGACCGCAAACGCGGCCTCCCCTATCAGACCCCATCCGCAAGGCCCCGGATTCGTCCGGGGCCTTGCAATTGTTCGCAAGAGCAATTCTAGCCGAGGACCTACGGGGCCTCATACCTTGGCCACCCTCGGGGGGCTATAACATAGGCGGGGTATCCCGCCGTAAGCAAACGGAAGACAGAAAGCATGGCACTCAAGTCGTATAAGCCGACGACGCCGGGCCAGCGTGGGCTGGTGCTGATCGACCGTTCGGAGCTGTGGAAAGGACGTCCGGTCAAATCTCTCACTGAGGGTTTGACCAAGCATGGCGGCCGGAACAATACCGGACGGATCACGATGCGTCGCAAGGGCGGCGGGGCGAAACGCCTCTATCGTATCGTCGATTTCAAGCGGACAAAGTTCGATATCTCGGCAACGGTTGAACGGATCGAATATGACCCGAACCGGACCGCGTTCATCGCGCTGATCAAATATGAAGATGGCGAGCAAGCCTATATCCTGGCGCCGCAGCGTCTGGCGATTGGCGACAAGGTTGTTGCCGCGGCGAAGGCCGACATCAAGCCGGGCAACGCGATGCCGTTCTCGGGCATGCCCATCGGTACGATCATTCACAACATCGAGCTGAAAGCTGGTAAGGGCGGGCAGATCGCACGCGCCGCTGGCACCTATGCGCAATTCGTGGGCCGCGACGGTGGCTATGCTCAGATCCGTCTGAGCTCGGGCGAGCTGCGTCTGGTGCGTCAGGAATGCATGGCCACCGTTGGTGCCGTCAGCAACCCCGACAACAGCAACCAGAACTACGGTAAAGCTGGTCGCATGCGTCACAAGGGCATCCGCCCGTCTGTGCGTGGTGTCGTGATGAACCCGATCGATCACCCGCATGGTGGTGGTGAGGGTCGCACCTCGGGTGGTCGTCACCCGGTCACGCCCTGGGGTAAACCCACCAAGGGCGCGCGCACCCGCAACAAGAACAAGGCGTCGCAGGATCTCATCGTGCGCTCGCGTCACGCCAAGAAGAAGGGCCGCTAACACATGGCACGTTCTGTATGGAAAGGCCCCTTTGTCGATGCCTATGTCTTGAAAAAGGCAGAAGCATCGCGTGAGTCGGGGCGCAATGAAGTCATCAAGATCTGGTCGCGTCGTTCGACGATCCTGCCGCAATTCGTGGGTCTCACGTTTGGCGTCTACAACGGCCACAAGCATATCCCTGTCAACGTCAGCGAAGACATGATTGGTCAGAAGTTCGGTGAGTATTCGCCGACCCGGACCTATTACGGTCATGCCGCCGACAAAAAAGCGAAGCGGAAGTAAGTCATGGGCAAGGAAAAGAACCCCCGCCGCGTGGCAGACAACGAAGCGATGGCCAAGTTGCGCATGCTTCGTACCAGCCCGCAGAAGCTCAACCTCGTTGCCGCGATGATCCGTGGCAAGAAGGTCGACAAGGCGCTGACCGATCTGACATTCTCGAACAAGCGCATCGCCGCTGACGTCAAGAAATGTCTCCAGTCGGCGATTGCCAATGCCGAGAACAACCACAATCTCGATGTGGATGGTCTGGTTGTGGCAGAGGCCTATGTCGGCAAGAACCTTGTGATGAAGCGTGGCCGTCCGCGTGCCCGTGGTCGCTTTGGCGCGCTCAAAAAGCCGTTCTCGGAGCTGACAATCAAGGTGCGTGAAATTGAGGAGCAAGCCTAATGGGTAACAAAGTCAATCCGATTGGCATGCGCCTGCAGGTGAACCGCACCTGGGACAGCCGCTGGTATGCCGACACCAAGGACTATGGCAATCTGCTGCTCGAGGATCTTGCGATGCGCAAGTTCATCGGCGAAGAGTGCAAGCAAGCCGGGATCAGCCGTGTGATCATCGAGCGTCCGCACAAAAAGTGCCGCGTGACGATCCACACCGCACGTCCGGGCGTGATCATCGGCAAGAAAGGCGCCGATATCGAGGGTCTGCGCAAGAAGCTGGCGGCGATGACCGCAAGCGAATTGCACCTCAATATCGTCGAAGTTCGCAAGCCCGAGCTGGATGCGGCCCTTGTGGGTGAGAGCATCGCACAGCAGCTTGAGCGTCGTGTATCCTTCCGGCGCGCCATGAAGCGTGCCGTGCAGAACGCGATGCGCATGGGTGCCTTGGGTATCCGGGTGAACGTCTCTGGCCGTCTTGGCGGTGCCGAGATCGCGCGGACTGAATGGTATCGTGAGGGCCGGGTTCCGCTCCACACGCTGCGTGCGGATATCGACTATGCCCCCGTCGAGGCCACAACGGCCTATGGGATCATCGGTATCAAGGTCTGGATCTTCAAGGGTGAAATCATGGAGCACGATCCCGGTGCCCGTGACCGCAAAGCCCAGGAACTCCAGGATGGTCCCGCGCCCCGTGGCGCCGGCGGCCGCCGTTAAGGAGGAATGAAAGATGCTTCAACCAAAGCGCACCAAATTCCGCAAGATGCACAAAGGCCGGATCAAGGGCGAAGCCAAAGGCGGCTCTGATCTGAACTTTGGCACTTTCGGTCTCAAGGCCACTCAGCCCGAGCGTATCACAGCGCGCCAGATCGAGGCCGCTCGTCGTGCCATGACGCGTCACATGAAACGTCAGGGCCGTGTCTGGATCCGGATTTTCCCGGATACGCCGGTTTCCTCCAAGCCCACCGAGGTTCGGATGGGTAAAGGTAAGGGGTCGGTCGATTACTGGGCCTGCCGGGTCAAGCCGGGCCGGGTGATGTTCGAGATCGACGGTGTGAGCGAAGAGATCGCCTTTGAGGCGCTGCGTCTGGCGGCCATGAAGTTGCCGATCAAGACCCGCGTCGTGGTCCGCGAGGACTGGTAAAGGCGGCGGGGTAACACCCACGCTGAGAATTGCCCCTGTGCGAGAGATCGCGCGGGGGTTTTTTGTGGCGCTAGTCTTGGTCCGGTGCGATGACTTCCGGTGCGATGACTTCGGGCGCGACGAGTTCCGGAGCGATGACTTCCGGTCCGTTTGGGTCCGGGGCGTCGGCTTCTGGAGCGTAAACATCTGGTGAATTCACAACCTCGAGGCCGATATTGCCGAGGTGAGTGTTGCGCCCCCATTTCCGATGGATCAGCGCGCCATTGACAATGTAGAGGTCTTTGACGCGATACATTTGGCGGACACCGTCGTCGCCGCGAATGAAGATTGCGGCTGTTTGCAGCGTGTCATCATTGGGTTTGTCGATCTCGAAATAGCTGGGGTCGGCGTTCTGCGCCAAGCCTTCCATGATCAAGAGAACCTCTGCGTAATCTGTCACCTTTTCATCCTGGAAGAAGTAGCAATAGCCCTCGGTGCCGGCGACGCCGACGCCGACGATTGCGCCCACGACAATTCCGGTTGGAGACATCAGCGCGGCGCCAATGGCACCGGCACCGGCACCCGAGCCCGCGATTAGACCGATCGTGCTGGCGGCTGAGCTTCCGGCCACAGTGGACCCGAGCAAGGTTGCGCCGGTCACGGAGTGCGTGAGCGTGTAGAACCCAAGTGCCTTTTCAACGAGTGTTGGTGCGGATGTTACAGGCTCTGCCAGAGCGGCGACATTGGACCGCGCTGTTCCAAGCAGTTTGCTGAGACGCCAGTTGCAAACATCAGCCGATGCAGGTGTGCCAAGCATCAAGAGTGCTGCTGCGAGTCGCCAGTTGATAGAGGTGCGCATCGGTCTTTCCTTTGAGAGGTCGTGTAGCCGTTAGGGGTGGTAACAAGGAATTGCGGGAGGGGCATCTCTTATTCCACAAACTGAAACCTTGCCCTTCTCTTTTCATTACCATCTGGGTATTGCGACAGACATGCCCAATATCGACTCGCTCTTTGTGACCCGCCTCTATCGTGCCGCCCTCAGCGAGCACGGACCTGCCATTGATGCCAAAGAAATGGAGGCGTCATGCTATTCCATCGCCGAGGATGACGAGGCGGGGCAGGGGTGGTGTGACGAGAACGGCTATCCCGGCTATACCTCTTATGCCTCGCTCAGTGATCTGCCCTGGCGGTTTCCGATCTTTGCCGATCTGGTCAAGGTGCTGGATGCGCATGTCGCGGCCTTTGCCGAGGATCTGGAGTTTGATCTGGATGGCAAGGAATTGAAGCTGGAGGATATCTGGATCAACATTCTGCCCGAGGGGGGCATGCATGCGAGCCATATCCATCCGCATTCGGTGATTTCCGGCACGACCTATGTGGCGATGCCCGAGGGCACGAGCGCGCTCAAGCTGGAAGACCCACGGTCGGCGCGGATGATGGCCTCTCCGGTGCGGCGCAAGGATGCGCGGCAGGAGTTGCGGACGTTCATCTATGCCAAACCGGTGGTGGGCGACGTGCTGCTTTGGGAATCATGGCTGCGCCATGAAGTGCCGATGAACATGTCGGAAGAGGACCGGATCAGCGTCAGTTTCAACTATTCCTGGGGCTGAAGCCCGGAATCGCCCCATATGTTCTCAAAGTGTTCTCAAAAAAATTCAGTAACTTTTGATTTTCCCTTGTAAATTGATGCGATTTCGGCCATATGCGAGGGGCTTACGTTATTCTATTTCGATCATCTGTCTCCTCTAAACCGGCTGTCAGTACCTCGATCCAGACCGACCACGCCGCGACTGCCGCACTTACGCGGGCAGCACTACATAGGAGACGACACGATGGCCAATGGCACCGTGAAATGGTACAATTCCACTAAAGGCTTCGGCTTTATCGCACCCGACAATGGCGGCAAGGACGTTTTCGTTCATGTCAGCGCAATCGAGCGTGCGGGCCTGACCGGCCTTGCTGACAACCAAAAAGTGACCTTCGACATCGAATCCGGCCGTGACGGCCGTGAGAGCGCGTCGAACCTGCAGCTCGCATAAGCGATCTGATCTGACTTGAGTGCGGCCTCGGGGAAACTCGGGGCCGTTTCTCGTTTTGGATGGGGGATTGCGCGGTTTGCGAAGAATGTCAGAGGTTTCGCTTGCCCTCTGAGAGCGCCTCCCGTATAGAGCCCCAATCCGCGAGCCCCGGCATATCCGGGGATTCGCGTATTTGCAATTCATCCACCGGGTTTTGGGTTACCCTGAAGCAACCGTCAGGGGCCGTCCGGTGTTTTGAGAAAGGAACAGGCGATGAACGCCAAGGAACTGCGTGACAAGACCCCGGACCAGCTCCGGGAAGAACTCACCAACCTGAAAAAGCAGCAGTTCAATCTGCGTTTTCGGGCGGCCACAGGCCAACTTGAGAATCCCGCTCAGATGCGCACGGCGCGCCGCGATGCCGCGCGCGTTCTGACGATTCTGAACGAAAAAGCCAACGCGGCAGCAGAGTAAGGAGCCTGAGATATGCCCAAACGTATTCTTCAAGGCGTCGTCACCTCTGATGCCAACGCCCAGACCGTCACCGTATCGGTCGAGCGCCGTTTCAAGCACCCCGTGCTTCAGAAAACCATTCGTAAGTCCAAGAAATACCGGGCTCACGATGAGAACAACACGTTCAAAGTGGGCGATGCCGTTCGGATTGTCGAATGCGCGCCCAAATCCAAGACGAAGCGTTGGGAGGTGCTGCAGGCTTAAGCCTCGGCGCCTTTCGGCATTAATCGAAACCCTGGGGATCAGGCATTGCATCGCCCCCCATAGGTCGGGAGAAACCAAATGATCCAGATGCAGACCAACCTGGATGTTGCTGACAACTCTGGCGCTCGCCGAGTTCAGTGCATCAAGGTCTTGGGTGGTTCCAAGCGTCGATACGCATCCGTGGGCGACATCATTGTCGTCTCGGTCAAGGAAGCCATCCCCCGCGGCCGCGTGAAGAAAGGGGACGTCCGCAAGGCCGTCGTCGTGCGCACCGCCAAGGAAGTCCGTCGTGAAGACGGGACCGCCATTCGTTTTGACCGCAACGCCGCCGTGATCCTGAACAACGCAGGTGAGCCGGTCGGCACCCGTATTTTCGGGCCGGTCGTGCGCGAGTTGCGGGCCAAGAACTTTATGAAAATCATCTCGCTCGCCCCGGAGGTGCTGTAAGATGGCTGCCAAACTGAAAAAAGGTGACACCGTGATCGTTCTGTCCGGCAAGGACAAGGGCCAAAAAGGCACGATCACCAATGTCGATCCGAAATCCGGCAAGGCTGTGGTCGAGGGCGTCAACATGGCGATCCGCCACACCCGTCAAAGCCAGACCAGCCAAGGCGGTCGCATCCCCAAAGCGATGCCGATCGACCTGAGCAATCTGGCGATTGTCGACAAGAACGGCAAACCGACCCGCGTCGGGTTCAAGATTGAAGGCGACAAGAAAGTGCGCTTTGCCAAGACCACGGGGGACGTGATCGATGCTTGATACCGCAACCTATACCCCGCGCCTCAAGGCCCACTTCCGTGAGGTCATCAAGCCCGCTCTGAAAGAAGAGTTCGGCTACAAGAATGACATGCAGATCCCGCGTCTGGACAAGATCGTTCTCAACATCGGCTGTGGTGCCGAGGCTGTGCGCGACTCGAAAAAGGCAAAGTCGGCTCAGGAAGATCTGAGCACGATCGCCGGTCAGCGCGCTGTTGTCACCAAGGCTCGCAACTCCATCGCCGGGTTCCGCGTTCGTGAAGACATGCCTCTCGGGGCAAAGGTCACGCTGCGCGGCGACCGCATGTATGATTTCCTTGACCGTCTGATCACCATCGCGATGCCGCGTATCCGCGACTTCCGGGGTGTGTCGGGCAAGTCGTTCGATGGGCGTGGCAACTATGCCATGGGCATCAAGGAACATATCATTTTCCCCGAAATCAACTTCGACAAGGTCGACGAAGTTTGGGGGATGGACATCGTCATCGCAACCACGGCGAAGACCGACGCTGAAGCCAAGGCGCTGTTGAAGCAATTCAACATGCCCTTCAACAGCTGAGCCGGGGGAGGATAGATCTATGGCTAAGAAATCAATGATCGAGCGTGAAAAGAAGCGCCAAGTGCTGGTGGACCGTTTCGCCAAGAAACGCGCCGCGCTGAAAGTGATCATCAACGACCAGAGCAAGCCGATGGAAGAGCGGTTCCGCGCCTCCATGAAGCTTGCGGAACTGCCGCGCAACAGCTCGGCCACTCGGCTGCACAACCGGTGCCAGCTGACGGGTCGTCCGCATGCGTATTACCGCAAACTCAAAGTGTCCCGGATCATGCTGCGCGAGCTCGGCTCGAGCGGGCAGCTGCCCGGCGTCGTGAAATCGAGCTGGTGAGGAGGTCAGAGATATGAACGATCCTATCGGCGATATGCTCACCCGTATCCGCAACTCGCAGATGCGCGGCAAGTCCACGGTCAGTACCCCGTCTTCGAAAATGCGCGTGCGCGTTCTCGATGTGTTGGCGTCCGAGGGCTATATTCGTGGCTATGAGATGACCAAGGATGCCAATGGCCATCCCGCCATCGAAATCAGCCTCAAGTATTATGAAGGCACCCCCGTCATTCGCGAAATGAAGCGGGTTTCCAAACCCGGTCGTCGCGTCTATCTGGGTGTCGATGACATTCCGCAGGTCCGTCAGGGTCTCGGTGTGTCGATTGTCTCCACCTCCAAGGGTGTGATGTCGGATGCAGCAGCGCGCGCAGCCAATGTTGGCGGCGAAGTGCTCTGCACTGTCTTCTAAGGAGACCTGGACATGTCACGTATCGGCAAACAACCCGTGTCTCTGCCGGATGGCGTCACCGCGACGCTGTCGGGACAGACGATCGAAGTCAAAGGCCCCAAGGCGACCAAGAGCTTTACCGCGACGGATGATGTCACCATCACCATCGACGGCAGCGTCATTTCGGTCACGCCGCGCGGCAAATCCAAACGTGCCCGCCAGCAGTGGGGGATGACCCGGACGGTCATCGCCAACATGGTGCACGGCGCCAAGGATGCCTTTAAGAAAGAGCTGGAAATTCGCGGTGTGGGCTATCGTGCCCAGATGGCGGGCAATGTGCTCAAACTGAACCTCGGCCTCAGCCATGACGTCGATTTCCCCATTCCGGAAGGTGTGACTGTTACCGCACCCAAGCCCACCGAACTGGTGGTCGAGGGCACGGACAAGCAGCTCGTTGGACAGGTCGCGGCGAATATCCGCGACTGGCGACGCCCTGAGCCCTATAAGGGCAAAGGCATTCGCTACAAAGGCGAGTATATCTTCCAGAAGGAAGGCAAGAAGAAGTAAGGACGCGACAGATGGCAAACAGCAAAAGAAAACTGTTCCTCAAACGCCGCCTGCGCGTTCGGAACAAACTCCGCAAGGTCAATGCAGGGCGCGTGCGCCTCAGCGTTTTCCGCTCCAACAAGAACATCAGCGTGCAGCTGATCGACGACGTCAACGGTGTGACGCTCGCCGCTGCCTCGACCCTCGAAAAGGATCTGGGCATGGTGGGCAAGTGCAATGTGGAGGCGGCCGCCAAGGTCGGCACCACGATTGCCGAGCGGGCTCAGAAGGCCGGCATCACCGAGGCCTATTTCGATCGGGGCGGCTTCCTGTTTCATGGTCGCGTCAAGGCAGTTGCCGACGCGGCGCGTGAAGCTGGCCTGAAGATTTAAGGGGACGAGAGAATGGCAAGAGAAGACAACCGTCGTGACCGTCGCGAGCGCGACGAAACACCGGAATTCGCCGACCGTCTCGTGGCGATCAACCGCGTGTCGAAAACTGTAAAGGGCGGTAAGCGCTTTGGGTTTGCGGCACTGGTGGTCGTGGGCGATCAAAAGGGCCGCGTCGGCTTTGGCAAGGGTAAGGCCAAGGAAGTTCCCGAGGCGATCCGCAAGGCCACCGAGGCCGCCAAGCGCGCAATGATCCGCGTGCCGCTGCGCGAGGGCCGGACCCTGCACCACGACATGGAAGGTCGCCATGGCGCCGGCAAGGTCGTGATGCGCACAGCCCCCACCGGGACCGGCATCATCGCCGGCGGTCCGATGCGCGCCGTGTTCGAGATGTTGGGAATTCAGGACGTGGTCGCGAAATCGACCGGGTCGCAGAACCCCTATAACATGATCCGCGCCACGCTGGACGGTCTCAAGAAAGAGACCAGCCCGCGTATGGTGGCGCAGCGCCGTGGCAAGAAGGTGGCCGACATCCTGAAAAAGGGTGACGAAGCGCCGGTTGCCGAAGCGGCAGAAGCGTAAGGAATCGGACAAATGGCAAAAACCATCGTCGTCAAGCAGATCGCCAGCCCGATCCGCCGCCCCGAAGATCAGCGTCAGACCCTCATCGGTCTGGGGCTCAACAAGATGCACAAGACCCGCGAGCTTGAGGATACCCCCTCGGTGCGCGGCATGGTCAACAAGATCCCGCATCTGGTCAAGATCATCGAGGAGCGCGGCTAAGGCCACGCGCACGGGAGGGGTGACATCCGCCCCTCGGAAATCAGAACGCCCCGGCCCGAGAGGACCGGGGCGTTTTCGTTTGTCCGCTGGTGTCATCCTTTAGTCGCGTCCGACCAGAATCAGCGCCGGGGTCCGGCGTGGTGCATGATAGGTTCGGGGCCAGGGTGGATCCGGGGTCTTGAACCCCGGCTCGCCCATCCGCATCGCTTTGAGGAGGAAGGCCGATGTCTGACACAAGTTCTGGTGGTTGCGACCACATCCATACCAAGACGACCCATGCGCCGATTGACAATCACACCTGTCATTGTTCGGTGTGCAAGAGCGTAACCGGGCAACCGACGACGCATGTTGTGTTTTTCAAGCACGGCGATGTCGTGGTTGACAATGAGGCGGGGCTGAACCGTCAGCCCTTCAATGCCAATAATCCTGCGGGCCCGCTTGAGCTTTGCACCTGTGCGACATGCGGGACGCCGATCATGCTCGATGACAAGCAGCATCGGATCAGGGCGATCGTTCCCAACCTGATGGGCTATGGGGACCAGATCGGCGCAGCGAGCTATCATGCGTTCTATGATCCCGCCACCGGCGTGCCCAAGCCATCGGACGGGCGTCCTGTCCATGCCGCGCTGCGGCCGGATTTCGTCTGGCCTGATCCGTCCTGAGCGGCGGCTTGGCCGGGACTGTTTCAGCCCCGGCCGTGCGGCATCTCGAGGTCTAGCACCGGGTTGATCGGGATGATCCGGTTCGGGTTGATCGTCTCGTGGCTGTAATGATAGTGCCGGACGATATGGTCGAAATCCACGGTCTCACGCACCCCCGGCCATTGATAGAGTTCGCGCAGATAGCCCCAGAGATTGGGGTAATCGACGATCCGCGCCCGGTTGCATTTGAAATGCAGGTGATAGACCGGATCGAACCGGATGAGGGTGGTAAAGAGCCGCCAATCGGCCTCTGTCACACGGTCTCCCATGAGATAGCGGTTTTGAGCCAAGTGGTTTTCGAGCCAATCGAGGCTGTCGAAAAGGGGATAGACGGCCGCCTCATAGGCCTCCTGCGTGGTCGCGAAGCCCGCCTTGTAGACGCCGTTGTTGACGGTGTCGTAGATCCGTTCGTTGACCGGTTCTATGGCGGCACGCAGATCCTCGGGCCAGAAATCAAGCGTGTTGCCGGTGATCCCGTCAAAGGCGGAATTGAACATGCGGATGATCTCGGCGCTTTCGTTCGAGACGATGGTCTCGCGCTCTGTGTCCCAGAGGATCGGCACAGTGACGCGGCCTGAAATCCCGGGGTCGGCCTTGAGGTAGATGTCGCGGGCGAAGGGCAGGCCATAGAGCCGGTCGCCGGTAGCGCCGGAGAAGTTGGTGCGGAATTCCCAGCCCTCCGAGAGCATGTCGGGATGCACGACCGAGACGCCGATATGATCCTGCAACCCCTTGAGCGCGCGAAAGATCAGGGTGCGATGCGCCCAGGGGCAGGCCAGCGATACATAGAGGTGATAGCGCCCGCTATCCGCCTTGAACCCGGCCTCGCCTGAGGGACCGGCGCTGCCGTCGGCGGTGATCCAGTTGCGGAACTTCGCCGTCGAGCGCACGAATTTCCCGCCCGTCGATCCGGTGTCATACCAGGTGTCTTGCCATTCTCCGTTGACCAGTTGGCCCATGTTCAAAGTCTCCTCTTTGTCCATAACCTAGGGCCGGGGGTGCGGGTCGGGAATGCACAGCACCGCGCAGCCGCCGTGCAGGGCTGCACATGTCGCGAACGGGGGCGGGGGCTTCGTTTCTTCGTTTGCAGGCGCGCGGGCCAGCGCCTATAACCGGGCGATGACGAAGCCCGCGACCGGGCCGGAAAGGTGTGCGACGATTGGCTGACCCATGTCGGGGGCGGATCGCGCGTCGTCGAGGCCACGTGGCCCGCCGCCCCTTTTCGCCCTGTCGCGCGACCGAGGATAAGGGGACTGCCATGCGATTTGCCACCATTCTGACCGCGCTCTTGAGCGGCACCGCTGCCCATGCCCATCCGGGCCATCTGGCCGAAGTTGCCGGGCATGGCCATTGGTTGGGAGCCGCGGCGCTTGGGGCAGCGATAGCGATTGGCCTCTGGTCCGGGCTGCGGGCGCGCAAGGATCGCGCGGCGGACGAGGCCGAGGATGAGGCCCCAGAAGAAGAGCCGCAGGAGGCATGAGCATGGTCAAGACGGGTGTGATGATCTGCGGACATGGCTCGCGCAGTCAATCGGCGGTCGATGAATTCAGCGTGTTGGCGGACAAGCTACCGGGGTATCTGCCCGATGACTGGGTGATGGAATATGGCTATCTCGAATTTGCCAATCCGGTGATCCGCGACGGTCTGGACCGGTTGCGCGCCGCCGGCTGCGAGCGGATTCTGGCGGTGCCGGGGATGCTCTTTGCAGCGATGCATTCCAAGAACGACATTCCCACCGTGCTCAACACCTATGCCGCGACGCATGGTATCGAGGTGCGCTATGGCCGCGAATTGGGGGTGGACCCCAAGATGATCGCCGCCGCTGGCGCCCGCGTGCGCGAGGCGATCGACCGCGCAAATGTCAAACATGGCGAGGTCAGCCTGCATGACACCTGCCTTGTGGTGATCGGGCGCGGTGCGTCGGACCCCGATGCCAATGGCAACGTCGCCAAGATTGCGCGGCTCCTGCAGGAGGGCATCGGGTTTGGCTGGTGCGAGGTGGGCTATTCCGGTGTTACCTTCCCCTTGGTGGAACCCTGCCTGCAGCATGTGGTCAAGCTGGGCTACAAGCGTGTTGTGGTGTTTCCCTACTTTCTCTTTTCCGGCATCCTGATCGACCGGATTTACGGCTTTACCGACCGGGTTGCGGCGGAGCATCCGGAGATGCAATTCGTCAAGGCCGGGTATCTGGGTGATCACCCCAAGGTGTTGGAAACCTTTGCCGAGCGCATCACCGAGCAGCTGAGCGCTGTGCCGCCACCCAATTGCGGCACTTGTCAGTATCGCACGCAGATCCTTGCCATCGAGGGCGGGGCTGTGCAGCGGATCACGCCTGAGCAGCGCGCCGCCCTGGCCGAGGCGCGGGGCACTGGGCATCCGGCGTTTGGCGATGTGCCGCCGCCCACCTGCGTCATGTGCAAATACCGCACGCAGGTCTTGGGGTTCGAGGCCGAGGTTGGGGCGGTGCAGGAAAGCCATCATCACCATGTCGAAGGGCAGGGTGCCTCTGCGCCCGGCTCGAACGTGGTGGATTGCACGCTCTGCGATACGTTTTGCACCGGGCTGTGCCGGTTGGAGGCGCAGGCGGCCCACCATCATCACCATGATCACGATCATGACCATGGGCATGACCATCACCACGATCACGATCATCACCACCATCACGCGCCCTATCCTCATGCCAGCCATCCGCATGGACCCGAGAGCGCGCGGCGAACCAAGGTCTGATCACCGCTTTTTCTTGGTGAAAATACTCCCGCCGGAGGCTCCGACACCGGCCGCAATTGCAGAGGGTTGATTTTGCGTCCCTATGAAAAGAATCCCTCGGCCATCTATGAGATGAGCTTTGCCACCGTTCGCCGCAAGGCGCGGCTGGATCGGTTTGGAGCCGGAATGGAAAGCCTCGCAATCCGGCTCATTCATGCCTGTGGCATGGTCGAGGTGGCGGATCGGTTGGCGTTTTCCAGCGGGGCCTATGCGGCGGGTCATGCCGCCTTGCAGGCCGGTGCGCCGGTGTTTTGTGATTGCGAGATGGTGGGGGCGGGGATCATCCGCCGCTATCTGCCCTGCCAGAACGACGTGATCGTGACGCTGAACGACCCGCGGGTGCCGGGCATTGCGGCGGGGATCGGCAATACCCGTTCGGCGGCGGCGGTCGAATTGTGGGCGGAACGGCTGGAGGGGGCTGTGGTGGCGATCGGCAATGCGCCCACCGCGCTCTTTCACCTTCTCGAACTGCTCGATGAGGGCGCGCCGCGTCCGGCGCTGATCCTCGGCTTTCCGGTGGGATTCGTCGGGGCCGCCGAGAGCAAGGCCGAACTGGCGGACAACCCGCGCGGCTGCGAGTTTGTCGCCCTGCGCGGACGGCGCGGCGGGTCGGCGATGGCGAGTGCGGCGGTCAATGCGCTGGCGGCCGGATTGCCGGAGGTGGGCGCATGACGGGCGGGATGGACCCCTGGCTGCATATTGTGGGCATTGGCGAGGACGGGATGGCGGGGCTCTTGCCTGCCTCCCGTGCCATTGTCGAGACGGCAGAGGTGATCGTGGGCGGCGAGCGGCATCATCAACTGTCCGAGGCGGTGCGCGCCGAGCGGATTGCCTGGCCGTCGCCGTTTGATGCGTTGACGGATCTCTTGGCTGGGTTGCGCGGGCGGCGCGTGGTTGTGTTGGCCACTGGCGATCCGCTGTGGTTCTCAGTGGGCGCACGGATCGGGCGGAGCTTGCCGCCCTCCGAGATCGTCTATCATCCGCAGCTTTCGGCCTTTCAACTGGCCGCCGCGCGGATGGGGTGGAGCATGGCGGATCTTGAGACGCTGACCGTACATGGCCGACCTGTCGAGCAGATGATTGCCTTTATTCAACCCGATGCGCGGCTGTTGATCCTGACCACCGGGGCCGAGACGCCGGCGCATATCGCGCGGTTTCTGACCGAGCGCGGGTTTGGGCAATCGCGCCTGACGGTGCTGGCCAATATGGGCGGGGCAGACGAGGCGCGGTTTGACGGGCTGGCCGAAAGCTGGGCGCATGTGGTGCCACCGTTCAACACGCTGGCGGTCGAGTGTGTGGCAGCACCCGATGCCGCGCTGATGCCCCGAGTGCCGGGACTGGCGGATGATCTATTTCAGCATGATGGCACGATGACCAAGCGCGAAGTGCGCGCCGCAACGCTGGCCAAGCTGATGCCGATGCGCGGCGCGCTTCTATGGGACATCGGCACGGGCTGTGGGTCGGTTGCGGTGGAATGGATGCGCGGCGCGCGCTATGCCCGCGCGATTGGCATCGAGCCGCGCGCGGATCGCCGCGCGATGGCGGCGGCGAATGCCTTGGCGCTTGGGGTGCCGCGACTGGAATTGATCGAGGGGCGGGTGCCCGAGGCGTTACAGGGGTTGGATGCCCCCGACGCGGTGTTTATCGGCGGCGGGCTGTCGGAGGCGGTGTTTGACGCGGCATGGGCGGCGCTGCGCCCGTTGGGGCGGCTGGTGTGCAATGCCGTGACGCTGGAGAGCGAGGCGGTATTGGTGGCGCTTTACAAGCGGCATGGTGGGGACTTGGTGAAATTGCAGGTCAACCGGGCAGAGCCGGTGGGGGGGCTGACGGGTTGGCGGCCTCTGATGCCGGTCACGCAATGGAGCCTTGTGAAGCGATGAGCGGCGGGCGTTGGACGTGAGTATTTTTAGAACAATGAAAGGCGCGCGCGCGCATGGCCGGTAAGCTCTATGGCGTGGGTCTGGGGCCGGGCGATCCGGAGTTGATGACCCTGCGGGCGCATCGGCTGATTTCCGGCGCGCAGGTCGTGGCCTATCCGACATTGGCGGGCGGCGAGAGTTTTGCCCGCGCGATTGCCGCAGGCGCGATTGCGCCGGGTGCGCGTGAGATCGTGATGGATGTGCCGATGAGTGTCGAGCGGGCCCCGGCGCAGGCGGCCTATGATCGGGGAGCGGTCGAGATTGCCGGGGCGCTTGATGGAGGGCAGGATGTGGTCTGTCTCTGCGAGGGCGATCCGTTTTTCTATGGCTCGTTCATGTATCTCTTTGCTCGGTTGAGTGCGCGCTATGAGGTCGAGGTGGTGCCTGGTGTGACTTCGATCGCTGCCTGCGCGGCGCGGGCGGGGCGGCCCTTGGTGGCGCGTAACGAGCGGCTGACGGTTCTGCCCGGCCCCTTGCCAGAGGCGGAGTTGCGGGCGCGGATCGAGGGGGCTGAAAGTGTCGCCATCATGAAGGTGGGGCGACATCTGGCCAAGATCCGGGCGGTGATTGATGATTTGGGCCTGACCGCGCAGGCGGTCTATGTGGAGCGCGCGAGCCTGCCGGAAGAGGTGGTGTGCTCGCTGGCGCAAGCCCCGGAAAAGGCGCCGTATTTTTCAATGATATTGCTCACGAAAGGGGCTGATCCATGGCTGTGAAACCTGTTGTTCTGGCGCTGAGCCGCTCTGGTGAAGCTGTTGCGCATCGCGTCGCTGGGTTGATCGGCGGCGATGTGCATGGGCGTGAAGGGCGCGTGGAACGCGCGGCGGCATGGTTTCCCAATGCGCTGGATCACGCGCGCGATCTCTTTGCCGCCGGGGTGCCCGTGGTGGGGGTTTGCGCGAGCGGCATTTTGATCCGCGCGGTGGCACCGCTGTTGAGTGACAAGCGCGGTGAGCCGCCGGTGGTGTCGGTGAGCGACGATGGTGCGGTGGTGGTGCCGCTCTTGGGCGGGCATCGGGGTGCCAACCGTCTGGCGGCGTTGATCGCCGAAGGGTTGGGGGCCGTGGCGGCGGTCACGACGGCGGGCGATGTGGCGATGGGGGTGGCGCTGGATGCGCCGCCTCAGGGCTACCGGCTGGCCAATCCCGGCGATGCCAAGGCGGCGATGGCGGCGATGTTGTCGGGGGAAGGTGTCTGCGTTAGTGGCGAGAATATATTTGATATCAAAGATATGGGCGGTGCTGTCGAACTGGTGGTGACCGAAGCGCCGGTTGAAGGGCATGGTGCGCGGCTGGTCTATCATCCGCAGCGCTATGCGCTGGGGCTGGGCTGCGCGCGGGGGTGCGAGACCGAGGAACTGTGGGATTTGGTGTGCCGGACGCTGGAAGAGGCCGGGATTGCACCGGGGGCGGTGGCCTGTGTCGCGTCGATCGACCTCAAGGCTGACGAAGGCGCGATGAACGTTGTGGCGCGGCGGTTGGGCGTGCCGTTTCGGTTGTTTTCTGCGGTGGAGTTGGAGGGCTATGCCGGGCAGTTGGCGACCCCGTCCGAGGTGGTGTTTGCCGAGGTGGGGTGCCATGGCGTGTCTGAGGGCGCAGCGCTGGCCTGCGGGGGACAACTGGTTGTTGAAAAACGGAAAACCGCCAATGCGACCTGTGCGCTGAGCCGATCCGAGGCGGTCATTACTCAGATGCCGGGGCGGGCGCGGGGGCGGTTGAGCGTGCTGGGCATTGGCCCCGGTCAGGCGAGTTGGCGGACGCCGGAGGTGTCGCGACTCGTGGCGGAGGCGGATGAGCTGGTGGGGTATGGGCTCTATATCGACCTGCTCGGACCGTTGGCGGCGGGGAAAGCGCGCAGCGATTTTCCGCTGGGAGGCGAGGAGGCGCGGTGCCGCTATGCGCTGGAACAGGCGGGGCAGGGAAAGAGTGTTGCGCTGATTTGTTCAGGAGATGCAGGTATTTACGCGATGGGGGCGCTGGTTTTTGAACTTTTGGACCGAGGGCCGGAGGCGCAGGGGGTGAGTGATTCGGCGCGACGGGTTGAGGTGATTTGCTCGCCCGGTGTGTCCGCGCTTCAGGCGGCGGCGGCGCGGGCGGGGGCACCGCTTGGGCATGATTTCTGCACGATTTCGCTGAGTGATCTACTAACACCGCGCGAGGATATCATTCGGCGGTTGAATTCTGCGGCGGAGGGCGATTTTGTGATCGCTTTCTATAATCCGGTGTCCAAGACGCGACGGACTTTATTGGCCGAGGCGCGAGATATTTTGTTGAAACACCGCCCGGCGGATACTCCGGTGCTCTTGGCTAGCTCGTTAGGGCGACCCGAAGAATCGTTGCGCTACAGGCGCTTGGCGGACTTGCAGGTGGATGAGGTGGATATGTTAACGGTGGTGCTGGTCGGGTCCTCGAACAGCCGTCTGACGCAGGTGGGCGAGGGGCCACGCATGTTCACGCCGCGCGGCTATGCGCGCAAGATTGATGGTGATCTGGCTGAGGTCAGAACAGGGAAGGCATTGAAATGACTGTCTATTTCATCGGTGCGGGTCCGGGTGATCCGGAGCTATTGACCAAGAAGGCGGAGCGCATCATCGGGCAATGTCCGGTCTGCCTCTATGCGGGAAGTCTGGTGCCCGCCGAGGTTGTGGCCGGTGCGCCCGAGGGGGCGCTGGTGATGGACACCGCGCCGATGACGCTGGAGGATACCCACGCGGTGATTTTAGAGAGCCATACCAAGGGCTTGGATGTGGCGCGGGTGCATTCGGGCGATCCGTCACTCTATGGTGCGATTGCGGAACAAATTCGTAAACTTCGTGCTGATGGGATTGAGTATCAGATCATTCCGGGGGTGCCGGCCTATGCGGCGGCGGCGGCGGCGCTGGGGCAGGAATTGACCGTGCCTGAAATCGCGCAAAGCATTGTTCTAACACGGGTTTCCATGAAATCTACCTCGATGCCCGAGGGCGAGACGCTGGAGAATTTCGCGCGCACAGGGGCGACGTTGGCGATCCACCTTGGTATCCGTAACCTACGGGAAATACACAGAATTCTGGCCCCTTACTATGGCGATGAGTGCCCCGTCGTGGTGGCTTACCGGGTGGGGTGGCCGGATCAGATGTTTATCAAGGGCACGCTCAAGGATATTCATGGCAAGGTGCGGGCTGAGAAGATCACCCGTACAGCCTTGATTCTGGTGGGAAAAGTTCTGGGCGAGATTGCCGATTTCAAGGATAGCGCGCTCTATGATCCGGGTATGCCGCATGTGCTGCGGCCCAAGGTGGCGGCGCGGGGATAATGTGTACAGGGTGTCCCTTGTGTACGCGGGTTTTGTACACCGGGACGCCGATCAACAGCTTTCGTGAAATTTTAGTTGATTTTTTCACGGAATCGGCGCAGCGTGAAAATTGAGCTGAATTTTTCACGGATGATCCGATGCATCAAAGCGAGATTGGACAGATGCGCAGCCTTGGCGCGGACCTGCGCGCCTTGCGCAAGGCGCGCGGGCTGACGCTGGCGGCGCTGGCCGAAATGCTGGGGCGGTCGGTTGGGTGGCTGTCTCAGGTCGAGCGCGATCTGTCGGAGCCGTCGATCAGCGATCTGCGGCAGGTCGCGGAAGTGCTGGGCGTGCCGATGTCGCTGCTTTTTGGTCATGCGAGCGCGCCCGCGGAGGAACAGGGCTATGTGGTGCGCGCGGGCGCGCGGCGGCCGATGGGATCGGGCGAGGAGGGGTTGATCGAGGAACTGCTCTCGCCAGACCTGACCGATGATTTCGAGGTGATCCATTCGACATTCCGGCCCCTGTCCAAGATGCAGCGCCCAGCGCAGCGTCCGACGCAGGAGGTCGGCTATATCCTGTCGGGGCGGCTCGATCTGAGCATCGGCGGGCGGAAATTCACCGTCGGTCCCGGCGACAGTTTCCGGTTTCGCGGCGAGCCTTACGGTTGGGCCAATCCCTATGACACCCCTTGCGTGGCGATCTGGGTGATCGCCCCGCCTGTGTATTGAGGGCGCAGACATGAGTTATCAAGCCTGGACCGTCTTTGCGCTTTTCTGGGTGGTGTTTGTCACCACGCCGGGGCCGAATGCGGTCAATTGCATCACCAATGGCATGACCATCGGGTTTCGGCGCAGCCTGTGGGGGGTGTTGGCGATCTTGACGCAGGCGACGCTGTTTCTGAGCCTGTCGGCGGCGGGGGTGACGGCGCTGATCGCGGCCTCGCCGGTGGCGTTTCAGGTGGCCAAGCTGATCGGGGCGGGGTTTTTGATTTACCTTGGCGTGCGCGGCTGGATCATGGCGCGGCGGCCTGTTGAGGCGGGGGAGGCACCGAAAGGCTCGGTCTATTGGCGGGCCTTGGCGATTGCCACGATCAACCCCAAGAGTGTCGCGGGCTATCTGGCGGCGTTTAGCCAATTCGTGCAACCGGGTGTGCCGATTGGCGCGCAGATGTGGGTGATCTTTCCCACGGCGCTGAGCCTGACGACGCTGAGTTATATGGGCTATTGCGCCTTGGGCGCAGGGCTGGGGCGTGCGGCGTTGGGGGCTGTGTTCAATGTCTGGCTGCGGCGGGGCATGGCCGCCTGTTTCGTAATCTATGGCGTGGCGCTGGGCAGCGCCGTAACTCCGGGGAGGGGATGATGCATAAGGGATCGTGTCTGTGTGGAGATGTGACATTTGTCGTGACTGCGGCACCTGAAGGGGCGAGTGCGTGCCATTGCGGGCAGTGCCGCAAGCAATCGGGGCATGTCTGGGCCTCGGCCTATGTGGCGCGGTCGGATTTGAGTATTTCAGGCAAGGTGAATTGGTACGCCGCGAGCGAGATGGCGGAGCGCGGGTTTTGCCCCAAATGCGGCTCGTTCCTGTTCTGGGCCGCGCATGCGGAGGACACCATGAGTTTCGCGCTGGGGGCGCTGGAGACGCCGACCGGGCTGCGGTTGGAGAAGCACATCTTTGTCAGGGACAAGGGTGATTATTACGACATCGCGGACGGCGTGCCGCAAACGGATTGAGGAACAGGACATGGCGGAATTTCCGGGCACGGCGCGGGTCGTGATCATCGGCGGAGGCGTGGTGGGCGCGTCCTGTCTCTATCATCTGGCCAAGGCTGGGTGGGCTGATTGCGTTCTGTTGGAAAAGAACGAATTGACCGCCGGAAGCACTTGGCATGCGGCGGGCAATGTGCCGACGTTTTCGACAAGCTGGTCGGTGATGAACATGCAGCGCTATTCCACCGAGCTTTATGCGCGGTTGGGGGCGGAGGTGGAGTATCCGATGAATTACCACCAGACGGGGTCGATCCGTCTGGCGCATAGTCGCGAGCGGATGCAGGAATTCCAGCGCGCGCGGGGGATGGGCAAGGTTCAGGGGATGGATCTTGATATCCTCGGGGTGGACGAGATCAAGGCGCGTTATCCGTTTCTGGAGACGCATGATCTGCAAGGCGCGCTCTATGATCCAAATGATGGCGATATTGATCCCGCGCAGGTGACGCAGGCGCTGGCCAAGGGTGCGCGGGACATGGGGGCGCAGATTTTGCGGTTCACGCCGGCGACCGGGGTGCGGCGCGAGAATGGAGAGTGGATTGTCGCGACCGAAAAGGGCGAGATCCGCTGTGAATATGTGGTCAATGCCGCAGGCTATTATGCGCAGCGGGTGGGTGAATGGTTCAAGCCTTACGGTGGGCGCACGGTGCCGATGATGGTGATGAGCCATCAGTATCTCTTGACCGATGAAATTCCGGAATTGGAGGCGTGGAGCCGGGAGGCGGGGCATAAGCTGCCGCTGCTGCGCGATGTCGACAGTTCCTATTACTTGCGGCAGGAGAAATACGGGCTGAACCTTGGGCCCTATGAATGCAATTGCAAGGCGCATTGGGTGAAGCCTGATGATCCGATGCCGGAGGATTTCAGCTTTCAGCTTTACCCCGACGATCTGGAGCGGTTGGAGTGGTATATCGAGGATGCGATGGCGCGGGTGCCGTTGCTGGGGCAGGCGGGGATTTCCAAGGTCATCAATGGCCCCATTCCCTATGCGCCCGATGGTCTGCCGCTGATTGGGCCGATGCCGGGGGTGCCCAATGCGTTTGAGGCCTGTGTCTTTACCTTTGGTATCGCGCAGGGCGGGGGCGCGGGCAAGGTGCTGGCGGAATGGGTGACGGAGGGCGCGACGGAGTGGGACATGTGGGCCTGTGATCCGCGCCGGTTTACCGATTACACCGATCCTGAGTATTGCGTGGCCAAGGGGATGGAGGTGTATGGGCATGAATATGCCATGCATTTCCCATGGCATCGCTGGCCTGCGGCGCCGGACCGCAAGGTGAGCCCGGTGCATGAGCGCGTCAAGGCGCTGGGCGGGGTGATGGGGGTCTATAACGGCTGGGAGCGGGCCAATTGGTTTGCAAAGCCCGGCGATGATACCTCAGAGGCGGCGACACAGACATGGGACCGCGCAGGGCCGTGGGAGGCGCGTATCCGCGAGGAATGTGAGGCGGTGCGCGATGCTTGCGGCGTGCTTGATCTGCCGGGGTTCACCCGGCTCTGGATCGAGGGGACGGGGGCCGATGATTGGCTGCGCGGTTTTGTGACGGGTGGCTTGCCAAAGGTGGGGCGGATGAACCTCGTCTATGTCGCCGATAAGCGGGGCCGGATTGTGACGGAGTTTTCCTGCATCCGGCTGAAAGAAGACAGTTTCGTGCTGATTACGGCGGCCACGGCGCAGTGGCATGACGGCGAGTTGGTACGCCGCGCGCTGCCCGAAGGGCTGAGCCTGCGAGAGACCACGACGGAGCGCGATGCGCTGCTCTTGGCGGGGCCCAAGAGCCGCGACATCTTGGCAGGGCTGACCGATGCCGATCTGAGCCTGCCGTGGCTGAGCCATCAGCATGCGACCGTCGCGGGGCAAAAGGCGTTTCTGGCGCGGGTCAGCTTTACCGGCGAATTGGGCTGGGAAATCCATGCCGAGAATGCGGCTATTCCGGCGATCTATGAGGCGTTGATGGCGGCGGGGGTGAAACCCTTTGGCATGTTCGCGCTGAATTCCTTGCGGATCGAAAAGGGCTATCGCGCGTGGAAAGGTGATCTCAGCACCGATTATTCAATGCTGGAGGGCGGTCTGGAGCGGTTCGTCAAGTTCGACAAGCCGCAGGACTTTGCCGGCAAGGCGGCGCTCTTGGCCGAAAAGCAGCGGGGCGTGAAGAAACGCTTTGTCACGCTGATCGTCGAGGCCAAGACCGCCGATGCGCCTTATATGTCGACGCTCTGGCATGAGGGGCAGATCGTGGGCGAGACCACGAGCGGTGCCTGGGGCTACCGGGTGAATGCAAGCGTGGCCTTGGGCATGTTGCGCGCTGATCTGGCGGTGCCGGGGACGGAGATCGAGGTTGAGATATACGGTGAGCGTTGCTGGGCGGTGGTGCAGCCCGATGCGCCGCTCTGGGATGCGCAGAATGAACGGTTGCGGGCATGAGCCTACCTGAGACCATGCCTCAGACCATGCGCGGCGTTCTCCTCACGCGGCACGGCGGACCCGAGGCGTTGCAGTGGCGCGAGGATATCCCGGTGCCACGCCCCGGTCCCGGCGAGGTTCTGGTGCGGGTGCGGGCGGCGGGGGTCAACAACACCGACATCAACACCCGCGAGGGGTGGTATGCGGCGGAGGTGACCGGGGCCACCGGCGAGACGGCGGATGGTGTGGAGCGTGGCGGCTGGGCGGGCGCGCTGGGGTTTCCGCGCATCCAAGGCGGCGATCTCTGTGGCGAGGTGGTGGCCAAGGGGGCGGGGGTTGAAGCCCCCGCGCTGGGCGCGCGTGTCACCTGCCCGATCAACATCCCGCGCCCGACCGAGGAGAACCCGGTGGGCTTTCTCGCCCTTGGGTCCGAGATTGACGGCGCCTTTGCCGATTGTTGCCTGATGCGGGCGGATGACCTTTATGACGTCAGCGATGTGCCGCTCTCGGATATCGAGATCGCCGCCCTGCCGTGCGGCTTTGGCACGGCGCTTGGTCTCTTGGAACGGGCGGGGGTAGGGCCGGGCCAAGAGGTGTTGATCACGGGGGCCTCGGGCAATGTCGGCCTAGCGGCGGTGCAGATTGCCGCCGCCTTGGGCGCGCATGTGACCGGCATCGCCGCGCCTGCCAAGGCGGCGATACTGCGCGCGGACGGCGCGGCGGAGGTGATCGCGCGCGACGCCCCCTTGGCGCAGGACCGCTATCATGCGGTGATTGACCTTGTGGGCGGCGCGGGCTTTGCGGCGCTGATCGACGCGCTGCGCCCCGGTGGGCATTATGCCGTGGCGGGGGCCATTGCCGGGCCGATGGTCACTGCCGATCTGCGGCGCATCTATCTGCGCGATATCACGATCCACGGCTGCACCTATCAGGCGCCCGAGGTCTTTGCCCGGCTGATCGAGATGGCACGCGCGGGCCGCTTGCGCCCTCGGATTGCCGCCACCTACCCATTGCGCGATATCGCCCGCGCCCAAGCGGATTTTCAGGCGAAGGCCCATGCTGGCAAACTGGTGCTTTTGCCCCCGGAGGATAAAGAATGACCGAAATCACGCTGCTCGATGGCTCTATCGGGCAGGAATTGGTGAAACGCTCGGGCGACCGGGCGACGCCGCTCTGGTCGACGCAAGTCATGATCGACCATCCCGAGATCGTACGCGCGGTGCATGACAATTATTTTGCGGTGGGGGCGACGGTGGCCTCGACCAATACCTATGCAGTGCTGCGTGACCGTTTGGCGCGGGTGGGGTTGCAGGATGAGGTCGCGCGGCTGACCGATGTGGCGGTGCGCGCGGCGGTGGCGGCGCGGGGTGCGCATGGGTCGGGACGGGTGGCGGGGGCGATTGGGCCGCTGGTGCAATCCTATCGCCCCGACCTCTGCCCGCCAGCCGCAGAGGCGGCGGCGCTCTATGCCGAGAATGTGGCGCTGCTCAAGGATCGGGTGGACCTGATCCTGTTGGAAACCATGTCTTCGGTTGATCAGGCGCGGGGCGGGCTGATGGCTGCGGGGCTGAGTGGCCTGCCGGTCTGGCTGGGGGTCACGGTCATGGATGACGACGGCACGCGGCTACGCTCGGGCGAGGCGCTGGGTGATCTGGCGGGGCTGGTGGCCGAGTTTGCGCCCGACGCGGTGTTGATCAACTGCACGCGGCCTGAATCCGTGGCGACGGGGCTGGAGATCGTGCGCGGCTTTGGCCGGCCGTTTGGGGCCTATGCCAATGGGTTCACCTGCATCAGCGCCGGGTTTCTGGGTGCCGCGCCGACTGTCGATGCGTTGGAGCAGCGGGGGGATCTGAGCCCCGCCGCCTATGCCGGGTTTGCGATGGGGTGGGTTGCGCAGGGGGCCAGCATTGTCGGCGGCTGCTGCGAGGTGGGCCCAGCGCATATCGCGGAACTGGCGCGGCGGCTGCGGGCGGCTGGGCATGACATTGTCTGAGACTTTCATCATTATATCATGGGGTTATGAATGACCGATCTTCCAACTCAGGCCCGTGTGGTCATCATCGGTGGCGGCGTCGTGGGCTGTTCTGTGGCCTATCATCTGACCAAGCTGGGCTGGCGCGATGTGGTTCTCTTGGAGCGCAAGCAACTGACGTCGGGGACCACATGGCATGCGGCGGGGCTGATCGGGCAATTGCGGGCCACGGCCAATATGACGCGGCTCGCGCGGTATTCGGCGGAGCTATATACCGGGCTCGAGGCGGAGACGGGCGTTGCCACCGGGTTTCGACAGGTGGGATCGGTGTCGGTCGCGCTGACGGGGGAGCGGCTGGAGGAACTCAAACGAAATGCCGCGATGGCGCGGGCGTTTGGCGTGCCGGTCGAGGAGATGAGCCCGAGTGAGATCAACGTGCGGTATCCGCATCTCAATCTTGAGGGGGTGACCGGCGGGGTCTGGCTGCCCACCGATGGGCAGGCGGACCCGGCCAATATCGCGCTGGCGTTGGCCAAGGGCGCGCGGGGTCGCGGCGCGCGAGTGCAGGAGCGGGTCAAGGTCACGGGGATTGCGCGCGCGGGGCGTCGGGTGACGGGGGTCGATTGGCAGGCGGAGGATGGCAGTCAGGGCCATATCGCCTGCGAGATGATCGTCAATTGCGCCGGCATGTGGGGGCATGAGGTGGGCCGGATGGCGGGAACCAACGTGCCGCTGCATGCCTGCGAGCATTTCTATATCGTGTCAGAGCCGATTGCGGGATTGACGCAATTGCCGGTGCTGCGGGTGCCTGACGAATGCGCCTATTACAAGGAAGATGCGGGCAAGATCATGCTGGGCGCGTTTGAGCCGGTGTCTAAGCCCTGGGGGATGAATGGCATCCCTGAGAGTTTCGAGTTTGACCAACTGCCCGAGGATTTCGACCATTTCGAGCCGATATTGGAGGCGGCGGTGAACCGGATGCCGATGTTGGCGGAGGCAGGAATTCACACCTTCTTTAACGGTCCGGAAAGTTTTACCCCCGATGATGCCTATCATCTGGGGCTCTGCCCCGAGATGGACAATGTCTGGGTGGCGGCCGGGTTCAATTCCATCGGCATTCAGAGTGCCGGGGGGGCGGGCCATGCGCTGTCGCTCTGGATGGAGGAAGGGGCGCGACCGTTTGATCTGGGTGATGTGGATGTGGCGCGGATGCAGCCCTTTCAGGGCAATAAGAGCTATTTGTTCGAGCGGTCCAAGGAGACTCTGGGCCTGCTTTATGCCGATCACTACCCGTATCGGCAAAAGGCCACGGCGCGCGGTGTGCGGCGCACGCCGTTTCATGCGCAGCTCTTGGCCCAAGGTGCTGTCATGGGCGAATTGGCGGGCTGGGAGCGGGCCAATTGGTATGCTGAGGCCGGGCAGGAGTCGGAGTATCGGTATTCCTGGAAGCGGCAGAACTGGTTTGAGAATGCCGGGGCCGAGGTGCGGGCCATTCGCGAGGCGGTTGGCATGTATGACATGTCGAGTTTCGGTAAGCTGCGGGTTGAGGGTGCTGGTGCCGAGGCGTTTCTCAATCATGTCTGCGGGGCCGAGATGTCTGTGCCCGTGGGGCGGATCGTCTATACGCAATTCCTCAATGCCAAGGGCGGCATCGAGGCGGATGTGACGGTGACGCGGCTTGCCGAGACCGCCTATCTGGTGGTGACACCGGCGGCGACGCGGCTGGCGGATGAAACTTGGCTGCGGCGCCATGTGGGAGATCATGCGGTGGTGATCACCGATGTGACGGCAGGCGAGGGTGTGTTGGCGGTGATGGGACCAAAGGCGCGCGATCTGATGCGCGCGGTTTCGCCCGATGATTTCTCGAACGCGGCGCATCCCTTTGGGCAGGCGCGGGTGATCGAGATTGGCATGGGCGTCGCGCGGGCGCATCGGGTGTCCTATGTCGGTGAGCTGGGTTGGGAGATCTATGTGAGCGCCGATATGTGCGGCCATGTGTTCGAGGTGTTGCACGCGGCGGGGGCGGATCATGGGCTGAAGCTCTGCGGCATGCATGCGATGGATAGTTGCCGGATCGAAAAGGCGTTCCGACATTTCGGCCATGATATCACCTGCGAGGATCATGTGCTGGAGGCGGGGTTGGGATTTGCCGTGGCGACGGGCAAGGCCGATTTCATCGGGCGCGACGCGGTGCTGGCCAAGCGCGAGGCGGGGCTGGAGCGCCGCCTTGTTCAGTTTCGCCTGACCGATCCTGAGCCGATGCTCTATCACAATGAGCCTTTGCTGCGGGATGGCGAGATCGTGGGCTATCTGAGTTCGGGTGCTTACGGCCATCATCTGGGAGGTGCTATGGGCATGGGCTATGTGCCTTGCAAGGGTGAGAGTGTGGAGCAGGTTTTGGCGTCCTCTTATGAGGTGGATGTGGCCGGGGTCCGGGTGAAGGCGGAGGCGTCGCTGAAACCGATGTATGATCCCAGATCCGAGCGCGTGAAGGCCTGAGCAGGGTGGGGGGCCAGCCCCCCACGCCCCCGGAGTATTTAGGGAACGATGAAAGCGGGAGTGGTCATGGCGTGGCGGGTCGTGTAAGGCGCGGCCATGAGTGACTATGATCCGCCGACCGATCCGCTGGAGGTGCTGCATGACGATCACGAGATCGTCGTGGTGAACAAGCCTGCGGGGCTCTTGAGTGTGCCGGGCAAGGGCGAGCATCTGGCCGATTGCCTGATGGCGCGGGTCAAAGATGTGTTTCCCACGGCGCTTTTGGTGCATCGGTTGGACCGCGATACGTCGGGCGTGATGATCTTTGCGCTGACGCCGCATGCGCAGCGGCATCTGGGGCTGCAATTCGAAAAGCGGCAGGTGCGCAAGACCTATGTGGCGCGGGTTTGGGGGCGGTTGGAGCCGCAGGTGGGCGTGGTTGATCTGCCGCTCATCGTGGATTGGCCCAATCGTCCGTTGCAGAAGGTCTGTCACGAGACCGGGCGCGCGGCCTTGACCGACTGGCGGGTGCTGCGTGCGGGGGACGATGAAACCCGGGTGCGATTGAGCCCCAAGACCGGGCGGAGCCATCAGTTGCGGGTGCATATGCTGGCGCTGGGTCATGTGATTTTGGGTGATCCGCTCTATGCGCAGGGGGCGGCGCGGGACTATCCACGCCTGATGCTGCATTCCGAGGAATTGCGGTTGCGGCATCCCGATGGTGGCGCGGGCGTCAAGTTTCGGGCGGCGGTGCCGTTCTGAGGCCGATGTGGGTCACAGAGTGGCAGAGGTCTAACGCGGCGGTCAGGGCGCGACCCGTGGCCTGAGCCATCTGCGGCAGGACCATCCATTCCAGCGCCCAAGCGGTGCCCGAGCGTTCCTGTTCGTGGATTGCTGCGTGATGTAGGGCGGAGACCTGCACGGCGTTGAAGCGGCCAAGGGTCACGAGCAATTCCGCGAGAATAGGGTTCTGCTTGTGCGGCATGGCCGAGGAGGTGCCGGTGCCGGTGAGGTGGATTTCGTCGATCCCTTGTTGGGCCATGAGGGCGACGTCCTGCCCCATCTTGGCGAGTGTGCCGGAGATGAGCGAGAGGGTGCTGGCGTAATCGGCGAGCCCCTCGCGTGTGGCGTGCCAGCAGGTGGGCGGGTTGCCGAGGCCGAGGGCAGCGGCCAGATGCGCCGCGATGCGGGGGGCATCGGCGCCCATGGCGGCGCGGTCGCCTGCGGCACCGCCGAATTGCAGGAGGGCCACGCCGTCAGTGGCGCGGGCCAAGCGGCTGCGATGGGTCGTCAGGGGCGTGATCCACGGGCGCAGGCGGTCGGTGACGCGGATCGGCATGGCGGCCTGCATCCGGGTGCGGCCCATGAGCGGGTTTGACCCGAACCGCGTGTCGAGGTCTGCGAGGGCGGATTGCAGGCTGGCGAGGCGGTGATCGAGGAGTTTGGTGGTGGCCTGAAGGGTGAGGGCCAAGGCAGTGTCGAGCACGTCTTGCGAGGTGGCGCCTTGGTGCACGGCAGTCGGATCAGGGGCGGTCGCCTTGAGCAGGCGCACGAGGGCCGGGATCGGCAGGCCGTCGCGGGCGGTGCCCGCTGCGAGGGCGGTCAGGTCGGGGGTGGTGGTGAGGATATGGCGGGCGGTTTCGTCTGCCGTGCGCGCGTCGATGCGGCCGACATGGCCGAGGGCGCGGGACCATTCGGCCTCGAACCGCAGCATGTGGTGGAGTTGTGTTTCGGGCGACCAGAGGGCGGAGATTTCAGGATCGCCAAAGAGCGCGCCGAGCCACGGATGATTGAACACGCCGGTCATGGGAGGCTATCGTAGAGGTCGCGCAGGAGCGGGGCGAGGTGGTCGGGGGCCTCGATGCAGGGCAGGTGGCCAACACCGTTGAGGCAGGTGAAGTGTGCGCCGGGGATCAGGTCTGCGAGGGCCTCTACAAGCGGCGGCGGGGTGGCACCGTCCTCGGACCCTGCGAGGCAGAGCGTAGGGAGGGAGAGGCGCGCGGTGGTGGCGGTGAGATCGGCATCGCGGATCGCGGCGCAGGTGGCGGCGTAGCCATCAGCGGGCGTGCGGATCAGCATTTGCCGCCAGCCGGAGAGCGCCACGGGATGGGCGGCGCGCCAGTCGGGGGAAAACCAACGTTCAAGAATGGCGTCGGCCATGGCGGCGATGCCGCTGGTCTGGACGGTGTCGATCCGCATAGTCCATGCCTCTGCCGTGCCAATCTGTGCCCCGGTGTTGCACAGCATCAGCCCGGCCACAAGATCGGGGCGCTGATGGGCCAGCGATTGTGCTATCATGCCGCCGACGGAGACGCCGCAGATGAGGGCGTCTGAGAGCGCCAAGTGATCCATCAGCGCGGCGAGGTCGGCGGCGAGGGTTTCGATGGTGATCGGGCCATGTTCCGAGAGGCCGTGACCGCGTTTGTCCATGGCGAGGGTGGGAGTGTCGGGCGGCAAGGCGCTGCGCACCGTGTCCCAGATGCGCAGGTCGGTGCCAAGGGAATTGGCGAAGACGATGGGGCGGCGGGCGGGGTCGCCTGTGTGGTGGTTGTAGTGGAGCGTCACCGCGCCGGGGCGGGCAAAGCGGGTCATGCCGGGGGCCTCAGCCCGAGGATGGCGCGCGCCTCTTGCCATGTGGCGACGGGACGCTCGTATTTCTCGCACAGCTCTGCCGCGCGGCGCACGAGGGCGGCGTTGGAGGGGGCGAGGTGGTCGCGGTCAAGGCGCACGTTATCCTCAAGCCCGGTGCGGGTATGGCCGCCCTTGGCGATGCACCAGTCGTTGAGGGTGAGCTGGGCCGGGCCGATGCCCGCGCCGCACCACTGGGCATCAGGGGCGAGGCGATCAAGGGTCTCGATGTAGAAATCGAGCACGCGTTCATCGGCGGGCATGGAGTTTTTCACGCCCATGACGAATTGCACATAGAGCGGCGATTTCAGACGCCCGTCCTTGGCCATGGTGCAGGCTTGGATAACGTGGCCGAGATCAAACGCCTCGATCTCGGGTTTCACGTCATGGGCGATCATTTCCGAAGCGAGCCAGTCCACGAGATCGGGGCTGTTTTCATAGACGCGGGTGGGGAAGTTGTTGGAACCGACCGAGAGCGAGGCCATATCGGGGCGCAGCGGCAGCATGCCGCCGCGCTCATGCCCGGCCCCGGAGCGGCCGCCGGTCGAGAGCTGGATGATCATGCCGGGGCAATGTTGCTCCAGCCCCTCCTTGAGCCGGGCGAAACGCTCTGGGTCGGAGGTGGGTTTGCCCGCATCGTCGCGCACATGGCAATGGGCGATGGTGGCCCCGGCCTCGAACGCCGCGTGCGTGCTCTCGATCTGTTCCGAGATCGTGATCGGTACGGCTGGGTTGTTGGCTTTGGTTGGGAGCGAGCCGGTGATGGCGACGCAGAGGATGCAGGGTTTGGACATGGCGGCCTCAGACATCGAAGAACACGGTTTCGGCATCGCCCTGAAGGCAGATGTCGAAATGGTAGGTTGATCCCTCGGCACGCGCGATGAGGGTGGCGCGGCGGTGGGCCTGTTCGATCAGGTTTAGGACCGGGTCGGCGGCATTGGCTTGCGCTTCATCGCCGAAATACAAGCGGGTGTTGAGGCCGATGTTGAGGCCGCGCGCCACCAGCCAGAGGTTGAGATGCGGGGCCATAGGGCGGGCGTTGCGGCCCATGACGGTGCCGGGTTTGATGGTGTCAAAGCGGAATAGCCCGGTGTCGAAATCTGGGACGATACGGCCCCAGCCACGAAAGCCCTCCTCGACCTCGCCTGTGCCGGGATAGATGCCTGCGGCATTGGCCTGCCAGACCTCGATCAGCACGTCCTTGACGGGCGCGCCGGTGCCGTCGGTGACGGTCCCGGTGACGGTGATACGCGCGCCTGCGGCGTTGGGACCGGCAATGTCGCGGCCAAGTTCGGTGGCGTAGATGTCAAAGCCCGCATCGCCGGGGGCAAGGCCGATGTGGACGTACGGACCTGCGGTTTGCGAGGGGGATTCCTTGCGGTAGGAGAGCGGTTGGGCCATGGTCAATTCCCCTCGGGTCGGTTTTCAAAATAGGTCGAGCGGGTGCCGCGCAGCACGATGTCGAACTTATAGGCGATGGCATCGAGCGGGACAGAGGCATTCATGTCGAGCGCCGCGACGAGTTGGTCGATCGCGCGCGGGTCGGGGATGGTCTGGACGATGGGGCATTTGGCGATGAGGGGATCGCCCTCAAAATACATCTGGGTGATGAGGCGCTGGGCAAAGGCGGTGCCAAAAACCGACACATGGATATGCGCGGGACGCCAGTTGTTGACCCAGTTGCGCCATGGGTAGGCACCGGGTTTGACGGTGCGGAAGGAGTAAAAGCCGTTGGCATCCGTGAGGGTGCGCCCGCAGCCGCCGAAATTAGGGTCAATCGGGGCGAGGTAGCTGTCCTTTTTATGGCGGTAGCGACCGCCGGCATTGGCCTGCCAGATTTCCACGAGCGTATTGGGGACGGGACGGGCGTTTTCATCCAGCACCCGGCCATGCACGATGATGCGCTCGCCGATGGGATCGCCGCCGTGCGCGTAATTGCGGATCAGGTCATTGTCGAGCGCGGCGATATCCGTGTGCCCAAAGGTCGGCCCGGTCAGTTCGCTGGCCGAGGTCTGGAGCGAGAGGAGGGGCAGACGGGGCGCGCGGGCGACGGAGGTTTTATAGTCGGGTGTGAGGGCGGGCGGGTGCCATGTGCGGTCGCGCTGATAGAGGTCTGTGGCGGTCATGGTCTGTCCTCTTCCATCTCTGCATAGGTGTCTTTGGCCAGTTTGATGGCGTGATTGGCTGCCGGAACCCCGGCGTAGATCGCGACATGCTGGAACGCCTCGATCACGTCGCGGGGGGTGGCGCCGGTGTTGGCGGTGGCGCGGATATGCATCGGGATTTCCGCGAAATTGCCGGTTGCGGCGAGCAGAGCCAGCGTGAGCATCGAGCGGTCGCGCAGGGTGATGCCGTCGCTTGCCCAGACCGTGCCCCAAGCGGATTCGGTGATCAGCGTTTGAAAGGCTGTGTCAAACTCGGTCTTGGCGGCCTCAGCGCGGTCGACATGGGCGTCGCCCAGAACGCGGCAGCGCACGGCCATGCCGGTGCTGTATCGGTCGGTCATCGTTTCGGTATCCCTTTGTGACGCATGAGGCGTTTCTGTGCTGCGATGCGGAACGGGGCGTTGGGCGCGCCATAGCCGGGATAGCCGCTTGTGCGTTGGACGATTTCAAAGAACATGCCGCCCGCGTAGGGCCGCGAATAGAGCTGGAAGAAAGCGCCTGTTGCGTCCTCGTCATAGAGGATATTGCCCGCCTCAAGCCGCGCCAGAAGATCAGTCGCGAGATCAAAGCGCGCGGCAAGATCGGCGTAGTAATTGGGCGACATTGGCAGGGGTTCAAAGCCGCGTGCGGCAAGCGCTTGGGACGTGGCGAAAATGTCATCTGTGGCCAGCGCGATATGCTGCACCGACGCGCCAAAGCTGTCGGCCAGGAAATTGCCCGCCATGGTGCGGTGGGTTTCCGCGCCGTTGAGGGTGATGCGGAAGGCACCATCCGGGGTTTCCAGCGCCTGAGAGCGCACGAGACCATCGGGGTCGACCACATCGACCATGGGGGATTTCCGCATGCCAAAGAGCGTGGTGTAGAAGAGCGACCACGAGAGCATCTGATCATAGCTCATGGTTTGCGCCAGATGGTCGATACGGGTGAGGCCCGCGCCGGTTTCGCCCGGCTGGTCGGGGGTGAATTCGACCGACCAGACATCGCTGAGACCGCTCTTGTCGTCGATGAAATGCAGCACGCTGCCGCTGAGGCCACGGATGGCGGGAATGTCCAATTCGCCGGGGCCAAGCGGCTGGGAAAAGGGATGCGCGCCAAGCGCCGTGGCACGGGCGACGGCGGCGGTTGCGTCATCGACGCTGAGGCCCACATCGCAGACGGTGGTGCCGTGCATCGTATAGGCGCTGCTGGCATAGCCGGTGGTCTCTCGGTTGACGACAATGCGAATGTCGCCTTGGGTCCAGAGCGAGAGTTGTTTCGAGATGTGGCGGCCTGCGGGGGTGAATCCGAGGGTTTGCAGGAGGGTTTCAAGCGCTGTCGCCCCATCGCCTCGGGTGGCGAATTCGACGAAGGACACGCCCTTGACCTGCGCGCGGGCGGGCATTTGGGGCAGGTCGAGCGCGGGGGCTGGTTCCTTGCGGCGCACATCGTCGAGCAGGGCCACAAGCGAGCGATAGCCGTCTTCGGCCACGGTGCGGGTGCTGCCGCCGCGAAACTGGTCGTTGAAGATTTCGAGCGAAATCGGGCCTGCGTAGCCGGTGGCGACCACGGTCTGCATAAAGCCGGTCACGTCAAGATCGCCCTCGCCGGGCATGTTGCGGAAATGGCGGGACCAATAGAGCAGGTCCATGTCGATGCGGGGGGCGTCGGCGAGTTGCACGAAAAATATCTTGTCGCCGGGGATGCGGCGGATGGTGTCGGGGTCGATGCCGCGCCCGAGGGTGTGAAAGCTGTCGAGGATGAGGCCGACATTGGCGTGATCGGCGCGGCGCACGATTTCCCAGGCGTCGCGGTGATCGTTGACGTGGCGGCCCCAAGCGAGCGCCTCGAAGCCCACGCGCAGGCCACGGCGCGCGGCGCGGTCGCCAAGTTCGTGGAAATCAGCCGCCGCGCGGTCGATGCCGCCCAGTGCCTCGAGGTGGCAAGAGGAGCAGACCAGAATGAGATCGGTGCCCAATTCCTGCATCAGATCGAATTTGCGTTCGGCGCGGTCAAAGGCCTTGGCGCGCAGGGGGGCGGGCAGGCCCTCGAAATCGCGGAAGGGTTGGAAGAGGGTGATCTCAAGCCCCATGGCGCGGATCATCTCACCGACGTCGCGGGGGCTGCCGTCATGGGCGATGAAATCCTGCTCGAAGATCTCGATCCCGTCAAAACCGGCGGCGGCGATGGCCTCCAATTTCTCGGGCAGGCTGCCGGAGACGGAGACGGTGGCAATGGAGGTTTTCATGGGGCGTCCCCTTCGATGGCGGCGCGCAGGGCAGGCTCGTCCAGCGGCGTGTCGGTAAAGATCGCCCAGGCATCGACGCCCTGACCGAAGAAAAGCTCGTAGCCCGAGATGATGTGCAGCCCGGCGGCGGTGGCGTCGTGCAGGAATTGGGTATCGACGGGGGTATAGACCGCGTCAAAGGCCCATTTGGCCCCGGCCATGGCGGGGGCGGGCAGGGGGGTGCCGCCGATGCCGACCATGCCAAGCGGCGTGCAGTTGATGAGGCCATCGGCCCCATTTGCGGCGGTGACGGGATCGGTCGAGACCTCGATCCGCGTGGCGGTGCCCAAGGCGCGGAGGCTAGAGGCCAGCGCCTCGGCCTTGGTGGCATCCAGATCGACACAGCGGATGGCGGTGGCGTTCAGGCCGATGAGACCAAAGGCCACCGCCTTGCCGACCCCGCCTGTGCCGATCAGGCAGACGGTGCCGGGATTGGCGGTGCCTAACACGTCGCGATAGGCACGCATGAAGCCGGTGTAATCGGTGTTGAACCCCTTGGGACCGTCCGCGTCGAAGACCACGGTATTGACCGCCCCGATGGCGCGCACGAGCGGGTCGGAGACAGTGACGCGGCGGGTCACAAGCTCTTTGTAGGGGTAGGTGATGTTGAGGCCGCGGTAGCCCGTTGCCTGCGCCTGATCGAACACCTCGTCAAAGGTGAGGTGCAGGTCGCGGGGGATCAAGCGGTCATAGGTCACGTTTAGGCCCGTAAGCTGCCCTGCCGTGACATGCAGCCGGGGGGATTTCGAGCGGGTGATATTGTCGCCGATGAGACCGAGTTTCACAGGACCTGTATGGGCGCGGGTGCGGGTCGCGGTCATTGGGATGCCTTTCGGAAGAGGCGGATTTTCAGGGCGGTCCAGAGCGGTGTCTGGCTGACGAAGATCAGGATCACCGCCGCGAAAAGGGTGAAGGAGAGGGGGCTGGTGAGGATGCCTTCGAAGAAGCGGCCAAGGTCCTCGCGGTCCGAGATGATGGCGCGCCGCCAGTTGTCATCCAAGAGCCGCGACAGGATCACGCCGAGGATCACCGGGCCAAGCGGATAGCCGTAGTGGCGCATGAAGTAGCCAAAGACGCCAAAGCCCAGCATCCAGTAGACATCCGAGATCGAATTGTTGACCGCGTAGGCCCCGACGATGGACAGAAGCAGGATCAACGGGATGATGACGGCGCGGGGCATTTCCACGATCTTGGTAAAGATGCGGATGCCGGTGAGGCCGAAGATCAGCATGAAGATATTGGCCATGAAGAGCGCGCCGACGATGAACCAGAACATATCGGGTTGATCAATCATCAGCATCGGGCCGGGGTTGAGGCCGTGGATGAAAAGCGCGCCAATCATGATGGCGGTGACGGCATCGCCGGGAATGCCCAGCGTCATCATCGGGATGAAGGCCCCGCCCACGGCGGCGTTGTTGGCGGTCTCGGGGGCGACGAGCCCCTCCATTGCGCCTTTGCCAAAGGGCACCTTGGGGTTCTTGGTCACGCGCTTGGCGTGGTCATAGGCCATGAGCGCCGCGATATCGCCGCCGGTGCCGGGCAATGCGCCGATGATCACGCCGATGGTCGAGGTTTGCAGCGAGAGCGGCAGGTATTTGCGGATCACGCCAAAGGAGGGCACGATCTTGGTGATCTTCTGGCGGATGGCGGTTTTGTTGACGTTCTGGAGCTGCAAGAGTGCTTCGGACACGCCGAACATGCCGATCATCACGGCGATAAAGGAAATCCCGCCCTCCATCAGTTGCAGATCGAAGGTGAGGCGTTCGGTGAAGGTGAGCGGATCGCGCCCGACCGCGCCGATGGCAAGGCCCAAAGCCCCGGCAAAGATGCCCTTGACCAGACTGCCCGAGGAGAGCGAGCCGACCAGCAGGATGCCGAGCACGGCAAGCAGCATATAGTCGCGCGGTTGGAATTTCAGCGCGAAGACCGAGACATAGGGCGCCGCGAGGGCCAGCACGAGGATGCCGATCAGCCCGCCGAAGAAGGACATGACAGTCGTCACGCCAATCGCCTGCCCGGCCTCGCCGCGCTGGGCCATGGGATAGCCATCGAGTGCTGTGGCAATGGCCGAGGGCGCGCCGGGGATGTTGAGCAGGATCGCCGTGCGTGAGCCGCCATAGACGCCGCCCATATAGATGCCGACCATGAGGGAAATCGCCGGATAGACCTCCCATGAGAAGGTGAAGGAAATGAGGATCGACACGGCCATGGTGACAGAGAGGCCGGGAATGGCGCCGATATAGATGCCTGCAAAGGTGCCGATGGCGACCAGAAGCAGCAGATCAGGTTGGGTAAAGACCGTGAGAATGGCTAAGAGAGTGTCCATTACGAGCCCCCGCCGGACAGAAGGTTGCGGAAAAGCTGGATAAATTCCGCCTCGGGCACGACGCCGGAGGGCAGCAGCACGGTAAAGATCACGCGGAACACGATCCAGATCACGGCAAGCGCGCCGAGGGCTGTGAGGATGGACCGGGGCCAGCCCCAGCCAGACAAGAGCCGGATTGCGGCGATGAGAAAGAGCGCGGCGGTGGGCAGAAACCCGAGGGGTTTCAGAAGCAGGCCGAAGATCACCAGGAACCCGGCGAAGATGAGCACCGTCATCGGCAGGATGTCGCCCCGCAGGGTTTCGACCGTGACCCGTGGCAGGCGCGCGGTGCGCCATGTGACGACGAGGGCCGAGATGAGCATGACGGCGGTGGTAGCCATGGGTACGGAACCGGGGGCGGAAAGCGCCTCGAACCCTGAAATCGCATATGCGTTGTAGAACAGGATCGCGCTGGCAAGGCTGAGGAAGAGGGCAAAGCCCAGTTCGCCGGGTCTGCGTTTGGCGTCATACCCGCCGGGTGTTGCGTCGGACGTACCGTCGTGGTGGTCCTGATCGCCTCTGAATTCGGGGTCCATCGTGGTCTCCTCCCTTGGCGCAACCGGGCTCCAATCCCGAAACGCAACGCGCCGCCCAGCCTGAGGCGCGGGCGGCGCCAGGTGTGGCTGGCCAGACGGCCAGCCGCTTTGACTGTTTTGGGTGTTGTTATTCGCCGGGGCGCGCGATGCCGAACTCTTCCGGCGAGGCTTTGGTCAGACCTGCCTCTTGCAAGAGCCAAGCGGTGTTTTGCTGCCATGTGGTCAGAAACTCGGTCGCCTCGTCACCGCTGATCGACATCATGGTAAAGCCGCGGCCATCCATCAGCGCCAGGAAATCAGCGTTTTGTGCGCCGGTCGTATAGGCCACGGTCAGCTTGGCCACAACGTCATCGGGTGTGCCTTTGGGGACGAAGACGCCAAAGAACGGGCCCCAGGGCAGATAGGTGCTGTAGCCGTCGTTGAAGGAGGTGACGGTGGGCACGTCGGGCAGTTTGGCGCTGGCTTCGGTGTCGAAGATCGCCAGCGGTTTCATGGCACCGGCACGGATGGATTCGATGGCGGCGCCGAGAACGGCGGGCATCACGTCGATGGCACCACTTTGCAGAGCGGTGAGGGCAGGGCCGTCGCCGTCATAGGGGATGGCGGTCACGTCAAGCGTGCCTTCGACGGTGTTCATCATGGCGGTGACCACGGAAGGCACGCCGCCCGGACCGGTGGAACCGATGCGGAGTTCGCCCGGATTGGCCTTGATGAAATCCATCATGCCCGCGTAATCGTCAAACGGGGCATCGTTGCGGGCGACCAGAATGGGCGTGCCGCGTGCGAGGATGTTGATCGGGGTGAATTCCGAGTAATCCTTGTCACCCAGACCCATCACCTTGTAGAGCAGCGGGTTTTCCGCGCCCATCAGCAGCGTGTAGCCATCGGCGTCCGAGCCTGCGACATGGTTGAGGGCAATCGCGCCCACGGCGCCGGTCATGTTCTGCATGACCACGGTGCCACCCAGCACGGTTTCGGCATGCGGTGTGACCGCGCGCATCACCGTGTCGGTCGAGCCACCGGCCCCCCATTGAATGATTCCTTGAATTTCTTTGGCGGGGTAGTCCTGCGCGGTTGCTACCGCGGCACTCAGCCCGAACGCAATGACTGCGCCAATCAGCTTACGAGACATCTCTGTCCTCCCTAGATTTCTTCGCTGACGATTCGCTCCTCGCACCGCCAGTTGACCCATTTATGTACCTTGCGGTTAATTTGTCAAGATAAATGGACCTCTGGGTTAAATTCATGCTATCCAAGGATGGAATCAATGAGTGGGACGAGGCGGTTGCATGGATGCGAGTGAGGGTGAGACAGGCCGCAAGCGCAAGACTTCATGGAAGAAAGATCCAGCGGCGGTGCGGCAGGACATTCTGACGATTGCGACGCGGGAGTTTGCCGCGCATGGGCTCTCGGGGGCCAATATCAACGAGATTGCGCGCCAGACCTCCACCTCGAAGCGGATGATCTATTATTACTTCGGGGATAAGGAGGGGCTCTATTGCAGTGTCTTGGAGGGCGTCTATGCCACGCTGCGTGCCCGCGAGGATGATCTCGATGTTGCCGGGCTAGAGCCGGTCGCGGCGCTGCGGCGGCTGATCGAGGCAACGTTCGAGGCGCATGTGACCGCGCCGCATTTCATTCGGCTGGTGATGATCGAGAATATCCACAATGCCGAATACCTGCGCAAATCCGAGAGTGTGCCAAAGCTGAACCGCTCGATCATCGACAAGCTCGAGGATGTCTGCGCGCGTGGCAAGGCGGCGGGGCTGTTCCGCGAGGGGACGGATGCGCTGGAGCTGCATTGGCTGACCAGCTCGTTCAGTTTCTACAACGTGTCGAACCGGGCGACGTTCTCGACCTCATTCGGAACGGCGCTCTATTCCAAGACGCGGCAAAGCCAATTGCTCGAGCGATTGGTGGATATGGTGCTGGCGACGGTGGTGATCGGGTATGAGCCGAAAACCTGGAATGATCCCGTCTGACCATTGAACGGGTGCGGGCCGTGATGACCGCCCTGGAAACGAAAAGGGCCGGGCAAAGATGCCCGGCCCGACTGATGAGTGGTTCGTCGTGGTGGGTTAGCCTTCCCACTTTTCCATGTTCTCCAATTCCTCAACCGTGAGGCTGGTCGTGGCCTGGAGGGCATCGGTCACACCGTCTTGATCGCGGGTCAGGCTGATTTCGTCAAACGAGACCGCGACCGGCTTTTCGCCCAGCCCAAGGAAACCGCCCACATCGACGATGACGTGCTCAACCTGACCATCGTCGGTCAGAACGATGTCCGAGATTTCGCCGATATGTTCGTCTGTGGCATCATAGAGTGCCACGCCCTCAAGCTCTTCGGCAGTCAGCGCGGCGCGCTCGTCATCGGACAGCTGCGGCATGTCGTCGGTCTCGGTGGTGGCCGTCGCACCGGCGGTGGCATCGGCATCGACGCCTGCACCGGAGCTGATGCCTGCATCCGCGTTGGTGGTTGCATCCGTGTTGGCGCCTGTCTCCGCAGCGGTGTCCGCGCCCGAGTTGACCTCGGCATTGGCGTCCGTGTCGGATGCCATGGTGTCGCCTTCGAGATTGTTCTCGGAGGAGGCGGTCTCATCGGTGCCGGCAAAGAAGCTGCCGCCCTCATCCAGAACGCTCTGACGGTCCAGTTCTTCACCCTCTTCCAATGCGGCGCGGTCCCCGGTGAAGACGACGAAGTATTCATCCTCCGACCCCTCTTCGGTCACCATCTTGAGTTGGTCCATCGAGGTGCTGAGTTCTTTGCCCCCCATCCCGAGGAACCCACCCACATCAAGCGTGATGGAGTCGATCTGACCATCCTTGGACAGGATGACGTCATTGACCTCGCCGACGTTTTCCCAATCTTCGGACGGTGCCTCGATTGTGTCGACGATGCCGACGTCGGGGGCGTCTTCGCTCTGCATATAGACGGTTTTGCCGATAAGATCCGACGCGCTGATCTCGACACCGTTCAGGTCCATCGTGACATCGGCATTGGCATTGGCGGTCGCGCCCGAGGGATCGCTCGACGTGTCTGACGATTGTGTCGTGCTCGGTGCGGTCTGATCCGTTGTCTCGGCCGTTGGGTCGGTCGTGGTGTCGGATTGCGCAAAGACCGGCATTGCGGTCAGCGCGACGATCGCGGTGGTGGCTAGAATGCGTTTCATGAGTGAACTCCTTAGTCCTGCGTTGGTTTGACGCCGCAGTGTCGCAGCGCCCTGACTACCCAACCGTCAGAGCCGCAGAAGGTTTCAAGATTGGGTCAAAATATACTTGAGAATCTGACGGAACTTTGAGCGGAACCATGCGTTTTATCGCAACGCGTCTGTGCCTTTAACGGGTTGGACATTGATCGCGCCCGATGTGGCGCGCCCTTGAAGATTGGAGTTTTGAACATGCTTGAGATCACCGGCATTGGCGGGATCATTCTGTTGATCCTGGATATATGGGCCATCGTTTCTGTCGTTGGATCGGGGGCGACCACGGGCAAGAAGGTTCTGTGGGTCGTGTTGATCCTGTTGCTGCCGCTCTTGGGCTTTATTCTGTGGCTGGTGTTCGGGCCGCGATCTGGCCGGGTGTAACGCTGCGGTGGTGGGTCGAGCCCTGGCCCGGTGACCCTCTTGCGTCGTCAAATGTTTTTGCGGAACCGTTTGGGCGATGGAGCGTTGTGACACAGTGGCCAGCGCGATGCGCTGACCGTCCGGAGCCTGGCTATCATCCCCAAGATGCAAGGCAAGCTCTGCCGCACCCATCCCGTGTCCCTTGGGTGCTTGCCCCCGCCTGTCCCGGCGGGGGCATTTACGACCGAACCTCAGGGGGCAGCGGACCATTAACCTCTGATCGGCAGGACCATGACCCAGACCAAACCAGCGCAGGATGACACATCGACAGCCGCGATTGAGAGCCTCAAGGTTCTGGTCACCGCTGAAGAGGCATATCCAGCGCTAGAGCGCGCCTTTTTACAGGCGCAGACCGAGGTTTCGGCCTGTTTTCGAGTGTTCGATCTGAGGACGCGGTTGCGCTCTTCCGAGGCGCGCGCGATTGGCACGACGTGGTTTGATCTCTTTGTGCATACGTTGGATCGCGGTGTGTCGATCCGGCTTGTGGTTTCGGATTTCGATCCGATTGCGGCGGTGCATCTGCATCGGCTGGCGTGGCAGACGCAGCGGCAGATTTCGGCCGTGCGGGAATTGGCGCAGCCGGGCGCGCGGCTGGAGTTTACCGTGGCGCTGCACGACGCCAAGAGTGGCGTCTTGCCCCGCGTGTTGTTCTATCCGCTGGTCCGGATGAAAATCCGCGAGATGGTGGACAAATGGTATCACATGACCAAGGACGAGCGCGTGCGATTTCGCGCCGAGACACCGCGATTGCGCAGCCTGTGCCGGGTGGATAACCGGGATCAGCTCTGTTTTCCGCTGCGGTTGATGGACCTGCATCCCGCGACGCATCATCAGAAACTGGCGGTGTTCGATCGCCGTCTGGTGTATATCGGCGGGCTTGATCTGAACGAGCGGCGCTATGACACCAAGCGGCATAGGCAAGAGCCGAACCAGACCTGGCATGATGTGCAGGTGATGGCGACCGGGCCTGTTGCAGAGGCCGCTCAGGCGCATCTCGAGGGGTTTTTGGCGTCTGTGGCGCGCAAATCCGCGCCGCCGCGCGCTGTGCCGGGATTTTTGCGCACGCTGTCGCGCCGCCGATTGAGCGCGCCGATGCGGATGTCACCGCATACGGTGCTGCGCGAAATCGAGGCCGCGCATCTGCGCGCCATCGCCAAGGTGGAGCGGCTGGTCTATCTGGAAACGCAGTATTTTCGGCACGTGCCCTTGGCGCGGGCGCTGGCGCGACGCGCGCGGCATTGCCCGGATCTTCGGGTGATTGTCGTGCTTCCGGCCGCGCCGGAAGAGGTGGCGTTCTCCAGTGATCCGGGGTTGGAAGGCCGCTTTGGCGAGCATCAGCAGGCCCGTTCGCTGGCCTATCTCAAGGCGGCGGTTGGGCAAGACCGGCTGTTGATCGCCTCGCCGGTGCAGCCGCGTGCGAGTGACAGTGACGGGCGTGACACGCTCGAGAAGTCGCCGCTCGTCTATGTGCATTCCAAGGTCTCGATCTTTGACGAGTCCGCCGCCATCGTTTCCTCGGCCAATCTCAACGGGCGCAGCATGAGATGGGACACCGAAGCCGGTTTGCATATCACGCAGGCCGATCAGGTGGCCTTGATCCGCGAGCGTGTGATGGGGTGTTGGTTGCCCAAGGATGCGGGATCTGCGTTTCTCGATATCGACACGGGGTTTGCACAGTGGCAGCGTATGGTGAGCAGCAACAGTGCGCTGCCGCCGCAGCACCGTCGCGGATTTCTGGTGGATTACGATTCCGACGCTGCCAAGGCGATTGGTCTGCCCTTGCCGGGGATGCCCGAAGAGGTGGTTTAAGGCGCGGGGTCTTCGACTGTCGCATCGACCGCGAAGATATCCAGAAGGGCGAGCGCGATCACGAGAACCGGAATGGCGATGATGCCGCCAATCGGTCCCCAGAGCCAGAGCCAGAACACCAGAGACACGAAGATGAGAAGCGGGTTGACCGAAATATGTCGCCCAACAAAGGACGGGGTGACAAACTGTGCCTCAATCATGTTGAGGAACAGAAAGATTGCCGGGGGGGTCACAGCCATCAGGCCGTCAAAGGCGACGATCCCGGCCAACAACAATCCCGCCGCCACGGTCATTGGCCCCACATAGAGCACGAAATTCAGCAGGGCCGCGACAAAGGCCCAGACAAAGGGGCCGGGCAGCTCGATCAGAAACAGCGCCCCGCCCAAGGCAGCACCCAGACCCGCGTTGATACAGGAAATGGCGAGGAAATAGCGGGCCACCAGCCGTTCGGCGTTGGTAAACCGGCGCAGAATGTCCTGCGTATCGTCCGAGGTGCCGATCCAGAGCGACAGCCATGCATACATGCGCTTGCGTGTCAGCAGAAAGAAAAACAGCGTACCGCAGAACACCAGCGCCTGCGCCAGCACCAGCGGGGCCAAAAAGAGCGCACTGGTGAGGTTGGGCATGCCGCCGCCTTCGGATGTTTCACTGGCAGCGTCGGCCGCAGCTCCGAGCGCCTCTCCGACCTCGCGGTTGACCTCTTGCAGGCCGCGAATGAGGTTGCTGATTTCTGCGATGATCGAGCGCAATTCATACTGGATGCGCGGCAGTTCCTCGACGATTTGCCAGATCAAGGGTTCGGCCAGAATGGCCAGAGTGCCGATGGCCGAGACCCCAAGGATCAGCACGGTGGATGAGGCGAGGCCGCATGAAAAGCCGATCCGCTCGAATAGATCGGTGACGGGGGCGAGCATCACCCCGGTCACAAGCGCCAGAACCATCGGCGCGAAAATATCCGCGCCGGTCTTGAGGGCTGCAAAGCTGAGGATGAGCGCAATCAGGATTACCGCCACGCGGAGACCCGGATCACCGTCGACGGTAAATCTGTACATTCTTTCTCAACGCCCTCGCGCAGGTTTGGTTCCCGTGTGGGAGCATTATTTCAGATCAGCGGGCGCTTCATTGGGTCGCGGTCGGGTTCAAGCTGGGCAATGCGACACAGCTCGTCGCGATCATGGAGGATCAATCGACCGTTTTGCCATGTGGCGGACCGCTGTTCGCGCAGGCGTTTGAGCATCTTGTTGACATGGACCACGGAAAGGCCGAGCGCGTCGGCAAGATCCTGTTGCCGATACGGCAACGGCATCTCGTGTCCGGTGGTCAATCCGATTGCCGCGCCCCGGTCAAAGAGCCGCACAAAGGCCCGCGCGATGCGTTCAAGCCCGTCCATATGTCCGAGGATGGCCAGGCTTTCGCCAAGTAGGTGTTCTTCGACGGCGGCAATCCATGTGAGGTCATAGGCGCGGTCGGGATGGTCGCGGAACAATTCCCACAGGCGTTTGCGGTCAAAGACACAGAGTTTCATGTCTGTTGTCGCCTCGACCGAGTGCTGCATTTCCTGCATCACCCCGGCCTGTAGCCCGATGAAATCGCCGGGCATCACGAAGTTGATCACTTGTCGCTCGCCCGACAACAGCGTCTTGTAGCGCAGGCCCATGCCGCTCAACGCGGTATAGAGTTGCGGGCTGTTGGAGGCCTCCATCATCAGGGTTGTGCCGCCATCCACCTCCAGCTCGCCGGTCTTGAAACTCTGCATGAACGTGACCTCCTGGGGGGTCATCTGCACAAACAGATCCCGGGCGCGCAGGGGGCAATTCTGACATTTTGTGACCATGTGAAAAAACCTCTTAATAGATGTCACAGTTTAATGCATCACTCCGAATAATGTTCCAGAATTAGGAATGTTTGGATATGACCCAATGAGAGAGCCCCTAATGCCCTTTGATGAGACGACGCCGCCGGAGCCGCCGGTTTATATCGTCATGGACAGTAATTTGCTGATTGCGGAGGATCTTTGTGGTTCACTTCAGGCGGCAGGACCGTGCCGTGTGATCAATGCGCCGCACCCGGATGAGTTGATTCGCATTCTGGAGGGCGAAACGCGGGTATCCGCAGCCTTTTTGGAAATGCGCTATGATCAGGTGCTGCAAGCAGGGCTCGACAGCGCGCTCAGCCTGCGGGGGGCACGAATCGTGCTGACCATGGGCGAGGAAGACGAGATCAAGGTGGCCAAGCAGGGCTGGGCCATGCTGGTGCGGCCCTTTACTGAGGACATGATTCGCGGCGTGCTGCGGCCGATGGTGAACGGGGTCTAGAGTTTTGGGTTTTTGTTGAGATCCGAAACCCCTCGTCTTGTTTGTCGTGGCGCTCGTTCGTGGCGAGGCCAAGCCTAGGCTGGGCTTGAAATTGCCTAGGGTCGTGGTGCGCGGGCGGAGCGACCGGCCTGCAATCCCACGGCAAAGGCCTCGGCCACCTGCAACAGCGGTTCTTTGGCAGGCGGCTGTTCGGCGGCGGTCTCCGCGTCCGTCGATTGACCGCCAAGCGCCAGAAAGCAGAAACCAAGAACGAGATAGAGCGCGCCGATGACGGTGTGTGCGACAAGCGCACTCTCATAGGTGGCGATCAGAATCCAGAGCGCCACGGTCAGAAACCCCAAGCCCGCCAGACCAAAGACCACACCTGCCACGGTGAAGGCCGCCGCGCGCGCCGCATTGCGTGCGCGGCGGCGAAGGTCAGAGACAATGCCGCCCATCGGTTATTTCCGGCCCGTCATGAACCCGAGAAGAAATCCAACCCCAACGGCGATACCAACCGCAGCTGCGGGCTGGCTGCGGACGGCGTCTGCGGCCTGTTGGCCCATTTCTTCGGCACGGTGCTGGGCGGCATGCAATTGCTGCTCGCCTGAGTGACGCAGTTCCGACACTTTGCGGCGCGCGCCATCGACGGCCGCGTCGCGCGTCGCTCCGCCAAGTCCCGAAAGGGTCTTGGAGATGGCCGAGATGTCCTCGCGCAGCGTCACGATCTGTTTTGAGAGCTGGTCAATCTCGTCTTGCGGCGATGTGTCGATGGATTTTGCTTGTGCCATGATTGCGTCCTTTCGGGTTGATATATGACACTCAACGCACGCGGCCCCGCGCGGTTCCGGGAAAGCTGAAAGAAACTTGAAACGTGAGGATTTTGAAGGAAAACGGATTCTGCGGGAACCAAAACAGCCGCTTGCCCGTTGGGTTAGCAATCGGAACCATGTTGCATTGAAAGGAGAGTCCGATGCTGTACTGGGCACTTGTATTCTTGGTGGTCGCGCTGATCGCTGGTGTTTTGGGGTTTGGTGGCGTCGCCTCGGCCTCGGCGGGGATCGCACAGATTCTGTTCGTGATCTTCCTCGTGTTGTTCGTCGTCGCAATGATCGCCCGCGCCCTGCGTGGTCGCGCACCCTGACGGGTGATATGGATACGCCCCGCGTATGAGCGCGGGGCGATTGCAGAGAGACCTTCTGACGATGACCCCGTGCCCAGAGCGCGGGGTCATGTCATGTCAGATGGCTTAACCCTGAAGGGTTTCTGTGCTGGCAAAGAACATCGCCTGACTGACAGCGGATTGCACCTGTTCCTCGCTATAGGGTTTGGTGATCAGAAAGGCCGGTTCGGGCCGTTCGCCGGTCAGGAGACGCTCGGGGAACGCGGTGATGAAGACGATCGGCCGGTCGCCCAATTCCTTGAGGATGAGATTGACCGCGTCGATGCCCGAGGATTTGTCGGCCAGTTGAATATCGGCCAGGATCATCTCTGGCGGGTCGCGCCGCGCGAGTTTCACCGCCTCGTCGCGGGTGCGCGCGATGCCGGTGACGTCATGGCCCATATCTTCGACAATGGCGCGGATATCCATGGCAATGATCGCCTCATCCTCGATGATCATGATCCGGCCCCGGATCGAGTTGGTCATTTCGGTGCGTGCGATGGTCAAGAGCGCGGTGGCCTCATCCGCCGTGCCACCGATGATCTGGGCGATGTCGGGCGCACGAAAGCCCTCGATGCTGTGCAGCAAGAGCGCCTCTCGGGTGTTCTTGGTCAGATTTGCGAGCCGCCATTGCGCGCGCGCCTCGGGAGAGGTGACGGCGTCCGCCTCGGCGACGGGCGAGCCGGACGAGATCCAGATTTGATGAAAGGCCTGGAACAGGGCGGACTTTGGGGTGAGCCCGCTGTTGAACACGTCCTGATCTTCGAGCAAGGCCTCGAGTGTTGCGAGCGCATAGTGATCGCCCGTCTGCTGATTGCCGGTCAGGGCACGCGCATAGCGCCGAAGATAGGGGAGGTTTTCGGCGATCTGAGTGCTCAGGTCCGGCTGGCGCGGTGTTTCCGTCATGTGTGTCCTCAAAAAATGTGTCCTTGAGGGAACCAAACGCGGAACAGCGTGTTATGTTCCCGAGCAGGCGCAAGAAAGTGCCGATTCAATGATGGCAGATGAATAGGCGAAATGGAAAAGAATCGCAGGACCAAGAAATTGAGTGAAACAATCGACGAGAATCTCCGGCGTGTCTATGCGGACACGGCCAAGGAGCCGGTGCCGGAACGCTTTACCAAGCTGTTGGAGCAATTGCGCCAGCAGGGCGAGGACAAGCAGAAATCCTCTGGTGATGATTCGTGAAAAACGACATAGACCCAAAAATGGACCCGCGCGAAGAGCTGCTGGGGCACTTGCCTGCGATGCGCGCCTTTGCCCTGAACCTCACGCGCAATTCCGCAACGGCGGATGATCTGGTGCAGGACGCGGTGGTCAAGGCTTGGGGTAATTTTGACAAGTTCAAACCCGGCACGAACCTTCGCGCATGGCTGTTCACGATCCTGCGCAACACGTATTATTCGCTCTATCGCAAGCGCCGCCGCGAGATCGAGGACCCCGATGGCAAGATGGCGGGGCAATTGTCTGAAAAGCCGGCGCATGACGGGCATCTGGCGATGACGGATTTCCGCGCGGCCTTTGCCCAGCTTACCGATGAGCAGCGCGAAGTTCTGATCCTCGTCGGGGCCGAGGGGTTTTCCTATGAGGATGCCGCAGAGATGTGCGGCTGTGCAGTGGGCACAATCAAGAGCCGCACCAACCGTGCGCGCAAGCGGCTGGCGGAGTTGATGCATCTGGATGATGAGGACGAGTTGGAAATGACCGATGCCGCGACAATGGCGGTGGTGAGCGGGACCTCGGTTGCATGAAATTGAGGCTGGCCGCGCTGCGTGGGCTCTGGACGCCCAATCTTGCGCTGCAATTGGGGTTTGGTTTGAGCCTCGCCATCCTGCCGCTCGGTTTTGTATCCGTGTATCAGACCTACAAGGTTCTTGAAGAACGGCAGACCCTCTCGGAAACGGCGCTGTTGGAGCAGACCCAACAGGCCGTGGCCGAAAGCCGGGACATGATCCAATCCGCGATGAGCACGGCCGAGACGCTGGCGATCACGGTGCCCGTTTTTGATACCTCGGAGACGACGTGCGATGCGGTGATGGCGCGGGTTGTAGAAGAGAATCCGAAGTTCACCTTTGCAGGCTTTGTCGATGAGGGGCTCAACCTTGTGTGTGCGTCGAACGGCGGGCGTCAGGATCTGAGTGATCTGGATTCCATTCGCACCGAACTCACCAGCCGACAGACAGAGATTCTGATGCATCCGCTGGAATTCATCGGCGGCACTGCCACGGTCAGCGTTGCGGTGCCGGTTTTTGCAGGCGGGCGATTTCGCGGAACAGTCTGGATCGCGGTGCCGGTCAGCGCTCTCAATGAAAAACTGTCTACGGTCGTGCCGGAGGTCGATCTTGTGCTGTTTCAGTTCGAAGGCAAGATTGTTGCCACCGCCAAGTTTTCGGATTTCCGCCGCTCGGTTCTTCCGGCCTCCTATGGGTTGGACCGCTTGGCGGAGAAGGGGCGGCAGACGTTTCAGGATGTGAATCAGGAGGGCAAGACGCGCGACTTTGCGGTGGTCCCGATTGTCAGCGACAAGGTCTTTGCCTTGGGCAGCTGGGAGCCTCGGCTCGGGCGCGGGGCGCTGCCGGGCTATGAGGGTGCCTTTGCTCTTTATCTACCGTTGGTCATGTGGGTGATCACGATTGTGGTGGCCTATGTCGGCGTCAATCATCTGGTGATCCGGCATGTGCGCCGCCTGCGGTCTTGGATGCGGCTCTATGCGGCGGGGCGCGGTGATCTGGACAAGGCGCGGCTCGACAATGCTCCGGAGGAGTTGGAGATCGTGGCCGAGGCGTTTCGGGCCATGACCCGGCGGCTGTCAGAGCAGGAGCGGCGGCTGGAAGAGGATTTGAACGAAAAGACCGTGCTCTTGCGCGAGGTGCATCACCGGGTGAAGAACAATCTTCAGCTTATCTCGAGCATGCTCAACATGCAGATCCGCGCGACCGGAAGCACCGAGGCCAAGCATCTCTTGCGGCGGGTGCAGGACCGGGTGATGGCGCTATCGGCCATTCACCGATACCTCTATCTGGCGCGCAAGCTGTCGCTGGTACGGGCCGACAAGCTGCTGGAGGATATCATTCAGCAATTGGTGATTGTCGGCACGCTGGACGAATCCGGACGTGAGATCACAGTCACCACCGCCCTCGAACCGGTCGAGATCAGCCCGGATCAATCCGTTCCTCTGTCGCTCTTGACGACAGAGGCCGCGATCAACGCCGTGAAATACTGCGGCATGACCAGCGGGGCGGATGCCTGGATCAATATTGCGCTGAAAGCGGTCTCGGCGGACAGCTTTTGCCTGAGTGTGGTGAACTCTCGCGTGCCCGAGGGGCAGGCCGACGCCATAACGGAGGCACCGATTGATGGCTCTGGGTTAGGCTCGAAGTTGATTGAATCCTTTGTCGCGCAGTTGAATGGCACGCTCGAGATCGACACGCAGCCTGACCGATATGAGCTGCATGTCGTCTTTCCGATGAGATGGCCCACGCCGGACGACGACGAGGGCTGAGCCTGAAAGAATTATGCGGGCCAGATGGAACCAAGCGATTGCACCTGCGTTGTTCCTGCACATGAAATCAAACGGAGATTGCAATGACACGTTCAAGACTTTCCCTCATTTCCCTGCTCTTCATGGGCGTTCTGGCTGCCTGCGAGACGGTGGAGGGCGCTGGCCGTGACATTCAGGGTGCAGGTCAAGCGGTGACAGGCGCATCGCAAGATGTCCAAGAATAACTGTTTGATTTGACACATCTTCAAACCGGGAATGGATATGATCCCGGTTTGAAGATGCTGCGAGAGACTGGGGCGCGCATCTTTGGGATGGGCGCCTTTTCTGAATGTGGCGGGGGGTCAGCCGTGCGACAGGCTGCGCGCTCAGGTGACGATCAGAGTGGCGACGCCGGTCGCCAACGCCGTGGCGGTGAGCATGCCAATCAAGACCAAGAGACCGTCGCCGACGAACATGCCAACGGCGAGGGCTGTGATCACCACGCCCAGCGCCGACGAGGTGAAAGGGATCAGTTCGAGGAAGGGCATGACCACCCCGCAGAGCAGGCAGACGAGTTGAGGCAGGATGACCAGCGGCTCTGTGACCAGACCGTGCAGCCGTCGCCGCGTGACGCGGTCCAGCCACCGCGCCGGGACGCGAAACCATCGGTAGGCGACACGCACCCGTTCTGTGCGCAGGCGTGCGGAGCGAATCCAGCGTGGCAGCCAGAGCGAGGAGCGATGGATCATCTGTTGCAACGAAACCGCAGCGATGATCAGGCCGCATAATGTGGTAAAGCCGGGCACCCCGCTGAGCGGCGAGACCAGCGCCAAGGACGGCAGGATCAGAAGCGGCGCAAAATTGGCCCGCCCGAGCGCATCCACGACATCGCCGACGCTGGTGTAGTCCCCGTTCAGCGCCGCCCATCCGTTTTCGACCAGATCTACCGCTGATTCTGATTCAGTGTCTCGCGCTGCGTCATTCGGCATCTCCGGCCCGTGCTCCTGTTGCGATTGCTACCAGTTTCCCCAAGGGATAACGCCTTGAAGGCATTGTGGTTCCAGACTTGGGACAGGGGGCCCGCCTTGGCGGATCCGGGGGGTATTTTAAGTTTTTCAGGGAACCATACCAGAGGCCGGGCGTTCTTTGATCACATCACGCCAAGCGGGCGTGCGTGTCACCGACCCGTCGGGTCACCGCTCGACGCGGTATAGATACGACCTATTCAAGGAGACTGTAAAATGAAACTTCTTCTCAGCACTGCACTTTGCACCGGAATGACCTTGGCCGCCGTTGGCCCTGTTATGGCTATGGACAAAACCCTGTCCGCGGTTGACGTCAAGGTCGATCTGAGCGCGTATGATGACTCTAACGTTCTCAAATACTGGCCGACCCTCGAGGCTGACCTTGCCACGGCGATTGTGTCGAAGGTGACGGTCGAGGATTCTGCGGACGCCCCCCGTGTTGTCGTCGAGATCAACAAGGTCGCGATTGATGGCAGCACGCTTTTGCCGGACACGGGCGAGTTCAACCAGCTTGAAGGGACGATTTCCACCTTTGAGGGCGTCAACGATGCTGTCTCGGTCAGTGCCGACAGCCTTGAGAATCCGGATGAACTGATCGGCAGCTATGCCTTGCAGATGAGTGCTGTTTCGGGGGATGCCCCGGCCCCTGAGGGCTGGGTTACCATCGAACCCTCGCAGGACGATTTCTACAATGCGCTCGTGGACGCCTATGCGGCGACCGTTGTCGAGCGTCTGGACGTGGACGAGTGATCAACGCGCTGTCTGCCGTGACGTGCGGGCGCTTGGTCGCGCTTACGTTCGCCGGGCAGTCCGCCAAGTCAGCTAATTCAGGCTGACCGCTGCACCTGCAGCACGACCTCACGCCAGAGTTGAGACCCTAAGGGCGGCGACAGACCAGTCGCCGTCCTTGCTTGTCTAAGGCTTGTCTACTGCCGTCTGTCCTGCACGGCGCGCTGCATCAGCAGCCACACGGGCCACACGCTCTGAGGTGCAACGCCCGAAACCCGGACCCAGACCCAGACCCGGACACAGACAGGTCCAATTTGAATGCCAGTGGTGAGCCGTGCAGGATTCGAACCTGCGATCCGATGATTGAAAATATATATAACTCAATGGTTTAAATAGCATCTGGATCAGAAAAGTGAGTTCAACTAAATTTAAGAAGAACAACATGTCCGTCGCCAGCGGGTGAATGTTCTGCGTCCGGCGCAGAGCAACTTTGGTGAGCACAGATGCGTCCGAGTGAGGCGCACTTTCCCGACAGGTTTCATGACTGCCATGAACTAAGACAGAACCTACCCTTCAAAAAAAGATGGACTATTTTTCAACCCAAGGTAATGTTTGATTACGTAACGTAATCTTTTTTTCAATGAATACTTCGACACTCTTTCCGTTCTTCGCTTAAAAAGCATTTAGCCAAAGGATCTCTACAATGGCAAAATCGATTACTTTCACCGTGGACGGCCCTGTTGACACGCTGATCAAGATCACGGAGCTGCCAGACGGAACCCTACGATTTGACATCAACGTATTGGGCTCGGGGCTTCTCGGCGATCTGCGAGGCATCTTCTTTGACATGGCTGACCTTGACGCCACAACGGCGGGGCTCACCGTTGCGGGCATCGACGGCAGCGAAGACATCATCGGTCAGACCGTGTTCGATGAAGGCTCGGTTTCGAGTGTGCGAAACGATGTGAACGTCAACGGCAGCGTGCTCAAGCAACAGGGGCGGTTTGATGGGGGCATTGAATTTGGCACCCCCGGCAAGGCCAAGGATGACATTTCATCTGTCAGCTTTGTGCTCTCGGCCACTGAGCCGCTCTCTCTCGACAGTTTCGATCTTGCGGATTTTGGTCTGCGCTACACGTCCGTCGGCACCGGCAACAAACGCGGTGGCAGCGAGAAAATCGCCGGGGACGCCAGCGGTGTCGCCCGCAATGATGCTTGGGAAGTTGATGAAAACTCAAGGGCTATGGTTGATCTGCTCGCCAATGACACCAACGGTGTACAAGCCGATGGCACGCGCAAGACGGTCATCAGCGTTGTGGACGAACTCGGCGCTCTTGACCCAGTCGTAGCGGGATTTCAGCGCACTGTCGAGATTGGTGGGCTGGTGCTGGGAACCTTGCTCGTCACCAGCGACGGTTTCGCCAAATTCGTGGCTGACGGAGCGGACGTTGACAAACTGGCCCACGATGACATTCGACAGTGGTCCTTTACCTACGAAACCCAATCCAGCGCTGGAAATCTCGCCACGGCCGATGTCGTGCTGACGATCGACGGCCAGAACGATCAGCCCGACGCCTTTGATGTGGCGGTGTCCGTCGGTGAGGATGACGCCTTTGACATGGTGCAGAGCGGCCAGTTCGGTCCCCTCACAGGCGATGGCGTGACCGGAAGTTTCATGGGGTTTGACATTGATATCGGGGATGTCCTGTCTTTCCAGATCATCTCGGACCCGACGGATGCCTTCGGCAATCAGTATGGCGAGGTGGTCAACAACGGCGACGGCACCTTTACCTTCAACCCCACGGATGATTTCCAGTTTCTTGATGCGGGCGAGACCCGCGACGTGACATTCCAATATGTCGCCATCGACGATTCGGGCGTCGGCACATCGACCACCCCGCCGGAAGAGAGCGACACCTCGGCCCCGTCCACGATCACGGTCACGGTGATCGGCGCGGATGACGCTCCCATAGAGTTCACCGATCAGTTGCTGTTTGAGACCAACAATCAATCCATGTTCGGCACCGGTGCTGCGCTGGTCTTTCAGCCCACCTTGCCGTTCTTCGGCTTCAATACCGGCTCTCAGAGCCTCAACGCCACGATCATCCCAAGCTTTACCTTTGCGGGCGATGCGCTCGAGGGGTTACTGGACGGAATCGAGGCAGTGGTGAACGCCATCGCCGATTTCGGTTGCACGATTGCCGGTATCTTTGGCGCGGATTGCGACGCGGATGTTGATCTGCCCTCGTCTATTTCGACCCCCGGCGTGCGGACCGAGGGCAATTTCGCCGCGATGGTTGGCTTGCAGCCCTATTTCTCGCTGAACACCGGCGAGGTGGACGCCTCGGTGCCGGTCGATGTCTTCTTCAGCGCACCGCGTCAGGTTGAAAATGGAGAAACCTTCTCGATCAGCAGCGCCTACTCGCTCGACGGCGGGTCCACCTTCACGACCATGTCGCCCAATGTCAATTTCGGCATGGATTTCGTCTTCGATCTCGACACGGCGCTTGATCTGATCATCGGCAGCTCGCGCTTTGACATCTGGGATATCGACACCGGAAATGACCCGAACTTCACCGGCGAACTTGGCCTTCCGGGCTTTAACATCTTTGATGCCAGCGGTGAGGATCTTGAATTGTCGGTGCCTCTCGGCCCGCTCGATCCGTTCTTTGATCTCGACCTCAACTTTCCGATCATCGAAACAACCGGCACCTTGGATGCCCCGGATGGCAACACGCTCAGCTCTTCGGGCAGCGATGATGTCGCGGCCCTGACTGCTGATCTTGATGCTTTCGCGTCGCAACTTCTGTTTGGTTTCCCCTCGGCCTTTGGCAACAGCGACTCGTTCGGTCTCTCGACCAGTGTCGCGGGGGTCAATCTCAACCTGCTGTCGGTCGAATGGTCATGGGACCTTGTATCCCTCGCGCTGACCACGACACTGGAAACGCTGCAGGACTTTTCGCTCAGCATCGAGGATCTCCCCCTGATGGCGATGCTGGAGGACGGCTCGATCATCAATGGCTTCTCTCTCGGAGATGAAATCACGGTCAACACGCCCACCACCGGCGATTTTGATCCCGACCTGTCCGGCAATGCCGACGGTCTGATCGACGTGGACATCGCCGTGGATATGGAGGCGTTGTTCTCCAACGATACCTACCTCGGCCTTGATCTCGACCTCTTTGCAGGTCTGCTGCAATTCAGCGCCGGGATCACCTCGGACTTCTTCGACGGTCCAAGCGTCAGCCTGTTTGACGGGATCATTCCGTCGATTGACGGCAACAACGACGGCTTCCTGCTCGGCAACACATTCTCGCTGCTGGAGGATGTGCGGCTGGCAACGCTGTTTGATGAAGAATTCGATATCGAAGGATGGAACACCGCCAACACGGATACGCCGATATTCTTTGACGTCGCCTGAGGTTGGCTAACACCTCAACGGAAATGGGCAATGTACGCGTGAGGAAGTTCTTGGATCAGGTTTTGGGGGAACCCCGTGTGGGTGCTGCTGGACGGCGGCCTCGATGGCATCTGCAATTTTGAAGGTCACATCCACAGGCAGTACGAGACGCTCTTTTTTTTAGTAGCTTGCTTCCTGTGAGCCGAGGAGTCGTTACGGAAATTTTGGAAAACCCGGAGCCATTTTAACATCTAGGGTGTCTCAGGAAATTTAGGGGACCTAATGGCGAGTTGGTATTTAGGGCGGCAACTATCAGGAAGAACGGCTTTCTTGCGCCAAGATCACGCAAATCAAACCCAAATCAACGGGTTGGAAATCTATGGAAGCCCTAAACTCTGGAGAGTTAACTCCGAAGCTACTAAGTTGGAACTTCTCGAAGGGTAAACTCTTGGGGTAACAGCCTGGTAAGTTCTGCTTCTCGCCAGTTCATAAGATGAGTAACAGACAACTCGCCGATTCATCGCCAGATATTTGCGCGGCTATCGGATTGAGCAGGATCCGCGCATTCCTTCGTAGACGGCGCAGCCGCAGGAGCGGCGGCGACCTGATCCGCTGGAGCATATTTTCGCGACCTAAGTCGTGCCACTTTTTGAGGAAGCTCCGGGTTTACGACCGGTGGCGACCTGCGCCAGAAGTATCAGACTAAACCTACGGACTTGCACAGATCATGATATCGTTTGGTATCTTTAGTAAGAATTTGATTCGACTACGCCCAGTCCACGAACGTGGCTGAATAGATTGTCCGTCATGTCAAGCTTCGTGCCAATCATACGTGCAGATGTTATCGCGCCTGCGCTGCGCTGGATGGTCAGCCATGGCCGGGATGTCGACTCGGCGCTGCGGGCAGTCGATCTTGATTGGTACCCTTGGGACGATCCGCACGCGATCATTCCCGTAAAGAACGCCGCGCATTTTTTCTTTAATCTCACGCAAGACGAGGGCCCCGATATAGCTTTTCATGTTGTCGCGGAAACTGGTGTGCTCGACATCGGATTACTGGGAAACGCCATCGCTCTTTGCTCGACGCCGCGCAGCGCGCTGACTTTTGCAGCGTCTATGATGCCATATCAATGCACACACGAAGTTCTGGTTCTTTCGAAGAATTCTGACGACTGCGTTATCTCTGACAGTTGGACCTTTGCGTTCAAGGACCAGGAAACACGGCACATTGTCGCGCAATATGTCCTCGCCTTGATCCACAAGATCTGCCGCTCCACGGGGAAGTCGTCACCTCCGCTTCAGGCGGTGAGAATGGTGCCGCATCCCGAATTCGGCCTTTCTCACCTGCGCCCCTGGCTCGACTGCGATTTGCAGGCTGATGTCAATACGCCTCTGGAGGTTGTAATCCCTGCCTTCATAGCTGACCATTCTTTCCCGAAGCACCTCGTCGACGCCGGGCAGCATCTGCCAATCCCGAGGTTGCGTCCGCTGCGCGGCGACGGCAGCATGGCGGGGTGTCTCGCCTTGCTTGCCAAGAGCATGATGAAAGATGGAAACCCCTCGCTCGACAGAATGGCGGCCATTGCGGGAGTAAGTCGCCGCACCTTGCAGCGCCGGCTGGCTCAGGAAGAAGTCAGCCTTTCCGACGTCATCGACAGGGTCCGACAGGACATTGCCGCAGAATGGCTAAAGGACCCACGCTCACGGTTGCAGGATTTGTCGGGGCAAATGGGTTACACACACCCGTCGACCCTCACACGCGCGATGCGGCGCTGGAGCGAACAGTCGCCCTGACGCGAGCAACCGGATAAGGTTGGCACGCGGATAGTATTCCGGCCACGCTTACGGATGCAGCACCACCCCGAACGGGAATATGCTGGGCAGAAGTTTTTGTGGCGCGCAAAGTCAATTCCACAGGTTCTTCCGAGGCTATGATCGATCTGGGGCAGGTCGTCCTGCCAGGAAGCAGAAGTTGACTGCGCATGAAAATATTATTTCTTGTTCCCTTTTCTTTTGTGTCGGTCTCTCCGGTATTCGCTCAGGAATCGAACTGGGAGTATTCGACGACGCTTTACGGATGGTTCACGGGAATCAGCAACACGGTCGAAACACCTGCCGGAGAGGTGAAGACAGAGGCCGATTTCTCAGACGTATGGGATTCGCTGGACCTTGCTTTAATGGGCACATTTGAAGCTCGACGCCATCGCTGGTCCTTCATAGGAGATCTCATCTACAGCGATCTCAGTGCGAGCAGCGACACACCCGGCCCTGTATTTAACGCTGCCAAGGTGGAAACGGAGATGACGTTGCTGTCGGCCTATGCGGCCTATCGCGTTGTTGATACCGCAGACGCAACGCTCGACCTCGGTGGCGGTCTTCGCTGGTATGACGTGGATATCGACGTTGGTCTGACAGGCGGTCCATTGCCGGGGAACCGTTCGTTCGGCGATAACTGGGTCGATCCTATTCTGGCCGCACGTCTTGCTGTGCCGCTTTCAGGTGACTGGTTCGCGGCAGGAATGGTCGATGTCGGCGGCTTTGGGATTGGCGATGCATCCGACCTTTCTTGGCAGGTTCTGGCCAGCGTCGGATACAAATTCAACGAAACCTGGTCGGCGAGGTTTGGCTATCGATACTTGTCTATCGAGAAGAAAATCGACGGCACGGATGTCGATCTGGAACTCTATGGTCCGGTGATCGGGATCACGGCGCGTTTCTGACAGGGAATACAAAATGACCGTGGCCGATGCGCTACCATCATTATCCCGCAAGAGTGTGCACCGGGCCCGGATGGGTCCCCAAAGTGGAATTACAGCCGTTCTGGCTTCTTAGGAACCTTAAAATTTGGGAGAAAGTACATGAACATGACCTTAAGAACTGCAGTGATACTGCTGCTTGGCGCGGCCGCGCCGGCCCTTGCGGCGGATCAGGACGTGCTGCCCGTGAACACTGATGAAATCGCCCATTATCGAGACGTGGGAGAATGGGTTGTCCATGAGAACCGCACCCGCAGCACCTGCTTCATTTCGCGCTCAGATGCGGAAGGCCATCTCGTCCAGATTGGCCTGACCAAGGACAAAGACTATGGATACATCGGAATATTCCAGAAAGGGGCCAAGCTGGAGGAGGGAACGGACGCCGTCGCTGTCATAGTCAACGGGAATCTCTACGTGGGCGAGTCCAAGGCAGTCGTTCACGGCACATCGAACGATTATGAGGGCGGCTACGTGCTCGCGACCGGCGAGACCGCCAAACAGTTGCGACTCGATCTGGAGCAACAAGAGGAGATGATCGTTTTCCCGAACAAACCCTTCACGGTCACTATCTCGCTTGGTCACCTGCGTAACGCGATTTACGAAGCACGCGAATGCACGGGGAAACTTCAGGGATCGTGACCGGGTTTCCTCACAATCCTTACCGTGACAATGCGCGCTTTGCGGGCAGGATGCGCCGGGACGTCGAAGCTGTGCTTGACTCCGCTGCAACTCGATCAAGCCTGCAGGATCTGCTTCAGGTCCTGCGTAAACTCCCTTGGCTCTGAGTGTGAAACCGCAATCCTTCCGGCAAGAACCGAGGAGCATAATCATGAAGCTTCTGAGAGAACCCCTGCTGCATTTCCTGCTTCTGGGTGGTTTGATCTTCGCGGTTCTGTTCGATGAGGAGGCCCCCGGCACGGCGAGTGTCGAAAACCAGATACTTATCGAGGCAGCCGAAGTTGAACGCATGGCCGCCGCTTGGGAGCAGCGCTGGCAGCGCCCGCCAAGCGAGGCGGAGCTTTCGGGCCTTATCGGAGAAGCGGTGCGCGAGCAGGTGCTCTACCGTGAGGCGCTCACACTTGGACTTGACCGCGACGATGTCGTGGTGCGCCGTCACCTGCGACAGAAGTATGAGTTTCTGACACAGGATCTCGCCTATGACACCGATCCAGACGACGCGACCCTGCGCGCGTATTTCGAGGCGCAGGGAGACCGCTATGCGCAATCTGCCCGCGTCAGTTTCCACCAGGTCCTGTTCAGCCCAACTCGGCGCGGCGCGCAGGCTGAGATCGACGCGGTTCAGACGCTGGCAGATCTGAAATGGGCAACGGAACCAGGGACGGCAGAGACGCTGGGCGATGTCACCTCGCTGCCATCGGATCTTGCCGGGCTCGACCTGCACGCGATCGAGGCGATGTTCGGACCGGATTTCGTGGCCGCTCTGCAGACGGTGGAGCCCGGTCGCTGGGCTGGCCCCATCGTGTCGGACTATGGCCTGCACCTTGTCTGGATTACGGAACGCGCCCCCGGCAGGCGCCTCGCGTTCGAGGAGGTGCGGCAACGGGTCCGGGACGACTGGATCTACGAACAGCGCGTCGCGGCCAATGAGGCCGTCTATCGCAGGCTGCTGGAACGCTACGAGGTTGTGGTCGAAACGCCCGCCGCGCCGGGGACAAGCGCCGGGGGCGAGTCATGATCCGCTGGCTTCTGGCCCTGTTGCTGGCCTTGTCGGGACTGGCGCACCCCGTCGCGGCACATGAATCGCGCCCGGCCTATCTCGACATCCGCGAGCTTGGTTCCGGCAATTATGACGTCGTCTGGAAACGCCCGATGCGCGGCGACTATGTGATCGGCTTTTCGGTGGTCTGGCCCGAGGGCTGCACCACGTCCTCCGAGGCCGAACATCAGGTGCCCGGCGCATCGCTGACGCGGATGTTCATTGACTGCGGCGAGGCGGGGCTGATCGGGCGCGAGCTTTCCATCGCGCGCCTGCCTGAAACCAGTGCCGAGGTCCTTGTACGGCTGGCCTTCGGGGATGGCACGACCGAGACCCACATCCTGCGTCCCGCCTCGGCCACGATGACGGTGCAGGGGCCTCGCGGTGCGCTTGCCGTCGCAATAGAATATGCAGTGCTGGGCTTCGAACACATCCTTGCAGGCATAGACCATCTGCTCTTTGTCCTTGGCCTGACGCTGATCGTTGGGGGGGGATGGCGACTGGTCCAGACGATCACCGCTTTCACCATCGCACACAGCATCACCCTAGCCTTGTCGACACTTGGACTGGTGCGTCTGACCCCGGCGCCGGTTGAGGCGGTGATCGCCCTTAGTATCGTCTTCCTTGCGCGGGAACTGATCATGCTCAAGCAGGGACAGCCGGGGCTGAGCGCCCGCGCGCCCTGGCTCGTCGCCTTTATCTTCGGATTGCTGCACGGTTTTGGATTTGCCGGCGCTCTGCGCGAGATTGGCCTTCCTCCGGGGGATATCCCGCTTGCGCTGCTGACCTTCAATCTGGGAGTCGAGGCCGGACAACTGTCCTTTGTCGCGGTGATCCTCGGGCTAATCTGGCTCGCGCGCGGCATCGGCCCTCTGAGCCTGCCCAGGTGGGCGGGCCTGCTTCCGGCCTACGCCATCGGCACGATTGCGGCCTTCTGGACCATAGAGCGAATTCTGACTGCCTGAAACGAATTCAAACGAAACTGTCAAGGAGACGATCATGAAACCGAGCCTTCTCAAGACGCTGTTCCTCGCCGCGGTCGCTGTCAGCCCACCGGCACTGCCGGCCTTCGCGCAGCAGGGTATTGCCGACACGCACGGCCATGATGCGTCCAACCTTGAGTCGCTGAACCAGAAGCCGCCCTATTCGCCCAATGCCGGGCGTAACTTTCCGGACCGACCGCTGTTCGGTGAAACCCACCTGCATACGACGCTGTCCTTCGATGCGGGCACCTTTGGCGCGCGCCTGGGACCACGCGACGGCTATCGCTTCGCCAAGGGGCAGGAGATTGTGTCGAACACCGGCCAGCCCGTCCGCATCGCGCGCCCGCTGGATTTCACCGTTGTGACCGATCACTCGGACAACATGGGGTTCTTCGGCGAGTTTGCCGCCGGCAATCCCGACATCCTCGCCAATGCCCAAGCAAAGGCCTGGTATGATCTGATGCAGGCCGGCAAGGGCGCCGAGGCGGCCATACAGATCATCACCGCCTTCTCGAACGGAAGCTTCCCGATCGAGATCATGTCGCAGCCCGGCACCAAGCTTTACCGCGATACCTGGAAGGACATCATTGCTGCCGCTGAAGAGGCCAATGAACCGGGCAGGTTCAGCGCGATCATCGGCTACGAATGGACGTCGCAGGTGGGCAAGGGCGACAACCTGCATCGCAACGTTATCTATCGGGACGGCGGCGATCTTGCCGTGCAGATGGACCCGATGGTCACGCTGCCGCCGCACGGCAGCCAGAACCCGGTCGATCTGTGGAAGTGGATGGGCGCATACGAAGAGAAGACCGGCGGGAATGTTCTGGCCATTGCGCACAACGGCAACCTGTCAAACGGCCTGATGTTCCCCACCATCGAGCAGTTCGGCGCGCCAGTGGACGCGAACTATGCGTCTGAGCGAGCCAAGTGGGAAAGACTTTACGAGATGACGCAGACCAAGGGCACAAGCGAGACGCATCCCAACCTCTCGCCAAATGACGAGTTCGCGGATTTCGAGATCTGGGACAAGGGCAACCTGACCATGACAGTCGCCAAGAAGCCCGAGATGCTGCAGCATGAATATGCCCGCTCGGCGCTGCTGAACGGCATGAAGCTGGAAACCCAGTTCGGCACCAACCCCTACAAGTTCGGCCTCGTTGGCTCGACCGACAGCCATCTCGGCTTTTCGTCCTTCGAGGAGGACAACTTCTTTGGCAAGACCGTCTCGATGGAGCCGGGGCCCGAGCGGATCGCGAAACCCTTCGTCAAGACCGATGTGGGCACCATCAGTGAATGGGAGGTCGGCGCTTCTGGCCTCGCGGTGGTCTGGGCCACAGAGAACACCCGCGAGGCGATTTTTGATGCGATGGAGCGAAAAGAGACCTATGCGACCACGGGCACCCGGATGGCCGTGCGCTTCTTCGGTGGCTGGGATTTCGTGACAGAGGACGTCAATACTCGGAGGCCTGCACAGGCCGGTTATGCCAAGGGTGTGCCAATGGGGGGTGATCTGGTCAATGCTCCCGAAGGCAAGGCGCCCAGCTTCCTTGTTGCCGCGCTGAAAGATCCGATCGGCGCGAACCTCGACCGGGTGCAGATCATCAAGGGCTGGATCAATGCCGAAGGCAATACGCAGGAGCGCGTCTATGACGTGGCCTGGGGTGACGCCGATACCCGCGAACCCGATGCAGATGGCAAGCTGCCCTCTGTCGGCTCGACCGTCGATATTGTCGACGCAAGCTTCACCAACACCATCGGCGACCCGGAACTGATAACCGTCTGGGCGGACCCGGATTTTGATCCGACGTTGAGGGCCTTTTACTATGCCCGGGTCATCGAGATCCCGACGCCGCGCTGGACCGCTCGGGATGCCAGCTACTACGGCGTAGAACCTGCCGACGGTGTGCGGATGACGATTACCGAAAGGGCATATACCTCGCCGATCTGGTACACGCCTGCGCAGTGACTACTGGGTCTGCTGGTCAAGCAACATGCTGTGCGCCATTATTCTAGTCGCACAGCATTGATCCGCAATTGTGGTGTTTTTATCCGGGCAGGGCCTGATGGGCGGAGGCGGCTTAAAGGCAGCAAAAGTACACAGATTTTTCCAAACTGATCGGAGACTTACCGCCCTGTTCGACACCAACCGGCGCGAAGCGACCACGACCGATGCGAGGAGGAACACCCCATGCTATTTGCTGATGTCAGACACTTCAGTCCTGCGCCACACGCCTGCCGACTGCAGGCAAGGTAGTCGCAGAGCTTAATTCGCGTTCTGGCAACATCTGTTTGTCCGAGGCCAGCAGGCACGCATCTGGGACACACACTCCGCCATCGCTTTCCCCGGCCATGACGAGGCGCTTTCGCTCGCGCAAGCGCGCGCTCAAATGTTCGCCCACAGAACCCAGACAGCGCCCGATGAAATCGGTGCGCGATGTCTTCGTCGGACGAGCTTGATTGAGCAGGCTATAGCAAAGAGCCGCCGTGGTCATATCCAAGACCGCAAAGAGCCTTCCTGAGCCATACCGTTCGACCTGACACCGTTGCCCGAAATCCAGTCACGGCTCCGGATGCCACGTCAAGAGAGTCCCTGTTGGCCCTGTCATCCTTTCTATGCGCGCCGGTGGCCGGCCATAGACAGTAAGCGGCTGGTCACAGGCTTGGGCGCGGATGCGAAAAGCTGCGGGTTTGCCAAAGAACATTTGGATGATGGATGTCCGTGCCGGAGCGGTCACGGAAGCCAAAGGCCTTGGCGTAGATCCCTTTGCGCTGCGCGATGCGGCGCAGCATGCAAGTGTCTCGACGACAAACCGCTACTCGAGGATTCGAAGCGAGGGTGCGAACCAGAGTGTCCAACTGAGACGGAATCGTTCGTTGGATCGGATCAAGAACATTCTCGATCCAACGCTATGCTGCTGCACACGCTAAGTCCTTGAAACAGTGGTGAGCCGTGCAGGATTCGAACCTGCGACCCACTGATTAAAAGTCAGTTGCTCTACCAACTGAGCTAACGGCCCACTAGACGCGCTATCTAGAAAGAGCGGGGCGGGGGGTCAACCCCGAAAGTGCAAGATAATTCCGCGATCTGCTGGATTCGTCGCGAGGCGCGGTTTATATGCGCGAGGATGAGCCACGATGACCATACCGGATTGCCCTTTTTCAAGATGCATGGGCTGGGAAACGATTTTGTCGTGCTGGACGGGCGTGCGCGGGATTTGGGGCTGACGCCGGGGCTGATCATGGCCATTGCCGACCGGCATCGGGGCATCGGATTCGATCAACTGGCGGTGATCACCCAAGGCATGGGTGACGCGCATCTGACCTTTTACAATGCCGATGGCTCGACCTCTGCGGCCTGCGGCAATGCCACGCGCTGTATTGCGCGGTATCTGATGGACGAGAGCGGCAAGGCGCGACTGGAGCTGAGCACGGCGCGTGGGGCGCTGGTGGCGGTGGATGCGGGCGGCGGGCTGACATCTGTGAATATGGGGCAGCCGCAGCTGGATTGGGCCGAGATTCCGCTGGCCGAGGCGATGGACACGCTGGAATTGCCGATTGAGGGCGGGCCGGTGGCCACGGGCATGGGCAATCCGCATTGCACGTTTTTCGTGGCCGATGCCGAGGCGGTGCCGCTGGCGCAATTCGGGCCGCGCTATGAGCATCATCCGCTCTACCCCGAGCGGACCAATGTGCAGGTGGCGACGGTGATCGGCCCCGATCATATCCGCATGCGGGTCTGGGAGCGGGGCGTTGGGGTGACGCTGGCCTCTGGCTCTTCGTCCTGTGCCACGGCGGTTGCAGCGGCGCGGCGGGGGCTGACGGGGCGCCGCGTGCGGATTGACCTGGATGGCGGCACGATCCATGTCGACTGGCGTGAGGATGGCGTCTGGATGACCGGCGAGACCGCGCATGTGGCAAGCGGCGTGCTCACGCCCGCATTTCTGGCGGCGGTTCGATGAGTGAACAGAGAATCGGGGCGCCGAAATTCACCACGCTGGGCTGTCGGCTCAATGCCTATGAGACCGAGGCGATGAAGGAATTGGCGGGCCAAGCGGGCCTGGACAATGCGGTCATCGTCAACACCTGTGCGGTGACATCCGAGGCGGTACGCAAGGCGCGGCAGGAAATCCGGCGGTTGCGGCGCGAGAACCCTGAGGCGCGCCTGATCGTGACCGGATGCGCCGCGCAGACCGAGCCCGAGACCTTTGCCGCGATGCCCGAGGTGGATGCGGTGATTGGCAATACCGAAAAGATGAGCCCTGCGACATGGGGGCGGCTGGCTGGGGATTTCATCGGCGAGACCGAGCGGGTGCTGGTTGATGACATCATGTCGGTGCGTGAAACGGCGGGGCATCTCATTGATGGGTTCGGCAGCCGAAGCCGCGCCTATGTGCAGGTGCAAAACGGCTGCGATCATCGCTGCACGTTCTGCATCATCCCGTTTGGCCGGGGCAATTCGCGCTCTGTGCCTGCCGGTGTCGTGGTCGAACAGATCAAGCGGCTGGTGGGGGCAGGGTACAACGAGGTCGTGCTGACGGGCGTGGACCTGACAAGCTGGGGGGCGGATTTGCCGGCCACGCCCAAGCTTGGCGATCTGGTGATGCGGATTCTGCGGCTGGTGCCGGACCTGCCGCGCCTGCGGATTTCGTCGATTGATTCCATCGAGGTGGATGAGAACCTGATGCAGGCGATTGCCACAGAGCCGCGCCTGATGCCGCACCTGCATCTGAGTCTGCAACATGGCGATGATCTGATCCTCAAGCGGATGAAGCGGCGGCATTTGCGCGAGGATGCCATTCGCTTTGCCGAAGAGGCGCGGCGCTTGCGGCCCGAGATGACCTTTGGCGCGGATATTATCGCAGGCTTTCCGACCGAGACCGAGGCGCATTTCGAGAACTCCTTGCGGCTGGTCGAGGACTGTCATCTGACATGGCTGCATGTGTTTCCCTATTCCCCGCGCCCCGGCACGCCCGCAGCACGGATGCCGCAGGTCAATGGCCGCAGCATCAAGGATCGCGCCGCGCGGTTGCGGGCGGCGGGCGAGGCACGGGTTGCCGCCCATCTGGCGGCGCAGCACGGGCGCGAGCATGCGGTGCTGATGGAGGCGCCGCGCATGGGGCGGACCGAGCAATTCACCGAGGTCGTTTTCGACAGCGATCGCCCCGAGGGGCAGATTGTGCGCGCGCGGGTCACGGGCTGGCAGGGTGGGCAATTGACGGCGGCCTGAGGACGCAAACCCCTGCCGGAGCGCGTGGGGATGGGTGGCGGTGAGTATTTGCAGAACGGTGAAAGCCGGGCGCTTGCCAAAAATGCCACAATCCGGGGTCTAGACCATTGGTTTTGCTGGACCTGAGGCCGGGGCTTGGGTAGATTCAGGGAAACGGGACGCGAACGATCCCGAACCTTGAGGCAGTATCAGATGTATCCCGAGCGGTTTGCGAACCTACCGGCCTATGCGTTTCCGCGCTTGCGGACCCTGTTGGACGCCCATGCGCCCGGCGGAGAAGTCGTGCATATGACCATTGGCGAGCCCAAGCACGAATTTCCGCGTTGGATCGTTGATATCATTGCGGAAAATGCCGATGGCTTTGGCGTGTACCCGATCAATGAGGGCATGCCTGCGCTGCTTGAGGCCGCGAGCGATTGGGTGGGGCGGCGCTATGGCGTGACGCTCGATCCGGCGACGCGGATCATGGCGCTGAATGGCACGCGCGAGGGGCTTTATAATGCGATGATGGCGCTCAGCCCAGAGACCAAGGGCGGCAAGCGCCCGGTGGTGCTGGTGCCCAACCCGTTTTATCAGGTCTATATGGTGGCGGCGCTGAGCGTGGGGGCAGAGCCGGTGTTTCTGAATGCCACGCATGAGACCGGGTTTCTGCCGGATTTCGGGGCGTTGTCGGAGGAGGTTCTGAACCGGGTGACGGTGGCCTATCTGTGCTCGCCCGCCAATCCGCAAGGCACGGTGGCGAGCCGCGCCTATTGGGCGGATCTGATCCGGCTGGCCGAAAAACACGATTTCCGCATCTTCGCCGATGAATGCTATGCCGAGATTTACCGCGATACGCCCCCGGTGGGTATTCTGGAGGTCGCGCAGGAGATGGGCGCGGACCCAGAGCGGATCGTGGCCTTTCACAGCCTCTCGAAGCGGTCGAACCTGCCGGGGCTGCGCAGCGGCTTCGTGGCGACAGGACCGAAGAACATCGCGCAGATGAAACAATTGCGCAATTACGCCGGATCGCCACTGCCGATGCCGTTGCAGCATGTCGCAGCCCGTCTTTGGGCGGATGAGGCGCATGTAATTGAGAATCGCCGCCTCTACGGCGAGAAATATGAGATGGCCGATGACATCCTCGGCAACTTGCCGGGATATCACAGCCCCGAGGCTGGGTTTTTCCTGTGGTTGCCGGTCGAGGATGGCGAGGCGGCGACGCTGCGGCTCTGGCGGGAAACCGGCGTGCGGGTTTTGCCCGGTGCCTATCTGAGCCAGGAGGCGGGGGGCGTGAACCCCGGTCAGGGTTATATTCGGGTCGCGATGGTGGCCCCAAAAACCGAGATGGCGGGTGGCCTGAGGCGGCTGCGTGACTGTCTCTATGGATGATTGAGGACGAGGGACGACATGGCATATCAGACGCGCGGGCGCGACCCTTTGCTGGACAGCAACATGGCTGAGGCGATCGAGAAACGTGGCAAGGAATTGCTGGGTCTCGTGTTGATCGTCCTCGGGCTGATGGCGGCGGCAATGGTGGTCTCGTACAGCCCGGATGATCCGAGCTGGATGTCGGCCACCGATGCGCCGGTGCAGAACTGGATGGGGCGGCTGGGCGCGTCGATGGCGGCGCCATTGTTCATGATCATCGGCTGGGGGTCTTGGGGATTCGCAATCGTTCTGGCGGTCTGGGGCGCGCGGCTGGCGCTGCACCGGGGCGAGGAACGGGCCATGGGGCGGTTGATTTTCGCACCGATCTGGCTGGCGGTTCTGGCGCTTTATGCCTCGTCTCTGGCACCGGGCGCGGCGTGGGCGCAGACCCATAGCTTTGGGTTGGGCGGGCTCTTTGGCGATACCGTGCTTGGGGCGTTGCTGGGCATCCTGCCGATTGGGGCAAGCGTCGGGCTCAAGGTTTTATCGCTGGCGCTCGGCGCGGGGGTGCTGATTCTGGGCGCCTTCGTCTTGGGCTTTACCAAGGTCGAACTGCGCCGGATCGCGCGGTTTCTGCTGGTGGGGGCGATCCTGTGCTATGCGGCGGTGATGAAGGCCTTGGGCCGCGGCGCCGGTGGGGCGGCGCAGGCCGGACAGGCCGTGCAGACGATGATGGCCGAGCGGCGCGCGCGGCGTGACGAGACGGCTGTTGCCCGTGCAGCGGTGCCGCTGCGGGCCGAACCCGCATTGGAGAGCGCACGGGTGCGTCGGGTGGATACGGTTCCCTTGACGGCGGACCGGCGCAGCCCTGCCGCGTCAAAACCGCCGCAGCCGGTCGAAAAGCCGGGTGGGTTGTTGGCGCGCATGCCGATGTTGATGCGCAAGCCCGACGTGATGCCTGAGCCGGAATTGGTGGAGGCCGCGACCTATGAGGGGGCCGCGGAAATGCCCGGTGATGATCGTATCCGGGCCAAGATCTCTGATGTGATCAAGTCGCGGGTGCGGCAGAGCCCGGCGATGCGTGTCGACTCGGTCGCCCCGCTGACCAAGGGCCGGGGTCGCGGCCCCGACCCGCTGATCCTTAGCGCCGCGCCGCGCGGGGTCTTGCCGCCTGAGCCGCCGCTGACAGCGCGCCACGCCGCGCAAGCGCCGATGGCGATGCAAAACGCTGGCCCCTCTGTCTATCCTTCAGAGCCGCCGATGACGGCGCGCGCCCCGGTCCAAGCGCCGGTGGCGATGCTGGATATGCAAGAGGATGAGGATTTCGATGCGATGATCGAGGCCTATGGTCTGGAGGATGGGCTGGAGGATGCGCTCGAGAGGGCAGCCCCCGCGCCGCGCATTCCGGTGCCCGAGCCGCGCAAGGTGGTGCAGCACGCCCCGCGCAAGCCGGTGCAACCCTCGTCGCGGGCGATGGCCGAGGCGCAACCGACCCTGAAGTTCGAGACCCCGGCGCAGCCGGAATATGAACTGCCGCCGCTCAGTCTCTTGGCGGATCCCGAACAGATTCAGCGGCATCACCTGAGCGATGAGTCGCTGGAAGAAAACGCCCGGATGCTGGAAAGCGTGCTGGATGACTACGGCGTCAAGGGCGAGATTGTCAGCGTGCGCCCCGGTCCCGTGGTCACGATGTATGAGCTGGAACCGGCACCGGGGCTCAAGGCGAGCCGGGTGATCGGTCTGGCGGATGATATTGCGCGCTCCATGTCGGCGCTCTCGGCGCGGGTCTCGACGGTGCCGGGGCGGAGCGTCATCGGTATCGAATTGCCCAATGACAACCGCGAGATGGTGGGCTTTCGCGAAATCCTGTCGAGCCGCGCTTATGGCGATGGCAATCAAAAGCTGCCTTTGGCGCTCGGCAAGGATATTGGCGGCGATCCGATCGTGGCCAACCTTGCCAAGATGCCCCACCTCTTGATCGCGGGCACCACGGGGTCGGGGAAATCGGTGGCGATCAACACCATGATCCTGAGCCTCTTGTACAAGCTGACGCCGGATGAATGCCGTCTGATCATGATCGACCCCAAGATGCTGGAACTCAGCGTTTATGACGGCATTCCGCATCTTCTCTCCCCCGTTGTGACCGATCCGAAAAAGGCGGTGGTCGCGCTCAAATGGGTGGTGGCCGAGATGGAGGACCGCTATCGCAAGATGTCCAAGATGGGCGTGCGCAATATCGACGGCTATAATGGCCGGGTGGCCGAGGCGCTCAAGAAAGGCGAGATGTTCAGCCGTACGGTGCAGACCGGGTTTGACGACGATACCGGCGAGCCGGTGTTTGAAACCGAGGAATTCGCCCCCGAGAAGATGCCCTATATCGTGGTGATCGTCGACGAGATGGCCGATCTGATGATGGTCGCGGGCAAAGAGATCGAGGCCTGTATTCAGCGTCTGGCGCAGATGGCGCGAGCCTCTGGTATTCACCTCATCATGGCGACGCAGCGCCCCTCGGTCGATGTGATCACCGGCACGATCAAGGCGAATTTCCCGACGCGGATTTCGTTTCAGGTCACGTCAAAAATCGACAGCCGCACCATTCTGGGCGAGATGGGGGCGGAGCAGCTCCTAGGCATGGGCGACATGCTCTATATGGCCGGGGGCGGCAAGATTACCCGCTGCCACGGTCCATTCGTGAGCGATGAAGAGGTTGAAGAGGTGGTCAATCACCTCAAGGCTTACGGCCCGCCGACCTATGTGGGATCGGTGCTGCAAGGCCCGGACGAGGACAAGGCCGAGAGCATTGATGCGGTGCTGGGCCTGTCGTCGGGAAGCGGGGCTGAGGGCGATGATCTGCTGTATGATCAGGCCGTGGCCATTGTGATCAAGGATCGCAAATGCTCGACCTCTTATATTCAGCGCAAGCTGGCGATTGGCTATAACAAGGCTGCGCGTCTGGTCGAGCAGATGGAGGATGAGGGCGTCGTCAGTTCCTCGAATCACGTTGGCAAGCGCGAGGTGCTGGTGCCGGAGCCGCAGTAGACAACTGCGGATTCGGCGGCCTGTTGCCTGTTCCACGATTTTTTTACCTCTGCCACTGGTGCAATCCCACGCGGGACGCCCTAAATTGAGAGCATGAAACATATGCGTATTCTCATGGTGCCCGTCCTCTGGGCGGCGATGGCCCTCCCGGCGGCGGCGGAAAAGCTGTCTTTGGGGGAAATTTCCACCTATCTCAACGGGTTGAAGACCGCTCAGGGTGCCTTTACCCAGATTAATGAGGATGGCACGATCAGCACTGGGCGCATTCTGATCAAGCGTCCCGGTCGGGTGCGGTTCGAATACGATCCGCCCGAAGAGGCGTTGGTGGTGGCGGATGGCGATACGGTCGGTATCATTGATCCGCGCTCGAACGACGGGCCGCAGGGCTATCCGCTCAACCGCACGCCGCTCAAGATCATTCTGGCACGCAACGTGGACCTGACGCGCGAGCGTATGGTGGTGGGGTATGGCAGCGACGGCACCTCGACCACGGTGCGGGCGCAAGACCCGGCAAACCCGGAATACGGCAGCATTGATCTGGTCTTTACAGGTAACCCCGTGGAATTGCGCCAATGGGTGATCCATGACGGCAGCGGCAGTCAGACCACGGTTGTTCTGGGGGACATGCAGCGCGATGTCCGGCTGAATGACGACAGTTTCGTCATTCCCGGCAAGGACCGCATGCGGATGGACCGATAAGCGGCCCGGCCTGACGGACGAACCGCCGTTGCCCTTTCAGATCAGACGACGCGCGCAGGTGCCAAGCTGGGCGCGATAGGTCTGAGACCGGCTTTCCACCTCGCTCGCCACACGCAACAGCCACGGTTTGCTGTTGTAACTGGCACGCGCGAATCCGGTACGCCCCTCGTGATAGGCGAGATACTGGTTGCGCGCATCGCTGAGCGAAATGCCCAACCGTTCGTTGGATTGTGCCATGTACCAGCCCATGAAATCCGAGGCATCCCTGATATCGGTCCGCCGCGCGCTGTATTGGCCGGTGGCGCGCTGATACTCTTCCCAGGTGCCATCGAGCGCCTGACTATAGCCATAGGCCGAACTGATTCGTCCGGTCGGGATAATGCCGAGCGTCCAGCGAAACGGCGTGCGCGCATCGCTGATGAATTTGCTTTCCTGATAGAGTGTCGCCATCTGCACATGGGCTGGCACGCCCCATTTGCGCTCGGTCGCGCGAAAGGCGCGGGCGTATTCGGGGCGCTCATCCAGAATGGCGCATGCGTGGTCAAGATTGCGCGGGGCAGTGCCATAGCCATTGCCGCCCCCACAGGAGGCCAGCACGAACAACACCATCAACGCGCGAAGAGTTCTGCTCATTTGCCTCTCGCTCTCTTTTTTTTGCAAGTTTAGCGGAAAGCGTTTCCGGGGGGAATCACGAATTCACGGGCTTTGCGCCGAAGTCCGCTGTCACGCCTGGGTTCACAGACTGTTTCCCAACTGTTTCAGCCGATTATTGGACAAACCACCCTTGAAAGGTTTACAATCCAAAGGTAGGGGCAAACGCGATATGATTAGAACACGTGCAAAATATCATCTGGGCCAAGTGGTCCGTCACAAGAAGCACCCGTTTCGCGGGGTAATCTTTGATGTCGATCCGCAGTTCTCGAATACCGAGGAATGGTATGCCTCGATTCCCGAGGACAGCCGCCCGTCCAAGGAACAGCCGTTCTATCACCTGCTGGCGGAAAACGAGCAGAGCTACTATGTGGCCTATGTGAGCGAACAGAACCTCGTGGCCGATTATTCGGGCGAACCGGTGGATCACCCGGACATTCCCGATCTCTTCGGGCCGTTCGAGGATGGGCATTACCCGCTGCATTTCCAGTTGAACTGATGCAGGCAGGGCGCGCCGGACTGGCGCACCCTCTCCGATCTCAATACGCGAGCGCGCAGCCGTCCTTGCGCGGGTCGCTGCCCCCCTCAAGAACACCGTCCTCATGGATATAGATCGCCTGCGCACCGCCGATGGGGCCGGGTTGACGCAGGATGTCGTGCCCCATGTCGGCAAGGGTCTGTGCCACATCGTCGCCATAGCCCCGCTCAAGATTGAGGCCCAGAGGATCGGCAAAGGCGCGCGGTGCGTCGATGGCGGATTGCGGGTCCATCCCGAAATCGCGCAGGTTCGACACCATCCGCGCATGCCCCGTTGACTGATACGAGCCGCCCATCACGCCAAAGGGCATGGTGACGCGGCCATTCTCGGTCAACATGCCGGGGATGATCGTGTGCATCGGGCGCTTGCCGCCGCCGAATTCGTTGGGATGACCCTCTTCCAGAGTAAAGCCCGCGCCGCGGTTTTGCAGCAGCACGCCGAATTTCTCGGACGCGATGCCAGAACCGAATCCGTGAAAGATCGAATAGATCAGCGACACTGCCATCCGGTCACGGTCCACCACGGTAATATAGATCGTGTCGCGATGCACCGACTCGGTCAGGGGCTTGGCGGCGGCCATGGCGCGTTTGGGATCAATCAGCGCGGCCAGTTTCGCAGCCGTCTCATCCGAGAGCATATAGTCGAGTTTGCGCATGTGATCGGGGTCAGCGATAAAGCGGTTGCGCGCGTCATAGGCGAGCTTGGTGGCCTCGGCCTCGATATGGACACGCTCTGCGCCAAACGGGTCCATGCTGGCCATATCGAAATGTTTCAGGATGTTGAGCAGCAGGATCGCGGTGGCACCCTGGCCGTTTGGTGGATGCTCGACCAGATTGGCCCCTTTGTAATCGCCGCTGACCGGGGTGGTGTAATCGCAGCGCTGGCCCGCGAAATCGGCGGCCGTATGGGTGCCGCCCATGGCGTTGAGCGTGGCGAGGATGTCTTCGGCCACTTCGCCCTCGTAATAGGCGGCGCGGCCATCCTTGGCGACGCGGCGCAGCACCTCGGCCTGACCGGGGGCGCGGAACATCTGGCCTGCCTTGGGCGGGGTGCCTGTGGGCATGAAATGGGTGCGGCCATGCCCCTGAAGCACAGCGCCCGCTGTGGGCCAGTCAAAGGCCACGCGGGGGGCCACTGGCACGCCCTCTTCGGCATAGCGGATGGCGGGGGCCAAGAGCGCATCGAGCCCAAGCCGCCCGTGATCGGCGCTGAGTTGGCAAAAGGCGTCGATGGCACCGGGGACGGTGACCGCATGCGCGCTCTGGAGCGGCACAGTGTCATGGCCTGCGGCACGCAGCGCGGCGGCAGAGGCGCCAGCGGGTGCGCGGCCAGAACCGTTGAGCGCCTGAATGGTGTTGCTGCCGGGCGCGTTGAAAAGCACAAAGCAATCACCGCCGATGCCGGTCATCTGTGGCTCGCAGAGGCCCAGCAGGATCGCGCCCGCGATGGCGGCATCCATGGCGTTGCCACCGCGTTCGAGCATGTCGATCGCAGCCTTGGCCGCAAGTGGATGCGACGTGGCGCACATCCCATTGGTGGCGAATGTGGCCGAGCGGCCGGGCGTATGAAAATCGCGCATATCGTGTCCTTGTGTCAGTGGTAAAAGGACACTAGGCGCAGTCGCAGGATTTGCCAATCGGGGAGGGGCGGTAAAACCTCGGCGTCGCGCGCTGGGTGGGGGCAATTACACGCGCCGCCGAGGGAAGCCATATGCAGCTACAGACTTCGTTATGCTGGGGCTGTGCGGCGTGAGTTTGCTCAGATTGAGGTAAAATTGCGGCGGGCGATTCCTCTGGTTGTATCAGGGCGCGATCAGCCCGAAGTCGAGCGTCAGGTGGTTCCAGCCCGCGTGGCGGCGATAGTCGATCCGGTCCGTGAGGTCGCGAATCAGAAACCAGCCGAATCCCCCCTCGGGCAGATCGTCGCGCGCGACGGTGTGTGCAGGACGATCGCCGCCGGGAAGTTCAAGCCCGGGCAGGGCCCTGCCGTGGTCACTGAGCACGCAGATGAGCCGCGCCGGGGACAGAATGGCGACGAGGCGGATCGCGCCCCGTGCGTCCGCTGCATAGGCATGTTCCACGATATTGTTGAGCGCCTCGGCCAAGGCGAGTTCGACTGAACCACAGAGTTCGTCTGCTACTCCCTGCGCCTGCAGCCAGTGCCGCGCCTGAGCGAGGATGTCCCGCACCGTGAGGTCCGTCGCCGTTGCGGTGAGTGTGAACCTCTGTGACGTCCTCTGTGGTGTGCTCTGCGGTCTGCTCTGTGGTGTGGCGTGCTGGGTCAACGCGCGCTCCCTTTGGTGATGGTCATGGCGCTGCGCGCTCAACCGGGTCACCCGGTGGCGCGGGATCTGAGATCGAGGATATCATCATGGATCGTAAAGACCGATTCCATCCGGGTCAGGCGAAACACCTTGGCGACATCAGGCGTGAGCCCGGCCAGATCGAGCCGCCGCGCCCCCCCCATCTGTTTCATCGCGGCGACAATCGCGCCCAGACCGCTCGAATCGACAAAGGTCACATTGCTGAGGTCCAGCACCACATGTCCCGCCCCGGTCGCGGTGGCGGCGCGCATGGCGTCCTTGAACCGGATGGCGGCGGCGGCATCAATGCGCGCCTCGCCAACCGTGATGATGGTCATATGAGAATACTGGGTGGATTGCAGATCCATGGTGCCTCCGGCGGGATACGTAGTAATACAGGGCACGCTAGACCCAATTCCTTACCATTCGGTATGCAGGATCAGGATTTGCGAGGAGGCAAAGATGCAAGATGTGGTGATCGCAGGGGCGTCGCGCACGCCCATGGGCGGATTTCAAGGCGATTTCGATGGGGTGTCGGCGGCGGAACTGGGCGGGGTTGCGATTCGCGCCGCACTGGCGGATGCCGGGGCCAAGACCGTCGATGAGGTGCTGATGGGCTGCGTGCTGCCCGCAGGGCAGGGGCAAGCCCCGGCGCGGCAGGCCGGGTTTCTGGGCGGCCTTGGCGAAGAGGTGCCAGCCACCACGCTCAACAAGATGTGCGGATCGGGGATGAAGGCGGCGATGCTGGCCTTTGACCAGATCGCGCTGGGCCAAGTTGAGGTGATGATCGCGGGCGGCATGGAATCGATGTCGGGCGCGCCCTACCTTTTGCCCAAGATGCGCGGCGGTGCGCGCTTGGGTCATACGCAGGTGGTCGATCACATGTTTCTCGACGGGCTGGAGGATGCCTATGACAAGGGTCGCCTGATGGGCACCTTTGCCGAAGATTGCGCCGAGGCATTTCAGTTCACCCGCGAGGCGCAGGATGCCTATGCTCTGGCCTCGCTACAGGGCGCGCTGGAGGCGCAGGCCTCGGGTGCCTTCGCGCGCGAGATTGCCCCGGTCACGGTCCGGACCCGCAAGGGCGAGGCGGTGATCTCCGCCGATGAGCAACCCGCCAACGCGCGGCCCGAGAAGATCCCGACGCTGAAACCGGCGTTTCGCGCGGGCGGCACGGTGACGGCGGCCAATTCCTCGTCGATCAGCGATGGCGCGGCGGCGCTGGTGCTGGCGTCGCACGCGGCAGCAGAGGCGCGAGGCTTGCAAATTCGCGCCCGGATCATGGGGCATGCGAGCCATGCGCAGGCCCCAAGCCTCTTTACCACCGCGCCGGTGCCTGCGGCGCGCAAGCTCTTGGACCGGCTGGGCTGGAGCGTGGCGGATGTCGATCTCTGGGAGGTGAACGAGGCCTTTGCGGTGGTGCCCATGGCATTCATGCACGAGATGGGCGTGGCGCGGGAGCGGATCAACGTCAATGGCGGGGCCTGTGCGCTCGGTCATCCGATTGGTGCGTCCGGCGCGCGGATCATGGTGACGCTGCTCAACGCATTGGAAACACGCGGGCTGCGCCGTGGCGTGGCCGCCATCTGTATCGGTGGCGGCGAGGGGACTGCGATTGCGATTGAACGGGTCTGATCCGGTTCAAGCCGCCTCTAGATCGCGCCGCATGGTGGCCATGCCCCGACGGCGCGACAATTCCTCGTATCCCGCCTTGCGATAGAGGTTGAGCGCGGGCGCGTTGTCGAGCTCCACCTTGAGGGTGATGGTCAGCGCGTTGAGTTGGCGCGCGGCCTCTTCGGCGAGGGACAAGAGCACCTCGCCGGTGCCGCCGCGCATACGTTCTTCGACAAAGACATAGGTGAGGTGGCGCACTTCGGGGCCGACGCCGACGCGCAGGGCGAAAAAGCCCACTTCGTGCCCGTCTTCGTCACAGAGATAAAAGGTCTCGTCCTCAAGATCGCCCACCCATTTCAGCGCCCATTCGCGCGCGTCGAACGGATGGCTGGCCTGCGGATTGACCAGCGTCAGATCATCCTTGTCAGTCAAAAGCCGCGCCAGCGGTTCCAGATCACGGGTCAGGTTGCGGTGCAGGCTCAGACGGGACATGTGTCGGTTTCCTTATAGTCGATGTCGGATTCGTATTCGGGGCGCGTCTTTGCCATGGTCGGGCACAGGATGCAACCGGATCGCAGGCTCTGGTATTGGATCGCAGGGCGTGGCATATCGCGGGCATGCGGATTGATTATGACCATATCGCACGGACCATCGCCGCGCTCACCGAGGGGGAGAGCGACGAGGTTGCGCTCATGGCCACGGTGGTGTGCGAGGTGCATCATGCCGATGATCGGTTTGACTGGACCGGGTTTTACCGTGTGACAGCGCCCGAAATGCTCAAGATCGGACCCTATCAGGGCGGGCATGGATGCCTGAGCATCCCATTTTCACGCGGTGTCTGTGGCGCTGCGGCGCGCATGGGCACGGTGCATTTGGTGCCGGATGTCGAGGCCTTTCCGGATCATATCGCCTGTGCCAGTTCCACCCGGTCCGAGATCGTGTTGCCGGTGCGGGATGGGGCGGGGCGGTTGATTGCGGTGTTCGATATCGACAGCGATCAACAGGCGGCCTTTACCGAGGAAGACGCCGCACGGCTTGGCGAGATACTGGCGGCTGTGTTCGGACGGATTTGAGGGGCTGGGAGGCGGCAGACGGGTTTTGGCCTGAAGGGGACATTGGCCTCAATGCCCAAAGCGCGGAATCAAGGCGCGGCACGCGCCGCCGCGCAGCGCCCGTCCGCCCCCTCGGGCGGGCGCTTTTGCAATGTTGCAGTCTCTTGAAATCGCGGGAGTGTATGGCAGATATAAAGTGCCAGCCGACCAAGTCGCAGCGCCCACCCGGCGGACGGGCACCGCGCGTCTCACCAGTTGGGGCCAATGTCCCCTTCAGGCCATTCCCCGCTCTGCCCAATCGAAACCTAGTCAACGCCCCTTCCACACCGGATCACGCTTTTCGGCAAAGGCGCGCGCGCCCTCTTGCTGATCCTCAGAGGCGTAGAGACTATCCACCGTCTCGAACTGGCGCCGGGTGATCCGGTTCATCGCATCCTGAAAGCGCAGCGCCTCGGCCTCGCGCACGATTTCCTTGATCGCGGCATAGACGAGCGGCGGGCCATTGGCGATGGTCTGGGCCATGGCACGGGCCTCGGTCATCAGCCGGTCGGCGGGGTGGATATGGTTGACCAGCCCCCAGTGCGCGGCCTCTTCTGCATCAAACCAGCGGCCCGTGATCAGGAGTTCCATGGCGATGTGATAGGGGATGCGTTTGGGTAGTTTCACGCTGGCGGCATCGGCCACGGTGCCGGACCGGATTTCGGGCAAGGCAAAACTGGCGTGCTCAGCGGCAAGGATAATGTCCGCCGACAGCGCCAGTTCCAGCCCGCCGCCACAGGCGATGCCATTGATCGCGGCAATCACCGGCTTGTTCAGCCCGCGCAATTCCTGCAATCCGCCAAAGCCGCCGACGCCATAGTCGCTGTCCGGCGCCTCGCCCTCTGCGGCGGATTTGAGATCCCAGCCGGGGCAAAAGAACTTTTCGCCCGCCCCGGTCAGGATCGCCACGCGCAGCTCGGGATCGTCGCGGAACGCGCGAAACACCTCACCCATGATTCGGCTGGTGGCGGCGTCGATGGCATTCGCCTTGGGGCGGTCCAGTGTCACCTCAAGCACGGCTCCGTTGCGTTCGGTGCGAATGGGGGTGTCGGTCATGGTCTCTCTCCCTTGGTGATGAGCGCATCCACGGCAACTGCGTCCTTGGCGGTGCAGAGGAGCGGGTTGATTTCCACCTCTTCCAGGCTGTCGGCATGGGCGGTCACACAGTCCTGAACCGCCATGACCGCCCGCAGGATGGCGGCGCGGTCGGCGGCGGGTTGGCCGCGATAGCCGCCCAGCAGGGGTGCAAGGCGCAGGCGGTTCAACGCCTGCGTAATGTCCGACTCCGTCACCGGCAAGAGCAGGCAGGTTGTATCGCGCAGGATCTCGGTGAGCGTGCCACCCGCGCCCAGCGTCAGCACGAAACCATGCGCCGGATCACGCAGCACACCGATCAGCAGTTCCGCAATCGTGCCCGCGATCATCTCCTCGATCAGCCAGCTTTGACAGGGCATGGCGCGGGCCGTGGCCTCTGCCTCGGGACGGTCGCCCGCGTGGCGGACAAAGACCACGCCGCCGGCTTCGGTCTTATGCGCCAGCCCCTCGGCCTTGATCACCAATGGCAGGGGCATGGCGGTGAGGATCGGGGTGAGATCAGCAGCAGAGGTGGCGCGGCGGGCCTGCGGGATGCGCAAACCATGGGCGGCGAGCGCGGCCTTGGCCTCGGCCTCGGTCAAGGTGCGGGGCTGCGCGGGCGTGCCGGGCAGAAGCAGGGGGGCCGGTGTGGTGCGCGCCTGTCCCAGCCACGCGGCGTGGGCAATGGCGGCAAGACCATCATCCAGCCCGGCCAGTGGGATCAAACCGCTTGCAATGGCGCGCTCGGCCACGCTCTCGGACAGGCAATCGGGCAGGGTGGCGATCAGGGCGAGCGGCTTGCCCACCCGGCCTTGCGCCTCTGCGCCCGCCTCGAAAATACAGTCCCAGGCAGCGGGATCGCAGCGGTCGGGACGCGGAAAATCGGCGATCAGCACGCCGATGTCGGCGGGGCCATCAAGGGCGGCGGTGAATGTCGCGGCCATGGCAGGCACATCGCCCCAGATAAAGGTGTGGTAGTCCAGCGGGTTGGCCAGAGCCACCCGTGGTCCGAGGGCGGCGCGCAGGGCGCTGGCCTGTGCGGGGGTGAGCGGCGGCAAGGTAACGTCGTGTTCAAGGGCGGTGTCGGCCATCAGGCTCGCCTCGCCGCCAGAACAAGAGATCGAGGCTATAGCATTGCCCGGCAAGGGGCCTGCAAAATGCAGCAGTTTCAGGGTTTCCAGCATCTGTGGCAGGGATGTGACCTGCGCGATGCCCAACCGCGCCAAGAGGGCGGCCGCCCCCGCGCCACTCCCGGCCAATGAGGCGGTGTGCGATTGCGTGGCGGCGCGCGCTTGGTCCGAGCGCCCGGATTTGAGCGCAACGATGGATTTGCCCGCCTTGTGCCCAGCCTCGGCCAAGGCCTCAACGGCGCGCAGATCACCCACCCCCTCGATATGCAGGCCAAGGGCGGTGACGCGGGGATCCTCAAGAAGCGCACGGCCAAGGTCGGCAAGACCCAACTGCGCCTGATTGCCCACCGTCATGAGATAGGCAATCGGCAGGCCGCGCGCCTGCATGCTGAGGTTGATGGCGATGTTCGAGCTTTGCGTGAGGATCGCCACGCCGCTCTTGCAGCGTTGCCCGCCATGCTGATCAGGCCAGAGCAGCGCACCATCGAGGTAATTGACGAAGCCATAGCAATTGGGGCCGATAATCGGCATCGCGCCCGCCGCTTGCAGCAGTCGCGCCTGCATCTGCGCACCGTCGCCCAGCTCTGCCTCGGCCTCGAGAAAGCCTGCGGCAAAGCAGACAGCGCCGCCCGCGCCCATATCCCGAAGCTGCGCAATGGTTGTGATCGTCGCCTCGCGGTTAACGCCGACAAAGACCGCATCGGGCACGCCGGGCAGGGCGTCAAGCGACGGATAGGCGCGCGCGCCGCCGATCTCCGCCTTGGTCGGATGCACTGGCCAGACCGGCCCGGCAAAGCCCATGGCCGCGCATTGGCGGATGAGATTGGCACACCATGTGCCGCCGCCAATCACGGCGATGGAGGCGGGGCGCAGGAGGCGGGAGAGGTCACGCATGGGGCTGGCCTTGAGAAAAGAGGTCGGATGCCTCCGGCGGGGATATTTCTGGCAAGAAGAAGCGGCCATAACGGTCTGTTAACCGCGCATCGCTAATCATGTCCCACGGTACAGGCGGGGACGCCGATGACCGTGCAAGGAGAAAGGCATTGTCCTCTCCGGGGGATGGCCGGACGCCGGTCTCCCCCTTTCTTCTTGCTGCAAATATCCCCGCCGGTGGCATCAAAACTCTTACGCTCCCAAAGGCCGCAGCATCTCGCGGCTGATGATATGGCGCTGGATCTCGGACGTGCCGTCCCAGATGCGTTCGACCCGTGCATCGCGCCAGAACCGCTCGATCGGGAGGTCGTCCATCAGCCCCATACCGCCGTGGATTTGCAGCGTGGCATCGGTCACGCGGGCCAGCATTTCCGAGGCATAGAGCTTGGCGCTGGCAATCTCGCGGTTGGCGGGCAGGCCCTGATCCAGCCGCCAGGCGGCGTTGAGGGTCAAAAGATCGGCCGCGTCGATCTCGGTGATCATGTCGGCCAGTTGAAAGCTGACGCCCTGGAACTTGCCGATCGCCTGCCCGAATTGTTCCCGCTCCGCCGCATAGCGCAGCGCGTGGTCAAAGCAGCGGCGCGCGCGGCCCACCGCCATGGTGGCTACGGTGATCCGCGTGGCGTAGAGCCAGTCGTTCATGACCGCAAAGCCGCCATCGACCTCGCCCAGCACCTGGGCACCCGGCAGGCGGCAATCGTCGAATTCCAGCACCATGTTCTTGTAGCCGCGATGGCTGACGGATTTGTATCCGTCGCGGATGGTAAAGCCCGGCGTGCCGCGATCCACGAGGAAGGTGGTGATCCGCTTTTTCGGCCCCTTGTCGGTCTGATCCTCGCCGGTGGCGACAAAGACGATGACGAAATCGGCGTGATCGGCGCCCGAAATGAAATGCTTGGTGCCGTTGAGCACCCAATCACCGCCATCCCGGCGCGCCGTGCATTTCATGCCGCGCACGTCCGATCCGGCCCCCGGTTCGGTCATGGCGAGCGCATCCATCCGCTCGCCGCGCACCGCCGGATGCAGGTAGCGCTCGATCTGTTCGCCCTTGCAGGCCATCAGGATATTCTGCGGCCGCCCAAAGAAATGCGTGAGCGCCATGGAGCCGCGCCCCAATTCGCGTTCAACGAGGGCGAATTCGAGATGGGAGAGGCCCGCGCCGCCCACAGCCTCGGGGAAATTGCAGGCGTAAAAGCCAAGGTCGATGGTTTTCTGCTTGATGGCTTGGGCCACGTCGGGGGGCACCTCGCCGGTGCGCTCGACAAGGGCTTCGTGGGGGTAAATCTCATTCTCGACAAAGCTGCGCACGGTGGAGACGATCATCTCTTGCTCGTCGGTCAGTCCGAAGTGCATCTCAGGCCTCCTTGTGCAGCTTGGCAAGCGCCTCGACCCGCGCCAGCACATCGGCACGCGGATCGCAGGATTTGCGGGAGGTGAGATCGACATGCAGCATGAACTGATCCGAGGTCGCCAAGAGTGCGCCGTCGCTCTCGCGCTTCATCTCGTGGAAACAGCGGAGTTTCTTGCCCTCGCCTTGGGTCACACGCGTCTCGACGCGGACATATTCGCCGGCATGGGCTTCGGCCAGAAAGCTGATGGTGTTCTCGACCGTGAAATAGCTGAGACCGCCCGCGATATAGGCGGCATCCGCGCCGACATGGGCCATCACCGCATCGGCGGCGTCGCTGAAGAGCTGGCCAAAGCGGCCCTCGTTCATATGGCCGTTGTAATCGGTCCAATCCGCTGGGATCACGCGGCGGGCACTGATAATGGGCGTGCTGTCGCTGAGCGGGGCAGTGATCGTTGCCTGATGTTCGTTGATCAGCCGTCCCGCCGCATTGCCCTGTTGGCGCAGCGCGCGCAGCATGGCGACAAGGTTATTGTCGCGTTTGCGTTCGAGTTCGCGGATCGTCAAATGACCCGATTGCGCATCCGATTGATCGGCGATCATCTGGGCCAAGTCCTCGGTCAACTCCGGCACATCCATCAGCTTGGTCCAGGGCCATTGCAGACAGGGGCCGAACTGGTCGATGAAATGTTTCATGCCCGCCTCGCCACCCGCGATGCGGTAGGTCTCAAACAGGCCCATTTGCCCCCAGCGCAGGCCAAAGCCATAGCGGATGGCGTTGTCGATTTCCTCGGTGGTGGCGATGCCGTCCTTGATCAGCCAGAGCGCCTCGCGCCAGACGGCCTCGAGGAAGCGGTCGGCAATATGAGCGTCGATTTCCTTTTGCACATGCAGGGGGAAGTGGCCGAGCGATGTCAGGATATCCTTGGCGCGGGCGATAACGGCCGCATCGTTTTTCTCGGTTGTCACCAGTTCGATCAGCGGCAAGAGGTAGACCGGGTTGAACGGATGGGTGACGACGATCTGTTCCGGGCGCGTGGCGCAGCCCTGCAATTCCGACGGTTTGAAGCCGGACGTGGACGAGCCGATGATGGCCGCCGGATCGCAATGCTCCTGCAGGGTTTGGAACACCTTGCGTTTCAGTTCCAGCCGCTCGGGCACGCTTTCCTGTATCCATTCTGCGCCCATGACGGTTTCGGACATTGTCGTGTGAAAGCTAAGCGTGCCTTCTGGGGGGAGGGCCACGTCATAGAGCATGGGCAGGGCGTGGCGGGCATTGGCCAGCACCGCGTCGATCTTGCGTGCGGCCTCTGGGTCGGGGTCGAACACCCGCACATCCCAGCCATTGAGAAGGAAACGCGCGGCCCAGCCGCCGCCGATCACGCCACCGCCGATGATTGCTGCTGTTCTCGTCATTAGACCATGCTCTCCGTATGTCCGTCCACGGCCAGTATCTGGCCCGTTATCTTGTTTGCTGCGGGGGAGGCGAGGAAAAGCGCCATATCCGCCAGATCATCCGCCGTGACCCATGTGCGCAGGCTGGTGCCGCGCGCGTAAAGCGTGCGAACCTCATCCTCACTCCGGCCAGAGGCGCGGGCCTCCATCTCCACGACACGCTCCATCCGCGGGCCTTCGACCGCGCCGGGGGCGATGGCGTTGACGCGCACGCCTGCGGGGCCAAGCTCCATCGCCAGTGTCTTGGTTAGCCCCACAAGCCCCCATTTCGCCGCCACATAGGGCGTGCGGTAGGGCACGCCATGCAGGCCGGAGGTGGAGGTGGTGATCAGGATCAGCCCCGATCCTTGCGCCCGCATCACCTGCGCGGCCCAGCGACAGGCGAGGAAGGCGCCAAAGAGGTTGACGCCGACGCAGGCCTGCCATGCGGCATAGTCCAGATCCTCGATCCGGCCTGCGGGGCCGCCGGTGCCGGCATTGGCGCAGAGCACATCGGCCCCGCCCCACGTAACCTCGACATGCCCGAGAAAGGCCGTCATCTGCGCCTCGTCGGTCACATCGGCCTGATGCGCGATCATCGCGGGATGATCGGCCTGCATCCGGGCCACCGCATCGCCATCGGCATCGCAAATCGCCACCCGGTCGCCGCGCGCGGCAAAGCGTTCGGCCAAGCGCCGCCCGATCCCCGACGCGCCGCCGGTGATCACCACGCGCTGGTTCATCCGCGCGGCGCCCGTTTGGTCAGGCGCAGTTTTTCGCGCACTTCGGCGGGGGTCATCAGGCGCGCGCCCAAGCCCTCGATGATGTCCTTTGCCCGCTCGACCAGTTGTGCATTGGTGGCCAGCACGCCGCGGTCGAGCATGAGATTATCCTCGAGCCCCACGCGCACATGCCCGCCCGCCAGCACCGAAGCCGCAACATAGGGCATCTGGTGGCGACCAAGGGCAAAGGCGGAAAAGGTCCAATTCTCTGGCACGTTATTCACCATCGCCATGAAGGTGTTGAGATCGTCCGGCGCCCCCCATGGCACGCCCATGCAAAGCTGCACCAGCGCGTCGGGCTCCAGAATGCCATCCTTGACCAGTTGCTTGGCAAACCACAGATGGCCGGTGTCAAACGCCTCAATCTCGGGCTTTACGCCCAGGTCTGTCATCATCCGGCCCATGGCCTGCAACATGCCGGGGGTGTTGGTCATGACATAATCGGCCTCGGCGAAATTCATCGTGCCGCAGTCGAGGGTGCAGATTTCTGGCAGGCATTCGGCGACATGGGCGACACGCTCGGTGGCACCGGCCATATCGGTGCCCTTGGGCGAGAGCGGCAGAGGCGATTCCACGCCGCCAAAGATCATGTCGCCACCCATCCCCGCCGTCAGATTGAGCACCACATCGGTGTCGCTGTCGCGGATGCGGTCGGTCAACTCGCGAAAGAGTTTGAGATCGCGCGAGGGCGCGCCGGTTTCGGGGTCGCGCACATGGCAATGCACCACGGCGGCCCCTGCCTTGGCGGCGGCAATCGCGCTCTCGGCGATGTCCTTGGGCGAGCGCGGGACATGCGGGCTTTTGTCCTGCGTCGCCCCCGATCCGGTGACGGCACAGGTGATGAAAACCTCGCGGTTCATGGTGAGCGGCATGGTATCCTCCGGCTTGGGTGTTGGCCTCAGCCTAACGTGCTGGCAGGGCGATTGAGTGTGCGCTATAAGACAATAATCATGCCGCAATGGACAAAATCATCCAACGCCCCGGTGCGCATCGCGCTCCTGCTCTTTGACAGGTTCTCGAACCTGTGCCTTGCCAATTGTCTGGAGCCATTGCGCGCCGCCAATACGCTTGGGCCGCGGCGCGGGTTTGACTGGCAGATCCTGACACTGGACGGCGCGCCCGCGCGCTCATCCAGCGGGATCGAGGTGCTGGCGCATGGTGGGCTGGGGGCGCTGACCGCCTGCGATTACCTCTTTGTGCTGGCGAGCTACGATCACGACCGGCACGACACCGCCGCCACCCGCCGCGCGCTGCAAGGCGCGGCGCGGCGGGCGGAGGTGACGGTGGGGCTGGACAGCGGACCTTGGCTCTTGGCCTCTGCGGGGCTCTTGGATGGGCGGCGGGCGACGGTGCATTGGGACTTGCTCGATGCCTTTACAGAGCGGTTTCTGGCGGTCACGCCAGAGCGCGCGCGGGTGCTGCGCGACGGGACGCGGATGACCTGTGCGGGGGCGATGTCGGCGCTTGATCTCACGCTGGGGCTGATCAGCGATCATCTGGGCATGGCGGTGCGGCTGGATGTCGAGGCGCTGTTCCTGCATGGCGATCCGCCTGTCACCCCGGCGCGCGAGGATGCGGCGGTGGGGGATCCCCTGCTGCGTCGGGCGCTGGGGCTGATGCGCGACAATGTCGAGCGGCCTTTGTCGCTGAGTGATCTGGCGCGGCGACTGTCGTGCCAGCCGCGCACACTCGACCGGCGGTTTCGGGCAGGCCTTGGCGCACCGCCGGGGGCGGTCTATCGCCATCTCAGGCTCGCGGCGGCGCGCAAGCTGGTCGAGAATACGCGGCTGGGTATGGCGGAGATTGCGCTGCGCTCGGGTTACGAATCGCCTGCGGCGCTCACCCGCGCGCTGAGGCGGCAGTATGGCACCACGCCGCGTGCATTGCGGCGGGGGTGAGGGGCGTCAGTCCTTGCGATGCTTTTCGCGCTTGGCGCGGTAATCGGCGATCTGCGCCTCCAGACGGTCGGCATAGGCGGCGCGATCAGCATCAGACATGGCCGCGAGATGCGTCAAGAGCACCTCCTGACCCATCTCGAAGCGCGCGGCAAATCCGTCGCGCTGGGTGCGCATCTGCGCCGCGACCCGGTCGGCGTCAAACGGCACGGCGCGCAGGTCGATCACAAGCGCGTCGAAACTCTCGCCGATGCTGGGACTGTTGTCCGTGCGGCTGCGCCATGCGTCCCGCATCGCGCGGCCAATGGCGCGGCGGTCCGCATCCGAGAGCGCACGTGTAAGCGGCCCCCCGGCCATGTCGAGCCGCGAGGGGTGATGACCGGCGTGATCGCCGCCATGGCGCAGCGCCCAGCCCGCCGCCAGCCCCGCCACCGCAAGGTTGAGCGCCAGAGAGGCCACCAAAAGCGCCCGCACCCAAGGCTTGGGTCGCGCTGCGGTCTGCTGCTCTGCCATCAGAAATCTCCCGCCAGTTCAAACACCGCTTCGGGTGTGATATCGACCAGATAGGCCGCCTCGCCGCTGCCGGATAGCCCCTCGGGCAGCGCGGTCCCAATCCAGACGCCCGCCACAACGGCGGTTGTCAGCCCCGCCATCGCGGGCCAACCGCCCAAGAGGCGATAGAGTTGTTCCAAGAGACCAGCGCGCGGCGCGGCGCGGGCGGTCTCTGCCCGGCGGGTGATCCAGACCTGTTCGGCCTCGGCATCGCTGAGGACGCGCGCCAGCAACTCCGCCGAGGGCGCGGGTGGATGGGCGCGGGCGGCGTCAAAGAACGCGCCAAGCCCGGCAAAATCCTGATCCTTATCGCTCATCGACATATCCCAACTCCTCTTGTCGCCCCGCCAGAAGCGCACTGAGTGCGCGCTTGCCGCGTGAGGTCAGACTTTCGACCGCCTCGACGGTCACGTCCATGATGTCGGCGATATCCGGGTTCGCCAACCCTTCGATATGGCGCAGAACCACCGCTTGCCGCTGCCGTTCGGGCAACTGATCCAGCGCGGATTGCAGCGCATCGGCGCGGGCGCGGTCCTGCATCTGCTCGGCGGCGCTGGCTTGCCCATCCTCGGGCTCGGGGATCGCCTCAAGCGGCAGATTGCCGCCGCGCGCCCGTCTGCGCCGGTCGATGCAGAGATTGGCCACCACGCGGTAGAGCCAGGTGCTGACCTTGGCCTCGCCGGGGCGCCACTCGGGGGCCTGCCGCCAGAGCCGCAAGAGCGCCTCTTGCGCCACATCCTCGGCCTCTGTGCGGTTGCCCAAGAGGCGGTAGCCATGCGCCATGACACGCGGTGTGAGGCGCAGTGTCAGGATGCGCGCGGCCATGGCGTCACCCTCCGCGAACCGCGCCAAGAGCGCGTCGTCGGGCAAATCCTCCATGGCGTCGAATGGCATGCGCATCGCCCTCCAGCGTATCCTTCGGATCGGCCCCTGACCAGAGGCCCGGCGCGGGGGTGCCCCGCGCCGGCAAATGTTACTCGCTTGCCTTCTTGTCCTTCATCATGCCGTGATGCTTGCCGCGCATCTCGGAGAACTCTTCCTTGGAAATCGCGCCATCGCCATCGGCGTCGATCTTTTCGAACATCTTGCCCTTGTTGCGGGCCTGCATTTCGTCGGGGCTGAGCTTGCCATCGCTGTTGGCATCGTGCCGCTCGATCATGTGATCGGCATAGGCGGCCATGCGCTCGGCCTGACGCTCGGTCATGCGCGCGACCAACTCGTCCTTGGACAGGGCCCCATCGCCATCGCTATCGGCCCCCTCGAAACGGGCCTGCATATGGGCGGTCATTTCCTCGGGTGTGATCTTGCCATCTGCATCGGCATCCAGCTCTTCAAAGCTGTGGCGCATGCCCATGCCCATCTTGCCCTTGTGGCTGTCGGCCTGTGCCACACTCAGCCCACCGGCCAGAATCGCAGTCGTCAGACCCACCATCAACGCTGTCTTTTTCATCGTCTTGATCTCCCTCAGGGATTTGATGTCATCTCGCGAAGCGCCCCGCTCTTCGGGGCGTTTCTAAGGTCTCTAACGCGGGGTGCTGCCCGCTCCGTCGCAGGAGATGAAATTAATTGCGGACAGCCGCGGTTTTTGCGACATCGCGCCGCAAGGACGGTCTGTCACCTTTTCTCTAGAACCGGCATGCGCCATATTTGCGTAAACCCAAAGCGAGGCCACGATGCGCGACACAACGATACCCCAAACCGACCGGGCCCTGTGGCCTGCGCTGCGCCGTGGCTTTTCCCGCAAATGCCCGAATTGCGGCAGCGGTCCGATTCTCAGCAGCTATCTCAAACTGCGCGACACCTGCCCGGTCTGCCGCGAGGATTTGAGCCATGCGCGCGCCGACGATGGCCCGGCCTATCTGACGATTCTGATTGTCGGGCATCTGATGGCCCCGCTGCTGCATATCGCCTTTGTGCAGTTCCGGCCCGAACCTCTGGTGCTCTTTACCATATTCGCTATTGGCACCATCGCGCTGTCGCTCTACCTTTTGCCACGGTTGAAGGGGGCCATTGTGGCCTTTCAATGGGCGCGGCTGATGCATGGGTTCAAGATGAGCCACTAGCCCCGCCGCAAAGGGGCAGGCATGACCGCAATCGACAAGACCGCCATTCGCGACGCCGCGACCGTGATCGTATTGCGCGATCCGGACCGCCCGCATGTGCTTATGGGGCAGCGCGGGGCGACCGCCGCGTTCATGCCCAACAAATTCGTCTTTCCCGGTGGGGCGGTCGATGCGGGGGACGCGGGTATTCCGCTGGCACGCCCTCTGCCGCCGCTCTGCGCCACGCGGCTGACCGAGGATTGCGACCGCGATCTGAGCCACGCGATTGCCGCCGCCGCCATTCGGGAACTGTGGGAGGAAACCGGGCTGGCGCTTGGGATGCCCGGCGCATGGCCGGGGGCGGTGCCCGGCGATTGGGCGGGCTTTGCCGCGCGCGGTCTGGTGCCGGTGGCTGATCCGCTGCAATTCGTGTTTCGCGCCATCACCCCGCCGGGCCGCCCGCGCCGCTTTGATGCGCGGTTCTTTCTGGTGCATGCCGAGGCATTGGCCGGAGACCCGGACGATTTTTCCGCCGCCTGCGAGGAATTGAGCCATTTGCAGTGGATTCCCTTGGAAGAGGCGCGCCGCTTTGACCTGCCGTTTATTACCGAGGTGGTGCTGGCCGAGGTCACGGCGCGCGCACATGACCGCAACCCGCCCGTGTCGGTGCCGTTCTTCCGCAATGATGACGAGGAGAGCCTGTTTTTGCGATTGAAGGGCGCGGCGGCTGGGTGACAGGGGGACTCCGCGCGTCCCCCTTGCGCGGAACCAAGGTGCCGCAGGCACCGCCGCGCGGATCGCTGGGCCGTCCCGCGGCCTAGCGATTTTGAGAGGGAGCGCATCTTTGAGAGGTTCCGCTGATTTTGCCGGCATAAAGTGGCAGCCACGGGTGTTGCTTCGCTAGTCCCCAGCCCAGCGACCGCGCGGCTCAGCCCTTGATGCCACACCCGCCTTACCTTAGCGCCACCACCGCGATCACCGAGAGCGTGATGAGCGCAATCCCCCAGCCCTCCCGCCGGGAAATCCGCTCGCCGAAAAACAGCACCGAGGCGAAAAGCGAAAAGATCACCTCGACCTGTCCCACCGCAAACACCATCGCCGCGTTTTGCAGCGTAAAGGCCGTGAACCAGCAGAGACTGCCCGCCATGCCCGTCAGCCCCATCCAGACCGCCGTGCGCCGCGCTGCGATCACACGCCCCACCTGACCCGGTTCGCGCCACATCAGCCAGAGCGTGAGCGCCACCGCCTGCATCACCGTCACCACCATCAGCGACAGACCTGCGCGCAGCAGCGGGTCGTCACTCGCAATCTCCAGCGTAGCGCCGCGATAGCCCACGGCAGAGACTGCAAAAAACGCCCCCGAGGCCAGCCCAAGCGCTGCCGCCCGATTGCCGAAACGCCGCCACCAACGGCCTTCAAATCCCGGTGTTTCGGACAGGATCAGCACGCCGATCAGCCCCAACAGGATCGCACCGAGGCCCAGCCATGTGATCCGGTCACCCAGAATCACAAGGCCCACGAGGGCGGTCTGCACCACCTCGGTTTTCTTGAAGGTGATGCCAACGGCGAAATTACGCTCTGCAAAGAGCGCCACCACACACCATGTCGCCAGAATCTGCGTCAGCCCGCCCACGACGGCATAGGCCCAGAAAAGCGGCGTGTACCCCGGCCAATCCGCGCCGGTTGCGGCCAGATACCCCAGCGACAGCGCCACAACGAAGGGCGCGGAATAGAAGAACCGCGCCAGGGTCGCGCCGCCTGCGCTGAGCGCGCCCATGCTCAGATGCTTTTGCAGCATGAAGCGCAGCGTTTGAAACGCCGCCGCCGCAATCGAGAGAAAGATCCAAGGCTCCATGCCGATCATGCGCCCCGCAGTGGCGCAAAACCGGGATCAGCCGCCAAACTGGCCCTCATAGACCGGTTCCAGGGTCGGCGTGTCAAAGAGCGACGACACGCTGGTGCCGCTCCAGATGTTGAGAATGGCTTGGGCAAAGACCGGGGCGGTCGGGATGATGCGGATGTTTGGCGTCGCCTTGACCGCCTCTGTGGGCAGGATCGTGTCCGTGATCACCATGGATTTCAGAACGGATTTGGTGATGCGCTCGACCGCCGGGCCGGACATGACGCCATGGGTGGTATAGGCATGCACCTCGCGCGCGCCGTTTTCCATCAGCACTTCGGCAGCCTTGCACATGGTGCCCGCCGTGTCGCACATGTCATCGACGATGATACAGATCTTGTCCGTCACATCGCCGATCACGGTCATTTCCGCAACCTCGCCCGCCTTCTCCCGGCGCTTGTCGACAATCGACAGCGGAGCGGTGATCCGCTTGGCCAGTTCGCGTGCCCGCGCCACGCCGCCCACGTCCGGCGAAACCACCATCACATCCTGCGTCCGACCCTTAAATTGCGTCATGATATCCAGCGCAAAGATTGGCGAGGCGTAAAGGTTGTCCACCGGAATGTCGAAAAAGCCCTGAATTTGTGCGGCGTGCAGGTCCATGGTCAGCACTCGCTCAACCCCGGCCTCGACAATCATATTGGCGACAAGTTTTGCCGAAATGGGCGTCCGTGCCTTGGAACGGCGATCCTGCCGCGCATAGCCGAAATAGGGAATCACGGCGGTGATGCGCGCCGCCGAAGACCGGCGCAGCGCGTCGGCCATGATAAGCAGTTCCATCAGGTTGTCATTGGCCGGGTTCGACGTGGGCTGGATGATGAACATATCCTCGCCGCGCACATTTTCGTAGACCTCAACAAAGATTTCCTGATCGTTGAACCGTTCGACCCGTGCGTCGACCAGTCCGACGTTGACGCCGCGGTGCATCGACATTCGCCGGGAAATGGCCGTGGCAAGCGGCATGTTGGCATTGCCCGAAATGAGCTTCGGTTGCGATGTGGCTGGCATGATGTGTCCCCGGCTGCACAGTGTGACAGATTCGTGATGTTGACACCGCTTAGCATGTGGTCATGCTCAGGCAAAGCGATGCAGCAAAGGAACGCGCCGAAATGGCCCATATTGACTATTATTTCTCGACCCTCTCTCCCTATGCCTATCTGTCGGGCGCGGGGCTGGAGGAGAGCGCGGCGCGCCATGGCGCGAGCATCACCTACAAGCCGCTCGACATCATGGCGCTCTTTGCGCGCACCGGCGGCGCTGCCCCGGCGGATCGCCACCCGTCGCGCACCGCCTATCGCAATCAGGAATTGCCGCGTCAGGCGAAACGGCGCGGCATGGCCCTGACGCTGAAACCGGCGTTCTGGCCCACCAATCCCGCGCCCTCGTCCTATGCCATCATCGCCGCGCAGAGCGCGGGTGGTGGTGATCTGGGCGGGCTGGTGCAGTCCATCCTGCGCGCCTGCTGGGCGGAGGAGCGCAACATCGCCGAGGATGAGGTGATCCGCGATTGCCTCAAACGCGCCGGATTTGACCCGGCATTGGCCGACACGGGGCTTTTGAGCGGCGCGGAAACCTATGCCACCAATCTTGAAGAGGCGGTGGCCGCAGGCGTCTTTGGCGCCCCCTTCTATGTCGTGGACAGCGGCCAGAATTTCTGGGGTCAAGACCGGCTCGAGGATCTCGACCTGCATCTGGCGGGCAAGCTCTGATCCGATGCCAGAGGGGCTGAGGGGCGGGTTTCCGACCCATTGGACAGAGCTGGGCGCTGGCCCGCGCCGCGCTTTGGCGATCCATTGCTCTCTGTCGCATAGCGGCAGTTGGGGGCCCTTGGCGCGCGAGGTGAGCGGCGCGCTGCGGCTGACGGCGTTTGATCTGCCGGGGCATGGGCAAAGCGGGGCTTGGTCCGGCGCGGACGAGATTCAGGCGGTCAGCACCGCGATGGCCGCCGATTTTCTCGACGCACCCACCGATATCATCGGCCATTCCTTTGGCGCGACGGTGGCGTTGCGGTTGGCGGTCGAGCGCCCGGATCTGGTGCGCTCGCTGATCCTCTACGAGCCGGTGTTCTTCGCCGTGGGTCTGCACGATCAGCCCGGCTTGCGGGCGGGCCATGTGGCGGAAATGGCGGAGTATGCGGCGGGCATGGCGGTGGGCGATTTTCTGCGCGCCGCCGAGGGGTTTACCGGCGTTTGGGGCGACCGGCGCGGATGGACGGCCCTGCCTGAGGGCGCGCGCGCCGCGATGGCGGCCCAGATGCCGCTGATCGAGGCGGCGACCGCTGCGCTCTATGAGGACGCAGGCAGGATGCTGTCGAGCGGTGCCTTGGAGCGGATCGGCGTGCCGGTTTTGCTGATGGAGGGCAGCGCCTCGCCCGAGATCATCGCGGCGATCAATGCGGGGCTTGCCGCGCGGATACCCGATGCGCGCCGCGTTGTGGTGCAGGGCGCGGGGCATATGGGGCCGATCAGCCATGCGCGCGTTGTGGCGGAGGAGATTCGGGGGTTTCTCGGAGGGATGAAGGAGGATTAACGCGAGACGGCCCAGAGATCGCGCGGCGGCGCTCCGCGCCTTGCTCCGCGCGGGGGGCTACATCAGATCGCTGAGCGCCACCGGTTGACCGGGCGCATCTGCGAACTCCACCGCTTCGACATCGACCAGCACGACCGCCCCCTGCGGCCCCTCAAGAATCACCCGCGTGCCCTCGCGCCCGATTCCGTATGCCTCCCGCGCCCCCGGCAGAATCGCTAGGTCGCGGCCCGCGCCGCCGTGCATCCGGTCATTCCCGCCGGAACCGACCAAGACATCGTCCCCGGCAGCGCCCAGCAGAATATCCGCCTTGGCCGTGCCCTCAAGCCGCGCGCCATCCGGTCCGGCGCGCTGCGTTACACCATGCAGGAAAACGCCCTCCGCGCGCCCTGCATCCCAATCCGACGTCACCGCATTCGCGCGCATCAAAGCCTCCCAGCGAGGCGTCATATCGTCGAGATGCCGGAGTGCGCCCCAACTGCCCCATTTCGAGGACGCAGCCACATCGACAAAAGCGTTGAAAAGCGTGCCGCCCGCCGCCGTCCAGCCGCGCAGCAATTCGTCATAGAGCACGCCCATCTGCGGACCGTAATTGAACCCGACAAAGAACTCGGTCAGCGCGTCATTCTCGACCACGGCCCCTTGACCCACCACATGCGTGCCACCCTCATACATCACCAGCCGAAGCCCATGCCGGGCCGCGACCCTGGCGTGATAGGGCAGGGTATCGCGCAGCAACGCGCTCAAGGAGCCCTGCCGCAGCGCCTCGGCGGCCAGATCATAGGCCAGATCATAGCGATGCGCGGCCAGATATGCCTCGGGATCAGCGCCGGTCTCGACCGCCTTGGCGCGGGCCACCGCCTCGCTTGCGGCAATCCAGCCCAGCACCGCAGCCACCTTATCCTCACCGCCCAGCTCATAGCCGAAATACCCGGTCACGGCATAGGCATCAAAGCGGGTGACGGGCGGTTCGGTCAACTGTCCGTGCTGCAGGGCGAGAGGGGCCATCAAGAGCGGCTCTTCCAGCCCCGGCCAGCCGGTATGGGTGCCGACGACGACCTGCAAGCGGTCCTCTTGGCCGGCAAATTCCGCCCGCCAGATATCCGCCATCTGCGCCGCACGCAGCCCCGCGAATTGCATCCAGGCATCGTCGCCCGCGTCGTCACCCCAGAGCGCCAGCGCCTGATCGCGGACCCAAGCGGTCTGGGGAAACATGAAATTCCAGACCTCGTTGGAATATTCCACATGCGCTTTGAGGGCAGAGTCCAAATGGTCGCGCAGATAGGTGGCAAAGCCCCGGATATAGCCGTCATCGGCCATATGTGGCATGTTCACCCAAGGGTCGGCACCGATCTGGTTGGCGAGATCCACCATCACCTCGACCGGCACGCCGCGCCAGATATAGGTGGCATCTTCTGGCACCGGGCGGTCGTCCCATGTGACCTGCGGCGCGCCATTGGTGAACATCCAGTCCATGAAGCGGATCACGCGCAGATCGGCCACCTTGTCGATCCAGAGCGGGTTAAAGATCACGCCCAACTCATGCAGCGCCACCTGATCCTCGCGCACCACGGTGATGTCGCGCAGCGGGTCGGCGGCATCGGTCTCCAAGAGGCTGAGCGCCACCGGCCCTTCGCCGGGCGTCACATCGAACCGCACCTCGCGCTTGCCATAGTCATAGCGCACGTTATCAGCGCGCCCCACGACCCGGATCACGCCGGTGCCGGTGTAGCGCAGCAGATACCGCCCGCTCAGATGGCTCGCCGCCTCAGGCTGATCGGTCAGGATGAACGCCTCCAACGCCTTGGCCCCGTCGGGCAGCGCCAGCGGCCAGCCGAAGGCGTCGAGATAGCCGCCTGCCCGCAAGGCCTCGGTCGAAAAGGCACCCCATTGATCGGCGGTATGACCCACCCAAGGGCGCGCAGTCTTCATCACATCGACAAAGGGGTGCTGGCTCGACCAATCCGCAATCCCGTTCAGCCCCATGCCAAGGCTGGGGTTGGCCAGACCCACGCCGTGGGCGGCCTCTGCCGCTTGCCCCGGCGCCGTGACCTGCGCCGCGTCGCGCAGCCCCAATCCCTGCGCGATCTCTTCGGTCAGGCGCATATAGGTCTCACGCACCAGCGGGTGCAGGCTGTCGGGCAGTTGAAATGCCGACGGGGCAGGGGTCTCGAACAGCCCGGAATAGGTGATGAGCGCCGCCAGAAAATAGAGCGTGGCGGTGCCGTGCGGCGCGTCATCGGAATAGAGCGCCTCGACCGGGATATCCTCCAATAGGCCGGTTTGCAGGCCAGAGAGCACGGATGAGACCGGCAAAAGCGTGATCTCGACCTCGGGGCGCGCGGCTTGCAAACCCGCCACATAGTCGCGGAACCAGTCGTGATAATCGCTGAGCGCATAGCCATGCCAGCGGCTCAGATTGCGCGCTGAGGGCGGAAAACCTCGGGTGAAGCCGCCCATGTCAGGCCAGCCTTCGTAGATCACGATGCGCGCGCCGGGCCAGTCGGCGATGGCGCGGTCGATCACGTCGAGTGTCACCGAGACCGGGCTGGCATTGCCGGGATTGTCACCCTCGAACTCCGCATCAGGCGCTTGATATTGAATGAAATTCGCAGGCGTGATCAGCACGGTATCAGCCGCACCGCGCCGCGCGGTCACGCCCTCGAAGGACCAGTTCGGGGCGACGCCTTGCGCCGCGAAATCGCGCAGAAATCCCCATTGCCCCGAGAGCGCCAGATCGCGCCCCCCCGCCTGCGCCAATCGCGCCAGCCAATAGGGCACATTGGTGGCCGGATCGTCGCTGAGGTGATGCACCAGCGAATTGCCGAACACATGCGCGCTGAGCGCTGCGCGCTCGGCCTGCACCGGGGCCGTGCCCAGAATGAAAAGCGCCCCGATGAGGCCAATCAGATGTCGCACGGTCCGTTCCCCCTGTCTTTTCCCCAATATAGAGGCGGGACGCGCGTCTTGCCACTCTCTGCGGTGCCATGCGGCGAGACGGGGATTCTTGAGTATTTTCACCAAGAAAAAGCAGGGGCCTGCACTTCCTCCTTTGCCCGCGCAGGGGGATCGGGCAAAAGGAGGGGATGACGCCTGATGATCTGGTTCTCACCCCTCTTGGTCTGCGATTCCGCGGGCAGCGCTATCCCTGCACCCTCGGGCGCGGCGGCGTGTCGGCGCGCAAACGCGAGGGGGATGGGGCGACGCCGGTTGGCAGTCACCGCATCGTCGGCCTGCTCTATCGCCCCGACCGCATGACGCGGCCCACCGATTGGGCGGTGCCGATCCGGCCCGGTGATCTGTGGTCGGATGATGCGAGCCATGAGGATTACAACCTCATGGTGCGCGCGCCCTATCCGCATAGCCATGAGGTGCTGCGCCGGGCCGATCCGCTCTATGATCTGGTGCTGATCACCGATTGGAACTGGCCGCAGGCGGTGCGCGGGCGCGGATCGTGTATCTTTGTTCATCGCTGGCGGCGACCGGGGTTTCCCACGGCGGGCTGTATCGGGTTGCGCCCGGATCACCTGCTGCGCATCGCGCGCCAGATCACCTATGGCGCGCGATTGATCGTGCCGCCTCAGCCGTAATCGCGGTCGCCGAAAATGGCAGAGCCCACGCGGATATGCGTCGCCCCCTGCGCAATCGCGCTCTCGAAATCGCTGCTCATGCCCATCGACAGGCCTGAGAGCCCGTTGCGCGCCGCCATTTTCGCCAAGAGCGCGAAATGTAGGCTCGGCTCCTCTTCGACCGGCGGGATGCACATCAGCCCCTTGACGGGCAGATCGAGCGCGCGACACTCGGCCACGAACCCATCCACGGCCTCGGGCAGCACACCCGCCTTTTGCGGCTCTGCGCCGGTGTTGACCTGCAGAAAGAGGTCAGGGCAGCGCCCCATTTCCTGGGCCAGACGTGCAATCGCCTGCGCGATCTTGGGCCGGTCCACGGAATGGATGGCCTGAAACATCTCCATCGCCTGCCGTGCCTTGTTGCTCTGCAAGGGGCCGATGAGATGCAGAACGATCCCGGCATAACGCTCTTGAAAGGCCGGCCAGCGGCCAGCGGCCTCTTGCACCCGGTTTTCGCCAAAGACGCGGTGGCCCTGATCGAGCACGGCGGCAACGCGCTCCTCAGGTTGCACCTTGGAGACTGCGATCAAGTCCACATCCTCCGGTGCGCGCCCCGCCGCGACGCAGGCCTTGTCCATCCGTGCCTTGATTTCGCTCAGCCCCATGACCGCTCCCTCATATTGCCTGTGCCTTGCATGCCACAGCCCACGGGCCCGGCACAAGTGCGCGACAAACCGTCAAACGGCTTGCCCCTCCGCCCCGGCTTGGATAGTAGGGATGGAAACAATCTCGGACGGTGCCATGACCCATTCGCGTCTCAAGATCCTCGGCCTCACTGCGACCTGTCTCGTGCTTCTGAGCGGGTGCGGCGGGTTCAAGAACGCCACGCTCGACGAAGAGGCGATGCGCGTGAAGGGCGGGCGCGAGCGACAGGTCGCGGCGGGAGACGGCTCGATCCTCGATGGCTTTCGCGGCGCCAAGGACACAGTCAAGGTCAACCGCTTTCTCTGGACCGCCTCGCTTCAAGTTCTCGATTTTCTTCCCATCGAGGCCGCCGATCCCTTTACCGGCGTGATTTCCACCGGCTATGGCACCCCGCCGGGCGGCGGACAGTCCTACCGTGCCACGATTCTCATCAGCGACCCGGCGCTTGACGCCCGCTCGCTCAACGTCGCCCTGCAAACGCGAGGGGGGGCGGTCAATGCCGCCACTGAACGCGCGGTCGAAGATGCGATCCTCAACCGCGCCCGGCAATTGCGGATCAATGCGGCGCGCTTCTGACCAATCCATCGGCATGGCGGCGCTCGTCTAGCGCCTGCCGGATAATCTGTTGCGCCGAATTGACAAAGAGCGAGGCCATAAGCCCCGCCACGATCAGGTCGGGCCAGCCAGAACCGGCCCCCCAGACCGCCAGCGCCGCGACCATCACCGCGACATTGCCGATCGCATCGTTGCGCGAACACAGCCAGACCGAGCGGACATTGGCGTCGCCATCCTTATAGGCCATGAGCAGGAGCACGCTCGCTACATTCGCGGCCAGTGCCAGAAACCCGATGCTGCCCATGATCCCGGCCTCTGGCACACCCAGATAGAACACGCGGTAGACGGTTGTGCCCAGCACCCAGAGCCCCATCGCCATGAGGCTGAGCCCCTTGAAGAGCGCCGCCGTGGCCCGCACCCGCATCGACATGCCGATCACGGCCAAGGACAGCCCATAGGTCAGCGCATCGCCCAGAAAATCCAGCGCATCCGCCTTGAGCGCCTGCGACTGCGCCGCTTGCCCTGCGACCATTTCCACCCCGAACATCGTCGCGTTGATGGCGATCACCATCCACAACCTCCGCCGGTACACCGCTGACACACCGTCGAACCGCGCCTCATGGCCACAACATCCCGCCATTGCGAGCCTCCTTTGCATTTGCGTCACAGGCAATGTAATCTCTCTAGTGACTAGAGCTTCAAGAGGGTGTTGCATGTTTTTCTCGATTGGCGATCTGGCGGCGCGCACTGGCGTCAAGGTGCCCACCATCCGCTATTACGAATCCCGTGGCCTGCTCTCGGCCCCGCTGCGCAGTTCGGGCAATCAGCGTCGCTACGGGCATGCCGAGTTGGAGCGTCTGGGCTTTATCCGGCACGCCCGCGATCTGGGGTTCTCGCTCGAGGCCATCTCTGCGCTGATCGAGTTGCAGGACCACCCCGACCGCGCCTGCACCAGCGCTACCCGGATCGCGCAAGGCCAACTGGACGCGGTCCGCGAGAAAATCCGCCGGTTGCGCGCGCTCGAGTCGGAATTGGCGCGAATCGCAGAGGGCTGCACGGGCGACGGCGCCGCGCGCGATTGCTACGTGCTGGCGTCACTGGCGGATCACGATCTCTGCGTTCAGGATCATGCGCGCGACACCAGCCCCTCGACCCAACTCACCTGACGCGGCAGGCAGATCGTGCGCAAATCATACTGCGCGCGGATCAGGTCGCGCGCATTGGCCCCCAATCGCGCCCGCTCCTCTGCGTCCTCCAAGAGCGCACAAACCTCACCCACCAGCGCATCGCGGTCAAAGAAATCCACCAGCCGTCCGGTCTCTCGATCCGTGATGACCTCGCGCACCGGGGCGGTATCGCCTGCGACAATCGCCGCCTCGCAGGACATCGCCTCCAACAGCGACCAACTCAGGACAAAGGGATAGGTCAGGTAGACATGCACGCGGCTCACCTGCAACAGCCGCAGGAACTGATCATAGGGAATGCGCCCCAGAAACTGCACCCTCTGCCAGTCGGGCGTGGAAATGCGGCCGCGCACCTCGTCAATGAACATCTGCTTCCAGGTCCGGCCCTTGGGGGGGCGCGCACCATAGCTCACCTCGTCGCCGCCCACGATCAGCACCGTGGCATTGGGCCGCTCGCGCAAGAGGCGCGGCAGCGCGCGCATGAACACATGATAGCCGCGATAGGGCTCCAGATTGCGGTTCACAAAGGTGATCACCTCATTGGCGCGGGTCACGTCGCATTGCCCCTCGATCGTCAGCCGCACATCGGGCATGGGGCAGGCCTGAATCGTATCGACCCCGTCATGGCTGACCGTGATCCGCTCGCGAAACGGACTGGGAAAGGTATCCGCCTGAAACCGCGTCGGGCTGATGCCCGCGTGCCCCTGCTCGAAATGCAGGTGGTTGTTGATGTTCTTCATCCGGATGCGCAGCGTTTCGGCCTCGATATCCGTGCTGGCGAATTCGGGATCGAAATTCAGATGTGGATAGCCCGCGAGATGATACAGTTCGCAATAGAGCCCCAACCGCGCCTCAGGCCAGACATCCCGCAGAAAGAGCGATTCACCCCAACCCGGATGGGCCAGAATGACATCGGGCGTATAGCCCTGGTTCCGCAGGGCGACCGCCGCCCGCCAGCACGCCTCGCCGCGCGTGACCTTGGTGTCGAGATCGACCAGCCAAGGGTGCAGCTTTTGCCCATCCCGCTTGGGCAGGGCATAGGGGATCACCTGCACCCCTTGCCAATTGGTCGCCTCCTTGACCCGCAGCGTCAGCGCCACGCACTCATGCCCCTGCCGCGCCAAAAGCGGGGCCAGATGTTTGTATTGGCCGGGAAAATTCTGATGGATGAAAAGGATTTTCATGTCTATCCGTACTCGTTCTGCCCTCAGCCGTTATAATCAGCGCATCCGCCCACGCAAACCCCCCGCATTTTTGCGCGCGCCCACTGGACCCGCGCGCCCCAACCGCCTATCACCCCCTGCAACAACCCTATCAGCAAGAGGCTCGCCCCATGTCGCGCTATTCAGCCAGTGACGTCGAAGCGAAATGGCAATCCGCGTGGGACGCGGCCGAGGTTTTCCGCGCTCGTCGCGACGAGACGCGCCCGAAATATTACGTGCTGGAAATGTTCCCCTATCCGTCGGGACGCATCCACATGGGCCATGTGCGCAACTATACGATGGGCGACGTGGTGGCGCGCTACAAGATCGCGACGGGGCATAACGTGCTGCACCCGATGGGCTGGGACGCGTTCGGCATGCCCGCCGAAAACGCGGCCATGGCCAGCGGCGGCCACCCCAAGGACTGGACCTACAGCAACATCGCCGACATGCGCGCCCAGATGAAGCCGCTTGGCCTCTCGATCGACTGGAGCCGCGAATTCGCCACCTGCGATCCCGAATATTACGGCCAGCAACAGGCGCTCTTCCTCGACTTTCTGGAACATGGCCTCGTTTACCGCAAAAACGCCGTGGTGAACTGGGACCCGGTCGATATGACCGTTCTGGCCAATGAACAGGTGATCGACGGCAAGGGCTGGCGCTCGGGCGCGGAGGTGGAGCGGCGCGAACTCACGCAGTGGTTCTTTCGCATCTCCGACTTTGCCGAAGACCTGCTCGAGGCGCTGGACAGGCTCGACAACTGGCCCGCCAAGGTGCGGTTGATGCAGGAAAACTGGATCGGCAAATCGCGCGGGCTGCAATTCGCCTTTGGCCTCATCGACGGGCCAGAAGGACATGACCGGGTGGAGGTATACACCACCCGCCCCGACACCCTGATGGGCGCCAGTTTTGTCGGCATTTCGCCCGATCACCCGCTGGCCAAGACGCTTGAACGCGAGCGCGCCGACGTGGCGGCGTTCTGCGCCGACGCGCGCAAGGGCGGCACCACCGCCGAGGCGATTGAGAAGGCCGAGAAGCTGGGCTTTGATACCGGCCTGCGCGTGCGCCATCCCTTTGACACCGCTTGCGAATTGCCGGTCTATATCGCCAATTTCATCTTGATGGATTACGGCACAGGCGCGATTTTCGGCTGTCCGGGCCACGATCAGCGCGACCATGAGTTCGCGCGCAAATATGACCTGCCGATCCTCGATACCTTTCTGCCGCTCGAGGGCGATCACGACATTCAGGCCGCGCCCTATGTGCCGCTCAAATCCGAGCGCGTGCGCTACACGCGGCTTGTCGCGGGCGAGGAAATCCAGAGCGGCGAGGCGGGCGTCAATGCCGCGATTGAGTTCTGCGAAACCAACGGCGTAGGGCAGGGCGTCACCAAATTCCGCCTGCGCGATTGGGGTCTCTCACGCCAACGCTACTGGGGTTGCCCGATTCCGGTCGTGCATTGCGACACCTGCGGCGTGGTGCCCGAGCGCAAGGAAAACCTGCCCATCCGCCTGCCTGACGATGTCACCTTTGATGCCCCCGGCAACCCGCTGGACCGCCATCCGACATGGCGCGACTGCACCTGCCCGCGCTGCGCTGCGCCCGCGCGGCGTGAGACCGACACGATGGACACCTTCGTCGATTCAAGCTGGTATTACGCCCGCTTCACCGCGCCCCACGCCGCCACGCCCACCGACATGGCCGAGGCCGAGTACTGGATGAACGTCGACCAATATATCGGCGGCATCGAACACGCGATCCTGCATCTCTTGTATTCGCGGTTCTTCGCCCGCGCGATGCAGGTCTGCGGGCACCTGCCCCAAAAGGCGATCGAGCCGTTCGATGCGCTCTTCACGCAAGGGATGGTGACGCATGAAGTATACTATACGAGAAAAATATTCCGGCGAGAAATCGAAGTCGAGGGCAAGACGGCTGAAGCTGGAGTTACACAAGCAGTTTTTCGGTTTCCTGAAGAGGTTCTCATCGGGGAGTACGACGGGAAGCGTGTAGGTGTGTTGAGGAATGAGTTTAATGAAAGCCTCTCGTTTGCCGAAAAATACGAAGCGGTAAAAAATGATGATGAACGGAAAGTCGACGTCATACCATCTGTAAAGATGTCGAAATCCAAGAAGAACGTCGTCGATCCTTCCACCATCATCGCGCAATATGGCGCCGATACCGCCCGCTGGTTCGTTCTCAGCGATAGCCCGCCCGAGCGCGACGTCGAATGGACCGCATCCGGGGCCGAGGCCGCGCATCGCCACCTGAGCCGGGTCTGGCGCATCGCCGCCGAGATTGCCGCGAGCGACGCCCCCGCCACGCTGGACGATGACACGCTCTTGCGCGAGATGCACAAATGCATCGACGAGGTGACCAAGGGCATCGACAGCTTCGGGTTCAACGCCGCCATTGCGCGGCTCTATGCCTTCACCAACACGCTCGCCAAATCGCAGGCGGGGCAGGGCGCAAAAACCACCGCCGCGCGCGCCTTGGCGCAGCTCATGTCGCCTATGACCCCGCATCTGGCCGAGGATATCTGGGCCATGTTGGGCGGCGAGGGGCTGGTCACAACCGCGCCTTGGCCTCTCGCTGACCCGGAGATGCTGATCGACGACACGGTCATTCTGCCCATTCAGATCAACGGCAAACGGCGCGGCGAAATCACCGTTCCCGCCGATATGCCGAAATCCGAGGTTGAAAAACTGGCGCTGGCCCACAATGCTGTGCTCAAGGCGCTGGATGGGGCCCAGCCCAAGAAAATCATCGTTGTCCCCGGACGGATCGTGAATGTCGTCGTTTAACCGTCGCCTCCTTCTGCTCTCGGGCCTGGCCTTTGGTCTTGGCGCAGTGGCAGCCTGTGGTTTTGCGCCCGCCTATGGGCCGGGCGGGGCCGGGACGGCCCTGATGGGGCGGGTCGAGGTTGACGCCCCCAACACCCGCGCGGGCTATCTGCTCACGCAGGAAATCGAGACGCGCCTTGGCCGCGCACCCCAACCGCGTTACGCCCTCAGCCACACGATCACCCTCGACACCCAGGCCATGGCCATCAACCGCAACAACGTGGCCTCGCGCTTTAACCTCTTGGGCAGCGTTGCCTACAGCCTGCGCGATCTCGAGACCGGCGCGATTGTCACCTCCGGCGACGTCAACAGCTTTACCGGCTATTCCTCGACCGGCAGCACCGTGGCTGTGCAGGCCTCCGAGCGCGACGCCGAAACGCGGCTCATGTCCATTCTGGCCGATCAACTGCTGACCCGCCTTCTGGCCGCAGACCTGCCGCCGCCGGAATGAAGCTCTCGCCCCGCGATGCCATCCGCTATTTCGCCAAGCCCGAGGCGCAGCGCACCGGGCTCCTGATCTATGGGGCGGACGCGATGCGCGTGGCGCTCAAACGGCAGGAAATGCTGGCCGCACTGCTCGGCCCCACGGCGGATGCCGAAATGCGCCTCACCCGGATGCCTGCGGCGGACCTGCGCAAGGATCCTGCCGCGCTGATGGATGCGGTCAAGGCCCAAGGCTTCTTTCCCGGCCCGCGCGCCGCCTTTGTCGAGGATGCCAATGACACCGCCGCCGATGCCATTCTGGCGGCGCTCAGCGATTGGCGGGCAGGGGATGCGCAGATCGTCGTGACCGCAGGCGCGCTCAAGTCGACGTCGAAAATCCGCAAGGCGTTTGAAAGCCATCCCAATGCCTATGCCGTCGGCCTCTATGACGACCCTCCGAGCCGCGAAGAGATCGAGGCGGCGCTCACCCGTGCCGGTCTGCGTGACGTGCCGGGCCCGGTCATGGCTGATCTGACCGCACTCGCGCGGGATCTCGACCCCGGTGATTTTCGCCAGACCGTCGAGAAACTGGCGCTCTATAAACTGGGCGATGCAACGCCGCTCAACGCGTCTGATATTGCCGCCTGCGCACCCGCCTCGACCGAGGCGGATCTGGACGATATCCTCAATATCGTCGCCGAGGGGCGATCGTCCGAAATCGGCCCGGTCATGCGGCGGTTGAAGGCGCAGGGCACCCAGCCAGTCGGCCTCTGCATCGGGGCCACGCGGCATTTTCGGGCGCTCTATACCGCGGCCTCTGACCCCGGAGGGGCGGCGCAGGGCATCGCGCGCATGCGCCCGCCGATTTTCGGGCCGCGTCGCGACCGCATGCTGCGACAGGCGCAGGGCTGGGGCGCGGAACGGTTGCAACAGGCGCTGACAATCCTGACGGATACGGACCTCACCCTGCGCTCCGCCGCCCAACGCGCGCCGGAGATGGCGCTGGTGGAGCGGGCGCTCATTCGCCTTGCCATGCTCGCCAGCGCGCGGTGATCCGGGCGGCCCCGTGCGGCGCAGGGCCACATGCCGTTTGATCATCGCCCAGAGCCACCTCATGCCACGCCCCTTTCGACACATGCCGCGCCCCGGCGCGACTCCGTCTCGCTCAGCCTAAGCACAGTCTGTTGATAAATCGTTAAACCCTTGCCCATTGCGCGCGGTCCCGCTTTGCAGCAAAGCTGCGCATGAACCACCTCAACAAGGACAATTCCATGTATGACGTCATCGGCTCACGTGCCAGCCGCGCCTTTCGCGTGCTCTGGCTCGCAGAGGAAATGGGTATCCAATACACTCACTTGGCCGTTGCATCCGGCTCTCCCGAGGCGCTCGCGGCGAATCCGTCGGGTAAGATCCCGGCGCTGCGCGATGGCGAGGCGGTGCTGACAGATTCCACCGCGATCATGACCTATCTCGCCGACAAGCACGGGCAATTCACCCATGCCCCCGGCACCGTTGCCCGCGCGCGTCAGGATGCGCTGACCCATCAGATTCTCGATGAGATCGACGGCACGCTCTGGACCGCCGCGCGCCACAGCTTTTTTCTGCCCGAAGAGCACCGTGTGCCGGCGGTCAAGGACTCGCTCAAATGGGAATATGCCCGCAATATCGCGCGCCTCTCCGACGCGCTGGCCGGTCCTTTTCTGCAAGGCGAGACCATGACCATCGCCGACATCCTGCTGGCCCATTGCCTGATATGGGCGGGCAAGGCCGGGTTTTCGGATCCCGGGGAAAAACTCAACGCTTACCTTGGGATGATGTCCGGCCGTCCCGCGTATCAGCGCGCCTCGGCACTCTCCTGAGCATGGGCGGCGGCGTGCCGTCCCGCCCAATGTCCCGTGGCAAGACAAGCGGTCAGCAGATAGCCGCCCGTCGTCGTCTCCCAATCGAGCATTTCCCCGGCGGCAAACACGCCGGGGCATGCGCGCAGCATCAACCCCGGATCAAGCGCCTCGAACCGCAGACCGCCTGCGGTCGAGATCGCCTCATCCATCGGGCGCGGCCCGGTGAGGGGCACAGTCAAACGCTTGAGAAAGCGAGGTAAATCCGCAGCACCCCGCCCAAATTCCATCACCAGCGCCAGTTTCACAGGATCCAGCCGGAATGCCTTGCGCAGCCGGTTCTTGAGGCTGTCGCTGGTCTTGCTCTGGCTCAGGCGGTCCGTGACCTGCGTCACGCTGAGGTCGGGCAAAAGATCGAGCGTGAGCGGCGTGCCATCGCGCAGCGCCGCACTCACCTCATAGATGCCGCCGCCCTCTACCCCTTGGGAGGAAATCACGAACTCCCCGCGCGAGCGCAGGGCCCCCGCGTGCAATTCCACGCCCTTGACCGGCTGTCCGAACTGCGCCGCCATATGCGGCGACCAGTCGACCAGAAAGCCCATGTTGGTGGGGCGGAACGGTGCCAGCGCCGTGGGATCGAGATGCGCCGCCCATGCCCCGTCCGAGCCGAGCCGCGCCCAGCTTGCGCCGCCGCAGGCCAGCACCGTGACGGTGGGGTGTAGGCGCTGCACGCCCATCGGCGTGTCGAATACCGCGCCATTGTCCCAGCCGCGCCAGCGCCAACGGGTGCGAATCTCTACCCCAACCCCCGTCAATTCCACAAGGAAACTGCGCAGAAGCGGCGAGGCTTTCATCAGCTTCGGAAAGACCCGGCCGGTCGATCCGACAAAGACCTCTTGCCCCAGCGCGCGCGCCCAATCCTGTACCGCCTCCGGTCCGAACGCCGCGATCATCGGGCGCAGGGTGTCGGCGCGGGGGCCGTAGGCCGCCATGAACGCGTCGAACTCTTCAGCCTTGGTCAGGTTCAACCCCGATTTGCCCGCCATCAGAAACTTGCGCCCGACCGAGGGTTTGGCCTCGGCCAAAGTGACACGCAACCCGGCGCGCGCCATCTCCCGCGCCGCCATGAGACCCGCAGGCCCGGCCCCGATGACGAGAGCGTCGGTCATGCGACCGGGGCCAAGCTCAGGTTCGGGTCCAATGCCAACCCCCGGTGATGCACCACGCGCTGCGGATAGGGCATCTCAACGCCGCGGGCGCGCAGCACGCTCCAGATCGCAAAGAGCACGTCGGACTGATATTTGCCGGTCACGTCCTCGATCCCGTCGACCCAGTATTCCACCGAGAAATCAACGCCGCTTTCGCCAAAGGCTTTCAATTCGCATTCCGGCGCGAATTTCCCTTCGGCCAACACTGCATCCACCGCCGCGACTGCCGGTTCCACCATCGCCGGGATCAGGGTGATATCGGTGTCGTAGCTCACGGAAAATGCCGCCTCATAGCGGTGCCGCTTGCCTGCGTCAGAGTAGTTGACGACGCGGCTGGTGATGAAATCCTCGTTGGGCACCACGATCCAGCGCCCGTCCACCGTTTCCAGAATGGCGGCGCGGGCGGTCATCTTGACGATGGTTCCCTCGGATCCGTCATCGAGCACGACGTAATCGCCCACCGTCGTTTGCCCCTCCAAGAGCAGGATCACGCCCGACACGAAATTGGCCGCGATCTGTTGCAGACCAAGGCCGATGCCCACGCCGAGCGCACCCCCCAAGACGGCAATCGCCGTGAGGTCTATGCCCATGATCGACATGAGCAAGAGAAACGCCGCACCAAAGATCACGATTTGGCTGGCCTTCATCGCGAGTTCGCGGGTGGCGGGGCGCAATTCCTGCTGGCGCTTGATGAAATCCTCGGATTGGCTGTTGGACCACCGGCCCAGCCAGAACAAGAGCGCCGCCGAGACCGCGCCGCGCAGGAGCGCCAGCGCCGAAAAGCTGATATTGCCCAGATCGACCGAAATCGCGGCCAACCGCGCGTTGGCCAGCCCCAGCAGGTCAAAGAGATAGAGCAGCATGACCGGCATCAGCACATAGCGCCCCAACATCCGCAGGAACGGATCGGTCAGGATTTCGCGCACAAAGAGCCGGGCCGCCAGAACCAGAAACAGACGCTTGCCAAAGGCGATCACATCGCCCGACCCAAAGATCTGACGTGTGACGCCTTCGCCCATGCCAGTCAGGCCATAGGCCAGGAGCGGCATCAAGAGCGGCAGGAACATGAGGACAAAGCGCCGCGTCGAGGCAATCATAGTATCTTGACCCGCAGGCGGCGTCAGAAGGCGTGCAACTGCCGGACGCAAACGGCGCGTGATCATCACCGCCAAGAGCCAGGCCACCACCAGCACCCCGAATTGTGACCAGGCGGCGGGGCTCAGGAGCCAGCCCTTGGCCAGATCCCATCCCTGTATCGCGTACCCCAGAACCTGCCCGACAATCTCCGGCTGCACGTCCATCACACACCCCTTGTTCTTTGACCCAACCGCGCCATCCTCTTGCCCGCAGGCGGCACAAGGATCAAGTCAAACTGTCGGAAACCGCTCTTTGCCCGCTCTGACAGCGCCCATTCCGCGCAGGGCGCGGGGCAACTGTCACCTTCAGGCCTTCATCACCGTCTCAAATGCAAAAGGCACCCCAGTTTGGGGTGCCTTCTCTGCCTTCGTCAGCGCCTTTTACTTGGCGTCCTCGATGGACAGCGCCACAAATCGCGGATCACCGGAACTGCGCACCAAGAGCAGCAGCGATTTGCGTCCCGCCTCCTTGGCCTCCGCGATCCGGTCGTCCAGATCGGCAATGCTCGCCACCTTTTGCTGACCGGCTTCGGTGATCACATCGCCCGCCCGCATGCCCTTTTCAAAGGCTTCCGACAACTCGTCGATATTCACCACGACCAGTCCGGTCGCGCTGCTGTCGAGCTCGAGCTGGCCGCGTAACTCATCGTTCAGCGGGGTCACTGTCAGACCGAGTATGGTCTTTTCGACCTGTGCCTCGGGGGCATCCTCACCGGGCTGCGCTACGGGAATGGCGCCTTCCGCTTCTTCGCGGCGGCCCAGCGTGATCTTGAGCGTGACAGTCTTGCCCTCGCGGAACACGACGACGCGCACGGTCTTGCCGACCTCGGTATTGCCGACAGTGCGCACAAGGCTGCGCGTATCGGTCACGTCCTGACCGTCGAACGAAACGATGACGTCCCCCGCCAACATGCCGGACTCGGCGGCCGGACCTTCTGGAACATCCGTGACCAACGCGCCTGCGGCTTTTTCCAGCCCCATTGCCTCGGCCACATCCTCGGTCACGTCCTGAATGCGCACACCCAGCCAGCCGCGCCGGGTCTCGCCGAATTGCTGCAACTGATCGACCACGCGCTTGACCACGTTCGAGGCCATGGAAAAGCCGATCCCGATCGACCCGCCGGTCGGGCTCAGGATCGCTGTATTCACGCCCACAACCTGTCCGTCGAGATTGAACAGCGGCCCGCCAGAGTTGCCCCGGTTGATCGCCGCATCGGTCTGGATGTAATCGTCATAGGTGCCGCTCAGCGCGCGGTTCCGGGCCGAAACGATCCCCGCCGAAAGCGAGAATCCCTGACCCAGCGGGTTGCCCATGGCCAGAACCCAATCGCCAACGCGCGCCGTGTCGCTATCGCCAAAGCTGACGAATGGCAGCGGCTTGTCGGCCTTGACCTTGAGCAGCGCGATGTCGGTCTTGGGATCGGTGCCGATCACTTCGGCGGGCAGGGTTTCGCCGGAAAAGAACTCGATGATGATCTCGTCGGCGCTCTCGATGACGTGGTTGTTCGTCACCACAAAGCCATCCTCGGAAATCACGAAACCAGAGCCGAGTGCCGATGATCGTTGTGGCCGGTCGCCTTCGCCCAGACGGTCGCGAAACTGTTCAAAGAAATCCTCGAACGGAGATCCCTCAGGGACGATTGGCGCCGGGCCGGTGCCCCGCTCGACCACGGTCGAGGTCGTGATATTGACCACCGCCGGGCTGATCTTGTCGGCCAGATCGGCAAAGCTGTCGGGCCGCGCCTGCGCGGCCAGTGCCTGCGCCAGCAACAGACCCACCATCAGCGCCATGGCCCAGAGCGCGCGCAGGCTGAGCGCGCTGGATCGTGTTTCGGAAATCGTTTGGGTGTTCACACCAATGTCTCCTTTGGTTCGTGCAACTGGCGGCACGCGCGTGCCACTCTTGCTGTTGAATGTAGGTCTCCGGCACTGGATCGCCAAGGCTGCAATAGCAGGTCACGGTCATGTGACCCCTTTGCCCCGTCGAAATCAAGCGCCAAGCGTCTTGGCGGCCCAGACAAGGATCAATCCCAGCACCAGCGCAATCGCGCCCATCAACCGCTGCGCCTCAGCCGGTAGCGCGCTCAGCGCCACCAGCATCTGTTCGATGAGTGAGGGGGCCAGCGCATAGACCAGCCCCTCCACAATCAGCACAAGTCCCAGCGCAAGAAGCGCGGTTTCGATCATTCCGGCGCAGTCCCTGACCGCAGATAGTCAAAGAATTCGCTGTCCGGTGTCATAACCATCGACGAATTGCCCCCGGTCAGCGCCTTTTCATAGGCTTCGAGCGAGCGGTAAAAGGCGTAGAACTCGGGGTCCTGACCATAGGCCTCGGCATAGATTGCGCTGCGTTCCGCATCTGCCTCGCCTCGGATCACCTGCGCTTCGCGCTCGGCATCCGACAGCGTTTCGGTCACAGTCCGATCCGCCAGGGCGCGCACCCGCTGCGCCGCCTCATTACCACGGGCGATCTCATCGGCGGCTTCGCGCTCGCGCTCGGCCCGCATCCGGGCAAAGGTCGCCTCCAGGTTCTGCTCGGGCAGGTTGGTCTGCTTGAGACGCACGTCCACCACGTCAAGACCCAGCCCCTCGGCGCTGCGCTGCGCCTGCCGTTGAATGCGGCGCATCAACTCGCGGCGATCCTCTGAGAGGATGGTGTCCGACGTCACCTGATCGGCACCCAGAACTTCACGAATCTGCGCGTTCAGGATCGACGACAGCCGGTCCTCGGCCACGCGGATACCGCCCACGCCGACCGCCTGCCGGAACTGCACTACATCGCGGATGCGGTAGCGGGCAAAGGCATCGACCACCAGCCGGCGGTCATCCGAGGGCGTCACCTCGATCGTGTCGGTATCGAGCGACAGAATCCGGTCGTCATAGCGCACGACCTCCTGAATGAACGGGATCTTGAACGACAGGCCCGGCTCTTCCTTCACGGATTTGATCTGACCGAATTGCAGCACCAATGCCTTTTCGCGCTCATCCACCACAAAGACCGAGGACAGACCCAAAAAGCCCAGGATGACCACAACGGGGATTAGAAATTTTGTATTGCCCATGATCTCAGTTCCCCTCGCTGGTGGTATTGCGGCGCAGCTCGTTCAGCGGCAGATAGGGCACGACGCCATTGCCGCCGCCTTCGGTCCCCACGATCGAACTGTCGAGGATGGTCTTGTCGATATCGCCCAGAACCCGCTCCATCGTCTCGAGATAGAGACGCTTGCGCGTGACGTCCTGTGCTTTGGAATATTCCGTCAGAACCGACGTGAACCGGCTCGCGTCACCCTGCGCTTCGTTGACCACGCGGGCGCGGTAGCCCTCTGAATCCTCAAGAATTTGCGCGGCCTGACCACGCGCTTCGGCGAGGGCCCGGTTGGCGTAGGCATCCGCCTGCCGTTGCAGCCTGTCGCGCTCCTGCTCGGCGGCCTGCACCTCGCGGAAGCTGTCAATCACCTCGTTCGGCGGATCCGCCTTGTCGAGGTTGACCCGAACGATCCGGATACCGCTGTCATATTCATCCAAGGATTCCTGAATGTTCTGCATCGCCGTATCCGCGATGATCCCACGATCCCGGTTGAGGATCGGCGCAAGGTTCGACGCGGCGATGATCTCGCGCATCACCGATTCCGACACGGCCTGCACCGTCAGTTGCGGATCGCGGATATTGAACAACAGCTTGCCGGGATCAGAGATATTCCACACCACCTGAAACCCGATATCGACGATATTGGCATCCGTCGTCAGCATGAGACCCTCTTCGCGCGCGCCGGTGCTGCGGCCAACGTCTTCGGTCCGTTCCGACGTCACATTGACGATCTCTGCCGTGACCAGCGGCCAAGGGGCAAAGTTCAGACCCGGATTGCCGGTCTTGTAATATTCACCCAGAAACAATTCGACCGATTGCTCCTCCGGCTTGACCGTGTAAACGCTGGCAAAGACCCAGAGCGCCACAGCCCCCAACACAGCCAGACCAACCGTGCCCTTGCCGAATTGTGGCCCGTCGCCGGTGCCGTTGCCCCGGTTGCCGCCGCCACGCCCGCCCATCAGAACGCGAAGCTGATCCTGACCCTTGCGCACCAATGCGTCGATTTCAGGCAGTTGCGGTCCTCCCTCGGGGGGGCGCTTTCCACCCCCTGTGTTGCGGTCGCGGTCATCGCCGCCACCGCCCGAATTTCCGCCGCCGCCCCACGGGCCGCCAGAGTTTCCAGCCATACGTATGTCTTCCCTTGTTGTCCTGCCGCTCCCGGCTTGGTTCATTACCTGTGCAGCACAGGTGAAAAATCAAGCGGTGCGCACAGGCGTTTTCATCGTCACCAGTTCTTCCGACATGGTCGGATGCACCGCCACGGTGCGGTCAAAATCCTCTTTTGTTGCCCCCATCTTGACGGCAATGCCGGCAAGCTGGATCAATTCCCCCGCACCGGGTGCTACGATATGACACCCCAGCACTTTGCGGGTGGCCTGACTGACGATCAGTTTCATCAGCACCCGGTCGGGCCGTCCGGCAAAGGCGGTCTGCATGGGCCGGAACGAGGTGGCATAAACCTCGATCGCCTCTTGGTCGCGCGCCTCTTCCTCGCTCAGCCCCACCGTGCCCATCTCGGGCTGAGTGAAAACCGCCGTGGGGATGAGGGTGGTGATCGACCGGTGTCGGGTTGCCCTTGAACACCGTCTCGACAAAGGCTATTCCCTCGCGGATCGCCACCGGCGTCAGGTTGACCCGGTCGGTCACATCGCCAATCGCATAGACCGACGGCACGCCGGTCTGGCTATAGCTATCGACCAGGATCTCACCCTTGCGCCCGACCGCCACGCCCGTGGCCTCGAGGCCCAGATTTTCCGTGTTGGGCGTGCGCCCGGTGGCAAACATCACCTGCTCGAACACCGCCTCGCTGCCGTTGGTGCCGGTCACGCGATAGCCGCCCTCAACCACGTCCATCGCCTCGATATTGGTGCCCAGATGCAATTTTATCCCAGAGGCGATCATCTCCTCCGACACGAGGCCGCGCGCCTCGTCGTCAAAACCGCGCAGGACTTGCGCGCCGCGATAGAACTGCGTGACCTGCACCCCCAACCCGTTGAGGACACAGGCAAACTCACAGGCGATATAGCCGCCGCCAATGATCAATATCGACCTTGGCAGCTTCTCCAGATGGAAAATCTCATTGCTGGTGATCGCATGCTCTGCCCCCGGCAGATCGGGTTTCACGGGTCGCCCGCCGGTGGCAATGAGGATATGCTTGGCGCTCAGCCGCGTGCCGTCGGCCAATTCCACCGTATGCGGATCGACCAGCGCGGCGCGGCAGTCATAGGTCTCGACCCCGTTCGTCTTGAGAACGCCGCGATAGACCCCTTCCAGCCGGTCCAACTCGGCATGCAGCTTGTCCCGGAACGTGGGCCAGTCGAACCCGCCCGCATGCACCGTCCAGCCATAGGCCTGCGCATCGGCCATCGCGCCGCGATATTCCGAGGCAAACACCATCAGCTTTTTCGGCACACAGCCGCGAATGACACAGGTGCCGCCGTAACGGTCCTCTTCGGCCAAGGCCACGCGCGCGCCGCTCTGTGCTGCGACCCGCGCCGCGCGCACCCCGCCAGAACCGCCGCCAATTACGAAAAGATCATAGTCAAACGCCATGTCGCTCCCTCAGTCCGTCAGATCACGAAAGAGATTGTCGGTCTCGACGAAATCGAGCCGATCTTCCTCGACCGTGCCCTCGTTGATGTCGCGTGTCTCGACCCGCCCATCGCCATAGCCCAGAATGACCACATCACAAATATCAAGGAACAGCCCGTTCTCCACCACCCCCGGCATCTGGTTGAGCGCCATCGACAGTTGATGCGCAGCACCAATCCGGCCCAGATGCAGATCGAGGATATAATTGCCCTCATCGGTGATAAACGGCCGCGCGCCATTCATCCGCAGCGAGGTGTTGCGTCCGAGCACATCCATATTGATCAGCAATTCCTCGACCAGCGATTTTGTGGTCTGCCAGCCAAACGGGATCACCTCAACCGGAAGGGGAAACGCGCCCAGCGTCTCCACTTCCTTGCCGACATCGGCAATCACGATCATCTGATCCGAGGCTGTCGCTACGATCTTTTCCTGCAAGAGCGCACCGCCGCCACCTTTGATCAGGTTGAGATTGCTGTCGAACTCGTCCGCCCCGTCAATCGTGAGATCCAGCCACTTGGCCTCATCCAGACTGATCACCTCAATGCCGACTTCCCGCGCCAATTCCGCTGTGCGCGTCGATGTCGGTACGCCGCGAATGCGCAACCCGCCCTCGCGCACCATCTCGCCCAAACAGCGCACCATCCAGGCGGCGGTCGATCCGGTGCCAAGACCCACGCGCATCCCGTCTTCGACGAAATCCACCGACCGCTTGGCGGCGACAAACTTGGCCTTGTCGATCGGCGACAATTCTCCGGTCATGGCAGCGACTCCCAGCATGTTTCGCAGGGGTTATATGAGAGATGCGGCGCAGGTGCGAGACCGAATTCGCCCCGGTTGTCCGCCCTGCGCCCGATAACCATTCTTAAACCCCTGCCGCGCTAGGCATTAATCCGGCATCAACCATAGGGGACCGCATGGTCGCGCACGCCTATACCGTGGCTTTTGAGGGGGTCGAGGCGCGGCCAGTCGAGGTGCAATGTGCCATCACCGCAGGCGTGCCGGCCTTCTCGCTCGTGGGCCTGCCCGACAAGGCGGTGTCCGAGGCCCGCGACCGGGTGCGCGCGGCGCTCTCCGCCATGGCCATCGCCCTGCCGTCCAAACGCATCACCATCAATCTCTCGCCCGCCGATATGCCCAAAGAGGGCAGCCATTTCGATCTGCCCATCGCGCTCGCCCTCTTGGCCGCCCTCGAAATCATCCCGCATGACGCGGCAGAGGGCACCACGGCCCTCGGAGAACTGTCGCTCGACGGCACACTCATCGCGGTGATCGGCGCGCTCCCCGCCGCCATGGCCGCCGCCGAGGAAAACCGCATCCTGCTTTGCCCCAAATCCTGCGGCCCCGAGGCGGCATGGGTCGGCGCGGTGCAGGTGATCGCCGCCGCCTCGCTCACCGATGTCGTGCGCCACTACACCGGACAGGCGCTCATTGCTGCCGCGAACCCCGGCGAGGTGATCGCCGCCCCCGCCACCCGCGACCTGCGCGACGTCAAGGGGCAGGAGCGCGCCAAACGCGCGCTCGAGATTGCCGCCGCCGGGCGTCACCACCTGATGATGATCGGCACGCCCGGCTCCGGCAAATCCATGCTCGCGGCGCGCCTGCCCGGCATCCTGCCGCCGCTCTCCGCGCCCGAGGCGCTCGAAACCTCGATGATCCATTCCCTCGCGGGGCTGCTGACCGAGGGCGGCATCAACCGTGCGCGCCCCTTTCGCGAGCCGCATCACACCGCCTCGATGGCCGCCATCGTCGGTGGCGGGCGCAGCGCCAAGCCCGGCGAAATCAGCCTCGCGCATAATGGCGTGCTCTTCATGGATGAATTCCCCGAATTCCCCCGCACCGTGCTCGAAACCCTGCGCCAGCCGATCGAGACCGGCGAGGTCATGGTTGCCCGCGCCAATGCGCATGTGAAATATCCCTGCCGTTTCATGCTTGTAGCCGCCGCCAACCCCTGCAAATGCGGCTATCTCTCGGACCCGAATCGCGCCTGCTCGCGCGCGCCCAACTGCGGCGAGGATTACATCGGCCGCATCTCCGGCCCCCTGATGGACCGCTTCGATCTGCGCGTCGAGGTGCCCCCCGTCGCCTTCTCCGATCTCGATCTGCCCGCCTCCGGCGATGCCTCGAGCACGGTCGCAGGCCGGGTCGCGGGGGGGCGGGCGGTGCAGGCGGCGCGCTTTGCCGGCCACGCCCATATGCGCCTCAACGCCGATGCCGAAGGGGCGGTGCTTGACGACATCGCCACCCCCGATCCCGAAGGTCGCGCGCTCATCACCCGCGTCGCCACCCGCTTTGGCCTCACCGCGCGTGGCTATCACCGCGTCCTTCGCGTCGCGCGCACCATCGCCGATCTCGACGGCTCTGTGGATGTCCGCCTGCCGCATGTCGCCGAGGCGGTCAGCTTTCGCGTGGCCGGTCTCAAAGAGACCTGATCCACCCCGCCAGATCGCGCAGGCTCGCCCCCGCTTCGGGCAGGACATTGTGAAAGAGGGGCCAGACATGCGGATGATCGGGCTTGACCGAGAGTACGCTTTGCACGCCCTGCACCTCCAGCGCGGCCTGCATCCGCAGGGCATCATCGCGCAGGATTTCCGTATCGCCCACCGTCATCCACACCGGCGGTGCGCCGGTGAAACGGCCAAAGAGCGGCGAGGCGCGCGGATCGCGCGGGTCATCTGTGCCCAGAAACATCTCCAGCATCTCGCCGATTCGACCTGCGGAGAGCACACAATCGCGCGTGTCATTCTCGATCACCGAGGCCCCGGAATAGGTCATATCCGTGAGCGGCGAAAAGGCAAAGACGCCCAAGGGCGGGGCGAGATCTTGCGCCAGAATCTCATGCAACAGCGCCAGCGCCAGCCCGCCGCCTGCACTATCCCCGCCGATGATCACATCCTGCGCGGCCCGGAGCGCACGGTACGCGGCCAGCGCATCCTCGATCTGCGCCGGAAAGGGATGCTCGGGCGCCAAGCGATAATCAGGCAGGCAAGCGGGCAGGCCTGTCAACGCCGACAGCTTGGCCAGCATCGCCCGATGGGTGGTCGAGGTGCCAAAGACATAGGCCCCGCCATGGAAATAGAGGAGCACGGGCGCAGGCCGCGCACCACGGGCCTGCGCCCATTGCACCGGCACCCCGCCCAGCATGTCGCGCTGAAACATAGTGCCGAAGGGGGCATGAAAATAGAGCCGCGACTTGAACGCAAAGGACCGCCGGAGGCGGTCCTTGTCATGGCGCGCCAGCGCCGGTTTCTCGAACCAGCGCAGGTGGCGGTTCAAAAGCCGAAGCTGCCAACTCATGCCCGCCGCCGCGCCTCGATCGCCTCCCAGACCTTGGTCGCGATGTTCACCCCGTCGAACCGCTCCAGCTCTTGAATGCCGGTGGGCGAGGTCACGTTGATCTCGGTCAGGTAATGACCAATCACGTCAATCCCCACGAAAACCTGTCCCTTTTCGCGCAAGAGCGGACCAATCGCGGCGCAGATTTCCAGATCCCGCTCGGTGAGTGCAACCTTCTCGGCGCGTCCGCCCACATGCATGTTGGACCGCGTCTCGCCTTGGGCGGGCACGCGGTTGATCGCGCCGACGGCTTCTCCATCCACCAGAATCACCCGCTTGTCGCCCTTGCTCACGGCAGGCAGGTATTTCTGGACAATAAGAGGCTCGCGGCTGAACCCGGTGAACATCTCATGCAGGCTGGCGAGATTGCGGTCGCTCTCGGGCAGGTGGAACACGCCCGCGCCGCCATTGCCATAGAGCGGCTTGAGGATCACATCGCCATGCCGCGCCCGAAACGCCCGGATCGTGTCCAGATCGCGGGCAATCGCGGTGGGGGGCATCAGGTCTGGAAAATCGAGAATCAGCAGCTTCTCGGGATAGTTCCGCACCCAGAACGGATCATTGACCACCAATGTTCCGGGGCTCAGACGCTGCAATATATGCGTCGTGGTGATGTAGAACATGTCAAACGGCGGATCCTGCCGGAGCCAGACCACATCGAACTCTGCCAGATCGACCGTCTGTTCCTCGCCCAGCCTGAAATGGTCGCCCTGAACCCGCTGCACCGTCAGCGGCCACCCCCGTGCCGTGACCCGCCCCTCGTCATAGGCCAGCCGGTCGGGCGTGTAATAAAACAGCTCATGCCCCCGCGCCTGCGCCTCTTCCGCGAGGCGAAAGGTGCTGTCTCCGTTGATATTGATCGGCCCGATCGGGTCCATCTGAAAGGCGATTTTCATGTCCTGCCCCTTTTTTCGGTCTCCCGCTTACATGCGGCATGACGGGCGGGCACGCAATTCAGAAATGGCCAAAGGCATTCTCGAGTATGCGCACATCGCCCCGGCCATCGACGATCCCCAGATCAAAGCGGACAGGGGCCTTTTGCCCCTCGGGCAAAAGGCCCAGATATTCCGACGCCGCCGTATAGATCCGCCGCATTTGCCCCTGATGCAATCGCTGCAATGCCAGATCAAAACTGGCCGCTTGCTTGACCTCGCAGAACACATAGGTATCGGGCGCACGCAGGATCATGTCGATCTCACCGCTTTGCCCGCGCCAGCGCTGATGCAAGAGGGATGCCCCCCGCCGCTCATAGGCGCGCAAAACACTCGCTTCCGCCGCCTGACCCGAGAGATAGGCCCGCCGCCCCCGGTCCTGACGGCGCAAGACATCTGGGGCCAGCACAATCGCCGCCACGCCAACCGCCTCAAAGTCAAATGCCAGTTGTCGCATCTCTTACTCCGTCTCTTCTTGCCTGCCCTTTGCCAAAAGCAAGGCGCGTTGATAGACCTCACGCCGCGGCGTGCCCGTCTCTGTCGCCACCAGATCCGCCGCATCGCGCACAGAATGCCCTTGCAGCGCCTCCAACACCATCTGGTCTAAATCAACTTCCCTAATTTTCTCCAAACTTCCGCGATCAATAATCACGACAATTTCGCCCTTTGGCGGCGCATCGGCCCAGATCTGCGCCAATTCCTCCAGCGTTCCGCGCCGGACCTCCTCGAATTTCTTGGTCAGCTCGCGGCAGACTGCGGCGGATCGTGTCCCGCCCAGCACCTCGGCGGCATCGCGCAGCATGCCCGCCACCCGCTTGGGTGATTCGTAAAAGGCCAGGGTTGCGGGCACCCCGGCCAACTCCTTCAGCACCGCCTTGCGCTTCGAAGCGGTGTTGGGCAGGAACCCGGCAAAGAGAAACCGATCGGTCGGCAATCCGGCGAGCGTCAACGCCGTGATCACCGCCGAGGGTCCGGGGGCCGAGATGAGGGTATAGCCCTCCGCCACCGCCGCGCGTCCCAGATCAAACCCCGGGTCCGCGACCATCGGCGTCCCGGCCTCAGAGGCGTAGACCACCGATTGCCCCGCGTCCAGCGCCTCAAGGATCTTGGGCCGCATGCGCCCGCCATTGTGGTCATGATAGGCCCACATCGGGCGATCCCGGAGCGGGACGCCATGAATTTCCATCAGCCGGCGCAGGCTCCGCGTGTCTTCGGCCACCAACACATCCGCCGAGGCGAGAATGTCGAGCGCGCGCAGCGTGATGTCGCGCGCCGCCCCGATCGGGGTCGCGATAAGGTAAAGACCACCGGCCAGTTTCTGCTCTATGGGATTCACCACTGGACCCGCTCCGTATGACCGTTATGATTGCCCGCAATCGCGTCTGGCCACAGGCAAACCGCAAAAAAGGGAGTGAGACCTGACCATGTTCGCCGTTTTACAAACGATCCGCAAGCCGTTCGCCCGCCCTCTCCTGGTTCTGGCCGCTCTCGTGCTGGCGGCTTGCCAACCGATTTCGGTCGCCACACCCGGCGGCGGCACCGCGCCCTCCGGCTCTGTGCCCGTGGCGCTCCTCGTGCCACATGGCAGCGGTGACGCCCAAGAGGCGCAGTTGGCGCGCGATCTGGAAAACGCGGCGCGGCTCGCCGTCTCGGACCTCGCAGGCGTTCAGATCGACCTGCGCGTCTATGGCACGGCCGGTCAGGCTGGACAGGCGCAGCAGGCCGCCCTCAACGCCGCCGCAGATGGCGCGCGCATCATCATCGGGCCGCTGCATGCCGAATCGGCCAATGCCGTGGCGGTCGCCATGGCCCCGCGCAACATCAACGTGCTGGCCTTTTCCAACAACCCAACCATCGCGGGCGGCAATCTCTTCATCCTCGGTCAGACCTTCCAGAACACCGCCAACCGGCTCGCGAATTTCGCCACCCGTCAGGGGAAATCCCGCATCATGGCCGTCTATTCCGACAATCTCGCAGGGCAACTTGGCCGCGCCGCCATCGAACAGGCGGTGCGCGACAACGGGGCGACGTTGGCGGGTAGCGTCGGCTATGAGTTTTCCCAAACCGGCGTGATCGACGCCATCCCCAAGATCAAGACCGCCGCCGAAACCAATTCCGCCGACGCCATTTTCCTCACCGCCAACTCTGCCGGTGCCCTGCCGCTCTTTACCCAGATGCTGCCGGAGAACGGGCTTGGTCCCGACCGGGTGCAGTATATCGGCCTGTCGCGCTGGGATACCCCGCCGCAGACGCTCGATCTGCCGGGCGTGCAGGGCGGCTGGTTCGCCCTGCCGGACCCGGCCCGCGCCAACCAGTTCACCGGACGCTTCAGCGCCGCTTATGGCAACACGCCGCATCCCATCGCCAGCCTCGCCTATGACGGCATCGCCGCCGTGGGGGCGTTGGTGAAATCCGGCAGCCGCGAGGCGCTGGGTCGCAATGCGCTGACCCAATCGGCCGGGTTTCAGGGTGTCAGTGGCGTCTTTCGCCTGCGTCCCGATGGCAGCAATGAACGCGGCCTTGCCGTCGCCACCATCAGCGACAAGCGTGTGACCATCCTGTCGCCCGCCCCCCAGAGCTTTGGCGGGGCCGGATTTTGAACCACGCCTTTCTCTCGGCCTCTGAAACGGGTGCGAAACGCATAGCATGAGGCAGGCCATATCAGCGCGGGACGATCTGATCTGTCCGGCCGAGACGATTTTCGACATCCCCGCCGTCGCGGCGGAGATTGACCGCGCGGTGGCTGCGGCGGGCGGCGATATGGTCGCGCTGCGCCGTGCCGTCGTCACCTGCCTTGCGGCGCAAATCAAACAGGGCCGCGACGCCATTGCCACAGGGCTTGCGGCGCATCCCTTCGAGGCCCGCCCGACGACCCGCGCCTATTGCTGGCTCACCGATTGCGTGATCCTGACCACGCTCGACATCGCCACCCGCATCATGCACCCACTGCCCAACCCGACCGAGGCCGAGCGTATCGCCGTCTTTGCCGTGGGCGGCTATGGGCGTGGTGAAATGGCACCACATTCCGATGTCGATCTGCTCTTTCTCACGCCCTACAAAATCACCCCCTGGGCCGAGAGTGTCATCGAATCGATGCTCTACATGCTCTGGGATTTGCGCCTCAAGGTGGGCCATGCCAGCCGCACCATCCGCGACTGCCTGCGCTTGGGCGGGGATGATTACACCATCCGCACGGCGCTCTTGGAAAACCGCTTTCTGGCGGGCGAGGCGCCGCTGGCCGAGAAACTCAACCAACGCCTCTGGGACGATCTCTTCAAGGGCACCGAGCGCGCCTTTACCGAGGCCAAGCTGGAAGAACGCGACGCCCGCCATGAAAAGCAGGGCGAGCGCTATATGGTCGAGCCCAATGTCAAAGAGGGCAAGGGCGGATTGCGCGACCTGCAATCGCTGTTCTGGATCGCCAAATACCTGCACCGCGTCCGCGACGTCAGTGACCTTGTGGCGCTGGGCATGTTCACCCCCGAGGAATTCTCGACCTTCGCCAAGGCCGAGAATTTCCTCTGGGCGGTGCGCTGCCATCTGCACCTGATCATCGGGCGGCCCAATGACCAGTTGACCTTTGACATGCAGGTCGAGGTGGCGCAGCGCATGGGCTATGCCGACACCGCCGCCCGGCGCGGGGTCGAAATCTTCATGCAGGAGTATTTCCGCCATGCCACCTCGGTGGGCGACCTGACGCGCATCTTCCTGACCAAACTTGAGGCGACACAAGTCAAATCCCAACCGCTGTTGCAACGGCTTCTGCGCCGCCGCAAGACGCTGAAACAAGGCTATGTTGAGGTGCATGGGCGTCTTGGCATAGCTGATCCCAAAACCTTTCTAGCGGACCCGCTCAATCTTTTGCGGCTGTTTGAAGAGGGGCTGCGCACCGGCCTTTTGATCCACCCTGACGCGATGCTCTTGGTCTCCGCCAATATCCGGCTGATCGACGAGCGCATGCGCAACGACCCCGCCGCGCAAAAACTGTTTCTCGACCTGCTGCTGAAACACGGCAACCCCGAACGCGCCCTCAGACGCATGAATGAACTGGGCGTGCTCTCTGCCTTTATCCCGGAATTCGAACCCATCGTGGCGATGATGCAATTCAACATGTATCACCACTACACGGTGGATGAACACATCATCCAATGTATCTCGCATCTGGCTCAAATCGAACGCCGCGAGTTGATCGAGGAACTCCCGGTGTCTTCCTCCATCCTCAAGGAGGGGATCAACCGCCGCGTGCTTTACGTGGCGCTCCTCCTGCATGACATCGGCAAAGGGCGCGAAGAGGACCACGCCATCCTGGGCGCGCGCATCGCCCGCCGCGTCGGGCCCCGTCTGGGATTGAAGCCGCGCGAGGTGGACACCGTTGAATGGCTGGTGCGCTATCACCTCCTGATGTCCGACATGGCCCAGAAACGCGACATCGCCGATCCGCGCACCGTGCGCGATTTTGCCAAGGCAGTGCAGACCCGCGAGCGGCTTGACCTGCTGCTCTTGCTCACCGTCTGTGACATTCGCGGCGTCGGCCCCGGCACTTGGAACAATTGGAAGGCCTCGCTCCTGCGCGCCCTCTACCGTCAGACCCGCCGCGCCATGGAAGGCGGGCTTGAGGATCTCAACCGCGAACAGCGCGGCTCGGACGCCAAGCGCAATCTGCGCGAGGCGCTGCCCGGTTGGGACGCCAAGGATCTCAAACACGAGACCTCGCGCCACTATCCGCCCTATTGGCAGGGGCTGCATGTCACCGCGCATGTGGTCTTTGCCCGCCTCCTGCACAACCTGACCGAGGACGAGATTGCCATTGATCTGGCAATTGACGAGGACCGCGACGCCACCCGCGCCTGTTTCGCGCTGGCCGATCATCCGGGCATCTTCTCACGGCTGGCCGGGGCCCTGGCCCTCGTTGGGGCCAATGTGGTGGACGCGCGCACCTATACCTCCAAGGACGGCTTTGCCACGGCTGTGTTCTGGATACAGGATGCCGATGGCCACCCGTTCGAATCCGACCGCCTGCCGCGCCTGCGCAACATGATCCAAAAGACATTGAAGGGCGAGGTGGTCCCCCGCGAGGCCATCAAATCCCGCGACAAGCTCAAGAAGCGCGAGCGCGCCTTTCGCGTGCCCACCCATATCACCTTCGATAATGACGGGTCCGAAATCTACACCATCATCGAGGTCGATACACGCGACCGTCCCGGCCTGCTCTATGACCTCACCCGCACGCTCGCGGCCAACAACGTCTATATCGCCTCCGCCGTGATCGCGACCTTTGGCGAACAGGTGGTCGATACCTTCTATGTCAAGGATATGTTCGGGCTGAAATTCCACTCCGAGAGCAAACGCGCCGCCCTGGAACGCAAACTCCGCGCGGCCATCGCCGAAGGCGTGGAGCGCGCCACCACCTGACCGGGGCGGGGACGGGGGCAACGAAAGGGCAAATGTCATGCCGCGCCCAAAAACGCGCGGCGTTTGCCGCGCGGGGACTCGCCTCTTGCGCCACGCAAGTCCTTCGGCCTGATACGGCCCGACGCCGACGTACGTTTTCACCGCACAACCGTACGGCGCGGTTATGCGCCTTGTAGCTCGCGTTAAGCGGTGCTTGCGCCTGAACGAGGCGACAATCCCTAAAAACCTGCTCTGATCGGTGAATTTGATCATAAATTACTTGATCAAAATGACGTTTACACGCAAACGTGACGCTACGTGACGTCGTGTGAAAACCGGCGAAACGCATATATAAATAGGACAAATTCATGGAAAACATTGAACAATCTGTCGTTGCCCAGTGGAACGAGCTTCAACTTCAAGTCATCCGCGAGGGTGGCCCGGCCCCCACACCGACAACCTATCAACTCCATATCGTCAGCGCTGCCGTCTATGACGCCTATGCCGCCCTGTCCCCAAGCGCCTCCGGTCATTACTCCGAGATCGCGACATCGCTCGCAAATACCGAAGAAAACAAGGCCGAAGCGGTCAGTTTCGCAGCCTACACCGCGCTCGTCGCGCTCTATCCTGAGCGGACCGCCGATTTCGACGCGCTGATGCAAGACCTGGGTTACGATCCCGCTACCGCATCGACCGATCCCGAAACCCCCGCAGGTCTCGGCACCCTAGCCGCCCAAAACGTCTTCACCGCCCGCGAAACCGACGGCTCCAACGCAGAAAACGGGTTTGCCGACACAACGGGCTTTGTTCCGGTGAACGAGGCCGACCCGACCTCCGACCGCGCGCCCGGTGGTGAGAATTTCGATCCCAACCTGTGGCAGCCACTGCGCGAGGCAAATGGCACGCTGACGGATGTGAACGGCATTCCGATCTTTGACAATGACGACCCCAGCACCTTTAAGGATCAGGTGGCCCTGACCCCGCATTGGGGCGGCGTCGAGGGTTTTGCCCTGACCTCAGGCGACCAGTTCCGCCCGGCTCCTCCGCCACTCTTGGGCGATTTTTCCGAGTATACAGATGGGCTTGGCAATGTGACGACAGGCGATCAGGCCTACCGGGACCAGATCGCTCAAGTGCTTGAGATTTCCGCCAACCTCACCGATGAACAAAAGGTGATTGCCGAATATTGGGCCAATGGTCCGCGTGGCGAGACCCCTCCGGGGCATTGGTTCCAGATCGCCCAGGATCTCGCCCTGCGCGAAGGTCATGGGATCGACCAGGATGCCGAGATGTTCTTTGCCCTGAGCACGGCCATCCTCGATGCCGGGATCGCAACTTGGGAAGCGAAATACACCTATACCTACATCCGCCCCTACTCGGCCATTCGCGATCTCTTCTTCGATCAAGAGATTCAGGCCTGGGGTGGCCCGAATCAGGGCACGCAGACGATCCTTGGACAGAACTGGCTACCGTATCAGAATGTGACGGCACCTACGCCGCCCTTCCCGGAATTCGTCTCGGGTCACTCGACCTTTTCGATGGCCGCCGCGCGTACCCTTTCCGCTTATCTCGGCAGTGACACCTATTACGACGGAACCAGCCTCAGCAATTACGATCTTGATGGGGTCGAAGGTGTTGATGTGATTGGTGAATTTGTCACAAGCGATCTCGCCTTCGAGGATTTTGTTGCAGGCGGCGACCCGGTTGTGCTGCGGTGGGAAACCCTCACCGAAGCGGCCCAAGAAGCAGGCATGTCGCGTATTTTTGGCGGCATCCACATTCAGGATGGCAACCTGCGTGGCCTTGAGGTCGGTGAAAACGTCGCCGCCAACGCCGAAGTCCGGTGGAGCGCGCTTTTCAGCAACGGCGGGTCGGATTTCACTACCCTCTCCGATGACGGAGCCCTTGCCCTTGAGGGCGCTGGCAATGACAGCGTCGTCGGCGGTGCTGGTGACGACACGATCGAAGGCGGTGCTGGCGATGACGTGCTGGCTGCCAGCGATGGCAATGACAGCGTTCTCGGTGGGGATGGCAATGACCGGATCGGTGGCGGTCTGGGCAATGACACGATCGACGGTGGCACCGGCGATGACGTGATCGGCGCGGGCCAAGGCGATGACATCGCCGCAGGCGGTGACGGCAATGACGTGGTCAGCGGTGGTGCCGGCAGCGACACGCTGGGCGGTGGCGCTGACAATGACTCGATCTCTGGCAGCTTTGGCAACGACAGCATCGACGGTGGCGATGGCGACGACCTCATCGGCGGCGGCACCGGACAGGACACGATCCTGGGCGGTGCTGGCAATGATCAGGTCGGTGCCGGAGAAGGCGATGACGATCTCTTTGGCGGTGACGGCGACGATTTCCTCGCTGGTGGCGGGCGTGACGATCTCATCGACGGTGGTGCCGGAAACGACACGATCAATGGCGGCGCAGGCAATGACGTGATGACCGGCGGTGACGGTGTGGAACTCTTTGTGTTTAACGAGTTCGTCGCGGGCGATGTCGATGTCATCACCGATTTCGAAGTAGGCGTCGACAGCGTCCTGATTCGCGTCAACGATCTCGACAACGGCGGCAACGGGCTTCAGGGCTTCTTTGATGCTCTCGGCATCGTTGACACGTTCGCGGGTGCCCAGTTCAACGTCAATGGCAACGACGTGCTGCTCGAGTCCGTGCTCGCGGCGGATCTCACGATCGACAGCTTTAGCTTCCTCTGATCATGGGCGTGGGGCGGCGCAGGCGGCCCCCCTCTGACCCAGCGAAACGCGGATCACAGCAGACAAACCAAAGGCCCCGAAAGGGGCCTTTTGCATGCGGCTATCGTCTTAGCGAAGTCACTGGTCGGGCTGAGAGGATTCGAACCTCCGACCCCCTGCTCCCGAAGCAGGTGCGCTACCAGGCTGCGCTACAGCCCGACCGTGAGACAGGCGATTATACCGCGAGGCGGTGCATTGCAAGGGGTTTCGCGGTCTTTCGCCCGGACCTGCCAACCGGTCCGAAGGTCGGATTGACAGGGCGGGTGGGCAGGGCGTCTAAGGTGTCCTGAAACCACAGTGTTGCAGGCTCCGGAGGCCCCAAATCACCCATCGCCGCACCCATGTCGATAAGGTTCTCGCGGAATCGCAGTCTGGCTCCGCCCCGGCACGCTCGCGCATCGTCGCCTCATGGCGGCGCTCCATGCTCAAACATGGGCTGGACCCGGCAGAGCACCGCGCGCCTGAGCGGGTCGATGCCCGCAATCTTCTGGTTCGGCAGAGCGACCATGCGCAATTCCTTCAGGTGGCCGCCCCCAAACTCGACCAGCTCTTCGGTCTCGTCGGGCATTCCGGCTGCGCCGTGCTCTTGACCGATGCCGAAGGTGTCGTGCTCGATCAACGCTGCGCTCAGGGTGACGCCGCGATCTTTCAGGACTGGGGACTCTGGCAAGGGGCCGATTGGTCCGAGGCGGCAGAGGGCACCAATGGGATCGGCACCTGCATCGCCGAGGATCGTCGCGTGATCATCCACCGCGATGAGCATTTTCTCGCCCGCAACACCGCGATGAGCTGTATGGATGCGCCGATCTATGGCGCCGACGGGCGCATCATCGGTGCGCTCGATGTGTCCTCGGCCCGCGTCGATCAGACCGAGGCGTTCAACCGCCTGATTGCTGCGATGGTGGCCCAGACCGCCCGCCAGATCGAGGCCGACAATTTCCGCGCCGCCCATCCACGCGCCCGCATTCTCTACGCCGACCATGACGAGACCGAGGCGGCAATGCTGCTGGCGGTCGATGCCGATGACATCGTCGTAGGTGCCACGCGTGCCGCGCGCAAGGCGTTCAATCTGGGGGCCATCGGGCCGATCCGCCTCATTCCCGCCTCTGATATCTTTGGCCGCGACGACGGCCCCAGCGGCTTTGAACGCGCTGAACGGGCAGCGGTGATTCGCGCCCTTGCCCGGGCCTCTGGCAATGTGTCCGAGGCCGCCCGCGCCTTGGGTATCGGGCGCGCCACACTCTATCGCCGGATGAAACGGCTGGGGATCGGTGAAAATCTGCATTGATGTGTCTCAGTCCTGAGACAGGTTGCCTCATGCACCGCGCGCCCCCCCGGTGACGGCACATGGGGCAGGGCGCATTCTCTGGTTATTCCCGGCGGAGGACCGGGGGCAACGGAGGAACCCCAATGAACGAGATGACCCAAGTCGCGGGCAGCTATGCCTCGCCCTTCAAGACGCGCTATGACAATTTCATCGGCGGCACATTTGTGCCCCCCGTGAATGGGCGCTATTTTGACAATGTCACACCCATCACCGGCGAAGTGGTCTGCGAGGTCGCCCGCTCTGACGCGATGGATGTGGAACTGGCGCTTGATGCCGCCCATGCCGCGCGCGAAGCGTGGGGGCGTACCTCTGCAACCGAGCGCTCCAACACCCTGCTCAAGATCGCCGATGTGCTCGAGGCCAATCTCGACCTTCTGGCGCAGGCCGAGACTTGGGACAATGGCAAGCCCATCCGCGAGACCACATTTGCCGACATCCCGCTTGCCATCGACCATTTCCGCTATTTCGCGGGTGTCCTGCGCGGGCAAGAGGGCACCATGTCCGAGATCGACAATGACACGGTCGCCTATCATTTCCACGAACCCTTGGGCGTTGTGGGCCAGATCATCCCGTGGAACTTCTCGATCCTGATGGCGGCCTGGAAACTTGCCCCGGCCCTCGCCGCAGGCAATTGCATCGTGCTGAAACCGGCCGAGCAAACGCCCGCCGCGATCATGGTGCTGGCTGAACTCATCGCCGATCTGCTGCCCGCTGGCGTGCTCAACATCGTCAACGGCATGGGGGCCGAAGTGGGCTCGCCGCTTGCCCGCTCAACCCGGATCGCCAAGATCGCCTTTACCGGCTCGACCGCGACGGGCCGCAAGATCATGCAGGCCGCCACTGAAAACCTCATTCCCGTCACGCTGGAACTGGGCGGCAAATCCCCCAATATCTTCTTTTCGGATGTGATGGCCGCCGATGACGCCTTTCTCGACAAGGCGGTCGAGGGCTTTGTTCTCTTTGCCTTCAATCAGGGCGAGGTCTGCACCTGCCCCAGCCGCGCGCTGATTCAAGAAGACATCTACGAGGAATTCATCGCGCGCTGCATCGCCCGCGTGAAGGCGATCCAGCAGGGCGACCCGCGCGAGATGAACACGATGGTCGGCGCACAGGCCAGCCAACAGCAATTCGACAAGATCATGTCCTATTTCACCATCGGGGTGGAAGAGGGGGCCGAAGTGCTGGTGGGCGGCGACGCCGCACGCTTCAATGGCGAGATTGCGGGCGGCTATTACATCCAGCCCACTATCCTCAAGGGTCACAACAAGATGCGTGTGTTCCAGGAGGAAATCTTTGGCCCCGTGGTCTCTGTGACCACCTTCAAGGATGAGGCCGAAGCGCTCGCCATCGCCAATGACACGATGTACGGCCTTGGTGCCGGTGTCTGGACCCGCGATGGCACACGGGCCTACCGCTTTGGCCGCGCAGTCGAGGCGGGCCGCGTCTGGGTCAACAACTACCACGCCTACCCGGCTCACGCCGCCTTTGGCGGCTACAAACAGTCGGGCATTGGGCGTGAAAACCACAAAATGATGTTGGATCACTACCAGCAAACCAAGAACATGCTGGTCAGCTACAACCCCAACAAGCTCGGGTTTTTCTGAGGGTTCGCAGGTTAAAGAGCGCAAGCCGCCGGGGTCTTCCCCGGCGGTTTTGTTTTGTGGGGCGGACGCTTACCCAAAGCGTCCACGCGCGGAACAAGCCCGAAGGGCGCCGCGCGATCGCTGGGCCGTCCCGCGGCCTAGCGATTTTGATGGGGCATGTAACACTTTGGCGTCATACGGACTTTGCAGGGATAAAGCGACAGTTCCCACCGTCGCATCGCTCGTCCCCGGCCCAGCGACCGCGCAGCTCACCGATTGTGGCCAAGGTCAGCATCAGGCAAATCATGTCATTTGCGTCGCGTTTGACCAAAGAACGCTACGCCCACCTAACCAAACCTGCGCCCCCCTCCAACGAAAAAGGCCCGCGCAATTGGCGGGCCTTTCGGGCTTTAACGAAACTTTGCCTCAGAGACTCGCGTCAAGCGCCGCCACAATCGCATCGCCCATTTGCGAGGTAGACACCGGCGTCACACCCTCTTCGCCCAAGAGGTCAGCGGTGCGCAGCCCATCGGCGAGCACCTGTTCCACGGCCTTCTCCAACCGCGTCGCTTCATCCCCCTGATCAAAGGAATAGCGCAGCGCCATGGCAAAGCTCAGGATACAGGCGATCGGATTGGCCTTGCCCTGACCGGCAATATCGGGGGCAGAGCCATGCACCGGCTCATAGAGCGCCTTGGGCCGACCATTGGCCATCGGCAGACCAAGCGAGGCCGAGGGCAGCATGCCCAAAGAGCCGGTCAGCATCGCCGCGCAGTCGCTGAGCACGTCACCAAAGAGGTTGTCGGTCACGATCACGTCGAATTGCTTGGGCGCGCGGACAAGCTGCATGGCCCCGTTGTCAGCATACATGTGGCTCAGCTCCACATCGGGGTAATCCGCGTCATGCACCTTTTGCACGACCTCGCGCCAGAGCACGCCGGATTCCATCACATTGGCCTTTTCCATCGAGCAGACCCGGTTGCCCCGCTTGCGCGCCAGCTCGAACGCAGCGCGCGCCACGCGGTCGATCTCGCTCTCGGTGTAGCGCTGCGTGTTGATGCCCACGCGCTCGTTGCCTTCGGTGAAGATGCCGCGCGGCTCGCCGAAATAGATGCCAGACGTCAATTCGCGCACGATCATGATGTCGAGACCGGCCACCACATCGCGCTTGAGGCTGGAAAAATCCGCCAACGCGTCAAAGCATTGCGCCGGGCGCAAGTTGGCAAAGAGGTCCATTTCCTTGCGCAGCCGCAAGAGGCCGCGCTCTGGCTTGACGCTGAAATCGAGGCTGTCGTATTTCGGCCCGCCCACGGCGCCCAAGAGCACGGCATCGACCTCTTGCGCCTTCGCCATCGTGTCGTCATGCAGCGGGACCCCGTGCTTGTCATAGGCGGCCCCGCCCACCAGATCCTCGGACACGTCAAACGCCAGCCCCCGCTTGGCCCCGTACCAGTCGATGATCTTGACCACTTCGGTCATGACCTCGGGGCCGATCCCGTCACCGGGCAGAATAAGAAGCGATGGGTTGCTCATGGGGCGTTTCCTCGGGTTGCATTTGCTGTTGCCCGTTGGCCTATACGCAAGCCCTGGAATGGTCAAGAAACCCCGAAGTTACGGCAGACTCAGATCGACCCACACCAAACGATGAGGGCTGGCCGTGGCCGCCAAATCCCCCTCTGGCGTGTCCTCGGGCGGCCAATGCACGCCCGCGCCTGCCACGTTGAGATCACGAGAGGGCAGGATATAGGACACCCGCCGTGCGCCAGGGCCGGGCGGTGGCCAATGGACGGTGTGCAGGCGCATGGCATCCGGCCCCGGTTCGGGGCGCATCGGGCGCGGATCTTGCAGGCGTGGATCGGCCAGCAGATCATGGATCGCTTGGTGCTGCCCGTCACTGGCCTCGGGGTCCAGGTTGGCATCGCCCATCAGCACAAAGCGCCCCTGTGGCGGCGGCCCGAACACCCCATCAAAGTATAGCTGCCAGAACCGGATTTCATCATGGTTGCGCCGCCCGTTCAAATCCTCCGGCCCGTCAAACACCGGCGGTGTGGCGTGAAATGTCATCACAAGCATCGGTCCCGACGCGAGCATCACCGGCACTATCCAATGTCCATTGGATGACAACCGTTGCACCGCCTGCGCGGCCTCTGAGGGAAACGGCAGGCCATCCCGCACCGGCAAGAGCGCGCCGGGTAGGTCGCGCCATAAGAGCGTGCTGAAATCCTGCGCTTCAGTCTGATCCACAGGATAGCGCGACAAGAGCGCCATGCCGCCCTGACCCGCAAAGTCGCCATACCCCTGCGCATCGCGTGGCCCGCCACGTCGCCCGTCGCCATCCATATCGAGCGCCGTTGCCATCCCACTATTGGGGCGGGGCGCAAAGAGATGATCATATCGCGGCCCGCCGCCCTGCGCGATCCGGTCCCGCAATGCTTTGACGGCAAGCAAATCAAGGTCGTGATCGACACCTTGCAACACTAGAATGTCGGGCCGAACGACCAACAGCACCCCTGCCACGGCCTCGATCTGCGGATCGCTCCCTGACAGAATATCCCGCAAGAGCAGCCCCGGTCCGGCGCGGTCCAGTTTCACATTCCAACTTGCAAGACGCAGGGTCTCAGAGTGCGCGGGCAGGGTGCAGAACGCCAGCACCAGCACCGCCGCAATCAGGCGCTTTGCAACCCTTTGCCCGTCATTGCATCGCCTTCGGCATAGGCACGGCGGCGCTTGTCCTCGATCATATCGGCGATCCGGCTCATCGCGATCCCGCGCATGAACATGCTGGCAGGAAGAAAGGCCCATGCGGTCATCGTCCAGATCAAGGTTTGCGGGTTCGCGATGGAGATCGGGTCTATCGCGTTCGAGGCGGCACGGACCGCCGCCGGGATCAAGAATGGCAGCAAAGATCCTAATACAATGTTAAGACCCGCATCCCGGCGCAAGCGGTGCAGCACATCGCCACCTCCAGTGGGGTCAAACAGCGGCAGGTTGACCCAGACGTTGAATGCACCCGAACGCGCAGGCCATCCCAAAAACCGCACCAGCGTCACGAAATAGAGGATCATCGCCAGCGAGAACGTATAGGAAATACCCGAGGCAATCCGCACCATGTCGATCAGGGCGACATCGGCATTGGCTGGCATCATCAGTACAACCAGACGCACGGGGGAATAGGGAAAATCAATCGCTTCGCCCAACCCACGTCCAAACTGCGTCAACCCGTCAGTCCATCCAGTCGGATCGGTCGTTCCGCGCACGATCATCGACAGTGAAAACAGAATGGTCGCCAAGGCAAAGAACTTGCACCGGTTTAACGGGGGCGCAAAGCGGAATTCGATGATGCTGGGATACTTGCCGTAATATTCGATAAAGGTCATGAACCCCGCGAGTAACGACAAGACGATCACGATCTGCGCCGTGTCCGCCCCTGTCGATGGCACGACAAGAGAGGGTGTTGCCACCAGAATTACAATAAGCATCGCCCGCGCAAGCGCGCCTGGAATCAGTGAAAACACTGCCCGTTCCCCTACAACTTGGTCGGTCGCGGTACAGTGCCGCGCCCTTGTGCCAACTTGGTCCCGCGCTTTGTGGCGGGCTGCCTCAATCTTGCCCAATTTTTGCCTTCTTTCACCCTTCACCACAAGCCTTTGGTTAATAAGAAGAAAGATTTAAGGCCGATTGAGGGTGCAACTGGTGCAGGATTGCATCAAACTTGCAGCAGCTTTGTGACCTAAGATGCTGTAAACACTGTATCTTGTGGATTTCACCCAAGGCACCACAAGAGGGGCTGGTCAAAGAGAAAGCGCCGCGAGCAAGCCCGCGACGCTTCAATGTCTTCCCCAGTCTTGGTCAGACCCAGGGGCGCGCCTGTGCTGCGCTCGATTCAAACGCTTCAATGGCACTCGCCTTTTCGAGTGTCAGACCGATATCGTCCAACCCTTCGAGCAAGCAGTGTTTCTTGAACGCATCGACTTCAAAGGCGAATACCACCCCCTCCGATGTCGACACCGTCTGCGCCTCGAGATCGACCTCGATGCGCGCATTGGCGCCCTTCTCGGCCTCTTTCATCAGCACATCGACCTGATCCTGCGGTAGGGCAATGGGCAGGATGCCGTTCTTGAAGCAGTTGTTGTAAAAGATGTCGGCATAGCTCGGCGCAATGACGCAGCGGATACCAAAGTCCTTGATCGCCCAAGGCGCATGCTCGCGGCTTGATCCACAGCCGAAATTATCGCCTGCGACCAGAATTTGCGCGTCGCGATACTGCGGCTTGTTCAGCACGAACTCAGGGATCTCCTTGCCGTCATCATCATAGCGCATCTCATCAAAGAGGTTGACGCCCAAACCGGACCGCTTGATGGTCTTCAGAAACTGCTTGGGGATGATCATATCGGTATCGACATTGATCAGGGGCAGGGGGGCGGCAATACCGCTGAGTTTCTCAAACTTTTCCATTCTATTCTCCTATCCTCGGCCAAGCCCGTCGATCCGGCTTTCCGTTATTGGCAAACAAGCAGACATGTGTAACCTCATCCCATGGACATGATTGACATCGCGACGCTTTATGATTGCATCTCGCATCGCTGGTCGCCGCGCATTGGCGACCCATCCGTCATGGGTTGGATTACTGTTGGCGGTTACGCGGTTACGGGATTTCTTTGCTTTGCAACTGCGCGGGTCCGTGTGCAGGACCGTCGGTTCTGGACAATTCTGTCCATTGTCTTGCTCTTTCTCGCTGTGAACAAACAGCTTGATCTGCAATCCGCACTCACGGCCACGGGCCGCTGTGTTTCCCAAATGCAAGGGTGGTACGAAAACCGAGGCTCGGTCCAGTTTGGCTTCATCCTCGCACTGCTGGCCGCTAGCGTCGCAATCATGGTGATCGCTCTCGTCAGATTGCGTCGCCATCTCGGTCGTATCGGCATAGCGCTGTGCGGCCTTGGAATTCTGCTGACCTTCATCGCCATCCGCGCAGTTGGATTTCACCATTTCGACAGGATCATCGGCATGACCGTGGCAAACGTCCGCATGAACTGGGCGCTCGAACTGTCTGGGATTGCTTTGATCTTTGTGAATGCCATTTGGGCCTATGGATCGCGTCAGCACTTGCGATCCCTGAAGCCGGATGGCTCGCAGGGATCGAAGCCTTGAACGTGTAACATGCGGCACGAGATCTGACCTTATCGGCCAGTTTCCTGCCATCACATCATCTCCCGGACATCTGTCAGCTTGCCGGTGATTGCCGCCGCCGCCGCCATGGCCGGGCTCATCAGATGGGTACGCCCGCCGCGGCCCTGACGACCCTCGAAATTGCGGTTCGATGTTGCCGCACAGCGCTCACCCGGTGACAACTGATCCGGGTTCATCGCCAGACACATCGAACACCCAGCAAGACGCCATTCAAATCCGGCCTCGATAAAGATATCCGCCAGCCCCTCTTCCTCGGCCTGAGCACGCACAAGGCCAGAGCCCGGCACGATCATGGCGCGCAAGCCCGCCTTGACCTTCTTGCCCTTCAGGATTGCCGCCGCCGCGCGCAGATCCTCGATCCGGCCATTGGTGCAGGAGCCGATAAAGACCGTGTCGATCTCCACATCACTCAGCTTTTGACCGGGTTTGAGGCCCATATACTCCAACGCGCGCTTGACCGCATCGACCTTGCCACCCTTGAAATCCTCAGGCGCAGGCACGCTTGCGGTGATCGGCAAAACGTCCTCGGGGCTGGTGCCCCATGTGACCACAGGGGCAATATCCTCGCCCTTGAGTGTCACCACCTTGTCCCAATGCGCGTCATCATCGGAATAGAGCGTTTTCCACCAGTTGAGCGCCGCTTCCCACTGCGCGCCCTTGGGCGCATGCGGACGACCTTTGACATACTCAAACGTCTTTTCATCCGGCGCGATCAGACCTGCGCGCGCACCACCCTCAATCGCCATGTTGCAGACCGTCATGCGGCCTTCCATGCTCAGATCGCGAATGGCCTCGCCACAATACTCGATCACATAGCCGGTGCCGCCTGCGGTGCCGGTCTCTCCGATCACCGACAGGGTGATGTCCTTGGCGGTTACACCGGGGCGCAGCTTGCCGGTGATCTCGACCTTCATGTTCTTGCCCTTGCGCTGAATGAGCGTCTGCGTCGCCAGCACATGCTCGACCTCAGACGTGCCGATGCCATGCGCGAGCGCGCCAAAGGCACCATGCGTGGCAGTGTGGCTGTCGCCGCAAACCACGGTCATGCCGGGCAGGGTCCAGCCTTGCTCAGGCCCGACAATATGCACGATCCCCTGCCGCACATCCGACACCGGGTAGTAATGAATACCAAAATCCTTGGCATTCTTGTCCAGCGCCTCGACCTGAATGCGGCTTTCTTCATTCTCGATTCCCTTGGCGCGGTCCAGCGTGGTCGGCACGTTGTGATCCGGCACGGCAATGGTCTTGTCGGGCGCATGTACCGCGCGCCCCGCCATACGCAACCCTTCAAAGGCTTGTGGGCTCGTCACCTCATGCACGAGGTGACGGTCAATATACAGAAGGCAGGTGCCATCTTCGGCCTCATGGGCCACATGGGCATCCCATATCTTGTCATAGAGTGTCTTGGGGGACATGCGTCCTCTCCCGTTTTGCTGGTTGGATTGGCTAAGAGACGTCACGAAAAGGCGGCGCGCCTCATAGGCGCGCGGTTATGCTGCACATCGCCCCGAAAAACCTCCAGGGCAGGCGCGCGCGATCATCCATGTCGAAAACCCGTGTCATGCACCGCAGATACAGTGCCGCAGCCGCTCTATCAAGAGGGTCACGTGCCGCAAGGCCACTTGGCCCCGGCGAGCTTTGACCAAAACACCTTGGGGCAGAGGGGGGCGTGCCCCCTACGCCTCTGTTCGCTCAGGGCTTCTCGCCAATCTCGCCCGTCAGGGAGAAAAGCCGCTTGGGATCGCCCGCCGGTTCGATCTTGAGCGCGCCAACCCCGCGCTTGTCCGCGAATTGCCCGGTGCCGCTGACCAACTCCCAAAATCCGTCATCATGCAAGGCGGGCTTGTCCGCACCTTTCATGAATACCGCGCGCACGGTGAACTTGATAATCGCCACATCGCCGTTCTCGGCCTCGAACCGCAGATAGCCGCGTGGATCGCCCCCCAAGGGCGGCTGAATGTCATGCCAGCCGAATTCCGTGACCTTGGCCCCGGCCAGCACACCCTCGCCCTCGGACACGCCTTCGCGACGCACGGCGAGGACGAAATGCGGCGTGCCGTCGCCCATCTCGAAACGCATTTGCTCTTGCGGATCCATCACGGCGGTGACAGCCACGGGCGCGGCCATCGCCCCGCCTGTCAGCATCAGAGCGGTGGCGGTCAGCGCGGCCAGGCCTCTTGCCTTCTGGGTAAAGATCATGTGCGGTTCTCCTGCGAAAATACCTCTGTTGCCCGGTTGCCGGTGCCAACAGCCAGAGCCTTTCACGCAGGTGCCACACACTCAACGGTTGTTTGGTTTCATCCAGTCACTTATGCGTGCAAACATCGTGATTTCGGAATGTGTCGCGCGCCCCACCCCTCAGTCGCACGCGAGCATATAGCCCTCTCCGCGCACGGTTTGCAGATAGCGCGGCTGCTTGGGGTCGCTCTCGATCTTGCGGCGCAACCGGGTGATCTGCACATCGACCGCACGCTCCTGTGCCTGTCCGCCATCACGGCCCAAATCCTCAACCAGCTTGGTACGGCTCACCGGCTTGCGCAGGTTCTCGGCAAAGATCCGCATCAACTGCACTTCGGTGGCGGTCAGACGGACCGGCAGGCCGCTACGGCTCAATTCGGCGCGCTCGATATCATAGCGCACGGGGCCCATATGCACGATCTTAGGTTGTGTCTGCTCCGGCTCCGGCTCGGGCATGCGTCGCAGGATTGCATTGATCCTGAGCAACAACTCCTTCGGCTCGAACGGTTTGGGCAGGTAATCATCCGCCCCCGCCTCCAGCCCTTCAATCCGGTCGGGCGTTTCGCCCTTGGCGGTCAACAGCAGGATGGGTGTCGTATGCGTCTCGCGCAGAGCGCGGGTCAACTCGACCCCGCTCTCGCCCGGCATCATCACATCCATCACGATGAGGTCGAAATCCAACCCCGCCAGCACCCGGCGGGCATGCCCCGCATCCCGCGCGACCGACACCAGAAATCCATGCCGCATCAGAAATTTGCGCAAGAGGCCGCGAATACGCTCGTCGTCATCGACAATCAGCAGGTGCGGGGCGGGCTCGGTCATGTGTCAGTCTCCCGAATGGCGTGATAGCGGCGGCGCAGGTCAGGTTCCATCATTGCCTCAAGCACTTGACGAAATCCCGCAACGGCCTGTGGCCCGGCAGCGCGATAGGCGGCGCGCATCCGTGCGCGCTGTGCATCCGACAGTTTACGTTCCAGAGCGGCCCCAGACTCAGTCAGCGTCAGGTGACGCTCGCGCTTGTCGGTGGTGCCGACGCGGCTCTCGACCAGCCCGTCCTCGATAAGCGTCCGCAACACCCGGTTGAGCGATTGCTTGGTCACACCAAGGATTGCGAGAAGGTTGTTCACCGTGGTTCCGGGGCTGCGGGCGATGAAATGAATCGCCCGATGATGCGCCCGGCCATAGGCCATCGTTGCCAGAATGCGGTCGGGATCGGCGGTGAACCCGCGATAGGCAAAAAACATTGCCTCAATGCCCTGACGCAGCTGCTCATCCGTGAGAAACAACAGGTTTTCGCCGCCATGCATTTCGGCCATGCCCACGCTCCGTTCACAATCTACGCGCCTTGTATTTCACATTAAGTCAGCTTTGTTGACATTCCAAGATCAAACTGCTAGCGAATGTCAGTTTTTGCGCAATTTTATGTCCGAGGTGGACATATTTTGCGCAATAAATGCAAACCATGCTAAGAGGAAGCAGAAAATGTCTGGCTATGATGATCGTGACGGCAAAATCTGGATGGATGGCAAACTTGTGGAATGGCGCGACGCCAATGTGCATATCCTGACACATGCGCTCCATTATGCCAGTTCGGTCTTTGAAGGCGAGCGCTGCTATGACGGCAAAGTATTCAAGAGCCGCGCCCATTCCGAACGCCTGCTGAAATCGGGCGAACTTATGGATATGGCAATCCCCTATTCGGTGGATGAAATCGAAGCCGCCAAGCGTGCGGTCCTCGACGCAAATGGGTTAACCAATGCCTATGTGCGCGTCGTCGCCTTTCGCGGTGCTGGCCCCGACATGGGCGTGGCCGCCGCGCGCAATCCAATTCGCATGGCTGTGACCGCGTGGGAATGGGGCAATTACTATGGGGATGCCAAGATGAAAGGCGCAAAGCTCGACATCGCCAAATGGAAGCGCCCCAGCCCCGAGACAATCCCCGTCGCTGCCAAGGCCGCCGGTCTCTACATGATCTGCACCATGTCCAAACACGCCGCCGAGGCCAAGGGCTGTTCGGATGCCATGTTCCTCGACTATCGCGGCTATGTCGCCGAGGCGACGGGGGCCAACATCTTCTTCGTCAAGGATGGCGAGGTGCACACACCGCTGCCCGACGCGATCCTAAACGGCCTCACCCGTCAGACCGTGATCGGCATGCTCAAGGACCGTCAGATCAAGGTGCATGAACGCCACATCATGCCCGAGGAACTTGAAGGGTTCGAACAGTGCTGGCTCACTGGCTCTGCCGCCGAGGTGACGCCTGTGGGTCAGATCGGGGCGTACACGTTCGACGTGGGTGCGATGACCCAAGAGGTCTCTCAGGCCTATGAGGCGCTCGTGCGCGCCTGATTTACATATAGTCTCAACGATCCGCCGTCCGGTTCCGCCGGGCGGCATTTTTCTGTCAAATGCGCGACTCTGGCCGGCGATTCTTTGAGTGATTCGGTGGCAAATGACGCGTAGCCACCGCGATCGTCACGTCGAGCGGGCAAGGCCGCTCTCCTTAAACGTGTCATAATTGTGGCGGAGCTCTGTTTGACCCCCGTCGTCTGGCCGCTCCCGACGCATTTCCCGCGAGTGGGGCGAGGTCGTATCCCATCTCGCGATATTCCCCTGCGACCGAGTCCGGCATTTTGCCCGAGATGGATGGCAATCGTCTTCATATCGAAGCGTTGTTTCGGGTGTCGGGACAATGCGCCTGAAAGAGCCCTGGTTCTCTTCGTGTGATGCCAAGAGTGGAGGGTTGGATTTGTGGTTAAAATGTGGCCAAAAGTGGCCACAGGTGACGAAAGATGACGTGGGTCTTTGCGGCAGAATTTGGACACTCACGGTCTGATTGCAATCAGCGACAGGCTACCCTCTAAGGGCATTACACGTCAGGGTTGTATTTTCCTGAGGTCATTGACTTGCTCAAGACAAGAGAGCATTTTCAATCAAGTTAGCTTAATACCTATAAAATCTTGGGCTGACAGGCAGTGGGGGCATTGGCCTGTTATCTTCATGGGGTGAGTAAGCCTGACCGAAGTCATATGCATAGTGTGTTGGATTACGTGTATCCGAGCATGCCGAAATGTTGCACGAGTTGTGCCACATTTCGGGCATATTTGAGACTGGTTTGTCACTCGATGCGGCGAACTGAAAAATAACGGGCTCATGTGTGACGTTTAAACGGTTAGTTGGGTTTAGAGCTTCTGGGGAGTGCTGCCATGTCGTTTCAAACAGTTCCGGTGCCATTGCGCCAGAAGGACGCGGACTTTATTCAAAGTTCTTCAATCACACCGAAACGATCTCAGATCTATTCGGTCATTTTCAAGGGTGTGTTGGACGTCGCTATTGTTCTGATCGTCGCACCACCCGTGCTGATTATCGTGGCGATTTTGGCGGTTCTCATCGCCCGTGATGGGGCGTCGCCGTTCTACGCCCAAGACCGTGTTGGCAAGAATGGACGCATCTTTCGGATGTGGAAGCTCCGCAGCATGGTCGTCAACGCCGACGCGCTCCTCGAGAGCTATCTCGCAGCCAATCCTGCGCGTCGTTTGGAGTGGGACCAACATCAGAAACTGCGTCACGACCCGCGGATCACCCGGATCGGTCGGCTGATCCGCAAGACATCGTTTGATGAGTTGCCGCAACTGTGGAACGTGCTGATTGGCGATATGTCCATCGTCGGCCCGCGCCCGATGATGCCCTGCCAAAAGGCGCTCTATCCCGGTCGCGGCTACTATGCCCTGCGCCCTGGCATCACGGGCTACTGGCAGATTTCCGTGCGCAACGAGAGCAGTTTTGCTGCCCGCGCGCAATTTGATACAAAGTATCTGACCGAGTTGTCGCTCTGGACTGACCTGCGCGTCATGGCTTGCACCTTCCGCGTGGTTCTCACCGGCACCGGCTGTTAAGCGACTGCACCGATTGCCCGCGCGGGAACTGCTCTCGCGCGGGACAATTGGCCCCGGACTGGCGCATTGATGCACCTCGCGGCCAAAATCCCGTCGTAAAATCGCGAAATTGTTGAAATTCATGGGCTTTGGCACTTAGGCTGGCCCTGCTAGGCGGCCCCTGAGGGTCGTGCCGCACTCTGCGGCAAGACCGGCGAAACAGTCAACGAGGTGCCCGGCGCGTCATGCCCAATGCTACGGCCTATCTGATGCTTGCGGCTTGGCCGCTGATCACGCTGGCGATGTTCCGGTGGTGGCCGATCGAGCGCGCTTTGATCTGGTCGCTCCTGGGCGCCTATATGGTCCTGCCGCCGCCGCCCGCCGCCTTTGATTTCCCCCTGATGCCGCCCTTGACCAAGGAATCGCTGCCCAGCCTTGCCACCTTTGTCATTTGCCTCATTCACGCGGGCCGCCGTGCGCCGCTCCTGCCGCAGAGCTTGCCGGGGCGTGTCCTCGTCGCGCTCTTCGTCCTCAGCCCCGTGGCCACGGTCCTCACCAATGGCGACCCGGTGTTCTATGGGCGCATCGGCCTGCCTTCGCTGGGGCTCAAGGACATGGTGGCGCTCGTCCTCTTGCAATTCATCCTCCTCTTGCCATTTCTCCTCGCGCGGCAGCATCTGGCTACGCCAAATGGGCTTCGTGAATTGGTGATGGCGCTGATGCTGGGTGGGCTGATCTATTCTCTGCCCATGTTGCTTGAGGTCCGGCTCTCGCCACAGCTCAACATCTGGATCTATGGCTATTTCCAGCACAGTTTCGAGCAGATGATGCGCTCGGGCGGGTTCCGGCCCATCGTCTTTATGTATCATGGTCTTTGGGTCGCGTTTTTCACCGTCATGGCGATGACCTGCGCGCTCGCGCTGGCGCGCGAAGCGGATGCGAGGCGGCGTGTCCTCTTCCTGGTGGCGGCGCTCTATCTCGGGGTGGTTCTTGTGCTCTGCAAATCGCTGGGCTCCCTGCTTTACGGGGTCTATCTGGCTCCGCTGGCGCTGTTCCTACCCCCCCGGATGCAAATCCGCATTGCAGGGGTCATGGCCGTGATGGCCATCAGCTATCCGGTGCTCAAGGGGGCGGGATTGATCCCGGTCGACTGGATTCTCGAACAGGCAGGCAAAGTTGACCCTGAACGCGCCAATTCCCTGCGATTCCGTCTCGATAACGAGGATATTCTGATGGAACGCGCCCTTGAAAAGCCGCTGTTTGGCTGGGGCAGTTGGGGACGCAACCATATCCTCAATCCCGTCACCGGCGTGATCGAGACCGTAACGGACGGGCGCTGGATCATCCTCATCGGTATTTTCGGCTGGGTCGGCTATCTGGCCGAATTCGGTCTCATCACCCTGCCTGTCCTGATGCTGTGGCACTATAGCCGCCGTCTGGGCAATGCCGCCCATGTGCGTCTGATCGGGCCAGTGGCGCTCTTGCTCGCGATCAATCTGATCGACATGCTGCCCAATGCCACGCTCACGCCGCTGACATGGCTTTTTGCCGGGGCGGTGCTGGGGCTGGCCGAGGCGGCGCGCCACCAGCACCCCGTGACAGCTCGCCGCCGCCCGCTGGGCTGGCGCCCGATCATGTGAGACACCCCTGATGACCCGCCCCCGCGTGCTGGCCATTGCCGAGGCCGCCAATCCCGAATGGGTCAGCGTGCCGCTGGTGGGCTGGTCTCTGGCCACCGCGCTGCGCGAGGTGGCCGAGGTGCATATCGTCACGCAGGTTCGCAACCGCGACGCATTCCTGCGCGCGGGGCTGATCGAGGGGCAGGACTTCACCGCCATCGATTCCGAGGCGATTGCCCGCCCCCTCTGGGCGCTTGGCGAGCGGCTGCGCATGGGGCAGGGCAGGGGCTGGACGACGCTGCAAGTGATCAACGCCATGAGCTATCCGTGGTTCGAGCATCTTGTGTGGCGACAGTTTGGCGATGCCATCCGCTCCGGGCGCTATGACATCGTCCACCGCATCACCCCGCTCAGCCCGACGATTTCCTCGTCGCTGGCGGGCAAATGCGCCCGCGCGGGCGCCCCCTTTGTGCTTGGGCCGCTGAATGGCGGCGTGCCGTGGCCCGCTGGCTTTGACGCCGAGCGGCGGCGCGAGCGCGAATATCTCAGCTACCTGCGCAGCGCCTACAAGGCACTGCCGGGCCGCACCGCAACCCTGCGCCACGCCGCTGCCATCCTCGCAGGCTCGCGCCATACCCAAGGCGAAATGCCCAGCTTTGCCCGCGCCAAAACCGTCTATCTGCCCGAAAACGCGATTGATCCCATCCGCTTTTCCCACATCGCCACGCCTGCGCCGGATGGTCCCCTGCATGCGGCCTTCGTCGGGCGGTTGGTACCCTACAAAGGCCCGGACATGCTGATCGAGGCCGCAGCGCCCCTCCTGCGCGCCGGGCGTCTGCATCTTGATCTGGTGGGCGACGGGCCGATGATGCCCACCCTGCGCGCGCAGGCCGACAGCTTGGGCGTGGCCGGGCACATTACCTTTCACGGCTGGTTGGACCATGCCCGTGTGCAGGATGTGCTGGCCACCTGCCACCTCTTCGTCTTCCCCTCGATCCGTGAATTCGGCGGCGGCGTGGTGCTCGAGGCGATGGCCTTGGGCGTGCCGCCGCTCATCGTCGATTACGCAGGCCCCGGCGAATTGGTCACAGCATCGCGCGGGGTCAAGGTGCCCTTGGGCAGCCGGACCGAGATCATCGCAGGCTTTGCCACGGCGCTGGATGCGCTCTCCCAAGACCGCGCCACATTGGCCGCCATGGGGCAGGCGGGCCGCGATTGGGTGCTGGAGCACGCCACTTGGGCCGCCAAGGCGCGGCAGGTCCGCACCGTCTATGACGCCCTGCTGGCCAAGACCCCGCTGCCAGAGGTCTTTGCCGCATGAGCGCCGCCGCCTATCGCCCCGAAATCGACGGTCTGCGTGCCATCGCGGTGCTGTCGGTCGTGCTCTACCACTTCGGGCTGCCCGGCATCCCCGGCGGCTTTGTCGGCGTGGATATCTTCTTTGTGATTTCCGGCTTTCTGATCGGTGGCATCCTCTGGACGGACCTGCGCGAAACCGGGCGCATCCGCCTTGCCCGGTTCTACCTGCGCCGTCTGCGCCGCTTGGCCCCCGCCTATTTCGCCATGGCGGCGGCGACGCTGATCATGGGCTGGCTCATCCTCTTGCCGTTCGAATTCCGCGAATTCGGCAAATCCCTCATCGCCGCCACGGTCTATCTCTCGAATATCCATTTCTACCGCGAAGCCGGGTATTTCGACGGCATATCCGAGGAAAAGCCGCTCTTGCACACATGGTCGCTGGCGGTCGAGGAACAGTTCTACATCGTCCTGCCCTTCCTTTTGCTCACCCTCGCCCGCTGGCGGCCCACGCTGCCGGTGATCCTTGCGACCCTCGCCGCGCTCTCGTTCGCCGCCTGCCTCTGGCTCACGCCCCGCTCGCCCTCAGGCGCCTTTTACCTCTTCCCCTTCCGCGCGTGGGAGCTTTTGGCAGGCGTTCTTCTCGCCATTGCGGGGCAGGAACGGGGCTGGCGCTTTGCCCTCCACCCGGCGCTCTCATGGGCCGGTCTGGCGCTGATCCTCACCGCCGTGTCCCTGATCGGCGCCGAGGGATTTCCCGGCTGGCAGGCGATCCTGCCCGTCGCAGGCACGCTCCTGATCCTGATGAATGGACGCGATGCCAACCCCGTCAACCGCGCCTTGACCCGCCCCGCGCCGGTGTTCATCGGCCTCATCTCCTATTCGCTCTACCTCTGGCATTGGCCGGTCTTCGTGCTCTCCTCCTACTGGCGCGATGGCTATTCTGGCCCCGTCGAGGCTGGGGCTTGGCTTACCCTCGCCTTTGCCCTTTCCACCCTCTCATGGCGCTATATCGAACGCCCGGTGCGCCAGACACAGGCCGGCACCCGCGCGCTCGTCTCGGGCACAGCGCTGGCCTCACTGGCGCTGCTGGCCGTCGGCCTGTTGCTTTGGCGCGGCGATGGCTTGCCCGCCCGCTTTGCCCCCGAATTGCGCACCCATATCGCCGCCTCCGGTGATTTCAATCAGGACTGGTCGCGTTGCACCGTCCCCACCACCGGCCCCCTTGCCGGGGTGGAAACCTGTCCCATCGGCCCCGATGGCGCGCCCGAGGTGCTGATCTGGGGCGACAGCCACCTGCGCGCCATCAAGGAAGGGCTGGAGACCGCCGCCCACGCCGCGAACCGCCCCGCGCTGATCCTCTGGCACGCGGGCTGCCCGCCGCTCTTTGACGTGGCTAAGGCCGAAACCGCCGTCACCCCGGCGCAGGATGCCGCCTGCACCCGCGCCAATCAAACCATCCGCGATGGCATCGCCCAATTAGACAGGCTGCACACGCTCCTCCTCGTCGGCCGCTGGTCCTATTACGCCGAAGGGCAGGGGGTGGGGCTGGACGCCCACAATCGCATCACCCTCGCGCCTCTGCCCGACAGCCTCTTGCCCCATGGGCCGCAACACACGCTTTTCACCGCGGCGCTCACCCGCACCATTGCCGAACTCGCCCCGCAATTCCCCCGCATCTACATCCTGCGCCAACCGCCTGAGGTGCCAGAGTACGATTCCCGCGCCGTGGCCCGTGCGCTGGTGCATGGCCGCATGAGCCCCGAGGACACGACCCGCCTCGGCGTGCCCCGAGACCTGGCGCTTGCCCGCGCCGCCCATGCCGAGGCGCCGCTGATGGCCTTGGCCCACTCCGGCGCGATCAGCCTGATAGACCCGTGGCTGCACCTCTGCGATGCCAGCACCTGTGACGTGATGCAGGACGGCCAATCGCTTTACTTCGACAACAACCACCTCACCAACCGCGCCGCCATCGCCCTCAGCGATCTTTTCGCCCCTGTCTTCGAGGCTCCGCAATGACCGCCGAGATCCGCAATTCCCAGTGGGACGTGATCGTCATCGGCACCGGCATGGGCGGCGGCCTCATCGGACGCAGGCTGGCCGAGCGGGGCCTCAAGGTGCTCTTCATCGAGAAAGGCCCATCCGGCCACCGATCCGAGCGTCAGGGGCTCAATCCCGAAATGTTCGATCCCACCGCCCGACAGTTGCGCGGCTATTGGCCCGGCCCGATCCGCGCGCAGATCAATGGCCGCGCGTCGGAATTCTTTGGTCCCATCGGGGCCGGGGTGGGCGGATCGTCGGTGTTTTATGCCGCCACGCTGGAACGCCCCGAGCGCCACGATCTTGAGGCGACAGAGACCCGCCCGCATCCCACCGGCGGTTGGCCCGTGGGCTTTGACGCGATGCGCGACTGGTATGCAGAGGCCGAAGACCTCCTGCATATCTGCGGTGACCCCGATCCGCTCTCGCCGGAGCCCGCCCCCTCCCTACGGCCCGCGCCGCCACTCTCGGCTGTGGATGCCGCTCTCATGCGCAGTCTGCAATCGGTGGGGCTACACCCCTACCGCCTGCACGCCGCGATCCGCTATCTGCCGGGATGCCATGAGTGCCTGGGCGTCAAATGCCCCAAACCCTGCAAGATGGATGGCCGCTCTGCCGGGGTGGACCCGGCGCTTGCCACCGGCAATGCTGCCCTTCTCGACCGTGCCGAGGTGCGCCGCCTCTGCGGTACGTCCCACAGCATCACCCATATCGAGGTTACGCGCGACGGCGAAACCTTCACGCTCACCGCGCCGCAGATCGTGCTGGCCGCCGGTGCGCTCGCCTCGCCTCGCCTGCTTCTGGCCTCCGCGTCCGAGCACTGGCCCGACGGCTGCGCCAATAGCTCCGGCCTCGTGGGCCGCAACCTCATGTTCCACCTCAACGAGATTTTCGCCCTCTGGCCGCCGCGCGGTACGGCTGAGAATGGCCCCGGCAAGGCCATCTCGCTCCGCGATTTCTACCACCGCGACGGGCAGCGCTTCGGCACCGTGCAGGCCATGGGCATCGCGGCAGGTTACGGCGAGATCGTGCATACGCTGAACGGCATGTTCGACCGCTCCGCCCTGCGTCACCTCCGACCCCTACGCCACCTCACCCGCCTGCCTGCGGCCCTAGCCGCGCGCATATTGGGGCGGGCGCAGGTCTTTGTCGGGCTGATGGAGGATCTGGGATACTCTGAGAACCGCGTCACCTATGACTGCACAGCCCCCGATGCCATCGACATCACCTACACGCTCCACTCCGAACTCCTGAACCGCCGCCGCGCCTTTCGCCGGGCCATCCGAGCGGGGCTGCGTGGGCATCGGCGACTGTTCCTGACCCATACGCCAGAGTTGAACTTTGGCCACCCCTGCGGCACGTTGCGGTTCGGCACCGATCCCGCGACCAGCGTGCTCGACCCCGAGTGCCGGGCGCATGGGCTGGACAATCTCTATGTCGCGGATGCCTCCTTCATGCCCTCGTCGATGGGCGTCAACCCGAGCCTCACCATCGCTGCCAATGCGCTGCGCGTGGCCGAGGTGATCGCTCGCCGCAGAAAGGCCACGACATGAGGCTCTCGGACGGTATCGCAGTTGTCACTGGCGCAGGCGGTGGGCTGGGGCGCGCGCTCGCAGTGGAACTCGCGGCGCGGGGACAGCGCGTGGTGGCCCTTGGCCGTGCGCCCGAGGGAATCGCCGAGACCGCCGCTCTGGACCCCACGGGTCGGATCACGCCCGTCACCGCCGATGTCGCAGACCCTCAATCCCTACGCGCGGCCTTTGCTCAGATCACCCAAACCGCGCCGGTGACGCTGCTGATCAACAACGCTGCCATCTATCCACGCCGCGATTTTCTCGATGAAACACCCGAGAGCTTCGCCGAAACTATGGCGATCAATCTCGGTGGTACAGTGGCCTGCACGCGGCTTGCGCTCGACAGCATGGTCGAGACCGGCTTTGGCCGTATCCTCACTGTCTCGACCTTCGCCGATCTGGCCCCCTTGCCCGCCTCCTCGGCCTATGCGGTATCCAAAGGGGCAGGGCGCATCCTCACGCGCGCGCTTCTGGCTGATCTCGCCGACCGCTTTCCGGACATTGTGCTGACCGACTGGATGCCGGGCATGCTTGCCACCCGCATGGGCGTGCCTCATGGGCTTGACCCGGCGCAGGCGGCGCGATGGGGGGCGGCGCTCGCGCTATGGCACGATCCAGCCCTCAATGGTGCTGTGTTCGAGCGCGACCGCGAAATCCTGCCGCCGCGTGGCCTCAAGGGCCGGATCAAGGATGCGCTCCTGTTGCGCCGCCGCACCCCGCGCGTGATCCCAGCCTGACAGCTAGCGGCAATAGGGTCCGTTGCCGTGTTTGGCGGTGTCGAAATGCAGATGGTCCTGATGGTGCCGGTCCGAATTTGGTCCCAGCACGGTGCCGAATGTCCCACAGGCCTCGCCATGAACGCGCTTGAGAATGCGCCCCTTGTGCCCGCTATTCCAATCCCGCAGCACCGAGATTTCCGAGCCATCCTTCAACTTCAACGCCGAAATGTCGATTGCCTTGCCGCGTCCATGCTCAGAGATGCGCGCACCGGGCTGACTGTTGCGCGTGCGGCAGACGTAATGCGCGGGAACCTGTAGCCCCGTCAAACCGCCCCCCATGCGCCCCACGGCAGGCTTGGCACTGCGCTTCACCCAATTCCCGAGCGCACGCGCCGTCGGGCAATCCAGCGTCGCGGCCTGGCTCAACCGCACGCCATGCACGGATTCAAGCCGCACCGCACGGTCCACGCCACAGCCATTCACCTCGTGATGCTGAAACCCCGAAACCGATCCCACCAGCCCCGGATCACCGCAAATCCCGCCGCCCCGGCTGACCTCGTCATTGTCGCTGCGACCGCAGCCCGAGGCGATCAGGCTCAGCCCCATCGCCATGCCCAGAACGGCGCGCCTCATGCCTTCGTCGCCCGTCCAAAATCCGGCGCGGCGGTGTCCTGCCCAGCCTCGATGATGCCCCGCCGTATCGCGCGCGTGCGGGTGAAATAGGCGTGCAGATGCTCCCCGTCGCCGATGCGAATGGCGCGTTGCAGCGCAAAGAGCTCCTCGGTAAAGCGGCCCAGAATTTCCAATGTCGCCTCCTTGTTGTTGAGAAACACATCGCGCCACATGGTTGGATCGCTCGCGGCAATCCGGGTGAAATCCCGAAACCCGGCGGCGGAATACTTGATCACCTCGCTGTCGGTGACCCGGCGCAGATCGTCGGCCACGCCGACCATCGTATAGGCGATCAGGTGCGGCGCATGGCTTGTCACCGCCAACACCAGATCGTGATGTTCGGCATCCATCTCATCGGTGTTCGACCCAAGCGCCTGCCAGAACCGCTCTAACCGTTCTACCGCCGCCCGGTCGCTGCCGTCCTGCGGCACGATCAGACACCAGCGATTGTCAAAGAGCTCGGCAAAGCCCGAACGTGGCCCCGAATGCTCGGTCCCCGCCAGCGGATGCGCCGGGACGAAATGCACCCCCTCGGGCAGTTGCGGCCCGACCGCTTCGATCACGGCCTTCTTGACCGATCCCACATCGCTGACCGTGGCGCCGGGCTTGAGCGCGCCCGCGATCTCGGCGGCAACCGCCCCCATCGCGCCCACCGGCACGCAGAGCACCACCAGATCGGCCCCCTCTGCCGCCTCGGCCGCGCTATCGCACACCCGATCACAGAGGCCGATTTCGCGCGCCACATCCCGCGTGTCAGATGAGCGCGCATAGCCCGTCACCTCTCCGACCACGCCCGCGCGTTTCATCGCCAAGAACATCGAACTTGCAATCAGCCCCAGCCCGATCAGCGCCACCCGGTCATAGATTTGCGCCATCACCGGACCCCCTTGAACTGTCCGATCACATGCGCGACCCGGCGACAGGCGGATTCCTCGCCCACCGTGATCCGCAAGCCTTCGGGAAAGCCATAGCCGCCCACCCGGCGCACGATGATCCCATCGGCGCGCAACGCTGCATCACAGTCCGCAGCCTCGTCATCCGAGGCAAACCGCGCCAGCACAAAGTTGGCATGGCTCTTATCAACCGCGACGCCGGTCTCGCGCAGCGCCTCGGTCAACCATGCGCGGTTGCGCATCGTGTCGCTCACCACCTTGCTGAGCCAGTCCTGATCCCGCACTGCGGCCTCGGCGGTGGCGAGTTGCGTGGGCGACAGGTTAAAGGGCTGGCGGATACGGTTCAGCACCTCGATCATCGCCGTTTGCGCATAGCCCCAGCCGATCCGCAGCCCGCCCAGACCATAAGCCTTGGAAAAGGTGCGCGTCATGATGACATTGTCACGCGCCTCGACCAGTGCGACACCGCCGTCATAGCCTTTGGCAAACTCGGTATAGGCCCCGTCAAGCACCAGAATGGCCCCCTCGGGCAGGCCATCCGCCAACCGCGCCACTTCCGCGTCGGGCAGAATGGTGCCGGTCGGATTGCCGGGGTTGGCGATAAACACGATCCGGGTCCGGGGCGTGCAGGCCCCCAGGATCGCATCCACATCCACCACGCGGTCACGCTCGGCCACACAGACCGGCGTGGCGCCGACCGCATGGGCCAGAATCGGATACATGGCAAAGCCATGCTCGGTGTGGATCACCTCATCCCCCGCCCCGGCATAGGCCTGCGCCACGAACTGCAACACCTCGTCCGATCCCACGCCACAGATCACGCGCTCGGGGTCCAGCCCATGCACCTCGGCAATGGCTCCGCGCAAGTCGGCATGGTCGGTGCCGGGATAACGGTGCAGCGTCGCCGCAGAGCGCGCAAACGCCGCCTTGGCCTTGTCCGAGGGGCCATAGGGGCTCTCATTGGCCGAGAGTTTCAGGATCTCGGATTTGCCCGCAATCACGGCCTCGCCACTCTTGTAGAGCGCGATTTCCATGATGCCCGGCTGTGGCGTGATCTTGGTCATGTCATTCCCCGTGTGTCGCATGAGGTTCTAGCTTTGGTGCCCCGGCTTGACCAGCACCAAAAGGAAAAGGCCGCGGCGGTTCCCCGTCGCGGCCTCTTCGCTGCATTTCAGAACGCTTAGTTCTGCGCGTAGAATTCGATCACGAGGTTCGGTTCCATAATCACCGGATAGGGCACATCCGACAGGCCGGGCTGACGGACAAAGGTGGCCTTCATCTTCGAATGATCCGCGTCAATGTAATCGGGCACGTCCCGCTCGGCCAATTGCACGGCCTCGAGAAGAACTGCGATCTGCTTGGAACGGTCCCGCACTTCGATCACATCACCCTCTTTGACACGGTAAGAGGGGATGTTCACGCGGTTGCCGTTCACGGTCACATGGCCGTGGTTCACGAACTGACGGGCGGCGAACATGGTTGCGACGAACTTGGCGCGGTAAACGACCGCGTCCAGACGGCGCTCCAACAGACCGATCAACGTCTCGCCGGTATCACCCTTGATACGCTCGGCTTCGGCAAAGATGCGACGGAATTGCTTTTCGGTCAAATCGCCGTAATAGCCCTTCAGCTTCTGCTTGGCGCGCAGCTGCAGACCAAAGTCAGAGACTTTGCCCTTGCGGCGCTGACCATGCTGGCCGGGGCCATATTCACGACGGTTGACGGGGGATTTCGGACGGCCCCAGATGTTTTCACCCATCCGGCGGTCAATTTTGTACTTGGCAGACGTGCGTTTTGTCACGGCTGATCTCCTTCATATATCGCGAAGGGCGTTGTCCTCTGCGTCCCGGCACTTTCCGGTCGACCGACAGGCTTCCTCTTGCGAGGTCCACCAACACCAATGAAGCCGCGCTTATACAGGCTGCGGGCGCACTGTCAACCACCCGCCCGCGCCGTCATCTGGCCCGCATTGGGTCGGGGGCGTTCCCGATACGTCCCCCGGTTCTCAGGCGGCCTCATGCGCCAGAATCGCGGCCTCTGATCCATTCAGGCACCGTCGGGCAAAGCCGCCGTAGAGATGTGGCTCATATTCCAGATTGCGGTTGATCGCCAAGAGCCGCGCCCGGTCTGCATCGTCAAGTGTCGAAAGCGCCGCGCTTGCCGGATGAAAGCTCTCGGTTTCGACGCCATTTGCCCAGATGATCTGATGGTGCGGCAAGAGCAGGTGAATATAGGTCACCTCGCGTGATCCCAGATCGACCGTCACCGTGTCATTATTGACCAGATCACGCGCCATCACCAAAACCTCGGGCGTATTGAAGAGCGCGCGCGCGACATCGCCCCGCACCAGCATCCGGTGCTCGGGGCTGACCAGCAATTCCGCATCGGGACGCCCCATGCCAAGCGCGCCGGCCTTAAGCCGTATAGGTCTGAGACGCGGCATCGCAAACAGGCGCGCACCTGTCATCCGGCGACTGCCGATCCATTGGATTTGTTCGGCCCCGTTGTCGCGGGTCTGCACATGGTCGCCCTCGCGCAATTCCTCAACCAGACGCGGGCCTTCTGGGGTCTCGATCCGCGTGCCGGGAGTGAAACAGATAACACCGCCCGAGGCCGGTCCGGTCGAGGCCCCGCGCATCCCCTCAAGCGAGTGATGCACGACCCACATATCCCGTTCGCGCGGTGGAATATCATCGTGGAACATCAACAAGGGCGACGCCCCGATCCCCACTTCGATGACCGTCACGGTATAGCTGCGCGTGCCATCGGTGATGACAAAGCCCAGATCCATCAGCGGCTCGTCCATGTCCCCTTGGCCCAAGTCGCGTGTGTTGCTCAACGCGGCGCCCACCAGGCGCCGCACCATCCGTGCCGCACGTTTGCGGTTCACGGTTTCCCCTTCCGCCATATCAAGCCGCAACAGCTCGTTCGGCCCATCGACACGCACCGCATCGCCCCGCCAGGACCACGTGTGTCCCACCGAAAGCGACTGCACTGGCGCAGCCGATACCCCATCCAATTCCGTTTGCGACCAGGAAATGACGAACGTGCCTCTAAAGCCCGTCCCCATAACTCTGACTGCCTGCCTCTTCGTTTCTTTTTTTATCGCGTTTTTATTATCGTCAAGGTAACAAAGGCGAATCAGTCTGAAAAGCCCTTGATTGTATTTTTGTCAGAACCGCAGCTTGAACTGCACAGCGCCCAGAAATTGCCCCTCGTGCTGCTCGTCGAATTCCTCACTCAGCCATGTCAGACCGTAAAAGAGCGCAGCCCCATTGCGGTTCTCCCAATGCAGGCCTGCCCGCACACGGGTGCGGTCCTCGGTCAATGTGACACCGCTGCGTGCGGGCAGGTAATCGCTGTCATCGACATAGGCGATATCCGCCCCCAAAAGGAATGCCGTGCCCGCCTGTTCGGCCCGCACCACCCGGTAGCGATGGCCCGTGACCGCGTCGCGCACCAGCAATTCGCTCTGACCGATGCCACCGAATGTGATGTCCGCCCCGGCCCGGATCAAATCCTCGACCCCCAGCCGCGCTTCGGCAAAGGGCCGCAGGCGCGCGCGCCCAAGCTCAAACTCGCGGCTGGCCTCAAAGACGCCCGAGGGCCGAATAGCGTCGTCGATCTGGTTGCGCCGAACCCGTCCACTGACCTCGCGACCGCCAAGAAACCCATGCAAAAAGTCTTGAAAGTCATCGAGCTGTGTCTGCCGCCCGGTCACGATCAGATCCGCCCCAAGGGCATAATCCACCTCAGCCTTCTGGAAATGCGTATGCAGACCAAAGCCGAGCGCGCCCACATAAGGCCGATCAAGCGCCGCGGGGCGGCTCAGGTTTTCAGGTGCTATGACCTCGCCGTGAAAGCGGAATTCGAGCAATTGCCCAAAGCGGTCCGGCGCGTGTCCCTGCCAGTCAGGCCCCCAGACCCGGCTCGATGTGATCGACCCAGTGCGCCAGCGATCATCCGCGTCACCCAGAACGTCGTTGGTAAACAAGAGACCATAGCCCAGTCTCTGACGCCCTTCGGACTGCGCCAAGGTTGCCGTGGTCACGCCGATCAGGCCCAGGATCGCCCAGAGGGCGATGGCGAAAATACGTGTCATCTGTCACGTTCCCCATGCTACGCCCCCCGGCAATTTCTGCTTAGCAAACCCTCAGACAAATTGACCAGCGAAACATTAGCATTCCGCTAAACCGTGGCGCAAATCCCATGGTAGGCCGTTCAGAGCGCACGCATCCAGACTTGCAGGTCATGCGCGCTCTCCTCCGCCGCCCCGATCTCGGTCCAGTCAAAAGAGGCCACAGCCCCGTCAAGCGGCGCATAACCGCGCTTGCGCCAGAACCCATCGAGCGGCTGATAACCCTCGGGCCGCGCCGGGTGATCCTTGGGTCGCACCACCGAACAAAAGGCAGCAAAATCACGGTTCAGCGCCCGCGCCTGCGCCTCGCGCAGATCGAAAAAGCGATGCCCAATGCCGCGCCCACGATAGGCGGGCAAGAGAACGCTCTCGGCGCAATAGAAAATCCGCTCCAACGCGATCCCGCTCTCGGCAAAGGCGGCGCCGAAATCGCCCGCATGATCCTCCATCGGAGTGCCGGTGGCGGCCCCAATCAGATCATCGCCGTCATAGGCACCCACCAGAATGGCATCCGCGCTCTCGCGGTAAACCTGAAGATACCGCTCCTCATAGGCGGCATCGCCCTCATAGAGATAGGGATAGGCGCGAAAGACCGCGATCCGAAGCCGCGCCACATCGGGCAGGGCGCGTGCCAGCGCCGCCCCCGTCAGCCGCTCAACACGGATCATGCAGAGACCTGTTTCACCCAATCCGCAAGGTTGTAATAGGTCACAACGCGCGTGATCAACCCATCCTTGAGCGTAAAGAACGACCCGGCAGGTAGGACATAGCTCTGCCCTTGCGCGTCTGGCAGCCCCTGATCGGTCTCCAGATAGGTGCCGTTGACCAGAAATTCCGCCGCCGCACGGGTGCCACCCTGTGCCTCAAAGATCACCATATCGGTCAGCTCCTCGCGATAGCACCGGCTCATGTTATCACAGAACGCGCGAAACAGATCCTTGCCGGTCCGAACCTGCCCTTCGTTCACATAGTGGCGCACATCGTCGCTCAGGCAGGCCAGCATGCCGGGCACATCGCCCCGGTTGAAGGCATCGAAATAGGCTTTGACGGTTTCGTTCATAAATCCTCCCTGGGGGGTCCCCAACGGTCCTGCAAATGCCCGATGATCTGATCTCGGGTCTGACGATAGGCATCCAACCGCGCTTCGCGGGTCTGCGCAAGGCCGGTGGGGTCCATGATCGGCCAGTAAGTGACATCAAGGTGAAAAAACCGGGTCAGTTCCAGCGCCCGCCTCTGGCTCGCCGGGCTCAAGGCCACAACGAGATCAAAAGACGACAGATCGTCTCCCCAATCTTCCATCTCGTCAAAGCTGCGGCTGCGGTGACGTTCCAGTTCGACCCCGATTTCGCGGCAGACGGCGACGCTAAAGCCGTCGATCTCCATGTCATTCTTGACGCCAACGGACTGGACATAGGTATCAGCGCCGTAAAACTTCTTCATGATCCCCTCGGCCATAGGCGAGCGGACAGCATTGTGATCACAACAAAACAGCACCGACTGCGGCAGGGGCTGCGGCATGCATCAGCCCCCGAAATGCAACACGCAGATCAGCGTAAAGAGACGCCGTGCCGTGTCATTGTCGATCTCGGCCTTGCCCTCCAGCCGCTCGGCCAGCACCCGCGCCCCCTCGTTGTGAATGCCGCGCCGAGCCATATCAATGGTCTCGATCTGAGAGGGCGGCATATTCTTGACCGCATCGAAATAGCTCTCGCAGATGGCCCAGTAATCCTTGACCACCTGCCGGAACGGGCTCAGTGACAGATGAAATTCTGCCGCGGGTTGATCGGCTTCGGTGCGGATGTCGAACACCAGCCGCTTCTCGCGGATCGCCAATCCGACGCGATAAGGGCCATCGGGAACCACCCTGTCGTCACGATTAGGCAGCGAAAAGCTGTTTTCCTCGATGAGATCATACATTGCCACCTTGCGCTCCTGCTCGATCTCGGGCGTGGGCGGGGGCAGGTTGGCATCATCCAACTCGATATGGCAAATCCGGCTCATTGTTTTACTCGTGCTGCATCTTTTATCCGTCCCTAGCGCAGCGCGGCCTCTTGGGCAATCACCGCGACCTTTTGCGCGACGCTTCTGCGCGTCGCGTCACCTGCCCGCCACGCTTGCCGGGAAATCGCCACGATTTCTGGTCAATTGATCACAATATCGCCTTGTTGCATTGGCATATTGTCCTCAAATCGGCAATAATATCAAAAAGCAGGCTAAGCCGACCTTAAGAGTGTCCCGTTATCATCGGGAAAGCAGGTATACCGAGGCAATTGAATGCTCGAGTTCGAGAACGTCAGCAAGTCCTTTTGGACAGGCACACAGCGCAAGGTCATTCTTGATCAGGTGTCGTTTCGAGTAGAACTTGGGCATAGCCTGGGCATCCTCGCGCCCAATGGCACCGGCAAGACGACCTTGATCAACATGATGGCCGGATTGGAAAAACCGGATGAGGGCGTGATCCGGCGCGGGTGCCGCATCTCCTTTCCTCTGGGATTCATGGGGGGGGTGATCAACCGCCTGTCGGCGCTGGACAACTCCCGTTACATCGCACGCCTTTACGGGCTTGATCCCGACTATATCGAATCCTATTGCCGCTGGCTCTGCGGATTGGGCGAATATTTCGACCAGCCGCTTGGCACCTACTCCTCGGGTATGCGTGCCCGCTTCAGCTTTGCGCTGATGCTGGCGCTTGATTTTGACATGTATCTGATTGATGAGGGGATGCCGGGCTCTACTGATGTAGAGTTCAACCGAAAGGCGGGCGATATTCTCAAAGAACGGCTACGCACCACCACCGTGATCATCGTGTCGCACGATCCAAAGGTGTTGGAAAAATTCGCCCGCTCGGCGGCTGTGCTGATGGGCGGCAAACTTTATATGTTCGACTCCTTGGAGGAGGCAAAAGAGCTTTATGATTACGAAACCCAAGGCTAGAAAATTCCGCATCCGCCGTAGCCCGGTGCCGCTATCGCCACGCGTGGCCACAAGCTCCGACGCGCCGTCGGTCTATGCGGCACCGCACGCCATATCGGCTGCCACGGCCGAGCCTCTTCCTCTTCAGGCCGGACAGGTTGCCTCGGCGCGCGAAACCTCGACCAGTCAGAACATCGACGATATCCGGCGCGAAGGACTGACGGGGCGCGAATTGCGCATGGCCCGGCGACTGGCACAGAAATACGGACTCGCCCCCACGTCGGATTTCGACGCCGTGCGCCTCTTGCGGGCGCGGGGCATCGACCCCTTTCAGCGCGCCAATATCCTTGAACTGGTGGCCAATGACGGCGGCAGCCCGCCTCCGCCCAACGCGCCCGGCGCGACCCCCGCCTCGCCCTCCGATGGCCGCGTGCAACTGCCGCAAACCGTGCCCGCAGGACGCCAGACGCTGCCCTCCACCGACGTCAACCCCGCCGACCGCCGCGCTCAGGAAATCATGGCCATCCAACGCGACATCGGTCGCCGCCGCCGTCGCAAACTGATCCTGCTGTTCTCGCGGCTCGCGGCCTTCGTCCTGCTGCCGACCATCTTGGTGAGCTATTATTTCTATGCCATCGCCACGCCGATGTATGCCACGAAATCCGCCTTCCTGATCCTGTCGGCAGATGGTGGTGGCGCCAGTGGGGGCGGTCTTGGCGGTCTCATTCCCAGCCAATTCGCCACGGGCCAGGACGCCATCGCGACTCAGGAATACCTTGAGTCCAAGGATGCGATGCTGCGCCTCGACGAGGAACTCGGCTTTCTCGCGCATTTCAGTCAGCCTTGGATCGACCCGCTACAACGGCTCGACCCCGACGCCAGCCACGAGGTCGCCTACAAACTCTACCGCAAATACGTCAAACTGGGCTACGACCCCACCGAAGGTGTGATCCGGATGGAGGTTTCGACCGCCGATCCCGCCGTCAGCGCCAAATTCTCGGAGCGTCTGATCAAATATGCCGAGGAACGCGTTGATGACCTCAGCCGAGAGAAACGGCAGGACGCCGTCAGCACCGCCGCCGACAGCCTCGATCAGGCCAAGATCGAACGCCGCGCCGCCCAACAGATGCTGGTGACCCTGCAAGAGGACAGTATTCTTGACCCCGAGGGTGAGATTGCCAGCATCCGCAACCTGATCGGCACCGTCGAGTTGCAGCTTCAGGAAAAGGAACTGGCTCTCAACATCCAGATGAACAACGCACGCCCCAACGGCGCCCGAGTTGAGGCGCTGCAAAGTGAAATCATGATCCTCAGCGCTGAACTCGACAAGCAAAAGCGCCGCCTGACCGACGCCACAGCCGGCGAAAGCTCGCTCGCCTCCAAGACTGCGGCCATCCAGATGGCGCAGGCCGATCTCGCCACCGCCGATCTCGTGCTGCAATCCGCGCTCGAGGCAAAACGCCAGTCCGAGATCGAGGCGAACAAGCAGGTGCGCTATCTCACCGTCAGCGTGCGCCCCCTCGCTTCGCAGGATTCCTCCTATCCGCGCGCCTTTGAGAATACGATACTGGCCTTCCTGATCTTTTCTGGTATCTACCTGCTCATCTCGCTTACGGCGTCCATTCTGCGTGAACAGGTGTCTTCCTGATATGAAACATATCGACCTCAACGGGTGGGCCATCGGCAATGACCGTCCCCTGACCTTCATCGCCGGGCCTTGCCAGCTCGAATCCGCCGATCACGCCCAGATGATCGCGGGCACCCTGCAAGAGGCCTGCGCCGCTTTTGGCGCGGGGCTGATCTTCAAGGGCAGCTTTGACAAGGCCAACCGCACCTCGCTCTCGGGCAAGCGCGGTCTCGGTATCGACGAGGGACTCAAGGTCTTGCAATCGGTCAAGGATGCAGTTGGTCTGCCCGTGCTCACCGATATCCACACCGCCGACCAATGCGCGCCGGTGGCGGAGGTGGTCGATGTGCTGCAAATCCCCGCCTTTCTCAGCCGCCAAACCGATCTCCTGATCGCGGCCGGTGAAACCGGCGCGGTGATCAATGTGAAAAAGGGTCAGTTTCTCGCCCCTTGGGACATGCCCAACGTCATCTCCAAGATCGAGAGCACCGGCAACACCCGCATCATGCTGACCGAACGCGGCACCTCTTTTGGCTACAACACCCTTGTCGCCGATATGCGCAGCCTGCCGCAAATGGCCGCCACCGGCTATCCGGTGGTCATGGATGCCACCCATTCCGTGCAACAGCCCGGCGGGCGCGGCGGCAGCAGCGGTGGGCAGCGTGAATTCGCCCCCGTCATGGCGCGCGCTGCGGTCTCGCTTGGGGTTGCTTCGGTCTTCATCGAAACGCATGAGGACCCCGACAACGCCCCCTCGGACGGCCCCAATATGATCCCGCTCACGCAGATGTCGGCCCTCATCGACACGCTGATGCAGTTTGACCGTCTGGCCAAGGCCAATCCGATCCACCTCTGACCGACAAAGAGCTTCCATGACCAAACCTCTGCCGACCGTCACCCCCAACACTTGGGAATTCCTGCGCGACCCGATGATTGCACCCACGGGGTTCCGCGAATACGACGCCCGGTGGAAATATCCCGATCAGATCAATCTGCCGGGCATCACCGCCTTGGGTCTTGGTCTCGGCACGCAAATGCACGCACGCGGCATCCCGCCGGTGATCGCGGTCGGCAATGACTATCGTGACTATTCGCTGTCGATCAAGAATGCCCTCATGCTGGGCCTCATGCAGGCGGGTATCACGGTCAAGGACATTGGCCCCTGCCTCTCTCCCATGGCCTATTTTGCGCAATTCCACCTTGATGTGCCCGCGGTCGCCATGGTCACGGCCTCGCATAATCCAAACGGTTGGACCGGGGTCAAGATGGGCTTTGACCGCCCGCTGACCCACGGCCCGGATGAGATGGCGGAACTCCGCGACATCGTGCTAGAGGGACGCGGCGAGCCCCGCCCCGGCGGTGCTTACGACTTCGTTTCCGGCGTGCGCGAGGCCTATCTCGATGATCTCGTCGGTGATTTCCGCATGACCCGCAAGCTGCGCGTCGTCTGCGCCACCGGCAATGGCACCGCCTCCGCCTTTGCGCCCGAATTGTTCGAGCGTTTGGGCGTCGAGGTGATCGCGTCGCACAACACGCTCGACTACACCTTCCCACATTACAACCCCAATCCCGAAGCCATGGAAATGCTCCATGACATGGCCGCCACCGTGCGCGCCACGGGGGCTGATTTCGCGCTTGGCTTTGACGGCGACGGCGACCGCTGCGGCGTTGTGGATGACGAGGGCGAGGAAATCTTTGCCGATAAGGTGGGCGTCATCATGGCGCGCGACCTCTCCAAGATTTACCCCAATGCGACCTTCGTCGCCGATGTGAAATCCACAGGCCTCTTTGCCTCGGATCCTGAACTGATCAAAAACGGCGTGACCGCTGATTACTGGAAAACCGGCCACTCCCACATGAAACGCCGGGTCAAGGAATTGGGCGCGCTCGCGGGCTTTGAGAAATCCGGCCATTACTTTCTCGCCGAACCCATCGGGCGCGGCTACGACTGCGGCATGCGCGTCGCCGTCGAGATTTGCAAATTGATGGACCGCAACCCGTCGATGTCGATGTCCGACCTGCGCCGCGCGCTGCCGGTGACCTATGCGACCCCCACCATGTCGCCCTATTGTGCCGATACCGAGAAATACGCCGTGCTCGACCGCATCGTCGCCAAACTCGTCGCGCGCCACGCCGCAGGTGAACCGCTCGCCGGGCGTGCCATCAAGGAGGTCGTGACCGTCAATGGGGCCCGCGTCATTCTCGACAATGGCTCTTGGGGGCTGGTGCGCGCCTCGTCCAACACTCCCAACCTCGTCGTCGTCTGCGAGAGCAGCGTGAGTGACGCGGAAATGCGCGCCATCTTCGCGGATCTTGATGTGGTCATCCGCACCGAACCGGGCGTTGGCGATTACGATCAGACGATCTGAACCGCACTACATCTCGTATGAAAGACCTCGGGCGAGTCCCTGATTAAATCCGGGACGGGGGCAGCGCCCCCATCCCCTCCAAACTTGTGTACAAAACCCGTGTACATATTGCACATCCTGTACACATCAGGCCGCCAATCCACGCCCCTTCAGCAGCGCCTCAACCCCCGGCATCCGACCTCGGAATTGCAAGTATAGCGTTTCGGCATCCTCCGACCCGCCGCGTGAAAGAATGTGCGTTTCCAAGGCTTTAGCCCGTTCCGGATCAAATGCCCCGCCCGCCTCTTCAAAACTGGCAAAGGCATCCGCATCCATCACCTCGGACCACATATAGCTGTAATAGCCGCTGGAATACCCATCCCCAGAAAACACATGCGCGAAATGCGGGCTCGCATGGCGCATGGTGATGGCCCTTGGCATGCCAAGATTGTCTAATACTTCCAATTGCTTGGCCATGATGTCGCCGGGCGCATCGCCCTCATGAAACGCCAGATCGACGAGGGCCGAGGCGACATATTCCACCGTCTGAAACCCCTGATCGAAATTCGCGGCCTTCAGCAATTTATCCAGCAATTCCCGTGGTATAGCCTCTCCGGTCTCGACATGAGTGGCATAGCGCTCCAGCACTTCGGGCACTTCCAGCCAATGTTCATAGAGCTGTGAGGGCAATTCAACAAAGTCCCGCGCCACGGAAGTTCCTGAAATACTTTCATAATTCACGTCCGACAGCATCTGATGCAGGGCATGGCCAAACTCGTGAAACAGCGTGCGCGCATCGTCATAACTCAGCAACGCCGGATCTCCCTTGGCAAAGTTGCAGACGTTGATCACTACCGGCCCCTGCACCTCTGGCCGCTTGGCCTGACCTCGCATGGCAGAGCACCAAGCCCCCGATCTCTTGGACCCACGCGCGAAATAATCCCCAATAAAAACAGCAACATGCGCGCCATCGCGCGTCACTTCCCAGGCCCGGCAATCAGGGTGATAGAGCGGCATATCAAGCGCGCGAAACTCCAACCCAAACAGCCGATTGGCACAGCCAAATGCCGCCGCGATCATCGCCTCCAGCGACAAATAGGGTTTCAGGGCCGTTTCATCCAGATCATGCTCCGCCTGCCGCCGCTTTTCTGCATAGTAACGCCAATCCCACGGCTCCAATTCTCCATTGATTCCATCGGCTTGCATCATCTCCGTCAGCCGTGCCGCATCCCGCTCCGCCTGCGCCTTGGCCGGTTCCCAAACCGCCATCAACAGGCCCCGCACCGCCTCTGGCGTCTTGGCCATCTCGGTTTCCAGCTTGTAGGCGGCAAAATTCGCATAGCCCAACAAGGCGGCCCGCTCCGCGCGCAGGCGCAAAATCTCTGCGGCGACCTCGCGATTGTCAGTCTCACCTCCCATGGCACCGCGCGAAACCCATGATTCATATGCCTTTTTTCGCAAATCACGACGCGGGGAGAATTGCAGGAAGGGTACGATCAACGACCGCGACAGGGTAATCACAGGCCGCTCCAGCCGCTTTTCCTGCCCCGCCGCGTGCGCGGCATCGACCAGAAAACCCGGCAACCCTTCCAGATCGTCCTCGGCCAATTCCATTTGCCAGCCGGACTCATCCGCCAGCAGGTTCTGCGTAAATGCCGTTCCCAATTCCGCCAACCGCGCCATGATCTTGCGCATCCGGGCCTCTTCCGCCCCGGTCAATGCCGCGCCTGAACGGCGAAATCCCCGGTGCGTGAGCATCAACAAACGCGCTTCTTCAGCTGTCAAACCGAGCGTGTTGCGCTCGGCCCACAGGCTTTCGATCCGCGCAAAAAGCTCTTTGTTCCCATAGAGTTCCGAGGAGTAAGCCGCTAGTTTTGGGGCGAATTCGCGCTGCAGTTCCTGCCGCTTTGGATTACTGTCCGCGCCCGCCAATGTGTAAAACACCGACAGCACCCGGTCCAAATCCTTGCCCGTTTTTTCAAGCGCTTCGATCGTATTGGCAAAGCTCGGCGCCTCTGGATTGTCAGCTATCGCTACGACCTCTGCCCGTGCCTTGGCCATTGCGGTCTCGAACGCAGGTGCGAAATCCGCGTCGGCAATTTGATCGAAAGGGGCAAGTTTGAACGGCGTTTTCCACTCAGCCAGCAACATGTTGGTCATCATTCTCTCCTTTACCCCCACATATGGGGCAATCTGCACGACGGCTCAGCCCGATCTTGCGGCTCTCGCCGTAAAGCGCGTCGTAAATGAGCATGTCTCCGCGCAGAGTCTGCCCCGCTCCGGTGATCAGCTTGACCGCCTCTGCTGCCATCATTGCTCCAACCACGCCGGGCAGTGGCCCCAGAACGCCAGCTTCGGCGCAAGAGGGTGCAAGGCCCGCGGCAGGGGCTTGCGGAAAAATGCATTGATAGCAGGGGGTGCCATGGGCCGGATCAAACACGCTCAGCTGCCCTTCCCATTGCGATAAAGCGCCTGAAATCAATGGCTTGCCTTGGGCGACTGAGGTGGCATTTGACAGATAGCGTGTCTCGAAATTATCGGTGCCATCTAAGATCAGATCATAGTCGGCGAAGAGATCGCTTGCGATTTCCGGTGTCAACCGCCTCTGATAGGGGTGCACCACGACATGCGGATTTTGCGCCTGCATCGCCGCCATGGCCGATTGCACTTTGGGGAGACCGATATCGGCATCGCGGTGAATCACCTGTCGCTGCAGGTTGGAATTTTCAACGGTATCATCGTCGATCACCCCTATCGTCCCCACGCCCGCCGCCGCCAGATAAAGCAGCGCCGGAGAGCCAAGACCACCCGCGCCAATCACCAGAACGCGCGCCTCTTTCAGGGCTTTCTGTCCCGGTCCACCGATCTCGCGCATGATGATATGACGGGCATAGCGGTTGAGTTCTGCCCCGGAGAACAAAGGCTTACGAGATGCAACTGTAACGGCCTCACGCTCAGAGCGAGCCCGTAAGCGGGTCAGTCCTGCGCGGTAAACCAGCACGATCACGACCGTTCCGCCAACCATCAGCCAGAGCGCCGGGCTTTCGCCCGTGGCCATGCGCAACGCGTGGCCCTCGGGTAGCACCAGATGCGTCAACACCACAGCCGCCCACAGGCCTGAGATCATCCCCCACCGCAGTCGCCGGGGCGTGCCCAAGGCCGCGCCAATGCTCCAGAGCACTGCTGCCATGACCAGCACCAGCAGCATCAGCCAATCCCCGTAGAGCCAAATCCACCCGCGCCACGCGCGGTCTCGTCCAGCGTCTCGACCAGAGTGAACCGCGCCTGCGCAACCGGCGCCACCACCATCTGTGCGATCCGCATTCCATGCGTGATTTCAAAGCCTTCGGTCCCGGCATTCATCACGATTACCCCCAAGGGTCCGCGATAATCGCTGTCGATCGTGCCGGGGCTGTTGGGCAGGGTAATGCCGTGTTTCAGAGCAAGGCCAGAGCGCGGGCGCACCTGCACCTCGTATCCCATCGGCACCGCCAGCCGCAGCCCCGTGGGCACAAGAACCCGCGCGCCCGGTGCCAGCATGACCCGGCCGCGATCTGGAAAGTTCGCGCGCAGATCGGCCCCGGCCGCGCCTGCGGTTTCATAGCCGGGCAAGCCAAGGGTGCGGTCCGCCCCTTCCTCCCATTGAATCGCGACGGTCAGCATGCGGCCCTCTTCATCATGTTGAAAATACGCATGATTTCAACTCAGCGCCGTGGCGACCCGTGCGGCCAGTTGCGCGGCCACCTGATCCTTGCCCATGCGCGGCCACTCCTCGGCACCGTCTGCGGTGATCAGCGTCACGGCATTCTCGGTGCCGCCCATGATACCGGTCGCAGGGCGCACGTCATTGGCGATGATCCAGTCACAGCCCTTGCGCGCGCGCTTGGCGGTCGCGTTCGCGATCACGTCATCGGTTTCGGCGGCAAAGCCTACGACAAGTTTGGGCCGACCGGACGTCATGCTCGCGACAGTCGCCAATATGTCGGGGTTCTCGGCAAAGGTTAATTGAGGCAGACCACCCTTCGTTTTCTTGAGCTTTTGGCTACTTGCACTTGTGACATGCCAATCCGCCACCGCGGCGGCGCAGATTGCGACCTCAACCGGCAGGGCACTCTTGACCGCCTCCAGCATCTCGTGCGCAGTCTCGACGCGGATCACCTGCACCCCGTCGGGCGGCGGCACCGTGGCGGGGCCGGTGACAAAGACCACCTCAGCCCCAAGCGTGGCGAATGCGCGGGCAATCGCCGCACCCTGCGCGCCCGACGAGCGGTTGGCAATGTAGCGTACCGGATCAATGGGTTCGTGAGTTGGACCAGAGGTCACCAGAATTCGGCGGCCTGTCAATGGTCCTTCGGACAGCATTGTCCTGACTGCTGCCATGATTTCGGGCACTTCTGCCATGCGTCCGGGGCCATGCTCACCGCAGGCCATATCGCCGTCATTTGGGCCAACAAAGGCTATACCGTCACCGTGAAGCAGAGCGAGATTGCGCTGCGTGGCCGCGTGGTGCCACATCCGCACATTCATCGCAGGCGCGATTAAAACAGGCGTGTCGGTGGCCAAAAGCAGGGTGGAGGCCAGATCACTGGCGTGGCCCTGTGCCATCTTGGCAATCAGATCGGCGGTTGCCGGAGCAACAACGATCAGATCGGCCGAACGGCTGAGTTCGATATGCCCCATCTCTGCTTCGTCCGTCAGGTTGAAGAGGTCTGAGAACACTTTACGCCCCGCGAGTGCCGACACGGACAGCGGAGTGACAAATTCAGCGCCCGCGCGGGTCAGCACCGGCGTTACCATGGCCCCACGCTCTCGCAGGCGGCGTATAAGATCGAGCGCCTTATAGGCTGCGATTCCGCCTCCGATGATCAGAAGAATGCGTTTTGAACTTAGCATTGGCGCTTCCTATGAGATGCGCCCTGACACTAGGCTGCGGGCTGGTGCCGCGCAAGGGTGCGACACGCTACTGAAATCCCGCACACGGATCGGGTCGCTCGACGGCCGCTGACGATATGATCTCGTCAAAGCCGCCCTCAATGTCTGCGTTGTCTTCGGTCTGGCCCACGACCCAAATTTCTAGATCGGGGGCGGCCTGTGCTAAATAAGCGGGTACTCCCCAATCGCGGCGGGCATGACCGTTGCCGGTGATCACGGCCACCGGCCCTCCAGTTTCCTCAATCGCCTGTACCACCGCCCGCGCCAGAACTGCGTCGCGCAGGCGTTGGATGACCACCATTCCCGGTAAGAGGTTCGCTGGCAGGGCATTGCAATGGGCTTCTTTTTGCATCGCTTCGCGGATCGCTTGCTGATCTTCTGGTAAATCGCGATCAAGGCCGTAGCGTGTGGCATCATCGCCGAAAACTTCTGAAAGCCCGTCTGTGAGAACAGCGCGAGACGCGTCACGCGTCACTTGTGCACCGTAAACCCTTGCATCAGGGGCGGCGCTAAAAATCGGGTAATACATTGAGAAATCGGGCCATCCACTGGCCTCCCACTGTAACAAATTTTCCAATCGGGCTTTGTCACCCAGAAGGTCCGGCGTAACCAATGCAGCTTGGTCCTTGGTCAGCATTTCATAGACAATTGCCCTTGGTTTCAGATCCTTTACACGCTGAGTCTGCACGGCATGGTGCGCCGCGTTGTCATGCACCTCGCCAAGGACCAATACATCTTGGGCCGCTGCGGAGAACGCGACGGTCAGGACCGATAGCAAAACGAGCAAACGCAGGATCATGCGAGCAGGTTTTGCACTTCGCCCCCATGCTTTTCAAGATGCTTGCGCATTTTCTGAAAGGCCGCTGCTTCAAGCTGCCGCACGCGCTCCTTGCTGAGATTGAGTTCTTCGCCGAGGCTTTCGAGAGTGCGCGGATCGTCTCGAAGTTTGCGTTCACGCACGATAAAACGTTCGCGTTCGTTGAGGCGGGCTAAGGCATCAGCCAACCAGTCGCGCAGAGCATGCATGTCGTGATGGCGCTCGACGATCTCGTCGCCGCGCGCGCCCTCGTCCTCAAGAGTGTCAATCCATTCGCGACCCTCGTCCTCTGCCGATTGTGTGGCATTAAGCGAAAAGTCCGAGCCCGAAAGGCGCCCTTCCATCATTTCGACATCGCGTAATGGAACACCAACCTCATGCGCAATCATCTCGCGCAGTTGGTATCCGTCAAGCTGCTGCCCATTGGCCATTGCCTCACGTTCGAGCCGCGCTTGCACGCGCCTCATGTTGAAAAACAACGACTTTTGGCTAGATGTCGAGCCTGTTCGCACCATCGACCAGTTGCGCATAACATAGTCCTGAATGCTGGCCTTAATCCACCAAACAGCATAGGTGGAAAACCGCACGCCGCGATCAGGATCGAACTTATCCGCGGCCTTCATAAGACCCAACCCAGCCTCTTGAATGAGGTCATTCATCGGCGCTCCGTAGCGCCGGAATTTCGAAGCCATCGAAATTGCCAGCCGCATGTAAGCGTTGATCAAACGATGCAGGGCTTCTTCATCGCGTTGGTCGCGCCAAGCATAGGCGAGCGCGAGTTCTGTTTCCGCATCCAGCATCTCTGCCTTCATGGCAGTGCGGGACATGGACCTTTGCTGCGGTGCGTCGAGTGGCATCGGATTTCCCCCTTATCGGCGGCGTGACTTCGTTGCGCCCTTTTTCCTCTTATCGCAAAGTGCTACGCACCATGGACGTCACCGGATCAAAAAAGGAGAGGCCCATTTGTCTGACCTGCCAAGACTGAGCCTCGTTCTGGGCGGGGCTGCCTCAGGCAAATCCAGCTTTGCAGAGCGCCTCGTAACCAACTCAGGCCGACCGCGCATTTACCTCGCCACGGCGCAAGCCTTCGATGATGAGATGCGGGCAAAGCTTGTGCGGCACCGTGAAATCCGTGGATCGGACTGGCGCACCTGTGAGGCTCCGTTTGATCTGGCCCCCGTGCTCGCGCACGCAAGCGCTCAAGAGGTGGTGTTGCTCGATTGTATCACGATGTGGCTCAGCAATCACCTGCTTGCGGATCACGATCTCGATGATGCCCAATCTGCGCTGTTTTCCGCTCTCAATGCCTGTGCTGCGCCAGTGGTTATGGTTTCAAACGAAGTTGGGCTGTCAGTCGTGCCCGAGAACGCACTTGCCCGGCGGTTTCGAGACGCGCAGGGGCGGCTCAATCAGGAATTGGCTGCGCGGTCGGATTTTGTGGTCAATGTCATCGCTGGTCTGCCTGTGCTCCTTAAGGGCAATTTGCCGTGAGCCGGTTTTACTGGGTGCGCCACGGTCCGACGCACGCGAAGTCTATGGTCGGTTGGTCGGATATCCCCGCAGATTTAAGCGATGAGGCGCGACTGGCGCGACTTGCGGACCACCTGCCGGGCAATGCGTTGCTGATCTCTTCGGACCTGAGCAGAGCTCGCGCCACCGCAGACGCCATCATAGGCGCGCGAGAGCGCCTACCCGATGACCGGGACCTGCGCGAAATTCATTTTGGTGCGTGGGAGATGCAAGCTTTTGAGGCTGTCTCGGACCAGAAACTCTTGCGCGCATTCTGGGAAATGCCCGGTGATATTCGCCCGCCCGGCGGCGAAAGCTGGCACGAGATAGCCCTTCGCGTCGCCCTAGCGACCAATCGCCTGCGCAGTACGTATCCGGGACGAGACATCGTTTTAGTGGCCCATATGGGCGTAATCCTAACCCAAGTGCAGGCGGCGCTAGGCATATCAGCCTACGAGGCATTTGCGCACCGGATCGACAACCTGTCCGTCACCGAACTTCATTGGGCAGGACAGGGTTGGAAAATGCAGGCGATAAATCACCTTCCGTGATACAAACTCCAACAAAAACTTGCTAGTCGGGTGCCCGTTCTGGCGCTAACATTCTGCAATGACATATGACCTCATCCTCGGCGATTACGCCTATTCTTCTTGGTCGCTGCGTGGCTGGCTCTTGCTCCACCGCTTTGGCTTGCCATACCGGGTTCGCATCCTCGATTTTAGTGCCGATTACAGCGTGGCCGAGCAAATGGCCGATCTTGCCCCGGCCCGAACAGTGCCCACGTTGATCACGCCCGAGGCGGCGGTTGTCTCTGACAGTCTCGCGATGGCCGAAGAACTGGCCACCCGTCACCCCGAGGCGGGAATATGGCCCAACGAGCCACGCGCACGCGCCACAGCGCGTACTCTCGCCGCTGAGATGCATTCGGGGTTTGGTGCATTGCGGGGCGATTGCCCGATGAACCTGCGCACGGCCTATACTGGTGTGGTGCCGTCTGAGGCTGTTTTGAGTGATCTTGCCCGGATCGAGACCCTGTGGCTGCATGCACGTGCCACTTGCGCACCCGATGGCCCGTGGCTCTGTGGTGCGTATAGTGCGGCCGATGCTTTTTTTGCACCGGTCGCGGCGCGGATCGCGGGCTATGATCTGCCGGTATCAGAGGTCGCGCGCGCTTATGTTGCAGCCCACCTGAATGATTTGGCTTTTCGTCGCTGGCGAGCCATGGGTCTGTGCGCGGTGCGACCCTTTCGCGCTATGCCAAACCCTATGCCACTGTTTCCTGGCCTGGTCCGATCCCGCGGCCGGCTGCGCCGTTGAGAGCGGTGCCCCCGAGAATACCCTCTGTCCCTATTCGGGCGAAGCGGTCACGGATTTGATGGAAAGCGAGGGTCGGATTTTCGGATTCTGCAACCCTTTCTGCCGAGACAAAACCGTCTCCGACCCGGATGCATGGCCCGCTTTTACCGCTCTGCGCGACAATGCCCCGTAAGCTATCTTAGACGGAGCACCGGTGCCGGACCGATGGGAATTGGCCCCAGCAAGATGCGCCCGTTGCGAAAGGTCAGTGGCACATCGAGCGTGTTGGGGTTTCCTGACATTTGCGCCATCAGTGACAGCCCACTGTCCAACGTCCCCAGCATCGATTCGGGTATCACCCCGGTTTGTGCTGCGATTTGCAGCATTTCCCGCCAGTTGCGCGCCTTGAGCGTGATCTCTCCTTCTGGCAAGCCTTCGGGCGTAACGGCTACGTCACCGGCTGCTTGGAGATGCAATTGTCCCCATTTGGCATCTGCCAATCGCAGATTGATCGCGGTCGGCTGCGGGCGGGCTTGCTCTATCGCGCTGCGGTCCCAGAGTTTGTCAAAACTTACAGTCAAATCGGCGTGCAGTCCGGATATCTGCGTGGGCAGACGGCCCTGAGGATCAAGTTGGGCACGCCATGGTGGCGACAGGGTCAATCCCTCGGCCGTCAGGCCAAGGCGGTACTCTGTCTCCATCTGGCGCTCGGCGGCGAGTGTGAGCGAGGTCAGTGCGGTGTTCTCATCCTGCCGCTCCAACGGTGTAATCTGTAGATACTCGGCGGTCAGTGTGGCGCGCTCTGGGGCGAGTCGCGTATCGGGCGCGATACGGAGGCTGGCACGCATATCGCGGCTTTCGATGCGGAATTTTTCTTGCGGCGTGGAAATCAATTGGCTGTTTGGCCATACGGCAATCACATGGTTTGGCTGGTAGCTGAGTGCGAGAATTTGAAAGAAGTCTGCCTCCCACGCTAATCCAGTTTCTGGATCGGCCAGCACCAGATCACTAAAGCCGGTGTCAAAGCGATTGGGAAATCCCTGAACCGTGATGTCCGAGGTTTCGGCCACCCATCCTTCTGCGCGCCGCAAATCGAACCATGTCTCAAACCCACGACTCAATCCGCTTTGCCCGAGGAACCAATATCCGGACCAACCCAATGCGGCGATCACGATCACGGCAAGCAGAAATCTCATGGTGCGCGCCCCTTTCATGCCCTTTGAGAGGTGTTTATAGGGGGTTGTGGGCGAGGAACAGGGGCAAAGGCTATGTGGGTATTCGGCTATGGGTCACTGGTGTGGAATCCCGGTTTCGAGGCCAAGGAACGGGTGATCGCCCGCCTTCCGGATTATCATCGAAGTTTTTGTATGCGTAGTATCCACCATAGGGGCACAGAAGATGTTCCCGGTCTGGTTCTCGCGTTGGACGCGTACCCCGGGGCACTTTGCCAAGGGGTCGCGCTACGTGCCGACGCGGCGCAAGCTGATGACGTTCTGAGCTATCTGCGCGAACGCGAATTGATATCTTCTGCCTATCTCGAGCGTATGCTGAAAATAGACCTTGCCGATGGTCGCCGGGTGGAGGCGGTGACTTACGTGATTGATCCCGATCATGTGCAATATTGTGGCGGTCTTGATCTCGAAGAACAGGCTGCGATCATAGCGCGCGCCGTAGGTGGACGCGGCCCGAACACTGAATATCTCTACAATACGGCTGACCATCTCGGACAACTTGGTATTCACGACAAGGAACTGGACTGGCTGGTGCGGCGGGTGCGCCATATCTGTGGATAAATCCTTGGCTTAGCTAACCAAGCCGCGTAGGGTTGGCCCAAGAAATCCAAGTGTCGGGAGCGTCCAGATGGACCAGCCGGACCGTGAGGTCGAGCCGCAGTTTTCATATCCCTATCGCCAGATCATTCTGATGTTGGTGGTTCTTGGGCTGACCGCGTTTGGGGCGTTTCTCGCCTTGCCAAGCGTACTGCCGGTCTTTCAGGCCAATCTTTGGCTGAACGGATTTATTTTCTTTGTTTTCATCACCGGAGTGATCGCCACCTTCTGGCAGGTCCTTCAATTGATCGGATCTGCCCGCTGGATTGAGGGCTTTGCTGGACAGGTTCCGGGCCACGAGATGACCCAACCACCTTCGATGTTGGCACCCTTGGCAACACTGCTGCGATCACGCGGAAAACGGATGCAGATTGCGTCGACCTCAGCGCGCTCAATTCTTGATTCAGTGGCTCAGCGGATCGACGAAGCGCGCGAAATCACACGCTATATTGTCAGTCTATTGATTTTCTTGGGGCTTTTGGGAACCTTTTACGGACTGGCCACGACGGTGCCGGCGGTCGTTGACACGATCCGGAGCCTTGCCCCGCAAGAAGGTGAAGAGGGGATCGAAGTCTTCAGCCGGCTGATGTCCGGGCTAGAAGCGCAGTTGGGCGGCATGGGCGTAGCTTTTTCGTCCTCATTGCTTGGGCTTGCGGGCTCCTTGGTGGTGGGTCTTCTGGAGCTCTTTGCCGGTCACGGCCAGAACCGATTTTATCGTGAGCTAGAAGAGTGGATGTCGACGATCACGCGTGTGGGCTTTGCCACAGGTGATGGAGAGGGCAGTGGTGAGCAGGGGGCTGTCGCGCATGTGCTCGATCATATGGCCGAGCAGATGGACGCGCTCCAGGTCATGCTCGGCCAGTCGGACATGAGCCGCGCGATGGTCGATCAGAAACTAGGCGTGCTGGCGGATTCAATTGAGCGGTTGACCCATCGGATGAGCGACCAGAACCCCGTGCAAGTTGCATTGATGCGGCTCGCCGAAGGGCAGGAACGGCTGATCATGGCACTCGAGAGCCGCGAAGCTCCCCAAACTGAAGGGCTCGATGCGGAAAGCCGCATGCGGCTGCGTTCGATTGATGTGCAGATGCTGCGCATTCTCGAGGAAATCAGCGCCGGTCGTCAGGAAACGATGACGGAATTGCGCACCGATTTGGCAGCGCTGACGCGGGTGATGGGACAGACGCGCCCGCCAGTGGCTCCTCGCACCGTGCGACAGGTCATGCCGCGCTCTGATCCGGACGGCGGCGAGGAGGGCTGATCATGGCGCTCTCTCGGCGGACCGGTTCACGGTTTCAGGCCTCAATCTGGCCGGGGTTTGTTGACGCGATGACCGGGCTCTTGCTGGTCTTAATGTTTGTGCTGACCATTTTCATGATGGTGCAGTTTGTGTTGCGCGAAGAAATTAGTGGGCAGGCGACCCGGCTTGACTCGCTTTCCGCGGAAGTGGCCGCGCTATCGCGTGCGCTCGGACTCGAACAAGATCGCAGCGCAAGCCTGCAGGATCGCGTTGGCGCATTGACCGCAACTTTGAGTGACGCGCGCACCCGTGAGGCCGAACAAACCGCCTTGATCGACAGCCTGCGCGCCCAAAGTGACGCTCAGGTCGAGGCGCTGAGTGCCGCGCAGGGTAGGATTACCAGCTTTGAGGACCAGGTCGCCGGGCTTTTGTCAGAACGTGACACGGCGCAAGGGCGTATCGCGGATCTGGAAGACGAGCGCGCTGCGCTGCTCAGTGAGCAGGAGCAGTTGCAACTGGCCTTGGCAGGGCTGCGTAGCGAGGTTAATGCGCAGGCTGAAGCCGCCCGCCTTGCTGCGGCGCGACGCGAAGCGCTTGAGGCACTCGCGGCGGACCTGCGCCAGCGCAACGCCGAGGCGAGCGAGGCACAGGCAGCATTGTCCGAGCAAGTGACAAACCTCGAGAGGCAATTGAGCCAAGAGGAGCAGGACCGGTTGGCAGAGGCGGCTGCGGCTGAGGCGCTGCGCGCCCGGTTGGCGGATGCGGACGCCGAGCTGACCTCTATGACACTCGCTCTAGAAGAGCAGCGCAAGCGGGCTGAGGAAACGCTGACACTTCTCGCCGCGACCAAGGATGCGCGTGATGATCTTGATCGTCGATTGGCGCAGGTCTTGACGGAGAACACTCAGTTGGGTGCTGCCGTTCTGGACGCAGAAGAGACCCGCGAGCAATTGGTGGCGGCTCTTGCTGCGCAGCGCGCTGCGGAGGCGCGCACGGAGGCCCAGATGACAGAGGCAGAGCGCCGGGCCGCACTTTTGGCTGAGGCGCGCACACGCCTTGCAGAAGAACAAGCGGCGGCCAGCGAAGCGCAAAAGCAGCAAGCGCTACTCAATCAGCAGGTAGCTGCTTTGCGCCAACAGCTCTCTGGCCTTCAGGCTTTACTGGATGCCTCAGAGGAGGCTGAGGCTGAAGCTGAGGTGCAGTTGCAGTCGCTTGGCAATGAGCTGAATACGGCCTTGGCCCGCGTTGCGGCCGAAGAACGGCGTCGGCGCATTGCAGAAGAGGAACGCGCTCGTCTGTTGGAGGCGGAGAAAGAGGATCTAGAGAAGTATCGCTCAGAATTCTTTGGCCGTTTGCGTGATGTGCTGGGTCAACAAGAGGGTGTTCAAATCGTCGGTGATCGGTTCGTGTTTTCGTCTGAGGTGCTCTTTGCGCCCGGCGAGGCGGAGTTGTCGCTCGCGGGAGAGGGCGAAATTGCCAAAGTGGCGGGCATCCTGCGCAATGTGATCGGGGATATTCCCGAGGGGATTGACTGGGTGCTCCAAGTTGATGGCCATACGGATGACGTGCCGATTGTGGAAGGCGCGCGATTTGCTGACAACTGGGCGCTCAGTCAGGCACGGGCCCTGTCCGTCGTGCGCTATCTCACGGGCGTCTTGGGATTTCCTGCTGAGCGCCTCTCGGCAAATGGCTACGGCGAGTTCCAACCCGTCAATCCCGATGACACAGCTGCGGCGCGTGCGCAGAACAGACGTATCGAGCTCAAGCTGACCACGCGGTGATCGCCAATCTGTTCAGGGTCAACGGGTGACAGTGATATCCGCGTGACGCACGGCCAACACGGTATCCCCTCGGGTCAGACGTACGTAACCTCTGTACGCTCCGTCCGGCCATCCTCCGTCAGGAGACTTGCGGCCAAAGGCACGAAAGAGTTGTGCTTGAGGATTCTCAAGGATGACATCATGGCTGAAAATCTCACCTTCCGGCCCTTGGGCGGTGAGCGTTAATTGGTCGCCGGGTTGGGCGTAAAAAACGTGACCATAGAGCACGAGCGGTTGATCTGATCGAGCGGTTCTGACACGGGCTGATCCTGTTTGAACTGCATCAAACTCAGGCACTGAAGTGGAAAACCCGGCTGTGAAGAGGCCGGAGGGATCGTAGTGTAGAGCGGTGTCCCACATGCTCTCATCCGGCGTGGCCCCGCAGGTGTTCCGATTGTCCGGATTGAACGGATCGATGATTTGACCATCCTTGAGAACTCCGAGGTGCACATGCGGGGCATTCGTAAGCCCACTTAGTCCTACCTGACCTAGACTATCGCCTGCCGCGACCCGGTCCCCCTTTTGAACAGTCAGAGACGCTTGCTTCATGTGGCAGTAGAGCGTTTGCCACCCGTCCCCGTGATCAATCCGCACGGCGTTGCCGCATTCCTGTCCCTCGATAGTCTCTCGGGTTTGTGCGGTCACGGGCGTGTCGGCCATGCCATCGCGGGTGGCGGCCACGATGCCGGGGGCAGCGGCCAAGACATTAACGCCGGTGGCCATGGCCTCGAACGACAGAAGCATGAAATCAATGCCACGGTGGTCATCGCGGCTTTTGATGCCACAGGTATAGTCGCGTTGACCGGGGCCCGGATCAGTATCGACATAATCCTCGATATAGCAGGTCTGCCCCAACACACAGTCAAGCGGCAATCTCAGGTCAGGTTGGTCAGCGGCGGCCCCGGTGGCCGCCGCGATCAGAAGTGGTGCAAGTGTCCTTACGACCCGTGCAATCATTCGGCTGTCAAGAGAGGCGGCTTCTTCTTGCCGGTCAGGCGTCGTGTGACTGGACCCTCGACCATGAGGTCGATCTTGTCATCCTTGACACCCACTTTGACAACGCCGCCTTTCAAGAGTTTGCCAAATAGCAATTCCTCGGCCAACGGTTTCTTGATGTGCTCCTGAATCACGCGGCCCAACGGGCGCGCGCCCATCTTTTCGTCATACCCTCGTTCGGCGAGCCATTCAGCAGCCGGTTCAGTCAGTTCAATAGTCACGTCACGATCCATAAGTTGCGCCTCAAGTTGCAACACGAATTTTTCGACGACCTTAAGAATGACTGACTTCGGCAGCGGTCCAAACGAGATCACGGCGTCCAGACGGTTGCGGAATTCAGGCGTGAACGTCCGCTCGATGGCGGCGGTATCCTCGCCCTCCCTCCGGTCGCGACCAAAGCCTATGGCGGATTTTGCCTGCTCCGCTGCCCCGGCGTTCGACGTCATGATCAGGACGACATTCCGAAAATCCACTTTGCGACCATTGTGATCGGTCAGTGTCCCATGGTCCATCACCTGCAACAGGATGTTGAACACGTCGGGATGCGCCTTTTCGATCTCGTCGAGCAACAGTACGCAATGCGGATGCTGATCGACACCATCCGTCAAAAGACCGCCCTGATCGAACCCGACATAGCCCGGCGGCGCGCCGATCAGGCGCGACACTGCGTGCTTCTCCATGTATTCCGACATGTCGAACCGCAAGAGTTCAACCCCGAGGGTATCGGCCAATTGTTTTGCGACCTCGGTCTTGCCCACGCCTGTCGGGCCGGCAAAGAGATAGTTGCCAATCGGCTTTTCCGGCTCGCGCAATCCAGCGCGGGCCAGTTTGATCGCCGAACTGAGCGTCTCGATTGCGGCATCTTGACCAAAGACCACCCGCTTGAGAGACGCTTCAAGATCCTTGAGCACCTCGGCGTCGTTCTTGGAGACGTTCTTGGGCGGGATGCGGGCGATTTTCGCAACGACCTCTTCGATTTCCTTGACGCCAATGCTCTTGCGTCGCTTGGAGGCTGCCAACAAATGCTGGGCTGCGCCCGCTTCGTCGATCACGTCAATCGCCTTGTCGGGCAGCTTGCGGTCGTTGATGTAACGCGCCGAAAGGTCAACAGCAGAGCGGATAGCGTCATTGGTGTATTTGACGCTGTGGTGATCCTCGAAATAAGGCTTGAGACCCTTGAGGATCTTGACCGCATCCTCGACTGTGGGTTCGGCCACGTCGATTTTCTGGAACCGACGCGCGAGCGCACGGTCCTTTTCAAAATGCTGGCGGAATTCCTTGTAGGTGGTCGATCCCATGCAGCGCAGTTTGCCGCCTTGCAGCGCGGGTTTCAGAAGGTTCGATGCATCCATCGCCCCGCCTGACGTGGCACCTGCACCGATTACCGTGTGGATCTCGTCGATAAAGAGCACCGCGTCGGGGTGTTTCTCCAGTTCGGTGACCACCGCCTTGAGGCGTTCTTCAAAATCGCCCCTGTAGCGCGTGCCCGCCAAAAGCGCGCCCATATCGAGAGAATAGATCGTCGTGCGTGACAGCACGCGAGGCGTCTCCCCCATGACGATCTTGTGGGCCAGACCTTCGGCGATGGCGGTTTTTCCCACACCGGGGTCGCCCACCAAAAGCGGGTTGTTCTTACGGCGGCGGCAAAGCACCTGAATACAGCGCTCAACCTCTGCATCGCGTCCGATCAGGGGGTCGATATCGCCCTTCCGCGCCTTCTCGTTCAGATCGACGCAGTATTTTGCGAGCGCAGAGTCGCCTGCCTCGACGGCGTCGGTCTCGGTCGATTTGGTCCCGCTGTCTTCGTCGTGGCTGGTGGCTCCGGTGACTGGCCGTGCTTCCCCATAGGCGGGATCCTTGGCCACGCCATGTGCGATGAAATTTACCGCATCATAGCGCGTCATGTCCTGTTCCTGAAGGAAGTACGCCGCGTTCGACTCGCGCTCGGCGAAAATAGCGACAAGAACATTTGCGCCGGTCACCTCAGTGCGGCCCGACGATTGCACATGGATTGCAGCGCGCTGGATGACGCGCTGGAAGGCGGCGGTGGGCACCGCCTCTGATCCGTCGATATCGGTTACGAGATTGGCCAGATCGTCGTCGATGAATTCCACCAATGTGGTGCGTAAGTCCTCGGTGTTGACGCTGCAGGCCTTCATTACGCGTGCGGCGTCAGGTTCGTCTACGAGGGCGAGCAAGAGGTGTTCCAGTGTGGCAAATTCGTGCTGGCGTGCGTTGGCGAGGGCCAATGCCGCATGGATTGCCTGTTCGAGCGTGTTCGAGAATGAAGGCACGGTGGTGCTCCTTCTGATCTTGGCCGGGGCGGGCTGCCCACAAACCTTGGCCTCATAGTCTTAAAGTTTGGTCGATAACGGCCAGTCTTCAAGGATTTTTTCGTCAAACTGGGTCACATTTCGTTATACCAGCGTTGTTTTCATCACGCGTGCGTCAAAAGCGGTCCTTGCGCGCACGAATTTCGGCAAATACATCGACCGGAGCGGACCCGGTCATGCCGAGTTGGGCCTGTATTCCTGCGTCACCGGCACGCAGAAACGGGTTGGTGGCCAGTTCGTCAGCCAGTATTGAGGGGACAGTGGGCCGACCGGCGGCGCGGGCAGCGCTGATCTCTATGGACCTTGATATAAGAGCCGCGTTGTCCGGGTCAACGGTCCGTGCGAATTTCGCGTTGCTTTCTGTGTATTCATGGCCGGAGCAGATCGTGGTTCGAGGCGGTAGGGATGAAATTTTCCCAAGACTTTCAAACATTTGCGCCATTGTGCCTTCAAAGACACGGCCACAGCCCATTGCCATGAGGCTATCGGCGGTAAAGACCACGGCGCTTTGTGGAAAATGAAACGCCAGATGGCCGACTGTGTGGCCGGACACATCCATGACGACGCCTGTCTCGGAACCGATCCCAATCTGGTCGCCGTCGCTCACGGCGCGGTCGAGCGGGGGCAGGCGGTGAGCGTCGGCGGCGGCGCCAATCACCTGGGCGGGGTGGCGCGCAAGCAATTCGCCGAGGCCTTGCACATGGTCGGCGTGATGATGCGTCAGCAGCACCAGCGATAGTTTCCAACCTTTCTTATCAAGGGCTTGTAGGATTGGCGCGGCCTCTGGCACGTCAATCGCGGCTGTCACACCCGTGGCCGGATCATGTGCCAGATAGGCATAGTTGTCAGCCAGGCAGGGGACAGTAAGGATTTGCAAAACCATGGTATTTTCCCGATTGCCAGTTAGTGTTAGGGTCGAGAGTGACTGATCTTTGGCCGGGCTGCAATGCATCTGGATGTACAGGACCTGCGAAATTTTTACTACCGAAGCACCTTGGGGCGGGCGGTCCAGAAAACCGTGCGCGCACAGGTTGCGGAGTTTTGGCCTGAGGCGCAGGGGCAGACGGTTGTCGGCTATGGATTCGCCGTTCCGTTCCTGCGTCCATACCTTGCCGATGCGCGTCGTGTGATCGGATTAATGCCTGCACCTCAAGGGGTTATCGGGTGGCCTCAGGGGTTGCCGAATATTTCTGTGCTCTGCGAAGAGACATTCTGGCCTCTGGAAACCGGGCATGTCGACAAGCTCTTGGTGGTGCATGGGCTGGAGACGTCGGAGCAGCCGAGCGCAGTTCTGGAAGAGTGTTGGCGCGTGCTTGGGCCGGGAGGATCGGCTCTTTTCATCGTGCCGAACCGGGCCGGGCTATGGTCGCGCTCGGACCGCACGCCCTTTGGATTCGGGCGGCCCTACAGCCAGACCCAGTTGGAAAGCCAATTGAAATCACACAACTTTTTGCCGGAACGCCATGCTACGACGCTCTATCAGCCGCCCTCGGACCGCCCTTTTTGGCGCAAGACGGCGGGCATGTGGGAGCGGATGGGCGCCAAGCTGTCCGTCGTTGCGGCGGGTGGTGTGTTGATGGTCGAGGCCACAAAACGGGTGCAGGCGCCGAGCGGGCCGGTACTGCGCGATACAGTGCGCAAACCGCTTAGCGTGCTGCGCCCGCAACCCGAGGCCAAGCCGGTCTGACTGTGTACAGGGCGTACAATTTGTACGCGCGTTTTGTACTCAAGCGTGGTGCCGGTTCCGACATCGCGTCAGCCCGCGCGTTCCAATGTCGGATCGAGCGCGATATCGGCCAAGGTGCTGCGGTCGAGATCGTCGAGAAAGGCGCGCTCTGCTGACCTCAATCGCGCCTTGAGCCGACAGCGCCCGTCGAGGGAGCAGTCCCCCGCCTCTGGTCCGAAACAGGCGACGAGGGCCTGACCGGATTCGAGATGGCGGATCACATCCCCCAACCGGATCTGTGCCGGGGGGCGGGCGAGGAGTGCGCCGCCGCCGCCGCCGCGCCGGGTGTCGATCAGCCCGGCCTGGGACAGGCGTTGCATGATCTTGGCGAGGTGGTGGCGCGAGAGGTCGAACTCGGTCGCCAACTCGGCGCTGGAAAAGGCGCGATCGGGAGCGCTGGCCATGCGCATCAACATCCGCAGGCCGAAATCGGTGAAGGAGGTGAGGCGCATGGTCGCTGGGTCTCCGGATAAATCGGTATTTACAATACCTATTAACAGGGTTAGACGGAATTGCAAAGCGGGATTGGCGCTTGCTGCCTCTACCGCGTGACAGAAAGGACGGTCCGATGTCCGATACGCGCAAACCGCTCGGTTATGCCTCGCCGCCCTGCATGGCGCAGGAGGTCGACCCGGCCTATTTCGATCCCCTCGCGACCGACCCCGAGCAGGCGCGTGATGTGGCGCGGTGGCGCAAGGCTGAGCGCGAGCGCCTGAGAGGGCTGCGCGCTGCGCTGAGTGTGGCGGATCGCCAAGAGATCGGGCGGGCGCTGTCAGGGCACCTGCGTGCGGTGCTGCAAGAGAAATTCAACGGTGCGCGGGGCAAGGTGGTGTCATGCTACTGGCCGATCAAAGGCGAGCCGGATTTGCGCGACCTGATGGCGGAGTGGCATGCGGGCGGCGTGCTGATTGCGCTGCCGATTGTCGAGGTGAAGGCCGCGCCGCTGGTGTTTCGCCGGTGGACGCCCGAGACACAGATGGTGCGGGGGGATTGGAACATTCCGGTGCCGCCCCCCGATGCGGAGCGGGTGATCCCCGACATCACCCTCGCGCCGATGATCGGCTGGACCGAGGACTGTTACAGGTTGGGCTATGGCGGCGGCTATTTTGACCGGACCTTGGCGGCGCTCGACCCGCGCCCGGTGAGCATCGGAATAGCGCTGGGTTCGGCGCGGATCAAGACAATCTATCCGCAGCCGCATGATATTCCGCTCGACATGGTCGTGACGGAAACGGGCGCAGGGGCCGAGAGGAACGCGCGATGACGAGCACGGCAGAGCAGATGCGGGGCTGGCGTGGTCCGGCACTTTTGAGTTTCGGGTTTCGGCCGTTTTTTCTGGGCGCAGGGATATGGGCCGTGTTGATCATGGTGCTGTGGGTGCCGATGCTGGTGGGGGTGATCCGTTTGCCGACGGCGTTCGATCCGGTGAGTTGGCACGCGCATGAGTTTCTGTTTGGCTATCTGGTCGCGGTGATCGCGGGATTCATGCTGACGGCTGTGCCGAACTGGACCGGGCGTTTACCCATCGTGGGCTGGCCGCTGGGTGGATTGGTGGCGCTGTGGCTGTTGGGGCGTTTGGCCGTGATGGTCTCTGCTGGGTTGCCGCCCCTTGCGGTGGCGCTGATGGATCTGGCGATGCCTGTGGTTCTGGCGGCGGTCATGCTGCGCGAGATCGTGGCGGGCAAGAACTGGCGCAATCTGATGGTTGTCGCAATGCTGGCGGTGCTGACGCTCGGCAATGCGCTGTTTCATTGGGAGGCGGCGCAGGGTGCCTATGCGGCGCAGGGCTATGGGCTGCGTCTGGGGCTGGCGGCGATTGTGATGATGATTGCGGTGATCGGGGGGCGCATCGTCCCCTCCTTCACGCGCAACTGGCTGGCGCGGCGGGGGCCGGGGCGTTTACCGGTGCCACCAATGCAACGGTTCGACAAGCTGGCGCTCTTGGCGCTGCTGGGCGCGCTGCTGTCATGGGTCTTGCTGCCGATGGACGATGGTACGGGGGCCGCGCTGATCGTGGTGGGGATCTTGCACGCGGCTAGGTTGGCGCGCTGGGCGGGGGATCGCACCGGGGCGGAGCCGCTCGTCTGGGTGCTGCATCTGGGCTATGCGTTTGTGCCGCTGGGTGCAGTGGTGATCGGGCTGGAGATTTTGTGGCCCGGTCTGATCGGGGGAGCCGCGGCGCAACATCTGTGGATGGCGGGGGCGGCGGGGTTGATGACGCTGGCGGTCATGACACGGGCGACGCTGGGTCATACAGGGCGCGCGCTGACGGCGGGCTTGGGCACGGTGGCGATTTACCTCGCGCTGGTGCTGGCGGTGCTGGCGCGGGTGGCGGCGGGGCTTTGGCCTGCGGAGGCGGGGGCGCTGCAGGCCCTGTCGGGGCTGGCGTGGATCGGGGCGTTTGGTGGGTTTGCGCTGCTCTATGGGCCGTTGATGCTGCGGCAGAAGCCTGCGACGGCGCTATGACATGGCGGGCTGGGCTGAGTTCATCGCGGCGTTCGGGGTCTTTTTCCTGAGCCATTCGATCCCGGTGCGCCCCAAGGTCAAGGCCTGGCTGGTGGCGCGGGTCGGGCAGCGGGGATTTACCCTTGGCTATTCGCTGTTGTCGCTGGCGGTTCTGGCCTGGGTCATCGGGGCAGCGGGGCGCGCGCCCTTTGTGCTGCTCTGGGGCTGGGCGGCGTGGCAGGGGCCTGTGACCGTATCCCTGATGCTGGTGGTCTGCGTGATCCTTGGGTTGGCGATAGCGCGGCCCAATCCGTTTTCCTTTGGTGGCGCGACTAATGCGCGGTTTGATCCGGCGCGGCCGGGTATCGTGCGCGTGACGCGGCATCCGATGCTCCTCGCGCTGGCGCTCTGGGCTCTGGGGCATATGGTGCCGAATGGTGATCTGGCGCATGTCATCCTGTTCGGATGTTTTGCGGGATTTGCCGGGATGGGTGGGGTGCTGATCGACCGGCGCAAGCGGCGGGCAATGGGGGCGGAGTGGGTGCGGTTGGAGCACGCACGGCGGCAGGCGGGGTCGGTGCCGCAAAGTTGGCCGGCGGCGGTTCTGCGGAGCGCGCTGGGATGCGTGCTCTATGCGCTGGTCCTTGGCGCGCATCCTTATTTGTTCGGTGTCTCGCCGCTGGGGTGAGGGGCGGCGATTGAGAGGGTCCGCTCCTGCGTCGGGGGGCGGGCAACCGGCCTTTATAATAAGGTGCGGCGGATCTGCGAATCCATGATAGCGTTAACGCTTGGCGATGCTTTGGGCAGGGGCTGCGTGAGGGGAATCGGCAATTGGTAGTAAAAAGTGAAGTTTTTTGAAGATTAAAAAGCGCGCAATAGGTCGCACTTGGGTTAAGTCTTTGAAATCGAATTGTATTCTTTAGTATACAATAGTTTTCAAGCGGCTTGCCCGCTTGGTAAGGCTCTGCTACACCGCAGCCGAATTTGGGTGTTTCGCAAGTCTCACCCTATGCCAACGCCCCCGGATGTGACCCTGCGTCACGGCTGACCAACCGGGGCCAGATTATCGGAAGGGTGGACGTGTCCGAACCAGCTTCGATCTCTACTGGCATTGCCGCGCGCTATGCCACTGCGATATTCGAGCTTGTGAGAGAGGCCAAATCAGTGGCCAAACTCGAAAGCAATCTCAATGATCTGGCACAGGCGCTGACCGACAGCGACGATCTGCGTGCAATGATCTCTTCTCCGGTGCTGAGCCGTGATGTGCAGGGGGCGGCGATGTCCGCCGTGGCAGCCAAGATGAAGCTGCTGCCCGAGTTGCAGAATGGTCTGGCGCTGATGGCGCAAAAACGGCGTTTGTTCGTGCTGCCGCAGTTGATTGCGCAGCTCAATGCGATGATCGCCGAGGACAAGGGCGAAGTGAGCGCCGATGTCATCAGCGCCAAGGCGCTGACCAAGGCGCAAGCGGACAAGCTGGCCAAGACGCTGAAAGACCGCGTCGGCAAGGATGTCAAAATCAATGCGACCGTTGATGAAAGCCTCATCGGCGGTCTAGTCGTCAAGATGGGCTCGAAGATGATCGACACGTCGATCCGCTCCAAGCTCGATTCCCTGCAGAATTCAATGAAAGAGGTCGGATAAATGGGTATCCAAGCAGCAGAGATTTCTGCGATCCTGAAGGACCAGATCAAGAACTTTGGCAAAGACGCCGAAGTTGCCGAGATCGGCCGGGTTCTCTCGGTGGGTGACGGGATCGCACGGGTTCACGGGCTGGACAATGTTCAGGCCGGTGAGCTTGTCGAGTTTCCGGGCTCGATCATGGGCATGGCGCTGAACCTCGAGAGCGACAACGTCGGTGTCGTGATCTTTGGTTCCGACCGTGACATCAAGGAAGGCGACACCGTCAAGCGCACCAAGTCCATCGTGGACGTGCCGATTGGCGACGAGCTTTTGGGCCGCGTTGTGGACGGTCTGGGCAACCCGCTGGATGGCAAAGGTCCGATCAAGACCAAGACCCGCGGTCTGGCTGACGTAAAGGCCCCCGGCATCATCCCGCGTAAATCGGTGCATGAGCCGATGGCGACCGGCCTCAAATCCGTGGACGCGATGATCCCGATTGGCCGTGGTCAGCGCGAGCTGATCATTGGTGACCGTCAGACCGGCAAGACCGCCGTGGCGCTGGACGCGATCCTGAACCAGAAGATCTATAACGAGGCCGCAGGCGACGACGAGAGCAAGAAGCTCTATTGCGTTTATGTCGCCATCGGTCAGAAGCGCTCGACCGTGGCGCAGCTGGTGAAGAAGCTCGAAGAGAGCGGCGCGATCAAGTATTCGATCGTTGTGGCCGCCACCGCGTCGGACCCCGCGCCGATGCAGTTCCTCGCACCCTATTCCGCGACCGCGATGGCCGAGCATTTCCGTGACAATGGCCGTCATGCGCTGATCGTGTATGATGACCTCTCGAAGCAGGCCGTGGCCTATCGCCAGATGTCGCTGCTTCTGCGTCGTCCGCCCGGCCGTGAAGCCTATCCGGGGGACGTGTTCTATCTCCACTCCCGTCTGCTGGAGCGGTCGGCCAAGCTGAATGAGGACAATGGCTCTGGCTCGCTCACTGCGCTGCCGATCATTGAAACCCAAGGCGGCGACGTGTCGGCGTTTATTCCGACCAACGTGATCTCGATCACCGACGGTCAGATCTTCCTTGAGACGGAACTGTTTTATCAGGGTGTCCGTCCGGCTGTGAACACCGGTCTGTCGGTGTCTCGTGTGGGCTCGAGCGCGCAGACCAATGCGATGAAATCTGTCGCAGGTCCGGTCAAGCTGGAGCTGGCGCAGTATCGCGAGATGGCGGCCTTTGCCCAGTTCGGCTCTGACCTCGACGCGGCGACGCAGCAGTTGCTGAACCGCGGCGCGCGTCTGACCGAGTTGATGAAGCAGGCGCAGTATTCGCCGCTGACCAATGCCGAGATCGTCTGTGTGATCTATGCTGGCACCAAGGGCTATCTGGACAAGATTCCGGTGAAGCAAGTGGGCCCGTATGAGCAAGGTCTGCTCAAGCACCTGCGCGGCAAGCATGCCGAGTTGCTGGCGTACATCACCAAGGAAGACCCCAAGATCAAGGGTGAAGCCGAGGACCGTATCAAAGCTGCGCTGGACGAATTCGCCGCTGACTTCGCATAAGGGGGAGATAAGGCAATGCCGAATCTCAAGGACCTGAAAAACAGGATCGCGTCGGTCAAATCGACCCGCAAGATCACCAAAGCCATGCAGATGGTTGCCGCGGCGAAACTTCGCCGCGCGCAGGATGCTGCCGAGCAGGCCCGTCCCTATACCGAACGCTTCAACGCGGTCATGGGCAAGCTGGCGGCCTCTGTGGGCGATGCGGCCAATGCGCCGCGTCTGCTGGCAGGCACGGGTGAGGACAAAGTGCATCTCTTGGTGGTGATGACCGCCGAGCGGGGCCTTTGCGGTGGCTTCAACGCCAATATCGCCAAGCTCGCAAAGTTGCATGCGGCTGATTTGCTCGCCAAGGGCAAGACCGTCAAGATCGTGACCGTGGGCAAAAAGGGCCGCGACGCGATGCGGCGGGATTATGGCCAGTATTCGGTGGGTCACATTGATCTGAGCGAGGTCAAGCGCGTGGGTTATGCCGATGCGCAAGCTATCGCAGCCGATGTGCTGGGGCGCTTTGATGCTGGCGATTTTGATGTCGCCAAGATCTTCTTCTCGCGCTTTGAGAATGTTGTCAGCCAGATCCCGACCATGCAGCAGGTGATTCCGTTCGACGTCACCGAGTTGGAGCAAGAGGTCGATACCGACAGCTATTACGACTATGAACCCGACGAGCAGGCGATCCTTGCGGATCTCTTACCGCGTGGGGTGGCGACCGCGATCTTTGCGGCGCTGTTGGAGAACGGGGCCTCGGAGCAGGGCGCGCGGATGTCCGCGATGGACAATGCAACGCGCAACGCGGGGGATATGATCGACAGATTGACGATCGAATACAACCGCTCGCGCCAGGCCGTGATCACCAACGAGCTTATTGAAATCATTTCCGGCGCGGAAGCGCTGTAAGAGAACCGGAGACGAAACATGGCAAATGCAAAAGGCAAGGTGACACAGGTCATTGGCGCCGTTGTGGACGTTCACTTTGACGGCGATCTGCCAGCCATTCTGAACGCGCTGCAGACCGACAATAACGGCAAGAAGCTGATCCTCGAAGTGGCGCAGCACCTGGGTGAAAACACCGTGCGCACCATCGCGATGGACGCGACCGAAGGTCTGGTGCGCGGACAGCCCGTCAGCGACACCGGCGCGCCGATTTCGGTGCCGGTGGGCAATGCGACGCTGGGCCGTATCCTCAACGTCATCGGCGAGCCGGTGGACGAGGGTGCGCCGATCAAGGCCACGGAATACCGTTCGATCCACCAGCCTGCGCCGGAGTTTTCCGAGCAGTCGACCGCGTCCGAGATCCTCGTGACCGGGATCAAGGTGGTGGACCTGCTGGCCCCCTATGCCAAGGGCGGCAAGATTGGTCTCTTTGGTGGTGCCGGTGTTGGCAAGACGGTTCTCATCATGGAACTGATCAACAACATCGCCAAGGTGCACTCGGGCTATTCGGTGTTTGCCGGTGTCGGTGAGCGGACCCGTGAGGGTAACGACCTTTATCACGAGATGATCGAATCCAACGTGATCAAGCCCGACAATCTTGAAGAGAGTCAGGTTGCGCTTGTTTACGGTCAGATGAACGAGCCTCCGGGAGCGCGTGCGCGTGTGGCCCTGACCGGCCTCACGCTGGCTGAGCAGTTCCGCGATCAGTCGGGCTCGGACGTTCTGTTCTTTGTCGACAACATCTTCCGCTTTACGCAGGCGGGGTCCGAGGTGTCGGCGCTGTTGGGCCGTATTCCGTCTGCCGTGGGGTATCAGCCGACGCTGGCCACCGACATGGGTGCCATGCAGGAGCGCATCACCTCGACCAAGCAGGGCTCGATCACGTCGATTCAGGCCGTTTACGTGCCTGCGGATGATTTGACCGACCCGGCACCTGCCACGACCTTTGCCCACCTCGACGCCACGACCGTTCTTAGCCGTGCGATTTCCGAGCTTGGCATTTATCCCGCCGTGGACCCGCTCGACTCGAACTCGCGTCTGATGGACCCGCAGATCGTGGGCGAAGAGCATTATCAGGTTGCGCGTGACGTGCAGGGGATCCTGCAGCGCTACAAATCGCTTCAGGATATCATCGCCATTCTCGGGATGGACGAACTCAGCGAAGAGGACAAGCTGACCGTGGCACGTGCCCGGAAAATCCAGCGTTTCCTCAGCCAGCCGTTCGACGTGGCCAAGGTCTTTACCGGCTCTGACGGGGTGCAGGTGCCGCTCGAAGAGACGATCAAATCGTTCAAAGCCGTGGTTGCGGGTGAGTATGATCACCTGCCCGAAGGCGCGTTCTACATGGTGGGTGGCATCGACGACGTGCTCGCCAAAGCCGAACGCATGGCTGCTGACGCGGCCTGATCAACGTCTGTCATGGCCTGTGCGGGGGTAATCCCCGTGCAGGCGTGACACCATGAGGGAGGCCGAAATGGCTGACACAGTGCAATTCGATCTGGTGAGTCCCGAGCGGCTCTTGGCCTCGGTCGCTGCCCATGAGGTGAGCATTCCGGGTGCTGAGGGTGATCTGACCGCCATGGCCGATCATGCCCCGCTCATCACCACCCTGCGTCCCGGCATTGTGCGGGTTTCAGGGCCGTCGGGCGAAAAGGAATATGTCGTCACTGGTGGCTTTGCCGAGATCAACGGCACGAGCGTTTCGGTGCTGGCAGAACAGGCCGTGGCGCGGGAAGATATGACCAAAGAAGCCTATCAGACCATGGTCAATGCAGCCACCGACAAGCTGGCGAATGCGCAGGACAAATATGTCAATGAGCCGGGTCCGGTCGATGAGGCCGCAAAGCTCTTGGCAGATATGGTGGCGATTGGCGACCATATCGGTCTGTCGTCCAACTGAGACATGACGGCGTTCAGGAATTAAAGGGGCCGTGTCGCGGCCCTTTTTTTGTTTTTATTTCTTACTTACGCCTAAAATGCTTAATAATCAGGTCCGAGGTTCGGAAGGCGCGCCATGAAGTTTCTGATCAATCAAGCTATTGGGATCGAGCAAGGGGATGATGTCCTGTTCTCGGATTTTGCCGATGGTGGTGAAATGTGGACCGGATCAGGTGAGCGTGAGCGGCGCAAGAAGATCGGGTTCGAGACGCCGTTCAAGTCCGAGCCTGCGGTGCATGTCGCGCTCTCGCTTTGGGATATGGACAGCGCCACCAATGCCCGTGCCGATGTCATGGCGGAAAAGATCACGACCAAGGGGTTTGACGTGGTGTTTCGGACCTGGTCAGACACCCGTGTCGCGCGGGTGCGGGTGCGGTGGATGGCGATTGGCGAAGTGTTCCACGAGGACGATTGGCAAGACGTCTACTGACGGTGGCAGAATCAGGAGGGTCGGGATGGACACACGATTGCGCGCGGGAGAGCGGGTGACGGGGATGCCCGAGAGCACCGACGCCACACTCTATTTCATCGGCCGCATCCATACGCCCTGGACAGAGCGTCAAGACTGCCCGCGACAGGGGCGGTTGGATGGGCCGGAGTGCCGGATCGAGGTTTTTGCGCCGTGGGTCGCGGCGCTGGAGGGTATTGAGGCCTATCAACATCTCGAAATCCTCTATTGGCTGGACCGGTCGCGGCGTGATCTGGTGCGGCAGAATCCCAAGGGGGATGGCGCGCGATATTTTGGCACCTTTGCGCTGCGGTCGCCGCAGCGGCCCAATCCCATCGGCACGTCGCAGGTGCGGCTGATCGGGGTGGAGGGGCCGGTGTTGGTCGTGCGGGGGTTGGATTGTCTGGATGGCACGCCATTGCTGGATATCAAACCGGACCGATGCGAGTTTACCCCCAAGGCCCCGGCCAAGGCCGCTGACGGGGGTTAGCTGTCAGGTTGCGTGAGGCACTCTGAGGGGTCAGGTGTGGTCAGAAGGGGACGTTGGACCTGTGCGATGAGCCGCGCGGTGCCCGTCTGCCGGGTGGGCGCTGCGACTTGGTCGGCTGGCACTTTATATCTGCCAAACACTCCCGCGATTTCAAGAGGCTGCAACGTTGCAAAAGCGCCCGCCCGGTGGGGCGGACGGGCGCTGCGCGGCGGCGCTTCGCGCCTTGATTCCGCGCTTTGGGCATTGAGGCTAATGTCCCCTTCAGGCCAAACCCGCCGCCTCTACTGCCCGGGCCGGAGCGGGTGCGGCACCGGGTCTTTGGCGCGCCAGAAATGTGCGCGAAAGATTTGCGCGTAGGAGCGATAGACATAGCCATCGTTGCGCCGCAGGTAGTGGTCGCGCCGTGCGGCATAGAGGGCGGGGAGGCGATACCATGGCACCTCCGGGTGCATGTGATGCACCACATGCAGGTTGTTGTTGAGAAAAATCCACGCGAGCGGGCCGCGATCCTCGATGACCACGGTGCGGCCACTGGCCCTCTCATGGGCGCGGTGTTCCAGAAATGTGCGGATTTTCAGCACCGCCAGCCCGAGCCAGACGGCGAGCAGATAGGCCCAGACCGGCATCGACGCAAAGCTGAGCCAGATAAGCACCAGCGCCACCGCCGGGATGTGCCAGAGCCATGCGTGGAGCACGGCACGGTTGCCTTGCTTGATGGCCTGCCAGTCAGCACGCAGGAAAATGGCCTGCGCCACCATCGGTCCGATCAGCATGCGCCCGGCCAGCGTGTTGTTGATCCGCAGGACCGCCCGCACCCAGAGCGGCAGGCGCGCCCAGACGGTGGGATCAAGGTAATTCGCCTCGGGGTCGTCATAGGGATCGGTGAGATATTCCTCGCGGTGATGCGCCAGGTGGGTGTCGCGGAACCGCCCATAGGGAATCATCAGGCAGAGGCAGGGAAAAACCAGCGCCTCATTCAGGCGCTGCGACCGAAACGGATGGCCATGCAAGGCCTCATGGCAGAGCGAGGAATGCAGGGCGATGGCGAGACCTGTTATGATGAGTCCCAAGGGCAGCCAGAGCGCTGCCGCCCATGTGGTGCCGATGATCCACGCGCCGTAGCAGGCCATGAGCAGTCCTAAAGTTGGCCATTCTACAGGCGTCTTATCCATGGCAACGCCCCCAATGGATACGCGACCACAGACGCTCGTAGACCAGATAGGTCGTGAAGCCGACCGCGGTATTGATCCCCGCCATCAGACCACCCGCTGCCAGCGATCCGGTCACAATCAGACCGACGCCTGCCATGACAAGCAGCCCGATCAGATTCCAGATCACCGCTTTGACGATGCTGCGCAATCGCGTCTCCATAATGCCTCCTGTGCTGTGAGAGATTGGGGACAGAGTGCTTGCGATTTTGCTAAGCCGCCATTTCGGGAATAGTTAACATTTCTCCGCAGATGTGATAATAATCACCATATGATAAAAAAAATCGACAAACGTTTGCGCGCCACACTGTTTCGCGCCCGGTTGGCCGAGGCGATGCGCCTGCGGCAGAGCAACCAAAGCGTCTTGGCGCGCAGCATCGGTGTGGATCGCTCGACTGTGTCGCAACTGCTCAAGGAGGAAACTGGTCGGCTGCCCAATGCGCAGGTTGTGGGCGAATGTGCCTCGGCGCTTGGGGTCTCGGCCGATTGGCTCTTGGGGTTGACCGACCGACCTGAGACGGCTGCTGATATTCTGGCCAATACGCTATCACTGACCGAGGCACCGCGCGCCTTGGTCGATGAACAAATTTTTGCCTGGCACAAGGAGGCGGCGGGTTACAAGATCCGCCATGTCCCTGCCGCGTTGCCGGACATGCTGAAAACGCGCGCCATGCTAGAGTGGGAATATGAGCCGCATCTCGGGCGCTCGACCGATCAGGCGATTGGCGCGTCCGAGGATCGCATGGCGTGGATGCGGGCGGCGCAATCGGACTATGAGATCGCCCTGCCGCTCTATGAGATCGAGAGTTTCGCACGCGGAGAAGGGTATTACCGTGGTTTGCCCGCCACCATCCGCCGCGCGCAACTGGATCACCTGATCACTGTCACAACGCAGCTCTATCCCAGTCTGCGGCTCTATCTGTTTGATGCGCGTCGCGTCTATTCGGCCCCCGTGACAATCCTCGGCCCGCTTCTGGCGGTTCTCTATATCGGGCGGAATTACATGGTGTTTCGCGATCGGGAAAGAGTGCAGGCCATGACGCTGCATTTCGACAGTCTGGTGCGCGAGGCGTCGATCACGGCGCGGACCTTGCCGGATCATTTGCGCGGGTTGCGGGATGGGACGGCGGGTTAGGGCATGGCGTCGTGCTGACATTGGCCCCAAGCGATCCGCGCGGCATGCTTTGGGCTTGCGCCCACGCTTGGGAGATTGGGGCCAACGCCTCCGCTCAATAGGGCATCGGATGCGCCTTGTGGGTGGCGTCGAGATCGGTCAGCACCTCTTGGCTGAGCGTAATCTCTGCTGCGCCGAGGGCCAGATCGAGCTGTGTCCTGTCGGTCGCGCCAAAGATGGCCGAGCAGAGGAAGGGCCGCGTCAGGCACCATGCGAGCGCCATTTGCACAGGGTCGAGACCGTGTGTCTGCGCGACCGCGTGGTAGGCTGCGACCGCCTCGAAGGCGCGCGGCGTCTTGCGACCGCCAAGGTCGCCGTTGATCGCCATGCGCGAGCCGGCGGGCAGCGCGCCGTTCTGATATTTGCCGCTGAGCAGCCCCGCCGCGAGGGGGGAAAAGGCCAGAAGGCCCACATCCTCATTGACGCTGAGTTCGGCCAAGTCCGTGTCGTAGAGGCGGCACATCAGCGAGTATTCGTTCTGGAGGGACGCCGCGCGGGGCCCGTGGCCCGCCTCGGCCAGCCGCAGCCATTGCGCCATGCCCCAAGCGCTTTCGTTTGAGAGGCCGAAGGCGCGGATGGTGCCGCGTTCGACTTCGCGCTGCATGGCCTCAAGCGCTTCGTGCATATGCGAGAGTGTGTCGTCGCGGTTCTGGCTGGAGGGGTCATAGTTCCAGTTCTGGCGGAACATGTAGCTGCCCCGGTTGGGCCAGTGGAATTGGTAGAGGTCGATGGTGTCGGTCTTGAGACGGCGCAGGGAGGTCTCAATGGCCTCAGGGATGGAGGCCGCTGTGATCGGCGCGCCGTCGCGGGCGTGCTTGAAGCCTTTGCCGGAATGTTTGGTGGCGAGGATCACATCCGCGCGCCGCCCCGAGGTTTCGAACCAGTCGCCGATGATCTCCTCGGTGCGCCCGGTGGTTTCCGCGCTCATCGGGGTGGTGGGATACATCTCGGCGGTGTCGATGAAATTCACGCCCCGGTCAAGGGCGCGGTCAATCTGGGCATGGCCCTCTGCCGGGGTGTTCTGCGAGCCCCAAGTCATCGAGCCAAGGCAGAGCGCGCTCACCTCAATGCCGGTGCGCCCCAAGGGTCTTTTCTGCATGGTGTCTCCTGAGGATTGGGTTTTGGGATGGGATAGGGGAGGAAGGCGGTGGAGGGAAGGGGGGTCTTGGGTCATCCGGCAGCTAGTCGATGCCGTTTGTGGTTGCGGTAATGTGAGTGGCCGTTAGCAGACATTCGTGCCTGGTACAGCGAACTGCACCTTAGAGCCCATGCCTCTCAGGTTGCTAGCTTGCAGCGAAAGTCTGGCTTTGCGATTTTAACGTCTTGAGTTATTAGATGCATCGATCATGCCAAGGGGCTCCTGCATGCATTTTCAACTTGGCCAGCACGGCGTCCTGTACCGAGCTTTGCTGTTTGGGAGTTTTGTCCTTTTCAGCTCAGAAGTTGTGGCGCAACACCCAGCCTGCTTGGCGTTCGCAGGTGGACAAGCGACAACCAACCAAATTGCTGTTTTCAGAAGCCTTGCAGATATCGATGATGCAACACCTAGCGCACTAAGGACGATTTCTTATCGCGAAGAATACGTCAAACAACCGCATCTTCGCGGGAATTTCGGGCAGTATCCTCCCCCCGAATATGAACTGGGCATCGGCTTTCAGATCAACATCGATAACGGTCAACCTGTTCCTCAAAGTGACCAAACTTACACCAAGGCTTATAGACAAAACCGGGATTTTCAAGTTTTTATCGAAAGTACATGGGCTTCGATTTCTGATCATCTTCATCCTGTTGTGGCTCTTCCGATTGACCGTTCTGTAACTGTCAAAGACTACGAAGTGATTGGGCAAAGATACGGGAAGCTCGAAGTTTCTTATTTGTCTGCTCTTGAAGCGAAGAAAGCTGACGATTACGCCCTGAGAACAAACCGAAACTCCAGTGTTTTTCTGGAGTTTGATGAAAATGACCTTCTTTCTTACATGAAATGTGGGAAAACGACAAAGTTTGTGAAAGTACCGCACTGTGAGCACTTTCAGAAAATTGATGGATTTCTTACTAAAACTCGGTTCAAACGATCGTTGATCGGCGACCACGAAACAATAATACGCTTATCAACAAATTTCGTGAATTGCCTCTTCACCGAGAATTGAGAGGTCCGTTTTGAGCAGCGATGCTCCATTCGGCTTAACTCCTTCTCACAATGACCGGGGCGGTCGCGTCAATATTGCTGCGCATTGGATCCGCAAAGGCCGACATTGGATTCCCGGACGCGAACGGCGGCTTCGTCCGCATTGCAGATCTTGCGGTGTATCGCGGCAAGTGTCCGCATTGTCCCTCACCTTGGTCCCTAGTGCCGGACCGCCCGAGCCCTTGCGCGCCTTTTGTCAGGGGGTGAGCGTCTTGGGCCGTGTTCCTGCGCGACCTCAAACCCAAAAGCCACTCAGCCTTTTCTCAACGTGCCTCAGTGCTTGTGCCCATGTCCATGCCCATGGTCGTGATCGTGCCCGTGGTCGTCGTCCAGGCTGCCGTGGAGGGCGAATTGGTCTAGGCCGGCGTCTTGGGCTTCGATCACGCTGAAGGTTTCGCGCACGCCGGCCTCGGTCAGTTCGCGGATCACGGTGAGGAGGGTGTTGGGCGTGTGATCGTCGCAGAGATCAAGCATTTGCGCCACTTCCTCGCGGGCGACGGGCAGGGCTGCGGCGAGGTCCGGCGCGCCGTAGATGTCGACGAAATGCTGGGCGAGGGCCTGTGTCAGGGTGGCAATCTCGGCCTCTTCGACTTGGGTCACGGCGACAAAGGTCACGCGGCCAAAGGTTTCGACCCCAAGCCAGCCGTTTGAAAACGCCTGCCGGGATTTGCCGGTGAGATCGGCCTCGGACCAATTCGAGAACTCGAACCCGCCCGAGATGCACCATTCGCCGGTGCGCGCGGGGCTGTGGTAGACGCGCTGATCGCTCTCGTCGAAATGGATGGCGCGGGCGAGTTTCATGGCTGGATCTCCAAGAGCGTGGTGAGCGGGATAAGATGGGTGGTGTCTTCGGCGCGCAAGAGCATGCCAAAGCGGTCGTCCACGCCCTGAAACGTGCCGGTGAGGCCGTTTTGCGTGACCTCCTCGCCCATGCGCCACGCGAGGCCGCGCCATTCGGCATGGAGCGCGCGGGGGCCTGCGTCCTCCCATGTGTTGATCCAGACGAGGCTATGGCGCGCCCAGGCTTCGAGCAATTCGACCGGGTCTATCTCGGCGCAGCCCTCATCATAGAGCGAGGTCTGGTCGGGTTGGTCGCCGGGGTGTTCCGCGATTTGCATCAGGGGCAGGTCGAGGCCGATCACCAGCCAGTCGGGTTCCTCCTCGGGGTCGGTGCCTCCTGCGGCCACGCGCAGCCGCCCACATGAGGCGCCGTTGAGGCGTATGGCCCCCGACCATTCGAGATGCACCGCCACCTCGGGCGGGGCGAGCGCCCCAAAGGCGTTTTGAAAGCCCACGCCGCAGGTGGGCAGCATCACCATCGCCTCGCCAAGCGGCACCTCGGGGGCGAGGACGATGGCGGCCATCAGGTGATTGGCGGTGAGGTTATGCACGATAAGGCCCGCATCGCAACCTTGGGTCGCGAGGGTGCAGGCCATGTCAAAGGGGTGGGTCGCGCCGCTGACGGCGCGCCCTGACATCAGCGGAGGAAAGCTGGGCGTGGTCATGCCAGCCCTGCGTTGATGAGGTGGCGGGCCACCTCGCGGAAGGCCTGCGCCTGTGGGCTGTCGGGTTTCGAGACAACGATGGGCGCGCCGCCGTCCGAGGCCACGCGAATGTCGAGATGCAGGGGAATTTCCGCCAAGAGCGGAACGCCCAGTTTCTCGGCCTCGGCGCGCACCCCGCCGTGACCAAAGACATGTTCTTCATGGCCGCAGTTGGTGCAGATATGCGTGCTCATGTTCTCGATCATGCCCAGGACCGGCACATGCAGCTGATTGAACATGTCGATCCCCTTGCGGGCATCGAGGAGCGCCACATCCTGCGGTGTGGAGACGATGATCGCGCCGTCCACCTGCGCCTTTTGCGCCAGTGTCATTTGCACGTCGCCGGTGCCGGGCGGCAGGTCCACCAAGAGCACATCTAGCGCGCCCCATTGCACCTGCATCAGCATTTGTTGCAGCGCGCCCATCAGCATCGGGCCACGCCAGACCACGGCCTGACCTTCGTTGGTCATCAGGCCGATGGACATCATCGTCACGCCATGGTTGCGCATCGGCAGGATGGTCTTGCCATCGGGGCTGGCGGGGCGGCCAGAGACGCCCAGCATACGCGGCTGGCTGGGACCGTAGACATCGGCATCCAAGAGGCCCACGCGCCGTCCCTCAGCGGCCAGTGCACAGGCGAGATTGGCGGAGACGGTGGATTTGCCCACGCCACCCTTGCCAGAGGCAATGGCGATCAAGTGGTTGACGCCGGGGACTTTTTCGGGGCCTTTCGGCTCTGCCTTGCGGGAGGGTTTGAGATCGGGCGGGGCCTTGGTCGAATGGCCGGTGAGCACGGCTGAGACCGAGTCGGCCCCTGCCAGTGCCTTGACCGCCGCTTCGGCGGCGTCGCGCACCGGGGTATAGGCCTGCGCCTTGGCCGGGTCGATTTCCAGCACGAAGCGCACGGTGCCGCCGTCGACGGTGAGGGCGCGCATGACGCCCGCCGACACGATGTCCGATCCGCTGACCGGGTCGGTTATGGTTTTGAGCGCCTCAAGGACGCTCTCCCTCGTCAATGCCACGTCAGTCCTGCCCTTTGATCTTGCCGGTCACGGTATGTTCGATGTCGAGACCATCGACGGTCAGAACCATTTTGGCGGTGAATTCCTGACCAGCGGTGGCGCCCTTCTTGCGCAGCCCATCTTCGATGGCCTGTTGCGAGGTGACGCCCACCTGTTTGAGGAATTTGCGCATCGACATGTTGAAATCGTCGCTCATCGGTTTCTCCCTTTGTTGTTCAGAATGCTTGACGCCGATATAGGCGGTTTTCTAGGCTTGGGTATGCGCCTGTTGACGGATCTCTGCAATCGCCTGACCCGGATCGCGATGTTGTGGCTCGCGGTGGTGGTCTGGCTCTTGCCCGGTGTGGTGCGGGCCGATGACAAGCGCTTGCGCCTGAGCGCGCCGGTGGCCTTGGCCCAGAGTGGGCTGCTGGAGCATATCATTCCACGCTTTGCACTCAAGACCGGGGTGCGGGTCGAGGTGGTGGACGAGGGCGCAGAGGCCGAGATCACGCTGGGGACGCAGGGGGAGCGCGCGGTGTTCGAGGGGGCGGGGGCGCTCTGGCGCATGGCGATTGAGGGCACGCATCCGGGGGCGGCAAAGTTTGCCGATTGGCTGACGTCTGAGATCGGGCAGCGCACGGTGACAAGCTATGAGGTCGCGGGCGTTGCGCCCTTTCGCCTGCCGGAGATTGTTGAAGAGGCAGAGGTCGCGCAGAGCTTTGACGGGGATGCCGCGGTGGGAAAGCAGGCCTCGCTGCTCCTCTGTGGGCGCTGTCATGTAGTGGCCCCCGAGAACCGCATGAGCGCCATCGGTTCCACCCCGTCGTTTGCCGTGCTGCGCAGCTTTGCGGATTGGGATGCGCGGTTTCAGAGTTTTTACGCGCTCAGGCCGCATCCCGCCTTTACCCAAGTCGAGGGCGTGACCCAGCCCTTTGCCAGCCATCTGCCCTCGCCGATTTCGCCCATCAAAGTCAGTCTCGATGAGTTGGAGGCGATCATCGCCTATGTGGCAGGGCTGGACCCCGCCGATCTGGGCGCGCCGATCCAAGTTCAGTGATCCTTGCGGTCTTTGAGGTAATCTTCGGTGCGGCGCACGCGCGGGCGCTCGCCCATGGCAAAGGGATTGTCGGCGGAGTTGAACTGCGCGTTGATGCGGCAGCCCTCGCACATCTGGATCATGCGGGCGGCATCCGAGGTGGCGAACATGGCGTGTTTGCCCGCGAGTTTCTCGGTGATGCGGTTTATGGTCGCCTTGGAGCCAAAGAGCGTGCCGCATTCGACGCAGGCAAATGGCTCTTCCTCGTTCAGCACGACTTGGGTGAGGGCGCTATCGTCAAGGTTCATGCGCGGTTCGAGCGTGATCGCCTTTTCCGGGCAGATCGTGGCGCAGATGCCGCATTGCAGGCAGGCATCCTCTTGAAAGCGGAGTTGCGGTTTGTCTTCATTGTCCATCAGCGCGCCCGAGGGGCAGAGCGAGACGCAGGAGAGGCAGAGCGTGCAGGCGTCGGTATTGACCAGCACCGCGCCGTAGGGGGCGGCGGCGGGCAAAGGTAGGGTGCCGCCTGACGGGTTGAGGGATTTGGCGGCAAGGCGCGCGACCTGACGGCGGCTGCCCATGGGCAGGACCGGGCTGGCGAGGGGGGCGGGCGGGGGTGCGCCATAGAGCGCATCGCAGAGCGCGTCGGGGTCGGTGAGGTCGAGGAGATGCACGGCGTCTGTGGCTGCGCCTGCCATGGCCTGTGCCAGCGGCACCTCTTGATCCAGTGCGTCGCGTTCGGTGGTGGGGGCGAGCAGGATTGCCACCTCGGCAAAGCCCGAGGCGAGGGCCGCGAGGATTTCCGCATGGCCAAAGCCCGCGAGCGCCGAAACCTCTAACGGGATCACATCGGCGGGCAACCCGCGCCCGTGGCGGGCGGCAAGGCGGATCATCTCGGTGCCGTGGGTGGCATCATGGACAAGCAGGCGCGGGGCGGTGCCGCCTGCGCGACGAAAGGCCTGCGCCAGCGTCTGAATGCGGCGAAAGGTCATGTCGGGCGGCGGCGCGTCATAGGTGATCGCCCCCGAGGGGCAGCGCGCGGCGCAGGCGCCGCAGCCCGCGCAGATCATCGGATCAATGCTGACGTGATCGCCATCCGGCGTGATGGCCCCGGTTGGGCAGATATCAAGGCATTTGCTGCACCCGGTCTGTTCGGCGCGGGAATGGGCGCAGATCAGCGGCTCTAGCGCGACATAGAGCGGTTTTTCGAAGGTGCCGATCATCTGGGCGGCCTGAAATACCACGTCCGAGACCGCATGCAGGCTGCCGGGATCGGCGCGCAGGTAGCCGTCGCGTTTCTCCGGGGCGGGAAAGAGGGGCGTGCCGCCGCGCAGGTCAAGGAGCACGTCGCATTGTGTCTGCCCGCCGTCGCGCGGCGCGGTCCAGCGCAGCGTGCCGCGCCCGCCGGGATTGACCTGTTGCAGCGCGTCGATGCGCAGGTCAAACTGTCCCAGCGTGCCGTGCGCCCGCGTGATCCGGCCCCGGATGGTGTCGAAATCGCGCGCCTCGGGCGGGTCTATGTCGTCGGTCAAGAGCACCGTCACGCCCAAGAGGGGCGCCAGTTTTTCCGCAGCGGGCAAAACCACGTCAGACGCCCCGATGATAAGGCATAGACCCTCGGATATGACATCAAGGGTCTTTTCCGGGGGGATGGGCAGGCTGGCTTCGGCCAGAAGCGCGGCCATTTTGGGTAGTTTCGGGGCTGGATCGTCGGACCAGCCGGCCCTGTCGCGCAAGTCGAGGAATGCGGGGCTCTCTACCTCCAGATCAAGGGCCAGCTCCTCAAAGATGCGGCGTTCCTGAGCACAGCAAATAATAGCGTCGCCGGAGGCCATCGCCTTGGTCGCGGACTCGATTTCATCGGTGCAAAGCGCACTATGCAGCCGCGAACAGGTCAGACCTGTTGCCGTGGCGAGACCCTCGGGGTCAAGCGTCTGAGTGGCGGAACAATCGCACAAAATCAGGTGTTTAGGCATGTTTACCCCGGTGTTTGGCACGGCTGGGAAGCGGACCTGCGCGGTCTCGTTGCGCAGAGAGTAGGCATGATTCGAAGCGCCCGTAAACCGCAATTCGGATGGGGTGAGCGCGACGAGGGGGGCAAGATGACCCCCGATTTAATCCTGATTGATTCTGTTTGTTTTCAACATCTTGCCATGCGGCAGTGCAGCATGGACAGGGGCAAAGTGGACAATTTGTCCTGAAGGGATCGTAGCGCCGGGTGAGGTGGTCCAAAATGTCCGGATCGGACTTTATGTGGACTGTCGCACACAAAAATGGCTTTGCGCGGTCAGATAACTGGACCAATCTCGGGATTACGCAGCAAGGGGATGGCACGACAGCGTGACCCACAGCCACGACAAACAGATGATGGTGCCACTTGGTGTCGTCATGCGCAGAACGCCCGGTGTGACCCGTTGGGCGGCTTGGGCGTGGCGTGCTGTCGCGGTTCTTCCGGGGGCGTCGCCCGCCGACTGGCGTGAATTGCGGCGCGACGGTGACATGGTGGAGTATCACGCCGGAACCGTCATGCTGGATCTGCACCACACGCAGACAGAGGCCTATCTGAGTGCCCTTGCCGCGCAGGTGCCATCGGTCTTTGTGATGTTGCGCAACCGTGCGGGGGCTGATCTTGCCTCTGCGCCCTTTGACGTGGTTCTGGTCACCGCCTCGCCATTCGAGGCGCAGGACTATGCGGATAATGGCGAAGATATCGTTGAAAAGGTGCCCATGCCCGAGGGGCTGGTGGCGCTGGTCCGCGACTTTATCGAGGCGCATCACGAGGAAGAAGTGTTCAAGAAGCGCCGCCGTGACAAACTGGGCGAAGGTCCGGCGCAGGATGGGATTGGCGATGCGCGCATCGTGCAGCCGCGCGATGTTTTTGCTACGCCGGAGCGCATGCGCCGGGGGAGGCTGAATTGAGCCGGGGGTTGGATTTCTGGTCCCGCCGCAAGGCGCAGGTTGAAGCCGAGGCGCGCGAAGAGGCGCGGGCTGCGGACGTTCAGGATTTGGCCGCGCGTGAGGTCGAGCTGGCCGAGAAGACCGACGAGGAGCTCTGTGAGGAGCTGGGCTTGCCTGATCCCGATACGCTGCAATTAGGCGATGATTTTCGCGCCTTTATGGGCAAGGCGGTGCCAGAACGGTTGCGTCGACGGGCGCTGCGGCGGTTGTGGGTCAGCAATCCGGTGTTGGCCAATATCGACGGTTTGGTCGATTATGCCGAAGATTACACCGATAGCGCCATGGTGGTGCCGGATATGAAGACCGCCTATCAGGTGGGCAAGGGCATGTTGGCGCATGTCGAGGAAATGGCCCGGCAGGCCGAAGCGCTGACCAATCCGCCGGTCGCGGAGGAGGAGGTGGCCGAGGTGGAAGTGGACGTGGAGGAGCCGGAGGCCGAGGTGGCGCTGGCAGAAGCGGCGCCGGCAGACGTAGCATCTGACGTTGCGGACGAAGCTGAAGAGGCGTCTGACCCCTTTGCCGCGCCGCGCCGCAGGATGCGGTTTCAATTCGAAAATCAGACCGGAGTATCCGCATGACCCAACAAGAGGCGATCATGACCCAAGAGACCGTGATGCCGGAGATTGCCGCAGAAGACCGTTTGCGTGCCGATCTCTACGATTTTCTGGCGGCCATTCTGGCACGGTCACCGGGACAGGAGATGTTGACCAAGACCGCCGGATTGAGCGGCGATGCCACCCCGATGGGCGAGGCTGTATCAGCGCTGGCGCGGGTGGCCAAAGTCAGCACGCCCGCAGGTGTCGAGCGCGAGTTCAATGCGCTGTTCATCGGCTTGGGCCGGGGCGAGTTGCTGCCCTATGCGAGCTACTACCTGACGGGCTTTCTCAATGAAAAGCCGCTTGCCGGATTGCGTCGCGACATGGCCGCGCGCGGCATGACGCGGGCGCAGAATGTCTATGAGCCCGAGGACAATATCGCCTCCTTGATGGAGATGATGGCGGGCCTCATTCGGGGGCGATTTGGCAAGCCTGCGCCGCTCAGCGATCAGCAGGCGTTCTTTGGCAAGCATATCGGCCCCTGGGCCGGGCATTTTTTCACGGATTTGGAGGCGGCGACCCATTCGGTTCTCTACGCTTCGGTCGGCGCGGTCGGTCGAGTGTTCATGGAGATCGAAGCGCAAGGCTTTCGAATGAGCGGGGCGTAAGCCCGTGACGCAACCGGCGGAGCGATCCGTCATAATGAGGGGAGGGAGACCTATATGACCCGGAAAACCGAGGCTGGCAGCAGCCGCCGTGATTTCCTCAAACTGGCTGCCACTGGCGCACCCGCAGTCGCGGTTGCAACCGTGGTGATGGCGGGCACGGCAGAGGCCGCAGAGCCTGATCTGACATCCAACGAGATGCAGGACACCGCGCATACCCGCGCCTATTTCGAGAGCGCCCGTTTCTAGGATCGGACGAAATCACCCGCCGCTGACGACTGGTTGCTTCAGGCCCGACTGTCAGAGGAAACCGCAGTACCCAGCCCAAGAGGGCCTAGGGAGGAGATAGAAACATGCTGAGGAAAAAGACCAACGGGGTTGCACGACGCCCCCAGCGGACCAGTATCCTGTCTGAGGTCGCCGGGTCGTCCGTCGATCGTCGCGCGTTCCTGCGCGGCAGTGGTCTGGCCATTGGTGGCCTGGCCGCGCTTGGTGCCATGGGGGGCACCGTGACCCGCGCCAATGCGCAGAGCGCCGCGAATGAGGCCGTCAAGACGGTGAAATCCGTCTGTACGCATTGCTCGGTCGGCTGCACGGTCGTCGCCGAAGTGCAGAATGGCGTCTGGACGGGACAAGAGCCCGGCTGGGACAGCCCGTTCAATCTGGGCGCGCATTGCGCCAAGGGGGCCGCAGTGCGCGAACATGCGCATGGCGAGCGCCGTCTCAAATATCCGATGAAAAAAGAAGGCGGAGAGTGGAAGCGCATCAGCTGGGAGCAGGCGATCAACGAGATCGGCGACGGCATGATGAAGATCCGCGAAGAGAGCGGCCCGGATTCTGTTTATTGGCTGGGATCTGCCAAGCATAATAACGAACAATCCTATCTCTTCCGCAAGTTCGCCGCCTATTGGGGCACGAACAACGTCGACCACCAAGCGCGGATCTGTCACTCGACGACCGTGGCCGGTGTTGCGAACACATGGGGCTACGGCGCCATGACCAACAGCTACAATGACATCCACAATTCCAAAGCCATCTTTATCATCGGCGGAAACCCGGCAGAGGCGCATCCTGTCAGCCTGCTGCATGTGCTGAAGGCCAAGGAGCAGAACAACGCGCCTTTGATCGTCTGTGACCCACGCTTTACCCGCACGGCGGCACATGCCGATGAATATGTGCGCATGCGTCCCGGTTCGGACGTGGCATTGATCTGGGGTATCCTCTGGCACATCTTCGAGAATGGCTGGGAGGACAAGGAATTCATCCGCACCCGCGTCTGGGGGATGGATCAGATCAAGGATGAGGTGGCCAAGTGGACGCCCGAAGAGGTCGAGCGTGTCACGGATGTTCCAGGCAGCCAGCTGCGCCGCGTGGCGCGGACGCTGGCCAACAACCGTCCGGGCACCGTGATCTGGTGCATGGGGGGCACGCAGCACACCACCGGCAACAACAACACCCGCGCGTATTGCGTTCTGCAACTGGCCCTTGGAAACATGGGTGTAGCGGGGGGCGGCACCAATATCTTCCGCGGCCATGACAACGTGCAAGGCGCGACCGATCTGGGCGTTCTGGCGGACACGCTGCCCGGCTATTATGGTCTGGCGGAAGGCTCCTGGGCCCATTGGGCGCGGGTTTGGGACGAGGATCTTGACTGGTTGAAAGGCCGGTTCTCGGATGCCTCCTTTGGCGAAACCAAGATGATGAACCTCAACGGCATCACGGTTTCCCGGTGGATCGACGGTGTTCTTGAAGACAAGGAGAATATGGACCAGCCCAACAACGTGCGGGCCATGGTTCTCTGGGGTCATGCCCCCAACAGCCAGACACGCGGCAAGGAAATGAAAACCGCGATGGAAAAGCTGGACATGCTGGTCGTGGTCGACCCGTTCCCGACGGTCTCTGCCGTCATGAACGACCGCACCGACGGTGTGTATCTGCTGCCTGCGACGACACAATTCGAGACGCGCGGTTCTGTCACCGCCTCGAACCGGTCGTTGCAGTGGCGGGATCAGGTGATGGCTCCGCTGTTCGAGTCCAAGGTTGACCACGAGATTCTTGCGCTCTTTGCCAAGAAGTTCGGCTTTGATGACAAGATGTTCCGCAATATCGCGATGGACGACACCGGCGAGCCCAATGTCGAGGACATCACCCGCGAGTTCAATCGCGGCATGTGGACGATTGGCTATACAGGTCAATCGCCGGAGCGGCTCAAGCTGCATATGGCGAACCAGCACACCTTTGACCGCACCACGTTGCGCGCCAAGGGCGGTCCGGCCGATGGCGATTATTACGGTCTGCCATGGCCCTGCTGGGGCACGGCAGAGATGAACCATCCGGGCACGGCAAATCTCTATGATATGTCGTTGCCGGTCTCTCAGGGCGGTTTGACCTTCCGGGCTCGGTTCGGCGTCGAGCGTGAGGGTGACAATCTCTTGGCCGAGGGTGTCTATTCGGCTGGCTCGGAGATTCAGGATGGCTATCCCGAATTCACCATGCAGATGCTGGTGGATCTGGGTTGGGATGGCGATCTGACCGCGCAGGAGCGGGCCATGATCGACTGGGTGGCTGGTTTCCGCGATACGCGGCCGGGCACCGAGGAAGTCGGCGAAACCAGCCAGCAGGGCGAGTTGCCCTCGGATTACGCGGCAAAAGTGGGTGGCGTGAACTGGAAGACCGACCTCTCGGGCGGGATTCAGCGGGTGGCGATTGCGCATGAATGCGCGCCCTTTGGCAATGCCAAGGCGCGGGCCGTTGTGTGGACCTTCCCCGATCCGGTGCCGCTGCACCGCGAACCGCTCTACACGAGCCGTCGTGATCTGGTGGCGGATTACCCGACCTATGAGGACCGCAAGTTCTGGCGTCTGCCGACCATGTATGCCTCGATCCAGCAAAAGGACTTCTCGCAAGAGTATCCGATCATCCTCACGTCTGGCCGTCTGGTCGAGTATGAGGGCGGCGGGGACGAGACCCGATCCAACCCGTGGCTGGCCGAATTGCAGCAAGACATGTTCGTCGAAATCAACCCGCGCGATGCCAATAACATCGGTGTGCGGGATGGTGCGCAGGTCTGGGTCGAAGGCGCTGAAGGTGCCAAGGTCAAGGTCATGGCGATGGTGACAGAGCGGGTGGCAGAAGGCGTCGTCTTTATGCCGTTCCACTTTGGCGGTCATTTCGAGGGCAAGGATCTTCGGGAGAATTACCCCGCCGGGTCCGATCCCTATGTCTTGGGCGAAAGCACCAACACCGCACAGACCTATGGCTACGACTCGGTCACGCAGATGCAGGAGACCAAGTGTACTCTCTGCAAGATCATGCCAGCGTAAGGAGACAGAGACATGGCAAGAGCAAAGTTTCTATGCGACGCCGAACGCTGCATCGAGTGCAACGCCTGCGTCACGGCCTGCAAGAACGAGCACGAGGTGCCGTGGGGGATCAACCGCCGCAAGGTGGTGACGATCAACGACGGCAGCCCCGGTGAACGTTCGATCTCGGTGGCTTGCATGCACTGTTCGGATGCGCCCTGTATGGCGGTCTGTCCGGTGGATTGCTTCTACCAGAACGAGGAGGGCATCGTGTTGCACTCCAAGGATCTGTGTATCGGCTGCGGCTACTGCTTCTATGCGTGCCCGTTCGGTGCGCCGCAGTTCCCGCAGGCGGGCAATTTCGGTAGCCGGGGCAAGATGGACAAATGCACCTTCTGCGCCGGTGGTCCGGAAGAGAACCACTCGGAGGCCGAGTTCCAGAAGTATGGGCGCAACCGGATCGCCGAGGGCAAATTGCCCATCTGCGCCGAGATGTGCTCGACCAAGGCGCTGTTGGCAGGGGATGGCGACGTCGTGTCGGCCATCTACCGCGAGCGCGTCGTGGCCCGTGGTTTCGGCTCGGGTGCTTGGGGCTGGGGCTCTGCTTACGGTCAGCAGAGCGGCGGCTGATCGCGCTAATGCCGGTGCCGGAGGGTGACATGACCTTTGGCACCGGCCCGAACACAATCGGAAACCTCAAAAGCTTCCGATCTGATTTCTTTTGAAGAAATCGGATAAATCAGACTTAGATCGAGGACATCATGCGCGCATTTCTCAGCTTGGCTTTGTGTTTTCTGCTCGCACTGCCCGCCATGGCGCAGGACACGCCAACGACCACTGGGCCTGACCGGTCCGTCACCGGCGGCGCACAAACTCTGGACGATATTCTGGCCCGGCAGCGCGGCGAGAAGGTCGACGACAGTTTCCGCCGTGACGCCACCGGCAACCCGGATGACGCGGCGGGGATGGCGGGGCAGTTGGGCACTTTGGGCGGATCTTCGGATGCCGATGTGTGGCGCGCGCTGCGCTATGGGCTTGATGACGTCAAGGTCTCAACCGGCGGGCCGGAGGCGCGGGTGCTCATTCAGGACGGCGGCATGAACTGGCTGCAATTCCGCAAGGGGCCGCTGGCGACCTATGGCGCGTGGTTGCTGGGAGGCACGGTGGCGCTATTGGCGCTGTTCTACCTCATTCGGGGCAGAATCCGCATTGACGGCGAAAAGACCGGGCGCACTGTGACGCGCTTTCAGGCGGTCGAGCGGTTTGGCCATTGGCTCATGGCGGGCTCTTTTGTCGTGCTGGCGATCACCGGGCTGCTCGTGCTCTTTGGCCGTATGGTGGTCATTCCGCTGTTGGGGCACGAGGCGTTCTCGACCATCGCGATCGGGTCAAAATGGGTGCATAACAACATCTCATGGGCGTTTATGATTGGCCTCGTGATGGTGTTCTTCATGTGGGTTCTGCACAATATTCCCAACCGGACGGACCTGAAATGGTTGGCCGTGGGCGGCGGGATTTTTAGCAAGGGTGTGCATCCGCCCGCCAAGAAGTTCAACGCGGGTCAAAAGATGATCTTCTGGGCGGTGATCGTGTTTGGCGCGTCGATCTCAGCCTCTGGCCTGTCGCTGCTCTTTCCATTCGAATTGCCGATGTTTGCCAAGACCTTTGCCCTTCTCAATCAGACAGGATTGCCGCAGGCGGTGGGTTATGGCGAGTTGCCGGTGATGCTGGCGCCGCATGAGGAAATGCAACTGGCGACGCTCTGGCACAGCATCATGGCCTTTGTGCTGACCGCGATTATCCTCGCGCATATCTATATCGGCTCTGTCGGCATGGAGGGTGCCTATGATGCCATGGGCTCGGGCGAGGTCGAGGAGCAATGGGCGCGTGAGCATCATGGGTTGTGGCTCAAGGAATTGCAGGAAAAGGGCGAAGCGCCAGTTCACGGCAAGGCCGCCACACCTGCGGAGTAGCCATGCGTGCGCGCGCCCTTGGTCTCTGGTTCTGGGTGCTGGCGGGGACAAGCCCGCTGGCGGCTCAGGAGTTTACCACACTCAAGGGGCATGGTGGGCCTGTCATGGGGCTGACAATCATGCCCGAGAGCGGGCAGGTGATTTCAGCCAGTTTCGACAATTCCGTGGGGCTGTGGCAGGGGCGCACGCCCCGCTGGTTGGAGGGCCATGCGGCAGCGGTGGTGACGGTCGAGGCACTGGAGGCCGGTCGGCTGGTGTCCGGGGGCGATGATTTCGCGGTGATCGTATGGGACATGGCGACCGGGCTGGGCACACGTCTGGAGGGGCACAAGGGCAAGATTGCGGCGCTTGATGTGTCGCCGGATGGGCAATGGATCGCTTCGGCCAGTTGGGATGGCTCGATCGGGATTTGGCCGGTGGCGGGGGGCAAGGGACGGTTTCTCACCGGGCATGACGGGGCGGTCAGCGATGTCGCCTTTGGCCGGGACGGAGCGCTCTTGTATTCCTCTTCAGCCGACGGGTCGTTGCGGGAATGGCGCTGGCACGAGGCGGGGGCTGCTCCGCGCGAGGTGCTCAATCAGGGATTTGGCATCAATCGGATCGTTCTGGGGCCGGACGATGCCTGGCTGGCCTATGGCGCAGTCGACGGGGCGACGCGGGTGGTCGACCCGAGGAGCGGTCAGCAGATCGCCGATTTCACGCTGGAGCGCCGTCCGGTTCTGTCGCTGGCCTATCACGCGGCAACCGCGCAATTGGCGGCGGGCGATGGGCAGGGCTATATCATGGTGATCGACACGGAGGATTGGATGATCACCCGCGATTTTCAGGCCATGGCGCGCGGCCCGGTCTGGGCGTTGGAATTTTCGCCGGACGGGCGTATGATCTATGCGGGCGGCCTGAGCGAGGTGGTCTATGGCTGGCCGGTGGACATGCTGGACAGTTATGATCCGGCGGGCGAAACAGAGCACAGTTTTCTGCGGCCTGCGCAGGAGATGGAGAATGGCGAGCGGCAATTCATGCGAAAATGCTCGATCTGCCACGCGCTGACGCCGCCACCCTCGCGCAAGGCGGGTCCGACCCTCTACGGTGTCTTTGGCCGTCGTGCCGGCACAGTGCCCGGCTATGCCTATTCCGAGATCCTCGACGGATCGGGGATCGTCTGGACTGACGACACCATTGACGCGCTTTTTGACCTTGGACCGGATCACTATATTCCCGGCTCCAAGATGCCGATGCAACGGATCACAGCGGCAGAGGACCGGCAGGATATGATCGACTATCTGCGCCGGGCGACCGCAACAAGAAGGAACTGAGAGAATGAAAGCAATGATTGCCGCCTTTGCAGCCTGCGCGGTGATTGCCGCCGCGGCCCCGACAGTCCTGCACGAGCTGGGCTATACGTCAGAGGCCAAGCGCGCAGGCGATGCGGTCCGGCTGGGTGACGCGGCCGAATGATGCCGCAACCTGCGCCCGAGGATACACGGGACGAATATGGTCAGAACCTTGCGCATGCGTCGGTGCTTATCATTGACGACGAACCGGGGATGCGCAATTTTCTGATCAAGACGCTGGGGCCAAGATGCCGCCATGTGGAGCAGGCGCGGTCCTGTGAAGAAGGGGCGATGATCCTTGATCAGGCGCATTTCGATCTGGTAATTCTCGACAATATCATGCCGGGCAAGACCGGCCTCGATTGGCTGGAGGAGCAGCGGCGTGTCGGGCTCTTTGCCGATACGATTCTGATCACCGCCTATGCCGATCTTGATACCGCGATCAAGGCGCTGCGCGCGGGGGTCACGGATTTTGTGCTCAAGCCGTTTCGCGCCAATCAGATTCTGAATGCCGTGGCGCGGGCGCTGGACCGCAAGTATCTGGCGCGCGAGAACTATCTCTTGCGGCATGAGCTGTCGGCGGGCGGGCAGGCGGCGCGCGGGCGATTGCTTGGGAATTCGACCGCCATTCAGGCCGTGCGCGCAATGTTGGGAAAGCTGGCGGCCGCACCCACCTCGGTGCTGTTTACCGGCGCAAGCGGGACCGGAAAAGAGATTGCGGCGCGCACCCTGCATGGATTATCGAACCGGGCTGACAAGCCTTTTGTCGCGGTCAATTGTGCCGCGATTTCGGCGGATCGCATCGCTGAGGAGCTGTTTGGCGTGGTCGAGGACGGGCGCGCGCGCAAGGACGGGCTTTTGCTTCATGCCGATGGTGGCACGCTCTTACTCGACGAGGTGGCGCAACTGCCGGAACATGTGCAGGCGGCCTTGTTGCGGGTGCTGGAGGACAAGCGCATTCGCCCCATTGGGTCTGAACGGGAGATCCCGCTGAACCTGCGATTTCTCTTTGCCACCAATGCCGATCTGAAAGAGGCGGTGCGGTCTGGCCGTTTCCGGGCTGATCTCTATCACCGGATCAATATCGTCAATGTCCAGATGCCAAGCCTCAAGGAGCGTCAGGAGGATATTGTCGAACTGGCGGCGCTTTTCATGAGCGAGTTTGCCGGCGCGCTGGGCATGCCGGTGCTCGATCTCGATGCTGAGGTTCTGCTCAAGCTCAGCCGCTACGATTGGCCCGGCAATGTGCGCGAATTGCGCAATCTGATTGAGCGGTCGGTGATCCTTGGGGCCCTTCCAGAGGAATTCGCGGGCTCTGGCCGGGAGGGAGGCGAACCAGCGCTAGAGACGCTGGAACATGTGGAGCAGCGCCACATCATGGCCGTGCTCGATGCCTGCGGCGGCAATCGGGCGGAAGCGGCGCGGCGTCTGGGCGTGGCGCGCAAGACGATTGACCGAAAGTGCGCGGCTTGGGGAGTCTGAGCCTGACTATCTGGGCGCGCGGGCGCGGGCGGCCATGACATCGCGCCCAAGGGTGAGGGTATAGGCCTCTAGTTCGGTCAGCGCCGTTTGCGCGGCCTCGGCCTCAGACCCGGCGAGCGCATCGGCGATGCGGGTGTGAAAGCCAACGATCGCCTCGCGCGAGCGGGCCGTGAAGGTGATCATGTTCATCAAGGGTTGCATCGCCTCGACCGCACCTGCGAGTTGATAGCTGAGCACCGGGTTGCCCGCGCTGTCCACCAACGCGCGGTGAAAGGCCACGTCAGAGGCGCAAAAGCTCTCGTCGGTCAGTCCCGGTTGCCCTTGGCGATGGATCTCGGCGCGCATGGTGGCCAGGGTATCGGGTGTGCGGCGCTGGGCGGCAAGTGGCGTGCAGGCGCGTTCCAGCGCATAGCGCGCTTCGCAGGCGACATCAAAGCTGATGGCGTTCATGCTGAGCAGCAGCGTAGCGGTGGTGATCTGTTGGCCGTAAGCCTCGGTGTAGCTGAGGCGGTTGACGAAGGCGCCACCAAATGCGCCGCGCTGCGTGCGAATGAGCGATTGCGCCGCCAACCGCTTGAGCGCCTCGCGCACGGTGGGGCGCGACACCGCGAAGTGATCGGCAAGCTCTGCCTCGGAGGGTAGGCGTTCGTCGACGATGAGTTGACCCGAGACAATCGCATCGCGGATTGCCTCGGCTATCTGGGCCGAAAGGTCGGCTTTGTTATCTGGATCAATTTTCATTTGTCATACATTTAAATGTCTGACAATTTAAACGCAAGAGGTGAGTCGCAGGGAGAGCGCCATGATTGCAGCACGGGTCAGGCGGATGGGGGGAGGGCACTGGCTGGTGCTGTTCGGTCTCATTCTGGGGGCCTGGGGGCTGCTTTATGCCATGGCGCTGCCGCAGGATTTGCGCGACGGGGCGGTGATTTACGGGGCGGATTTCCTGCAAAGCCTGTGCATCGTGACGCCCGATGCCGCCGGATTTGGACGGATTGCCCTCATGTGGGCGCTGATGTCGGCGGCGATGATGGCCCCCACGGCGCTGCCCGCATTCGCCACTTACGAAGAGTTGAGCCACACTGGCGAAACGCGGTTTGGCGCGTTGGTGGCGGGGTATCTGGGCGTTTGGCTGGGGTTTTCGATCCTTGCGGCGGGGGCACAAATGGCGCTGTTTCAGGCGGGGTTGCTGACGGCGTTCGGCGATAGCCGCTCTGGCGTCTTGTCGGCGGGGCTGCTGGCCGTGGCCGGGGCCTATCAGTTCAGCCCGGCCAAGGAGGCGTGCCTGTCGAAATGCCGCCGCCCGCTGTCGTTCTTCATGCAGCATTGGGATGAGGGCGCGTGGCGCAACGGGGTGCGGTTGGGCCTTGTGTGCCTTGGGTGTTGCTGGGCGCTGATGGCGCTGGCCTTTGTTGGGGGGGTGATGAACCTCGCCTTCATGGGGTTGGCGACGGTGATCATGGTTCTGGAAAAACTTCCCGATCTCGGGCGCTATCTGACACGGCCCTTGGGGGCCGGGCTGATGGCGGCGTCGGTCTGGGTTCTGTTCACGTCAATCTGAAAGAGGAGGCTGGAAAATGGCTTTGGATACGTTGGGCACTGTGCCCTGGGCGATCAAGGGGGAGTTGATCCTCAACTGCAACTGCACGGTATTCTGCCCCTGCGTGGTCTCATTGGGCAAACATGCGCCCACCGAGGGATATTGTCAGGCGTGGTCGGGCGTGCGCATCGACGAGGGTCACTATGGCGACGAGGACCTGAGCGGCCTCAACGTCGGTCTGATGCTGGAAATCCCCGGTCTGATGGCGCGCGGCAACTGGAAGGCGGCGGCCTTTATCGACGAGCGCGCGAGCGAGGCCGGGTACGAGGCGCTGGTCAATATCTTTTCCGGCAAGGCGCGCGGCACGACCGGTCTCTTTGGGGTGCTGGTCAGCGAGTTTCTGGGCGCTGAGCGCGCGCCGGTCATTTTCGAGACCGAGGGCAATGCACGCCGCCTGATGGTGGGCAAGATGATCCAAGGCGAAGTGGTGCCGGTGCCGGGCCACAAGGGCGAGGATATCGTCGTCACCAACACCGAATACTGGATGGGCCCCGACATCACCGTCGCCACCGCCACCAAGGGCCGCGTACGCGCCTTTGGCCGGGTGTGGGATTTCGACGGGCGCAGCGCGGAAATCTGCCAGATTGATTGGAAAGGCCCGCGCTGATGCTGCTGGCGGCGGATCATGTGCGCCTGATGGCGCGCTATAATGCCTGGCAGAACGCGCAGATCATGCGGGCCGTGGATGGCGTGAGCCGCACGGTGCTGACCGAGGATCACGGGGCTTTCTTTGGCTCGATCTTGGGCACGCTCAATCATGTTCTCTGGGCGGACCGGCTCTGGCTGCATCGGTTCGGGGCCAAGGTCGCGGCGCCGGAGGGCAGAATGGCCGAGAGCACGACACTCACGCCGACGGGGGCGGCGTGGGGCGCGGAGCGGTTCGCCACCGATGGGGCGCTCCGGCTCTGGGCGCGGGGCCTGCACAGCCTTGACCTTACCGGCGATCTGACATGGTTTTCCGCCGTCAAGGGCGTAGAGGTCAGCCGCCCGAGGGCGATGTGCGTTACCCATTTCTTTAACCATCAGACCCACCACCGAGGGCAGGTCCATGCGATGCTGACGCGCGCGGGCCTGCCCGCCCCGGTCACCGATCTTGTTTTCATGCCTGAGGAGGCTTTATGAGCGCACCCCTTTTGTCCCTGTCACGCCGGTTGCGTCGCACGCCTTTTTCCGAAGGGGTCGAAGCGGCGGGGGTCAAGGCCTATACGGTCTATAACCACATGCTCTTGCCCACGGTGTTCCGTTCGGTTGAGGAAGATTATCGCCACCTGAAAGACGCGGTGCAGGTCTGGGACGTGGCCTGCGAGCGGCAGGTGGAATTGCGCGGCCCGGATGCGGCAAAGTTGATGCAGATGCTGACGCCCCGCGATTTGCGGGGGATGACGGCCGGGCAGTGCTATTATGTGCCCATCGTCGATGAGACGGGCGGCATGCTCAACGATCCGGTGGCGGTCAAGCTGGCCGAAGATCGCTGGTGGATTTCGATTGCGGATTCGGACCTGCTCTATTGGATCCGGGCCACGGCACATGGATGGCGGTTGGATGTGTTGGTGGATGAGCCGGACGTGAGCCCGCTGGCGGTGCAGGGCCCGCGCGCCGATGATCTGATGGCGGCGGTTTTTGGCGATGCGGTGCGCGACCTGCGCTTTTTCCGGTTTGGGCATTTCGATTTTCAGGGCCGCGATATGGTGATCGCGCGTTCGGGCTATTCCAAGCAGGGCGGGTTCGAGATCTATGTCGAGGGCGGCGATATCGGTATGCCGCTCTGGCATGCGCTGATGGAGGCCGGGAAGGGCATGGATGTCCATGCCGGATGCCCCAATCTGATCGAGCGGATCGAGGGCGGATTGCTGAGCTATGGCAATGACATGACCGACGACAACACGCCGCATGAATGCGGATTGGGCAAGTTCTGCAACACCCATACGGCGATTGGGTGTATCGGGCGGGATGCCCTGCTACGGGTGGCCAAGGAAGGGCCGGTGCAGCAAATCCGTGCGCTGGAGATCGAAGGAGCGGCTGTGCCACGTTGTGACCGGTGGTGGCCGGTGATGGCGGGAGGCAAGCGCGTGGGCCGGGTCAGTTCGGCAACGTGGTCGCCGGATTTCGGGGTGAATGTGGCGATCGCAATGGTGCGAATGACGCATTGGGATGCCGGGACAGAGGTGACGGTTGAGACCCCGGAGGGGCCGCGCGCCGCACGGGTTCGAGAGAAGTTCTGGGCCTGAGAGGGGATGGGGGCGCTGCCCCCGCCGCCCGTACCGGGCGTCCCCCCGAAGTATTTTGGGCCAGATGAAGCGGGGCGTAACGCCTGCATGACAGAAGGAGAATGAAATGTTCAAGGCATTGGTCGTCGAGAAAGACGCAGAGAGCGGGAAGACATCCGCTGCGGTGAAGACCTTGACGTTGGACGATTTGCCGGACGCCGAGGTGACGGTGGCGGTCGAATATTCCACGGTGAATTACAAGGACGGGCTCTGCATCGGGCCGGGCGGCGGTCTGGTGCGGTCCTATCCGCATGTGCCGGGAATTGATTTTGCGGGCACGGTCGAGGCGAGCGATGATGCGCGCTACAAGCCCGGTGACAAGGTGGTTTTGACCGGCTGGCGCGTCGGCGAGGCGCATTGGGGCGGCTATTCGCAAAAGGCGCGGGTGCGCGCCGACTGGCTGGTGCCCTTGCCCGAGGGGCTGGATACGCGGGCGGCGATGGCGGTGGGCACCGCTGGCTTTACCGCGATGCTGGCGGTGATGGCGCTGGAGGATCATGGGCTGGTGCCGGGGCATGGCGAGGTGCTGGTCACGGGGGCTGCGGGCGGCGTGGGATCGGTGGCCACGGCCATTCTGGCGCATCTGGGGCATGAGGTGGCCGCTGTGACCGGTCGGCCTGAGCAGGAGGGCTATCTGCGTGGGCTGGGGGCAAGCCGCATCGTGCCGCGTGAGGAACTGGCCGAGACGGTCAAGCGACCGCTCGAGAGCGAGAACTGGACGGGTTGCGTCGATGCCGTGGGTGGCGCGATGCTGGCGCGGGTTCTCGGCCAGATGAAATATGGCGCAAGTGTTGCCGCCGTGGGGTTGGCGGGGGGCGCGGGCCTGCCTGCGACGGTCATTCCGTTCCTGTTGCGCGGCGTCAATCTCTTGGGGATCGACAGCGTGATGCAGCCCTATGCGAACCGGCTGCGGGCCTGGGAGCGGATCGCGCGAGATCTGCCGATGGACAAGCTCGAGGCGATGATCACGCCTGCCACCTTGGCAGATCTGCCGCGTTTGGGGGCGGATATTCTGAAGGGGCAGGTCAAGGGCCGGGTTGTGGTCGATCTGAACGGCTGAGACTTGCCAAAGCGTCTCGCCCCCGCTAGCCATTGCGGGCGGGGGAGAGTGGTATGACAGAACAGGCAGGTATCACGATCAGGCTGGCGCGCGAGGCGGATTTTGCCGCGATCTGGCCTATCGTGCGCGATGTGATCCGGTTGGGTGATACCTATGCCATCGAGGCGGGTCTGACCCGTGAGGCGGTGCGTTCGCTCTGGATGGAGGTGCCGCGTGCCACCTATGTGGCCGAACGCGGTGGCGAGGTTCTGGGCACCTATTACCTCAAGACCAATCAGGCCGGGGGCGGGGCCCATGTGTGCAACGCAGGCTATATGGTGGCCGAGGCGGCGCGCGGCCAGGGCATCGCGCGCGCCATGTGTGTGCAGTCGCAGGATGAGGCGCGCGAGCTTGGCTATCTGGCAATGCAGTTCAATTTCGTGGTCGAGACAAACCGGGGCGCGATTGCGCTTTGGGAGCATCTGGGATTTGAGACGGTGGGGCGTTTGCCTCGGGCGTTTCGCCATCCCCAAGCGGGTCTGGTCGACGCGCGCGTCATGTTCAAGTGGTTGGGCCCAGAGGAGGCGTGATCTCAGGCGTGCAGGCTGAGGAATTGCGTAAGCCTTCCCGCAAAGGCTTGGGGTGCCTCGATCAATCCGAGGTGACGCAGGGCGGGCAGGATCAGGCACTGACTATCCGTGATCTCGGCGGCGATGGCCTCGGCCATGGTCGGGGTGGACCCGCTGTCGTTTTCACACGTCATCACCAAGCTGGGCAGGGTTAGCGGCGGCTGGGGCTGGATCAGTTCGGTTACGCCCTCTGCCAGCACGAGCCGATGCGCCGCATAGCTGACAGGATCGGTGGCGAGCACGGTTTGGCGAATGCTATCCACCAGATCGGGGGCGTGATCGCGGAATTCGGGTGTGAACCATCGCTCCAGCGCTGCGTCGATGGTGGCTGCCGGACCGCCCGAGGCGGCGTCGCGGGCCTGTGCCTCGACCCGCGCCTGCAGGTCGGGGGCGCGTTCGTGGGGCGAATTGAGGATGGCGAGGGCTGTGACGCGGGCCGGGTGATCGAGGGCCACGCGCCGGTTGATCATGCCGCCAAGAGAAAAGCCGACGAGAGCCGCGCGGGGCAAGGCCAGCCGATCCATCAGGGTCAGGAGTTGGAGTGACAGCGTCGAGAGGGTGAGCGGCCCCGCATGGGGGGCGCTCTGCCCATGTCCCGGCAGATCGTAGCTGAGCACGCGGAAGCGTTTGGCCAAGAGCGGCGCGATCACGCCCCATGTGCTGTTGCGCGACAGACCGAGGCCGTGGATCAGCACCACGACGGGGGCCTCGACCGGTCCAGTCAGGTCATAGGCTGTGCCATCAGGGGAGAGTGTCATTCAGACCCCAGCGGGATTGTCAGGATCATGGCCCATTTCGCGCAGATCCTCGTAGCGGTTGCCGATGCGGTGATGCGGATGCCCGCCGACGGAAGCCCCAAGCGCGAGGATGATTTCATCCTCGGCGGGCGCGTCCGGCACAACGGTGTGGATGGTCTGATAATGCGAGCGCCGCCCGGCGTCGTCCTTGTCCATCAGGGGGATCATCAGGGCGGCCCCGGCGGCCCCGCGCGTGTTGGTGAAGGCGAGATAGGTCTTGGCCTTGACCGCATCGCGGAACTGGTTGCCGAACCACAGCGTATGGGTGAGGGCCATGGCATGTTCCAACTCGCCGCCCATGCCGACGACGCTGGCCTTGCCATAGCCTTCGAGCCGGTCGCCGGTGACCTCAAGGATCATGTCGGTCAGCATGCGTCCAAGCTCTGGGCCGTGCGCGCGAATTTCCGGGCCGAGATCCTCGACATGACCACGCCCGAACCACGGGTTGCGGATGATCGCCATGGCGGCGACCAGCAGCGTCGGATCTGCCACCGCCTTGCCGCCTTCGCTGTGGGTGCGTTGCACGAGGGTCAGGCTGCGTCGAAGGTCAATGGTCATGGAGCTGTCCTAGGTGTTTTGAAGCGCCTTGACGGCGCGTTGCGGGAAAGTCGCATAAAAGAAGCATTCTTGAAAACGAATTGTTTTGCTGCAAATATGCGGAAAATTCGAATTGAAAGCCCGTGATGAACATCACCGCCTTGCAGACCTTTCTCGCCATTGTCGACACCGGCAATCTGGTGCGCGCCTCGCAAAAGCTGAACGTCACGCAATCGACGGTGACGGCGCGGCTCAAATCGCTGGAGGATGAGCTGGGTCAGCAGCTTCTCAATCGGCAGAAATCGGGCACGACGCTGACCCCGGCGGGCACCAAGCTCTTGCGCTATGCGCGGATCATGACCGGGCTCTGGCGGCAGGCGCGCTATGAGACGGGCCTGCCTGCGGGCCTCAGTTCGGTCTGCACCTTTGGCTGTGACCGCGAGTTGTGGCACGGGCCGGGGCGGGCGTTTTTCGACGGGGTGGTGCAGGGGCATCCCGATATGGCCGTGTCGGTGCAGCAGGGTAGCGGGCGCGAGTTGGAGGATTGGCTGGCGGCGGGGTTGGTGGATGTGATCCTGACCTACGGGGCCTCGGCGCGGGGCAATCAGACTGTCTATGCGCTGCCGCCTGAGGAATTGGTACTTTATTCCGACCGGGAACTGACCTCGATCCGGGCCGATCCCAAGTATATTTTCGTGGATCATGGCGAGGACTATCGCCGCGCCCATGGCGAGACCTATCACGATGCCGGAATTGCGCGGGTGAGTTTCGATAGTTCTTGGTGGGCATTGCAATTTCTGCTGGAGCGGGGGGGATCGGCCTATCTGCCGCGCGCGCTGGCAGTACCCTTGGTGGCGGAAGGGCGGCTCTATGAGTTGCGCGAGGCGCCGATCTATACCCGCAAGAAAATGCTGGTGGTCAATGACAGTGCCGCGGCGAACTGGGAGTGGTTCGCGCCCTTGGTGGGCGCGCTGAGGGCGCGGTCGGCGGATTGGCTGGAGCATCCGGATCGGAGGTTTGTCATTCCGGGCTAGGGGGAGAATTGTGACTGGTTCTGGCAATGCTCCTAAGAGGGAGCCGCGCGATCGCTAGGCCGCGGGACGGCCTAGCGATCGCGCGGCGGCGCTCCGCGCCTTGTTCCGCGCGTGCGCGTTTGAAGTAAACGTCGCCCTTCAGATCCATGCCAGCCTTATTCAGCGCCTCCCCTACCTCAGAAAGGCGCGCTCTTCGTCTGTGGTCATCGGCTGGCCTGCGCCGGTGGCGGTAAAGAAGGCATCAAGCGCCTCGAGAGCTGAGGCGGGGGTGTATCCGGTGTCACCACCTACCTCCCCGGCCTGGGCGATGGCAAATTGCAACTGCCACCCGGCATCGTCGCGACAAGCGACGGCGACATAGCCGCCGCGCTCGGGTGTTGTCGCCTCATATTCTCGGCAGAACTGGCCTGCCGCATCGGTGAAAGACGAGACCACGGTCAAGGTGGTGCCATCCGAGAGTTGCGCCGCATTGCCCGACGGCAGGCTGTCGAGGCGTTCGCTAAGGGCCGTGCTGAAGGGTGCGCCAAGCGGGGTCTCTGCCCCGCGTGACAGCAGCAGCCCCGCGCCGATTCCAACGGCGAGGGCGAGGCTGGCGGCGAGGGCCATCGGCTGCCAGCGCAGGCGGGATGCAGGTGGCGCGGCGGGCGCTGGCGCTGTGCGCAGGGGCACCACATTGGATGCCTCTGGCGGCGCGCTGGCCTCGCCCATGGCGCGGACGCGCGCGATGAGCGCCTCAGAGACCTGTGCATCGGGATGGTCCTGCATCGCTTGCTGTGCCAATTGTGCGGTCTCGACGAAGAGGGCGTAGCGTGCAGCCAAGGCTTTGTCGGTGACAATCTGGGCAAGCAGTGCCTCGGCCTTGGGGCCTGTGATTTCGCCATCGGCGAGGGACATCAGTGTGTCGTCATCAATCTGCATCGGTTCTGGTCCTTCCCCTTGCCTGAGGATAACGGCTGGGGCTGCTGTCTATTCCCACGGCTTTTGCAAGGGCAAGCCGGGCGCGGCTGAGGCGGCTCATGACGGTGCCCTGAGGGATGTCAAGTGTCGCGGCGGTTTCGGCATAGCTCAACCCTTCGATGCAAACCAGATGCATCACCATGCGCTGATCCTCGGGCAAGTCCGCCATTGCGATGCGCACGGCGTTCAGGGTCAGCCGGTCATCTGTCTGGGCGGCGCTGTCAATAGGGTCAGGTTGCGGACTTTCGTGGATATCAACGGTCTCGCCGCGCGTCGCGTCGCGTCGCAGGGTGTCAATCCACGCGTTGCGGAGAATGCGAAAGAGCCAAGCCTGTAGATGGGTCGCGGTGTCGAACCGGTCTCGGGCGCGAAACGCGCGCTCGGCCGTGATCTGTACGAGATCGTCGGCGAGATCACCGCGGCGGCAGAGCGACAGCGCAAATCGCTTGAGGGCGGGCAAAAGCGCCACGACGTCCTCGGTGAACTTGTCAGACATTGTGGCGTGGCCTCTGAAACTGGGGGATGTCGGGAATAAAGTCTGATCTATTTCGTTTTACATAACATGGCATGTAGGGTGGGGACGACAAGAGGAGAAAAACAGGTGAGCCAGTGGCGACCAAGCGCCGTGCTGATTTTGGTTGGCCTCATTGTCCTGACCGGGCCGTGGGTGTCTGGGCTGTCCCCGGTCAGTGTGGCCTGGGCAGACGATGGCGACGGGGATGGAGATGGCGATGATGGGGATGACGGGGATGATGGCGGCGGCGGGTCCGGTGCAGGTCGTATCGGTGTCGGGGAAACCAGTTTCCGCGACTACCGCCGTAATTTGCGCTCGCTGTTCAATCTTCAGGTGCCGCGCCGAACGCAACGCGCAAGCCCTGCACCGCGCGCCGCGCCCCGCCCGACCGAAGCCGAGCGTGAGATCATTGCGCGTGGTCTGAGCGATGACGACGCCGCAGCGCTTGTGGCGCAGGGCTACGGCATTTTGGAGCGCGTTGATCTGGCGAGCCTTGGATTGACCATGCAGCGGCTCTTGGTGCCCGAAAACACCAGTTTGCAAGAGGCGCGTGCGGCGGTTCAGGCACTGCCCACGGGTGAGGTGGCGGATTTCAATCATTACTACCGTGCCGGTGGAGACATGGCATCGGATGCCGTGGGGACAGAGAGTGTCGCGGAGCCATGTGAGGGGCTGCATTGCCCGGCACGCGGTTTAATCAATTGGCCTGATCATATCGGGCCGGGGGGCTGCGGCGTGCCGGTCACCATCGGCATGATTGATACCGGGATCAATACCGACCACGCGGTGCTTGCGGGGGCGCAAGTGGCGCTCCTGCGGGTGGCACCTGAAGATTACACGGCCTCGGATGCCATTCATGGGACGGCTGTGGCCGCTCTTTTGGTGGGCGATCCTGCCTCGCGCGCGCCGGGTCTCTTGCCCGGTTTGCCGCTGGTCGCGGTGGATGCGTTTCACAAGGCGTCAGGGGATGAGCGTGCCGATGCTTTTACCCTCGTGCGCGGTCTTGATCATCTGGTCGAGGCCGGGGCAACGGTGATCAACCTCAGTCTCACGGGGCCAGCCAATGCGGTGTTGGAGCAGACATTGGCCGAGTTGGAGAGCGCAGAGGGGATTGTGGTGGTGGCAGCGGCGGGCAATGGCGGGCCCAATGCCCCGCCCGCCTATCCTGCCGCCTACGACAGCGTGATTGCCGTCACGGCGGTGGACAAGGCAGGGGGCCCCTATCGTCGCGCTGGACGGGGTCCGCATGTGCATCTTGCCGCGCCGGGGGTCGAGGTTTGGACGGCTGCGTCCGTCAAGGGGGCGCGGTGGAAAACCGGCACATCCTTTGCCGCCCCCTATGTCACCGCTGCTGTGGCGCTCTGGCAACAGACGCATCCGGGTTCGTCCCCAGCCGAAATCCGGGCCGCCTTGGCGCAAAGCGCGGTGGATCTCGGGGAGGCTGGAACGGATGACATCTTTGGTCATGGTTTGCTCAATCTCGAGAATAGCTGCCCGAAACCGGCTCGGGTCGGCATCATTCCGGTTCTGGCGGATTAGATTGGCCCGGAGCTACGGCTGTCACGGGTAACGCTCCAGCATTGGGCGCAGAGCGACGCGGGCCCGGAGTTTGGTGGCGAGCAGGTACATGCCGCCAATCTTGCGGTGCAGGAACATCGTCGCGGGCGGGGGCACATGGGTCAGATCGCGCTCTGACCCCATCGCCAGCCCCATATCGCGCAGGGTTTGCATAAGATCGGCGCTGCCGAAATCAAACGGTGTGCTCTGGCGCAGCGGGGCCATGGCGGCGTTGAACATCTCGAGGATCAGATCCTGATGCCGGGTGGAGGTCGCCGCATCGAAATAGCCGATGCGGAGCATGGCGGCGCGGGTGCGAGCGGCATCGCACGCGAGCGCGGCGTTGAGCAAGCCACGAAAATCCTGTGTGAGATCCGGGGCAATCGCCATTACGGCCCCAAAATCCAAAAGGACGATGCGGCGCGAGGCCGTGTCAAAGCGGTAATTGGCGAGGTTGGGATCGGTCTGCATCAGGCCAAAGTCGAAGAGTTCCCGCAAGGTCAGAGCGATCAGATGCCGTGCAATGTGGTCGCGCAGGTCTTGGGCGGCGTCGATCAGCGCGTCTATGGGCTGGCTCTCGATATAGGACATGGCCAGCACATGTGGTGTGCTGAGATCGGTGTGGAGGTCAGGGAGACGGAACGCGTCTGAACCCGCGAGACGCGTCTGAAAAGCGGTGAGGTGTCGGGCCTCGGAGAGGTAGTCGGCCTCTTGATGCAGTTGCGCCTTGGCCTCGCGCAGCATCGGGCCAAGGTCCATCTCGCGCGGGACCACGCCCGGCACGCGCAGGAGTGTCGCCAGATTGTCGATGTCGCTGTCGATGCTGGCGCGCACGCCGGGATATTGCACCTTGATCGCCAGATCGCGACCATCGAGGGTTTGCGCGCGGTGGACCTGTCCGATCGAGGCCGCAGCGAAGGGGCGCAGATCGAAGCGTTTGAACCGCCCGTACCAGCCCGTACCCCATGCGGCATTCAGCACTGATTGCAGCTGCTTGGGGGGCATGTGCGGCGCCTCGGCGCGCAGGGCGGCCATGATCGCCGTCATCTCGGGCGGCAGCACAAGGCCCGTGTCCATCGACAGCATCTGCCCCAGCTTCATCGCCGCGCCACGCATCTGGCCCAGATCTCGGGTCACGCGCCGGGCGGTGGCGGGCGTCAGCAGCAGTCCGGGAAGCCGTGGTCGCTGGCCTTGCGCTGCTTGACGCACTCCGCTGGCCACCATGTCGCCCAAGATACCGGTGGTCATGCCACCAAGGCGCATCAAGCGGCCAAGACGGTGACCGGGCACGGGGTAAGACCCGTCCAGATCGTCGTTGCGCGCCATTTGATCCACTCCTCAGCCCGATGTGAGGGGCAAGATGGGGCGCTGTCGCATGATTGCCAGACCCTGTTGCGGGGGCAGAAGCAATCGGTCAGGCGGTGCGACCTGGGACGAGACGGAACTCTATGCGGGTGATTTTTGGCGGAGTTTCGCCCGCGAGGCTGCGCAGAATGTGATCTGCCGCGACAAAGCCGATGCGTTCGCGGTTGGACGCGATGGTGGTGAGAGGCGTCGGCAGCGCTTGCCCGATGCTGAGCCCGTTGAAGCCTGCAAGGGCGATGTCACCGGGAAGCGATAGCCCGGCGGTCTGACAGTGAAAGACGCCGCCGACGGCCATGTCATCATTGGAGAAGAACACCGCTTTCGGGGCCGGGGACGCGGTGGCGAGAAGCTGCGCCAGACCTGTCCGACCCAGTGGCACCGAGGATGGGCCGTCGAGCATGAGCGTGTTAGCAAGGGTCAGGCCCACTTCGGCCAGACCGTCCTTGAAGCCGTCAAGCCGGGCCAACGCGCGAAAATCGGTTGATATGTCATGGCCGATATAGGCAATTCGGCGATAGCCGCGCCCGATCAGGTAATGCGCCATCGACCGTCCGGCGGCGCGGTGCGAGAAACCGACAACCATATCGGCCACATCCGAGTCAGTATCCATCACCTCAACCACCGGCATTTCGGCGGCGCGCAACAGGCTGCGCGTCGCCGCGTTCCCGGCGGTTCGAGCCAGAACGAGGCCCGCAGGCCGCCAGGACAGCAGGTCGCGCAAGAGGTGCTCTTCGCGGGCGGCATCATAATGTGAAATGCCGAGGATCGGGTGATATCCGTCCTGTTCGAGGCGGGTTTCCAGCCCTTTGAGCACATCTGCAAAGACAATGTTCGAGAGCGAGGGCAGGATTACCGCGACCTGACGCGACGCCCCGCCCGCGAGCGTTCCGGCGAGACGATTTGGCACGTAATTGAGGGCGCGCGCGGCGTTTTCGACCTTGAGGCGGGTGTCCTTGGCAACAGCGCTGCGGCCCCGCAAGGCGCGGCTTGCGGTGATTTCACTCACGCCTGCGGCCTCGGCCACCTGCGAGAGGGTCGGGCGGCGGGACGGTGGATCGGGCGGGTTCGGGTCCATACCTTTAGATTGCGCAAAATGATGGCGCTGTCATTGAGAATCTGCGTGGGACGGGGTGCAGAGCCGCGCGGCGGCGCTTTGGGTCTTGTTCCGCGTGGGGAGGTTAGGACCATGTTTGCCGATACAGAAGTTCAAGTTCCAAGGCGGCTTCTCTACCTCGGGCGCCATCGGACAGAACCATATTGACAGCGCTGTCATTACTTGGTTCAGTCCGGGTCGAGGGGGATTTGGCGTGCGTATTCTGATCACCGGAGCAGCGGGATTTATCGGTCAGCGGGTCGTGCGCGCGCTCTCGGAGCGCGATAGCCTAATCGTGGATGGGCAAGAGCGCCGGATCGCGGCCCTCCTTGCCACCGATATTGCCGAGGCTCCGTTGCGTGATCTTGCGCAGTCCTGTCGGCGGGTGCATGCCCTGCCGGGGGCGCTGGATAGTGCGGAAATATTGGCGCGGATTGTCGAGGATGCGCCCGAGTTGGTGATCCATCTGGCCGGTGTCGTCTCGGGGCAGGCGGAAGAGGATTACGCGCTGGGCATGGCGGTCAACTTGCAAGCGACGATTGCCCTGATCGACGCCTGCCGTAGCCTGCGCAAGCCGCCGGTGTTTGTCTTTTCCTCATCGGTTGCGGTGTTTTCCTGCACCGACAATGACACGATTTCAGAGGAGACCCAGCCCGCGCCACTGTCATCTTATGGCACGCAAAAGCTGATGGGTGAATTGCTGGTGCGCGATGCCAGCCGAAAAGGGTTTATCCGGGGCCGCGCGTTGCGCTATCCGACCATCGCGGTGCGGGCGGGCAAGCCCAATCGCGCCGCGTCGGGCTTTGCCAGCGGGATTATCCGCGAGCCGTTGGCCGGGATGGCGGCGGAGTTGCCGGTCGGGCGCGGGCTGCGGATGCATCTGGCCTCACCCGCCAAGGCGTTGGACTATACGCTGACGGCCATTGCGCTGGCGCAAGCCGAGCTGGGGCTGGAGACCACCGTCACCTTGCCGGGTATTTCGGTCACGGTGGGGGCGATGCTGGACACGTTGGAGACCTTGGCGGGGCCCGAGGTTGCCGCGCGGGTGACAGAGCGGCCCGATGCCGCGATCGAGCGGATCGTGACCACATGGCCGGGGCAGATCATCACGCCGCGCGCCGAGGCCATGGGATTTGCCCCCAACCGGGATTTTGCCGAAATTGTGCAGGAGTATATGGATAGTCTGGCACGGAACTGACGGGGCACGGGAGGCCCCGGTTGACTGAACCAATGGAAACCCAAGGAGGAGGATCACATGAAACATCTGGCACTGGGCGCGATTGCTGCGCTGGGACTGGTCACAGCGGCCGAGGCGCAACAGAATATCGTGGTCGGGCACGCGCTCTCGCCCACCTCGCATTATGGCGTGGGCGCGCAGGCGTTCATCGACACGCTGACCGAATTGTCGGGCGGCGCCTTTACCGGCGAACAGGCACCTGCCGGGCAGTTGGGCGGCGAGCGCGACATGATCGAAGGCTTGCAGATCGGATCGCTGGATGTGGTCATCACCTCTACCGGCCCCTTGGGGAATTTCGTGCCGCAGGTCTATGCGCTCGATCTGCCGTTCCTGTTCCGCGACTATGACCATGCCCGCACCGTGCTGGATGGTGAGATCGGGCAGGAATTGCTGGATGAAATAAGCAAGAATAATCTGGTGGCGCTGGCCTGGTCCGAGAATGGGTTTCGCCATGTGACCAACTCGCAGCGCGCCGTGCGCACGCCCGAGGATCTGGCGGGGCTCAAGCTGCGCACGATGGAGAACAAGGTGCATATGGCGGCGTTCGAGGGCATGGGTGCTGCTCCGACCCCGATGGCCTTTCCTGAACTGTTTACCGCGTTGCAGCAGGGCGTCGTGGACGGTCAGGAAAACCCGATCACGGTGATCACGGCGTCGAAATTCTGGGAAGTGCAAAAATATGTGTCCCTCACCGGACATGTCTATTCGCCCGCAGCCGTCCTGGCCTCGCCGGTCCTGCTCGACAGTTTGAGCGATGAAGAGCGCGGCTGGTTTGCAGAGGCGGCCAAGGCCTCGGCGGCGGCGACGCGGGCAGAGGTCAACCGGCTGGAAGAGGCGGGTGTCGCGCTCTTGCGGGAAAACGGCATGGAGGTGATCACCGACATCGACAAAGCTCCGTTTGCGGCGCTGGCCGAAACGGCGTCTTATTCGGTCTATACGGATCAGTATGGCGGCGAGATGATCGAGCGGATCAAGGCCGTCGAGTGATCCAGGGCACGAACCTGACCCCGGCGCGGGGAACGTGCCGGGGGCTGACGGAAGGGGAAAGATGTCGTTGTTTCTGAGATTTGAGGCCATGACCACGCAACTGGCCTTGCGGTTGGCGATTGGCTTTTTGCTGATCGCGGTCAGTCTTGCGCTCTATCAGGTGACGACGCGCTTTGTCTTTGGGCATCCCTCGACATGGTCTGAGGTGATCACGCGATCGGCGATGATCTGGTGTGTGTTTCTGGCTGTCGCACCAGCGTTTCGCGAAGGGGCGATGATCGCGGTCGAGATCGTGCAAAAGATGCTGCCGCCGCGGCTTGGCTTTGTGCTCTATCTGGTGTCGATGGGATTGTCGGTCGTGTTTTTCTGCATCCTGTTCTGGCAGGGCTGGGCGATGACCGACCGGGTGATGTCGCAAAAGCTGGCGGCGCTGGAAATCTCTATCGCTTGGGTCTATGCGGCGCTGCCGGTGGGGTCGGTTTTTATCCTGCTGGCAATTTTGGGCTGTGTGATACGGGCGGTTCAAAAGGGCGCGGTTGCGTTCTCGGCGGGCCTGCAATGAACGCGGCACTGGCGCTGTCCCTTGCGATTTTCTTTTTGGCCGGGGTGCCGATTGCGGTGGCGATTGGTCTTGCCTCGGTGATCGGGATCGAGGCCAATGGCCGCTTGCCGCTTCTCTTGGTGGCGCAGCGGATGTTCACGGGCATTGACAGTTTTCCGCTGATGGCGATTCCGCTTTTCATTCTGGCGGGCAATCTCATGTCGGCGGGGGGCATTTCGCATCGTTTGGTGGAATTGGCAAAATCCATCGTGGGCGGTATCCAAGGGGGGTTGGCCGCGTCCTGTGTGCTGACCTGCATGATGTTCGCGTCGGTCTCTGGTTCGTCGGTCGCGACGACCTTTGCGATTGGCGCGATCCTCATTCCGGCGATGGTGAAGCATGGTTATCCTGCGCCGATGGCCGCCTCGGTTCAGGCGAGTTCCGCCGAATTGGGCGTGCTGATCCCGCCCTCGATCCCGCTCATTCTCTATGGCGTGTCGACCGATACCTCGATTGGGCAGTTGTTCCTTGCCGGGATTGGTCCGGGGTTTCTGGTGGCGGGGTCGCTGATGGCGCTGGTGCTGATCCTGTGCCGGGTGCGGGGCATCGGGCTGGAGGATGGACGAGATCGGCCTCGGGTGGGTCCGGCGCTCTGGTCCGCCTTGCCTGCGCTGATCGTGCCGGTGGTCATCTTGGGCGGCATCTATTCGGGCGTTTTCACGCCCACAGAAGCGATCACCGCCGCCGTGGCCGCTGCGGTGATCGTGGGCATGGGATTTTACCGCGAGTTGCGCTTTGTGGACCTGCCTGAGATCTTGAAAAAGACGGTGTTGGCGACGGCGGCGATCATGCTGATCATCTCTGCGGCGGCGCTTTTTTCGTTCCTCATCACGCGCTCTGGCCTGCCCAATGAAATCGCGGCCTGGTTCAAGGATATTTTCGAGAGCCGCTTTGCCTTTCTACTGGTGGTGAACCTGATGCTGCTGGTGGTGGGCATGTTTATCGAAACCTCGGCAGCGATCCTTGTCCTCGCGCCGATCCTTGCGCCAATTGCCGTGTCTTACGGGGTCGATCCGGTGCATTTCGGATTGATCCTTGTGGTCAATCTGGCGCTGGGGATGATCACGCCGCCACTCGGCGTCAATCTCTTCGCGGCCTGTGCGGTGGCCAATCTCTCGATTGAAAAGGTCATTCCGCATCTTTTCTGGTTCGTGCTGACCGTGTTTGGCGCGCTCATGCTGATCACCTATATTCCGGCCATCACGCTCTGGCCGATGCAGACCATTCTTTCGGTGGGACCATGACGGGTATCGTGCATTTTGTGGGGTTGGGGTCGATGGGCCTTGGCATGGCGCAATCGGCGCTGCGGGCCGGGTTTGAGGTTTATGGCCATGATCCGGACGCGGGCCGTCGGTTGTTGTTGCGTGAAGCGGGCGGGCGCGCGTTAGAGCCTGCGTCACCCAAGGCCGAGGTGCTGGTTTGCGTCGTGCTCAATGCTGCACAGACGCGCGATGCGCTCTTTGGGGCGCAAGGATGGGCCAAGGGCGTGCAGGCGGGTGGTGTGATCCTTGGCTGTGCCACGGTCGGGCCGGAGTTTGCCCGCGAAATGGAGGAAGAGGCCACCCGTCGGGGCCTGCTTTATCTCGATGCGCCGATTTCGGGCGGGGCGGTCAAGGCGGCGGAGGGGCGGCTGTCAATCATGGCGTCGGGGCAGGCTGAGGCGTTTGACCGCGCGGCGGGGGTTTTGGCGGCACTAGCCGAGACCGTGCATCGCTTGGGCGATTGCGCCGGGCCGGGATCGGCGATGAAGGCGGTCAATCAATTGCTTGCGGGCGTGCATATCGCGGCGATGGGCGAGGCGCTGTGTTTTGCCGCCTCTCAGGGACTTGATCTGGCCCGTGTGCTGGAGGTGATCAAGGTGTCGGCGGGCAATTCGTGGATGTTCGAGAACCGCGCGCCGCATGTGATCGAAGCGGATTACAGCCCGCGCTCGGCCATCGACATCTGGCCCAAGGATCTGGGGATCGTCCGGGATATCGCCGCGAAGGTGCCACTGAACCTGCCATTGGTTGAGGCGGCGTTGGGCGAGTATCGCGCGGCGTCGGAGGCTGGATTGGGGCGCGAGGATGATGCGGCCATTACCAAACATACCGCTGCGCGCGCCGGGCTGCGATTGCCGGGGGATGGCTGATGCTTTTGGGCTGTATCGGCGATGATTTCACCGGGTCGAGCGATCTGGCCAACACGCTGACCAAGGCCGGGATGCGGACGGTGCAATATGTGGGCGTGCCGGATTCGCCAGTCGATGCGCCGGTCGAGGCGGGGGTGGTGGCGCTGAAATCTCGCTCGATCCCGGTGGCGGAGGCGGTGGCGCAATCGCTGGCGGCGCTTGATTGGTTGCGCGCGCAGGGGTGCCGGCAATTCCTGTTCAAATATTGCTCCACGTTTGATTCAACGCCTGAGGGCAATATCGGCCCGGTGGCCGAGGCCTTGGCCGAAGCCTTGGGTGCGCGGCAGGTGATCGTGTGCCCGGCCTTTCCGGGGGCAGGGCGGACGGTCTATCAGGGGCATCTCTTCGTGAATGATTGTCTGCTGAATGAGAGCGGGATGCAGCATCACCCGCTGACGCCAATGACCGATCCCGATATTCGTCGCTGGCTGGGGTTGCAGGTGCGCGGATCGGTCGGGCATCTGGGCGCGCAGGTCGTGCGGCAAGGGCCGGAGGCGATCCGGGCGGCACTGGCGGCGCAGGCGCACAGATTGATCGTCGCGGATGCGATCAGCGACGCGGATTTGGTGGCCTTGGGCCATGCGGCGGCGGAATTGCCGCTGATCACAGGCGGGTCGGGCATTGCCATGGGCCTTCCGGACAATTTCCGGGCGAGGGGGGAGTTGGCGGGGCGGGCGGGAGTTTGGTGCGGGCAGGCCGGTCCTGCCGTGGTCCTCTCCGGGTCTTGTTCCGTGGCCACGCGCGGGCAGGTGGCGCGGCACGCGGCCTGCCATCCGGCGCGGGAGATTTCCGCAGCAGAGGTCATTGCGGGCAGGGTTGCGCCGGGTGATCTGGCGGATTGGGCCTTGGCGCAGGATGGCATTCCGATGATCTATTCCTCAGCCGATCCGGCGCAGGTGGCGCAGGATCAGGCGCGGTTCGGTGCTGTGGCGGTGGCCGGGGCTATCGAGGCGCTCTTTGCGGAATTGGCGCGGGCGCTGGTGGCGCGCGGTGTGACCCGGCTTATCAGCGCGGGCGGTGAGACCTCGGGTGCGGTGGTCGAGGGGCTGGGCCTGAGGCAGTTGGAGATTGGCCCCGAGATTACCCCCGGCGTGCCGGTGATGCGGGCGGGCCATGACCTTGTTCTTGCGCTCAAATCGGGGAATTTTGGCGGGCCGGATTTCTTTGTCGCGGCGGCGCAGATGATGGAGCATTCCGCATGACCGAAAGCCGCCTGCGCGAAGACCTGTGTTTCTGGGCCAAGTCGATGTTTGATCGCGGGCTGACGGGTGGGGCCTCGGGCAATATTTCGGTTCGGACCGAGGACGGCGGGCTGTTGGTGACGCCGACGGGGGTCAGCATGGGGCGGCTTGATCCGGCGCGGCTGAGTCGGTTTGACGCGGGTGGGCGGCTGATTTCCGGGGATGCCCCAACCAAGGAAATGCCTCTGCATGCGGCGTTTTACGAGACGCGGCAGAGTGCGGGGGCGGTGGTGCATCTGCATTCGACCCATTCCGTCGCCCTCTCGATCCTTCCTGATACCGATCCTGACAATGCCATTCCACCGTTTACGGCCTATGCGGTGATGCGGGTGGGCAAAGTGGCGCTCTTGCCGTTTTTTGTGCCCGGTGACGCGGCGATGGCCGGGGCGATCCGGGGGCTGGCGGGGCGGCGTGCCGCGGTGCTCTTGGCCCATCACGGCCCGGTGGTGGCGGGCAAAGATCTGGAGGCGGCGGTGTTCGCGATGGAAGAGCTGGAGGAAACCGCGCGTCTGGCGCTCATCCTGCGCGGCACGGGCGCGCGCGCGCTGGATGCAGGGCAGATCGCGCAGGTGGTGCGCAAGTTCGAGGTGGATTGGGACTGATGCGTTTCTCTGCCAATCTCGGGTTTCTCTTTACTGATCGGCCCTTGCCCGAGGCAATCCGCGCAGCGGCAGAGGCGGGGTTTGCGGCGGTGGAGTGTCATTTTCCTTATGAGTGTGCTGCAGCAGAGGTGTGCGCGGCGCTTGAGGAAACCGGCCTGCCGATGCTGGGGCTGAACACATCGCCGGGCGACCGGGCGGCGGGGGATTTCGGGCTGGCTGCTGTGCCGGGCCGCGAGGAAGAGGCCCGCGCGGCGATCCGGCAGGCTGTGGACTATGCGCAGGCCATTGGCGCAGGGGCGGTGCATGTCATGGCGGGATGCACCGATGGCGGGGCCGAGGCGGAGGCGGTATTTCGCGCCAATCTGGCCTATGCCTGCGATCTGGCCGCGCCCTTGGGCCAGATGATCCTGATCGAGCCGATCAATCACCGCGATGTGCCGGGCTATCACCTGTCGTCGAGCTCTGCGGCGGCGGCGGTGATTGCGGCGCTGGGGCGGGATAATCTGCGGATGATGTTTGACTGTTATCATTTGCAAATCATGGAGGGTGATCTGCTGCGGCGGTTTGCGCGCTATCAGTCGATCATCGGCCATGTGCAAATCGCCGGGGTGCCGGATCGTGGGGCACCGGACCGGGGCGAGGTGGATTATGGCTGGCTCTTGCCGCAGATGGTTGATCTGGGCTGGCCGCTGCCGTTCGGCGCGGAGTACCGCCCCGGCGACGCGGGCACAGAGGCCACGTTGGGTTGGCTGGCGCAATTCGGGGCGGTGTAAGCCGGTGACGTGACCCGCGAGCGACCCGGTGCCGGATAGATCATGAAATGTAACGGGGTCCGCGTATCGGCGCATGGATTTTCTGCAACCTATTTGGTGTCGGAATTATCCAAGGATCGGGGGCGGCCTCGCCGGTTTGACATGCTGAAAGGGGCCAACGTGGACGTGTGTGGATCATGAATCTTACAATCATGCGCAGATCGTCATATCTTGCCATATTGGGTGGATTTTTTAATTGAAAGCCGAAACTAAAAGTTTTTCATGCAACTTATGCGAATATTCTAACTATTCTAGTTCAAAATCCAATCGCCAGTAACCTTTTACTGATCTTGTTAAGCCTTTAATCTCTATAGGTAAAAACACGATCCCGGGTCTGGACAGGCGGATGTTTCGCTCGGAGTTTACGGGCATTGGGCGAATTGTTGGGCTGGAACGCGCTCAGTTAAGTTTCTTAAAATATTGATATTAAATATATATTTTTGTTTTTAGGTTGATTGACCCGGAGTGACAGCTGCCGCGGCCCTTTGGTATCTCAAAAGGAGTCTGCAACCTACAGGGTCCTCACAATTTGTTGATTAATCTTTTGATTGAAATTTTACAAATTCGGGAGAATAAAAAGCATTTTTTGTTCAAAATTCAACTTAAATGCATGTTTCATTCTTGCCTGAAGGGTAACGAAATGGTTACCTTATGCCGAAGCAGGCGATCATCCATCGTTGGATGGCTGTGCTTCGTACAATTGGACCGATGTTCGCGTGTGAGTAGCCAAGTGTTTCAATCTCTAAACATGGAATTTCCATCACAGACCTAAAATTCCTAAGAGCAGATACCAAAACCTACGCCGTTGCGCGTCAAGATCCCGCATTGTCTGGTGTTTAGGCACTTTCATGCGGAAATAAGCCTGTGACCGGAGTTCTGTTCGAACTTGGCGTCAGGTGGGGAGGCACGACATTTCTACGTATCGATCATGGGCTCAGTGTTATGGGCTATCTTCCGCAGGACCCAAGACGCACTCGGACTCGTGTCCAGAGCCAAGCGGCAACCGGGGAGTGTTACATGCCAACGGCGGGCCGGTTTGGGCCAACGCCGGGCGTTTCCCAAGAGACATCAGCACAGGTGGGCCGGACGCGCCCAGCCGCAGCCATCACGAAAACAAGACCACGACAGCCCTGTTGCCGGATCAGTCCGGACACAGCCAACCCCGCATCCCTTGTTCTTCCATCACGTTGATCCCGGCCCTCCATCACGGTGCAGCCGGGCCATTCCCCTACTGACCGATCAGGAGAGTTTCCAATGGCTACTGTTGACGATTGTGCGGTTTCCTCGGGCCAATTGGCACATCTTGCCATCCACGCGCGCGAGAGCCGCGACCCTCATAGATCCTAATTCCACGGCGCAAGCGGGGCATCACCCACCGCTTGTGTAAGCAAACATAACGCCGCAGAGCACGGCACCAAAAATAGAGCAGGAGCATCACCAATGGCATTTAATGTTGAATTCGCGGTCTCGACCGGCACCATCAATACGAACGAGCTCGCAGTTGAACTGCTGAATGGCGCGACCACGTCCACCACGTCCGCGACTGTCAGCTTGACCGATCCCAATTTGTCGGGATTGACGGGGGATGGTTTTGCCGTTCGCTTCAAAGGCGTGGTGAATTTCACTGAAGCAGGTGACTGGATCTTCAATCACAACGCCGATGACGGGTTTGTTCTGTTCATCGACGGCGAGATTGTCGCGCAACGATTTTCCGGCACTGGCATCAATCCTGATTGGTCGACCTTCTCGACCGTCAACCTCACCGCAGGTGAGCACAATGTCGAGGTGCTCTATTGGGAAAATACCGGTGGTCAGGACGTTTTCCTTGCGGCCGACGCGCCCAACGGGGCGGGCTTCGTCGTTATTGGCGCGTCCGGCGGGCTGGCTGTCACTGGCGGAACATTTGCTGACGGTGAGCTTGTGACGGATACGTCGGCAGATGCGGATGGCAACCTGTCTGTCGGCTTTTTGGGTGCGGGCGCGGACACGACATTCAATTCTGGAGAGCCGATCCAGGTTGCTTTCAGTGGCATTGATGCTGATGCAACAGGGACGTTGACGATTGCATCCACTGGTGGCGGCTCGGTTGTTGTCGAGGGGCTGACCAGCGTGTCATCCAGCCCAATCACACTCAGCCCTTTGCAAATGGCTGCGCTGAGCGACGGCACGCTTTCGGTTACGCTTGATGTGGCCGACACGGCGGGCAATACCGCGCAGGCCCAGTCGAATGGGTTTGATCTGGACGCCAACGCTCCGGTGATTTCAACTGTGACCCTTGCGGGGGGAACCGGTGTTGATGGCGCTGTGATCGACAGTGACGTGGGCGGTTCTGCCACGCTGACGATTGCGTTCAACGAAACGATGGATACGGCTGTTGATCCGACTGTTGCGCTGGATGTGGCGTCTGCCAGCAGCTTTACCGAAACCATGCGCGAGTGGTCGATTGATGGCTTGAGCCTGACGATCACCTACACGGTCGTCGATCAGAACGTCGATTTGGCCGCGATCACAGTGGGTGTCTCGGGCGCGCAGGACGTGGCGGGCAATGTGATCTCTGCCGTATCCGAGGTGTCCACCGGCACCGCGATTGACACCGAGAGCACAGCCTCTGAGACCGAGCCCGTCACGATTGCCGAAATCGCCGATCAGGACGCCGCGATCACTGGCACGCCGGTTGTTCTGGCCACGCTGTCGGGGGCCGATGGCACGACCTATGCGTTCACAGACGAAGCGGCGGTCAATGCGCATGTCGAGATCGTCAGCGATGGCGATACCGGATACCTGCTCCAGATCATCGACACCGAGGCCGCGCGCGGGTTCTTTGACCTCGAAGAGACCGGTCCGAGCTTTGACATTTCCGTGACCGGCACGGATGACGCGGGCAATACCACCGCGTCGGTCCTGTCGATCACGCTGACCAATCTCAACGATGCGCCGGAACTGGTGCCGGGTGACAACGATCTGACCGGCACGGTTACCGAGCGTGAGGACGGGGTGATTGGCGAGAATGCCACGCCCTTTGGCATCACCGGCACCTTTGGTGTGCATGACGACGATGTGGCTGATGGCCACTCGGTCACGGTGTCCAATATTTCCAGCACCAACGGCAGCTTCCTTGGTGTGTTCCAGGCGGGATTCTCTGATCCGATTCAGGGTGATGGCAATGGCACGGTGCAATGGACCTTTAACATCGGCGCACCGATCACCAATCCGACCGTTCTCGCAACCCAGATGGCGATTGTCGATGCGCTGGCCGATGGCGAGAGCATCACGCAGGTCTATGATGTGACGACGACCGAAACTGTTGGCGGCCTGAGCTTTGTCCAGCGGATCGTGGTGACGATTGCAGGCAGCAATGATGCGCCGGTGATTTCCGGCACGGCCGTTTCGGCGGATCTGACTGAAGTCGTCGATGACAGCAGCAGTGACCAATCGCTGAGCGCGACGGGTACGTTGACCGTGGCCGATATCGACACCACCGATCAGGTTGCGGTTGAGGTGAGTTCGGTTTTGGTTTCGGGCGCATTCGAGGGGGTGAACCCGCTGGACGACGCAGCCTTGCTTGCCATGATGCAGGTGGCTCCTGAGGGTGGTGAGTTTCGCAGCAGCACCGGTTTGCTGACGGCGGATCAATCCGCGCCGTCATCGTTCACATGGCAGTTTGCCGCCGGGTCGAGCGAAAGCTCGCCGTTTGATTTCCTGCCTGCGGGCGAAACGTTGGTTCTGGAGTATACGCTCACGGCGACGGATGATTCCGAAACCGGGAACGCGACCGATACGCAGGTCGTGACCATCACCATTACCGGCACAAATGACGTGCCGCAGATCGGAGCCAGCAGCACCGCCGGGACCACAGTGATCGAAGCAGGCGGTGTAGAGAATGGCGCTGAGGGCACAGCGCAAGCCACAGGCAATCTGTCGGCGGTTGGCAATTGGACCGATGCCGATGATGGCGAGGCCGCAGCCTTGGTTGTGAGCGAGATTGCCTTTGGAGAGACCCGCGTGGCGGTCGCCTTTGAGGGCGAAACCGAGATCGCGGGCACCTATGGGTCGCTCTTTGTCAGTGCCAATGGCAGCTATCGTTACGTGCTGGATGACACGCGGACCGCGACGCAGGCGCTGAATGACGGCGAAGGTGTCACAGAGGTCTTTGACTATACCATCGCCAACAATGGCGGTGGCGTGGGCAATGAGGCAAGTGCGACGCTGACCGTCAATATCACGGGCGCCAATGACACGCCCGTCATCAGCTTTGTCGAAGGTCAGGAGGTGGGTACGGTCGAAGAAGAGGGCGTTGATGCGCAAAACGCCGCGATCAACACACCGCCGACCACCGCCACCGGCACGCTGAGTGCGGATGATGTGGATGCCGAGCATGGTGCCAGCGGCACCGCCCTTACATGGGGCGTTCAGGCCGGCGTCGGTCAGACCGTGGAATTGGGCGAGATTCTGGGTACATACGGCAGCTTTGCGATAGATGCTTCGGGCAACTGGACCTTTACACTGGATAACGAGGCCGAAGCGGTTCAATCGCTGCACGACTCGGAGTCCGTTTTTGAGACCTTCACGGTCACAGTGACCGACACGCGCGGCGCGACAACGACGCAAGATGTGGCGATCACCATCAACGGCACCAATGACGTGCCGCTGATCCTTGCGACTCTGGGGGCCGACACCTCGGTCACAGAGCAAGGCATCAGCGCGGATCCAATTGTTGGGCCCGAAGGTCCGGTCCCGTCGGGTGATCCCGAAGCCTCGGGCAGCTTCTCGACGTCGGATGTGGACACCGGAGGAGCAGACCAGGTGATCTGGTCGATCACCGGGGTGAACGGCGAGGCAATCGAGCATTCCGTGGCCAATGGCCTCGCCGCAGAGGCCGTTGGCACCTATGGTTCCCTTGTTCTGACCAGCGCTGGTGGGTGGTCCTATCAGTTGGATGATCGGGACGCGGATACACAGGCGCTCGCCGCGGGTGTCATTGTTACTGATACCTTCACTGTGCGCGTGGCCGATGGGCTGGGCGGGTATTCCGAGGACACTGTCACCGTTACCGTGACCGGCACCAATGATGCGCCTGTGATTGAACTCTTCGGGGGCGAATTGGCGGGGCCCTTGGGTGAGGATTCAGCGTCGGCCATCCTTGTGGAATCCGATGCCACAAACCTGACTGCCAGCGGCACGCTGACCGTATCGGATGTGGATGCGGGTGACTCGGTTGCGGTAACGGTGACCGCTGTTTCGGCATCGGGCACATTGGGCAATTTTGCAGCGGATGACGCGGCGCTTCAGGGCATGATGACCATCAGCGCAGGTGCCCCACTTGAGACGGGCGCTGGAAATGCCAGTGGCCAGATCACCTGGAGCTTTGATAGCGGCGCAGAGACGTTCGATTATCTTGCTGCGGGCGAGAGCATTACGCTCGACTTTACCGTGACTGCTAATGACGGTGACGCGACCGACACCGAGACTGTGAGTGTCAGGGTCAACGGCACCAATGATCGGCCCGAGATTGTGGTCGGAGAATTGGATTCAGCCACAGGTGATTTGACGGAATCGACAGGTCTGATGGGGGAGTCCCTTGATGCCGCGGGCACGTTGAGCATCGCCGATGCGGATCTGTCGGATACGCACAGCGTTTCGGCCAGCCGCTCTTCTGTGACATGGACGGATGTGAATGGGGCCGACAATCTTGGCACTGCGTCCGATGTGACGCCGCTGCCCGAAGGGCTGGAGGCGGCGCTGGATGCGGCCTTTGCCGCGAACAACATTGGCGCAAACGGCACGATCAACTGGAGCTTCAGCCTTGCCGATAGCCTCGCAGATTTCCTTGGGGCCGGTGAGACGCTGACTGTGGTCTATGATGTTACCGTGAATGATGGCGGGGCGTTTGACGGTACCGACGAGAACGGCAACGAGAATTCCGTTTCCGCTGTCCAGCAAGTAACGATCACCATCACCGGCACCAATGATGCGCCGCTTGTCGTGGCGGACGCAATCAACGCCTTTGTTGAAGGCGACGCGCTGATCATCGACGAAAACAGCGTGCTGGATCAGGTCACACCGACGCCAGCAGCGACCGTCACGGTCAATCTGTTGGGTGCGGGTGACGACAGCGCCGATGAAATCTGGGTGACAACGGTCACTGAGTTGGATGCCAACGACACCCGCGCGATCACCGGGACGACCAGTGTTTCCGCTTTCGGTGATATCCCCGCAGGATTTGTTGTGGAGGATGCTCATGCGGCGTTTGACCTTAGCGATGCGCTGAACGGGACTGTCACCTTTGACCGCAACGCGGCCGTGTTTGACGCATTGGACGATGGCGAATTCATTGATGTGGCGCTGACATACACGGTCACAACCACCTCGCCGGATGGCAGCACCACGACCAATGATGAGGTGACAACGTTCATCCGCGTCACCGGTGCGAATGATGCGCCCTATATCGTGGAAGAGGCTGATTTTGTCGCCTCTGTTGCCGAGTTGACCGATTTGGATGCCGGCGAGAATGCCGTGCGCCCGACTGTAAATGGCTCGATCACGTTCAATGACGTTGATCCGGGCGATATCGCTGCTCTTCAGGTTACAGTTGAACCTGTGCAGGACATTGGTGAGGGTGCCGCGCTTCTGGCGAATTATGTCGGCACGTTCTCGGCTGGCTTCGTTGCGCCGACCGGCACATCGGTCGCTGAGGTCGGCGAGGTGTTCTATAGCTTCAACATCAATGATCTTGTGCTCGACAATCAGACCGAAGGCGAGACCTTTACCCAATCCTACCAAGTGTCGATCTCGGATGGCACGGCCACCACGAGCCGCAATATCGTGCTGACCTTTACCGGCACGAATGACGCGCCGGTGATCACTGCGACAACAGGCGACTTGGCCCTGACCGAAGATCAGGCCGTCGTCGAGAGCGGGTCCGAGGCCATTCAGACCCTGACCGGCACGATCAGCTTTGACGATGCGGATACCTCGACCCTGCCGGCCAGCGGTGGCGCGGGTGGCGCGGATACGCACACGGTTACTGCGGCAGTGACCTCCGTTGCATTGGGTGCTGAGGTCGATGCAGGCTATGCAGGGCCGACAGGTTCCCTGTCCTTCGATGCCACAGCGGCAAACGCCTCTGAGGCGGTTGGCAACACGGTCGGTTGGACGTTTGACATCACCGATGGGGAGTTTGATTTCCTTGCTGCGGGAGAGGTTCTGAGCATCACCTATACGGTGACGGTTGAGGACAATAACGGCGGCACGGATACGCAAGACATCACCTTTACCATCACTGGCACGAATGACCTGCCGGTCATCACTGTTGCGGAGTCTGACGTTGAGGTCAGTGGCAGCGAGGATGCGGAGGGGATTTCCGGCACCGTGCTGGCCACGGATGTGGACGGTGACGAGCTGAGCTTTGCGCTTGCGGTTGAGAGTGGCCCGACGAATGGGTCGGTCACGGTCAACACCGATGGCACTTACACCTATGTTCCGAACGCCGATTTCAACGGGGCGGATGCCTTTACGGTCGAGGTTTCGGACGGCAATGGCGGCACGGATGCGGTGGTCGTCACTGTCACCGTGACAGCGGTCAACGATGCACCTGAGAACACCGTGCCCGAGTCCCTGACCACGGATGAAGACATCCCTTTGGCCCTTACCGGATTGTCGGTGACTGATGTAGATGCGGGCGAGGGCACGATTACCGTGACCCTTGCCGTCGCTGATGGCGCGGGCACGATTGCGGCGTCGGATGCTGGTTTGGTGACGGTTGCGGGGTCGGGGACCAATTCGATCACGCTTACCGGGACATTGGTGGATATCAACGCTTATCTGGCGGCTGAAACGACACCGGTGTTTGCGCCTGCGCAGGACGCGAATGGCGACGTTACCCTGACCATGACGACGAATGATGGCGGCAACACCGGCGAGGGTGGCGCACTGACTGACGTGGACACGGTTATCATCACGGTCAACCCGGTCAACGATGCGCCGGTTGTGGAAATCCCGTTATCGGTAGAGCAGTCTGAGGATGCGGAGGGCTTTACCGTCAATCTGCTGAGCGGTGCGTCGGACGTCGACGCGGGTGATGTGCTCAATGTGTCCGAATTGACGCCCGGCAGCGGGGACGCCAGTGGCGTGACCGTGTCTGAGGATGGCAACAGCCTGACGGTTAATCCCAATGCCTACACCGCACTTGCGGTGGGTGAGAGCGAAGTGATCACTTACAGCTACACTGTGACCGACGGAAACCTGACGGTGTCTCAGACCGCGACGATCACCATCACTGGGACAAATGACGGCCCGGTTCTGGAGGACGTGACAACACGGGCGATTGTCGATACGGCTGGCGATGACATGCTGTCTTCGGTTTCGGATACGCTGGTTGGGTCGGATGTCGATAATGGGGCGGTTCTGACCTATGCGATCAGCGGCCAAGAAGCCGTAATGGGCCAGACTTCCCTGGAGGGTAAGTATGGGACGCTGACGGTCTTGTCAGATGGCAGCTATACTTACACGCCTGATGCGGCAAAGTTGCAGGGGCTGGCCGCGGATGCCGAACCGAATGAGACCTTCACGATTGTTGTGACGGATGAGCACGGTGCGTTCGATACCGCGACGTTGACGGTGGATATCACCCCGGCCAATGACACGCCGGAACTGGCCGCGGTCGATGCCATCAACATCACCGACACAGCCGCTGCGGATGATTTTGCAGCACAAGGGGGGACTCTGTCTGCCACAGACCGCGACAGCGGGCATGTCGACGCGATGGTGTATTCGATTGCAGGGCAGGAAGTTGCAGAAGGTGCCACTTCGCAAACGTTCTACTTTGATCGTGTGAGCAACGAGGTCGTGACCGAAGCGCCGTTGAATGGTGTGGAATTGGGCACGCTGACGGTGCAGTCGAGCGGCGCTTACAGCTTTGAGCCGAATGATGCGGGTATCAACAGCCTGCGTGCCGTTCAGAACCCGGTCATCACGACAACGCTGCGCGCGACAGATCCGCAGGGGGCCACGTCCGAGACCGCTCTGGCGATCAATATCGACGGTGTGAACGACAACCCGACCATCACCGGAACCGATCCTGCGACTGACGCAGGTGTGGTGAATGTAGTTGCCAAGGAACAGGCGGAGGCCAGTGAAGGCAATCTGGTTGTCGTGTCTGGCACCATTTCGTTTGCCGATGTCGACAGCAATGGCATCCCGAGCTTTGGCTTTGCGGCGCTTGCGCCCGGCTTTGTGGGGACGATCCAGTTTTCACCCTCGGGCGAAACCGTGGATGAGGGGACATTTACATGGACCTTCAGCATTCCTGATGCCACGCTCAATGCGTTGGCCGAAGGCGAAGCCCTCGGCACCAGCCCGCAGGTCTATGACATCACCGTCAACGATGGTGATGGGGGGTCGGTCGTCCAGCGGGTCTCGATCGCGATTGTCGGAACCAATGACGCGCCGGTGATTGCCGGGGCTTTGGGGGGCGGTCTGGCCGATACCGGTGCTGCAACTGAGGCAGCCGATGGTGCAGTCGATGCGACCATCACGACCTCTGGCACGCTGTCCGTTTCGGATGAGGATACGCGGGATGAGGTGACCGTTTCGGTGACCGGGGCTGTTGTGTCCGGTGGTACGTTTGGCGGCACTGTGCCTCTGGAAAACGCGACGCTTGCTGCGATGATGCAAGTGGCGGCTGGCGCTGCGGCGGAAACCGGATTTGGTGACACTGTGGTTCTGGGCGCGGATGGCTCTGGCTCTGAGTTCACTTGGGCCTTTACGTCGGGGTCGTCGGGCGACGCGTCGTTCGATTTCCTCGCTGTGGGTGAGACACTGGTGGTCACCTATACGCTGACTGCCGACGATTTGTCCGAGACCGACAGTGCGACCGACACTCAGACCGTGACCATCACGATCACCGGGACCAATGACAGCCCTGTCGCCTCGGCGGCAGATGCGGCCACGGTTGCTGAGGATCTTGATGCCACAACGGTTATTGCGACCGCGTCGGGAACAGATGTCGATTTGAGCGATGTGCTGAGCTACAGCATTTCCGCCGGGAACGCTGCGGGTCTCTTTGAGATTGATGCCACCACAGGCGACATCTCACTTGTGGCTGGTCAATCTCTGGATGCGGAAACGGCGCTTGAGCACGTTCTGACCGTGACGGTCAGCGATGGAAACGGGGGCACCGATACGCAAGAGATCACCGTCACCGTGACGGATGTGGACGATAACGTGACCACGGCACCGGTGGATGCGGACGGTTTGGCGGGCGGGAGCGTGGATGAGAACGCCACAACGGGGACGGTCGGGATTACCGCTGCCTCAACCGATGCGGATGTCACATCTGGCGCGGTCAGCTACGCCATCGTCGGTGGCACTGGTTTGGGACAGTTTGAGATCGACAGCGAAACAGGCGTCGTTTCAGTCGCCTCGGACGCAGCCATAGACCGGGAGACAGATGATTCCCTGACCATCGAAGTTCAGGCGACACCGGCCAATGGTGCGGCAAGCGTCACCTCGACGTTCACGATCACGATCAACGATGTGAATGAGTTCGATGTCAGCACGCCGGTGGATAGCAATGCCGCTGTGAATGAGGTTTCTGAAAACGCTGCCCGCGGCACCCCGGTCGGTATCGTGGCCTCTGCCTCTGATGCAGATGCAACCACCAATGGCATTACGTATAGTTTGACGGACAGCGCTGGTGGGATTTTCGAGATTGATGCAACGACGGGCGAAGTGCGTCTTTCGACTGTAGAAATGGCCCCGCGTCCTGATTTCGAAACTGCGGACAGCCACACGATCACTGTGCAGGCGACGAGCGAGGACGGTTCGATCTCGACCGAAGACTTCACGATCACGATTGTGGATGCGAATGACACCGCGCCGGTGTTTGCGATCAACGCCGCACAAAGCGTGGCCGAGAATGACACATCCGTCGTCGTGCTGAGCGCAACCGATGTGGACACCGATCAATCTGGGATCAGCTTTACCATCGTCGGTGGCGATGATCAGGCGGCGTTCCGGGTTGTTGAGGTCGAGGGTGTCTATACTCTCGAATTCGTCGGGGCGCCTGATTTCGAAGTGCCGACCGATTTGGGTGGCAACAATGTCTACAACGTTGTGGTTGAGGCCTTTGATGGCACCAATATGACCGAACAGGCGTTTGCGATCACGGTGACGGATGTGAACGAGGCCCCCACCGCGGTCAGCCTTGACAATGCGACGGTGACCTTGGCTGAAAATTCGGTCATCGGAACCGGCGTCAAGGTGGCGGATATCACCATCACTGACGATGCACTTGGCGTGAATGATGTCACGTTGACGGGGGATGATGCCGCGTTCTTTGCGGTTGTGAGCACGGAGGCGGGGCTTGAGCTGCATTATGTCGGGGGATCGCCGAATTTCGAGAACCCGGCTGATGCAGGAGCGGACAACATCTTTGATGTGTCTGTTGTGGTCGATGACGCGACGGTTGGCGCGACGCCAGACGTAACGACAGACTTCACCTTGACTGTGACGGATGTGAACGAGGCACCTGTTGCCAATCAGGTTTCGGCGGAGACCTTCCCGATTGTGATCGAGGACGAAGTCTTCAACGGCCTTGTCGTCTCGGAGTTCAGCGAAGCGCTCGGTGAAATCCCGCTTTCGGTCTTTGCGTCCGATGTGGATGGAAACATCAACCCGTCTTCCCTGTCCATCGACGGCGTTACAGTCGAGGGCAACGTGGCCACGCTGCTCGAGGCAGGTATCTCCTATAGCGGTGAGACCGGGGCATTCATTGTTGACGCGACGACTGACGTCTATCAGTCGCTGGATGTCGATGAAGAAATCTCGGTTGTTGTGAGCTTTACCGTGACCGACAGTGAGGGACTGAGCGACGATACCGGCACGATCACATTCACGGTGCGCGGCACCAATGATGTGCCGGTCATTGTGGTGGCGGAGTCGGACATCACTGGCACTGGGGTAGAAGATGACGGTGCAATCACCGGCACGATTGTGGCGGATGATGTGGATGACGGGGCGATCCTCGCGTTTTCCATCGAGGAAGGGGATAGCGCGGCAAACGGTGGTGCCACCGTAGATCCGGAAACCGGCGCCTGGACCTATACGCCCAATGCCAACTTTAACGGCGTGGACAGCTTTACTGTGACTGTCTCTGACGGGCTGGGTGGGGCTGTGACGCAGGTTGTCGATGTCACGGTTACAGCCGTAAACGACTCGACTGAGATCGATGTGTCGAGCCAGAGTGCGGCGACACATGTCGAAGCGGTCGATGCAAACGCGCCCGTTGCGACACTGGTTGCGGGTCAGGTCAGCCTGACCGATGTGGATGCGCTGGATTATGACACCGGCACCTTCACGGCCTCTGTGGTGGACGGCGATGCGACCGACCTTCTCGATCTTGACACCTCTGGCAGCGTCAGCGTTGTGGATGGTGCGGTATCGGTCGGCGGCACGCAGGTCGGCACGGTGACGGGCCAAGGCACCGCCACGCTTTCGGTCAGCTTCCTTGCAGCGGCCTTTGCGGCGGATGTGCAGGCGGTGGTCAACGCGCTGAGCTATGCGACGACAGACGACACGCCCGTTTCATCGCGCGACATCACGCTCGATCTGACGGATGGTGATGGGGCCGCAGCCGTGCAGCAGACCATTTCGGTCACGATCACGGCATCGAACGATAGCCCGATTGCTGTCAATGATGCCTTTGGAGTGACCGAGGGATCGTTTGCTTCGGCCTTCAACGTGTTGAACATTGGTACGGCGGACAATGATCCCGAGAATGACACGCTCAGCGTGACGGCACTGGCTGATCTGGCGGATGGGACCCTGCCTGTTGGTGGGTCGGCAGCCGTCGGCGTGTCGGCCGGTGTTATCACGACCGATTGGGGCGCTGAGGTCACCCTGCAGTCCAATGGGCAGCTGTTCTATAACCTCACCTCCTCCACCGCTCGGTTCAATGAACTGGCGGCGGGCGAGACAGCGGTTGACAGCTTTATTTACACGATCAGCGATGGGAATGGCGGCACGGATACGGCCACGGTTTCGGTCACGATCACTGGTATCAACGATGCGATCGTGGCCGTGTCTGACACAATCACGGCCACAGAAGATACCGCCGCCTCTGTGACGGGCAATCTTCTCGCGAATGATACGGATGTCGATATCAACGATATCCCGACCATTGTGGACGCCAGCAGCTCTGTCACCGCGACCGCGGTTGCAACGGCTGACGGGTTCCGGATCACGACGGTTGATGGGATCGTGGTGCTCCTCAGCGCGAATGGCGACTACACGCTGACCGCGCCGGATAGTCTGGCACCGGGCGTGACCTCAACAGCCACGTTCCAATATACCGTGCAAGACAGCGGTTCGGCACAATCGACAACGACAGTGACCGTGCGGGTGACAGGCGACAATGACGCGCCGACAGCCGCCGAAGTCACGCTCGTCGCCTCCAATGAAGACACGGTTCGGGTCATCACCGAGGCGCAGCTTCTGACGGGCGCCAGCGATGTGGACACTGGTGCAGTGCTCGAGATCACCGATCTGAGCCTGACCAGCGGCAACGGATTGCTTGTCAACAATGAGGATGGCACCTGGACCTATACGCCCGACCTGAACGACAACGGCGATGTGACATTCTCCTACACAGCGTCGGACGGGGCGTTGACGGCCACAGCAAGTGCCACTCTCGATCTGCTGCCGGTGAACGATGCGCCGGTGGCGCAGGCGGATACTGCGGTGAGCACGGATGAGGATCAGGCGGTCTCTGGGACGGTCACGGCTACGGATGTGGACGGGGACAGCCTGAGCTTTACACTGGCCTCGGGCGGTGCGCCGTCGAACGGGTCGGTGACGGTCGCGTCCAACGGCGGCTATACCTACACGCCGGGTGCCAATTTCAACGGGGTCGATGCCTTTACGGTCTCGGTCTCGGATGGGAAGGGCGGCACGGACACGGTTGTGGTCAACGTGACGGTGGATGCGGTCAACGATGCGCCGGTGGCGCAGGCGGATACTGCGGTGAGCACGGATGAGGATCAGGCGGTCTCTGGGACGGTCACGGCCACGGATGTGGACGGGGACAGCCTGAGCTTTGCACTGGCCTCGGGCGGTGCGCCGTCGAACGGGTCGGTGACGGTGGCATCCAACGGCGGCTACACCTACACGCCGGGTGCCAATTTCAACGGGACGGATGCCTTTACGGTCTCGGTCTCGGATGGGAAGGGCGGCACGGACACGGTTGTGGTCAATGTGACGGTGGATGCGGTCAACGATGCGCCGGTGGCGCAGGCGGATGCTGCGGTGAGCACGAATGAGGACACGCCGTTTACGGGTGTTGTGACAGCCACGGATGTGGACGGGGACAGCCTGAGCTTTGCACTGGCCTCGGGCGGTGCCCCGTCGAACGGGTCGGTGACGGTGGCATCCAACGGCGGCTACACCTACACGCCGGGTGCCAATTTCAACGGGACGGATGCCTTTACGGTCTCGGTCTCGGATGGGAAGGGCGGCACGGACACGGTTGTGGTCAATGTGACGGTGGATGCGGTCAACGATGCGCCGGTGGCGCAGGCGGATGCTGCGGTGAGCACGAATGAGGACACGCCGTTTATGGGTGTTGTGACAGCCACGGATGTGGACGGGGACAGCCTGAGCTTTGCACTGGCCTCGGGCGGTGCCCCGTCGAACGGATCGGTTACGGTCGCATCCAATGGCGGCTACACCTACACACCGGGCGCCAATTTCAACGGGGTCGATGCCTTTAGGGTCTCGGTCTCGGATGGGAAGGGTGGCACGGACACGGTCGTGGTCAATGTGACGGTGAACGCGGTCAACGATGCGCCGACTGTTGCACTCGCAAACGTGACCACCAATGTTGCTGAAAATGCCGACACCACGTCTCGGATCAAGGTTGCCGACATTGTCGTGTCAGATGACGCGCAGGGGACCAACACTCTGGCCTTGGTCGGTGCTGATGCTGCTCTGTTCGAGATCGTTGGTGCGGCCCTGTTCCTGCGGGCTGGGGCGGTGCTTGATTTTGAAACCAATGCGCTGCTCGATGTTTCGGTCACTGTGAATGATGCCAGTGTCGGTGTGAATCCCGATGCCACAGCGTCACTAAGCATCGCGGTCAATGACGTCGAGGAGGGCCCCGTAGCGACCGGTGAAAATGACACGCTGATCGGGAACGATGGCGATGATCTGATCGGTGGTCTCGACGGAAATGATAGTATTTCCGGCGGGTTGGGAAGTGACTCGTTGTTTGGCGAGGCTGGTGCTGACACTCTGTCCGGTGGTGAAGGCAACGACACTGTCGCAGGGGGGGATGGCGATGACCTTGTGAGCGGCGACGCTGGCAATGACTCTCTGGGTGGCGGTTTCGGAAATGACACGCTGGACGGTGGCGACGGCGACGACACCATGGGTGGCGGCGTTGGCGACGACTCATTGTCGGGTGGCAATGGTGCTGACGTGGTTGCCGGTGGGGCGGGCAATGACACGCTCGACGGTGGCGACGGCAATGACTCGATCTCCGGTAGCTTTGGCAACGATCTGATCAATGCCGGGGCTGGAGATGACCAGATTGGTGGCGGCACTGGGCGTGATACGCTCGACGGTGGCGCTGGCAATGACCGGATCGGTGGCGGTGAGGGCGATGACGACATCAGTGGCGGGTCAGGGAATGACTTCCTCGCCGGGGGTGGGCGCAACGACGTGATTGATGGCGGCACAGGGAATGATACGATCAACGGCGGCACCGGAAACGATATCATGACTGGTGGCGCGGATTCGGATCAGTTCGTCTTCAGTAGCTTTGTTGATGGCGAGTTTGATGTCATTACCGATTTCACGGATGGAACGGACAGCTTCTTGATCCGGATCGTCAATCCGGATACCGGCGAGGCCAACATAAGCAACGGAAACAATGGCTTGCAAGGCTTTGTGGATGCGCTGGGTATTACCCAGACAGATGCAGGCGCGCAGATCAATGTGAACGGTCAGGTCATTCTGTTGGAGGGTGTTGATGCCTCTGTGCTGGGAATTGACGACTTCCAGTTCCTGTAAAGACAAGAAAAAAGGATGCGTGATCGTCGTTAAGGTCGCGCATCCTTTTGAATTTACCGACTATGCCCAATAGCCTTTTGGGTTATTTCGAGTGACCCGAAGGGCTATTGGTCACGTGCTGTGCCTACCTGTCCCAGAGATATCGTCCGGGGTTTCAGTCCATCTTTGGCATCCAGATACGTCGGCGCGCTCTCAAAGGCCGTACGGATGTGCGGTGATTTCGTACGTTCCGCGGCAGTGCGAGCAGGCGTTGCATACAAGACGCAGATTTGTCGCGGCGTGAAGATCCGGCGCAGTCAAGGGCATCGCGTGAACCTCGTGCAGGCTTGTGACGGGACCACGCTTTTCACCGCCGCTTTGGAACTCTACACTTTTCTGCATGACGCGCATGTCGAACAGTGGCATCAGCTTGATCCCAGAAAATCCCGATAAGGTTTCCTGGGTCGTTGACCGTGTGAGAGACGCGTTTGTTGAGCATCTCATTGGCGACTGCGGTGCGGACCCTCTCACGGCGGAAGAGACTGCAACGGAGATTTGTAATCGAGAGCTGACGATCTCAAGATCAGAGACCAAGACCAACTTTCTTTCGATTGCACGTGAGGGGGAGCCGGTCGGAGTGATCTGGAAGACCGAGCGCATGATCTCTGATCGCAAGACATGGCACCTGCTCTATATCGAGACCTTTGCGCCGCACCGAAACAAGGGCATCGCGGAAGCGGCGATGATAGAACTCATCCGGCTGGCCAAGCAAGACGGCGTCACAGAGATCACACTCAATGTTTCTCCTCGGAACACGTCCGCCTCGTCCTTGTACGAAAAACTAGGGTTTGGCAGGCAGAGCGGTGGGTATGGCCTTCGTCTGTAATGTCAAGGGTGAAGCGCTCTTGCTCTGAGAACTTGCACTCATAAGTTGCATTTTTGCCGAATCTAATATATCTTAGCGACATTAAGTCACACCTTGACGATGCAGTCGGTGGAGGCAGCCCAATGGATAGCGCGGCACTTATTCATGTTGTATCGGCGGCTCTTTTGGATGCCGACATTGCAAAGGCCTTTTGCGATGATCCAGAAAGCCTCGCAAAGTCATTGGGTTATTCGCTCAATCCAGACGAACTAGAAACGTTGCAGGCAATCGATTCTCGCGCAGTTCAATCCTTCGCAAATTCAAATTTGGGAGTGAATTCAGAAATGACCATATCCAATTATTCATCTTCTGCGGGTGGCATTCTAGCAAAACTCGCAGCCGTTCTTGATCAACAGCAGCAACAGGGTTCTCGTCGATTGTCCGATCTTGCGGCCTTGCTCGATCAGCAGCAACAGCAGACCGGGTCGCGTGGGTTAGACGCGTTGGCGGCGATTCTTGACCAGCAACAGCAGCAGGGCGGTGCCAAGATGGGCAGTCTCGCGAATCTCGCGGCTTTGCTCGATCAGCAACAACAACAGACCGGGTCGCGTGGGCTGGATCAGTTGGCGGCGATTCTTGACCAGCAACAGCAACAGGGCGGCGGCAAGTTTATGGAAAACTTGGCGGCGCTGCTGGATCAACAGCAGCAGCAAGGCGGTGCCAAGCTGGGAAATCTCGCGAACCTCGCGGCCTTGCTTGATCAGCAACAACAGCAGACCGGGTCGCGTGGGCTGGACGCGTTGGCAGCGATCCTTGACCAGCAACAGCAACAGGGCGGTGCCAAGCTGGGTAGTCTCGCGAATCTTGCGGCTTTGCTCGATCAGCAACAGCAGCAGGGCGGTGCCAAGCTGGGCAGTCTCGCGGGTCTTGCGGCCTTGCTCGATCAGCAACAGCAACAGACCGGGTCGCGTGGGTTGGACCAGTTGGCAGCGATCCTTGATCAGCAACAACAGCAGGGCGGTGCCAGGATGGGCAGTCTCGCCAACCTCGCGGCTTTGCTCGATCAGCAACAGCAACAGGGCGGCGGCAAGTTTATGGAAAACTTGGCGGCGCTGCTGGATCAACAGCAGCAGCAAGGCGGTGCCAAGCTGGGCAGTCTCGCGAATCTCGCGGCCTTGCTCGATCAGCAACAGCAGCAGACCGGCTCGCGTGGGTTGGATCAGTTGGCGGCGATCCTTGATCAGCAACAGCAGCAGGGCGGTGCCAAGCTGGGAAATCTCGCGAATCTCGCGGCCTTGCTTGATCAGCAACAGCAGCAGACCGGATCACGCGGGTTGGATCAGTTGGCAGCGATCCTTGACCAGCAACAGCAGCAGGGCGGTGCCAAGCTGGGAAATCTCGCGAATCTCGCGGCTTTGCTCGATCAGCAACAGCAGCAGACCGGATCACGCGGGTTGGATCAGTTGGCGGCGATCCTTGATCAGCAACAGCAGCAGGGCGGCGGAAGGCTGTTTGGAGGACGCTGAGATGGAGGTGCAAACGCAAGTGACGTCCTGGCCGGCGTCCTTTCATCCCGATTCAGATGCGACCAGCGTTCAGGCCATGCGCGAAGCCTTTATAACTTCGCGGCGCACTCAGGGTAGCAAAAGCCTAAAAGTGTCGGCGACGGTGGCACCTGACGCAACCCGCGAAGCGGTGCAGAACGGGATTCTAGATCTTTTGTCCGGCCACGGCGACGGAGAGGACGGTCTCTATGTCGATCCTGTCTTTACCGCTTGGATGAATTTTCTTGGGCGTGCCTTTGCGCGGGGCGACGAAAAGGAAATCATGTTCCACTGCGAGAATGTCGCGCAGGTGATGGCAAGAGTGAAGGGACGACTTGCCGGGGAGGACAGGCATTATATCCCCGGAACCCGGATTGCCCTGTTACAGGACGATTTTGATCCCTACATCATGGCCGCAACGCCGCCGTCTTATGACTTTGAGCCGCTCTTGACGTCCGAGAAAGGTCTGAATGGCTACGGACATCCGCTTGCCCTTCAGAAAGAGCTTTTGGGTCTTGCGTTCGAGAATATCGCCAAGGCGTGGCCAGAGCTGCGGACGCAGATCGAGGATGTGGTCCAGATTGTCGGCTACCTTCCTAACGCGACGTTCCGAAGTTGTTCGGCGGCGCGGTATGCAGGCGTGGTTTACTTGGGGAATCTGGATGAGAGGATCCTCGACATCGAAGAATCCATCGTTCACGAGGCCGGTCATCAAGTATTGTATCGCTTGGGTGAATTGGTCCCCTTGGTGAAGGAAGACGCGCCCAAGACGGATGATTACACGCTGCCGTGGTCGGGATCGAAACGTGATCTTTTCGGGTTTTTGCACGCCTTCTATATCTACACGCTTTTGACCAAGTATTTTTGGCGTCGCGCCGCGATCAACGAGTCTGAACACAAAGACTGCGTGTTCCGCGCCGCGGTGATCCTTGTCGGGTCCGAAAAGGCAATCCCGATGCTTCTGAAGGATGACAATCTTAGCCCTCAGGGGCGGACCTTGGTCGAAGCGCTGGCCAAAGACATGGAGGTGCTGCGCCCTGACATAGACTCCGCTTGGTCGAAGATCGCGAAAAGCCATGGGTGAGTCGGAGAAAGATGACGCCGAGGATCCCGGCGCAGCCGTGCCTTCTGCCGATCTGGTGCTGCGGTTTTCGGAGGCAGCGATTGTCGGTATGGATGACGAGCGCATTCTGATCGGCAATCGCGACACCGGCGGCTATCGGTTCTGGGCGCGGGCGGAGGAAGAGTGCCTGGGTCGATACATGTCTTGGCGATCCTTGCGCGATATTCTGGCCGAAGCGGTGCATCGTGTTGCGGCTGGCGATGAGATTGCCCCGGCGGTCAATGCGGAGCTTGATCGTCTCGTCGGGCTCATGACGCTGGGTGTGCTTGAAGACCGCGCGGCCGATCTCAGCGGAGCGCGGCTTGACCCGCCGGGTCCGGCTTGGGAGCCTGCGTTGCGGTTTCTGCTTGCGACGCGGACGACGGCGGATACGATCTTTGCCATTCCCGAGGAATACAACCAGATGCTCGCCGAGCGGGCGCGTCTGGAACGTCAGCCCTCTGCCTATTACGAGCGCCCCGGCGTGCCGGTTTTGCAGCTCTCCGAACCCGGGGCGAACGACAGCCGCAAGGGTCGTAGCAAGTCCTTCAAGGATGTGCTGCTGTCCCGTCGCACCACGCGACGCTTCTCTGGCGAGCCGATGACCGAGGCGCAGCTTTCAACGCTGTTGTATTATGGCTGGGGCGAGACCAAGACCGTGCCCAATCCTTTGGGAGATGTGTTTTTGCGCAAGACCTCACCCAGTGGCGGATCGCTTCACCCGGTAGAGGTCTATCCGGTGGTCCTGAATGTCGAGGGGGTTCCGCGCGGTCTGTATCACTATTCCGTCCGTCGGCACGCGCTGGAAGAGCTATCGCGCGAAGATCCGCGCGATTGGGTTGCGCATGCGACGGGTGACCAGCAATGGGTGGCCGAGGCGGGTGTGGTTTTTCTGATAACTGCCTTTCTCCCGCGCACGGCGTGGAAATATAACTATCCGAGAGTGGCAAGAGCGGTCATTTCCGAGGTCGGGTTCAGCAGTCAAAGCGCCTTTCTGACTGCAACCTGGCAGGGACTCGGGGCCTTTCATACGATTGCGCTGCGTGACCAGATTTGGGAGGAGAAGCTTGGACTCGATCCGATCCGGGAACCGGTATTCGGCCTGACCGGAGCCGGTACGCTGGAGGAGGATATTGATGATCACTCTCGCCCCAGACAAGAGGTGGCACTTGGGGTGGACGTATCATGACAGGGGGGGCGCACGAGGCTCTGGAAGAGACGGCCTGTGTCGCATTTGGCAGTGGCCCAAGCGCTCTTTGCGCTGAAACCGAGGTGGCCATCATAGAGGCGCTGGGCAAATGCAGTTGCAAGCTGCTCTACCGCGATACGTCGGGCCACCACAAGGAAGTGTCACTTGGTGATGGCCTTCGCAAGGCGGATCGACGCGGCACTTATTGCGCCATGCACCTTGAACGCCAATCGCCAGCGCTGCGCGACTGTCTGACCCCGGTCGCTGTTGAGAGTGACGCGATTGATCGCATCAATCTCTACATCTCGCCACCTGACTCTGGCGCGCCAATGCATTTCGACACCCGCTGGAGTGTCGTGGTTCAGTTGGCGGGAAGCAAACTTTGGCAAGTGGGGCCGGGGCCAGCGGTGACGGAGCCGCTCTGCAATGTCGTGGCGGACGAGCAAGCCGGTGAAGCATTTCATCTTGGTCAACGGATCGCCCTGCCTGAACAGATGAGTTTCGTTAATCTTCGACCCGGCGATTGGCTGATGCTGCCGTGGGGCACCTGGCACGGCACGTATTCTCATGGCGGGTCGGTTTCGGCGACGCTTGCCTTTGCAGAGGGCACCCGACCGCGTTTCAATGCTGATTTCTGGGCAAATGGCACGACACGTCTGCCAGAAGGGCTGCGTCTCTTATGTTGAAGGAACTTCAGCAAACCGCCTGTGCGGGTCGGTTTCAACAGCGCGCAGCCGTGCGGCAACAACGCTTGGGCTCTTTATCCGACTTGCTCTCGGGTAAGAGTGTAGACCCCAATTCGATTGAGCCGATGGTACGGCAGCAGGAACGTGCCCGGCTCTTGGTCGAGGCCCGTCCTGCGCTGTCTGCGTCCGATTTGCAGGACGGGCGACGCATCCTTGAGGCGGTGGTGGGGCGTGATGACCGAGTGCCGCGCAGCTTTTTGGTGGATGGCGCGCGCACCGCCGATGCAGTTTGCCGTGTCGCAACGCTGACAGACTCGGGGCAGCCATCCCTGGGCAGCGGGTTTGCGGTGGCACCGGGGTTGATCCTGACCAACAATCACGTGTTGCCGGACTGGACCGCCGCAGCGCGGGGACAGGTCGAATTCGGGTATTGGTCGAACGAGTCCGCGCGCCAGAATTCCCGCGTCGTTCTGGCATTGGATCCGGGAACGTTGTTCCTGACGGATGTGGTGCTCGATTTCACATTGGTTGCCTTTGAACCCAACGCTGCTGACGCAGCACACCGGGTTTTCGGCTCTATCGACATCTTGCCCGACACAGGCAAGGCTCTGATCGGCGAAGCCCTGAACGTGATCCAGCATGGTGACGGCGAGGCTCAGACCATCAGTCTGCGCGACAATGTCGTGGTCGATGTCTTTGAGGATTGGATTCACTATACCAGCGACACATCCGCGGGTGCCTCTGGGGCACCTGTGCTGAACGACCAATGGCAGCTTGCGGCCCTGCATCATGCCGCGTTCGAACATACGGCGGCTGATGGCCGTCGGGTTTTGGTCAATGAAGGCGTGCGGATCAGCTCAATTGCCGTCGCGCTTGCGAGGATGTTGCGATGATGTCAAATGGGTTCCGATCTGCGGCGCAGGCGCTGGATGGCACATTTGGCACTGAAACCGCTGCGCCGTTGCTCTACGCGCTGGCACGATTTGTCAGACCGCGTCGGATATTCGAGGTTGGAGCGGGGCTCAGCACGCTTTACCTCTTGCAAGCGCTCGCTGACACTGCAGCGGATGACGAGGACGATCGCAGTTCTGACCGCAATGTTTACGGCAAGACGTCTTGGTATGATCGCCCCTATGCGCCACGCCTGATGACATTGGATGATCAATCCCACGGTCAGAACAAGGTTGAACGGCTCTTGGGTGTTGTCGATGATCTGGGCCTCGCGCCCTATCTCGACCTGCGTCGCGATGTCTTTGAAGGCTATGCCGCCAAGCTGTCAAACGACATGCTGCCACTGGATCTGGTGTGGTTCGACTGTGGAGGATTGGAGGCCTATGTCGACTTTACGCTCGAGTATTGGCCGCTGGTCAATCCGAATGGCGGTCTGATCGCCTATCATTCGACCCTGACAAATGCAGAGCTGCGGGTTTTCACCGAGGTCTTGATCAATCGTCAGCGGGCAAGCGGTGAATTTGAGCTTATCAACCTTTTGGAGCCGCATAAGAAGATGCAGAACAGCATGACTATTCTGCGGCGACGGTCGGGTCGTCTATCGCCACTCTACACCTGGGAGCCATGAGGCCGCGCTCTGTCGCTGCTTTGGGGCATGCGCCGTCAAGGTCGCCCATGGTCCTGCGTTTCGTTCAGCGGCTAGTAACCACATCCATCACAGCCTTGGACAATGTGATGACAGCGGCGTTGCGTGTTGCGAAATCTGCATCGGCATCCGACAGAAACATCGTGATGACATAGGGGGACTGATCCGGCGGCGTCACCATCGCAACTATATTTCGGTTATAGGCGCCACTGCCTGATTTATCTGCGACCTGCCAGCCTTTTGGGGTGCTTGCGCGGATCAAGGCACCTGTGACACCGCCCGCACTCATCCATTTGACAAGCTGCGCACGGGATTGAGGCGACAGAGCATCACCTGCCAGCAGGGTTTCCAGCGTTGACGCCATTGCAGCCGGTGTGGTCGTGTCGCGAGGATCACCGGGCGTGAACGTGTTCAGGTCCGGCTCGCGTCGATCAAGCCTGCTGACCGGGTCACCGATAGCGCGTAGGAATGCCGTAACCTCGTGAGGTCCGCCAAGGCGGTCAATCAGAAGGTTTGCTGCCGTGTTGTCGCTCAGATCAAGCGCCGCAAAGCAAAGCTCTCCGAGACTCATGGTTTTGCCGATCTCGCTTTCTGTTATTGGCGCGTATTCGAGGATGTCCTGCTCTGTGATTTCAAGCGGCTCATCCAGAGCGAGCGTGCCCTTATCGACCCTGCTCAGAACCGCGCCACAAAGCATGGCTTTGAACGTGCTGGCCATGAGAAACCGCTCGTTTGGCCGATGGGTGACAGTCCAGCCCGTTGCGCTGTCGTGGATATGGAGTCCGACGCGTGCGTCAAGGGTTTGCTCAATCTGCGTGATTGTCTGGGTAAGGCGGGATTCGGCGTCTTGTGCGACGGCTGACGACGAAGCGAGAAGGCCACAGGCCAAGCCGACCGCCAGAAACGGCATAGAAATATGTGAGAGACGCATGCGCATATCCTTGGTTGTATCAGACCCTATGTATTTGCCTGACCCTCGGGTGAGCGTGTTTGCCGAAGACCTTGGGTCTGGCCGCGACGTGATCACCGATATCACCTGAAGTCATGGAGACCGCATAACCTTACGATTTACGGACCTCAAACGACAAAGTATAACCCCTGTCATTAGCTGGAGTAATGGCAATGGATCGTCCGGATATACCATTGAACGGGTTGCGCACCTTTGAGGTTGCGTTGAGGCAGGGCAGTTTCACACGCGCGGCAATCGAATTGCGGGTCACTCAGGCGGCCGTCAGCCATCAGATCGCGCGGCTGGAAGACCGGCTTGGGGCCAAGCTGTTTCTGCGCACCTCCGGCGGTTTGGTTCCAACCGATGAAGGGCGGGATTTGTATCCGGTTTTGGAGCATGGTTTGGATGCTATCGCGCGTGCCTTGGACCGAATTACCGGGCACCGCCACATCGAGACGCTCAAAGTCGGTGTCGTCACGACCTTTGCTGTTGGATGGCTTTTGCCAAGGCTGTCAGAGTTTCGACGTAGCCATCCGACGATTGATCTGCGCATCTCGACCAATAACAACAGGGTTGAGATATTGCGAGAAGGCCTCGATATGGCCATACGTTACGGTGCGGGAACTTGGACAGGACACAATGCCGAACTGGTTTTGGAGGCGCCGTTGACGCCGCTCTGTGCGCCATCCGTCGCGGAAACCCTGAGCCACCCGGATTGTTTGAGTCGGCAAGTCCTGCTTCGAAGTTATCGCAGTGACGAGTGGTCGCGATGGTTTGCGGCGGCGGGCGCATCTTGTCCAGCGCTGACGGGTCCAATCTTTGACTCGTCCATCGCTCTGGCTGACGTTGCATCCGCTGGCGCAGGTGTGGCGCTGTTGCCGGTCGAGATGTTTGCGCGACGATTGGCCGAAGGACAGCTGGTTCAGCCATTTGCAACCACGGTATCGGCAGGACGCTACTTTTTGACCTGGCCGGCGGAACGACCATCGACGCCAGCCATGATGGATTTTACGAGATGGATCACTCGGGCATCTGCTGAATTACATCCGATTGATGACGCGCAGATCACAGGGTTGAGGTCGGAGTAGGCGACAGGTGTGGGTTCGGGTGGCGGGGCTTTGTTCCGGTGTCGGTCCGCGAGGCGGCCCCGTGTGGTCGCATCAGCGTTCCGACGTATCGAAGGTCTGCATCCCGATACCGCGCTGTTTCAATGCTGCCCGAGAGGTTTTCTCGGTCGGCGTTCTTGGGAGGGGATCGTCGGTGATCTCGATGTATCGCGGCACCAAGTGACGTGGCGCATTCTCGAGAAAATAGTCGCGCAGGATTTCTGGTTTGAGACCCGAACCGGGACGCCGCAACGCGACCACCATGATATCTTCTTCGGTCAGGTCCGACGGCACGCCGAATGCAGCACTTTCGACGATATCTGGGTGGCCCTCGGCGATGCTCTCGACTTCATAGGCCGATACATTCTCACCTCTGCGCCGGATCGCCTCGTTGAGGCGGTGTTTGAAATAAAGCCAGCCCTCTGCGTCGAGATAACCCGCATCTCCCGAGTGATACCATAGGTTTTGGAGCGTTTGGATCGTCTTTGCCTCAAAGCCGTCATAGCCGGAGAAAATGCACCAACTTTTCCTGGGGCGTGCGACGATCTCACCAATCACACCTACAAGAACGGGTCGATCATGTTCGTCAACCACTGCGACCTCCCAATCGGGGTGCGCGCGCCCACAGGAATTCTCACGGGCCTGATCAACGCTGTCCAGTGTGACAAAGCTGGTTTCCGTTTGCCCGTAGCCAGTGACAACTTTCAGGCCAAAGCGGCTCTCAAAGGCTGGCTTGTCAGGCACGAGGGGGATGCACTGGCAAACACGCAGAGGGTTTTCGGTCTCATTCGCGGCGGGCGGTGCTCGCATCAAGATTACCGCCATGGCACCCAGCATGTTGGATGCGGTCGCGCCACTGGCCCGCACTTGATCCCAGAACCGGGAGGCGCTGAACCGATCAACGATCGTGGACTTTGTTCCAAACACGAGCGGCATGTAGACGCCGAACATCTGCGCGTCAGTGTGAAACAGGGGCAGTGCGGAAAAATAGCTGTCGGACGACGTATAGCCAAGATTGCGGGCCATCGCCTCGGTCCAAGCAAAACATTGATGATGCGACATCACCACGCCCTTGGCCGGACCCGTTGTCCCGGAAGTGTACAAGATCGCCATTGGATCAGAATACCGCACATCCGGACGATCAAAGGCAGTTTGTGACGACAGGCACGCGTCATAGGGAATGATCCGGTCGATGCGCACTCCGGCCGCACGCGCTGACTCTGGCGTTGCGTCAACCAGAATGAGGGTGCGGATCAGAGGAAGATGCTGTTGAACGGCGGCAATCTCGTTGAGGGTCGCGCCATCCGCAACCAACACTTCGGCACGGCTGCTCTGCAAATTGTGGACCAGGAGATCGCCGCGCAGCCCCGGATTGCTGGGCACCTCAATCGCGCCGAGCTTGGACGCCGCAAACCATAGCGTGACAAATTCGAGGCAATTGGGAAGCAACAGAGCGATGCGATCCGAGTGTTTGACGCCGAGCTGCCGAAGGCCGTTGGCAAGCTGGTCGGTGATCCGGTCCATTTCGGCGAATGTAACCGGGCGCCCGCAGATTTCGAGGAATGGCATATCGCCCAATTGTTCCGCCTGTCGACGGAGAATGAGCGGCAAGACGCGATCCAGCATGGATGCCATCGCTGACGCCGGGTCACAGGTCACGCCCTGAACCGAAGTGTCGACGCTCATCAGAATTCCCTCACCAAGGCCTGCGACGCGGGTGACAGAAAGCCGCGAACCGTCGCCTCGGTTTCGATCTCCATTGCGTCCTTGAGTGTCGAGTGAAACCCTTGATTGATCGCGCGCTTGATGTCCGCGACTGCGACCGCGGGTTTTTCGATGATCGCTGATGCCAGTTGGCGTGCTTCGTTCAAAAGGGAGTCTTCGGGGACCAGCTTCCATGCGATGCCAAGATCGAGTGCCATCTGAGCGTCCTGACGCGCGCCGAGTATCATCAGTTCCTTGGTTTTTTGGGGGCCGATCTGTTTGGTCAGCAATGCCGTAACGCCCCCAGTGACGAAAAGCCCATAAGACACTTCTGGAAAGAACCACCGGGTGGTTGCAGCAAACAGCCGGAAATCGCAATTGATCACCCATTCGAGTGCGCCGCCCACGCACCAGCCATGGACGGCAGCGATAACGATCTTGTCGGAATCCATGATCTGCAAGGTGACGCGTTGGATGGTGTCAACCCAGGCCGCCGTGGCGGCGTCCGAGGCGGTCTGCGCATCAAGATCCTTAAGATCATCGCCCGAGCAAAACGCGCGGCCCTCTCCATGCAGGATGATGACCCTGACAGAGGCGTCGGTATTGGCAGAGTCGAGCGCGCGAACAAGCCCATCGACCAGTGGCCCGTTCATTGCATTCAATCTTTCGGGACGATTCAGCCTGATCCAGCGTATCGGGCCATCATTGTGTGTCAGGACGGGTTCAGGCATCTCCGACTCCTCAGACAATATTGGGTTCATCATAAGCCTCCCAAACCTCGCGCAAGGCGCTGCAGATTTCGCCCAGCGTGGCACGTGCTTTGACCAGTTCGATCGTTTTGGGCAACAGGTTGGTTTGCTCTGTCCGAGCCTGTTGTTTAAGGTCGCTCAGAAGGTCATTGACCAAGCTGTTGTCTCGGTTTTCGCGAAGCTCCTTCAGACGGCTGACCTGAAGGGTGGTGCAATTCTCGTCGTAGGGATGAATTTCAACCGCTGCTGGCGCGCTATTTGCATCCACATGCCGGTTCACCCCAACCGAAATTTTCTCGCCTCGATCAATGAGCTTGAATGTCTGATAGGCAGAATCCGCAAGTTTCTGTTGGAACCAACCGTCTTCGACCAGCTTTACAGCCCCACCAAGACGATCCACCTCGTCCAGAACCTTCCAGATTTCCCGCTCCATCTCGCTTGTCAGGCTTTCGACGAAGTAAGAGCCGCCAAGGGGATCAACGACGGATGTTACGTTGATCTCGTCGCGAATGATCTGCTGTGTCCTGATTGCGAGCTTCATCGCCTCTTCGGTGGGAATGGCGAAGGCCTCGTCAAGGCCGTTGGTATGCATGCTCTGACAGCCGCCCAGCACAGCGCCAAGTGCCTGAAACGCTGTTCGCATCAGGTTGTTCTTGTGTTCCATCTTGGTCAGGCTCATCGCTGCGGTCTGGACATGGACACGCAAGCGCATGGATTCTGCTTTTTTCGCGCTGAACCTTTCGGCCATGATCTTGGCGTAGACCCGCCGGGCCGCGCGGAATTTGCAGATCTGCTCAAAGAAATCCTGATGACTGATGAAGAAGAACGACAGGCGTGGGGCAAAGTCGTCAATGTCCATGCCCGCGGCGATCACCTCTTCACAATAGGCGATGGTAAAGGCCATGGTGAACGCGATTTCCTGAATGGCATTCCCGCCGACGTCCGAAAGGTGATAGCCGCTGAGGCTTATTGGGTTGATTTTCGGGGTTGTTTTCGTGCTGTAGATGATCAGGTCACGCAACAGGCGAACCGCTGGCCGCACTGGATAGATCCATTCTTTCTGCGCAACATATTCTTTGAGCGGATCGGCCTGGAGCGTTCCGGTGAGTTTGGTGAGATCATTGCCGCGGCGTTCAGCACTGGCGACAAACATCGCATAGATGACCCAGGCAGAGGGATTGATCGTCAGCGAGACCGATATTTTTTCAAGGTCGATCCCGTCGAACAGCCGGTCAACATCATCAATCGAGTCGATTGAGACCCCAACGCGGCCAACTTCGCCAAAGGCCATCGGATCATCGGAGTCGAGACCGAGCAAGGTTGGAAGATCAAAGTCCGTGGACAGGCCAGTCTGCCCGGTTTCGATCATGTACTTGTAGCGCTGGTTGGTCGACTCGGGGTTGCCAAATCCTGCGACCTGCCGAATTGTCCAGGGACGGCCACGGTACATCGTTGGGTAAGGCCCGCGCGTAAAGGGAAACTTGCCGGGAAAGCCGATGTCCTCGAGTGGAATATCGGCCACATCCGCCGCCGTGTAGATGCGTTTGAGGGGGATGCCACATTCGGTGCGATAGTCGGTCTTTTCCTCGGGGCGGATGTTCAGCGTCGCGGCGAGTTCATCCTGCTCCCATTCTGCAAGACTTGCCCGCAGCTTTTCGGTTGTCTCTGGGGAATAGTCGGTCATGGTTTGGCTTCCATCCTGTTCAATCCCAAAAGCGCGAGAGCTGCCGTCATCGGATCCGAGCTACGGTCGGCCACAGCCTGCAAGTGCGCGGCGAGGTTTGTGGTATTTTCGTCGAACTCTCGGCGGAGGAGATGGTTGAGGGTCGCGAGAACCCGCGTTCGGCTAATGGATCTTTGACGCAGGGCGAGTTCGCCGCTGGTCACAAGGTGGGCGTGGTGGCTGTCGAGGCATTGCTTCAGGTCAAGGATACCATCCCCCGTTGCGACGCTGAGCGTCAGGATCGGAGTCTCCCATTCTGATGGTCTGCCCAAAGGCGTCAGAGACATCATGCCCCTGAGCGCTGAGGCGGTGGCCGCTGCGTCGGGTTTGTCGCCTTTGGAGACAACATGGATGTCAGCAATCTCTGTCACGCCGGCCTTGATGGCCTGTATGTCGTCTCCGAGGCCGGGTGGCGACAGCACCACCACCGTATGAGCGGCGGTGACCACTTCGACCTCATCTTGGCCCACACCGACAGTTTCGATGAAAATGGGCGAGTATCCCGCTGCATCCAGCACATCAACGGCTTGGAGTGTGGCCCGCGCAAGACCGCCCAAATAGCCGCGTGTGGCCATGCTCCGAACAAAGGCCTGCTGCGCCTCGGCGCTGTCACCCATGCGGATTCTGTCGCCGAGGATGGCACCGCCGGAATAGGGGCTGCTCGGGTCTACGGCGACCACCGCGACCTTGTGACTGTCGCCCGAGTAGGCGCGGATCAGCGCTGAGATCAGCGAGGATTTTCCGCCGCCTGGCACGCCTGTGACGCCGATCACATGCGCGCGCCCGGCATGGCGATAGAGTGCGGCCAAGGCATCAGACGCCTCGTCATAGCCAGCTTCGGCGCGCGAAATCATCCGGGCGATATCGGGTCTGGAGCCCGCCAGCACTTTGGGCACGAGGTCAGCCGAGGGGCGGTAAATGCCCCGCTTGGGTGTGGCGCTTCGCGTGACCAAAGTCATATGCGACCGCGCGCGTCTACAAGGTCTCGGATCGCAGATACAATCACATCAGACCGCGCCTCTTGCGGCACGATGACATCCACGCCGCTGTTCATCAGCGCGTCATAATCCTGTTCCGGGATCACGCCACCAGCGACGAGCAGAATATGATCGGCCTGCTGGTCTCGTAGCAGGCTGCCGAGCGCGGCAAAGAGAGGGACATGGGAGCCGGACAGAAGGCTGACCCCGATCACGTCTACATCTTCCTGAATCGCGGCTTCCAGAATTTGCGCGGGAGTTTTGTAGAGGCCGGAATAGATGACCTCCATTCCGGCATCGCGAAGGATGCGTGCAACCACTTTGGCACCTCTATCATGCCCGTCGAGGCCAAGTTTTGCGACAAGAACGCGGATCCTTGGGGTGTTGGACAGGTTTTCTGAGCCGGGCATCCGGTCTCTTTCGACGGTCATGTCTGTGGGTCCTTTGCACGGGCATCACGCGTATGTGCTGTCTCGATCTTGATGCTCTGGCCGCTGGCTTGGTTGGTGGGTGTGATCCCGCGCGTCATGGTGGCCTCTATCGCGTCTGCGATTATACCGAGCCCTTGTTCGAGATCGTCTTGGGTAATCGTGAGAGGGGGGGCGAGGCGGAACACACCGCCCATGCTGGGAAGTTTCACGATGTTCATGCTGAGGCCTCGGCGTAACGCTTCGGCGGCGATGCGCGCGCCTGTCTCATGGTCCGGGATGCGGTTCTGCCGGTCAGACACAATTTCGAGCCCGGCAAGCATGCCGCGACCCCGCACATCGCCGACGCAATCAAACCGCTGTTTCAGCGCATGCAGCCCTGCGAAGAGACGCTTGCCCATAAAGCGCGCACGTTCGACCAAGCGTTCCTGTTCGACCACGTCAATGACGGTCAGGCCAACCGCAGCCGGTAATGGATCCGAAACATGGGTGGTGTAGAACAGAAAGCCCTTTTCATGCGCCTTGTCTTCTATTTCGGCCGTGGTCATCACTGCGGCAAGGGGAAGACCCGCGCCGATTGTCTTGGAAAGTGTCAGAATATCAGGTGTTATTCCGTCGCGCTGATAGGCAAACATGTCGCCTGTGCGACCCAGCCCAGTTTGGGCCTCGTCAAGGATCAGCAGCATCCCGCGCTCGTGACACTTTTGCTGCAAGGCGCTCAGATAGCCCTCAGGCAATTCCAGCACACCGCCGCTGGATAGAATTGGTTCTGCAATGAAGGCCGCAAGGTTTCCGGTTGATTGCGCATCAATGAGCGCGAATCCATCATCCAACTCGGCTTGCCAATCAAGGAGCCCTTCGGGGGTTTTGAAGCGGGGGCGGTAGCTGTTTGGTGCCGGTATCGCCAAAGAGCCGACGGATGATGGTCCATAGCCCTTGCGTCCAGCGCTATAGGTTGCCGATGCCGCAACCCCGGTCATGCCATGCCAGCTTTGCGCAAAGGCGACGATCTCGTGCTTGCCTGTCACCAGCTTGGCCAAGCGGATCGCGGCTTCGTTGGACTCCGCCCCGGTCGACAATAAAAGCACGCGATCCAATCCCGGTGCAATTCCCGCTAACCGACGTGCCAAATCGACAACTGGCCAAGAGAGCATTCCACTAAAAAGGTGAATTGACTCAGCGGCTTGCCGTTGAATTGTGGCGACCACGCTTGGATGGGAATGCCCAAGAAGCGCGCTCATCTGTCCCGACGTGAAATCAAGGATCGCACGCCCATCAGCGTCATAAACGAAACTGCCCTGTGCCCGCTCGATGATGACGGGATCAAAACTTCCGCCATAGCGGAGGAGGTGGGTTCGAGCGGAGGTCCAGAACTCGTGATTGCTGTTCGCCGACATAGATCATTTCACCTTTCTTGTCCGGAGACCCATCTGCACGGGAAAGACTAGACGCGTGTGGTGAATCCAGTAAAATTGATAATAATCAATTGGGATATTAGGAATTCTGATATGCTGCAAACATTGGACCTGCGCTTGCTTCGCACATTTGTTTGTGCAGCGCGGTCAAGATCGCTGAGTGCGACGGCCATTCAGGTGCTGCGGACACAGTCGGCCGTCACAATGCAAATCCAACGGCTGGAAGAGGTGCTGGAGCAGAAACTGTTTCACCGGTCGGGCAGCGGTATTCGTGCGACCGAGGCTGGGGAGCGATTTCTGATCTATGCTGAGCGCATCCTGAAGTCGCATGACGAGGCGATCTCGGAGTTTACCAACAAGGGTCTCTATGGTTCACTCAGTTTTGGGTGCCCGGAGGACTATCTGATCGCCTTCGGCCCGTCTTTGTTGCAAAGTTTCGGGGCCATTCATTCTGCTGTGGACATCACGGTTGTTGCCGCGCCGACAGTCGAACTGCGCCGATTGGTGCAGCAGCGCCAGATTGATCTGGCTCTGATCTCTACCTCGCATCCGACAGAAGCAGATGAAATCCTGCGGCAGGAAAAGTTGGTTTGGGTTGGAAACAAACCCAAACTTGCCTTGGAAGAGTATGGCGACACCTTACCGTTGGCTCTATCAGCCTCCAATACAATGGATCACAAGGCGGCCTGCGATGCGATGGATCGGGCTGGGATCAACTACAGAATATCCTTTGCAAGTAACAGTTTGGGTGGCTTGATTGCCATTGCAAGATCAGGATTGGCAGTTTGCGTCTTTACGCAGAAGGCGGTTCCGCCGGACCTTTATATCCTTGATCGCTACTTGCCGCGCCTGCCACATATCGGGGTTCTTGTGGACTATTCAGACACAGAACGCTCTGCGGTGGTGAAGACCTTTGGGGAGCATATCCGCAATCTGCTACCCTCTCTGTGACTTGGCTGACGTCAGGACCAGTGGAGGGTTGTCATCGCAGCGCTGCGATACTCATGAGTTGGGTCAGGCGGTCTTTCTCACTCTGGCCCATGCACCCCACGGCCAGCATCGGCGTGGCAATGTTGCGCAACAGACGCGCCTTTTGCGCCTCGTTGAATAGCAGGAACAACGCGCGCGGCGGGCTGTGGATCGTCTGCCATCTCACGGAACCGCCGCAGTTTCAGACCTTTTGACCGTGCGGTCGCGGGCACCTGATTTCAGCGGCGTCCACGGACAAGCGGCGCGTGCGGAACACGCCGCCGATCAGCGCAAGGGTGGCGAACACCGCCCCCGCCGTGGATGGTCCCAATTGCCCCAAGACCATGCCAAACACAGGCGCGCCCGCAGTCTGTCCGATCGCGATCGTAAGGAAGCCCACCATCAGCCCCGTGGCCGGACGGTCGGGTAGGGCACGCACGCCCCAGATCAGGTAGACCCCCGTCAGCATGACATAGGCACCGCCGAACACCGCACCTGCGGTCAACACCAGGACCGGTGTGGCCTGAACCGTTGCAATGACCAATATGCCGACCGCCATCAATACAAGGAAGATGCCGTGGGTCGTGTTCAGCCCGAACCGGGCAACAAGGCCGCCTGCGCCCGCGCCCGCAATTCCGCCAAGACCCATGCAGACCCAGAGCCCCCCGATCTTTTCAGGCCCCCAGTCCAGATTAATCGACACCAGTTGCCCGCCAAAGGACCAGACCGCCGTGCTTGCCGCCCCCATGAGGAAGGACGCGGCGATCAGGCGTCGGATCGACGCGTTGAAGGGCGGTAGCCCTTTTGGGATCGTGTCGGCGCGCGAAGGGGGTAGGGATCGTGCCACTGAGACGGCGACGATCAGCGCCAGAACGGCGAGAAAAGCGAAGGCGGTTCTCCAGTGCCCTGCCAGCAGAAAGGCGATCGGGCCTGAAAGTGCGACGCCCGCGCTTGTGCCAGCATTGATCGTCGTGTTCACCAGATCCTGCCGAACTGGTGACACGGCCGCCGCCACAGCGGCCGCCATCGGAGGCGAGGCAAGACCTGTGCTTGCTCCTGCGAAGATCACGGCCGCCGCCAGAAACAGTGGCGTCGGTGCCAACGCGATACCCGCCATGCCGAGGGCGGCAATGAGGGCGGCACCCGTCGCAACCGCCCGCGCGCCCAACCGTTCTGTCAATACGGCGGAGCCAATGATCGCGACGCAGTAGCTTGCGAAAGCACCGCCCGATATCACCCCGCTCAGTGTGGGACCGAGCCCAAGATCGGCATCCACCTGCGGCAGGAAAAGCCCGAAGGCGAAACGTGCAAAACCGTAGCAGACGGCGATCAGGGCGAAACCAGTCGCGCTGATACGAACGGCGGGGCTCATGTCCGAGCTGCCTTTACCAGCGCCGCTGCAGCAACCCGAGCGGCGTCAACTGCGCCATTGCCCCGATAGATCGCGGCATGCGCCGCGCCCTCGAAGAGGACAATGATCTGCTCTGTCAACAAGGGGTCATCGCGGCCGATATCCATGGCCACGATGTCGCCTATGCGCGCCGCGAATGCGGCCTTGTGCGCCTCGACCGCTGCGGTGATTTCGGGTGTGTCTCCGCCTGTCTCGCCCAAGGCGCGCAAGAACAGACACCCGCGCGCGCCTTCGGTTGCGGTCCAGTCCTTGAGCGCGTCGAAGAGCGCCTCGACGCTCTTTACGTCGGTACGGCACAGAAAGCGTTTGTCGCGTTCAGATAGCACCATCGCCATAAGCTGCGCCTTGCTGCCTGCATGTTTGTAAAGCGTCCGGCTGGACATGTCGGCGGCCTTGGTAAGCCGGTCCATTCCGGTTGCCGTGTATCCGTACCGGTCAAAGAGTTTCTCGGCTGCATCGGTCAGCCTGCGCGTCAGTTCCATGACAGTGTCCTTTTCGGTATCAAGCCCGTAAATGTAAAACGATCACTTTACATGTAGGCGGCCGTATGGACGATTGCAACCGGGTTGCTGCATCCGGCGAAGCCTTGTTATTTCATATACGTTGCGTACATTAAAAATGCGCTCAGCGAGATATTGATAATCAGGGGCTTCCCCCCGACTTACTCAGAGAATGATGATGGCAGCCAGAACACGCGGCGAGATGATGAAGGAAACCCGCGAAAAGCTGATCGCTTCGGGGCGTAAGGCCTTTGCGGAGAAGGGCTTTTCCGGCGCGTCCATGGACGATTTCACCGCTGAGGCCGGTTTGACGCGCGGTGCGCTCTACCACAACTTTGGAGACAAGCGGGGCTTGTTCGCCGCGGTGGTCGACGAGATCGATTCAGCGATGGCCGCGCATGCGCAGGCCGCCGGGGAGCGGGCGGGCGGTGGCTGGGACGGGCTGCTCGCCGAAGGCCACGCCTATATCGAGATGGCACTCAGGCCCGAAGTTCAGCGGATCGTGCTTCTGGATGGCCCTTCGGTGCTGGGTGACCCGTCGCAATGGCCCAGCCAGAACAGATGCTTGCAGGCGACTGTCGCCACCCTGAGCGACCTTGCGATCCAAGGTGCGATCAAGCCTGTGGACATCGAGGGGTTGGCCCGCCTCTTGAACGGCATGGCGCTCAACGCGGCGCTTTGGGTTGCGTCAAGCGCGACGCCCGAAGCCACGTTGCAAAAGGCCGTCGCGGCCTTTGAGTGTCTTGCGTCAGGGATCGTCGTAAAGCAACAGATAACATCCGCAAGTGTCCGCCTGCCTTAGTGTCTGAAATCGAACGTTTCGAGATCGCGGATTTAAGCCCCGTTGACGTCAGCGAAAGTGGCTAACAAAGGCGGCAGCGCTCTGTAAGATTGGCACGACCATTGCCCGCGACAGCAAGCGCCTTCGCAGAGCGCTTCAAGAAGCTGAGTTGGCCGCTGAGCCGTCGATACCTCTCCCGACGCCAGCACAGGCGGCACTCGCCATTTTCCAGCGGGCACCTCTCGGGCAATCCGCAAGGTGCAAGACGGAGACAGAGGCGTTGCAAGGGGGCTAGGCCAGAGGGAGATTTCCCTCAAATCTGACCGCCGACGTTAGGCATCCGGGAGATAATCGGAGGTCGGATAAGTCTGAGAGGCAAAAATATGATGACTCTCCGACAGAAGTCGCAAGCCCAGCACCATCGCAGCAAACGATGCGCCGCAATGGCTTTGAAGCCCTGTTATTGTGAGTCTGCCAAGAAGATCTCACAACTCATTGCCAGGCGCCTGATTACAGTTAGCGATCCGAATTGCAGTGGGCATAACAGCCAGGACTTGCAAAATGCCCGAACCACATAGTGCCATCATTATTGGATCGACCCGCGCGTCGCGCTTTGCGGACAAATGCGACGAGGGCCGCGCCGGCGCAATCTTGAGCCGTTTCATTCAAAAATAAGGACCACGCGACACTCAGGCCGCGCGGGGTCCGGAGGATCGGCAAGGCAAGGCCAGCACCAACGGGAGCGACGTCACCATGAAAATCTACCTTTTATCACTGGGCGTGGGGATTTTAGTCGGTGCGATCTACAGCTTTTTGAACGTCCGTTCGCCTGCGCCGCCGGTGATCGCACTGGTGGGCCTGTTGGGCATCCTGATCGGCGAACAGACCGTACCGCTGCTGCGGCAGGTCATGTCTGGAAACAGCGTCAATCTGACGTGGTTCAATCATCACTGCGGCCCGCATCTGTTTGGGCGGCTTCCTCAATGCCGTGATGCGGCGAGCGACCTTAAAACACCACCATCGGAGAACGCGGGATGAAACCGGACGATCAATCGCACCCCAGCCTCACTTTCAACCGCCGCGAGGTGATGATCACCGGATCAACCTTTGCGGCCGCGCTTTCGCTTTCCGGTCCTGCGTTTGCTGCGGGCCCGGCGCCCCTTGACCCTTCAACAGGAGACCTGACCATGGGTTATGTAACGACACCAGACGGCACCGAAATCTTCTACAAGGATTGGGGCCCCAAAGATGCCCAACCCATCGTGTTCCACCACGGCTGGCCGCTCAGCTCGGATGACTGGGATGCGCAAATGCTGTTCTTCGTATCGAAAGGTTACCGCGTCGTGGCCCATGACCGCCGCGGTCACGGCCGGTCGGCGCAGGTGTCCGAAGGCCACGATATGGACCACTACGCATCAGACGCTTTTGCGGTGGCCGAAGCGCTGGATCTGACCAACGCCGTCCATATCGGCCATTCGACAGGCGGCGGCGAAGTGGCGCGCTATGTTGCGCAACACGGTGAACCAGCGGGCCGTGTGGCCAAGGCGGTTCTGGTCGCCGCAATCCCGCCCCTGATGCTGAAGACCGACAGCAACCCGGACGGCACGCCGATCGAGGTTTTCGACGGGTTCCGCGCCGCACTCGCAGGCAACCGCGCGCAATTCTTCCGGGACGTTCCAGCGGGCCCGTTCTATGGCTTCAACCGCGAGGGGGCCATGGTTCATGACGGCGTGATCCAGAACTGGTGGCGTCAGGGCATGACCGGCAGCGCCAAAGCGCATTACGACGGCATCAAGGCCTTTTCCGAAACGGACCAGACCGAAGACCTGAAGGCAATCACCGTCCCGACACTGATCATGCACGGCGAAGATGACCAGATCGTTCCGATCGCCGCATCGGCGGAACTGGCGGTCAAGCTGCTGCCGAACGGCACGCTCAAGACCTATCCCGGCTTTTCGCACGGCATGCTGACCGTGAACGCCGATGTGCTGAATGCCGACCTGCTGGCGTTCATCGAAACCTGAAATCCGTCCTTGTCACAACCGAAGAAAGACCACGAACATGTCCAAAACCGAAGTTCTTACCCCCGCAAACAGCCAGTTAATCTTCATCGACCACCAGCCGCAGATGGCCTTTGGCGTGCAATCGATTGACCGTCAGGTGTTGAAGAACAACACAGTCGGTCTGGCCAAAGCTGCAAAGATCTTTGATGTTCCGACCACAATCACCACCGTCGAAACCGATGCTTTCTCGGGCCACACCTATCCCGAACTGCTGGATGTTTTCCCCGAAGCACCGCTATTGGAGCGGTCTTCGATGAACTCATGGGACGACCAGAAGGTGCGCGATGCGCTGGCGAAGAACGCAGCCAAGGGTCGCAAGAAGGTCGTCGTGTCGGGCCTGTGGACCGAGGTGTGCAATACCACCTTTGCGCTCAGCTGCCTGAACGACACGGACTACGAGATCTATATGGTCACGGATGCGTCGGGCGGCACCACACTTGAGGCGCATGACCGTGCGATGGACCGGATGGTTCAGGCTGGCGTTGTGCCGGTCACGTGGCAACAGGTGCTGCTGGAATGGCAACGCGACTGGGCGCACCGCGACACCTATGACGCCGTGATGGCATTGGTTCGCGAGCATTCGGGTGCCTACGGCATGGGCGTCGACTACGCTTATACGATGGTTCACAAGGCCCCCAGCCGCAGTCAACACACCGGCACACGTCTTGATCCGGTAGCCGCAAAGTAAATCACTCGGGCTGCCGCGGCGCATGCCTCGGCGGCCCGATCTTCTGAAGCTGGAGAACATCATGTCCACACGCCGCCGCACCGTGCTGGCGGGTCTGGGGGCCACCACGGCCCTTGGCCTGATCCATCCCCGATTTGCCTGCGCACAGGAAAAGACCATGACCGACACCACACTCATTCTGCGCAACGGCAAGATCACCACGCTTGATCCCGACACGCCCGACGCCACGGCGATCGCAATCATCGACGGCAAGGTGGCCGCTGTCGGTACGGATGCAGATGTGATGCGGCTGCATGGCGATGATGTGGAGAAGGTCATCGACCTTGGGGGGCGCCGGGTGATCCCCGGTCTGAACGACAGCCACACCCATGTGATCCGCGGCGGTCTGAACTACAATATGGAGCTGCGCTGGGAAAACGTGCCATCGGTCTCTGACGCCCTGGCGATGCTGCGCAAGCAGGCCGCCAACACGCCCGCGCCGCAATGGGTGCGGGTCGTCGGCGGATGGTCGGAATTCCAGTTTGCAGAACGACGGATGCCCACGCTGGACGAGATCAACGACGCGTCTCCGGACACGCCGGTGTTCGTGCTGCATCTTTATGCCGCGGCCCTTCTCAACCGCGCGGCGCTCAGGGCGCTCGGCTTTACCAAGGACACGCCCAATCCTCCCGGTGGAGAGATTGCTCGCGATGCCAAGGGCAACCCCACCGGCATGCTGATCGCGCGGCCATCGGCGTTGATCCTCTATTCAACGCTGGCGCAGGGGCCAAAGCTGGCCATCGAGGACCAAAAGAACTCGACCCGTCATTTCATGCGCGAACTGAACCGTTTGGGTGTCACATCGGTGATTGACGCAGGCGGTGGCGGGCAGAACTATCCGCAGGACTATGACGTGATCCAGTCGCTGCATGACGCGGGCGAGATGACGCTGCGCGTGGCTTACAACCTCTTCGCGCAGACCGCCGGACAGGAACTGTCGGATTATGAGCGCTGGATTGGCATGACCGAACCGGGGGCGGGTGACGGCTGGCTGCGGATGAACGGGGCGGGCGAGAATCTGGCGTGGTCGGCGGCGGATTTCGAGAATTTCCTTGAGCCGCGCCCCGATCCCGCGCCGGTGATGGAGGAGGAGCTGGAGCGCATCGTCGAACTGCTGGCGACGAACGAATGGCCGTTCCGCATCCATGCCACCTATGACGAGACCATCGACCGATTCCTCAATGTGTTCGAACGGGTCAACGGCAACACGCCGTTCAAGACGCGGTTTATCATCGACCACGCCGAAACCATCAGCACGCGCAACATCGAACGGATCAAGGCCTTGGGTGGCGGCATTGCGACCCAGCACCGGATGGCGTTTCAGGGTGAATATTTCGTGGACCGCTACGGCGCGGAGGCCGCCGACGCCACACCGCCGATCCGCGAGATGCTGAACACCGGTCTGCCCGTTGGCGCTGGCACCGACGCCACGCGCGTCGCCAGCTACGATCCCTGGGTTTCGATGCACTGGCTGACCACGGGCAAGACTGTGGGCGGGATGACGCTTTATGGGGACGACAAACTGTTGAACCGCGAGGAGGCGCTGGCGCTTTGGACCACCGGCTCGGCGTGGTTCTCAGGCGAGCAATCGGTCAAAGGTCGCCTGACGGTGGGCATGTACGGTGATCTTGCGGTGTTGTCGGATGATCTGATGAACGTGCCCGATGGCAAGCTGCGCGGAATTACGTCAGTGATGACCGTGGTCGGGGGCAAGGTGGTCTTTGCCGAGGGCGACTTTGCCGACCACAACCCGCCGCTGCCACCCGCGAGCCCTGATTGGGCCGCCAACGCACAGTTCGCAAGCCCGGCGCAACGGCAGGCATCGCTGGCACCCGCCTCAATGGACATGCGCGCGTGTCACGACGGCTGCTCTAACGGGTGCGGCCTGCACGGCCACAGTCACGGCATCGCATGGGCCAACCCTGTTCCGGTGCGGGACGCATCGGCCTTCTGGGGGGCATTGGGGTGTGCATGCTTTGCGGTTTGAACACGGGCGGGCGCAGGGTGCGCGCCGCTACACAGGGGACCGATCAATGTACCTGAGCCGTGCCTTTGTGACCGCGACCAACATGGTAATTACATGCCCATTCTGGGCCAGTGCCATGGTCAAAGCTGCCGATTTTGAAGGCACCGTGGCCGAGGTCGCCGCTATGGGGCTGCCCTTGCCTGTCTTCGTCGCCGCCATGACGGTTCTGGTGCAGCTGGGCGGTTCCATCAGTCTGATCACTGGACTGTTTGCGCCCGTCGGGGCCGCCATGCTGGTGCTCTTCTCAGTGGCCGCATCGATTCTTGCTCATCATTTCTGGAGCATGTCACAGGACGCCTTCCTTCCGAATTTCGCAGCGTTCACGGCCAACATGGGCCTGATCGGCGGGCTGATCGCCGCGGCGATCCTGATCAGACTCCAAGAGGACAAGTATCCATGACATCATCAAAAATCACCTACACCGAGACCGATAGCAAGGGCCGCTATGCGGCAACCGTCGAGGGCAAGATCGGCGAGGCGGAACTGACCACCTCCAAGGTTTCGGACAGGCTTGTGATCGCGGATCACACCGATGTTCCGGACAGCATGCGCGGCACCGGCGTCGGTCGGGCTCTGGCCGAACAGTTGATTGCGGACGCGCGCGCCAAGGGTCAACGCATCGTGCCGCTGTGTCCCTTTGTGCGGGCCCATGTCATGAAACACCGCGAAGAGCTGGCTGATGTCATCCAGTGGTAACGCTCCCGTAGCGGTCAGCGCCTACGCTCCGTTCGGTCAAGCCGCCTTTGCCCTGCTTTGGACCGCAACGCTGATTTCCAACATCGGCACGTGGATGCACGATGTGGGCGCGGGCTGGTTGATGACCACGCTCGATCCCAGCCCTGCGGTTGTCACATTGGTGCAGGCGGCGACGACCCTGCCGGTGTTCTGCTTTGCCCTGCTGGCCGGCGCATTGGCCGACCGTTTGGACAAGCGGCGGATGCTGCTGGGGATCAATATGGGGCTGCTGGTCGTTGTCAGCCTGTTGACCGTGCTGGTCTGGCTAGAGGCGATGACGCCGGTGCTGCTGATCGTATTTACGCTGGTGATTGGAACGGGTGCTGCCTTCATGGCCCCTGCATGGCAGGCCATCGTGCCGCAACTGGTCCCACGCGAGCAGTTGAAGCCTGCCATCGCGCTGAACTCCATGGGCATCAACATCTCGCGCGCCATCGGTCCGGCAATCGCGGGGGCGCTGATCGCCAGCGTTGGCCTTGCCGCACCTTTCGCCGTCAACGCCCTCAGCTTTCTGGTGATTCTCACGGCGCTGGCGCTCTGGCGGCCCGAGAAAACGGAACGGCGACGTCCCACCGGATCGCTCTTGTCTGACATGGCGACCGGCCTGCGCCATGTCCGCCACAACCCTGCGATGCTGGCCACTGTCGTGCGGGCTGCGGCCTTCTTTTTGTTCGCTTCGGCCTATTGGGCCCTGTTGCCGCTGATCGCGCGCAGTGCCGAAGGCGGCGGAGCGACGCTTTACGGTGCGCTGATGGCACTGATCGGGGCGGGGGCGGTGACGGGTGCCGTGCTTTTGCCTCGGCTCCAGCGGGTCGCCTCCTCGGACGCGACGGTGCGGATCGGCACCGCAGGCACGGCATTCGCACTGATCCTGATGGCGTTGGCGCAAGTCCCCGTGGCCCTGCTGGCGGCTGCGTTCATGGGCGGCATGTCGTGGATCGCCGTGCTGAGCTCTTTCAACGTCTCTGCGCAGACCGCCCTGCCGAACTGGATCCGGGCGCGGGGGCTTGCCGTGTTCCTGATGGTGTTCTTCGGCTCCATGGCGCTGGGGTCGATCCTTTGGGGGCAGGTGGCGGCGGCGACGTCCATCGCAACGGCTCTGTTCATTGCCGCTCTGGGCCTTGGCGTCGGCGCTGTCCTCACACGCAACCTGATGGTCGGTCAAGGCGAGGTGCTGGATCACAGCCCGGCGTCCGTCTGGCCCGAAGCGCCGACGCAGGCAGGTGGACAAAGTGGTGACCAGCCCGCGATGGTCACTGTCGAATACCGCATCCGGCCCGAGGCTGCGGCGGAGTTTCAAAAACGAATGAAGGCGGTCGCAAAAGAGCGGCTACGCAACGGTGCCACACAGTGGTATGTTCACCAAGGCGTCGAGGAGCCTGCTCTCTGGCTGGAGACCTTTCACCTGCCGAGTTGGGCCGAGCACCTCGAACAGCATGGTCGGGTCAGTGTTGCGGATATGGACCTGCACACGGATCTGCGCAGCCTGCACCAAGGACCGGATGCACCCCGCGTGCGTCACTATATCGGATCGCATTAGACCTCCCTCTCAACCTGCAAAGGAGACTTCCATGAGCTGGAACCCGACCCATACCCCCGAATGTCCAACCACTGGCACCCACGGGCTCGAAACCCTCATTATTCCGCGCGCCCGCGATCTGGGGGGATTCGAGGTGCGGCGCGCACTGCCCTCGCCAGAGCGCCAAATGGTGGGGCCGTTCATCTTTTTCGACCAGATGGGCCCCGCCGAATTCATCACCGAAGGCGGCATCGACGTGCGTCCGCATCCGCACATCGGCCTCGGCACTGTGACCTATCTGTATAATGGCGAATTCGAACACCGTGATAGCATCGGCACGCATCAGATGATCTATCCCGGCGAGGTGAACTGGATGGTCGCGGGCAAGGGCGTGACGCACTCCGAGCGCACCAGCGCCGAAACACGCGCGACGCGCCACAAGGTCTTTGGCATCCAGACATGGATCGCCCTGCCCGAAGATCGTGAAGAAATGGAGCCGGATTTTGAGCATCACAAGGAAAAAGCGCTGCCCGTGCTGCGCGATAACGGAGCTGAAGCGCGGCTGATCCTTGGATCGGCCTATGGCGAAACCAGCCCCGTCACGATGCAATCCGAGACCTTCTATCTGGATGTGGTTCTCGAGCCCGGAGCGGCCTTTCCTCTGCCAGACAACCACGAAGATCGCGGGCTTTATATCACCCAAGGTTCCGTCGAAGTTGCAGGCGACCACTTTGACGAGGGGCGGATGATGGTGTTCCGTCCGGGCGACAGCATCTCGGTCAAGGCCGGGCCTGCGGGCGCGCGGTTGATGGCATTGGGCGGGGCCACGATGAACCAGGAGCGGTATATCTGGTGGAATTTCGTTTCGTCTTCGAAAGACCGCATCGAGCAGGCCAAGGAAGACTGGAAAGCTGGCGATTGGACCAAGGGACCGTTCCGCCTTCCGCCGGGGGATGACGCCGAATTCATCCCGATTTCTGCGGCACTGGATCGGACAAGCCCCAAACGGTTTTAGGGGGTGGACGTTCGGCCACGGCACACCATCGTCCGCCGCGCTATCATGGCGCGGCGGAAGAGACTGTATCAGGCCGAAGCCGGAGCGCGGGCGATCACCTTGATTTCAAAGTCGAACCCTGCAAGCCAGTTCACGCCGATTGCGGTCCAGTTCGGGTAGGGGGCCTGATCAAAGACGGTCGACCGTACGTCCATGATATCCGCGAACTGCGTTTCCGGGTCGGTATGGAAGGTGGTCACATCGACGATGTCGTCGACCGTACATCCGGCGGCTTTCAGCACAGCCTGAAGATTCTGGAAGGCAAGCGCGACCTGTTTCTTGAAGTCGGGTTCCGGCGAGCCGTCTTCGCGGCTGCCCACCTGGCCGGATACAAAGACCAGATCGCCTGACTTGATCGCTGCCGAATAACCGTGTTCTTCGTAAAGCGCATGGCGGTCTGCGGGGAAAATTGCTTCGTTTGCGAGTTTCATTTTGTCCTCGGGATTTTGTAGGTTGAAGGGGTGTCACTGTTTGAGATACGAGACGTATGTGAAATAATAAGATACGCTGCGTATGTCAATGGATGTGAGCGGCGGATCTCAAGCGAAGTTTGATGTGTCTGGGACAAGCCGTGTGCTGCACAAACCGGAAAGGCAGCAAGATCGGCAGGCTTTGCGGTGCAAGTCCGCGGACGTCCGAGACTTTAAGAGGGATTTTTCGTAAGTCCGGAAAAACAGAAATACAACGCAAGAGGCCAGGAAAATGAGCGCGACGATTAGCACGAAATCTGCAACTGGCATTCATCACGTCACCGGCGTTACCGGTGATGTGCAGGCCAATGTGGATTTTTACGCCGGTTTCCTTGGCCTCAGGCTGGTAAAGCAGACCGGCGGATATGCAGACGCTGAACAGTTGCACCTGATTTATGGTGACGGCATCGGCAGCCCGGGATCGCTGCTGACGTTTCTCGTGTGGGAGGCGTCGGGACGGGGCCGGACCGGCATCGGACAGGTCTCGGAGGTGGCGCTTGCCGTGTCGCCCGCATCCTTGGGTGATTGGGTGACCAAAGCGCTCGCGGCCAACGTCCCGTTTGAGGGACCATCCCGCGAATTCAATGAGCCGGTGCTGCGGTTGAAAGACCCCGACGGGCTGATCGTGAAGCTGGTGGGCATCGACATGCCGACGGCGGCTGCGCTGGCTGATGCGCCCACGCGGGTGCGGGGCGTTACAGTTTTGACCGACAAGGCGGAAGAGACTGCATCGTTTCTGTCGAGGTTTGGATATGAGCCGGGCCTGCGCGAGGGCCTGACGCACCGCATGGTGTCCGACACTGATGTGGTCGATGTGCGGGAAGTGTCGGGGTACGTGCCATCCGTCGCTGGCGCAGGGGTGCCGGACCACGTGGCGTTTCGCGCGCCGGATGCCGATGCTATTCGATCCATGCGGCTATCGCTCAGGGATCATGGGCCGACCGAAGTTCACGACCGAAAGTATTTTGTGTCGCTCTATGTGCGCGATCCGGCGGGTATTCTGCTGGAATATGCCACGGACGGGCCCGGAATGACCGTCGATGAAGCGCCGGACGCGCTTGGCCGGACGTTGTTTCTGCCGCCTTCGGACGTTGACCGTGCCGACGATCTGAAGGCCATGCTGCCGCAGTTCGCCCTACCCGGAGAAGAGCGGTTCCCGGTGCGCAAACTGCCCTTTACCCATCGTTTCAACCGGCCCCGAGACCCGGACGGCACGACCTTGGTTCTGCTGCATGGCACCGGGGGAAACGAGGCCGACCTGATGCCGCTTGCCCGCCGTATCGCGCCGCGCGCAACGCTGCTGGGGGTGCGGGGCAGGGCGACCGAAGAGGGAAGCAATCGCTGGTTCCGCCGGATCGACGCCGCGACCTTTGATCAGACGGATATCCGCAGCGAAGCCGAAGCGTTTGCGGCCTTTGTCGAGGGCGCGATCCGAGGCTATGGGCTTGCCGCCGAACGGCTTGTCTTTCTGGGCTACTCCAATGGCGCGAATTTTCTTGCGGCTGTGATCCAGTCCTATCCAGGCCTCGTGCGCCACGCGGCCCTGTTGCGCGCCATGCAGGTATTGGAAGACTCGCCCGCCGAAGATCTGTCGCAGACACATGTGCTGCTTCTTGATGGAAGCGACGACACGCTGGTCCACAAGCCGTCTATGTTGGCGGGCGACCTCAAGGCCCGAGGAGCCAGCGTCGAAGCCCATCTGGTTGCAGCGGGCCATGAGCCGTCCCAAGCGGACATCGCCGAGACGGCCCGATGGCTTCGGGAAACGCAGGGCGGTCAGCCGACCGGACCGAAGGCTTCGACGTGAATGTGGTCTTGGGATACACCAGCCTGTTCCAGATCGGTACGAACTGCGGATAGGAAATGTTCGGGGCCGCACAGCAGGTAATGTGCATCCGGTCCGGCATCGAGACTGATGAGATCATCGGCCCCCACGCGACCGACGGCATCGAATGTCTCGCCCTTGGTGTCCGTTGGTAGGGGGGCGCTGTAAAAGACCCGTCGCATGAGGTTCGGACGCGACGCCACGAGCCTATCGACTTCACGTCCAAACGCGTGTTCCCGTCCGTTGCGGGCCCCGTGTACGAACCAGACTGGTCGATCGGACCCGATCGCCGCACTGGCATGCAGCATCGACAGCATCGGTGTGACGCCCACTCCGACGCTCACGAGCACAAGCGGGCTGACGTCATCGGGTATGACGAAATCGCCCGACGGGGGCCGTGTTTCGATCGTGGCACCGATATGAACATCGGACGCGAGGTGGTTTGAGGCGATGCCAAGATGCTCGCGCTTGACGCTGATCCGGTAGGTTGCCGCATCGGGGGCGCCGGATAGCGAATAGGTTCGCGCGACCACGTCAGCCTGTCCCGGAACCTTCAGGTCGATTGGCAGAAATTGTCCGGCTTTGAAAGGCGCAAGTGCGCTGCCATCGACGGAGGCAAGATGGAAAGACGTGATGCCGTCGCTCTCTTGTACCTTATCGACGACTTTCAGTCTCCTTTGCGCCCCGTCATCTCTGCGCCATCTCAGCGACAGCGCCGCAGGGCGGTCGATGACCTCGTCCACTGTCACCTCAATCATGCGTCGCGCATTGGGGTCATGGCTGCCGACTGGTGCCCAGTCGATCCGTGCCCGTCCCGTGATGTGCAGCAGGCGACCGGTTTCAAACTCAACGAAGACAAGCCCCATGCGCGGGTCTCGCAGGAGGTTTCCGATCGTGTTGAAGTATTTGTTGCCTGCGTAATCAGGGATCAGCAGCGTCCCGTCGGCAGTGACGCGGACAAACCCCGACGGACCGCCGCGATGCGAGGCGTCGTAGCCGTTTGATGAGGGCTGGCCATTCGCTCCGAACGATCCCGTGCCTATGAAGAAGGTGTCAGCTGCCGCGACCATCGCTTTCTGGCGCGCGTCCAGTTGTCTGGAAACCTGCGCCTTTGGAATGTCGTAAAGCGGTTTCCGCCACCATTCGCGTTCCTGAATGTATTGCGGGCAATTCCCAAAGCTTTGCCGGACGTCGATGGCGAGGGTTTTGCCAGAGCTTGTGACGATGCCGTTCAACCGGTTTCGCCGACGCGTTGACAACTCGATCCCCAGCATCCCCACCGAAGAACCGGGGGCGAACGTGTCGTGGAGCGGGTCCTGGTGGTGCAGGTTTGCATCCACCTTCAGGCTGTGCCGGTCGGGCGAGCGGATAAAGCCCTCCCGACCTTCCATAAGTGTCACCCAAGGGCGGCCGGCGCTGTCGCCACCCGCGACCACCAGAAACGGCAGTGCCGTGAAAAAGTCACGGTGCTGATCCGGCATGTGGTCGCGGATGAACCCGCCGGCCCAAGACGCAACATCACCTACGTTGGCACGTCGCTGCGCCTCGAGTTCGCCTTGATGAAAGGGATTGTGGTGGTTGGTCATCATGATGCTCCTTGGTCCGAGGCACCGTCAGGCCAGCACGGGTGATCGTGCCATGCCGACAAAGCGCGGCAGTGCTTCGATGCCCGAGAGCCATCTGCGGATATTTGGATAGGGGGAAAGGCTGACTGCACCCTCGGGGGCGTGCGCGATGTAGCTGTAGCCAGCGATATCGGCCAGCGTGGGCCGCTCTGCCACGAGCCATGTGCGGCCTGTAAGATGCGCCTCCATCATATGGAAGAGGCGATGTGCTCTCGCCTTGGCGGCCTCGTGGTCAAGGGACACGCCAAATAGGGTCACCAATCGCGCGGCACAGGGCCCTGACGCAATCTCTCCGGCTGCTATGGACAGCCACCGCTGGACTTCGGCCTTTTCTGATGGGGTTTGACCCCGCCACTCTTCGGCGTCGCCGTAGCGTTCGGCCAGATATGTGATGATCGCGTTGGAATCCGACAGCGCAGCTCCATTGTCGTCGATTGCCGGAACCTGCCCAAGCGGGCTCAGCCTGAGGAATTCGGGCGCTTTGTGCGCGGCGTTCGCCATGTCGAGATCGACATTTTCATAGGGCACATCCAAGAGCGACAGCATCAGCTCGACGCGGTGACAGTGCCCGGATTTCGGGTTTCGGTAGAGAAGAACGGGCGCTTCGTTGCTGGCGGGCATGGTGGTCTCCTTTTGTGTGGGCGACAGGCCGCTGTCTTGCAGCCTTCGATAGACACAGAGGTAGAACATCCCTAAAGATAAAATAATAACCTTATTCTGTAAGTCAGTATTTCACGATCTGCATTAATGGTGGGCAGGATGGATCGTCTTCAAACCTTGAAGGTCTTTGTCGCGGTGGCCGAAGCCGAAAGTTTTGTCGCCGGTGCGCGCGTGGCCGGAATGAGTGCGCCATCGGCGACACGGGGGATCAACGCGCTCGAGGCGCATCTTGGCGCCCGGCTGTTTACCCGGACCACCCGGACCGTAAGGCTGACCGATGTTGGCAGAGCCTATCTCCAGGATGTCAGAGAAATACTCTGGTCATTGCAAGCCGCAGACGAGGCGGCGACGGGTACGGCTGCGGCCCCCGTCGGGCAGTTGCGCATCACCTGTCCTCAGGAATTCGGGCGCATTTACATCACGCCGGTCCTGCTGGATTTTCTGGATCGACATAAGGGCGTTACCGCCGATGTGCTGATGGTCGATCGACTGGTCAACATCATTGAGGAAGGTTTTGACGTCGCGCTTCGCATCGGGCCTTTGCCATCCTCCGGGCTGACTGCGGTGCGGGTCGGACAGGTGCGCAGGGTGATTTGCGGCGCTCCGTCGTATTTTGCCTCGCACGGACGCCCGAATTTTCTGGAGGACCTCGCGGGACACAGGGTCGTGTCGATTGCTCCGCTCAATGCCGGACACCATTTGAGATTTGGCAACGGCGGCACGCAAAGCGTCAAGATCGAACCGCGACTGGCGGTCAGCAGTGTCGCCGCCGCCATCGACGTTGCGCGGCGGGGATGGGCGCTCTGTCAGGTCTTGTCCTATCAGATCGGCCCTGATCTAGAAGCGGGAACCCTCGAGACGGTTCTGGAGGCGGAAGAGGCAGAGCCTCTTCCGATTCATCTCGTTCACGCAGAAGGGCGTCGGGCACCTGCCAAGATCCGCAGCTTCATCGATTTTGCTGCCGACCGCCTGCGCCAGAATGCCATCCTTAGTGAACGGTGACGACCGCACCTGCCGTGGCCTTGCGGATGACTGGTGCAACCTCATTGCCCAGAAGTGCGATGGAACGTTGCATTGCCGCGGTTTCAAGCGAAGCTGTACTCATCTGGAAGGTGATGCGTGAAAGACCGCCCAATACTTCACTGGCATGAAGCATCTTTGCGGCCACCATTTCCGGCCCCCCGACAAGAAACGCGCCTTCGGGGCCGGCCATCGCGTCGAACTGCTGGCGCGTGGGCGCTGACCAGCCACGTTCGCGTCCGATGGTCTCTGTCATGTGCGCCCAGCCGGGATAGAACGTATCCTTGGCTGCCGTGTCGGTGTCGCCGACAAAACCCATCGCGTGAACGCCCACCGAAAGCTGGTCGGTATTGTGCCCCGCCTGCAGGCCGGTCTCACGGTAGAGATCGACCAGAGGCCGGAAACGATCAAAACGGCCGCCGATGATTGCAATCATCAACGGAAGGCCCAACTGCCCTGCGCGGGCAAAGGATTGTGGGGTGCCGTCCACGCCCAGCCAGAGCGGCAGGCGGTGTTGTTGCGGACGCGGGAAAACACCTTGACCCGTCAGCGCAGGGCGAAAGCGTCCGTCCCATGTCACATGGGTCTCATCGCGCAGTTTCAGGAACAAATCGAGTTTTTCCGCGAACAGTGCATCATAGGCCCGCGTGTCCAGACCGAACAGGGGAAAGGCCTCGCCGAACGACCCTCTGCCGACGACAATTTCGGCACGCCCCTTGGCGATCAGGTCGAGGGTTGCGAACTCTTGAAACACGCGCACGGGGTCGGCAGCGCTCAAGACGGTCACTGCACTTGTCAGCCGGATCCGGTTGGTACGGGCGGCGGCGGCGGCAAGAATGACAGCGGGTGCTGAATCCAGAAATTCCGGTCGGTGATGTTCTCCTATGCCGAACACGTCCAGCCCTGCCTGATCTGCGGCCACGACTTCGTCGAGCAGTGCCGCCATGCGGTCGGCTTGTGCTGGAACCTTGCCAGTGGCGGGATCGGGAAAGATCGCGGCAAAACTGTCGATACCTATTTCCATAACGTTTCCTGTTCCGTGTGAATCGCGGGGGGTCTAGATGTCGCCCCAGGCAGACCAGACCATCCATGCCCCGAAAGCCAGAAAGATGATGCCCGTCAGCAACCGGCCTCGCTGCGCGTGCTCGGGCTTGCTGAGCAGTCGGACAGCATGTCGTGCCCCAAGCGCATAGCCGCCCAGAACGACCAGTTTCACTGCAACAAAAGTCGATACCAATATGGCAAGGACTGCCGGACCACTTCCTGCAGGGATGAACTGGGGGAACAAAGCGGCGAAGAAAAGAACGGCTTTCGGATTGCTTATGCCGACGCCGAATGAATGGACCCAAAGCAGCAGGCTACTGCGCGCATCTGCTGATCCGACGGCTGATGGGTCTGGTCGTGGCGGGGGCGTGCGCAGAAAGGTCAGACCGAGCCAGATGATATAGGCCGCACCGGCAAGGCGCAGGACGAGGAAAGCCGTGGGATAGGTGGTCAGCAAGGTGCCGAGACCCACAATGGAAAGCGTGGCCAGCAGCGCGATGGCGATCAGATCGCCGCTGAGCGCGGCCAATGCACGGCGCCACCCGTGGGCGATGGCATTGTTGACGATGAACAACGTGGATGGTCCCGGTGTCGCAACCTGTGCCGTGCTGACGATCACAAAGGTGAGATATGCGGAAAGCTCCATCACGCCGCCAAATCAGGCAGATGACATGCAGGTGTCGCGGAATGGGTCGGGCAGGGATTGATCATGGTTCTGTCCTTCGTGCTGCGTGGGACCTGAGACCTTGATGTAACAGCTAACTTTGACCCCTGCGACGCAGTGGCTGCGGTCATGGTGCCGGTCTTGCTGTCACCTTGGGGACTGACGGCAGCGCGGCCAGAGTCCAGGGTTTCGCAGACGTCGGTTGAGACACGCCGTCAGGGCTGTGCTTCGACCCTGATCGTGAAACCGGACAATCCGACCCTGCCGGGGTTGACCGAGAATGAGGTCTGATGCCTCAGGCAGGCTGCGGCCATCGGCATCCCGGCGGCAGAGGCGACGACAGACCTTTCTGATCTTCCCTCAGCCTTCGCACGAACGCATGACGTGAGCAGAAGGGCGAAATCTGCGACCTGTTTCTGGATGGACACTTTGGCGCGATGTACGAAAAAGACAATTTTATTCAGCGTCCTGTCGTGCTCCGTCGCGTTCTATGGCGATTATGGGAAAGGTCTTGATAGCGCCTCCCAAGGCAGAGGCCTGAGGTTCGAACCCTGATAAGTCCGCCATTTCCCCCCCGAATTCTGACAGGACCCGGTCGGCGTCAGTATCGTGCGGGCAGGGGCGATGATCCCACAAAACGCTCGTGTCGGAAACGCCCAATTGTCGTGTTTGACACAAACCTTATACGTTTGCGTGTCACACCCACGACTATCATTTGATGCAGTCGGAGGAATCGGCATGACCGCTTGGTGGCGCAACTTTGCTTTTGGCACTCAGAAATCCAATGTTCTCAACGGAACGGACAAGAGGGATATCCTGCTCGGGTTTGGCGGGGATGACATCCTGTCTGGCGGTGGCGGCAATGATCTGCTCTTGGCCGGTTCGGGCAATGACATCCTTGATGGCGGAACAGGACAGGACGCGCTCCATGGGGACCGGGGCAACGACTCGCTTGCCGGAGGTGCGGGCGATGATTTTCTGAGCGGCGGGCGTGGGTTTGACACGGCGGTCTATCAGGGCGGCATTGACGACTACCAGATTTCCGTGCGCGGCGGCTGGTTCGGGCGCACAGCAACGGTCTCGAGCGTCACCGCCACGGTGGCCGATGCTGGCCACGACCGGCTCACCGGGGTTGAGGCGCTCTATTTCGCGGCTGATGACCTGACGATCTTTATCGACGGGCGCAACAATGCGGTCATCGCGGGCGACGACAGCGCAACGGTGAGCGAAGATGGCACAACCGCTATCGCGGTGGCGGACCTTCTGGCGAATGACCGGGATTTCGACGGGGATACCGTCGCGATCACGGCGGTTTCGGCCAATTCCGAGGCTGGGGCCTCGGTTCGGATCGACGGTGATCAGGTGGTGTATGATCCCGGCTCGATCTTTGACCATCTCGACGATGGCGAGACAGCTACCGACAGCTTTACCTATACGGTCGATGACGGTCGCGGCGGCGTGACCGAAGCCAAGGTGACAGTCACCATATTGGGCGCCAACGATGCCCCGGTCCTGTCTGCCCTTGCCTCTGTCACCATCGACGAGAACAGCATTGCCGTTCCGGCGGATATTCTGGCCAGTGACGTCGATGGCGATGTGCTCAGCTTTGCGATCACCGGCGGGGCCGACGCCGCGCTGTTTGCGATTGATGCGGTGACCGGCGCGCTCAGCTTCGTCTCGGCCCCCGATTTCGAAGCGCCCGCGGATGCGGGGGGCGACAATGTCTATGACGTGCAGATCGGTGTGAGCGACGGGGATGTGACCACCACCGCCGATATTGCTGTGACGGTTGCCGATGTTGCAGAGATCGACGCGCGGATCAACGAGATCCATTATGACAACGCGGGCACTGATGTCGGCGAGTTCGTCGAAGTGCGCGTCGGCGCGGGGCAGGACGTCTCCGGCCTCTTGCTGGAATTCTACCGCGATGACGGCACCGTTTATGACAGCCGCAGCCTGCCTGATGCACCCGCGAGCAGCGAGGGTGGTTTCGACTATTACCTCGTCGAGATGCCCGTGAACGGCATTCAGAACGGCGCTGCGGACGGCATCGCCCTGTCTAACAATGGCCGGCTTATCGAACTGCTGAGTTACGAGGGCACGCTGACCGCGACCGAAGGCACCGCAGCCGGCGTCACCTCGACCGATATCGGTGTGGACGAGGGCAGCGGCACGCCCATTGGTGCATCGTTGGAGCGGGCCGAGGAGGGTGAGGGCTGGTCGGTCGCGGATCAGGACACGCGCGGGCTCAACAACGATTTCGTGCCGCTGGCGCAGCTTGTCATCTCCGAGATCATGCAGAACCCGGCGGCTGTCTCGGACGACGCGGGCGAGTATTTCGAGATATTCAACGCCGGTGACAGCGCGATTGATCTCAACGGCTACACCATCTCTGACAATGATGTCGATGTCCATGTGATCGACAACGGCGGCCCGCTGCTGATCGCGCCGGGTGCGTTTCTGGTGCTGGGGCGCAATGCTGATACGGCCACCAATGGCGGGGTTGCGGTCGATTATCAGTATAGCGGCATCGCGCTGGCCAATGGGGCCGACGAGATCGTTCTGACCGATACCCAAGGCCGCGAGGTGGACCGCGTCGCATATGATGGCGGCCCTGCCTTTCCCGACCCGAATGGTGCCTCGATGGAACTGGTCGATCTGGCCGCCGACAACAACGATGGCAGCAACTGGACGACCGCGACGCAGAGCTTTGGCGCGGGCGATCTGGGCACGCCGGGGGCGGAGAACGGCACGCCGCCGCAGGTCTTTGTCGGGCGGATCAACGAGTTTCACTATGACAATGACGGCGCTGATATCGGAGAATTCATCGAGGTGCGTGTGGCCGCGGGCACGGACGTGAGTGCGACAACGCTCGCGCTCTACAATGGCAATGGCGGAGGTCTCTATGCGACTCTCAATCTGCCTGCGGCCCCGGCCACGTCGGATGGTGTGTTCGACTATTACGTGGTGGATGCGCCCGGCCTGCAAAACGGTTTCCCGGACGGGATCGCGCTGATCAACGGCGGCACGGTGGTCGAGTTCCTCAGCTATGAAGGGGCCATGATTGCGGCGGACGGGCCTGCGGCGGGGTTGACCTCGACTGATGTGGGTGTGACCGAACTCGGCACCACGCCTGTTGGCTTCTCGCTCCAGCGCAATGCGGATGGCACTTGGCGCGACCCCGAGGCCGAGACCCGGGGGGGTGCCAATGACGGGACCACACCGCCGCCGAGCGTGGCGATCAACGAATTCCGTGTCTCCAGCAGTGGTGCCAGTGATGATACCTCGAATTTCGTCGAGATTGCCGCGACGCCGGGGCAAAGCTTTGACGGGCTGACGTTGCTGGCCATATCGGGCGAATTTGCACCCGGTCAGGTCGATTTCGCGATTTCTCTCGATGGAGCTGTTGCCGATGAGAATGGCTTTCTTCTCATCGCAGAGGCGAGCAACCCGGCGCTCGGCATCGGTGATGTCGGCGTTGCGGGGCTGGATTTCTTTGGCTCGCCGCAGACATTCCTTGTGGTTGACGGCTTTACCGGCAGCGCGGGCGACGATCTGGATACGGACAATGACGGCACGTTCGACACCGATGTCGGCACGGTTCTGGCGTCGGTTTCGTTGGTAGATGGCGATGCCACGCCGGATGTCAATTATAGCGCGACCGTGTTCGGGCCGGACGGCAGCTTTACTATGGCGGGCGGGGCACGCGACCCCGATGGCAGCGGTGACTTTGTGCAGTTGGATTTTGGTGACACCTCGGCGGACACGCCCGGTGCCACCAACGCCGCTGCTCTCGCCACCCCGGCGTTGATCTCCGAGGTGCAGGGCGCAGGCCCGGTCGCGGCACGCTTTGGTGAGGTTGTCACGGTGAGCGCGGTGGTGACCTATCTCGTTGACGATGGCTTCTTCCTTCAGGAAGAGGATGCCGACAGCGACGGCAATGACGCCACCTCAGAGGGGATATTCGTCTTCACCGGCGGCGGTTTTGCCCTGCCGAGCCTTGGGGATCAAGTTTCGGTAACCGGCACGGTGACGGAGTTTTTCGAGGAAACCCAGATCGGCAATGTCACCAATGTGACCGTGCACTCCTCGGGCAACCCGCTGCCGACCATGGCCGAGATCATGCTCTCAGAGAGCGCTTCGGATTTCGAGGCGGTGGAGGGTATGCGCTTTCGTCTTTCCAGCGGCATCGCGGATGAAGAGATCACCGTGATCGAGAATTTCAACCTCGACCGCTTTGGCGAGATCACTGTGAGCGCGGGCACCCAGACCCAGGCAACCCAGCTGTTTGATGCGCAGACCGAGGCCGCGCAGGTGGCGCAGGTGATCGAGGGCAACCTCAACAACCGGCTGATCATCGACGACGGGCAATCGGGGCAGAACCCGGATAGCTTCGAGTTCATCCCCAACCTGACACCGGGTGACAATGGCAACGGCATTCTTGACGCGGGCGATACTTTCACCGCCGAGGGGGCGACGCTGCGGCTCGGCTCGGAAATTACCGGGGTGACCGGCGACGCGGGGCAGGACGATATCACCGGCGTGATGCGGTTCGGCTTTGGCGAATACCGGATGCTGATCGATGGCCAGTTGGTGATCGACCCGACCACCAACGAGGGCGCGCGCCCGGCCTTGCCCGAAGATGTGGGCGGCGATATTCAGGTGGCGGCGTTCAACGTGCTCAACTACTTCACCTCGCTCAGTGACGGCGCGGCGACCAATCCCGCCGGGCAGGCGCGCGGGGCGTCAACGGCCAGCGACCTTGAGCGGCAGACCACCAAGCTGGTCGAGGCGTTCTTCGAGACCGGGGCCGAGGTCTTTGCCATTCAGGAGATCGAGAATAACGGCTTTGGCGAGGGCTCTGCCATCGCGGCCTTTGTCGAGGCGCTCAATGCCGAAGCGGCGTTGCGTGGCTCTTCGGCCGTTTATGCCTTTGTCGATCCAACCGTTGACGGCGGCCCCATCGGGACAGACGCCATCACCACCGGCCTGATCTACGACAGCAACGCGCTCGATCTCGTCAGCTCCGATTTCAACGTGTTCACCGAGGCGTCGGCGGCAGAGACCTTTGCGCTTGCCGAGGTGCTCAACCCGGTCGTTGCCTCTGGCAATCAGTTGGAGGATTTCCAGCGCAACCGGCCCGTGGTGGCGGCGGAGTTCGAGGACAAGCTGTCGGGTGTCACCTTTACCGTGGCGTCCAACCATTTCAAATCCAAGGGCGACAGCGGCCTTGTGGGTCTGGCTGAGGCGGCGCAGGCGTATCTCGATGGCGGCGGCACCGGCATCACCCAAGCCGATATCGACGCGCTGCGGGCCGATCCGAATTTCGATCAGGGCGACGGTCAGGGCTTCTGGAACGCGGTGCGTGCGGATGCGGCGGGCGAGCTTACCACATGGCTCGAGACCGGGTATAACGGCACCGGTACGGACAATGCCCTGTTGCTCGGCGATTTCAACGCCTATGCCAAGGAAGACCCGGTGCAGACCATTGCCGATGACCCGGATTATGTCGATCTGATCGACAGTTTCATCGGTCAAGAGGAGGCGTTCAGCTTCATCTTCGATGGCCAGCAAGGCACGCTCGATCAGGCGCTCGCATCCAGCGACATCGCTGGGCTCGTCACCGGCGTGACCGAGTGGCATATCAACGCGCAGGAACCGGATCTGCTCAACTACAACAGCCAGTTCAATAATCCCGGTTTCTTCAGCCCGGACGTGTTTGCCTCGTCCGACCACGATCCGCTGATTGTTGGGCTCGATACCCAGCCCGACCTGCTCGTCGGCTGAGTCAATGCCCCGGTCCTCCTGTGGGGGGCCGGGGTATGTCATGGTCTGGCAGTGCATCCGCGCAGGTGTTTTGTCCCGGCACCTGCCGGGTCACGTCAGATTTCCGAACCTTGCCCTTTAACCAACCGAGCGGTCGGAGGGTTTGCATGCAACAGAGTTGCCCCTCCGCTTGCTGCTGTGTGGATCCACTTCAAGGCATATAGGAAAGGGTTGCTAGGTTTCTGGAGGATCGGAGCGGTTACCCCTCATCCTCAAGGCTTTGGCGAATAGGCCACACGGATCTTGCTCGTTCTTGCGGATCTGGGGCGCTCTTGGAAAACGTCTCGAAGGCCGGAATTCGAGGGGATTTCGGGAAGGCGACTAAAGCCTGTCGTTGAGCCACTGCAGGATATCCATCTTCTCGTGCAGGGCGGCGATGATGATGGGGTGGTCGATTGCGCGCCAGAAGATGTCGTGATCCTGCTCTGCGGTCAGCGTGAGTTCATAGTTCGCCGTGTCATAGGCTAAACTCTTGCGCTCTTCGCTTTGAGTGTCGTCAAGGGATTTGCCGGAAAGCTGGCCGCGCCGCGCCTGCCCGATCTGACCGCATGTGGAAAACGGGTGTGGTGTCGAACCGCAGCGTCGGCAAACACTTGAGAACCTACCCAGGAAAATCGGGCTTTCGCCCATTTTATGGGCACACTGTTTGGGGTGGACATGTTCTGTAAAAGAAACATGTCCGTTTGATCGTCAATCAATTGCATCCTCCACAAGAACCATTGCACTTCCAGATCATGAAAAACTCGATCCGAATTGTCGTCGTCGAACAGGACCGCGACAGAGCCTTGGCAATTGTTGACGCCCTGAAAGACGCCTGCGCCTGTGACGTCCTGGTTGTCGGCGATACCAGTGGGTTGGAGCGGAAGATCGCGGGGTACGGCCCCGATATTGTCCTGATTGATATCGACAATCCGACCCGCGATATTTTGGAGGAACTGACCCTTGCCTCCGGGCCGCTGGAGCGTCCTGTGGCGATGTTTGTCTCGGGCAATTCCGATGGGCTGGCGGCAGCGGCCATCGAGGCGGGCGTTTCAGCTTATGTGGTTGACGGTCTGGCACCAGAGCGCCTCAAGCCGGTGATGGATACCGCGATTGCGCGCTTTGCCATGGTGCGGCAGATGCGCAATGAATTGGCCGAGACGCGGCGAGCCCTGGAAGAGCGCAAGGTCATTGATCGCGCCAAGGGGCTGCTGATGAAAGCCAAGGGCATTGATGAAGATGCGGCCTATGCGCTCTTGCGCAAGACCGCCATGGATCGGGGGCGCCGGGTCGCCGATGTTGCCGAGGCGCTTGTGACGGCAGCGGGGCTTTTGGGATGACGCGGGTCACGGTTCCTGTCGCCTATATGCCGCTGGTTGATGCGGCCCCTCTGATTGTCGCGCAGGAGATGGGGTTTGCGCATGCCGAAGGTATTGCGCTTGATCTGATTGCCGCGCCGTCCTGGTCTTCGGTTCGCGATATGCTGGCCTTCGGACGGGTTGATGCGGCGCATATGCTTTCTCCTGTTCCCGTGGCCATGGCCATGGGGCTGGGCGGTGTGGCGACAGCGATGAGTGCGCTTTCGGTGCTGTCGGTCAATGGCAACGTCATCGGCGTGGGCAAACCGCTTGAGGACCGGCTCCGGTCCATCGGCTTTGAGTTTGATTTCGCTGATCCTGCGAAGGCTGCCCGTGCATTGGCCGAGGTTCGGCAGGGGCCGATCACCTTTGGCGTGCCGTTCCCGTTTTCGATGCATGTCGAACTGTTGCGCTATTGGAGTGCGGCGACCGAGCTTGGTGCTGATGGCATCGTGATCCGCACCGTGCCGCCACCGCTGATGGCGAACGCCTTGGCGGCAGGCGATATCGACGCCTTTTGCGTGGGTGAGCCGTGGGGTTCGGTGGCGGTGGAGCAGGGCGCTGGTGCGCTTTTGTTGCCCGGCGTCGCGATCTGGAGCTTTGCGCCGGAAAAGGTGTTGGCGGTGCGCACCGAGTGGGCCGAGACCGAGCCGGACCTCACGGGACGGCTGATGCGTGCCGTGTGGCGGGCCGGCCGCTGGCTTGCCGATCCTGATGCAAGGTTGACGGCAGCGACCCTGTTGTCGCGAAAATCCTATCTGGATCTTTCGCCCGAACTGATCGACCGGGCGCTGTCGGGGCATCTTGTGGTGTCAGACCGCGGCGAGCAGCGCCGGGTCGATGGCTTTTTGATGTTTCATCATGGTGCGGCGAATTTTCCCTGGCGCAGTCAGGCAAAGTGGATTGGCCAGCATCTTGCGCAATACCACGGCACTGGCACCAAAGCGGATATCGACGTCATAGCCAAGGTCTATCGCGCTGATCTGTACCGCATGCACATGGGCATGACCGGCTGTGACATGCCCGGCGCCTCCGAGAAAGTCGAAGGGGCGATTCTGCATGCGACCCCTGTGGCATCGGCGGGTGGTACGTTGACGCTCCTGCCCAATCGCTTTTTTGATGCACAGGTTTTTGACTTTCACCTGGATTGACCGTCGCTTTTTTGTGCAGATGAGAAAAGTGCCGGTGATCTGACACCTTTCCCCGCGAATTATATGGAAAGCTTTGCTGCGTTGCGGCATCGTTTGACTGTGCTCGCAACGATGTGAGCAAATCGAATTCCTCCCAGGATCGGGACACTCTGAGCAGGGCCGCTCACTCTCCGCCGGTATCATCCGGTGGTCAGTGTCGGCCCTATTTCTGTTCTTGTTCGGTCTTGTCTTTTTCCCGACAGACCGGGCGCTTTGAAAGGATACACCATGAGAAGGCTCCTTCTGAGCTTTGCCGCCACCACGGCTCTGGCCAGCCCGTCATTTGCCGAATTGCTTGATCTCGAAAAAGACGAACTGACCTTTGGCTTTATCAAACTGACCGATATGGCGCCGCTCGCGGTGGCCTATGATCAAGGCTATTTTCTTGACGAGGGATTGTTTGTCACGCTGGAGGCGCAGGCCAACTGGAAGGTGCTTCTGGATGGTGTGATCGACGGTCAACTGGATGGTGCGCATATGCTGGCCGGTCAGCCGCTTGCGGCGACAATCGGCTATGGCACAAAGGCGCATATCGTCACGCCCTTCTCGATGGACCTGAACGGCAACGGCATCACCGTGTCAAACGAGGTCTGGGACATGATGCGCCCGCATATCCCGTCTATGGAGGATGGCCGCCCGCAGCACCCGATTTCTGCCAAGGCGCTGATGCCCGTGATCGAGGACTTCAACGCCAGGGGTGAGGCCTTCAACATGGGAATGGTGTTTCCCGTGTCGACCCACAATTATGAACTGCGCTACTGGCTGGCCGCCGGCGGTATCAATCCGGGGTATTACAGCCCCGACAACATCTCGGGCCAGATCGAGGCGGATGTCTTTCTGTCGGTCACCCCGCCACCGCAGATGCCTGCCACGCTCGAGGCGGGGACGATCCACGGCTATAGCGTCGGCGAGCCGTGGAATCAGCAGGCGGTGTTCAAGGGGATCGGCGTGCCGGTCATCACCGATTACCAGCTGTGGAAGAACAATCCCGAAAAGGTCTTTGGTCTGACTGAAGAGTTCACGGAACAGAACCCGAATACAACGCTGGCCATCACCAAGGCATTGATCCGGGCCGCCATGTGGCTCGATGAGAACGACAACGCCAACCGCGCGCAAGCCGTGGAGATCCTCAGCCGCCCGGAATATGTCGGCGCGGATTACGAGGTGATCGCCAACTCGATGACCGGCTTTTTCGAATTCGAAAAGGGCGACAAGCGCGACATCCCGGATTTCAACGTGTTCTTCCGGTACAACGCGACCTATCCGTTCTATTCCGATGCGGTGTGGTATCTGACACAGATGCGCCGCTGGGGGCAGATCGACGAGGCCAAGCCGGACACCTGGTATGACGAGGTTGCCAGATCGGTTTACAAACCCGACATCTACCTTGAGGCGGCGCGCCTTCTGGTCGACGAAGGCCTGGCCAACGAGGCGGATTTTCCCTGGGACAGCGACGGCTACAAAGAACCGACGCCCGCGGCTGATATCATCGACGCCATTCCCTATGACGGGCGCGCGCCCAATGCCTATCTCGACAGCCTGCCGATCGGCCTGAAGGGCGAACAGACGGTCGATGGCAATGAGGTCAAGGGCTGATCCGCGCCTGCAAACACGCTGTGCTCCGGGCTTGGCCCGGGGCCTTTCTCTCTCGCCGATGAGGACATGTGAGACATGACAACCGTTGATCCCAATTTCGCCGAAACAAAAGACCGCGAGGCGCGTCGCGCCCGGCTTTTTACCCGTATCAATGCGGCCGATAAATGGTTCCAGGTTCTTGGCCTGTCCTGGCTGACACCTGTTCTGAGGGCCGCAGCCGGCGACAACCCGAGCGCGCAGATGAAGGAAATCTGGCGGCTTCTGGCGGTTCCGGTCATCGCGATTGTCGTTTTCCTGATGCTCTGGGGCACGCTGGCGCCGAAAGTGCAGACATCGCTTGGTGCGGTTCCCGGACCTGCTCAGGTCTGGGCCGAGGCTGTCAACCTGCACGAGGACGCGCTGGCCAAGGCCGACAGCAAGGCCCGGTTTGACGCGCAGGTCGCGCAGTTGAACGAACGCCGTGTCCAACAAGGGCAGGAGCCGGTTGCGCGCGCATATACCGGGGCGCCGACCTATTACCAGCAGATCTGGACCTCTATTCAGACGGTGTTCTTTGGCTTCTTGATTGCAACGGTCGTCGCCGTGCCGCTTGGGATCGCCGCGGGTCTGTCGCCGATCGCCAATGCCGCGCTGAACCCGCTGATCCAGATCTTCAAGCCGGTCTCGCCGCTGGCATGGTTGCCGATCGTGACGATGATCGTCTCGGCGCTGGCGGCCTCCAATGACGGGGTCTTTGCCAAGAGCTTTGTCATTTCGGCGGTGACAGTGACGCTCTGTTCGCTCTGGCCGACCCTGATCAACACCGCCCTTGGTGTGGCGAGTATCGACAAGGATCTGGTGAACGTCTCGAAGGTGCTCAAGATGAACACCTGGACCAAGATCACCAAGCTCGTCCTGCCGTCGGCTCTGCCTTTGATCTTTACCGGGTTGCGTCTGTCGCTTGGCGTGGGCTGGATGGTGTTGATCGCGGCTGAGATGCTGGCGCAGAATCCCGGTCTGGGCAAGTTTATCTGGGACGAATTCCAGAACGGCTCCAGCTCCAGCCTCGCCAGGATCATGGTCGCGGTCCTGAGCATCGGCATCATCGGCTTCCTGCTGGACCGTGTGATGTATGCGCTGCAATCGCTCTTTACCTTTACGAACAACCGGTGAGCGCCATGGGGATTTTGACACTCGACAAGGTAAGCCAAAGCTATGGCACTGGTGCGCATGCCAGCCATGTGCTCAACGATATCAACCTGGACGTGCAAGAGGGCGAGTTCCTGGTTCTTCTTGGCTTTTCCGGGACCGGCAAGACGACGCTGATTAACCTGATGGCGGGGCTTGAAACGCCCACCAAGGGCAAGGTCACCTTCAAGGGCGCGCCGATTACAGAGCCCGCCCCGGAACGCGGCGTGATTTTCCAAAGCTATTCCCTGATGCCGTGGCTGACGGTGAACGGCAATGTCCGGCTGGCCGTTGACACGGTTTTCCCCGGTCTGTCGAAGGCGGATAAGGCCGAGAAGGTCGCGCATTACGTCAAGATGGTAGGGCTGAGCCACGCCGCTACGCGCCGTCCAGCAGAGTTGTCGGGCGGCATGCGCCAGCGGGTGAACGTGGCCCGCGCTCTGGCCATGAACCCGGAAATGCTGCTGTTGGACGAACCTCTCTCGGCGCTGGATGCGCTGACGCGGGCCAATCTTGCCGATGAGATCGAGGGCATCTGGCAGGCCGACAGGAAGACCTGCGTTCTGATCACCAATGACGTGGATGAGGCGATTATCCTCGCGGACCGCATCATCGCGCTGAACCCGGACGGCACGCTTGGGACAGAGTTCAAGGTGACCATTCCGCGCCCGCGCGACCGGACCCGAATGAACACCAACGAGACGTTCAAGCGTCTGCGTGCGGATGTGACCAAGTATCTGATGGAAGTCGGGATCGAGGCCAAGGTCGAGGGAACGCGGCATTTGCCGAACGTGACGCCGATCCACGGTGTGCCGGCAGCGGTCAAGGAGGCGCAGCACGGTCTGATCGAAAACCGGTTCCTCGATTTTTCTCAGCTGCACAAGGTCTATCCGACGCCGAACGGGCCGCTGACGGTGGTCGAGAATTTTGATCTGAAGATCGACAGGGGCGAGTTCATTTCGCTGATCGGGCACTCGGGCTGCGGCAAATCCACGGTGCTGACCATGGCCGCCGGTTTGAACCCGATCTCCAAGGGGGCGATCAAGCTGGACGGGCGTCATGTGGAGGGGGCGGACCCTGAACGCGCGGTGGTGTTCCAGTCGCCGAACCTCTTCCCATGGCTATCGGCGCGCGAGAACTGCGCCATCGGGGTGAACAAGGTATACCCGAAGGCGTCTCAGGCCGAACGGCAGGATGTGGTGGAGTACTACCTTGAACGCGTTGGTCTGAGCGATGCGATGGACAAGCCTGCCAGCGATATGTCGAACGGCATGCAGCAGCGCGTGGGGATCGCGCGGGCCTTTGCCCTGTCGCCGAAACTGCTGCTTCTGGATGAACCCTTCGGCATGCTCGACAGTCTTACCCGCTGGGAATTGCAGGAAGTGCTGATGGAGGTCTGGAGCAGGACCAAGGTCACGGCGATCTGTGTCACCCATGACGTCGACGAGGCGATCCTGTTGGCGGACCGGGTCGTCATGATGACCAACGGACCGAAGGCCACCATCGGCAAGATCACCTATGTGAATTTGCCGCGCCCGCGCACTCGCAAGGCCCTGTTGGAGCATCCTGATTACTATGCCTATCGTCAGGAGGTTCTTGATTTCCTTGAAGACTACGAACACGGGGCGACACCAAAGCCCAAACTCGCGGCCCCAAAGGCCGTCGCGGCGGAGTGAAGACATGACCCAGAAACTTGTTATCATCGGTGCCGGTATGGCGTCTGGCCGGGTCATCGAGACCCTGGTCGAGACCGACCCCGACGCCTTCGAGATCACGCTGTTCAACGCTGAGCCGCGGGGGAACTACAATCGCATCATGCTTAGTCCCGTCTTGTCTGGTGAGAAGGCGTACGAGGATATCATCACTCATGGTGACGACTGGTACGCACAGCATCGCGTGACCTGCCGGTTCGGCGAGCATGTGGTGAGAATCGACCCCGAGAGGAAGGTCGTCGAAGGGCAAAACGGGCCTGTGTCCTATGACAAGCTGGTGATCGCGACCGGCTCTGCCCCCTTTATCATCCCGGTCCCCGGCAAGGATCTTCCGGGCGTCATCACCTACAGGGATCTCGACGATACCAATGCGATGATCGAGGCCGCCACACAGGGTGGCACTGCCGTGGTCATCGGCGGTGGCCTGTTGGGTCTTGAGGCGGCGGCGGGGCTGGCCGAACGCGGCATGGCGGTCACCGTCGTGCATCTGATGGGGCATTTGATGGAGCGCCAACTGGATGAGGCCGCCGGATACCTGCTGCGCAAGGACCTGGAAAAGCGCGGCATCACGATCCGCACGCAGGGCTCGACCAAGGCGATCATCGGCAAGGACCGCGCCGAGGCGGTGGTTCTGGAAAGCGGCGAGACCCTGTCTGCCGATCTGGTGGTCATGGCTGTCGGCATCCGTCCCGAGACGCGGCTGGCGACGGATGCGGGCCTTGACGTCGCGCGCGGGATCGAGGTGAGCGCGCAGATGCAGACCTCGGATCCCGATATCTTTGCCGTCGGCGAATGCGTGGAGTTCGATGGCACCCTGTTTGGCCTTGTCGCGCCGCTTTACGATCAGGCAAGGGTTCTGGCCCGCACGCTTCTGAACGAGCCCGACGCCTTTGTCGTGAAGGATACCGCGACCAAGCTCAAGGTAACGGGCTGTGATCTGTTCAGCGCCGGGGACTTTGCCGAAGCCGAGGGTCGCGAGGACATCGTGCTGCGCGATCCCGGCAGAGGCATCTACAAGCGGTTGGTGATCGAAGACGACCGGCTGATCGGTGCGGTCATGTATGGCGATACCGCCGATGGCAACTGGTTCTTCGGTCTGATCAAGGATGAGACCGACATCTCGGAGATGCGCGAGACGCTGATCTTTGGCCCGGCCTATCAGGGGGGTGCCTCTGCGGACCCTCTCTCAGCCGTTGCAGCATTGCCGCGTGATGCGGAGATTTGTGGCTGCAACGGCATATGCAAGGGCACCATCGTGGATGCAATCGAAGGCGGCGCAGCCGATCTGGGCGCGGTGCGGGCCACAACCAAGGCCAGCGCGTCCTGCGGGACCTGCACCGGGCTGGTGGAACAATTGTTGCAGGTCACGCTTGGCGATGATTTTCAGATGCCTGCCGCGCAGCCGATCTGCGGTTGCTGTGATCTGACACATGAGGACCTGCGCCGCCTGATCAAATCGAAGCCGTTGAAATCGCAGGATGCGGTTTGGCAGGAGCTTGGCTGGACGACCCGCAATGGCTGTCATGTCTGTCGCCCGGCGGTGAATTTCTACCTGCTCGCCGACTGGCCGCTGGAGTATCGGGATGACCCGCAAAGCCGCTTCGTGAATGAACGCAAGCACGCCAACATCCAGAAGGACGGCACGTTTTCGGTGGTGCCGCGCATGTGGGGCGGCATCACCAACCCGCGCGAGTTACGCGCCATCGCCGACGCGGCGGACAAGTACAACGTGCCCACCGTGAAGGTCACCGGCGGCCAGCGGATCGACCTGCTGGGTGTCAAGGGCGAGGATCTGCCGCATATCTGGGCGGATCTGAACAAGGCCGGGATGGTGTCCGGGCACGCCTATTCCAAGGGGCTGCGCACGGTAAAGACCTGTGTGGGCACCGATCACTGCCGCTTTGGCACGCAGGACAGCACCGGGCTCGGCATCAAGCTCGAACAGATGTTGTGGGGGTCGTGGACGCCGCACAAGGTGAAGCTGGCGGTGTCGGGCTGCCCGCGAAACTGTGCCGAGGCGACCTGCAAGGATGTCGGCATCATCTGTGTCGACAGCGGGTATCAGGTCGGCGTTGCCGGCGCTGCTGGCATGGATTTGAAGGAAACCGAGCGTCTGTGTGACGTGCCCACCGAGGCCGAGGCGATTGCCGTGACGGTCGCCTTTATCCAGCTTTATCGTGAAACCGCCAAATACCTCGACCGGCCCTATAAATGGGTGGCCAAGGTCGGGCTTGATTGGGTCAAGGGCCGCGTCGTTGACAATCTGGACGAGCGCGCGCGATTGATCGCGGCGTTTGAGCTGTCGCAATCGATCTACCGCAAGGATCCCTGGGCAGATCACGCCAAGCGGGCCGAGGCCTATCAGCCGCTTGCCGACCTGACATTGGAGGCCGCAGAATGAGCTGGATCGATATTGGCCCGGTGAGCGACATCCCCCTGCGCGGGGCGCGCAAGATCAAGACGGCGCAGGGGTGTGTCGCAGTGTTTCGCACCGGCCCCGATGAGGTTTTTGCCGCCACTGACAGCTGCCCCCACAAGGGCGGGCCGCTTTCGGAAGGGATCGTGCATGGGCAGTCGGTCACCTGTCCGTTGCACAACTGGGTGTTTGACCTGAACACGGGTCAGGCCTGGGGCGAAGACGCGAGTATAACCATCTTTCCCGTGCAGGTCCGCGAGGGCCGCGTCTGGATCGACGGCGCCAGCCTTGCGGCGCGGAGTGCCGCGTGATGGACGGCAGCGGCCTTCCCGAAACGCGCTCGACCTGCCCCTATTGCGGGGTAGGGTGCGGGGTCTTGTTGCGCCCGGACGGGCAGGGCGGTCTGGCTGTGCGGGGCGATCCCGAGCATCCGGCGAATTTTGGCAGGCTTTGTTCCAAAGGCTCGGCGCTTGGCGAAACCGTGGGGCTGGGTCACCGGCTGCTCACCCCGCGCGTGGCGGGCAAGCACACGGATTGGCCGAGCGCGCTGCAACTGGTGGCCGACAGGTTCACCCGGACCATCGCAGACCACGGGCCGGACAGCGCGGCCTTTTACGTCTCTGGTCAGATGCTGACCGAGGATTATTATATCGCCAACAAGCTGATGAAAGGCTTCATCGGCTCGGCCAATATCGACACCAATTCGCGGTTGTGCATGGCGTCATCGGTTGCCGGGCACAAACGCGCCTTCGGCAGCGATACGGTGCCCGGCACCTATGAGGATATTGACGAGGCCGATCTTGTGGTTCTGGTCGGATCGAACCTCGCCTGGTGCCACCCGGTGCTGTATCAGCGCCTGCTTGCGGCCCGCAAGGCGCGCGGCACCAGGATCGTCGTCATCGACCCGCGCCGCACCGCAAGCTGCGACGGGGCAGACATGCATCTGGCGCTGCAACCCGGATCAGATGTGGCGCTGTTCAATCGCCTGTTCATCATGCTTTGGCAAGGCGGTGCGCTGGACAAGGATTTCATACGCCATACCACCGGATTCGATGCTGCGCTGCAGGCGGCGCAAAACGACCCGAGCGCGCCGATTGGCCTGGCCGAGGCGGATATCGCCGCCTTTTGCGCGCTTTGGATGCGCACCGAAAAGATTGTCACCATCTATTCCCAAGGGGTCAATCAATCGACTTCTGGCGCGGATAAGGTGAATGCGATCCTCAACTGTCATCTGGTCACGGGCCGGATCGGCAAGCCGGGATGCGGGCCGCTGTCGGTCACCGGCCAACCAAATGCCATGGGCGGGCGCGAGGTGGGCGGGCTGGCAAATATGCTGGCCTGTCATCTTGACCTTGAAAACGCCGATCACCGGTCTGTGGTGCGCGGGTTTTGGGGGGCAGGACCGCTGCCAGAGGCGCCCGGACTCAAGGCGGTCGACATGTTCCGCGCGGTGGGTGACGGCCGGATCAAGGCGCTCTGGATCATTCACACCAACCCGGCCGTGTCGATGCCCGAGGCCGATGCCGTGCGCGATGCGATTGCCGCATGCCCCTTTACGGTGGTCAGCGACATCACCGATCAGACCGACACGGCGCGGTTGGCCGATGTGCTGCTGCCCGCAACCGCCTGGGCCGAGAAAGACGGCACCGTCACAAACTCGGATCGCACCATCAGTCGCCAGCGCCGGGTCTTGGCTGCGCCGGGTCAGGCGCGTCCTGATTGGGACATCCTTGCCGAGGTTGGCCGCCGCATGGGGTTCGAGGCGGCCTTTGATTTCGCCAGTGAGGCCGAAATTTTCCGTGAATATGCAGCGCTGTCGGGCCTTGCCGGTCAGATGGGTCGGGATTTTGATATCTCGGCGCTCTCGACGCTGTCGGACGCAGCGTATAACGACCTTTCCCCTCAGCGCTGGCCGCTGACGCGGGCGCGCAGCGGAGGACGCTTTTTCGCCGATGGGCAATTCTTCACGCCGGATGGCAAGGCCCGGCTGCTGCCGGTGTCATGCAAACCGCCCGCCGCCAGAACCGAGCCGCGCTATCCCTTCCGTCTCAACACGGGTCGGGTGCGCGATCAGTGGCACACCATGACCCGCACCGCGCTCAGCCCGCGCCTGTCGGCGCATCTGGCGGAACCCTTTGTGGATATTCATCCGCAAGATGCAGAGCGATTGAGCCTTGCGCGGTCGGATCTGGTCACGCTGCAAAGCCCTCATGGCCGCGCGATCCTACGCGCCCGGATCACCGATGCGGTGCAGGTCGGACAGGTCTTTGCCCCGATGCACTGGACCGGGGAAACAGCGCCTTCGGCCCGAATTGACGCGCTGGTGGCCGCGGCCTGCGATCCGGTTTCTGGACAGCCGGAGAGCAAGGCGAGCGTGGTCGCGCTCGCCCGGTTTGACGCCGCGTGGTATGGTTTTGCGGTGGCGCGTGATCCAATGGTGCTGAGCAGCGATTACTGGGCCCTTGCCCGCACGAGCCGGGGTTACCGGGCCGAGCTTGCGGGAGTTAGGGCGATTGCCGATTGGGAGGTTGAGGCCCGGCGTCTGTTTGGTGCCCCCGACGCGCGGCTGGTCAGCATGCTTGACGCAAAAGCCGGCAATGCGCGGATCGTGCTCTATCAGGACGGGGTGATGATCGGGGCGCTGTTTGTCGCCGCGACGCCCGTCGCTGTCATGCGCGACTATCTTGCGACCTTGCCCGGAACCGACAGCGCGGGCGCGATCACGGGGCGCACGCCGCCCGATATGGCCGATCCGGGGCCGGTTCTGTGCGCGTGCTTCGGGGTTGGGGTCAACAGCATCGTGACGGCGATTGAGACCCAAGGGCTGATCTCTGTCGAGCAGATTGGCGCGGCTCTCGGCGCGGGGACGAATTGCGGTTCCTGCCGCCCCGAACTTGCGGACCTGCTGGGCCGCGTGCGCGCGCGTGAGGCTGCGGAATGAGCCTGGCCGATCATGTCCGGACACTGGGCCGGGGGCCGGGGCGTGCGCGGGGCTTGACGCAGGACGAGGCGGCGGACGCCATGCGCCTGATGCTGCGCAGTGATGCAGCACCAGAAGCAGTGGGCGCCGTGCTGATGTTGCTGCGCATGAAAGGCGAAACCGCCGAGGAAATCGCCGGGTTCGCGCGTGCGGCGCAGATCGCCTTGCCTGCCTTGCCGAACGCCGATCTGGACTGGCCAAGCTATGCCGCGGGCCGCACCCGGGGGGCGCCGTGGTTTCTATGCGCCGCGCGGCAGGTGGCGGATGCGGGGCACCGCGTTCTTTTGCATGGCTGGAACGGCAACGACCCAAAGGTGCGCGCGGGATTGGCGGGAGTCTGCATCGGGATCGCGACCGACCCCGATCATGCTGCCTCCTTGCTGGAGCGTGACCGGATTGCCTATTTGCCGCTTGAAACCTTTCATCCCGCGCTGTTTCGCATCTTGAAGCTGCGTGAGGTTCTGGGGCTGCGCTCTTGCATCAACACCGTGTGCCGCATGCTGAACCCGGCCGCCGCCCCGGCCAGCGTGCAAGGCGTGTTCCACCCGTCCTATCGGCTCTTGCAGGCGGATGCTGCGGAGCTCTTGGGCTGGGAAGCGCTGAGCGTCATCAAAGGCGGCGGGGGCGAGTTTGAACGGCACCCGGCCAAGGCCATTTCGGCCTTCGGCCTGCGCGGCGGCGTCGCCTGGGACGACGTGTTGCCTGCCCTCTTACCCGAAACCCGACGCCTGTCCGAGCCTTTGGGTGAAACGCTCGGCCCACGATGGGCCACGCAATCGCCCGACGTCTTTGAACGCGCTGTGGTGGCAGGGACCGCGGCAGCCGCCTTTGACACCCTTGGTGCGCGTTCCGCGTCTGATCAGACCTCACAAACCGCTGCCTGAGAAGGGGACGCCCATGAAAGCCTTTCCAATGTTCATTCGCACCACCGGGCGCAAGGTGGTGATTGTCGGCGGCGGCGAACAGGCCGCGCAAAAAGCGCGCCTGCTGCTCAAGACCGATGCGGATCTGGTTCTTGTGGCGGCACGGCTTGAGGATGAACTGCACGGCATCGTGAAGGATGGCCGGGCGCAGCTGATCACAACCCTCTCGACAGAGGTTTTTGCAGGGGCGGCCATGGTTTTCATCGGCACCGGTTGCCCCGCCTTCGACGCCGCGGCCCATGGAATTGCCAAAGCCTCGGGCTGTCTGGTGAACGTGGTCGATCAACCGGAACTGTGCGATATGACCACCCCGGCCATTGTCGACCGTGATCCGATCGTTGTGGCCATCGGCAGTGAAGGCACAGCCCCCGTTCTGACCCGCGACATCAAGACACGGCTCGAGGAACTGCTGCCGATAAACATTGGCGGGCTTGCCGCGCTTGCGGGGCGTTTGCGTCCGAGTGTCGCGCGCAATGTACCCCGTGATCAGCGCCGCGCCTTTTGGGCCTCGGTCTTCAAGGGGGATGCGCGGGATCAATGGAGCCGCGGCGCGGAACGCGATGCGGCGCGCGCGATCAAACGGGCGATTGCGGCGGGCGGCCTGCCGTCACGATCCGGAAAAGGCCAGATTTCTCTGGTGGGGGCAGGCCCCGGTGCCCGCGATCTGTTGACCCTGCGCGCGGTCGAACGGCTGCAAGAGGCGGATGTGGTGTTTTACGACAGGCTGGTCGACGCAGAGGTGCTCGAGCTTGCCCGGCGCGACGCAGAACGCGTCTTTGTGGGCAAGGATGTCGGTGCACATGCCTGGCCGCAGGACAAGATCAACAAGGTCATTCTGGCCGAGGCGTTGCGAGGCAAACGGGTCGTGCGCCTGAAGTCGGGCGATCCCGGTATCTTTGGCCGGGCGAGCGAAGAGATCGCGGCCGCGCAGGCCGCCGGTGTGCCCGTTGAACTGGTGCCCGGCGTCACCGCGGCCTCGGCCGCAGGGGCAGCACTTGGCCAAAGCCTGACCGAACGTGGCGTCGCGGATAGCTTTGTCATTGCCACCGGATCGGGCTGTGCGGACAATCCCTTGCCGGAGTGCACACGTTTGACCGGCCCCGGAACGACCACGGCTTTTTACATGTCAGCGCGGCACGCGGCCCGGATTTCGCAACGGCTCATGCAACAAGGTCTGCCTGCCGACAGTCCGGTCGATGTTTGCGCTGATGTCTCCAAAAAGACCCAAAATTTGCTTCGGACAACCATAGCCGATTTGCCAAAAGACATGGCTCACAACCAGATCAGGAATTGCGCCATCATTCTGGTAACCTGGCCGCTTGTACTTGAAAATTCCGCATACTCAAAGGAGCCAGCTGGCAACGTTGTTCATATATGAAGAACGCGTTTGCAAATCCGGGGCAACCGATGGTGTTTTTGACTCATATTTGGCCCGTTTGACACGTGTCCTATTCGGTACAGACCTCCGCAGCCAGACTGTAGCCAGCGCCATGTCCAGTGCGGATCAGCGACTCGCAGCCGCCATGTGTGGCGATCTTCTTGCGCAGCCGGGCGATATGGGCGTGAATGGCGCGGTCGTAACGCGCGCGGGAAAGGGCCGACGTGACCTCGATCAAACGCACCTATACGCTCGCCACGGCCGCCGCGCGCTGGAGACCATAAGGGCCACCATCGAGGAATAGCGCGCGCGCATCGAGTGTCCGGTTGGTCCCGCGACGCAGGTGCGGGGATCGGTCTGGCGCGGGGTGTTGCGCAATCTCGACCGGGCGGGCCGAAGCTATTGGGTCGATAGCACCATCCTGCCGTTGCGTGCCGAGGATGGCCCCACCGCGCATCATTTCAAGGCTATCCTGACGGCCATCCCGCCAACGATCCGGATCGAGGGGGGCGCGAGTGTACGACCATCGCCGTGCTGGCAGACCCGACCCACCTCCATCAGATTCTGACGACCTGACGGCCAACGCCGCCGCGCCCATGTCGGGCGCGGACGAAGCCGCACCGCTCTCCCCGCTGCCGGGGGCGAAAGAGGTCAACGCCGCGCGCGCGGACTTGGGCAACATGCTCTTCTTCGACTCGCGCATATCGGGTGCACCGGGCTCTCTTGTGCCTCCTGTCATTCCGGTGCGATGCTGTCGGATGGCGGGCTGCACGCGACAGGCATGCCGGATCACCCCGATTTTCTGGGCTTCGATCCTGAGACGCTTGATGAGACGGCACAGCGACAGATCACCATGCTGCGCTTTTACGCCACGCTGGGCACGCCCAACTACATGAACCTGCGCGAGGATGTGGGGCATTATGTGGTGACCAAGGACGAGGCCGATAGCGGCAAGTTCACCACGCCCGACCTGCCAGATTACGATCTGCGCATCGTCGGCGAGAATTGAGGAGGTTTGATCCGTGACACGTCACATCACCCGTGTTCCATGCAGCACGGCGCTCTCGGCGCTTCGGCGCCTGTGCGTCAGACTGATTTGATCCGAGAGGCCCGGGCCGACATCGGCACGACGCCGCACATACCGCACACGCGACGCTGCAAGGCAGGGCGTGTTCGAATACATCGAGATGGTCTGCAACCCGAAACGCACGCACACGAACAACGGCATGCTGTCGCCCGTTGACTTCGAGGTCAGACAGCAGAAACTGAAGGAAGCGGGTCTCTGGAAACTAGGGGCACCTCACACCGCCTTCGAGCCTACCGGATATGTCCCGGGTTAACGCCCAAAGGCTTTCAAGGCTGTTGCACGACATGAGCGTGTGACAAGGAAGCCGGGCGCGGTTGGTCCACGGTCATTTGCCTGGCATCATGTCATGCGTTTGCGCGGAGAGGTCCTCTGCCTTGAATAAGAGTTGATCGAGGGCATCGACGTCGAGTTCGCTTGCAAGCAGCAAGAGCGTATCGAGCCGAGGATCAGAGCGCCATGCCAGAAAGGTTTTCACGACGTCTGGATCATGAACCATGGCAATCTGGGCAATGAATTCCGCCACCAGCCGAACGCGTGCATTCGACAGGTTGCGTAAGACAGATACGATCTCGGCCTCTGCGAAGGCGGGCTTTGCGGGATCAGGCGATTTAGGTGTCTCCATCATGCCCGCCGTCTAGTCCAGTGTTCCGAGTATTGCGGGTCTATGTCCTTGCCGCACGACCGCAATCGCGATCACGCATAGAAAAATCGGATAAGCGAGTCCCTCACCGGCGCGGAATGCCACCAAGAGCAGCACCTCGGTGATGCAGGTCAAGGCAAGTATTTTCTCGGCGCGCTTTGGGCTGGATACCCCGAGAGCCAAAGCGGAAATGCCATAAATCAACAGAAAGTTCTGCCCCGCGACGCCCAGCATGACGCCCAGATCAAACGCGCCCACGGCGGAAATCACCTCAACCGCGACGAGCGCGCTGACTGTTGTGATGACGGCGCGATAGGGGGTGCCGTTTTTCAAAGACCGCAGGTTCCTGGGCAAAAGCCCTTCGCCCGCCGATGCCCATACCATGCGAGACACAGCCCAGACAGCCGCCGCCAGATTTGCGATCACCAGAATGACCGCGACGCCGGCGATAAATGTGCCGCCCATCCATCCCAAGCGTGTTTCGAACAAAACGACAAAGGGGGCTGCTGCCTTATCACTCAGTCCCAAAGATCCGGCGATGACGGCAAGCACCACGTAGAGCAGCACAGCGACGCAGAAAGACAGACCGATTGCGATTGGAACATCGCGGCGAGGATTATGGAAATCTGCGCTGAGGTTCGCAGCAAGTTCCCAACCGGTGAAGGCAAAGAAAATCATCATAAAGACCTGACCAAACACCTGCAGCGAAATCGTTGGAGGTAGTGGCGGGCGCAGGGTCTCCCAGCTTGGGCTGACGAGGGTCACGCCGACGAGCGCGATCCCCGCAAGCGCCACTAGCACCACGCTTGCGATGATCGCATTGATGCGGCTTGTCCATTCAACCGATACCAGGTTTATCGCCACAGCAAAAAGCAACATACCAACTGCGAACACATGCGGTGAGCCACCAAGCATAGCGCTGGCATAATAGCCGCCAGTCAAGGCTATTGACGGTAATCCAAAGAGGACTGCACCGAGAAACAGGAATGTTGTGGCCGCATATCCATAGCGTCCAAAGGCGAGTCCGGCGATCTTTGCCAATCCCCCTTGATCGGGGTGGCTTCGGCTGATGACGGCAAAGGCCGCAAGCAAGGGTATGGAGGCAACCGCGCAGGCCAACCAGACCGTCAGAGCGTTCTCGCCAGCGTGCTGAACCGCCAGTCCGGGAAGGGTGAGCAGTCCTGCGCCCAATACGATATTGAGCATCACCGCTGCGCCGCGAAGCGGAGAGAGGGTTGCGCGCATCTCATCCATCAAATGGCATTTTCATTTGGTCGAACACGATCAGATAGGTTGCGCCCTCATCGAGCGCGACAGTGCCATAGGTGAAGCCCGCTGGAAATGCGACGACTGAGCCGGTTCCCGCAATAGTCTCTCCGCTGTCCCAGTAGCACAGAAGATGTCCCGCGAGAACGATCAGGGTTTCGTCTGTTTCGCTATCATGCTGGCTGTGATGTTTGCCGGGGACATCGCGGCGCACTTCGATATGTCCCTGATCCGGCAAGGACGACTCTATCAGGGGGCCCAAATCTGCGGTGTCGATCCGAGAGGTGAAGACGCTGAAATCCTGGTTGCGCGCATTCGACCGAGCGTTCAGGTTCATGCGACCTCTCCCTCGTTTGGCCTGTTGGTCTGTCCGAGTTGATGGAAAGGGCAAGCGGGCCTTTCATTGGTGTCATAGATAAAATACTGGACATGCTCTCGGGCCTCTGGATTGCCGTAGCTGCCGAGATAGGGAAATACGGGGACCGCGTCATACGCCATGATCCGATCGCGAATGTTATGCAAGGACCGCTGCACGGCAGGCTCATCACTGTCCATGATCCCCTTGAATATCCAACGTGGCTGGAACACGGCCATGAAGGTGGCCGATCTGCGGCTAGCGCGCAAGACATGGGCAGGGGTCGCGCAGGACACAAAGATGGGCTCGCCCGCATAGCAGAATTCCCAATTCGGGTGATCGATCTCTGCGGGTATCGCTGGCGGTCTTGGGGTCGTATCCGTGCGCTCCATTCCGTCAAGCAAGGTCCAGAGTTGGTCCTCGTAGCTCTTCATGTCGCGCACGGGGCCCGGACGCGCGAATACCACCAAAGAGGTCATGCGCCCGTAGTCCCGTGCATGCGTGATATAGTCACGCAAGATCGGTCCCAAGTGATCGGGGGTCAACGGGTCTACAAACGCGACCCTGAGCTGGCGCGACTTGATTGCGGACGCCCCGAAGACGCAGGGAAATGGGCGGGATGTGCTGGTGAGCGTCGATTTGAGATCCGCGAAGACAAGCCGCTGCCAGCTCTGCTCAGGATAATGATCTTCGACATCGGCCACTGAGATATGATTACCCATCATGCAGGCTCCTTTATGCATATCGCATAAGATTTTCCGGAAACTCCTTTAGGGCTACCTTGCAAAATGCAGAAATCTCTTCATTTTGACTAGGCAGCACACTCATTAATTCTTGTTTAGAAGCATAAGTTTGTGATTCACTCTCGCACAAAACTGGGCGGGAGAATGCAAATGGCGCGATCAGATATGAGCGATCTGGAATGGGAGTTCATCAAAGCTGTCTTGCCCAACAAAACACGTGGCAAGAAGCGGGTTGATGACCGCCGCGTGATCAACGGCATTTTCTACGTCCTGCGCACCGGCATCCCTTGGGCTGATCTACCAGAGCAATACGGCCCACCGACCACGGTCTACAACCGCTTCAACCGGTGGAGCTATGCGGGCCACTGGGACCGGATCATGGAGGCCATCGCCGACGCGCATAACGTTGACATGGTGATGGTCGACGGGACTAGCGTGCGTGCGCATCATTCCGCCACCACGCTCAAAAAAAGACCCACGCCGCTGTTTAGGTCGTTCACGGGGCGGATTAGGGACGAAAATACATGCACTTACCAATCAGGATGGGCTGCCGATCCGATATGAATTGACACCCGGTCAAGCCCATGACGCGCCGCCGTGCAAGACGCTACTGGACAACTTGCAACCTGGACAACATGTGCTCGCGGATAAAGCATATGACGCAGACTGGATCAGGGATATGATCTGGGAACAGGGCGCTATCGACGTGATCCCTCCCAAGGTCAACCGTAAACTACCCGCCGAATTTGATGCTGAAATCTACCGGGAACGCAACAAAATCGAGCGCTTCTTTGGCAGGCTGAAAGCCTCGTTCCGCCGTATCGCAACCCGATACGAGAAGACCTCACGCAATTTCCTGTCGATGATCAAACTGGCATCGATCAGGCTGTGGATCGAGTTTTATGAGTCGGCTGCCTAAAAACCATCTAGGGTAGAGCTAAATGGCACCTGCCCCTCCCAAGGATTCCGTCTTGGCCAAGCCCCTTTGCGCGACCAGCCGAATGGTTCTTGAATTGTTGCGTGAGAACAGCCGCTCGACGGTCTCGGAAATGGCTGCAATTGTTGGCACAAGCCGGACCACCGTTGCGTATCATATAGACCAGTTGGTCGAGCGCGGTTTTATCCGCCGCTTCACGGTCGATATCGATCCCGATCTGGATGTGCGTCCTTCGGGCGTGCGCGCCATGTTCGATGTGAGACTTCGGCGCAAGATCTGCGGGATCGTGTTTGCCTCGATCTCGGACTGGAAAGAAGTCGTGTCGGTCTGGTCGACATCTGGATCAATTGACATGCGGGTTCTGATCGAGGCGGCGGATCAGTCCATCGTGGAAGAGCTTCGTGATCGGTTGGCGCGTCATCCCGAAGTGGCCTCTCTGACGACAACGATGATCCTGAAAACCTGGTGCGAGCGCATTTCAGGCATCCATGAAACGGCACCCAAAGACTATGTGATTTTGCGTAAAGAGAGGTCTGATGTTCAGTAATGTGCTCCAAACAGAATGATATTGATGTCATCGTGGGGCGGGTCCTGCGGCGAACTCGTTTGGCGTCAGGCCATACCATGACGTCACTCGCAGCGCAGTGCGGCGTCACGCACCAGCAGCTTCAAAAATACGAATCCGGATCAAACCGCGTATCGGTCAGCCGATTGTTTATCCTGTCCAACGCCTTGGGCATACCACCCGCCGAATTGATTGACCAAGTGCAAGAGCTCCTTGGTCGCGACAGGAGCGATCCCGTGGACAGCGCATGGCACCGCTTGCAGTTTGCCAAGCCAGAGCATTGCAGGAAAATAATATCCGGCCTTGCATCCGTCCGCGACACGGAGGTTCTACAGTCCGTCCTAAATTTGCTTGCCGTATTGGATCAAAATGAAGGGCGAGTTGAGCGGTAAAGGCCAGTCAATCTTTATGAGGTTTGCATTGCGCTGACCCGTGCGAACCACGACATGGGCCGCAGTTTTGGAGGGGTGGCCGCAGAAATTCGGACCCTTTGTTAAGGTGGATCGCATGATTGATCGTCTCTGGCGATCGCTGAAATACGAATGCGTTTACCTGCGCGCTTTTGAGATCGGATGACAGGTCCGCGACGGCATCGGCAAATGGCTGGCCTCTCCCAATGCCGAGCGGCCCCACTCGACCCACGGCGTCTTGACCCCAGATGAGGTCCATGCCAACCAAACTGAACCGATGAGAACAGCAGCCTGATAGGAAACCCTGATCGACCTTAACTGGGCTGCAATCTGGTCGAAAAAGCAGGACCACCTATGTTCTGCACTGGTGCGGCGGACCGGCCATTTTACAAAGCCCGGGCAAAGGTCGTGACGTCACTTGCACGCAGTCCATCACAGGGAATGTCACTGATAACAAAGTCATTGCGGATCTTACGCAACATCTGTCCCTTTGTGCGGCCGATGTTGCCGCCGGTGGCTTTCAGGTCGTCTTCAATGACGTCACCAACTGATCCTGATTATCGGCGTACAGAGTCAAGGCCGGTGAATTCACAAATGAAGTGCAATTTCTTTAACAAGGTATTGAATTGCATGGAGTTAATTTATGGGACGCTGCTACCCTCACCTGAACCTCGACGAACGGCGTAATCTGGCCAAATGGCTTGAAGCGAAGATATCAATCAAAGAGATCGCTGATCGGTTGTGCAGAGATGCATCGACAATCTACCGCGAGATCAAGCGCAACTCGTGCCGTTTCGACGATCAACCTGAGTTGAACGGCTATCATGCGTTGGCCGCGCAGGATCGGAGCGAAGATCGCCGTGCGGTGCATCGCAAGCTGATCTTATATCCCGAGATCATGGCTGCCGTGCGGTGTGGTTTTGACGCCGGATGGTCCCCTGAACAAATTGCAGGACGTATGCGCCTGGAACGCCATCCGATGCGTGTGAGCCACGAGACGATCTATCGATATGCCTATTCAAAAGCCGGCCGTGCTGAGAAGTTCTACCGCCACTTACCCATGCATCGCCATCGCCGCAGGCCACGTGGAACTCGGAGGCATCATGGGCGTCATATCCTTGATGAATTGGCCATCGCGCACCGCCCTGAAGCGATAGCCGAACGTGACCAGTTCGGTCACTGGGAGTGCGACCTGGTGATGTTCCGCAAGGAGTTTGGCAAAGCCAATGTGACGTCTCTGGTCGAGCGTGTCAGCCGGTTTGCTCTCGTTTTGAAGAACCCGGATCGCCAGTCAAAACCGGTGATGGAGAGCCTGATCGCCAACCTGTCTCCCCTGCCAGCTGAAGCGCGTCGCAGCATCACCTTTGATCGCGGCACTGAGTTCAGCGCATGGCAGCATCTAAAGGATGGTCTGGGCGTCGAACCATGGTTCTGCGATCCTCAGTCGCCGTGGCAAAAAGGAACGGTCGAGAACACCAACAATCGCCTGCGCCGCTACCTGTCCCGCAAGGCTGATCCCACGGCGTTCACAGATCGATATTTGAGGTCAATCTGTGACCGCCTCAACGCGACCCCACGCAAGTGTCTGGGGTATCAAACACCGGCTGAGGTATTCCGGGCAAAACTGATGGAAGGAGGGCCATGATCCAGATAAAATGACCCCACAGAAATTGCGCTTCAGCGTGAGTTCACAGCCACCAGGTGTCGCAAGTTCCTTTTCCCGACGTTTCAGCTAGGCTTTCGCTGTCGCCAACCGATCGAAGCGTGACGACTCTTGGTGGACGATCCGGCCCTTCGACTTTATAAGGATCTGCGCGCGATTGCTGATCGTGCCATCCTTGCGTTTGCGTTCGACGATTGAGCCCATTTCAGTAGTCCTCGACAAGAATTTGGTAGTCCGGTGGACTACTGATAAGGATGCATAGCCCCAATTATGCCAAGATAGCACCAAATACGTCCGAGCGAGATCCTCCATATATGACTGATTTTCCAACAAAAAAAGGGCTTTGTGATGCTCACCGCCTAAGCATCGCCCCGATGATGGATTGGACGGACCGGCATTGCCGGTATCTGCATCGGCGGCTTAGTCGGCATGCGTTGCTCTATACCGAGATGGTGACGGCGCCTGCTTTGGTGCGCGGAGGGGCGGTGCATTTGTTGGAGCATAGCCCGGAAGAATACCCGGTCGCTTTGCAATTGGGGGGATCGGACCCCGCAGAGCTGGCGCGGGCGGCGCGGATGGGGGCGCAGGCGGGATATGCAGAGATCAACCTCAATTGCGGTTGCCCGTCGGATCGGGTGCAATCGGGGCGGTTTGGGGCGATTCTGATGACGGAACCGGCCCTTGTGGCCGAGTGTTGCGCCGCCATGATAGACGCGCAACCCGTTGAAGTAACAGTAAAATGCCGGATCGGGGTGGATGATCAGACCCCTGAGGAGGTGTTGCCGGAGTTCCTTGCCCAGATCATCGCCGCAGGCGTGCAGCGGGTGCAGATTCATGCGCGCAAGGCCTGGCTCGACGGTCTCAGCCCCAAGGAGAATCGTGATATTCCGCCCTTGAATTACGATCTGGTGCAGCGGATGAAAATGCTGTTCCCCAACCTCCATATCTCAATCAACGGCGGAATTACATCGCTGGATCAAGCCGTTAGCCTACTTGATCAAGGGCTTGACGGGGTCATGGTGGGGCGGGCGGCCTATCATCAGCCGGCGGATATTCTCTGTGCGGCGGATCGGCGGATATTCGGCAGCACAGAGCCAGACACCACCCCGGAAGGGGCCGTGCAGGCCATGCTCCCCTATATCGAGACGCATCTCGCAAGCGGTGGTCGGTTGAACCAGATTACGCGGCATATGTTGGGGCTTTTCGCCGGGCGGCCCGGTGCGCGGGCGTGGCGGCGGCACCTGTCAGAGGGCGCGACGCGGCCCGGAGCGGGGCCGGAACTGGTCGAGCGGGCCTTGGCCGAGGTTACAGACCTTAAGGAATCATCCCCTATTTTGTAAGGTCGCGCAGGCTATTGCGCGCGCCACGGCGCAGGGCGCGGGTGAGCGGCGCGAGCGCCTTGCCCAGAAGCCGGCTCCATTGCCAGTAGAGCGCGGTATCGAGCGGGCAATCTGCGCGCAGCAGGGTGAGCGTGCCGCGCATGAGATCCGCGCGCAAGAGCGCCTCGGGGGCCATGCCCCAACCCATGCCAAGACGGGCTGCGGTGACAAACCCTTCGGACGACGGCAGCCGGTGACAGGGCGGGCGGAGCGCGACGCCGGTCGCCTGCGCGATCCAGCGATGTTGCAACTGGTCATGGCTGTTGAATTGTAGCATCGGCGCTGTGGCGAGACTGTCCGGCGTGATCCCGGTGGCAAAGTGGCGGGCGATGAAATCGGGGCTGGCTATGGCCTGATAGCGTAGCAGTCCGAGCGCCATGACATCGCAGCCGGGCAGGGGGCTGGCGCGGGTGGTGAGCGCGCCGAGAACTTCGCCGCGCATCAGCCGGTCGTGGGACACATCCTGATCGTCGATCACCAGATCAAAGAGGTGATCGGGTAGGCTGGCCAAGGCCGCGGGCAGCCAGGTGGCGAGGCTATCGGCATTGACGGCGAGGCGCAGGCGGGTTTGCGGCGCGGGGGTCAGCCCGGAGAGATCATCCCCAAGCCGCGCCTCGAGCAGGACAATCTGATCGGCATGGGCGGCAAGACGCTGGCCCACGGGTGTTGCGGTGCAGGGGGTGGTGCGGTGGAGGAGCTGCGCGCCGACACGGGTTTCCAGTGCCTTGAGCCGCTGCGAGATGGCCGATTGCGTGAGGCCAAGCGCCTGTGCCGCGCCTTCGAAACTGCCAGTTTGCAGAATCGCGGTGAGGGTGGCGAGATGTTCGGGCGGCAGCGACATTAAGAAATCTAATCCCAGATAAGTATATTGAATTTGAGTAATGAAGAGCCAACCGATAGGCAAGCCCCGGCGGCAAGGTCGCGGATGAGTATTTGATCCAAGAAAAAGGGGCGGATGCATGCAGGCGGGACTGGCGGGATTTGCGCTTGGGTTGAGTTTGATTTTGGCAATCGGGGCGCAGAATGCCTTTGTGCTGCGGCAGGGCCTCCGGCGCGCGCATGTGCTGGCGGTGGTGCTGGTCTGTGCCGTGTCAGATGCGGTGCTGGTGGCGGCGGGTGTGACCGGCTTTGGAGTTCTGGCCGAGGCGGTGCCGGGGCTGGAGCGGATCATGCGCTTTGGCGGCGCGGCGTTTTTGCTGGCCTATGGCGCGCGCAGTTTCTGGGCCGCGTGGCGCGGCGGCGCGGCGCTTGAGGCGGGCGAGGGTGCGGGCAGTCTGCGGCGCGCGGTGCTGACATGCCTCGCGCTGACATGGCTCAATCCGCATGTGTATCTCGATACGGTGGTGTTGCTGGGATCGGTGTCGGCGCAATATGCGGATCGCTTTGCCTATGGTCTGGGGGCGGTCTGTGCGAGTTTTGTGTTTTTCTTTGCGCTGGGCTATGGCGCACGTCTGTTGGCCCCCCTGTTTCGCCGTCCGGGCAGTTGGCGCGTGCTCGATGCCGGGGTGGGCTGTGTGATGTGGGCCATTGCATTTGGGTTGCTGCGGGGCTGAGCTATGCGCGCTATGGCAGGGTGTGTTGCGCAAAGCGCATGGCAAAGCGCCAAGCCAGCCTCGACAGGCGGGCAGAGGCATGAATTAATGCAGGCATGAGCGCGCAACAGGCAAGCACGGCAGAGAGCACGGCACAACCGGGCTGGGGCATCTTCTGGATGGTGGTGACGGGTATCCTCTTTGTCGGGGTGACGGCGCTGGTCAAGGTGTTGGGCACACGGGTGCCAGCCCCGCAGGCGGCGTTTTTGCGCTATGCCATGGGGCTGGTGTTTCTCATTCCGATGCTCGGATCGCTCTGGCGGTTGCGGCTGGATCGCGGCACCTGGGGATTTTTTGCGGCGCGCGGCATGGTGCATACGGTGGGCGTGGCGCTGTGGTTCTATGCGATGGCGCGGATTCCCATCGCGGATGTGACGGCGATGAATTATCTGGCCCCTATCTATGTCACGCTTGGCGCGGGTCTTTTTCTGGGCGAGCGTTTGGCGCTGCGGCGGATTTTGGCGGTGGGGGTGGCCCTGATCGGCGCGCTGATCATCCTGCGGCCGGGATTTCGCGAGGTGGGGCCGGGGCATCTGGCGATGATCTTTACCGCCATCTTCTTTGGCGCGTCTTACCTGATTGCCAAGGTGGTATCCGGCCGCAGCAGCCCCGGCGTGGTGGTGGCGATGCTGTCGATCACGGTCACGATTGGTCTGGCCCCTGTGGCGGCGGCGGTCTGGGTCACGCCAACGCCGTGGGAATTGGCGATCCTCTTTGCGGTGGCGACGCTGGCGACGGCGGGGCATTACACGATGACGCTGGCGTTTCGCGCGGCCCCACTGGCGGTGACGCAGCCGGTGACGTTCCTGCAACTCGTCTGGGCCGTGCTCTTGGGCGCGCTTGTCTTTGGCGAGGGGGTGGATGTGTTCGTGGTTCTGGGCGGTATGGTGATCGTGGGCGCCGTCAGTTTCATCAGCTGGCGCGAGGCGGTGCTGAAGCGGCGGATCACGCCGACGGTATCGGCCACCAAGGTCTGAGCGCGCGCCCGCTCAGGCGCGCGGATCGAGCAGCTTGGCCAAGATCCGGTTGCGGGTGATCTGGCCCATGAGTTTGCCATTTTCGGTGACGCCGACCGGGCGATCATGCCCTTGGGCGCATTCCATCACGTCCTGAATGCTGGCATCCGGGCCGACGCAGGTTTCGGGCGTGCCAATGGCCGGTTCCATCACGTCACGGGCGCAGAGCACGCCAAGCGGATTCATATGGGCCACGAAATCCGCCACATAGTCCGTGGCGGGATTGGTAAAGATATCCTGCGGCGTGCCGCATTGCACGATGCGCCCGCCCTCCATGATGGCGATGCGGTCGCCCAGTTTGAACGCCTCATCCAGATCATGGCTGACAAAGATGATGGTGCGGCCGAGGGTTTTTTGCAGGTCGATGAGTTCGTCCTGAAGGTGGTTGCGGATCAGGGGATCGAGGGCAGAAAAGGGTTCGTCCATCAGCAGGATTGGCGCATCGGTGGCAAAGGCGCGGGCGAGGCCCACGCGTTGTTGCATGCCGCCCGAAAGCTCGCCCACGCGGCGGTCTGCCCAGTCTGAGAGGTTGACGAGGGAGAGTTGCTTTTCCACCCGCGTGTTGCGTTCGGCCTTGGGGATGCCCGCAAGTTCCAGTCCGAGGCCCACGTTCTCGCGCACGGAGCGCCAGGGCAGCAGGCCGAATTGCTGGAACACCATGGCGATATGGTGCTGGCGTAACCGGCGCAGGGTTGCGGGGTTGGCGTGGGTCACATCCACCATGCCAGTGCCGTCGTGGATTTCGACCGTGCCGCGCACCACCGGGTTGAGGCCGTTGACGGCGCGCAGAAGGGTGGATTTGCCCGATCCCGAGAGGCCCATCAGCACAAGAATTTCGCCCGGTGCGACCGAGAGGTCACAGTCATGCACGCCCAGAACCTGACTGGTTTGTTGCTGGATTTCGGGCCGGGTCATGCCCTGATCCATCAGTGGCAGCGCGGTTTGCGGGGCATCGCCAAAGACGATGGAGACCTTGTTGAAATTGACGATTGTATCGGTCATTTGCGTCCCTCCATCCGCAGCATGCGGTCAAGGACGATGGCCACGACGACGATCATCAGCCCCGATTCAAAGCCAAGCGCGATGTTGACGGTATTGATCGCGCGCAGCACCGGCACGCCGAGGCCGTCCGCCCCTACCAGCGCGCCGATCACCACCATCGACAGCGACAGCATGATGGTCTGGTTGAGCCCCGCCATGATCTGCGGCAGGGCGTAGGGCAGTTCCACCTTCCACAGGGTCTGGCTGTTGGTGGCACCAAAGGCCTGCGCTGCCTCTAGTAGCGGTTGCGGGGTGTTGGAGATGCCCAGATGCGTGAGGCGAATGGGGGCGGGCACGACAAAAATCACCGTGGCAATCAGGCCCGGCACCATGCCGATGCCGAAAAACACAATCGCGGGAATGAGATAGACAAAAGGCGGCAGCGTCTGCATGAGATCTAGCACCGGCCGCATTCCGTCATAGAGCCGGGGCCGGTGGGCGGCGGCGATGCCCAGAGGCACGCCCAAGGCCATGCAGAAGATGCAGGAGGATATCACCAGAGTGAGGCTTTCGGTGGTTTCTTCCCAATAGCCTTGGTTGAGGATGAAGAGAAATCCGAGGATGACGAAGAGGCAGGTCTTCCAACTGCGCTGCAACGCCCAGGTCAGGGCGACAAAGACGCCGATGATGACCAAGGGATGCGGCGTTTGCAGCACCCAGAGAAAGGCGTCGATCAGCCCCTCCATCAGCGCCGCGAGGGCGTCGAAGAAGCCCGCTGCATTGTCCTGAAGCCAGAGGAAGAAGCCTTCGGCCCATTTCCCCACCGGGATTTTGTGATCGCTCAGCCAGTCCATGCGGGTGCCTCACATCTGATCTGTCTGGAAAATAGGGCGTAAGGGCGGCGGTCTGCGCCGCCCTTGGCCGTTCAGAGGCCGAGTGCCGCCTTGACCGCAGCCGCCGCATCGCCACCGTCTTTGGTGGTCACGCCGTCGAGCCAGGGGCTGATGGCATCCGGATTGGCCTTGAGCCAAGCGCTTGCGGCCTCTTCGGGCTTGGCCCCGTCATTGAGGATCGCGCCCATGATTTCGTTTTCCATGGCGAGCGTGAACTCGAGGTTTTCCAGAAGCTTGCCCACATTGCCGCATTCCGCGGCATAGCCCGCGCGGGTGTTGGTAAAGACCGTGGCGCCGCCCAGATCGGGGCCGAACCAGTCATCGCCCCCCGTCAGATAGGTCATGTCGTGATTGGCGTTCATCGGGTGCGGTTCCCAACCGAGGAAGACAATCGGCTCTTCGCGGCGATCCGCGCGCGTCACCTGCGCCAGCATCCCCTGTTCCGAGCTTTCCTTGACCTCGAACCCCTTGAGGCCAAAGGCATCCGCTGTGATCATGTCGAGGATCAGGCGGTTGCCGTCATTGCCAGGTTCGATGCCGTAAATGGTGGAGTCGAGCGCCTCAGCGTGTTGCGCGATCGTGTCGAACGAGCTGATCCCAAGGGCGGCACCCGCCGCATTTGTTGCCAAGGTGTACTTTGCGCCCTCCAGGTTGGCACGCACCGTGTCCACGGTGCCGGCCTCGCGGTAGGGGGCGATGTCGCCTTCCATGGTGGGCATCCAGTTGCCGAGGAACACGTCGATATCGCCCGCGGCGAGCGACGTGTAGGTAACCGGCACTGAGAGCACCTTGATGTCGGTCTCATAGCCGAGCGCCTCGAGCACGACGGTGGTGGCGGCCGTGGTTGCAGTGATGTCGGTCCAGCCGACATCGGCAAAGGTCACGCTGTCGCAATTTGCCAGTGCGGGCCCGGCGGCTGCCGTGGCGAGGGCAATGGCGGTCAGAGTTGTTTTGAAGGTCATGGCAGGTCTCTCCCGGTTTCGGATTATGCGGGCGCTTGGCCCGGTTTGGCAAAGGCCCGAGGGGAGAACCCCCGGGCCTTGCAGTCAAGTCAGACGGTGTGGATCAGGCCATCCACCACCGCTCGACAAAGCGCATGCCGTCCACATCCCAGTTGGCGCCGAGCGTGTCGGAATGCGCCACTTTGGAGGAGTTGCCAAAGACGTAATTGGCAAACATCGGAACGATCACGCCGCCATCATCGCTACAGATCGCCTGCATTTCGAAATACATATCGCGGCGTTTGGCCTCATCGAGCTCCGAGCGCGCCTTGAGCATCAGCTCTTCAAAGCGGTCATTGCACCAGAATGTATCATTCCATGCCGCCCCGCATTTGTAGGTTGTGGCAAAGACCTGATCCTCTACCGGACGACCGGACCAATAGACTGCGCAGAACGGCTTTTTCATCCAGACATCGGACCAGTAGCCGTCATTGGGTTCACGGACCGGGGTCAGCTTGATGCCTGCCTGTGCCGCCGAGCTCTGATAGAGCACCGCCGCGTCTACGGCCCCGACAAAGGCCGCGTCTGCCGCCGAAAGTTTGACTTCGATACTGTCGAGGCCTGCCGCCTTGAGGTGGAATTTTGCCTTGTCGGGATCAAAGGACTTTTGCTCCAGATCGGTGTTGAAGAAGCGTTGACCGCGACCGATCGGGTGGTCATTGCCAACCGACCCGTAGCCGAACAGGATCTTGTCCACCAGTTCCTGCCGGTCAATGCCGTATTTGAGGGCTAGGCGCAGGTCGTTGTTGTTATAGGGCTCGGCGCGGGTGTCCATGGCAAAGGTGTAATGTTGGGTGCCTGCGACCGAGTTGATCTGGATGTTCGGATTGCGCGCCAGAAGGCCCACGGTCTTGAGGTCGAGCCGGTCTGCCACATCCACATCGCCGGAGACGAGCGCAGTCGTCCGGGCGTTCTGGTCGACGATGGCAAGCACTTCGGCGGTGTCGAACCATGCCACATCATCGCGCCAGTGGTTCGGATTGCGTTCGACAGCGTAGGACACACCGGGATTGAAATCCTTGAGCACATAGCTGCCGCAGCCATCGCCCGATTTCCAGTCGATGCTTTCGCCTTCGGCCTTGCAGATCACGAGGTGATAGTCGCTGAGGAAGAAGGGGAAGTCGGCATTGCCGCCGCCAAGGGTGATGACAACCGTGTCATCTCCTTCGGTGGCAAGGTCGGTGATTTCAGCCACCAACGGCCCTGCCGCCGAGGTCGATCCTTCGCCACGGTGGAAGTTGAGCGAGTTCGCAACATCGGTTGCTGTCACAGTCTTGCCGGAGTGGAAGGTGACACCTGAGCGCAGCTTGAACCGCCAAACGGTGGCATCGTCCGAGGCTTCCCAGCTTTCGGCCAGTTCGGGGATGAGCGTGCCATCGGCGGCCACTTCGGTCAGCCGGCCATGGATGGCAAAGGCGAGCGAGGTGGTGAAGCTGTTGGAATAGGTGCCCGGATCGAGCACATCGGTGGTCTGGCCGTGGCCGATGGCCGCGCGCAGATGTCCGCCGCGTGACGGTGCCGCCTTGGCCCGCAGGGGCAAGCCTGCAATGAGCGCCGCGCCAGCGGTGGTGGCCATGAAGCCGCGTCGGTTGATGCGGCCAGAATTGAGAATGGTCATGGTGGTCGTCTCCCTTTGGTTTGCTATCCCGAACCGTCCTTGTGCCTCTTTGAGGTCTCCGCGGCCCCCTGCCGCGTGGCGGTCGGTTTATACCTGCCAAGGCTAATATGACGCTGTCATGAAATACAACGCCATTCTGGCAGGGGGGTATGTCTTGTGATGCGGTCCTTTGTGATTTTTATTGATTGACGAGTCAATTAAACACGATTAGGCCGGTCTGGCAACTGGTCTTTGGAGGGGGTGCATGCCGAAAATTGGGATGGAGCCGATCCGGCGCAGCGCGCTGGTGGAGGCCACGATTTCAGAGATCGGCGCGCATGGCAGTCTTGATGTGACGGTGGCGCAGATTGCCCGGCGGGCGGGCATGTCCTCGGCTTTGGCGCATCATTATTTCGGCTCCAAAGAGCAGATGTTCGTGGCCGCGATGCGCCATATCCTGACGCTCTATGGGGCGGAGGTGCGCGGCGCGCTGATCATGGCCAAGACCCCGCGCCAGCGGATCGAGGCCATCATCCGCGCCAGTTTCACGCCCGTGCAATTTCGCGCCGAGATGGTGTCGGCCTGGCTCAATTTCTATGTGCAGGCGCAGCGCTCGGAGGAGGCGCGGCGTTTGCTGCACATCTATCAGCGGCGTTTGCGGTCGAACCTGCATCACGCCTTTCGCGCGTTGGCCCCCGATGAGGCGCGCACGCTCACGCGTGGCCTCGCGGCGATGATCGACGGGCTCTACATCCGTCAGGCGCTGCGTGAAGGGCCGATGCAGCCGGGCCTCGCGATTGATGTGCTCTTGCATTACCTCGACACCAGCCTGCCTCAGAAGGATCTGACATGACCGCCCCCAATATCCTGATTTTCATGGTTGATCAGTTGAATGGCACCCTCTTTCCCGATGGTCCGGCCGACTGGTTGCACGCGCCCAATCTCAAGGCGTTGGCGGCGCGGTCCACGCGCTTTGCCAATGCCTATACCGCCTCGCCGCTCTGTGCGCCGGGACGGGCGAGTTTCATGTCGGGGCTGCTGCCGTCGCGGTCCCGCGTCTATGACAATGCCGCGGAATTCGCCGCCGATATTCCCACCTATGCGCATCACCTGCGCCGCGCGGGCTATCAGACCTGCCTGAGCGGCAAGATGCATTTCGTCGGCCCCGATCAGTTGCACGGGTTCGAGGAGCGGTTGACGACCGACATCTACCCCGCCGATTTCGGCTGGACGCCGGATTATCGCAAACCCGGAGAGCGGATCGACTGGTGGTATCACAATATGGGCTCGGTGACGGGCGCTGGGGTCGCGGAAATCTCGAACCAGATGGAGTATGACGACGAGGTGGCGTATAACGCACGCGCCAAAGTCTATGATCTGGCGCGGGGCCTGGACGCGCGGCCCTGGTGTCTGACGGTCAGTTTCACCCATCCGCATGATCCCTATGTGGCGCGCAAGAAATATTGGGACCTCTATGAGGACTGTGACCATCTGCAGCCAGAGGTTCCGGCGATGGACTATGCGGATCACGATGCCCATGCACGCCGGATCTTTGACGCTAATGACTGGCGCAATTTCAACATCTCGCAGGAGGACATCCGCCGTTCGCGCCGCGCCTATTTCGCCAATATCTCGTATCTTGACGACAAGATCGGCGAGGTTCTGGAGGCGCTGGAGAGCACCCGGCAAGAGGCGATCATCCTCTTTGTCTCGGACCATGGCGATATGCTGGGCGAGCGCGGGCTGTGGTTCAAGATGTGTTTCTACGAGGGCTCTGCCCGCGTGCCGCTGATGATCTCGGCCCCCGGCATGGCACCGGGGCTGATCACCGATCCGGTCAGCAATATCGACGTCTGCCCGACGCTTTGCGATCTGGCAGGGGCTGATATGTCCGAGGTGGCCCCTTGGACCGAAGGGCAATCGCTGGTCTATCTGGGGCAGGGGGGCACACGCGAGGCGCCTGTGGCGATGGAATATGCCGCCGAGGCGTCACAAGCGCCGCTGGTGTCGCTGCGCTATGGCAAGTGGAAATACAACCGCTGCACGCTTGATCCCGATCAGCTGTTTGATCTGGAGGCCGATCCGCATGAGCTGCGCAATTTGGCGAATGACCCCGCCCATGCCGGAACGCTCGCGCAATTGCAGGCCAAGGCCGCGGCGCGCTGGGATCTCAGTGCCTTTGACGCCGCCGTGCGCGAAAGTCAGGCGCGCCGCTGGGTGGTTTACGAGGCGCTGCGCAAGGGCGGCTATTACCCTTGGGATTACCAGCCGCTGCAAAAGGCCTCTGAGCGGTACATGCGCAACCACATGGACCTCAACGTGCTGGAGGAAAGCAAGCGCTTCCCGCGGGGCGAGTGATGCGTTCATCGTTCTTTAAATACTCAATTTCGGCCGGTTTCGGCAGGGATTGCGCGCAAGGAAAGAGAGACTGATGCAAGCCGATTATGTCATCGTGGGCGCGGGCAGCGCAGGCTGTGCCATGGCCTACCGTCTGGCCGAGGCCGGAAAATCCGTGCTCGTGATCGAGCATGGCGGCACCGATGCGGGCCCTTTCATTCAGATGCCCGGCGCGCTGAGCTACCCGATGAACATGAAGCGCTATGACTGGGGCTATCTGAGCGAGCCCGAGCCACATCTGGGCAATCGTCGCCTCGCCTGTCCGCGCGGCAAGGTGATTGGTGGCTCCAGCAGCATCAACGGGATGGTCTATGTGCGCGGCCATGCGCGCGACTATGACCATTGGCGCGATCAGGGCTGCGACGGCTGGGGCTATGCCGATGTGCTGCCCTATTTCAAGCGGATGGAAAACTGGCACGACGGCGGTCATGGCGGCGATGCGGGCTGGCGCGGCCATGATGGCCCGCTGCATGTCAGCCGGGGGCAGCGGGACAATCCGCTGGTGCGCGCCTTTGTCGAGGCGGGCAAGCAAGCGGGCTATCCCGAGACGCATGACTACAACGGCCATCAGCAAGAGGGGTTTGGCCCCTTTGAGATGACCGTCCACAAAGGTCAGCGCTGGTCGGCGGCCAATGCTTATCTGCGGCCCGCGCTGAAACGCGAGGCTTGCGATCTGCTGCGGGGGCTTGTCACCCGCGTGGTGATCGAAGAGGGGCGCGCGGTGGGCGTCGAGGTGATCATCAAGGGCCACAAGCAGGTCGTGCGGGCCCGACAAGAGGTGATCCTTGCTGCCTCCTCGCTGAATTCCCCCAAACTCTTGATGTTGTCCGGGATTGGTCCGGCTGCGCATCTGGCGGACCATGGCATCCCGGTGGTCGCCGACCGCCCCGGCGTCGGACAGAACCTTCAGGATCATCTGGAGCTTTACATCCAGATGGCCGCCAGCCAGCCCGTCAGCCTCTACAAATACTGGAACCTCTTTGGCAAGGCTTGGGTGGGGGCGCAGTGGCTCTTGTCCAAGAGCGGGCCGGGGGCGAGCAACCAGTTTGAAAGTTGTGGCTTTATCCGGTCCGGGGCAGGTGTGGATTATCCGGACATCCAGTATCATTTCCTGCCGATCGCCGTGCGCTATGATGGCAAGGCGGCCGCCGAGGGGCATGGGTTTCAGGCGCATGTTGGCCCGATGCGCAGCCCGTCGCGCGGCGCTGTGACCCTGCGCAGTGCCGATCCCGCCGATGATCCGGTGATCCGCTTCAACTATATGAGCGACGCACAGGATTGGGAGGATTTCCGCAAATGTATCCGCCTCACCCGCGAGATTTTCGCGCAAGAGGCCTTTGCGCCCTTTGTCCGGCATGAGATTCAGCCCGGTGCGGCGGTGCAGAGCGACGATGAACTGGATGAGTTCATCCGCGAGCATGCCGAGAGCGCCTATCACCCCTGCGGCACCTGCAAGATGGGACGCGCCAGCGACCCGACGGCGGTGGTCGACCCAGAGGGCCGGGTGATTGGGGTCGACGGTCTGCGCGTCGCGGATTCGAGCCTGTTCCCGCGCATCACCAATGGCAATCTCAACGCGCCCTCGATCATGGTGGGCGAAAAGATCGCCGATGCCGTGCTGGGCCGCAGCCCGCTGCCGCCCGAGAATGCAGAGCCCTGGATGCATCCCGACTGGGCACAGAGCCAGCGGTGATCCGTTAACCTTTTGTTCACCTTCTGTCTTGAATGACCGGCGCGGCCTCTTGCATAAGGGGGCATGTTAAGAATTTGTTTACTCATCGGTCTTGGTCTGGTCCCGCTCTCTGCGGCGGCTGAGGGGTTTGGCGGTCTGATCCGGGTGATCGACGGCGACACGTTTGACGTGGGGGAAACGCGTGTGCGCCTGCACGGGATCGACGCGCCGGAACTGGGGCAGATCTGCACCAACCCTGATGGCGGGACCTGGGATTGCGGCACATGGGTGGCCGAAGAGGTGCGCGCCCGGATCGAGGGGCGCGAGGCGCGCTGCGAGGCGGTGGATACCGACAGATATGACCGCACCGTCGCACGTTGCGAGGTGGTGGGGCAAGATCTGGGCCGGATGCTGGTGGCGGACGGTCTGGCGCTGGCCTATCGCAAATATTCCATGGCCTATGATCTGGACGAGAAAGCGGCTGTGATCGCCGGGCGCGGGCTGCATGAGGCGCTGATGGCCCGCCCCGAGGATCACCGCCGCATGGTGCGCGAAGAGCGCGCGGCGGCGGCCAGCGCCAATGCGCCCGCAGCCCGAGCGGGCTGTAATATCAAGGGCAACCGCAGCGGATCGGACCGGCGCATCTATCACATGCCCGGACAGGCGGATTATGACGCTACGGTCATCACCGAGGCCAAGGGCGAGCGCTGGTTTTGCTCTGAGGCCGAGGCGCGGGCCGCCGGATGGCGGCGCGCCAAACGCTGAGGCGGATCGGGCGGGCAGGCCGGATTTTTGAGTATTTTTGGAACAGTGAAAGGGGCGGGGGACCTGCCCCTTCACGGCGGGGGCGGGTCGGTCAGAGCGTGATCGGCTGCATCACCTGCGGTTCGATCACATCGACCCCCGGCAGGGCCGCGGCGAGCTTCTCGGCGGATTGCTCGAGGATCGGGAAGGTCCGGTAATGGCAGGGGATCACCGTCTTGAAATCAAAGAAGGTCCGGGCCGCATAAGCAGCGCGGCGCATGTCCATGGTGAAATGCCCGCCCGCGCAGAGAATGCCGATATCGGGCGCATGCAGCGCGTTGAAGACGCCCATATCGGCCATCACATCGGTATCGCCCGAGACATAGATCACGTGGCCCTCGCCTGCGATCATATAGCCACATTCGCTGCCCGTGACCTGCGGTCCGGCATCCGTGGCGATCGAGGTGGAGTGGGTTGCGTGCACCATGGTTATCTGAATGCCGCCCAGATCGACCGTGCCGCCCTTGTTGAAGCCGAGGGTTTGGATGCTCTCCTTGGTCTCCCAATGGGACATGAGGTCATATTGCCCCACGACCGGCACGCCGAGGCGTTTGGCCAGAGGCAGAACATCGGCGACATGGTCGAAATGCGCGTGGGTGAGCAGGATATGGGTGGCACCCTCTGTGGCGGGGCCATGTTGATCCTCGGGCAGCATCGGGTTGCCGCCCAGCCAAGGGTCAAGGAGCAGGACCTGTCCACCGATTTCGATCCGGAAAGAGCTGTGGCCGAGCCATGTGATCTGCATTGTTATCTCCGCGTGGTTTCCTGATTGCGTTATCTTAGCGGTCCAGCCGCTCAAGGAAAGGGGCGGATGACGCTGCGCGCCGCGATCCGCTTGCGCCCGCGCGGCCCCGGCGGTAAACGCAGGGCAAACGGATCATGGGAGAGGCTCATGTCGATTGATCTCGAAACCGCCGCCAAGGTGGCCAAGCTGGCGCGGATAGCCGTCAAGGACGAGGCGCTGCCGGCGCTGGCCGATGAATTCAACACGATTCTCGGTTTTATCGAGCAGTTGAACGAGGTTGATGTGTCGGGCGTGGAGCCGATGACCTCTGTGACGCCGATGCGGTTGCGGCGGCGCGAGGATGTGGTCAATGACGGCAATCAGCAGACGGCGGTGCTGTCGAACGCGCCGGATGCGCGCGAGGGTTTTTTTGCCGTGCCGAAGGTGGTTGAATAATGACCGAGCTGAACAGACTGACGATTGCCGAGGCGCGCGATGCGCTGCGCAAGGGGGATGTGACCAGCGTTGAGCTGACCGAGGCCTGTCTCGCGGCAGTCGAGGGTGCCGGGGCGCTCAATGCCTTTGTGCATCACACGCCCGATCTGGCGCGGGCACAGGCGCAGGCGGCGGATGCGCGGATTGCCAAGGGCGATGCGCCCGCGATGTGTGGCATTCCCTTGGGCATCAAGGATCTTTTCTGCACCAAGGGTGTGCCAAGCCAAGCTGCGAGCCGGATTCTGCAAGGATTCCTGCCTGAGTATGAGTCGACCGTGTCGCAGAACCTGTTTGATGCGGGTGCGGTCATGTTGGGCAAGCTCAACATGGACGAGTTTGCCATGGGATCGTCGAACGAGACCTCATGCTATGGCAATGCCGTCAATCCGTGGCGGCGTGGCAATGACGCGACCGAGCTTACGCCCGGTGGCTCCTCTGGCGGGTCGGCCAGTGCCGTGGCCGCCGATCTCTGCCTGGGTGCGACGGGCACCGACACGGGCGGCTCGATTCGCCAACCTGCGGCCTTCACCGGCATCACCGGCATCAAGCCCACCTATGGCCGCTGTTCGCGTTGGGGGATCGTGGCCTTTGCCTCAAGCCTCGATCAGGCCGGGCCGATGACCAAGACGGTGCGCGATAGCGCGATCATGCTGGGCGCGATGTGTGGCTTTGATCCAAAAGACAGCACCTCGGCCGACATGCCTGTGCCCGATTTCGAGGCACTGCTGACGGGGGATATTCGCGGCAAGGTGATCGGGATTCCGCGCGAATACCGGATGGAGGGCATGCCCGCCGAGATCGAAAAGCTGTGGTCCGATGGGGCCGATATGCTGCGCCATGCCGGGGCAGAGATTCGCGACATCAGCCTGCCGCACACGAAATATGCGCTGCCCGCCTATTACGTGATTGCGCCAGCCGAGGCGTCCTCCAACCTCGCGCGCTATGACGGGGTGCGCTATGGCCACCGCGCCAAGCTAGCGCAGGGCGATGGCATCACGGAAATGTATGAGAAAACCCGCGCCGAAGGCTTTGGCCATGAGGTGCAGCGCCGCGTGATGGTGGGCACCTATGTGCTCTCTGCCGGGTTCTATGATGCCTATTACAACCGCGCCCGCCGGGTGCGCGCGCTGATCAAGCGCGACTTTGACGAGGCCTTTGCCGCTGGCGTCGATGCGATCCTCACACCCGCCACGCCAAGTGCGGCCTTTGGTCTGGGTGAAATGACGGATGCCGATCCGGTGCAGATGTATCTCAACGATGTCTTTACCGTGACGGTCAATCTGGCCGGTTTGCCGGGCGTTGCTGTTCCTGCGGGGCTGAACGCGCAGGGGCTGCCTTTGGGGCTGCAACTGATTGGGCGACCTTGGGAAGAGGGCGATCTGCTCAACACCGCTTATGCGCTGGAAGAGGCCGCAGGCTTTGTGGCCAAGCCCGCAAAATGGTGGTAAGGCGCGGGTCGATAGAGATTTTGGCAGGATTAGGACAGATGCGGTTCACTCTCGGTTTGGTCGCCCTCGTGGCGCTTGTGGCCTGCGCGCCCGCAGTTCCCGACAGCGGTGCTGGGGTCGGGTTTGAGGACTATGGCACCTACGAGCGCGAGAAAGCGGCGCGCGAAGCCGCCTTGGCGCAAGGGGCGTTGCCACCGCCCGATGCGGTGTCGACCGAACCGCTGAACGCCACAGGACAGGCCATGTCGGCGGGGACCGATGATGCAGCGGCCATCGCGGCTGACGCGCGCGCCGCTCTTGATGCGGCGGCGGCCAATTCCGGTGAGGTGCCGTTACAGGCAAGCCCGTCCAACCCTCCGCCCGCAGTCGAGAATGCTGCCGGGATCTCAGAAGAGAACAATTTTGATGCCGTTGGCGCAGAGCGTTCCATCGAAGAGGATGCTGCGCGGATTGCCAATAATCGCGCGCAATATCAGGTGGTCCAGCCGCAGGCGATTGGCAGCCGTCCCAATGACGTTGGTCCCAATATCGTGGAATATGCGCTGAGCAGTAAACATGCCGTGGGCACGCCGGTCTATCGACGGATGGGATTGAGTGCGTCGAGCAAGTTCGAGCGGAATTGCGCGCAATACCCCTCGGCGGATCAGGCGCAGTTGGATTTCCTGCGGCGTGGTGGGCCGGAGAAGGACCGCCAAGGTCTTGACCCCGATGGCGATGGCTATGCTTGCGGGTGGGATCCGCGCCCGTACCGCAATGCGGTGCGCGGCTGACAGGCCCGTGATCTCGCGGCCCTCGCCCAATTTCGGTCCGCGCCGAGGGGGCGTGTGGCCGGACATGATTGTCTTGCATTACACGGCGATGGCGACCACAGAGGCGGCGCTGGAGCGGCTCTGTGATGCGCAGGCCGAGGTGTCGGCGCATTACCTCATCTGCCCACATGGCCGCGTCTGGCATCTGGTCGAGGAGGGCGCGCGCGCCTGGCATGCCGGGGCTGGGCAATGGGGGGATGTGACGGATGTCAATTCGCGCTCCATTGGAATTGAGTTGGCGAACACTGGGGCGCATCCCTTTTCCGAGCCGCAGATGGCGGCGCTTGAAGGGGTGATGGCGGGGATCATGGCGCGCTGGGATATTGCGCCCGCGCGCGTCATTGCCCATTCCGATATGGCGCCTGCGCGCAAGAGCGATCCGGGGCCACGTTTCGACTGGCGGCGGCTGGCGCGGCAGGGGCTGTCGATCTGGCCAGAGCTTGGGGCAGGGGGCGAGGCCACGGCCGCGCAATTCGCCCGCGATGCCGGGCGCTTTGGCTACATCAGGGCCGAAGGCGTCAGCGACGCCGATATCCTGCGCGCCTTTCGCCTGCGGTTTCGCCCGCATGTCACTGGCCCGCTGGAGCCGGAGGATTGCGCGATGATGGCAGATCTCGCCGCACGCTTCGCCGTTGACCGCACCGCGCCAAGCGCCTAAGTCAGCGCTTGCGCGGAGGGCCGGATGGCCGCGGCATCCCCCAAAGGGGTGACGAGGAAAGTCCGGACTCCACAAGACAACGGTGCCGGGTAACGCCCGGCTGGGGTAACCCAAGGGAAAGCGCCACAGAGAAGAAACCGCCCGTCGCACCTGCGGTTCGCCAAGGGAGACTGCGCACGGGTAAGGGTGAAACGGTGGGGTAAGAGCCCACCGCGGGACGGGCAACCGGACCGGCACGGCAAGCCCCACCGGGAGCAATGCCAAATAGGGACCGCGCGTGGGGACAGGTCGGGCAACCGATACCGCCCGCAGGCACGTCTTGGCCCGGCGGTCCGGGTTGGCAGCTAGAGGGGCGTTGGCAACAACGTCTCAAGAGGAATGGTCATCCAACCCCGGATCACGGTCCGGGGTGGACAGAATCCGGCTTATAGGCCCTCCGCGCGCTCTTTTCATTTCCGACAGGCAGGCTAAAACCCTGATATGCCGTATAAATGGACCGGGCCTCGCGCCGAGGCTGATCAAGAAGTTACCCTGTCTCTCTGGCCGCACCGGTCGCTGCCGCGTCGGGGGTTTGCCGCCTTTGTGCTGACCACTTTCACGCTCATCACCGTGCCCCTCTATCCGCTGCTTGGCACGGCGGTGCTCTGGGGGCTGTTGCCATTTTTGCTCTTGGCGGTCGGGGGCGTGTGGTGGGCGCTGGAGCATAGCTATCGCACCGCGCGGCTGAGTGAGGTTTTGACCATCGCGCCGGAAGACGTGCATCTGGTGCGCACCAATCCGCGCGGTGATGTGCAGGAATGGACCTGCAATCGCTATTGGGCGCAGGTCAACATGCATGACCAAGGCGGGCCGGTGGCGCATTACCTCACGCTCAAGGGGGCCGGGCGCGAGGTTGAGATCGGCGCGTTTCTGTCCGAGGAGGAGCGCAAGGTGCTTTACGGCGAATTGGCGCACGCGCTGCGCCCGCCTACGCCGCTGGCCGGGTAAGGGGGCGCGAACCATTGGGCCTGATGATTCCGCGAGCATGATCTTGCCATGACCCTTGCACCGCAGTGCATATCGCCGCATTGGTCTGCGTCCGGAGGGCAGGGGAAAGGCAGCAATTGGTCATCACGGACGAACCGCCCGGTCGATGCGCCTAACCGAGCCGGGCTTTGACTTGTGGGCCGACCGCGCCGAAATCCATTTGTCCGGCATGACGATCCTTGAGCTTGCCCATGATCTTGCCCATGTCGCGGATCGTGCTGGCCCCAACGTCGCTGATTGCCTTGTCGATGGCTGCGCTGACCTCGTCCTCTGTCAGTTGACGTGGCAAAAATTCCTCGATGACCTTGATTTCGTCGCGTTCCCGTTCGGCCAGATCAAGACGCCCGCCCTCTTCATAGGCGCGTACGCTCTCGTTGCGTTGCTTGGTCATCTTGGCGAGAATGGCCAAGATATCGGCATCGCCGACGGGCGTGGCTCCGTCAGCGCTTCGGCCGGCGATTTCTTGATCCTTGATTGCAGCGTTGATCAGGCGCAGCGTTGCCAGTCGGCTTGCCGCCTTGTCCCGCATGGCCTGTTTCAGGGCCTGATCGACCCGGTTGCGCAATTCCATTCCAGTTCATCCCCATGATCTTTACAAGAGGAGGAGCCTAACGTTAATGGGGTGTGATGGCAACTGCCTGACGTGTCGGTCTGCCGGGCAACTGGGCCTTGACCCGACCGGGGCACGCCCGTAGGTATGCGCAAATTTGCCCGCGCCGGAGACTCGCACCCATGGCCCACGCCTCCACTCCCCGCCCGACTGCCTGCCTTGCCCTCGCGGATGGTTCGCTCTTTTACGGCTACGGGTTTGGCGCGGTGGGCGTGACCACGGCAGAGCTGTGCTTCAATACCGCGATGACGGGCTATCAGGAAATCATGACCGATCCCAGCTATGCCGGGCAGATCGTGACCTTCACCTTTCCGCATATCGGCAACACCGGAGTGAACATCGAGGATGATGAGACCGCCGAGCCTGTCGCCGAAGGTATGGTGGTGAAATGGGACCCGACCGAGCCGAGCAATTGGCGCGCGCAAGAGCATCTGACAAGCTGGTTGGCCCGGCGCGGTCGGATTGCGATCGGGGGGGTAGATACCCGTCGTCTCACCCGCGCCATCCGGCAGCAGGGGGCGCCGCATGTGGCCCTTGCCCATGATCCTGAGGGAAATTTCAACGTTGAGGCGTTGGTGGCACGGGCCCGCGGCTTTGGCGGGCTCGAGGGCATGGACCTGGCCAAGGATGTGACCTGCGCGCAATCCTATCGCTGGGATGAAATGCGCTGGGCCTGGCCCGACGGATATCTGCGTCAGACCGAGGCACGGTATAAGGTTGTCGCGGTCGATTACGGCGCCAAACGCAACATCCTGCGCTGTTTGGCAAGTGCCGGGTGTGACGTGACCGTCCTGCCTGCGACGGCGACCGCCGAGGATGTGCTGGCCCATTCACCGGATGGTGTGTTCCTGTCCAATGGACCCGGAGATCCGGCGGCGACCGGAAAATATGCCGTGCCGATGATTCAGGGTGTTCTGGGGACGGGGCTACCGCTTTTTGGTATCTGTCTCGGGCATCAGATGTTGGCACTGGCGCTTGGGGCGGAAACGATCAAGATGAACCACGGACATCACGGGGCCAACCACCCGGTCAAGGATCTGGAAACCGGCAAGGTCGAGATTACCTCTATGAATCATGGCTTTGCCGTTGATAGTCAGACCCTGCCTGCAGGGGTTGTCGAGACGCATGTCTCGCTTTTTGACGGATCGAATTGTGGCATCCGGATCAAGGATCGTCCTGTGTTTTCGGTTCAGCATCACCCCGAGGCCAGCCCCGGACCGCAAGACAGTTTCTATCTGTTCGAGCGGTTTGCGGCCTCAATGGCGGGTTAAGCCGGCAGAAATTCGTATCTGTTAACTTCTCCTTAAAACATCGTTAACCAACGGCGCGCTAGCGTTCCTTGAACCGAATGGGGAAAGGGCGCAGCATGGGAATTTCCGAACTCCGCCATATGGGCGCGCACGGGCCTGGTGCGCGGGTGCCGATCAATCCGCTGGGGCGCGCCCTGGTGCGGGCCGGTGCCATCAGCCGATCCGATGCCGCCTTGGCCGAGATGGTGCGGCGGCATTGCGATACGTCCCTCGACCGTATTCTGCAGGCCGAGGGGCTGGCGACCGAAGACGATTTGCTCGCGGCCCACGCCCGCCGCCTGTCCAGCCAACGGTGGACGGTCCAAGACCTCGCGGTTGCCGAGCCGGTTGACGCGGGCCTCGACCCACGCATCCTGCTCAAATATGGCGTGCTGCCTCTGACCGCCGCCTCTGGGGCGACGGTTCTGGCCACGGGTGGGCCAGAGAGCCTTGCGGCGTTGCGCCCATCCTTGCCCAAATCGTTGGCGCGTGCGCGTGCAGTGATGGCGCCGCGCCACGCGATTCAGGACCGCATCGCCCAAGAGCACCGTGACCTCTTGCGAGCGCGGGCAGAGGCCCGCGTGGCGGAGACTGAGAGTTGCCGCACTTGGGAGGGGGCGTTTGACCGCCGCCTGCGGATAACATTGGCCGGTCTGGCCGGAATCGCACTGCTCAGCCTTGCGTTTCCGGTGATGATTTTCGCTCTGTTTGCCTTTTGGGCGTGCTTGACCCTTGTGGTGTCTGCCGGGCTCAAGATCGCTGCCTTTGTGGCGCATCGTGTGGCCAAGACGGCGACTCCGGCGCTCGATCCTCGATCCCAACGTCCCCTTCCCAAGGTGTCGATCCTTGTGCCGCTCTTTCGCGAAACCGAAATCGCCCATGCGCTCATTGCCCGGCTGAGCCGTCTCACATACCCGAAATGCCTGCTCGACGTGATCCTCGTGCTCGAAGAGGAGGATGATCTGACCCGTCAGACGCTGGCGGGTATCGACCTGCCGCCGTGGGTGCGGCCCGTGATCGTGCCCGATGGCAAACCGCGCACCAAGCCGCGCGCGATGAACTATGCGTTGGATTTCTGCGAAGGCGACATCATCGGCATTTTCGATGCCGAGGACGCGCCTGAGGCTGATCAGATCACTGTTGTTGCCCGCCGGTTTCAGCAGGTGCCGCGTGAGGTGGCCTGCTTGCAGGGGATATTGGATTACTACAACCCCACACAGAACTGGTTGGCGCGTTGCTTTACCATCGAATACGCCACCTGGTTCCGCACTCTTATGCCCGGCATGGCGCGGCTGGGGCTGGCCATTCCGCTTGGGGGCACCACGCTCTACTTTCGGCGCGATGTGCTAGAAGAATTGGGCGGCTGGGACGCGCATAACGTGACCGAGGATGCCGATCTGGGCTTTCGTCTGGCACGGCATGGCTACCGCACCGAAATGATCAAGACCGTGACCGAGGAAGAGGCCAATTGCCGCGTTTGGCCTTGGATCAAGCAACGCTCCCGCTGGCTCAAGGGCTATATGACCACCTATCTCGTGCATATGCGCCAGCCCCGATTTCTTTATGCGCAGCTCGGACCGCGCAAGTTCTGGGGGTTCCAGGCACATTTCGTCTCGGCGCTCTCGCAATTTCTGCTGGCGCCGTTCCTATGGTCCTTCTGGCTGGTGCTGTTTGGTCTGCCGCATCCGCTCGACCCGGTTCTGCCGCATTGGGTGCTGGTGGGGTTAGGCAGCCTCTTTCTGACGGTCGAGGTTCTGAATGTCTGCATTCACATGGCCTCTGTCGCGGGGCCGCGTCACCGACATCTGATGGCGTGGGCCCCGACCATGCATTTTTACTCACCTTTGGGGGCTATTGCCGCCTATAAGGCGCTGTACGAGCTGATCCTCAAGCCGTTTTTCTGGGATAAGACCGCGCATGGCCTGTCGGTCGCCGCCCGAGGGCGGCGCACGTCAGACGGTGGATTTGACCTCTCCGGAATCAAGCTTGAGCCGGGTCACAAAGGCCTTTGAGATGTGATCGCGCAGGGCCTGTGCCGCACCCTTGCCATCATGGGCCTCGATGGCGACGACGATCGCGTCATGTTCGCGCAGCGCATCCTCATCCCGCCCCACCGCCGCAAGGGACGTGGTCGCCAAAAGCGCCATCGAGCGATGCACAAGATCGAGTTGTTGCACCAGAAAGCGGTTGTGCGAGGCCAAGTGAATCTGCTTGTGAAACCGCCGGTTGGCGCGTGCCAACTCAACCGGTTTGCCCAAGAGCGTGCGATCATCCTCGACCATGTCGCGCAACACGCGCACCTCTTCGGGGGTCGCATGGCGTGCGGCCAGTTCCGCGGCCAGACCCTCCAATTCGGCGCGCACCACGTAGAGTTCGGCCAACTGGTTGTAGTCCAGGGACGACACGATCAGGCTGCGACCGTCGCGGCTGAGCATGGATTGCGTCTCGAGTCGTTGCAGCGCTTCACGGATGGGCGTGCGCGAGACGCCGAAGCGTTCGGCAAGATCGCTCTCGACCAGTCGGTCACCGGGTTTGAAGATGCCAACATCTATCGCCTCAAGGATGAGCGAATAGGCATCGGTAGGGGGCGGTTTCATCAGCATGTCCGTTTCTTCTGATTGTTGGTGGGAACCTTACGCGCTTTGGGCGCGGGATCAAGCCTTGGGCGATTGCGCCCAATGTCGCGGCCGCCTATATCTGCGCCATGTCCAAGACAGATTTTTCTCACATCCACACATGGGTCTTTGACCTCGACAACACACTCTATCCTCCTTCGGCACGGCTCTTTGACCAGATCGAAGTGCGGATGACGCGGTTTGTGATGGAAACGCTCCGCGTGACCCATGCCGAGGCGGATAAGTTGCGGCATCACTACTGGCGCGAGCATGGTACGACACTGGCGGGGTTGATGCGGCTGCATGATCTTGATCCGGGACCATATCTACAGGCTGTCCACGATATCTCGCTTGATCATCTGGAGCCGGACGCCGCGCTGAATGCAGCTATTCGCGCGCTGCCGGGGCGCAAGATCGTCTATACCAACGGCTCAGCCCCCTATGCGGAACGGGTGATCACGGTGCGCGGACTGACGGGGACGTTTGACGCGGTTTACGGCGTGGAACATGCCGGATATCGGCCGAAACCCGAGGCCGAAGCGTTTGAGATCATACTGAGGCAGGATGGGAGCGCGCCTCAAACTGCGGCAATGTTCGAGGATGACCCGCGCAATCTTGCGGCGCCGCATGCCATGGGAATGCGCACCGTGCATGTGGCCCCCGAACGGATCGAGGCAGCGCACATTCATCATCACACCGATGATTTAGGTGGATTTCTGGCGGGTCTGGTCTGAGCGCTGCGGCGATACGTCCCTTTGAACGCGGGGGGGGGGCATATTTATGCGTCACGAGATTCATCTTAGACCAAGAGGCCCGACATGACCGCGACCGCAGCCCCCAGCGATGCCAAGCAAGCCCCCGCCAAGAGCCATGATCCCGACGCCGCCGCCGTTGGCCCGATCCTGTTGAGCGTGGCGGTTTTTCTGGCCGGATGGGCCACAAGCATTGTGCTTTGGGGCATTCCGGGGCTTTATATTCCGGCACTGGCCCTTGTCCCGGTGATCTGGGTGATGCTGATTTTGATCTCGCGCGGCTGAGCAAGCACTCGACCGCTTTCGGAGGCTCTGAGAATGGCGCAGGCAGACTATGATATCGTGGTCTCGGGCGGCGGGGTTGCCGGTCTGACGGCGGCTGCGGTCCTTGGCCACGCGGGCTTTTCCGTGCTCTGCGTTGATCCCGCGCCGCCGGTGACCGCGCGTGATGCCGAAGGGTCTGACTTGCGCACTACGGCGTTCTTGCAACCCGCCCAGGCACTCTTGGATCAGGCAGGTCTCTGGGCGCGGCTAGCCCCGTTTGCCACCGACCTGCAAGTGATGCGGATCGTTGATGCGGGCGGAGAAGTGGCTGAGCCACGCGTTGTAAGAGAATTCAACGCCAGCGATATTTCCGAGCGTCCCTTTGGCTGGAACTTGCCCAACTGGCTCTTGCGCCGCGAGATGGTGGCGCATCTGGAAAGCCTGCCCTCGGTCACGTTCAGGCCCGGCACCGGCACCACCACGCTCTTTACCCGCGAGGCAGAGGCACGCGTGGGGCTGACTGACGGTGCCCGCGTGCGATGCCGTTTGGTGATTGCCGCCGACGGGCGCAATTCGCCGATCCGCGAAGCAGCAGGCATTCGTGTGAAAACAACACGTTATGGGCAAAAGGCGCTTGCCTTTGCCGTCACGCATCCGATCCCGCATGACAATGTATCGACCGAAATTCACCGTTCTGGTGGGCCGTTCACTCTTGTGCCGCTCCCTGACCATGAGGGACGGCCGTCGTCGGCGGTGGTCTGGATGGAAGAGGGGCCAGAGGTGGCGCGCCTGGCCGCGCTGCCGGTGGCCGAATTCGAAGCGACGATGAACGCCCGCTCCTGTCAGCTCTTTGGCCTCCTGACGCTGGCGTCGCGCCGCAGCGTCTGGCCGATCATCAGCCAAGTGGCCGAGCGCATGTCAACCGAGCGGGTGGCGCTTGTGGCTGAGGCTGCGCATGTGGTGCCGCCGATTGGCGCACAGGGTCTGAACATGTCGCTTGGCGATATGCGGGTGCTGCTGGACCTGGCCGAGGCGAACCCCGAGCGTTTGGGCGACCGCCAGATGCTCGACACCTACCATCGCCGCAGGCATTGGGAAGTGCAGGCGCGCGTGACGGGGATCGACCTGCTTAACCGCGCCTCGATGCTGAGCGCACAGCCCCTGCGGGATGCACGCGCGCAGGCGCTGAGCGCGATCTATTCGCTTGCCCCGGTGCGCAAGACCCTGATGAAGATGGGACTTGGGGCACGGGGGTGAGGCTCAGAGCACCTTAGCGATCACCACCTCCAGCCGTTTCAGCGCTGCGGGCACATCGTAGAGCTTATCAAGGCCGAAAAGCCCGAGGCGGAAGGTACGGAAACCCTCGGGTTCACCCACTTGCAGTGGCACGCCAGCGGCGATCTGCATGCCTTCTGCCATGAATTTTTTGCCGTTCTGAATGTCGGGGTCGCTGGTGTAGCTCACGACGACACCGGGCGCGCCAAATCCCTCGGCGGCAACAGAGGTCACGCCGCGCGCGGCCAGCATGGCGCGCACGCCATTGCCCAATTCCCATTGCGCAGTCCGCAACCGCTCGAATCCATAATCGCGAGTCTCGATCATCGTATCGCGGAACCCGCGCAGCGCATCGGTGGGCATGGTCGCGTGATAGGCATGACCGCCATTTTCATAGGCCTGCATGATCGCGCGCCATTTCTTGAGGTCGAGCGCGAAACTGTCCGACGTGGTCTCTTCCAGCCGCGCCACCGCGCGCGCCGAGAGCATCACGAGACCGGCGGAGGGAGAGGCCGACCAGCCCTTTTGCGGCGCGGAAATCAGCACATCGACGCCCGTGGCGCGCATATCGACCCAGGCACAGCCCGACGCGATGCAATCCAGCACCATCAGCGCGCCCACCTCATGTGCGGCCCCGGCCAAGGCCGTAATATAGTCATCGGGCAGGATCAGACCGGCAGAGGTTTCCACATGCGGGGCAAAGACCACATCGGGCTTTGCTTCGCGGATCTTGGCCACGACCTCGTCGATAGGTGCGGGCGCAAAGGGCGTGGTCGCCCCGTTGCCGGTTTGCCGCGCCATGCACACGGTGGTGTCTGAGGTGAATTGGCCCGCGTCGAAAATCTGGCTCCAGCGAAAGGAAAACCAGCCGTTGCGCACGATCAACGCATGCGCGCCGCGCCCGAATTGCCGCGCCACGGATTCCATCGCATAAGAGCCACCGCCGGGCACGAGCACCACGGCATCGGCGGCATAGACGTCCTTGAGCAAGGATGAAATGTCGCGCATAACCTCTTGAAAAGAGGCGGACATATGGTTGAGCGAGCGGTCGGTGAATACCACCGAATATTCCAGCAGGCCATCGGGGTCGACGTGGTCGAGCAGGGCAGTCATGGGATGTCTCCTCTATCTTGCGGGCAAGATGGCGCGGGATGGCCCATAAGTCCAGTGCGTCACGTCAGCCAATCGGTCCCGGACGACGTTCCTCGCTCAAGAGCACATTGGCCTCGACATCGCCGACCCCAGGTAGGGTCATGATCCGGCGGCGCAGCACGCGCTCGAAATCGGAAATGTCGCGAGCCACCACGCGCAGGCGATAGTCATAGAGGCCCAGGATATGTTCGACCGTCTGTACCTCGGGGATGGCCGATACCGCACGCTCGAAATCCTCCAGGCTGACCCGGCCCTTGGTGGCGAGTTTGACGCCAAGGAACACCGTGACCCCAAAGCCCAGCTTTTCGTGATCCAATTCAAGGCGTTGCCCTTTGATCACGCCGGTTTCGCGCAGGCGGTTGATGCGCCGCCAAGCCGCAGGTTGCGACAGGCCGAGGATGCGGCCGATAGCGCTTGCGGATTGGGTGGCGTCACGCACGAGTTCACGCAGGATCAGGCGGTCGGTGGTGTCGAGTTCGATCATAGCGGCAACACCTCGTCGGATTTGATCCGGGCGACATGCATGAGCGCCTCGATATCGGCGATATGGGGCAGGGTGAGAATGGCGCTGCGATACAGCTGTTGGTAATGCCCCATATCGCGGGCTATGATCGACAGTCGAAGATCGACGCGACCGAGAAATGTTTGAATTTCAAGAACTTCCGGGACATTTCTGGCCGCTGCCATGAATTCGTCAAAGGCGCGTGGCTGGGTTTTGTCCAACGTTATGCGAAGCGAAACCTCGACTTCATAGCCAAGGGCACGCCAGTCGATGACGGCGCGGTTGGCACGCAGTATTCCCTCTTCCTGCATACGTTCCAACCGACGTGTGCAGGTCGCAGGTGCCACACCTGATCGCTCCGCCAACTCGGCGGGGCCAAGAGTCGGTGCATGCTGATATTGCCGCAGAATGCGGCGGTCTGTGTCGTCGAACATGATATTTTTGTCAATTGTGAGTTTGTGAATGATTGCACAAAAATTACCGAATTTCAAACCGAATTCACATGCGTCTTTGCGCGTGGAGTCACTATGCTGCGGCTATCCAATGAAAGAGGAGAACGCCATGCGCGTCTATTACGATCGTGACTGTGACATCAACCTGATCAAAGACAAGAAAGTCGCCATTCTGGGCTATGGCAGCCAAGGCCACGCCCATGCGCTTAACCTGCGGGATTCAGGGGCAAAAAACCTTGTGGTTGCGTTGCGTGAGGGATCGAAATCGGCCAAGAAGGCCGAGGCAGAGGGCCTCAAGGTCATGGGCATCGCAGAAGCGGCCGCCTGGTGTGATCTGATGATGTTCACCATGCCCGACGAATTGCAGGGCGAGACCTATCGCAAATATGTTCATGATAACATCAAGCCCGGTGCGGCGATTGCATTTGCCCACGGTCTCAACATCCATTTCGGCCTGATCGAGCCGAAAGAGGGCGTCGATGTCATCATGATGGCGCCCAAGGGCCCCGGTCACACGGTGCGCGGTGAATATGTCAAGGGCGGCGGCGTGCCCTGCCTTGTGGCGGTCAACAACGATGCCTCTGGTAAGGCCTTGGAACTGGGGCTTTCTTATTGCTCGGCGATCGGCGGCGGACGCTCGGGGATCATCGAGACCAACTTCCGTGAAGAGTGCGAAACCGACCTGTTCGGCGAGCAGGCTGTGCTCTGTGGTGGCCTTGTGGAACTGATCCGCATGGGCTTTGAGACGCTGGTTGAGGCGGGCTATGCCCCTGAAATGGCTTACTTTGAGTGCTTGCACGAGGTCAAGCTGATCGTCGATCTGATCTATGAGGGCGGCATCGCCAACATGAACTATTCGATCTCGAACACGGCTGAGTATGGCGAATATGTCAGCGGTCCGCGTGTGCTGCCTTATGACGAGACCAAGGCGCGGATGAAGGCCATTCTGACCGACATTCAAACAGGGCGTTTTGTCCGTGATTTCATGACGGAAAACGCCGTTGGGCAGCCGTTCTTCAAGGGGACGCGCCGGATGAACGACGCGCATCAGATCGAAGACGTCGGGGCCAAGCTGCGTGGCATGATGCCCTGGATTTCGGCGGGCAAGCTCGTAGATCAAGAGAAGAACTGAACCTATTGAAATATAACGCGAAAGGGCATCCCTTGTGGGTGCCCTTTTGTGTCTGAGGGGATGCCCATGCAAGAGATTTCAGCACTCAACTGGTTGAGAATTGGTGCGTTGGGCATGATCTGGGGGGCGTCCTTCATGTTTGTCTCGGTCGCGTTGACCGGGGTGGGGCCGTTCTTTTTGGCGGCGGTGCGGATCGTGTTGGGGGCGGGGTTTCTGCTGTGCCTATTGCGGATCAAGGGGCGGAAACTGCCACCTTTACGTCAGGGAGATGGTCAGAGAATTTGGCGATTTGCCCTGATCATGGCGTTGTTTTCAAACGTTTTTCCTTTCATCCTTTTGTCTTGGGCACAACAATCCGTGGCCTCGGGGTTTGCCGGGGTCTGCATGGCGGCGGTGCCGCTCTTGATCTTGCCCTTGGCGCATTTTCTGGTGCCGGGAGAGCGGATGAGTTTGCGCCGGTTGGTGGGGTTCGTCCTTGGGACCGTGGGCGTCGTGGTTCTGATCGGGCCGGATGCTTTCACATCGACCGGTAAGGATCTGGAATCCTTGGCAAGATTGGCCTGCCTAGGTGCTGCGGGCGGCTATGCGATCGGCTCGATTGCGACGCGGTTGTCGCCGGAAGTGGACCGTTTGTCCCTGTCCGCCTTGGTCCTGATGCTGGCTGCGGGGATTATCGTGCCGGTGGCGATGGTGGTCGAGGGCTGGCCTACGGCGTTGAATATGAAGAGTTTATTGGCCCTCCTCTATCTTGGTATCCTGCCCACAGGGGTGGCGCAATTGTTGTTGGTGCAGGTCAATCGCGAGGCAGGGCCGAGTTTCTTTAGTCTTGTCAATTACATGGTGCCGGTCTGGTCGGTGATCCTTGGCGCTTTGGTCTTGTCCGAGGCGCTGCCGCCGAGTTTGCTGGCGGCGATGACGTTGATCTTGATCGGCGTCGGGATGAGCCAATGGGGCGCTCTGCGGCGGGTGTTTGGCCGGGGGTGATGCGTACAGGCGGTACATTTTCGGGCGTGAAATGTACGCAATCGCGTCCATCGTCCAAAAATGTAAGGTTTTGGTAACTATTCCCGGATTATCTTTGGGTAAGTGTCAGGCGAAGGTCTGATTCAGACAAGCTCAAAATCGAGGAGCAGAGAGTGTTGCACGCCAGAGATCGAACGCCGCGCGGGTTGCGGCCACGTCATGCACGCGCAGGATCTGAACGCCCTGCGCAAGACCTGCCAAAGCGACGGCGATTGAACCGGGGACGCGGTCGGCGGCGACCGGGGTTCTGCTGATGTCGCCAATAAAGCGTTTGCGCGACGCACCGAGCAGGATGGGGCAGCCGAGGCTGTGAAAGAGCGAGAGGTTTTGCAGGAGGGTCAGGTTATGCGCCACGGTCTTGCCAAAGCCGATGCCGGGGTCGGTGATGATCTGGGTGCGGGGGATGCCCAAGGCGATGAGCGCCTCGATCCGGGCTGCGAGCCAGTCGTAGACATCGAGCAGCACGGTGTCATAGCGTGGGTCGGCCTGCATGGTTTCGGGCGTGCCCTGAGCGTGCATCACGCAAACGGGCAGGGCGTGGGTGGCGGCAAAGGGGGCGAGGGCGGCATCATAGGTAAAGCCCGCCACATCGTTGATCAGGTTGGCCCCTGCGGCATGGGCGGCACTGGCCACTGGCGTCTTGCGGGTGTCGATGGAGATGGGGGTGCTGAGGCCCGCGCGCAGGGCCGCGATCACCGGGGCGGTGCGGGCGATTTCGTCCTTGATGGGCACCGGGGCCGCGCCGGGGCGGGTGGATTCACCGCCCACGTCAAGAATGCTGGCCCCATCAGCCGCCATCTGCCGGGCATGGGCGAGCGCGATCTCGGGATCGAAATGCCGACCGCCATCGGAAAAGCTGTCCGGGGTGACATTGAGGATACCCATGATCTGGGGCGTGGCCATGTCGAGCGAGGCGATGGGCGCGCGCGGGGTGGTGAGGTGATGCAACGCGTCGGCTGGCAGGTCCGAGGCGGGCATCAGAGAGGAGGGCGCGCCTCGGTCCAACACCTCGACCGTATCGAACCAGCACCAGCCGCCCGCAAGGGTCAAGGCGCCGGTTGGGCGGGCAGGATCGGTGCGGGGGATCGGGCGGTAATAGGGCATGAGCGACCTCGGAACGACGCGGAGCGTTGAACCGGTGAGGTAAGCGGGTGCAGTCGCGGGGTCAAGGCCTGGGATGGGGCCGGATATGGGGCCGGAGATCGGGCCCGGTATGGTGCCAGAGATTGGGTCGGCGATGGGGCCTGTGATGGGGCCCGAGCTTGGGCCTGTGATGGGACCAGAGATGGTGCCAGAGATGGGGCCTGTGATGGGGCCGGAGATTGGGCCTGTGATGGGACCAGGATGGGGCCGGAGATTTGGGCCTGTGGTGGGGCGGATGCAGGCTCAGGCGGTGGCGTCAGGCGCAGGCGTGACCCGCACGCCATTGATGCGCCAGCCATCCGGGGTTTCGACCATCTCGTATTCAACGATCCAGCCCGCGCCGGTCGCGTCCCGCAGGCTCACGCTCTGCCAGAGTTTGCCGGCGATGTCCTTGGCGTCGAGAAAGATGACATCGGACGGTTTCCACACCATCGGATAGCCATCGCGCACCATCGCGCCGAACTGTTCCGGGGTGCCGAATTTCTGCTGGATAAAGGGGGTGGCGTAGCCATAGGCGCGCGCCACGTCCTGTGCCAGAAATGCCTCGATCTGGGCGGAAATGATGGCCTGTGCGCCCTCATCGGCGCGTAGGGGAGCGGCCAGACCAAGGGCCAGAGCCAGAGACAGGATCAAATACCGCATGGCGCACCTCCGTTTCGGGTAGAGATAGCCCTGCGCTGGCCTGCGTCAACTGCTCAGGATTTTTGCAGCCCTTGCAGATAGGTCACCAGATCGACAACCGGTTGGCTGGTCAGGATGGTCTGTCCGCGTTCGGTCATGAGCCCGATATCGCGATCCTCGAAGAAACTGCCGTAGATCGGCATCGGGCTGCCATGCGAGACCAGCGGGTCACGCCCGTCGATCCGACGCACCACCCGTTCGACGGGGAACTGTCCGTTGTTCTTGGCCTGCAACATGGTCAGGTCTGTCGGCTGCACCGAGAGGACCACTTGCATCGGTCCCATTCCGGTGGCGTCCAGCCCGTGACAGGCGGCGCAATAGCGCTCAAAGGTTTGCTCGCCCGCGCGGGTGTCCTGCGCCTGTGCGGGGTGCATCAGGCTGAGGGTGACGAGGGTCAATGTGCAGAATGTCGCCCGCATAAGTGGCCTCCTTGCTGCTGATCGTGTTTCTGGATGGTGCCCGATTTTCGGGGCACGCACCTTGATCCACATCAGCCCGGCACGACCTGTCCCTGATCCAATCGCAAGATGCGGTCCATCCGGGCGGCCAGATCAAGGTTGTGGGTGGCAATGAGGGCCGAGAGGCCGGTGCCGCGCACCAGCCCTGTGAGCGCCTCGAACACCTGATCCGAGGTGCCGGGATCAAGGTTGCCGGTGGGTTCATCCGCCAAGAGCACACGGGGGGAATTGGCCAGCGCCCGGCAAAAGGCCACGCGCTGTTGCTCGCCCCCCGACATGGCCGAGGGCCGGTGCGCGACGCGCGGCCCAACGCCCACCTGTTCCAGCAACTCTTGCGCGCGCGCCTCTGCGGTGCGGCGGGCAACGCCATTGGCCAGTTGCGGCAACACGACGTTTTCCAGCGCGCTGAACTCGGGCAAAAGATGGTGGAACTGATAGACAAAGCCCACCTCTTGCCGCCGCACCGCCGTGCGCCGCCTGTCGTTGAGGCCGGTCATGTCCTCAGCCCCGATCTCGACCCGGCCTGCGTCCGGCGTATCGAGCAGCCCCGCGATATGCAGAAGCGTCGATTTGCCCGCGCCGGAGGGGGCGACCAGCGCCACCATCTCGCCGCGTGCGAGGGTCAGGTCGACGCCGTTCAAGACCCGGACTTCAGAGCTGAGGCCGCGATTGTAGATTTTCTCGACGCCCATGAGGCGCAGCATTGCGTCACTCATAGCGCAGCGCCTCCACCGGGTTCATCCGCGCCGCGCGCCGCGCCGGAAAGATCGTGACCACAAAACTGAGGCCCAGCGACAGCATCACGGCTGAGAGCACATCCTCGGACCTCAGTTGCGCGGGCAGGCGGTAAATGCCGCGAATGGAGGGGTCCCAGACCTGACCGCCCATCGCCATGTTCACAAAGCTGAAGATCGGGTCGATATAGAGCGCAAAGAGGCAGCCGAGGATCACGCCCATCGCCGTGCCGATCATGCCGGTGAAGGCGCCGCAGATGAAGAACACCCGCAGAACAGACCCCTCGGTCAGGCCCATGGTGCGCAGGATGCCGATGTCGCGGCCCTTGTTCTTGACCAGCATGATGAGGCCGGAGGTGATGTTCATCGCGGCGATCAGCACGAGGATCGACAGGATCACGAACATCACGTTATCCTCGACCTCGAGGGCGCGCAAAAACGACCCGCTGGCGTCTTGCCACGTCCAGAGCATTGCGCGCTCGCCCGCCGCCTGCAAGAGCGGCAGGGTCAGGCTGTCCACGGTTTCGGGGTCTTCCACCATCACCTCAAGCTCATCGGCGCGGCCATCGCGGTTGAAGAAACTCTGTGCCTCTTCGAAGGGGAGATAGGCGCGGACCCGGTCAATGTCGTAGCGCCCGGCGGAAAAGATATAGACCACCTCATAGGCGTTGACGCGGGGGCTGGTGCCGAGGGGCGTCTTGACCCCGTTGGGGGAGATGAGCTTGATCCGGTCGCCCAGTGTGATGCCCAATTCCTGCGCCACACCGGAGCCTATGGCGATGCCTTGGGAAAAGCGCGCGATGTCACCTTGGGAGGTTTCGGGATCGGCGACGCGGGGGATGGTTTGCAGATCCTCGGGCGTGATACCATAGACCTGCACACCGGCGTTGCGGTCGCTGGCATTGGCCATGACCTGACCCTTGACCAGGGGCGCGACGCGCGTGACGCCGGGGACGGCGCGCACCCGGTCGGCCATGGCGGCATAATCCTCGAGGCTGCGATCCACCCGGCCCGAGGCATCGACCGAGCCGGAGTTGTAGACCGTCACATGCGCATTTGCCCCGAGGATCGTATCGACAAATTCCGCGCGAAAGCCCGAGCGCACGGCGAGCGTGGCGATGAGGGCAAAGACCGCAAGCGTGATGCCGATCAGGCTGATCCAGGTCATGACGCTGACGCCGCCCTCGGCGCGCTTGGCGCGCAGGTAGCGCCAGGCGATCATCCATTCGAAGGCGGCAAAGGGAGGGGGCGTGCGTGCCATTGCGGTTCCTTGGTCTTGGGTTGGGCGGAGAGTGGGGGTTTCGGGTGGGGGCGTCAAGGGAGGGGGTAACCTCCGCCCCGAGCGATGAGCGGCGCGGTCGCTGGGCCGGGGACTAGCGAAGCAACGGACGTGACTGCCACTTTATGCCTGCCGAGTCCGTGTAACCCCTCAGTGATGCGCGCCCTCTCGAAATCGCTAGGCCGCGGGACGGCCCAGCGATCGCGCGGCGGCGCGTTCCGCGCCTTGATTCCGCGCGGCTCACCCCCCTTTACACCCTCACAGGCTCGGCCGGAGCACATGCCCCGCATAGATCTGCACCAGCTTCGCCACCGCCTCCTCGGGCGGCAGTTCTTCGCTTATCCCCGTGCGGCGGCTGGTGAATTCGACGACACCATTCTTGAGGCCGCGCGGCCCCACCGTGATCCGCCAAGGCAGGCCGATCAGGTCCATCGTGGCAAACTTGCCGCCCGCCCGCTCGTCGCGGTCATCATAGAGCGGCTCCATCCCGAGGGCTGTCAAAGAGGCGTAAATCGCTTCGCAGGCGGCGTCCGCCTCGGCATCGCCCTGCTTGAGATTGACGATCCCGGCATGGAAGGGCGTGACGCCTTCGGGCCAGATGATGCCCTTGTCGTCATGGTTGGCCTCGATGATCGCGCCCACCAGACGGCTCACGCCGATGCCATGGCTGCCCATATGGACCGGCACGGATTTGCCATCCGGCCCTTGCACATTGGCGCCCATCGGCTCGGAATATTTGGTGCCGAAGTAGAAAATCTGCCCCACCTCGATGCCCCGGCTGGCGCGGCGTCGCGCCTCGGGGATGGCGTCATAGAGCGCCGCATCATGGGTCTCGTCGGTGCGCGCATAGGGCGTGGTCCATTCGGTGACGATGGCCGCGCATTCCGCGCGGCTGGCATAGTCCACCACCCGGTCGCCAAGGCTCAGATCGGTGATGGCACTATCATAGAACACCTCCGACTCGCCGGTATCGGCCAGCACGAGGAATTCATGCGTGTCATCGCCGCCGATCGGGCCGCTATCCGCCCGCATCGGAATGGCCTGAAGCCCCATGCGCTCATAGGTGCGCAGGTAGCTGACCATGTGGCGGTTATAGGCATGCAGCGCGTCGTCCTTGGTCAGGTCGAAATTGTAGCCGTCCTTCATCAGGAATTCACGCCCGCGCATCACACCAAAGCGCGGCCGGACCTCGTCACGGAATTTCCACTGGATATGATAGAGCGTCAGCGGCAGGTCTTTGTAGCTGCCGACATGGGCGCGGAAAATATCGGTGATCAATTCCTCGTTGGTGGGACCATAGAGCATGTCGCGGTCGTGCCGGTCCTTGATCCGCAGCATTTCCGCGCCGTAATCGTCATAGCGCCCGGACTCGCGCCACAGATCCGCCGATTGCAGCGTCGGCATCAGCACCGGAATATGCCCGGCGCGCACCTGTTCTTCGTGCACGATGTTTTCCAGCTTGCGCAGGATCTTGAAGCCCAAGGGCAGCCAGGAATAGATCCCGGCGCTCGCCTGCTTGATCATCCCCGCCCGCAGCATCAGCCGATGCGAGGCAATCTGCGCCTCCGAGGGGGTTTCCTTGAGAACAGGCAGAAAATAACGGCTCAGACGCATGGGCAGGGCACCTTTGAGATGAAATGCTTGGTTGCCCTCGAGTATCCTAGGGCGCGGAGCACCGCAAGCGTTGAGCGGTTTGGTGCGATCCCTTGGCATGCGTCAACTGGCCGTTGCGGGCATTTCCCTATAGGAGATGCGGTATCACTGGTGAGGATCGACGCGAGACATGCAGGACGAACCCCTTTTTGCGCTGAATTCCTATCACATCGCGCTGGCTGTGATCGGCCTGACCGTGATCGCCGCGCGGTGGCTGCCGCGGCTGGTCTCGAACCGCGAACCGGCGTCCGCGCCGCTGATGATCCTGTTCGGCGCGGCGGCGACGCTCGTGATCCCCGGGCTGCCGACAGTGCCGGACCCGCGTCAGGCGCCGCTGCCGTGGGAGTTGGTGAGTGAACTGACCGTAATCGTGGCCTTGTTCGGCACCGGCATGCGCATCGACGGCTTGCGTCCTTGGAGGCGCTGGATGCCGACGGTGCGCATGCTTGCCATCGCAATGCCGCTGACCATACTGGCCATCGCTCTCCTCGGGGTTGGTTTGGCCGGGCTTACGCTCGCCGGGGCGATCCTGCTGGGGGCGGTGCTGGCACCGACCGATCCGGTGCTTGCCGCCGATGTGCAGGTGGGACCGCCGCAAGAGGGTGGCGAGCATCCGGTGCGCTTTACTCTGACCACGGAGGCCGGTCTCAATGACGGTCTGGCGTTTCCGTTTGTCTATCTCGGTTTGATCGTGGCGGTCGAAGGGGCGAACCCGGGAGCCTGGGCTGTGGAGTGGCTGCTGCGCGATGTCGTCTATCGGATCGTTCTGGGGGTTGCGATGGGTTGGCTCGGGGGGCGGGCCTTGGGCTATATCCTGTTCTCGGTGCCCAAGGATGCCGCGCTTGCGGAAACCAGCTCGGGGATCATTGCGCTGGCGGGGGTTCTGCTCTGTTACGGGTCGACCGAATTGATCGAGGGGTATGGTTTCATTGCCGTTGCGGTCATGGGGCTGACCCTGCGGCGCATCGAGACGGAGCACCATTTCCATCGGCGGCTGCACGATTTCTCGGACTCCATCGAGCATGCGCTGACCGCCGTGCTGCTTCATTGCGCTGGGCAGCGTGATGCCGCTGCTGTTCGTGGACCTGAGGTGGGTTGATGTGGGCATGGCGGCGCTGCTCATTCTGGTGATCCGCCCGCTGGCGGGCTGGGTGGCGCTCTGGGGATCGGATCTCGACCGTCGGAGCCGGGCGGTGGTGTCGGTCTACGGGGTGCGTGGCATCGGCTCGATCTACTATCTCTGCTACGCGGCGGGTCATGTGGATTTCGCCAATGAGGCGCAATTGTGGTCCCTTATCGCTCTGGTCATCCTGATTTCCACCATCCTGCACGGGTTCAGTGTTGGACGGGCGATGGACGGTCTCGAGGACGCGTGAGGGTGTCGGATGGGCGGGCGTTGTGCCGTGACACATCTGCCCCTCTTCCCCAACCCCGCCGCACCTGCTACCAGCCCGCATGCTCAGTTATCAGCACCATTATCACGCGGGCAATCCGGCGGATGTTCACAAGCACGCAGGCTTGGCGTGGGTGCTTGACTATCTCACGCAGAAGGACAAGCCGCTCAGCTATATCGAGACCCATGCCGGGCGGGGGCTCTATGATCTGGGCGATGCGGCGGCGCTGAAAACCGGCGAGGCGGCGCAGGGCATCGGGCGGCTGGAGGCGGGATTTGCTGTGGCGCATCCTTACCTCCTGCGTTTGAAGGAGACCCGATTGGCGCTGGGCGCGCAGGCCTATCCCGGCTCGCCCCTGATTGCGGCACAGAGCCTGCGGGCGATGGACAGCCTGCATCTGGCGGAGTTGCATCCCGGCGAGAATGCCCATCTGCGCCGCAATCTGGCGGGCTATGACGTGAAGATCCGCCAGCAGGACGGGTTCGAGATGGCGCAGGAGATCTGCCCGCCGACGCCCCGGCGCGGCCTCTTGCTGGTTGATCCGAGCTATGAGGTGAAGACCGAATACGAGAGCATTCCCCGGCACCTGACCCAGATCGCCCGCAAATGGAATGTGGGTATTCTGATGCTTTGGTATCCGATCCTGACCAGCGGGGCGCATGAGGGGATGCTCACCCACCTCGGCGCGGCCTTTCCGGAGGCGCTGCGCCACGAGGTCCGATTTGCGCCGGTGCGGGCAGGGCACCGGATGGTGGGCTCGGGGCTCTTCGTGGTCAATGCGCCCTATGGGTTGGAGGCGGAGTTGGCGCGGGTGACGGAGGTCTTCGCGGCGCGGGGGTGAGGGAGATTTGTGGTGTTGTCATCCTCGGGCTTGACCCGAGGATCTCTGGAGGCGGGAGGTCCTCGGGTCGAGCCCGAGGATGACGGGGGTGTTTGCGGTGGGAGGTCCTCGGGTCGGGCCCGAGGATGACGGACATCCTGAAATTCCCCCGTCATCCCGCGCCCCAAGCGCAAGGGGGTGCGACAAAATTCTTTGATCTGCATCAATTTCGCGCATTGCCGCGCCCCACCGGACATTCTAAAACCCAAATAGATCACGGGCAGGTGGGACTCAATCGTTCTGCATGCTGCGGCACTAACACCAGCAGGAGGCAAACAATGGCAGATGCAGCCATTCACGGCCACGAACACGAAGATCAGCGCGGGTTTTTCACCCGGTGGTTCATGTCCACGAACCACAAGGATATCGGTATCCTCTATCTGATCGTCTCGGCTTTCGTCGGCCTGATCTCGGTCATGTTCACCGTTTACATGCGGATGGAACTGATGGAACCGGGCGTTCAGTATATGTGCATGGAAGGCGCGCGGTTCATCGCCTCTGATGTCGCGGACTGTACGCCCAACGGCCACCTCTGGAACGTGATGATCACCTATCACGGCGTTTTGATGATGTTCTTTGTCGTCATCCCGGCGCTCTTTGGAGGGTTTGGCAACTATTTCATGCCGTTGCAGATCGGCGCGCCGGATATGGCGTTTCCGCGCATGAACAACCTGTCGTTCTGGCTCTATGTCGCGGGCACCTCGCTGGGTGTGGCGTCGCTCTTGGCACCGGGTGGCAATGGTCAGTTGGGCTCGGGTGTGGGCTGGGTGCTCTATCCGCCGCTCTCGACCAATGAGGCCGGCATGTCGATGGATCTGGCGATTTTCGCGGTCCACGTGTCGGGTGCAAGCTCGATTCTGGGTGCGATCAACATGATCACCACCTTCCTCAACATGCGTGCGCCGGGCATGACGCTCTTTAAGGTGCCGCTCTTCTCGTGGTCGATCTTTGTCACAGCCTGGCTGATCCTGCTCAGCCTGCCGGTTCTGGCGGGGGCGATCACCATGCTTCTGACCGACCGCAATTTTGGGACCACCTTCTTTGATCCCTCGGGCGGCGGCGATCCGATCCTCTATCAGCACATCCTGTGGTTCTTTGGCCACCCGGAAGTGTATATCATCATCCTGCCCGGTTTCGGCATCATCAGCCATGTGATCGCCACCTTCTCGCGCAAGCCGATCTTTGGCTATCTGCCGATGGTCTGGGCGTTGATCGCGATTGGGGTTCTGGGCTTTGTCGTCTGGGCGCACCATATGTACACGGTGGGCATGTCGCTGACCCAGCAGAGCTATTTCATGCTGGCCACGATGGTCATCGCGGTGCCGACAGGCGTCAAGGTGTTCTCGTGGATCGCCACCATGTGGGGCGGCTCGATCGAGTTCAAGACGCCGATGCTCTGGGCGTTCGGCTTCCTCTTTCTGTTCACCGTCGGCGGCGTCACCGGCATCGTGCTCAGCCAGGCCGCGATCGACCGCGCCTATCACGACACCTATTATGTCGTGGCGCATTTCCACTATGTGATGAGCCTTGGCGCGGTGTTTGCCATCTTTGCGGGGATATACTTTTACTTCCCCAAGATGACCGGACGCATGTTGCCGGAGTGGGCCGGAAAGCTGCACTTTTGGGCGATGTTCATCGGTGCGAACCTGACATTCTTCCCGCAGCACTTCTTGGGTCGTCAGGGCATGCCGCGTCGCTATATCGACTATCCGGAGGCCTTTGCGGTCTGGAACTGGTGGTCGTCGATTGGAGCATTCCTGTCCTTTGCCTCCTTCGTGTTCTTCATAGGTCTGGTGGTCTACACGCTGCTGCGCGGTGCCCGTGAGACGCGGCCGAATCCGTGGAACGAATATGCGGACACGCTGGAATGGACCCTGCCATCGCCGCCGCCGGAGCATACGTTTGAGACGCTCCCCAAGCGTGAAGACTGGGACAAGCAGCCCGCGCACTGAACGGGACGACATGATACGGCAAAGGCCCCGGACATATCCGGGGCCTTTTGCGTTGCGGCTGCCGCGCGGCGTTCCCCGACTGTCGCATTCGCCCTTTCAAGGGCTTTGGTCCGCATGCTATCCCCTTGCCCAAGTTACGCAGGAACCATGCCATGACCCAAGAAATCCGCCTCGCTTTTGAGCATCCGTCGGCCCGCGCGCGCGCCACCTCGCCCGATGGGCCACTGGATCGCATTTCGGTGCGCGACCATGTGGTCGCGGTCGAGATCGGTGCCTTTCAGGCCGAGCGTGGCACGACGCAGCGTCTTTGCTTTAATGTCGTGGTCGAGGTGCGCCCGCTGACCGATGCCATCGAGGATGATGTGGACCGCATCCTGAGCTATGACAAGGTAACAGAGGCGATTGCCGCCGAACTGGCGGAGGAGCGGCTGAACCTGCTGGAAACCCTCGCCGAACGTATCGCAGAGCGCATCCTGTGGGAACCACAGGCGGTGCGCACCTTTGTGCGGATCGAGAAACTGGACCGGGGACCGGGGGCGTTGGGTGTCGAGATCGTGCGCTCGGTCAATGATCTCAAGACCAAGCCGATCACGCCGCATGCCGCCACCACGCCGCATCCGCATGTGGTGTTCCTGACCAATACCGCGATCGGCTCGCCCAATCTTGGCCGCTGGCTTGACCAGCTTGAGGCGCGGGCAGAGCCGGTGATCCTCTGCGTCGGACGCGCCGATCAACCCGCGCCACAGACCGGGCACCGGATGACGCAACGTCGCGTGGATCTCTTGGCGATGGAGCAGAATGCCTGGGTGCTGGCGGGGCGCGATGAGCGCTGCGTCGTGGTGGCGACCCGCACCGAGCTGGATTGGTCGATGAAACACGGGCAGATCAGCGTTTGGGCCCCCTCAAAGATCGTGCTTGACGCCGTGGATGGGCCGGGGGTGGCGACGGATGATCCGGTGGCGCTTGCGGCATGGTTTGCGGGGTATATCGAGGCGTCGGATCTGCTGATGATCGGAGAGGCTCCGCCGAAGTCCTGTCGTGTGCCGGTGCTGTTTCAGGACGTGGCGCAATCGGGTCTGTGACAGAGGTCATTGGCACCGCTCTGCGCGAAGACTTGGCCGCTGCTGACCATCACATCCAAGTCACCGCAGCCTGTTTTGCCCCCTTGACCGGCAAGGCCATGCGCGTGACGGTGTGATGCTCTTGCTCCTTGGGGTAAAGCCGGGGTAAGAGCAGCAAAAGCACAACCAAGGGAGAGGCAGCATCATGCGGCGTGTCGTTGTCACAGGTATGGGTCTGGTGACCCCGCTGGCCGATGGGGTCGAACTGACTTGGAGTCGTCTTTTGGCGGGTCAATCCGGGGCGGGGACGATCATCCGATTTGACCCGGTCAATGTGGTGACGAAATACGCCTGCCAGATTCCCTTGGGTGATGGCACCGATGGCACCTTTCATTCCGACAAATACATGGAGCCGAAAGAGCGCCGCAAGGTCGATGATTTCATCCTCTATGGCATTGCCGCAGCACAGCAGGCGGTCGAGGATTCGGGCTGGATGCCCGAGGATGAGGCCGCGCGCGAGCGCACCGGCGTCATGCTGGGATCGGGCATCGGCGGGCTCCGCTCGATCGAGGAAACGGCGGGCATCATCCGCGAAAAAGGTGTGCGGCGGGTGTCGCCGTTCTTTATTCCCGGCGCGCTGATCAACCTGATCTCGGGGCAGGTGAGCATTCGCTATGGCTTCAAAGGCCCGAACCATTCGGTCGTGACTGCCTGCGCCACGGGCGCGCATGCGATTGGCGATGCTGCGCGGCTCATTCAATGGGGCGACGCCGATGTGATGGTGGCGGGGGGGGCCGAGGCCTCGATCTGCGAGATCGGGATTGCCGGATTCAACGCCTGCAAGGCGCTGTCGACCAAGCGCGCGGATGATCCAAAGGGCGCAAGCCGCCCCTATGACATAGACCGCGACGGGTTTGTCATGGGCGAGGGCGCGGGCGTGGTGGTGCTTGAGGAATACGAGCATGCCAAGGCGCGGGGCGCGAAAATCTATGCCGAAATTCTGGGCTATGGTCTCTCGGGGGATGCCTATCACATCACCGCCCCGTCCGAGACGGGCGATGGCGGGTTCCGGGCGATGCAGGCGGCGCTGAACCGGGCCGGGCTGACCGCGTCGGATATTGATTATGTCAACGCGCATGGCACCTCGACCATGGCCGATACCATCGAGTTGAAGGCGGTTGAGCGGCTCTTGGGCAGTGCGGCGGCCAATGTGACGATGAGCTCGACGAAATCCTCGGTCGGGCATCTTCTTGGGGCGGCAGGTGCTGTCGAGGCGATTTTCTGCATTCTGGCGATCCGCGATCAGGTGGCCCCGCCGACGATCAATCTGGACAATCCGGCGGTGGAGACCCCGCTTGATCTGGCCCCCAATGCCAAGCGTGAGCGCAAGATTGACGTGGCGCTCTCCAACAGCTTTGGCTTTGGCGGCACCAATGCGGCGCTGATTGTCGGGAAACCGCGCTGATGTGGCGACACATCGTTTCAAACTTTCTGACGCTACTGGTGGTGGCGGTGTTTCTGCTTGGGGGCGTGATCCTCTGGGGGCAACAGCAATATTCGGCGCGCGGTCCCTTGTCAGATGCGATCTGTCTGCGGGTTGATCCCGGCAGCAACATGCGCCGGGTGTCGTCGAAGCTGGAAACCGAGGGCGCGGTCAGCAGCGGCGCGATTTTCCGCATCGGCGCGGAATATGGGGACAAGACCGGGCTGCTCAAGGCTGGAAGCTGGCTTATCCCTGAAGCGGCGAGCATGGCCGAGATCACGGATCTGATCACACGCGGCGGGGCCAGCACCTGTGGCACCGAGGTGGTGTACCGCTTGGGCGTGACCAGTTCCGAGGTGGTGGTGCGCGAATTGGATGCGGCCACGGGCCGGTATGAGGAACGCGCCAAGTTCGATCCCGCCGCCGAGGGCGAAATCCCGGAGGACTTCACCCGCGTGCGCGAACAGGCCGATACGCGCTACCGTGTGGCCCTAGCCGAGGGGGTCACAAGCTGGCAGGTGGTCGAGGCGTTGAAGGCCGTTGATGTGCTGACCGGCGAGGTGGCCGAGGTGCCGCCCGAGGGCACGCTGGCCCCCGACAGCTATGAGGTGAGCGTGGATGACACGCGCGAGAGCGTTTTGGCGCGGATGAGCGAGGCGCAGGCGGTCATTCTGGCAGAGGCCTGGCAGGGGCGGGCCGAGGGGCTGCCGCTCGAGTCGGCGCAAGAGGCGCTGATTCTGGCCTCGATCATCGAGAAGGAAACCGGCGTGGCGGATGAGCGGCGGCAGGTGGCCAGCGTTTTTGTCAACCGGCTCAATCGGGGTATGCGGCTTCAGACCGATCCGACGGTGATCTATGGCGTGACCGAGGGCAAGGGCGTCTTGGGCCGGGGTTTGCGGCAGAGCGAATTGCGCGGCGCGACGCCTTGGAACACCTATGTGATCGAGGGGCTGCCGCCGACGCCCATCGCCAATCCGGGCCGCGCCAGCATCGAGGCGGCGGTAAACCCGGATAGCACGGACTACGTGTTCTTTGTGGCCGATGGCTCTGGTGGCCATGCCTTTGCCGAGACCTTGGATGAGCATAACCGCAACGTCGCCCGCTGGCGTGAGATCGAGGCGGAGCGCGGGAATAACTGAGGGGGGCTGGGGCTTTGACGTCTTGTCCCACTCTGCCGACGCCATTTTGCACGCTACGGAAAATTTGCGCTGAGCCCCCTTGTATTCTTTTGAAATCAGCGGAATAGGCAGTTCAGCCTGTCGGAATTGGTAGGTATGTAGGTTGAAAGGTCTATCCCATGATAAATCGTAGAGTGTTTCTGGGGGTCTCGTTTGCCGGTCTTGTGGCAGGCTGTCAGACAACCACGGGGGGCAGCGCCCCTTCGTCCAAGGCCCCTGCAACGGCCCCTGTCACTGATGGCACCGTTGCAATGGCCGATGTTCGGATCGTGGATGTCGATGTGAAATTCGTCGACCATATCACGCAATCAGGTCGGACCTTTGACCATCCCAACGACGCAATTCTGGCAGAGGTCAAGGCCGCGATGCTGCGGACGCTGCCGGCGGCCAATCCCGGCGGAACGGTGCCGGTGACGGCCGAAGTGACCGTGCTCAATGTCTTTATCACCAACGGGGCCGCCGCCATCCTGATGGGCAGCGGGGCCAGTTCCATCACCGCCAAGACGATTCTGCGGCGCACGGATACTGGCGCGCAGGTCGGGCGCGGCATGGATGTGACCGGAAGTTCGGGGGCGCGGCCCACCATCTTTGGCGCGGCGGCGATCAAGGCACCTGCGATGGAGGTGCAATTGGCTGCGGCGGATCTGGCTAAGAAAACCAAGGGGCGGATTTATGGCAAGTCCTCTTGAGGGAAGGCGCATGGGGATGGGGCCATTCGCGCGAATAGCACCGAAGGTGCCGCGCGATCGCCAGACCGCCCCCCGGTCTGGCGATTTTGCAGCGAAGCGCAGCGCTTCGAGGTTACACTGACTTGGCTGGCATAAAGTGGCAGTTGCCGCCGTTTCATCGCCAAACCGCGGTCTGGAGATCACGCGGCACGGTGACCGTGCAACGAAATGTCCATGTCAGGCGAGCCCCAAGTCTGCTCCCCCGTCACCGCCCCCTGATCCTCGGGTCAAGTGCATCGCGCAGGCCATCGCCCATGTAGTTGATCGACAGCACCGTGAGCGAGATGCCAAGGCCGGGCCAGAACACGCGCTCGGGGTAGTCCTGTAGATACTGTGTGGCGTCGTTCAAGAGCCGCCCCCAGGTCGGGAAATCGGGGGGAAAGCCCAGACCAAGAAAGCTGAGCGCGCTCTCAGTAATGATCGCATTGGCGATGCCCAGCGTGGCCGAGACCATGATCGGCGACATCACATTGGGCAGGATATGCCGGGTGATGAGGCCGAAATTGGTGGTGCCGATGGAGCGGGCGGCGAGGATGAATTCGCGCTCTTTCAGCGCCAGCACATCGCCGCGCACGATGCGGGCGGTGGGCATCCAGCTTGTCACGCCGATGGCCACCACGATCAGGATGAAAATACCTCGCTCGGGACCAAAGGTGCCGTTGAGCGCCTCGCGGAACAAGAGCACCATCACGAGCAATAGCGGCAGAAGTGGTAGCGACAGGAAGAGGTCGGTGAGGCGCATGAGCGGTCCATCGAGGCGGCGGAAGAAGCCCGCGAGCACGCCTACAAGTGAGCCGAGCACCAAGGCCAGCAACATCGCCGTCAGACCCACCGCAATCGAGGTCTGCCCGCCCGCCATCATCCGCGCCAGCGTATCGCGGCCCAACTGGTCGGTGCCAAAGGGATGGGCCCAGCTTGGCCCCTGATTGCGGGCGCGGATGTCGATGAAGGTGGCGTCATAGGGCCAGACATGGGGTCCGATGAACACGGCAACGATGATAAGCACAAGGATAACCCCCCCGGCGAGGGCGCCCCGGTGGCTCTTGAACTGGTCCCAGACATCGCGCCACTGGCTGCGCGGCGGGGCGGTGGGGCCAGTATCGGCGAGGGCCGCGATGGGTTTGGGGGTCTCAGTCATAACGTATCCTCGGGTCGAGCACGCCGTAGAGCACATCGGCGATGATGTTGAAGAACACGATCAGCACCGCGATGATGAAGGTCACGGTCTGCACCATCGGCAGGTCATTCGCCTGAATGGCGGTGATCAGGAGTTGGCCGAGGCCGTTCACCTTGAATATCTGTTCGGTGATGATCGCGCCGCCAAAGATCGACGGCACGCCGAGGGCGATGACCGTGATCACCGGGATCATCGAGTTGCGCAGCACATGCACCATGACCACTGACCATTCCGAAAGCCCCTTGGCGCGGGCGGTGCGCACATAGTCCTGATTGAGATTGTCGAGCATCGAGGCGCGCATGAAGCGGCTGATCTGTGCGGTTGTTTGCAGCGCCAGCACCATCACCGGCATCACCATCTGCATCAGTTGCAGTTTGAACGTTTGCCAGTCGACCACCACCAGCGTGGTGTCATAGATCGAGGGCAGCCAGCCCAGTTGCACCGAAAAGATCACGATCACCAGCACGCCGGAGAAAAAAGGCGGCACCGAATAGCCGACCATGGTGATGAAGGTGCCGGTCTGATCGAACACGGAATACTGCCGGTAGGCGGAATAGATGCCGATGGGCAGGGCAATGAGGATACCCACCACATAGGACATGGCCACCACCCAGAGGGTTTGCGGCATGCGCTGTACGACCACATCCATCACCGGCGAGCGGAATTGCCAGCTGAGCACGCGCTGCTGGCCTTCGGCCAAGGCCGTGCCAAACAGCCAGTCGATGAACATCATCGGCTCGACCACGAAGAATTGCCACATCCATTTGACAAAGCGGATATGGGTGGGTTCGCCCAGCCCCAGCGCCAGACGCATCTTTTCCTTGACGTCAGGCGGCACGGTCAGCGGCACCTGTGCCATCGGGTCGCCGGGGGCCAGTTCGAGCAGGAGAAAGATCACGAGGCTGATAAACAGCAGCGTCGGGATCGCGAGGACAAGCCGTCGGATCGTATAGGTCAGCATGCGCGGCGCCTTATGCGGTCGTTCTTATCGTTGTCGGGCAATCAAGGGGCCGCCCCGGAGGTGATCCGGGGCAGCCGTTTCGGATCAGATCACTTGATCCGGAACCAGTCCGCAGCGTTCCAAAGCTCGGTGTCCCAAGTGTTCAACTCGACCCCGCCCAGCGTGTTGGAGCGGGCCGAGACGCGGCCACGGTCCACCAGAGGCACGATGGTGTAGCTGTCCTTGGTCAGCATGTCGTTGAGGGTTTTGGCGATTTCCGCGCGCTTATCCAGCTCTGCGGTGCGGCCGAGTTCCTTGATCAACTCGTCATAGGCCGGGTCGCAGAAGCGGTTGATATTCTCGCCTTGCCACTGGGTTTCGGGGCGCGGTGCCTTGTTGCAGGTGTAGCCCGCCAGATAGGACTGCGGATCGGTGCCGTCAAAGTTGTTGGCGTACATTTCCACATCGGAGTAGAATTTCGGGAAGGTGTCGGGGCTGCCCGGATCGCTGCCGAAGAAGACAGAGGCCGAGATATTGCGCAGTTCGGTTTCGACACCGATTTCCGACCACCACTGTTTGATCAGGGCCTGAAAATCCTGACGCACCGCATTGGTCGAGGTCTGATAGAGCAGCGACAGTTTCTTGCCGTCCTTTTCGCGGATGCCGTCCCCGCCAACGGTCCAGCCCGCCTCTTCCAAAAGCGCCTTGGCGCCTTCGATATCCTGCACCAAGCAGTCGGTGTTGTCGGAGGCAAAAATTTCCGGTGCGGGCACCAGATTGCAGGTGGCGCGGCCTGCTTTGCCATAGCCCACTTCGACCAGCAATTCGCGGTCAATTGCCATTGAGAGCGCCTGACGCACGCGTATGTCGGTCAGGATCGGATGCGGGTGCTTGGCCGTGGCGCGCTCGCCCTCGGGCAGGTCGGGCGAGGGGTCGGTCATGTTCATCTCGATCCGCTCGACCAGCGTGCCAAAGGCCGACATGGCCACGCCCTTGCCTGCCGCCTCCATATTGGCGATCACGTCGGGGGCGAGTTGCAGGTTCCACGCATAGTCGAATTCGCCGGTTTCCAGCACCGCGCGCCCTGCCGCCGTGGCATCGCCGCCGCCCTTGAAGGTCATGGTGGCAAAGCGCGGCTTGGCCGGGTCGCGGTAATTCGGGTTGGCCGAGAGCGAGATCACGTCATTGGGCCGGAATTCGTCCACCGTGAACGGGCCGGTGCCGATGGGCGAGAAATTCGCATCGGTGCATTCCGGGGCCTTGGGGCCAAGGCATTCGGCAAATTGCGCGGCTTGAATGATCGGGGCCTGACCGCCCATAAACGGGCCGTAGGGCACCGGGGTGGGCTGTGAGAAGTTGACCTTGACCGTCAGGTCGTCGATGACCTCGACCGACTCCACGCCTTCGTATTTACCAAGCTGGGCGCAGCCGCCCTCGGGGTGCATGCAGTATTCGGCGGTGAATTTCACGTCCGTGGCGGTAAAGGGCGTGCCGTCCGACCACAGGATGCCCGGCTTGATCTTCCATGTGATGGAGGTGAGATCCTCGGACACGCCGCCATTCTCGACGGTTGGAATTTCTTCGGCCAGATAGGGGATCATCTCGCCCTTGGTGTTGTAGCGGCCCAAGGGTTCGATCACGAGGCTGGCGGCCTCGACCTCTTTGGTGCCGCCCGAGAGATAGGGATTCATGATCGAGGGCGCTTGCCAATAGATCAGATTGACATGGCCATCCGCGCCGCGCTCTGCCATCGCGACAGAGGCGAGGCTGGTGGCGGCGGTCGCGCCAAGGAGTAGGGATTTCAGTGTCATGGGTGGGTCTTCCTCCGGTGTTGGACAGCGGTTTGTTGTGCCATCTCATTCGCTTTTTTCCCGGCGCGTCAGGGACGTGACCGGGCGAGTGCCGCAAAGAGAAGCCGCCCGCACCGTCGGTGTCAGGCTGCCGCATCCCCAGACGACATGGGGCATCTCAGACCGGATAAGTTTAAATTGCAAGCATTCCATTTGGGCGTGTGCGCAAAGGAGCATCACAATCCCCGTGTTATTTGACTCGGAGGCGGCAAAGTGAGTAGCGTTTGAGCAGTGTTCCCCAAAGGTGAGAGGTCGCGGCGCATGCTGGATACCCCGATTGTCCGGATCGAGAATCTCCGGGTTGAGTTCGAGACACGGGATGGGCAGGTGGTTGGGGTCGAGGATGTCTCCTTTACAGTCAATGCCGGTGAGACCGTGTGCATCGTCGGTGAATCCGGGTCGGGCAAGTCGGTGTCGTCGCTGTCGCTAATGCGGCTGGTGGAATATGGCGGTGGCACGATTGCCGGCGGGCAGATGATCTTTGATCGCAAGGAGGGTGGGGCGATTGATCTGGCTCAGACGGATCAAAGCCTGATGCGCACGATCCGGGGCAATGAGATCGGGATGATCTTTCAGGAGCCGATGACGGCGCTTAACCCGGTGTTCACCGTGGGGCGGCAATTGTCCGAAGGGTTGCGGGTGCATCGCGGTTTGAGCAAGGCAGAGGCGCGGGCGCGCGCGCTGGACCTGTTGCGCGAGGTGCGCATTCCCGAGCCGGAGCGGCGGCTTGATCAATATCCACACGAATTGTCGGGCGGGATGCGGCAGCGGGTGGTGATTGCCATGGCGCTGGCCTGCGCGCCGCGCCTGTTGATTGCGGATGAGCCGACGACGGCGCTTGATGTGACGATTCAGGCCGAGATTCTGGCGCTGATTGACCGGCTCAAGCGCGAGACCGGGACGGCGGTGGTGTTCATCACCCATGACATGGCGGTGGTGGCGCAGATGGCTGACCGGGTGGTCGTGATGTTTCGCGGCAACAAGGTCGAAGAGGGCACGGTGGAGCAGATATTCGAGGCCCCGGCGCATGAGTATACCCGCGCGCTCTTGGCCGCTGTGCCGAAACTTGGCGAGATGCGGGGCAAGGCCTATCCCGAGCCGATGCGCCTGTTGGGGTCCGATGCGCATGAGATCAAGCCGATCAAGGGCTACGATGACGAATTGTTGCATGTCAGCGGTTTGACCACGCGGTTCCCGGTCAAGGGCGGGTTCTTTCGCCGGACACTGGCCAATGTGCACGCGGTCGAGGATGTGTCGTTCACGTTGTCACGCGGGCGCACGCTGAGCCTTGTGGGGGAATCGGGCTGTGGCAAATCCACCGCCGGGCGGTCGATCCTGCGGCTGATCGAGCCAACCTCGGGCGAGGTGCGGCTGGGCGGAGTGGATATCATGGCGCTCACGCCGCCCGAGTTGCGCCGCGCGCGGGTGGATATGCAGATGGTGTTTCAAGACCCGTTCGCGAGCCTCAATCCGCAGATGAAGCTGGCGGCGCAGGTGGCCGAACCGATGCGCAATTATGGGCTGGCGACCGGGTCCGAGATTGAGGATCGGGTGGCGATGCTGTTTGACCGGGTGGAGTTGCCGCGCTCTTTCCTGCGGCGGTTTCCGCATGAGTTGAGCGGCGGACAGCGGCAGCGGGTGGCGATTGCCCGCGCGCTGGCGCTCAATCCCAAGCTGATTGTCGCGGATGAGGCGGTGAGCGCCTTGGATGTGAGCGTGCAGGCGCAGGTGCTCAACCTGATGATGGAATTGCAGGCCGATCTGGGGCTGAGTTACCTCTTTATCAGCCATGATATGGCGGTGGTTGAGCGGGTCAGTCATGATGTGGGCGTCATGTATCTGGGCCGGATCGTGGAGCGGGGACCGCGCGCGGCGGTGTTCGAGAACCCGCAGCATCCCTATACGCAAGCGTTGATGAAGGCGGTGCCGATTGCCGATCCACGGCGGCGGAAATCCGAAAAGGATCTGAACTTCAAGCCGATCCCCTCGCCGATCCACCGGGTCGGGTATGAGCCGGGGCCGTCGGTGTATAAAGAGGTCGATCCGGGGCATTTCGTGCTGACGTCCGAGAGCGGGTATTGAGCATGGCCGAGCGTTTGACGCCGTTCGAGATCATGGAACGGCTGGTGGCTTTTCCAACCGTGAGCCGTGACAGCAATCTGCCCTTGGTTGACTGGGTCGAGGATTATTTGGCGGGCCATGGCATACCCGCCCATCGCCATTATGACGAGACCGGCGAGAAAGCGGCGATTTTCGTGCATGTTGGGCCGGAGGTGGCGGGCGGTGTCGTGCTCTCGGGGCATACCGATGTGGTGCCGGTGGATGGGCAGCCCTGGGCCAGCGATCCCTTTGTGGTGGTGGAGCGCGACGGCAAATATTACGGGCGCGGCTGTTGCGACATGAAGGGGTTTGATGCGTTGGCGATCTGGGCGCTGGTCGAGGCGCAGCACGCCGGTGTGGCGCGGCCCCTGCAACTGGCGCTGAGCTATGACGAGGAAGTGGGCTGTGTCGGTGCGCCGCCGATGATCGAGCGAATGCTGGAGGTGCTGCCACGCGCGGATCTGGCGATCATCGGCGAGCCGTCGATGATGCAGGCGGTGACGGGGCACAAGGGCGGGCTGGGCTATGAGGTGCATATGGTGGGGTTCGAGGTGCATAGCTCGATCATGCATCGCGGGGTCAATGCGATCATGGCGGCGGCGCCCTTGATCGACTGGGCCAATGTTCAGAATGCCGAGAACCGGGCGCGCAGGCCTTCGGAACTGGCGTCGATGTTTGAGCCGCCGTGGACCACCTTGCATGTGGGGCAGATTGCGGGCGGCACCGCGCATAACATCACCGCCAAGGATTGCCGGTTCGGCATGGATTTCCGGGTTGTGCCGGGTGAGGACCCCGAAGACTGGGGGCGGCGGTTCGAGGCGCGGGTGGCTGAGGCGGAGGCCGATATGCGGGCGGTGCACGCGGAGGCCCGGATTGATCTGCGGCCCAAGTTTCAGGTGCCGGGGTTGAAACCCGAAGAGGCGGGCGCGGCTGAGGGCTTGGTGCGGCAGATCACCGGCGATAATGGGCGGCATGTGGTCAGCTACGGCACCGAGGCCGGGCAGTTTCAGGAGCGCGGGTATTCTGCGGTGATCTGTGGTCCCGGCGACATTGCGCAGGCACATCAGCCGGATGAATTTATCACCGTGGCGCAGTTCGAGGCCGGGCATGATTTCATGCGCGCGTTGTTGGAGCGGCTCAAGAGCGCGTGAGAAACTGGCTCAGGCGGGGGCGAGATGCACCACCTCTGCACCTTTGAGAGCAGAAGCTGCGGCGTCTATTTCCTCTTTTGACATCAGGCACATGGCGGTGCTGAGCGCGTCGGCGAGTGCTGCGCTGTCAGCGGTGACGCTGATGAGGTGCCAGCGTGGCGTTGCGGGTTTGCCGGTCCGGGGATCGAGGATATGGCCTGCTGTGGCCTCGACATCGAAGACGGTGCCCAAAGGCGCGGAGGAGGCCAGAGCGCGGTCGCGCAGGCTGATGTGCGGGCGGTCGGGTGCGTCGAGCGTCACCGGCCAGTCGCCGCCCTGCGGAGTGCCACCAAGGGCGCGCAATTCGCCGGTGTCGATCAGGATGTCGCTCAGCCCTTCGGCCTGCAAGAGATGCGCGATGCGATCCGCGATATAGCCCTGTGCGATGCCATTGAGGGTGAGCGCCATGCCGGGGCGCAGGGTGATGGCGCTGGCGTCATAGCGCAGATCAGACCATGCGCCATGGGCGCGCGCCGCTGCGATTTCGGTGTCGGAGGGCGCATGGCCCGCGCTGTGGCTGCGGGCATAGAGATCCCAGAGTGGTTGCACGGTGGGATCAAACAGCCCGAGGGTTGCGCGGTGTGCCGTGGCGGCCAGAGACAGGCAGTCGAGCAACTCAAAAGGGGGCGCGTCGAGATGGCCGGTGGCATTGAGTTGGCTCAGGGCGGAACTGGTGCGGTAGAGGCTGAAGATCTGCTCCAATCGCTCGATCTCGGCGCGGGCGGCCTTTGTGATGCGCGTGGCCTCGGGGTGGCTGAGGGTGATCGTGGCGCGTGCGCCAAGGGCGGTGCCCTGCCAGCGATGCAGGGTCGTGGCCTGAGCGGTCGGCGCACAGGTCAGGGCAGCGGCAGAGATGGTCAGGAAACGGCGACGGGAGAGGGTCATGTCAATTCTGCCTTTCGCGGGACAGTTGGTTCAGGCGGGCCTCGAATTCGTCCTCTTCGGCGCGGTCCGTGATGCCGGTCGCGATGGGCACTGCCGACAGAACGTCGCTATCCGCCACCTCGGCCAGCCGCAGGACATGCCCGCCGCGTGCCTCTGCAAAGGCCGCAGCATCCTTTGCGCCGAGAAACGGCACCAGTTCGGGCGCGTCCATGCCACCCGTTGCATCCGAGCCGATCACGTAATGCGCCCCCGTGGCGTCGATCCAGTTTTCGGCCCCGGGCTGGTCCCAACTGGCGGCGGCGGCCATGTCGTTGACATAGATGGCGGTGATGGCGTGGCTCTGTTCGGGCATGCGCTGATAGGCGATGGCGTCGCGCACCTGACTGAAGAAGAGGGGGTGATCCAAGCCCTCAAGATGCACCTGCGCCTTGGGGCCGGGATGTTCGAGCAGGTCCATCTGGCAGTAATGGCCGACAGCCTCTGCCGTGAGGGACACCGCGTCGGGGCGGGTCGCCACCTCTTCCTTGCAGGCGGCAAGGGCGAGGGGCAACAGGAGGATTGGCAGGAGTTTCATGGCGTGACCCTCCGAAGGGCGGCGGCCGCCAACCCGAAGGCGGCCAGAGGCCATAAGAGGACCGAGATCAGCGCATGCGCTGCCGGAATGGTCTGGGCCGCGCCGCCAAGGCCAGAGGCCGCTGCCGTCGCCTCGGAGGCGGCGAGGTTGTAGAGGCGGAAGGCGTCGGCGGGATTGGCCAGCAAGAGCCAAGGCAGGGCGCGGGAGGTAAACACGCCGCCGCCATCGGCCACGACCGCCGCCAAGAGCCCGAGATCATAGAGCACGACGAGGGCAAGCCAGACGCCAATGGCAAGCCCTGCCGCTGTCCCCGGACGCCGCGCGATGGATGAGAGCGCATAGCCCAAGGCGAGAAACACCGCGCCCAAGAGGATCGAAGACCAGAAGAGGCGTAGCAGCGCGGGTAGGCCTGTCACCGCCTCGGGGTCAGTTGCAAGGGCTGTGATGGCGGCCAGCCCATAGCCCACGCCAACGGCAATCGTCAGCACCGCCAGATGCGCTGCGAATTTACCCAAGAGGATGCCGGAGCGCGACACCGGATAGGTTAGTGTGAGCGAGAGCGTGCCGCGCTCTACCTCGCCGGCCACGGCGTCAAAGGCCATCAGAAGCGCCATCAGCGGCACGAGGTAGACGCCGAGCGAAGTCAGGCTGGCCACCGTGACCGAGAGCGCATCCACGCCGACATCGCCGGTGGGCGCGCTGCCTGCGGCGGAGAGCACGAGGGCAAAGAGCGCCATCAGCGCCACAGTGATCGTCACCCAGCGGTTGCGCAGGGCGATGCGGAATTCGGTGGCGCCGAGGGCGGCCACGGGTCTGAGGAGGGCGGTCATTGGTCGTCTCTCCGGCTGAAATGACTGTAGAGGTCTTCGAGGCTGGGGGGGATGATCTCGACATCGTCGATCAGGTCTTGGATCGCGGCGATATCGCCCAAACGGGTCAGTTTCTCGTCATGGGCGCAGGTCAGATCGACCATGACGCCATTGCGCCGTCCGCCTGACAGTTGCGCGGCCACGCGGTCCGCTGCCCCCGGTCTGGCCGAGACCTGCAAGCGGATCGGCAAGGCGGCACGGCGGCGCAGGGCGCTGAGCGAGTCATTGGCCATCAGGCGGCCTTGGGACAGGATCACGATGCGGTCGGTGCGGGCCTCGACCTCGGTCAGGGCATGGGAGGAGAGCAGGATCGCCGCCCCTTCTGCGGCCAAGCTGTCGAGAATGGCGTAGAATTCGCGGCGTGACACCGGATCGAGCCCGCTGGTTGGCTCGTCAAGGATCAGGAGGCGCGGCTGGCCGATCAGCGCCTGAGCAAGACCCACGCGCTGCCGCATGCCCTTGGAATAGGTGCCGATGCGGCGGCGGGCGGCGTCGTCCAATCCAACGCGGCTCAACAAATCCATCGCCTGTGCCGGGTCGCAGCCGCGCAGGCGCAGGTAGAGGCGGATTTGCTCTAGCCCGGTCAAGGCCGGGTGAAAGGCTACGTTTTCAGGTAGATAGGCAGTGCCCTCGCGGGCGCTCGGACTGCCGGGGGCGGCCCCCAATACCTCGATCTGACCAGAGGTGGCGGGGATGAGGCCGAGGATGATCTTCATCAGCGTGGATTTTCCAGCCCCGTTATGGCCCAAGAGTGCCACCCGTTCACCGGGGGCCACGGTAAAGCCGACCGCGTCAAGGGCGGTCACGCCATCGTAGCGCTTAGTGACGTGCGAGAGGGTCAAACTGTTCATCATCTGTCTTTCTGTTACGCGCGGTGGCCATGGCGCGGGCCTCCATCGCGGCGATAGCGTCCGGCACCGTCACGATGACGGGCCGCATCAGGGGGGCGCTGTCCAGCACGCCGCCGGGCAGCGAGGCGGGGAAATGTTTCTGACCCCAGCGGATCAGTTGCACGGCAGGCGCGCCCATCAGGAGGCTGGCGGCGGGCTGGGACCACAGGATGTGATCCATCAGATCATTGGGCCGAAAGCTGGCATCGGCGATGCCGTCGCCATCCAGATCAAAGGCGGGATGGTCCGACCAATAGTTGCCGCGCCCGTCATGGCTCCATTCCACATGCTTCGTGCCGACGTATTTCACTTGCGTCCGGTTGCCGAGAAAGGCGTTGCCGGTGATGGCGTTGCGTTCCGATCCGGCGGTGAAATGGATACCGATCTCGCAGCCCTCAAAGCGGTTGTCATAGATCAGGTTGCGGTGGGCGTTGTAGATGAAGGTGCATTTTTCGGTGCCGCCGCGCACCAGATTGCCGCGAATATCGGCGTTGTTGGCATAATTGAGCATCAGGCCGTGGCTGCGGTCCGCGAGGCTGAGATTGTTATGCACAGTGATACGGTTCGAGAACATCAGCGCAAAGCCGAGGGTATTGCCGATTGAGATATTGCCCGACACCTCGGAATTGTTGGCATACATGTAATGCACCGCAAAGCGCAGGTCGCGCATCAGGTTGCGGCGGAATATGCCATCGTTGGAAGCGTTCACGAAAATGCCGTCCCGACCAAGGCGAATGTCATTATCCTCGATGACGGTGCCGGGGGCGTTCCACACATATACGCCATTGCCCCGGCTGTTCATATGGTGATCGGTGCGCCCGACAATGCGGTTGCCGCGCACGGTGGCCTGTTTGGGACCATGCACATCGACCCCGTAGAGATTGCCGAGGATGTCGTTGTCCTCGACTAGCACGCGCGCCGCGGTCCGGGTGATCTGCACGCCGCTGTCGATGGCGTCATGGTCGCTGCCTGATCCGGTCAGGGTGAGGCCGCGCACGGTGATATCGCTGCCGGTGATGGTGATGACAGAGCCGGTGCCGTCGGCGTCGATGGTGGCTGCGCCTTGCCCGTCGAGTGTGATGGCTTGGTCAAGTGTCACCGGGCCGTTGTGCTGGCCCGGCGCGAGGGTGAGCACATCGCCGGGCAATGCCCCGGCGATGGCAGTGGCAAGCGCCCCGGTCTGGGCCGGAACATGCCGTTCGGCAGCGGTGACCGAGGTCGCCACGCCGAGAAACAGGATCAGGCCGAGGAGAGCGCGCAACATGGCTCAGGCGCCTTTCGGTTCGACGAACATGCGGCCGCGCATTTCCATGTGCAGCGCGTGGCAGAACCACTGGCAATAGTACCAGTAAACCCCCGGTTTGGCCGCGACAAAGGTGGCGGAGGCGGTGGCCTGCGGTGCGATCTCAAAGGCAACGCCGTGATCGCCCATGCAGAAACCATGCGTGAGGTCGTCGATGTCGTCGATATTGGTGACGATGACCGTGACCTCATCGCCTTCCTTGACGGTAAAGCTCTCAAGGCTGAACGACGGTGCCTGACTGGACATGTAGACCCGCACCTTGTTGCCGTCGCGAATGATCGTATCGGCCCAATCGTCGATATTCACACCGTCCTTTTCGGCCTGCGCGCGGGTTTCGGCCCACATCGGATCGTTGCGGTCCCAGTTGTTGCGCGGGTTCACGACAGAGCGGTGAACGATGATGCTGTCATGCGGTTCGGCAAAGGTCGGGCTGTCGTGCAGAAGCGTGAGATTGGTGCCGTCCATTGAGAACAACTGTTCATTCTCAGGCTTGAGCGGGCCGACGTTGAGGAACCGGTCCTTGGAGAACTTGTTCATCGAGATGAACCATTTGCCATCCGCGTCCAGCGTCTCGCCCATCGAGGTCGAGTTGTGGCCGGGCTGGTAATGCACATCCACCTTGGATCGGATCGGATCGACCGTCTCGCCTGCATAGGCCTTGACCGCATCCTCGATGTTCCAGACGACGATCTGGCTGTCGAGAAAGAGCGTGGTCAGGGCGTTGCCCTTACCGTCAAAGGCGGTGTGGAGCGGCCCGAGGCCCAATTCCGGCTCGGCCACCACGACAGAGCGCGGATCGGCCCCGTCAAAGAACACCGCATCAAGTTTGCGCACGTCGATCACCGTGACCGTGGGCGAGAGCTTGCCGCCGATGCAGAGGTGAATCTTGTCGGGCGCCATGTTGCAACCATGCGGGTTGTTGGGCACCGGGATATAGCGGGTGTAGGTCTTGTTCTGGCCTTTGCGGCCGTCGATCACCTTGACGCCGTTCAACTCGACAAAGTCGCCCGCTGCGATGCCTTTCTCGATCTCGGCGAGATTGAAGACGACGACGTGATCGCGCTCGAATTCGGTCATTTCGGCCAGAGAAATGCCCATTTCCGAGTTGTAGGAGGTCGAAAAGGCATATTTTCCGTCATAATCGGCATCGGTGTTGTCGAGGTTGCCCGAGACCATCACCTGCCACGCCACTTCCATCTTGTCGGCGTCGATGGCGGTGTAGAAGTTCACATATTGCGACGGATCGTCGAGGATCTGACCATCGTTGACCATCGGGCCTTCATCCTCGCCATTGGCAAAGACATAGTTGGTGCGTGGCCATTTCTGCGGGCGCAGACCGTGGATGGCCTTGGCGTTTGGAATCTCAAGGATCTTGTCGGCCTTCATCACGTCGAGGCGGACGCGCGCGACGCGGGTATTGGCCTTGTCGTTCATGAAGAGGAAGCGCCCGTCGTATTTGCCCTCGGTGAAGGACATGTGGACGTGGTGCAGGTCGCCATTGTCATGCACCTTTTTGCCATTGGCGGCGAGGTAATTCTTGGTGCGCTCAGACATCCCGTCGGTCAGCACCTTGAGGGATTCGTTGGTCTGGCCCCAGCCGGTGGCGGAGCAGCGGTTGAACACGGGAATCCGCATGAATTCGCGCATCGACGGGATACCGAGGATACGGACCTCGCCGGTCTGGCCCGAGGACCAGAAGCCGTAATACTCATCGAGTTCGCCGGGGGCGAGATGCGACGAGGCAGCGGCGGCTGTGGCCTGAGTGGGTGCGGTCGCCACGGCGGTTGCGACACCGGCGGCCCCGCCCATAAGCGCCATGCGCGACGCGCCCATGGCCCCGAGGGCAGCGGCGCCGCCTGCGGTGGCGCCCAACAGGCCCCGGCGGCTGATCCCGGTTTTCTTGGCATCGGTTGACATGATCATTGTCCTTTCTTCATGTTTGGGTGGTTTGCGATCATCCGGTCCAGCGCTGCCGCGCTGTCAGAGGCGCTCTTGCGGCGCTTCAGTTGTTTGATGACGACCGGACATTTGGTCTCCGACTGGTAGAGAACCTGACAGTGCAGACAGTTCAGGCACTCGTTCGGGTTAATCTCGCCAGTGGGATGGATGGCCTGCACCATGCATTCATGGGCGCAGGTCTGGCAGGGGTTGCCGCATTCGCGGTAGCGCTTGAGCCAATCGAACATGCGCAGGCGGGCGGGGATTGCGAGGGCCGCGCCCAGGGGGCAGAGGTAGCGGCAATAGAACCGTTCGACGAAGAGCCCCGCCGCCAAGAGGGCCAGTGCGTAGGCGACAAAGGGCCAGGCGCGGGCGAATTTGAGCACGATGGCGGTCTTGAACGGCTCGATCTCGGCCAGATGTTCGGCCTGTTCGATCGAGGCGAGTGAGACCCCGAAAAGCCCGAGGAAGATCATGTATTTGATCGGCCAGAGGCGTTCATGCAGACCCCAAGGCAGGGTCCATTGCGGCACGCCCAATTTGCGGGCGATACGGTTGGTCAACTCTTGCAGCGCGCCGAACGGGCAGAGCCAGCCGCAATAGGCCCCGCGCCCCCAGAAGATCAGCGAGGCCGCAACCGCGAACCAGAGGATAAAGGTCAGCGGATCAAGCAAAAACGCCTGCCAGCTGAAATCCGTGGTCAGCGCACCAAAGAGCGCCATCAGGTTGACGACCGAAAGCTGCGCATTGGCATACCAGCCCAAAAACACCAGCGTGACCGTGAGAAACCCCATGCGGAACCATGTTGTGATCCGCTCGGAGCGCACGAGATAGCTCTGGAAGAAGAACGCGAGGGTGAGGAGCGTCAGCATGATGCCAAGCCCCACGATCTCGACGGTTTTGTCGCGCCAGATGCGGGTCCAAAGGGCGGTTTGGGCGGCGCTCTCGGTATCGGACACTTGCGCCAGCGGGGCAGCCGGGGCCGGGGCGGCAAGGACGCGCAGGTAGGGCGCGGGCAACTGATAGCCGAGGTCGAAGGTGGTAAAGACCCGTTCGATCGCGGCGACATCGCGTTGCACCAGCAGTTGCAGGCGCCACGGCTCTGCGGGGTCAAAGCCAGCCTCTGCGGGGATCTTGAAGATATCCATCTCCGAGAGCACCGGCACGCCATCGGCCATGATCTCGCCCACGCGGCGGTGACCCCGGTCGCGAAAGCGCACTGAGTCCTCGCCCTGCACCAGAATGATGCGGTCGAACACACCGCCGCGCACATAGCCTGAGCCCTTGAAGGAGTAGAGGCCACGGGCGGCCACCAGAATGGCATGCTCGCCCTCGTCCAGCCAGTCTGTCAGATTGGCATATTCCGCCGCGCCCAGCAGTTTGCGCCCGATGGCGGGCACGCTGATGAGCGTGGCATACATGTCGATATAGGTGTCGCCCTCGGGCGCGGTGATCGGGCGGGCGGCGGCGCGGGGATCGTCCATAGCGGCAAAGGCGGCGTTGACCTGTCCCACATCCAGCGACATGCGGCGCAGCGTGCCGTCCCCGGTGAGGGTAAACCAGTCATCGGCGGCCTCTGCGTCGGGGTTTAGTTCGAACGTCGGGCCAGAGGGGGCGGTGAGCGGTGCAAGGCCGCCCAGCGCGAGCGCCCGTGCCACCCGGATGCCTGAGCGGGTGATCGAATCGTCGATCACCATGATGGTGACGGTCGCGCCGGAAATGATGTCCAACTCATGCGCCGATCCGCCTGCTTCGGCCTCGGCCACCAGATCGAGGCCGACGAAATCCGCGACCAGCTTGGCCACCTTGGCCTCGGGGATGCCGATCAGGACGATGGGTTCAGAGTGTTTGACCAGCTTGACTCCGGTCAGTTTGGCGTCAAGGCCGACGGCGACCATCACCTGGATGGGTTTGCCGGAATATCCTGTTGTGCCCACGAAATCGGACGTGATGAAGGCCCAGCCAATGGTTTCTCCGCCGCGCAGCACCGGGGCCACGGGCAGGTCGCTGCGCATCGCGCCATAGCTGTCGGCGCCCTCGACCAGCGTCGCCGCGGGCACGTCCGTCAGATAGGTTGCGAGATACGGGGATTGCGCCAGACCCGCCGTGACGGAGGTCATCAGGATGATCCAGATGGCAAGGGTCCATACGACAACGAAGCCAATGGTGCGGCACGTCGGATCGAGGTAGGCGCGGGGCATTGAGAAGACTTTCATACAGTGGCCTTCGGGGCCGGGGGCGCGCGGCTGCGCGGCTGCAAGACGGTGCTGGGGTGATGCAGGGCGGTGCCGGGCCGGGCGGTTCCGGCGGTTTCACGGGCCACGCCCGCGTGGGATACGGCGGTGCCAAGGGTCGCCTGTGCGCCTGCCTGCAAGCAGTGGTCGCAGAGCATCTTGGTGCAGTTCGGCAGTTCCACAGGCGTGCCATCGCGGGTGAGATGGACGGTTTTATGCCCCTCGCCATCGGCACAGATCACCAGTTCTGTGAGGGTCGCCTCAAGCACCGCACGCCCTGCAGCACGGCCCGCGGCAATACCGCCGAGCGCCATGGAAAGCGCCAGCAGCAGGCAGAGCATGAAGGGGCCAGTGATCCGTTTCATGAGGCAGACTTTACCAAAGCCGACGCGAGTCGATCTTGATATGGATCAATCTAAATATCTCTTTAATGAGGTATATGTCGCAGGCGCAGCCCCTTGCCAAATTCCGGTCTTTCAGGATCATGTACAGTAACGGGAGCCTGAGATGCGTCTAACAAAGTTTACAGATTATTCCTTGCGTGTTCTTTTGTATGCGGCGACGTTGAAGCCGAAGCAACTGACGACGATAGAAGAGACATCCAACCTCTATGGTATTTCGCGCGCGCATCTCAAGAAGGTGGTGCTCGGGCTTATCCATGAGGGATTTCTGGAAGGTGTGCGCGGGCGGAGTGGCGGGTTTCGGCTGGCCATGCCCGCCCATGAAATCAATCTCGGGCAGCTTTTGCGCAAGACGGAGCCGGATTTTGCTCTGGCGGAATGTTTCCTGCCGGAAAATGCCTGTCGGGTCACAAAAGGCTGTCGTTTGCCGATCGTTTTGAATTTGGCGCTGTCCAATTTCCTCAAGACATTCGACGATTTCACGCTGGCAGATGTGGCGCTTGCGCCGCGATACTTTGGATTGCCGGAGCAAGAGAGCTATCCGCAGCGCGGCCCAAACCTGTCTGACTCCCTCTGATCCCACCTCGCCCTCTTGGCGTCCCGGCGCGCAGAGACTATCACTGATCTCTCAGATCATCCGAGGGAGTCCAGAGTGACAGACACAGCCGAGCGCATCGCCCGCCTCATCGCCACCGAAATCAACGCACGCCCGGCGCAGGTGGCCTCTGCCGTGACGCTCTTGGATGGGGGCGCGACGGTGCCGTTCATTGCCCGCTATCGCAAAGAGGTGACGGGCGGTCTGGACGATACGCAATTGCGCAATCTGGCCGAGCGCCTGACCTATCTGCGCGAATTGGAGGCGCGGCGCGCGGTTATCCTTGGCTCGATCAAGGATCAGGGCAAGCTCACAGAGCCGCTCGCGCGTGCCATCGCCGGGGCCGAGACCAAGGCGGTGCTCGAGGATATTTACCTGCCCTTCAAGCCAAAGCGCCGCACCAAGGCGATGATCGCGCGCGAAAACGGGCTGGAGCCGCTGTTGCGGGCGATTCTGGCCGAGCGGTCCGCCGTGCCCGAGGAGCTGGCCGCAGGCTATCTCAGTGAAACCGTGGCGACCGTGAAAGAGGCGCTGGAGGGCGCGCGCGACATTCTGGCCGAGGAATTGACCGAGAATGCCACGCTTCTGGGCCGCTTGCGCGCGTTCATGCGCGCCGAGGCGATGATCAGCGCGCGTGTGCTGCCGGGCAAGGAAGAGGCGGGGGCCAAGTTCTCGGATTACTTCGATCACCGCGAGCCTTGGTCAAAGATCGCCTCGCACCGCGCCTTGGCCATTCTGCGCGCGGCCAAGGAAGAGATCGTGACGTTGGATATCGCCCCCGATCCCGACACCGGCGCGCCGCGTGCCGTGGCCATGATCGAGGCGGCAATCGGTATTCCGGGCAAGGGTCCGGGGGATATGTGGTTGCGCGGCGTGGCGGCCTGGACCTGGCGGGTCAAGCTGAGCCTGTCGATGTATGTCGATCTGATGGGCGAATTGCGCAAGCGGTCCCATGATGAGGCGATCACGGTCTTTGCGCGCAATCTCAAGGATTTGCTGCTGGCTGCCCCAGCCGGACCGCGTGCGACGCTGGGCCTTGATCCCGGCATCCGCACGGGCGTCAAGGCGGCGGTGGTGGATGCCACGGGCAAGTTGCTCGCGACCGCGACGCTCTATCCGTTCCAACCCAAGAACGACTTGCGCGGCGCGCAGGTGGCTGTGCTGGAGTTGGTGCGCAAGCATGGCGTGGAATTGATTGCCATCGGCAACGGAACCGCCAGCCGCGAGACGGAGCGGATGGTGGCGGAGGCGCTCAAGCTCTTGCCGCAGGGGGCCAAGCGACCGATGAGCGTGATCGTGTCCGAGGCGGGGGCTTCGGTCTATTCCGCCTCGGAACTGGCGGCGCAGGAATTTCCCGGTCTCGATGTCAGCCTGCGCGGCGCGGTGTCGATTGCGCGGCGGTTACAAGACCCGCTGGCCGAACTGGTCAAGATCACGCCGCAGTCGATCGGCGTGGGGCAGTATCAGCATGACGTGGATCAGCGGCGTTTGGTGCAGACGCTCGATGCCGTGGTCGAGGATGCGGTGAATGCGGTCGGTGTCGATCTCAATATGGCCTCTGCTCCGCTCTTGGCGCGGGTGGCAGGGCTGGGGGCGTCCCTGGCGCAGGCGATTGTAGCGCATCGCGACACCGAGGGCGCGTTCCCGTCGCGCAAGGCGCTCTTGAAAGTGTCGGGGCTGGGTCCCAAGGCGTTCGAGCAATGCGCCGGGTTTCTGCGTATCCGGGACAGTGCCGAGCCTTTGGACGCGACCTCGGTTCACCCCGAGGCCTATGGCGTGGCGCGCCGGATCGTGAAGGCCTGCGGGCGCGACATTCGCGCCATCATGGGGACGCCCGAGGCGCTGACCGGCGTGCGGGCTGAGGATTTTGTCGATGAGACATTCGGCCTGCCCACGGTGCGGGACATTCTGACAGAGCTGGAAAAGCCCGGCCGCGATCCGCGCCCCAGCTTTGTCACCGCACGGTTCACCGATGGGGTAGACGATATCAAGGATCTCAAATCGGGCATGATGATGGAGGGCACTGTGACCAATGTTGCGGCGTTTGGTGCCTTTGTCGATATTGGCGTGCATCAGGACGGGTTGGTGCATGTCAGCCAGTTGGCCGATAGGTTTGTCAAGGACCCGCATGAGGTGGTCAAGGCGGGGGATGTGGTCAAGGTGCGTGTGACCGAGGTCGATGTGGCCCGCAAACGCATCGGTCTCAGCATGCGCAAGGACGGCAGTGCGCCGGAGGAACGGGCCCGGGAGGCGGCCGCTGGGGCCAAGCCGTCAAAGGCGGGCAAACCCGATGGCCGCGCGCGAGCAAAGGGTGAGGCGGCGCGCACTCCCAAGCCCGAGTCGCAGGCGGGGCAGGGGGCCTTGGCCGATGCCCTGCGTGCCGCGATGCGTGGCAAGTCATAAATGGGGCGGACCTGACGCCTGACGCCGTGTCGGGCAATCCGGGCTGGATCATTCAGGTATCAGGACGCCGTCCTGTCTTTGGTGTCGACGGCGGATGTCGCGGGGTCTTGCGGCGTGATCCGCAGAGCGCGCAGGGCATTCAGGATCACGGCCACGTCGATCACCTCTTGCAAGAGCGCGCCTTGCACCGGGCTGAGATACCCGAAGGCTGCGGCAATCATGCCGAGTACCGAAAGACCGATCCCGGCGACCACGCTTTCGATTGCAATCCGCCGGGAGGCCCGCGCGATATCGAGCGCGGGGCCGATCCGGTCAATCCGGTCAACAAGCAGCACGACATCGGCCGCCTCTGCCGAGGCCGCTGCCCCGCGCGCGCCCATCGCAACGCCGACATCGGCCGCTGCGAGGGCGGGTGCATCGTTCACGCCGTCCCCGACCATCATCACCGGGCCGTTCTTGCGCTCGGTGAGAACCAGCAAGACCTTTTGATCCGGCGTGAGGCCCGCGCGCAGACCGTCGAGACCGAGCCCTTTGGTTATGCGCTCTGCCACCTCGATCCGGTCACCCGTGGCCAAGAGGATGCGGCTGATCCCACCCCGGCGCAGGCTGTCGAGCATCGCCCCGGTGCCTGCGCGCAGAGGGTCGGACATCACCAGATGTCCGGCCATGCGCCCGTCAACGGCGAGGGCGACAAGCACGGACCCCGCCGCGAGCGCCGGATGGCCGCCAGATCCGGCTTCGCTATGGTGGGTCACAAAGCCTATGCCCCCAACACTGACCCGGCGACCTTCGACCAGTCCGATCACACCCTCGCCGGGAACCTCTGCAACCTCGGACGGGATCGGCAGCATGAGGCCACGCGCCTTGGCGGCGGTGACAAGCGCCTGTGCGACAGGGTGTTTGGAGGCCTGATCGAGCGCTGCGGCCAGCCGCAGGATTTCGTCTTGGGACATGTTATCCCGGCTCTCGATTGCGACGATCTGCGGTCGTCCGTCGGTCAGGGTGCCGGTCTTGTCGAGAATAAGCGTGCGAATGCGCGCCATGGTCTCGAATGGGCCAGCGCCCTTGATCAGCACCCCGAAATGCGCGGCACGCGACAGGCCCGCGACAAGGGCCACCGGAACGGCGAGGATCAGCGGACAGGGGGTCGCCACGACCAGCACGGCGACGGCGCGGATCGGATCGCCGGTGAGCCACCATGCGGCACAGGCAATGGCGACCGTAACCGCCAGAAACCCCAGTGACCAACGGTCGGCCAGCCGTGACATCGGGGCCTTGGAGCGTTGCGCCTCTTCGACCAATCGCACGATGCCAGCATAGGTGCTCTGAGCTGCGCGTTGCGTCGCCACAAGGTTGAAGGCGTCGCCGGCATTGGTTGACCCGCTCAGCGCCTCTGCGCCGCGCGAAATGTGCAGGGGCAACGATTCGCCGCTGATGGCGGATCGGTCAAGAAAGGCGGACGCAGAGACCAGATTGCCATCCACAGGCACCACATCGCCCTGACGGATCAGCAGTCGGTCGCCCGGTTCTATGGCGTCGAGCGGCACCTCTTCGAATCCGCCCTTGCGGTGCCGGGTGGCTGTGCGGGGCACGCGCGCCAAGAGGCTGTGCATTTCGCGGCGGGCACGCCCCTCGGCGAAGCTCTCGAGAAAGGTTCCGCCGGAGAACATCACCGCGACGACTGCGGCTGCCAGTGTCTCGCCAAAGGCGAGGGCCGCTGTCATCGACAGCGCCGCCACGATATCGAGTCCAACTTCGCCGCGCCTGAGGCTGCGCAGGATTTCAACCACGAGGGTGGCGAGGACGGGCGTGACCCCGGCGGTCCATGCGAGGGTTGCGAGATGCTGCTGGCCCGCGGCATAGACCCCGAGACCGGCGATCAATCCAGCCACGGCGAAGAGCAGAAGCGCCGTCTTGAACCGGTCGGTGCCGATCTTGTCCATGCCGTTCACGTTCCCATGTTTGAGGCACCTGCCGCCGGGTCTTGAGAGAAAAGCGGGCCGACTCTGACCTCTGTCACCTCGCCTGCATCATTGCGCAGCAGGAAGAGGGCGTCGAGTCCGCGCTCTTTGGCCCTGCGTGCGCCGGTTTGCGGCCCAAGCACCATGAGGGCCGTCGCCCAAGCGTCGGCCTCGGCGCAGCTTGGGGCGACGACGGTGACCGAGGCTGGAGCGGCAATCAGGGGCGCGCCCCGGTGCGGGTCCATGGTGTGCGACAGGCGGCGTCCCTGAACCTCGACCCAATGGCGATAGTCGCCAGAGGTCGCGACGGCGGCATTCTCCAGCGCAAGGATGGAATGTGCCGCGCGGCGCGTGGAATCCGGCTTCTCTACCGCGATGGTCCAAGCCGTCCCATCCGGTCGAAGTCCCAGCGCCCGCATCTCGCCGTCGATGCCGACAAGCCCGGCGTTGATCCCTTGCGCCTGCAAGGTGTCGGCCAGACGATCAACGCCGTAGCCCTTGGCGATGCCATTGAGGTCGATGGATACAGGCGCCGATTTGCGGATGCCGATTTCGCTTATGTCGAGCGCGTCCTGTGCCGACGTGCGTTTGCCTGTCATCGCCTTGCGGATACGGTCGGGGGCAGCGGTCTCGGGTCCGAAACCCCAGGCGGTGACCGCATCGCCCATAGAAATGTCGAATGCGCCACCAGAGGCCCGCCCGATCTCGAGACCGAGCAGCAAAACGCGGCGCAGATGCTCCGGCACGGGCACCCATGGTCCCACTGGGGCGGCGTTGAGGCGCATGAGGTCGCTGTCGGGTCTCCAGGTCGACATCTGCGCATCCACGCAATCGACGGCGGATTGCAGGGCGATCCGGACAGGGGCAGGGTCAAGGCCGGTTGGGGCAAAGAAGAGCGCCGTCCAGCGGGTGCCCATCGTCGGGCCGTTCAAGGCAAAGCGCTGTTGTTCAGTAAACATCTTCGACATATCGACCCTCCGCCTTGAGCACCGCAGGGGTCAGCCCGGTTGGCGCGAGTATCTCGGTCAGCGCGTCGGCGACGCCTGCGGCCATGTCGCGCCCGCCACAGACCATCACGCGGGCGCCATCCAAGATCAGCCGGGCGACCTCGGCGGCGTCGCCGCGCAACGCCTCTTGCACGTAGTTGGGTCGCGCCCCGCGTGAGACAGCGGTAACCAGTTGGGCCAGCCGGCCCTCCCTCTGCCATGTCGGTAGTTCGTCACTATAGAAGAAGTCACTGTCTGGGTGGCGCATGCCGAAGAAGAGGTGGATGGGGCGCTGCCGCGCGTTTGCGCGCACAAACCCGGCCAGCGGCCCGATGCCGGTGCCCGCGCCGATCAGGATCAACGGGGCGTGGCCCCGTCCCGGCTGAAAGCCGGGGTTACGGCGGAGAAAGGCGCTCATGGTGTCGCCCGGTTTCAGCGCGTTGAGTTGACCAGAGCACAGGCCGCCCGGATGTTTCTTGACCACGATTTCGACGAACCCGTCGCGGCGCGCAGAGGCGAGCGAATAGAGGCGGGGCAGGGGGCTGCCCTCGGGCAGGATGCCGATCAGGTCGCCTGCGTTGAACCGGGCAAAGCCCGCCCCGGTCAGCCTGTGCCACAGCGATGCACGCGGCAGGGCAAAGCGCAGGATTGCGGTCGGGGCCTGCACCTCTGCGCCATAGTCACGCCGCGACACCAAGGTCAGCGTCTCGGCTGTGGGCCGGATCGGATGGTAGACGAGATCAAGGTCGATCCCCAAGGCCTGCCCAAGGGTCCGCCCCCAGCGTGCAAAATCCTGCGGCGATTGGCGATCTATGGTGTCGAGGGGCAGCAATGCCCGCCAGCCTTGTGCCTCGGCTGTCGCCGCGATGGTCTCGGCAAAGGCGCAATAGGCCGGAAAGCTACGGTCGCCAAAGCCAAGCACGGCGAGTGGTGCAAGGGTTTCGCCGTCGAGAGCCTTGAGCCGGTCGAGAAAACCTTTGGCCGAGGCCGGTGCGTCCCCGTTGCCATAGGTTGCTGCCAGCACGATGATCCGCGCGGCGTGGGCGTAGCTGCCCGGTGCAAACGCCGACATGGGCGCTGTGTGGACCTTTTGTCCAGCTTGCGTGAGCGCCGCGTGCAGCGTTGCGGCAAAGCCCCATGTGCTGCCGCCTTCGCTGGCGACAAGCAGGATCGTATCGGCCTGGGCTGCGCGCTGATTGCCACGGATGCGGGGGCGGCCGCGCCGACCTGCAAGCCATATCAGCACACCGGTTCCCCCTATCACGGGCACGCCGAGCACCATGAGCCCGAGCGCCAGCCCGAGGGCTGCCGCGCCCTGACCGGTATGGAGCATGTAGATCGTTTCCGACACGCGTTCTAATCCATTGAGATCAGCCCAGGTCAGAAGCGCGCCAGTGCCCTGATCAATATGTCCGGTGCCTCGGTCAGTCGTGAGGGTGAAGACGTCTGACGCGTCACCGGGATAGGGAAAGCTGAGGTCGCGCAGATCTGTGACAGAGGTGCTGACCAGCGTCGGCATGTCAAAAAGGTCCACATTGGTTTGGCCACTCACATCCGCCGGAAAGGCCGGTGTGCTGTCTGCCTCGGGCAAGAGACCAAAGGTTGAGGCCGTCATCCACAAGCCAGTGATGGACGACAGCAAGAGGCCCGCCACTGCGATGCGCGCAATCTCGACATGCAGCCGATGCGAAAGCGGCCCGCGCAGCGGCGCGAACCAGCGACGCCAGCCCCCGGTGCGCCGCGCAACCAGCGCCGCGCCCGTGAGCGACACAAAGACCATAGCCGCCGCCCCAGCCGCCATTGCAATGCGACCGCCATCCCCCAGAAACAGCGATCTGTGCAGGTTGGTGAGCCAGTGTTCCACTGGATTAGGGTCGGCAGAGGCAACGCCCAGTCCTGTTGCGGGATCAATCACGGCGGCACCGGGCGCACCCTGATCGAACCAGTAGGCGGTGATCTGACCAGAGGCCGCACGGCGGATCTGTTCGACCCCCGGATAGGCGATCTGAATGCGGGTGGCGAGCGTGGCCATGTTCAGGCCCGCCTCGACCTGTTGCGCGGTAAGTCGGTCAGCGGCGGGAAAGACCGACAAGGCCGCGCCGCTCAGGCTGAGCACCGTGACAAGGGCCAGGGCCAAGAGACCCGGCCAACGATGGATTGCGCGGATCATGGCCCTGTGTCCTTACATGTCGTAGGTGAAACGAGCGACGTAACGGCGACCGCGCACAGGTGTGCCCGCCCCTTGGGTCGTCAGCGGCACAGCGACTTCGTTGGGGCTGTCGCGCATGTCCTCGACGGCGGCGTCGATATGAAGCGTATAGCCCGCATCAAAGAGCGCATCGGCAAGGTCGAGCGTAATCTCAAGCGTCCGGCCTGCGCCGACGCTGGCCCCCGTGATGCCGTTGACCTGTGCTGCGTCGCCCGCCGTGGCACGATGCCAGTCGGTCAGGTGTTTGTAATATTTGGATTTTCCACCGGCCATCCACAGGCTACCGGCATAGGCGCCAGAGGCATCGGTCACATAAAGCGCGAGATAGGCACCGTCGCCGCCATAGCTGTTGAGGGTGGTGGTCAGTGTCACCGGACGGGCCATGGCCAGGCCGGGCATGGTCAGGGCCGTTGTCAGCGCGAGGGTTGCAAGAACTGATTTCATTGCGTGGGTCCTTCAAATTCATAGAGTAAGATTGAACGCGGGCACAGCGCCGCAGCGATGGTTAGTTCACCTTGACTTGCGGCGGGGTGCCGGTGCCGAAGAGACCGTTCTGCGGTGGCGCGACCGTTCCGGCGGGGGCAGGATTGCGCGCCCCACCGCGATGATCGTCCTCGTCCTCGTCCTCGTTCTCGTCGTCATCACGGTCATCGTCGTTACCGCTAACGCGCAGGAGCGGCAGCGCTTGTGACCCCTCGTCAAAAAGCGCGGCGAGCGGCCAGAGGTCCTCGCCCTCAGAGGCGCGCAGCGCACTCCAAGCCGGGACGCCAATGGCGGCAGTGAGCGCGGTCGAGGCGACAAGAAGGGTGCGTATTTTCTTCATGGCAGGGTTTCCTTTTCGTCTGCTGATCCCAATCTCGCGCGTAGACCTGAGGACACGCTGACAGCGCAGCGATTTCCGCTTCAGCTTGGCGTCAGGTTTGTGAGAGGGGCGCGCTTTCAGCCGCCGAACGTCGATCCGTGATCAAGGAATTCTTCCATGAACAGGCCGACAAATTCGCCCCGCGTGCGCACACCGGCGGCCCGAAACACCGCGCTCATATGCGCCTTGACGGTGCCTTCGGCACATTTGCGCAAGCTTGCGATGTCCTTGATGCGCAAGCCACGCAGACACAAAAGGGCGATATCGCGCTGCGCCGGTGTCAGATCCCATGTCTGGAAATGCGTGGTCAGGATGCCGTCGAAATCTTCACGCAGAGATCTGAGGTTGCGTTCCAGCCCATCGCGTTGCGACACAAGATCAAGATGAGAGCGGCGCGCCATGGCGACGCCGAGCAAAAGCAGACCCATGATCGTCAGTTCCGTGATCAGGTGAACCATCCCGCTTGGCGAGATATTGCGCCAATAGCGCGGGTCCGGAAACTCGTCGATAAGATCAAACAGAAACACGAAGGCACAGACCAACTGAATGACCGCCAGCCAAAACGTCAGCCTTTCCGAGCGTAATGAGGCCGTGCGGCTGGAGGCCCGGCGTGGTTTCGCATCATGGCTGTTCTCACCTGTCATCCTATGTCACCGCTCAACCAAACCCTAGGTAGAAAAACGCCGGAAATCTTCTAAACCAAAGTCTAACATGGTCCCGCAACCATAGGAATGCGCGGCTTTGTCTCTTGTCAGGAACACCAGAGAGACCTGACCATAGCGACCAGAGGCTGTGCCGCGCGTCTCGTTATAGCGCCACGATAACACCCACAGCCCTCGCTAATCTTTGGGAGGGGATTTGATGAATTTCAGGGGATTGATGCTCAAAAGTGCTGCCTTTGGGGCGCTTGCCGCACTCATGATCAGTGCGCAGACCGTGGCCGCAGACGTTTCAGCTGAGCCGCAAGAACACGGGGCGAACCAGCAGGAGTTCGTGCATGGCGCGCCACAGTTGCCGTCACTCGAATGGACGCTGGCCGCCGGTGGCCGGATCTATGACAATTGGTGGGAAGCGCTGGATCGTCCAGCGCCCGAGGCAATCAACCCGGCCTATCCCGTCAGCGCGGAACAGAAAGGAACTGGAACGTGGCGATGCAAGGAATGTCACGGTTGGGATTATCTGGGCGCTGAAGGCATCTACAGGCAAGGCAGTCATTTCACCGGCATCAAGGGGGTCATGGGCATGCGCGGCAGACCTGCGGAATCCCTGATGGCAACCCTGCGCGATGGCAACCATCCCTACACGCCCGAGATGATCACGGATGAGGAAATGCTGCGCGTCGCAACCTTTATCAGCGAGGGACTGACCGATATGCGCGCGTTCGTCGACTATGAGACGCGGACGGTCATTCCCGGGGCCGGAGATTTCACGCGTGGGCGTGCCATCTTTCAGACCACCTGCGCCGCCTGCCACGGCTTTGACGGGCGCGCCATGGATTGGGGCGAGGGGGAGGCACATAATTTCGTGGGAACCGAGGCCACCGAATTGCCCGACGAGGTTTACAACAAGATTTCGAACGCGCATCCGGGGGCTGCGATGATCAACATGCGCGCGTTTTCAGTGCAGGACCGTGTCAG
>NZ_CH902584.1:2369679-2554706 GCF_000152845.1 Roseovarius sp. 217
GTTATGGGATCAGCCGATGTCGCCGGGCGCAGGGCTGCGTTTGTCCCCTGTGATCATGGCGCGCGCGAGGTTTTCGTGATGCCGGATCGAGGCAAGGACAACGCCGCCGATGTGCAGCGCCACCAAGAGCAGCATCAGATTGGCCAGAACCTCGTGCGTTTCTTCGAGCATGTCCTCGCCGCCGTTGCCGTATTCGTTGTCCCCATCGGCAAAGGCGGGGGCCACGATCTGCGGCACCTCTGGCAGCATCGCCATGCGATCCGGCTCTTCGAGAAGCCAACCGCTGAACGCTGTGCCCGACAGCGTGACGAGCAGCGCCACGATCATCGCCGCGCCCGCGGGATTGTGACCCAGATAGCGCCGCTCTTTGCCGCGCACCATGTCACCCAGATAGGCCAGTGTCGTGCCGGGGCGCTTTATGAAACCGGCAAAGCGAGCGTAGCGGCTGCCGATGAGCCCCCAGACAAGGCGAAACGCGACAAGCGCCGCGATCCCATAGCCTGCGATCTCATGGACCGTCGAAAGCTCCTCGGCGCTGAGCCATGCGATGGCAAAGGCCACAACAAGGGTCCAATGAAAGACCCGCACCAGCGGGTCCCAGACCCGGACTGTCGGACCCTTGGTCGTATGGGATGCGAGATCAGTCATTTTTGCGATCCTTGCCGCTGCGGTGCAAGCGACCGTCGTCGTCATCCTCATATTCGAACTCGATCACCGCAAGCGTGGCGGGATGAACCGTCACTTCGATCTGGCGACCATCGGGGTCGCGCCCGTCAATTTCGTAACAGCCGTCGTCGATCTTGATCCGGCGCACGGCCCAGCCGTTTTCGGCGGCGAGGCGGGCCACGGCATCGCGCGGTTGCCAGTCGGCCATGGGCACAAAGCAATCGTCGCTGGCCAGCGCCGTCCCGGCGGGAATAAGCGCGAGAAAGCTGAGAATTGTCAATGTCATCTTCATGGGCCAAACTCCTCGTTGCGGCCATCTTGAAACAGGTCATGCGCGACGAAACTGACGTGAACCTGAAGCAGCAGACCCTTGGGCGTCAGTATCATGTAAGCCAGACGGGCGAGTGAGGGGCACAGGCACGGATATTAGGGGCGAAGATGCGCATTCTGCTGATTGAGGATGATACGGTTCTGGGGGCCGCCGTGCGCGACCAGATCGCCAGCGACGGGCAGACAGTGGATTGGGTCACCCGGCTGGATGCGGCGGGCGCGGCGGTGCGCGGCGCGGCGTTTGACTTGATCCTGTTGGATCTGATGTTGCCGGATGGTCGCGGCATCGGATTTTTGAAAGCGCTGCGCGCGCGTGGTGAGGTGACGCCGGTCATTATCCTGACCGCCCTCGATCAGGTGTCGGACCGGATCGAGGGGCTGAACGCGGGGGCTGACGACTATCTGGTCAAGCCGTTTGATCTTGCCGAGTTGTCGGCGCGGATTGGCTCTGTTGCGCGGCGGTACAGCGGCAATCCCAATCCGATCGTGACGCATGGCCCGCTGGATATTGATCTGGCCGCCCGTAGCGTTCATCGCGGCGGAAAACCTGTCCAACTGACGGCACGCGAATGGGCGCTGTTCGAAGCATTTCTGGCCCGCCCCGGTCAGCTTTTGTCCAAGGCGCAATTGGAGGACAAGCTCTATGCCTATGACGCAGAGGTGGAGAGCAATACCATCGAGGTCCATGTCAGCCGCCTGCGCAAGAAGCTGGGCGCGGGTATCGTCGAGACCGAACGCGGCCTAGGCTACCGACTGGGCAAGGCATGAGGCGGCTGCGCAGCCTCGAGACTCGGCTGGCGCTGTCGCTGGGCCTATTGCTGACGCTGCTCTGGAGCGCGGCGGCCTCGGTCACAGCGGTGATCCTGCGCAGCGAAATGGACGCAATGTTTGACGCGGCCCTGCAAGAGACCGCGCAGCGCCTCTTGCCGTTGGCGGTGGTTGATATTGTCGGGCGCGAAGATGACGGGGTCACCCAGCGCCTTGGGGCGATCCGCGTCCATGATGAATTCTTTACCTATATCGTGCGCGATGCCGAGGGGCGCATCCTGTTGCAATCTCATGCTGCGGACGCCGCCGTGTTTCCGGTCTGGGACGGATCCGGGTTTCGCGAGACCGCGACCCATAGACTCTATAGCGAAGACGCGGTTCAGGGCACTGTGCGGATCACCGTCGCGGAACCTCTGAAGTATCGTGCCTCTGTGGCGCGTGACATCCAGATGGGCCTTGGGTTGCCATTGCTGATCGTGGTTCCGGTTGCATTGCTGGCCATCATTGTTGCGGTCCGGGCGAGCCTCACGTCGTTGCGCCTGTTCCGGGAACGTCTCGAAGCTCGGAGTGCCAGAGACATGTCGCCTGTTCCGGCGCAGGATATGCCATTAGAAATCCGCCCTATAGCAGCCACCCTTAATGTGTTGCTCGAACGTCTGAATGCCGCCTTTGAGGCCGAGCGCAGCTTTGCAGCAAATGCCGCGCATGAGTTGAGAACGCCGCTTGCCGGGGCGATCGCGCAGGCGCAGCGACTGCGGTCGGAAATCTCGGACCCGCAGGCAAAGCGTCGCGCCGCAGAGATCGAGGTGACGCTCAAACGCCTGACGCGCCTGTCTGAACGGCTCTTGCAATTGGCGCGCGCCGAAGGTGGGCGGCTGCGGTTGGAGCGGTCCGCAGACCTGCGTCCTGTAGCGCGCATCGTGGTTGAGGATCTGGCGCGACCTCTCGCTCCGGGCCGTCTCGTGCTGAGCCTGCCGGATGCGCCACTCCTGTCGGACCTTGATCCGGACGCCTTTGCGATCCTGTGCCGAAATCTCGTGGAGAATGCGCTGCGTCACGGCTCCGGGGATGCGCCGGTTGCCGTGAGCTTGACACAAGAGGGGCGGTTGATCGTTGCCAATGACGGCCCTGTGGTGCCTGCGGAAACGCTGGGTCGCCTGACCGCGCGGTTCGAGCGCGCGGGGGCCGGGCAGGATGGCAGCGGCCTTGGGCTTGCGATTGTCGCGGCGATTGCGGATCGTATCGGGGGGGGGCTTGTCCTCAAATCACCCCGTTCGGAGGGCGCATCGGGGTTTGAGGCCTCTGTGAGCCTGCCGATGAATTGAACCCCGTCGGGTTTATGAATTGAACCCTGTCGGGTTTGCGTCACAGGGCCATGACACGGTCCCTCCAAAGCGACGCGATACGGTGGTCATCAGCAAAGCGGAGGGCCTCATCGCCCCGCGCGAAGCGCTGCAATGACCTGCGTCAAGAGATTGATTTTATTGGCGGAAGCTCAGTCCGCTAAATGTGAATTGCAGGCGCATGTAGGGTGCTGCGTAAGTATATGTAAAGATGTATATTTAATGAGGTTTGCGAGAACTTAGTGTTGCAGGCAGATGTATTCTTATGCATCTGATAGAGCTGTTATTGGTGGCAAGGATGGTGGCAACAAATGCCCAAGCCCGCGAAAGAGTTGAAGGCACTTCAAGTCAAAAATCTCTCCGCTCCCGGCCGGCATGCCGTTGGTGGCGTCAATGGCCTTTGCCTGAATATCACAGAGACCGGCGCGAGATCATGGATACTGCGTGTCACCGTAGGACTTAAGCGGCGTCATATCGGCCTCGGTGGCTATCCCGAGGTGTCTCTTGCAGAGGCTCGTGAACTCGCCCTAGAGATGCGGCGGAAGATTAGCGCCGGGGTCGATCCTGTTGTCGAACGTCGCGAACAACGCCAGGCCCTCGTTGTTACAACCAAGCAGCGGACTACCTTTGAGCAGGCTTTCACGCGCTTCTTCGAAGAAAAAGTCGAAGGAGAGTTACGGAACGCCAAGCACCGCAATCAGTGGCAGTCGACCCTCAAGACATATGCCTATCCGGTGCTGGGCGAGAAGGCCGTTGCCGATATTTCTGTGGAGGATGTGCTCGAAGTTCTTCGACCGATCTGGATGATCAAGAATGAAACGGCGTCCCGTGTGCGTCAGCGCATTGAGGCGGTGCTCGACTGGTCAAAGGCGATGGGACTTCGGAATGGCGAGAACCCAGCCCGTTGGAAAGGCAATCTACAGCAACTGCTGTCGTCGCCTAACAAGGTGCAAAAGGATAATCGGCATCCAGCAATTGCACTTGACGAACTCGCGCTTTGGTTCCGGTTGTTGCGCGCCCGAGAGGGCATTGCGGCGCGGGCGCTTGAGTTTCTGACACTGACCGCTGCACGTTCGGGTGAGATCCGAGGGGCGCAATGGGACGAGATTGATCTACAGATAGGGGTCTGGACGGTTCCGGCCGAGCGCATGAAGGCAGGCCGTGAGCACCGTGTGCCTCTTTCGACGGCAACCGTGGACCTTCTGGAAGCGATGCCTCGTATGCTGAACTGCGACGTCGTTTTTCCATCACCAAAAAATGGGGTGATGTCGGACATGACATTATCAGCGGTCATGCGTCGCATCCAGGAGAGCGAGGAGAAGGCGGGGCGCCCTGGTTTTCTGGATATCCGATCTCGGCGGCCTGCTGTGCCGCATGGGTTGCGCTCCAGCTTTCGCGATTGGGCCGCAGAGCGCACCGCTTATCCTCGCGACATGGCGGAGATCGCACTGGCGCACACGGTCGGTAGCGAGGTTGAGCGCGCCTACAGACGCAGTGACATGTTGGAGCGGCGGCGCGAGATGATGGATGCTTGGGCAAAATTCATCCTTGGTTCAAATCCTAAAATCTGTCCCACGGGTGTTGACGTCAGACAGTAGTTCCAATTGCGACAACGGTGAGCGAGCCCAGATCCATGCATAATATCAAACCATCGCAAGGGTCGCGTCAGTCAAACCGAACAGTGCCAAGATTAAACCGATCGCAATGCCGACTGGAAGGCTTAGAAGCCGCGCAAATCGTGCAAAACCTTGCGCTTTAGACTTACGCGCAGGCTGAACCTCGCTTGGAAATTCCCAATCAATCAATCTGTTGAAAACCTTCTCGAACAGGACTAGCCCCGCGACTAGGAGAGGCATAACCACTGCAAGTGGCCACAATTCAGTTGTGCCCAGCCGCGCCGCGCCGTCGGCTACCAATACAACCAATACCCCAATCACCACGTTGATAATTGTTTTGATCCGGTCATCAATCTGCGTTCTGCGGGGCTCGCGCATAGGACTCTTCAAAACAGGGTCTGCATAAGGTCACACAATACCTTTGCCCCGGTCATAGCAAGTCCTCCTCCTTTCCCTGACCTAAATCCGTCCCGATCGAAAGCCCACCGGAAATGCCGCAGCATACCTCGATCAAGTCCGCGCCCGACGCGTCAGAATTTTTTGGTCGCGCAACCAACACCTAACATCTGGTCTCATCAACCTGCTGCGCTGAAGCAAAAATGGATGCCGCCTTATTTGCGCCATGATTTTGCCGTAATACTCGAAGCTGAGCGTAGAAATACGAATAAAACCGCGCAGAAGACGCGGACAATTGAGGCGAAAGAGAAAAGTCATGGCCGATACAAGGCTATTGTTGAACGGATTCAGCATCATTGGCGATCCGCAAACAAACTCGAACGCCAGGGGTGGTGGCGAGTTGATGATCCATAATGGCACAGCTGTCTTTGAGGGCGATGACATCGTCGTTTACAATGTCACGGGCGTAGATGAGGGTGGCGTGCTAAATGACGGTTCGATGATTGTGGGCATAACGGTTTATGACAATGCCTCGGATTATTTCTACGATATCGCAAAATACGAATACACTGCCCCGGCTGGCGGCGGAGCGGATATCGATTTCGGGCGCAATACGATGGGCGACCGCTATCTGGAATTCGACGCATCATCACTAACCTCGATCGACCCATCTGCGCCCATCCTTGGAGAGATGGCTGTTGTGGCCGGCGTCGATATCCTAGGCACTCTGGCCTCGACAAATGGCCCTCTCAAGGTGCCCACCAACGAGGATATCGACCTGAATGGGGATGGCGTCATAGCCGGAGGCGAACTATCCGACGGAAGTTTTTCCAGTGAACTCAATATTCTGGCCGAGAACAGCATCGTATGCTTTGTTTCCGGCACCCTGATCGAGACGCCCACAGGTCCGCAATCTATTGAAACGCTGCAAGTGGGAGATCTGGTCAACACAATGGATGAGGGCGCAAAGCCAATTCGTTGGATTGGCGGCGCCTCCGTTGCGGGGGGCTGCGCGAACGCCCCCGTGCGCATAAAGCGCGGGGCAATTGGCAATGTGCGAGATCTCTGGGTTTCACAAAATCACCGTCTATTAGTTTCGGGGGCACATGCTGAATTGCTCTTTGGCGAACCTCAGGTGCTGGTTGCCGCCAAACACTTGGTCGATGGCGACACAATCTGCATCGTCCCGTGCAAAACTATAGAATATTGGCATTTGTTGTTCGATGGGCACCAGATCATTTTTGCCGAAGCAAGCCCTGTTGAGAGCCTTTACCCCGGTCAGCAATCGCTCTCCGCAGTCACCCCGACTGAGCGCGACGAGATTGTAGCGCTGTTCCCGGAACTGGAGCGTGATGATAACGGCTACCATCTGTCGCGCTACACGCTCAGAAAGTTCGAGGCGCAAGCTCTACGGCTCAGCGCCTAACAACTCGACATTCGTCTGTTCGATCTGCACCGCCTTGCCAATCTCGAATTTACTGCTCGGCGTCCTCAGCACAAAGTCCGCTGTCATGATCCGGACGTCGCTCTGCGAATTCAACTGCCTGCGTTTAACTGCGTTTGTTAACGCAACTTGCTCGTAATTCGGTAATCTCCCCTCAGATCAAGCCACGATCTATGTGTCAGGCAATCGGAGTAGACGTCACAAGACAAATGTGCGGCTTGCCTTACCCATAAGCCATGCCAAGCTGTATGAGCCGCTCTGCCCGCAAATCTGGCGAGATCACGTTGTTCCATAGGGATATGGGAGCTTTGGCCACTGGGCACCTTCGGCACCGGAATGCATCCCCATCGTCATAGACGGAATTTTCTAGGACTTCGCGATCGATCCCATGCATTCTGGCAGGGGTCTATACTAGGATGTCGAGCCATTCCTCGGCGAAGATCCCCAAATTGAACTTCGTTACTGACGATCATGGCCTTGCTCGTGCGGATTCTTGAAACGGGCTCGCTCTCTGAGGATCTGATAATTTTGCGAATTATTGATCATGGCTTGGACCGATAAGACCACTTGGACCGCATTGAAACAAACGTGTTTTTAAGGCCCATCCAGTCCCAGTGGTCCAACTGGTCTAGCGGTTCTTGCAGGTGAGAGAGGCGAATTACCTCGCTCGTGCCAGCGCATTGGGAAGCAAACGAGCACATTTGAGTTTGCAGCCCAACGTGTCCACCAGCCGAGACCGGTGCGCACGATCTGTGCGAAGTTTCATCGATTGCAACCTGTGCTGCACCGAGTTGGCGTTCAACGACCTCAAGATCGCTCTCCACTCTCGCTGTCCAAATTGAAGCTGACGGAAGGGATCTATGCACCCCTTGTTGATTGTCACTGAGAACTGACCCGGCAACAGCAGAAATTGTCATTGAGAATTGACCCATGTGCAACCTTGCCCCGGCTTGAATCAGCTGGGGGCGCATGGAGTGATAGACATGGGATTTTTGAAAGTTATTCGGCGATGGGCGCTGCGAGAGAAGATGCCCATTCGCGAGATCGCGCGGCGGACTGGCGTGTCTCGCAACACGATCAAGAAGTATTTGCGGGAGGGGATTGTTGAACCTGCGTTTCAGGTGCCAGATCGCCCCAGCAAGTTGGACCCTTTTGCCAAGCATCTGACAGCATGGCTGACGACTGATCAGCGCAAATCACGCAAGGAACGCCGAACGGCGAAGCTGATGCACGCCGATCTTGTGAAGCTTGGATATGACGGTTCTTACGAGCGTGTTGCGGCCTTCGTGCGGGACTGGAAGGGTGAACGGCAGCGTGCGCATCACACGACGGATCGCGGGACTTTCGTGCCACTGGTGTTCGCGCCGGGTGAGGCTTTCCAGTTCGATTGGAGCGAGGACTGGGCCTATATCGGCGGTGAGCGCATCAAGCTGCAGGTTGCCCACATCAAGCTGTCACATAGCCGCGCGTTTCTGGTGCGGGCCTATCTGCTGCAAACACATGAGATGCTGTTTGATGCCCACTGGCATGCATTCCGCGTCTTCGAAGGCGTCCCTGGGCGCGGCATCTATGATAACATGAAGACAGCCGTCGACCGGGTTGGCGTCGGCAAACAGCGCGATGTGAATGCGCGGTTCCTGGCCATGACCAGCCACTACGTCTTCGATCCCGAGTTCTGCAATCCGGCGGCTGGTTGGGAGAAGGGTCAGGTTGAGAAGAGCGTGCGTGATGCCCGACATCGCCTCTGGCAGGTCGCTCCTGTCTTCCCAGACCTTGCTGCACTGAATGAATGGCTGGAAGACCGTTGCAAGCTGCTGTGGGCGGAGACGGCACATGGCGCACTGCCTGGCAGCATTGCTGATGTTTGGGGGGTCGAGAAGTCTGCCCTGATGCCCCTGCCCACGATGTTTGATGGCTTTGTCGAAGAGAGAAAGCGCGTATCGCCCACCTGCCTGATCACTTTCGATCGCAACCGCTATTCCGTGCCCGCCAGCTTTGCGAACCGGCCGGTGAGCCTGCGCATCTACCCCGAACGTCTGGTCGTTGTCGCCGAGGGGCATGTGATCTGCACGCATGAGCGGATCATTGAACGATCCCATCGTCAGCCAAGGCGCGTCATCTATGACTGGCGCCATTATCTGGCGGTCGTTCAGCGCAAACCCGGGGCGCTGCGCAATGGCGCGCCCTTCGTCGAAATGCCCGAACCCTTCCGCTTGCTGCAGGCGAAGATGCTACGACAGCCCGGCGGAGATCGAGAGATGGTCGATATCTTGTCACTGGTCTTGCATCACGATGAACAGGCGGTGCTCTGCGCAGTGGAATTGGCGTTAGAGGCCGGCGTGCCGACCAAAACCCATGTGCTGATCTGCTCCACAGGCTGCTGGATGGCAAGCTGACTGACCAGCCAGACGTGAACCCTCCAGCCGCCTTGTCGCTGAGCCAGGAGCCCGAGGCCAACGTCGCGCGCTATGATGGGTTGCGCGCCCAGAAAGGAGTGCGCGATGCGTCATGATCCCGCAGGTGCTGCCATCGTCATCATGTTGCGCAGCCTGAAGATGCCAGGCATGGCGCAGGCTGTGCAGGATTTGCATGAGCAAGGATCGCCCGCATTTGAAGCCGCCATGCCGATCCTGTCGCAACTGCTCAAAGCGGAAATGGCCGAACGCGAGGTGCGCTCTATCGCCTATCACATGAAGGCGGCGCGCTTTCCGGCCTATAAAGACCTCTCTGGCTTCGACTTTGCCGCCAGCGAGATCCGTGAAGCCTTGGTCCGTCAACTTCATCGTTGTGAGTTTATGGACGCGGCTGAGAATGTGGTGCTGATCGGAGGTCCGGGGACAGGGAAATCACACGTTGCAACGGCTCTCGGCATTCAGGCCATCGAGCATCATCGTAAACGCGTGCGCTTCTTCTCAACCGTCGAACTGGTCAACGCGCTGGAGCAGGAAAAGGCTCACGGCAAGGCCGGGAAGATCGCCGAGGCGCTGGTCAAGACCGACTTGGTGATCCTGGACGAGCTGGGATATCTGCCGTTCAGCGCCTCTGGTGGCGCGCTGCTCTTCCATCTTCTGAGCAAACTCTATGAACGCACCAGCGTCATCATCACCACCAACCTGAGCTTCAGTGAATGGGCCAGCGTCTTTGGCGATGCCAAAATGACCACAGCGCTACTCGATCGTCTCACTCATCGCTGCCACATCCTCGAGACCGGCAATGACAGCTACCGCTTCAAGGCCAGCTCCGAAACGGCAAAGAAAAAGCGAAAGGAGGCAACAGCATTGACGCCATCATAATCAGCAGATCATAACGACTGGGTGGGTCAGATCTCGATGAAAATGCCGGGTCAGTTCTCAGTGACAATCAACAGCCTGCCGCAATCTGGAGGCCCGCAGTCCAAATATGAGCTATCAGGCGATCGGGGTTGAATGTCGGGTCGGCGCGATGCTCCCCTGGAACATCGTCCTGCGCGCCGTCGAAGAAGGTGTCGAGGTCAGCACGATGGATAAAGTAGCCTACACGCAAGCCATAGACAACGTCGAGCTGATCGCAGTTGCAGATGATGTGCGCGACATGCTTGCCAAGGCTATCGCGGCAATCTGACATGACCCCACGCGCTGCCACAGTCGTAGGACTTGCGATCCTCGTGGTCGGTCTTGTCGGTCTCTGGCTGGTCGTCCCTTCGATACTCACCGAAGCTGGCCGGTTAGTGGACAGTGACCGTATCGACAGACTGGTGGCGCAAGCGGGTCTCTGGGGGCCATTTATAATCGTAACATTGATGACAGTCGCAGTCGTGGCCAGCCCGATACCAAGCGCGCCGATCGCATTGGCGGCGGGCGCGGCCTACGGTCATATCTGGGGCACAGTCTTGATCGTGACTGGAGCTGAACTGGGGGCGCTGATCGCATTCGGATTGGCGCGGGTTCTGGGGCACGACGTCTTGCGACGGGTATTCGGCGACAAGCTCGATGCCGGCCTTCTGGGTTCGCAGACCGCCTTGACGACCACGGTCTTTGCAAGTCGCCTGATGCCCTTCGTGTCCTTTGACATGATCAGCTATGCCGCAGGCCTCAGCCGGCTCCACGCCTGGCGATTTGCATGCGCCACATTGGCTGGCATCATTCCGGCCAGCTTCTTGCTTGCGCATTTCGGTGGTGAGGCGGTCAGTGGGGACATGGGCGAGGCAACCTGGGCCGTGGCTGGCCTTGGGTTGGTGACGGGAGCACCGCTTCTGTGGGTGGCGCTACGGAGAAAGCCTCAAGAAGAAGGCACTCGATGAGCGCCATCTTGATGAGAGGGTCGAGATCGCGAAGCGCGTCATCGTTCACGAACCGCTCCAGCGCCGACATCTGGATTTCAATTTCACGGAGGTCCTGTTGCGGCACATAGATCATGTCCTGCATCATCTCGTTCAGAAGCGCTGTGCCGGGGGTGGATCGCAATCCTTCTGAGCGCCCCTTCAATAGTCGGAACATCTCGATCAGCGTGCGGTTGGTGATGAGGCTATCACTCTCGACGAGGTGTCGAAACCCGAGCTTTACGGCGTCGCGGTAGAGCGACACCTCCTTGGCGGCACCGGATTGCGGTCCCTCCGGAAACAGGCCAGCCTGAAAAAGCTCGTCCTGCGTCGTGACGATATTCTCGATCTCAGACGACGAATTGGCCTCTTGCAGCGCAAGAGTGTCGATGAGGATGCCTTGATTTGGTATAGTTGCCGCACCGCACGACCCTTTAGCTCAGCTGAAGCACGGTTCGCGCGCACCAGCGCCTTCTAAAGGGCAACCGTTTCCAACTCCACGGGCGGCGGAACCACGGGTATTGTGTAGGTCGCCGTTAACATGATGGGCACCATGCGTTAACGAACTGCAACTTCGATAACATGTCTCGGAGCTTATGTGAAAAGAGCCGGTTTTATTAATGTCAACAAGCGCGAATTCCTCAGAGATCAGGTTCCAGATTTATACCATCCAGACGCGGTTTGATGGCGGCATTCAGGGGCCAGTCTGAAACTTTCAACGTCCGTCCTGCGTGTTTCGTTGTGACCCTGCCCGAAATCCCGGGCCCGAGGAGCAACGATGCAGAACACAATAACCCTTAGACGGCCCATAACAACAGACATCTGTCTGGCCATCCGCCACCTGCCGATTGCGAGATGGGGTTTGATCTGTGCCTGGATTGCAGTGCTAATCTATGCGGCTTCGAATTCTATCGTGGCACTGCTGGTCGATATCGGCGAGGCCAATCCCGTTGACCAAGGGCGCAATGCCATAACCTACATGAATCTGCTGTTGCTCGGTTCGCTTCTCTCGGTCGTTCCGATGGTTTTTCTGTTCCGGCGCGACTGGACCCGTGCCAATATTGCGCGACTGACCCGCCGCGACTGGCGTATGCTGACGCTCTCGGCCTTTCTGTCGTCGGCGCTAACGCCGGGGCTGTTCTTCTACGCGCTGGCCCATACCAGCGTGACCAACGTGGTTCTGGTCTCTCGTATCGAGCCACCGCTGTTTCTGCTGGCCGCCTGGCTGATGCTGAATGAGCGGGTCTGCCGTCGCACCATGACGGCCGGGTTTATCGCTATGACCGGTGCCGTTGTGATGATCGGATCGCGCGACGGTGGCGGGTTTGGCGCGCTTGGCACCGGCGAATGGGCCACCGTCGCGGCAACACTGTCCTACGTCGCTTCGACGCTGGTGACCCGCGTAAGCCTGCGGGATATCCCGCTCGGGATCTTCTCGATCTATCGCACCGTCGTTGGCGCGGCGATCTATTTCGTGCTCGTCTCGGCGCTCTACGGCCCCCAGGTGTTTCGTGATATTCTTTCACCGCTGCTGTGGCAGTGGATCTGGTTGTATGCGGGTGTGGTCATCGTGCTGAGCCAGTTGGCCTGGAACATGGCACTGAAACACGCTCGCGCCTCTGAGCTTTCGCTCGCTACAGCCTTCTCGCCGCTCGCTGCGATCCTGATTGCGATGGTGCTCTTGGGCGAGACTGCGGGGCCGGGCCTGATACCGGGGGCTGCGCTGATCGTGCTGGCGATTGCGATCGGCAATGGGCTGTTTTCGCGACAGCAAATTGCATCAATGAACCAGGGCGTCCGAATCAACGATCGGGAGCCGCAAAAGCCGTTCGCCTGGTCGCCCCGACCCCACGTGCAGCCATAATGCGTTCGGTCGCCTCCTCGGTCAGACCATACAACTGCCTGCCAGCTGGCGGAGTCGGGACACGGCGCGCCAACAAGAGCATACCCGCCATGGACCCTCTCCACGGCTCCTCCTAGATTGCCCTGGTCGCGTCCTGCAATGGGAGGATAGGCCACGGGGCGGTGCTGGAGCCAGAATGCATCCCCATCGCGTTCAATAGGAGTTTCTAGGACTTCGCGATCGCTCCCGTGCAATTGGGCAGAGGTCTATACCGTTCGAGCGGGCCATTCCTCGGCGGCGCGAGCTTGGACCTATCTTGACAATTCAAAAGGTGCCCTCGTCTTGGCACATGCCAGAGACCGCACGCATCATGGGCAATTTATCTTTAGGCATCGATATGTGATTTCGGTTGGACCGGTTGGACCGTTGGACCACATTGAATTCAATAGATTTTTCTGGTTTATCCGGTCCAAGTGGTAAAGTTGGTCCCGCATTTAAGTGTGGTTCGCGGCTTTTCTCATTCCCTTCTGGGCGTCGGCATGTTTTTGGTCACGCCGAAGAACTTGAACCTCCGAGGGTGCATATAGGCTCGTTCTAAAAGGCTTGATAAGAGACGAGCAGGATCTGGCGACCACGCGTGTTTTCGTGCTTTGTGACCAATCGTTGTTTTGCAACCTCCAGTTTTCGGCGCGCAACCTGCATCTGAAGCAAGGCCTGTTCGCGCCGTTCATACAAACGCCTTATGGGCGAGCCTGGGTTTCCGATTACCGATGGACCCGGTCGATTGGTCAACGGGAACCAGCCCTTCAACTCCTCCAGCGCCATGCTCCACGCCCGGTCCGCTTCCAAGTAACGTCGATAGGTCAACATCAGAACACGGCGTCTTGTCAAAAGATCAGCATGCATATGTCACTCCTTTTCGATCCTGATTTAGGGCTTGAGACCTGTTTGATCCTTAGCGGTCGTCTTCCGCTGTGTATTTGGTTCCATGAATATCCTGAAACCTGCAAACCACCGAATGCCGCACGTCTTCGGGCTGCTCGTCCAACGCCTTGGCCAGGGCGCGAAACTCACGACGGGTCTGGTGCAGGCGGTCAACAAGATCGAGAACGACCGGCAGAGCGTCGTTGGGGATGAACATCTCCTTTCTGAGATCGCACAACAATCGGATTCGGGCGATGTCCAGCTCGTCAAATACTGGTCCTGCATCACTCTGGGCTGGACGAAGCCAGCCTTGCCGCACCCAAAAGCGCAGTTCCTTGAGGTTCAGGCGCGCAACCTGTGCAACAACCGTGTGTTCATCTAAGCTCATGTGTTCCTCCGCAGGTCTTTACGCGGATCAAAACCGGCCTGATCTCGCCAGCGCCGGGCAATATCCTCCATCTCAACATCAATCTTGTCGGGCAGAACGATAGCGAGGCGGACATACTGATTTCCGACTTGCCCTTCCCCTGTTTTGATCCCCTTACCCTTGAGCCGGAGGCGATGGCCAGACGAAACCCCTTTCGGAATGGTCATGGACACAGGCCCAGAGATTGTCGGCACGTCGACCTTGCCACCCAGCACTGCCTCATCAAAGGTAATCGGCAAAACAACCTCGATGTCATCGCCCTCCCGCAAAAAAACAGGATGAGGGCGCACACCAAACGTCACCAGCGCATCACCGGCTGGCCCCTGTCCGATACCCAGCCCCCCCTTGCCGCGCAAACGGAGTGTTTGACCATCTCTCAAACCTGGTGGGATCGTGATCTCAATAGTCTTTCCATCCGGCATCGTCACACTGCGCCGGGCTCCGCGTGCGGCGTCCAAGAAATCGACCTCTAGATGGTAACGGGCATCGAGACCGCGTGCATGGAACTCGTGCTGAGATTGTCCACCAGCACTTGGCCGGCGACGCCCGAACAGTTCAGAGAACAAATCCGACGCGTCCCGAAATTCGGTTCCGGCAACACCGGGGTCGTAGCGGCGACCAGCATCCTGATCGGCATATTGGTGGTAATACTGTCGTTCCTGCCGCTCGTGCCCGCTGGAGTCAATCTCACCCGCATCGAAGCGTTTGCGCTTGTCTGGATCTTTCAACAGATCATTGGCCGCTGAGACGGCTTGAAACTCAGCTTTCTTGCGAGCATCGTCAGGATTTAGATCCGGGTGGAGCTTCATTGCAAGCTTGCGATACGCCTTCTTGATCTCATCCTGCGTTGCTGTCGGCTTGATGCCCAGCACCTCGTATGGGTCGTCACCCATAAACACGCTCCTCCTTTGACACCCCTAAGGCCATCCTGAATACGGCTTAGAGCCGTCAGGCGCTGACTCCGAGTATGACACTGCAAATGCATAGCATACTAACGCCGATACCGCATTGCTCTGGATCAATCTCGTTCGGGCCGCACTGCAATTCGAGCATCTTGTCAGCGACTATCAACTGATGCCGCTTAACCAGCGCCAAGAAGGACGCGTGCAATGTCTACCGTCGGTCTAAATGGATTTACAGTTCTATCAGATTCACAAGTAGACACGGGCGGAATGCCTTGCGCTTCACAAGAACGTAAAATCATCCACTGTGAGTTGCGCGGCAGTGATACCCTCAACGAGGATCGTGTTGCCATTCACCGTCATTTGCGCGCCTGCATCGGTATCGACGATATTCATCGCCGCGACGAACCCTGCCAGACCATTACCACCGTTGCTGATATTCTCAACGCCGGTATCGGGATCGAAGCGGCGGATGAAGAAGCGGTCGATCCCATACTCGAAATCGGTGATCACATCACTCTCGCCATCGAAAAAGGCAGAGAACACGAACTGATCCGCACCTGCACCCCCGGTCATCAAGTTATTGCCAGCACCGCCAGAGTTTGAATCGTCACAGTTCATCTCCCGCATTGAGCTGGGCCCAAGGTTCAGGTCTCGAATGGAGTGGCAATGTGCAATCCGGCTGCGACCTTTCGGCCGGGGAGCGGGCGTTCGCTGCCTGGCGTCATGAATTTTGGGTTGGGTTAAAGGCAGACCTGTTTCCAGTTTAACGGGCAGCCGTCATAAGGCTTTGCAACACCCTACAATTTGGAGCCCCAGCGGGGATGGTTCTCATCTACGATGAACGTATGCGTATGACTCCGTCCCTCCTGAAGATGCGGGTGGTTGGGAGGAAGGTTATCATGCGTATGCTCAAGTGTTTCCGGATCTTCGCTTGGCCAAAAGCGCGCGGCGGCAAAGATACCTGCACCTGCCAGCGTCGTCATCACGCCGATCGCCGGAACCAGACCGAACTGCGTCATCAGCCATCCTGACAGCGGATAGGTCAGCAACCAGCAGGCATGGCTTAGCGCGAATTGTGCCGCGAACAGCGCGGGGCGATCTTCTGGATGGGCAGAGCGGCGCAACAGCCGCCCCGATGGCGTCAAGACGGCAGAATACCCGAGGCCCACAATCAGCCACGCCCCGAGCAGCACCGGCCAGATCAGTCCTCCCATTGCGACTTCACCGGCCAGTGTGGCCAGCGTCAGCACCATAAGGGCTGCACCGCCGATCATCACCGCCCGGTCCGTAATCCTGTCGAGCAGGCGAGGCAAGAATAGTGCCGCTGCCATCGACCCCGCTCCGAAAGCGAACAACGTCCACGCAAGGGCGGACGCGTCCAAACCCAACGTCCCACGCACCAGCACGATAGAATTGACCAGCACCATCGCGCCCGCCGCCGCTGCCGCCATGTTCAGCGCCAGCAGACCACGCAAACGTGGCGTGGCAAGGTAAATGCGGATGCCGCGCGTCGTGCGATCATAGATGCCGCGCGGTGCGGATGGTTGCGGGCTTGGTAAAATAACCGAGACAATCAACACGGCCGAGGCGGTAAAGCCTGCCACCGTGCCCAGGAACAGCGCGTTATTGCTGACCATTACCAGCAACAGCCCCGCCAGCATCGGGCTTGCGATATTTTCAAGATCATAGGCCAGCCGCGACAGCGACAGCGCGCGGGTATATTGCGCCTCGTCCGGCAGGATGTCGGGGATCGTCGCCTGAAAAGTTGGCGTGAAGGCGGCTGAGGCGGATTGCAGCACGAATATCAGCAGATAAACTTGCCAGATCTCCGTCACGAAGGGCAGGCATAGCGCCACACCCGCCCGCACCAGATCAAGCACCACCAGAAACACGCGCCGGTTCACCTTGTCGGCAAAAGCAGCGGCGACAGGTGCAACGCCCACATAGGCCACCATCTTGATCGCAAAGACCGTGCCCAACACCATCGCGGCATTGTCGCCCGCCAGATCATAGGCCAGCAGGCCAAGTGCGACGGTTGCCAAACCCGTGCCCAGCAATGCGACGACCTGTGCCGCGAAGAGGTGACGGTAGGTCCGGTCGGCAAGGACTTGCAGCATGGGGGCGGTCCTAAAGGTAGCGCGAGATCGCTTTCAGTTCTTCACGATCCGCAGGGGATTGGTCTGCATCGAGGCAATGGTCGATATGGTCATGGATCAGGGCGCGCTTTGCATTGGCTACTGCATTTTCGACCGCCTGCATCTGTTGCGCGATCTCGACGCAGGGTTTGCCTGCCTCGATCATCTCGATCACTGCACGCAGGTGCCCATCGGCGCGTTTGAGCCGAGCGATCAAAGCAGGGTGGGTTGCATGGGGATGGGGCTTTATCATAGAACAGAATTATCCCCCCCGAGGGGATAGAACAAGATGGCATGAACAACATGCTGCGGACAGGATCGAGCAGTCAGGAAATCCCGTGCAACGGCTGAAAACTCTTGGACGAACCGCGTGGTCGGCACTTTTGTGTCTGGCGCTCGTCGTGTGGTCCATCGCACCTGCGACGGACCATGCGCCAACGGTGTTCGATGTCATTGCAGATCATCGCGCGGTGATCGCGGAACATGGGCATACCCACGGCTTCCACGAAGACTTGGCATGGGCTTTACATGGTCATAGTCACGATGTGGCTGATCATGACCATAGTCCGGCTGTGCTAGCGCTTGCCGCGACAACGAACGAAGTATGGCAAAGCCGTGATGTCTGGCATCTCCATGCTTCCTCGGCAGGACCACATCGCAGTTACATGATCGACCGACCTCCACGTGCATGATGCGGGCCGCATTGCGGCACAAGCTACCCATCAATTGCATGCTGGAGAAAAATCCATGACCTCGACTTCGCGGGTCTTGCGCGCCGTGGCACCAAGCCGGCCGCTTGCGCTGACCTTTATGCTGCTTGCAGCGTTCATGCTGACGGCTGCCCAAGCGCTTGCCCATAACGTCACTGCAGGTGACGCGGGCTACATTCAGGAAATCTGGGGGGTAAAGATCATCCCCTTCATCTACCTTGGGGCCAAACACATGGTCACAGGTTATGACCACATCCTGTTCCTGTTGGGTGTCGTCTTCTTCCTTTACCGGATGAAGGATGTCGGCATCTATGTCAGCCTTTTTGCCATCGGCCATTCTGTCACCATGCTGCTCGGCGTCTGGTATGGCTGGGGCATCAATGCCTATATCATCGATGCGATCATCGGGCTGTCGGTGGTTTACAAGGCGCTCGACAACCTTGGCTATTATCAGAAATGGTTTGGCTTTCAGCCCAACACCAAGGCGGCCACACTGATCTTCGGGCTGATTCACGGCACGGGTCTGGCTACAAAAATCCTTGAATATCAGATCCCGCAGGACGGTCTGCTGCCCAACCTTCTAGCCTTCAACGTCGGAGTCGAGGTGGGCCAATTGCTCGCCCTTGCCGTTATTCTGATCGTCATGGGCTACTGGCGGCGCAGCCCCAACTTCATGCGCCAAGCCACCATCGCCAACGTGCTGATGATGGGCCTTGGCATCTGGCTGACGGCCAATCAGGTCGCCGGTTACATCGCTTCAACCTAAAAAAAAAGAAAGGATAGTCACATGCATAATGCACCCAAACCAAAACTTGATGAACTGCCGACCAAGGCGCAGTTGTTCCGCTCCTCCATCATGGCGGGCATCGGCGCAGTTGCAATCATGGTCACGGTATATCTGCCTGCGGAATATGCGATCGACCCCACAGGCGTTGGCCGCGTTCTGGGCCTGACCGAAATGGGCGAGATCAAGGTTCAGCTGGCCGCAGAGGCCGAAGCGGACCGTCTGCTGGATGAACAGCGCGCCCTTGATCAATCCTCAAGCGTTCTGGACAGCGTGTTCAACCTGTTCGTCGGCGCTGCCCATGCGCAGGAAGTCTGGCAAGACGAAGTGACCTTCGTTCTGGAACCTGGTGATACGGCCGAAATCAAGATGACGATGGAGGCTGGCAGCACGGTCACCTATGCATGGACCGCAGCAGGGGGACGGGTCAATTTTGACCTGCACGCCCACAGCGGCGGCGAGTCTGTCGACTATGAGCGTGGTGCTGGTCAGACCGAAGGCGAGGGCACCATCGAAGCGCCATTCGCCGGTGATCACGGCTGGTTCTGGCGCAACCGCGATAGCACGCCCATCACCATGACGATACAGCTGCGCGGTGAATACAGCGATATCGTCGAAACCTATTGATGTGAACGCCGCCATTCGCTGTTGCAGCGGATGGCGGATTTTCCACTGGTCGCGGCAATGCGATCATTCCCGAAAAACAGCGATCACTGCCAAAGTTCTGCCTACGGTAAAGTTGCGAGTGTCGCGAGAGTGTCAACTTCGGAGAAGACGCACGATAAGCTCACGGTTTTCTTGACCGTCTGCTATGCGCCACTCGCGCCTTTTGCATCAGGAGTTCCGTCACGGTCAGCTGACTGCAGCACATGGTGCGCTCTGGCGTTGCCACGCTCCCATAGATGATCCTCGCTCCGACCAATATCGCCGCCAAGCTCCTCTCCCCCATGCCTCATCCATGCTGACAAAGCGCCTCACCACGTCTTCCTATTACGGCCCCTCTGCACGTTCGACGCATCATCAGTGTGAAGGACGACTGCCCGGCGCTCTGGGGTGGTCCATGACTGCGTTCCGCATCTCAACACGAAGTGACGATGCGCCTGACATTGCGTTACGGTGCGACCGTTTCTCCCGGCCTGCTCTCGTGGTTCCGTTTTGACGTTTCTCTTTATTTTGTAGGCATTTCAGATCGACAATGTTTTCATCAACTTCCAGAAAAACGTCATTTCCGATTAATTTTGTCAACTTAAGGTAAACTTAACGACAACCTTTCATGCCCATTCTGGGCAATTTCAGGTGCATTTTGCCCTCAATTCGCGACCCAAAGGTTTCCCACTATTTCCATCAGGTAAACCTTCGGCAACCTCGTGGACGCCATCAAACGGGATCCGGCGAGGAGCGGCAGTCCAGCCATTCCTCGCAGCGGATTCACACCCACTCCTGCCTACCCTCTCCTAGCCTCACAGACCCGCCGCAGAAGCTGCAAGCGCCGCAAGGTCGGTGCCGGGTCGCAGTCCAGACTGATCATCCGCAGGAATTCGAGCCAACTGCGTTCATTCTCAGTGAGATCTTCCATCTGCAGCATCTCGCTCACTTTCCGAAAACCGCATTGATCGCCGCCTGCGACCGGCTGGTCAGGCGCGGATCGCTGTTGTCAGAGGCTGTGCGGATCGCCTTGACCCAAGATGTCTCGTTTTCGGTGATCGGTTCGCCAAAAATCTCGATGACCGCAGCAGCGGCGGTCCGGCCGATCGCTTGCTCCAGGGCAAGCCGCATGAGGTAGGCCGGGTCCACCTCAAGGGCGCGTGCCAACGCCGGGATACGATCGAGCGCCGCCTTGGACTTTCCCTGCTTTATCATCGTGATCATATTGGCGTTGTTGAAGCCCGCCTGCGCGGCGATCTCGCCCTGTGTTTTCTTCGGCTTCAGTTCTAAAATGCGGCGCTCGACAAACTGCGCCAGCTGGGTGGCTTGATGCGGTTTCTTGGTCATCTCTGGGTCTCTCTCAATCTGATGCACAGCACATGCTGCTGAATTCATTATAGAAATTCTGCTATGGGGCTGTTCGGCAGGATGAGGATTTTGTTGTGCTCCGCAGATTTATTCTTGAACGTGTGGGCTAGAATAGTGCGCAAACCTTATTTGCGGCCCTCGCCTTCCAAGACTCAAAGAACACCAACCACCTTGCCCTCGGTGCGATAGCAAGGACGCCAGAAAACCACCTCAAAATCTGTCTTTAGCGGTCTCGACAAAGTTCAATGTATTGCGTGCCCGGTTGGTGCGTTTCCAGACCAGTAGGGTGCGAATTCGGAAGTTCTTATGCACGATGGGGCGAACATCGACATTTTGACCCAGAAATCCGATCAGGCTCTCGGGGTAGATCGTGACGCCAAGGCCGGCTGCGACCAGACCAATCAGAGCCAGCGTATTCGCAGCCTCTAGGCTGGGTGTCAGGGTAATTCCCAAGGGGTTGAACAGGTCGTCGAGGCGATAGCGATACTCTCCCCATTGCGCCATGTCCCCAATAATCAGATCCTGTTCAAGGATGTCATCGGGTGCAATTTCCGCCTTTTTCAGCAAAGGATGTCCTTTGGGCATCACGAGATAGAGCAAGTCCGACGCGAGAAGCACGCTGTGATATTCGCTGTTGTCGAACGGGCCGATCAGAAACCCCACGTCAATCTCGTCATTCGCAAGCGCCACTTTCTGGCCCTGGGTTCGGATGTATTTCAACTCCAGTGCTACGTCGGGATGCCGTTTGCGAAACCGCGCGACAGTCTGCGGAAGCAACTCGGTTGCGGCAAAGGCCATGTAGCCGACGCGCACCTGTCCGGTCTGACCTTCGGCGATGCGCCGCGCCTCTAGGATTGAATTCGAGCAATCGTAGAGCAAGTTGGACACGCTGCGAAAAAAACTCTGCCCGGCGGGCGTCAGCGTCACCTCTCGCGTGCTGCGCTCAAACAGCGGGTAGCCCAATTGCGCCTCCAGCTTCTGAATACGACGACTGAGCGCCGATTGATCGAGCGCTAGACGTTCCGCGCTGCGCCGGAAATTCAGCTCTTCGGCAACAACGGCAAATGATTGCAGCAAAGAGATATCGGGCAGGTTCTGCATCCGCGCCTCCGAAATAGGGTTCGATTGATGCATCAGGTGCATCAACATTTGCCCAACTGTCAATTCTCTTTGATGGCCTCCTTCGGCACCTTCTGTCTTGCCAGCCGGATCGGAGACCGCATCAGGCTCGGAACCAACAACCAAGACCCGGCCCTCGGGGCCAAGGAGAACCGAATGAGCGATATTGACAACCGAGAACTCGACAAGATGTTGCAGGCGGCGTTCGACGCCTCGACCAAGCTCTATCAAGAGCGCGGCTTTCAGCGGCGTGTGGGCTTTGGCAAACGCCCGGCGCTGGTCAGTGTCGATCTGGCCAATGCCTGGACCCGTCCTGGCAATCCCTTTACCTGTGATCAGGAAAAGATGGACAATGAAATCATCCCCGGCATGCAGCGCCTGCTCAAGGCATTTCGCGCGCAAAACCTGCCTGTTGTGCATGTGACGACCGCATATGAGATCACTGATCGCAACGCGTCCTTCACCGATATGGGCCTCTGGCACAACAAGATTCCGGTGGATGTGGTGGATCTGGCCGACAAGGAACTTTGGGCCATCGACAGCCGTATCGCGCCTGTTGAGGGGGAATACACGCTGCTCAAGAAGCGCGCCTCATCCTTTCATGGAACGGAATTGGCGGGTATCCTGCGCGCCAATGATGTCGACACCATCCTCGTGACGGGTGTCACCGCCTGTGCTTGCGTGCGTCAGACCGTTTGTGACGGGATTGCAGATGGCTTCCGTCCTATCGCGGTGCGCGAGTGCATTGGCGACCGAGTGCCGGGGGCCGTGGCGTGGAACCTATTTGACATAGACGCCAAGTTTGGCGACGTGAAATCGGTGGATGAATGCGTCGATTACATCAATGGTCTGGCTGGGGTAAAAGCCGCCGCTGAATAAAACCACGGGCGCCTCGTGCCTGAGGCGCCCAACACCTCACACAACAGGGACATAAAAATGAAAATGAAAACAATCATGCTAACCACAGTGGTGGCCTTGGCCGGTGGCAGCGCTTTCGCGGAAGAGATCACGCCGCATCAATTCAAGGTGGTCGGAACCTGGGGCAACCTGTCTTCGTGGCAGAATGTCGAGCAGCCATTCTGGAGCGATCAGATTCCGGCCGCTACCGGTGGGGCCATCACTGGCGATGCCATCCCGATCACCGAGGCGGGGCTGAAGGGAACAGAGGTCATGCGCCTCTTGAAACTCGGCGTGTTCGAGGTGGCGCATGGGCTGGGCAGTTATGTTGCCTCAGAGAACCCAGCCATCGAAGGCGCGGACCTGTCCAGCATCGCTTCGGACTTCGACACGATGCGTGCCGTGGTTGAAGCCTATCGGCCCACGATGGACAAGATTTTCCGTGATACCTATGGCGCAACGATCGTGTCGCTTCATCCATGGCCTGCCTCCATGATTTATTGCCGCGATGCGATTGCCGGGATTGCGGACCTCAAGGGTCGCAAAGTGCGGGTGCATTCTGCGACGCTCGGCGATTTTGTCGAAGGGGCCGGGGCCGTGACCGTGACGCTGCCCTTTGCAGAAGTGGTGCCAGCACTGGAAAAGGGCGTGGCAGACTGTGCCATCACTGATCCGGTTTCGGCTTACAAGGCGAGCTGGCATGAGGTCATCAACCATGTTTTCGCCCTGCCTGTCGGTTATTCCATCACCTTCACCGCGGTAAACGCAAAGCTTTGGGAGGGGTTGGACGAAACCACCCGCACAGCATTGACTGAGAATTTCGCCGCTATGGAAGAGTCCGGCTGGAAAATCGCAGCCTCGGAACAAGACATGGGCGTGGCTTGCCTGACCGGCACGGGTCCGGATTGTGCCTTTGGGGAAGCGGGAAGCGCCACCTTGACTGTGCCCGGCGAGGCAGACAAAGACGCACGACAGAAAATCTTGGACGAGTTCGTGCTCAAGCGTTGGGCGGCACGCTGTGGCGGTGACTGCATCGACGCCTGGAACGAGAGCGCAGGCAAAGCTGCTGGACTCGCGGCACCGCAACCTGAAAGTTGAACGCACTTACACCGCAGGGCGCATGCGCACCCTGCGGTATCTGCCTTCACAGATTGGGACCACCATGTATTCCACACTCGTCTCTTATCTCTTTCGACTGTCGCAATTCGCCGTGTGGATCGGAGGCAGCATGATGCTGATCTCGGCCGTCATGGTCACTGTGGATGTCATCGCGCGTAAATTCTTCGGTGCCAGCATCGGTGGCGCGGATGAACTGTCCGGATATCTTTTCGCAATTGCGACCGCTTTTGCCTTGCCCTACGCCGCGCTGCACCGCGCCAATGTCCGTATTGATGTGCTCTACATGCGGCTCCCGCGCATTGCACAGGCTTGGCTCGACATTCTCGGAATGGCCCTGATGGCCCTCTTTGCCGGAATCGTCACATGGCGCGCACTGGCGACGGTGGCCCTCACATGGTCGACTGACGCGCATTCGATCACGCCTCTGCACACGCCATTGATCTTGCCGCAAGGACTGTGGGTGACTGGCTGGGTGCTCTTTTGCCTCACGCTTCTGTGTCTGCTGGGCGGTATGATCACTGCGCTGATGCGAGGACAGTTCGACCGGTTGCAAGCTCTTGGAGGGGCGCCCTCGATGGATGAGGAAATCGAAGAAGAGTTACAAGGCGTGCGGCCAAACCCTCATGGTGCAAACTCAACGGCCCAAGCCGTGCCCGCAGGAGAATGAGAGATGTTGGGATCTGCAACAAGTTTGCTGTTTGGCTTGATTTCCCTAAGCGTGCCCATCGCCGCTGTAGTGGGCATCCTCGCACTGGCGCTTGCCTCGCTGTATTCGCCCATGCCACTTTACCTAGCGATTGGTGACATCTTCTGGACCAACAGCATTGATTTCATCCTAATTGCGGTGCCGCTCTTTATCCTGATGGGCGAGATCCTGCTACGCGCTGGTATCGCGGAGCGGATGTATGGCGCCCTCTCGCATTGGATTTCTTGGCTGCCGGGTGGCTTGATGCATTCTAACATCGGAGCCTCAACGCTGTTTGCGGCAACCTCTGGCTCTTCCATTGCCACGGCCGCTACAGTTGGCACGGTGGCCATGCCGCAGATCGCCAAGAAAGGCTACAACCCAAGCCTCTTCATGGGCACGCTGGCGGCGGGTGGCACCCTTGGCATTCTCATCCCGCCTTCGATCAACATGATCGTCTACGCGCTCTTGACGGATACTTCTGTTCCAAAACTCTATCTCGCTGGCTTTCTGCCCGGAGCCATTCTAGCGGGGCTCTTCATGCTCACTGTGCTGATTGCTTGTCTGATCCGCCCCTCTTGGGGAGGAAAACCTGAGCATAGCACCTGGGCCACGCGTCTACATTCTTTGCCGGACCTTGTGCCGCCAATCGGGATTTTTGTTGTGGTTGTCGGCTCGATCTATGCCGGGCTTGCGACCCCGACTGAAGCCGCCTCCCTTGGCGTGATCGCCTCACTGGCACTAGCTGCTTGGAATGGCAGCTTGCGGATCGAGATGCTGCGCCTTGCGATCGAAAGCACGATGCGCACGACAGCGATGGTGATGCTCATTGTATTTGCGGCCGTATTCCTGAACTTCGTGCTTGCGGTGGTCGGCCTGACGGACCTCTTGGCCGGGTTCATCAATGGTTTAGGCCTTAGCCCGATGCAAACCATGATCGTGATTGTTATCGCTTTCATGATCCTTGGCTGCTTCATGGAAGCCTTCTCGCTTCTCTTGATCGCCACTCCGCTCTTGGCCCCGATCGTCGCAGGCCTTGGATTTGATCTGGTCTGGTTTGGTATTCTGATGATGCTGATGCTGGAAACGGCCCTAATCACACCACCGATCGGGGTCAATCTCTACGTCATCCAGGGTGTGCGTGGCAAAGGCTCGATCAACGATGTCATCATCGGCTCTTTGCCGTTTCTCGCCGCCCTTATGATAATGATTGCCCTGTTGCTCGCCTTCCCCCAGATCGCGCTCTGGCTGCCAGAAACCTTTGGGTAGAACAATGGCACTGCTCCGGTGTTGTGGAAATGATCAGTCATGCGTTTTGCTACACGATACCAAATGTTGTTGTTTCCGCATTGGGCCGATGGGACCACTTGGACCGCGTTGAATTTAAACAGCTTTCCCGGTCCAAGTGGTCCACGTGGTCCAATGGTGGAGAGAGGCAAACCACCTCTCTCGCATTCACAGGACCCGGCCAGATCGTCACTCAGGCCTCGGTCGTGCCCAAGAGCTTTGCCGCGTGAACCGCGTATGCTCTGGGGCGGCTCGGGATGTTGCGGCCCATCCGCACCTGATAGCCGACGCCCTTCTGGGTCTTCAGCAGTCCCCCGTTTGCGTGCAGCTGCGTCATCTCTTTCAGGTCATGACCTGCGTGGATCGCCTGCCAGCGCTCGGGCAGAATGTAAAACCAGTGTTGATCCCGCCAGCCATCAACCGGATCATGGTCGGTGGTGCCGATGGTCTGGAAACGATCGAGGTGCTTCGAGATATAATCCTTCGTGCGCTGCACCGCTTTAGCGATCTCCTCGTTCGTGGTGCCGTCCCGGTGCTCGAACCAAGTCAGAAACATCTCCTCTGCCGCCGTCCGAGCCGCGTTTACAGACCAGCCGGTCAGTCCCACCTGCGTGGCCAGTTCTCCAGCAAGTGCCGCCAGCGCGAAACGCTTCAGGACACGCTGGACTTGACCGTCTCTGGGCGACACATCCGCCGCCTTTCCGACGACGCGGCAGAAGTTATCAATCAACCCACGCCAGTTCTCCACCTTATCGATCTTCCTCATCACTTCTTCGACGAAGATAGGACCGGCGTGCCCGTAATTCTCAAGGCATGCGCGGTCGACACGTTCGGCAAAGGCCTTGCTGTTCTCCGATCCGTGCAGCACATCGAATGCACCTTCCGCACGAGAGTCCGCTTCGAGATTGATCAGACGCACGTCCTGTCCTGCGAACATCTTGCAACCGGCGCTGGCCATATGCTCTTCGAGCGAGACCTCGCCGCTCGACAGGATAGGAATGCGCCACCGCTGCGGTGCCTGAAGCTTCCCATTCGATCTTGCCCTGAGTCTGCCCCGACCATCGGCCAGCGTGTAAATCGTGTCTCCGACAGTCCTGGGATCGGCTTTGTGCAGCTCCTCAATGTTCAAGAACGTGTCGTTGAACACTGCGGCAGTTGCCTGAAAACCGCTCGGCGTGCCGTCCCAGCTCTGCAGCAGTGACCGCTCCCCCCAGACGGATGAGGCGGCATACTGGATCGTCGACTTGCCTTTCGATGAAAGACCGCGCAAATGAAAGCCACCGCCGGTCAGCCCAAGGACCGACAGCAGCGGTCCGGTTAAGGCATGAGCGACGGCCAGCATCATCAGCGGATTACCGACGCAGGGGGCTGCGACCTCCTCCTTCCATGCCGCCAACGTGCCCCTGCTGTGGAGCCCTGCCATCAGATCCTCGGAGACGCTGTCTGTCGCCACAAGGGCATTGCCAATGACATGGCCACCGCCGAGCACGAAGGCGTCATGCTTGGTGTCGGTCCAGCCGAGCCGGTCGAAGCGCAGATACACCGGGCCGGGCCGCCATGAGGACAGCAGGCGCATCACGCTTTCCGCCGCTTTGGCGACCGGTTCCAGTTCGAAGCCAAGGTCGAAGAGAGGAGGGAGGGCCACGTTGGGCGACCCGGAAACCTGCTGGTTGGAGAGCACCACCTGATGCCAACCGCCATCGGGGTCCTGCACCTCAAGGACACGTCCCCATCCTTTAGCCCCAGCAGTCTTGCACCGCCCCTTTATAACCACTGGAGAGCAGATGCGCACAGAAATCGCATCACCCTCCTTGGTCTCACGCAGTTCATAGATGCCGTTCTCATCGGCAGCGTAGCCCGCCGGCATGCCGACAGAGGGAAGGGTGTCATCACGGAACTGGGCTTTCGAGGACGCGGCAGTTGCACCGGCCGGAAACGTCAGAACGTTCGGGGACGAAGAGGAGGTAGGGATGTTGCTCATTGGGGAAATTCCGATTTGGACAGGACTGGAGAGACCGGCGCGACACAGGACGCGCAGGGGGTGGAGCTGAGTCTACGCCGTGACGCAGACCTTACGGATGTCGGGATACCTGGAGAGGCGTCAGTGCAGGGTCACGCTGGCGGGCTCGATGTCGAAGTAGGTGATCAAGCCGCAGATGAGCTGGCTCTCATACTCTTCGATATCGGAAAGACGCCAGCGGGTGGTTGTTCCACCCAGCTTTACCGGCGCCGGGAATTCGCCGTTCCGTTTCCAGCGCCAAATCGTGTCCTTCGAGACGCTGAAGCGCTTTGCGACTTGCTCGACGGACAAATAGTAGGTAGTAGAGATTAATGACACTCGACGTCTCCTTGAGTTGAGCACACGACTTTTTACCCCGTCGGCTGTTTTGTAGCCTCCGACGGGGATAGGACGTGTGCAGGTTGATGTAAGTAGGCGTTTAGCATAGTTTTTCGCGGATTGCCGTAGGATTCTGCGTCGAGCGCGAATTTTCCTATGTCGGTGTGTCCGCATGAGCATGAATCACGTCGACTCTCGCTTGAAAATCGTCATGCATTAATTGATCGAAGCACCAGCAGCAGATGCAGGCGGTTGCACCGAATGGCATGCAATGGCGTTAATGTTGGTGGCATTTATGGTGGCACAATTTGCGACCCACACTTAAATCGCCATAAAAACATAATCTTAAAGGAAAATATGGCGGAAGCTCAGGGATTCGAACCCTGGGTACCTCTCGGTACGCTGGTTTTCAAGACCAGTGCAATCGACCACTCTGCCAAGCTTCCGTAACTCTCCCTACACCAAATTCCAAAACCGGTGCAATCGACCGCTCTGGCATATGTGTGGTTCGCCGGTGCCTACAGAGGTCTTGGCGATTCTAAAAGAGGTGTTTCGTGGGGAAAATCGCGCATATGCCGCCTGCGCACTTTTCACGCGATGGGCAAGCGGTTAGAGTACGCGCGCAGGATCATGCCGGGGCGAGAACAGGCCCGACCGGAAAACCGGCGGCTCAGGCCGGATGGATGCACGAGAAGGCAAGGGGCAAGGGGCAAGAGATGACATTTCTGAAACAGGGCACGCAGGCAGGGCTGTCTCGGCTGGTCCTTGTCGGTGCGGCGATTGCGGTGCTGGCAGGATGCGATGAGAGCGGCAAGTTTTCTTTGAAGCCCGACAGCGCCGGGCAGGCCTCTGCGCAGGGTGCCACGGCGTCGCGCGCGTCGGTCAAGCTGGTGGAGCGCGATGTCGAGGCCCCTGACGTGTTTCAAGTCACCGATATGGGGCTCTGGGATGGGCGGCCATCGCTGGGCGGGGTCTGGGTGGCGCATCCGGATGTCAAGGAACCTGAGCGGGTCATCATCCGCAGCACATCGGATTCGAAATTCGTGATCGGGGCGCTTTTCCGGCGTGAGCGGGATGTCCCCGGACCAGCGTTGCAGGTGTCCTCGGATGCCGCTGCTGCGCTTGGCATGCTGGCCGGCGCACCGGTTCAGCTCAACGTGACCGCTCTGCGCCGGGAAGAGGCGCAAGAAGCGGCCCCCGAAGCCGACGCGGTCCCGGATGAGGCCATGACCCTTGCCGCCCCGGCGGACATCGAGGCTACGGCGCTTGATCCGGTGGCGGGGGCCGCCGCTGCGATTGACGCGGCTGACGTGGAACAGGCTGCGGCTGGCGAGGTGTCCCCTGTGGCCTCTCCCGCGCCGGTGGCGCGCCCTGCGGCTGCGCCCGTTCCGGCACGCACCTCCAGTCTTGACAAACCCTACATCCAGATCGGGATTTTCAGTGTGGAAGAGAACGCCCGCAATACCGCGACCGCGATGCGGCAGGCTGGGATGGTTCCAACGGTTCTGGAACAGAACACCCAAGGCAAGGCCTTTTGGCGGGTGATCGTCGGCCCCGCGACCAGTGCGTCGGAGCGGACCACACTGCTCAACAAGATCAAGGGGATTGGCTTTGACGATGCCTATGCCGTCACCAACTGAGAGGAATAGGAGCAAATGATCCTTAGTCGCCATATCGCCGCAGCGCTGCTGTGCCTCGGGGTGGCACTGCCTGTGCAGGCCTTTGAAACCAGCGCCAAGGCGGCGTTTGTCATGGACGTGACCACCGGCACCGTGTTGTTGGACAAGAACGCTGATACTGCCCTGCCGCCCGCGTCCATGTCCAAATTGATGACGCTCTATGTGGCCTTCGAGGCGGTGCGCAGCGGGCGACTGACGCTCGATGAACGCCTGCCCGTGTCGGAGCACGCCATGAGCTATGGTGGCTCGACCATGTTTCTCGATACCACCGACCGGGTGAGGGTCGAGGATCTGTTGCGCGGGATCATCGTTCTGTCCGGCAATGACGCCTGCGCGGTGATTGCCGAGGCGCTGAGTCCGGACGGCACCGAGGCGGGGTTTGCCCGCTTTATGACGCAGCGCGCGCAACAGATGGGGATGACCAATTCCATGTTCCGCAATGCCAGCGGATGGCCGGCTGAGGGACATGTGATGAGCGTGCGCGATCTGGCGCTTTTGGCGCGGCACATCATCGAAGATTTCCCCGATTTCTACAAAATGTTTGCCGAAACCGAGTTTCGCTTTGACGGGCGCGCCCCCAGCAATATCAACAACCGCAATCCCTTGCTGGGATTGGGCATCGGGGCGGATGGTCTCAAGACCGGACACACAGAACAAGCTGGCTTTGGCCTGACCGGATCGGCCATTCAGGGCGACCGTCGGGTGATTTTCGTGATCTCGGGACTGGCGACAACACAGGACCGCGCGCGGGAATCCGAGGCGATCGTGAATTGGGCGTTTCGCCAGTTTGCGCAGAAATCCGTGCTCACGGCTGGCGATGAAGTGGCGCGTGCCGATGTCTGGATGGGAGAGACGACGAGCGTGGGCCTGACCGTGGCCGAGGATGTCTCGACCCTTCTGCCGGTGCTTGATGGCGGCGAGTTGAAGGGCGAGGTGGTTTATACCGGGCCGGTGCGTGCGCCGGTGGCCAAGGGCGATGTGTTGGCCGAACTGGTCTTTGCGCCAGAAGGGCTGCCCAAGACACGGGTGCCGCTCGTGGCCGCCGAAGATGTGCCGCAGGGCGGGTTCATGACCCGGATTCGCACCGTCTCGGGCGTGCTTCTGACTCGGTTGCAACAGGGCCCCGAGGGGGCGCTTTGAGCGGGCAGGGGCTGTTCCTCAGCTTTGAAGGGATCGACGGGTCGGGCAAATCCACACAAGCGCGACGTCTGGCAGAGGCGCTGCGCGGGGTGGGCCGCGATGTGGTGCTGACGCGTGAACCGGGGGGCAGTCCGGGGGCCGAGGAAATCCGGCGTCTGGTGCTCGAAGGCGACAAGGACCGCTGGTCTGCCGAGACCGAAATCCTGCTCTTTACCGCCGCGCGCCGCGACCATCTGGAGCGGGTGATTGCCCCCGCGCTGGACCGTGGCGCGGTGGTGATCTGCGACCGCTTTGCCGATAGCACGCGGATGTATCAGGGCCTTGGCCGGAGCGATTTGCGCGGGCTTGTGGATCAGTTGCACGGGCTGATGATCGGACGCGAGCCGGATTTGACGGTATTGATTGATATCGACCCCGGCGTGGGTCTGGGCCGGGCACTGTCGCGTGGCGGGGCCGAGGCGCGGTTCGAGTCGTTTGGCGAGGGGATGCAGGCGCGGATGCGTGCCGGGTTTCTGGCCTTGGCGCAGGAATTCGCCCCCCGTTTCGCGGTGATCGACGGCGCGGGCGACTTGGACGCGGTGGCAGAGGATGTGGCCCGCGTGGTGCAGGCGCACCTGCCATGAGCGATGATGGGCTGCTGCCGGAACCGGACTGTGTCGAAGGCGCGCCACACCCGCGCGAAACCGCGCGGCTTTTCGGACAGGACGCGGCGGAGGCGGAATTTCTCGATGCGTTCAACACCGGACGGCTGCATCACGGCTGGCTGATCACCGGGCCGCGCGGCGTGGGCAAGGCGACGCTGGCATGGCGCATCGCGCGGTTTTTGCTGGCCACACCGTTGGTGCAGGAAGAGGGGCTCTTTGGTGCGCCGCCGTCGCCCGCAACGCTTGATATAGGCCCGGATCATCCGGTGTCGCGGCGCTTGCTGGCGCTGTCTGATCCGGGATTGTTCCTGCTCCGACGCGGCCCCACCGATAAGGGCGACCGGCTGGCCGCCGAAATCCGCGTCTCCGAAGTGCGGCGTCTGGGTAATTTCTTTGCCCTTTCGGCCGCCGATGGCGGGCGGCGGGTGGTGATCGTCGATGCGGCGGATGAACTCAATACCCAAGCGGCCAATGCCATCCTCAAGATGCTGGAAGAGCCGCCCGCGCGCACGGTGCTGTTGCTCATATCGCATCAGCCCTCTGGTCTTTTGCCCACGATCCGCTCGCGCTGTCGCACGCTGCGGCTTGCGCCTCTGGGACCGCAAGACATTGCGCAGGCGCTGGACCAGGCGGGAATTGCGCCCGAAGGCGATCCGGCGGCACTGGCGGAACTGTCGGGTGGGTCGGTCGGGGCTGCGGTGCGGCTGCTCAATCTCGGAGGGCTCAAGCTCTATTCGGACCTCGTCGGCCTGATGGAAAGCCTGCCGCGCCTGGACCGCCCCCGCGCCCTGCGACTGGCCGAGGCGGCGGCGACGCGGGGCGCGGAAGAGCGGCTTGACCTGCTCTTTTCCCTGACTGACCTCATGCTGGCGCGGTTGGCGCGGGCCGGGGCCACCGGCCATGCGCCACGCGCCGAGGCAGCACCGGGCGAGGCGGCTTTGCTGGCGCGGCTGGCGCCCGATGCCCGCAAGGGGCGCGACTGGGCCGACTGTGCCGAGGCAATTGGAGCGCGCGCACGCCATGGGCGGGCGGTCAACCTTGACCCTGCCAGCCTGGTCCTAGATACGGTGTTCAGGATTCAGCAAACCGCCGGGGCCTGAGCCCCCACCAAGGACAGGCATGAGCACCGACATTCGTATCACCGACAGCCATTGCCACCTCGACTTTCCCGATTTCGACGACGAGCGGGATGAGGTGATCACCCGCGCCGTTGCGGCGGGCGTGCACCGCATGGTGACAATCTGCACCCGTCTGGATCAGGAGCCGCGCGTGCGGGCGATTGCCGAGGCCCATGCGGCGGTTTTCTATGCGGCGGGCATCCACCCGATGCGCGCGGCAGAGAGCCCGCTGGTGACGGTCGATGGTCTGGTGAAATTGGCGGAGCATCCCAAGTTCGTCGGCATCGGTGAAACCGGCCTTGATTATCACTACACCGCCGAGACCGCCGAGGTGCAGAAAACCAGCCTGCGCGTGCATATCGAGGCGGCGCGATGCACCGGATTGCCGCTCATCATCCATGCGCGCAGCGCCGATGACGATATGGCGCGCATTCTGGCCGAGGAATATCGCAACGGCGCTTATACCTGTGTCATGCATTGCTTTTCCTCCAGTGCCGCACTGGCCCGCGCCGCGCTCGATCTCGGGTTTTACCTGTCGATGTCGGGCATTGCGGCCTTTCCCAAGAGCCAAGGGCTGCGCGATATCTTTGCCACCGCGCCGGTGGACCGTATTCTCTTGGAAACCGACGCGCCCTATCTGGCACCGCCCCCCTACCGGGGTCGTCGCAACGAGCCTGCCTACACGCTGCACACGGGCCAAAAGGCGGCCGAAGTCTTTGGCATGGACTGGCCAGAGTTTGCGGCACAAACCGAGGCGAATTTCGAGCGGCTGTTTACCAAGGCGGTGCTGTGATGGCCGAGTTGCGCTTTACCATTCTGGGCTGTGGATCGTCCGGCGGTGTGCCGCGCTTGGGCGGGCATTGGGGCGAGTGTGATCCCGCCAATCCGCGCAACACGCGCCGCCGCTGCTCTATGCTGATCGAGCGTGAGACCGAGGATGGCATCACCCGCGTGCTGATCGACAGCTCGCCCGACCTGCGCGCGCAACTGCTGGATGCGGGTATCGGCGCGCTTGATGCGGTGGTCTATACCCATTCCCATGCCGATCATGTGCATGGCATCGACGACTTGCGGATGATCGTCTTTAACATGCGCCGGCGTTTGCCGGTCTGGGCCGATGGCGACACGCAAAACGCGCTCTATGCGCGGTTTGGCTATGCCTTTGTTCAGCCCGAGGACAGCCCCTATCCCCCCATTCTCGACATGCACACGATTGACGGCCCGTTCGAGATCGAGGGCGCGGGCGGTGCGATCCGCCTGAACCCGTTTCAGGTCAATCATGGCTCGATCGACGCGCTCGGGTTTCGGGTGGCTGATCTGGCCTATCTGCCAGATGTGGCAGCTATTCCCGAGGATGTCTGGCCGGTTCTGAGTGGTCTGGATTGCTGGATTCTGGATGCGCTGCGCCGCACGCCGCATCCGACCCATGCGCATCTGGCCCGCTCGCTGGACTGGATTATGCGCGCAGCCCCGCGTCGTGCCGTGCTGACCAATATGCATATCGACCTCGATTATCAGACCGTGGACGAGGAAACGCCTGCGCATGTGACCCCCGCCTATGACGGGATGATCCTGCGTTACACGGTCTGAGCGCGATGCAGGCGCTGTTTGAAATCATCCTGCCGGTCTTTTTGGTGATCGGCTTTGGCTATCTCGCGGTCTGGCGGCGCTGGTTCAGTCAGGCGGGTGTGGATGGTTTGATGAGTTTCACCCAGAAATTCGCCATTCCCTGTCTGCTCTTCACCGCCATATCGCGGCTCGATCTGGCGCAAAGTTTCGATTGGCGGCTGTTGCTCAGTTTCTACGTGGGGGCGAGTTCCGGCTTTGCGCTGGGCCTCTTTGGCGCGCGGCTGATCTTTGGTCGAACCTGGGAGGATTCGGTTGCCATCGGCTTTTGCTGCCTCTTTTCCAACTCGCTCTTGTTGGGCCTGCCGATCATGGAGCGCGCCTATGGGGCGGATGCTCTGGCCGCGAATTTCGCCATCATCGCGGTGCATTCGCCCTTTTGCTACGGCCTCGGCATCACCGTCATGGAAATCGTCAAAGCGCGTGGCACGGCGGGGCCGCAGGTGGCGGTCAAGGTGCTCAAGGCGATGTTTTCCAACACGCTGATCATGGGCGTGGCAGCCGGGTTTGTGGTCAACCTGTCGGGGCTGGTGCTGCCTTCGCCGGTGCAGCAGGGGCTAGACCTCATCGCACGCGCGGCACTTCCGGCCGCTCTATTCGGCTTGGGCGGTGTGTTGGTGCAATATCGACCCGAGGGCGATCTGCGCGTCATCCTCTACGTGTGCCTGATTTCGCTGGTGGCGCATCCGGCGATCACCTTTGGTCTTGGCCTGGGGCTCGGTTTGCCGGTTGAGGGCGTGCGTTCGGCGGTGGTGACGGCGGCGATGGCACCGGGGGTCAACGCCTATATCTTTGCCAATATCTATGGCCATGCCAAGCGGGTGGCGGCGTCGAGCGTGCTCTTGTCCACCGGACTGACGATTGTCACGGCCTGGGTTTGGTTGCAGGTTTTGCCCTGAGGTAATGGCCTGCTGCTGACCTTGGCCCCAAGCGATGAGCCGCGCGGTCGCTGGGCCGGGGACTGGCGATGCAACGGCGGCAACTGCCACTTAATGCAAGCAAAGTCCGTATGACGTCAAAGAGATGCACTCCGTCTCAAAATCGCTAGGCCGCGGGACGGCCCAGCGATCGCGCGGCGCCCTTCGGGCTTGATTCCGCGCGTAAGCGCTTGGGGCCAACGTCATCTCTAGACCAAAACCTGCCCTCACTCATCCTCAGGCGGCGCACCCCCGACAAAGCTGTTACCATTGACGTAATCACAAGGCGCTTCCTGCATCTCCAAATGCAATCCGGTGCCACGATAGGGATTTGCCCGCGCCAGATCCTCATCCACCTCGATACCCAAACCGGGGTTTTCCGGCGGGGTGATGAACCCGCCCTCGACCCGGATGCTCCCCTTGATCAGCGCGTCATGAAACGGTGTCTCGATGCATTCGCACATCAAGAGATTGGGGATGGAAGCGGCAAAACTCACATTGGCGGCCCATTCCACCGGCCCGGCATAGAGATGCGGTGCCATTTGCGCATTGTAGACCTCGGCCATCGCGGCGACCTTTTTCATCTCCCAGATGCCGCCCGCGCGGCCCAGCGCCGGTTGCAGGATCGCGGCCGCCCCATCGCGCAGGATGGGGGCAAACTCTGCCTTGGTGGTCAGCCGCTCGCCAGTGGCCACGGGGATACGCACAGCGCGCGCCACCTGTGCCATCGCAGCGACATTGTCTGGCGGCACCGGCTCTTCGTACCAGAGCGGTGAATAGGGCTCGAGCGCCTGACCCAAACGGATTGCGCCCGCGGTGGTGAACTGCCCATGCGTGCCAAAGAGCAGGTCCGCCTTGTTGCCGACGGCGGCGCGGATCGCCCGGCAAAATTCCACCGAGAGCGAAATATCCGTCATTGCGGGCATATGGCCACCGCGCAGGGTGTAGGGGCCAGCGGGATCAAACTTGATCGCCGTGTACCCACGCGCGACGCAGTCTTTGGCGCTTTCGGCGGCCATGTCGGGCGAGGTCCAAAATTCTGCAACGGGGTGAAGGGGCAGGGGGTAGAGATAGGTGTAGGCGCGGATGCGGGGGTTCATCTTGCCCCCCAAGAGCGCCCAGACGGGGCGTCCGCGCGCCTTGCCCAGGATGTCCCAACAGGCGATTTCCAGCCCCGAGAACGCACCGATGGTGGTGGGGTCCGGACGCTGCGTAAAGCCGGAAGAATAGACGCGGCGGAACATGAGTTCGATATTCTCAGGGTTTTCCCCGGCCATGTGGCGGGCGAACACATCCTCGACTACCGCGCGCATGGCCTCGGGCCCGACGCTGGCAGCATAGCATTCCCCCCATCCCGTGAGGCCGGTATCGGTGGTTACTTTGACCAGTATCCAGTAGCGCCCGCCCCAGCCGGGTGCTGGGGGCGCGGTCACGATGATGTCAAGGTCTCTGAGCTTCATGGGTGCATCCTGTAAGGTGTCAAGAGCGTGGGTTTGCAAGGTCGGACCGGGGGCCAGCCCCTCGGTCCCCGCGGTATTTGAGGCCAGATGACTGGCAGACTGTCGCATTCGATGAGAGGGCGGCGGGCGTTGATCCTTGGTGCAGGTGACCCGGATTCGCGCGCCACCGCAAGCGGGTTTCAGTCAGGCGGGGTCGATATGCCCGGTGGCCTGCAGGAACGTGGTCAGCAGACGCGCATAGTCGCCCGGTTGGTCCACCGGCGGCACATGCCCGGTGCGGCGCATCAGCTCGAACCGTGAGCCGGGGATCAGGTCCACGGTTTCACGCACGAGGTCGGGCGGGGTCGAGCCATCCTCGGCCCCGGCAATGCCCAGCGTGGGCAGGCGCAGGCCAGAGGTGGGCGTGTAGAAATCTGTGCCCGATATAGCGGCGGCGCAGCCGGCATAGCCTTCGGGGTCATGCTGGCATAGGCGCTCGAACCAAGGCAGATGCTTATTCTCCTTGAGATAGGCGCGCGTGAACCAGCGCTCGCATGATCCGCGTGCGAGGTCCGCCATACCGCCCGGATTACGCGCCGTGGCGATGCGCTCGGCCCAGAGCTTGGGCGTGCCGATCTTGGCCCCGGTATTGGACAGCACCATCGCGCGGATCAGGTCGGGGCGTTTCACCGCCAGCCCCTGCGCCACCATCCCGCCGATGGAAAGGCCCACGAACATGGCGTCATTGATGCCCAGATGATCCATCAGCCGCTCGGCATCGCGGATCAGTGCGCCCATCGTATAGGGGGCAGGCGGGCAGGAGGATTGCCCATGCCCGCGCGCATCATAGCGGATGATCCGCAGGCCGGGCGGCAAGAGCGGCACCACCGCATCCCAGAGAAACGTGCCGGTGCCCAGCGCATGGGCAAAGACGATGGGCGCGCCCTCGGGGTCGCCCTCGTCGAGGTAATGCAGGGTCACATCATCCAGATCGAGAAAGGCCATGATCCCCTCTCAGGCAAAGCGCGCAAGCGCGTCTTGGAACACATCCGCATCGACATTGCCGCCCGAAATGGTGAGAAACACCGCGTCGCCCGCGATCTGATCGGCACGAAAGAGGGCGGCGGCCAGCGCCACGGCACCCCCCGGTTCCGCCACCAGCTTGAGCCGGGAAAAGGCCAGCGCCATGGCGTGCAGCGCCTCATCTTCGGTCACGACCAGCCCCGGACCGCAGAGCCGCCGCATGATCGGAAAGGTGAGGTTCCCCGGCTGCGGTGTGACGATGGCATCGCAGAGACTGCCCGAGGTCCGGGCGTTGCGTTCGATCTGCCCCGATGCCAGCGATCGGGCGGCGTCGTCGAACCCCTCCGGCTCACAGGGCCGTGCGCGCAGGCCCGGCGCGTCCGCCTCAAGCGCCAGAGCGATGCCCGAGGTCAGACCGCCCCCGCCGCAACAGACCAGCACATCGGCGCGGGTGATGCCCATGGCCGCTGCATCCTCGGCAATCTCAAGCCCGATGGTGCCTTGGCCTGCGATCACCTGTGGCTCGTCATAGGGCTTGATCAGCGTCAGACCGCGCTCAGCACTCAGCGCCGCCCCGATGGCATCGCGATCCTCGGTTGCGCGCTCATAGAGCACCACTTCGGCCCCCAGCGCACGGGTGTTGTCGATCTTCATGCGCGGCGCGTCCGACGGCATGATGATCACGCTTGGCACACCAAATTGCCGCGCCGCGAGCGCCACGCCCTGCGCATGGTTACCAGAGGAAAAGGCGATCACGCCCCGTGCGCGGGTCGCTGCATCCAGCGCCGAAACAGCCGAGCGCGCCCCGCGATACTTGAAGCTGCCGGTATGTTGCAGGCACTCGGGTTTGACAAAGACGCGCCGTCCGGCGATCTCGTCGAGAAAGGGCGAAGACAAGAGCGGCGTGCGCCTTGCATGGCCAGCAAGGCGGCTGGCGGCGGCGCGGATCATCGTAATGTCGGTCATTTCATCTGGTCCAAGAGGGCGCGAATGGCGCCGAGGGATTGCGGTTCATCGAGAAAGGGCACATGGCCTCGGTCGGGCACGGTGGCGGTGATGAGGTCCGGGTGACGCTCTTGCATTTTCGCAAAGGTCTCAAGGCTTAAAAGATCGGAATTCGCCCCCCGGATCGCGGCGGTGGGAATATCCCGCAGCGCATCGAACAATTGCCAGAGGTCCACCGCCTCGCCAGCCCCCGCTTGGCCCACCAGCGCATCACGGAGCCGTGCGTCATAGCGCAGGCCAAGACCGCCCCCCGGTTTTTCATAGAACATGAAGCCCGCCTGTTGACGCCAGCGTTCCAGTGGCACGCCGGGAAAACCTTTGGCATGGACATGGGCGAGAGCGGCGGCGCAACTGTCCAGATCGGGTTGCGCCGGCTCGCGCCCCACGTAATCCATGATCCGCTCGATCCCGATGGGCGCCACCTCTGGCCCGATGTCATTGAGCACGACACCGCGCAGGCGTGCGGGATGCCCATAGGCCAGCGCCATGGCAATCAGCCCGCCGCGCGAGGTGCCGATCAGCGTGACACGCTCCAGCCCCAGATGATCCATCAATTCAATAGCGTCCTGCCCTTCGCGCAGGATGTTGTAGGACATGAAATCGGGCGCATACTCGGATTGCCCGCGCCCGCGATAATCCATGCAGATCAAACGATTGCCTGCGAGATGCGGCGCGACAAAGCTGAAATCGGCGCTGTTGCGCGTGAGCCCCGCAAGGCAGAGGATCGGCGCGCCGGTCCCCTCATCGGTATAATAAAGCGAGACGCCGTCAGAGGTGGTAAACCGCCCCATCAGCCGCGCGCCAGATCGGGAATGCCGGTCAGGTCGCGCAACTGGTGGCGCGGCGTGGCGGGCAGGCGGTCCACCGGATCGCCCGCGCGGTTGACCCATGCGGTCGCGAACCCATAGCCCGCGGCGGCACAGGCATCCCAGCCATTCGAAGACACGAAGAGCACCTCGTCGGGCGCGCAGCCAAACCGCTGCCCCACCAGATCATAGACCACGCGCGCGGGTTTGAAGATGCCCACGCTCTCGACCGAGAGCACATCGTCGAGCACATCGCCAATCCCGGCGGATTTTACCGCCCCCTGCAACATATCCGGCGCGCCGTTCGAGAGGATGGCGGTGTTCATCCCCGCCGCTTTCAGCGCGCCCAGCATGGCGGGCACTTCTGCATAGGCTTCCAACTCCCAATAGAGCTGCAAGAGCCGGTCGCGCAGCGCGGTATCGCCGTGCAATCCCTCCGATTCCAGCGCCCAATCGAGCCCGTCCTGAGTGACCTGCCAGAACCCTGTGTGTTGCCCCATGACCGCACGCAGCCAAGTGTACTGCAACTGCTTCAGCCGCCATTTTTCGGCAATTGCGGGCCAGTGTTTGGCAAATCGCTCGCGCCCCGGCTCGGTTGCGGCATTGCGCGCGGCGGCTGCCACATCAAACAGCGTGCCATAGGCATCAAAAATGCAGGTGGTGATCGGCATGGTCTCGTATCCCCCTTGGTGATCGCGCGCAGACTGTCATGGAACGGCAGGGGCGAAAAGACCCCACGCGCGCACGAGGCTGTGAGGGACCGGGCCGCAATTTCAGGAGTCGGTTTGCAAATCGGGACCGGCGTCGCTAAATTAGAGGGCAGTCGCACCAAGCACCCGCGCAGATCTTGCGTGGCCTTGCAAACTCATCCCCCTTCCAAACAGATTGGAGATCCAATGACGCAGGTCAAACCGGGCGATACTGTCCGCATTCACTACACCGGCACGCTGGCCGATGGCGCAACGTTTGATTCGAGCGCCGGACGTGATCCGCTCGAATTCACCGTAGGCTCTGGCCAGATCATTCCCGGCCTTGATGCCGCGATTACCGGCATGACTGTGGGCGACAAGAAAACCGTCGAAGTGCCCGCCGACATGGCCTATGGCCAGCCCGATCCAAGCGCCCAACAGGCGGTGCCGCGCGCCGAGATTCCAGCGGATATCCCGCTCGATTTGGGCACTCAGTTGCAGATGCAGACACCGCAGGGTCAGGTGTTGCCGGTGACTGTGGTCGACGTGACAGATCAAGAGGTCGTGCTTGATGCCAACCACCCCCTGGCAGGCAAGGATTTGACCTTTGCCATCGAACTGGTCGAAATCGCCTGAGTGCGAATGCGCTGTGCCCAGCGCGTGCGGTTCAGAAAGAGTGCGGGGGTGTTGGTCTGTTGCTGACATTGGTCCCAATTGATGAGCCGCGCGGTCGCTGGGCCGGGGACTAGCGATGCAACGGCGGCAACTGCCACTTAATGCAAGCAAAGTCCGTATGACTTTAAAGAGATGCACTCCATCTCAAAATCGCTAGGCCGTCACGCCGAAGGCGTGCCGAGAAAAAGCGGCGCATCTTCGGTGCGACGGACGGCCCAGCGATCGCGCGGCGCCCTTCGGGCTTGGTTCCGCGCGTAAGCGCTTGGGACCAAAGTCCGCTTCAGGCCAAACCCGGCCCCGTCTCACCCGATATCGAGCAAAACGGCACCCGCGCGCCCGGGCGTCATCACCGCCTCATGGGCTGCGGCGCAGTCTGACAGCGGGTAATGCGCCGCGATCTCGGGGCGCAACGTGCCGGCCTCCAGTGCTGCATGAAGGCGTGCGATGGCGGCCTCGCGCGCGGCGTCGGGTAGAATGTAGATCAATGTGATGTCGATCTTGAGCGCCTTGAAGAGAAACGGCCCAAAGGGCAGGGTCGGGGTCATCTCCTTGCCCGAGCCATAGGCGGCGATGGTCCCATTGGGGGCCATGACCTCGGCCAAAAGGCTGGCGTTCTGGCCAAACTCGACCTCTATGGCGCGGGTCACACCGCGCCCGTCTGTGGCTGCGAGAATCTGGGCCGCCAGATCAAGGCTGGCATAGTCGAACACATGCGCGGCCCCGGCGGCGCGCACCCGCTCCATCGCGGGGGCGGAACAGGTGGCGATCACCTGTGCTCCGGCGGCCCGCGCCAATTGAACGGCGGTATGTCCCACCGCGCCAGCACCACCTGAAATCAGGATCGTTTGCCCCGCAACATCGCCGTCGCCAAACACGGTCTGCGCAGCGGTCAGCCCGGGAATCCCCAAGGTCGCGCCAACCTCAAACGAGACACCGTCGGGCAGCGGCACAGCTTGGGCGGCGGGCAGGGCGATGAATTCGGCGGCGGTGCCATGGCTGCGCTGCCACTGGCCATTCCAGATCCACACCCGTTGACCGATGCGACCGGGGTTCACGCCTTGGCCCACAGCCTCAATCACGCCAGCCCCGTCGGAATGGGGTATGATTCGCGGAAAGGCGGGTTTGATCACGCCCGGACGCGTGCCGGCCCGCGCCTTGGCATCCGATGGATTGACCCCGGACAGGCGCAGCCGCACCAGAACCTCGCCCGCGCTTGGCACAGGCGTCGGCACATCGCCAAGGCTCAGAACGTCGTGCGGCGCACCAAAGGCCGCGTAGCTGACAGCACGCATGCTGCGCGGGATCACTTGGTCCGGCGCAGACGGATCACAACATCGACGGCGGTGATCTCTGCCCCGTCCGGGGCTTTGGGCAGGCGGGTGATTTCCAACTCGCTTGCCGGGGCATCGCTCAGACGGTTCTCGTCTTCCCAGTAAAAATGCGGGTGATCGACAGTATTGGTGTCAAAATAGCTCTTGGAGCCGTCTACCGTCACCTCTTGCAGCAATCCGGCGTCGCAAAAGGCGCGCAGAGTGTTGTAGACGGTCGCCAAGGACACTGCGTCCTCGCCGTTTTGGGCATCGGCATAGAGGCTCTCGGCGGTGACATGACGATGCTGGCCGTCACCGATCAGCAGCGTGGCCAAGGTCACGCGTTGCCGGGTGGGGCGCAGCCCTGCATCTGAGAGCCATTTGGCGGCAACCGATCCTGCCGGTGTGGTCATCGTCGCATATGCTGTCATTGTCTCGTTCATCCCATGTTTCTAGCAATATAGGGCCTCGGGGGGGGCAGTTTCAAATAAAATCCATTTACCAGCAAAAGGGGGTGCGGTGATGTCGCAGGCTTGCATGCGCCTTTTGCTGGATGCTAGAGGGGGGCGACGACCGGTATTTGCAATGAAAGGGGCCGCCTGAATGGCCGATTATCCAAGCAGCTTCGATCGTGACGATCTGCTTAAATGCGCCCGTGGCGAATTGTTCGGCCCGGGTAACGCCCAATTGCCCGAACCGCCGATGCTGATGATGGATCGGATCACCGAGATTTCCGGAGATGGCGGCGCGCATGGCAAGGGACATGTGGTGGCGGAGTTCGACATCACACCGGACCTGTGGTTTTTCAAATGTCATTTTCCGGGCAACCCGATCATGCCCGGCTGTCTCGGGCTGGATGGTCTGTGGCAACTGACCGGCTTCAACCTCGGCTGGCGCGGCTGGCAGGGGCGCGGCTATGCGCTGGGCGTGGGCGAGGTCAAGCTGACAGGCATGGTGCGACCCGACCGCAAGATGCTGACCTATTATGTGGATTTCACCAAGGCGGTGCAGACCCGCCGCCTGACCATGGGCGTGGCCAATGGACGGGTCGAGGCGGATGGCGAGGTGATCTATCAGGTGACGGATATGAAAGTCGCGCTCTCGGAAACCTGAGCGCGCAAAGTGGGAGGGCGGTAGATGCGCGGATGGATCACGGCACTCCTGAGCGTCATCGCCCTGCCCGCCACGGCCTGTCCTGAGGACCAGACGCTGTTTCTCAGCTGCGCTATGGAGCGGGGCGGCAAGGTGCTGCACGTCTGCAGCAGCGAAAAGGACGTGAGCTACAGTTTTGGCCCCAAGGGTGGCGCGCCGGACCTGGCGCTGACACGCCCTATCGGTGATGGCGCGGAAATCGTGCCTTGGCCCGGCATCGGCCGCACCATCTGGGAGGCGGTGCGCCTGCGCAATAACGCGGTGATCTACGAGGTTTATGTAGGTTTCGATAAATTCGATGCGGTGGACGATACCAAACCCGACAGCCGCTTTGGTGGCGTTGTCGTGTTGCAGGACGGCAAGGGCGAGATTGCCCATCTCAAATGCCGTGCGGGCACCGTCGAGTATAGCTTTTGATCCGATTTGCCCCCATGATCTGGGACGCTAAAATCCCCCCTACCCAAAACCTTGCGGCTGTCCTATAGTGGCTGTGGATAACTGGGCATCAGACCCATGACCCAAGAGGCAAGGACAGAAAAGGGGGACGGCCAATGCGCTGCCCGTTTTGCGGAAATATAGATACACAGGTCAAAGATTCGCGCCCCGCAGAAGAGCATGTCTCGATCCGCAGGCGCAGGTTCTGCCCCGGTTGCGGCGGGCGATTCACCACCTATGAACGCGTGCAACTGCGCGATCTGGTGGTGGTGAAATCCAATGGCCGCCGCGAGGATTTCGACCGTGATAAACTGGAACGCTCGATCCGGATCGCGCTTCAGAAACGTCCCATTGACCCTGAACGCATTGAACAGATGATTTCCGGTATCGTGCGGCGACTGGAGAGCATGGGCGAGACCGATATTCCCTCGAAAACCGTGGGTGAGATCGTGATGGAGAGCTTGGCACGGATCGACACAGTCGCCTATGTGCGCTTTGCCAGCGTCTACAAGAATTTCCAGGAAGCGGATGATTTCGACCGCTTTGTCAGCGAATTGCGGCCCGAGGACGCGGCCCTCAATCCCAAACCGGACGCGTGAGCGGCGCCGACGCCCGCTTTATGGCGCTGGCCCTGTCGCTGGGGCGGCGGGGCATGGGGCAATGTGCGCCTAACCCGGCCGTGGGCTGTGTCATCGTGCAGGGTAGGCATATCGTCGGGCGCGGCTGGACCGCGCCCGGAGGGCGTCCCCATGCCGAAACGCAGGCTTTGGCGCAGGCGGGAGATCTGGCGCGCGGGGCCACGGCCTATGTCTCGTTGGAGCCCTGCGCCCATCACGGCAAGACCCCGCCCTGCGCCGACGCCCTGATTGCGGCGGGTATCACGCGGGTGGTGGCCCCGTTTGACGACAATGATCCGCGCGTTGCGGGGCGCGGCTTTGCGCGGCTGCGCGCGGCGGGGATCGAGGTCCGGACCGGCGTTCTTGCCGATGTGGCGGGGCGCGATCTGGCCGGGTTCCTCATGCGTAACGAGATCGGACGACCTTTGGTCACGCTCAAGCTGGCATCGAGCTTCGACGGGCGTATTGCCACCGCCACCGGCCACAGCCAGTGGATCACCGGGCCAGAGGCGCGGCGCGTGGTGCATACCTTGCGCGCGCGCCATGACGCGGTGATGGTGGGGGCAGGGACCGCGCGGGCCGATGATCCCATGCTCACAGTGCGCGACATGGGCGCGCGGCGTCAGCCGGTGCGTGTTGTGGTCTCGCGCAGACTCGACTTGCCGCTCCTGTCCAATCTCGCGCGCACAGCCAAGGATGTGCCGCTCTGGCTCTGCCATGGGCCGAATGTGGACCCGGCACTGGTTGCCGCGTGGCGCGGCATCGGCGCGCGGCTCGTGTCCTGCGAGGTCAGGCTGGGGCAGGTTGATCCGGCGTCTGTTCTCAAGGCGCTCGGGGCCGAGGGGCTGACACGGGTGTTCTGCGAAGGCGGTGGGGCGCTGGCAGCCTCGCTATTGTCGGCGGGGCTGGTGGATGAGCTGATCGGTTTCACCGCAGGCTTTGCCATTGGGGCAGAAGGGCTGCCGGGGATCGGCGCGCTGGGTCTGGCACGCCTGGAAGAGGCGGCGCGCTTTCGTTTGGTCGAGACACGCAGTTTGGGCGGTGATGTGATGCACCGCTGGACGCGCGCCTGATCGCAGGCGGATTTTTGAGTATTTGACCCAAGAAAAAGCAGAGGTCCTGCTTCGTCTTGGGTCATACAGGCCCGCACAGGGCCATGGTTCAACCCAGTTCTGCCAGCCGCGCCAAGGCCGCGCGCAATTTGCTGTCCTCGTCCTCGCGCAGGGCGAGGTTCTCGCGCGCCTCAACCACCACTTCCTCGGGGGCCGAGGCCACGAAATTGGGGTTGTTCAAGCGACCGCGCAATCCGCCCAATTCCTTTTCCAGCTTGGTCAGCGTCTTTTCCAACCGCGCCTTTTCCTCGGCCACGTCGATGATATCGGCCAGTGGCAGGCCAAAGCTGCCGCCCTCGACCGCCACTGTGACGCAGCCTTTGGGGAAACGGTCCACATCCGTCAGGCTCTCGATGCGGGCCAGCCGCTTGATCATCACCTCGTTGCGCGCCCAGGCTGCACGCCCGGCCTCGTTCAACTCTGTGACCAGAAGCGGCACATAGAGACCGGCCGGCACATGCATCTGCGCGCGGGCCGAGCGGATTTGCTCGATGAGGGCGATCACCCAGTTCATTTCGCGGTCCGCAGCGGGGTCGATCAGTTCGCTGCCGTAGGTCGGCCAATCACCATGCACGAGCATCTTGGCGCGCGCACCCAGCGTGCCCCAGAGTTCCTCGGTGATGAAGGGCGTGATCGGATGCAAGAGGATCAGGCCCTGGTCGATGACCCAGGCCATGGTGGCCTGCGTTTCCGCCTTGGTGGCTGCATCCCCATCCAGCAGCAGCGGCTTGGAAAACTCCACATACCAGTCGCAGACCGTGCCCCAGACAAAGGCATAGAGCGCGCCCGCCGCATCGTTGAAGCGGAAGTTTTCTAGCGCTTCATCGACGGTTGCGCGGGTCTTGGCGGTCTCGCCGATGATCCATTTGTTGACCGTGGCGGTGGGCGTGGGAACCATGCCGGTCGAGCCGACCGCGCCGTTCATCTCGGCAAAGCGGGCGGCATTCCACAGTTTGGTGGTGAAATTGCGATAGCCCGCGATGCGCTCTTTCGAGAGCTTCAGGTCGCGCCCCATGGCGGCCATAGAGGTCAATGTGAACCGCACCGCATCGGTGCCATAATCCGCAATCAGATCCAGCGGGTCGAGCACATTGCCTAGGCTCTTGGACATCTTCTTGCCCTTCTCGTCGCGCACGAGAGCGTGGACATAGACATGGCTGAACGGCTTTTGCCCGACCACGGCATATTGCATCATCATCATCCGTGCGACCCAGAAAAAGATGATGTCAAAGCCGGTGATGAGAACAGAGGTCGGGAAATAGCGCTTGAGTTCCGCCGTGTCCTCGGGCCAGCCCAGCGTGCCGATGGGCCAGAGACCCGACGAGAACCATGTGTCGAGCACGTCGGGGTCGCGCCAGACCGGATAGACCAGATGGGTGGGGTCTTGCGTGGCGGTATACTCTGCCAGTGCACTGGCCAGTTGATGCAGCGCCTCATCCCGGCTCGCGACTTCAACCACCCGCATCGCGGCCAGAGGCACCGGCAGGCTGGCGAGCCTGTCGTGATAGGCGTCCGAGACGGTGCCAAAATCCGCACCGCATTCCATCAAGGGGCTGAGATGCCCTTCGTTCAAGAGGCGCAGCATTTCCACCAGATCGAGCGTGCCATCGCCCTCGTCATCGTGGAAATCCGGCGCGCTGAGGTCAAAGCCGTACCACACCGGAATCTGATGCCCCCACCAGAGTTGCCGAGAGATGCACCATGGCTCGATATTCTCCAGCCAGTGGAAATAGACCTTGCGGTCGCTTTCCGGCAGGATCGTCACCTCGCCCGAGCGCACGGCGTCGAGGGCGGGGCCAACGATCTTGGCGGTGTCGACGAACCATTGATCGGTCAGCATCGGCTCGATGACGACTTTGGAGCGGTCGCCGAAGGGCTGCATGATCGGTTTGGCCTCGACGAAGGGCACGTCCTCTCCGTCCTCCGTCGTCACCATCACCGCCAGCCCTTCCTCTGTGATCTCGGCCACGACCTGTTCCCGCGACTCGAACCGATCCAGACCGCGCAGGTGGTCGGGCACGAGGTTCAACGTGTCCACCTCTTCGATGGTGAACGCCGCCCCTTCGGCGATCTCCTGCGCGCGGGTGGCACATTCGGCGTAGGGCGCGCCATCGGCCCGCATCTGCGCGCGGGTATCCATCAGGCGGTACATCGGGATGCCATTTCGGCTCGCCACGCCATAATCGTTGAAATCATGCGCGCCGGTGATCTTGACCGCGCCCGAACCGAAATCGGGATCGGGGTAGTCATCGGTGATGATCGGGATCAGGCGGCGATGCTCCTTTGGTCCCACCGGGATTTCGCAGAGTTTTCCGATAATTGGCGCGTAACGTTCATCTGATGGATGAACAGCGACGGCGCCATCACCCAACATGGTTTCCGGCCGGGTGGTGGCGATGGAAATGTAATCTCGCGTTTCCCGCAGGGTCACGTTGCCGTCTGCGTCTTTCTCGACATAGTCATAGGTCTCGCCCCCGGCCAGCGGGTATTTGAAATGCCACATATGGCCCGCGACCTCGATATTCTCGACCTCAAGATCGGAAATCGCCGTCTCGAAATGCGGATCCCAATTGACCAATCGCTTGCCGCGATAGATCAGACCCTTGGCGTGCATATCGACAAAGACCTTGATGACGGCATCATGGAAATTGCCCTCTTCGCCCGCCGGTGCCCCCGGTGCGCCTGACATGGTAAAGGCGTTGCGCGACCAGTCGCAGGAGGCGCCCAAGCGTTTCAACTGATTGATGATCGTATCGCCGGATTGCGTCTTCCACTCCCAGACCTTTTCGAGAAACGCCTCACGCCCCATCTCGCGGCGTGAAGGCGCGCCCTCGGCGGCCAGCTTGCGCTCGACCACCATCTGCGTGGCGATGCCCGCGTGATCCTGCCCCGGCTGCCAGAGCGTGTCATGCCCGCGCATCCGGTGCCAGCGGATCAGAATATCCTGAAGCGTATTATTGAAGGCATGCCCCATATGCAGGCTGCCGGTCACATTGGGCGGCGGGATCATGATGCTGAAGGTCTCGGCCCCCGGCGCGGCATTTGCCCCGGCCCGGAACGCGCCTGCGTCCTCCCACGCCTGATAGAGCCGCGTCTCGGCCTCGGCCGCGTCGAATGTCTTTTCCATCGCCATGACGTCTTGATCCTGCAAAAACCGGGTTTCGCCCTGCTCTATCTAATGTGGGCTCAGAGGAAAAGCCAAAGCGCGCATTTTCTTGGCCCGCCTGCGTGACAAGCGGGGGCAATGTGGCGCAGAGTGTCCGGCAAAACACGATGAGGGAGAACAGGCAGATGGACGGGGTCCGGCAATGGCGGTTGAGCCGGGATGGCAAGGGCACGCCGGTCGATGCGACAGGCGAGACGCTGGCGGACTGGCAGGACAGGCAATCGCTGACATGGGTGCATGTCAATTGCGCCCATCCCGGTGCGCGTGAGTGGCTGGAGGCCTCGGGGCTGGACCCGCTGGTGCTGCGCGCGCTGCTCGCGCCTGAAACCCGGCCGCGCGCAACCGTGCATGGGTCTGGCGTGCTCACCAACCTGCGCGGTGTCAATCTCAACCCCGGTGACGAGGTCGAGGATATGGTGTCCCTGCGGATGTGGGTCACCGAGGGGCTGGTGGTCAGCGTGCAACTGCGTCGTCTGATGGCGGTGAGCGATGTCATGGAAGGCATCACGCGCGATCAGGGGCCGGATGGTGCGGCGGAACTGGTGGCGCGCCTGGCGCTGCGTCTGGCAGACCGGGCAGAGCCGGTGGTCGCCGGGTTGAACGAAAAGCTGGATCTGCTTGAAGATCATGTGATCGACACTCTGGCGGTGCTCGACCGGCGCGATCTGGCGGATGTGCGGCGGGTGGCGATCATGCTGCGACGGCACATGGCACCGCAACGCGATGCGCTCAGCACCTTTGAGATTGAGGATATGCCGTGGATTCGCAGCCACGACCGCAGCCGGTTGCGCGAAGCCACAGAGCGGGTGACGCGGCTGGCCGAGGAGTTGGACGCGATCCGCGACCGCGCACAGGTGGTGCATGATCAGATCATGGATGCCCGCGCGGAATCGATGAACCGCCAGATGCTGCTCTTGTCCGTGGTGGCGGCGATCTTTCTGCCGCTGGGGTTGATCACCGGGCTCTTGGGGATCAATGTGGGCGGCATGCCCGGCGCGGATGACGTGCGCGCATTCTGGCTGGTCTGCGCCGGGCTGGTGGTGCTGGGGGTGGCGTTGATGGCGATTTTCTGGCGCATGGGGCTCTTGGGGCGGCGCTAACCTCGGTTCTGGCGCGCCGACGCGAGGGATACATCAGTCAGCGGTACGCGCAGGCCCGCGCGGATCACCGCCGGGTCGTAGGGTTTGCGCGCAAACACCTCTTCGACCAGCGGGGCAAAAAATTCCAGCGGCAGGTTGTCGTACTCGGGATCAAAGCTGGCCTGATCCCAGCGTTCGCAAAACTCGGCGCAATCGTCAAAATAGGCATTGCCCCGGTGACGGTCGCGCTTGTGCTGATCAAACCCGTCAAGGTGCTGGCCATAATAAAGCATCTGGAAATCGCCATGGGTCGCCACGCACCAGGTGCATTGTTCGCGCAAAAACGGCTTGAGGATCGTCGCGGCGTATTCGTCGTGATTGTAGGGCGCATAGATATCGCCAATGTCGTGCAAGAGTGCGGCGACCACCCAATCGGTATCCGCGCCCCCGCGCCACGCCCGTGTGGCCGACTGGACAGAGTGCCCAAGCCGGGTGATCTGATAGCCTGACAGGCTCTGATCCAGATCGACCAGCGCGCTCAACAGGCGCTTGGCCGTGTGTCGGGTATGGTCGATCTCATGGGCGGTGAGGAATTCGTAGTCCTCTTTGGTGCCGTCCTTCATTTGTCTGAAACTGACCGTGTCCATGCCTGCGCCTCCGCTTGTGTTGGTGCGGCCAGACTGCTGCACTCAGTGACCCCGGTCAAGTTTGGTCGAGAGGTGAATCAGGCTCTCGGAACTGCGCACGCCCTTGGCCTCGCCGATGCGGTCCAGGGTCTCATCCAGCGCTTCGGTGGTCTCCGCCTCAATCATCACGATCAGGTCGAACCGCCCCGAAGTGGTATGCACCCGGCGCACCTGTGGCAGCGATTTCAGCCGTGCCAGCACCGTTGGGCCAGAGCGCGGCTCGATGCTGACCAGCGCCGTTGCGCGCAGGGCAGGGCGTGTCTCGGCGCTCAGCCTCAGGCTATAGCCCGTGATGACCCCAGAGGTTTCCAGCCGGTCAAGCCGCGCCTGCACGGTGGTGCGCGCCAACCCCAATTTGCGCGCCAGTGTCGCCACCGGCAGGCGGGCGTTTTCCTGCAAGAGTGCGATCAAGGCATGATCAGTTTCGTCTATTTGCATGATCACCTCGTCAATATGACGACTATATCTGCCAATATATACGAAATGACACCATGAATCGACGAGAATTCGCGGCACACTCAAAGAAAAGACGCAGCAGATTGAGGTATGTCCGATGAAAAACGCCGCCCCCTGGTCCGATCCGCGCGCCCATCTGATGCGCCAGACCCCCGATGCGGCGCTGCTCTATTTTTCACCCGACCAATTGCAAGCCACCGCCCGAGCCTTTCAGTCCGGGTTTCCGGGGCTTGTGACCTATGCGGTCAAGGCCAATCCGGGGGCCGAGGTGCTGGCCAATCTGGTGGCGGCGGGGATCACTGCCTTTGACGTGGCCAGCCCCGAGGAAATGCGCGCCGTGCGCGACGTCTGCCCCGATGCCGTGCTGCATTACAACAACCCCGTGCGGTCCATCCCCGAGATCGAGGTTGCGTCGCAAATGGGCGTGCGGTCCTATTCCATCGACTGCCTGCGCGAATTGGACAAGCTGACGGGGCGGATTGCACCCGATGCCGAAATCACCGTGCGCCTTGCCCTGCCGGTGCGCGGTGCTGCCTATGATTTCGGGGCCAAGTTCGGCGTCGGGCCAGAGCGCGCTGCGGACTTGCTGCGCGTCGTCGCAGAGCGTGGCTTTACCCCCTCGATGACCTTTCATCCCGGCACCCAATGCGCCGACCCGGCGGCATGGGGTGCCTATATCAGTGTCGTCGCCGAGGTGGCGCATGCGGCGGGCGTGCGTCTGGCACGGCTCAACGTGGGCGGCGGCTTTGCGTCGCATCGGACCGGGACCACGCCGGATCTGACCGCGGTTTTTGATCACATCGGGGCCGAGGTGGCGCGGGTCTTTGGGCCCAATGCTCCGGCGCTCGTGTGCGAGCCGGGCCGCGCCATGGTGGCCGAGGCCTTTAGTATGGCCGTGCGCGTCAAGGCGCTGCGCGACAGTGGCGCCATCTTTGTCAATGACGGGGTCTACGGCGGTCTCACCGAAATCCGCGATATCGGCGCGCCGGACCGCCTCACCGTGCTGGCCCCGGACGGCACGCCCCGCACCGGCGCGCCGCTGCCGCGCGTGGTCTTTGGTCCGACCTGCGACAGCATCGACCGGCTGCCTGATCCTCTGCCTCTGCCGTCGGATCTGGCCGAGGGCGATTACTTGCTGATTGCGGGCATGGGGGCCTATACCCGCTGCCTCAGCACCGATTTCAACGGCTATGGCCTGCGCGAGATTGTGACCGTTGCGCAACTGTAACGCGGCGCTCACAGTGATTTTCATGGAATCGCAACGGATTTCTGCGCAAGCTGAGGACAAGTCCCGGTCGCGCCCTTGACCCCTTGGGCGCGCTCTCGGGCGGCAAAGGCGGTGCGTCATGTCATGGCGGAGTTGGACCAAGAGCGTTCTGGACTGGCTGCGGCCGGGGCCGAGTGAGGCGCACCCGGCCTTTGGCCACCGGCGCGGGCCGGTCAACCATGTGCTCATCCTCGACGGTACGATGTCGAGCCTGTCACCGGGGTTTGAAACCAACGCCGGCCTCACCTACAAATTGCTGCGTGAGGTGTCGGGGGCCAATCTCTCGCTCTATTACGAGGCGGGGATTCAATGGCGCGACTGGCGCGCCACCGGCGACATCGTGATGGGGCGTGGCATCAACCGCCAGATTCGCCGCGCCTATGGCTATCTGGCCAATCGCTACCGCCCCGGTGACCGGATTTTCCTCTTGGGCTACTCACGTGGCGCTTATGCGGTGCGCTCGCTGGCAGGCGTGATCGACCGCATCGGCCTCTTGCGCGCCGAAGAGGCGACAGAGCGCAATGTGCATCAGGCCTTTCGCCATTACCGCTGCACGCCCTCGGGCCGCGCCGCTCAGGCCTTTGCCCGCGCCCATTGCCATGAGAATACCCATGTCGAGATGATCGGTGTCTGGGATACGGTCAAGGCGCTGGGCCTGCGCGTCCCGATTCTCTGGCGCTTTCGCGCCGATGCGCATGGTTTTCACAATCACCAACTGGGGCGCACCACGCGGCACGGCTATCATGCGCTGGCCCTCGATGAGACCCGCAATGCCTATACGCCTGTGCTCTGGGATTGCCCGCCCGAATTCGACGGCCATGTCGAACAGGTCTGGTTCCGGGGCTGTCACTCGGATGTGGGCGGGCAACTCTGCGGCATCCATGCCGCGCGTCCCCTCGCCAATATCCCACTGGTCTGGATGCTTGAGCGGCTTGAGGGCTGCGCGTTGCCGCTGCCCGCCGATTGGCGCGCGCGCTTTCCGCAGGATATCCATGCGCCCTCGGTGGGCACATGGGCGGGCTGGGGCAAGATCCTCGTGCTGCGCCGCCCCCGCGTGGTGGGGCGCGACCGCTCTGAGCGCCTGCATGAGAGCGTGGGGGGTCTTGCCCGCCGTCGCTGGGGCGGCCCGCGTCTGACCGGCGTGTTCAAGCAGCAGGGCGGCACCTGAGCGCGCTCCGCCTCACTCCTTCGGTGCGGCGGTTTCTTCCAGTTGCGACAAGAGCATGGTCTGCAATTCCGCCTCAAGCTCACGGGCGCGGCTGATATAGGCGTCGTTCTCGACCGTCGGGCGCGCCGGGTCCCAGAGCGTTGCCAATTCGCGCACGGATTGGCGGTCATGGTGGTAAAAGGTCTTTTCCAACTCCGCCGCCTCGAATTCCGTCAGCCCCATGTTTTCCAACACATACCGCCCCGCGCGCAAGGAGCTGTCGAACATCTCGCGCACGATGTCATCGGCCCCCGCCTGATAGAGCCGGAACACATGCGTGCGGTCATAGGCGCGGGCGATGATATGCAGGTCCGGGCATTCGCGCCGGGCAAAGCTCACCAGCCGCACCGTGGCCTCCGGATCATCCAACGCGGCGACCAGCACCCGCGCCCGTGCCAGCCCCGCCGCATGCAAAAGGTCTGGCCGGGTCGGGTCGCCAAAAAAGCCTTTGACGCCAAACCGGCGCATCCGCTGGATCGCAAGCAGGTCATGGTCCAGAACGACGGTTTCAAACCCGCTCGACCGCACCAACCGGTTGACCACCTGTCCGAACCGCCCGATGCCCGCGATGATCACCGGCCCTGTGGTGTCAATGGTATCGGCCTCCGGGGTCTCGGTGCTGTCCTGCATGCGCCGTGACAAGACATCGTAGAGAATGAACAAGAGCGGTGTGATCAGCATGGTCAGGGCGATCACAAGCAAGATCACCTCGCTCAGCCCAGTGGGCAGCACATGCTGCTGCACCGAAAATGCCACGAGGACAAAGCCAAACTCGCCCGCCTGCGCCAGAGACAGGGTAAAGAGCCACAAATCGCGCCCGCGCAGCGCAAAGACGCGCCCGAGGATGTAGAGGATCGCCCCCTTGGTCAGGATCAAAGCAAGGGCAAGGCCGGGGATCACCAGCGGCGCGCCAAAGAGCACGGTAAAATTGATCCCCGCCCCCACGGTGATGAAAAACAACCCGAGCAAAAGTCCCTTGAACGGGGCCAAATCGCTTTCCAACTCATGCCGGAATTCGCTATTGGCCAGAACGACCCCTGCGAGGAACGCCCCCAACGCGGGCGATAGGCCGACCAGCATCATCAGGAATGAAATGCCCACCACAATCAGCAGGGCGATGGCAGTATACATCTCGCGCAGGCGCGCGGCATGGATAAAGCGAAACACAGGCCGAGTGAGATAAATGCCCGTCAGGATGATCGCTGCCACTGCCGCAATAGTGACCAAAGTCGCCCCCCAACCCGGCAGCGAGGCGATAAAGCTCTGGGCGGCCTGATGCGGTGCGCTCGTGTCACCATGACCAGCCTCCGCGGTGCTGCGCGACAGCAGTTCGCCCATCACCACATTCGGCGATTTGGGCAAGGCCAGAAGCGGCAAGAAGGCCAGCATCGGGATGACGGCGATATCCTGCGTCAGCAGCACCGAAAAGGCCGAGCGCCCACCGCCCGTCTGCATCAATCCCTTTTCCGACAGGGTTTGCAGTACGATGGCCGTTGACGACAGCGCAAAGACAAGGCCAATCGCCAGCGCAATACTCCACCCCAGACCCAAGAGATGCATGCAGGCCAGCATCACCGCCAGTGTCGTCAGGGTGATTTGCAGCCCGCCCAGACCCAAGAGCCGGTGGCGCATGTCCCAGAGCGCGCGTGGCTCCAACTCCAGCCCGATGAGAAAGAGCATCATCACCACGCCGAATTCGGCGACATGCTGCAATTCGGCGGTCTCATGGCCCCCGACCAGACCAAGAACCGGCCCAATCAGGATTCCCGCCGCCAGATAGCCCAGCACCGAGCCGAACCCCAGACGTGCGGCCAGCGGGACGGCAATCACGGTCGCCCCGAGATAGATCGTCGCTTGGAAGAGGAACCCTTCCATCAGCGGTGAGTCGCGTGGCGCGGGAACATGGCGTTACCCCTTGGGCATGCGTAGCACAACATCGCGCCCGCGTTTGTTGTAGCGCAATTCGGTATCCCCGATCGCTGACACCTGCCCGCCATCGAGCCGGTCGCCGACCTGAACCTTTTGGTAGCGCCCGTTCGAGAGTCGCACCAGCGCGCGGCGGCTCTGCGGGCTCCCGTAGACGCCGATCAGGTTGACGTTACGCAGGTTGATGGCGTTGGTCTCGGTGGCAGAGCGTGCCACAGAGGCGGATGTGGGAATATTGGGTGCCACCCGCGCGGCGGCGGCGGTCTGCACCTCGGGTTCCTCATCCTCGCCCGGCGTCGCCTGACCCTGCGCAGGCGCGCGAGCGGCCCGTTCCAGATCCTGCGGCCGCAGTTTGGGTTTGATCGAAACGCCAACGGCCTGCGGCAGGCTCTCGGTCCCGGCCACAGCCCCGCGATTGGCCTCGATCAGCGCAGCCGCGAGCGAGGCAGAACTGACGGTGGCGGGTTGCACCTCGGGGGCGGGCGGTGGTGCGGCGGCTGCGGCTGCGGCCTCGATCACCGATTGCGGACGATTGCGCGGGCGCAGCGCCGCCAATTCAGAGCGCGTGAGGCCCGACAGCGCGCCGCGCTCTTGCTGTTCGATCAGGTTTTCGGGCCGGGTGCGGGGACGGATGCCGCCCAGTCGCGCCGCTTCGGCGGCCGACTCGGCGCTTTGTTCCAGCCCGGGGACCGGCAGGGCGCGAGTAGGGGTTTCGGGAGGGCGCACGGGCGGCGGACCGGCGCGCACCGTCACCCCGTCCGGGGTCAGCGCGCCCTCGGGCGTGGCCTGCACAAACCCCCGCGCATCCAGCGTGAATTCGGTACCCGGCGGGGCCGGAGAGGCGGGTGTTTCGGGGCGCTGATCCGCCTCTACATCCGGGGCGGAGGGCAGGGCGACCGCATCCTGAAAATTCACCGCCTCGTCAATCGAGGTAAGGTAGAATTCACCAACATCGGTGGTCTCTGCCTGCGCAGGCGCATCGGGGGCCAATTGCCAGATGCCGGTCGCGGCATAGCGTGTCAACGCCTGCTCGGGGGTCAACTCTTGCGGCGTCTCTGGCGCTGCGGCCACTACCTCTGGCGCGGCCACGGTGGGATCTGCGCCAGTGTCCTGCACCGGCGCGTCCTGCGCCGGTGGCGGCGTCAGGACCACGTCGGAGTCGGTTGGCGAGGAGGGATCTGGATCGCTCTCCGTTTCGACATCCGGTTCCAGATCATAGGCCGGCGTCACGGCGATTTCAGGCTCAGAGCGCCCGAACAGGCCGGACACGCCGTCTTGGCTAAAGATCGTGGACCACGCGGCAACGCCTACGAGAAAGAGCAGCAAGACGGCTGTCAGGATCAGTCCCAGAAACCGAGGCTTGCCGCGTGTCACAGGCTGGCTGCGCGCGCCAAAGATGGTCATGCGTTGCGCTTCGTCATCCGGCGTGGGACCGGAGGATGAACCGGGGGCGGGCTCTATCGATGCTTTGTCGCGGCGTGCCAGCAGGCCCGACAGACCGGCCTCTTTGGCGGCTTTGGGCGCAAGGCTGGCCGCCGCCATATCGGTCAGCGTCGGGTCGGCCCCCCCGGTCAAGAGCGGAGCTGCCCCCGGTCGCGGCAACTCCGGCGTCGGCGCGCGATCGGACAACGGTGTAAGCCGCGCCGCCCCGTCGAGCTTGGGCGCTCCCTCAACAGGGGCGGCCCGCTCGGCGCGGATGCTGGAAAAGGACAGCGCAGGCGAGTCCGCAGACTTGACGGCGGGTGCCGCTGGGGCCGAAGCAGCTTTGGCCGCGGCCTCTTCTGGTGCCTTGGGCGGGGCAGGCGGCAGGGCAGTCTTTGGCGTCTCACCAGGGGCTTTGGCCTCATCCGGCAGGCGTGCCGCCTCGATCTTGGATGCTTGCGCTGCCGCAGGCGAGGGCACCACCACAGGGGCGGTCTCTGCGGGCGGTGTCACGTCGGGCAGGCGCGCGCTGCCGATGATGCGCACCGGGGCCTCGTCGCGGTCTACGCCCCGCGCCTGCGCCGCCGCCCCAAAGAACGGCTCACCGGCAAAGCGATCCGACTGCGGGCGCGCAACAAAGCTGACCGGGTTGAAGCGATGCTCAACCGCAAAGGCCTCGGCTTCGTCAAGGGTCTCGCTGGCAATGGCGGCAATATAGAGGCGGCCATTTTCGACGCTCCAGTCATAGACCAGATCGTCGATGTGATAGGGCGTGGCCCCTTCCAGCGCTTCGGCGGCAGCCAGATCGTAATTCCCATCAGGCGCGCTTGCGGCGGGCAGGTCGAGATACTTGATCTGCTCATCCGGGATGATCAGCTTGCTCGCTAGCCCCGAAGGATCAAGCAGCGTCGCCTTGGCGCGCAAGGATGCCAGTTCCCCCGGCAGATCCTCTGCATCAAGTGCCACCTCACCCACAAGGTGCCAGCCCGCGCTGCCTGCGCGGTGCAAAAGGCCGATGCCTTCGAAGGAGAGGGAAAGGGCGAAATTCGGTTTCATATGTAACGCTCTAGCACTCGTCCTGCGTCAGCGGGAGTCCTTGGTGTCATCCGCGCCATTTTACAGCAGCTTCGCGCCGAGGCCAACAGTCCGACCGGCCCCGGCACTTTTCCACATCAGCCAGAGGCCTTGGCCAGCGCCTGATCCAGATCGGCGATGATGTCCTTGGCATCCTCGATCCCGATCGAAATCCGCACCACATTGGGCGCGGCCCCGGCGGCAGTCTGTTGCTCAGGCGTCAACTGCCGGTGCGTGGTCGAGGCGGAATGAATGATCAGCGAGCGGGTATCGCCCAGATTGGCCACATGGCTGAAAAGATTGAGATTATCCACCAGCTTCATACAGGCGTCATAGCCCCCTTTGAGCGCCACGGTAAAGAGACCGCCCGCCCCTTTGGGACAGATCTGCGCGACCCGATCATGCCAGGGCGAGGATTTAAGACCGGCATAGGTCACGGCCTCAACCGCCGGATGGCCTTCGAGCCAGCTTGCCACCTTTTCCGCGTTCTCGACATGCCGCGCCATGCGCAGGGACAGCGTTTCAATGCCCATCAGCGTGTAATGCGCCGCCTGCGGATTGAGCGTCATGCCCAGATCGCGCAGACCGATGGCAATGCCGTGAAAGGTGAACGCTAGGGGGCCAAAGGTCTCGTGGAATTTGAGCCCGTGATAGGCCGGTTCCGGTGCCGAGAGCGAGGGGAACTTGTCGCTCGCCGACCAGTCGAAATTTCCCGAATCGACCACAACACCGCCCGTGACCGTGCCATTGCCGGTGAGAAACTTGGTCATCGAATGCACGACCAGCGTTGCGCCATGCTCGATCGGGCGGCAGAGATAGGGCGTGGCCGAGGTGTTGTCGACAATGAGCGGCAGACCCGCCTTGTCGGCCACCGCCGCAAGCGCATCGAGATCGGCGATATGGCCCCCCGGATTGGCGATGGATTCGCAAAAGATCGCGCGTGTATTTTCGTCAATTGCGGCATTGATCGCATCGGTGTCGTCGATATCAACGAACTTGGCCGACCAGCCAAAGCGCTTGATGGTCTGGCTGAACTGCGTGATCGAGCCGCCATATAGCCGGGTCGAGACCACCACATTTAGCCCCGGACCCATCAGCGGAAACAGCGCCATGATCTGCGCCGCGTGCCCAGAGGAGCAACACACCGCCCCTGCGCCACCCTCAAGCGTGGCGACCCGCTCCTGAAGCGCCGCAACAGTCGGGTTGGTCAGGCGCGAATAGATATATCCCACCTCTTGCAGGTTAAAGAGCGCGGCGGCGTGATCGGCATCACGAAACACATAGGCCGTGGTCTGGTAAATCGGCACCTGCCGCGCTCCGGTCGCCGGATCGGGGCGCGCGCCTGCGTGAACTTGCAACGTATCAAAGCCATAGGTCATTTATCTGTCCTCCCGCGTCATAAATCTTGCAAACCCGGTTACGGCATCGCTAGGTGCCATGCAACGGGCATGAGGAGTAAGATATGGCACATCCCTTTCATCTGGCAATCAATGTCACGGATCTCGATGTAGCACGGGGTTTTTACGGGGCGCTCTTGGGTGGGATCGAGGGGCGCTCGACCCAGACTTGGGTGGATTTCGACTTCTTCGGTCATCAACTCAGCCTGCACCTTGGTACGCCCTTCGCCACACAGGCGACCGGCAAGGTCGGTGACCACATGGTGCCAATGCCGCATTTCGGCGTGGTGCTGCCGCTAGAGACGTGGCGTGGCGTGGCCGAACGGCTGACGGCGGCGGGCGTTGAATTCGTCATCCCGCCTTCGGTGCGCTTTGAAGGAGAGCCGGGAGAGCAATGGACCATGTTCTTTCGCGACCCCTCGGGCAATCCGGTCGAGTTCAAGGGATTTGCCGATATGGAGGCTGTGTTCGCGACCTGAAATCGGGTGACGAAGCGGGGGGCGGGAATTGGCCTGAAGGGGACGTTGGCCCCAAGAGCTTACGCGCGGAATCAAGGCGCGAAGCGCCGCCGCGCAGCGCCCGTCCGCCCCACCGGGCGGGCGCTTCTGCAACGTTGCAGTCTCTTGAAATCGCGGGAGTGTTTGGCAGATATAAAGTGCCAGCCGACCAAGTCGCAGCGCCCACCCGGCAGACGGGCACCGCGCGTCTCATCAGTTGGGACCAATGTCAGCAACACGCCACGCGCGCACTCTCCCCAATCCTCACGACCCCGCCTCTGGCCGCATGACGAGGCAAGTGGTCGAGCCGGTGGCATAGAGCCGACCATCCGCCACACCGCGCAACTCGCCCCGCGCGACGGCGGTCGAGCGCCCCTTGTGCTCGAGCGTGCCGATGGCGTGAACCGGCGTATCCAAGGTCAGGGCGCGGATGATATTCACCTTGTATTCCAGCGTGGTATAGATCTCTCCGCGCTCCAGCGCCGTCATCACGGCACAGCCCATGCAACTGTCGAGGATCGCGCCATACCAGCCACCATGCACGCCGCGCATCGGGTTGGTGGCGTCAAACCGGGGTCGCCCCTCAAACACCACGTGACCGCGCACCGCCTCAACGGGCCAAAACCCGAGCGTCACGCCAATCGGCGGCGCGGGCAGGCGGCCTGCAATCAGGTCTTCAATGAACGCCAAGCCGGACCGTGCAAGGATCGCCTGCACATCCGGTAAATCGTCCAGCGATGTGGCGTGGCTATTCGGCATGTCGGCCCCTCCTGTCCCTGCTCCTCACAGGGTAGGCGGGGCCGACGCGAGCGGCAAGCTCTCAGGCGACGTCGCGCAGCGTCACTTTGGGGGTCACACCCAGAGCGTGACAGACATCGCGCGTCAGTTCCGGGCGATTGAGAGTGTAGAAATGCAGATCCTCAACCCCGCCCTCGAGCAGATCGCTGCACAGCTCCGTTGCCAGCGCCGTTGCCAAGAGATCGTGGCGATTGTCACGGATCGCCTTGTCAAACGCCTCATCCAGCCATGCGGGCACCTGCGTGCCACAGGAGCGCGCGAATTTGCGCGCGCCAACCCAGTTTTCAATCGGCAGAATGCCCGGAATGATTGGCGCATTGATCCCCGCAGCCGCACAGGCATCGCGGAAGCGAAAGAACGTCTCGGCCTCAAAGAAGAACTGCGTGATCGCCTCGGATGCGCCTGCATCAATCTTGCGCTTGAGCCAGTCGATATCGGCTTTCTGATCCACAGCTTCGGGGTGCTTTTCAGGGTATGCGCCGACGCGGATGGTAAATTTGCCAGTATCGGCCAGCGCCGAAATCAGCTCGCAGCTGTCGGCAAACCCCTCGGGGTGGGCAACAAACCCGTTCGAGCCCTTGGGCGGGTCGCCGCGCAGGGCGACAATCTCGGACACGCCCGCAGCGGCGAATTGCTCGGCAATCTCCAGCGTCTCGGCACGGCTGGCATCGACGCAGGTCAGATGCGCCGCCACATTGAGGCCCGTGGCCTTGTGCAGCGTACCCACCGCCTCGCGCGTCAATTCGCGGGTGGTGCCGCCCGCGCCATAGGTCACCGACACAAAGCGCGGATCAAGCGGGGACAGAGTGTGGATCGTGTCCCAAAGGCGAAAAGAAGCCTCCAGCGTCTTGGGCGGGAAAAATTCGAACGAGATACGCGGCGTTGTCATCGGGGTGCATCCTGTGCAGGAGTGAAATCTGTTGTCCCACTTGTTGCAGGTGCAGCAATGTGAGACAACTTCATTAAATTCATGGTTTGAATGAGGTTCGCTAATATATGCACATCGAGTTCCGGCACCTGAAAACGATCCGCGCCATTCATCAGGCGGGCGGTCTGGCCCGTGCGGCGGACCTGTTGCACATCACCCAATCGGCGCTGAGCCACCAGATAAAGGGGTTAGAGGATCAGACGGGTGTCGAGCTTTTTGTCAGACGATCCAAGCCTTTACGCCTCTCGGCGGCGGGTCATCGCCTGCTGCGTCTGGCCGAGAAAATCCTGCCCGAGATTGAGGCGCTCGAGGCCGAATTCGAAGGGCTGCGCGAGGGCAGCGCCGGACGCCTCCACATCGCCATTGAATGCCACGCCTGTTTTGAATGGCTCTTTCCGGTGCTTGAGCGGTTTCGCAAGACCTGGGGCGAGGTCGATGTTGATATCCGGCCCGGCCTAGCCTTTGACGCTCTGCCTGCCCTGCAAAAGGAAGAGGTGGATCTTGTGGTCTCGTCCGATCCCGAGGATTTGCCGGGAATCAGCTTCAAGCCACTCTTTGATTACGAGCCGGTCTTTGTCGCCTCAAGCCAGCATCCGCTGGCGCAGAAACCCTATGTCGAGGCCGCGGATTTCCGCGATGAGGTGCTCATCACCTATCCGGTGGACCGCTCGCGACTTGATGTCTTTACCGAATTGCTGACCCCGGCCAAGGTCGAACCCAAAAGCATCAGGCAGGTGGAGCTGACGGCGGTGATCCTCTTGCTGGTCGCGTCCAATCGCGGCGTTGCGGTGCTGCCCGATTGGGTCGTGCGCGAGGTCAAGACCAGCACCGATTACGTCACCCGCCGCCTCACCGCCGCAGGCAAGACCAAGCGCCTCTATGCCGCGATCCGCGACGATGACGCGGACAAGCCCTATATGGCGCATTTGCTGAAACTGGCGCGGGAAATTCCGGTGCGCCTGCAACGCGGCGAGAGCCCTGCCGCCTAGAATACCGCGTGCTCGCCCAGATCGACACGGGCGCGCCCGGATATCACCTCTTCATAATAGTCAAACAGGCGGTCCCGCCCGGTTTCAGGCGTGGCCTCGGCATCATAAACCTCCGTCGCCGGGTTCCACACCAGCATCGATTCGGTCGCGTAATAGCGCCCGATCCGCGCCAGTTCCGCCTTGGCCCGCAAACGCGGCGCGATACGCCCCGCCAGCGAAAGCCCTGCGATGATGGCATCCATCATACCCACCGGCACCTGCCGCACCTTCGCCGGACGCCCGAGTCTCTCAAAGAGCCACGCCGCCTGATCGCGCGGGGTGATTGCCGGGCCGGGACCGCCAATCGGCAGGACTTTGTTCCAGCGCCGAGGCTCTTCCAGACAGCCCGCCAGATAGTCCCCCAGGTCTCGGTCACTGATCGGCTTGCACGCCGTCAACCGCCCGTCCCCGAACACCAAAAAAGGCCGCCCCGCCTGAATCCGCGCAATCTGTCCCGACAAGGATTTGAAATAGGCCGTGGGCCGCACGATCGAATAGCGCATACCCGAGGCGATCAACCGCGCCTCAAAGGCCAGCTTGGCCGCCTGAAACGCCAGCATCGGCTTTTGCACGCATATCGCCGACAAAAGCACCATATGCCCAACCCCCGCCGCCTGCGCCGCCTCCAGCGCCAGGATATGCGCGTCGTGATCCACCGCCCAGGCATCGCCCGGCAAACCGCTGCGCGAGGCCATGCACGAGACCAGCGCATCAAACCGCTCGCCCCGGACCCCCTCTCGCCCAAGCTCGGTTATAGCCCCTCGCCGCAGCGTGACCCCTTCCGGCAATCCCGCCGCCTCAGCGCCGGGTCGCAGGAAACAGACCACCGCATGCCCTCGCGCCAAGAGCGCCGCCACGGTTGCCCGGCCTATCGTTCCGGTGGCGCCCAGAACCAGAACACGTGCGCCCTCGACCACGGGTAGCCTCTCATTCATTTTGGTGATCCCCCGCCTCACCCCTTTGCATTTTACCCGGCCTGCCTATCTGATATACTCATGTTGATCTACAGGAGCATACCCCATGGCGCATACAAGACGAAAGCTGGCCGAACTTGATCCGGTCTGGGGACAGATCGCCCAAGAGGCCAAGGCTGCAATCGCCGATGAGCCGCTTTTGGGCGGGCTGATCCATTCAAGTGTCCTGCACCATGGGACCTTCGAATCAGCGCTGGCCTATCGGATTTCGCTCAAGCTGACCTCGAACGAGATGCCAGAGCAGATCCTTCGCGAGATTTGCGACAAGGCGCTTGCCTCCGACCCGGAAATCGGCCTCGCCGCGCGCGCCGACATCGTCGCCGTCAATGACCGTGATCCGGCCTGCGACAGGTTTCTCCTGCCGCTTCTCTTCTTCAAGGGGTTTCAGGCGATCCAAGCCTATCGCATCGCGCATTGGCTCTGGACCACGGGCCGCCGCGATCTCGCGCGCTTTTTCCAGATGCGCGCCTCAGAGGTGTTCGGCGTCGATATCCACCCGGCCGCACGGATCGGCAAGGGCATCATGATCGACCACGCCCATTCCATAGTGATCGGTGAAACGGCGGTGGTGGGCGACAATGTCTCGATGCTGCATTCCGTCACGCTTGGCGGCACCGGCAAGGAAGAAGAGGACCGCCACCCCAAGATCGGCAATGGCGTTCTGATCGGGGCCGGGGCCAAGGTTCTGGGCAATATCCGCGTGGGCAACTGCTCGCGCATCGCCGCAGGTTCGGTGGTGCTGCAAGAGGTGCCGCCGTGCAAAACCGTGGCGGGTGTGCCCGCGCGCATCGTCGGTGAGGCGGGTTGCGATCAGCCCTCGGTCAAGATGGATCAACTCCTGGGCGTCCGCGGCACTGACGACGACGCGAGCGACTGACGCGCATGCACGGCCTTTGGCTGTGGCTGGCACCGGTCGTGCTCTTGAGCCTGTCCAATATCTTCATGACCTTTGCGTGGTATGGGCACCTCAAGTTTCCGCATGTCGCCCTCTGGCTTGTCATCCTGATAAGCTGGGGTATTGCCCTAGTTGAATACATGCTCGCGGTGCCCGCCAATCGGCTTGGGCACCGCGTCTATTCAGCGGCGGAACTCAAGACCATGCAAGAGGTGATCACGCTGGTGATCTTTGCAGGCTTTTCTGTGCTCTATCTCAAGGAGCCGATCACTTGGAACCACGCGCTCGGGTTCTCGCTGATCGCGGCCGGGGCGTTCGTGATCTTTCGTGCACCGCTGTGACGTGGGGAATGGCCTTGAGCTGACGTTGGCCCCAAGCGAAGAGCCGCGCGGTCGCTAGGCCGCGGGACGGCCCAGCGATCGCGCGGCGCCCTTCGGGCTTGAGTCCGCGCATTGGAGATTGGGGCCATTGTCTGCTCAATGCCCTAACAAAACCCCGACCCAAAGGCCGGGGCAGAAATCTCAGGCCAGCATAACCAGCGGATTTTCGAGGTTTTCGACGATCTTGCCCAGCAATTCCGCGCCAAGTGCGCCGTCAATCACCCGGTGATCCACCGACAGCGTCACCGACATGACCGTGGCCACGCTCAATTCGCCATCCTTGCCGACCACCGGCTTTTTCAGCCCTGCACCAACCGCAAGGATCGCGCCATGCGGCGGGTTGATCACGGCATCGAAATTCTCGATCCCGAACATGCCAAGGTTGGAAATCGCAAAGGTGCCGCCCTGATATTCCTGCGGGGCCAGCTTGCGGTCGCGCGCGCGCTTGGCCAGATCCTTCATTTCCGCCGAGAGCGCCGAGAGCGATTTCATTTCGGCATCTTTCAGAACCGGCGTGAACAGCCCGCCCTCAATCGCCACAGCCACGGCCACATCCGACGGTTTCAACCGCAGCACCTTGTCTCCAGCCCAGACGGCATTGGCATCCGGCACCGCCTGCAACGCTAGCGCACAGGCCTTGATGATGAAATCGTTGACCGACAGCTTGACGCCGCGCGCCTCCAACTGCTTGTTGAGATCGGCGCGGAATTTCATCAGCGCATCAAGACGGATTTCGCGGCGCAGATAGAAATGCGGCACGGTCTGCTTGGCCTCGGTCAGGCGTGCAGCGATGGTCTTGCGCATCCCGTCGAGCTTGACCTCCTCATACTCGCGGCCCTGATACATGGCGATCACGGCATCCGAGGACGGACCAGACGCGATGGATGCCGGGGCAGGGGCCTTGTCTGCGGGCTTGGCGGCATCCTTGACGGGCGCGGTCGAGGATTTGGCCCCCTCCACATCCGCTTTCACGATCCGCCCATGCGGGCCAGAGCCCTTGATCCCTGCGAGATCAATCCCCTTGTCCGCCGCGATCCGCCGTGCGAGCGGCGAGGCAAAGATGCGCGCGCCATCGCCGGACTTGGCTGCGGCGGGCGCAGGTTTGGCCTCGTCCGCCTTCTGCGGCGCGGCCTCGGGTGATTTTTCACTGGGCGCTTCGGATGTCTTGGCCTTCGCCGGGGCGCTGCCGATATCGCTGGCGCTCTCGCCGTCTTCCAGCATGACCGCGATGGGGGTGTTGACCTTGACCCCCTCGGTGCCTTCGGCCACCAGCAACTTGCCGACGACGCCCTCCTCCACGGCTTCGAATTCCATCGTGGCCTTGTCGGTCTCGATCTCGGCCAAGAGGTCGCCTGCGGACACGGTATCGCCCTCCTTGACCAGCCATTTGGCCAGCGTGCCCTCTTCCATGGTGGGTGAGAGGGCGGGCATCAGAATCTCAATTGGCATCGCGTCTCTCCCTCAACGATAGGTCACTTGGCGCACGGCGTCGATCACCTCTTGGGTGGACGTCAGCGCCAGCTTTTCCAGATTGGCAGCATAGGGCATCGGCACATCCTTGCCCGTGCAGCTGATCACCGGCGCATCGAGATAATCGAACGCCTTTTGCATCAGCACGGATGAGATATGGTTGCCAATCGAGGCCACAGGCCAGCCCTCTTCCACGGTGACGCAGCGGTTGGTCTTCATCACCGATGCAATCACCGTATCGGTATCCATCGGGCGCAGCGTGCGCAGGTCGATCACCTCGGCGCTGATGCCGTCCCCAGCCAATTTTTCAGCGGCTTCCAACGCATAGGTCATGCCGATGCCAAAGCTGACGATGGTCACATCGGTGCCCTCGCGCCAGATCCGGGCCTTGCCGAACGGAATGGTGAAATCGTCGATCTTGGGCACCTCAAAGGAGCGACCATAGAGGATCTCATTCTCCAGAAACACCACCGGGTTGGGATCGCGGATGGCAGTTTTCAACAGACCCTTGGCATCTGCCGCCGAATAGGGCTGCACCACCCGCAGGCCGGGCACCTGCGCATACCATGCCGCATAATCCTGACTGTGCTGCGCGCCCACGCGCGCCGCCGCCCCGTTGGTGCCGCGGAAGACGATGGGACTGCCCATCTGCCCGCCCGACATATAGAGCGTCTTGGCGGCGGAGTTGATGATCTGGTCAATCGCCTGCATGGCAAAGTTCCAGGTCATGAATTCCACGATGGGCCGCAGCCCGCCCCAAGACGCGCCCACACCGATCCCGGCAAAGCCGTGTTCGGTGATGGGCGTGTCGATGACGCGCTTGGCGCCAAACTCTTCGAGCAGGTTCTGGGTGATCTTATAGGCACCCTGATATTCGGCCACCTCCTCGCCCATGACAAACACGGTGTCGTCGCGGCGCATTTCCTCGGCCATGGCCGAATTGAGCGCCTCGCGCACGGTCATGGTCTGCATCTCGGTGCCGTCAGGCCAATCCGGGCTGGTGTCGGGTTTGGGGGCCTCGGGGGCTTTCGCTGCGGCCGGGGTGGATTTCGGCTTATCTGCGGGTTTCTCTTCCGGCGCTTTGGCGGCGGGGGCGCTTGCTGCGTCCTCCGCGCTTTCGCCCTCCTCGAGAAGTACGGCGATTGGCGTATTGACCTTCACGCCTTCGGTGCCCTCGGCAATCAGGATCTTGCCGATGGTGCCCTCATCGACCGCCTCAAATTCCATCGTCGCCTTGTCGGTCTCGATCTCGGCCATGATGTCACCGGCCTTGACCGTGTCCCCCTCTTTCACGAGCCATTTCGCAAGCGTGCCTTCCTCCATGGTCGGAGAGAGCGCGGGCATCAGGATTTCGGTTGCCATTGTCGTCTCTCCTCCTCAGGCGTTCTGCGGTGCCGTATCGGCAATAATATCGGTCCAAAGCTCTTCAATCGCAGGCTCCGGGCTTTCCTTGGCAAACTCGGCACTGGCGTTCACCACTTCCTTGATGTCCTTGTCGATCGCCTTGAGATCCTCTTCCGTGGCATGGCCGCCGGAAATCAGCAGATCGCGCACATGCTCGATGGCGTCTTTCTCATCGCGCATTTTCTGCACCTCTTCGCGGGTGCGATACTTGGCAGGGTCAGACATCGAATGGCCGCGATAGCGATAGGTCTTGATCTCCAGAATGTAGGGACCGGCGCCCGAGCGGCAGTGTGCCACGGCCTTGTCACCGGCCTCTTTGACGGCCAGCACATCCATGCCATCGACCATCTCGCCGGGAATGCCAAAGGCCTCGCCCCGGTGATAAATATCGGGCGACGAGGTGGAGCGCTGTTGCGAGGTGCCCATCGCATATTGGTTGTTCTCGATCACAAAGATCACCGGCAGACTCCAGAGGGCCGCCATGTTGAAGGTCTCATAGACCTGCCCCTGATTGGCCGCACCATCACCGAAATAGGTGAATGTCACCCGATCATTGCCAAGATACTTGTCGGCAAAGGCCAGCCCCGCGCCCAAGGGCACGTTGGCCCCCACGATGCCATGCCCGCCATAGAACCGCTTTTCGGTCGAGAACATATGCATCGAGCCGCCTTTGCCCCGGCTGTAGCCACCTTCGCGCCCCGTCAACTCGGCCATGACGCCCTTGGGGTCCATGCCGCAGGCCAACATATGCCCGTGATCGCGGTAGGTTGTGATGCGCCGGTCGCCGTCTTCGGCGGCGGCCTCAAGGCCGACAACCACCGCTTCCTGCCCGATATAGAGGTGACAGAACCCGCCGATCAGACCCATGCCATAGAGCTGGCCAGCCTTCTCCTCGAATCGTCGGATGAGCAGCATGTCGCGATAGTATTGCTTGAGATCGTCGGCTGAAACGTTTGGTTTCTTTGTGCTTTTCCGGGCAACCATGAGATGGCGACTCCTTGTTGGCGAATATAGTTTAGCATTAAACTATTTCATACACCAATCGCGTCGCCGTTGCGAGTGTGAATTTTACGTTGGGGAAGCAGCGTGTACGCTTGGTCTTGCGCCGCTCGTCTTGCGCAGCTTACCCCGTGTGGCCAACGTCCGTTTCACGCCCTTCCCTCACGCCTCCGCCCCGCCCGGCATCACCCGTGCGAGCGCGCAAAACTGCTCGAGACTCACGGTCTCGGCCCGATCCGTAGGCTGAATGCCCGCCGCCAAAAGCCGATCCTCGATATCCGGCGCCGCCCCTTTGAGCGCCGCGCGCAGCATTTTGCGGCGTTGGTTGAAGGCGCGGGCGACCACGCGCTCCAATATCTTGGGATCCGCCGGATATCGCGGCTCTGACAGGGCGGTCAGATGCACCACCGCGCTCGACACTTTGGGCGGCGGGGTAAACGCGCCCGGCGGCAAATGCATCACGATGCGCGGTGTCGCGCGCCACTGGGCCAAGAGGGCAAGACGCCCATACGCCTTTGACCCCGGCGTAGCGACAATTCGCTCCGCCACCTCACGCTGAAACATCAGCGTAAGAGATTGCCAGAACGGTGGCCAGTCAGGCGGCGTGAGCCATCGGATCAGCAATTCGGTGCCCACGTTATAGGGCAGGTTCGAGACCACGCGAATGGGCGGCGTCAGATGCGCCAGCGGATCGAGATCGAGCGCATCGGCATTGAGCACCGTCAGGCGGCCCGGCGCGGCCTCGGCAATCTCGTGCAGCGCGGGTAGGCAGCGGGCGTCCTTTTCGATGGCGAGCACATGCCGCGCGCCCTCCATCAAGAGCCCGCGTGTCAGGCCACCGGGACCGGGGCCGATCTCCAGCACGTCGCAGGTGGTCAGATCCCCCGCCTGCCGGGCGATTTTGGAGGTGAGGTTCAGATCCAGCAGGAAATTCTGACCCAAGGATTTGCGGGCAGAGAGACCGTGCGCAGCAATCACCCGAGCCAGCGGCGGAAGGCTCTCGAGCGGGCTCATGCGCGGCGTGCCTCGCCCATGACCTGCGCCAGTTTCAGCGCCTCGATCAGCGATGTGGGGTTGGCCCGCCCCTGTCCTGCGATGTCCAAGGCCGTGCCGTGATCCGGCGAGGTGCGGATAAAGGGCAGGCCAAGCGTGACATTGACGCCCCGGTCGAAATCCAGCGTCTTGATCGGAATGAGCGCTTGATCGTGATACATGCAGATCGCGGCATCATACTGCGCACGGGCTGCGGCGTGAAACATCGTATCCGCCGACATCGGGCCGCGCAGATCCAGCCCCTCGGCGCGTAGGCGGGTCAGCACCGGCCCGATCACGTCAATCTCTTCGCGCCCCATCTTGCCACCCTCGCCCGCATGCGGATTGAGGCCTGCGATGGCCAAACGCGGCGCGCGCAGGCCAAAATCGCGGATCAACGCGGCATGGGTGATACGGATCGTCTCTTCCAGCAGATCGGGCGTCAGCGCCTGCGGCACGTCTTTGAGCGGAATGTGGATGGTGGTGGGCACGACGCGCAATTGATCCGAGGCCAGCATCATCACGACGCGGTCCACCCCGGCCAGATGCGCCAGAAACTCGGTATGACCGGGAAAGGCGAATCCCGCCCCATCCTGAAGCGCCTGTTTGTGGATAGGAGCGGTGCAGAGCGCAAGCGCAGCACCCGATTGCACCAAACCCACACCGCGCGCGATCACGTCGATCACGCCCTGCGCATGGGCGGGATTGGGCACGCCTCGGGTCAATGGCCCGTCAAACGCATGCACCAAAACCGGCAGGGCAAGGGCCGATGCAGCAGAGGCCTCAGCGGGATCGGTGATGCAGGCAATCGGCGTGCCAGAGGGCAAATGCGCCGGGTCGCCAATCAAAAAGAACGGCAGAGCGCCCCTCAAACGGTCCCAGGCTGCAGCCGCAATTTCCGGCCCAATGCCCGCGGGCTCCCCACAACTGAGCGCAATTGACGCGCTCACTGCTCGACGATCCGCGCCTCGGCACGCAACTGTTCAAGATACCCATTGGCAAAGGATTCGATCCGCTGGTTGCGGATGAAATTCGAGAGATCCTCAACCGACGGTGCCTCGCCGTCCAACTTGGGCGAGCGGCCACAGAGCATCAGGAACACCAGCGTTTGCCCGTTGGAGCGGGTCACGCTGGCCGAGGTTTCACCGGGATCGAGCTGGGACAGCGCCGCAGCGATATCCTGCGGGATTTCCTCGGGGGCCTTTGATCCGCGTTCCAGCACCTCGGGCGGTTGGCCTTTGGCCACACCATAGAGATCGTCACAGGTATCGACCGCCGCGCGCACCTGTGCGGCGCGTTGCAGGGCCTCGGCGCTGCGTCCGCCAGAAATGTAATAAGCTGCATATTCAATGGCAGAATACTCCGGTGCAGCCACAGAGGTTTCCTCGATGTCGCGCATGTAAAAGAGCGCGAGTCCGCCGTCGATGGGCAGTGGATCGGACACCTCGCCGGGGGCGAGACCCAGCACGATAGGGCGCAAGCCCGCCGGCAAGTCCGAGAGCGCGACCCATTCCATCCGCCCGCCGCGTCCGGCCGAGGGTGCTGCGGAATACTGGCGCGCCGCGGCGGCGAAATCGCCTTCGCTGTCCGCTTCGGCAATTTGTGTGGCCAGAGCCTGCTTTGCCTCGGCGTCCCCAAGGCTGGTGACAGGCAAAATGATTTCGGACAGAAGCACGCGCACCGCCGCCCCCCCTGTCAGCGCGCGTGTCGCACGCTCCAGATCATCCTCACTCACCGACACGCGCGAGGCAAATTGCGCGCGCGTGAGTTCGCGCCATGTGATCCCAGCACGCACAAATTCGCGAAAGGATTGCTGCGACACGCCAGCCTCTTCGAGCGATGAAATGAGCTGATCTGCGGTCATATTGGCCCGTCCGGCGAATTCCTCCATGCCGGTGCGGACCATGTCATCCTCTACCACCAGCCCTACGGCCCGCGCGGCGTCCAGTTTGATGCGTTCCTCGATCAACTGCTCGCGTGCCAACCGCCGTGGATCGCCCGGCGCGCGAAACAGCGTCAGCATCCGGGCGCGCTGTTGCAGCTCATATCCGGTGATCGCCTGATCGTTAACGTGAATTGCCGGTGCAAACAGGTTTTGCGCCTGCACCGGACTTACCCCTCCGGGCAACCCCGTCAAGCCAATCGCGGCTAGGGTCAGGGCGGCAAGCGTGCGGCGGAGGATCGGTGTCATTCTGGTCAGTTCCTGCATGTCCGGGTAAAGCTCGGGTCACGGGTCGCGGAGGAGAACCCCGTAAACCCTACCGTAAAGCCGATGTTGGTTTCAGGTTCAAGGATAGTCGAAGAGGTAAAGCGGCGCGAGACCGAAAGCGTGATATCAACGCATTCGTTGGAATACGTCAGACCGGCACCGGCACGCACGCTGCGACTGGCCGCCTCGTCAAACCGCCATTCGGCATGGCCGGTCCATTGTTTGGCAAATCGGTAGCTGCCATCAATCGCCCATTCCGATACGGTCGAGGGGCGGTTTTCTGCGGGATCGGCCGACAGCCACACATAGGTCGCCCCGATATTGGTGTACGCGTTCTGCCAGCTGGCGCGGGCCTCGGCCTTGGTGGTGTCAAACATCGCGTCAAACAGGCCGCGCGCGGTGACGGTCAATCCGGTGGCATTGCGGAATTGACCGGCAATCAGCAAATCCGACGTGCGGTCGCGCAGTCCCGATGACTTGCTAAAGCTGGGGGTAATGCCATCGCGTTCGAGCAAACGCTCGTCGCGCCGGACCTGTCCGACAGCGAGGCTGCCTTGCCAGCCAGCCGGATCAATCCGCGTCCAGCTCACGCCGTAAGCCGCGCTATATCCCCGCTCGCGTCGGTCAGGCGCATTGAAACGGGAATGGTTGAACAGATTGCCTTCGTCAAAGTCGATCTGCGTTGCCTCATCCAGCGGGATGTTTGGGTTAGACCCACCAGACCACGCCAGTTGAACGACAGGTTCGATGACATGGGTTACGGCATACCGGGTGGATTTCAAAAGAGGCCAGCGCAATTCAAGCGCGACACTGGGCGTGAGTTCGGTCGCATCCGCGGCAGAGGTGGTCCCGGCCTGAGAGATTTCGAAGTGATCGAGGATCAACCCGGTCCGAAAGCTGGCCAGCACGCCTGCGGGCAGGGTCCAGCCGCGATACCAGTCCAGCCGGGTGCTGAATCGTGTCACGTCGCGCCCATCGGCATAGCGGTCGAGCGTGGCAATCGTCGAGTCCGAGCCGCGATAATGGCTGTGCAGCGCAGCGCCAAACCGTAATTCACCCCCCAACCGCGTCGGAAAGAAGCGGCGCTCATACTCCGCATTTCCCGCAAGGGTCGGCAGGGTGGAATTGCTTTCGCCGATGCGGAGCGAATTGAAATGGGTGATCGCGCCTCGGATATATTCATCGCGGCGCGCGCGTTCGACCGAGAGCTCGTTCTTCAGCCGGTCCTTGTCGGAAAAGTCGTGATCCAGCAGGAACGTATCATCGCTGCTCAGTTCGACATTGAACCGAAGGACGAAATCGCGCGGCAGATCGAACCGACCGCTGCCAAAGAGATACCCCCGTGTTTCGTCCGGGCTAAAGTCATCTTTCGCAACTGCGCCATTGAATTCGATCTCTCCTTTGCGAAACGCCTGACGATAGCGCAGTTCGAGACGCCGCGAACTGGTGGCCCAAAACGGCGCCAGCGTCAGGTCGCGGCTCTCACCGATCGGGATGAAATAGGGCACCCGGATGCCTGTGCCCAAAAGCGTCGAATTGACCAGCGACGGGGTCAGAAACCCATGCGCCCGATCCAGCGTAGGATCGGGCAGACGCAGGCGGGGCAGGTAGAGCACCGGCGTGTTCAGGATCCGGAACTGCGCGTTGTCGAAATAGAGCTGCCGCGCCTCCTCGTCGTGGATCACCCGCTGCGCCCGGATCTGCCAGAGCGGCGGGCGTCCGGTCTCGCACACCCGACAAGAGGTGACTGCCGTCTTGTAGAGCTGGTTGAACCGGGCGTCGGTGCGTCGCATTTCAACCGCCGCCAGTTGCAACTGATCCTGCATCACGATCCGCGCCCCGCGCAGAATGCCGTTGGTCAGGTCGCGGTCCAACTCGGCGCTGTCGGCCAGGACCACGCTGCCATCGACATCCGTAAGCGTCAGCGGTCCCTTGATCACGAGTCGTTCGGTGGCGCGGTCATAAACGATTTCCCGCGCCTTGAGGCGACGCCCCTGATAGAGCGCCTCGACATTGCCAGAGGCGATCAATTGGTTGTCTTCGGTGATGCGCACGTCATCCGCCACCAAAACAGCGGGATCAACAGAGCCATCCTGCGCGCCAACCGGCGTTGCCATCGCCAACAGCAGGCCCAGCAGAATACGGGCAAACCGGGTCATCCGTCCTCCAGATGCAGAAGGATTCCGAGACCGATGAAGAGCGAGGCCACCGGCGGTGCCCATGCCGCCAGCAGGATCGGAATCTGTCCGTTCTCACCAAGGATCTGCGCAAAATTGCGGATATAATGCAGGCCAAAGCCCAAGAGCACCGCCGTCAGTACCGAGAGCCCCACATTGGCCCCGCGCGTGTGCTGCATGGTAAAGGCCGCCGAAATCAACACCAGCGCGACCAGAAACACCGGTTGGGCCAGTTCGCTCTGAAACCAGATCGCATAGCGTCGGGCCGAAAATCCGGCCTCTTCAAGCTGGGCGATGAACTTGGGCAACTCCCAGATCGGGACATATTCCGGGCTGCCAAAACTGTCGAGAATGCGATCTTGCGTCAGATCTGAGGGCACCGTCATCTGTGCGTCTTCGCGCGCCGAGGCCTCTGGATTGACCCCTTGCGCCAGATCCCAGATCTTGGCCTCGGTCAACACCCACGCGCCTTCCTCAAGCTGCGCCGAGGTGGCGCTGATGCGGCGCAGGGGTTTGCCGTCCGGCGCAAAGTCGTAAAAGCTGGGCGCGTAGAGCGTGCCCAGATCAGAACTGGCGCGGGCCGCATAGATCACCGTCTGCCCCTCTGCCGCGCTCTGCCGCAGCCACAAGCCCTCCGAGGCAATCGCCAGATCCGACGACGCCTGCCCGGAGTAGCTGTTGACCAGATCGTGATGTCGTTTTGACGTGGCCGCCACGAGGGGATTACCCACCGCCAACCCCAAGAGGCCAATGGCAAGCGCCACCGCCGCCGGCGCCAGTAGCCCCTGAAGCGCCGAGCGGCCCGAGGCACGCAGCACCACCAGTTCCGACGTCCTGGCCAGCCGCAGGAAAAGCGCCACCGAGGCAAGAATCATCACCAGCGGAATGATCTCGTAATAGGCTTCCGGCAGCTTCAGCAGCACGATGCCCAACACCTGACCGAATGCGAGTTCGGGGAAGTCCCCCAATTCATCCATCAGATCAATCAGTCCCAGCATCACCACAAGCGTGACAGTGACCCCGAGAAAACTCATGAAAAAGCGACGGCCGAAATAGCGTTCCAGAATCATGAAACCACCTCTGCCGACCGGCGACCGCGCCCCGTCAACCGTCGCCAGACGCCCGGATGGCTGGCAACGGATAATAGCAGCCCCGAAAGAACCAGCCCCAGCAGAACCGGCAAGTAGAGCAGCGGCCAGAGCGCTCCATTCAGCAAAACCGGGGCCACCACGATGCTCTCGACAATCTTGATCCCCACCAAAAGCCCAAAGGCCAAAAGCACCTGACGCCAGACACCAAAGCGGCTATGCGCCCCCACCAGCAGGGTGCAGAATCCCACCAGCGCCGCGATGACGCACAAGAGCGCAGCTGTGATCCGGCCATGGGTCTGTGACATGACGGTGCCATAGCTCGTTCCGGTGCGGGCCGCCACAGCTTCGGGATCACGCAGCATCTCGAGTGTGTTGGCAAAGGCCACCTCATCGAGATTGACCACATCGCGACTGACGAGACTGCTGATGTCATAGGAAAAATCATCGAAATAGGTGGTAAAGAGCCGGTTCTGATCGGCACGGATATTCTGGGCCAACCCGGATACCATAACCAAACGTGTGCCGCCGCCCTCTTGTACCAGATAGGCGCGCGACGAGGTATAGGTGACGGGAGCCTCTGGATCACGCCGGTCGGACAGGAACACATCGCGCAATTCGCCCGTCTGAGTGATCTCGCGAATGTAGAAGGTGATTCCGGGGGCAGGGTGCAGGAATTCGCCGTCGCTCAGCAGCTTGGCCGAGATGTTGCGCGACACCTCATCTTGGCGCAGACGCAATTGGCTCAGGCTCCCGGGGATGAGGTAATGCGCCAGCAGCGACATCATCACCGCAACAATCACCCCAAAGACCAGAACCGGGCGGGCCAGGCGCAGCGGCGAATAGCCCGTGGCCTGCATCACCGTCAATTCGCTCTCAGAGGAGAGACGGTTGACCACATAAACCGCCGCGGCAAAGGCCGCGATGGGCAGCACAACGCCAATCACTCCCGGCAAGGTCAGTGCCGTGAACTCCACAAAGACCCATGCGGGCTGGCCATCCCCGATCAGCCGGTCAAACATGCGCACCGCCTTGTTGATCCAGACGATCGACACCAGAACGAGCGCAAAAAAACCGAACAGAACCATGAATTGCGACAGCATGTACCTGTCGAATCTGGTCACTCTTATCCCCCATGGCAGCAGACTTGTCGGGCAACCTAGCCGAATTGATTGCGGGGGAAAACTGCTAACTGGTCATTGGCGGCAAGCCGCGCTAGGTCTTGGAAAAGCTGAACCATGAGGAGTTCCCGATGACCCGACCCCTGCCTGTTGTCTTTGCCGAGACCGATCTGGATGCACTGGCCACGGTGCCGGGCCGCATTGCGGTGATCATTCCACCCGAAGGCAAGCTGGACGCAGGTGCGCGGCGCATCAACCGCATGACGCGCGGTGCGCTCGCCCGGCTGATCGAGGCGGCAGCCCTGAACGATAGAAAACCCGGCGACGTGATCACGATCAACTGGCCCGCCGGAATGGCGGCAGAGGCGGTGGATGTGGTGATCCTGCCGCGCAGCGCCAGCCCCGCCGAGAGCCGTCGCGCGGGCGTCAGCCTGGGCCGGATCAAAGGCGACAAACCATTGCTCATTCTCGGGGGGGCGCTGCGCCGTCCGGTGGACGTGATTTTGGGGGCGCTGCTACGATCCTACGAATTCAACACCCACAAGACACCGCCCAAGACCACCAAGGACAAGGCAGAGCCGGGTGCCCTCACCCTGATGACCGGCAAACCAGATGAGGTCCGGGCCGAGTCCGCTCCAGTGCTGGCCCTCGCCGAGGGGGTGTTCTTTACCCGCGATCTGGTCAGCGAGCCAGCCAATCACCTGACCACCACGGAATTTGCTAATCGCATCGCCGCGATGCAGGATCTGGGGCTCAAGATCACCATCCTCGAAGAAAAGGACATGGAAAAGCTCGGCATGGGCGCAATCCTGTCGGTGGGTCATGGTAGCGCCAGCCCGTCGAAACTGGCGGTGATGGAATGGCTGGGCGGACCCAAAGGCGAGGCACCGCTGGCTCTGATCGGCAAAGGCGTGGTGTTTGACACCGGCGGCATCAGCCTCAAGCCCGCGGCAGGCATGGAAGAGATGACCATGGACATGGGGGGCGCGGGCGTCGTCGCGGGCGTCATGCGCACGCTGGCGCTGCGCAAGGCCAAGGCAAATGTCGTCGGCCTTGTGGGCATCGTGGAAAACATGCCCTCGGACCGCGCCACCCGTCCCGGCGATGTCGTCACGTCAATGAAGGGTGACACCATCGAGGTGATCAACACCGACGCCGAAGGGCGGCTCGTTCTGGCCGATGTGATGTGGTATGCACAGGAAACCTACAAGCCGCGTGGCATGATTGATCTGGCCACTCTGACCGGGGCCTGCATCGTGGCCTTGGGCCATGAGAATGCCGCCGTGCTCAGCAATGACGACGGGCTTTGCAATGCCTTTCTGCGCGCGGCCAAAACCGAGGGCGAGGGCGCGTGGCGTCTGCCTCTTGGGCAGGGCTATGCCGATATCATCAAGAGCCAGATCGCTGACGTCAAAAACTCGGGCGGGCGGCCGGCGGGTACGATCACGGCGGCGGAATTCCTGCATCGCTTCGTGCAGGACGGCATGCCTTGGGTGCATCTCGACATCGCGGGCGTCGCCAGCGTCAAGGCCGACACCACCTATGCCCCCAAGGGCGCAACCGGCTGGGGTGTGCTGGCGCTCAACCGGCTGGTGGCGGATCTGCTCGAGGAGAGGTGATGGGTGCCGCCTATTTCTATCATCTGACGCGCCAACCGCTCGAGGCGACCTTGCCGATGCTCTTGGAAAAATCCTTGAGCGTGGGCTGGCGTGTGGTGGTGCGTGGCCGCGACAGGGCACGGATGGTCTGGCTGGATGAACGGCTGTGGCTGGGGCCCGAGGACGGTTTTCTGCCGCATGGCCTGTCCGGCGGGCCGCAGGATGCCGATCAGCCGGTGTTGCTGACGACTGAGAGCGCGCGGCCCAATGGCGCGGTCTGCCTCATGGCGATTGATGCGGCAGAGGTCAGCGCCCAAGAGGTGCAAATGCTGGACCGGGTCTGCATCCTCTTTGACGGCAATGACGATGCGGCGGTTCAGGCGGCGCGCGGCCAATGGAAGACCCTGACCGGTGCTGGCTGCACCGCCCAATATTGGTCCGAGGCGGGTGGCCGCTGGGAAAAGAAAGCCGAGGCGTGAGCAGGGTCAGTTCCGGACCGTCGCCGACATTTGACCCGATGACCAAAGCGCGGGATCAAGGCGCGGCACGCGCCGCCGCGTAGAGCATCGCTTGCCAAGGCCCAGTCCAGTCCAGTCCAAATCCACTCTTTGAAAGGTGGACCGCCTCGCATGTTCGTCCCGTTTTCAACCAGAATACTTGTTACGCCGGGCGAGGATGTGAGGCGGCCCCGCAGACCAAGCCTCAGAAGGACATGATCCGCGTTTCCTCCGCCAAGAGGCGCGCGGCCACGGCGGGCGGTTTGGCGGCGGTGATCCCGTCGAGCAGGGCGGTTCCGTCAACGCCCTTGTTGGGCAGGTAGATGGCGCACACCTCGACTGTGGCCCCGGCGTCCATGATCTTTTGCATCAGACCCTGTGGGCTCATTCCCATCGGCGCTTGCGGGGCGGTGGCACTGGCGGGGGCGTCCTTGAGGGCCAGATCACCGGCGGGGCCACAGAGCAGCACATAGGAGCTTGCTCCGGCCTTAGTCGTCTGCAGGGTCAGAACCATGCCCATCAGCTGCGTTTGCGGCTCTCCACTGGTCAAGATCGTGACCATCTGCTTGGCGTCTTCGGCCATGCCGGGACTGGTCAGGGTGGCAAGGCCAAGGGTGGCGGCAGTGATGATTTTGCGCATGATGTCCTCTTTCAGACAAAGATGAATTCGGAATCCGTATTTTATAAGGGCACTCTAGGCCGTGCGCAGTGGCGTTGACCTTGATCTGGATCAAACACATTCGACGTTATGAATTTATTATGCCCCGCCCCCCAACCGCGCCAGAATGGGGGCGGTGTCGAGCGTGCCAATCGCCCCGGCCACCCGTCCGCGTGGATCGCTGAGCCGTGTGGCGATATAGGCGCTTGCCACCGCGTCCGGCGCATGCCGCATCAGCACCGAGGCGGTGAGAAGCGTGGCGAGGCTCTCGGCATACCAGCGCGCCTGTGCCTCGTCGGGCAGCTTGGGAAAGGTCTGCATATGCGCCTTGAGGGCCGCGTCAAAGCGGCTGTCCTGCCCGGCGACGCTGGCCAGTTCCGCGCTCAACACCTCACCGGCCAGAGGCTCCTTGCGCAGGGTGCGCAGGATATCAAGGCAGATGACATTGCCCGACCCTTCCCAGATCGAATTGAGCGGCGCTTCGCGGTAGAGCATCGGCAGGGGCGTATCCTCGACATAGCCCATGCCGCCCATCGCCTCCATCGCCTCATAGACCACACAAGGGCAGAGCTTGTTGCCCATAAACTTGGCCAGAGCCACGCCAAGGCGAGCAAAGGCGCGGTCCGCGGCCCCCCGCCCGTCAAACGCCCGCGCCACATGAAGCCCAAGCGCCAGCGTGCCCTCCCAATCCAGCGCCAGATCGGCCAGAACGGCGCGCATCAGCGGCTGATCAATGAGCCGTTTCTGAAAAGCCGAGCGGTGGCAGGCCCAATACTGCGCCTGATCCAACGCCGCCCGCATCAATCCCGCCGGTGCCATGGCGGTATCGAGCCGCGTGTGATGCACCATCTCGAGAATGGTCCGCAGCCCCGCGCTCTCATCGCCCAGCCGATAGGCGATCGCCCCGTGATACTCGATCTCAGCCGATGCATTGGCGCGGTTGCCCAGCTTGTCCTTCAGTCGCTGGATCTGGATGCCATTGCGCCCCCCCTCCAGCCAACGCGGCACCAGAAAGCAGGTCAGCCCCTCGGGCGCTTGTGCCAGCGTCAGAAACCCGTCCGACATCGGCGCGGAGCAGAACCATTTATGCCCAACAAGGCGATAGGTATCCCCCTCAGGCGTGGCCGTGGTGGCAGTGGCGCGGATGTCCGATCCGCCCTGCTTTTCGGTCATCGCCATGCCCAGTGTAGCCCCGGGTTTGCGCGCCAGCGGCTTGGCGCCCGGATCATAGGTGCGCGCTGTGAGCTTGGGCACCCAGTCGGCAAGGAGCGCCTTGTCAACCCGCAGTGCCGGCACGGCGGCATAGGTCATGGTCATCGGACAGCACACGCCCGGTTCCACCTGAGAGGTCATATAGACCATCGCGGCATGGCTGGCATGCCCGCCCCTCGCCCCCTCCCACGCAAGCGCCGCATAGCCCGCGCCGATGCCAACGCGCATCAAATCGTGATAGGCCGGGTGAAACCGCACCTCATCCAGCCGGCGCCCGCCTGCATCAAAAAGCACCAGTTCGGGCGGATGGCGGTTGGCGGCGCGCCCCGCCTCGCGCAGCGCCTCGGTGCCGATACGCGCCCCGTAGGCGGCCAACACCTCGGGATCGGCCCCTGCCGCCGTCGCATGGGTTTGCAAGCCCGGATCGCCCGCCCAGAGATCGAGATCGCCACGCGGGGCGGGCTGGTTGGTCACCTGATGGGTCTCGAGCCTATCCTGCGCCGGGCTGTCCTGCATCGTGCTCTCCTTTTGCGGGTATGCTAGAGTGGGCAAGGCCACGGCGAAAGGGGATTCACAAAGCGAATCACCTGTGGCATTGTAGGCGAAACGCCCAGCACGAGGCGGATTGAAGAGGCAGACCAGAGCATGACACCCCGCAGCCGCCCTTGGGGCCTGTTGATCTTTTTCGTGATCGCCTTCTTTCTGGGGGCCTATTTCACATTTGCCGCCGTGCAGGGCGATTACGGCCTGTTTCGCCGTGCCGAAATCGACGCGCAGAGCGTGGAGTTGCAGGCCCAACTCGATGCGCTCGACGCGCGGGTGGCGCGGATGGAGAACCTGACCCGGCGTCTGTCGGACAGCTATCTCGATCTCGACCTGCTCGATCAGCAGGCACGCGAGGTTCTGGGACTGTTGCGCAGCGATGAGATTGTCATTCGCTGAGGCAGGCGAGGGGCGAGATTGGCCTGAAGGGGACATTGGCCCCAATGTCCAAAGCGCGGAATCAAGGCGCGAAGCGCCGCCGCGCAGCGCCCGTCCGCCCCACCGGGCGGGCGCTTTTGCGACGTCACAACGCACTGATAACGCGGATGTATTTGGCAAGCATAAAGTGACAGCCGACTATGGTGCAGCGCCCACCCGACGGACGGGCACCGCGCGGCTCATCGCTCAGGTCCAACGCCCCCTTCAGGCCCAAACCTGCCCTCACTCCGCCTTAGGCGCCGCGCGCGCCCTTCAAGATCGCAGTCCCGTCCAAACTACCGGGTCAGCACCAACAGGCCACCCGTGATTTCGATGCTCGAGAACCGCTGCAAATACGCCATTCCCAGCAATGACTGGCCCATCTCGCCCTCATTCACTACCGCGCGCACATCTGAATGTTGCACCGGCCCCACCGCCACGCTTTTCAGGCGCACCGGGGCCGTTCGCACCTCGCCATTGGCGGTAAAGGCGCGCCCCATATAGGCCAGCTTTCCGGTGTCGATCCCGATCCGCTCTGCATCGTTTTGGTTCAACACGATCTGGCTCGCTCCGGTATCAACCACGAACCGCACGGGCACACCCTCCACATCTGCTGTCAGATAATAATGCCCATCCGGCGCGCGCGGCAGCTCGATCCGATCCTCCGAGACCACGCTCTGCATGGGACGGACGGTCTGACGAATATCATCCCAGAGCCCGACCACAGCCAGAGCCCCGACGAAAATCAGCGCCCAGATCATCGCCTGTTGGATCAACTTGCCCAAGGAGGCGCGGTTCTGCACCACGAACCACATCAGGATCACCGATCCAAGGATGACGAGATACGTCAACTGTGTATAATCAACCTGTTCCATGGCTCAGATATAGGCGCTCATCCCGCCAGACCAAAGCCGCGCAGCCCGTCCAGAACGAATTGCACAGCGAGCGCCGCCAGCAGCATGCCCAAAAGGCGCGTCACCACGTTGATCCCGACCTTGCCAAGCGCGCGTTCCAGCAGGCCCGAGGTCAGAAACATCACAAAGACCAGGGCGATCACCGACAACATCACGCCAATCACCCAGAGCAAGCCTTCGACCCCCGGCTTTTGCCCGGCCAAGAGGATCACCGTGGCAATCGACCCCGGCCCGGCGATCAGGGGAATGGCTATGGGAAAGATTGACGGATCGTCACCCTCTTCCTCTTCTGCCGCATCTGCCTGTCCTTTGCGACGCTGTCCACGCCGCTCAAAGAGCATGTCGAGCGCGGTTAGAAACAGCAGCAACCCACCGGCGATGCGAAACGCAGGCATGGAAATGCCGATAAAGCTCAGCACCGCCTCACCGAGCGCGGCAAAGAGAATGAGCAGCAGCGCCGAGGTGACACAGGCGCGAATGGCAATCGCTCGACGTCGCGCCGTGTTCATGCCTTGGGTCAGCGCCACAAAGAGCGGCGTCATCCCGATAGGATCAATGATCACAAAGAGCGTGACAAAGGCGGTGATCAGAAATGCGCTGTCCATACGGGCCTTGCACCATTTTCAGGGTCAAATGCCAAGAGAAAACCGCCCTCACCCCAGATTGCGGGCCAAAGGGGCTCCGAAACGTACGGTCCGCCCGCACAAACGTACGGCGCGCCTCAGCCCTCAGTTGCCTCAAGCCGCTCCAACGCTTCCATCCAGAGGGTTTCAGCCAGAGACAGACCCTGCTTGATTTCGGCGTATTTCTTTTGCCATTGGGTCAGCCCGTGGACATCGTGATAGATCTTCGGATCTGCCAGTTTCTCGGCGACCTTCCCTTCCATACCATGTAGTTTCTCAAGCCGCTCCTCACAGCGTTTCACATCCTGCCGCAGTTTGAGGATTGCGTCGCGCGAGGGCCGTTTGACCTTGATTTCCTTGGGTTTTTCGGCTGGTTTTTCCGTGTCCGAGCCGTTGAGCAGCATGGCGCGGTAACTCTCCAGATCGCCCTCATAGGGGGCCACTTCGCCACCTCGTACCAGCCACAGTCGATCCGCCACAAGCCCCAGGAGATGCATGTCATGGCTGACCAGAATGATTGCGCCGCTATAGGCGGTCAGCGCCTCCACCAGCGCCTCGCGGCTCTCGATATCAAGGTGATTGGTCGGTTCGTCGAGAATCAACATATGCGGCGCATCCACCGTCGCCAGCATCAACGACAACCGCGCCTTCTGCCCACCTGACAGTTTTCCCACCAGCGTTTCCGCCTGCTCCGCTCCAATACCAAAGCCCCCTAAACGAGCCCTTAACTTGGCGGGCGTTTCGGTTGGGCGCATCCGGCGAATGTGGTCGATGGGGGTCTCGTCAAGGTGCAATTCTTCGACCTGATGCTGCGCGAAATAGCCAACGCGCAGCTTGGAAGACTTGTGCAGTTGCCCTTCAATGGGTTGAAGTTTGCCCGCTAAGAGCTTGGAAAGCGTTGATTTTCCTTCGCCATTCCGACCCAGCAGGGCGATCCGGTCATCCTGATCAATCCGGAGGTTCAGCCGCCGCAACACCGGCACGCCATCATAGCCCACTGATCCGCTCTCGATCCGCAGAATGGGCGGCGAGAGTTCTTCGGGCGTGGGAAAGGTAAAGCGTTTGAGCGCCGCCTCTTGCGGCGTCGTGATCGGCTTGAGCTTGGCGATCATCTTGAGGCGCGATTGTGCCTGCACGGCCTTGCTCGCCTTGGCACGAAAGCGGTCGACAAAGCTCTGGAGATGCGCGCGGCGGGCGTCCTGCTTCTTGGCTTCAGAGGCGGCGGCGGCGAGACGGGCGGCACGGGTTTCCGCGAATGTCTCGTAACCCCCTTGATAAAGCGTGAGTTTCTTGTCCTCGAGATGCAGGATCGAGCCCACAGCACGGTTCAAGAGCCCGCGATCATGGCTAACAATCAGCACCGTATGCGGATAGCGCGCGAGGTAGGTTTCGAGCCACAACGCGCCCTCAAGATCGAGATAGTTGGTCGGTTCGTCCAACAGCAGCAGATCGGGTTGCGAAAAGAGCACCCCCGCCAATGCCACTCGCATCCGCCAGCCGCCAGAAAAGGCGGAGCAGGGCATAAGCTGTTCCTCGTCGGTGAAGCCCAGCCCCTTGAGGATGCTCGCGGCGCGCGCCTCGGCGGACCAAGCGTCGATATCGGCCAGACGGGTCTGGATTTCGGCGATCCGCGCGCCATCGGTCGAGCGCTCGGATTCTTCCATGAGTTCAGCACGTTCCGTGTCATAGCTCAACACGGTGTTGACGAGCGACACCTCGTTTCCGGGCACTTCTTGCGCCACGCCGCCGATGCGCGCGCGCGATGGCAGGCTGATGCTACCGCCCTCCAGCGCCAGTTCGCCTCGGATCAGGCGAAAGAGGGTGGTCTTGCCCGTGCCATTGCGGCCCACGATGCCAACCTTGTGGCCGTCGGGGATGCTGGCGGAGGCGCTGTCGATCAGGGTGCGGCCCGCGACCGAATAGGTGATATCATCAATGTGCAACATGGCCCCCCGCATGCCGTAAGTGCGCGCCGCCGTCAATCGCGGCTTTTCAAGGGGCGGTGTGCATGCTATCCGACCCGCGATCAAACGCGGTCGGGCAAGGGGCCGGGCCGGTGAAACCTATGGAAAAGAGGCTGAAATGGCTGTTGAACGCACGCTGAGCATCATCAAACCCGACGCGACCAAGCGCAACCTGACCGGCAAGATCAATGCCAAGTTCGAAGATGCAGGTTTGCGTATTGTCGCCCAAAAACGCATCCAACTGACCCCGGAACAGGCGGGTGTTTTCTATGCCGTGCACAAAGAGCGCCCGTTTTACGGCGAATTGTGCGAATTTATGGCGTCAGGCCCGGTTGTGGTGCAGGTTCTGGAAGGCGAAGGCGCTGTGGCCAAGAACCGTGAAGTGATGGGTGCCACCAACCCTGCGGATGCTGCCGCTGGCACGGTCCGCGCGGAGTTTGCCGAGTCGGTGGGTGAGAATTCGGTCCATGGGTCGGACGCGACCGAGACAGCCGCTGTTGAGATCGCCTATTTCTTTTCCGGCCTTGAACTGGTCGGCTGATCTTGAAGTGATACCTGAAGAAAAGGCCGTATCCTATTGGGATGCGGCCTTTTTCATTTCTCAGATGCTGGCGTAATCCTGATAGACTGGTGCGGCATTTGGCTTGGGTTGCGCTTGCGACGCGGGTTGCGGGGGCGCGGATTTGGGCCCGGGAATCGGGGGGATGGCCTGTGGCATGGGACTGCTCCATTTATGGGGTGGCAGACCTTGGACGGCCTGACCTTTGATTATCCTTACAGGATCGGTAAGTTTCACGGCGCGGTTAGGGCGCAATTGTGGCGAAACTAAGGCGAATCAAGCGCTTAGCTGGTCAACCACGGTGACGCCATAGCCCTGAAACCCGTCCATTGCGCTCAAGGCCTCGTTCAGCCCCGACAAACCGATGCGTTTGGTGATCAGGCGTTCGGGGTCGAGATGCCCGGCGGAGATCATGGCGAAGAGGGCAGCAAAGCGGTCCGCCCCGATGCCACGGGTTCCGTGCAATGTGATCTGGCGGGAATAAACCAGGTCGAGCAGGGGCAATTCGGGCGTGGCGTGACGGCCAAGGGGCATGCCGATCTGCACATGCCGCCCAAGTTTTCGCAGGCTTTTCAGAGAGTTGTGAAAGGTGTCGGTAATCCCGAGCGCGTCCAGTGACACATGCGCGCCGCCCTCGGTCATGTCGCGCACAGCGCTGCCCACATCCGGGGTATGGCTGGCATCAAGGGTGGCGGTCGCGCCGAGGGATTTGGCGATGCGCAACGCCTCGGGGTTGACGTCGATGGCCAGAACCCGCGCGCCAATTGCCGCGCCGATCATGATGGCCGCGAGGCCGACGCCACCGCAGCCATGAACGCTAAGCCATTCACCGGGTTGAGTTTTTGCTCGGTCCACCACGGCGCGGAAGGCGGTGGTGACGCGGCAGCCCATGCCGGCGGCGGCCGCAAAATCCATCGCATCGGGCAGGCGCACGAGGTTGAAATCGGCGCGCGGGATGGCGAGGCGTTCGGCGAAGGCCCCCCAGCCGGTAAAGCCGATCACCTGTTGATGGTTGCAGGTTGTCGGCTCTCCACCGCGGCAATCGGGGCAGGTCCCGCAGCCAAGGATAAACGGTGCCGTGACCCGGTCGCCAACTGCAAAAGCCCGACATTCTGGTCCGATTTCAAGGACTTCGCCCGCGAACTCATGCCCCATGACATGTGGCAGGATGACATCTGGATCGGCCCCTTTCCACGCGTGATGGTCCGAACGGCAGACACCACAGGCGCGTACGGCGATCACCGCGCCGTCGCGGGGACAGTCGGGATCTGGCACATCGGTGATTTCTGTGGGGGTATTGTAACAGGTCAGGAGGGCTGCGCGCATAAGGCACCTTTGGCTGGGGTTCGGCGCAGCCTAGAATGGGGTGCGAGACAGGGCAAGCGTGTACAGGATGTTCATTTTGTACACGCGTTTTGTACGCAAATTCCGGTGGGGCCGCCCGCAGGGACAGGCGACCCCGGAGGGACGGGTTTCAGGCGACCATGCGCTCAACCACGTCGCCAAAGGAGGAGGGTGTCGGGACGATGGTGACGCCCGCCTCGGAGAGGATCTCGACCTTCTCTTGCGCCGATTCGCCGAAGGCCGAGACGATGGCCCCGGCATGGCCCATGCGCCGACCTTTGGGGGCGGAGAGACCGGCGATATAGGCGGCCACGGGCTTGGTCATGTGGTCGCGGATATAGGCGGCGGCTTCGGCCTCTTGCGGGCCGCCGATTTCGCCGACCATCACCACGGCGTCGGTGCCCTCGTCATTCTCGAACAACTCCAGAATGTCGCGGAAGGAGGAGCCGTTGATCGGATCGCCGCCGATGCCCACCGAGGTCGACACGCCGATGCCGCGTTCCTTCATCTGGCTGGCGGCCTCGTAGCCCAAGGTGCCGGAACGCCCGATGATGCCCACGCGACCGGGTTTGTAGATATGCGGCGGCATGAGACCGGCGAAGGCCTGACCGGGGGTGATGATGCCCGCGCAGTTGGGGCCAATCAGGCGCATGCGCTTTTCCGCCTTGTAGCGGCGCATGTAGCGCTTGACCTTGATCATGTCGCTGGCGGGGATGCCGTCGGCGATGCAGACGCAAGTGGTGATGCCCGCATCCGCCGCCTCCATTATGCTGTCGGCGGCAAAGGGCGGTGGGACGAAGCAGATCACGAGATCCGCGCCTGTTTCGGCCACGGCCCCTTTGACGGTGTTGAAGACGGGCAGGCCGTTATGCTTGGTGCCGCCCTTGCCGGGGGTCACGCCGCCCACGACATTGGTGCCGTGGTTGATCATGTCCTGGGTATGAAAGCTGCCGATGCGGCCGGTGAGGCCGGTCACGAGCACGCGACTGTTCTTGTCGATGATAATGGCCATCATGCGGCTCCTTTTGCGGCGGGTTTCGTGTCAGACCAAGCCCGAACCACCAGATCAGCGGCGTCGGCCAGGGTCTCGGCGGTCAGGATCGGCAAGCCGCTCTCTGCTATAAGGCGGCGACCCTCTTCGACATTGGTGCCCGAGAGGCGCACGACGAGGGGCAGGGTGAGGTTCAATTCGCGCACCGCGCGGATCACCCCCTCTGCGATCCAGTCGCAGCGGTTGATGCCCGCAAAGATATTGACGAGAATCGCCTCGACATTGCGGTCGTTGAGCACGGCGTTGAACGACATCAGCACCCGTTCCGGGCTGGCCCCACCGCCCACGTCGAGAAAGTTGGCAGGCTCGCCACCCGCCATCTTGATCATGTCGAGTGTCGCCATTGCGAGACCCGCACCGTTGACGATACAGCCGATTTCACCCTCAAGACCGATGTAGTTCAGGCCCCGGTCGCCTGCGAAGGTTTCACGCGGGTCTTCTTGGCTCTTGTCGCGGAGTTCCGAGATTTCGGGGCGGCGGAAGAGCGCGTTGTCGTCAAAGCTGACTTTGGCGTCGAGCGCCATGATTTCGCCCGAGGTGGTGACGACGAGCGGGTTGATTTCCACCATACTGGCGTCGGTTTCCTCCATCATCCGGTAACAGCCGATGATGGTCTTGACCGCCTGCGGGATGAGGGCGGCGTCGAGCCCGAGGGAAAATGCGATTTCGCGTGCCTGAAACGCCTGCATGCCCACCGCCGGATCGACCACCGAGCGGATGATCGATTCGGGTTCCTGCGCGGAAATCTCTTCGATTTCCATGCCGCCTTGGCCGGAGGCCACGACGACGACGCGCTCTTCCTTGCGGTCCATCACGAAGGCCAGATAGATTTCCTGCGCGATGCTGGTGGCCTCTTCGATATAGAGGCGGCTCACCAGTTTGCCTTGGGGTCCGGTCTGATGGGTCACGAGCATGCGGCCCAGCATCCATTGCGCGGCCTCGGAAATCTCGATCTCGTTCTTGCAGATCTTCACGCCGCCCGCCTTGCCGCGCGCGCCGGAATGGATCTGGGCCTTGACCACCCAGCGGTCGCCGGACAGCTCTGAGGCGCGGTAGACGGCCTGTTCGGGGCTATAGGCGATCCCGCCGCGCGGCACCTGCACGCCAAAGCGTTTCAAGAGTTCCTTGGCTTGGAATTCGTGGATGTCCATTTTGGTAGTCCTCCCTTTTCTGGTTGGCCTTTTGGTTTGGCCCTCAGCCTTTGGCGGCGATGGCGTCGGCGACGCTGATCACGTTATTGGCCATACGCTCGGATGCCGCGTCGATCATCTTGCCGTCGAGGCTGGCGGCCCCTTTGCCCTGGGCTTCGGCCTTGCGCAGTTCCTCGATAATGCGGCGGGCGCGGGTGACTTCGGCCTCGGGGGGCGAGAAGACATCATTGGCAAGCGCGATCTGGCTGGGGTGGATGGCCCATTTGCCCTCGATCCCCAGGGTGGCGGCGCGTTTGGCCGAGAGCGTATAGCCGTCGGGGTCGGAGAAATCGCCGAACGGCCCGTCGATGGCGCGCAACCCGTAGGCGCGGCAGGCGACGGTCATGCGGCTGAGCGCAAAATGCCATTGGTCGCCGGGGTAGTCGGGGTTGAGGCCACCGATGACCACGGTGCGGGCGCGGTTGGAGGCGGCGTAATCAGCCACGCCGAAATGCAGCGCCTCGAGCCGTCCGGGGGCCGAGGCAATCGCCTCGACATTGGCCATGCCGAGGGCGGTTTCAATAAGCGCCTCAAGGCCGATCTGATGGGTAAAGCCCATCGCTGTCTCGATCTGGCTGACCATGGTTTCCACGGTGTAGAGATCGGCGGGCACGCCCACCTTGGGAACAAGGATGGTGTCAAGGTGCTGGCCCGCCTGTTCCACGATCTCGACCACGTCGCGATACATGTAATGGGTATCCAGCCCGTTGATGCGGATCGAGATGGTCTTGCCCTTGGCTTTCCAGTCGATGTCGTTCAGCGCCTGAATGATATTGGCGCGGGCCTGCACCTTGTCCGGGGGGGCGACGGCATCCTCTAGGTCAAAGAAGATGTAATCGACATCCGAGTCGGCAGCCTTGTCGATCATCGACGGGCTGGAGCCGGGCACGGCAAGTTCCGAGCGTTGCAGGCGTTGCTTTTTCAGCGGGTGAAGTGTGTAGCTCATGTTATGTCCCGATCAGGCGGCGCGGGCGGATGCGACGCGCACCTGCCGTGTTGGGGTGGAGGCGCGGAAATGTTCCTGTGCGGCGGCGATCCCGCAGCCCGGTTCAATCGCGGCCCCGGCATCGCAGAGCGCCATTTCAGCGGCGGAGATGGCACCGCAGAGCATCACCGGGTTGAGCGAACCCAAGTGACCGATGCGGAAAGCGCGGCCTGCCAGCTTGGCCAAGCCAGAGCCGAGTGAGGTCTGATATTTGTGATAGGCGGTGGCGATGACGTCGCGGGCATCGACGCCCTCAGGCGTGTAGATCGCTGACACCGTATCTGAGTGCCATTCCGGGCCATCCGCCACGAGGCGGCAGCCCTGCCATTCGGCAATCGCGGCGCGCACGCCCGAGGCGAGGCGGTGGTGACGCTCCCACACGCTCTCCATGCCCGCCGTCAACAGCATGTCGAGCGAGCAGCGCAACCCGCGCAGGAGCTGGGTGGCGGGGGTATAGGGAAAATAGCCGGTGTCGTTCAGCTTGATCATGTCGGCAAAGCTGAAGTAGCAGCGCGGCATTTTGGCACGCTCATGGGCGGCGAGCGCCTTGTCGCTGACGCCCAAGAGGCCGAGACCGGCGGGCAGCATGAAGCCCTTTTGCGAGCCTGCGACGGCGAGGTCGACGCCCCAATCCTCCATCTCGAATTCAATCGAGCCGATGGAACTCACGCCATCGACGAAGAGAAGTGCGGGGTGGTTCACGGCGTCCATGGCCGCACGGATGGCCGCTATATTCGAGGTGACGCCGGTGGCGGTCTCGTTATGGGTGGCAAAGACGGCCCTAATCTTGTGGTCCTTGTCGGCGGCGAGTTTGGCGGCGTAATCCTCGACCGGCACGCCCTTGCCCCACTCCACCTCGCAGAGGTCGACCTCAAGTCCCAGACGCTCGGCCATATCGACCCAAAGCATTGAAAACTGGCCGAAACGCGACATCAGCACGCGGTCGCCGGTGTTGAGCGTGTTGGAAATCGCGGCCTCCCATGCGCCGGTGCCGGAGGTCGGGTAGACGAAGGCGCGGCCATGGGTCAGGCGGAACGCTTTTTTCAGGTCCGAGAGCAGGGGCAGGATGAAATCGCCAAAATCTGGCGCGCGCATATCCTCCATCGGGATGTTCATGGCGCGACGCACCTCGTCAGGCACATTGGTGGGTCCGGGAATGAAAAGATGCGAGTTGCCGTTCATGTCTGTCCTCCTTCAGGCTTGGCCCTTTATGCGGGGGGCGCGGACATGGCGTAATGCCCGCGCGCATGGAAAAGCGCGGCTAAGCGAGGGGCTGATTGCCCCGGTGGGTAGGGGCAGCCTACCCGGTGGTGGATTGGCGGTATGCCGTTGCATTCTAAAAAATCGTTTGATTTCAGGACGTTCCTTGGTCTTGTATAAAGGGGCAGGAGGAGGAGCCCGTGCGCGATATGGAAGAGGCGACCTTGGAGGACGCAAAATTGGACGTGCCCGAGGTGATCGTGGCCGACCGGCAGGCGATTGTCTGTCAGGGGTTGGGATCATTGGTGGCACAGATCGCGGAGGTGCGTCTGGGCCCGTTCGCCACGGATCAGGCGAGCCTGCGCAAGGCGCTGGGCGAGCGACCGGGGCGGGTGATCCTTGTTCTGGGGGTGCGGCTCGCGGATGCTGATTTAGGCCGGGTGCTGGATATGCTGCGGCGCGACCATCCCCGCGTGATGGTGGTGGTCGTTGCCGAAGAGGCCGAGTTCGCGTTTATCCGCACGGCGGTGAAGGCGGGCGCGCATTCGGTCTGCATGATGGGGCAGGTTTTGACCAGCCTGCCGCGCGTTTTGGGCCATCTGGTCGAGGGGCACAGCATCCTGCCGGTGGAGATTCTCAAGCGGTTGATGGGCGAGCAGGGCGATTCCCTGACCCGGCGCGAGCATGAAATATTGGGGCTTTTGGTCGATGGGCTGACGAATTTCCAGATATCGGCGCGGCTGGGGCTGTCGGAGAATACGGTCAAGTATTACCTCAAGGCGATTTACCAGAAACTGGATGTGAATTCACGCGGTGGGGCCATCGCGAAATATGTGGCGGGGACGTATTAAGGGGGGTCTAGGGGTGTAAGCCGCGCGGAATCAAGGCGCGAAGCGCCGCCGCGCGATCGCTGGGCCGTCCCGCGGCCTAGCGATTTTGAGATGTAGCGCGTCTATTTGAGGTTATACGGACTTGGCAGGCATTAAGTGGCAGCCACTACCGTTGCATCGCTAGTCCCCGGCCCAGCGAGCGCGCGGCTCAATGCCTACGCGTTTAGTGTCCCCCATCCCCCCTCAATCCACCACCGTCACCAAATGCCAACGCAGGGCGTCATTAGGCACAGGATCGAAATGGGTCACGCGGTTGGAGAGCACCACCAGTTGCGTGACGTGAAAGGGAATGAGCGTGCCCGAATTCATCGCCAGATATTCCTGCGCTTCGATATAAAGCGCGCGTCGACGTTCGAAATCCAGTTCGGCACGGGCGGTTTCGATCAGCCGGTCGAAATCGGGGCTGGTGTAATGGGTCTCGTTCCATTTAGCAGAGGAGTGAAATGCCTCGTTCAGGGCCTGATCGGCGGGGCGCTCGCCCCAAGAGGTGCTGAAGGCGTCCTTTTTCATCCAGACATTCGACCAGTACCCATCGGCGGCGGCATTGATCAGGTTGACGCGGATACCTGCCCGCGCCGCCTGTTCCTGAAAGGTGACGCCGATCACCGGCCAACTGGGATCGAGCACCGAGACATGCACATCAATGTCGAGCCCATCCGGGTATCCCGCCTCGGTCAAAAGGGCGCGGGCGCGCTCTGGATCAGCGGGACACTCCATCTCGGCGCGGTATTGGTCATTGGGGGCCACAGGCGTGTCGCAGGAAATCACCCCGCCACCATCCAGCGCCAGTTGCAGCATCTCGTCGCGGTCCACGGTAAGGCGCAGCGCTTGGCGCACGCGGGGATCGTCAAACGGCGGCACATCGGTACGAAAGGCCAGTCCCATCCAGTTGCCGGTGGGAATTTCCAGCAATTGATAATGCAGCGATTTGTCCAGCGCCCGACGCAAGAGCGGGACGATGCCGCGTTCCATGTCCAGTTGCCCGCTGAGAAAGGCCTGAAGCCGGGCCTGCGCATCGGGCACGCCGATGACCTCGATCCGTTCCAATCTTGGCGGCCCTTCCCAATAGCCCTCATTGGCGATGAGCACGGTGATGCCATCGGGGTCGAATTTCTCGACCTTGAAGGGTCCGGTGCCGATGCCGCTCTGGTCGATGGTGTCGCCCGAGCCTTGGGGGATGATGCGCAGGCGGGGGTCCATCAATTGCAGCGGCAGGTCGGCAAAGGGCGAGTCGAGCTGCATTTCGACGCTGAGCGGTCCGGTGGCGGCGATGCGGGTGATCATCTTGACCGCCGCGCGGGCCGGGCTGCCATAATCGGGGTCGATGACGCGCTTGATCGAATAGACCACGTCGCCCGCATCGAGCGGGCTACCGTCGTGAAAGTGCACACCATCGCGGATCTGAAAGGTCCAGAGCGTGCCATCGGCGTTTGGGGTCCAGGAGGTGGCGAGATCCGGCGCGGGTTTTCCGCCGCGACCGGGGCGCACGAGGCGGCTCTGGATTTTCTCGATGATCTGGAGCACCCGGCCTTTGGAGGCGGGGTCGAGGCTGGACTGCGCGCCAAAGCCGACGTTATGGGCGTGGCGAAACGTGCCGGTGGGCGCGGCCCCGGCGGGGGCGGCGAGCAGGAGGCACAGGATCGAGAGCAGAAGGGGCCGCATGGACATCTCTCCGCGAGGGGTGCTGTGACTGTGGCAAGGCTGGCCGCGAAAATCAAACCTTTCGCATGGGTTTGGCATCACGTTTTCGGCGGGCGTGACGGGCATCAGGAAAGTTGAAATTTCCGCATGCCAGCGCTTGACGGGGGGGGCGGACCCGTCATAGAAGCGCGGAACGTTTGGGGCTGACCCCAAGCGTGCTGCGGGCGGTTGTAGCTCAGTTGGTTAGAGTACCGGCCTGTCACGCCGGGGGTCGCGGGTTCGAGCCCCGTCAACCGCGCCACCGCAGACATCAAAGGCCCCCGCTATCGCGGGGGCTTTTGTGTTTGGGGTATTGGTTTGGGGGATTGGGTCTGAGAGAGCCGACTTTACCAAGCTCTGACTACAAGCTCTGGCCAAGCTCTGGCCAAGCTCTGGCCAAGCTCTGGCCAAGCTCTGGCCAAGCTCTGGCCAAGCTCTGGCCAAGCTCTGGATTGACGATTTTGGGATTGACGGGCGCGCGGGGGGCGCTTATGCAGCGGCCCACGCGCGGTTGTAGCTCAGTTGGTTAGAGTACCGGCCTGTCACGCCGGGGGTCGCGGGTTCGAGCCCCGTCAACCGCGCCATTTCTCCTCTTTTACAGGACAGACCGGCACGTTGTGGTCATTCCGCAGCGGCGATGTTTTGGCCTGCGAACTGTGGCATCACCTTGTCGATGAAGAGTTGCAGCGAGCGTTTCTGGCGTTCCATATCGAGGCCCATTGAGGCGTAGTAGATGAAGGCATCGACGCCCAAGCTCTCATATTGGCGGACTTTATCGGCCACGGTGTCGGGGCTGCCGAAGGCGAGGTTTTCCTCGAGCATGGCGGGGTCGGTGCGGGCGTTGCCCTCTAATTCCGCCAGCGGGACGGGGTCGGGGAAGCCGTTGACCACCTCGCCTCGTTTCATCATCAGGTTGCCGAATTGTCCCAGAACGCGGCGGAGGGCCGCCAAGGCCGCCTGCCGGTCGTCCTCGGTTTCATAAACTGCCGTGTGGCGCATCAGCGCCCAATGCCCGTCATAGCGGCCACCGTTTTTGGCAATCGCGGCGTCGAGCCGGGCGCGGTAATTCTCGGCCTCAGAGAAAGGCATGGTGAGCGGCCAGCTCATGATGTCGCAGCCATGCTCGACCGCGTAATCAAACGTGATGGGGGCGCGGGCGGCGACCCAGATGGGCACCTCCTGCTGCACCGGCTTGGGGCAGGAAGTGGCGGTGGGGAACTGCCAGTAGTCGCCGTCATGGGCATAGTCGCCCGCCCAAAGGCGTTGCACGGCGGGCAGCGATTCCTGCATGTAGCGCCAGCTGTCGGGTTGATTGAGGCCGGGCATCATGCGGTCAAACTCGCGCTGATAGGCACCTGAGCCGATGCCAAACTCAAGCCGCCCGTCGCTGAGCAGGTCGAGCATCGCCGCCTCACCGGCCAGACGGATGGGATGCCAATAGGCGGCGTTGACCACGCCCACGCCCAAGCGGATGCGGCTGGTATGCTCGCCCCACCATGTCAGGATCTGAAACGGGTTGGGGGCGATGGTCATTTCCAGCGCGTGATGCTCTGCCGCCCATGCGATTTCGAATCCGGCGGCTTCGGCCATTTGCACCATTTCGAGGGTGTGATCGCGCAGCGCCTTCATATCCGCCGATGGGTCGAGCCGTTCGAGATTGATTGCGAGGTGGAATTTCATCGGTGTCTCCTGTGATCAGCGCATTTGAAAGGGGTTGGCCATGGGATCGTCGGACATGTTCATCCAGACGGTTTTGGGCCTTGTGTAGTCATAGAGCGCCTGAAAGCCGCTCTCGCGGCCATAGCCGCTGGATTTGGTGCCGCCGAATTCGGCGATGGGGCTGATGGCGCGGTAGGTGTTGACCCAGACGATACCGGCGCGCACCGCGCGGGACATCCGCAGGGCGCGGGCGTTGTCGCGGGTGAAGATGCCTGCGGCCAGCCCATGTTCGGAGCCGTTGGCGAGGGCGAGGGCCTCGGCTTCGGTTTTGAAGCGCAGGACCGAGAGGACAGGGCCGAACAGTTCGGTATCGACGATGCGCAGGTTGGCGGCGGGGCAATCGAGGATGGTCGGCTCAAAGAACATCTCGCCCGCCGCCGCGCGTTTGCCGCCGCAGATCAGGCGTGCGCCTTGGGTTTGGGCGTGGGCCACTTCCTGTTCTATGTGGTCCAATTGCGCGCGGGTGCAGAGGGGGCCCATTTGCGTGGCCTCGTCCATAGGATCGCCGATGCGGATATCGCGGGCGATGGCGCTGAGGCGGGTGAGGAAATCGTCGGCGATATCCTCATGCACGAGGAGGCGCGAGCCTGCGACGCAGCTTTGGCCGGAGGCCCCGAAGATGCCCGCCACCGCGCCGTTGACCGCGCTTTCGATGTCAGCATCGGCGAAGACGATGAAGGGGGATTTGCCGCCCAGTTCCAGACTGACTTGGGCGAAATTCTGCGTCGAGTTCGTCAGCACATGGCGCGCGGCGTTCGGCCCGCCGGTAAAGCTGATCCGGGACACCAGCGGGTGTGAGGTGAGCACGCGGCCGCAGGGGTCGCCATGGCCGGTGACGATATTGACGACGCCGTCGGGGATGCCCGCCTGCGCGATCAGCCGCCCGAATTCGAGGATCACGGCGGGGGCGTGTTCCGAGGTCTTGAGCACGAGCGTATTGCCTGCGGCCAAGGCAGGGCCGAGTTTGACTGCGGTCAGGAAAAGCTGGGAGTTCCACGGCACGATGGCCGCCACCACGCCCAAGGGTTCGCGGTGGGTAAAGACGAACATATCCGGCTTATCGATGGGCAGGGTTTCGCCGGTGATCTTGTCGGCGGCCCCGGCGTAGAATTGCAGGAATTCGGCGATATATTTGGCCTGCCAGCGGGTTTCCTTGAACATCTTGCCGGAATCGCGGGTTTCGACCTCGCCCAAGCGTTCGCTGTGCTCGGCCAGAAGATCGCCCAAGCGGCGCAGGCATTGGCCGCGCGCGGTGGGGGTCATGCGGGACCATGGGCCGTCGTAGCAGGCGCGGTGCGCGGCCTCAACGGCGCGGGTCACGTCGGCCTCGGTCGCCTCGGGGGCCGTGGCCCATACCTCGCCGGTGGCGGGGTTGAAGCTATTGAACCGGGTGCCATCCGAGGCATCGACCCAAGCGCCGTCGATCAGCATTTGATAGGCAGTGGTCATTGTCTGGCTTTCATTCTGCGGCACAGCGGGTGGCATCGTTGGGGATCACCCGATGATAGCCGCCGTCGCGCCATGCCAGCGGTGCGGCCCCTGCGTCGAATACGCTGGTGACAGTACCGATGACGATGAGATGGCTGCCTGAGGGGACGCTCTGCGCCATGTCGCAGGCAAAACCCGTCGCCCCTTCGAGCAGGGGGGCGGTGCCCGGTGTGCCGTAGCAGTCGATGCCGGAAAAGCGGTCGGTGACCCAGCCGTCATGCCGCCCGGCAAAGCGGTCGGCGATCTCGGTGCTGCCTTCGGGCAGGACGTTGACGCAAAAGCGGCCATTGGCGGCCACAGCGCGGGCGATGCGGCTTTCGCCATGCAGGCAGACGAGGACCGAGGGTGGATCGGCGGAGACCGAGGTAAAGGCGCTGACCGTGGCCCCGAACCGGCCCATCGGTCCATCGGTCGTGACCACCGTCACCGAGGCTGCGACCTGACGCATGGCGCTGACAAAGCCAGTTCTGTCGACGGGCGAGGGGCTATTGGGGTGCATGGTCTTGTCCTTTGCCTGTGAGTGCGGCCTCATCAGGCTGACATGAATGCAGAGTTTTTGAAAACGAATTGTTTTGCTGTATATGTGCGGAAAATTCGAATTGAGGGGATGCGGGGGGTGTTTGCACTTGCAGCATTGCGGATTCCTGCCAAGTGATTGCGCTAACTTGGAAAAACGGGCTTGTTTGCGGGTTGCGAATCCGTGTCAGGCTGGAATACCAGACACCAATGCGCCGCGATGGCGGGTTCGAACAGGGTAGGGCGCCCACGCCCAAAAGGGAGAGAGACATGACGGCAGGACGGGTCAATCCGAGCTTTCGGTTGGAAGATCAGGGGATTTCGGGGCTGGGCAAGGTCCATTACAACCTGATGGAACCTGCGTTGGTCGCGGCCTCGGTGCAGCGCGGCGAGGGGGAATTGGGGCAGGGCGGCACTTTGTTAGTCAGCACTGGCGAATTCACCGGCCGCTCGCCCAAGGACAAGTTTACGGTCCGCACGCCCACCACGGAAAACACCATCTGGTGGGACAACAACCTGCCCATGTCGCCGGAGCATTTTGATCAGCTTCACAAAGACATGATCGCCTATCTGGCGGGGCGTGAAGTGTTTGTGCAGGATCTGGTGGCGGGGGCGGACCCCGCGCACAGCATCAATGTGCGGCTGGTCAATGAGCTGGCGTGGCACAACCTCTTTATCCGCCACATGCTGCGCCGTCCGGAGCGCGAGGCGCTGGATCATTTCGTGGCGGATTACACGATCATCAACTGCACCGGGTTCAAGGCGGACCCGGAGCGGCATGGTTGCCGCTCCGAGACGGTGATCGCGGTCAATATCGATGCCAAGCTGATCTTGATCGGCAATACGGAATATGCCGGCGAGAACAAGAAATCCATCTTTGGCCTGATGAATTACCTGCTGCCCGAGAAGGGTGTGATGCCGATGCATTGCTCGGCCAACCATGCCAAGGATGACCCCGAGGATGCGGCGGTGTTCTTTGGTCTCTCGGGCACGGGCAAGACCACGCTTTCGGCTGATCCCAACCGGACCTTGCTGGGCGATGACGAGCATGGCTGGTCCGACACCGGCACGTTCAATTTCGAGGGTGGCTGCTATGCCAAGACGATCCATCTGAGTGCCGAGGCGGAGCCGGAGATCTATGCAACCTGTTCGATGTTCGGCACCGTGATCGAGAATATGGTCTATGACGCGGAGACGCGCGAATTGGACTATGAGGATTCGAGCCTCACCGAGAATATGCGCTGCGCCTATCCGCTGGATTATATTCCCAATGCTTCGGCCACCGGGCTTGCGGGACATCCGCGTAATGTGGTGATGCTGACCTGTGATGCGTTCGGCGTGCTGCCCCCCATTGCGCGGCTGACCCCGGCGCAGGCGATGTATCATTTCCTCTCGGGTTTCACAGCCAAGATGGCCGGGACCGAGCGTGGGTTGACCGAACCGCAGCCGGTGTTTTCGACCTGCTTTGGCGCCCCCTTCATGCCGCGTCGTCCGGAGGTTTATGGCAACCTCCTGCGCGCCAAGATCGAGAGCCATGGCGCGTCGTGCTGGCTGGTCAACTCGGGCTGGACAGGCGGGGCCTATGGCACCGGATCGCGGATGCCGATCAAGGCGACGCGGGCGCTCTTGACCGCTGCGCTTGATGGATCGCTGAACGGGGTCGAGTTCCGCAAGGATGCGAACTTTGGCTTTGACGTGCCGGTGTCGGTGCCGGGCGTGGCGGATGTTCTGCTTGAGCCGCGCCGCACATGGAATGATCCGGCAGCCTATGATGCGCAGGCGGCGAAACTGGTGGCGATGTTCGCAGAGAATTTCGCGCAGTATCTGCCGCATGTGGACGACGAGTTGCGGGCGGTGGCGCTGGGCTGAGGCGAAGGCGGCACGGCGGCAGGTTTTGGCCTGAAAGGGACATTCGCCCCAATCTCCAAAGCGCGGAATAAAGGCGCGGCACGCGCCGCCGCGCAGCGCCCGTCCGCCCCCTCGGGCGGGCGCTTTTGCAACGTTGCAGTCTCTTGAAATCGCGGGAGTCTCTGGCGGATATAAAGTGCCAGCCGACGAAGACGCAGCGCCCACCCGGCGGACGGGCACCGCGCGGCTCATCGCTCAGGGCCAATGTCCCCTTCAGGCCAATTGCCTAAAGCGATACCCCGTCAGGGGCGCAGCAGAATTTTGCCGTGATGGTCGCCCGCTTCCATCAGGCGATGCGCCTCTGCCGCTTCGGCCATGGGCAGAACCCGGTGCGTTACCGGGCGCAATTTGCCGTTGGCAAAGAAGGGCCAAACCGTTTCGCGCAGCGCCTCGGCCACCTGTGTTTTAAAGCTCTCGGGGCGTGAGCGCAGGGTGGAACCGGTATAGCTGAGGCGCTTGAGCATCACCGGCATCAGATCAATCTCGACCTTCGAGCCCATGTTGAAGGCCAGTTGGATGAGCCGCGCATCATGGCGTGCGGCCTTGATATTGCGCGCCACATAGTCGCCGCCAATGATGTCGAGAATGATGTCGGCCCCGCCCGCCTCTCGGGTGAGGGCCACGAAATCCTCGCTGCGGAAATTGATGGCGCGGTCTGCCCCCAGAGAGGTGACGAATTCGGCTGCCTCGGCATCGCCCACCGTGGTCAGCACGGTCAGTCCCATGACCTTGCCCAATTGGATCGCCGTTGATCCGATGCCGCCTGCGCCGCCATGTACGAGGAAAACGCCGTCCTTGGGCAAGGCGTGATCTAGGAACACGTTGCTCCAGACGGTAAAGAAGGTCTCGGGCAGGCCCGCCGCCGCGACCTCGTCCACGCCTTGCGGAATGGGCAGGCAGTGGCTGGCATCCACGGCCACGAATTCGGCATAGCCGCCGCCATTGGTCAGCGCACAGATGCGGTCTCCGGGCGTCCATTGGGTGACACCGTCGCCGCAGGCCACGACTTCGCCGGACACTTCGAGGCCGAGCAGGTCCGAGGCGCCCTTGGGCGGGGGATAGTGCCCACGTCGCTGCACCATGTCCGGGCCGTTCACACCGGTGGCGGTGACGCGGATCAGCACCTCACCTGCGCCGCAGGCGGGCAGGGGGCGGGTGCCGGGGATCAGCACCTCGGGGCCGCCGGGGGCGGTCATTTCGACGACAGACATTGTCTCAGGTAAACCGCTCATCGGGCGGCAGCCTTTTGCGGCGCTTTGGCTGTCGCGCGCGCCACCGCGGCAACAACGTCATCGGCATGGGCTGCAATCTCGACCCCGGCGGCGCGCAGGCGGGCGATCTTATCCGCCGCTGTCCCGCCGCCCAGAACCGAGAGCGTACCCGCATGGCCCATTCGGCGGCCGCGCGGCGCGTGCCGTCCAACCACGAGGGCCACCACCGGCTTGCCATAATCGACTGAGTCGAGATAGGCGGCGGCCTCTTCCTCGGCGCGTCCGCCGATCTCGCCGATCAGCACGACGGCCTCGGTTTCGGGGTCGTCGCGAAAGGCCTTGAGGCATTCGACAAAGCCCACGCCATGCAGCGTGTCACCACCAATGCCGACGGTGGTCGATTGGCCAAGCCCTGCCGTGCTGCATTGCGCAAGGATTTCCGAGGTGAGCGAGGCCGAACGCGAGGCGATGCCGATATGACCCGGTTTTGCGTTGCCAGTGGGCATGACGCCGATCTTGCATTGCTCCGGTGTCAGGATGCCTTGGGAATTGGGGCCGATGAGCACGGTGTCGGTGCCTGCAAGCGCCTGTTTGACCCGGCTCATGTCATGCTGTGGCACGCGCTCGGTCACGCAGACGACGGTGCCTATCCCGGCCTCGATTGCCTCGATCATCGCGGCCCCGGCCTGCGGGGCTGGCACGATCACGAGGCTGGCGTTGGCCCCGGTGGCATCGACCGCCTCGCGCACGGTGTTGAAGAGGGGCAGGCCAAGATGCCGCGCACCGCCCTTGCCGGGACGGACGCCACCGACACAGGTCGTGCCATAGCGCATCGATTCATCGGTGTAGAAGGTGCCGGAGCGCCCGGTCATGCCCTGCACAATGAGCCGTGTTTCGGAATTGACAAAGATCGCCATCAGCGTGCCCTCCTCTGGCCAGCCAGCTCTACCACCCGCCCGACCGCCGCCGACAGTGTGTCGCAGCTCTCGACCGGGACTTTGCGTTCGCGCAGGATGCGGTGGCCCCAATCGGCATGTTTGCCCGAGATATAGGCAATCACCGGCAGCTTGCGCGTGGCCTTAGCATAGGCGAAGTTGACGCCTTCGGCCACCGTGTCGGCAGAGGTCATGCCGCCGCCGTGGATCGTGAGCAGGATCGCGGTCACGCGATCATCGGCGAGAAGTATCTCGACCCCGCGCGCCACATCCATGCTGCTGGCCGTTGTGCGGATGTCCATGAAATTCGCCGCCTTGCCGCCTGCGTCCATGATCAGGTCATTGGTGGCAAGGCCCAGTCCCGCGCCATTGGCCACGACGCCGATATTGCCCTCGAGCCGAACGAGGTTGATGTTGTGTTTCTGCGCGGCAAGTTCATCGGCGGGGGCCGGGCGGTCCGCCACCATCGAGGCGAATTCGGGGCGACGAAAGCCTGCGTTGGGATCAATCGCCACCTTGGCGTCAACTGCCATCCAGCGGCCATCGCCGGTGCGGGCAAAGGGGTTGATCTCGATCAGTGTCATGTCGTTTTCGGTAAAGGCGAGGCGGGCGGCAAAGATCGCCGTGATCGCGGCCTCTTGTGCCTCGGTCATGCCGACGCCGGACAGGAAGGTCGCAAGCGCCGTGCGGCTCTCGGGGCTATCCGGGGGAAGAGGGCAGCTTTGGGCGGTATCCTCGTCCATTCGGGCGCGTTGCTCGAATTCCACGCCGCCTGCACCGGAGGCCAAGAGCATGGGTTGGCCCGTCTCGGGGTCAAGGGCGATGGCGACAAAGCAGCTCTGAGCGATGTCGATGGCGGCCTCGATCTGCACGAGGGTCACGGTCTCGCCCGCGGGTCCGGTCTGATCGGTCACGAGGGTCGAGCCAAGCAGGCGGCGGGCTTCGTCGGCCACGGCAGAGGGAGTGGCCGCAAAGCGGATGCCCCCGGCGAGGCCACGCCCGCCCGCGCCGATCTGCGCCTTGACCACGTATTTGCGAGCGTCGATTTCCTTGCAGAGGCGTTGCGCCTCGTCCGGTGTGCGCGCTGGGCGTCCTTCGGGGACGTGGACCCCGTATTGCGCGAGCAATTCCTTGGACTGATATTCGGCGAGAAACATGGGAGGCGTCTCCTCTATGGCTATGGTTCTTGGTATACCACAGCCTAAATTGAGTCAACGCCTCCGCATGTCATGGCAGAGGTCGGATTTACTGGCCAATCGCCGTGAGCACGGCCTCGCCGAGGCCAGCGGGGCTCTCGGCGACGGTGATGCCGGCGGATTTCATGGCTTCGATCTTGCTCTCGGCGTCGCCTTTGCCGCCCGCGACGATGGCGCCGGCGTGGCCCATGCGGCGGCCCGGCGGGGCGGTGCGGCCAGCGATGAAGCCTGCGACGGGTTTCTTGCGCCCGCGTTTGGCCTCATCCTTGAGGAACTGCGCTGCCTCTTCTTCCGCGCTTCCGCCGATTTCGCCGATCATGATGATCGACTGCGTCTCGTCATCCGCGAGGAACCATTCCAGCACGTCGATATGTTCGGTGCCCTTGATCGGGTCGCCGCCGATGCCCACGCAGGTCGATTGACCCAGACCGACGTCGGAGGTCTGCTTGACCGCCTCATAGGTCAGCGTGCCGGAGCGGCTGACCACGCCGACCGAGCCGCGCCGGTGGATATGGCCCGGGCATGATGCCGATCTTGCAGGCGTCGGGCGTGATGATGCCGGGGCAGTTCGGGCCGATGAGGCGCGATTTGCTGCCTTCCAGCGCCCGCTTGACGCGCATCATGTCGAGGACCGGGATGCCTTCGGTGATGCAGACGATCAGCTCCATCTCGGCATCAATCGCCTCGAGGATCGAATCGGCGGCGAAGGGGGGGGGGACGTAGATGACAGAGGCATTGGCCTCTGTCACATGTTTGGCCTCATGCACCGAGTTGAAGACCGGCAGGTCGAGATGCGTCGTGCCGCCCTTGCCGGGGGTGACGCCGCCGACCATCTGGGTGCCGTAAGCGATGGCCTGTTCGGAGTGAAATGTGCCCTGCGAGCCGGTAAGGCCCTGACAGATCACGCGGGTATGTTTGTCGACGAGGACTGCCATTTTGTTTGGCTCCTGAGTTCTGCGGCGGGGCCGCGTTATGGTATGGTCGGATGATCCGGGGCTCCGCCCGTTCGCGCCTCAAACGCTCCACCGGAGCGTTTGCCGGGGCAAAGGCCCCGGACCGGCGCTCACCCTTTGACGGCCTTGACGATCTTTTGCGCACCGTCCTTGAGGTCGTCGGCGGCGATGACGTCGAGGCCGGAGGTGTTGATGATCTCCTTGCCCTTTTCGACGTTGGTGCCTTCGAGACGGACGACGAGCGGCACCTTGAGGCCGACTTCCTTGACGGCCGCCACCACGCCCTCGGCGATCACATCGCAGCGCATGATGCCGCCGAAGATGTTGACGAGGATGCCTTTGACCTGCGGGTCAGAGGTGATGATCTTGAAGGCCTCGGTGACCTTTTCCTTGGTCGCCCCGCCGCCCACGTCGAGGAAATTGGCAGGCTCGGCGCCGTAGAGCTTGATGATGTCCATGGTGGCCATCGCCAACCCCGCGCCATTGACCATGCAGCCAATCTCGCCGTCGAGGGCGATGTAGTTGAGGTCGTATTTCGACGCTTCCAGTTCCTTGGGGTCTTCTTCCGAGGTGTCGCGCAGCTCTGCGATGTCAGGGTGGCGGTAGACTGCGTTGCCGTCAAAGCCGAGCTTGGCATCGAGGACCATCAGATCGCCACTGGTGGTGACAATGAGCGGGTTGATCTCGAGCATCTCCATGTCTTTTTCGACAAAGGCGCGGTAGAGGATGCCCATCAGCGACACGCATTGTTTGATCTGACCGCCGGTCAATCCCAAGGCAAAGGCGATGCGCCGACCGTGGAACGGCATATAGCCGGTGGCGGGATCGACGGCGAAACTGAGGATCTTCTCGGGCGTTTCGGCGGCCACCTCCTCGATGTCCATGCCGCCTTCGGTCGAGCAGACAAAGCTGATTCGGCTGGTCTGGCGGTCGATCAGCAGGGCGAGGTAAAGCTCGCGTGCGATGCTGGAGCCGTCTTCGATATAGATACGGTTGACCTGCTTGCCCGCCGGACCGGTTTGATGCGTGACGAGGGTGCGGCCGAGCATACGCTTCGCCTCTTCGGCGGCTTCGTTGACCGATTTCGCGATGCGAACGCCGCCTTTTTCCCCGGCGCCCGCCTCTTTGAATTTGCCCTTGCCGCGCCCACCGGCGTGGATCTGGGCCTTGACCACCCATACGGGGCCATCGAGCGCGCCTGCGGCGGTCTTGGCCTCTTCACCGCGCAAAACGACGCGGCCTTCGCTGACCGGTGCGCCGTAACTGCGCAACAGGGCCTTTGCCTGATATTCGTGGATGTTCACGCTCTTCCTCCCTTGGGTAAAACGACCTGGGTCGTCATTTGATCAGTGGCAACAGTTTCTTGAAAGCCGGGGTTCCGGCCCGGCCAAGCCATTCGAACACCACCATTTCCGTGGTGGCGATCCCCGCGCCCGCAGCGCTGAGCCGGGCGATGCAGGCCTTTTCGCTCTCGAGGGTGCGGGACGCGGTGGCGTCGGAGACGACAAAGACCTCGTACCCCTCTTCGATCAGGCTGGCGGCGGTTTGCAGCACGCAGACATGTGCCTCCATCCCGGCGAGCACGGCCTGTTTGCGCCCCAAGCCCCGGAAATGCGCCGCGAAATCGGCGTCTTCCATGCAAGAGAAATGCATTTTGCTGAGCACGGTGGTGCCCGGTCCCGGTTTCAGGTCCGGCACGGTTTTGCCCAAGCCAGTGGGATACTGTTCTGTCATCATCACCGGCACACCCAGTTCCTGAGCGCAGGCCATTAGGGTGCGGGCGTTGCGAATCGTCCGGGCGGGGGCCTGCATCGCAGGAACGAGCCGCTCTTGCATGTCGATGATCACGAGCGCGCTGTCGGCGGCACGGATAAGCATGGTCGGCCCCTCTGTTTTGGTCCACTAAATGTGGTGTTCATTCTTGTGGTATTCCAAATACCACAGTTGATTTTACCCAGCAACCCGGCATTTTCGCGAGCGGAGTCAGGGCTGCGTATTAAGTGGCGCGACTCAGGTTCCGGAGGGGAGTGAGAATGCTGCACCGCAACAAGATGGATGTGATTCGCGGGAGATCATTTTCTCTGGTAGCTTGTGTATTTCTTGAATAAAGTAAATTATAACAATAACTTATTATTACTTATGGTTCTATCCCTCCGATCTGCGCCTAACGCCCGCCGGCTGTGCGAATTGTGCAGGAGAAACAACGCTATCGGCAGGGGTTTGGTAGGCGTATGATGCACCTGCGGCGACGAATTTTCAAAAAACGATTTGCCCGACCTGATATGCTGGTCTATGGTATACCACAGAAGTGAGCATGGCCGCCGAAGGGCACGGGCGCATTGGAGGGATAAGATGAAGCTACGCCCGATCGCGTCAAAATTCACGCTCAAGGACCATGTCTACGACCGTCTGCGAGAAGCGATCTTGGAAATGGACATCTATGATCAAAATGCCGATCTGCGGCTCGATGAACGCTCGCTGGCCGAGCAGTTGAACATCTCGCGCACGCCGCTTCGCGATGCGATTGCCCGGCTCGAGGCGGATGGATTGGTGACGGTGGTTCCGCGCAAGGGGGTCTATGTCCAGCGCAAGAGCCTGGAAGAGATCCTGGAGATGATCATCGCTTGGGCGGCTTTGGAGAGTATGGCAGCGCGCCTGGCGGCGACTGCGGCAACCGACATAGAAATCGCGATGCTGCGCAAGATCGCCTCGAAATACAATGACGAGCTGTCAGCGACGCGGATTGCAGAATACTCGGACGATAACCTGAAGTTCCACCTGCATATTCTGGAGATATCCCATTGTGCATTGCTCAAGAGCATGGCGGAGGGATTGTTTCTGCATATTCAGGCGGTGCGTCTGCGGTCGATGTGGGAGGGGGATCGCGTCAAGCGGTCGGTCGTCGATCATGCGGAAATCATCGAGGCGTTGGAGCGCCGCGATGCCGATGAGGCCGCCGAGCGGGTGCGCGAGCACACGATGCAACTGCATCAGCATATTCGCAAAACATGGGGCAGGCTGGAACTGACCCGCAACGCAGCTTTGAACACGGCCTAGCTATCACGCCTGTCACCGCTGAGATCGCGGGGCGAGGCAGAATTGAAACGGGAGGAACTACATGGCACTCGCCAGCGCACACGCATCGGCCAACACGGGGTCAGAGGTGGATATCAATAGCCTCACAGACGGTTTTCACCTTCTGATTGATGCGCTCAAACTCAACGGGATCGAGACGATTTACAACGTGCCCGGCATTCCGATCACGGATCTGGGGCGCTATGCGCAGGGCCAAGGCATGCGGGTGATTTCGTTCCGGCACGAGCAGCATGCGGGTTATGCGGCCTCGGTCGCGGGGTTTCTGACCAAGATGCCGGGTGTGTGCATGACGGTTTCGGCCCCCGGTTTCATGAATGGTCTCACCGCGCTTGCGAATGCGACCACGAATTGCTGGCCGATGATCCTGATTTCCGGCTCGTCCGAGCGGGAGATCGTGGACCTTGCCCAGGGCGATTACGAGGAAATGGACCAATTGGCCATGGCGCGGCCGTTTTGCAAGGCGTCCTACCGTCTGACCTATGCGCAGGATATCGGCATTGCGGTGGCGCGGGCCATCCGCTCGGCGATTTCGGGGCGGCCCGGTGGCGTCTATCTTGATATTCCCGGCGCGATGCTGGGGCAGGTGATGGATGCGGCAGAGGGCGCACGCTCGCTGGTCAAGGTGATCGAGCCTGCGCAGCGTCAGATCCCGGCCCAGTCGGCGATTGATCGCGCCATTGAGGTCATGAAGGGCGCAAAGCGTCCGCTGATCGTGCTGGGCAAGGGTGCTGCCTATGACCAATGTGATGACCTGATCCGCGAATTGGTGGAGAAATCCGGCTATCCGTTCCTGCCGATGTCGATGGCCAAGGGTTTGTTGCCCGACACCCATCCGCAATGTGCCGCGGCCGCGCGGTCGATGGTCCTCAAAGATTCTGATGTGGTCATCATGATGGGCGCACGGATCAACTGGTTGCTCAGCCACGGCAAGGGCAAGCAGTGGGGCGAGCCGGGGGCAAAGCGCTTTGTCCAGATGGATATCGAGGCCGAGGAGATGGATTCCAACGTCGAGATCGCGGCCCCCATTGTGGGTGACGTTGGGTCTTGCTGTGAGGCTCTCCTCAAGGCCATGGACGGGGCCGGGATCGCCCCGCCGAAAGAGTGGCTGGATGCGGTGAATTCCAAGGCCACGGCCAATATGGAAAAGATGGATGCGCGGCTGCGCAACAACAACGACCCGATGGATTATCACGGCGCGCTCGGGGTGATCAAAGATGCGATCAACGACAATCCCGACACGATCCTCGTAAACGAGGGCGCCAACACGCTCGATATGTGCCGCTCGATCGTCAATATCCACAAGCCGCGTCACCGGATCGACGTGGGCACCTGGGGTGTGATGGGGATCGGCATGGGTTCGGCCATCGCGGCGGCCATCGAGACCGGCAAGCGGGTGCTGGCGGTTGAGGGCGACAGCGCCTTTGGCTTCTGCGGGATGGAGATCGAGACGGTCTGCCGCTACAACCTGCCGATTTGCACGGTCGTGTTCAACAATGACGGCATTTATCGCGGCGATGGTGAGAACTGGGGCGGCGGTGACGATCCGGCAACCACGGTTTTTGTCAAAGGCTCGCGCTATGACATGATGATCGAGGCATTTGGCGGGGTGGGTGTCATCGCCCGCTCGCCGGATGAGCTGCGCAAGGCGGTTTATGAGGCGCTCGACAGTGGCAAACCCACGTTGATCAACGCGATCATTGACCCGGCAGCGGGCAAGGAAAGCGGCAATATCGGCAACCTGAACCCGCAATCGGTGGTGGCGCAACGCCTCTATCCGCAAGCGCGCAAAGACTGAACACAGAACGAAACTGGGGCGTGGGCGACCAGCCCACGCAGCTCAGAAGATGGAGAACCCTATGAAAGCTCTTGAAGGCGTCAAGATCCTCGACTTCACCCATGTGCAATCGGGACCGACCTGCACGCAACTCTTGGCGTGGTTCGGTGCAGATGTGATCAAGGTGGAGCGTCCCGGTGTCGGTGACGCAACGCGCAAGCAACTGGTGGACGTGCCCGGCGCGGACAGCCTCTATTTCACCATGCTGAACCACAACAAGCGCTCGATCGAGCTCAACCCCAAGACCGACGCGGGCAAGGAGGTGCTGACGCGCCTTGTTGAGACCTGCGACGTGCTGGTCGAGAATTTCGCGCCCGGTGCTCTGGACCGGATGGGCTTTAGCTGGGAGCGGATTCAGGAAATCAATCCGCGCATCATCATGGCCTCAGTCAAGGGGTTTGGCCCCGGCAAATACGAGGATTGCAAGGTCTATGAGAACGTCGCGCAATGCGCGGGCGGAGCTGCCTCGACCACCGGGTTCCTTGATGGTCCGCCGCTTGTGACGGGCGCGCAGATTGGCGACAGCGGCACGGGTCTGCATCTGGCTTTGGGTATTGTGACCGCGCTCTATCAGCGCGAGCGTTCGGGCCGGGGGCAAAAGGTATTGGCACCGATGCAGGACGGGGTGATCAACCTCTGCCGCGTCAAGCTGCGCGATCAGCAGCGTTTGCAGGTGGGGCCGCTGACCGAATATTCACAGTATGGCGCAGGCATTCCGTTTGGCGATGCGACGCCGCGCGCGGGCAATGACTCCGGTGGCGGTCAGCCCGGCCGTATCCTGAAATGCAAGGGCTGGGAGACCGATCCCAACGCCTACACGTATTTCATCACGCAGGCGGCTGTCTGGGAGAAGGTGTGCGACGTCATTGGCGAGCCGGATTGGAAGACCGCGCCTGGCTATGGCACCCCGGCCGACCGGTTGGACAAGCTCGACGCGATTTTTGCGCGGATCGAAGAATGGACCATGACCAAGACCAAGTTCGAGGTGATGGACATCTGTAATCCGCATGACATTCCGGTCGGTCCGATCCTGTCCACCAAGGAGATCATGGAAGACGAAGGCCTGCGCAAGACCGGGACCATCGTCGACGTCGATCACCCGACGCGGGGCCGCTACACGACAGTGGGTTGTCCGATCAAGCTATCGGACAGTTCGGTTGAGGTGACGCGCTCGCCGCTTTTGGGGGAACACACCCAAGAGATCCTGCGCGATGTGCTGGGATATGATGGCGAAGACTTGGCCCGGATCATGGACTCTGGTGCCGTCGGAAGTGCGAAACAAGCTGCCGAATAATGAATGGGTGACGGCAAGGCCGGCGCAGACCGGCCACCCGCACAACGGGAGGATCGAATGCGACTTATAGTAATGGGGCAACAGGCCTTTGGCAAAGATGTGCTGGCCAAGCTGCTCGACACCGGGACAGACGAAGTTGTTGCGGTTTATTGCGAGCCTGATCGTGACGGAAAGCCCGTCGATCCGGTCAAGGAACTCGCGCTGGAAAAGGGCCTGCCGGTCCACCAGCCTGCCAATTTCGATGATCCCGCCTCGCTCGAGGTTCTGGCGGGGCATCAGGCCGATCTGATGGTGATGGCCTTTGTCAATGTGTTCGTGCCCGAGGCCGCGCGCGATACGCCGACCCATGGTTCAATCTGCTTTCACCCGTCCTTGTTGCCGCTGCATCGCGGACCCTCGGCGGTCAACTGGCCGATCATCATGGGGTCCACCAAGTCTGGCTATTCGTGGTTCTACCCGTCGGATGGCTTGGACGAGGGCGACAGCCTGTTGCAGTGGGACTGTGAGATCGGCCCGGATGACACGGTGATCGACCTCTATTTCAAGAAGATCTATCCGAGCGCCGTGGAGAGCGTGCTGACGGTCTGTGATCTCTATCGCAAGGGCAATCCACCGCGCATCGTTCCGGACGAGGACGAGGCCACCTATGAGCGGCGCTGCACGCGCACCCATTCGCGCATCGAATGGCATCGCCCGGTGAAGCAGGTCTATGACCTCATTCGCGGCACCAATCCGGCGCCGGGGGCCTGGACCACGCTGAACGGGGCCGAGGTCGATGTCTATGACTGCGCGCTTGTGCCGGGGGACGGTATTTCGGGCCGCGTGCGCGAGGTGTCCGATGCCGGCGTGGCCGTGCAATGTGTGGGCGGACGGATCCTGATCAAGCGGGTGCGTCCCAAGGGTGGGGCAAAAGTGCCTGCGAGCGAATGGGCCGCCTCTGTTGATCTTGCGCCGGGGGCGACACTGGGAAGCTGATCTCGAAACCATAGCAAAGGGAGCGCAACATGACAGGCTTGGAAAACGACCACGCCACTACAGCAGGGCAGAGCCAGAACGCGGGCGGCCCATCGGGCGCAGGTCCGGCATGCTGATCCGCTGCGCTCTCGTGATCGCGCCGCTTTCGGGCCACGGGCCTCAGGCGCGGTTCCTTTCCATCAACGCCGCAGGCGTTCCCAACGAGTTCTTTTGATCATGCGCCAGAGCACACTTCACACCATCATGATGCCGGTTCGCGGAGACGGTCGGGGACCGGTCCTGTTTGCGCATGCTGCAGCCCTCGCAAAACGCTTTAATGCGCATGTGCGGGTGGTGCATTGCCACCCCAAGGCCGAGGATATGATGCCTTATGGCGTGGTGATCCCGTCGTTCTTGCGCAAGCAGCTGGAAGAGGCGAGTCTCAAGCGCGCCGATTACGAACAGAACTATCTGCGCGACAAGTTTGTTGCCGATGCCGCGCGTCACGGGATCAGTGTTGAACCGCGCGCGGTTGGCAAGCCCACGGCGGCATTCCGGGAATATGAGGGCAAGCAGGTAGAGGTGGTGCGTCACTATGGGCGACTTGCCGATCTGATCTGCGTGGCCAAGCCCAATCAGGACGAGAACCTAGGATACAACACGTTGAAATCGGCGCTCTTTTCTTCGGGACGTCCGGTTCTGGTCTGTCCGGACACCGATCAGGTTGCGGCCGATATCGGCAGCCATGTGGCGATCGGCTGGAATGGCTCGCTCGAGGCATCGCGTGCGGTGGCCCTGGCGATGCCGCTGATCGAGGGTGCGGATCAGGTGACGATCCTGACGGCAGGGCGAATCGACCACACCGCGACACCCGAAGAATTTCGGCATTATCTGGCCCAGCGGGGCATCACGTCGCAAATTCATGGGTTCGAGCGCAGCGGCAATGTGGGGCGCACGCTCTTGGAAAAATGCGCCGAAGTGGGGGCAAACATGCTGATCATGGGGGCCTATCACGAAAGTTACGAGCGGGAGTCGCTGCTTGGCGGCAATTCCGCGACCATCGTGGCCGAAGCCACAATTCCGGTGGTCATGGTGCATTGAGGCGTTGAGCAAAAGTATCGGAAATTTGTGGACAGGGACAGGAGGACGACAGCAAACTCAAGACTGGTTTGGATGAGCACCAAGAAAAGGCCGAGGAGGGCCGAGGGCGCATCAGAACCTTACTGCATCTGGCCGGATAGCGGCCATTAATGGGAGGAAGACATGAATATTCTGAAAACTTTAGCATTTGGCATCGCCGCGTTGGGGCTCACTGCTCCGGCGGCAATGGCAGAGTGGCAGCCGCGCAAGCCGATCGACTTTGTCATCATGGCGGGTCCGGGTGGCGGCGCCGACCAGATCGCACGCTTTATTCAGTCGGTGGCTGAGAAAAAGGACATGACCAGCCGTCCGCTCATCCCCAACAATAAGGGTGGTGGCTCTGGTGCAGAAGCGCTGATCTGGCTGAATACGGCAAGCGATCCGGATCACACCATTCTGGTGACGCTCAACTCGTTCTTCTCGACACCGATCCGTCAGCCCGATCTGGGCATCGACATCCAGAACTTTACCCCGATTGCAATGATGGGTGTCGACCCCTTCGCGCTCTGGGTTCAGAAGGACAGCGGAATCGAGACTTTTGAGCAGTGGGTCGAGACGGTCAAAGCGGCGGATGGTGAGTATACCACCGGCGGCACCGGCACCGGTCAGGAAGACAGCATCGTGTTTGCCTACCTGAACAACGCCTTCGACCTGAAGTCGAAATACATCCCATTTGACGGCGGCGGCGCGGTTGCGGCGGCTCTGGCCGGCAAGCAGATCATGGCGACAGTGAACAACCCGGCAGAAGCACGTGGCTTCTTCCAGTCGGGCGACGTGCGGCCGCTTCTGGTCTTCTCTGACGAGCAGATGAGTGCCTATCCGGACATTCCGACGCTCAAGGAAAAGGGCCACGATTTCAGCTATTACAATCAGCGGGCCGTTGTTGGTGCGCCGGGCATGTCGGATGAGGCAGCAGCCTATTACCAGAAGCTCTTTGAGGACATCTTCAACTCTGAAGAATGGCAGGGCTATCTGGAGGCAGAGTCTCTGTCTCCGCTGTGGATGAACCCGGAAGAGCAGCGCGCCTACTGGCAGTTGCAGGTCGAGAACCACACCAAGCTTCTTGCTGGCATGAAGTGATCTGAAAACTTAACTCACAACAAGGAGGGCTAGCCATGCGGGTTGGCGAAATAGTGACGGCGGGCGTGCTGGCCCTCCTATCCATCTACCTGATGTACAAGGCATCGGCGAACGGGATTGGCTTTGTTGCCAAGACCGGACCACAGGGCGGCTTCTGGCCATTCTGGCTATCGCTGGGCATGCTGATCTCAACCGGCTTTATCGCCCTGAACTGGGTGCGGGGCACGTCTCCGCAGTCCCAGTCGGATGAACCGGTGCTCGACTCTTATGGGCTCAAGACGCTGTTGCTCGTAGGGGGTGGTATCATTGGCTTTGTGGCGCTGATCGACATCGTGTCGATGTATGGCGCGGTGGCCATCTTCATGCTGTACTATCTCAAGGTTCTCGGACGCCACGGCTGGTTTCTGACCAGTATGATGGTGCTGCTGTTCCCGCTTGGGCTGTTCTTCTTCTTTGAAGGGCTGATGCAAATCTCGATGCCGACCGGCATGGGATTCACCGAGCCGGTGTTCAATGTCCTCTACGAAATCATCTACTGAGCCGGTCACGGCCTAGCTGACAAAAGGGCGACCCAACAAATGGAAATTCTATCTCTACTTGGCGACGGCATACTTGTCGCAGTGCAACCTCTTAACCTATTGCTCATCTTTGTCGGCGTGACTCTCGGGCTCTTTATCGGCGCAATGCCGGGTCTGGGATCGGTGAACGGTGTGGCAATCCTCTTGCCGATCACCTTCCTTGTCCCGCCGGGATCAGCGATCATCTTTTTGGCCGCCATCTACTATGGTGCCATGTATGGGGGGGCTATTTCGTCGATCACCTTGGGTATTCCCGGGGCATCGACGGCGGTCGCCACCACCTTTGACGGGCGACCACTGGCGCTGCAGGGCAAGGCGCGACTTGCCCTGGTGGCGGCAGCGATTGCCTCGTTCGTCGGGGGAACGGTGTCGGTCGTGCTCTTCACCGGCTTTGCTCCGCTTTTGGCGACGGTGGCCCTCAGCTTTGGTCCGCCTGAAATCTTTGCGCTGATGCTTCTGGCCTTTGCAACCTTTGTGGGCCTTGGCGGTGACGATATCGCCAAGACGGTGTTCTCCATCTGTTTTGGTCTCGTTCTGGCCACGGTCGGGTTTGACCAGATTTCCGGCGCACCGCGACTGGTTCTGTTCGAAATGAACGGATTTCTTGGGGGCATCAGCTTTCTTGTTCTCGCCATCGGTGTCTATGGCATCGGCGAGATGATCTGGACGATTGAATCGACACGGGGCGAAGTGACCAATACCGAGGCAAAGATTTCGGTAAAGGGCATCTTTGAGGACACCGGCACGACGTTCAAAAAGGGTTGGAAGGGCATGTCCATCGGCTCCTTCCTTGGCTTCTTCGTTGGCGTGCTTCCGGCGGCGGGGGCGACACCGGCCTCGCTCATGTCCTATGGCGTGACCAAGATGATCTCGAAGCGTCCAGATGATTTCGGCAAGGGACATGTCGGAGGCGTGGCGGCCCCGGAAGCGGCGAACAACTCTGCTTCCACCGGGTCCATGCTGCCGATGCTGACCTTGGGCATTCCCGGCTCTCCCACCACCGCCATTCTGCTAGGTGGTATGGTGATCTGGGGTCTGACGCCCGGTCCGCGCCTCTTTGTGGAACAGTCGGATTTCGTCTGGGGTCTGATTGGATCGTTCTATGTCTCCAACTTCTTTGCCGTGATCGTGAACCTTGCCTTCATCCCGCTGTTTATCTGGATGCTGCGCATGCCCTTTACCGTGCTGGCACCGCTGATCTTTGTGCTCTCGGTTGTCGGTGGCTATGCGGCGATGCAGGATATGTTCGACATCTGGCTGCTGCTGATCTTTGGCTTTGGCGCGTTCTTCCTGCGCAAGTTCGACTATCCGGTGGCGCCTGCGGTTCTGGCCATCGTGCTGGGTCCGATTGCCGAGCCGACGCTGCGCCAATCGTTGCTTCTGTCCTCGGGTGATCCGGCGATCTTCTTTAACCGGCCGATTTCGGCGCCGATCATGATCGTGGCGATCATCCTGATCCTGATGCCCGCGTTCAAGTATCTGCGTCCGCGGCGGGCCAAGCCGGCGGAATAAGAAACTGTCGAGTAAAATGGGAAGGGGGGCCAATCGGCCCCCCTTTCAGCTTTCATAGCGGGTGCTGCCGCGCCGGTTCTCGTCAATCGGCAGTTCCATCAACAAGGGCTGATGCGCGCGCTGCGAACAGGCCTGGCGCGGGCAGAGGTTGCAGTTGAGGCCGATGGGTGCATAAAGTTTGGGATCGTCGAAATTGTAGCTCGAGGCATAGCGCAGGCGCTGCGCGTATTTCGCCTCGCACCCAAGGGCAAGAGTCAGGCGGCGGTCCTGCGTTTCCTCACTGAACACCGGGCGATGCACCGTGCGGCTGACGGTGAAATAGCGCGCGCCATCGGGCATTTCGACAAATTGCGGCATCATCACGCCGGGTTGGTAAAAAGCCGTGTGAATGTTCCAGACCGGACAGGAGCCGCCATATTCCGCAAGGTGAAATGAGGTGGAATTGAAACGTTTGGTGACATTCCCGGCCTTGTCGATGCGCAGAAAGAAGAACGGCACGCCGCGCGCGCCCTCGCGCTGCAAGGTGGTCAGGCGCTGGCAGACCTGTTCGAACGAGGTGCTGAACACCGCAGCGATCCGGTCGATGTCATAGGCGGCCGCCTCTGCTTCGCGCAGGAAGGCGTCATAGGGCATGAGAAAGGCGGCGGCGAAGTAATTGGCAAGTTCCACCCGCAGCCGGGCCAGAGCGTGTTGTGAATCGAGCCCGCTGCGGTTGACGATCCCCGACAGCACGTCAGGATAGGCAACGAGGCAGAGAACATGGGCGAGTTGAAAGGCGCGGTTGGAGGTGTCGAGCGCCTGAGACAGATGCACCACCCCGGTGGCCTCGTCATAATACCGCAGCGCATCGCCCAGATCCCCGATCCGCCGGACTCGCACGGTGATGCCATGCCGCGTCCGAAGCCGCTCGCGCAGATCGAAATAGCGGTCTTCGGGCGAGGTGAACTCTCCCTCGCGTGCGCTTTCTGAGGCGTGCTCGAGCTCTGGGAAATGGTTGCCGTGGTCGCGAAAGAAATTGTGGATGACGGTCTCGGGCGAGCTGCGCAGCAATTCATCGGCGGCGTTGTCGCCGGCAAGGCTCAGGATCTTTTCCAGTGCAGTGCGATATGCGCCGTGCAATTCGAGAAAGAGATCGACGACGCGTGGCGCGTGATCCACCGCGCCGCGCAATTCCTGAAGATCGGGGCGGTCTGAGGCAAAGACCGGGTCGCGCACCGCAAGGCGCAGATCCGCCACCCGGCGCGCGGTCTCGTCGCGGGTCAGGTCGCGCCAATCGACGGCATAGGCATCCGCCAGTGACATCAGCATCTGCACCGACAAGCTGCGCTGATTGTTTTCGAGCAGGTTGATGTAGGAGGGGCTGACATTCAGCATCCGGGCCATATCGGCCTGAGTCTGGCCCCGGTCGCGTCTCAACTGACGGAGCCGGGGGCCAATGAGCGTCTTTGCCATGGGAATCCTTACAACATTACAGAAATTAGATTTGTAATGTTTACCATACACACATTGACATTAATTTCGTAGTGAAATCGGCGGGGTTCTATATAGTCGAGGGATCAATCACAGTAGCAAGATTCTATCGAAAGGACGGACATGGCTTATCGTATCGTAATCCTCGGGGCCTCTTATGGCTCTCTGCTTGGCACCAAGTTGCTGATGGCCGGGCAGGATGTGACGTTGGTCTGCCGTCAGTCCACCGCCGATCTGATCAATGCCGAGGGCACCGACGTGCGCATCAAGCTGCGTGACGAAGCAGAGCATCGCTCGTTCCGGTCGCATGACCTGCCCGGCACGCTCAACGCGCTGACACCCGAGGATGTGAACCCCGCCGAGTATGACATGGTGGCGCTTGCCATGTCAGAGCCGCAATACTGCGCCGACAATATCGTCGACCTCTTGGGTCGGATCGCGGCGGCGGGCACGCCGTGCCTGTCGATTATGAACATGCCGCCGCTGCCCTATTTGCGCCGGGTTCCGGGACTGGATACCTCGAAACTTGAGGCGGCCTATACCTGTCCGCGGGCCTGGGCGGCGTTCAAGCCCGGCACCGTGACCCTGTGCAGCCCCGATCCGCAGGCCTACCGCGTGGCCGAGGATGGCGCGAATACGCTGCATGTCGGGCTGCCGACCAATTTCAAGGCCGCGATTTTCGAGGATGAGGCTCATAATCGCATTCTGCGTGACCTTGAGGCCGCGATTGACGCGGTGACGGTCGATGGCAAGGACGTGCCGGTCAAACTGCGGGTCTTCGACTCGATCTATGTGCCCTTTGCCAAGTGGAGCATGCTGCTCACGGGCAATTACCGCTGTGTTCTGCCGGAAGGTGCGCGCCCGATCAAAGAGGCGGTGCATGGCGATGTGGCCTTGTCCGAGAAGATCTACAGCACCGTCGATGATGTGGTGCGCCGTCTTGGGGCGGATGCGGACGACGCCGTGCCTTTTGCCAAATATGCAAACGCGGCCAATGGCTTGCTCAAACCGTCCTCGGCTGCACGCGCGATTGAAGGCGGGGCGGATCGGATCGAGCGGGTCGATATGCTGGTGAAACTCATCGCCGAGCAGCAAGGCATCGAGTCGGCTGAGTTCTCGGGAATCGTCGAGACAGTGAACGCGCGGCTCAAGGCGAACCGGCGCGACGCGGCCTGAGGCGAAGTATCAGCGCTCGCGGCTCAGGCCGCGAGCCCCTTGGTTCCCATCCGCAGAAATTTCTCGCGCCGATCCTTGATAAGGGCGGCGCGATCTTTTTTCGCAAGTTCTGACAGCATTGCCTCAATCGTCTTACCCACGGCAGCGATGGTGCGGGCGGAATCGCGGTGCGCCCCTCCCAAGGGTTCGTCAATGACGCGGTCCGCGACGCCAAGCCGGGTCAGATCCTGTGCCGTGAGGCGCAGCGCTTCGGCGGCTTCGCGCATCTTTTCGGCATCCTTCCACAGGATCGAGGCGCAGCCTTCGGGTGAGATCACGGAATACACCGAATGCTCCAGCATGGCCACGCGGTTGGCCGAGGCAAAGGCCACAGCCCCGCCTGATCCACCTTCGCCGATGATGACCGACACCAGCGGCACGCCGATGGCAAGACAGGTCTCGGTGGAGCGGGCAATCGCCTCGCTTTGCCCCCGCTCTTCGGCGCCCTTGCCGGGATAGGCACCGGGCGTGTCCACCAGCGTGATCACCGGCAGGCCGAAACGGTCGGCCATCTGCATGAGGCGCACGGCCTTGCGATAGCCCTCGGGGCGGGCCATGCCAAAGTTGCGGGCGATCCGGCTCTTGGTATCGTTGCCTTTTTCATGGCCTATGACCATCACGGGGCGGTCCTTCAGCCGCGCAAGCCCGCCCATGACGGCATGATCTTCGCCAAAGACGCGGTCCCCGGCGAGCGGGGTATAATCGGAAAACAACGCCTCGATATAGTCGCGGCAATGCGGGCGGTCGGGGTGACGCGCCACCTGACATTTCCGCCACGGGGTCAGCGTTCTATAGAGGTCATGCAGCATCTCGGCGGCCTTGGCATCAAGAGCTGCAGCCTCGGCATCGACGTTCATTTCGGCATTGCCGCGGGCAAGTGCGCGCAGTTCCTCGGCCTTGCCTTCAATCTCGGCCAGCGGCTTTTCAAAGTCGAGGTAGTTGGTCATTGCTGTCATGTCTCCACGGTTGCCGTGGGGTTATATGGCTGGAAGAGGGGTGATTTGCAATCACAACCGGGCGAGGGCGGCGCGTAGGGCCGGCTCTGGTGAGGTCAGCACTGGCTGTGCGAGGTCGGTGAGATACCGGGCCGCCCCAGCCATCGAAACCTGAGCCAGAACGATTGCTGTGATATCAGGATGTTGCGCGATATAGATCCGGGTTTCTCTGGCGATGGCGCGGGCGAAATCATCGTGGTTGTCTGCGGCGAAAAGCGGCCAGAGAGACAAGAGAGGGAGGGCGTGTATGGGGTGCGGATTGGCGGTGCAGTGCAGGGCGCGGGTGAGGAGGGCGAGGCTGGGCGCTCGGGTGCTGTCGAGGCAATAGACCATGAGCACCGGGCCACCGGAGTCCGCCGCCACCTGCATCATTGGTGCGTCGATCCGCAGCGCGCCTGCGGACTCGGCTATGGGACCGATCGTGGTGCAGGTGCAAAGAACAGGGGTGGGGTGTTTATGAATTTCTTTTTTGATTTCAGAGATCAAATCCTCTGTCATGGCCTCTTGGGCACGGCTCAGGAAATCCGGGCGCAGGATATGATGAAGCGTCACATCCGGTGCGATGCCATCGCGCAGCGCGTCAAAAGTGGCGCGGTGGGCCTCTGCGGTATGCAGCAAGGTCAGCGTCATGCGGGCCATAGCACAGGGATCAGTGTCGCGACCAAGAGGGCAGCCATGAGCCAGTTGAAGACACGCAGGCGGGTTTGGTTCTTGAGCAGGCGGCGGAGTTGTTGGCCGAGCAGGGTCCAGCTTGTGGTGCTGACGGATGAGACCACAACATATACGCCAGAGACCCAGAGAACCGAGGCCAGATCGCGCCCGGTGGCATAGAGGGTGATGGCAGAGAGCGCCATGCTCCATGCCTTTGGATTGACCCATTGGAATGCCGCAGACTGTAGGAAAGTCAATGGCTTACCGGAGGTTTCGGCGTCGCGGGGTGGGGCGGCGTGGGCGATTTTCCACGCGAGATAGAGGAGATAGGTGACGGAGCCGATCTTGAGCAGGGTGTAGCTGAGCGGCCATAGGTCGAAGACCTGCATCACGCCGAGGCCCACACATGCTACCATTAGGGGAAACCCAAGGCCGATCCCCAGCATATGGGGGATGGAGCGGGCAAAACCGAAGTTCGTCCCCGAGGCCATGAGCATGAGGTTGTTCGGTCCCGGAGTCATGACCGTGACAAAGCAAAACGTGGCGAGGGCGGTGAGCAATTCGAGTGTCATGGCACAATTCTATGCGATTTTTCGTGGTGTGGAATTGTGTTTTGTTGTGATTGTGCACATTCTCTGCAATATAATTCGCTCATGGACAAGATCAGTGAACGTATATTGCAAGAGTTAAGCCGCGATGGGCGGATCAGCAATCTGGAGTTGGCCGAACGGGTGGGACTGTCACCGTCCGCGTGCCTGCGACGGGTGCAGGATCTGGAGCGGCGGGGCGTGATCGCAGGCTATCGCGCGGTGCTGAATCGTGGCGCGCTTGGCATTGGGTTTCTGGCCTATATCACGGTCGGGCTGAACAGCCACACCAAGGCCAGTCGGGTGGCCTTTGAGCAGGCGATGAGCCGCGCGCCGGAGGTGGTGGAATGCCATAATATCACCGGCGCGGTGGAGTATCTCTTGCGGGTCGAAGTGCCTGATCTGGTGGCCTACAAGCGGTTTCACACTGATGTTCTCGGCACGCTGCCGCAGGTCAATGCGATCACATCCTATGTGGTGATGGGCTCGCCCAAGGATGGGCGTGGATAATTTGTGCCATTGAAAATGAAAGGGGGCCGCTGGTTCGGCCCCTCAATCACTCCTGCCATCGTAACGGGTTTGCCCTGAAAAATCAGGGCGTTGGAAGGTTAAGCACCTGACCGACGCGCAGCCGCTCGGAGGGCTGCATGCTGTCGCTATTGGCGGCGAAAATATCGGATTGTTTCGCGAGGTCGCCGTAAAAGCGATAGGCGATCGAGGCAAGGCTGTCGCCGGTGGCGACGGTATAGGTGCTGGGCACGCGGGGGCGGGCCGGTTGGGACAGGGCGCTGAGAAGAAGTGCTGTATCGACGCGCCCTTCGGCTGTGACAAGCCCTTGTGGCACCTCGACCCGGCCCTTTTGGGCGGCGTCATTCACGAGGGCGTCGATATAGGTCTCGGATTGGCTCTGTTGCAGCGCGCCAAGCACCATCGAGTCAAGTGTTGTCACGGCCGGTGCGGAGGCGACGACAGCCGGTGCCCATTTGGTGGGTTGGACTGGCTGCTCGGCAAGGGGCGCGCTGGTAACCTCTGGCTCTGGCTGACGGGCCGGGGCGTTTACTGTTGAGAGGTCCGGTGCGGCGCGGGTGACATAGGTATCGGTCAGCGGAAGGGCGTCCACCGATGGGCGTGGTTTGCCGGGTTGAACAAGGATCAGCGCAAGGGTGATGGCAAAAAATCCTGCCGCGATCAGGGTGGCACGCAACATTCTAATACCCCAAATAAATCAATGATATAGTCGTGAAGTTTGAAAGGGTGATCGGGGAAAATTCGGCCGATTGATGGCCTGTGACGTGGTTGAACACGGCGCTTCCCCTTTGAATTTTTAGGTCCGGCGGGCACGGGTGCCGGAGTTTATGGATCAATATATAGTCTGATTATCGCAATTCCGTCAATATGGGGTGATTCGCAAAAACCTTGAAAAGTCTTTAAAACCGCAGATTTTTCGTGGGATTCGACCATGAGGGCGACAGCGTACACCCTGTACGCGTTGTACGCGGGTTTTGTACGCAAAGATCGTGTGGTCCTGCGCTTTGGGCGGCTCAGCCGTTTTCGCGCAGAATGCCGCCCGCGAGATAGAGCGAACCGCAGATCAAAATCCGCGCCTCGGGGCTATGGGCGGCGATGGCGGTGACGGCATCGAGCGCAGTCTCGGCGGTTCGTGCGGGCAGGCCTGCCGCGCGGGCAGCCTCGGCTGTGACCTCGGCGGGCAGGGTGTTGGCCTCGCCGGGGATCGAGAGGGCGGTGAGCGACGCGGCATGGGCGGCGAGGGGCATGAGATAGCCTGCGATGTCCTTGGTATTCAGCATGCCGCAGATCAGATGCGTGGGACGCGCGGGCAGGGTGGCCAGATGCCGCGCGAGCGCTTGACCCGCGGCGGGGTTGTGACCGCCGTCGAGCCAAAGCTCGGCATGAGGGGCGGCCTCGATCAGCGGGCCGGTGTGCAGGCGTTGCATGCGCGCGGGCCAGAAGGCGTGGGTGACGGCGGCCTCATAGGCGGCATCGCCCATGTGCAGGTGGCGCAGGGCGGCGAGGGCCGCGCCTGCGTTCTCGATCTGATGTGCGCCCGGCAGGTTGGGCAGGGGGAGGTCCAAGAGGCCGGTTTCGTCCTGAAAGATCAGGCGACCACGTTCTGAATAGGCGTGCCAGTGTTGACCCTGCGCCAAGAGCGGCGCGCCGTGGCGGGCGGCGATGGCCTCGATCACCTCCAGAGCCTCGTCCGGTTGCGGGCCGACGACGCAGGGCACCCGGCGCTTGATGATCCCGGCCTTTTCGCCTGCGATCTTGGCCAGCGTGTCGCCGAGATATTGTTCGTGGTCGATGGAAATGGGGGTGATGATGGTGAGCGCCGGTTGGTCGACCACATTGGTGGCATCGAGCCGCCCGCCAAGACCGACCTCAAGCAAGGTGTAATCCGCCGGGGTGCGGGCCATGGCAAGGAGGGCGGCGCAGGTGGTGATCTCGAAATAGGTGATCGCATCGCTGCCATTGGCGGCGTAACATTCATCCAAGACGGCGGTCAGGTGGTCCTCTGAAATCAGATTTCCCGCCAGACGGATGCGTTCGTGAAACCGTGCAAGGTGGGGCGAGGTATAGGCGTGCACGGTCTTGCCCGCCGCCTCGAGCCCGGCGCGGATCATCGCCTGTGTGCTGCCTTTGCCATTGGTGCCCGCGATATGGATCACGGGGGGCAAGTCGTTCTGGGGATTGCCCAAAGCGTCCAGCAAACGCCAGACGCGATCGAGCGTGAGGTCGATGATCTTGGGGTGTAGCGCCATCATCCGGGCAAGGATGGCGTCGGATGTGGGGGCGGTCATTTCTTGGGGGCGTCCTTGGGCTTTGCCTCGGCCTTGACCGGCTCTGCCGCAGCGGGGGCGGGCAGGTCGCCCTTGATCGCGGGGGGCAGGCCCATCAGCATGCGGGTGATGGTGATCAACTCGTCGCGCATCTGGGTGCGGGGCGTCACGCGGTCGAGCATGCCGTGGTCGAGCAGGTATTCGGCGCGCTGGAAGCCTTCGGGCAGTTTTTCGCGGATGGTCTGTTCGATGACACGCGGACCGGCAAAGCAGATGAGCGCGCCCGGTTCGGCAATCTGGACATCGCCCAGCATCGCATAGGAGGCGGTGACGCCGCCGGTGGTGGGATGGGTGAGCACGACGATATAGGGCAGCCCTGCCTCTTTCAGCATCTGTACAGCGACGGTGGTGCGGGGCATTTGCATCAGGCTCAGGATACCCTCCTGCATGCGTGCGCCACCGGCTGCGGAGAAGAGGATGAGGGGGCGCTTGAGCTTCACGGCTGTTTCGGCGGCGGCGATGATGGCATTGCCGACATACATGCCCATGGACCCGGCCATGAAGCTGAAATCCTGTGCTGCGGCCACGACGGGCGTGCGGCCCATTTCGCCGGTGGCGACCAGCATCGCCTCTTTCTCGCCGGTCAGTTTCTGGGCGGCGCGCAGGCGGTCGGGGTATTTCTTTTGGTCGCGGAAATGCAAAGGGTCGGGGGTGGGGACGGGGACGTCCACCTCGGAGAAGATGCCGCCGTCAAAGAGCGCGGCAAAGCGGGCGCGCGGGGTGATGCCCATGTGGTGGCTGCAATTGGTGCAGACGTTGAGATTGTCCGAGAGTTCGCGGTGAAACAGCATGGTGCCGCACTCGTCGCATTTGGTCCAGAGGTTCTCGGGGATTTCGCGGCGCGAGAAGATCGAGTTGATCCGGGGGCGCACGTAGTTTGTGATCCAGTTCATTCGGTCCGGTCCCTCTGGTGGCGGTTGCGCCCTGACATAAGCGGGGCGCGGGTGAAATGCAATCAGCGGCGCAGGGTGACGCGGATGGCGAGCCAGCCGCAGACGAGGATCAAGAGATCGAGCGGCATCATCGCCCAGAGGGCGTCGATATTGTCCACCCCAAAGGGATAGGCATAGAGCGCCAGACCGTCGAATTGGCCGCGCGGGGCGGCGATCATGATGGCGCTGAAATTATTGATGAAATGCAGGGCTGTGGCGGGGCCGAGTGTACCTGAGCGGGCCGTGAGATCAGCGGCGGCGAGACCGAAAGCCGCCGCCCAGGCCACCACGATCCAGGCATTCGGGCCAAAGCTGACGGGATCGAAATGCAGCATGGCGAAGCAGAGCGAGGGCAGCACCATCCAGATCCGGGGCGAGGAGAAGCGTGCGGCAAGCTGGGTCTGGAGATAGCCGCGAAACACCAGTTCCTCGGCAAAGACCTGAATGAAGAGGCCCAAGAGCGCGAGCGGCAAGAGCATCAGCCAATGACCGGGCGCGAGGTTGGCAACCGGGTCCATCCCCTCGGGCATGGGCAAAAAGAGCAGCGCGCCGTAGAGGAGCAGCATGACACCCATGGCGCGGCTGAATTGATGCAGCGCGAGGGTGCGGGGGCCGATGATGCTCCAGATGCCGCGCCGGTGGACGAGGCGCAGGGTAAGGCCAAGCGCCACGATCAGGAGGCCAAAGACAAAGAGGTTGATCAGCACGCCTTGGGGATTACTCGCGGCCTCGATGCCCGGTGCGATTTGGGCCCATGCTTCGGGGCCAAAGAGCAGGGGCAGCAGCGACGCATAGCCAAAGCTGAGCGCCACAAACACCGGCACGCCGAGGGCGATGCCCGCCAGAAGGCGGGCGGGATGGGACGTCGCGCGGGCGGGACCAACGAGGAGTTCATGGGCGTCATATCTCATGCGCGCAAGCTATAGGCAGGGCTCAGGCGTTGCAATCGGCTTGCCCCCGCCGCGCCGCTGGCCTAGACCGATTTCAGCAAATTTCGGGAGGCCCCTCATGACCAAGTTCGACAAAGCCAAACTGCCCAGCCGCCATGTGACCGAAGGACCGGAGCGCGCGCCGCATCGGTCCTATTACTATGCCATGGGCATGACCGAGGCGGAGATCCATCAGCCCTTGGTCGGTGTGGCGACCTGCTGGAACGAGGCGGCCCCCTGCAATATCTCGCTCAACCGTCAGGCGCAGGCCGTCAAGGGCGGCGTGAAAGAGGCGCATGGCAGCCCGCGCGAGTTCACCACAATCACGGTGACGGACGGCATTGCGATGGGGCATGAGGGCATGCGCAGTTCTCTGGCGAGCCGCGAGGCGATTGCCGATACGGTGGAATTGACGATGCGCGGCCATTGCTATGACGCGCTGGTGGGGCTGGCGGGCTGTGACAAGAGCTTGCCGGGGATGATGATGGCGATGGTGCGGTTGAATGTGCCGTCGGTGTTCATCTATGGCGGGTCGATCCTTCCGGGCAAGGCGCCGCAGGTCGAGGAAATCCCGGCGGATTTCCGCAGTCGCGATCTGACCGTGCAGGATATGTTCGAGGCCGTGGGGCGGCATCAGAACGCCGAGATGTCCGACAAGGCGCTCGATATGCTGGAGCGGGTGGCCTGCCCGTCGGCGGGAGCCTGTGGTGGGCAATTTACTGCCAATACCATGGCCTGTGTGTCTGAGGCGATCGGTCTGGCGCTGATGAATTCCTCGGGCATGCCCGCGCCCTATGAGAGCCGTGATCAATATGCCGAGGCCTCTGGCCGGGCGGTGATGCAGCTCCTGGAAAAGAACATCCGGGCGCGCGATGTGGTGACGCTCAAGAGTTTGCAGAATGCGGCGCGGGTCGTGGCCTGCACCGGCGGCAGCACCAATGCTGGTCTGCACCTGCCTGCGATTGCGCATGAGGCGGGGATTGATTTCTTTCTTGAGGATGTCTGCGACATCTTCCGCGACACGCCCTATTTCGTCGATCTGAAGCCGGGCGGGGCCTATGTGGCCAAAGACCTTTATGACGCGGGCGGCATCCCGGTGGTGATGAAGGAACTGCGCAAGGCGGGGCTGATCCATGAGGATTGCATGACCGCGAGCGGGCGCAGCATCGGCGAAGAGCTGGACCTGATCGAGCGTGTGGCCGATGGCAAGGTGATCTATCCGATTGAAACGCCGATCACCAAGACCGGCGGCGTTGTCGGCCTCAAGGGCAATCTGGCCCCGACGGGTGCGATTGTGAAGGTCGCGGGGATTGCCCCTGAGCATCAGGTCTTTACCGGCCCGGCGCGGGTGTTTGAGTGCGAAGAGGATGCGTTCGAGGCGGTCAAGGCGCGCAATTACAAGGAGGGCGAGGTGATCGTCATCCGCAACGAGGGCCCGGCGGGCGGCCCCGGCATGCGTGAAATGCTGTCGACCACGGCGGCGCTCAGCGGTCAGGGCATGGGCAAGAAGGTGGCGCTGATTACCGATGGCCGGTTCTCGGGCGCGACGCGTGGCTTCTGCGTGGGCCATGTCGGCCCCGAGGCGGCGCATGGTGGGCCGATTGCCCTGATTGCCACCGGTGACATGATCACGATTGACGCGATCAAGGGTGAGTTGTCGGTGGATCTGAGTGACGAGGATCTGGCCGCGCGCAAGGCCGCGTGGGCCGGTCCGCGCGAGACGATCTATGCCAGCGGGGCGTTGTGGAAATATGCGCAATTGGTGGGCGAGACCTACAAGGGCGCTGTGACCCATCCCGGTGCGGCGTTCGAGCGGCATGTCTATATGGACCTCTGAGCAGGGCCGGGTCCGGGCGCTGGCCGTCCGGACCTTGCTCGGGCTGGGGATGATGGCCCTTGCGGGCTGTCTCGCCGTGCCTGCGGGTAAATCCCAAGCGTTGAGCAAGGTGGCGTTCTACGACGCTGAGGTGGTGGTGACGGGGCCGCGCGGCTATTGCGTGGACGGGGCCAGCCTGCGACGTGGCGCATCGGGTAGTTTTGCCTTGATTGCCAGTTGCGAGAGCCTGACCGGAACGGCGGGCGTCTATGTCGAACCTGCGATACTGACGGTCTCTGTCTTGCCGCGCACGGGCCCGGTGCAGCAGCCGGACGCGCAGACAATGGCGCGGGCCTTGGCCCCGGCTGAGGTTCGGCGTGCCGAGGATCGCGACGGGATCTCTCTGGTGCAGGTGATGCAGGGTGGCCAAGAGGTCCTGCCGGGGGGCGACCCGGTGCATTGGCGGGCTGGTATGGTGATCAACGGGCATCTCGTGGGGCTCGCGATCTATGGCCCTGCGGGAAGTGTCGTGACGGGGCCGGCGGGACGCGAGATGCTGCGCGATCTCGGAGAGGCGCTGCGCGGGGCAAGCCCGGAGCAGGCGAGCGCGCCCAAGGCGGCGTCCTGACCTGAGTACCCTCACCTTTTGAGTGGATTGTTTCCTCTTTTGAATTAATGCTATGCAAAGATCCGGGACATAGAATTCGGCACTGTTTCGCGTGCGAAGTTTGGCAAGGGTGCGCTCTGCATGAAATTACTGGATGTGTTGACACATCGGCACAGCCTGCGCAAATGGCGGCAGGCGGCGCGCAATGCCCCGATGATGGGGGTGGCCGAATTGCGACGGGCCCGGGCCCGTGCGCGCAAACTGATTTACTCGCTCAATGAGGTGATTTCGATTGCCGACAACCGGCTGGCGCTGCCGATGATCGGCTCGAATTCCTTTTCCCGCCCGCATGGCACGGATTGGGCGTGGCGACCCGAGTTGTGGCGCGAACCATTGCCGGTGCCGGGCATGGCCTCGGTTCGGTCCAAGTCGATGCTGGGGCGCGAGGTGACGTTGTTTCACGATTGCGCGCGGTCGGAGCTGTGTCTGCGGCAGTTGCGCAACAGCCGTGAGGCGGATCTGGCACCGTATGGGTTGCGGATGGATGTGTTTGCCTTTGACGGATCGTTTCTGTCGGTGGTGCTGGATTTCCCGCAGCAGGCGGTGAACGGGCTGACCAAGCGACATCTGTTGCGGATGGATACGATTGTGGAGCTGGAAAAGCCGCTGGAGATCTTTGCCCGGTTGAATATCAAACACGGGCCGAATACCGAACAGATCGTGCGGGAACTGCCGCTGAATGCCGAGGAAATCATGGTCGAGTTCGATCTGGCCTATTCCAATCTCAATGAAAAGCGGGTGGAGCGGGCCTGGGTCGACCTTATTTTCGAGAATCCGCAGATGAGCCAGCTTGTGCTGCGCGATGTCACTTTCAGCCGCCGCCCGCGCGCGGATCTGTAACAGGGAAGCAGCGATGAACGAGGTGACACTGACCAAGACGCGGCTCTTTGAAGGGGTCTGGGAAGGGGTGCTGACGCGGGCGGGCGAGGGTGAGTTCACGCCTGACATCGAGGTCACGCATCAGCAAGAGCCGGTGGCGGGCGTCGAGGTGACGTCCAAGCCGGACGAGCAGCTCTGGGTGGTGCGGGTGCCGGTTCCGCTTGAGAAGATTGCTGACGGGGTTCAGACATTCGTGATCCGCGACCGGAAGAGCGGTGAAGTCCTCGAAAGTTTTGCGCTCCTAGCGGGGGATGTGCTGAGCTATGACATCCGCGCCGAAATGGCGCTGTTGCGTGAGGAGTTGGATCTGCTCAAGCGGGCGTTTCGGCGGCATTGTCTGGATACGATGTAGGGGGCGGTTTTGGGCTGACGGGGACATCCGCCCCAATGCCCAAAGCGCGGATTCAAGGCGCGGCACGCGCCGCCGCGCAGCGGTCATGCTGAAGGCATGCCTCTGGCATGGTCCGCCCCCTCGGGCGGGCGCTTTTGCAACGGTGCAGTCTCTTGAAATCGCGGGAGTGTTTGGCCGAGATAAAGTGACAGCCGACTGCCGTGCAGCGCCCACCCGGCGGACGGGCACCGCGCGTCTCACTAGGTGGGGCCAATTTCAGTAATAGGCCCAACATCAACCGCTCAAACCCGGTCAAGGTCGCCTTTGCGTGGAAAGACTTGCTGCGCGATGCCGGCAAAGAGCAGGTAGACGCTGGTGACGACAAGTCCCCAATGCGCCCAGCTTTGCGGATCGAAATGCACCCATGCCGCCCAGCCCGCGAAGAACGTCCAGGCCAGCGCCATCGGCAGGGTCAGCCAGCGCCAGCGTTCGGTGCGCACCGGATGTACGAATTTGAGCGGCAGGAACATTGCCACCGCCAGCACCACGACGAGGGCCAGAATGACCCAGAAATTCGGCTCCAGCGCGAAGAGCACCAGCACGAGCATGTTCCAGCAACCGGGGAAGCCGGAAAAGGAATTGTCCTTGGTCTTCATCCGTGTGTCCGCGAAATACATCGCACTGGCAAAGGTGATCACGATGATCGCCACCCAGCCGGTCCACCCTGGAAGGAGACCCGATTTGAAAAGCGCGAAGGCTGGGATGAAGACATAGGTCAGATAGTCGATGATGAGGTCAAGCAAGACACCGTCAAACTCTGGTGCATTTTGCTGAACGTCATATTTGCGCGCCAGTGGACCGTCGATGCCGTCCACCGCAAAGGCTACCACCAACCAGAGGAACATCAGTTCCCATTTCAGGTCGATGGCCGCCAACATAGCGAGCATCGCGAACACCGCGCCGGTGGCTGTGAAAAGGTGAACAAGAAGGGCGCGCATCTGAGGTGTCATGCGGTTCTAATGACGCAGAGATTGCGGATTTGCAAAGAAAAAGCCCGGCCCCACGCGGGGACCGGGCGCATTTTTCCAGGCCTTGCTCAGTTTGCGAGCCGTACCTCTTCGAGCGGATAGGCCAACATGTCCTGCGCCTCCCATGCGACGTGGCAATCGTGGCAGAAGCTCTGCTTGAATTTCATCGGCTTGCCGTCCGGCTGAAGGCCGCCATAAACCCAATCATTGGTCTCGGGCACGCTGCCGGCCTCGCCCTTGGTCATGATGAAGAGCGGGCCGGGAACGGCGGCCTTTTTCTTGGCGCTGATGGTGATGCTTTCCTTGGCCAGCACGGAGCCTACGGGCATGGTGACGCCCTCGTCTGCGTATTTCAGATATTGCTCGGCCGCGATGTCATTGGCGAAGGTATAGAGCAGGCGGTTGCCATGAGCCCCCGCAACGGCGGGACGGGTCGAGGATACGGTCCAACCGCGATAGGCAGCCGCCACCGCGTTGCCTTCTTTGGCATAGCCTGCGGCCAAGTCATCCTTGATGCAGGCGTAAATCTCTTCGATGGCGGCGGCCTCGAGGGCAAAAGGATCCTCGACATCGACCGGGCAGTCGGCGGCATGGGCGGTTTGACCAAGTGTCAGGCTGGCCATAAGGGTCGCTGCGGCGAAAAGCTGGCGTTTCATAGTTAAAATTCTCCATTTCATTCACGAGACACGCGGGTTATCCGCGCGGAGCCTCGCATGATTCCGCTGTAATTGAACTTAACTATTGCGTGAGGCGGGACGGGGTTGGAGTTGAGTTGTCGTGGCGGGTTTGGGGCTGGTTGCGGACCTTGGCCCCAAGTGAGGAGCCGCGCGGCGCCCGTCTGCCGGGTGGGCGCTGTAACGGCACCGGCTGGCACTTATATGCCTGCCCAATACTTTGGCGTTATCAAGGGATTACGACGTTGCAAAAGCGCCCGCCCGGCAGACGGGCGCTGCGCGGCGGCGCTCCGCGCCTTGATTCCGCGCATTGGAGAATGAGGCTAACGACAGCAACAGGCCAAACCCCGCCAGCCATCATCGCCTCACCCTAGCCGCGTCCCTGTGGATGGGTGCGGGCGTAGACCTCCATCAGGCGGGCGGTGTCGACGCCCGTGTAGGCCTGGGTGGTCGAGAGCGAGGCATGGCCCAGAAGTTCCTGTATCGCGCGCAGATCGCCCCCGGCATTCAGCAGATGCGTGGCAAAGCTGTGGCGCATGGCATGGGGGGTGGCGGTGGCGGGCAAGCCAAGCTGGGCTCGGGTCTGTTCCATCACCTTCTGGATCAGGCGCGGACTGAGTGCGCCGCCGCGCGCGCCTAGGAAAAGCGGGCCATTGCGCGGGATGTCATAGGGGCAGAGGCGGGCATATTGTGTCACCGCCGCGCGGGCAGGCTCGATCACCGGCACCAGCCGTTCCTTGCCGCCTTTGCCGAGGATGCGCAGCACGGTGCCGATGGGCAGGTCGGCCCCGGTGAGGCCGAGCGCTTCGGAGATGCGCAGACCGCAGCCATAGAGGAGGGTCACGACCGCCTGATCCCGAGCGGCGATCCATGGTGTGAGGCTTTGCACCTCCAGCGTGTCGATCATCTCGGAGGCGGCCTCGGGCGAGAGGGGGCGGGGCAGTTTGCGCTGAAACTTCGGCGAGCGGGTCGAGAGGACGGCGGTGGGTTCAAACCCCTCGCGCTCGGACAGCCAGCGGTAGAAGCTCTTGACCGCAGAGAGTTTGCGCGCGAGCGAGCGGGGGCCGACATCGCCGCCACGGGTATGGGCCATCCATGCGCGCATGTCGGAGGTGGTGATGCGAGACAGAGCGCCCAAGCCTTGGGTTTCGCCGTGATGCTGCGTCATGAAACGCAGGAAGTCGCCGACATCGCGGGCGTAGGCGTCAATCGTATTGGCGGCGGCCCCCTTGAGCGCCTTTTGCGCGGCCAGCCACGCCGAGAGGGCGTCGCGGGCGGCGGGCGAGATCATGACAGCCAGCGGCGCATGGTGCGCTCGAAAACTCCTGCGAAAAAGGCCAAGAGATCAGTGCCCTGTTGCGGGCTGAACTGATGTGGGTCTTCGGCCCCCATGGCGAGCATGCCGGGCAGGCGGTCTGCGCCGAAATCGAGCAGGAGGCAGGCCTCGGAGCGCAGATAGGGCGCCTCGCGGCCATAGACGCGCATGTCGCCCTCGTCGATCTGGCGCAGGGTGACTTGGCGGGTGGGCACGTTGCGGCTGCCGGTGAGGTAGGTTTTGATGAACCCGGATTCCGCGACCGAGAGCACATCGCCCAAGCGGCGGACCGCAGGGTCATTGTCGTTTTGCACCGATTCGAGCACAAGGCGCACCGCGTCAACGCGCAGGATATGCGCCACTTCGCCGCCGAGATCCCGCAGGAAGGTTTCAAACTCGATGGGATCGAGCATCCGCAGGATGGCGCGGTGGACCTGATTGGTGCCGGCGAGGTTCTCATAGGCGGCGGCGATCACCGAGCGATGCGTGTCCTCGAGCCGGTCCAGACGCGCCTCAAGACGGTCCATCGCGATGCCGCGCAGGTCGACGATATTGCCGCCCATCGCCCGCTCGTTGGCGGCGATCAAGGCGCGCATAAGATCCTGATCCTCAAGGATAAGATCGGGTTGCGCGATGATATGTTCGCGCAGCGTGTCGTTCATCTCGGGCTTGCTACTCATTCTTGCCTCTTACGGGTTTGTGGCACCTTAGCAGATGCAGAATTATTATGCCGCAAGAAAATGCGCGGGTGGCGGGTCAGCGGATCGGCTGGGCGGTGTAGAGCACCTGACCGCGCGGCAGGCGCAGGGGGCTGCGTGTCGCGCGCCAGCCAGTCATATGGGCCATATGGTCCACATCCTCGGGCAAGAGATGATAGGGCGGGCGGATGTCGTGGGTGACGACCCCGTCGGGCTGGCGATAGGCGGTGGCGGCCTGTGCGGCGTCGGGGGCGAGGAAGACGGTGAAGAACAACCCCTCGAGCCGGTCAAAACGGCGCAGGTTGGTGAGGGCGCGGCGCAGATGCGCCATGGGCAGATGCGGAAAGACTGCGAAGGCGATGGCGTGGGTGATGCACCCCGGCACGCCGGGATAGTCAAAGCGGGCGTCCTCGATCAGGTGATCGGGGCTGAGGCGCGCGGGGTCGGTCAGTTCTGCGGCATGGCCCGCGAGCAAGAGCGCGCGCGACGCATCGGTGGCCCAGTAATGCCCCGGATCGAGATAGGGCACGGCCTTGCATCCAAGGCGCAATGATCCCGCGCCGATGTCCAGCAAGTGATGGTGCGGCAAGAGGCCCGCATCGCGCAGCAGGGTCATCTGGACCCGCCCGGTTTCGTCCCACCGACCGCCCACCACGTCGCGGTGCCGCCCGGCGGCTATCGCCTCGGCGTGAAAGCCGGCGACATCATAGGGGTTCTGCGGGGTCTTCATCGAGGCAGGGCCCCGCCAAGGCGCGCCTTGCGCCATTGCAAGAAGAGGATGGGTGACCAGAGCAAGAGGCCGATCGCCATGGTGATCAGCCCGGGCGCGATGAAGAGGAGCGAGGTCAGCCCCACCGCCCACCGCTCCCATCCGCGCATCGGGGCGAGCAGATAGCCGGAAAAGGCCGCCCCCAGCCCGCCAATCCCCAGCATCGCGCCCGCAAGGGTGATGCTAAAGGCGGACCATGTGAATCCGTCTGTCACCAACAGGAGAGCCGGGGAATAGACAAAGACGAAGGGCACCAGCGCCTTGGCGATGCCGAGGCGAAAGGCGGTGTTGCCGGTGCGGAACGGGTTGGCCCCGGCGATGCCCGCCGCCGCGTAGGCCGCAAGCGCCACAGGTGGGGTGATGTCGGCCAGAACGCCGTAGTAGAAGACAAAGAAATGCGCGACGATCGGTTCGACCTGCAATTGGGCCAAGGCGGGCGCTGCGACGGCGACGAGGATGATATAGGTCGCGGTCGTGGGGATGCCCGCGCCCATGATGATACAGGAGACGGCGATCAGGATCAGCGAGACGAAAAGCGCCCATTGTTGCAGGGTGAAGTAACTCAAGAGCCAGATTTCGCTGAGCATCGCGCCCATGTCGGTCGCGGTCTGCACGACCACATAGCCCAGACGAAAGCCGACGCCGGTCAGGGTGACAACGCCTACGACAACGCCCACCGTGGCGGCGGCGGCCCCCACTGCCAGCGTGTTGCGCGCGCCATCTGCCAGTGCCTGCCACAGATCGCGCAGCGTCAGCCGATTGACCGGGTTGAGAAAGCCCACCACGACGCAGGCGATGATGCCATAGACCGCGGCGAAATCGGGCGTCTTGCCGCTGAGGATGAGATAGACAAGGATGCCAAGCGGGATGATCGACAGCCAGTGCTGGCGCAGCACCAGCCCGGCCTTGGGCAGTTCATCGGCGCGCAGCCCGCGCAGGCCCAGCTTGCGCGCCTCAAGATGCACCATGATGAAGATGCCGAAATAATGCAGCAGGGCCGGGAAAAGCGCCGCCGCGAGAATGTCGCGCAACGGGATTTCCAGATACTCCACCATGATAAAGGCCGCAGCCCCGAGGATCGGTGGGGTGATCTGGCCGCCCGTTGACGCGGTCGCCTCGACTGCGCCTGCAAAATGGGCTGGATAGCCCACGCGCTTCATCGCCGGGATGGTGAGTGCGCCGGTGGTCACGGTGTTGGCGATGGAGGAGCCCGAGATGGTCCCCATGAAGGCCGAGGAAAAGATCGCCACCTTGGCCGGGCCGCCCGCGTAGCGCCCTGCGATGACCATGGCGAGGTCGATGAAAAGCTGGCCAAGGCCGATGCGCGTGGCCAGCACGCCAAAGAGGATGAAGAGGAACACATATTGCGCCATGACGCCGATGGCGATGCCGTAGATACCTTGGTTGGTCATGTAGAGGTGATTGATCAACCCTTCCCAACTGGCCCCGCCATGTTTGAGCGCGCCGGGGGCGTAGGGGCCGAAAATGGCGAAGGCCACGAAGATGAGCGCGATGATCGGCAGGGTCGGCCCGACCGAGCGGCGTGTGGCCTCGAGCGTCAGCAGAAAGAGCGCTGAGCCCATCAGCACGTCGAGGTCGGAGGGGTTGCCAACCCGGACCGAGACCGCTGCGGGCGGCAGCAGTGGCAGATACATCGCCGCAGCCACCGCGAGACTGGCAAAGACCAGATCGAGGATCGGCACGCCCGACAGCCGATACCAGGTGGCCGGGGGCAGGTTGGTGCTGGTGCTACGCCGCCACGAAAAGAGCAGAAACACGAGGCCCAGCACGAAGGAGAGGTGAATCCCCCGGTGCAGCAATTCGCGCACAAGGCCAAAGCCGGAGGCGTAGAAATGATAGGCCGACATCGCCACAAGGCAGATCGAGACCAGAATGGCGATGCTACGTCCGGTGGGGCGAAACGCCAGTTCGGGATCGTATTTGCGTTCGATCTCGTGCAGCTCTTCGGCGGTGAGTTCGGGATCGGCCATGGGGTCTGTCCTGCTCTGGAAAGCAAAAAGCCCGGCCACCGAGATGCGGCGACCGGGATTGTATGTCAGGCGGGACGGGTCACTTGATCAGTCCGGCCTCTTTGTAAAAGCGTTCGGCCCCGTCGTGCAACGGCACGCCCACGCCGCTGATTGCGGAGTCGAGGGTGATCGTCGTGCCCTTGGCATGGCCGACGTCGAGCAGGATGCGCGAGTTTTCATTCCAGAGCGCCTTGGTGATTTCATAGATCAGATCCGGGTCTTCATCGGCAGAGGTGAACCACTGGGCGCCGACCGAGACGGTGTCGGTGGCCCCGATCCCTTCGTAGACACCTTCGGGGATCGCGCTTTGCGAGAAGAAGTTGTATTTGCCGGTCAGTTCCGCCGCGCCGTCGCCTGCGATGGGCACGAGCTTGATGTCAGCCGCAGAGGCCAGTTCCACAAGGGAGCCTGCCGGATAGCCTGCGACGACAAAGAAGGCGTCGATCTTGCCGTTGCGCAGGGCCTCGGAGGCGGCATCGCCCTTGAGCGCCTCGGCGGTCACGTCATCGACCGAGAGGCCATTGGCCTCGAGGATGAGACCGGCATCGACATAGGTGCCAGAGCCCGGTTCGTCGAGCGAGACGCGCTTGCCCGCCAGATCCTTGACGCTTTCGATGCCGCTGTCGGCGAGGGCGACAAGGTGGATATGCTCGTCAAAGAGCGCCGCGATGGTGCGCAGTTTCTCGGCGGGGGGCTGGCTCTCCATCGTGCCGGTGCCGGTATAGGCCCAATAGGCCACGTCCGACTGGGCAAAGCCGGAGTTGCGCAGGCCAGACATGATTGCGTTGACGTTGTCCACCGATCCACGCGACGACACGGCAGAGGCGATCAGGCCCTCGACGCCGCAGCTTCCGCCCTCTTCGCAGGGGCGCGATCCGGGGGGTTTGGAGATGGCATTGGCGATGACACCGCCCACCGGGTAATAGGTATAGGCGGTGCCGCCGGTGCCGATGGTAAAGAACTTGAGATCCTGCGCGACGCTGCCCGTGGCCAATCCGACCACGAGAGCAGCCCCGACGAAGAGGCTGCGCGCCCCTCTGGCAAGGTGTTGCATGACTATCTCCCTGTGTTGGCAGGGCGCAATTCTGCGAGTGCCCCGCTTTTGATCCGGCATTCGCGTGGGATGCCTGCGATGAGGCTATGCAAACCGATCCGCCAAGGCAAGACCGTGCTGCGGATCGGTTTCAGGGGCGCGCGTCAGGCGGTGGCCAGATGTCGTGCCTTTTGTGCGTTGCTCCAGAGGATGCCCAGAACGATCGTCGAGCCAATGGCGATCACGGTCACGTCATGCGCCACCAGCATCAGCCCGGCAATGCTCAGCACCCATTTCTGCCAGCGGGCGATGCTGGTTTTGAAGAACCCGATATAGGCTACGGAGAGTGCGATGATCGAGAGCACGCCAGAAGACAGCGCGAGGGAGAAATCCCACCATGTGAAGTCGATGAAGAGCAGCGAGGGCGCATAGATGAACATCATTGGCACCAGCGCCTTGCCCATAGAGAGGCGGAACGCGGTCATGCCTGTTCGCATCGGGTCCGACCCGGCGATGCCCGCCCCCGCATAGGCCGCCAATGCCACAGGTGGCGTGATGTCGGCCAGAACGCCGTAGTAGAAGACAAAGAAATGCGTGGCCAGAAGCGGAACGCCCAATTCCTGAAGTGCTGGCGCTGCGATCGCCGCGAGGATGATATAGGTGGGTGTGGTGGGGATCCCCGCGCCCATGATGATACAGGCAATCGCCACAAAGATCAGGGCGAAAAACAGGGTTGTGCCGCTCTCGGACATGAAACCCAACGGATCGAGCAGCGCCACGGCCGTGCCCATCCATGCCGCCGCATCAAGCACAGCGCCCGAGAATTTGAATCCCATGCCGGTGAGGGTCGTCACGCCGAGAATGAAGCCGACGCAGGCGCAGGCCGCTGTGATGGCGATGGACTGCTGGGCCCCGCTTTCGAGCGAGTCCTTGAGCTTGCGCGGGGTAAGCGCGCTGCTGGCATCCATGCGTTTCCCCAAGCCCACGGTTTGCAGGATCAGTGGGATGAAGGAGCAGCCGATGGTCAGGATGATGCCCCAGAAGGCCGCGAGGAAGGGGGTGAATTTCATCAACAGGAGCGTGACCATCGTCACCAGCGGGATGAAAAGGTGCCAGGATCGCACCAGCACATCGAGAAATTGCGGCAGTTTGTCCGGCTCAATCCCTTCGAGATTGAGGCGCTTGGCCTCGAGATGCACCATGAAGAGGGTCGAGAGGTAGTGGAAACAGGCCGGGATTATGGCAATCAAGATCAGTTCGTTATAGGGCACGCCCAGCATTTCCGTCATCACGAAAGCCGCAGCCCCCATGATCGGCGGCGTCACCTGTCCGCCGCAACTGGCCGAGGCCTCTGTTGCGGCGGCGAACTGGGCCGAGAAACCCTTGGATTTCATCATCGGGATAGTGAAGGCCCCGGTGGTCACGGTATTGGCGATGGGCGAGCCGGAGATCATGCCGAAAAAGCCCGAGGACACCACCGCCACCTTGGCTGGCCCGCCGGAATAGCGCCCGGCGACGATCGAAGCGAGGTCGATGAAAAGCTGCCCCAGCCCCGATTTCTGCGCCAGAACGCCGAAGAGCACGAAGTGAAAGACAAAGGTCGCAACCACGCCGATGGCGATGCCGTAGATGCCTTCGGTGCCGAGATAGAGGTGGTTGACCAGACGGATGATGTTGTAGCCGCGATGCGCCAGATCCCCCGGCAGGTAGGGGCCAAATACCGCATAGAGCAGCGCCAGCGTGCCGATCACGGGCAGCACTTCGCCCATGGTGCGGCGCGCGGCCTCGAGCACGATGATGATGGCGAACAACCCGAGGATGTAATCGAGCGGCTGTGGAAAGCCGACATTCTGAATGAAGATCGTGTCGAAAAAGACGATCAGATAGAGCGAGGAGGCGCAGCCGATGATGGCGAGCGGCCAGTCCACGATGGAAGGCCGGTCGCCATGTCCGCCCAGCCCGTCGATGGGCAGGGCTGTGAGGCCAAGCAAGAGGCTGAGACCGATCAGACCCCAGCGGGCGGCACCCGGAATCTGGTCTGACAGCGCATTGGCGAGTTGCAGTCCGAGAAAGACGTAGAACGCCGCAAAGGCCAGCCCAAAGCCCCAGGCGCGCAGCGGCCGCTCGGGGCGCATGCGCGGGAAGAGCAGGAACACCAGGGGCATGATAAAGCTCATGTGCACCGAGCGGTGCATCACCTCGTTCAGAAGGCCAAAGCCCGAGGTGTAGATATGGAACAGGCTGAGCACGATGCAGGCGAGCGCCACCACCTGTCCGGTGATCCCGCCGAGATTGCGAAAATTGGTCTCGTTGTCATATTTGCGAACCAGCGCCTCCATCTCTGCTTTGGAGAGGCCGGTGTCGGGTGCGGGGTGTGTCATGGTCAGTCTTCCTTGCAGTCGGGCGACAGGATTTCGAGCGGGGTGGCGGGCCACCGGGTCAGGTCAATCATTTGGTCGCCCACAATCAGGCGGTTTTCGTGTTCGGGCGCGGAGCGCAGGATCAGCCGGGGCACCGGGCGGTCCAGCGGCAGGACCATGGCCCCGTCCCGCTGAACCCAGCCTTTGCCGTCATAGGCCATGCCGGGGCCATGCGCGATAAAGCGTTCCTCGGTCTGCACGATCCCGCCATCCGGAGTTATGATATAATCCGCCTCGACCGGGGTCAGGCTGACGGAATGCCGCCATTTCAGGGTAAAGGCCTGCGCGGGCAGGTCGATCCGGGTTTGGCCATCGCGCACCCCGACCACCGCGAGCATTCCGTTGGAACAGGCGCGGGGGGCTTGCGAGCCCCCCGCACATAATATGACCGCTGCCAGCGCGGTCAGTCCGCGCCAGCCGGTCCGTGTCACTTGATCAGGCCTTGTTCGCGGTAGTAACGCTCTGCACCCGGATGCAGCGGGATCGAGATCGATTCCAGTGCCGTCTCCAGCGAGATTTGCCCGCCCATCACATGCACCTGCGCCAGTGTCTCGGTGTTCTCATAGAGCGCCTTGACCATCGCATAGGCGATATCCTCGTCGAGATCGGCATGTGTGGCCCAGATCGCGCGCACGGCGAGGGTTTCGACATCCGCGTCAATGCCGCGATACGAGCCCGCGGGCAGGATCGCGCTGGCGTAATAGGGTTGCACCTCTTGCAGTTTGGCAATCGACGGGCCGGTCAGCGGCACGACGGTGATGTCATGGCCGTTGGCCAGTTCGGTGATCGACGAGGTGGGCGTGCCTGCGGTGATCAGCGAGGCGTCGAGATTACCGTCCTTGATCTTGTCCGCCGACTGGGCAAAGGACGAGAAATCCTCGGACACCGACTCGCGCGTCATGTCATGCGCGGCGAGCAGATCGCCCAAGAGCTGCCACTGGCCAGAGCCGGGTGAGCCGGAGGACACGGATTTGCCCGCCAGATCGGCAAAGCTGGCGATATTGGCCTCTTTGCGAGCCACAAGCTGCACGGTTTCGGGATAGAGCGAGCCGAGGGCGCGCAGATTGTCGGCGCCATTGCCTTCGAACTGGTTGGTGCCCTTGTAGGCGGCGTCGAGGATGTCGGCGGCGACAAAGGCGGTCTCGATCTCGGATTTGGCCAAGAGACCCGCGTTGGCGACCGAGGCATTGCCGGTTTCGGCGGTGGCCGAGATGCGGCGGCCTTCGAGTTCGGCGGTGTTCGAGATCAGCTGTGCCAGCATGCCGCCCAGCGGATAATAGGTGCCGCCGGTGCCGCCTGTGGCGATGCCGACAAAGACGCGGTCCTGTGCCGTGGTGGGGCCTGCGAGGGCCACAGCCGACAGCGCGAGGGCGCAGAGGGATTTGGTGAGTTTCATTCGGATCGCTCCTTGTTGGTTAATCGGTCGTGAGGGTCGTATCGGTGAGATCGAGCGCTGCGATATCGCGCAGCATCGGTCCCAGCACGGCGCGCAGCCGCGCGGCGCGGTCCGGGACATAGTCCCAAGGGGGCGCTTCGTGCATGTAGGTGGCTTGCGCCAGTTCCATCTGGATGGCGTGAAATCCAGCCTCGGGGCGGCCATAATGCCGCGTGGTCCAGCCGCCGCGGAATCGTCCGTTGGTGATGGTCGTGTAGCCGGAGGCGGCGGTGCAGTGGCGCTCTGCCAGAGCGGCGAGGGCCGGTGCGCAGGTTGTCCCGTTATTGGTGCCGATGTTGAAATCCGGCAAGCGTCCGTCGAAAAGAAAGGGAATTTCCGATCTTATCGAGTGGCAATCATAGATAAAGACAAATCCATATAGCGCATGGATACGCGCAATCTCGGCGCTGAGGGCGGCGTGATAGGGCGCGTGAAACTGCGCGAGGCGCTGGGCGGTGTCGGCCTCGGTCGGGGGCGTGGTCCAGAGGGGCGTGCCGTCGAAATCCGTGAGCGGCACCAGCGTTGTGGTGTTCTGACCGGGATAGAGGCTGGCACCCGAGGGGTCGCGGTTGGCGTCGATCACATAGCGATGAAAGCGGGCCGAGACCACGCTCGCCCCCGGCACGAGGTCGGCGTAGAGCCGGTCGATATGCCAATCCGTATCGCTGAGGCCGCGCCCGGTCTCGTTGAGCTGCGCCGAAATTTCTGGGGGCAGGTCGGTGCCCGCATGCGGAATCGCCAGCACGAGCGGGCTGTCGCCCGAACGGACCGAGACAACGCTGGTCTCTGCTGTGCTTGTGACGCTGTCCTGCACTTGGTTCTTTCCTTTTTGAGCGACCCGTGCCAAAAATATGATTAAGCATATTAACAGAGTCAAGGCGAAGATAGCGATGGAGCGGATCATTTGGGCGCGGCAGGCGCTCTTGCCCGACGGATGGGCGAAGAACGTATGTCTCAGGCTGGATGCGGAGGGGCGGATCGCCTCTGTCACACCCGATGCCGCGCCGCAGGGGCAGCGGGTGGATACGCTCTTGCCTGCACCGGTCAATCTGCATTCGCATGCGTTTCAACGCGCCATGGCGGGGATGACAGAGGCGCGCGGGCCTGATCCGCGCGACACGTTCTGGACGTGGCGGCGGTTGATGTTCCGGTTTCTGGAGCACCTGACACCCGAGCATGCGCGCGCGATTGCCGCGATGGTGCAGATGGAAATGCTCGAGGCGGGATATGCCGCCATTGCAGAGTTTCATTACCTGCACCATCAGCCGGATGGCACGCCCTATGACGATCTGGCGGAAATGGCGCAGGGGCATTGTGCGGCGGCGGAAGAGACCGGCATCGGTCTCACGCTGTTGCCGGTGCTCTATCGCTATGGCGGGCTTGACCGGCGCGCGCTGGCGCCGGGACAGCGGCGGTTCGGCAATGATCCGGACCGATTCGCCGCGCTCTTTGACGCCTCGGCCAAGGCGGTGGCGGGCCTCAGCGCCGATAGCGGTATTGGCGTTGCGCCCCATTCCCTGCGCGCGGTGCAGCCCGAGGATCTGGCGTTTTGCGCAGAATTGGCGGGCGACCGGGTGATCCATATGCATCTGGCCGAGCAGGACGAAGAGGTGGTCGAGGTTGAGGCGGCGCTGGGCGCACGCCCGGTGACGTGGCTTTTGGAAAACGCGCCGGTGTCCGAGCGGTGGTGTCTGATCCATTGCACGCAGATGACCCCGGAGGAAACGACGGGATTAGCGCAGACCGGGGCTGTGGCGGGTCTCTGCCCGATCACCGAGGCCAGTCTGGGCGATGGGATTTTCGACGGGGCGCGGTATCTGGCGCAGGGCGGAGGATTCGGTGTGGGAAGCGATTCCAATATCCGCATTTCGCTGGTCGAGGAATTGCGGGGGTTTGAGTATTCGCAGCGTCTGCGCGACCGTGGGCGCGCGGTTCTGGCCACACAGGCACAGTCGACGGGTCGTGTGCTGTGGGAGGGGGCCGCGACCGGGGGCGCGCAGGCGGCCGGGCGCGCAAGCGGTGCGATTGCGCCGGGGCTTTGGGCGGATTTGGTGGCGCTGGATGGGCAGCAGCCCGATCTGGCGGGGCGCGTGGGCGATATGACGCTTGATACGCTGATTTTTGCCGGCGATCACCGCGCCATCCGCGAGGTCTGGGCGGCGGGACGGCATGTTGTCCGAGAGGGGGCGCATGTCAACCGCGACGCGATTGTTGCACGGTTCCGCGCTGTCCAGCAGCAATTGCAGGCGCTGATGTGAGCGGACCTGGTTCCCGGCTGGAATGGACGGATATTCGCCGCGATCTTTTGGCGCGGATTCAGACGGGCGTCTGGAAGCCCGGCGACAGCATCCCGCGCGAGGTGGAACTGGCGGCGCAGTATGGTTGCACCCGTTCCACTGTGGGGCGGGCGCTGCGCGATCTGGCGACGGCGGGATTTCTGGAGCGGCGACGCAAGGGGGGAACGACCGTTTCCGCCAATCCGGTGCGCAAGGCCCCGTTGGAGGTGCCGATCATCGCCGATGCGATCCGCAAGAGTGGTAAAGTCGCAAGCTACCGGTTGTTGACGTGTCACATCGGGATGCCGCCGAGCGTGGTAAGTGCGCGTTTGGGATTGGGCCCAGCGGGTGCGGTTATGTTCGTCGCGGCGCTCTATCTTGCCGATGGCGTGCCGCACCAGTTGGAGCATCGCTGGCTTGTGCCAGCGGCGATGCCGGGGCTGGAGGCGGAGGTCTTGGAACGGACCCCGGTCGATGAATGGCTATTGCATAATGCCCCTTTGACGCGGGCCACGATCGAGATTGAGGCGATAGATGCCCCAAAGGCGGTCGCCGATGCGTTGCAGATGCCGGTGGGAGGGGCGGCACTTTTGGTCACGCGCCAAAGTTGGAGGCAGGCGCAAGTCATCGGATTGCTGCAACTCTATCATGCGCCGGGGGTCAAGCTCTGCACGGCAATCTGACGGCGGATGTCGCTTTCTGCAAAAGGGTTTCGCAAAACTGCAGGCCGCGCGGCTGTGGATGACCGACGATCTCTCTCAAAGGAGATCGCAGATGACCCTAGAAACAGCCCCCCGTATGCGCATCGGTGGACGCAGTGCCCGGCGCGCCATTCGCAGCGCCCCCAAGGTCGAGATGCTGCCCGGCCTGACCCGGACTATCCCCGTCTGTGAGGTGATGGACGGATCGCAGGTTGAACGGATCGACGCCGCTTCGATGGATATTCTCGAGAACGTCGGGGTGCAGTTCCGCGATCCCATCGCGCTGGAGGATTGGCGCAGGGTTGGGGCCAAGGTGGTGGGCGAGATGGTCTATCCCGACCGCGGCCTGATCCGCGACCTGATTGCCACGATCCCGTCGGATTTCACCTATCATGCGCGGGATCCGGGCAAGAACGTGCGCCTTGGGGGGCCGCATTCGATCTTTGTGCCGATGACGGGGGCGCCCTACTTGCGTGATCTTGACGATGTGCGCCGCAACCCGATGCTGGCGGATCTGGCGATGTTTCACAAGCTGAGCCATATGATGCCCGCGCTGCATTCGAGCGCGCATCATATCGTGGAGCCCTATGATCACCCGATCAGCCAGCGGCATTTGCGCATCACCTATTCGTCGATGAAATACTCGGACAAGACCTTTATGGGCATGACCACCAGCCCCAAGAACGCCGAAGATGTGATGGAGATGTGCGCCATCCTGTTTGGGGCGGAGTTCATGGAACAGAACCCGGTGACGACGGGCAATTGCAACGGCAATTCGCCGCTGGTGTGGGACGAAACCATGTTGGGGGCGATGCGGGCTTTTTGCCGCCGCAACCAGCCGGTGCTCTGCTCGCCCTTTGTCCTTGGCGGGGCGAATACGCCCGCGAGCGTGCCGGCTACCGTCGCGCAGCTCAATGCCGAGGCGCTGAGCGCCTTGGCCTATACGCAGATCATCCGCCGGGGCTGTCCCGCGATCTATGGGCATTACCTGTCCACGGTGTCGATGAAATCCGGCGCGCCGATGGCGGGGACGCCAGAGATCAGTCTGATGAATTTCATGATCGGTCAGATGGCGCGGTTCTACGGCGTGCCGTGGCGCACGTCGAACACGTTGGGCGGGGCCAAAACGCTGGACGCGCAGGCAGGTTATGAATCGGCCACCACGCTTTCGGCGGTGATCCATGCCGGGGCGAATTACATCTGGCATTCGGCGGGCTGGAATGAGGCGGGGATGCATTGTTCGGTGGCGAAATTCGTGGTCGATGCCGAACAATGCGCCATGGCGTATCGCATGGCCGAGGGGCCGCAATGGGCCGATTTCGACGAGGCGCTGGCGGCAATCCCCGATGTCGGGCCAGGGGGGCATTATCTGGGACATCCGCACACGCAAGAGAATTTCCAGACGGCGTTTTTCATGCCGGACCTCTTTGACAACAACTCGATCGAGCAATGGGTGGCGGATGGGTCCAAGGACACGACAGAGCGGGCGCTGATCCATGCGCGGCGGATGTTGGAGGGCTATGTGGAGCCGCGGCTTGATCCCGGTGTGAATGAGGCGCTGTTGGAGTATATCGCCCGGAGGGAACGGGAAATTCCCGCTGCTGACGCGCTCAATCAGGAGTATTGACGCCGCACTCTTGCGATTGCCCGCCTTGGCCCCGACGTGCTAGCGTGCCGAAAATAGAGGCAGGCAGCCCCCGGACCATGAAAAAGACGGCACTGACCAAATATCAGCGGCTTGAGGCGGCGGGCCTTTGGCGGGCAGAGCCGACAGCGCAGCGGGTCGATGTGGTCGTGTCAGTCGGCGAGGCGACGCTGACCATCACCGATATGCGCGACCGGGTGCAGGCACATTGGTCGATTGCGGCGGTTGCGCGCGCCAATCCGGGGCATCGGCCCGCGATTTATCATCCCGATGGCGACCCCGGTGAGACACTGGAACTGGCCGAGAATGAAGACGAGATGATCGCGGCCATCGAAAAGCTGCGCGGCGTCGTGGAGCGTCAGCGGCCACGGCCGGGACGGTTGCGGTTTGTCGGCGTGCTGACGAGCCTTGCGGCGGTGGCGGCGCTCGTGCTGTTTTGGTTGCCCGGTGCGGCGCGGGACCATGCGTTGGGCGTGGTGCCGATGGTCAAGCGGGTTGAAATCGGTCAGGCGCTGCTGGGGCATCTGCAACGGGTGACGGGCCCGGTCTGCGATGGTCCGGGTGGGGAGGCCGCCTTGGCGCAACTGGCGCGGCGGTTGCCGCCCCGACGCGGTGAGGCGCGGTTCTTGATGGTGCGCGGCGGCATCGAGGGGGCGTTGCGGGTGCCGGGGGGTGTGGTCCTGATCAATGCCAATCTGGTTGAGGACCATACTGAGCCGGATGTGGTCGCGGGCCATATCATCGCCGCCCATCTGCGCGCCGAGGCGCATGATCCACTGGCAAAGATCCTTGAGGAGGGCGGACTGTCGGCGTCGCTGCGGCTCTTGGCGACGGGCGTGTTGCCCGATGATCTGTTGCGCGCGCATGCCGAGCGGTTGATGACCGAACCGCCCGAGCCGGTCGCCGCAGAGGCGATGCTGGCGGGGTTCGCCCACTGGCAAGTGCGCGCACGGCCCTATGCCTATGCGGTTGATATCACAGGGGAGTCCACAGTCGAATTGATCGAGGCGGACCCCTATGCCGGCACCGCGCCACCGCCGCCTCTGCTCAGCGATGCCGATTGGTTGCGCCTGCAGGAGATATGCGGCGGCTGATCACGCGGTCACGGTATAGGGCGCGTCGAACCAGTATTCTTCGAGATTGGCGCCCGGTCCGATCCGATCCAGAACGGCAAAGAGACCGGGGTCAGAGAGCGGCGTCAGCACTCCGTGCCAAGTGCCGCGATGCAGGGTGATCGCCTGTCCGGGTGACCGAGGCGTCGCATTACCATGTGCCGCTGTTGCTCTCGCCGTTTGGCTGTGCGACCTATCGCGGCAGGTGAGGCCGCGCATTGGCTCTTGCCCTTGGCGTGGCAGCGGCCTAACACCGATTTCCATGAAAATACTGTTTCTCGGTGATGTAATGGGGCGCGCGGGGCGTGCAGCGGTGGCGGATCGACTGCCCAAGCTGCGCGCAGCGTGGAAACTCGATTTCGTGGTCGTCAATGGTGAGAATGCCTCGGGCGGCATGGGGCTGACGGCGGCGCATGCCAAGGATATTTTCGCGGCGGGCGCGGATTGCGTGACGCTGGGCGATCATGCGTTTGACCAAAAGGACATGATGCAGGCGGCAGAGCGTGAAGGCGGGATCATCCGCCCGCTCAACTATGCCAAAGCGGCACCGGGGCGGGGACACCGCGTTTTCACCGACGGGCGCGGGCGCAAGGTGCTGGTGGCGCAGGTGTTGGGGAATGTCTTTATGCGTCGGGCCTATGACGATCCGTTTTCGGCGATTGATCCGATCCTGCGCATGCACCCTTTGGGCGGTGCCGTGCAGGCCGCGATTGTCGACATGCATTGCGAGGCGACATCCGAGAAAATGGCGATGGGCCATTTCTGCGATGGGCGCGCGAGCCTTGTGGTGGGCACCCACACCCATATTCCCACGGCGGATGCGCAGATCCTGCCCGGCGGCACCGCGTTTCAGGGTGATGCGGGTATGTGCGGCGATTACCTGAGCGTGATCGGCATGGACAAGGCCGAACCGATGCGCCGCTTTGTCACCGGCATGACCAAAGAGCGCTTTACCCCCGCATTGGGGGCCGTGACGGTGTCGGGCGTCTATATCGAAACCGATGATGCCACTGGGCATGCCACGCGGATCGAAATGGTGCGCCAAGGCGGGCGGTTGGAACAGGCGGGCCCCTGATCGGGCGGCATGCGCAACAAATGCAGGCAAACGACCACAGCGACCGATCCTGTTGTTCCTCTCTTGCGCGTGCCTGACAGATCACGCTTGCCGCGTCATTCGGGATCGTGGAAACTGGTGCGGGACCAGAAGAGGGCATAGTAAGTGATTGAGATTTTAGGCGTCTCCCAGACCGGACAGGCGGTTTTGACGCTGGTCGTCGTACTGGCGATGTTCGTGCTCTTTGTCCGCGAGGTCTATCCAACCGAAGTTGTGGCCATCGCTGGGGTGGCGGTGCTTTTGGCGCTGGGTGTCCTGCCCTATGGCACGGCGCTTGATGTCTTCTCAAACCCTGCGCCCTGGACGATTGCAGCGATGTTCATCGTCATGGGGGCGTTGGTGCGCACTGGCGCGCTGGATGCCTTTACGTCGCTGGCAGAACGGCAGGCCAAGGATAGCCCTCGTCTGGCCATCGGGATGCTTTTGCTGGCGGTTGTCGTCGGCTCGGCCTTTATGAACAACACGCCGGTAGTTGTGGTGATGATCCCGGTCTTTGTCCAATTGGCGCGTAGTCTCAAGATGCCTGCTTCCAAGTTGCTGATTCCGCTGAGCTATGCCGCGATCCTTGGGGGCACCACGACGCTGATCGGCACATCGACCAACCTCTTGGTCGATGGTGTGGCCCGTGCGGCGGGCATGGCCCCCTTCACGATCTTTGAGGTGACGCCGCTCGGTATCGTGCTGGTGCTCTGGGGGGCGATCTATCTGCGCTTTTTCGGTCCGTTTCTCTTGCCTGCGCGTGACAGCATGGCCGATCTCTTGTCGGACCGCTCCAAGATGAAATTTTTTACCGAAGCGGTGATCCCGCCCGAAAGCAATCTGATTGGCCGTGAAGTCACCGGGGTGCAGCTCTTTAAGCGCGATGGTGTGCGGCTCATTGACGTGATTCGGGGCGATCAATCGCTGCGTCGCAATCTGGTGGGGGTGACTTTGCAGGTGGGCGACCGGGTGGTGCTGCGCACGCAGATGACCGAGCTTTTGAGCCTGCAACGCAACAAGAGCCTGAAGCGGGTCGATCAGGTCTCGGCGGTCGAAACGACGACGGTCGAGGTGCTGATCACGCCGGGCTGCAAGATGGTCGGGCGGTCCTTGGGCGCGTTGCGGTTACGGCGACGCTTTGGTGTCTATCCGCTGGCGGTGCATCGCCGCAATCAGAACATCGGGCGGCAACTGGATGAACTGGTGGTGCGGGTGGGCGATACGCTGCTGCTGGAGGGCGCGCCTGAGGATATTCAGCGCCTCTCGCGCGAGATGGAGATGGTCGATGTCTCGCACCCGTCGGCGCGGGCGTTCCGGCGTGGTCACGCGCCGCTGGCAGTGCTGGCGCTGGGGGGAATCGTGGTGCTGGCTGCGCTGGGCGTCGCGCCCATTCTGGCGCTTGCGGTGATCGCGGTGGCGCTCGTGCTCTTGGCGCGCTGCATTGATGCCGACGAGGCGTTTTCCTTTATCGACGGTCAATTATTGGCGCTGATCTTTGCCATGCTGGCGATTGGCGCAGCCTTGCAAGCCTCGGGTGCGGTGGAATTGCTGGTTGGGGGGATTGCGCCCACGTTGTCGGTGCTGCCGGGGTTCTTTGTGGTCTGGGCGATGTATCTCATGACCTCGTTTCTGACGGAACTCATCAGCAACAATGCCGTGGCGGTGGTGGTCACGCCGATTGCCATCGGGCTGGCGGATGCCATGGGGGTCGATGCGCGCCCCCTCGTGGTGGCGGTGATGGTGGCGGCGAGCGCCAGTTTTGCCACGCCGATCGGCTATCAGACCAATACGCTTGTGTACGGCCCCGGCGGCTATAAATTCACGGATTTCCTGCGGGTGGGCATTCCGCTCAACCTGAGTGTCGGGCTTTTAGCGAGCGCCTTGATCCCGCTCCTCTGGCCACTCTGAGGGCGGAGCGGCACGCGGTCTGGCAGGCGTCACGATAGGCGCGGCACGCGGTCTGCGGTCACGTCGCAAAACTCCGTCGCGGAAGATTAAGACAGTAAGGTTTACCCGCCACATCCCGTTCGGAAAAGCGCAAGCATTGGGCTATGCGCGCCTCAGTTTCTGATCGGTTTATATCCAATACGAATGCTCAGGATACTCACTTTAGATAGTATTGCGCATCCATTTTAATGATGTAGGTTTAGCGAGATTTTGGTTTGGATCGAGATATGGATATCCTATTGCACTCGGCTTTGCCACGCTTCATACCGGTCCTGCAAAGGTGACGGCGCAACCGCGCCGCAGCTTTCTGACATCAGATTGAGTAGAGACTTTGTCTCTTTATTTTAGTGACAGTCTCTCGAGTTCTGCTTTTTTGTGCATCACATCCCAATCGCAATACCCGACACGCGCTCGCGCGCGCGTTGCCTAAAATTGAGAAAGAGAATTACCCATGGCCACCTTTACAGTCACGACTCTTGAGGACGAAAATGACGTCGGTGCGAGCGTTGGTACACCTGGTGGCACCGGGCTATCCCTGCGCGAAGCTTTGGCTCTTGCCAATGACGAAGGGGCAAATCCCGGCGCAGATACCATTGTTTTCGCATCCGAAACGGGGGACGCGTTTGAGACCGGCGGAACGATCACGCTCGCTGGAACGCATCTGGTTCTGACATCAGATGTGACAATCGACGGGGACGTTGATGGGGATGGCACAGCGGATGTGACGCTCGATGGGAACAACCAGAGCCGCATTTTCTGGCAGGATGACAGCACGGCCATCATCAACGGCGTTAACCTGGTGAACGGGAACCCGCCGGGCACCAGTGGTCCAGACAACGCCGGGGGCGCTGTTTATGTGTCGAGCGGCACGTTCGACTTTCGGAACGGGACGATCAGTGACAATTTTGCGGAATATGGCGGCGGTATTTTCAGCTTTGGGACCGTCATTCTCTCGAATGCCACAATTTCCAATAACGTTTCCAACAGCACCAGATTTTCCGCAGGTGGATTGACGAGCATCGGCGAGGCAACGCTTACCAATGTCACGATCAGTGGCAATACCAGCAATGCTGGCGGCGGTGGGATGTACAGCTATGGCCCCTCAACGCTGACGAATGTCACGATTACTGGAAACTCGGCCACGACCGGAGGCGGGATCCAAAATTATGACGGGACTCTCACGATCACGGATTCGATCGTGATCGGCAACACCGGCGGTGACATTGTCACCGAGGCCGGAGCAACCACCAACACCGTCAACTCTATCGTCAGCGGCTTTTCATCTGCGGAGATCTTTGCTGCCGTTGACCCTGTCACGGGCGGCGGTCTGCTCGCGGACAATGGCGGCGGTCTTGAAACGGTCGCTCTTCTCGATGATCCGACCAACCCCGCAATTGACCAAGCGACTGCAGGTGCGCCGACAACGGACGCACGCGGCATTGAAGCCTTTGACGATTCGAATTTTGTGAACACCAACGGCAGCGCGCGCGATCTTGGCGCGTTTGAACTTACACCGGATCTGTCCAAGTTGGTTGTCACCACGCTCGACGATGTCGTTGACGAGTTCGACGGCGTGATCTCGCTGCGCGAAGCCATCGCCTTTGCCGACAGTCTGGCGGGAGAAAACACCGTCACATTCGACGCGTCGCTGGCTGGGGGCACGCTTGTCTTGACGCAAGGCGTCCTCGAGTTGACCGACGCCGATGGTGTCATAATCAATGGGGATATTGACGGGGATCTGGCCGCCGACATTACGATCAGCGGCAACGATGCCAGCCGGGTCTTTATGATCTCCGGGGCGGGCAACAGCGCGGAATTGCGAAGCCTCGACATCACCAACGGCTTTACGGCTGAAGATCGTGGCGGTGCCATATTTTCGGGCGCGGACACAAACATGACCTTGGTGAATTCCACGGTCCGCGACTCGGCATCATTCCTTGCCGCGGGTGGCATGACAATTTACGGCACTGCCAACGTCGTCAATTCGACCTTCACTGGCAACGCGTCGCAATACGTCACTGCCCTTGAAGTTTCGGGTGCCGATGGTATCGGAACCCTGGTCAATGTCACGGTGACCGGGAACACCGACACTGGCGGAATTGGCTTGAACGGTGTCGGGGCCATCGCCGGTCAGTTGACGATCACGAACAGCACCCTGCAGGGTGATACGGCGGTGTTCGCCGCCGGTACAGTCAATATCTACAATTCGGCGGTTGATGGGATTGTTGGCGGCTCTCTGGCCTCTGCCTATAACAACGTATTCAAGGACGCTCCGAGTATTACCAATGGAGCGGGCAACCTGACGAATGTTGCCGATCTCGGTCTTGGGGCGCTGGCCGACAATGGCGGTCCGGTCCAAACCCTTGCGCCGCAGATTGGCTCGGTGCTGATCAATGCTGGCGATGTCACCTATCTGCCGCTTGATACGGCGGATGCCGATGGCGACGGGGATCGAGCCGAGACCCTTTCGATTGCTGCTGATGGCGGTGTGCGCCTGCTCGGTAGCGGGCTAGAGGCCGGTGCTGTTGAATTCACACTGCCCGATGCCATTGACGACGCGTTCTCGACCGACGAGGCAACGGCAATTGGCGTGGGTCTCAACCTTTTCGATGCGAACGGCACGACGGCTGATAGTAGTGTGGACGGCAATCTTACAATCACCGCGGTCAACGGAGAGGCTGCGGATGTCGGAACGCAGGTGACCCTCGCGTCTGGTGCTCTTTTGCTTGTCAATGACGACGGCACGTTCTCTTATGATCCGAACGGTGCATTCGAAGCCTTGAGCGGGGCTGGCGGTGCCACTCCGCAGGGCACGGACAGCTTTACCTATACGCTCAACGGCACCGACACCGCCACTGTCACCATCACACTCAACGGCCTCAACGACGCGCCGGTGGCAACCGGCGAGACGCTGACCGCCACCAACGAAGATACCGCGATCACCTATGCGGCGGCGGACCTGCTTGGCAATGACAGCGATGTTGACGGCGACACCCTGAGCATCGCCAGCGTGAGTTCGGGCACCGGCGGCACGGCTGTGCTCAACGGCGACGGCACGGTCACCTTCACGCCTGACGCGGATTTCAACGGCGCGGCGGAGTTCACCTACACGGTGACTGACGGCACCGCGACCACCGAGGCGGTCACGGCCAGCCTGACGGTGACGGCGGTCAATGATGCGCCGGTGGTGGCAGGCGAAGTGCTGACCGCAACGGCAGAGGATACTGCGATCACCTATGCGGCGGCGGACCTGCTTGGCAATGACAGCGATGTTGACGGCGACACCCTGAGCATCGCCAGCGTGACCTCGGGCACCGGCGGCACGGCAGTGCTGAACGGCGACGGCACGGTCACCTTCACGCCCGATGCGGATTTCAACGGCGCGGCGGAATTCACCTACACGGTGACCGACGGCACCGCGACCACCGAGGCGGTCACGGCCAGCCTGACAGTGACGGCGGTCAACGATGCGCCGGTGGCAACCGGCGAGACGCTGGCCGCCACCAACGAAGATACTGCGATCACCTATGCGGCGGCGGATCTGACGGGCAATGACAGCGATGTTGAGGGCGACACCCTGAGCATCGCCAGCGTGACCTCGGGCACCGGCGGCACGGCTGTGCTGAACGGCGACGGCACGGTCACCTTCACGCCCGATGCGGATTTCAACGGCGCGGCGGAGTTTACCTACACAGTGACCGACGGCACCGCGACCACCGAGGCGGTCACGGCCAGCCTGACGGTGACGGCGGTCAATGATGCGCCGGTGGCAACCGGCGAGACGCTGGCCGCCACCAACGAAGATACTGCGATCACCTATGCGGCGGCGGATCTGCTTGGCAATGACAGCGATGTTGAGGGCGACACCCTGAGCATCGCCAGCGTGACCTCGGGCACCGGCGGCACGGCTGTGCTCAACGGCGACGGCACGGTCACCTTCACGCCCGATGCGGATTTCAACGGCGCGGCGGAGTTCACCTACACGGTGACCGACGGCACCGCGACCACCGAGGCGGTCACGGCCAGCCTGACGGTGACGGCGGTCAACGATGCGCCGACAGTTGCGCTCGACAACGTGGTGATGAGCCTGCCGGAAGATGTTGACACATCCAATCGGATCAAGGTGGCCGATATCATCGTGACCGATGATAGCCTTGGCGAGGCGGTTTTGGGCCTCTTGGGCGCAGATGCGGCGCTGTTTGAAATCGACGGTGCCGAGCTCTTTCTGGCGGCTGGCGCAGCGCTGGATTTCGAGAGTGATGCAGAGTTGCAGGTCAGTGTTACCGTGAACGACCCCACACTCGGAACAGGTGTAGAAGATACGGTGGGGCTGTTGTTGACCATCACCGATGTCGAGGAGAACGACACCTCGCAACCCATCGCTACACCGGGCCCTGACTCGATCGTCGGGGGTGCTGAAGCAGATATTTTCAACGGTCTTGCCGGTGACGATACCATGCTCGGTGGCAACGGGGATGACACGCTGGGCGGCGGCTCAGGCAATGATATGGTGCTGGGCGAGGACGGGAATGACAGTCTCGGTGGTGGGTCTGGATCGGACACGCTCAATGGCGGGTCCGGGAACGATACGCTTGGTGGCGGACTGGATGATGATTTCCTTGCCGGGGGCAGCGGTGACGATGTCCTATCGGCGGACACCGGGAACGATGTGATCGGTGGCGGTGAGGGGGACGATGTTCTCCGGGGAGGCTCGGGCAACGACAGTCTCTACGGCGGTGACGGCAATGACGGCGTGGCTGGCGGACAAGGCGACGATCTTTTGAAGGGCGGGGCGGGCGACGATTGGATCGCAGGCGGCGCCGGGGCCGATACAATCTTTGGTGCCAGCGGTAACGACACGATTGGCGGCGGAGTTGGAGTGGATTCGATACATGCCGGCTCTGGGGACGATGTGATTGCCGCTGGCGGTGGTGACGATAGCGTCAACGGCGGCATCGGCCATGACACGATTCTGGGTGGAGATGGACAAGACGCACTCAACGGTGGCGCAGGCCGGGATAACATCGACGGTGGGGCAGGCGACGACAGTATTGACGGAGGACTGGGTACTGACCTGCTTCAGGGCGGTCTTGGTGATGACCTCCTGTTTGGGGGCGGGGCCAACGATACCCTGGACGGTGGAGCCGGAGCGGACACGTTGCGCGGCGGTGAGGGCAACGATGTGCTGACCGGAGGATTTGGCGCGGATGTGTTTGTCTTTGCCAGTTCTGATGGTGCCGATACAGTGAGCGACTTTCAGGACGGGGTTGATCTGCTGGTCTTCGAGGGGGGGCTGGGTTTCTCGGATCTCACAATTACGGACACCGGCGAGGGGGCTGTGATCACTGGCACCGGGGGCAGCATCCTGCTTGCAGGCCTTGATGCGGACCAAATCGACGCTGCAGATTTCTTGTTCTGACTGTTCGGCGACCCTCTTTGAGCTTTCCGGTTTTTCGTTGAACGACCGGAAAGCTCTGATCCTTTGATTTGAGCGCGCCGTCCAGAAATCTCACTTGCCACGTCTTCGTTGAGGGGACGTTGCACACTCGCTTGAGGTGTCGGCTGCATCGATAGCGCCGATGCCGGTCTGCCACCGCGCCATCTCAGAACCGAAACGGGCCCTCGCCATGGCGCAACGGCAATTCGGTCCAGACCCCACCGGCGCCCGTGTCGATCAGTGCGCATCCCGTCGGACCTGTCATGAACCCAACCGGCGCATCCTCGCGCAGGTCCAGAGCGAATGCACTACAGCAGGAGGGGGCCGTCACAACCGGATGTCGTCCCAGAAGGCCATGATAGACGCCGTGCACATGCCCCGCGAGCACCCGGACCGGCGCATCATGCTGATCCAGAACAATCCTTAGAGCGTTGGGATTTTCAAGACCGATAGCATCCATGAACCGGAGTCCGGTCCGCAGCGGTGGATGATGCAGCGCAACCAGTGTCTGTCTGCCTCCTGCCGTGGACAGAGCCTCGGACAAGAGCGCGAGGCTTTCGTCGCGCAAAACGCCGCCGCCCTTGCCTTCGATCAGCGTATCAAGGCCGATGACGCGCGTGTCCCCGATATCGGCGATCCAGTCGATCAGGCCGGTGGGCCGCATCTCGGGGAGGTCGGAAAACGCGGCTCTGAATGTCTCTCGACCATCGTGATTGCCCGGCACCACAAGCAGCCTGTGTCCCAGTCGCATTAAGTCCCGGCGCGCAATCTCGTAGCTCTCGGTGCTGCCATCATCGCTGATATCCCCGGTCACAAGAACCGCATCAACTGGCCCAATCGCATCAAGCCGTGTGGTGAGCGTGTCTATGGCCAGGCGCAACAGGCGGGCTGTGTCGAGCTGACCGGAGACCAACTGACCCTCGGGGACAACATGAAGATCCGACAGGTGGAGAAAACGCGCCATGCTCTATTTGATCCCAGTGCGCAGAAAGGCCTGCACGAACTGTCGTTGAAAGACGAGGAAGGCGACCAACAAGGGGGCCACGGACATGAGTGTTGCCGCCGAGATCACGCTGATGTTCACGCCATTCTCGGGCGCACCAAAGATCGACAGCCCCACGGTCAGGGGCCTTGTGTCGGGTGAGTTGGTGACAATGAGCGGCCAGAGAAAGTTGTTCCAATGGGTCGAGACCGACACCAGCGCATAGGCGAGATAGGTGGGCCGCGCGAGCGGCACATAGACCCGCCAAAGGATGCCGAACCAGCCGCAGCCCTCGACACGGGCCGCATCGTGCAATTCAATCGGCACGCCCTTGAAGGCCTGACGCATTAGGAAAATGCCAAAGGCAGACGCCATATAGGGCATGCCCACCCCGAGGATCGTATCGAAGAGACCAAGGCGCGAGATCATCACATAATTCTCGACGATCAGCACTTCGGGCAGAATGAAAAGCTGCATCAACACCAGAATGAACACGACATCGCGCCCCGGAAACCGCACCTGCGCAAAGGCAAAGCCAGCCAGCGTCGTGACAAAGAACTGTCCAATCAGGATGACCGTCACCAGAAGGAACGTGTTGAGAAAATACTTGAGCCACGGCGCACCGGCCCAAGCGGTGCGGAAATTGTCCAGCGTCCAGGGGGCGGCGACGTTGAAATTCACCGCGTCCGAGGTTGTGTGAAATGCCGCCCAGAAGGCGAAGACCAGCGGTGAGATCCAGATCACGGCCAGAAGCAGCGCGCCGAAGGCCTCGAGATGTCGGAAGAGGCCGCTCATTGGTAATGGGTCCGCTTGTCGAGAATGGTGAACTTGATCCCCGCCACGAGGCCAAGCACCAACAGCACGAGGATCGTCATCGCCGCCGCCTGTGGTGCATCGAAAAAGGCGAATGCCATTTCCCAGATGTAATAGAGGATCAGTTTCGAGGCGTCGTTCGGGCCGCCCTTGGTCAGAATAAAGAGGTGGTCGATCAGCTTGACCGAGTTGATCAGGGCGTTGACCATGATGAAGAGCGTGGTCGGCATCAAGAGCGGCAGCACGATCCGGCGCGTGTAGGTAAAGCGACTGGCCCCCTCGATATCGGCGGCTTCCTTGAGGTCTTCGGGAATGGTCTGGAGGGCGGCGAGATAGAATATCATGAAAAACCCCGCCTCTTTCCAGATCGTCACGATGATCACCGCCCAAAGTGCGGTTTCCGGCTGGCCCAGCCAATTGACCGATGGCAGACCAAAGAGCGCCCCGATCTGATCCAGAACGCCCAGACCCGGCGTGTAGAAGAACAGCCACAGATTTGCGGCGGCAATCATCGGCAGCACGGTGGGCGTGAAATAGGCGGTGCGCACAAAGCCGCGTGCCGGGATCTTGGAATTGGCCCAAAGCGCCATGCCAAGGGCAATCGCGATGGAAATGGGAATTGTAGCACCCGCATAGATCAGGTTGTTCGTCACCACCTTCCAAAAGGTTGGATCGGCGAAGAGGTCCGTGTAATTCTCTGTGCCCACGAATTCACTGGGCTTGCGCCGCGTGTCCCGGCTGAAAATGCTGGTCCAGAGCGTCGCCAAGGACGGATAAAAGGCAAATGTCGCGAGCAGGATCGCGGCAGGCGACAGCATGAGCCATCCGTATATCGCCTGTCTGCGGCGTTCGGTGTTCACGTGACTTGCCATGTTCGGCCTTTTACCTTGTCATATGCCGGCGCCGGGCGGATGCCCGACGCCGGCGAACCGCCGGAGCGGTCGACGGATCAGCGGTAGTCTTTTAACAGCCGCTCGGCGGCGTCCTGCGCCTCGGCCAGTGCATCGGCGGGCGATTTGCTGCCCGTCAAGGCCGCCTGAATGGCGTTGTTGAGCCCATCGCGCACGCGCGCTGTTTCGAAGGTCGAGAATTCGGCAACGGCGTTCTCAAGCTGATTGCGCGCCACCAGTGCGGGCGGGAACTCTGCGGTATAGGCCTTGAGCGCGTCCGTTTCATAGGACGCAGGCGACACGCCCATATAGCCGGTCGCGATCGACCATTCGGCGGCCTGTTCGGGCGCTGTCATGAACTCGATCAGCTTGAGGGCTGCGGCGCGCTCTTCGTCTGTGGTGTCCTCGAAGACATAGAAGTTGCCGCCGCCGGTGGGCGAGCCGGGCCGCTCATTCGCCGGAAGCACCGACACCCCGAAATCAAATTTGGCTTCGTTCTTGACCGCCGTCAGGTTGCCGGTGGAATGCCACATCATCGCGGTCTGCCCTTCGAGAAAGGCCTGACGCAGCGTGCCCCACTCGACCGTGCCTTCGGGCATGATGCCATGCTCGGTCGAGAGCGATTTCCAGAATTCCATTGTCTCGACGACTGCCGGGTCGTCGAAATAGGTTTCCAGCCCGTCGCCGGACATCAGCTCCTTGCCGTTCTGGATGGCGAGCGCCTGAAACATCCAATAGGGATAGCCGGTCGAGGGGATCATCAGCCCGTAGGTGCCATCCTTGGTCAGGGCTTTGCCCATGCTGACCATCTCGTCCCAACTCGCCGGCGGGGCCTCGGGATCAAGGCCTGCGGCGCGGAACATGTCCTTGTTGTAATAGGCCACGATCGTCGAGCGCTGGAACGGGATGCCCCATGTCTTGCCCTCGATCCGGCCATTGGCCATCAGCGCGGGATAGAAGCTGTCGAGCCAGCCTTGGTCCACGCCTTCGATATCCTCGAAGGCCACAATCTTTTCCTGCTCGATCAGGTCATAGGCGTCGATGGAAAACATCACCGCCAATTGCGCAGGCTCTCCCGAGGCAAGGGCCGAAAGCGCGCGCACGCGCGTGTCATCGTAATTGCCCGAATAGATCGCATTGACCTTGATGTCTGGGTTGGCCTCTTCGAATTTGGCGACGATGCCATCAACGACCTCGGTCAGCGCACCGCCAACCGCAATCGGGTAATACATCGTCAATTCGGTTTGCGCAGCCACCGGCGCGGCGGTCAGCGTCGCCAAAGCGGTTGCCAGAGTGATCTTTCTTATAGTATTCATGATTTTCTCCCAAGAATTAAAGACGGTCTTTCCAACGTGACGTCACACCGTCACGCCATTCGGATGCCGAAGCCTGTTTCCCTCTACGTCAAAGAAATGCAGGTCATCATCGGCGAAATCTATGTCGAGCGTGTCTCCGGTCGGAATGTGCCGCAATCCCGGCATTGCGATCACCAACCCATTCGCACCGGGATGTGTCAGCCCCACGAAGGTCTCGGACCCCAGGAATTCACATTCTGAAACGCGGCACGTCAGACGCCCCTTGCCCGGCGCAGCCAAACGCAGGCTCTCGGCGCGCAGGCCGATCTTGGTCGCCTGCTCGAAACCGGGCAGCGCCGCGCCGTCAATCAGCGCCATCGGCGGCGCGCCCACGAATTCGGCGACAAAGGTATTGGCGGCGCGGTAATACAGATCCTCGGGCGCGCCGGTCTGCTGGATGCGCCCGTCCTTCATCAACACGACGATATCGGCCATGCTCATGGCTTCGGTTTGATCATGGGTCACGTAGATGACGGTGATCCCGAGATCGAGTTGCAGCTTCTTGATATCCTTGCGCACAGACGCGCGCAGCTTGGCATCAAGGTTCGACAGCGGCTCATCCATCAGGCAAAGCGGCTGATTTGCCACGATGGCACGGGCGAGGGCCACGCGCTGCCGTTGACCCCCTGACAACGCGCCCGGCTTGCGCGCCTCATAGCCCAAGAGCCCGGTGATTTCGAGCGCGCGCGCCAGCTTCTCGCGCCGCTCGGCGGCGGGCACCCGACGCACCTTGAGGCCGAACACCACATTTTCCGCCACGCTGAGATGCGGAAAGAGCGCATAGGACTGAAACACCATCGACAGATTGCGCTCGGAGGGTGCCGCCGTGGTCACGTCCTTGCCGTCAATGATGATCCGCCCTTCATCTGGCAATTCCAATCCCGAGAGAAGCCGCAGCGTGGTCGATTTCCCGCAACCGGACGGGCCGAGCAGCGCCACAAAGGACCCGCGCGGGATCGACAGGGAAACGTCCGCAACCCCAAGCTGCCCATTCCAGCGCTTGGCGACATTCTGAACCTCGACGAATGTATCCGACATCATTCGGCATCCTCTTCAAAGGTAATCCGGTCCCCAAGCTGCTCGACCAGTCGGTCAAAGGGCGCTGCGGGCGGGCGGTCGCAGATGATGTGGTCAATCTGGGTGATCTTGCCGCCAACGGCGGGGGCCAGACGCCCGAACTTGCTGTGGTCTATGACCAGAATGGATTTCCGCGCGTTATGCCACATACGATGAGTTGCGCGCACCTCGGCCTGATGGAATTCCAGCAACTCGCCCTCCGCGCCGATCCCTGCCGTTCCAAAGAGGGCGAATTCGGCGCGGTAGCGGTCAAAAAACTCGACCACCTCCTCGCCTACGAAATCGCGGTCCGGCAGGCGAAGCTCCCCACCCGGCAGGATGATGCGATTGGAAATCTCTTCGCTGAGCGCCATCGCCGCGCTGAGATTATTGGTGACGATGGTCAGTTCCTTCTTGCGATGTAGCGCCCGCGCCACGCTGAGCACGGTGGACCCGATGGAGATAAAGACAGTGGCCCCGTTCGGGATCAGCGCCGCCGCAGCATTGGCAATGGCGCGCTTGCCCACAAGATTTGTGCCGGCGCGTTGGTCAAACGGCGTGTTACGCCGTTCTTCCGCCAGTTCGATGCGTCCATGTGAGCGTTGCAGCGTGTCGCCATCGCACAGGATATCGAGGTCGCGGCGAATCGTCTGCATCGACACGCCGAACATCTCGGCGAGCGCGCCTACGCTCACTCCTCCCTGTTCCTGAACGACCTGCTGGATCAGATCGTGTCGCCTGCTTTTCTTGGACGCCATATCAGTTTCCATGGTTTTGCCCGATTGTTGGTCACGAAATGCAACAAAGCAACATTTAGTTGCGCGGTTTGCGTACAGTTTTGCGGTAGCGGGATCCGCTCAATTCTGAAAACTGGCGTTTTTCTCCAGGCTCAAGCTATAAAAGCGTTATCCTAGGATTGTGACAGCTGTATGAAATGTCATTATGTTGTTTTGGACTTTCAATTTTCTATCTGCACTGTAAGTTTTCCCCAAGCTGGATGTAATCTCCAGTTCTGCGGCACCCGCAGTTCGACCTAGTCAGGGAACCAGCCACGCTGATGGATACTGTCGCGACCATATTCGACCGCTACGAGGCTGTGCGCCATCGCCTGCCTTTGGCCACATCTCTAGACGGAACATCCAAAATCAGCTCACTGCATGACATTGCTGCATATGCCGATGCCTTTGTCTTTGACGCCTATGGAGTGCTGAATATCGGTGAGTCCGCCATTCCCGGTGCCGCGCAACGGCTGAGAGAATTGCGCGACATCGGCTGTCAGATCCGCATTCTCTCGAACGCGGCCAGTTACACCCATGCAGGGGCCGTGTCCAAATTTCGGACCCTCGGCATGGGGGTCAGGGATCACGAGATCATCACCAGCCGCGACGCGACGCTGGCACATCTGGACAGCAGAGTTTGGGGATGTATCGCCGCACCACAGGACAATCTGTCAGACATCGCGGTCCCCACACGTCGCCTTGTCGATGATCCTGCGAGCTATGATCAGGTCGAGGGGTTTCTGTTTCTATCGACCGAGGTCTGGTCATTGGAACGACAGGCGCTTTTGGAGGCGTCGCTGCTCAAGCGGCCAAGACCCCTGATCATCGCCAATGCAGATCTTGTTGCCCCCCGCGAACACGGGTTCTCTCTCGAGCCCGGTTATTTTGGTCATCGGCTCGCAGATCGCGGCATCCCCGACATCCGGTTTGTCGGCAAGCCATTTCCCGCAGTCTACGAGATGATCGAAGCCTCATTGCCCGGTATTTCACCGGGTCGGATAGTCATGTGCGGAGATACGCTTCACACGGATATTCTGGGTGCAACGGCGCGGGGCTGGCAGACAGTTCTTGTAGAGCATGACGGCCTTTTCTCCGGTCAAGACACCTGTGCCTATTTCAATCAAGCCAAGCTCTTTCCAACCTGGAGACTGTCGCGCATCTGACGCATCGTGGGGCGCGTTGCCGTAAATCGGTGAGTTGCTCAGAGAGCGCAGGACGACCAACTCCTTTGAACGCAGGCTCCGGTCCGCCAGACAGTACAAAAGCGGCCGACTCGATGTCGACCGCTTTTGGGTAGTGTAACATGCTGAAGGCGTCAGACGCTTCTCGACCAGTCATCCACCTCTTTTTCGGCTTGGTCCTTGGATATGCCGTATTTTTCCTGAATCTTGCCGACCAGTTGCTCGCGCTCACCGGCAATCTGTTGCAGGTCGTCGTCGGTGAGTTCGCCCCATTTGGACTTGGCTGCACCTGCGGCTTGTTTCCATTTGCCTTTGATAATATCCCAGTTCATCGGTTTCTCCATCTTTGGTTGACGCATGATGGAATAACGCAGCGCCGCGCGCATGGTTCCCTTCCTCTCCAGATCAACGTCGGTGCATCAGCGCCAGTCGATCTCGAAACGGCAGGCGGGCGCGCCGGTGGCACAGCAGGCGGATTCGATCGCATGGGCGCGTGGATGAACCAGCCCGGCAAAGAGCCACTCGAAGACGGCGGCGTGCCAATCGCAGAGCGGGGCCGGGGCGTGGTCGCCGCGAATGATCGGGTTGTCGGCGAGGGTAAAGACCACCGGTGGGCCGGATCTTGCAGACAGTGTGCCGGTGCCGCAGAAGGTCCAGCCATGGGCGAGAATGGCACGGGTCAGGATCGGCGCCGCGACACGCGCAGGCAGGGCACGCAGCAGGGTTTGCGCGGCGTGCGGGATGCGGTGGGCGAGGATATAATCTCCGGTGCCCTGACCTGCGGCAATGGCGATTTCGCGCGCGTTTTCAGGGTGATACCGTCGCAGCGCGCTGTGCAGCGCCGCGACGCGGGCCTCGTCGATCATCGCCGTCGGGTCGGGCAGGGGGTCAAATCCCAGGGGGGCAAAGAGCGCGCGGCGCGCGCCCTCACCCGCGATACGGTCCATCGCGGGGGCCAGTTGCAGCACCGCATTGGGGCCAATGCGGGCGGTCATATGACTGCCGTCAGGCATCCATCTGCTGCGTGCTGCCGCCGCAGGCGCGGACATCGGCGCCATTGGGCATCTTGAAGCCCTCGTTGCGGTCTATGGCGCGGTCTTTCATCTGGGCGCGTACCGCTTCACGGCGCTCTGCCGCGCGGGCGGCACGGTCGGCGCTGGCCTCCCAATCCTCCATCTGTGCCTCGGCGATGGTGCGGGTTTCGTCAAAGTCGAAATGCACCTTGTTCTTGGTCTGTGGCCCCCAATACCCGGCCTTGCCCAGATCGTAGAAGGTGCGGGCAAAGCCGGCCTTGAGAAACGCCGTGAGACAGCCCAAGAGATAGCGTCGCCGATAGCCGGTGCCGCGCCAGGGATAGTGAAAGAGCGCCTTGCGCATATAGAAGCGGCGGTAGTTCTTCATCACCCCGTCCAGCAGCTCGCCGCGCGTCATGGCGGCGGGTTTCATGATCGGCGTGACAAAGTTATATTTTGAGAAATCAAAGACTTCGACCTGATCGCGGAGCTCCTGAAAGAGCGGCGTAAAGGGCCAGGGCGTATACATCGCCCAATTGGCCAGATCTGGTTGCCAGTCCCAGGCCATCTGAAAGGTTTCCTCAAGCGTCTCCGGGGTCTCGTTGTCGAGCCCGACGATGAACTGCGCCTCGGTAAAGATATCCGCCTCGCGCAGAAGCTGAATCGCCTTCTTGTTCTGGGCGACGGTGGTTTCCTTGTTGAACTGGTCGAGTTTCAGTTGCGCCGCCGCCTCGGTGCCCAAGGAGACATGCACCAGGCCGGCCTTGCGGTAGAATTTCAACAGATCGCGGTCGCGGTAGATGTCGGTGACGCGGGTGTTGATGCCCCATTGCACCCGGCGCGGCAGGTCGCGGGCGATCAGTTCCTCGCAGAACTGGACGAATTTCTTTTTGTTTATAGTGGGTTCCTCATCCGCGAGGATGAAGAATCCGACGCCGTGATTGTTGACGAGATTCTCGATCTCATCCACCACTTTTTTTGGATCACGCACGCGGTAATCGCGCCAGAATTTCCATTGGCTGCAAAAGGAACAGGTAAACGGGCAGCCGCGCGCCATGTTGGGGATGGCGACCCGTTTGCCGAGCGGCACGTAGATGTATTTTTCCCATTCCAGAAGCGACCAGTCGGGGTCGATCGCATCGAGATCCTTGACCGTTGGCGCGGCGGGGGTGGCGGTAATGGTATCGCCGTCGAAATAGGCCAAGCCCTTGATAGATTTACGTGTTTCAAGCCATTTCCCACTGTCCGCAGCCCGGATCAGATTGAGGAAAATCTCCTCGCCCTCGCCGCGCACGATGACATCCACCCAAGGCGCCTCGGAGAGGACTTGTTTGTACATGAAGGTGGCATGGACGCCGCCCAGCACCCGGAGTGCGCCGGGCACCACCTCTTGTGCAAGTTTGAGAATGTTTTCAGCAACATAGATCGAGGGGGTAATGGCGGTGACACCCACAACATCGGGGTTCAGGTCGCGCAGTCGGTCGCGCAGGCTATCGTCGTCAAGATGGTTGGTCATGGCGTCGATAAAGGTGACGTCGGTATAGCCCGCGTTCCGCAGGTGCCCCGCCAGGTAGGCGACCCAAGCGGGGGGCCAACTTCCGGCAATCTCGGCCCCTCCAGAGTGATAATTGGGGTGGATCAAGACGATGCGCATAATATGGCTCCCTGTTTGATGATTAATGTACACTTCTAAGTGTCAACTTAACTTGACATAAATCAAACTGCGATGAGATGGGGCAGGGCGTTGCCCTGTGCGCGCCAAGCGTATAAAAGGCGTCAAATTCCCGGATATGCAGGAGAAGGCATCATGGCCGGCCATTCCAAATGGGCGAATATTCAACACCGCAAGGGACGGCAGGATGCCGTGCGGGCGAAACTATTTTCCAAGTTTTCCAAAGAGATAACGGTCGCGGCCAAGATGGGTGATCCGGACCCGGACAAGAACCCGCGTCTGCGTCTGGCAATCAAGGAAGCCAAGGCGCAATCCATGCCCAAGGACAATATCGAGCGCGCCATCAAAAAGGCGATGGGCGGCGATGCAGAGGATTATGAAGAAATCCGCTATGAAGGGTACGGCCCCAATGGGGTGGCGATCATTGTCGAGGCGATGACCGACAACCGCAATCGCACCGCGTCCAACGTGCGCTCGACCTTTACCAAGAACGGCGGCAATCTGGGTGAGACCGGTAGCGTTGCGTTCATGTTCGAGCGCAAGGGCGAGGTTACCTATCCCGCCAGTGTCGGTGATGCGGATACGGTGATGATGGCCGCACTTGAGGCAGGGGCAGAAGATGTGGAGTCGGGCGAGGATGGCCACACTATCTGGTGTGCTGACACGGATCTGAGTGAGGCCGCCTCGGCGCTGGAGGAGGCCTTGGGCGAGAGCAACTCGACGAAGCTGGTGTGGAAACCGACCACCACGACCGAAATGGACCTTGAGAGCATGCAAAAGCTGATGAAGCTGATCGAGGCGCTTGAGGATGATGACGACGTGCAGCGCGTCACCACCAATTTCGAGGCCTCGGACGCGGTGATGGAGCAGCTCTGAGCTGTGTACAGGGCGTACAAACCGCACCCGGTTTCGGGACACAAGAGCGTGGTTACGGGAAAGAGGGCCGGTTGGCCCTCTTTCTCATAGGCTGGGATCAGTATCCCATTCGGGCGAGGCGCTCGCGCATCCAGATGATTTCGGCCTCTTGCGCGGCAATCACCGCTTCGGCCAGTTTGCGGACCTCTGGGTCTTGGCCGTGTTCAAGGGCGATGCGTGCCATGGCGACGGCACCCTCATGGTGCGGGATCATGCCGCGCAGAAAATCGACATCGGCGTCGCCGGTATAGTCCAGATCCATCGCGCCATGCATGGCGGCGTTCGCCTCCATATAGGCCTGCGTCGAGGCGGGCAGGTCGTGGGTCATCTGCATCGTATGGCCGCTGTGCTCGTGGCTGTCGGCGAGGGCGGGCGAGAGGGAAAGGGCCATAAGAGCGGCGGTCAGGGCGGCAAGACGCATGGGCGTATCCTCGGTTGTTGTGTCTGAGGGTGCGATACGAGCATCCCCCTGCTGGAAGGCAAGAGCAGATGCGAGCAGATCAGCGGTTTGTTGGGGGCGAGGTTGGGTGGTGCGCCATGAATGCGCACCCTACGGTGGTGAGAGCGGGTGGTTCAGGGGCGTAGGGTGCGCATTTATGGCGCACCGATTTGGCGGGGGGTGAGGTCGGTTGGTGCGCTATGAATGCGCACCCTACCGTCCCTTCCGCTTCACATTCCCGCCTCTTTGTCCCGGCCTGCCCGCCGTCGAGCGCCCGCGCCCTTTGACTGCCTCGGCGCTCGCGGCTTCGACTGCGGATTGCCGCGCCAAGGGGTCGTCGGAGATGAGCAGGTCAACCGCCTCAAGCCGTTTGACTTCGTCACGCAAGCGGGCGGCCTCTTCGAACTCCAGATTCTCGGCGGCCTTGCGCATGTCGCGGCGCAACCCGTCCAGAACCGCTTGGAGATTGGCCCCGGCGAGGGGTTTGTCCACCTTGGCTGTCACGCGGGCCATGTCGACGTCACCCTTGTAGAGCCCTTGCAGGATATCATCGACATTCTTCTTGATCGTCGCGGGGGTGATGCCGTGTGCCTGATTATAGGCGATCTGCTTGTCGCGGCGGCGGTTGGTTTCCCCCAAGGCCCGCTCCATCGAGCCGGTGATGCGGTCGGCATACATGATCACGCGGCCTTCGGCGTTGCGGGCGGCGCGGCCGATGGTCTGGATCAGTGAGGTTTCCGAGCGCAGGAAGCCTTCCTTGTCGGCGTCGAGAATGGCCACCAGCCCACATTCGGGAATGTCCAACCCCTCGCGCAAGAGGTTGATGCCGATGAGCACGTCAAAGGCGCCAAGGCGCAGGTCACGCAGGATTTCGATGCGCTCGATCGTGTCGATGTCGCTGTGCATGTAGCGCACGCGGATGCCCTGTTCGTGCATGTATTCGGTCAGATCCTCGGCCATCCGTTTGGTCAGGGTGGTGACGAGACTGCGGTAGCCATCGGCGGCAACGCGGCGCACCTCATCCAGCAGGTCATCGACCTGCATGTCGACGGGTCGGATTTCGACCTGCGGATCCAAGAGGCCGGTGGGGCGGATCACCTGTTCGGTAAAGACGCCGCCGGTCTGCTCGATCTCCCATTTGGCGGGAGTGGCGGAGACAAAGACCGATTGCGGGCGCATGGCGTCCCATTCCTCAAACTTCAGAGGGCGGTTGTCCATGCAGGAGGGCAGGCGAAAGCCGTGTTCGGCGAGGGTGAACTTGCGCCGGTAGTCGCCTTTGTACATGCCGCCGATCTGGGGCACCGAGACGTGGGATTCATCGGCAAAGACGATGGCGTGGTCGGGGATGAATTCGAAGAGGGTGGGGGGCGGCTCTCCGGGGGCGCGACCGGTGAGGTAGCGGGAGTAATTCTCGATGCCGTTGCAGACGCCGGTGGCCTCGAGCATTTCGAGATCAAAGTTGGTCCGTTGTTCCAGCCGCTGCGCTTCCAGCAGCTTGCCGTCGTTCACCAACTGGTCAAGCCGTTGGCGCAATTCGCGTTTGATGCCGATAATCGCCTGCTGCATCGTGGGCTTTGGCGTCACGTAATGCGAATTGGCGTAGATGCGGATTTTCTCGAATGTGTCGGTTTTCTCGCCGGTGAGGGGGTCGAATTCGGTGATCGCCTCCAACTCTTCGCCAAAGAACGACAGCCGCCAGGCGCGGTCCTCGAGGTGGGCGGGAAAGATTTCGACGCTGTCGCCGCGCACCCGGAAGCTGCCCCTCTGGAAGGCGTGATCGTTGCGCTTGTATTGCTGGGCCACCAGATCGGCCATGATGGCGCGCTGGTCATAGCTCTCGCCGAGTTTGAGATCCTGGGTCATCGCGCCATAGGTCTCGACCGAGCCGATCCCGTAGATGCACGAGACAGAGGCCACGATGATCACGTCGTCCCGTTCCAGAAGCGCGCGGGTGGCCGAGTGGCGCATCCGGTCGATCTGTTCGTTGATCTGGGATTCCTTCTCGATATAGGTGTCGGAGCGGGCGACATAGGCCTCGGGCTGATAGTAGTCATAGTAGCTGACGAAGTATTCGACCGCGTTTTCGGGGAAAAATCCTTTGAATTCCCCGTAAAGCTGCGCTGCCAGCGTTTTATTGGGGGCAAGGATGATGGCGGGGCGCTGCGTCGCCTCGATGATCTTGGCCATGGTAAAGGTCTTGCCGGTGCCGGTTGCACCCAAGAGCACCTGATTGCGCTCGCCTTCCGTGATGCCTTGCGACAGTTCGGCAATGGCGGTGGGCTGATCGCCTGCGGGCTCGAATGTGGTGGCGAGGGTGAACCGCCTGCCGCCTTCAAGTTTCTCACGGCTTTTCACATCCGGCGCGGGATGGGTCAGCACCGAGGGTGTTTTGTCGGAATGGGCATAGCGCATGGGCGGTTCCTCTGGCTCGATGTCCACATTTGTTCTCTTTTTCGCGGGGTTCAAGCCCCAAAGCGGGTTGCATGCGGGTCAACAGTATATGTAATGATATAACATATTAAACCATGGAGGCCAAAATGCACCCCACCGATACCCGCCTGCCTGTGACCGTGCTCTCGGGCTTTCTCGGCGCGGGCAAGACCACGCTGTTGAATGCCGTGCTGAACAACCGCGAGGGCCGCCGGGTGGCGGTCATCGTCAATGATATGTCCGAAGTGAATATTGATGCCGATCTGGTGCGCGAAGGTGGCGCGGATCTGAGCCACACCGATGAGACGCTGGTCGAGATGTCGAATGGCTGCATCTGCTGCACCCTGCGCGACGATCTCTTGCAGGAGGTGCGCAGGTTGGCCGGAGAGGGGCGGTTTGACTATCTGTTGATCGAATCGACTGGCGTGTCAGAGCCTTTGCCGGTGGCGACGACCTTTGAGTTTCGCGACGAGGGCGGGGCGAGTCTGTCGGATGTCGCGCGGCTGGATACGATGGTCACGGTGGTGGATGCCGTCAACCTGCTGGAGAATTATGCGAGCCATGATTTCCTGTCGGACCGGGGTGAGGTTGCCGGGCAGGGCGATGACCGGACGCTGGTGGATTTGCTGGTCGATCAGATCGAGTTTGCCGATGTGATCGTGCTCAACAAGGTGAGCGATGCCGGGCCGACCCGGCGGGACGCCGCGCGCAGCGTGATTGCCGCGCTCAACCCGGATGCGCAGGTGATCGAGACGGATTATGCGCAGGTCGATCCGATGCGGATCTTTGACACCGGGCTGTTTGATTTCGAGACCGCGCATGAGCATCCGCTCTGGGCCAAGGAACTCTACGGGTTTGCCGATCATGTGCCGGAGACCGAGGAATACGGCGTCAGTTCCTTTGTCTATCGCGCGCGCAGGCCGTTTGATCCGGCCAAGGTGCATGCGGTGCTGAATGGGCCTCTGCCCGGTGTGATCCGGGCCAAGGGGCATTTCTGGCTGGCGACGCGGCCCGAATGGGTGGCGGAATTCAGCCTTGCGGGGGCGCTGAGCAAGGTCGGGCCACTGGGGACATGGTGGGCTTCGGTGCCGGAGGCGCGCTGGCCCAGTCATCCGCAGGCGCGCGACTATGTCAAACGCCATTGGGCGGAGCCGTTCGGCGACCGGCGGCAGGAACTGGTTTTTATCGGCGCGGGCATGGACCGGGCGGCGATCACGGCGGCGCTCGATGCGGGGCTGGTGGGGAGCGAGACGGCATTCGATCCGCTGGCGTTTCGCGATCTGCCCGATCCCTTTCCGGCGTGGCGGCGGGCAGAGGCGGCCTGAGCGATGCGCGATCATGGTATGACGCTGGCCAGCGGAGTGGCGCGGGGGGACAGGCCTGCGATCCTGCATCATGTGACGGCGCCGGGACAGGCGGCGGCGATCTGGCAGCGCCCGCGTGATCCGGGATTTGCAGACTGGATTGACGGGCTGGCCCCGGAGAGCCTGCCGCAGACCCGATGCTATTGCACCGCCGCGCGCGCCCGCGAGATGGCGCAGGCGGCCTGCGCGGCGGCGGGCCTGTCGGCGGGGCCGGAGAGGGATATGCTGTGTGGTGACATTGGCGCGTTATCGGCCCTCTTTGCGCAGGTCATGCGGCGCAGCGCGCTGCATCTGAGGCTGGATGTCGTGCGCGACGCTGCCTGCCGCAAGTTCCATCTGGATCATGTGCCAGCGCGGCTTTTGTGCAGCTATCGCGGGAGTGGCACCGAATACGGGCTGGGGCGTGGGCGGGGTGATCCGCTGTCGGTACGCCGCATGGCGACCGGGGATGCGGGGATCTTTCGCGGCGCTCTCTGGCCCGGTGACGAGATGAGCGCTTTGGTGCACCGCTCGCCGCCGATTGTCGGGCCGGGGGAGACCCGGCTCTTGCTGGTGCTCGACGTGCTGGAGGCGGGACAGGGTGGCGCGTAACCTGCGCAGCCCCGCCGCGCGCCGCCGTCCCGCCGAAGGGCTGACGGACTATGATCATCTGCCGGGACCGGCACGGCGCTGGCTGGCGCAGGCGGCGTTGCCATGGTCGGCGCGGTCGGTGCGGGTCGTCTGGTCACGGGCGTTGCGCGCGGCGGGGGGATGCGAGGCCGCGGCACTGGCGCGTCTGGACCGGATCGAGGGGCGAGCGCTGGCGCGCGAGGCGCCGGTGGTCTGGGGGGTCGGCTATCCCGTCGCGGGGCAGACCGGGGCGAATCGCTGAGGTGATTCGTGACGTCACGTCACCGGCCATTTGGTCGGGTCATAGTGCCGCAGCGGGCACGCTGGGACAAGGTTCCTACGAGGCGGTGTCGCAATTTTAGGCGATTGCGTCGTTTGAGACCTTGGCAAACGCCAGCAAAACATCAGTGAAAATTTTTTTACAAAAAATATGGCCAGTGAATGCAAGAAATTCACTGATCTTATGGGTGTTTGTCAGGATTCTGTTAATTTCTGCGCATTTTCCGTTAGGGTATGCCAAAGAATGCGGCGTGACCTGATCTGGATGTCAGGTGGCCGTTGGGATGGAGGATTTCAAGTCATGACCGAGACAAAGACTGGTGCAGCAGCAACAGGACCCGGATTTCACATCGATTCCGAGACCTATGAGCGGATGTATGCCGCCTCAATCACGGACCCGGAGGCATTCTGGGGGGAGCACGGCAAGCGGCTGGATTGGATCAAGCCTTACACCAAGGTCAAGAACACCTCGTTCGACTATGACAATGTCTCGATCAAATGGTTTGAAGATGGCACGCTGAATGTGGCTGCCAACTGCATCGACCGGCATCTGGCGACGCGCGGCAACCAGACCGCGATCATCTGGGAGCCGGATGATCCCACCGACGAACCGCAGCACATCACCTACACGGAATTGCACACGCAGACCTGCAAGATGGCCAATGTGCTGAAATCCATGGGCGTGGGCAAGGGCGACCGGGTTGTGATCTACATGCCGATGATCCCCGAGGCCGCCTATGCGATGCTGGCCTGCGCGCGGATTGGTGCCATTCATTCGATCGTCTTTGCGGGTTTCAGCCCCGATGCGCTGGGTGCGCGGATCAATGGCTGTGATGCCAAGGTGGTGATCACCGCCGATCACGCGCCGCGCGGCGGCCGCAAGACCAAGCTCAAGGACAACGTCAATCAGGCGCTGTTGCACGATACGTCGGATGTGAAATGTCTTGTGGTGCAGCGCACCGGCGATCAGGTGGCATGGCGGCGTGATCTGGATTTCTGGTGGCATGAAGAGGCCGAGAAAGTCAGCGCCGATTGCCCGCCCGAAGAGATGAACGCCGAGGATACGCTGTTCATCCTCTACACGTCTGGCTCCACCGGCATGCCCAAGGGCGTGGTGCATACCACCGGCGGCTATCTGACCTATGCGTCGATGACGCATGAATACATCTTCGACTATCACGAGGGTGATATTTACTGGTGCACCGCCGATGTGGGCTGGGTTACCGGGCATAGCTATATCGTCTATGGACCGCTGGCCAATGGCGCCACGACATTGATGTTCGAGGGCGTGCCGACATGGCCGGATGCGGGGCGATTCTGGCAGGTCTGCGAGCGCCACAAGGTCACGCAGTTCTACACCGCCCCCACCGCCATTCGTGCCTTGATGGGCAAGGGCACCGGGCCGGTCGAGGGCAGCGATCTGTCGAGCCTGCGTATCCTTGGCTCGGTCGGCGAGCCGATCAATCCCGAGGCCTGGAACTGGTACAATGAGAATGTCGGCAAGGGGACCTGCCCCATCGTCGATACATGGTGGCAGACCGAAACCGGCGGAATCCTCATCACGCCGCTGCCGGGTGTGATCGACACGCCCAAGCCCGGTTCGGCCACCAAGCCGTTCTTTGGCGTGCAGCCCGTCGTGCTGGATGATCAGGGCAACGAGCTGGCGGGCGAAACCTCGGGCGTTCTGGCGCTCAAGGACAGCTGGCCGGGGCAGATGCGCACCGTCTGGGGCGATCACAGCCGGTTTGTCTCGACCTATTTCGAGATGTTCAAAGGCTATTATTTCTCGGGTGACGGATGCCGCCGCGACGCGGATGGCGATTATTGGATCACGGGCCGCGTCGATGATGTGATCAACGTCTCTGGCCACCGGATGGGCACCGCCGAGGTGGAATCGGCGCTGGTGGCGCATGCCACCGTCAGCGAGGCCGCCGTTGTGGGCTATCCGCATGATATCAAGGGGCAGGGCATCTATTGCTATGTCACGCTGATGGATGGGGTGGAGCCGACCGATGCGCTGCGCACGGAACTGGGCAACTGGGTCCGTCAGGAGATCGGGCCGATTGCCAAGCCGGATGTGATCCAATGGGCGCCGGGCCTGCCGAAAACCCGCTCGGGCAAGATCATGCGCCGTATCTTGCGCAAGATTGCCGAGAACGATTTTGACAGCCTTGGCGATACCTCGACGCTGGCCGATCCGTCGGTCGTGGACGAGTTGATTGCCAATCGCACCAAAGCCTGAGGGGAGACGGGACGCATGATGGACGGAACCGACACGCCCCGAACCGGAGCAAATCTGGTCCTGCTTGGACCGCCGGGCGCGGGCAAGGGCACGCAGGCGCGGATGCTCGAAGAGCAATTCGGGCTGGTGCAGCTCTCGACCGGCGATCTGTTGCGCGCGGCTGTGGCGGCGGGCACTGAGGCGGGACGCCAAGCCAAGGCGGTGATGGAGGCGGGCGATCTTGTGTCGGACGCGATTGTCATCGCGATCCTGCGCGACCGTCTGTCAGAGCCGGATTGCGCCGGGGGTGTGATCCTCGACGGGTTTCCGCGCACCACGGTGCAGGCCGAGGCGTTGGATGGGTTGCTGGCCGAGATCGGGCAAGGCATCCGCGCGGCGATCAGCCTCGAGGTGGATGATGCGGCAATGGTGACGCGGATTTCGGGCCGCTACACCTGCGGCGGCTGTGGTGAGGGCTATCACGACAGCTTCAAGGTGCCGAGCGTTGAGGGCACCTGTGACAAATGCGGCGGCACCGAAATGAAGCGGCGCGCCGACGACAATGCGGAAACGGTGGAACAGCGTTTGCGCGCCTATCATGCGCAGACAGCACCACTGATTTCCTATTACGAATCGCGCGGTGTTCTGGCCCGCGTCGATGCGATGGCCGAGATCGAGGCCGTCGCAAGAGAGCTGAACGCCATCGTCGCAAAGGCGGTCGCGTAAAGGAGTGCCCGTGCCGGGATGGTCCCGGCGCGGTCTGGAGGAAGCCGTTTATAAAGGGAGGGCACGCTTTGTCCGATAAAGAAAGAGCAAACGCCTACTGGAAGGCGAATTTGCGCCTCATCAAATGGAGCCTTGTGGTCTGGTTCATGGCCTCATTCGGCTTTGGCATTCTGCTGCGCCCCATGCTGTCGGGTATCGCCATTGGCGGCACCGATCTTGGGTTCTGGTTCGCGCAGCAAGGGTCGATCATCGTCTTTCTGATTCTGATCTTCTTCTACGCTTGGCGGATGAACAAACTCGACGCCGAATTCGGCGTTGGCGAAGAATAAGTAGGGGGAGGGACAATGGAACAAACAACACTCAATATCATCGTCGTCGGCCTCAGCTTCGTGCTCTACTTCGGTATCGCGATCTGGGCCAAGGCGGGATCTACGGCGGAATTCTACGCAGCGGGACGCGGCGTGCATCCGGTCATCAACGGGATGGCAACGGCAGCGGACTGGATGTCGGCGGCCTCGTTCATCTCGATGGCGGGTCTTATCGCCTTTGTGGGCTACAACAACTCGACCTTCCTGATGGGATGGACGGGTGGTTATGTTCTCATGGCCATGCTGCTTGCGCCCTATCTGCGCAAGTTCGGCAAATACACCGTGCCCGAGTTCGTGGGCGACCGGTTCTACAGCCCGACCGCGCGCGTCGTGGCCGTTATTGCGCTGATCACCATGTCGGTGACCTATGTGATCGGTCAGATGGCGGGTGCTGGTGTGGCCTTTTCGCGTTTCCTCGAAGTGGACAACACGACCGGCCTTCTGATCGCGTCGGCCGTCGTTTTTGTTTACGCGGTTCTGGGCGGCATGAAGGGCATCACCTACACGCAGGTGGCACAGTATTGCGTGTTGATCATCGCCTATACCATTCCGGCGATCTTCATCTCGCTGCAACTGACCGGCCATGTTCTGCCGCAGTTGGGTCTGTTCGCCGAGCACACAGCATCGGGTCAGTATCTGCTGGTGACGCTGGACGGTCTGCTGAACGATCTGGGCTTCAACCAGTATACCTCGGGGTCTAGCCCCTGGCTGATGGCGCTGTTCACCCTGTCGCTGATGATCGGTACTGCCGGTCTGCCGCATGTGATCATCCGCTTCTTCACCGTGCCGCGCGTGGCTGATGCGCGTTGGTCGGCAGGTTGGGCGCTGGTCTTTATCGCGCTGCTGTATCTCACCGCTCCGGCAGTGGGGGCCATGGCCCGTCTGAACATCATGACCACCATGTGGCCGCAGGGTGTGCAGGGCGAAGCTGTGGCTGTTGACGATCTGCCCGACTGGTTCCGCACCTGGTCGACCACCGGTCTCTTGGCCGTGGAAGACAAGAACGGCGACGGCAAGATCCAGTACTACAACGACAAAGCCGAATCGATGACTGCACTGGCGGCTGAGCGTGGCTGGCAGGGCAACGAGCTTGTGACCTTCAACCGTGACATCCTCGTGTTGGCGAACCCCGAGATCGCCGGTCTGCCGGGTTGGGTTATCGCGCTGATCGCTGCTGGCGGTATCGCGGCGGCCCTGTCCACAGCGGCGGGTCTGTTGCTGGCCATTTCTTCGGCGGTCAGTCACGACCTGATCAAATCGACGATCAATCCCAACATCTCGGAAAAAGGCGAGCTTTTGGCTGCCCGTATCTCGATGGCGGTGGCGATCTGTGTGGCGACCTATCTGGGTCTCAACCCTCCGGGCTTTGCCGCGCAGGTTGTGGCCTTGGCGTTCGGTCTGGCGGCGGCGTCGCTCTTCCCGACGCTGATGATGGGCATCTTCTCCAAGCGGATGAACTCTGCGGGTGCGACTGCTGGCATGCTGGCCGGTCTGCTCTCGACCACGCTCTACCTGTTCCTCTACCTGGGCTGGTTCTTTATCCCGGAAACGAACATGTTGACCGCAGATCAATACCTGTTCGGTATTCCGCCAACCCACTTTGGCCCGATTGGTGCGCTCTTGAACTTTGGCGTCGCCTTCCTCGTCGCCAGCATGACGGCAGAGCCGCCGCAGGAGATCCAGGATCTGGTCGAAAGCGTGCGTGTTCCGCGCGGTGCCGGCACGGCTGTGAACCACTAAGACAAACTTGGACAGGGGCGGCGCGTGCCGCCCCTGTTTCCTCTGACGCCTGCCGATATTTCCGGGCACCGGGCGCTTTTAGGTCATTTTCCCGTCAGTCCCTGAGGAGAGCCGCGCCCGATGAGCGACGTCAAACCCGACCCCATTGACAGCCTGACACGCCACGCGCCCTTTGATGGGCTGCCGCATGTCCTGCGCGCCGAACTCGCGCCCAAGCTGGCGCGGGTCGGGCTCGAGGCGGGGGGGCTGCTGTTTGAAAAGGGCGCGCCTCTGGCGGGGCTTTATGTGGTGGAATCCGGTGGGCTGGACATCGAGACAGGTCATGCGGATCTGGTGTCACACCGTGGGCCGGGCGATATAATGGGCGAGCGCGGCCTCTTGCGCGATGGCACTGCGATGCTGACGGCGCGCGCCTCCGAGGTCTCGGAGCTGATTGTCATTCCGACCGAGGTGTTTCTCGATCTGATCGAGCGCTCGGACGAGATTGCCCGATGGTTCGCGCGCGCGCGACCTTCGACCTCGGGGGATGACGGGCCCTATGCCACGGGCCTGACGGCGCTTCAGGTGTCAGACCTGATGACGGCCACACCCATCACCTGTAGTCCGGATGCCACCATCAAGGAAGTGGCCCGGTTGATGCGGGATCATGTGATTTCCTCGGTGGTCGTGATGGAGGGGGCGCGTCTGGCGGGCATCATCACGGTGCGCGATCTCTCCAACAAGGTATTGGCCGAAGGGCTGGGCGGTGACATCCGCGTGGCGCAGGTGATGACACCGGATCCGGTGACGATCGAGCCGGGACGGCTGGGCCTTGATGCGCTGATGCTCCTGTCGGATCTCAAGATCAATCACCTGCCGGTGGCGCAGGGCGGACGCGTGCTGGGGATGATCGGCAAGACCGATTTGTTCCGCCAACAGGCCGCCACGGCGAGCCATATGGTCGCCGATATTGCCAGCGCCGATGCGCCCGAGGATATGGCGCATGTGATGGAACGGGTGCCGATGCTCTTGGTGCAACTGGTGCAGGCCGGGGTGCGGCCACAGTCGATCACGCGGCGGATCACCGATATCACCGATGCCATCACCCGGCGATTGCTCCGGCTGGCCGAGATGCAGCTTGGCCCCGCCCCGGTGCCCTATCTCTGGGCCGCTTGCGGATCACAGGGCCGGCGCGAACAGACCGGCGTGAGCGATCAGGACAATTGTCTCATTCTCGACGACAGCTTCCAGCCCGAGCATGACGCCTATTTCGCGGCGCTTGCGAAATATGTCAGCGACGGGCTGAACACCTGTGGGTTCTTTTATTGTCCGGGCGACATGATGGCGACCAACCCGCGCTGGCGGCAGCCGCGCCGCGTCTGGCGTAGCTATTTTGCGGGCTGGATCGCGCAGCCGGACAATGAGGCGCAGATGTTGGCCTCGGTCATGTTCGATCTGCGCGCCATCGCGGGCGAGAATGCCCTCTTTGAGGATCTTCAGGCCGAGGTTCTGGCACAGGCGCGCAAGAACTCGATTTTCGTGGCGCATATGGTCTCGAATTCGCTCAAGCATACGGTGCCCTTGGGTCTCTTTCGGGGCTTTGCCCTCATTCGGTCGGGCGAGCACAAGAACCGGATTGATCTCAAACTGTCGGGGGTGGTGCCGGTGGTCGATCTGGGGCGGATTTACGCGCTTTTGGGATCGCTCGAAGTGGCAGGCACCCGCGAGCGGCTCACCGGCGCGCGTGGGGTGGGCGCCATCTCGGAGAGCGGCGCGCGCGACCTTCTGGATGCCTATGATCTCATCGCCGAAACCCGGCTGCGACATCAGGCGCACCAGATCCGCGCCGGGCGCAAACCTGACAATTTCATGGCTCCAGCCGAGCTTTCGGATCTGGAGCGCAACCATCTGCGCGATGCCTTCATGGTGGTCAAAACCATGCAATCCGCGATCGCACAATCCAGAGGAGCACTGGGATAACTTATGTTTTTTGAATTGATCGCCACATTCGCCGTGGGTATCGGCGCCGCCGGTCTGGCGCTTGTCCTGGGGCATCTGAGCCGGGGTCGTTTGCCGCGCTATGCCGCGCCGATTCTGGCGGGGATCGCGATGCTGATCTATGCGGTCTGGTCGGAATACACCTGGGCCAATCGCACGTTGAGCACGTTGCCTGAGAGCGTCGAGGTGGTGAGCGAGGTAAAAGAAGCCAGATTCTGGAAGCCCTGGACCTATGTGGTGCCGCAGGTGACGCGGATGATGGTGCTCGACCGGGCCGGGGTGCAGACCAATCCCACCGCGCCGTCGATTCTCTTGGCCGACATCTATCTCTTTGGACGCTGGGCCGTGCCGATCAAACGTCCGCAGCTGGTGGATTGCGCCAATGCCGCGCGCGCCGATGTGAGCGAAGCGGCGCTGACCGATCCGTCGCAGGCCGAGTGGATCACCGTGGGGGCAGAGGATCCCGTGATCAAGGCGCTGTGCCAGACCTAAAGTCAGACGTAACCGGGAGAGGAGGCCCGTCATGTCCGAGAAGACTATTCTGCTTGTGGAGGATGAAGACAACATTGCGCTGGCGCTTGAGCATCTGATCGGGCGCGCGGGCTATCGGTTGCGGCGGGTGGCCTCGGGGAATGCCGCGCTGGCGGCGTTGGCCGAGGACCGTCCAGATCTGGTGGTGCTGGATGTCATGTTGCCCGAGCGGTCGGGCTATGAAATTTGCCAGATGATCCGCAGTGATGCCGCGCTCAAAGGGATCAAGGTGCTGATGATGACCGCTGGGGGTGGTGAAGTGGAGCGACGCAAGGGGCTGGCGGTGGGGGCGGATGCCTTTATGACCAAACCCTTTGCCACCGCTGACCTGACCGCGCAAATCGGTGCGCTTTTGGCCGAGGTCGCGCATGATTGAGCGCCTCACGGCGCGGCTTGGGCTGCGGCTGCGGTTTGCGCTTTTCTTTGCGGTATTGGGGCTCGGCGGCGCGCTGATCATTCTGGGTGCGCTCTGGTTCGGTTACGCGCGTGCCGGTGGCCCGATGGATGGCTATGCCATGGCCGGGATGATCGCGGTCTTGGGCGTGCTGGGGCTGGCGGCGTGGATCGGTCTCTTGTTTGATGAGAACGTAGCCAAGCCGATCCTCGCCCTCGCCTCTGATCTGACGACGCGCGCGCGCGCCGATGTGGATTTGCAGATCAATGAGGCGCAGGCCAAGCATCTGAGCACACTCGCCCCTGCCGCCAATGCGATCAACGCAGCACTCTCCGAAGCGCGCGCCGCACGGACCCGCGCGGTCGAGCGGGAGACCGCGCGGATTGCCCGCGAGAAGGCCCTGTTTGAGGCGCTGTTTCGGGATCTGGGCGAGGGGGCGGTGGTGGCCACGCCCGACAACCGTGTGATGCTCTACAACCGCATGGCGCAGGAGTTGTTGGGCGATATTGGCCTTGATCGACCGCTGTCGAATGTTCTGCGCCCCGAGCCGGTCATGGATGCGCTGTCGCGGATGCAGGACGCGCGGGTGCGCGGGCATATCGGGGCCGAGACCTTTCTCGCGGCTTCGGCCGATGGCAAGCGGTTCCTTCTGGGGCGTGTGAGCCCGATCCTGTCGGATGAGGAACTCTCGGGCCATGTCTTGATCTTTCGCGACGCAACCGAGGATCTGAGCGCGCATGCGCAGCAGGATCACCTGTTCAACACGCTCTTGGAGGGCGTGCGCCGTCCGGCGGCCACCATCGGCGCGTTGCTCGATGTTCTGCAATCGGCTGATGATTTGCCGCCCGAGACCCGCGCGACATTCCGCAAGGGGATCGAAGAAGAGGTGGCGCGGCTCTTTGATTGCGTGCGCGACATGGGGGCGCAGCATGCCGGTGTCAAATCCCGACGCTGGCCGATGTCGCCGGTTGCCGCAGCGCATGTGTTCGACGGGCTGAGCGTTCAGGCGCGGGTGCCGCTGAACGTGTCGCGCAGCGAGGCGATGCTGAGTTGTGATGGCTTTGCCGTAACCACGCTCTTGGGCGGACTGCTTGGCCATCTGGCGGAGGAGGGCACCCGCGACGGATTCAGCCTGAGCGCCGAGCCGGAGGGGGCCGAGACGCGGCTGATTCTGAGGTGGAAGGGCGAGGCGGTGACGGATGGGCAATTGACCGGCTGGCTCAAGGAGCCGTTATCCACGGCCTATGGGGATTATTCCGCGCGCGACGCGCTGAGCGCGCATCAAACCGATCTCTGGGCTGAGGCGGGGGTTGGGGAGCATCGCATCGTGCTGCCCTTGGCCACAGCCGCGCCGCCGCTTGCGCCCGGCGATGCGCGGCCCGAGTTCTATGATTTCAACCTGCCCGAGGTTGCGGGCGGCGAATTGGCCAATCGTCCCCTGTCGGATCTGAGTTTCGTCGTATTCGACACCGAGACCACCGGCCTCTCGCCGCGTGGCGGTGATGAGATCGTGCAGATTGCGGGGCTGCGCATCGTCAACGGGCGTATTCTGCGCGGCGAGTGTTTCGACATGCTGGTCAATCCGGGCCGCGCGATTCCGCCGGCCTCGACCCGAGTGCATCATATCAGCGACGAGATGGTTCAGGGTGCCCCCGGTATTGTCGAGGCCGGGCGGCGGTTTCACGATTTCTGTCAGGGGGCGGTGCTGGTCGCGCATAACGCGCCGTTTGATCTGGCGTTTCTGCGGCTCAAGGAAAAGGTGATCGGGCGGCGGTTCGACAATCCGGTGCTGTGCACCGTGTTGATGTCGGCGGGGCTCTTTGATCACAGCGGGCAGCACACGCTCGATGCGCTGTGCGACCGGTTCGGGATCACCATCCCGCCTGAGGCGCGGCATACCGCTATGGGCGATACGGTCGCCACGGCGGAGGTTTTTGTGCGCATGCTGGGGCTCTTGCAGGCCAAGGGCGTCACCACGCTGGGCGGGGCGATTGCCGAAGAGGGGCGGATGACGAAAATCCGCAAGGCGCAGAATTATTAAGGCGCGCACTGGCGTTTTCGCCCGAGGCATTTTGCCCCCGGGGCTTGGCAAGCCTGCCCATCTGACCGATATGGGGCGCATGGGACACAAGATCGCAACATGTTCATATTGTGGGGCGCGCACCGTGCTGGTGCTGGACCGGGGGCGGCACGAATTGACCTGTGCCAATTGTGGGGCGCCGCTGCATGAAATGAAGGCGATGCCCCGGGGCGACAGCGAAGCCGTGCGCCCCAAGGCGCGCCCCATGACCTTGCCCCGACAGGACTATGGGCCAGAGAGACACAGCCCGACGAGACACAGCCCGACCCCTCCCCGCAAAGTCAAGCCGCGCAAGGGGTTCGGACGGCGCATGCTGGAAGAGATTTGGGACGGCATCGAGGATATCCTGGACTGATACGCGGAGTCTGGCCTGAAATCACACCGCAGTCACAGGTATATTACAAACTCTTTTTATTCTGAGAATCGGACCCATATCAGTCCCAGAGGCACCGATACGGAACATCGGTGTTTCCTATCACTGTCCCTCGTTCCGCGACTGGCGCCCAAGTTTTTACTTGGGCGCTTTTTTCTGCGCGCGATCCGTGTTTGAGTGCCGCCATGAGCGAGCAGTACAGCGATTCCCACCTGCGCGAGATCCTGACCCGCACCCGGCGGGTGGCCGTGATCGGCGTGTCGATGAACCCGGTGCGCCCAAGTTACTATGTGGCGCGGTATCTCAGCCTCAAGAAATACGAGGTGGTGCCGGTCAATCCGGGTCATGCCGGCGAAGTGCTGTTCGGGCAGACAGTCGTCGCAGGATTGCGCGATATCGCGGGCACGGTCGATATGATCGACATTTTCCGCCGCTCTGAACATGTGGGACCGATTGTCGAAGAGGCGCTCGAGGTCCTGCCGGGGTTGCGCACGGTCTGGATGCAGATTGGCGTCGAGAATGCCGAAGCGGCGGCCATGGCGCGGGCGCGCGGCGTCGATGTGGTGATGAATCGCTGCCCCAAGATCGAATATCAGCGGCTCTTTGGCGAGCTGCGGATGGGCGGGTTCAATACGGGTGTCATTTCCTCGAAGCTCTGAGCCCTGTCGCGCCTGTCGAAATTTGAGTATTCTTGGAACACTGAAAAGGCGGTGGATCAACCACCATAGACTGCGCCCCACCGTTCGATGAGCGCCTGTTGCAGCCGTTTGGACCGCGCGTTCCAGCCGCGTGCGCCGGGGGGGCTGTCATCCTGTGAGGGGTCGATCCGAGCGCGCAGACTGTCGCTGGCGGTCAAGATGGCAAAGGCCAGGTCCGCGCCGTCGGGCGTCGTGACATAGCCTGCGAGCGCGCTCACGAAATGCAGCGTGCCGGTCTTGGCCGCCACTTTGAGCGGGTGCTTGCTGTTGGGGCGGCCTTGGGCGTCGCGCAGATCGACCTGACGCAGCAACGGCCGTAGCAACCCCGCGCGATGCGCGCGTGCCAAAGCCTGCGCGAGCGCCGCCGCCGAGAGGCGGGACTGGTCGCTGAGGCCTGAGTGATCCTTGAGCGCCGCACCGGACATGCCGAGCGCGCTGGCGGCCCAAGCGTTCATGTCGCGGGCCGATTGCCCGAGACCCACCACCGCGCCGCGCCGTTTGGCAGAGGCGGCAAGCCCGACCATTTCTGCGGTGAGATTGGTGGAGAATTTCAGCATGTCGCGCAGGATGGTGGACAAGGGCGCGCTGGCATGCGTAACAAGTGCGGTTCCGCCGGGCAGGCTGGCGATGGGCTTTGGCGCCCCGGTCTTGATCCCATGCGAGCGGGCGAAGGTGGCAAAGACCTCGCCTGCGTAAAGCTCGGGCTTGCGCACCGGCAGCCAGCGCGCGCCCCCGGTGCCAAGGGCCCCGAGCGCCACGGTCCAATCGTCATATGCCCCCGCGTCCTTGTAGGTGTAGACCGGCGTGTTGCGCTCTGCGATGCGCATGCGGGCCATGGTCACATCCGGGCGGTAGCGGTTCGAGCGGGCATCCATGGTGATGGTATATTTGCCGCCCGCGCGTTTCCATTCGAAATGCACGCGGTTGTAATTGAGATTGAGCCCCGAGAGAGCGGGGTTGTAGCCCGCGTGCTCGGGTTGGCTGTCGTCGATGGCGCGCAGAAAAGGCACTGCCCCACCCCAGACCCGGAACTGACCGCGGATCTCGCGCAGGCCGGTTTTGGCGAGGCTGGATGCGAGGCTGGCCAAGGCATCGGTGTCCAAGGTCGGATCGCCGCCCCCGGCGAGAATCAGATCGCCGTTCAGCACCCCGCCCGAGATTGGTCCGGTGGCGATGATCCGCGTGGCAAAGCGGTGATCGGGACCGAGCGCGTCGAGCGCGTAGAGCGCCGTGACCGCCTTGGTTACGCTGGCCGGGGGCAGGCCAGTCGTGCCCTCGCTCGCCTCGAGCACTTGGCCGGTGCGGGCATCGGCCACGGCATAGCCGACGCGTCCCGAGAGGTTGGCCTCAGAGATCAGCGCTTCGGCAGAGGGGGCGCTGCGCGTCGCCCCTTTGGCGGCGGTTTGCGCCGTCGTGCGCGGGCCGTTGCCGGGACGGGCCACGGGGCGCAACGAGACCGCTGGCGCGCCCGCCAGGGCACTGCCGGTGGAGAGCGCCGCAAGCGCGGTGCCAAGAAAGAAACGACGGGAAAGCCTCTGAGTCATGGCGCAGAGTAAATCGCAGGTGGCGTGCGGGTGCAATCGGGATTTGTGACGCAGAGGGTTAGGTTTGCAACGGGCCGACCCATGCGCCGCCTGCCCGCAACCGGGTGGATGAGATATCCATCATTGGCACGTTGAGAAAGCACCAGGCCGGGGCATTGGCATGGCCGAGGGCCTGACTGTCGCGGGCCGGGATGCGGGCGCGGGCATAGATGCGCGCCGCCGGAGAGAGCCGTGCCGATATGCGTTGACCGGGACGCGCCAGCACGCCCACCGGCACCGTGTCCAGGATCTCGCGCCAATCCTGCCAGAGGTGAAACTGCGCCAGATTATCCGCCCCCATCAGCCAGACAAACCGAACACCGGGGCAGAGCGCGCGCAGCACCCGCAGGGTGGCGGCGGTATGGCGGGTGCCGGTCCGCGCCTCGATATCCGTGATCGCGATGCGCGGATGATCCACCAGCGCGCGGGCGGCCGTCATGCGTTGGTCAAGCGGGGCCGGGCCGGCGGTCTTGAGCGGATTGCCAGGGCTGACCAGCCACCAGAGCCGGTCCAGTCCAAAGCGTTTGAGCGCCTCGCGGCTGATATGCAGATGGCCTGCGTGCGGCGGATCGAACGATCCGCCCAAAAGGCCGATCACCTGACCGGGGCGGGCATGGGGCAGGGCATATGTCATTGCCCTTTCATTGCCAGAGGCGCGGGCGGTGTAAAGCGAAAACAAAAGGTGCCACCTGGCCTTGGCCATGATCTCGCTGGGTGAGGGGCGCGCAGGCCATTGCCCCCGCACGCCCATACGGGTATCACGCGGGCTGAATTACCAGTCACCCAAGCGGAACGGAGCGGCACATCATGGCAGCGTATCAATATGTCTATCACATGCAGGGCGTCTCCAAGGCCTATCCCGGCGGCAAGAAATGCTTTGAGAACATTCACCTCAACTTTTTGCCGGGGGTGAAAATCGGCGTCGTCGGCGTAAACGGCTCGGGGAAATCCACCCTGATGCGGATCATGGCCGGGATGGACAAGGATTTCACCGGCGAGGCCTGGGTCGCCGAGGGTGCGCGAGTGGGATACCTCCCGCAGGAACCGCATCTCGACGAGAGCCTCGATGTGCGCGGCAATGTGATGCTGGGCGTTGCCGCGAAAAAGGCCAAGCTCGACCGCTTTAACGAACTGGCGATGAACTATAGCGACGAGACCGCCGATGAGATGGCGCAGTTGCAGGACGAGATCGACAGCCAGAACCTCTGGGATCTCGACAGCCAGGTCGATATCTCTATGGAGGCGCTGCGCTGCCCGCCCGATGACGCCGCCGTCTCGACCCTCTCGGGGGGCGAGCGTCGCCGGGTGGCCCTGTGCCAACTGCTGCTCGAAGCGCCCGAGATGCTGCTGCTCGACGAGCCGACCAACCACCTCGACGCGGAAACGATTGCCTGGCTGCAACAACATCTGGTCGCCTATAAGGGCACGATCCTGATCGTTACCCACGACCGCTATTTCCTCGACGAGATCACCAGCTGGATTCTGGAATTGGACCGGGGCCGGGGTCTCCCCTATGAGGGCAATTATTCCGCATGGCTCGAACAAAAGGCCAAGCGCCTGATGCAAGAGGCGCGCGAGGACAAATCCAAGCAAAAGACGCTGGAACGCGAATTGGAATGGATGCGCCAAGGTGCCAAGGCCCGTCAGGCCAAGCAAAAGGCCCGGATCAACGCCTATAACGACCTCGCCGGTCAATCCGAGCGCGAGCGTATCAGCCGCGCGCAGATCGTCATCCCCAACGGTCAGCGTCTGGGCAACAAGGTGATTGAGGTCGAGGGGCTGAAAAAGCACATGGGCGACAAGCTCTTGATCGAAGATCTCACCTTCTCCCTGCCGCCCGGCGGCATCGTTGGCGTGATCGGTCCAAACGGGGCGGGCAAATCCACGCTCTTCAAAATGCTCACGGGGCAGGAACAGCCCGACTCCGGCACCATCGAATTGGGCGACACGGTGCAGTTGTCCTATGTCGATCAGTCGCGCGATGATCTCAAACCCGAGGATAACGTCTGGGAAGCGATCTCGGGCGGGGCCGAAGTGATCGTGCTGGGCGACGCCCAGATGAATTCCCGCGCCTATTGCGGGGCCTTCAATTTCAAGGGCGGCGATCAGCAGAAAAAGGTCTCGCTTCTGTCGGGGGGCGAGCGGAACCGGGTGCATATGGCGCGGCTTTTGAAAGAGGGCGGCAACGTGCTGCTCCTCGACGAGCCGACCAACGATCTCGACGTCGAAACCCTGCGCGCGCTGGAAGACGCGCTGATGGATTTCGCGGGTTGTGCCGTGGTCATCTCGCACGATCGGTTTTTCCTAGACCGCATCTGCACGCATATCCTCGCCTTTGAGGGGGATGCGCATGTGGAATGGTTCGAGGGCGATTTCTCGGCCTATGAAGAGGACAAGAAACGGCGGTTGGGCCCGGATGCGCTCGAGCCGAAGCGGGTGAAGCATAAGAAGTTCGTGAGGTAATGCGCGCGCCCCGGGCGTGATCCGGGGCCTGTCTCACCCCGTAGGGTGCGCATTCATTGCGCACCAAACCCACCGCATCAACCCGTGCCTCATCGACATCGCCATAGGGGCTTTTTAGGCAGGCATTCAGCAACGGAGACGCTAAAACAATCGAGGCAGCAAGACAAAAACCATTGAAAACCCAAATACTACCACCATGACTAACAAAAACATTCGAAGAAACGCAGCAAGTTCGGTGAATATCTTTGGGTCATACCCGGTGATTTTTTTGAGAGATCCAATTAGGGTCGTATCAGGCATTGTT
>NZ_CH902584.1:2554978-2556021 GCF_000152845.1 Roseovarius sp. 217
AAGAGATGATTAACATAGCCGTCTTTACGTATTTCCTTTAAGGCGGTCCCATACTCAGAAAAACGAAAATATCTTGATTCTGATGTTTGCCCATAAAGAAGGCTAAGTGGCATTGGCCTATGATAGACGAACGTGAAGCCCTGTATCCCGTCACCCGGTTCACCATACCTTGCAACAAAACACGTCTGATATGCGTTCAAGATATATGTTCTGGTAATTTTGCAGCCTTGACGTTTTGGTCCGGTTAAATCCAGATCAACTTTCGAAAGGCGCTGTTGGAAGTCTGCAGAGTTCTTCAAGAGGTTATTGTGGGCCAAATCTGCCACCCTAAAATCTATAGCGATAACCCCAATAATAAGTATAACAATTATTGATGTTTTCTTGAGAAGATTCATCGATCTAACTCGCCGACTAGGGAAACGTTTCGCACTCTTTGTATCTGATAGCTCGGACTCAACGTTTGCTTCAGTCATTTTTCAGCCATTCATCTATCGTCGAAAGAGCACTTAAAAAAGCAAGGATGCCGTTGATCACGTTATCGCCCGTCATGGCTCTGACTTTACTCCTACCAAAAACCTCTCCTTGACCCCCTCCGCCTCCGCAAAGGGCGACACCACGTCCACCACCACGAGGCTCTCCCCCGACCGCCAGTCCTCCAGCGCCAGCGGCGCGCCCGCTTCGACCTTGGCCTTGACCGCGTCCGACACGCTGGCCCAGGTCAGGAAGGCGACGGGCTGTTTGTCCTTGGAATAAAGTTTGAACTGCCGCAGCAGGATCGGCGTGGCGACCATCGCCTCAATCTCGCGGATCGGGCGGTCGCGATAGCGTTTGTCCATGGTCATCAGCCAGACGGCCTGTCCGAGCGCGGAGCCGAAGGTGCTGGCATCGACGCCGATATGCGCGCCCTTTTGCATGCGGTCTTTTCGGACGTCATTCGATGCACCCAATCCACGCTACCGTTGCACTCACTCTCGTAAAAACAGAAACCAGCATCAACTGGTGGCGTCAACATCATTTCATCTATGCGATTTCCAAACAGCCCG
>NZ_CH902584.1:2556121-2609596 GCF_000152845.1 Roseovarius sp. 217
GACCCACCGCATCAACCCGCGCCACGGTGCGCAATGAATGCGCACCCTACGGGGGGCGTCGCCCTACACCGTCACAAAACCTTCACTTGATATCCTCAATAATTCTAATATTCATGAATTATGGAAACAATTGCCCCCGCCCGTCTTGCAACCTTGGGTCATCCGCAGCGGCTGGCCATCTTCAGGCTGCTCATGCGCCGCTATCCGGACCGTGTCCCGGCGGGCGAATTGGCCACGGTGCTGGGCCTCAAGCCCTCGACCCTCTCCGCCTATCTCGCGGCCTTGATGCAGGCAGGGATGGTGGTGCAAGAGCGGGCCGGCACATCCCTGAGATATTCCATCGCCATGACAGAGGTGCGACGCACCTTCGATTACCTGCTCAACGATTGTTGTCGCGGGCGCCCGGATATCTGCGCGCCCTTTCCCACCCTCAGAGGAGGCCCCGATATGGCCCATCGCAAATACACCGTGCTCTTCATCTGCGTTGGCAATTCTGCCCGCTCGATCTTTGCCGAAACCATCCTGCGTGACATGGCCGGGGATCGGTTCACCGTCCATTCCGCCGGAACGCGGCCCTATTCCGAGCTCAATCCCTTTGCTCTGGAGGTCTTGCGCGCCAAGGGCCATGATGTGAGCCCGCTGCGTGCCAAGAACGTGTCAGAGTTCACAGACCCCGATGCGCCGGCGCTCGACTTTGTTTTTACCGTCTGCGACACGGCCGCCAACGAGGAGTGCCCGGCTTGGGAAGGTCAGCCGGTCAGCGCCCATTGGGGCATGCCCGATCCGGTCAAGGTCGACGGCACGGAGGCGCAGAAAAGCCTTGCGTTTCAACAGGCTTATGGCGCGCTCCGCAACCGGATCACCGCCTTTGCGGCGCTGCCCATCGACACATTGGATCGTGTCAGTCTGCAAGCGGCGGTCGATGATATTGCGCGGCAGGGCGCGGGGCAGGGCGCATGACGGTCTATGCGATCAACGGTCTTGGGCGGATCGGCAAGCTGATCCTTAAGCCGCTGATCGCGCGGGGGGCCAAGATCGCCTGGATCAACGACGCGGTGGGCGATGCCGCCATGCACGCCCATCTGCTCGAATTCGATACGGTGCATGGGCGCTGGGACGCACGTTTCGGCCATGACGAGGGCGCGGTGATCATCGACGGCACGCGCCTGCCTTTTGTCGGCGCGCGCGACCTCGGCGACCTGCCCTTGGCAGGCGTTGATGTTGTGATCGACTGCACCGGTGTTTTCAAGACCGAGGCCAAGATCGCGCCTTACTTTGCGGCGGGCGTCAAGAAGGTCGTCGTGTCCGCCCCGGTCAAGGATGGCGATGCGGCCAATATTGTTTACGGCGTCAATCACGAGATTTATGAGCCTGCACGGCACCGCATCGTGACGGCGGCAAGCTGCACCACGAATTGCCTCGCCCCGGTGGTCAAGGTGCTGCATGAGAGCATTGGCATCAAACATGGCTCGATCACCACGATCCATGACGTGACCAACACTCAGACCATCGTGGATCGCCCTGCCAAGGACCTGCGCCGCGCGCGCTCGGCGCTCAATTCTCTGATCCCCACCACCACGGGCAGTGCCACGGCGATCACACTGATTTACCCCGAGTTGAAAGGCCGATTGAACGGCCACGCCGTGCGCGTGCCGCTGCTGAATGCGTCGATCACCGATTGTGTCTTTGAAATGGAACGCGAGACAAGTGTCGAGGAGGTGAACGCGCTGTTCAAATCCGCAGCCGATGGGCCGCTTGCGGGAATTCTGGGCTATGAAACACGCCCGCTGGTTAGCGCCGATTACACCAATGACACCCGCTCTGGCATCGTCGATGCGTCCTCGACCATGGTGGTGAATGGCACGCAGGTGAAGGTTTATGTCTGGTATGACAACGAGATGGGCTATGCGCACCGCTTGGTCGATGTGGCCTGCATGGTCGGGGACAGCCTGTGACCACACGCCCCGAAGGCCTCAGCGCCTATATCGCCGTCACGGCGGCCTATTGGGCCTTTATGCTCAGCGATGGCGCGCTGAGGATGCTGGTGCTCTTGCATTTTCACACGCTGGGGTTCAGCCCGATGCAACTGGCCTATCTCTTTGTTTTGTATGAGGTCGCGGGGATGGTGACGAACCTCTCGGCGGGCTGGATTGCGGCGCGGTTCGGGCTGACGGCGACGCTCTACGCCGGGCTTGGCCTGCAAGTGGGGGCGCTCATTGCGCTGGCGCAACTTGACCCGACGTGGAGCCTTGCTCTCTCGGTGGGCTTTGTGATGGGCGTGCAAGGCGCGTCCGGCGTAGCCAAGGATTTGGCCAAGATGTCCTCGAAATCCGCGGTCAAGCTGTTGGCGCCCAAGGAGGACGGCGGCCTCTTTCGCTGGGTGGCGGTGCTCACCGGCTCCAAGAACGCGGTTAAGGGCGTTGGGTTTCTGTTGGGGGCAGCGCTCTTGGCGGGGATCGGGTTCGTGGGCGCGGTCTGGGCCATGGCGGGGGTGCTGGCGGTGATCCTGATTACCGTGGTCCTTGCCATGCCACCGGGCCTGCCACGCGGGCGCAAGGGCGCGAAATTCTCGGAAATCTTTTCGAAATCGGCCAATGTGAACTGGCTGAGCGCGGCGCGCGTGTTCCTTTTTGGCGCACGAGATGTGTGGTTCGTGGTGGGCATTCCGATCTATTTCTACGGCGTCTTGTCGGACGGGTCCGAGGCGGGCAACCGCGCGGCGTTCTTTCTGATCGGCAGCTTCATGGCGGGCTGGATCATCCTCTATGGCGCGGTGCAGGCCTCGGCCCCCAAGATATTGCGCGCCAAATCGCGACCTGAGGCGGCCCTGATCGCGGCGGCGCGGAGCTGGGCGCTTGCCCTCTGCGCGGTGCCTGCGGTGCTGACCGCGCTGGCGCTGATGGCAGGGGGGGCGCAGACGTGGCTCACGATGGCGCTGGTGGCGGGGTTGCTGGTCTTTGGCGCAATTTTTGCGGTCAATTCGGCGCTGCATTCCTATTTGATCCTTGCCTTTACCCGTGCCGAGCGGGTGACAATGGATGTGGGTTTCTATTACATGGCCAATGCCGCTGGGCGGCTCTTGGGCACGCTGCTCTCGGGGCTGACCTATCAGCTGGGTGGGCTTGCGCTGATGCTGGGGGTGGCGACAGGGATGGTCGCGCTGTCGGCTCTGGCGGCGGGGCGGCTGGGTCTACAGGAAAAGGCAGAGGCATGAGCGGTTTCGAGCGCTATCTGACAGTCTGGGTGGCCCTCGCCATGGCGGCGGGTGTTATCCTTGGGCTTGTGGCACCGGGTCTCATCGCGGCGATTGCGGCGGCAGAGGTGGCGCGGGTCAATCTGGTGGTGGCGGTGTTGATCTGGGCCATGGTCTATCCGATGATGGTCGGCGTCGATCCCACGAGCCTGGGCCAAGTGGCGCGCCAACCTCGGGGGCTTGCGATTACGCTGGTGGTCAATTGGCTGATCAAGCCCTTCAGCATGGCGGCCTTGGCGGTGCTGTTCTTTGAGGGTGTCTTCGCCGATCTGATTGCCCCCGCCGACGCACAGCAATATATCGCCGGGCTGATCCTCTTGGGCGCTGCCCCCTGCACGGCGATGGTGTTTGTCTGGTCGCAACTGACCAAGGGCGACGAGAGCTATACGCTCTTGCAGGTGTCGGTCAACGATGTGGTGATGGTCTTTGCCTTTGCGCCGCTCGTGGCGTTTCTGCTGGGCGTCACGGATATCGTCGTGCCCTGGGAAACGCTGGTTCTGTCGGTGCTGCTCTTTGTGGCGCTGCCGCTGGCGGCGGGGTTGCTCACGCGGCGCAGGCTAGGGTCAGAGGCGCGGATTGCGGCGTTTCAGGCGCGGGTGAAACCGTGGTCGATCCTCGGGTTGATCGCAACGGTGGTGATCCTCTTTGGCCTGCAGGGCCGGGTCATTGTCGAGCGGCCAATGGTGATCGGGTTGATCGCGGTGCCCATTATCTTGCAAAGCTACGGGATTTTCGTGCTGGCCTATGTGGCGGCCTGGCTGCTCAAAGTGCCGCACCGGATCGCAGCCCCCTGTGCGTTGATCGGGACGTCGAATTTCTTTGAGCTCGCGGTGGCAGTGGCCATCTCGCTCTTTGGGCTCAATTCCGGCGCGGCGCTGGCCACAGTGGTCGGCGTGCTGGTCGAGGTGCCGGTGATGCTGTCGCTGGTGGCACTGGCCAACCGAACGCGGGCGCGGTTTACCTGAGCCTGGTCAAGAAAAAACCCCGCGCGGTGGCGCGGGGCTATACGCCTTGCGGCATTTCGTTTCTTACTGCGAGAAGGTCGCGAGATAGGCGGCCACGTCCTCGGCCCCCTTGGCGAGCTTGAAGGTCATCTTCGAGCGGCTGCCAAGATATTCACTCGGGTCTTTGACATAGGCTGCAAGCTCTGCCTCATCCCAAACCAGCCCGTCTGCGCCTTTGGCGGCCAGACCGTCAGAATACTTGAAGTCCTCGACGCTGCCCGCCGCGCGGCCGATCACGCCATAGAGGTTCGGGCCGGTCTTGCCGCCCTTCACGATGGTTTCGCTGTCAGAGGCGATCATGTGGCAGGCTTTGCATTTATTGAATTCTTTTTCGCCTTTGGCGGCGTCGCCTGCGGCGAAGGCGGGCAGGGAGAGCGCCACGAGCGTGGCGGAAGCGGCGAGAAGTGTCTTCATAAGCTACCTCATTGGGGTTTGGTTGCGTTCCGGGTGTAACCATAGCCCGACTGCTTCGGCTTGCAACCTCCAACTTTGGTAGCGGCGTTGGTCGGCCTCAGTCAAATATCTGTGAAAAGCGCCGTCGCAGAGCCACATCAAGGTCGGCCATGGTGACCGGAAGACCTAGGTCCACGAGAGAGGTCACGCCGTGGTCTGTGATCCCGCAGGGCACGATGCCGGTGAAATGCTCCAGGTCGGGTTCGACGTTGATCGAGATACCGTGAAAGCTGATCCATTTGCGCAGGCGGATGCCGATGGCGGCGATCTTGTCCTCAGCCGGTTGGCCTGTGGCTGTGAGTGGCTTGTCCGGTCGGGTGACCCAGACCCCCACGCGACCCGGTCGTATTTCCCCAATCACATTGAATTCGGCCAAGGTCGCGATGACCCAGCCTTCCAGTTGGCGCACGAAGCAACGCACATCGCGGCCGCGCTTGCCCACGTCGAGCATGATGTAGATGACGCGCTGACCGGGGCCATGATAGGTATACTGCCCGCCGCGTTTGGCCTCATAGACCGGAAAACGGTCAGGATCGGTCAGGTCTGCCGGTTTGGCCGAGGTGCCGGCGGTATAAAGTGGCGGATGCTCCAGAAGCCAAATTGCCTCGGCTGCGGTGCCGTCGGCGATTCGCGCAACGCGCTCCTCCATCGCGGCTACGGCCACCGGATAGGGCACAAGATCGGCGGAGAGGTGCCATTCCACGCCGGTTTGGTCGATTGCAATGGGGGTTTCGAGCGGCAAGGTTTGACTCTGTCTACGTGTGAGGGAAAACTTGTGGTAGATTGTCCTATCGAGTTTTGCACCTGCTTAGGGGAGATGAGAGATGTTTTCAAAACGAATTATGATGGCTGCATTGGCGGCATCGGTAGCAATGCCTGCGGGCGTTGCCCATGCGGATTTCAAGGATGGACTGGTCGGGGGGCTGGTTGGTGGTGCCGTCAGTGGCATCATCGTGAACGAAAGCGCCAAGGCGCGGGAACGCAAACAACAAACCACGACCACGACGCGGCGGGTCTATCAGGCTCCCGTCAACACGGTCGAGCGCCAGCAAGTCCGCGAAGAACAGACAGCGCTGAATTACTTTGGCTTTCCGGCAGGGTCGCCTGATGGCGTGCGCGGACGCAACACCCGCGACGCGGCGGCGCAGTTTCAGGCGCATATGGGCTATCCGGCGACCGGCTATCTGGCCGATTACGAGCGTCAGTTTTTGATCAGCTCGTATTACCGCGCACAGAGCAGCGGAGCGGCCACCGCGCAGTTGATCGCGCAACGCGGACAGGGGACGCGCGGATTGTTGCATGCCTATCGCGACGAGGCCGTCGGCGTGCCGACCTATGCGGCGGCCCCCGTGCCTGTGCCTGCTGCCCCTTCGCCGGTGATGGCCTCCATTCCAGAGGCGGCGCAGGTGCCGGCAGCAAGCACGGCCCCGGCTGCAGTCGGGTTTGCCGCGCTGCCAAATCTCATGGCTTCTGGTGGCGAGGGGCCATCGCTGGCGTCGCATTGCAATCAGGTCAGCCTGATCACCAATTCTAACGGCGGTTTTGTAACTGCGGCGTCGCTGGGCGATTCGCGCGTTGCGTTGAACGAGCAGTTCTGCCTCGCACGCACCTATGCGATTGCCGAAGGCGAGACGATGGCGGCCGCTCTCAAGGGCGTGACACCGGCACAACTCGAAGAACAGTGCCGCGCCTTTGAGCCTGCGATGCGGGATCATGTGGCGGCGCTCTCGCTGAATTCACGCGAAGAGGTCGTGCAGAACGTGCGCGGTTTCGTGCTCCAATCGGGGCAATCCCCGGCGCAATTGTCGGGAACGGCGAAAATCTGCCTTTCGGTGGGCTACCGCATCGACAACATGAATGTGGCGCTTGGCTCTGCCCTTTTGCTCACAGCCTTGGGTGAGGAACCTTACGGTGAGCTGATGGGACATCACCTGAACGAAGGCTTTGGCACAACGCGGCGGCCAGATCTGGCCCTGGCATGGTATCAAGGGGCTGTTGAGGCGATCGAGCGCGGCGCAGAGCCCGTTTTCGCCCCCGGCAACACCGAGCGCACCGGGCTTTTGCGCAAGGCGGCGTTCAAAACACAGGGCGCAGCGGCGGGCGCATCAGAGAGCGTGCAGCCGGTTGCAACCCTGCCGACATTCAAGCTGGAATAGGCGCGCAGCCCATCGTTTGAAAAACCGGAGGGGCAATGTGTTTTGCCCCTTCACAAGCCTGATTAGTTTGCATATACGGCCCGGACCTACCTGATCACGTGCGGTCGTGGCGGAATTGGTAGACGCGCAGCGTTGAGGTCGCTGTGGGGTAACACCCGTGGAGGTTCGAGTCCTCTCGACCGCACCATTTCACCCTCTTGGGTGACAGTTTGATCAAGAGTAGTTCCCCCTATATCAAGTGTTTATGCCGTATATTGCGGTGGCTCATAGGCGTGTTCCGTCACGCAGAGCCGTGCTGCACAGCACGCCCGTCTTCGCGCCACTCGGGCAGGCCACCGAGCAAACGGCGGGCGTTCAGGCCGCGTTGGCGCAAGAGGCTGACAGCCTGATGTGCATAGAGACAATAGGGCCCACGGCAATAGGCGATGATTTCGCGGCTTGGATCGAGCGACGCGATCAATGTCTCGAGTTCCCCAAGGCTGACCCGCCGCGCGCCGGGAATATGACCGGCGGCAAATTCGTCTTCGGGCCGAATGTCGAGCAGGGTGACGGCACCGATGGTCAAGCGTTCGGCAAGCTCGGCGCGGGTGAGGGGTTCAGGTGTCGGGGCGTCGCCGGACAGCCCATCCAGAATCACTGTCACCTGCGCCAGATTGGTTTCGGCCACCTCGCTCATTAACCCCATGAGCGTGATCGTGCGCGCGTCGCGCAGCGCATAGATCACCGTCTTGCCCGCACGGCGGCTGGTGACAAGGCCGGCACGGCGCAGCTGTTGCAGGTGCTGCGAGGTATTGGCCACCGTTAGTCCGGTCTTGTGCGCCAGTGTCTCGACCGAAGCCTCGGTCTGCGCCAGTTGTTCCAAGAGCATCAGCCGCGCAGGTGCGGCAAGAGCCTGCGCGATGAGGGCATATTCCTGCAAGAGCGCCTGTTTCGGGCTTGTTGACATGGCGGCGGTGCCTCTCTAATCATTCAAGTGATGACTTGAATCATAAGGACTCCGCGTCACCGCGCAAGCCTGAAAGGCCCGCCCATGTCCGAAACGATCCTGAGCGCAGAGCCTGTGATCCGTCTGTCGGTGTTTCTGGCGCTGTTGGTTGTCATGATGATCTGGGAACTGACCGCGCCGCGCCGCAGACAAGAGATCCCGCGCGTGATCCGTTGGACCAACAATCTGGGCCTCGTGGTCTTGGATACGGTCATTCTGCGGCTGACTTTTCCGGTTCTCGCGGTCGGTCTGGCGGTGATCGGGGCAGAGCGGGGATGGGGCCTCTTCAACAATTTGGCCGTGCCCGAATGGGTCGCGATCGTTGTCTCGGTTCTGCTGCTTGATCTCGCGATCTACCTGCAACACGTGATGTTCCATGCTGTGCCGGGGCTGTGGCGGCTGCACCGGATGCACCATGCCGATCTGGAGTTTGACGCCACAACGGGCCTGCGCTTTCACCCGGTCGAGATTGTGATGTCGATGGCGATCAAGCTGGCAATGGTGGCGGCGCTCGGTCCGCCAGCGTTGGCGGTGCTGATTTTTGAGGTGCTGCTCAATGGAACGGCGCTGTTCAATCATGGGAATGTGAACGTGCCTCAATCTGTGGATCGCTGGCTGCGCCTGATTGTGGTGACGCCGGATATGCACCGGGTGCATCATTCGAGTGATCCACGCGAGACCAATTCCAATTACGGCTTTAACCTGCCGTGGTGGGATCGCCTATTGGGCACCTATGTGGCGCAGCCTGCGCGCGGTCATGCCGCGATGCAGATCGGGATCGAGCAATTCCGCACGCGGCGCGACCTGTGGCTCGACCGGATGCTGGTGCAACCGCTGCGCGGTCCGGCCTCTGGTCATGCGCTTGCCAAGCCTGACGCCGAGGCGGGGGATATGAAAGAGGGTGCCGCGCTTTCGACACCTAGCCCCAAGTGCTGAGCGCCGCTGTACGGATCATGGACCGGCTGATCTGAGCCCGGTCATTCCCACCAGCGGTCGACGGTGGCGATATCCTCGTCCGACCAGCCGAAGTGGTGCGCGACTTCATGCACCACCACATGGGTTATCAGGTCGGTCAACTCAATATCGCCGCGCTCGCGCCACTCTGCAAGGATAGGCTCTCGGAAAATCCAGATTGTGTCTGGACCAAGTGGTTGGTCGAATTGGGATTTTTCTGTCAGCGGGATGCCTTCGTAGAGGCCGGTGAGATCGAGAGGGTCGTCGATCTGCATCTCTTTGAGCACATGCGCTGGCGGCCAGTCCACAACAAGCAGAGCCACCTCCTGCGCTGCTTGGCGGAAGGCAGCAGGGAGGCTGGCCATCGCCGTGCGGGCCATATCCTCGACTGCGGTGAGATCGGGCAGAGCGTGATGCGTGGCCGGGATATGGGGCGTTGGGGCGGAAATGTAAATCCGCCCCAACGGTCGGATCAGAGCATCAGCTGATAACTGGAAGGCACGTATTGGAACCCGTCGCCGCGCGTTTCGACATAGCCCACGGCGGGGAAGGGCATGTGATAGCCGATGAACGGCACCTTATCGGTGGCGAGCATGTCCAAAACCTTGCGTCGGGTGACGGCGGCCTGCGCCTTGTCCATGTCGAATTTCACCTCCCAATCGGGGTACCCAAGCGACCAGACATAGTGATTGGCGAAATCGGCGGCGATCACCAGCGATTTGCCTGCGCTCTCGATCATATAAGCGGTATGGCCGGGGGTATGGCCCGGGGCGGACATGGCGGTGATGCCCGAAGCCACGCTGGCCCCGTCGCCGATCATCTCGGTCTTTTCGGCCAAGGGACGCATCTTGGCCTCAAAATTCTCATTGGAGGCGCCGGCCCAATGGTCGAACTCTGTGCTGGCTGTCACGTAGCGGGCATTGGGGAACGTCACCGAACCGCCTTCACCCGTCAGCCCACCGATGTGATCGCCGTGCATATGGGTGATGACCACAACATCGACCTGATCAGGGGTATAACCCGCAGCGGCAAGCGCGCCGGTGATGGCATCGGGATTGAGTCCGGTGTCAAACAGCACCAGTTCCGTGCCGGTGTTGATCACGGTCGGGGTAAAGAAGAACTGCGCCTGATCCGTTGGGATATTGTGGGCGGCAGAAGCCTCGGCAAACTCTTCGGCAGTCACATTGAGACCAAAGATGGTATGCGGATCGGGACGCGGCATGGTGGCGGCGAGCAGTGTGGTTACTTCGAACTCGCCGAGCGGCACGCGGTTGAAGCGGGTTGTGGCCGCGCCCAGCATCGGCGCTGCTGCGCGCGCGGATGTTCCGGCGATACCGGCCAGCGGGAGGGCGGCAGCCGAGCCCAGAACGGCGCGGCGGGTGAGAGTGATGTGGGACATTAAAACCTCCTGTTTTTTGTTCCTCACAGAGAGTAGCGTAATTTGATGTAGTGCAATTAACGTTCACACAAAGTTGAGGTGTTGGCGGGTTTGTAAGCCTCACTTCAAAAGCCCCGCACCAAAGGCTAGCTTGCGGTCATGTTCACCGTTTTTCAAAACCGCGATTACGCCCGCCTGTTCTGTGCGCAGGTCGTGGCGTTGATTGGTACGGGCCTGCTCAGCGTTGCGCTTGGCCTCTTGGCCTATGATCTGGCGGGGGATCGCGCGGGGTTGGTTTTGGGTACTGCCTACACGATCAAGATGGTTGCCTATGTGGGACTGTCGCCCGTAGCGCAGGCCGTGGTGCAGCGCCTACCGCGCAAGGCTGTTCTGATCGCGGCGGACCTGTTGCGTGCGGGTGTCGGACTGTGCCTGCCTTTTGTGAGTGATCTGTGGCAGATCTACGCGTTGATTTTCATCTTGCAGGCTGCCTCGGCCACCTTCACCCCGGCCTATCAGGCGGTGCTGCCTGATGTGCTCCCGGATGAGCGGGACTATACACGCGCGCTGTCTTTGTCACGGATGGCCTATGATCTGGAGAATCTGGTCAGCCCGGCGCTTGCGGGCGTTTTGCTGATGGTGATGAGCTATCACTGGCTGTTTCTGGGCACGGTCGCGGGGTTTGTGGGGTCTGCGTTGCTGGTGGCTGTAACCGCAGTTCCGATGGTGCATGGCACGGTGGCCGATCGTCCGTTTCGCGAGCGTCTCTTTCGGGGGTTGCGCATTTACCTGGCCACACCCCGGCTGCGTGGGTTGTTGGCGCTCAATTTCGCGGCAGCCTCTGTCGGGGCATTCGTGCTTGTGAACACGGTGGTGCTGGTGCGGAGCGGTTATGGCGGGAGCGAGAGTGACCTGGCGCTGGCCATGGCCGCCTTTGGGGCGGGGTCCATGGGTGCCGCGTTGATGCTGCCGCGGCTGCTGAATCATTTCACCGACCGGTGGCTGATGGTGGTCGCCGCGCGGGGCTTGATTATTGTGGCATTAGTCATGGGGGCGGTGCTTTGGCGTGGTGGGGTAACGGACTGGGGCGTGTTTCTACTGATTTGGGCCATGATCGGGTTTCTTTACTCTGGCGTTCTCACGCCGTCGGGGCGGCTTTTGCGGCGCTCAGTCCATGCCGAGGATCGCCCGGCCATCTTTGCCGCGCAATTCGCGCTCAGCCATGCCTGCTGGTTGGTGAGCTACCCATTGGCCGGCTGGTTGGGGCAGGTGCTTGGGATGGGGCTGGCCCTGTTGCTGCTGGCCGGTTTGGCGGTTTTGGGGCTGCTTGCAGCGGCGTGGCTATGGCCTGCCGACCTGCTGGACGCGCCCCGGCATGAGCATCCCGATCTGCCGCTCGATCATCCGCATTTGCGCGCCCATGGCGGCCGCAGGCATGTGCACCCTGTGGTGATTGACGATGAACATCGCGTTTGGCCCACTCAAGGCTGATCCGCCGCAATCTGGACAATCGGGCACGGCTGTGACACATCGCGCGACAGAGTCAGGAGACGCCCATGATCACCACCCGTTTCGCCCCGTCGCCCACCGGATACATCCATGTTGGCAATCTGCGCACCGCGCTGATGAACTATCTTATTGCCCGGCGCGCGGGGGGCACGTTTATCCTGCGGATCGACGATACTGACGCCGAACGCTCGAAAGAAGCCTATGTCGATGCGCTCAAGCAGGATCTGGAATGGCTGGGTCTGCATTGGGACCGGATCGAGAGGCAATCGCTGCGACTTGACCGCTATGCCGAAGCGGCGGACAAGCTGCGCAGCATGGAGCGGTTCTATGAGGCGTTCGAGACACCGACGGAACTTGACCTCAAGCGCAAGAAGCAGCTCAACATGGGCCGCCCGCCGGTCTATGATCGAGCAGCTCTTGCCTTGAGCGATGCGGAGAAGGACAAGCTGCGCGCCGAGCGGGGCACCGGTGTGTGGCGGTTCAAGCTCATTCAAGAGCGGATCGAATGGCATGACGGCATCTTGGGCGATATTTCGATTGATGCGGCCTCGGTCAGTGATCCGGTGCTCATTCGTGGCGATGGTCAGGTGCTCTATACACTGGCTTCGGTGGTGGATGATGTCGACATGGGCGTCACGCATATCGTGCGCGGCTCTGATCATGTGACCAACACCGCCACGCAAATTCAGATCATCGAGGCCTTGGGCGCGACCCCGCCGCACTTCGCGCATCACTCGCTCTTGACGGGTCCGCAAGGCGAGGCGCTGTCCAAACGTCTGGGCGCGCTATCGCTGCGCGATCTGCGGGCGCAGGGGGTAGAGCCGATGGCGCTGCTCAGCCTGATGGCGCGTCTTGGTTCCGCCGATCCGGTGGAATTGCGCAGTGAGATGGCAGAGTTGATCGAGGGCTTTGATATCGAGCGGTTTGGCTCTGCGCCGACCAAGTTCGACGAGACTGACCTATTTCCGCTTACCGCGCGTCATCTGGCGGCGCTGCCGTTCGAGGCGGTGGCGGGCAAGATTGCGGAAATTGGCGTGCCCGACGCACTGGCCCCGCAATTCTGGGAGGTCACGCGCGAGAATATCACCACGCTCAAGGATCTTGAGGGGTGGTGGGTGCTCTTCCGTGACGGGGCAGATCCGGTCATCGAGGACGAGGATCGAGCGTTCGTCGCGCAAGCGCTCGCGCTCTTGCCCGAGGGTCCGTATGACACTGAAACTTGGGGTAAATGGACCGCGACTGTCAAAGAGGCCACGGGTCGCAAGGGCAAAAGCCTCTTTATGCCGCTGCGCATGGCCCTGACGGGGCAGGCGCATGGGCCGGAAATGGCGCAGGTGCTGCCGCTCTTGCAGGCGATCAAGACGAAGGGCTGAGAACCGCAGCGCGTAACCGCGACTTGTCACGCTCAAGGGGCAGCGCTAATTCAGCATGTTCCAATGCGTGCTGCGCCATGTCACGTGCTGCCTCGGCCAAATCACGGTCAGGTGTGGCGGCAAGGCGCGCAAGCGCGTCTTGCAGGCGCAGCGCCACCTCGATCTGACCGGCCCCATCGCGGGCCACCCCCAGAAACGCGTTCTCAATCATCGCCGCGCGCGAGATATCAGGCATAAAGAGGCGCGGAAAGCGCGGGCTGGTTTCGTTGGGTGTGGCATTGGCCCAATCGAGCAAGAGTTTCTCCTGACGGCAAACAACGGCGATTGCGGTGCCCGGATCATTGATCCCCGGTGAAAGCGCCCGTGACGCGGTTTCGGAGAGAACCAGAAGCCCGTAAGCCGCATCCTGTTCAAAGCTGCGGTTTGCGGCGATGGTCAGGCTCTGGCCGATGGTGTTTGCGTCGTCCTCATGCAGACCCGTGGCATGGCCGATGGTCTGACCTTTGATCAAATAGTCGCCGGGTCGAACATAGATGTAGACGCGGGTCTGATCCGTTTTCAGCCTTTCGCTGATGGCATGCATGTCGATCAATTGCAGATACCCGGTGGCCGGGGCTTTGAGAGGCCGCGCGTCGGTAGGCAAGACAGTGGACGCGGTCAGGCACCTTGCACCAAGGGCGGGAAGATTACGAGCGCGGACCAGGCAGTGATGCGCCTCTTGCTCGATGGAATGAAGCGTCGCGTCCATGCTGCCCAGATCGCTCAATCGGTTGATCCACCGCAAAAGCGCCAGAACCACCAGCACCACCACCACCACGGTAAAGCCCAGCACCAATACGCTGGCCCCTTCGGGATAAAAGCCCGACTTGAAGAGGATGATGGCGCTCAGCGCATAGACAAAGGCGCCGATGAAAGTCGCCAGAACCGTGTGGGTGGTTGTGTCTGCCAATAGAATTCTGTGAACCCTCGGCGTGGTCTGTCCGGCGGCGGCATTATGTGCCGTCACCATGACATTGAGAGAGAAGGTGCTCACCGCCAGCATGCTAGAGGCTAGAATTGTCAGGATCGGCATCACGGCATCTGGCGTGAAGCGTTCCTTCAGAGTGTTGGGGATGTGCTGGTTGAGCAAAATGGCAGCCGCAGAGGCCAGCACCGCCAATAGGGCAAAGAGCGCGACCCTGAGCCAGAGTTTGCGGCTGAAGCGCAGGAGATAGAGGGCCGTGGTTGAAAGGATCTGAATTTTCACGCGCGGCCCTTTGTCAATCGGAATGGTCTATGAGAGAGACGCCCAACCGGTCCAGGTGATCGTCCGTCTGAGTGCGCTCAAACGTGCTGAGGTTTTGGTGACGGGGATAGAGCGGTTTTGCTCGATCGTCCAGAACGGGCGCGTCCCAGCCGAGAGTGGTGTCAAAGAAACGCTGCACGCCCGCTACGCCAAACTCGTGCAAATAGCCTTGGACGACAACGTCGAGATAGCTGAGCAAAATTGGATGCGCCTGCGTTGGCGCACCGTGATACCCATCCGGGATCGTGTAGACAGCGATGTTCGGGGTATGAGGAAGGGTGTGGCGCACCTGATGGGTTGCCGTCGCGCGGACATAAGCCGCCTCGCGGAGATCAAGCGCGGGCCAGTCGGCCTCGGGCACGGGGGCGATGAGCCCGTCAATTTCCGCCTCCGGCTCGGGCACAACCGTCAGATAGGCCACAGGCCGCAGGTTCGTGTGTCGCCAAACCCGCCGCCATCCTGTCAGTTGCGCGGGAATTGCACTTGCAAAGGCGTGGCTCGCGCGGTTCACGAGGCTGCCGTATCCAAAGAAATATGAGTTTCCAATCAAGGTTTCTGTCCCGGTTTTGATCTGAATCATGGTCACATGCCCGTTTCGACGCAAGGCTTGCCGCAGTCAATCAGAGGTCAGGGCCAATCATGCGGATCACCAAACGGACCAATATCGCCATTCGGCTGTTGATGTTTTGCGCCTCGAACAATGACCGTCTCGTCACCAAAGCCGAGATTGCCGAGCGCTGCAACACATCTGAGAGCCATTTGGCGCAGATCATCAATCGACTGTCACAGTTGGGTTTCCTCTATACCCAGCGTGGGCGCACGGGCGGCGTGCGCCTCGGGCGTCCGATGACAGAGATCACTGTGGGCGATGTATTTCGTCAGTTGGAGCAGAACACGCCAGTGGCGGAATGCTTTGCCGATGTGGACAACACCTGTCCTTGACAGAGGCCTGCCGCCTTCGCGTGGCATTGGTCGATGCGGTCGAGGCGTTCTATGCCCATCTTGACGAGGTGACGCTGGATGCGCTCGTCTGCGATAATCAGGCGCTCTTCACGATATTTTCAGCGGCCCCCTGTCTCAAACAGGCTTGAACTGGTGCGCGCTGTATACTAGCGTCCACCGCAGATCGGATAGGGAGAACTGGCACATGCCAGTGCCGAAGGAGCAACCGCCCCGGAAACTCTCAGGCGCAAGGACCTGCCCGATCACGGAACTCTGGAGAGACCCCGATCTTGTGCGGGGCGCCGACGGGATAGCGATCTCAGGCGAAAGGACAGAGGGGGCATCGTGGCGCGACCTGTGATGGGTTTTGCGCTTTGGCGGTGCCGGACTGATCAACAGATGATCCGGACCCAAAGGCAAAGGGAAGGATGCGGATGTCTGATTTGCACATGACACCACTGAATGCGTTGCACCGCGAATTGGGCGCCAAGATGGTGCCCTTTGCGGGGTATGAGATGCCTGTGCAATATCCGCTTGGTGTCATGAAGGAACATCTTCATTGCCGCGCCAAGGCGGGGCTGTTTGACGTGAGCCACATGGGTCAGGTGATCCTGCGCGCGCCGGGTGGATATGCCGCCGTCGCGCAGGCAATGGAGCGGTTGGTGCCCGTCGACCTGTTGGGTCTTGGCGTGATGCGGCAACGCTATGGCATGTTCACAAATGAAACGGGCGGCATTCTCGACGATCTGATGCTGGCCAACCGGGGCGACCATATGTTCGTCGTGGTCAACGCCGCGTGCAAGGCCGCCGACATCGCGCATATGCGCACAGGTCTGACAGGGGTTGAGGTCACGGAAATCTCGGACCGCGCGCTGCTGGCCTTACAAGGTCCCGCCGCTGAGGCAGTGTTGGTGGCATTGGTGCCGGATGTGGCCGCGATGAGGTTCATGGATGTCGGAATTTTCGGCTCAGAGTTCGGTGAGCTGTGGATTTCGCGCTCGGGGTACACGGGCGAGGATGGTTATGAGATTTCGATGCCCGAGACGCAGGCAGAACCGCTCGCGCGCGCGCTCTTGGCGCATGAGGATGTCGAGCCAATTGGATTGGGCGCGCGCGACAGCCTGCGGCTCGAGGCGGGATTGTGCCTTTATGGCCATGACATAGACACTGGCACGACGCCGGTTGAAGCAAGCCTGAGTTGGGCAATTCAGAAGGTCCGCCGCTCGGGTGGCGCGCGTGCAGGTGGATTTCCGGGTGCCGAGCGTGTCCTGAGCGAACTGCATGAGGGCGCATCCCGCGCCCGCGTCGGCCTGCGTCCAGAGGGGCGCGCGCCGATGCGCGAGGGAACGATGCTTTTTGCAGATGTCGAAGGAGTCGAGCCTGTAGGTCATGTAACCTCTGGCGCGTTCGGCCCGAGCATCGAGGCGCCTATGTCAATGGGCTATGTACCGCAGCGTCTCGCCGCTGAGGGCACAGAGCTATACGGTGAGGTGCGCGGCAAGCGCATGGCCGTTCGGGTGGCCAGACTGCCCTTTACCCCCGCCACTTTCAAACGCTGAGCAACAGGGAGCCGGAAAGCGATGAAATTTACTGAAGAACATGAGTGGCTGCGCGTCGAAGATGACGTCGTGGTCGTGGGCATCACCGAGCATGCCAGTGAGCAACTCGGCGATGTGGTCTTTGTCGACCTGCCCGAGGTGGGTCGCGAGGTGGTCAAGGATGATGGCGTTGTGGTGATCGAAAGCGTCAAGGCAGCCTCGGATATTCTTGCCCCCATCGACGGTGAGATCGTCGAGGTCAACGAGGCCTTGCTGGATGATCCGGGCAAGGTGAATGAGGATCCAATGGGCGATGCCTGGTTTTTCAAGATCAAACCCGCCGATCCCAGCCAGATGGACGAGTATATGGATGAGGCCGCCTATCAGGCCCATATCGCCTGAACCCGCCTGCCGGAGGTGCGGACGGCCCCAAAAGAGTTTCGGGCCTCCGGCGGGAGTATTTTTGCCAAAGAGAAGCAGCGGGTTTGCGTTATGCCGCCCGCGCGATCTGATGAGGACAAACCCATGTCGTTCAAAGCGACCGATTATCTGCCCTATGACTTTGCAAATCGCCGCCATATCGGCCCCTCGCCCGAGGAAATGACCGAGATGTTCAAGGTTCTGGGCGTCACATCTCTCGAGGCGTTGATTGATGAAACGGTGCCGAAATCCATCCGTCAGGACAAACCGCTCGATTTCGGCAAGCCGAAGTCCGAGCAGGAATTGCAATTCCACATGTGGCAGACCGCGTCCAAGAACAAGGTTCTGACCTCGCTGATTGGGCAGGGCTATCATGGTACGGTGACGCCGCCCGCGATCCAGCGGAACATCTTTGAGAACCCGGCGTGGTATACGGCCTATACGCCCTATCAGCCCGAGATCAGCCAAGGGCGGCTTGAGGCGCTGTTGAATTTCCAGACCATGGTCAGCGATCTGACGGGCCTTGAGATTGCCAATGCGTCGCTCTTGGATGAGGCAACGGCGGCGGCCGAGGCGATGACCATGGCGCAGCGCGTGGCCAAATCCAAGGCAAAAGTATTCTTTGTCGATGAGAACTGCCACCCGCAAAACATCGCCGTGATCCAGACCCGCGCTGCGCCTCTGGGTATCGAAGTGATCGTCGGCAGCCCGGATGTTCTGGAGGCGGACAAGGTCTTTGCCGCGATTTTCCAGTATCCCGGCACCTATGGCACATTGCGCGATTTCACCCCGGTGATCGCAGCGCTGCATGAGAATGGCGCGCTTGGCATTGTGATTGCCGATCCGCTGGCCCTGACGCTGCTCAAGGAACCCGGAGCCATGGGGGCAGATATCGCCGTGGGCTCGACGCAGCGCTTTGGCGTGCCGGTGGGCTATGGTGGGCCGCATGCCGCCTATATGGCGACCAAGGATGCCTATAAACGCGCCATGCCGGGACGGATTGTTGGCGTGTCGATCGACAGCCACGGCAACCGCGCCTATCGCCTGAGCCTGCAAACCCGCGAGCAGCATATCCGCCGCGAAAAGGCCACGTCAAACGTCTGCACGGCGCAGGCGCTTCTTGCCGTCATGGCGTCGATGTATGCCGTTTTTCATGGTCCCAAGGGGCTGCGGGCCATTGCGCAGCGCATCCACCGCAAGACGGTGCGTCTGGCCAAGGGTCTGGAGGCGGCGGGATTCCATGTGGAGCCGGGTGATTTCTTTGACACGGTCACGGTTGATGTGGGCCTCTTGCAGCGTGGTGTGTTGCAATCGGCTGTGCGCGAGGGGATCAACCTGCGCCGCGTCGGCGAGACCAAGATCGGCATCACGCTGGATGAGCGCAGCCGCACCGCCACCATCGAGGCGGTCTGGCGTGCCTTTGGCATCATCATGGAGGATGCCGATTTCACGCCCGAATACCGCATCCCCGATGCGTTGCAGCGCGAGAGCGATTACCTGACCCATCCGATTTTCCACATGAACCGCGCCGAGACGGAAATGATGCGCTACATGCGGCGGTTGGCGGATCGTGATTTGGCGCTCGACCGGGCGATGATCCCGCTGGGGTCCTGCACGATGAAGCTCAATTCCGCCGCCGAGATGATGCCGGTCAGTTGGCGCGAATTTTCGCTCTTGCATCCGTTTGTGCCGGCCGATCAGGCGCTTGGCTATAAGGAGATGATCGACGACCTGAGCGCCAAGCTCTGTGACATCACCGGCTATGCCGCCATTTCCATGCAGCCGAATTCCGGCGCGCAGGGGGAATATGCAGGGCTCTTGACCATTTCCGCCTATCACCGGGCGCAGGGGCAGGGACATCGCCGCGTCTGTCTGATCCCGGTCAGCGCCCATGGCACCAACCCTGCGAGCGCGCAGATGGTGGGCTGGGATGTTGTCGTGGTCAAGTCCGCCGGCAATGGTGATATCGACGTGGAGGATTTCCGCGCCAAGGCAGAGAAGCATTCCGAGAACCTTGCGGGCTGCATGATCACCTATCCGTCAACCCATGGCGTGTTCGAGGAGACTGTGCGCGAGGTTTGCGAGATCACCCACGCTCATGGCGGCCAAGTCTATATCGACGGGGCCAATATGAACGCCATGGTCGGGCTGAGCCGCCCCGGTGATCTGGGGGGCGATGTGAGCCACCTTAACCTGCACAAGACCTTCTGCATCCCGCATGGCGGCGGTGGTCCCGGCATGGGGCCGATTGGGGTCAAGGCGCATCTGGTGCCGCATCTGCCGGGGCATCCCGAAACCGGCGGTGCAGAGGGGCCGGTCAGTGCCGCCCCCTTTGGCTCGCCCTCGCTGTTGCCGATTTCATGGGCCTATTGCCTGATGATGGGCGGTGCCGGGCTGACGCAGGCGACGCGGGTCGCAATCCTCAACGCCAATTACATCGCCAAGCGGCTGGAGGGGGCCTTTCCGGTGCTTTACAAGGGCCGGGGTGGCCGGGTGGCGCATGAGTGCATCCTCGACGTGCGCCCCTTTGCCGAGAGCGCGGGCGTGACGGTGGACGATATAGCCAAACGGTTGATCGACTGCGGGTTCCATGCGCCGACGATGAGCTGGCCTGTGGCGGGCACGCTGATGGTGGAACCGACCGAGTCTGAGACCAAGGCGGAACTCGACCGGTTCTGCGACGCGATGCTGGCCATCCGCGAAGAGATCCGCGACATCGAAGAGGGCCGGATTGATGCGGAGAACAATCCGCTCAAGAACGCGCCGCATACGATGGAGGATCTCGTCAAGGATTGGGATCGTCCCTATAGCCGCGAACAGGGCTGTTTCCCGCCGGGAGCCTTTCGGGTGGACAAATACTGGCCGCCGGTCAACCGGGTGGACAATGTTTACGGCGACCGACATCTGGTCTGCACCTGCCCGCCACTCGAGGATTATGCCGATGCTGCGGAGTGATCCGCTCAATCACTTGTGAGAAACGAAAAAAGGCGGCCTTTGGGGGCCGCCTTTCGTTATGCTGAAAAATCTACCTTAAAAAGTGTCCGACCCAAAAACTTCAGCCGGATATGCGATAGGAACGGGTGCGCCATCACTCACACGGTCCGCTCTGATCACGTGAATTCACGCTAGTGTGAGTAATATGAGTCTGTCATCCCCCAAATTGGGTAAGGCCGTCATTAATCCGCGAGCATTGGCATCAAACGCTCGAGAACGATGCGCCAATGCCGGAAAAAAGCCAGTTGCCCGGCGTCTTCGATCAGGTGAAACTCGATCCAACCATAGTCGCGGCGGAATTCCTCAATGGTGGCAAGCGGTACCTGCGGGTCTTGCGTGCCGTTTATGAAGACAATGGGTAGCTTGCCCCGAAGGGCCTCGACATCGGCGCTCCAATCTTCAAGCTGGCCGGAAATAAGCTGTCGCGAAAACGCTTCATGCGCAGAGTGGTGCTCAGAAAGAGCGACTTCGGAGCCGGTGGCGAGCGCCTCAAAGGCTTCTGGATCTTCGATCGTGGCGACATCGGCCGCGGAATTTCCGTAGACGGCGTGCAGGAACGTCCGCTTTCCGATCTTTCGGGCCAAAAGAAATCCAGCTTTGACCATGAAGGGCAACAGATGCGGCGTGTATTTGGCTCCGGCCATGATGAAACGGTGCCATTTGTGCATACGCTCGAACTGTTCGCGCCGGGTGAGGGGCAACATGCCGGAGCACGCGATGATTCCGCTGAAGGCAAAGGGATTTGCACGGGCCAACTTGACCGCATAATAGGCATCTCCGCTGAGGCATAGGATCGGACAATGTCCAACGCCTTCGGCGCGTAGTACCCGCATCGAGTCATCGAGAAGGGCTGTGTCATAATCTGTGCTTCGGTCCACCATATCCGACAGGCCATAGCCGGGACGTAGGGGCACGATCACCTTTAAGCCGCGCAATGCAGCGCAAGCCTCAGCCGAGGCGGGCCAGCGCACCAACCCGAAATCAAGCGGAAGGTAGAGTACGGGGCGGCCGCGTGGCGCGCCAAGGATCAGATAGTCCACCCTCCGTCCGTCCGGCGTCACCAACGATTTGAAATCACGTTCCGCCAGTGTCGCATAGCCTTTGCTGACCTCATGCGGACCGGGGGCGGCGCGCACGGTCATGGCGGTCATGTCGATCAACGACAGAGCGAGACGTACCAGTTCCAACTGGGAATGGGTCTCGGTCTTGGCAAGCAGTGATTTGATCTGAGCGCGAACCGTGTCAACCGAGCGTCCCCGCTCTGCGGCGATCTCACTGACGCTCCGGCAATCGACGAGATGGCACAGAATATCGGCCTCGGTCTGGGTCAGATCAAAGGCTTGAATGAGGATCTCACAGAACCCCGGCGGCATGCTCACGGCGTTTGACGCTGCGAGGACGAGGACCGTACCATCCGCCGCGATGCAACGCTGCAGGCGGAAAACGATCAGGTGATCGGCCTGCGCTGCACGCACCCGAAGAACAGCGGTGTCTTTTTCCCGGTTGTCAAAGAGGATATCGAGCGCGCATCTCAGTGCGTCCATATCAGCCTGATGGATCGGCAGATCGTGCAATTCTGCCTTTGCAGGCAGAGCCATTGCCTGACGAGCGGCGAGATTGGCCGCGCGGATGTGGCGGCAGCGGTCCAACAGCAAGGCAGGCACCCGGTCGAATGGGACCAGCATGCCATCCAGCCCGAGATTGTCTGTTTCCTCGGGGGCTAAGCGATCAAGGAATTCGGTGGCCCGGCGGAAATGTTCTGCAATCTGCGGGTCATCCAACAGGTGAGGCATGCTCAGGTCGACGCGCGCGCGCAGCGGACCTATCGCGCTCTCCCAGTGGTCAAGCAGCGCCTCGTAGCGCGCGGGGTCGAGCGCTACGTCATAGAGTCTGTCAATTGCCGCATCCCTGTCCGCGTCGGACAGAGTTACAACGTCGATTTGATCCGTCATGCGCCGGGTCGATGTCATACCTGAAATCCGATGAGGTTAAAAACGGGCCGTAGCCACTACTAAGTCATGCAGGCAAGGCGTTTTAAAGGCAAATGAAAAGTCTATTTGTGGCTTTATCAGTCCAAAAGACAGGCAAAGTGATCACGGAGCCGTGTCCATGTCGCCTGATCGGCGGCGCTGAGCAATACGCCTTTGGTGATCGCCGTTGAATAGTCGCGCCCATCGAGCATGCGCGCAACGCCGCCTGCCTGTTGGCAGACAAGGACGCCCGCTGCATGATCCCACGGGTTCAGAACATCCGACATAACGAAATCCACCGCGCCCTGAGCCAAGAGCCGGTATTCTTGGCACGAACAGCGCAGGGCTATGCAACGTGCAACTGCGGGCAGCAATGGTGCCAGTTGCTCTTGGCGCGATTGCGACATCAGGTAGTAGTGCATGTAACCTTGCAGGTCCGCCAATTCGCCACCGCGCGAGACGCGCGCCGGGTGCGCGACCCCGAGTGCGGCCTCAAGACGCGCCGGCGACGTTTCGTCGGCGATGATCCAGTCATCCGAGATGGGGTCATAGAGCAACCCCATTACCGGGCGCCCATAGCGGGTGACTGCGATGATCACCCCAAAGAGCGGCAGGCCATGCACGAAATTCCAAGTGCCATCCACGGGGTCGATGATAATTGCCAGTTCCGCTTCGGAGACATCATCGCGCAGGGCGGGCTTGGCCGCCACCGCTTCTTCGCCCACGATCAGGGCATGCGGGAACATCCTTTGAAGCCCACGGGCCAGCATCGCCTCGGTCTGGTGATCGGCCTCTGTCACCAGATCATGCGGACCGGATTTGGTGCTGGCATCGGCTCGGGTCACAGTACGAAAGCGCGGCATGATCTCGGCGCGCGCGGCGCGACGCACGAGGTTGATCAGCATGGTCTGCTGCGCCGGGGTGAAGGGGGGCGAAAGCGGGATGGGCAGCGAATCGATCATGTCATCTCCTGTCGGTGCGCAGGTGGAGTGCCAGCCTTGGGAGCCGAAATCAACGCGGGAATGGTCAAAAAGATCAGAGGTTTCACCCCCGGACCCCCAGAGTATTTCAGCCAAGAAAAAGCCGGGTCGCGGGCGTCATGCGCGCGCGCGTAGGGTCATTCATTCACGCGCGCGTAAGGTCCGTGCAGGACGGGCACGCAATGGTCCCAGGGCAAAGACCAGACCGGCCAGCAGCGTCACAAACATCCCGCCCAGAATGATCGCTAACGCGGAGGTCCATATCACCGTAAACGGCGTGTCCATCACGAAATGGCTGACCGCCCAACCGCCGCCGATGCCCGCCCCTAGCGCCACCAGTCCCGCCGCCCCCCCGAGAATGAGGGCACGCAAGATAAGGCTGGAGAGAATGCGGGCGCGCGTGGCACCGAGGGTCTTGAGAATCGCCGCTTCATAGGTACGGGCGCGCTGATCCGCCGCCGCCGCGCCGATGAGCACGAGAAAGCCGGTGAGCAGAGTCACCGACGCGCCCCATGACGTGGCCGAGGCGAGGCCCGCCAAGAGATCTGTCACTTGGGTCAGCGCATCGCGGACGTTGATGGCGGTGACATTGGGATAGCGGTCGGTCACATCGCGCAGGATCGTTTCCTCGGACGCCTGATCGTCGGCATAGACTGTGGCGATGAACGTATGAGGAGCACCGGCCACAGCAGCCTCGTTCATCAAAAGGACAAAGCCCATGCCGACGCTGGAGAAATCCACCTCGCGCAGCGATGTGATGGGCGCTGTGATGTCGCGGCCGAGAATGTTGATGGTGATTTCATCGCCGATGCCGATGCCCATTTCCATGGCCTCTTCGGCGGCAAAGCTGAGTTGCGGCGACCCGGTGTAACCCTCGCCCCACCAAGTGCCGGCGGTAAGTTCCGTCCGGGCGGGCAGGGCGTCGGCGTAGCTGACGGCGCGGTCGCCTTCGACCACCCAATGTCCGGGTGCGACTTCGGTCGCAGGGCGGTCATTGATGCGGCTGATGATGCCGCGCAGCATGGGCGCATTGTCGATGCGGCTGACAGCGGGGTCGTTCTCCAGCCGCTCGAGGAACCACTCCATCTGGTCCTTTTGCAGATCGACAAAGAAGAAAGAGGGCGCGCGTTCAGGCAGGTCGGCGGCGATGGCGCGGCGCAGGTTGCCGTCGATCTGGCCGACTGCAGCCAGAACGGCGAGGCCAAGACCGAGCGAGAGCATGACCGATCCGGCGGTGGTGCCCGGCCCGCCGATGGCACCCAAGGCCCAGCCAAAAGCGGGACGCCCGCGCAGGCGAGGTCGTAAGGTGCGGGCCAGTTTCTGGACCAGCATAGCGGCCAGAGACAGGACCAAGAGCGCACTGCCGATGCCGCCTGCGGTCCAAAGTGTGAGGCGCAGATTGCCCGAGAAGATGATAGCGGCGACGAGGAGGGCTGCAATGAGACCGAGGGTTGTCGCAATCCACGGCCAGCCGGGCCAGCGGCGGGCGGCACCTGCCGCTTCGCGGTAAAGGGCCGCGGCGCGGACCTCTCGGGCGCGGGCGAGGGGCCAGAGCGTAAAAATAAGCACACTCAGCACGCTGTAGAGCGCCGCCTCGGCCATCGGAGCGGCATAGGGGGCAAAAATCGCCGGGACGGGCAATCGCGCCGCGATAACGGGTCCGAGCAGCACCGGCACGCCCACCCCGAGAATGAGGCCGCCGATGATGCCAATCACGGATAGAACGCCTACCTGTATGAAATACGTCAGAAAAATCGTGCGTTGATCGGCCCCCAGCGTGCGCAATGTCGCGATGACTTGTACCTTGCCCGCAAGATAGGACCGCAAAGCCGCCGAGATGCCGACGCCGCCCACCGCAAGCCCCGAGAGGCCCACCAGAACCAGAAACGCCCCCAGGCGGGTGACGAATTCAGCCACGCGGGGGCTGGCGTTGCGGGCGTCGGACCAGCGAAAGCCGGAGCCATCCAGCTCTTGGAGACTGCGGGTTTCCAGCGCGGCAAGGTCCGAGCCCTCGGGCAGGAGAAGGCGGTATTTCGTGGTAAATAGTGAGCCGGGGCTAAGTAATCCGGAGCCGTCCAGATTGGCGCGGCTGACGATGGTGCGTGGACCGAGGCCAAAGCCTGCGCGGGTTTGATCCGGCTCTTTCACCAGTTCGGCCATCAGGCGAAACTCACGTTCGCCCAAGCGAAAGGTGTCACCCACTGTGATGCCCAACCGCGCCGCCAGAATTGGCTGCATCACCGCGCCGGGCAAGCCGCCGGCACCGCCAAACGCCACATCCAGTGGCATGTCGGGTGAGAGAACCACGTTGCCAACCAGAGGGTAAGAGTGATCTACGGCCTTCAGTTGCGTCAGTTCGCGACGTCCGTCAGGGGCAATCGCCATAGAGCGAAAATCAGCAATTTCCGATACAGCATCGGCATTTAGCACCATCCAGCTATACTCGGCCTCAGTGGCAAAGCGATAGGTCAGCTCAAGTTCGGCGTCGCCACCAAGGATCGCGGCACCTTGTTCGACTATACCGGCGCGGATGCTTTCGCGCAGGGTTCCGACGGCGGCGATGGCGGCTACGCCGAGGATCACACAGGCCAGAAAGATGCGGAACCCACGCAGGCCACCGCGCAACTCGCGGCGGGCAAGGCGGGCCGCTATGCGCAGACTCATGCTGCGACCTCGACGCGGCCGTCGCGCAGGCTGACAACGCGGTCGCAGCGACGGGCAAGCTCTGGGTCATGGGTCACGAGCACCAAGGTTGCGCCGTGGCGGTCGCGCAGGTCGAAGAGTAGTTCGATGATCGAAGCGCCTGTGGTGCTGTCGAGATTGCCGGTGGGTTCATCCGCAAGGATGATCGCCGGGCGCGTGGCGGCGGCGCGGGCGAGGGCCACGCGCTGTTGTTCGCCGCCCGAGAGCTGCGATGGGTAGTGACCTGACCGGGATGCGAGACCCACAGCGAGGAGTTCCTCTTGGGCGCGCTCATAGGCGTTTGCGACGCCTGCGAGTTCAAGCGGAGTGGCCACATTTTCCAGTGCTGTCATAGTCGGAATAAGGTGAAACGATTGAAAAACAACACCAAAATTCTCGCGCCGCAGGCGGGCCAACTGGTCTTCGTTCATTAATGAAAGGTCATTTCCCATTGCCATGACTTGACCGGCGGTGGCGCGTTCCAGGCCGCCCATCAGCATTAAGAGCGAGGATTTGCCGGAACCGGAGGGTCCAATCAGACCCAATGTCTCGGCCTTGTGGACATCCAGGGTAATCCCGTGGAGTATTCGCACAAGACCGGCGTTTCCCTCGAGCGACAATGTGACGTCGGTGAGGGACAGAAGAGGAGAACTCATGCGTTTGCGCCTGATTTACAAAGGTTTTCTGTCATATGGGGTGCAGCGGCCCTTGGGCAAGGTGGTAGCGGCGTTTCTCTGCCTTGTCAGCCCCGTGATGGCCGCAGAACCGGTCACGGTTCTGGCATTGGGGGACAGTTTGACCCAAGGATATGGCCTGCCAGAGCAGGATGGGCTGGTGCCGCAGATGCGGAAGTGGTTGAAAAATCAAGGGGTTGAGGCGGAGTTAATCAATGCGGGCGTGTCCGGTGACACCACGGCGGGCGGGGCTGCGCGGGTGGAGTGGAGCCTGACGCCTGAGGTGGATGCGATGATTGTGGCACTGGGCGGCAATGATCTGTTGCGGGGCATTGATCCGGCGGTAAGTCGCCGAAATATAGAGGAAATTCTGCGCGTGGCAGAGGCGCAGGGGGTCGAGGTCTTGTTGGTTGGCCTGAGAGCGCCGGGCAATTACGGGGCAGATTACAAGATGGCATTTGATGAAATTTACCCTGATTTGTCAGAGGCTTATGACACGCTCTTCATGCCTGATTTCTTTGCAGGACTGGGTGAAGGCGATCCGTCTACGCTGCAAAAGTTGTTTCAGGCGGATGGCATTCATCCTAATGCAGACGGTGTTGCACGGATTGTCGAAGGGTTGGGGCCGCAGGTGCGCGACTTGATCGAGGCGGCGCAGGCGGAGGACTGAGCCGTACGTTTGTGCGGTGTGAACGTACGTTCACCGGGTGCCGTCGCAGCCTTTACGATGTCCCACGGGCGGCGAGGTCAATTTTGGACGGAGTCGGGCGCATGATCTGCCTCGGTCAGAGCCTCGGGCAAGGTTCTGGCTAAGGTCTCCATCTCCTCTGTCCGACCGCAACTGATGCGGATGCAGCGATCCTGTGGCGCGACAAAGGGCATACGGACGAAGACGCCGCGTGCCACCAGCCCCGCCAGAACGCGGCGGGTAAAGTCGCCGTCGCGGCCACAATCGACGGTGACGAAATTGGTGGCCGAGGGCAGCGCGCTCAGCCCGTTCTCTTTGGCGATTCGCGCGATGCTGTCGCGGGAGCGGCGCACCTCGGCCTGCACATGTGCCAGCCAATCGGTATCGCGGAGCGCGGCGAGTGCCCCGGCTTGCGCCATGCGGTTCATGCCGAAATGGTTGCGGATCTTGTCAAAGCTCTTGATCAGGGCTGTGGCCCCAACCGCATAGCCGATGCGGGCCCCGGCCATGCCGTATGCCTTGGAAAAGGTACGCATGCGGATGACGCGGGGATCATTGGCGGCAATCTCTGCCGCCGTTTCCTCGGGCGCAAACTCGACATAGGCCTCGTCAAGGCAGAGCAGGCAGCCGTCAGGGAGGGTGTCGAGGGCGGTCAAAATCTCCGCGCCCGGCACCCATGTGCCCATCGGATTGTCGGGATTGGCGAAGTAGATCAGTTTTGCGCCCAGTTCATGCGCGCGGGCGATGAGGGCGGGCAGGTCTTCGCGATCATCGCGATAGGGCACTTTGTGCAGCGTGCCGCCAAATCCCGTCACGTGGTAATTGAAGGTGGGATAGGCCCCGTCCGAGGTGACGACCGCATCACCGGGGCCAACCACGAGCCGCACCAGATTGCCCAAAAGGCCGTCGATGCCTTCGCCCACCAGCACATTCTCTGGCGCCACGCCCATGTGATCGGCAAGCGCCGCGCGCAAGTCATGGCTGGTGGGGTCGCCGTATTTCCAGACATTTTCAGCCTCGGCGCGGAGTGCGGCAAGCGCCTTGGGGGACGGGCCAAAGAGGTTTTCATTGGCCCCGAGGCGTGCTGCAAAGGGCGCGCCGCGTTGGCGTTCCTGCTCTTCCGGCCCGACGAAGGGGACAGCGGCGGGCAGGCTCTGGATCAGCGGGGTATAGCGCGGATATGTCATGGGGCGCAGTTAACGGGATGCGGCAGAGCCTTGCAAGGGTGTGCCGTGACGTTGTGCTGGTCTGCGGCAGGGCTGTGGTGTTTCATGGTGAAAAAGGGAGGATTGGCCATGGCCCGAGTCACGACCGAGATCAAGGATCATATCGCGCATGTGACGCTCACGCGGGCGGACAAGCGCAATGCGGTCGATCCTGCGATGGCAGAGGCGCTTGTTTCGACGGGGCAGGCGCTGAGTGAGGCGGATATCCGCGCTGTGGTGCTGTCGGGCGAAGGCCGCGCGTTTTGCGCAGGTCTCGATGTGATGAGCTTTGCGCAATTGGCGGCAGGTGATCCCGAGGCGCTGTGTCTGCCGCGCACGCATGGCACCGGCAATCTCTTTCAGGCGGTGGTGATGGTCTGGCGGGATCTGCCGGTGCCGGTCATCGCGGCGCTGCATGGCGCGGTTTACGGCGCGGGGTTCCAGCTTGCGCTGGGGGCGGATGTGCGGATTGCGGCCCCGGATACGGAACTCGCGATCATGGAGATGAAATGGGGGTTGATTCCGGACATGGGCGGCATGGCGCTCTTGCCGAAATTGACCCGGTCGGACGTGATCCGGCGCATGACCTATACGGCGCGGCCCGTCTCAGCCGTGCAGGCGCGGGATTGGGGGTTGGTGACGGAACTGGCCGATGATCCGCTGGCCATGGCGCGCGATTTGGCGTCCGAGATTGCGGGCAAGAGCCCGGCGGCGATACGGGCCGCCAAGCGCCTGATTGGTCTGGCCGAAAGCGGCGCCGATGAGGCGGCCGTTCTGATGGCGGAAAGTCGTGAGCAGGCCGCGCTGATCGGCAAGCCGGACCAGATGGAGCAGATCGCGGCCAATCTGGCGGGGCGTGCGCCGGTGTTCCGGGGGTAGGGTTCAGCGTTTCTTGACGAACTCGGTCAGGATGACGATGCGCTGGCCCTCGACCCGGCCTTCAATATGGGCGGGGTTGTCGTGGACCAGCGCGATGCCACGCACCGCCGTGCCGCGTTTGGCGGTGAAATTGGCACCCTTGACCGGCAGATCCTTGATCAGGACCACAGTATCGCCTTGGGCCAAAGGCACGCCGTTGCTGTCGCGGTGGCCGGTGTCGCGGGGGATATTGTCGGCCCAGGCGCGGGTGTCATCATCAAGCCAGAGTTGATCGCTGAGATCGCGCGCCCAGTCATGGTCGCTGAGGCGAGTGAGCATGCGCGCGGCCAGAACTTGCGTCGGGGTATCCTCGGACCACATGGTTGAGGCCAGACAGCGCCAATGCTCCGGGTCTGGGGTGCCCGCGATCTGATCGGCGCAGGTGGCACAGAGGCTGACGCTTGCCCCGTCGGGGCCGCCCGTCACGGGATAGGGGGTGAGGGGGGCATCGATGGCACAGAGGGCGCAGGACATAACAGGAAACTCCGGTAAAAAAAGGGGCGTTGATCCCCCTTAGACCCCTATGGGGCGGGACAAAAGCCCGGACTGTGTTTGATCGGGCGCGGGTGGGCACCTGCGCCAGTGGGCGCGCATCATCCCACCTTGACCAAACGCCTATTCCCATACATATGCCAGAGCTATGACAGACCTTGCTCACATCCGCAATTTTTCGATCGTGGCCCATATCGACCACGGGAAATCCACGCTTGCCGACCGGTTGATTCAGTCGACCGGGACGGTTCAGGACCGTGACATGAAAGAGCAGATGCTCGATGCCATGGATATCGAGCGCGAGCGCGGGATCACGATCAAGGCCAACACCGTGCGCATTGATTACAAGGCGCAGGACGGCGAGATCTATGTGCTCAACCTGATCGACACGCCGGGCCATGTCGATTTTGCCTATGAGGTCAGCCGCTCCATGCGCGCGGTCGAGGGCAGTCTCTTGGTGGTGGACAGCACGCAGGGCGTTGAGGCGCAGACGCTGGCCAATGTCTATCAGGCGATTGATGCGGGCCATGAGATCGTGCCGATCCTGAACAAGATTGATTTGCCCGCCTCTGAATGCGACCGGGTGGCCGAGCAGATCGAGGATGTGATCGGGATTGACGCGAGCGGTGCGATCCGCGTCTCGGCCAAGACCGGCGTCGGCATTGCCGAAACACTTGAAGCCATCGTCAAGCATCTGCCTGCGCCCAAGGGCGACGAGGCTGCGCCGCTCAAGGCGATGCTGGTGGATAGCTGGTATGACGCCTATCTGGGCGTCGTCGTTCTGGTGCGGATCATGGACGGACGCATGAAAAAGGGCGACCGTATCCATATGATGCAGACCGAGGCCACCTATAACGTCGAGCGGATCGGTGTATTCCGGCCGCAGATGGAAAAGGTCGAGAGCCTTGGGCCCGGTGAGATCGGGTTTATCACCGCCTCGATCAAGCAGGTGCGCGATACCAAGGTCGGTGACACGATCACCCACGAAAAACGTCCCTGCGCCAAGGCGTTGCCGGGGTTCAAACCCTCGGTGCCGGTGGTGTTCTGTGGCCTCTTCCCGGTGGATTCGAACGAGTTTGAGGATCTGCGCAACGCGATCGAGAAGCTGGCGCTGAATGACGCGTCTTTCAGCTATGAGATGGAAACCTCGGCGGCGCTTGGCTTTGGGTTTCGCTGCGGGTTCTTGGGTCTCTTGCACCTTGAGGTGATCCGGGACCGGATTGAGCGCGAATACGATATCGACCTGATCACCACCGCCCCGTCGGTGATCTATCACCTGTTTATGAAGGACGGGACGCGCGCCGATCTGCACAATCCCGCCGACATGCCGGATCTGACCTATGTGAGCCATATCGAGGAACCTCGGATCAAGGCGACCATTCTGGTGCCGGACGAGTATCTGGGCGATGTGCTCAAGCTCTGTCAGGATCGGCGCGGCATCCAGATGGACCTGACCTATGCCGGCAATCGGGCGATGGTGGTCTATGATCTGCCGCTCAATGAGGTGGTGTTCGATTTCTATGACCGGCTGAAATCGGTCACCAAGGGCTATGCCTCGTTTGATTATCAGCTGCAGGGCTACCGCGAGGACAGTCTTGTGAAAATGTCGATCCTTGTGAACGATGAGCCGGTTGATGCGCTGTCGATGATGGTGCACCGGGACCGCGCGGAAATGCGCGGGCGGGCGATGGTGGAAAAGCTCAAGGATCTGATCCCGCGCCATATGTTCAAGATTCCGATTCAGGCCGCTATCGGTGGCAAGGTCATCGCGCGCGAAACGCTCTCGGCCATGCGCAAGGATGTGACGGCCAAGTGTTATGGCGGGGATGCCACGCGCAAGAAGAAGCTGTTGGAAAAGCAGAAGGCCGGCAAGAAGAGGATGCGCCAGTTCGGCAAGGTGGACATCCCGCAAGAGGCGTTCATTTCCGCGCTCAAGATGGATAGTTGAGCGCCTATTCCTGTGACGGCGCAACTCTGTCTGGCGTTATGTCGTGCTGCGCGCTAGCGTGTTTCCAGCAGCGAAACAATTGAGGCGCATCATGACGACCAAGGCCAAATCAACGAGCCCGCGCAAGACATCGACCAAAAGCACGACCAGAACGAACGCGGCCAAGCCCAAGACGGCGCGCAAACCCAGCGTGGTCAAAGAACCCGTCCCCGTGGTCGAGAGTGTGGCGGTCATTGCGCCTGTGGACAATGCGGCGAATAATGTCATCGCCCTGACCGTGACGGACACGATCCCGGCAGATGCAGGGCCGGAGTTGAAAAAGCAGGAACTGATCGACAAGGTTCTGGGCAAGGGCGATATCAAGAAGAAATACGCCAAGCCCGTCGTTGAGGCGGTTCTTGAGGTTCTGGGCGAGGCTCTGGCCGAGGGGCGCGAATTGAACCTGCCGCCAATGGGCAAGATCAAGATCAACCGGGTCCGTGATGTCGCGAATGCGCGGATCATCGTGGCCAAGATCAGGCAGTCGAAAGCGGGGTCTGGATCGGATGCCGGGACCGATGATCAGGACAGTGACGATGACATGAAAGATGAGGTTGCACAGGGCGAAGAGTGACGCTAAAAGCCCCCACGGCGGGTGATTAGCTCAGTGGTAGAGCGCTTCGTTCACATCGAAGATGTCAGGGGTTCAAATCCCTTATCACCCACCATTTCCCTCTTATCTATGCGGTTTTTCGTCAGTTCTGAATACGTGGTTTCAGCGAGGGACTCTTGCGCTTCGCGCTATCAGGACGATCTACCCGCCGGTGTAAACGCTGGCGGGTTTAAAATTTTTCGCCTACGTTAATCTTTCGGAAACTATTTTCTGGAGCTGATTATGAGAAAGATTCTGATTGCCTTTGTGATTTCCGGGACGCTGGCCGTGCCAAGTGTAGCGATTTCGCGCGTTCTTTTGCCTGTCGGCATTGGTAGCTCAAATGAGACCGTTGAGCACGGTGGTGGGTGCCGAAAAAGTTCCCCACCGGGCCAGTGCTGTCACATGGATAACAGCCAAGGCCGGGTGCATTGCCACTAACGTGATTGATACTTAACGGCCATGATATTGGCGAGGCCACTGTGGTGGCCTTGTCTGTTTGGGCTTATTGACCCAACGTCATCTTGCCCATTTCTCGGCCGGTTACAGGGTTACAAAAAATCACGTAAGTTATTGATTTTATTGACACTGTCCACGGTTCAAAGCCCTTATCACCCACCATAAAAAATCATATAAAAGCAAAAACTTAGCGGGAATTTGGGGGCGGTTTCTATGGTGCGTTATCCCTAATTTCTATTGTAGTTTGCCCCCGTCAGAGGGCTGCATTGAACGGTCAACTAAACAGGCTGGCACCGTTTTAGCTTGGTGGTGTGGATGTTCGCGGCCGTGAGGCGGTGAGTGGTGATCTGCGCCGCCGTGAGGCGGTCAGTGCTGATGTGCGCTGCGCCATGGGCGTTGACATGCAAAAAAAATAATGTTCCGATATATTATCTTTTTCGGGGGGAAAAGTTATGAAAACTATGAAACTTGCTGCGGCCATTTTTTTGGCCCTATTTTCAACAGCGGTATCGGCTAAAACTATCAATGTTGTCGCGTCTGATACAGCCGATAGCCCGGGCGTTTTTTCTTATGACTTCGGGGGCAACCTCTTGTCGCTAGATTTTACCTTCGACGTCGTCGGGGGACTGTATGACGCCACATATTCGAACGCATCAGGGGCCGCGACCTGGACCGATGGAGTGCCCCTAAGCTTTTCCGTGGCGTCAGCACAGACGTCTTTTTTCTCTAGTACTTCGGTCGGAAATCAGCTTGGCATTCGGTTCACAGGGCCGGGGACGCCCCTGCCGGGCGGAGATACGTTAGCTGACCTGTTCTTAGTTTTTAGTTTGTCGGAGAATCCGTTTACCACCACATTGGAATTGGCAGACCTGCTACTAACTGGCAGTCTTCTCGCCATCATCCCCTTCGTTGAATTTGCTGACGGAAGCGGTGCGGGCAGTGGTGGTCTCAGCGACTCCATTACTTCTTCGTCTATAAGTGAGGTGGTCCCGGTGCCACTACCAGCGTCAGCATTACTGTTGATTTTTGCGATTGGCGCTGTCGGCGCGCTGGGGTGGCGGCGGACATACGCGACCTGACTGTTCACAAAAATATATGCCAGCAGCACAGCACTCGCGGGGGGCGTTTCACCACAAACCCCGCGAGTCAGGTTTCACGCGAAACGCTCTAAAAGTCGGAACCTTTGGATCAGCCCATGAGATGCAGGCATGCCCGGTTCAGGGCGTGGTGAGGGACAATGGATCGACCCGCGCCTCGCCTGCGATCATGCCGGCCGCTGCGCGGTCGTGGCGGAGATAGGCGATGCCGCGCCCGCCGGATTGGGTGTAGAGCGTGCCTGCGGGTTTGCCCTCGGGGGTCCGGATTTCGCTGCCGATGGGGGCTGTGCCATGGACGGCGACCATGGTCAGACCTTTGCGCAGCTCGGTCTTGTGTTTCATCCGGGCCGTGACCTCTTGGCCGACGTAACAGCCCTTGCGGAAATCCACGCCATTGAGGCGCTCGAACCCGGCCTCGAGGATAAAGGTGTCAGGGGTCAGCTCTATCCCGGTTTCGGGGATGCAATGGGCCACGCGAATCCGCTCGAAATCGCTGCCGTCGTCGCCCTCTGCATCGCCATAGAGCCGCCAGCCCAAGTCCGGGTGGCGCGGGTCTGTGAGTGCGCCCTCAGGGGCCGGGCCGGTGCCACGCAGAACCTTGAGATCGGTCTGGGTGAGGGTCACGTCGGCGCGCAGTTTGTACAGGGTCAGACGTTGCAAGAGCATTGGCGCAAGGCTGTCGTCGACGTCGAGCCGGATTGCATCGCCGTGGCGTGACAGCAGGAAATCGGCCAGATATTTGCCCTGCGGCGTCAGGATGGCCGCGTAGACTAGCCCCTGATCGAGTTTGTTCAGGTCGTTTGTCACCAAGCCTTGCAGGAAATGCAGGGCATCTTTGCCGGTGATCTGCAGAATGCGGCGCGTCATGCCTCTTCCCCCGTGTTGTTCGCCCGTAATATAGGTCACGAAAGCAGACACAACAGGGGTCGTCATGCGCGCAGCACTCTCGGTGGTGATTCCGACACGAAATGCAGGGGCGAGTCTGCCTGTCTGTCTTGCCGCGTTGATGGAGGGGCTAGAGGCAGGTGTGATCCGTGAATTGGTTGTGACCGATGGCGGGTCGGGCGATGCCACGGTGCAGATTGCCGATGCGGCGGGGGCGGTGATCGTTCAGGGGGCGGCGACCCGTGGCGGGCAATTGCGGCGGGGGGCGCAGGTGGCGGGCGGGGATTGGTTGCTGTTTCTGCATGCCGATACGGTTTTGCCTGTTGGATGGGCCGGCGCGGTCAGCGCGCACATGGCGTTGGGTGGGCCTGCCGCCTTTCGGCTGTCGTTTGATGCGACCGGGGTGATGCCCGGGCTGGTGGCGGGCTGGGCCAATCTGCGCAGTCGGGTGCTGGGGTTGCCCTATGGTGATCAGGCGCTCTTGATCGCGCGCAAGGAGTATGAGGCGGTGGGCGGATTTGCCGATATTCCGCTGATGGAGGATGTCGCTATGGCGCGCGCGCTCAAGGGCGGCATTGCGCTCTTGCCGCTGGCGGTCACCACCTCTGCGGCGCGGTATCGGCGCGAGGGGTGGCTGCGGCGGGGGGCACGCAACCTCTGGACGCTGATCCGTTATCTCTGCGGGGCGGACCCTGTGCGGCTGGCTGAGGCCTATCGGCGCAAGGGCTAGAGGGGCACGGAGTTCTTGAAAAATTCCGGACAAGAGAACTTTGAATTCGCTTGTTTCAACGCGACCTGGCACCGACGATCTCGGACATACGCAACAGAGCGCGGCTGTGATTGACGCCGCTTGCCAAGGGCGTAAGGTGCGCCGCGAAGCAGCAGGAGATCCCCCCACATGAGCCTCGCCCACGGTCGCGCCTATCTGGCCATTCCCGGCCCCTCGGTCATGCCGGAAGAGGTGCTGCGTGCCATGCACCGCGCCGCCCCGAATATCTATGAGGGCGACCTGATCGAGATGACGGCGGGGCTGATTCCTGATCTGCGCGCTGTCGCGCGGACGCGCCAACATGCGACGATCTATATTTCGAACGGGCATGGTGCGTGGGAGGCGGCGCTGGCTAATACCCTTCAACCCGGCGACCGGGTGCTGGTGCCGGCCACGGGGCGGTTTGGGCATGGTTGGGCCGAGGTGGCGCAGGGGCAGGGGATCACGGTCGAGATGCTGGATTTCGGCAAGCGATCGCCGATTGATCTCAACCGTCTGGAAGAGGTGCTGCGCGCGGATCGGGCGCACGCGATCAAGGCGGTTCTGGCCACCCATGTTGATACGTCCACCTCGGTCCTCAATGACATTGCCGGGGTGCGGGCGGCACTGGACGCGGCCGGGCATCCGGCGCTCTTGATGGCCGATTGCATCGCCTCGCTGGCCTGTGACCGGTTCGAAATGGACGCTTGGGGCGTCGATGTGATGGTGGCGGGCAGCCAAAAGGGGCTGATGGTGCCGCCCGGTCTGGCGTTTGTGTTCTTCTCGGACAAGGCGGCGGAGGCGCGCAAGAAGATGCCTCTGGTCAGTCGCTACTGGGATTGGACCCATCGGGCCGATCCGCAGATGTTTTATCAATACTTTGGCGGCACCGCTCCGACGCATCACCTTTACGGGTTGCGCGCGGCACTCGATTTGATCGCAGCGGAGGGAGGGATCGAGGTGGTCTGGGCGCGGCATGACCGGCTGGCGCGCGCGATCTGGGCCGCGTGCGAGACCTGGGGGCAGGTGGGGCCGCTGGAATTGAACATCGGTGATCCCGCATTGCGTAGCCGGGCCGTGACCGCGCTGCGGATCGGGGCACCGCATGGGTCGCGGTTGCGGTCCTGGGTGCAGGATCATGCAGGTGTGACGCTGGGGATCGGGCTTGGCATGGCAGAGCCGGGTGATCCGGCGTGGCATGGGTTCTTCCGCATCGGCCATATGGGGCATGTCAATGCGCATATGGTTCTGGGGGCGCTTGCTGCGATTGAGGCCGGGCTGATGGCGCTCGATATTCCGCATGGTGAGGGCGGGCTGGCGGCGGCGGCTCGGGTGATTTCGGGGAAGAGTTAGGAGCGGTTTTGGCCTAAAGGGGGCGTTGGTTCCACGCACCAAAGCGCGGAATCAAGGTGCCGTAGGCACCGCCGCGCAGCGCCCGTCCGCCCCCTCGGGCGGGCGCTTTTGCAACGGCTCAACATATTGAAAACGCATAAGTATTTGGCGGGGATAAAGTGCCAGCCGATGAGGTCGCAGCGCCCACCCGGCGGACGGGTGCTGCGCGGCTCATAGCAAAGGTCCAACGTCCCCTTCACGCCATTCGCGTCCGTCCGGACGGTCGTTGCACCTGACCTCAGTCGCGCAGATGCGTTTCCAGCCAGTGTTCCAGCCAGTGGATGTTGTAATTGCCGGACTGGATGTCCTCTTCCTGCAAGAGCGCGTGAAAGAGCGGCACGGTGGTGTCGACGCCATCGACGATCAATTCGCCAAGGGCGCGGGCGAGACGCTGGAGGGCGCTGTGACGGTCCTTGCCGTGCACGATCAGCTTGGCAATCAGGCTGTCGTAATAGGGCGGGATCTTATAGCCATCATAGAGCGCCGAATCCATCCGCACGCCCAGACCGCCGGGGGCGTGAAACTGGGTGATCCGACCGGGGCGCGGCGCGAAATCAGGCAGCTTCTCGGCGTTGATGCGGACCTCTATGGCGTGGCCGTTGATGATCAGATCGTCCTGCGTAAAGGACATCGGCAGGCCTTCGGCGACGCGGATCTGTTCCTGCACAAGATCGACGCCAAAGATCGCCTCGGTCACGGGATGCTCGACCTGCAACCGTGTGTTCATCTCGATGAAGAAGAAATCACCCTTTTCATAGAGAAACTCGATGGTGCCCGCGCCGCGATACTGGATATTCGCGCAGGCATCGGCACAGATTTTGCCGATACGGGCGCGTTCCTCGGCGGTGATGCAGGGGCCGGGGGCCTCTTCCAGAACCTTTTGGTGGCGGCGCTGAAGCGAGCAATCGCGCTCGCCCAGATGCACGGCACGGCCCTTGCCATCGCCGAACACCTGAATTTCGATGTGACGCGGCGTGGTGAGGTATTTCTCGATATAGACCTCGTCATTGCCAAAGGCCGCCTTGGCCTCGGAGCGGGCGGTCAGGAATGCCTTTTCCAACTCGGCGGCGTTCTGCGCCACCTTCATGCCGCGCCCGCCGCCGCCGGCGGTGGCCTTGACGATGATTGGAAAGCCGATGTCAGCGCAGAGCGCCTGCGCTTGCTTGAGAGTGGCGATGCCGCCCTCTGAGCCGGGAACGCAGGGCACGCCAAGCGCCTTCATCGTGTCCTTGGCGGTGATCTTGTCGCCCATGATGCGGATATGTTCGGCAGACGGGCCGATGAAGGTCAGGCCGTGATCCTCGACGATCTGCACGAAATTGGCGTTCTCCGACAGAAAGCCATAGCCCGGATGAATGGCCTGCGCGCCCGTGACCTCACAGGCGGCGATGATCGAGGGGATCGACAGATAGCTCTCGGACGAGGCGGGCGGGCCGATGCAGACGGATTCGTCCGCCATGCGCACATGCATGGCGTCGGCGTCGGCGGTGGAATGCACGGCGACGGTCTTGATCCCCATCTCACGGGCGGCGCGGATCACGCGGAGGGCGATCTCGCCCCGGTTGGCGATCAGGATTTTCTCGAACATGTGCAGCGGGCCTTATTCGATGATCATCAGGGGCGCACCATATTCGACCGCCGCGCCATCCTCGATCAGGATGCGTTTGACGGTGCCGCCCCGCGGGGCGGGAATATGGTTCATCGTCTTCATCGCCTCGATGATCAGCAAAGTGTCGCCCTCGGCCACCTGCGCGCCGACGCTGACAAAGGCGGGCGAGCCCGGTTCGGCCTGCATATAGACGGTGCCGACCATGGGCGAGGTCACGGCGCCGGGATGGCTTGCGGGGTCTTCGGTGGGCGCTGCGGCGGCCGGGGCCGAGGCGGCGGAGGGGGCGTGCATCTGGGCGGGTGCTGCGGGGGGGGCGTAATGGGTGGTGACAGTCTCGCCCCGGCGACTGACGCGCACGTTGAGCGTGTCTGAGTCGCCGTATTCACGTTTGACCGACAGTTCGGTCAGATCGTTCTCGTTCAAGAGTTCCGCCAACGCCTTGATAAAGGCCACGTCCGATTCATGGGATTTGTTCGACATATCTTCCTCGACCACAGCGCGATGATGTCCCGTCCGGGGCTCATGGCATTTTGTTTTGGCCGCTTATAGGGCAAGGCGGAGGCTGAGAAAAGCGGCCATTGCCCAATAATCTGGGGGTGGGAGGGCAATTTTGCGAGAGGCGCGCGTATTCAGAGCGGCATGCCCGAAAGTTTGGCTACGAGTTCCGCAAGGTTGCGGGCCTGAAATTTCTCAAGCAGGCGGGCGCGGTAGACCTCGATCGTGCGGTAGCTGAGGCCGAGATCCAGGCCGATTTCCTTGGAGGTGAGGCCACGACAGGTGAGAATCGCCACTTCGCGTTCGCGTTGGGTGAGTTGCACCATGGGGCGTTCGTTAGAGAGATCGGAAAACGACCAGATGCCGCGCTGAAACGGGGCCTCGGGGGTGAGGGATTGGCCGCGCACCCGGCACCAGAAGAGCGTGCCATCGCGCCGTTTCATCACCCGCTCGTCGGAATAGCGCCCGGTCTTGCGCATGATCGAGAGCGCATCCGCCCCGATGCGGCGATAATCCTCAATCGAGGGGTAATAGCGGGCAAGGGGGATGTTGATGTAATCGGTAGGGGCATCGCCAAAGATCACGGCAAATTTTTGATTGCACTGCCGGATGATGCGGTGTTCCAGCAGCGCGAGGCCCACGGGGGCGTGGTCGAAGGCGAGTTCCTTGATCTCCATGGCGGTCTCCATGGCCCGTTTATGGCGCGCGGGATGCGGCGCGCCAAGGGCTTTGCGTGTTTCTACGGAATTGTGCCGGGGCTTTGTCGGTGGTTTGGTGGCGACGGGGAGGATTGGGTGATGAATATCGGGATTTGGCTGGAGCGGGCGGCGCAGACGTGGCCCGCGCGCGAGGCGCTGTTTCAAGGTGTCGACGTGGTCGCGGATTATGCGGGGTTTGACCGCGCGGCGCGCGAGGTGGCGGGCGGGTTGATGGCGCAAGGGGTGGTTGCCGGCGACCGGGTGGCGATTTTCATGGGCAATGCGCCCGAGTATCTGCTGGCGCTCTATGGCATCTGGTATGCCGGGGCGGCCGCTGTGCCGATCAACGCCAAGCTGCACGGGGCAGAGGCGGCGTGGATCATTGCGGACGCGGGCGCAGCTGTGGTTCTGGCGGATGCGGCCCGGCGGGAGGCTTTGGCCGCAGAGGGCGTTGCGGCGCAGGCGGTGGCGCGGGGCGAGGCCGTGGCCGAGGTGGAGACCCGTGCGCCGGAGGATCTGGCGTGGCTGTTTTACACCTCCGGCACCACCGGGCGGCCCAAGGGGATTCGGATCACGCATAGGATGCTGGTGGCGATGTCGCTGAGCTATCTGGCGGATGTGGATGAGGTGACGGGCGCGGATGCCACGCTTTATGCCGCGCCGATGAGCCATGGTGCGGGGCTCTATGCGATGGTGCATGTGCTGCGCGGGGCGCGGCATGTCTGCCCTGCGTCGGGCGGGTTTGACGAGGCCGAGATTTTCGATCTCGCGCGGCATCATGGTCGGGTGCATATGTTTGCGGCCCCGACGATGGTCAAGCGGCTGACGGCGCGGGCGCGTTTGAGCGGCGAGACCGGCGCGGGGCTGCGCAGCGTGGTTTATGCCGGGGGGCCGATGTATCTGGCCGATATTCTGGAGGCGGTTGAGGTCTTTGGCCCGGTTTTCCTGCAAATCTACGGGCAGGGGGAATGCCCGATGGCGATCACCGCCCTGTCCCGCGTCGATGTGGCGGACCGCAGCCATCCGCGTTGGCGCGAACGGCTGGCCTCTGTCGGTCGGGCGCAATCGGTGGGGGAGGTGCGGATTGCCGATGAGACAGGCGCGGGGGTGCCGCCGGGCGAGGTCGGTGAAATCCTCGTGCGCGGCGATGCGGTGATGCCGGGGTATTGGCAGAACGTCGAGGCCAGTGACAAGGCGCTCAAGGGCGGCTGGCTCTGGACCGGCGATCTGGGGCGGATGGACGCTGACGGCTATGTGACCTTGCAGGATCGGTCCAAGGATATGATCATCTCGGGCGGCAGCAATATCTATCCACGCGAGGTGGAGGAGGTGCTCTTGACCCACCCGTCAGTGATTGAGGCGGCGGTTGTGGGGCAGATGGATGCCGAATGGGGTGAGATTGTGGTGGCCTTCGTGGTCTGTGACGGGGCGTTGGATGAGGCCGCACTCGATGCCCATTGCCTGAGCCAGATCGCGCGGTTCAAGCGGCCCAAGCGCTATATTGCGGTGCCGGACCTGCCCAAGAACAATTACGGCAAGGTGCTCAAGACCGAGTTGCGGGGGCGTTTCGCCGAGTAACCCCACCTTGTTTTCGCCGCGCAAAGGCGCTAGATGCGCGGGGTCGAGCGGTCGCAGCCTACCCGCTTTAAAAAACAAGGATGAAAGATGAGGACGATTGTTATCTGCTCGGGCGGGCTCGATTCCGTATCGCTCGCCCATAAGGTGGCCGCCGAGCATGAATTGGCGGGGCTTTTGAGCTTTGATTACGGGCAACGCCATGTGAAAGAGGTGGAGTACGCCGCTGCTTGCGCGCGCCGTCTGGGCGTGCCGCATAAGGTGGTGGATATTCGCCAGATTGGCGCGGCCCTGTCGGGATCGGCGCTGACCGATGATGTGGCGGTGCCGGATGGGCATTACGCCGAAGAGACCATGAAAATCACCATCGTGCCCAATCGCAATGCGATCATGCTGGCCATCGCCTTTGGCATGGCCGCGGCGGAAAAGGCCGATGCGGTGGCCACAGCGGTGCATGGCGGGGATCATTTCATCTACCCTGATTGCCGCCCCGGTTTCATCAACGCCTTTCAGGCGATGCAGGATGCGGCGCTGGAGGGCTATGCCGAGGTCAAGCTCTATACGCCCTATTTGCAGGGGTCCAAGGGCGATATTGTCACCGATGGGGCCAAGCATGGCACGCCCTTTGCCGAGACATGGTCCTGCTACAAGGGGGGTGCGCGGCATTGCGGGCGTTGCGGCACCTGTGTCGAGCGGCGCGAGGCGTTTCATCTGGCGGGGGTGGTTGATCCGACCGACTATGAGGACCGCGATTTCTGGCTGGCGGCTGTGGCCGGGCGGGGGGCGTGATGTACCGGATCACCAAGGAATTCCATTTTTCCGCGTCGCATCAGCTGTTTGGCCTGCCTGAGACGCATCAATGCGCGCGGCTGCATGGGCATAATTACATCGTCGTGGTGGAGCTGACCGCCGCCGAGTTGAACGCGCATGGGTTCGTGCGCGATTACCTCGATCTGGGCGATCTGAAGCGGTATATTGATGACGCGCTGGATCACCGGCATCTGAATGATGTGCTGGGCGATGGCTGTGTGACCGCAGAGCGGATGGCCAAGCATTTTTACGACTGGTGCCATGCGCGCTGGCCGGAGGTGACGGCGGTCAAGGTCAGCGAAACGCCGAAGACCTGGGCGGAGTTTCGTCCGTGAGCGACGCGATCCGGGTATCGGAAATCTTTGGGCCGACGATACAGGGCGAGGGGGCGCTGATCGGTCAGCCGACGGTATTCGTGCGCACGGGGGGCTGTGACTATCGCTGTAGCTGGTGCGACAGCCTGCATGCGGTCGAATCGGCCTATCGCGAGACTTGGGTGCCGATGAGCGCTGAGGCCGTGATGGCCGAGGTGGTGCGCCTCTCGGGCGGCCGGGCTATCATGGTGACGCTGTCGGGGGGCAATCCGGCGATCCAGCCGCTGGGGGCGTTGATTGATCTGGGCCATGCGCAGGGCTATCGGTTCGCGATGGAAACTCAGGGGTCCGTGGCGCGCGACTGGTTTGCGGCGCTTGATATGCTGGTGCTCAGCCCCAAGCCGCCGTCATCTAGCATGGTGGTGGATTGGGCGCTGTTCGAGGAATGTGTTGCGGCGGCCAAGGGCGCGGCAAGCGTGCTCAAGATCGTGGTGTTTGACGAGGTGGATTACCAATGGGCGCGGCAGGTGGCGGGGCGTTATCCGCATCTGCCGCTCTATCTGCAACCGGGTAATCACACGCCGCCACCGCCCGAGGACGATGCCGCGACCGTCGATCAGGCGGGCATTGATGAGCGGATGCGCTGGCTGGTGGAGCGGGTGACAGGCGACGGATGGTTTGAGGCGAAGGTGCTGCCGCAACTGCATGTGATGCTCTGGGGCAACAAGCGCGGGGTGTGAAGGAGAGAGCGATGAGCGAAAATATCTACAAGGACCTCAAGCAGTTGGGTGGTGCTGCGCAGATACCGCAGAGCCCCGAAGAGGCGCTGTTGGAGCGGGTGAGTAATCCGCAGGCGGATGTGCTCTATAACGTGCGGTTTACCGCGCCCGAGTTCACCTCGCTCTGTCCGATGACCGGCCAGCCTGATTTCGCGCATCTGGTGATTGATTATGTGCCGGGCAAATGGCTGGTCGAGAGCAAGTCGCTCAAGCTTTATCTCACCAGTTTCCGCAATCATGGGGCATTCCATGAGGATTGCACGATTTCGATTGCGCGGCGCCTGGTGGCGTTTCTGGAGCCGCAGTGGCTTCGGATTGGCGGCTATTGGTATCCGCGTGGCGGCATTCCGATTGATGTCTTCTGGCAGACCGGGGCGATGCCCGAGGGGGTCTGGATTCCTGATCAAGGTGTGCCACCCTATCGCGGGAGAGGGTGAGGGGCAGGGTTTGGCCTGACGGGGACGTCGGCCCAGCGATTGCGCGGCGCCCTTCGGGCTTGATGCCGCGCGTAAGCGCCGCTTGGGGCCGACGTCACCTAAAGGCCAAGACCCTCCACTTTTCGCATCAGCAGGGCACGGTGCGATAGGTGCCGTCGCCATTCGAGTAGGCGCATTGGTTCTTGGCGGTGTTGCGGGCCACAAGCGTGCCTGCGGCAGCCCCTGCCAGTGCCGAAACGACGGTCCAGCCGGAATCGGCGTCAAAGGCGGAGGCGAGCAAGGCACCACCGGCTGCACCGGCTGCGCCGCCGACCAGTTCCCGGTCGCTGACGCCCTGCATGCAGCCTGCAAGGGCGAGGCTGGTGACGCTGGCGAGAATGAGACTGCGGTTCATGGTAATCCCCTTTTGATTTGGTTTGAACACAGGATTCAACGCAGGGTCGGGGGATTTGTTCCATCCGGGAGACCGGAGGAGCGGCGGATATCCGATCACAGCATCGGTGGCGGGGGTCTGCGCCGCGCGCCCGAGAGGGCGTTGCCCGCAATCGCAGTCAAAAGGATCGTGCCGCCGATCAGGGTATTCGGGGTGGCCGTCTCGCCGAGCACAAGCCAGACCCAGACCGGGCCCAGCACCACTTCGGCCAAGGACAGAAGCGTCAGTTCGGCGGCCGGCACGGTCTTGGAGCCGATGGTATAGAGGATCAGCCCCAAACCCACCTGAAACACGCCCATTCCGAGCGAAATCCCCATGTCGCCGGGGGTGATCCCGAGCGACAGGCCAAGCCAGAGGCAGATGATCGCCATCAGCACCATGCCAAAGACACCCGACAGAAAGACGGCGGGCATCATCTCTGTTGCCTTGCCCCAGCGGAGGGTGATGGTGAAGGTCGCAAACCCCACCGCAGAGCCGATGGCGGCGAGATTGCCCAAGAGGGCGGCCCCGGCGAACTTGTCCCAGACCATCACCGCGATGCCACAGCCCGCAACGAGAATGGCGACCCATGTCTGGGGCCGCACATATTCGCCAAGGATCACACGGCCAAGGACAGCGGCCAAGAGGGGAGAACAGGCGAAAAGCATCATGGCATTGGCGACGGATGTGGTCTGGATGGCAAAGATCGCGCCTGTGTAGGCCGCAACCAGTGACAGCCCGCCAATCACCCCCGGCCAACCCATGCGCCACGCAAGGCGCAGCGGATCTTGTCCGGTGCGCAGGCGGATCACCCCATAGAGCAACAGCGTCATCGAGACAGAGCGGTAGAACAGAATCTGCCAGACCTGCGCCTCGTCGATCAGGCGGATGCCAAGGCCCACGGTGGACCAGACCAGACCTGCGAGAAACACAAGGGCATAGCCGCGCAGGTCACGTTCGGACCGGGTCAGGACGGTGGTCATTTGGCGCTTTCTTCTTCGGGGATTTGCGGCGGAAGGGGGCTGCCGGGGGCAAAGATCGCCTCGGCGGTGACAGGCACCTCGTCGCTATGGCGCGCTGCGCGCAATTCGCGCCAGCCGAGATAGAGGCCAGAGGCAATGATCAGCGTCATACCGGCAAGGACATTCAGCGCCGGAACTTCGTCCCAGAGCACATAGGCAAGGATCGCGGCAAAGGGCAGGTAGGTATAGTCAAAGGGGGCCACGAGGCTTGCGTTGGCGATCTGGTATGCCCGCGAGACCAGCGAATAGGCTGCCATGCCGATGACCCCCAAAAGGGCAAGGCGTGGCAGGTCGCCAAAGGCCTCGGGTGGTAATTCCCAGCGCAGGTGGTGGGTGGCCGGGGTGATCTCGATCACCTGATTGACCAGCCAGCCCATCGGCAGGATCAGCAGCCCGGCGAAGGTCAGGGTATAGAGACCCACGGTCAATGTGCTCTCGCGGTCGCCGATCTGACGGGCGATGATCTGCGAGATGGCGTAGGTCACAGCGCAGAGCAAGGGCAGGATCGCCACCCAAGAGAAATTCTCGCCCGCCGGGTTCATGGCGATCAGCACGCCGATAAAGCCCACGACGAGGGCCGCGCAGCGATGCGGTCCGATGGTTTCACGCAAGAACACCGAGGCGAAGAGTGCGGTGATCAGCGGCGCGGAGAAGAAGATTGTGCTGACCTCGGCCAGTCCCATGAACGGGAAGGCCGCGTAGAACATGGAAAAGCCTGTGGCGAAGAGGAAGGCGCGCAAGAGATGCAGCGGCCAGAGCGGCGTCAGCAGGCGGTGTGGGGCCCCGAGAATCAAGATGAGCGGCGTCATCACCAAGAGGGTCACGATGGAGCGCACGAAAATCAGCAACCAGACCGGATAGAGGGTCAGCAGCGTTTTCATCATGGCATCCTGCCCGACAAAGAGCAGCATGGCGATCTCGACGCAGAGTATCCCCTGCAGCGCGCGCGACGGCGCGGGGGTGGGATGTGCCGAAAGCGTGGCCATGGGGGTCCATTTCTATCAGTTTGGCGCGCGCGCCGCAGTGTCCTAGGGTCGTCTCAGGCTGGGGAGATCAAAAGCGACTGTCGCGCCTCTTTGCGACGCGGATGCGTAAAAACCGGGCAGGGGTCTGCGCGGCCTCTCGGGTGCTGAGGGCCATTGGGGCGGGGTCGCAGGCTTGTACGAAAACGTGACCTCGGATATCGACGTAAGAATATTGCGCGCCGCGTTATTTTCGTGGAATAAACAGGCTGTAAACTTATAGACAAGTCTTGTGCGCTTGTTGTAAAAAAATTCTCGCACTCACAGATTGCCCACAGATAGCCCTCCGGGACAAGGACTCGCCAGATGCCGGACCGGCTCATGATCGGCACCAGAATTCGCGAGAGGCGGGTGTTGAACGGTATCCGGCAATCGGATTTGGCGCAGCAGGCCGGGATTTCGCCCTCCTATCTCAACCTGATCGAGCACAATCACCGCCGGATCGGGGGCAAGACCCTGCTCAAGCTTGCGGAGGCGCTCAAGGTTGAGCCGTCGCAATTGACCCAAGGGGCTGAGGTGACGTTGATTTCCGGTCTGCGCGAGGCGGCGGGCAAGCCGGATACGGATGGGCCTGAACTGGACCGGATCGAGGAATTCGCCGGGCGCTATCCCGGTTGGGCGGGGCTGTTGAACGAGCTGCGTCGCCGCAATCAGGCGTTGGAGCGCACCATCGAGACATTGACCGACCGGCTGGCGCATGACCCGTTTCTGTCGGATTCGCTGCATGAGGTGATTTCGGCGGTGACGGCGATTCGGGCGACGTCTTCGATTCTGGTCGAAACCGAGGCGATCGAGCCGGAATGGCAGGCGCGGTTTCATCGCAACATCAACGAGGACAGCGCGCGGTTGACCGAAGGCGCGCAGGCCTTGGTGCGGTATCTGGAGGCGGCCCCCAACACCGAGGCGGAACTGACGTCGCCACAGGACGAAATGCATGCCTTTCTGGCCGCGCGCGGCTATCATCTGGCGGAATTGGAGCGCGAGATGGCGGGGCCGCGCGATGTGGCGCGGTTGATCGAGGCGGCCGCGGCGCAGGGCATGTCGAGTCCGGCGCAGAGCCTGACGCGCGACGCGCTTTTGCGGTATATGGAGGATGCGCAGGCCTTGCCGCTCAGGGCGTTTCTGGCGCGGGTGGGGATGCTGGGGCTAAGGCCCGACCGATTGGCAGAGGCGACGGGGGCGGATATGGCGCGGGTGTTCCGGCGTCTGGCGAGCCTGCCGGAGGCAGAGGTGGGGCCGGTCGGCCTGGTGATTTGCGATGCGTCGGGCACCTTGACATTTCGCAAGCCGATTGGCGGATTTGCCATGCCGCGTATGGCGGGGGCCTGCACGCTCTGGCCGCTCTATCAGGTGCTGAGCCAGCCGCAGGTGCCCATTCGGATGCGGTTGCGGCAGGCGGGGCGCGGGGCCGAGGTGGTCGAGGCCTTTGCCGTGGCCGCACAGGCTGTGGCTGCGGGTTTTGATCGACCGCCGCTGATGCAGGCGCTGATGCTGCTTGTGCCCGATCCGGGCGAGGCGGGGGGCGAGTTGCGTCAGATGGGGGTGAGTTGTCGGATCTGTCCGGTGCCCGACTGTGCGGCGCGGCGTGAGCCGTCGATTGTCGCGAAAGGATTGTGACGGGATGGACCGACAGACAGACGTGCGGCAGCGCCTGCGCGCGCAACGGAGGGGAGGCCAGTTGCATGAGTAAGAGGGTTCTGGTGATCGAGGATGAACCGAACATCATCGAGGCTGTCAGCTTTATCCTGTCGCGGGATGGCTGGGAGGTAAAGACCCACGCGAATGGCCATGATGCGATGGAAGCGGTGCGCGCCCGCGCGCCGGATCTGATCATTCTGGATGTGATGCTGCCCGGCAAGAGCGGCTTTGACATCCTTCAGGAAATCCGCGCCGATGCCGTCTATGGCCGCACGCCGGTCCTGATGCTGACGGCACGTGGCCAGACCAAGGATCGCGAGATGGCAGAGCGTGCCGGAGCCAGCCAATACATGACCAAGCCGTTTTCCAACGCCGATGTTCTGGCGGCGGTACGGGCGCTGGTGGTGCCATGAGTCCCGAACGCAGCCCGTTGTTTCTGGCGCGGCGCACCTATCGGCTGCGGCGTTTGTCGGATGCGGCGCGGATGCTGCCGATTGCCGGGGCGGTGTTGTTCTCGCTGCCGCTCTTGTGGGAGACTAGGGAGGTGCGCACCACGGATGCGATGTTCTATATCTTTGGTCTCTGGATCGTGCTGGCGGGGATCTCGGGCGTGATTTCGACGCGGCTGCGCCCGACTGATACCGAGGATGACCCGAAAGGATCGCAGGAGCGCTAGATGACGATCCTCAACGCCCTCATCCTTGTTTGCGTGCTTTATGTGGTGTTTCTCTTTGCCGTGGCCTTTGCGGCGGATCGTGCGGCGCTGCGCGGGCGCGGAAGCTGGCTGCGCTCGCCCTATGTCTATACGCTGTCGCTGTCGATCTATTGCACGGCCTGGACATTCTACGGCGCGGTCGGTTTTGCCGCGCGGTCGGGGCTGGAATTCGTCACGATCTATCTGGGGCCGACGTTGATCATGATCGGCTGGTGGTGGACCCTGCGCAAGATGGTGCGGGTGGGGCGCAGTCAGCGGATCACCTCGATCGCCGATCTGATTTCCTCGCGCTATGGCAAATCCAACCTGCTGGCCGTGATCGTGACGGTGTTGGCGGTGATCGGCACGACGCCCTATATCGCGCTGCAATTGCAATCGGTGACGCTGTCCTTTGCCGCCTTTGCCGAGACCGATCCCACGGCCACGACCCTGCCGGATATGCAATCCACGGCACTTTGGGTGGCGGGGGGGCTGGCGCTCTTTACCATTCTTTTCGGCACGCGCAATCTGGATGCGAACGAGCGCCATCACGGCGTGGTCATGGCCATCGCGCTCGAAGCGGTGGTCAAGCTCTGTGCGCTCTTGGCGGTCGGGATTTTCGTGGTCTGGGGCCTATCGGGCGGGGTGGCGGCGACGCTCGACCGGATCGACGCCTCGGCCATTGCACGCTTTGAGGTGTCGGGCAGTCGCTGGGTTGGTCTCACGATGCTGTCGGCGGCGGCGTTTTTGTGCCTGCCGCGTATGTTTCAGGTGATGGTGGTCGAGAATGAGGACGAGGACCATCTGCGCACGGCGGCCTGGGCGTTTCCGACCTATCTGATGTTGATGAGCCTCTTTGTCGTCCCCATCGCGGCGGTGGGGCTGGAGGTGATGCCGGCAGGGGCCAATCCCGATCTCTTTGTGCTGACCCTGCCGTTGATGGATGGGCGCGACGGGTTGGCGATCCTGTCGTTTCTGGGCGGATTCTCCAGCGCCACCTCGATGGTCATCGTCGCCGCTATCGCGCTCTCGACCATGGTGTCGAACCATGTGGTGATGCCGCTTTGGCTGCATTTTTCGGGAAGTGCGGCGATGGTGTCGGGGGATGTGCGGCATGTGGCGCTGCTTGCGCGGCGGCTCAGCATCGCCGGGGTCGTGCTTTTGGGCTATATGTATTTCCGCCTGTCGGGAGGGGGGACTGCGCTGGCGGCGATTGGCCTGATCGCCTTTGCAGGTGTGGCGCAGTTCATGCCGGCCTTGATGGGCGGGCTGTTCTGGCGCGGAGCTACGCGCACGGGGGCCTTGGCGGGGCTCTGTGTCGGGGCGACGGTGTGGATCTATTGCCTCTTCCTGCCCAGCTTTGGACCCTCGGTTGTGCTGCCGCAGGTGGTGTTTGACGAGGGGCTCTTTGGCCTGCAGTGGCTGCGGCCCCGCGCGCTCTTTGGGGCCGAGGGGATGGACCCTGTGGTGCATGCGGTGCTGTGGTCGATGCTGCTCAACACCGCCGCCTTTGTCCTTGGCTCGCTGCTCAGCTTTCCGCAGCCGGTCGAGCGGTTGCAGGGCGCGCAATTCGTCAATGTGTTCGATCATTCCGGCACGCCCGGCGGCTGGACCGGCGGCATGGCGCAGAGCGAGGATCTGTTGATCATGGCGCAGCGGATCATGGGGGCGACCGAGGCGCAGGCGCTCTTTGCCGAGGCCGCGAGGCGGCAGGGGCTGGCGGGGTATCTGCCCGAACCCAGCCCGACGTTCCTGCAAGAGTTGGAGCGGGAATTGTCGGGGTCGGTCGGGGCCGCGACGGCCCATGCGATGATCAGCCAGATCGTCGGCGGCGCGGCGGTCTCGGTCGAGGATCTGATGGCGGTGGCGGATGAGACCGCGCAGATCATGGAATATTCCAGCCAGCTTGAGGCGAAATCGCAGGAACTGGCCCGCACCGCACGGCAGCTCCGGCAGGCCAATGAAAAGCTGACACAGCTTTCGGTGCAAAAGGACGGGTTCCTGAGCCAGATCAGCCATGAGTTGCGCACGCCGATGACGTCGATCCGGGCGTTCTCGGAAATCCTGCGCGACACCGGGGATCTGACACCAGAGGAGCAGAACAAATATGCCTCGGTGATTCATGACGAGGCAGTGCGCCTGACACGGCTCTTGGATGACCTCCTGGATCTCAGCGTGTTGGAGAATGGTCAGGTCGTGCTGCATGTGCAGACGGGATCGCTGGCGGATCTCCTCGACCGGGCGGAACGCGCGGCGGGGGTGCAGGGCGGCACGCTCCGGGTGGTGCGCGACCGTGGGGCCGAGGCTGTGGAATTGACCACCGACCTTGACCGATTGGCGCAGGTATTCATCAATCTCATCGCCAATGCACGCAAATATTGTGACGGGCAGCCGCCGGTGCTGACCATCCGCACAGCCGTGGTGGACGGGCAGTTGGTGATTGACTTTACCGACAATGGATCGGGCATCGCACCTGCACAACAGGCTGTTATATTTGAGAAATTCTCGCGCATTGGGCAGCACAAGGCGGGGGGGGCGGGCCTTGGCCTTGCGATTTGCCGCGAGATCATGGCCCGGTTGGAGGGCGCGGTCAGCTATTTGCCGGGACAGAAGGGCGCGGCATTTCGCGTGACCTTGCCACTGATGGCGCGCATGGCGGCGCAGTAGCGGCGCGCGGTTTTCGGCCCCGCCTAAAGGAAATCGTAACCAAGCCTGCCTAGGGTTGCCCCATGAGCTTCAGAAGGGGGCAATGGCGCTGGCTATGGGGTCGCAGGATCACGGTTCGGTCATTCAACGCATGGCACAGGCGGCACGGGGCGGGTTTGACAGCCGTCAAATGTCCCCGGCCAAGGCGTTGCGGCTGGCGCTTGCACGGGTGGCGGATTCGCTCTTTGGCCTTGGCATCACGGTCGCGACGGTCGAGCAGATGCGTTTGCCCTTGGCTGAGGTTGCCCAGCATGTGAGCGATGAGGGACTCTTGGTGCATCTTGATGGCGCGGCGGGCACGCGGGGGGCGCTCTGTCTTGATCCGCAGTTTCTGGCGGGGTTGATCGAGGTGCAAACCACGGGGGCCGTGCGCCCCGCCGTGGCGCGGCCGCGTGCCGCCACACGCACCGATGCGGCGATGGTCGCGCCGCTGATTGATGCGGTGATGGCCGAGTTTGACAGCCAGATGACAGCCGAGGTCGAGGGCTATCTGGCGCGCGGCTTCAGCTTTGGCGACTTGGTCGAGGATATGCGCGCGCTGTCGCTTGTGCTTCTGGCCCCAGATTACGACTTGCTGCGGCTGACGGTCGATTTGGGGCCGGGGGCCAAGACTGGGCATCTCGACCTGCTGTTGCCGGTGGTGCCACTGCCCGTCCGCGCAGCGCCCGGGGTGGGCGCATTGGGGGACGGCTCGGCGCCTCTGGACCAGGTGGTGCGTACTGCGCCGGTGGTGCTTGATGCGGTGATGGGCCGGTTGCGGCTGCCGTTGCGCGATGTCTGGGCGTTCAAGCCCGGCGATTTGGTGCCGATCCCGCGTGAGGCACTGGGCGAGACGCAGTTGGTGGGCACCAAGGGGCATATTGTGGCCATCGCACAGCTGGGACAGATGAACGGCTGGCGCGCGCTGCGCCTGATCGCGGGTGGGGCTGCGCCGCTGCCCGACCGGCCCGACCCAGAGGATGAGACCGCGACGCAGGTGCCGGTTGCCAGTGCCGCAAGCGCATCGCCGCCGCGCACGGGGCGCGATCTCGTGTCTCTGTCCGATGCCGGTCAGAGCCGGGAGCCGGTGTGAACCGGCGCTTTGGTGCCGATCAACCTGCCTCGGTTGACTTGCATCAATGACCGAAGCGCGCCGGTTTGATAGACTGAGGATAATCAGGGAGGGTTCTCATGCTGGAGACAGAAAAGTATCGGTCGGCGCTGATGGCGCGTCTGGGTGAATTGGATAAACGCCTGCACGCGATTGAAGGTGAATTGGATTCAACAAGATCCAAGGATTGGGACGACGCCGCGATCGAGCGCGAAGGTGACGAGGTTCTCGAGCATCTGGGTCAGCATGGACAGGAAGAGGTGGTGCGAATCCGTGCTGCGCTCGACCGCATCCGCAAGGGGGCATATGGCATCTGTGCCAAATGCGAAGAGCCAATTTCCGCCGACCGGCTGGATATTCTGCCGGAAACCCCGCTGTGTCGGAGCTGTGCTGCGCAGCTATCCTGAGATCGGTCACGCATCTGTTACGGGCTCGGCCTATGTTGTAGCCTCAAGGAAAAAAACACGTTAGAGTTGCAATTGCCACCAGGGAGGACGACCATGACCAATACTTGCACTGAGCTTGATCGCCTACAGCATCAAATTGGGCAGGCGGATGTCGAAAGCCGCCACAGACTGGAGCCGCAGTTGCGCCGCATGATCGAGCGGCTGCGCGCCGAGGGGCTGGCGGTTCCCGACCAGACCAAGAGCCTGCATGAGGTCTTGCTCTGCGAGGCTATTGAGGCACAATTCGAGAACATGCCGGTCTGATCCTGCCGCTTCTTCCGTCAGACGCTTGCGCATGGGGATTTTCCCCTTAGAACTAGTGTGCAGGTGCGTTTGATCGGCGGGGGCGGTGTGACAGGGCAAATACGTCAAGAGTTGCGCGACGGGGTGGCGGTGCTGCTGCTCGATCGGCCTGTGGCCAATGCCTTGGCTGCCGAGCTGCGCGCAGATTTGCGGCGCGCTCTGGAGGCCGCTGCGGTGGCTCAGGATGTGCGCGCCGTTGTTCTGGCAGGGGCCGGGACGGGGTTTTCCTCGGGCGTGGACCTGACGGAATACGATGGCCCTTTGGCGGAGCCGTGGATTGATACGCTCTCCAGTCTGATTGAGGACTACCCCAAGCCGGTGGTTGCCGCCCTGCATGGCACCACGTTCGGGGCCGGTCTGGCGCTGGCGCTGGCGGCACATGCGCGCGTGGCACAGTCCGAGGCGCGATTGG
>NZ_CH902584.1:2609898-2640563 GCF_000152845.1 Roseovarius sp. 217
TTGCGCGCAGGCTGGCCGATGAGGGGCAGTGGCCGCGCAGTTGCGAGGCCACGCGTGGCCTGTCTGATCCGGCCGGATTTCAGCGTGCCATCACAGTCGTGGCCGAGCGGCTGAAGGGGCAGGCCGGGGCTGCGTCGGATATTCTGCGCGCCGTTGAGGCCGCGCAGCTCTTGCCCTTTGCGCAGGGAGTGGACTTTGAGTCCGCGCTGTTCGAGGATCGGTTGCGCAGCCCCGAAGCACAGGCTCAGCGGCATATCTATGCCGCCGAGCGGCGGGCGGCGGGCATGCCGGAACTGGCGCAGGGGGCGGCCCGCGACATGGGTCGGATCAGCCTCTTTGGGGCGGGTCTTGGCGATGTCGCGCTGTTGCTGCTGGAGGGTGGCAAGGAGGTTCAGAGCGATGCGCCGGACCTGCCTGACGGGGTGGCGCGCGCCCTCACTGCGTTGGTGACGCAGGGCAAGATTGACGCCGCCACCTCTGCGGTGCGGCAGGCGCGGCTTCAGGTCGGCACCGAGCCTGCCGATCTGGTGCTCGATGCGCGTGGCGAGGAGGTGGAGGGTGCGGCGCTGGCGGTGCCACTCGATACGGGGCGCGGGCTGGCGGGGGCGCAGTTGGGGCTGCGGCTCTACCGTCCGGCGCAGAGTTTGCGGCTGGCCGAACTCGCGGTTTCTGAGGCCGCCGACCCCGATGATGTCGCAAGCCTTGCGCGGCTCTGGTCCGGGCTGGGCGTGACGGCGGTGCGCGCGGCGCAGCCTGCCGCCGGTCCGGGGCTGGGCCATGTGATGATGGGCGCGCTCTGTCTGGCCGGGCTGGAGATGGTGCGCCGTGGGATGACGCCCCTGCGGGTGGATCAGGCGGCGCAGCGGCTCGGGTTTCGGGCGGGGCCGTTCCTGATGATGGATGTCGAGGGCTTGCCGGTGGTGGCGGCGCGGCTGCGTGTGGTGGCTGACTGGCTGGAGTGCCCCGCGCCCGGCGCGGATGATCCCTTGGCCGAGCGGCTGGCCAAGGGGGCGGTGGGCCGAACGGTCGGGCGCGGATTCTATGACCATCCAAGCGAAGGACCACGCCCGCCCAAGGGCATGGCCGGGCCGGGGCTTGATCCGGGTGAGGTGTTGGGCGTCGTTCCGCCACGGCATGCGCTGCATGCGGCGCTGGTGGGGGCGGCGATGCAGCTATTGGCGCGCGGTGCGGTGCAACGGGCCTCGGATCTCGATGTGCTGATGGTGCGGGGTTATGGCTATGACCGGGCGCGCGGCGGGCCGCTCTGTGCGGCGGATCAGCGGGGGATGTTGGCGATTTTGCGGGACATCAAGGCGCTTGCCCCGATGCAGTCGCCGCTCTGGCAGGCGCAGCCGATGCTGCTTGATATGGTCAAGAACGGTGACGGATTTTTTGGCAGGCGGGCCAGCACATAGGGCGGTCAGCCCAGCAGAATGCCGACGACGACCATCATCAGGCCGATCACGGACAAGAAAAGTGCGCCGGTGTTCAGTGGCACCACCTTTTGCACGGCGGCGCGCAGGTCTGCGTCGGACAGACCGGCCTTGCGGGCCTTCCAGACCTTGAGGATGCACCAGATGAGCGTCGCCAGACCGGCAAGTGACAAAGCAGCCCCAACCCAGATCATGATCTCCATAGTCTGCTCCTCTTTGCATCACCGCCCCGGCGCTAGAGCAATTTTTCGAGCATTGCAAGCCGTGCGGCAGATGGCCCTTGCACCGCATCCGACGCGGCGCTAGTCAGAAACCCCAACCGACCGGAGATCAGGCCATGGACGATATGAATTCCGACAGCAGCTACCGCGTCACCGCCGATGAGTTGCGCCAGTTCATCGAGCGGTTCGAGCGGCTCGAAGCCGAGAAGAAAGACATCGCCGACCAGCAAAAGGAAGTGATGGCCGAGGCCAAGGGCCGCGGCTATGACACCAAGGTCATGCGTAAGGTGATCGCCCTTCGCAAACGCGACAAGGACGATATCGCCGAGGAAGAAGCGGTGCTCGAGATGTATAAGGAAGCGCTCGGGATGGCGTGAGCGCCGAGACAGGCGCACCACCGTGACGATCAAAAAAGGCGCACCCCCGTGGTGCGCCTTTTGTTGTTCTAAAGCAATTTCAAAGAAAGTTGATAGACTTTCTTGGTTCGAAATTGCGCCAAATTAAACAGGCAAAGTGTTTCGGTGTTTCAACGGAAAACCGAAACGCTTTACCCCGGGATATGGCGCGGTGGCAGGGCCGGGCAACTCTTCGGTCCGGGTATCACCCAAGACCCGCAGCATCATCGACTTAGCGCCGCGTCACAGGCAATTTGCACCTCAACGCAATACTGACATGTGGTGAACGCCGTGACCAAGATCGACCAGATCGAAACCATGATCCTCGATATTCCGACCATCCGGGGCCATGTCCTGTCGATGGCGACGATGCGGGTGCAGACCGCCGTCCTCGTGCGGGTGCGGTTCTCCGATGGCTCTGAGGGGATCGGCGAAGGCACAACCATTGGCGGGCTGACCTATGGGCCGGAAAGCCCCGAGAGCATTCAATCCGCCATCGACACCTATATCGCGCCGGCTCTTCTGGGCCGTGCGGCGGATGATGTGAACGGGGCGCTGCACTTGATCGACCATCTGGTCAAGGGCAACCGGATCGCCAAGGCGGCGATTGAAATCGCGCTCTGGGACGGGTTGGCGCGGCGCTTGGGCGTGCCGGTGGCACAGCTGTTCGGCGGTGCGGTGCATGACCGTTTGCCGGTGGCCTGGACGCTGGCATCGGGCAATTCCGACACTGACATTGCCGAGGCGCAAGAGATGATCGCCACGCGCCGCCACAATATCTTCAAGCTCAAGATCGGCAAACGTGCGGTTGCTGAGGATGTGGCGCATGTGGCGCGGATCAAGGCCGCCGTGGGCGATGCCGCCAGCATCCGCGTCGATGTCAATCAGGCGTGGTCGTTGCAGGATGCGCGCTGGGGTCTCAAGGGGTTGCAGGATGTCGGCTGCGAGTTGGTCGAACAGCCGGTGCGCGCGCGCTATCTCAATGCGCTGCGCGAGTTGACGCGGGACCATGAGATTGCCGTGATGGCCGATGAGGCGCTGAATGGCCCCGAGGATGCGGTGAGCATCGTGGCCAAGGATGCCGCGGATGTGTTCGCCGTCAAGGTGGCGCAGTCGGGCGGGCTCAAGCGCGCGTCCGAGGTGGTGGCCATCGGGCAAGCGGCGGGGCTTGGGCTCTATGCCGGGACGATGCTGGAAACGGGGCTTGGCACGGCGGCGGCGCTGCAACTCTTTGCGGGAGTTGAGGACTTGCGTTGGGGGTCCGAGCTGTTCGGCCCGTTGCTCTTGACCGAGGATATTCTGGCCACCCCGATCGTCTATCGCGATTTCGCTGTTGAGGTGCCGCAGGGCACGGGCATCGGTGTGACGCTCGACCCCGACAAGATCGACTTTTTCCGCCGCGACCGCGCGCGGAGCCTGAAAACCGTAGCCGGAGAGTGACCGGCCCAAGATCAAGATAATTCCGGAGGAGGAACGACGATGTTTACCCAATCCAATCTCGACGAACTGGAAGGCCGTCTCGACGGTATCGTGCAGGAGGATGCCGAGGCGGGGATTTTCCGCGCCCGCCGTGACATGTTCACCGATGAGGAACTGTTCGAGCTTGAGATCAAGCATGTCTTTGAGGGCAACTGGATCTACATGGCGCATGAGAGCCAGATCCCCAATCCCGGCGATTATTTCACCCTGACCATGGGGCGCACGCCGGTCGTGATCACCCGCGACAAGGATGGGCAGCTCAATGCGCTGGTCAATGCCTGCTCGCATCGCGGCGCGCAGCTCTGCCGGTTCAAGCGGCGCAACCAAAAGACCTTTACCTGTCCGTTCCACGGTTGGACCTTTTCCAACACCGGCAAGCTCTTGAAGGTCAAGGACCCGAATGGCGCGGGATACCCCGAGCAGTTCAACACCGACGGCAGCCACGATCTGACCAAAGTGGCGCGGTTCGAGAATTATCGTGGTTTCCTCTTTGGCTCGCTCAATGCCGATGTGGCCCCGCTGGAGGAGTATCTGGGCGAGGCGCGCAAGATGATCGATATGATCGTCGATCAATCGGATGAGGGGCTTGAGGTGCTGCGCGGCTCGTCCACCTATACGTTCGACGGCAACTGGAAATTGCAGGCTGAGAATGGCGCCGATGGCTATCATGTCTCGGCGGTGCATTGGAATTACGTGGCCACCACCTCGCATCGCACGGTGGATGGCAAGGAAGACAAGATCAAGGCGACCGATGCCAGCAAATGGGCCAAGCAGAAGGGCGGATTTCATTCCTATGTGAATGGTCACCTGCTCTTGTGGACCACATGGGCGGACTCAACCAATCGCCCCAACTATCCGCGCCTTGCCGAATGGACCGAGAAATATGGGGTGACCAAGGCCGAGTGGATGGTGGGCGTGCTGCGCAATCTCTGCCTCTATCCCAATGTGTTTCTGATGGACCAGTTCAGCAGCCAGATTCGGGTGTTCCGCCCGGTGAGCGTGGATAAGACCGAAGTCACGATCTATTGCATCGCCCCCAAGGGCGAAAGCCAAGAGGCCCGGTCGCGCCGTATTCGCCAGTATGAGGATTTCTTTAACGCCTCCGGCATGGCGACGCCCGACGACACCGAGGAATTCCGCGCGACGCAACGCGGCTATGCTGGTGCTGCGCATGCCAAGTGGAATGACATTTGCCGAGGCGCGACCCAGTGGATCCATGGCCCGGATGAGGATGCCAAGGCGCTGGGCGTGAATCCGATCCTGTCGGGGGCGCGCACCGAGGATGAGGGGCTATTCGTCATCCAGCACAAGCAGTGGTCCGAGCGCATGGCGCAGGCCATTGCCAAGGAACGCGCCAGTGCATCCGACGCGCAAGTCGCGGCAGAGTGAGGAGAGATGACTATGACCACCGCAACGCTAGACCGCCAGAGCACCGAGGCCACCATGACCTATGAGGAAATCCAAGCCTTTCTCTATGCCGAGGCGCGCGCGCTTGATGATCGCGACTGGGACACTTGGCTGACGTTTTATCACGCCGATTGCCCGTTCTGGATGCCTGCCTGGGATGACGAGGATCAGCTAACCGAGGACCCGCAGAATGAGATGTCGCTGATCTATTATCCCGACCGTTCCGGGATCGAGGATCGCGTGTTCCGCATTCAGACCGACCGGTCTTCGGCCACGTCGCTGCCAGAGCCGCGCACCAATCACAATCTCGCCAATATCGAGGTGCTGAGCCGGGACGCAGACACGATCACGCTGCGCTTTAACTGGCACACGCTGACCTATCGCTATGGCAAGACCGATCAGCACTGGGGCACGTCCTATTACACGATGGATACCACGGGGGCGAAGCCGCTGATCACAGACAAGAAGGTCGTGCTCAAGAACGACCAGATCCACCATGTGATCGACGTTTATCACATCTGAAGCCAAGACCGGCGCGTGCCCGATGGGGGCGCGCCACGAGAGGGGAGGAGCCCGCCATGACCAGCTATAATATCGCCCTGAATTTCGAGGATGGCGTGACCCGCATCATCCAGTGCGACGATGACGAGAAAGTCACCGAAGCCGCATTTCGGCAAAAGATCAACATCCCGATGGATTGCCGCGACGGGGTCTGCGGCACCTGCAAATGCTTTGCTGAAAAGGGCGCGTATGAGCTGGAATTCTATCTCGATGAGGCGATGACCGAGGATGAGGCGGCCGAGGGCTATGTGCTGACCTGTCAGATGATGCCGCAGAGCGATTGCGTGATCCGGGTGCCTGCGTCCTCTGCCGTGTGCAAGACGGCACCCGAGGCGGTGACGGCCGAAGTATTGGGCGTGGACCGCTTGTCCGAGACGTCCTTTGGTCTGCGGGTGAAACTGACCAAGCCGATGGGCTTTCTGCCCGGTCAATATGTCAATGTCTCCGTGCCCGGCACCGAGGCGCACCGGTCTTATTCGTTTTCCTCTGCCCCCGGCGCGGACGAGGCCACATTCCTCATTCGCAATATTCCGGGCGGGGTGATGAGCCGCTATCTTGGTGAGCGGGCCACCCCCGGCGATGCCGTGACACTGACCGGGCCGATGGGGGCGTTCTATCTGCGCCCCGTTGAGCGCCCGCAACTGTGGTTGGCGGGCGGCACCGGCCTTGCGCCGTTCCTGTCGATGCTGGAACAGGTGGCGGTGCAGGGATCGGAGCAGCCGATCACGCTCTACTACGCTGTAACCCGTGCCGCCGATCTGGTTGAACTCGACCGGGTGATGGCTTTGGCCGAAGCAATTGGCAATGTGACCGTCATCACGGTTCTGGCCGATCAAAACGAGGCGCATGATCGCAAGGGATTTGTAACGGACCATGTGACGGCTGAGGATCTGAACGGCGGCGATTGCGATGTCTATCTCTGCGGTCCGCCGCCGATGGTGGATGCGGTGCGCGGGCATTTCGCGCAGCTGGGTGTGACGCCCGCCGCGTTCCACTTTGAAAAGTTCAACGCGACCGAGACAGAGGCCGCCGCCGCATGACACCGCGTTTTGCTGATAAGGTGATGGTCGTCACCGGCGCGGCGCAGGGGATTGGCCGCCGGGTGGCCGAACGCGCCGCTGCCGAAGGCGCGAAGGTGCTGGTCGTGGACCGCTCCGAGCATCGCGACGCCGTCGTCACGGCTATCCGCGCGGTGGGTGGCGAGGCGCAGGCGCTCAATGTCGATCTGGAAACCTGGGAGGGCTGCGAGGCGGCCATGGCCACGGCGGTCGAGATCTGGGGACGGATCGACATTCTGATCAACAACGTCGGCGGCACGATATGGGCCAAGCCCTATGAGCATTATGCCCCGCATGAGATTGACGCCGAGGTGCGGCGCTCTCTCTTCCCGACGCTCTATTGCTGCCGGGCGGCGATCGAGCGGATGTTGCCGCAGGGATCTGGCGTGATCGTCAATGTCTCGTCCATCGCCACACGCGGCCTCAACCGCGTGCCCTATGCGGCAGCCAAGGGTGGGGTGAATGCGATCACCGCCAGCCTGGCCTGGGAAGTGGGGGAACGCGGCATTCGCGTGGTCGCCACCGCGCCGGGGGGCACAGAAGCGCCGCCGCGCGTGGTGCCGCGCAACCCCAATGCAGCCGAAGAACAGCGCGCCGACTGGTATCAGACCATCGTCGATCAGACGATCCAGTCCAGCCTGATGAAACGCTACGGAACACTCGACGAACAGGCAGGGCCAATCCTGTTTCTGGCGTCGGATGAGGCCTCTTACATCACCGGCGTCACAGTGCCGGTGGGCGGGGGCGATCTTGGATAGACCCTGAGGAGGGGTCTCAACACCAACTGGAGGAACTACCTATGAAACGCGCACTTCTGGCGGCCCTCGGGCTTGCCACTGGCTTTGCTATGCCTGCAATAGCCCAAGACATCAAAGTCGGCCTGCTCTTGCCCTTTTCCGGCGTCTATGCGGCGCTGGGCAATGACATCGAGGCCGGGTTTACCACAGCCCTCGAGCAGTTCGGGTCTGAGACCCCGGCGACATTCGAGATTGTCCGCGAAGATACCGAAGTGAAACCGCCGGTGGCTCTGGCCAAAGCCAAGAAGCTGATCTTGCAGGACAAGGTCGATGTGATTTCGGGCATCGTCAGCTCTGGCGTGCTGGGCGCTGTGCGCGACATGGTGCATGGCGCGGGCGTGCCGCTGATCGTGGCCAACGCCGGCAATGACGAAGCCACCGGCGAGGCCTGCTCGCCCTATATCACGCGCATGTCCTTTTCCAACGGGCAGGTCAACCGCCCGATGGGTCAGTGGATGTATGATCAAGGCATCCGCAAGGTCTATACGCTGGCGCCCGATTATGCCGCCGGACGGCAGATGATCGACGGCTTTGTTCAGACCTTTACCGCCGCAGGCGGCGAGATCGTCGGACAGGAGTTCACCCCGTTCCAGAAAACGCAGGATTTCGGCCCCTATATGGCACAAGCCAAGTCGAGCGGCGCCGAGGCCGTGTTCGTCTTCTATGCGGGTGGCGAGGCGATTTCCTTTGTCAAGCAATACGATAGCTTTGGCCTCAAAGCCGAGTTGCCGCTCTATGGCTCGGGCTTCCTCACCTCGTCGCTCTATGTCAATGCCGAGGGTCCGGCAGCTGAAGGCGTGATCACCGCGCTGCATTATGTGCCCACGCTCGACAATCCTGCAAACGCGCAGTTCGTCGAGGCGTTCAAGGCCAAGACAGGCCGCGTGCCGTCGGAATTCGCCGTGCATGGCTATGACGCCGGTCGCGCATTGATCGAAGCGGTCAAGGCGGGTGCCACGGACCGCGAGAGCCTCGCCAATGCGTTGCGGCAGGTCAGCTTTGACGGCCCGCGCGGCGCGCTGTCGATTGATCCCGCGACCAACAACATCGTGCAGCCGATCTATGTCTACGAAACCATCGCAGGCACCGACGGTCTGACCCAAAAGGTGTTGGCGCAACTGCCCGCCGAGGCCGATCCGGTCAATGGCTGCGAGATGGCGGCGCCCGTCAGCAACTAAGACACGCGGCCCGGCCATATCCTTGGCCGGGCCTTTTCGGGAGGAGGTTCCGCAATGTCACTCGATCTTGGTTTCTGGACGCTACAGGCACTCAACGCGCTGCAACTGTCCATGCTGCTGTTTCTCTTGTCCATCGGCCTGACCGTGATCTTTGGCCTGATGCATTTCGTCAACCTGGCCCATGGCGCGCTTTATGCGCTCGGGGCCTATTTCGCGGCCTCGGCGGCGGCGGTCGGCGGTTATTGGGCAGGGTTCGTTCTGGCCCCGGTGGCGGTCGCGGGGGTGGGCGTGCTGCTCTATTCCGGCCTCATCCAGCGGATGCGCAAATCGGGGCCGATGGCACAGGTTCTGGTCACATTCGGGCTGATCTTTGCGCTGTTGGACATCACCCGGATCGTCTGGGGCGATCTGGCGCTCGGGCTTGAAGTGCCGGACCTCCTTGCTGGCCGTGTGGCGCTCTTGGGCGTCGAATATCCCGCTTACAGGCTGTTCATCATCGCTCTGGGGCTGGCAATCTTTGGCGCACTGGCCTTTGCCCTCAGCCGCACGCAAATTGGCGCGATGATCCGCGCGGGCGTGGACAATGACGCGATGGCCGCGTGCCTTGGGATCAATGTCGAGCGGCTGTTCTTCATCGTTTTCTGTGTCGGCTGCGCGCTTGCAGGGCTGGCGGGCGCGGTCGCGGCACCGCTGCTGAGCGTCACGCCCGATATGGGCCTGCAAATCCTGATCCCGACGCTGATCGTGATCGTGATCGGGGGGCTGGGCTCGCTCAAGGGGGCCATCGCGGGCTCGCTCATCTTTGGTTTCGTGCAGACCTTTGGCGCGGTGCTGGCACCGCAACTGGCCTCGGTTCTGATTTACGCGCTCTTGGCGGCGGTGCTGGTGATCCGGCCCGTGGGCCTCTTTCCGGCGAAAGGATAAGGCGATGTTTCGACATACACCTCTCCGATATGGTGCGCTCGTGCTCTTGGCCTCGGCGGCCCTCTTCCAAGCCTTTACGGCAGAATATTTCGGGCTGGAAATCCTGACCGAGATTGTCATCCTTGCCATGCTGGTGATCGCGCTCGACATGGTCGCGGGCTTTGGCGGCATGGTCTCGCTCTGCCACGGCGCGCTCCTTGGGGTCGGGGCCTATGGCTATGCGATCCTGTCGACCAAGCTGGGGCTGACGCCGGTAGTGGCAATGGCGGGTGCCGTGGCCATAGCCGGCGCGGTGGCCTGGGTCATTGGTGCCATCTGTGCGCGCAGCCATGGCATCTATTTCATCATGGCGACGCTGGCCTTTGGGCAGATGGGCTATTCCTATGTGTTCGAGGCGCCGCTCTTTGGTGGCGATGACGGGCTGGGCGGGATTGCGCGACTGGACCTTTCATTGATCGGGCTCGATCTCAACGACGGGCGCAGCTTTGCGTTGTTCTCGCTGGGGGTTCTGGCGGCCATCTATGGGGTTGCAGTGCTCATTCTGCGCTCTGGGCTGGGCCGGTCGCTCTCGGGTGTCATGCATAACGAACAGCGGATGCGTGCGCTTGGCCTCACGGTCTGGCGGGTCAAGGCGGATGTCTTTGGCCTCTCCGGTCTGATTTCCGGCCTCGCGGGTGTGATGGCAGCGCAGCATGTGATGTTCGTCTCACCGGGTCTTTTGTCCTGGACCGTTTCCGGCGAGGCGCTTGTCGTGGTGATCCTGGGCGGGCTTGGCACATTGGTTGGCCCGTTGCTGGGCGCTGCGGTCTTTGTGCTGCTCAAGCATGAGGTGGGTGCGCTCACAAGCTATTGGCATCTGGTGGTCGGTATTCTTCTGATCGCCGTGGTGATGAGCCGCGCCAATGGCATCTTTGGCTGGATCGAGGCGCGGTTTGGCGCGCGGATTGAACGGCGCGCGGCGGATGCGGTGCGCGATATAGACCCGAGGGAGGTCAAGACCGATGCTTGAGACACGCAATCTCGACAAGAGCTTTGGCGCGGTGCATGTCACGCGCGGGGTCTCGCTCAAACTGGAGCGGGGCGAGCGACGGGTGATCCTCGGACCAAATGGTGCGGGCAAGACGACGCTGTTTAACCTGCTGGTCGGAGAATTGACCCCCGACAGCGGATCGGTGCATCTGGCGGGTGAGAATGTGACCGCCTTGCCGGTGGCGCGGCGCGCACGGCAGGGCCTGTCGCGCAGCTATCAAAAGAACACGCTCTTTGACGGGTTGACTGTCGAGGAAAATCTGGGACTGGCGGCGGCGATCCACACAGGTCATGCCACCACATTGCGCCGAGACAGTCTGGCGCGCCCCGAGGTGCGCGAGATCGTGGCGGAGGTGGCCAATCAGGTCAATCTCATGCCCTATCTGCATGCGCGGGTGTCCGAGGTCAGCTATGGCGTCCGGCGGCAGTTGGAGGTGGGCGTGGCGCTGGCGACGCGGCCTCTGGTTTTGTTGATGGACGAACCGACGAGTGGCGTTGGACCCGAGATGGCCAAGGGGTTTCATGACCTGCTGAACAATCTGCCGCGTGATCTCACGCTGTTGATTATCGAGCATGACATGGACCTCGCCTTTGACGTGGCCGATACGATCACCGTGCTGAACTATGGCGAGGTGGTGTTTGACGGGCTGCCCGAGGCCGCGCGCGGCTCAACGCTGCTCAAGGAAATCTATCTGGGGAGTTGGGAAGATGCTTGAACTGAGTGCGGTCAATTCTGGCTACGGTGAAACCCAAGTCCTCTACGGCATGGGTCTGCGCGCCGAGGCGGGCCGGGTTCTGGCCATTCTGGGCCGCAATGGCGCGGGCAAATCCACCACGCTCAAGACGGTGATGGGCCTCTTGCCGCTACGCGACGGGCAGATCACCTTTGAGGGCAGCGCCATGCCCAAGCGGCCCTATGACATCGCCAAGGCCGGCATCGCCTATGTGCCGGAAACGCGGGATATTTTCCCCTCTCTGACGGTGCGTGAGAACCTTGAAATCGCGTCAAAACGGTTTGACGGGCCGTGGACAATGGACCGGGTGCTGGAGCTGTTCCCGCGTCTTGGCGAGCGGTTGGACAATGGCGGCACGCAGCTTTCGGGGGGCGAGCAGCAGATGCTGGCGATTGCCCGCGCGCTCTTGATGAACCCGCGCCTTCTGATCCTTGATGAGCCAACCGAGGGGCTGGCCCCGATCATCGTCAAGCTGATCCATGACAAGCTGATGGAGCTCAAGCGCGAGGGGTTGTCGATGGTGCTGGTCGAGCAGAATTTCGGCTTTGCAACCTCGCTTGCCGACGATGTGGTGGTGGTCAGCAAGGGCCAAGTGGTCTGGACCGGCACGGCAGAGGAGATCCGCGCAGATGCGGAGGCGCAGCATCGCTGGCTCGGGGTTTGACAGGGGCAAGGTGCTAAGAGAGGCGCGCGTGACATGCGAGCGTCTCTTTCGCCCAATGCCCCGGCTCAGAACTGCTTGCGCGCGACCTTTTGGGCGAGTTGCACGAAATTGTGGACATGCACGCCCTGTTCGTCCAGCCGGTGATTGACTGACAGGCTGGTGCGGGCAATCTCTGGCTCGATCCTGAGAAATTTCATCCCCTTGCGCGGGGCGGTCGAGACCGACTCTGGCACGATACACACGCCCTCGCCAATCGCGACGAGGCTGAGGGCTGTCTGAAGATCCATACACCAGATGCGCAGAGGGGCCCTGAACCCCGCCCCCTCGATCGCCTTGAGCACGAAATCGGCAAAGCTGGGCCGCGGATACTCGGGATAAAGCACGAGGTTGTGCGTCTCCAACCGCTCCAGCTTGGCCACGGTGCGCCCGCCGGTATCGACCGTGTCGGGCAGGGCCAGGATCAGCTTTTCCTCCATCAGTTCCCGTGTGACGAACTCCTGATCGCTCAGCGCGGGGCGGGCAAAGGCCACGTCGAGTTCACGCGACACCAGAGCGCGGTGCAGCTGTGCGTTGTTCATGGGATTGAGGCTCAGATTGACCTCGGGATAATTGGCGCGAAATGATTTGATGATATTGGGCAGGATGCCAAAGGTCGCCGAGCCGACAAAGCCGATGCGCAGCCGCCCTTCGGCCCCCTGACCCAGACGACGCACCTCGAGCTTGGTGTCTTCCAATTGCGCCAGAATCGACCGCCCCCGCTCCAGCAATCGCTCACCCGCCTGTGTCAGGCTGATGGCGCTGCGACCTCGGTTGAACAGGATCGCTTCCAGTTCTTCTTCGATCTGCTTGATCTGGCGACTGAGCGGCGGTTGCGCCATGTCGAGACGCTCTGCGGCGCGACCAAAATGCAATTCCTCCGCCACGGCGATGAAATAGGTCAGTTGTCTAAAATTCATGGCACCCTCCAGCCCCGCGCCTAGCCTAGCCTGTTGCAGCCATAAAAAAAGCCCCCGCGTGACCTAGAACTTTGCATTTCGTGGTGCAGATGAGCGCGGAGGGCTCTTAGTGCAATGAGCGCTTTGAGCCCATAACACCTGTTTTCTGTCGTGCAGCGAATGTCCGCTAGCGCATGAACCAATCATTGAGAGCAAGTCTTAGAGCTTTCTAATGCTGTACAAATAACTCATAGCAGCGGACTTTGAATTAACTGAGGGCACACTTGGACGCATATCTATGGAAGCGCGGATCGCTGCCAAACCGGACAAACTCAATGTCTCTGGAGGGATGTTGGTTGTCTGCGAAGCCACAAGTGCAGCGGCAAGGGCGGCAGCAGTTGCAGGGTTGAATGTAAATGTAAGTTTGAAGGTTTTAACGACCCTTCTTCCCCACGATTCTTCGCTGACTTTGGCCAAATTTTCCGTAGAGGATTGGATTTTCCGCCTCAGTACATAAGACGCATCCGCTCGACAAAGTATTGCGGGGTCTGACCCCAGTTCATACAGCTGATCCCAAAAGGCGTCATATTCAGCACGCCTCTTTTCCTTGAACTCTTTTACCTCCTCTAACGGAATGCCGCGAGCTGGCAGGAAGATAAGGTCTTTGAAATCTATGGATAAACAAAGGTTCATCTCGGGCATTTGCGCTGCAAAGTGATCGGCAACAACAACGTCTGTAGGTGCTATACCCTCACTCTCAAACCCCTTTGCAAAACTTTGGCGTATACCTTCGACGGCTCCCAACATGGTCAATTGCCCAGAAAACGCTTGCGCATCAATAAGCTTGTTCTGCGCCAAGAAGTTCTGGTCTGCTACATTTTCAAAAATCGTCAAGCGTTCGCCTTTTTGTTCACCGGGACGAGTAATCCTAATAACTGCAGGTGGGGGCTTCACCTTCATGATTACCAACTTGTCAAACAGCATCAGTTTCTCTGGTACAGGTATGTATTCTGGTTTCCGAACGACATCAGAAAGCAAATCCTGCGGATTGGCATTCGGGGTGATTAATAGACTGGGCATGGGGCTTCCAGCAAAACTTCCTCTAACCTTTGCTTCAATGGCGCAGCATGGCAATTCGTTTCTTCCAAGTCAAAGCGGACATTGGCGCAAAGCGTAGCGAAGGCTCATTAAGTCCCGCCGAGCCGACCTCCGGCGCAGAAATCTCCCGAAGATTTCTTCGGGAGACCTTGTTGGACATTGCATTATGCCCGCAGGCATCTCGGCCATGAGTTGCAACACGAAATGCAAAAGGCTGGCCGCGTGACGGGGGCCCTGAGGTTGCAGGGACGGAGGTCGGTTTATTCGGCGGCTACGGCCTGCGCCGCAGCGTCCGCCTTGAGCACGAAATCGAACTCGAAATGCAGGTCGGTGCCAAGCTCTTTGGGGGCCGGTTTGAATGTGCCGATCAGGCTGTCCTTGACCGCAAAGACACTGTCATCATCGAGCCATTTGCTATCGCCATCGTAGATCTGGCTGATCAACTGGCGGTAGCCGTCTTTTGAGATGATGAAATGCATATGGCCGGGGCGGTAGGGGTGATGGCCCATGTAGCGCAAGAGCTCGCCCGCCGTTTCCGTATCGGGGATCGGATACGGGACCGGACGCACGGCGACAAAGGCGTAGTGACCATTCGCATCGGTCTCAAAGCGGCCGCGCAGGTTGTATTCGGGCTGGTCCGGGTCGAGGTTTTCGTAGATGCCGTTTGGCGCATCTTCCCAGACATCGAGCGTGACACCGGCGATGCCGTTGCCCGCCGCATCGCGGATATAGCCTTCGTAATAGGCGGTTTCCTCGTTGTCGTAATGTTTCTGGATGGTCGAGGCGCCCTTGGGCAGCACAGGAGGGTTTTCGCGGTAGAAGGGACCAAGCACGGTCGACTCGCTCTCGGGGCCGTCAATCGGGTTCGACAGCATGTCCACCAGCACCTCGACACCGATGATGTCGCCCAGAAGGATGAATTCCTGCCGGTTCTCGTCGCACGTTTGCCCTGCGCGCTTGAGGTAGTCGCAGCCCTCAAGGAACTCGCCATGTTGCAGGTTCACATCCTTGCAGAAGGCGTGCAGGTGGCGAATGAATGCGGTCATGATCTCGCGCTGGCGGTCGGTGATGTCACCGTGCTTGCCAAGGCTCGCGATCACCACATCGGTGATATTCTCCAGATTGACGATTCCCATGGGTTCTCCTCCAAACGGGTGGGTTTCTGATATTCGGGGGCTGGCCGGGGCACGCCCTGTGGTCCTTGTTGTCGGTCATGGCGGGCGTCAAACCAATGCCGCAGGCGGTATCGCGTGATACCCGCTCCGGCATGGATCAAACGCCCCTTTAGATGCCACTTCTAGCACATCCGCAGCATAGAGAGGGAGGCGCAGAGGTGATCGACAGGTTTCAGGATATTCAGGCATGGCTTGAGGATCAGCCGCATCTCTTGCGTCTTGGGCGGCTTTTTTCCGAGACGGTGCTGATCGAGGTCGAGGGCGAGGAGATCTATCTGACCTTCGAAAAGGGGCGGATTGTTTCGGTCGAGGCCGGGCCAAGCCGCAAGACGCCGTGGCGATTTGCGTTGCGCACCGATGCCGAGGCGCTGGAGCAATTCTGGCAGGCGCGTCCTGCGCCGGGATTTCACGATATTTTCGGGCTGGCCAAGATTGGGCGCGGGCGGATTGACGGCGACATCCTGTGTCTGGTCAAGAACCTGCGGTTTTTTAAGGAGGTCATGGCGCTGGCCCGCCACACCGAGGAGGGTGTCGCATGAGCATTGAGCCAATCACAGGCCGTTACCTGACCATCGAGATCGGTGGCACTCCGCGCCGGATCTATTTCGAGGAGGCAGGGCAGGGGCGCGCCGTTCTGTGCCTGCACACCGCCGGGGCCGATACCCGGCAATGGCGGCATCTGATGAACGATGCCGAGGTGACAGCGGACCATCGCCTGATTGCCTTTGACATGCCGTGGCACGGGAAATCCCTGCCGCCGGAGGGGTTTGAAACGCAGGAATATCTTCTAACGACCGAAGCGTATATAGAAACCGTGCTGGCGGTGGTCGCGGGTCTTGGGCTGGAACGCCCCATTCTGGCGGGCTGTTCCATGGGCGGGCGTATCGCGCTGCAACTGGCGGCGCTGCACCCTGAGCAGTTCAGCGGGTTCATCGCCATCGAGGCGTCTGATTTTCAGGCCGCGTGGTATGATATTGACTGGTTCCACCGTCCCGATGCCCATGGCGGCGAGATGGGCGCAGCGCTCGTCTCGGCCAATATCTCGCCCTATGCCCCGAATGCCGAGCGTTGGAATACGCTCTGGATGTTCATGCAGTCTGGTCCGGGCGTCTTTCGCGGCGATCTGAGCTTTTACACCCGCGACGACAGTTTGATCGGGCGCTTGGGACAGATCGACACCGGCAAAACCCCGGTGCATTTGTTGGTGGGAGCCTATGATCTGACCTGCACCCCCGAGGATGCCAAACGCACGGCGGCGGCAATCCCCGGTGCGACGGTTTCGGTGATGGACGAGTTGGGCCATTTCCCGATGAGCGAACATCCGCAAGGGTTCCGCCCGTTTTTCCTTGATGCCCTCGCGCGGATGCCGCGCGTGGCAGTGCAAGCGGCCTAACAGGAGCGACCGACATGACCAAACCCTGCATCATCTGCGTGGCGATCACCGGCAGCCTGCCGCAGAAATCCGACAATCCGGCGGTGCCGATCACTGTGGCCGAACAGATCGAATCGACCCATGCGGCGTTTGAGGCCGGGGCGAGTATCGTGCATGCGCATGTGCGCAACGCCGATGGATCGCCCTCGTCCGATCCGGAAAAGTTCGCCCGCCTCAAGGAAGAGTTGGAGACGCATTGCCCCGGCATGATCCTTCAGTTTTCGACAGGTGGTCGGTCGGGCGCGGGGGAAACGCGGGGCGCGATGCTGTCCTTGCGCCCCGACATGGCTTCGCTCTCGGTCGGGTCCAACAACTTTCCCACTCGGGTCTATGAGAACCCGCCCAATCTGGTCGATTGGCTGGCCGCGGAAATGCGCGCTCATGAGGTCAAGCCCGAGATCGAGGCGTTCGACCTGAGCCACATTCTCAAGGCCAAGGACATGGCCGATCAAGGACACCTTCTTGGCACGCCCTATGTGCAGTTCGTGATGGGCGTCAAGAACGCCATGCCGGTCGACCGCGATGTGTTCTACTATTACATCCACACGGTCAAACGCCTGTTTGGTCCGGATGCGCCATGGTGCGCGGCGGGGATCGGGCGGCATCAGATCACGCTCAATGAATGGGCCGTGGCGGCGGGCGGGCATGCCCGCACCGGCCTTGAGGATAACGTGCGGCTGGATCGCGATACGCTTGCGCCCTCGAATGCCGCATTGGTGCGGCGGGTGGTCGAGATCTGCGCGCGTCATGCGCGCCCCGTGGCCACATGTGCCGAGGCGCGGCAGATGCTGGGCCTGCGCACGACCTGCCTGGCAGACGGGAAGGCGGCCTGAGCGGGCATGCTGTGCTGATGCCGGGCGGTGGTCCGGTGACCATTGACCCCGAGGGCAAAGCTCCGTCATACCATCCGGGCACGGTCCTTGTGTGATAGGCGGGACCACGGGACAGCAGAGCGGCACGAGGGCACATCATGCGCAGCACCAAGATCATTCACGTCGTTTCCTGCCATGCCGAGGGCGAGGTGGGCGATGTCATCGTCGGCGGCGTGACGCCGCCCCCCGGCGACACGATCTGGGCGCAGCGCAAATGGATCGCCGAGGATCAGACCCTGCGCAATTTCATGCTGAACGAACCGCGCGGCGGGGTGTTCCGGCATGTCAATCTGTTGGTGCCACCCAAGCACCCCGACGCACAGGCCGCCTGGATCATCATGGAACCCGAGGATACGCCGCCGATGTCCGGCTCAAACTCGATCTGTGTGGCGACTGTGTTGCTGGATAGTGGCATCCTGCCCATGCAAGAGCCGGTGACCCATATGGTTCTTGAAGCGCCGGGTGGTCTTGTCCGGGTGCGCGCGGACTGCGCCAATGGCAAGGCCGAGCGGATTTACGTGGAGAACCTGCCGTCCTTTGCCAGCCGTCTAGGCGTGCCGCTCGATGTGCCGGGTGTGGGGCGGATCATGGTGGATACGGCCTTTGGCGGGGATAGCTTCGTCGTGGTCGATCCCGTGGCGCTTGGCGTCGATCTAATCGAGGATAACGCGCGGCAGATCGCAGAGCTTGGCATTCGCATCACCAATGCCGCCAATGCGCAGTTCCGGTTCGAGCACCCCGAAAAACCCGATTGGGCGCATCATTCCTTTTGCCTCTTTGCCGGGCCGATCACGCGCGAGGGCAACGCCTTGCGCGCGCAATCCGTGGTGGCGATCCAACCCGGCAAGCTCGACCGGTCGCCCACAGGCACGGCGGTGTCGGCGCGCATGGCTATTTTGGCGGCGCGGGGCGAGATGGACGAGGAGGATCGCTTTACCGGCGTGTCAATCATCGGGTCAGAGTTTCATGGGCGCATTCTGGGTCGGGTCCGGGTTGGCGGGCTGGATGCCATCCGCCCCGAGATCAACGGGCGCGGCTGGATCACCGGCACGGCGCAGCACATGCTCGACCCGAGCGATCCCTGGCCGGGGGGATATCGGTTGTCGGATACATGGCCGAGGATTGGGTGAGGGGGGCTGGGGTTGGTCTGAAGGGGACGTTGGACTAAAGCGCTTACGCGCGGAATCAAGCCCGAAGGGCGCCGCGCGATCGCTGGGCCGTCCGTCGCACCGAAGGTGCGCCGCTTTTTCTCGGCACGCCTTCGGCGTGACGGCCTAGCGATTTTGAGATGTAGTTCATCTCTTTGACGTCATACGGACTTTGCTTGCATTAAGTGGCAGTTGCCGCCGTTGCATCGCTCGTCCCCGGCCCAGCGACCGCGCGGCTCATCGCTGAGGTCCAATGTCACCTTCAGGCCAAATCTCTCCCTAAAACCGCCCCGCGTCAAACGGCGTCAGCGATATCGCCGGATCACGTCGCGCGGCGAGGGCCGCCACAAGTTCTGCCGTGCCTGCCGATTGCGTCAGTCCCAGATGCCCGTGACCAAAGGCATAGATCACCCGGTCGGCGCGCGGCGCGCGGGAGATGATCGGCAGGCTGTCGGGCAGCGAGGGGCGGAACCCCATCCATTGCGTGCCGCCCTGCGGATCAAATCCGGGCAGGAAATCGCGGGCCTTGCGCACCAGAATTTCCGCACGTTTGTAATTGGGCGCAAGGCGCAGCCCGCCCAGTTCCACAGCCCCGCCAACCCGCAAGCCTTCGCCTATCTTGGATATGACAAAGCCGTGATCGGCAAAGGTCAGATGAGTGTGCAGATCGAAGCTGGCAGTGGGAAAGGTGGTATTATAGCCGCGTTCGGTTTCGAGCGGGATGGAGTCGCCAAGCGTGCGCGCGAGATGGTGCGACCATGCGCCAGCGGCCAACACAACCTGATCGGCGCGTGTCGTGCCGGTTGCGGTCTCAACCTCGACGCCGTCACCCACCTGCCGCAGCGCGCGGATATCCGCGATTTCGATCACGCCACCTGCGGCGATGACCTGTTGCGCCAAATGCTCGGTCCAGCGGGCTGGATCGACGGTGTTCATCCAGTCGGGCGTAAACCCGGCATGGGTAAAGCGCGGATTGAGCCCCGGTTGGATTTCGGCAATCGCACCGGGGCTTTCCACCAGCTCAAATCGCACGCCGTGCTTGCGGCGCAGATCCCAGGCGGGCAGGCTGGCGCGATAGGAAGCCTCTCCCTCATAGACCTGCAATTGCCCCTCGCGGCGCATCAGCGGCTCGCCGGAAACATCCGCGATCAGCCGCTCAAGTGCGGCGCGGGAGTGGTGCATCAGGCTGGCTTGAGCTGTGACCGCCGCCGCATACCGGTCCTGCCAACTCGCCCGCCAAAAGCGCAGCATCCACGGCAAGAGTGGCAGCGCATAGGCGGGCGGGATCGACAGCGGTCCCAAGGGATCAAGCAGCCATTTGGGCGCTTTGCGCAGGATGCCGGGGGTCGCGAGCGGCTCGATATCGGTATAGGCAAAGGCCCCGGCATTGCCGCGTGAGGTCTCAGAGGCGACACCCTTGCGGTCCAGAATACGCACGGTATGGCCATCCCGTTGCAGGGCGAGGGCGCTGGTCACGCCGATGATTCCGGCACCGATGACGATGATGTCTGAGCGGGCCATGCGGCACCTTTGTTATAAGGGTTAGAGACGGATACCGTTGCGAAACGGATCGTTGGGATCAAAAAGCAATGTGCTTTCGGCCATCACATAGGCCCGCCCGGTGATCGAGGGGATGACGCCGCCGGTCGGCCCGGTCGTATAGGACAGCCGGTACGTGCTGCCGATCACGCTTTCCTGCATGATCTCTTCGCCTGCGGCCAAACGCCCCTCAGCCGCGAGACAGGCGAGACGCGCCGAACATCCCGTGCCGCAGGGCGAGCGGTCATAGGCATTGTCGGGACAAAGGACAAAATTGCGGCTGTGTGCCGCCGGATCGTCGGAGGGACCGTAAAAGATCACGTGATCCACCTCGATCCCCTGCGCCTGCACGGCCTCGCGCACAGCGATGGTGGTATCGGTCAGGGCCCGGATATTGCCGGAATGAACGGGAACGGGGCTGGGATCGACGAGAAAAAAGAGATTGCCCCCATAGGCAACATCGCCGGTGACGGTGCCGATACCGTCAATCTCGACCGTGACGCCGGTATGGGTGCGGTAGCTCTCGATATTGGTGACGGTAACGGTGTTGGCGTCAATCAGATCGACGGTGACCACACCAACAGGCGTCTCGATCCGGTGGGTGCCGGGTTTGATCCGGCCCATATGCGCGAGCGTGACCACAAGGCCGATGGTTCCATGACCGCACATGCCCAGCACCGCCTCGGCGTCGAAATAGATCACGCCGGTGACGCAGGTCGGATCGGTGGGCGGCACCATAAAGGCACAGACCATCGCCACCTGACCACGCGGCTCAAGGCTGACAGACTGGTAGAAATCGCGATGCTCGGAGGCGAGCCGCCGGGCGCGCTCGGCCAGGGACCCGGACCCAAGGTCCGGCCCGCCGTCAAGGATCACGCGCGTCGGCTCGCCGCCGGTGTGGCTGTCGATCACATGCATTCAGCGATCACCCCGCCGTGTTTGACCCAGTTGGCGAACCATGCGTTGAACTGATGGAACTGCGCCTCGCAGAACCGCGCCTGAGAGGGCGAAAGCGCATCGGTTTCATTGATGTTGAGGCGATATTCCTCTTCGCCCTTCAGCACCATGAGATGCTTGAAATAGAGCACGAGATCGACACCCTCGTCGAATTTGGCAATCACGGAAAATGCCTCGGCCAGTTCGCGGGCGCGCATATCCGCCTCGGGGCAGCCCGTCGCAGCGCGGCGCGACAGGGCCACTTGCAAGAGCGCCTCCTTGGGGAACATCGTGCCGATGCCGGTGATGGCCCCCACCGCCCCGCATTTGACAAAGCCGTGATAGACTTCGGTATCGACGCCGACCATTAGGATCACGTTATCATCCTGCGAGGTGATATGTTCAGCGGCATAGCTGAGATCATTCTTGCCGCCGAACTCCTTGAACCCGATCAGGTTTTTGTGTTCGCCGCGCAGGGCGAAAAAGAGATCGGCCTTGGTCGAATAGCCGTAATAGGGGCTGTTGTAGATGATCGCGGGTACATCCGGGGCAGCGTCCAGAATAGCCTTGAAATGGTTGCGCTGCGCGGCGACCGACAGCCCCCGCGACAAGACGCGCGGGATCACCATGAGGCCCGCCGCACCCACCTTTTGTGCGTGCGCGGCATGGGCCACGGCGGATTTCGTGTTGATGGCCCCGGTGCCCACAACCACGGGCACGCCGGCCTTGGTCAGGCGCGCGACACCCTCCATCCGCTCGTCATCGGTCAAAAGCGGCCAGTCGCCGCAAGACCCACAATAGACCACGCCCGACATGCCCGCCGCGATCATTTCCTGCCCCTTGCGCACCAGCGCGTCGAAATCAGGTTTGCGATCCGGGGTGCAGGGGGTCAGCAGGGCGGGGATGGTGCCGTGAAAGACGTCTTTCTTCATGGGAAACTCCTTTGGATGGGCGGTGTGCCGGTGGCGGCGGTCAGTGGCCCACAAGGGCCGGGGCCGCGGCGATCCACGGCGGTGGGGTTGTGGGGGCCATACCAGATTGCGCGGTCATGGCACATTGTTCGAGCGAACCAAACCGCACGGCGCGATTGCTGAGACCCGGCGCATAATGCGCATATTTGCCGGAGTTGGTCATCAGAACCTCTGCCGAGGGGGGAAACACCGGCTCTGAAATCGAGCACCAGCAGATATCGGGCACGATGGTCACACCAGCAGCCTCAAGCCGCGCCTTGACGCCATTCGCGGTGATCGCCGCCAGTGTGCCGCGCCCAAGGGTGATGATCGTGGCTACGGCGGGATTGACCTGCCGCCCCTCCATCAAATCCGCAAAGGCCGCAGATTCCGCGGCGGAAAAATGCGGGCTGCCAAGGGCCACAAGATCAACTTTATCAGCACCCTGATTGAACCCCTGCCAAGCCTGCGCAAAATCCGCAGCCGTGATGCGGGCGTGATCGGCATCGGGCGTGGGGGGCATATCCGCCTCGGGCGTGATCCCCGTGATATGCATCATCGGCGAGGCAGAGGTGGTGCCATAGGCCGCGCAGAGCGCCTTGAGATCATCGTCAGACGGGTGCAATCCCTCCAGCCCGCGCAAAAGCGGGATGCGGTCGGGGGCAACCTGACCGACGATCCAACCCAGCATCGGCCAAAACGCATCGTCAATACCCTCGGGCACGTCAATGTCGATGATCCGACGGGCTGCGCGGTTCTGGTCGAGATAGACGCCCGCGCGCGCGGCCCGCCCGGTGAGCGCGATGCAGAGGTCCATGAAATCGGCATGCTTGACAGTGCGCGCGCCCAGAACCGTGTTGGCATAGATCACGGCATTGCTCTCGGCCCAGGCGATATCCTCGCCAGCGACCGGCTTGTCGTCGAGCAGGTAGGGCGCACAGGTAAAGCTGGGGCGCGCGCCCATTTCGACATAGGCATCGGCCAGTTGGCTGGCGGGCAGACCGAAATCCTCGGCCACGCCCTGCGCGCGCCAATTGGCGTGATCAACCGATATGGCATTCATCGTCGTGGGCACCCGCACCCGCCCGCCCTTGTCCGCCATGGCGCGGGCAAAGGTCAGAAAGGCGGGGCTGGCATAGATGCAGCCGTCTATATGCACGCGGGTCACATCGGTGAGGCTTGGCGCGCCTTGGGCGGCGGCCAGCGTGGTGATGATCTCCATCGCCAGTTGCGCCGCCTCGCCATGGTCCCCGGCCAGAAAGGCGCGGTCGGTATCCGACAGCGTAAGCCCCTCGGAGGCCACAGAGGTCAGGGGCACCTCCAGATCGCCTGCGCGCAGATGGGTGGCGGTAATCGTGGCATGGGATTGCTGGGCCAGCCGGTCATATTCGGCGGCAGAGAGGCGCAAGACAGCGATCGGCCGCTCAAAAAGCCGCGTGGCCACAAGCGCGCCCAAGGTGAGAATATCCTCGCCCTCGCGGAACACCAGCGCCTTGGGCGCAGTTCCGGCAAAGGCCAGCCCCAAGAGCACGCCACTTCCGGTGCAAGAACCGCGACTTGTCGGCATCATCACAACATGACCAGCCAGCGATTGCCCCTGCTGTGGGTGATGCGCGTCGATGATCCGCCCGCTCAGGGGATCAACGCCACCCCAGACGCTCAGCCCTTCGTCGCAGAGCAAGATCGGGCCTTGCACCTCGGCGGCAACGATCAGGTCCTGCATGAGATCACCCTTTGTTGAAGTCTGTATTGCGAGCGGTCGGGCGGGGATTTCGAAAAATCCTATATTCGGTCTCCCCCTGCGCACTCCGCATTGCTACTGTTGTGCCCAACGTAAATATATGCTTAAACAATCACGACTGGTAAGAAAAGAAAAATTATGGCCGAAACAGAAAAAACCTCAATCGAGAGCGCGGCGGATGATTGGGACGTCGAGCGCCATCAGTTGCGTGCCGATCTTGGGGCGCGGATGAAGTCGGTGCGGCAGGCCTGCGGTTATACGCTCGAAGTGGCGGCGCAGCGCACCGGGCTTGCGCTGTCGACCATCCACAAGATCGAGAACGGGCGCGTTTCGCCCAGCTATGAGAACCTGATCAAGATCGCCCGGGCCTATGATATCGGCATGGAGCGGCTCTTTTCCGCGGATCATGACGCGACACAGACCACCCGCATGACGGTGACGCGGGCAGGGCAGGGGCGCAAGGTGCGCGCCAAGAATTTCGAATACGAAGTGCTGTGCAACGCGCTGGCCGAGAAAAAGATCATTCCGCTGGTGACGCTGGTCGAGAAACGCGCGCCGCTCACACGCGACGAGTTGGAATCGCATGACGGCGAGGAAACGCTCTATGTGCTTTCGGGTCGGGTCGAGTTGACGGTCGAGCATTACGAACCGGTGATCATGGAGCCCGGCGATTGCGCCTATTTCGACAGCACCCTCAAACACGGGTTACGCGCCCTTGATGATACCGAAACCAAGGTGTTCTGGGCCTGCACCTATACCGACGTCGACAAATAAGCCCCAAAGGTAAAAGGAAAAAGCCCGCATGACCAAGCCGAACGTGATTTCCGTTAACGACCTCTTGGCGCGCGTGACGTCGATTTTCGAGACTTGCGGCGTGCGCCCCGAGAGTGCGGCAGCGGTGGCGCGGGTGATCGTTGCGGGCGAGCGGGATCATTGCAAATCGCACGGCATCTACCGGATTGAAGGCTGCCTGCGGGTGATTGCGGCAGGCAAGGTGGTGCCGGATGCGGCGCCGGTGCTGCAGGACACAGGCCGGGCGGTGATCGAGGTAGACGCGGGCGGCGGGTTTTCCAACCCGGCCTTTGACGCGGCTGTCGATGCGCTGGCCGCGCGTGCGCGCGACATCGGCCTTGCGGCGCTGGTGATCCGAGATTGCCTGCATTTCTCGGCGCTCTGGCACGATGTCGAGGCTTTGGCCGCGCGTGGCCTTGCGTCCTTATCGATGTGCCCCAGCTATTCCTCAGTGGCGCCCACAGGTGGCAAAGAGCCGCTCTTGGGCACCAATCCGATTGCCTTTGGCTGGCCGCGCCCCGGTCCCAATCCCTATGTGTTCGATTTCGCGACCAGCGTCGCCGCACGCGGCGAGATTGAATTGCACCGCCGCGCCGGCACGCCCATCCCCGAAGGCTGGGCGATGGACCGGGACGGCAATCCCACCACCGACCCCGAGGCGGCGTTGGCGGGCGCGATGCTGCCCTTTGGCGGGCACAAGGGATCGGCGATTTCGACCATGGTCGAATTGCTAGCCGGCGCAATGCTGGGCGAGTTCATGAGCAAGGAAGCTCTGGAGTTCTCCGGAGGCACCAGTCTCTTGCCACGTCACGGCGCGCTGATTCTGGCGCTCGATCCGGCCAGTTTTGCCGCCCGCAGCGGGCGCGATCCGATTGCCGAGGGAGAGCGCCTTTTGAGCGCTATTGGAGCGCAGGGCGCGCGGTTGCCGTCGGAGCGGCGGTTTGCGGCGCGCGATGTGTCCTTGCGCGACGGTATCGTGCTGAGCGAGGCGGAACTGACGCAACTGGCACGGTTTGAGGCCGAAGGGCTGGCGGCGGTCGCGGGGTGATTGGGTGGGCGTTCGGGCCGGGCTCTGCGGATTGAACGTGGTCTTGAGGGGCAATCCCCAATGCGCGGAACAAAGGCGCGTAGCGCCGCCGCGCAGCGGTCGTGCCGAAGGCATGCCTCTGGCATGGTCCGCCCCCACGGGCGGGCGCTTTTGCGATGGTTTAACATATTGATAACGCGGAAGTGTTTGGCTGGGATTAAGTGCCAGCCGGTGCGGTGGCAGCGCCCACCCGGCGGACGGGCGCCGCGCGGCCCATCACTCGGGACTAGCGGCAGAAAAGGCCACACTCACCTCAACATCAGCGCACGTTGGCCAGAAACTTCTGCGTCTCGGGATGTTGCGGGTCACCAAAGAGCTGATCGGGCGCGCCGATCTCGGCCATGATGCCTTGATGAAAGAACGCCACCCGCTTGGACACATCGCGGGCAAAGCCCATCTCATGCGTCACGCAGATCATGGTCATGCCTTCTTCGGCCAGCATCTTGAGGGTTTCCAGAACCTCGCCCACAAGCTGCGGATCGAGCGCCGATGTCACCTCGTCAAACAGCATGTAATCCGGCGACATCGCCAGCGCGCGGGCAATCGCCATGCGCTGTTGTTGCCCGCCTGAGAGGCGCGAGGGATAGGTGGTCAGCTTGTCCCCCAGACCGACATGGCGCAGTTGCTTTTCGGCAATCGCCTCGGCCTCAGCCTTGGCCATGCCCAGCACCTTGCGCGGCGCCAATGTGACATTCTCCATCACCGTCAGATGCGGAAAGGCGTTCCATTGCTGAAACACGATCCCGACCTTGCGGCGCAGCTTGTTGAGATTGGTGGATTTGGCATGCACCTCGGTGCCGTCGATGGTGATCCGGCCAGAGTCAATCGGCTCCAACCCGTTGATGCAGGTCAGCAGCGTCGATTTGCCCGACCCCGAGCCGCCGATCACGGTCACCACCTCGCCGCGCTGCACCGTCAGGTCGATCCCCTTGAGAACCTCCAGATCGCCAAAGGATTTACGGACATTCTGGATCTCAATCATTGGACCACCTTTTTTCGAGATAGCCGCCGAAACGGGCAAGCGGGAAGCTGATGATGAAGTAGAAGGCACCACAGATGAGCAACAGGAACAGCGGCTCTTGCAGGCGCGTGATGAGGATCTGGGTGGATTTCAAGAGTTCCGTGACCTGCACCACATAGACCAGCGCCGAGTCCTTCATCACCCCAAGCGCCAGACCGATCCAAGACGGCAGCGCCACGCGCGTGGCCAGCGGCAGGACGATATAGCGCATGTCCTGACCCCATGTCAGGCCAAGCGACCGTGCCGCGCGGCGGGTGATCTCGGGCACAGCGTCAATGCCGCCGCGCACAATCTCGGCACAATAGGCCGAGGTGTAGAGCGACAGCACGATGCAGGCCACGGTAAACCCGGAAATCTGGAGTTGCAGCACCATGCCAACGAAAGCATTGCCCAAGACAAGCTGAATAAGCAGCGGCACCGAGCGGAAGATGTCGAGAAAGAAGGTCAGCGGCGCGGCCAGCACCGGACCAAGCTGCACCCGGATCACCCCAAAGAGGATGCCAAGCAGGGTGCCGATGACCACGGAAATGGCGGTGACTAGGATCGTGATCCCCGCGCCCTTGGCGAGAAAGACCAGATCATTGGCGGAGAGGGCGGTGTCAAACATGCGTTTCCCCCTCAATACCGGAACAGGCGGGCAGCGATCAGGCGGCCGCCAAAGGTGATGGCCTTGGTGATCAGGTAAAAGATCACCCCGGCTAGCGCGAATAGCTCAAAGGTGCGGAAGGTCAGCGCATTGAGATCCTGCGTGACCCCGTAAAGGTCACTGTTCATGCCGACCGTCACACCAAGAGAGGTCATCAGGATGGCCCAGACCATCTGATTGGTCATCGGCAGGAATGAAATGCGCAACATCTGAGGCATGATGATATGGCGAAACGCCTGCAATTGTGTCAAACCAAGCGACCGGCCCGCACGCCCCTGCGTGTCGGGAATGGCCTTGAGCGCGCCGCGAAAATTCTCGGTGAGATAGCCCGCGTTGTTGAAGGTGATGCCGATCAACAGCGACACGAAGGGGCTGAAATGGATGCCAAAACTCGCAACGCCAAAATGCGCCATATAGATCTGAAAGAGGGCTGGCGTATTGCGGGCAATCTCGACCCAAGTGGTCGCAAAGGCCATCAGCGGGCGCGAGCCGGACAGACGCATCACCGTCAGAAGAATGGCGAGCAGAATGCCCAGCCCCATCGACAGGATCGCGATTTCCATCGTGACCATGGCACCATCCAGCATCTGCGGAAGCCGGTTCAGCGCCTGTTTCCATTGGAAGGTGTAATCAAACATCTGGGTGATGCGCCCCTTGGGAAATAGCAAAAAGGCGGCGCGGGTGATCCGCGCCGCCAATCGGTTCAGAAGCTATCAGCGATAGACGTTTGGCACCATCAGTTGCGGAACCTCACCGCCGACCCATTTTTCATATAGCTCGTCGTAGCGACCGGTGCGGACCTGCTGGTTCACGAACAGGTCGAGATAGTTGAGGAAACCATACTCATCCCGCTTGGCAAAGAGCGCCACATAATCCGTGTCGAAGGGGGCAAAGCCGACCACCGAAATATCCCCGAAATTGCCCGATTGCACATTGGCTTGTGCCACGGTCGAGGTCGAGACAGTGGCGTCAAGCTGACCTTGGCTGAGCGCCAGGAAAACATCGGCCTGGGTCTGATAGGGGCGGAATTCGCCCTCGCCCCATTCCTTGACCTGTGCCTCAAGCGCGATCGCCTCATAGGTGCCTGCAACGGCGCCGACGGTAAACCCTTTCATGCCCTCATAAGAAGAAATGCCGGTCGCGTTGTTGGCGGTTACGGCCATTTCAAAGGCAAAGTAGGGCACCGAGAAGCCAACCGTCTTGGCCCGCTCCAGCGTGTCCGAGGTCGAGGCGACGCCGACATCGACGCGGCCTGACATCAACGCCGGAATACGCTCTGGAAACGGGGTTTCGACAATCTCGGCTTCGACGCCAAGCGCCGCAGCCAGATCGTTGCAATAATCGACGTCAAACCCGATTGGCACATTGCTTTCGTCGCGCATGCCCATCGGTGGGAAATCGAGCACGACTGCGCAGCGCAAGGTGCCCGAGGAAATGATGTCATCGAGTTTATCCGCCTGAGCGGTGCCAGCAATGCTGGTCATCCCCAGCAGGGCGGCGATCAGTGTCATTTTTTTCATTGGTGGTGACCTCTCTGTTGATTCTTTTTTTAGCATGAGGCCTTTGGTTCTTTTTTGCAATAATTTTCCTATAAGAAAAATACTGGCATGTAGGGAAAAAAATCGGTAAGCTGTGAAAAACGTTGTAGGAAGCGTTGTTCTGCGCAATGACTGACTTCCCCAGACCGAAAGGACGCTATCCATGAGTTTCACACCGCACGGCAGGCATTTGATTGCAGGAGAGTGGACCGGAACGGAGGAGACATTCCTCTCTGATCCGGCGGAGGGCGTGGGGCAGGCGTTTTCGGTCGGAACACCAGAGTTGGTGGACCGCGCCTGCGTGGCGGCGGAAGCTGCGTTCTGGACCTATGGCGCCACCAGCCGGGCCGCGCGCGCCGCGTTTCTGCATGCCATCGCCGACGAGATCGAGGCGCGGGGGACGCAGATCACCGAGATCGGCACTCAGGAAACTGGCCTGCCCGCAGCACGGCTGGAGGGAGAGCGGGGCCGCACGACTGGGCAGTTGCGGCTTTTCGCGGAGCATATCCTGACGGGCGATTACGTTGACCACCGCCACGATGCCGCCTTGCCCGAGCGCAAACCCCTGCCGCGCCCCGATCTGCGGATGATGCAGCGGCCCATCGGGCCGGTGGCGGTGTTTGGCGCGTCAAACTTTCCACTCGCCTTCTCGACAGCCGGCGGCGACACGGCGGCGGCGCTCGCGGCGGGCTGTCCCGTTGTGGTCAAGGGTCACGGCGCGCATCCCGGCACCTCCGAGGTTGTGGCCGAGGCGATCCATGCGGCGACCCTGAAATGCGCCATGCCAAACGGCGTCTTCAGCCTCGTGCAGGGCGGCACCCGGCGCGTGGGCGAGGCCCTCGTGCAGCATCCGCTGATCCGCGCGGTGGGCTTTACCGGCTCGCTGACCGGCGGGCGGGCGCTTTTTGACCTCTGCGCGGCACGCCCCGATCCGATCCCGTTCTTTGGCGAATTGGGCAGCGTCAATCCGATGTTCCTGCTGCCAGACGCGATGGCGGCGCGCGGGGCGGAGTTGGCAAACGGCTGGGCCGGGTCACTGACCATGGGCGCAGGCCAGTTTTGCACCAATCCCGGTATCGCCGTGGTGATCACGGGGCCAGAGGCGGAGGGTTTTGCCGAGGCCACCCGCGCAGCGCTGAGCGCGACCGGCGCGCAGGTCATGCTGACGACGGGCATTGCCTCGGCCTATGCGGCAGGCGCGGCGCGGATGGCAAAGCAAGCGGGGGTGCAGGATCTCTTGACCTCGATGTGTGATCAGCGGGAGGCGAAACCCGTCTTGTTCAAGGTCGCCGCGCGCGACTGGCTGGGCAATCATGCGCTGAGCGAAGAGGTCTTTGGCCCCCTTGGCCTGATCGTGGTGGCGCAGGATGCAGAGGAAATGATGGCGGTCGCGCAGAGCCTCAAAGGCCAATTGACCGCGACGCTTCACATGGACGCAGGCGACACCGCGCTGGCGCGCCGCCTCTTGCCGGTGCTGGAACGCAAGGCGGGCCGGGTGCTGACCAACGGCTTTCCCACGGGGGTCGAGGTCTGCGATGCGATGGTCCATGGCGGGCCATACCCCGCCTCGACCAATTTCGGCGCAACCTCCGTCGGCACCCTCTCGATCCGCCGCTTCCTGCGTCCGGTCTGCTATCAGAACATGCCAGAGACCCTCTTACCCGAAGCGTGAGCCAAGGCGCAGACCCCAATAGCACTCAGGTCGGGACTTTCCCGGCCTGATGTTTCTGATAACGCGATTTGAGAGTTTACGGCTTGCCGCGCTTGGGCGGGGTGCTGCCGCCAAAGCCTGCGCGGGCCTTGGGCGGGGCCCCTTTGCCCTTGGGTTTACCCGCACCGGGCTTGCCCGCAAAGGATTTGCCAGCGCCGGGTTTG
>NZ_CH902584.1:2640851-2736260 GCF_000152845.1 Roseovarius sp. 217
TTGCTGGCAGGCTTTCCAGCGGGTTTGTCGCTTGACCACGGCTTTTTGGCCGGTCGCGGCGCATCGCCCGACTCGGTTCGGGGTTTGCGGTAGGCGGTGACAGAGCCGTCCTCGACCGCGCGGGTCATCGCATCGGTGGCGGCACCTGCCGGTTTCGGATGCGATCTGGGTGCGGGACGCGGCGCATCAGCAAGCGGTTTGGCGCGTGGTTTAGGGCGCGGGGCGCTGTCGCGGGGGGCATGATGCTCGCGGGAGGCCTGCTGTTCGCGCGGCGCCCGCTCTGGGCGATCCTCACGCGGGGCACGGGGCGCCCGCTCGGGACGGTCCTCCCGCGGGGCGCGCGGGGCAGAGCCGAGATCGGGGGCGCTGTCCAACTGACGGGCGATAATACCCTCATCCAACTGCCCGCCCTCGCCAAGTGCGGAGAGAAAGCCCGGAACAGCGGCCTCGGCCAGTTCGACAAAGGTCTCGGAGGCCTGCACGCGAATGGCCCCAATGGCGGATTTGTCCATATTGCCGGCGCGGCACAAGAGCGGCAGCAACCACCGCGCTTCGGCCCGGTCATTGTTGCCGACCGAGAGCGCAAACCAGCGGCTCGGGCCAAAGGCGGCGCGCTCGCGGGCGGGCGCGGGGCTGCCGGGCGCACTCAGTTCCTCGGGCGCGGACCAGCGCGATTTATAGAGCCGGAGATAGGCGGCGGCGATCACCTCGGGGCTGTGCAGCGCCAGCAATTCGGCGGCAAAGGCGGCCTCGGTCTCAGAGGGGGTTTCGGACCAGACCGGATCGGACAGGAGCCGCTCGCGATCCTTGGCCTCGATATCGTCGGGTGTCGGGGGCGTGGTCCATTCGGCGGTGATCTTGGCGAATTTCAGCAGGCGCTCGGCCTTGTTCGCGGATTTGACCGCGACGATCAGGGCAGAGATGCCCTTGCGCCCGGCACGACCCGTGCGGCCAGAACGATGCAAGAGGCCTTCGGAATTGGTGGGCAGTTCGGCATGCACCACAAGATCGAGATTGGGCAGGTCGATGCCGCGCGCCGCCACATCGGTGGCCACGCAGACCCGTGCCCGCCCGTCGCGCATCGCTTGCAGGGCATGGGTGCGCTCGGCTTGGCTGAGTTCCCCCGAGAGGGACACGACAGCAAAGCCGCGATTGGCCAGACGCGCGGTCAGCCGGGCCACCATCGCGCGGGTATTGGCAAAGACGATGGCGTTCTGCGCATCGTGATACCGCAGGAGGTTGATCACCGCACCCTCGGCGTCATGCGGCACCACGGTCAGCGCCTGATAGGAGATATCGGCATGCTGCTTGGCCCCGGTCAGGGTGGTCACGCGGTGCGCATCGCGCTGGAATTTTTCCGCCAGCTTGGCGATCATCGGCGGCACGGTGGCCGAGAACATCAGCGTGCGACGCTCTGCCGGGGCGGCGGCGAGCATGAATTCGAGATCTTCGCGAAAGCCGAGATCGAGCATTTCGTCGGCCTCGTCGAGCACAATGGCGCGCAGGCTGGTCATGTCGAGCGCGCCACGGTTGATATGGTCACACAGCCGTCCGGGCGTGCCGACGACGATATGCGCGCCACGTTCGAGCGCGCGCCGCTCGTCGCGGGCATCCATGCCCCCCACACAAGACACCAACCGTGCGCCCGCCTCGGCATAGAGCCAGCTCAGCTCGCGCATCACCTGCAACGCCAGTTCGCGCGTGGGGGCCACGATCAGCGCAAGCGGTGCCGCAGCAGGTGGCAAACGCTCCGCACCATCGAGCAAGGTCGGCGCTATCGCCAGACCAAAACCCACGGTCTTGCCCGATCCGGTCTGGGCCGACACCAAAAGGTCAGACCCAGAGAGCGCGGGGTCCGTCACCGCCTCTTGCACAGGCGTCAGGGTTTCATAGCCGCGCGCGGCAAGAGCATTGGAGAGGGCAGGCAGGATCATGGGGGAGGTCGGTTCCGAAAAGGGGTGCGGCTTGCGCGTCAAGCCGCGACGCATACCTCAGACATGCGCTCTTGTATATGGCAAATGCGTCGCTGTGACCGTGCCCCTTGTGGTCGCACTGGCTTTGCGCCACGGTGGAGCAAATCCCGAATTTGCGAACAGGCCGAATTGCCAAGAGGAGTGAGACCGATGCCCGTCAAGAACCGCTTTGCTGAATTGCACAATGATATCACGGACTGGCGCCGCGACATCCACGCCCATCCCGAAATCCTCTACGAGACGCATCGTACCAGCGCGCTTGTCGCGGAAAAGCTCAAGGCCTTTGGCTGCGATGAGGTGGTCACTGGGATCGGGCGCACCGGCGTTGTGGGGGTGATCAAGGGTCGCAGCACGGCCTCGGGGCGAGTGGTCGGCCTGCGCGCAGACATGGATGCTCTGCCGATCCATGAGGCGACCGGTGTTGACTACGCCTCCAAGACCCCCGGTGCGATGCATGCCTGTGGCCATGACGGGCATACCGCCATGCTGCTTGGGGCCGCGCAATATCTGGCGGAGACCCGCAATTTCGATGGCACTGCCGTGGTGATCTTTCAACCCGCCGAAGAGGGAGGGGCCGGGGGCCGCGAGATGTGCGAGGACGGGATGATGGACCGCTTCGGCATTCAGGAAGTCTATGGCATGCACAACTGGCCGGGCCGCCCGGTGGGCAGTTTTGCCATTCGCCCCGGCGCATTTTTTGCCGCCACTGATCAGTTCGACATCGCGCTCACCGGCAAGGGCGGACACGCCGCCAAGCCGCATGAGACCGTGGACACGACCGTCATGGCGGCCCATCTGGTCACAATGCTGCAAACCATTGCCAGCCGTAATGCCGATCCGGTGGATCAGGTGGTGGTCTCGGTCACGTCCTTTCAGACCTCGTCCAACGCGTTCAATGTCATTCCGCAAGGTGTACATCTTCGAGGTACAGTTCGTACAATGAGTACGCAGATGCGCGATCTGGCAGAGGCCCGTATTCGTGCGCTCTGTGAGCATGTGACGGCGGGTTTCGGCGGTCGTGCCGAGGTGAGTTACCATCGTGGCTACCCGGTGATGATCAACCACGAAGAACAGACCGAGTTCGCGGCAAGCGTCGCGGCCAAGGTCAGCGGCGGCTGCGACGAAGCCCCCTTGATCATGGGCGGCGAGGATTTCGCCTTCATGCTCGAAGAGCGACCGGGGGCCTATATCCTTGTGGGCAATGGCGATACGGCGATGGTTCACAGCCCGGATTATAATTTCAACGACGAGACCATTCCGGCGGGCTGTAGCTGGTGGGCGGGGATTGTCGAAGAGAGAATGCCAGCCTGATTCAAACGGTTGCGGGTTTTTGGCCGATCTCGTGAACGGGATCGGCCATCAACCAGACCCCGCCCTGTGGCCGCAGGGTGAGGATCATCACCGGCTCCGGCTCCCGGCCCGGTACGGGCGTAAATCTGAATCGCGAGAGCAGCGTCGCAAGGATGATCACCGCCTCCTGCAGTGCAAAACTCGCGCCGATGCAGATGCGCGGCCCGTCACCAAAGGGCAGATAGGCATAGCGCTCAAGGCTCTTGCGGTCGGCAAAGCGGTCAGGATCGAAGGCATCCGGTTCTGGCCACAAGAGGTGATTGCGGTGCAGCGCATAGATCGGGATGATCACCGTATCCCCCGCACGAATATCGCGCCCGCAGAGGGTATCGGCAACCTGCGCGGTCCGAGAGATGATGCCCGCAGGCGGATAAAGCCGCAACGCCTCGTCGATGATCTGACGGATATAGGGCAGGCGGGCCACGTCCTCGCCTGTCGCGGCGCGCCCCTGTAGCACGGCTTTCGCCTCGGCGCGGGCGCGGTCCTGAACGGTTTGATCAAAGGCGCATAGATAGAGCGACCATCCCAATGTCAGCGCCGTCGTCTCGTGCCCTGCCACGATAAAGGTCAGCAGGTTGTCGCGCAATTCCGCCGTGTTCATGCGCCGTTTGGTTTCCGGGTCTTCGCCCTCCAGCAAAAGATCGAGCAGGTCGGGCACGCCCTGTGCGCCCCGCGAACGTCGCGCCTCGACCGCCTGATCCGCCACGCGCTTCATCTCGGCTACAGAGCCGCCTGACATCAACCGGCCTGGACGCGGGACCCAGTCAGGAAATCCAAGAATATCAAAGAGTGAGATCTTGCCCGCCTCGGAAATATAGGCGTCAATCCCGCGGTGCACGGCATCGACGTCAAACATGCCGTCGTCTGAAAAGGTCACATCGGCGATGACCTCAAACGTGGTGCGCACCATCTCGGCGGCCATATCCACAGCGCGTGGACCTGCAGCCGCGATTCGCTCGGCGCTCCGGTCGGCAGCGCCGGTCATGATCGGGGCGAGGTTCATCACATTGCGATGCGAAAAGACCGGGGCCGCCGTGCGCCTTTGCCAGCGCCAATGCGCACCCTCGGCGATAAAGAGAGAGTCGCCGATCGCGGGACGCAAGAGGTTCTTGGTGACGATGGACTTGGGGTAATTGTCTAGACTTTCCAAGAGCATTCGCCGGATTGCACCGGGATCCATCACCATATGCCAGCGTTTGCCCGTGCGCCCCGAGACCATGGGCTGCCGGGTGGCAATTTCCGGGATGATCGACAGGATGTTGCGCCGCGCCGCGCGCAAGCTGGCCAAGACCCCCATCGGTTCAGTCACCAGAGGCACATGCACGGGTGTTCGGGGATGGTTCGTTTTGGACATCGGCGGCATGGGGCACCTCTTGCGGGTCACACCAGACATAGGGCGTGGGATGGCGTCGGGCAAATGATTGCGCAAGGGCGGTGGCTGGGCTATCCCTGCCCGAACTGTCACGTTTCGGGAAGTTTTTGATGATCCGTTTCCTCGCGCTCTTTGGTCTTGCTCTGATGGCGGCGTGTACCAATGCCAATGATCTTGACGAGGCTCCGGCCTATTTGGGCAACTTTCACCTTGGGCATAATGTCGTGGTGGCCCCGAACCTGACCAAGGGTCCGGCCTCACGCGAGGCCTCCAAGGAGGAATGGATCGCGGCGATGACCTTGGCGATGACGGATCGGTTCGGGCGCTATGAAGGCACCAAGCTCTATCATCTTGGGGTGAGTGTCGAAGGCTATGTGCTGGCCATTCCGGGCGTGCCGCTGGTGGCTTCGCCAAAATCGGCGCTGATCCTGAATGTCACCGCATGGGATGACGCAAAGGGCGCCAAGCTCAATGCCAAGCCGCATCTGGTGACGGTGGTCGAGAGCTTTTCGGGCAATACCTTTCTTGGATCTGGCCTGACCCAGAGCAAGGAAAAGCAGCTTGAGAACCTGAGCCGCAACGCGGCCAAGCAGATCCAGAACTGGCTGGTTCAGCAAAACAACGAATTCGGCTGGTTCGAGGATGATGGCGTGCCTGCCAATGACAAGCCGCGCCCCGAGGCGCGGCTCGCAGAGGTGCCAACACCGCTCGCAGCGAGCGCGCCCGTACCAAACCAAGCGGCAGTCCCAAGCGCCGCTGAACTAGCCAGTGCCGCCGCTGAGGTGAACGAGGAGCCCACGGTCGCATCGCCCCCTGCTGAGTAACTCCGGCGCAGAGAGTAAGGCTTGATTTTCCCGGCGCAACCCAATAAACGGCGCGCGATGTAACCCTCGGGCCATGGCGGCCCCCCAACTGACAAGGCGTCCTGAGATATGGCAAAGGAAAAGTTTGCACGTAACAAGCCGCATGTGAACATCGGCACGATTGGTCACGTTGACCACGGCAAGACGACGTTGACTGCGGCGATCACCAAGTATTTTGGCGAATTCCGGGCCTATGACCAGATCGACGGTGCGCCTGAAGAAAAGGCGCGCGGGATCACGATCTCGACCGCGCATGTGGAATACGAGACCGAGGCGCGTCACTACGCCCATGTCGACTGCCCCGGCCACGCCGACTATGTGAAGAACATGATCACCGGTGCCGCGCAGATGGACGGCGCGATCCTGGTTGTGAACGCCGCTGACGGCCCGATGCCGCAGACCCGCGAGCATATCCTGCTCGGTCGTCAGGTCGGCATCCCCTTCATGGTCGTCTACATGAACAAGGTCGATCAGGTCGATGACGAAGAGCTGCTGGAACTGGTGGAGATGGAGATCCGCGAGCTTCTGACCTCTTACGACTATCCGGGCGACGATATTCCGATCGTGCGCGGCTCGGCGCTGCATGCGATGAACGGCACCCAGCCGGAAATCGGCGAGAATTCGATCCGCGCGCTGATGGCGGCTGTGGATGAGTATATCCCGACCCCGGCGCGCGCCGTGGATCAGCCGTTCCTGATGCCGATCGAAGACGTGTTCTCGATCTCGGGCCGTGGCACGGTTGTGACCGGCCGGATCGAGCGTGGCGTGATCAATGTTGGCGACAGCATCGAGATCGTGGGGATCAAGGACACCAAGACGACGACCTGTACCGGCGTCGAGATGTTCCGCAAGCTCTTGGATCGTGGGGAAGCGGGCGACAACGTCGGCGTTCTGCTGCGCGGCATCGACCGTGAGGGCGTTGAGCGTGGTCAGGTTCTGTGCAAGCCGAAATCGGTTCTGCCGCACACCAAGTTCGAGGCCGAGGCCTATATCCTGACCAAGGAAGAGGGTGGCCGTCACACGCCGTTCTTTGCCAACTACCGTCCGCAGTTCTACTTCCGTACCACGGATGTGACCGGCACGGTGATGCTGCCCGAAGGCACCGAAATGGTGATGCCCGGCGACAACCTGAAGTTCACGGTTGAACTGATCGCGCCGATCGCCATGGAAGACGGCCTGCGTTTCGCCATCCGCGAAGGCGGCCGCACCGTCGGCGCCGGCGTCGTGTCGAAGATCATCGAGTAACGTCTGATCCGCTCTTAGCTTTAAGGGGCGTGCGGGTCACTGCACGCCCCTTTTGCATTCTGGAGCCGGATATGAAAAGCATTTTCAAGTATTTCGAGACGCGGATTGAGGCCTATCCTGCGTCTCCGCCGAGTCAGCCCCCGTCGCGGTTCTGGCCGTTTCTGTGGCATTACGCACGTCCCGTGGCCCCGTGGCTCATCGCCATGTCTGTGGCGTCGGCGGTCTTTGCCGCCGTCGAGATTATTTTGCTGGGATACCTTGGCACGCTGGTCAACCGCATGGCGGAACTGGGGCCAGAACGGTTTCTAGGCGAGGAGGCCACGCGGCTTGGCGGGATGGGTATTCTCTTGCTCGTCGTCCTGCCGTTGCTCAGCGTGATTGGCGCATTGATCATGTATCAGGCCTTGATGGGCAACTTTCCACAGCGCATCCGTTGGCAAGGGCATCGTTGGCTCTTGGGTCAGTCGATGGGCTATTTTCAGGAAGAGTTCGCCGGGCGCATCGCCACGCGGCTGATGCAGACTGCGCTTGCGGTGCGCGAGACGGTGATGAAGCTGATGGACGTGGCGGTCTATATTCTTGCCTATTTCATCGGCACGCTGGTTCTGGCGGGAACGCAGGATATTCGGCTGGCCGCGCCCTTTGCCATATGGGCGCTGTGTTATGGCGCGCTCTTGGGCCTTATCGTGCCCCGGTTGGGACATGTGGCGCAGGAGCAGGCGCATGCGCGCGCTGACATGACGGGGCGGATTGTGGACAGCTACACCAATATTGCCACGGTCAAGCTCTTTAGCCATGCCGCGCGTGAAGAGGCCTATGCCCGCGCCGGGCTGGACGGATTCCTGCAAACCGTCCACCGGCAAATGCGGCTTGTGGCGGTGCAGGACATGTCGGTCAACTTGCTCAACGCGCTTCTGACCGGGGCGGTGACGGGGTTGGGGCTCTGGCTTTGGGTGCAGGGACGCATTGATCTTGGGGCCTTGGCAGTCGCGATTCCGCTCGCCTTGCGGCTTGGGAATATGTCGCATTGGATCATGTGGGAGTTTGCCGCGCTCTTTGAGAATATCGGCACGGCGCGAGATGGTCTGGCTACCCTTGCCCTGCCACGCACGGTGCAAGACGCGCCGGATGCAAAGCCGTTGGTGGTGAGCCGGGGTGATATTCGGTTCGAAGCGGTCCGGTTTGTATATGATCGTTCTGGCATGCAGAAAGCGCCGGTGATCGACGGGCTCGATCTCACGCTCGCACCGGGCGAGAAGGTTGGACTGGTCGGGCGTTCGGGGGCGGGAAAATCGACCCTCATCAACCTCTTGCTCCGGTTTCATGACGTGAGTTCGGGGCGTATCCTGATCGACGGGCAGGATGTGTCGGCCGTCACGCAGGACAGTCTGCGCGCGGCCATCGGGGTGGTGACACAGGATACCGCCCTTCTGCATCGCTCGGTACGCGAGAATATCGCCTATGGCCGTCCTGACTCCACCGAAACCGAGGTCATGGCCGCTGCTGAATTGGCGGAGGCGCGTGTGTTCATTGCCGGGTTGGAGGATACCAAGGGGCGGCAGGGGCTGGCGGCGCATGTCGGCGAAAGGGGTGTCAAGCTCTCGGGGGGGCAGCGGCAGCGGATCGCAATCGCGCGTGCCGCGCTCAAGGATGCACCCATCCTCGTGCTCGATGAGGCGACATCAGCGCTGGACTCTGAAGTGGAAGCGGCGATTCAGGCGCAGCTTTACCGGCTGATGCAGGGCAAGACCGTCATCGCCATCGCGCACCGCCTTTCGACGATTGCGGCGATGGATCGGTTGGTGGTGATGGACGAGGGGCGGATTGTCGAGCAAGGCACGCATGCGGCCCTGTTGTCGCAGGGGGGGCTATACGCGCGTCTCTGGGCGCGGCAATCGGGTGGTTTCCTGATGGATTGAGCGAAAGGGGCGTTATGGGTCACTCTGTCGCGCCTGCGTCAACACGCGGAGGTTTGGTTTCAAATGCAGCATGGGTGCAGGCGGTGACGTCCAGTGGTGCGGATTTTCAATAGAAATCAAGCGCTCTGGTGTATGCTGCATCTGCGAAAACGGATTGCATGCCGTTGTATTCCTTTAAGCCATTGAAATATTGACTTTACTTCCACGTCTGGCAGGCTGTACCGGCGGCGCGGGCAGGTGATTGCTGCGCGCTCTCGGCGGCACCTGTTCAGGAGGGCACGGCATGGGCGGTATACTCAAGGGAATGCGGGTGGTCGAAGGTTCGGCCTTTGTCGCGGTGCCGTTGGCGGGGATGACGCTGGCACAAATGGGGGCTGAGGTGATCCGTTTTGATCGGATCGGCGGCGGGCTGGATGCAGGCCGCTGGCCGTTGGCCCCCTCGGGCCAGAGCCTCTTTTGGGCGGGGTTGAACAAGGGCAAGAAATCCATCGCCGTGGACATGAGCCGACCGGAGGGGCGGGAGTTGGTGACGCGGATTGTTACCGCTCCGGGCGAGGATGCGGGCCTCTTCCTGACCAACCTGCGGGTGCGCGGCTGGATGGATTACGAGACGCTCAAACAGCACCGCGCGGATCTGGTCATGGTCACGCTGATGGGGGATCGGCATGGCCGATCAGCGGTGGATTACACGGTCAACCCGTCGCTGGGGATCCCCGAGATGACCGGGCCGGTGGGCTGGCCCGAACCCGTGGCGCATGCGCTGCCCGCTTGGGATATCGCGGCGGGGCATTTGGTGGTGTCCTCGCTCTTGGCGGCAGAGCGCGAGCGTCTGCGACGGGGCCGGGGGCAGGAGGTAGAGCTGTCGCTCAAGGATGTGGCGGCGGCCACGATCGGGCATCTTGGGCTGATCGGGGACGCCGTGGTCAATGACAAAGAGCGTCGCAAGTCGGGCAATGCGCTCTATGGGGCCTATGGGCAGGATTTCCTCTGCGCCTGCGGGCGGCGGGTGATGGTGATTGGGCTCACCCATCGGCAATGGCGCGGGCTGGTCAAGGCCACGGACACCGAAGCGGCGATGGCCGCGCTCGCCGCGCGGAGCGGGCGCGATCTGAACGACGAGGGCAATCGTTGGCATCTGCGGCGCGAGATCACGGCTATTCTGCGGCCATGGTTCGCGGCGCGGGAATTGAGTAGCTTCGCCGAGTCATTTGATGCGTCTGGCCTGACATGGTCGGTGTTTCGCACCGTGCGCGAGGCTCTGGCCGAGGATTCGGACCTGAGCGAGGACAATCCGATGTTCAAGCTCTTGATGCAGCCGGGCCTTGGTCGTTTCCCGGTGCCGGGGCATCCAGCGCGTTTTTCGGCCCATGAGCGCGTGGCGGCGCAACCCGCGCCGCAGCTTGGCGCACAGACCGAAGAGGTTTTGGGCGAAGTGGCCGGACTCAGCGATACGGAGATCGCTTGCCTCTTTGACACAGGGATCGTGCAAAGCCCACGCTACGGGGCCCGTCCAGCGGCCTGAACAGGAAATTGTGGATTTCCCACCGAATTCAGGCCGATGACGCTTGATTCCCGATCCAAGCTGGCGTAATCCGGCGCTCGGCCTTAGGGGTATAGCTCAGCTGGTAGAGCGACGGTCTCCAAAACCGTAGGTCGCGGGTTCGAACCCTGCTGCCCCTGCCAAACCTCCAGAACCTTGGATCTGTATGGGCGATTTGCGAGTAGAATCGCGCGCCGTCTGGTTCGGCTGTGATTTGGCTCATCTGGCGCAGTCGAAGCAGAATTTGGTTCGTTACGTCTGTTTGGCGGTCTGCGCAGCTCAAGGACGAAACGAATACAGCTAAAATGCGGTTAAATTTGGACCTGCCGCCTTTTGGCCGCTAGCACGCCATTTTTCCGCCGCAATTGCGCCGCATGCTGACCACTTATCGGCTTCGAGGTCCGGGGGGACTGAAGCCGATCTGCGTGGGGGCGCGGAAGAAACAGGGGAATAGCTGCTATGGAAACGCATTTACCGCGGGTTCAAGACCCGAAGATGTATTTTTCACATCACAACACTGAATTTGAGGGACGGGCACCGCGAGATGCCGCTTCGACGGAACAAGCTGTTGAAAATGCCATTACGACAATTCGTGAGATATTGACCGAAGAGCGCCGCAAGACGCGCCGCAATGCGCTCCCGGAACTGGCGCCGCATGTGCCGGTTGAGTATCTTGAACCGGTCAAGGCAAAGGCAACCGCTCGTCGCGTCCGTCTTTTGTCGCGGATCAAGTCGCTGCGCCCCAGATCGTTGGAGGTCAAGCCACACCAGGTCGGATGGCTCGCAGCCTTCGCGTTGGTTTGGTGGCAACCGTTGCCGGTGCTGATCGCCATGTTTATCGGATTCGTACTGGTCTTCCTAGGCTACGCCATTTTCGGGCCCGAGCGAATGACCCAGGTGCGGTCACGGCTGCTGCGGTGGCTTCCTCGTGATTTCGCTTTTCGTCCTACCATGCCCGAACTCAAGCTGCGTCGCGAACCGCAACCGGATATCTTTGAAGATCTTCCCGATCCGTTTGATCGGATCGCGTATAAGTCGCGCTGATGTAATGGGCAGGGGGTGACAGCCTTCTGCCCTTGAACTTGCGGGCCAGCCCGCGTATGTCGCGCTGAGCAATGATATCAGAGAAGACAGCGCAGATGGCACGCACGAATCCGCTTCAATTCATTCAGCAGGTCCGCTCGGAAGTGGCCAAGGTCGTGTGGCCTACCCGCCGTGAGGTGGTGCTGACTACGGTCATGGTGTTCATCATGGCGACGATTACGGCGATCTTCTTTGCGTTGGTCGATCTTGGGATCCGCAGTGGTCTCCAAGGGGTGCTGAGCCTGTTTGGCTGAACCGGCGAAAATCTTGCTCAGGCTCTTGAATTCGCAGGCAATCAGGGGTAGTTGACCCCACACTCTGAAACATGGCGCGCGGCGATTCGTGTTGCGCGCCGATTTTTGTTTTCGGTGGTGCAGGCCCAAGGGTCTGAAAGAATACGGAAATCCGGTCTTGGTATCGGTAAGAATAAAGGCGTAGGGCGACGATGGCAAAGCGGTGGTACTCGGTCAGTGTTCTCTCGAATTTTGAGAAGAAGATTGCCGAGCAGATCAGACAATCTGTCGTCGAGAACGGCCTTGAGGATGAAATCGATGAGGTTCTGGTCCCCACCGAAGAGGTGATCGAAATCCGTCGTGGCAAAAAGGTAACGGCCGAGCGTCGGTTTATGCCCGGTTATGTGCTCGTGCATATGGAAATGTCGGATCGTGGCTATCACCTGATCAGCTCGATCAACCGTGTGACGGGATTTCTGGGGCCGCAGGGCCGCCCGATGCCGATGCGCGATGCGGAAGTGAACGCGATTCTCAACCGTGTGCAGGAGGGTGAAGAGAGCCCGCGCACCCTGATCCATTTTGAGATTGGCGAGAAGGTCAAGGTCAACGACGGTCCGTTCGAAGACTTTGATGGCATGGTCGAGGAGGTTGATGAGGATAATCAGCGCCTCAAGGTGTCCGTGTCGATCTTTGGTCGGGAAACCCCGGTCGAGCTGGAATTCACTCAGGTCACGAAGCAGATGTGATCCGGGTTGCGCGGTCGCGCCTGAGGGCGAGCCGGGCAGGAGCCGTGGGAGGCGAGGTGGCCGCGGCCACCGGACCGCACCACACAACAAGAGAGCCAGAGGGGCGCGCCCCAATGGTGTTGGACCAAAAGGAGAGGCCATATGGCCAAGAAACTTATCGGGACGCTCAAGCTTCAGGTGAAAGCCGGGCAAGCCAACCCCAGCCCGCCCGTCGGCCCTGCATTGGGTCAGCGCGGCATCAACATCATGGAATTCTGCAAGGCGTTCAACGCCAAGACTGCAGATCTTGAACCGGGTGCCCCGTGCCCGACCGTGATTTCCTATTATCAGGACAAGTCCTTTGAATTGGCAATCAAGACGCCGCCGGCGTCTTATTACCTGAAGAAGGCTGCCAAGCTTCAGTCCGGGTCCAAGACCCCCGGTCGTGCCACTGCTGGCAATGTGACCATCGCGCAGGTGCGTGAGATCGCAGAAGCCAAGTGGAAAGACCTGAACGCGAACGATATCGACGCCGCCATGCAGATCATTCTGGGCAGCGCGCGTTCCATGGGCATCGAGGTGAAATAAGATGGCAAAGCTTGGAAAACGGACCCGCGCCCTGCGTGAAACTTTTGAGGGCAAGGACAATCTCAGCGTTGAAGATGCGATTTCGCTGATCAAGGGCTGTGCGACTGCGAAATTCGATGAAACTGTCGAGATTTCGATGAACCTCGGGGTTGACCCGCGTCACGCGGATCAGATGGTCCGTGGTGTCGTCGGCCTGCCCAATGGCACCGGCAAGACCGTGCGCGTCGCCGTTTTTGCGCGTGGCGCAAAGGCTGACGAAGCGCTGGCCGCCGGAGCCGATATCGTCGGTGCCGAAGATCTGATGGAAACCGTGCAGAGCGGCAAAATCGAGTTTGATCGCTGCATTGCGACACCGGACATGATGCCCGTCGTGGGCCGTCTGGGCAAGGTTCTTGGCCCACGTAACCTGATGCCCAACCCCAAGGTCGGAACAGTGACCATGGATGTGGCGCAGGCGGTCAAGGATGCCAAGGGCGGTCAGGTTCAGTTCAAGGCTGAAAAAGCCGGTGTCGTTCACGCTGGTATTGGCAAGGCGTCGTTTGACGCGGTCAAACTGGCGGAGAATGTGCGCGCCTTTGTGTCTGCCGTTCAACGTGCCCGACCGACCGGTGCCAAAGGCACATATGTCAAGAAGATTTCGCTTTCGTCCACCATGGGCGCAGGGATCACCGTCGACATCAATAGCGCTGTCGTCGAATAAGAATTTGCGTCCGGATCTCTTGATCCGGGGGCGAACGGCAGAGCTGCACGTCAGCTCTGTCCTGTCCGAGACGGAGGGTTCAGGCATTTGCCTGAATAAATCCTTCCTGAGATGGGGAACGAGATGAGATTTCCAGCCGAGGCATTTGCTCTCGGGTGATCTTGGCCTCGGGACCCGTGTTTTGGACCCGAACGCCGATCCTTCGGGAGAGGCAAAAACTGAGCCGGGGGGAGACCCCCAAATTTGGAGTGAAACTGTGGATAGAGCCCAGAAAGAGAAAGTGGTCGAGGAACTCGGCCAGATCTTTGAAAGCTCTGGCGTTGTAGTGGTCGCCCACTACGCGGGTCTTACAGTTGCCGAAATGCAGGATCTGCGTGCCCGCGCCCGTGCGGCAGAGGCATCAGTTCGTGTAGCCAAGAACAAGCTCGCCAAGATCGCCCTTGAGGGCAAGCCGTGCGCAAGCATTGCAAACTACCTCACGGGCATGACCGTGCTTACCTATTCCGAAGACCCTGTGGCAGCTGCCAAAGTGTCTGAGGACTTTGCCAAGGTGAACAAAAAGTTCGAGATCCTTGGTGGGGCTATGGGTGGCACGGCTCTGAACCGGGCCGGTGTTGAAGCCGTGTCGAAAATGCCTTCGCGTGACGAGCTTATTGCTTCGATCGTGGGCTGTATCGGCGCACCTGCTTCGAACATCGCCGGTGCTATTGGCGCACCTGCTTCGAATATCGCGGGCATCCTTTCGACGATCATCGAAAAGGCCGAGGCCGCGTAAGGCAAACTGTAATCACCGCGTAGGGGTTTACTTCCCGACGTTGGAACACATCTAGAGAACGGAAAGAGTCAAAAAATGGCTGATCTGAAGAAACTGGCAGAAGAGATCGTTGGTCTGACGCTTCTCGAAGCACAAGAACTGAAAACCATCCTCAAGGACGAGTATGGCATTGAGCCCGCAGCCGGTGGCGCGGTCATGATGGCTGGCCCGGCGGGCGATGCTGGCGGATCGGATGCTGAAGAGCAAACCGAATTCGACGTCATCCTGAAGTCGGCTGGCGCATCCAAGATCAACGTGATCAAGGAAGTGCGCGCCATTACCGGTCTGGGCCTGAAAGAAGCCAAAGACCTGGTCGATGCCGGCGGCAAAGCTGTCAAAGAGCAAGTGTCCAAGGACGAAGCAGACGACATCAAAGCCAAGCTCGAAGCAGCTGGCGCAGAAGTCGAAATCAAGTAATCCGTGCCGGGGCAACCCGGACAGGATTTTGCGGCTGGATCCGGGGTTTCCCGGTTCCGGCCAAACCTGTCTCAGAGAGACCCTGCAACAGTCGGGGGTTTTCTAAGGCGAGGTTTATACGATCGGGAGGCCGTCATTGGGACGATGGCCATGAATGGATCAAACCCAGCCGTCTCGGATGGACGCGGTGCTGAGCCCCAACAGCACGCGCGACCGGTGAGAAATGAAAGGTGACATCGACCATGGCTCAAAGCTATCTTGGCCAGAAACGTTTGCGCAAATATTATGGCAAAATCCGCGAAGTGTTGGAGATGCCGAACCTCATCGAGGTGCAGAAATCCTCGTATGACCTGTTCCTGAAATCCGGTGATCAGCCCCAACCGCAGGACGGTGAGGGGATCAAAGGCGTGTTCCAATCAGTCTTTCCGATCAAGGATTTCAACGAGACCAGCGTGCTGGAATTCGTCAGCTACGAGCTTGAAAAGCCGAAGTACGACGTTGAGGAATGCATGCAGCGCGACATGACCTATGCCGCGCCTCTCAAGGTCAAGCTGCGTCTGATCGTGTTTGATATTGACGAGGATACCGGCGCGAAATCTGTCAAAGACATCAAGGAGCAAGACGTGTTCATGGGCGACATGCCCCTGATGACACCGAATGGCACCTTTGTCGTGAACGGCACAGAGCGGGTGATCGTATCCCAGATGCACCGCAGCCCCGGCGTGTTCTTTGACCACGACAAGGGCAAGACCCACTCTTCGGGCAAACTGCTCTTTACCTGCCGGATCATTCCCTATCGCGGCTCTTGGCTCGATTTCGAATTCGACGCCAAGGATATTGTGTTCGCGCGGATCGACCGCCGTCGCAAACTGCCGGTGACGACGCTGCTCTACTCGCTTGGTCTGGATCAAGAAGGCATCATGAATGCCTATTATGATACGGTCGATTTCAAGCTGAAAAAGAAGAAGGGTTGGGTCACCAAATTCTTCCCTGAGCGGGTTCGTGGCACCCGTCCGACCTATGATCTGATCGACGCCAAGACCGGCGAAGTGATTTTTGAAGCGAGCAAGAAAATCACCCCGCGTGCCGTCAAGCAGTTGATTGATGAGGGCACGGTTTCGGAATTGCTGGTTCCGTTCGAGCATATTGTCGGCAAATTCGTGGCGCGTGACATCATCGACGAGGAAACCGGCGCGATCTATGTCGAGGCGGGTGACGAGCTGACGCTGGAATATGACAAGGCTGGCGAGATTTCTGGCGGTACGCTGCAGGATCTTCTGGATGCCGGGATCACCGACATTCCGGTGCTGGATATTGATGGTATCAACGTGGGTGCCTATATCCGCAACACCATGGCAGCGGACAAGAACATGAACCGCGAAAGCGCGCTCATGGACATCTACCGCGTCATGCGCCCGGGCGAGCCCCCCACCGAAGAGGCGTCGGCGGCTCTGTTCGACACGCTGTTCTTTGACTCGGAGCGTTATGATCTCTCGGCCGTTGGCCGGGTCAAGATGAACATGCGTCTGAACCTCAACAAACCTGACACGCAGCGCACGTTGGACCGCGACGATATCGTGGCCTGCATCAAGGCTCTGGTTGAGCTGCGCGATGGCAAGGGTGACATTGATGACATCGATCACCTTGGCAATCGCCGGGTGCGTTCGGTTGGCGAATTGATGGAGAACCAGTATCGTGTGGGTCTGTTGCGGATGGAACGCGCGATCAAAGAGCGTATGTCCTCGGTCGAGATCGACACGGTGATGCCGCAGGATCTGATCAACGCCAAGCCAGCCGCTGCCGCTGTGCGTGAATTCTTTGGGTCCTCGCAGCTGTCGCAGTTCATGGACCAGACCAACCCGCTGTCGGAAGTCACCCACAAGCGCCGTCTTTCGGCGCTCGGGCCGGGCGGTCTGACACGCGAGCGCGCGGGCTTTGAGGTGCGCGACGTGCACCCGACCCACTACGGTCGCATGTGCCCGATTGAGACGCCGGAAGGGCCGAACATCGGTCTGATCAACAGCCTCGCCACTTTTGCGCGGGTCAACAAGTATGGCTTTATCGAAACACCCTACCGCAAGGTGATCGACGGTCAGGTGACGGACGAAGTGCAATACATGTCCGCCACCGAGGAAATGCGTCACACCGTGGCACAGGCCAACGCCAACCTCGACGAGGGTGGACGGTTCGTCAACGATCTGGTCTCGACCCGTCAGTCGGGCGAATACATGCTCGCGCCGCGCGAGAGCGTGGACCTGATCGACGTTAGTCCCAAGCAGCTTGTGTCGGTTGCGGCCTCGCTCATTCCCTTTCTTGAGAATGACGACGCGAACCGTGCATTGATGGGGTCGAACATGCAGCGTCAGGCGGTGCCGACGCTGCGCGCCGAGGCTCCGCTTGTGGGAACCGGGATCGAGGGCGTCGTGGCCCGCGACTCGGGTGCTGCGATTATGGCCAAACGTGCCGGTGTGATCGACCAAGTCGATGCGCAGCGGATCGTGGTTCGCGCCACAGAGGATCTTCAGATTGGGGATCCAGGTGTCGATATCTACCGCATGCGCAAGTTCCAGCGCTCGAACCAGAATAGCTGCATCAATCAGCAACCGCTGGTCAAAGTGGGCGATACCGTGCTCAAGGGCGAGGTCATCGCCGATGGTCCCTGTACCGATATGGGCGAACTGGCGCTTGGCAAGAACGTGATCACGGCCTTCATGCCGTGGAACGGCTATAATTACGAAGACTCAATCCTGATCTCCGAGCGCATCGTGCGCGATGACGTCTTTACCTCGATCCACATCGAGGAATTCGAAGTTGCCGCCCGCGATACCAAACTGGGGCCGGAAGAGATCACGCGCGATATCCCCAACGTCGGTGAGGAAGCTCTGCGCAACCTCGACGAGGCGGGCATCGTTTATATCGGCGCAGACGTCGAGCCGGGCGATATCCTTGTGGGCAAGATCACCCCCAAGGGCGAAAGCCCGATGACGCCGGAGGAAAAGCTCCTCCGCGCCATCTTTGGCGAAAAGGCCAGCGACGTGCGCGATACCTCGTTGCGCGTCAAGCCGGGTGACTATGGCACGGTCGTTGAGGTGCGTGTGTTCAATCGCCACGGCGTTGAAAAGGACGAGCGCGCGCTTCAGATCGAGCGGGAAGAAGTCGAGCGTCTGGCGCGCGACCGTGACGACGAGCTGGCGATCCTGGATCGCAACATCTACGCTCGTCTGCGCACTCTCATCCTCGGCAAGATGGCCGTCAAAGGCCCCAAGGGCGTCAAGGCCAACTCGGACATCACCGAAGAGTTGCTCTCGACCCTGACCAAAGGCCAATGGTGGCAGCTTGCCCTCAAGGATGAGGCCGATGCCAAGATCGTCGAAGCGCTGCATGATCAGTACGAGGCGCAAAAGCGCACGCTGGATGCACGGTTCGAGGACAAGGTCGAGAAGGTGCGCCGTGGCGACGATCTGCCGCCGGGCGTGATGAAGATGGTCAAGGTCTTTATCGCGGTCAAGCGCAAGCTCCAGCCGGGTGACAAGATGGCCGGTCGTCACGGCAACAAGGGTGTGGTCTCCAAGGTGATCCCGATCGAGGACATGCCATTCCTCGCGGACGGCACGCCGGTCGATATCTGTCTCAATCCTTTGGGCGTGCCGTCGCGTATGAACGTGGGGCAAATCCTCGAGACGCATATGGGCTGGGCTGCACGCTCTCTTGGTCTCAAGATCGACGAAGCGCTGCAGGAATATCGCCGTTCTGGCGATCTGACTCCTGTGCGTGAGGCGATGCGCATTGCGTATGGCGATGATGTCTATGCCGAAGGGATCGAGGGCATGGATGAGACCACGCTGGTCGAGTCTGCCAGCACCGTCACCAACGGTGTGCCGATTGCCACCCCGGTGTTTGACGGGGCGAAAGAGGCCGATGTCAACGACGCGCTGCGGCGTGCCGGGTTTGACACGAGCGGCCAGTCGGTGCTGTTTGACGGGCGCTCGGGCGAGCAATTCTCGCGTCCTGTGACTGTGGGCATCAAGTATCTGCTCAAACTGCATCACCTTGTCGATGACAGATCCACGCACGCTCGACCGGGCCGTACAGCCTTGTCACGCAGCAGCCTCTGGGCGGTAAAGCCCAGTTCGGCGGCCAGCGGTTCGGGGAAATGGAGGTCTGGGCACTTGAGGCCTATGGTGCCGCCTACACCCTGCAAGAGATGCTGACGGTCAAGTCGGATGACGTGGCGGGCCGGACCAAGGTCTATGAGAGCATCGTCAAGGGCGAGGACAATTTCGAGGCCGGTATCCCGGAATCGTTCAACGTGCTCGTCAAAGAGGTCCGAGGCCTTGGCCTCAACATGGAACTCCTGGATGCGGAGGAAGATGAGTAAGCGCCGCGCACCGGACCCTTTCACAGGGTCCGGTCCGTTTTCTCGTCAAGAGAACGGCGTTTCACCGCCTTCCACCGCCAGTCTTTAAGGATTTGAAAATGAACCAGGAACTGACAAACAACCCGTTCAACCCTGTGGCCCCGGCCAAGGTGTTCGACGAAATCAAGGTCAGCCTTGCCAGCCCGGAGCGTATCCTCAGCTGGTCCTATGGCGAGATCAAGAAGCCAGAAACCATCAACTATCGCACGTTCAAGCCCGAGCGTGACGGTCTTTTCTGCGCGCGGATCTTTGGCCCGATCAAGGATTACGAATGCCTCTGCGGCAAATACAAGCGCATGAAGTATCGCGGCGTTGTCTGCGAGAAATGCGGTGTCGAGGTGACGCTGCAAAAGGTCCGGCGCGAGCGTATGGGCCATATCGAATTGGCCGCACCCTGTGCCCATATCTGGTTCCTGAAATCGCTGCCCTCGCGCATCGGTCTCATGCTGGATATGACGCTGCGCGATCTGGAGCGTGTGCTCTATTTCGAGAACTACGTCGTCATCGAACCCGGTCTGACCGATCTGACCTATGGCCAGATGCTGACCGAAGAAGAGTTCATGGATGCGCAGGATGCCTATGGCATGGACGCCTTTACCGCCAATATCGGCGCTGAAGCGATCCGCGAGATGCTCCAGAACATCGACCTTGAGAATGAGGCGGAGCAACTGCGCGCCGATCTCAAGGAAGCCACCGGCGAGCTGAAGCCCAAGAAGATCATCAAGCGCCTCAAGGTGGTTGAGTCCTTTATCGAATCCGGCAACCGCCCGGAATGGATGGTAATGACGGTGATTCCGGTCATTCCGCCAGAACTGCGCCCGCTGGTGCCGCTGGACGGGGGCCGTTTTGCCACCTCGGATCTCAACGACCTCTATCGTCGCGTCATCAACCGCAACAACCGTCTCAAGCGGCTGATCGAGCTGCGCGCGCCCGATATCATCGTGCGTAACGAAAAGCGGATGTTGCAGGAATCGGTCGACGCGCTGTTTGACAACGGTCGTCGTGGTCGGGTCATCACCGGGGCCAACAAGCGTCCGCTGAAATCGCTCTCGGACATGCTCAAGGGCAAGCAGGGCCGCTTCCGCCAGAACCTTTTGGGCAAGCGGGTCGACTTCTCGGGTCGTTCGGTGATCGTGACTGGTCCGGAGCTCAAACTGCATCAGTGCGGTCTACCCAAGAAGATGGCGCTCGAGCTGTTCAAGCCGTTTATCTACTCACGGCTTGAGGCTAAGGGCCTCTCTTCGACGGTCAAACAGGCCAAGAAACTGGTAGAGAAAGAGCGTCCCGAGGTTTGGGACATTCTGGATGAGGTCATCCGCGAACATCCCGTGATGCTCAACCGGGCACCGACCTTGCACCGCTTGGGCATTCAGGCGTTCGAGCCGGTGCTGATCGAGGGCAAGGCGATCCAGCTGCATCCGCTGGTCTGTTCGGCCTTCAACGCCGACTTTGACGGCGACCAGATGGCCGTACACGTTCCGCTGAGCCTTGAGGCCCAGTTGGAAGCGCGTGTGTTGATGATGTCCACCAACAACGTCCTGTCGCCCGCCAACGGCGCGCCGATCATCGTTCCGTCGCAGGACATGATCCTTGGCCTCTATTACGTCACGCTGCAGCGGGACGGTATGAAGGGTGAAGACATGGTGTTCTCGTCCTTGGGCGAGGTGCAGCATGCGCTCGATGCAGGCGAAGTCCATCTGCATGCCAAGGTCACCGTTCGGGTTCCTCAGATCGACGAGCATGGCAACGAGGTCATGGTGCGGGTCGTCACCACACCGGGCCGCGCCCGTCTGGGCGCTCTTCTGCCGCAGAACGCCAAGGCACCTTTCAGTCTGGTCAACCGTCTCCTGCGCAAGAAGGAAGTGCAGCAGGTGATCGACACGGTCTATCGCTATTGCGGTCAGAAAGAGAGCGTCATTTTCTGCGACCAGATCATGACCCTCGGCTTCCGTGAGGCGTTCAAGGCCGGGATTTCCTTTGGCAAGGACGACATGGTCATTCCCGACAGCAAGTGGCCCATCGTCGAAGAAACGCGCGGTCAGGTCAAAGGCTTTGAACAGCAGTACATGGACGGCCTGATCACCCAAGGTGAGAAGTACAACAAGGTCGTTGATGCCTGGTCAAAGTGTAATGATCAGGTCACCGAAGCGATGATGACGACCATCTCGGCGGAAGTGCGCGACGAGAATGGTGCCGTGCGCGAACCCAACAGCGTCTACATGATGGCGCATTCGGGCGCGCGGGGCTCGGTCACGCAGATGAAACAGCTGGGCGGCATGCGCGGCCTGATGGCCAAGCCGAACGGCGACATCATCGAGACGCCGATCATCTCGAACTTCAAGGAAGGTCTGACCGTTCTTGAATACTTCAACTCGACCCACGGCGCCCGTAAGGGTCTGTCGGATACCGCTCTGAAAACCGCGAACTCGGGGTATCTGACCCGGCGTCTCGTGGATGTGGCGCAGGATTGCATCGTACGCGAGCATGATTGCGGCACCGAGCGTGCGGTCACGGTCGAGGCTGCGGTGAATGATGGTGAAGTCGTCGCATCGCTGGCAGAGCGTTGTCTTGGTCGCGTCGCGGCCGAGGATATCGTTGATCCGATCAGCGATGCAGTGTTGATCGCGCGTGGCCAGTTGATTGACGAGCGTATGGCGGATTCGCTGGAAGAAGCGGCTGTGCAGACTGTGCGTCTGCGTTCGCCGCTGACCTGTGAGGCCGAAGATGGCGTCTGCGCGATGTGCTATGGTCGCGATCTTGCGCGCGGCACCATGGTCAACATCGGCGAAGCGGTCGGTATCATCGCCGCCCAGTCGATTGGTGAGCCAGGCACTCAGCTCACGATGCGGACCTTCCACATCGGTGGCGTGGCGCAGGGTGGGCAGCAGTCCTTCCTCGAGGCGAGCCAAGAGGGCACGGTCACCTATGATCAGCCGCAGACTCTGGAGAACTCCAACGGAGAGACCCTTGTCATGGGCCGGAACATGAAGCTCCGGATCATTGGAGACAAGGGGGTTGAACTGGCCAGTCACAAGGTCGGCTATGGCACCAAGATCTTCGTCAAGGAGGGGGGCAAGGTCACGCGCGGGCAGAAGCTGTTCGAGTGGGATCCCTACACCTTGCCGATCCTGGCCGAGAAATCGGGTACTGCAAAGTTTGTGGACCTGACCTCGGGTGTTTCGGTCAAGGACGTGACCGACGATGCCACCGGCATGACCCAGAAGATCGTGACCGACTGGCGTGCGGCACCGCGCGGCAACGAGCTCAAGCCTGAGGTGTTCATCGTGGGCGAGGACGGCGAGCCTATGCGCAACGATGCGGGCAATCCGGTGACCTATCCTATGTCAGTGGATGCCATCCTCTCGATCGAAGAAGGTCAGCAGGTGCAAGCCGGCGACGTGATCGCGCGTATCCCGCGCGAGGGTGGCAAGACCAAGGACATCACCGGTGGTCTGCCGCGTGTGGCCGAACTCTTTGAGGCGCGCCGCCCCAAGGATCACGCCATCATCGCGGAAATCGACGGGTATGTCCGCTACGGGCGCGACTACAAGAACAAGCGCCGTATCACGATCGAACCCACCGACGAGAGCCTCGAGCCTGTGGAATACATGGTGCCGAAGGGCAAGCACATCCCCGTGCAGGAAGGCGATTACGTTCAGAAGGGCGATTATATCATGGACGGCAATCCCGCGCCGCATGACATTCTCGCCATCATGGGCGTCGAAGCGCTTGCCAACTACATGATCGACGAGGTGCAGGAGGTTTACCGCCTGCAGGGCGTGAAGATCAACGACAAGCACATTGAAGTCATCGTGCGTCAGATGCTCCAGAAGTGGGAAATCCAGGACTCGGGCGATACCACTTTGCTCAAGGGTGAGCATGTCGACAAGATCGAGTTCGACGAAGCCAACGCCAAGGCTGAGGCCAAGGGCGGACGTCCGGCAACGGGCGAGCCGATCCTCTTGGGTATCACCAAAGCGTCGTTGCAGACTCGCTCGTTCATCTCGGCGGCGTCTTTCCAGGAAACCACCCGCGTGCTCACCGAAGCCTCTGTTCAGGGCAAGCGTGACAAGCTGGTCGGTCTCAAGGAGAACGTCATCGTTGGTCGTCTGATCCCGGCGGGTACGGGCGGAGCGACGCAGGATATGCGCCGCATCGCTCTGGCTCGCGACAGCATCGTGATCGAGGCCCGTCAGGAAGAGGCGGCAGCCGCCGCTGCTCTGGCTGCGCCCGTGATCGAGAATGACGTGGTTGGTGGGGACGAGTTCGACAATCTCGTCGAGACGCCCGAGAGCCGCGATCAATAAGGATCGCAGATAAGATGAGGAAAAGCCCGGCCTTTTGGCCGGGCTTTTTCGTGGTGAGGTCCGGTTTTAGGGAATGAAAACAGGACGAACTCCCTTCAAGATTTCGGGGCCTGCGTGGTTGAAACGCGCAACTCGGCAAGCGGAATATGGCAGCGGATCACATGCCCATCTCCGGCCTCTTGCGCAGGCGGTGTGTCGGTCTCGCAAAGCGCTCCGCGCTTGACCGGACAACGTCGCTGGAACGGACAACCGCGGGCGGGCGGCGAGAGGTCTGCGAAATCCTCTGCCAATAGGTTTGGCGTTTGATCTGGATCAGGCTCCAACACCGCGCCCAAAAGCGCCTCTGTATAAGGATGTGAGGGGTGTGCATAGACTGCCGCGGCGGGCCCAATTTCGCAGAGCCGTCCCTGATAGAGGACGGCGACCCGGTCTGACAATGCGCGCACGACCGTCAAGTCATGGCTGACAAAGATGAAAGCGGTGCCATGTAATCCCTTGAGATCGTTGAGCAACTCCAGAACCGCCGCTTGCACGGAGACGTCGAGCGCCGATGTGATCTCGTCGCACAGGACGATTTCCGGCCCGGCGGCAAAGGCGCGTGCCACAGCCACGCGCTGTTTCTCACCACCTGAAAGCTGTCCCGGTCGGCGGTCGAGATAATGTGACCCCAACCGCACTGTGTCGAGCAACTCGACAGCACGGTCCCGCAGGGCGCGCTCTCTGAGTCCGAAATAGAGGCGTAGAGGTTGGGCGAGTATCTCGCCTATTGACTGGCGTGGGTTGAGACTGTCGTCCGGGTTCTGGAAGATCATCTGGATGCGGCGTAGGTGATCCGGGCGGCGCTGTTCAACGGTCGGGCTGAGGTCCGTGCCATCGCCGAGAGTGATGCGCCCCTTGGCAGGCGGCAGCAGGCCCGCGATTGTCTTGAGAATAGTGGACTTTCCGCTTCCGGACTCCCCGACAAGCCCCAAAGTCTCGCCGCGTGTCAGGTCCAGAGTGATGCCGTCGACGGTGGACGGGGGGCGCGGCGCGCCTCTGAGTGCGGCCAGGATACCGGGTTGGTCATAGCGGACTGCCACCTCGTCAAGTCGCAGCACAGATGGGCTATCGGCCGCGCAACAGCTGAGCACTGCTCCTGCACCGCCGAGATCAGACCCCGCCACCTGCATCGGGTAAAGACAGCGGGTCATCTGTCGGGCCATGCCTGTGATCATTGGTGGGTGCGTAGTGGTGCATTCCTTGGTCGCCATTCCGCAACGCGGCGCAAAGGCACATCCGTCACGGGGGCCGTCTGGACCTGGCGGTCGCCCTTCAAGAGCGCGGGGCAGGGTGCGGTCGCCCAGCCGTGGGATTGACGCCAAAAGTCCGCGCGCATAGGGGTGACCGGGATGTCTGAGCACCTCGCGCGTGGGCCCCGACAGGACGGTTTCCCCGGCATAAAGCACCTGCACCCGGTCGCAGACCCGCGCGATAACCCCAAGGTCGTGGCTGACATAGACCATGGCCATGTTGCGCGAAGCAGCTAATTCTCTCAGCAATTCAAGGATATGTGCCTGTGTGGTGACGTCGAGGCCCGTGGTGGGCTCATCCAGCATTAGCGCATCCGGCTCACCGGCGAGGGCCATGGCAATGGCCACGCGCTGTTGCTGACCGCCAGATAATTCATGCGGATAGCGGTGCAGAATTGCTTTGGGGTCTGGCAGCCGGACTTGAGTCAACAGATCCATGGCGCGCTCGGCATGAGAACTTGTCGGCATGGAGCAGTGCAGCCGCAATGCCTCGTGAATCTGTCGCCCGATGCGTAGGGTCGGGGTCAAGGCTTGGCCTGAGTTTTGAGGAATGAGGCCAAGCTGACCGCCCCGAATATTGGACAAGTCGTGAGATGTACGAGCGAACATATCCGCCCCGTCATAGATCACCTCACCTGAAATTTTCTGCAGCCCGTGTTTGAGATAGCCCATGGCTGCAAGGGCCAAGGTGCTTTTGCCCGAGCCGCTTTCGCCGACGATGCCAATACTTTCGCCGCGGCAAACGGTCAGATCGACGTCATGTAAGACCGGAAGGAGCGCCCCGGAGCGGCCCCGGAACCCGATACAAAGTTTGCGAATGTCGATCAGGGGGGGGCTGGCCATGTCACACCACCGCCTTGCGGCTCTGATCGAGGCCAAGAGTTTTCGCAAGAGCGTCTGCGGTCAGGTTGATGCCAATGATCAGGCTGGAGAGGGCCACAACTGGTGCGATTACGCCCCACGGGGCCAACGACATATAGACTCGCGCGTCCGAAACCATCAGCCCCCAGTCGGGGTGTGGAGGGGCGACCCCAAAGCCGAGAAATGACAGGGCGGAGAAGCCCAGGAGCATCCAGGACCACCGCATCGCACCTTCAACCAGCAGAGCATCGGCCACATTCGGCAAAAGTTCGCGGCGCACGATGTCTAAGCGTCGATGTCCACGCGCGCGGGCGGCAGAAATGAAATCGCGGGCCACCACCTCATGCGCGGCGGCGCGGGCGACGCGGATCACGGGTATCCCAAAGAAAAACGCCAATGTAGGCATTAAGACCTCGCCGCCGCTGCCAAAGACGGTGATGAGCACCAAGAGGGGCAAGATGCCGGGCAGGGCGAGGAAGGCATCGACGAGGCGCATGGCGACCTCGTCCGTCCAGCCACCGCGCAGGCCGAGGTAGACGCCCAGAAGGCCGCCCCAGATCATGGCGATCGGGGTGGCGATGCCGGTGACCAAGAGAGCCTCGCGACCGCCCAAGAGCATGCGGGTCAGAACATCTCGACCGAGATGATCTGTGCCCAGCCAATGCTCGGAGGAGGGGCCAGAAAGGGTCTGGAGCGCGTTCATCTCTTTGTAATCAAAGGGAACTATCCAAGGGCTGACGAGCGCTAATAGAAGGTGACAGACGACCAGCGTCAGCCCGATTGCCCCGGACGGGCGCGCAATCATGTTGCGCACGATGGCGGCAGTTCGGGTCATCCCTGCCTCATGCGGTGGCTGCGCAGGCGGGGGTTGAGGGCGAGGCTGAGGATGTCGGCGAGGAGGTTGATGGCGACGTAGGTCGCGGCTACGATCATGGTGATTGCCTGCACGACAGGCAGGTCGCGGCCCGAAATGGCATCCACCAACAACCGGCCAAGCCCCGGATAATTAAAGACAACTTCGACTACGACTACCCCACCCAAGAGCCAAGCAACGGTCAGGGCGATGATGTTGATGGCGGGCAGGAGGGCGTTGGGAAGGGCATGACGAAAGACGATTTGCCAGTAGGGAACGCCTTTGAGGGTGGCCATTTGAACATAGTCGCTGGCCATGGCGTCGATCACCGACGAGCGCACCATGCGCATGATATGAGCCACCATGAGCATCGTCAAAACCACCGCCGCGAGGATGAATTCAGGAAAGAATTCAAGGGGTTGCGCGTCAGCAGGGGTCAGGACAATAGCCGGAACCCATCCCAGCCAGATGGCGAAGATCAGGATCAAAAGGGTGGCGGCGACGAATTCGGGGATGGTCATGGCAAAGATCGCGCCGGTGGAAAAAAGCAGGTCTATCCACGTGTCACGGCGCAGCCCGGCGACCGTTCCAAGAAAAATAGACAAGGGAATTCCGACACTTAGCGCCCCTGCGGCCAAGAGAAAGGAGTTGCGAACGCGGTAGCCGACGAGGTCGGTGATGCTATCCTTACCATTGGCGGACAGACCGAAGTCACCCTGTAGGGCGGAGCCGGCCCAAGACAGGTAGCGGCTGAGGGCGGGACTGTTTAACCCCATGATTTCACGGCATTTTTCCAGAGCTTCGCCGTGGGCGTCGCGTTCGAGAATGGCGGTGCAGGCGTCGCCGGGCAAGGCCTCGACGCCGAGAAAGATGATCACCGAGACGAGCCAAACTGTGACAAGTCCAAGCGCCAACCGCTTGAAAATCATAGAAAACATCTGTCCTGTTCCCCTGAAACAGGTCACGGTCCCCTGCCTGTGCCTGAGCGCAGCCTAGACCAGCGCCTGTGCCTGCGTCGAGTGTTTCTTGGGCTTGGGCGGTGTACATCCTGTGCCTTTTGTAAACGGGTTATGTACACAGGATCGGATGGGCTGGAATTTCCGTGGTTTTGCGGGTGCAGAGCATGGATCGAGGCGTTTGGACCGGCCTGTCACATTTTCGCGCATGGGCTGTGAAGGGGAATTGAACGGGCGGAGATCGCGGGATTCCCATCGTTGGGATACCGAGTTAGACGCCGAGGTATTGATCGGTGATCTCTGGGGTCAGGTCGGTAAAACCGCCCTGCCAGACGGTGCGCCCCTTTTCAAGGATCACGGCGCTGTCGGCGACGCGCCCGAGTTCGCGGATGGATTTGTCGATCACCAAAAGCGCCATGCCGGTTTCGGATTTGAGGCGGGCAAGCGCGGCCCAGATTTCCTGACGCACGACGGGGGCCAACCCCTCGGTCGCCTCGTCGAGGATGAGGAGACGGGGGTTGGTCATGAGTGCCCGGCCAATCGCCAGCATCTGCTGTTCGCCGCCTGAGAGGGAGGCGGCGATTTGATCCTGACGCTCGGCGAGACGCGGAAAGAGCCGGGTGACGGCGGTCATGTCCCAAGGGCCGGGGCGGGCGGCGGCGATCAGGTTTTCGCGCACGGTGAGGCTGGCAAAGCAGCGCCGCCCCTCGGGGACAAGACCGATGCCTGCGCGGGCGGCGCGGTGGGCGGGCATACCGCTGAGGTCACGCCCGGCAAAGGTGGCGGCACCTCCGCTCTGGCGCAGGAGGCGGCAGATCACCTTGACGGTGGTGGATTTGCCCATGCCGTTGCGGCCCATCAGGGCGACAACCTCGCCCTCGCTGACAGAGAGATTGACATCAAAGAGCGCCTGACTCGCGCCGTAAGAGGCGGTGATCTGGGTGAGGGACAGAAGCGTCATGGCGCGGCCTCGTCCATGTCGTCACCGAGATAGGCGCTGCGCACCTCGGGGTCGCGGCGGATCTCATCCACGGTGCCGGTGGCGATGATCTCGCCGTAAACCAACACGCTGATCCGGTCGGCGAGGGCAAAGACCGCATCCATGTCATGCTCGACCAGCAGGATCGGGGCCTCGGCGCGCAATTTGTCCAGAAGCGTGGTCAGCGCGCGGGTGCCATCGGCCCCAAGCCCGGCCATCGGTTCATCCATGAGGAAAGCGCGGGGGCGCAGGGTGAGGGCGATGGCGACCTCGAGTTGGCGACGTTGGCCGTGCGACAGCTCGGCACAGCGGGTGTTGCGGGCATCAAGCAGGCCAACGGTATCAAGGGCCGCTTCGGCGCGGGCGCGCAGGTCGGTATCGCGCAGCACCGGGCGCAGAAAGCGGACCACATCGCCGCGTTGGCCGAGCGCGCCAAGCACGGCGTTCTGCAGCACGGTATAGTCCATCGGCAGGGCGGAAATCTGGAATGTGCGGGCCATGCCAAGCCGCGCGCGCGCCGCCGTATCAAGGGCGGTCACGTCCTGTCCGGCAAAGAGGATGCGGCCTGCATCGGGGCGCAGCGCGCCTGCGATTTGTGCAATCAGGGTGGACTTGCCCGCGCCATTGGGGCCGATCAGCGCGTGAATCTCGCCCGGCCTCAGATCGAGGCTGATGTCGCGGCTGGCGGTGAGCGCGCCAAAGCTCTTGGACAGGCCTGATATGGCGAGAATGGGGTCAGTCATGCGGCTGCCCCCGTCCGGCAAGTAGTCCAAAGAGACCGCCGCGTGCGAAAAGCACGGTGCCAAGGAGGATGGCCCCGAGGTAGATATGCCAATACTCGCTGAGCCCGCCCAAGCTATGTTCGAGCAGGATGAAAAGCGCGGCCCCCGCAACCGGGCCAAAGACGCGGCCCACCCCGCCCAGGATCACGAAGACCATGATCTCGCCCGAGGTTTGCCAGGAGAACATCACCGGGCTGACAAAGCGGTTGAGATCCGCAAAGAGCGCGCCCGCAAGCCCGGTGATCGCCCCCGAGAGGGTGAAGGCGATGAGATAGAGGCGATAGGGGCGTTGACCTATGGCGGCGACGCGCGCCTCGTTCTGCCGCGCCGCGCCCAGCATGAGGCCAAAGTTTGAGCGGGAAAGACGCGCGGTGAACAACAGGATCAGCGCCAGAAGGCCGTAGCAGAGCGCAAAGAACTGGATCGGGTCCATGGTGTTGAGACCCGGAAAGCCGTTGCGGACATAGATCGAGAGGCCATCTTCGCCGCCGTAAGTGGGCCAGGAAATCGCGAAATAGTAGAACATCTGTGAAAACGCGAGGGTGATCATGATGAAATAGACCCCCGTGGTGCGCAAGGACAGCGCGCCCACGGCAAGGGCGGCGAGGGCCGAGGTGAGCGTGGCGATGATCCAGATCACCGGCATGGATTTGGTGCCCTGGAGGGTGAGGGGCCAATCGGTGAGGGTCGTATAGGTCTGGGCGTGATAGGCCAGAATGCCCATGGCATAGCCGCCAAGCCCAAAGAAGAGCGCATGGCCAAAACTCACCAGCCCGCCAAAGCCGAGCGCGATGTTGAGGCCGACACCGGCGATGGCGAGGATCACGGCGCGGGTGGTGAGGGTGATCAGAAAGGGCTCGTCTGTGGCCCATGCGTAGAGGGGAAAGAGCAAGAGGATCGCCATCAGGGTGGCGTTGAGCAGGCGTTCGCGGGTCATGCGGTGGCTCCGAAGAGGCCACGGGGGCGAAAGATCAGCACGCCCGCCATAAGGATATAGATCGCCATCGAGGCGAGAGATGCGCCGACGGAATTGGCCGCTGCTGGCTCCATGAAGGTGGCGAAGAAGGTTGGAAGGAGGGCGCGGCCCAATGTGTCGGTCAGCCCCACGAGGAGCGCGCCGACAAAGGCCCCTTTGATCGAGCCGATGCCGCCGATCACGATGACGACAAAGGCGAGGATCAGCACCGGCTCGCCCATGCCCACCTGCACCGATTGAATGGCGCCGATCAGTGCGCCGGCAAGGCCCGCGAGCGCCGCGCCAAGGGCGAAGACCAGCGTGTAGAGCGCCGAGATGTTGACGCCGAGGGCCGCGATCATCTCGCGGTCATTCTCGCCTGCGCGAATGCGGATGCCGAGGCGGGTTTTCGAGATCATGGCAAAGAGCGCGGCGGCGATCACCAGCCCTGCGCCGATCATCGCAAGGCGGTAGCGCGAATAGTCGATGCCAAACGGCAGGCGCAGCGTGCCCGAGAGCCAGTCGGGCGTGTCGAGATAGAGCGGGAAAGAGCCAAAGGCCCAGCGGGTGCCCTCGGACAGGATCAGGATGAGGGCGAATGTGGCCAAGACCTGATCGAGGTGGTCGCGGTCATAGAGGCGGCGGATGACGAGAAGCTCGATCAGCACGCCGGCCACGGCGGCGGCGGCGAGGCTGGCGGCGAGGGCCAAGAGGAACGAGCCGGTCAGCCCCGCCACCCAAGCCGCCGCAAAGGCGCCGATCATGTAGAGCGAGCCATGCGCGAGATTGATCAGCCCCATCACGCCGAAAATGAGCGTGAGCCCGGCCGCCATGAGAAACAGCATCACCCCGAATTGCAGCCCGTTGAGGGCCTGTTCGATGAGCAGGACGGCGGACATCGCGGCGGTCAGCCCCTGGCCTTGAGGCCGATGCGGCGGCCGATGCCATCGGGGCGGGGCAGGGCGGCATGCGCCTCGGCCATGGCGGCGACGCGGGCGGCGACATCCTCGGGCATGGGCACAACGCGCGGGCCGTTTAGATCGACATGCAGGGTCAGCCCCTCGCCGGTGGCGGCGATCCAGCCGTCGCTGTGAAAGAGTTGCTGAAAGAAGTGAAAGCGTTTGCCATCGTGGTCGAGCAGATAAAAGCTGCTGCGCAACTGGTCGCCGAATTTCACCTCGCGCAGATAGCGGATGTGGAATTCGGCGCTAAAGGTGGTGAGGTTGCGGGTGGCGCGATACTCTGGCCCAAAGCCCATCTCCTCGAAGGCCTCATCGGCGCAGCGGTCAAAGAGCACGGTGTAATAGCCCATGTTCATATGGCCGTTATAGTCGATCCAGCCCTCTTCGACCGGGTGGAAAGCGGAGAGGAAGGGCTGGGCGTCGGGCATCGGACCTCCGGGCGTTGGGGTTTGCGGGTCTTTTAGGGGATTTGCGGCGGGAATGGCAATGGGATCGGGCCTCTGGCGGTTTCGTGATTTGGATTTCAGGGCGGTGTGCTTAGCTATACAGGAGGATGGGTCAGCAAGGGATGAGCGCGATGATCACACGGCGTAGGGTTTTGGCAGGGGGTGTTCTGGTCGGGGCCGGGGCGGCGGGCTATCTGGTCTGGGGGCAGGCCGGGTTCGAGGAACTGGCGGCGGTGCCGGTGTTCGCCCAAGAGGGCGTGGCGCTGGGCGGCACTGATCCGGTGGGGTATTTCAGCGAGGGGCGCCCGGTGGCGGGGCTGGCCGCGCATAGTTTTGAGTGGAACGGGGCCACTTGGCATTTCGCCAGCGCCGAGAACCGCGACGCTTTTGCCGCCGAGCCGGACCGCTACGCGCCGCAATACGGCGGGTTCTGCGCCTGGGCGGTGGCGGAGAAGGGCAAGCTCTATTCCACCCAACCCGACAATTGGGCGATTGTGGAGGGCAAGCTCTATCTCAATTTCAACGATGATATTGAGGCGAAATGGCAAGCGGACGTGCCGGGGTTTATTGCGCGGGGGGATGCAAGGTGGCCGGAGGTGTTGAAGGGGGAGGGGTGAGGGGGGCTTACAGGAGCCTCGCGTCTAATCCGTGTTATAACGTATTCCAGCCCGGAGCGGACATGGAGCCGATCTGCTGAGATGGCCAAAGCGGACGTCGATGTTGGTGCAGCCGAGTGACTGAGGTGCGTGACTTAGCTGCTTTCCAATTCTATTCGTTTTCTATAGCCGCGAGTGTCGGAAGCGCTGCATACAGCATCCTAGTTTCTTTCTCAGACCGGCCCGAAAAATCTCGATAACGCCCCCGAGAGCTTGTCACAATGTATCCGGCCAAGTCCACTAGATTGGTCACCGCCTCTGTTAGCTCCAAGAGATCGTTAAGTGTTGCTCTCTCCGGCTCAGCGTCTGGCTCGATGTTATGGGCCAAAGTGTAGTCTCTCAACGACCTCAACTTTGAACTTGTGCTGTTCCCACTTAATTCTCGATTAGCTGCAATGAAATGTTCTCTAGCCAAGAAATAGCGATCAATAGGATACTCGATCCCGATTTCGATCATTCTTGCAGCATGATGCCGCTCAATATCTTGCTCAGTCGGTACGTTCCTAGCCAGCCTGCGGACTGTTATCGTATCACGGCCCGTATCAAGCATCCGAGTATTGAACAGAATTAGTGCATTCGCTATTTCGGTGTTTCCGAGTAACAAAGCGCGGCCTGACATCGAGCCATCCACGACCCGCATCCAATCATCGTTTTCGATAAGTGCTTTCAGATGCCCTAGGTGCCGAGAATAGTAGCTGCACTGTTTATGGAGCTTCTCATAGAGGTCAGCAAACTCATCCATCACATCGGCCTTTCTCCGTCCATCCAACACCAGAAATCTCAGCTATTCAAAACGACAAAGCCTCAAGCTGCAACGTTGAGGGTGAAAGTAAGGGCTCTTACCTCAGCTTTCGCTGCAGGCTACACGACAGGCCGCTGTCGGGAAACGGGCCAAGCTTTGCAAACTCCGCTTCCTGCGCACTGGTGAACTTGGTGCGTAGTGCAGCATCGTTGTCGTGGTATTATGCGCTGTGGCAGGTTTGCACGGTGAATTCACAAATGAAGTGCAATTTCTTTAACAAGGTATTGAATTGCATGGAGTTAATTTATGGGACGCTGCTACCCTCACCTGAACCTCGACGAACGGCGTAATCTGGCCAAATGGCTTGAAGCGAAGATATCAATCAAAGAGATCGCTGATCGGTTGTGCAGAGATGCATCGACAATCTACCGCGAGATCAAGCGCAACTCGTGCCGTTTCGACGATCAACCTGAGTTGAACGGCTATCATGCGTTGGCCGCGCAGGATCGGAGCGAAGATCGCCGTGCGGTGCATCGCAAGCTGATCTTATATCCCGAGATCATGGCTGCCGTGCGGTGTGGTTTTGACGCCGGATGGTCCCCTGAACAAATTGCAGGACGTATGCGCCTGGAACGCCATCCGATGCGTGTGAGCCACGAGACGATCTATCGATATGCCTATTCAAAAGCCGGCCGTGCTGAGAAGTTCTACCGCCACTTACCCATGCATCGCCATCGCCGCAGGCCACGTGGAACTCGGAGGCATCATGGGCGTCATATCCTTGATGAATTGGCCATCGCGCACCGCCCTGAAGCGATAGCCGAACGTGACCAGTTCGGTCACTGGGAGTGCGACCTGGTGATGTTCCGCAAGGAGTTTGGCAAAGCCAATGTGACGTCTCTGGTCGAGCGTGTCAGCCGGTTTGCTCTCGTTTTGAAGAACCCGGATCGCCAGTCAAAACCGGTGATGGAGAGCCTGATCGCCAACCTGTCTCCCCTGCCAGCTGAAGCGCGTCGCAGCATCACCTTTGATCGCGGCACTGAGTTCAGCGCATGGCAGCATCTAAAGGATGGTCTGGGCGTCGAACCATGGTTCTGCGATCCTCAGTCGCCGTGGCAAAAAGGAACGGTCGAGAACACCAACAATCGCCTGCGCCGCTACCTGTCCCGCAAGGCTGATCCCACGGCGTTCACAGATCGATATTTGAGGTCAATCTGTGACCGCCTCAACGCGACCCCACGCAAGTGTCTGGGGTATCAAACACCGGCTGAGGTATTCCGGGCAAAACTGATGGAAGGAGGGCCATGATCCAGATAAAATGACCCCACAGAAATTGCGCTTCAGCGTGAGTTCACACACTCTGCGCTGTCGTTGACGATGCAGGAAACACGGTGCTGCCGCGCAGTGCCTGTCCGCCGGGTGGGCGCTCCAACCTCATCGGCTGGCAGTTTATGTTTGCCAAATCCGTCTGCATTATCAGTTTGGCGTGAGGTCGCAAAAGCGCCCGCCCGAGGGGGCGGACGGGCGCTGCGCGGCGGTGCCTGCGGCACCTTGATTCCGCGCTTTGGGATTTGGGGCGTGTGGCAGCTATCGTAACTGCGGTCTTGGGATTAAGACTCCGGGGTTCCCCCTCACGCCCAAGGCCCCCTTTGGGCGCGCTCTCCTGCCATCTCGCGCAGGGCGCGGATGCGGTTGGCGGGGTTGGGGTGGGTGGAGAAGAGCTTGTCATGCGCGTGGGCGTGCAGCGGGTTGATAATGAACATATGCGCCGTGGCGGGGTTGCGCTCGGCGGCGTCATTGTCGATGCGGGCTGCGAGGCCTGAGATCTTTTCCAGCGCCGAGGCGAGCCAGAGCGGGTTGCCGCAGATATCGGCACCGATGCGGTCGGCCTCGTATTCGCGCGAGCGGCTGATCGCCATTTGCACGAGGCCCGCTGCAAGGGGGGCCAGGATCATCAGCGCCAGCGTGCCGATCATCCCCATGCCATTGTTGCGTCCCCTGCCGAAGAACATGGCAAAATTGGCCAGCATGGAAATGGCCCCGGCAAAGGTGGCGGTCACGGTCATGATGGTGGTGTCATGGTTGCGGATATGGGCCAGCTCATGCGCCATGACGGCGGCGATTTCCTCGCGGCTGAGGTTGCGCAGGAGGCCGGTGGTGGCGGCGACGGCGGAATTGGCGGGGTTGCGCCCGGTGGCAAAAGCGTTGGGCTGATCATTGTCGAGAATATAGACCGCCGGGCGCGGCATGCCGGCGGCATCGGCCATGTCATGCACCATCTGGGTGAGCGCCGCGCCTTCCGGCCCCGAGGCGGGGCGCGCGTTGTGCATGCGCAGCACCATGCGATCGGAATTCCACCACGCAAAGGCGTTCATGCCCAAGGCAAACACCAAGGCGATCATCGCTCCGCCCATGCCGCCCAAAAGCGCGCCGATGCCCAGAAAGAGCGCGGTCATCACCGCCATCAAAATGCCTGTGCGCAGATAGCCCATCGGATCATCCCCCTTGATATACCGAGGCAATATGGGGGTTTCTCGGAGGCTTGCAAGCGGGAGATCCTTGGATCCGGGGGGGCCTGCTGTTGAAAGGGGCTGGTCCCGCGCGGGCCAGCGGCTAGGATGCGTCCATGATCATTTCGCCCGGCCGCAATTATATCTTTGTGCATATCCCCAAGACCGGCGGCACCGCGCTGGCGCTGGCGCTGGAGGGGCGCGCGCAAGCGGAGGATATTCTGATCGGGGATACGCCCAAGGCGCAGCGCCGGCGGGCGCGGTTGAAGGGCGTGCAGGCGCGCGGGCGGCTGTGGAAACATGCGACACTGGCCGATATTGACGGGCTGGTGAGCGCTGCGGTGGTGGCGGATGCGTTTACCTTTACACTCGTGCGCAACCCGTGGGATCGGATGGTAAGCTATTACCATTGGCTGCGCGGGCAGGATTTCGAGCATTCGGCGGTGCATCTGGCGAAAACCCATGATTTCGCGGGATTTCTGGCGGCGCCCGAGACTCAGGCCGCGCTGCGGGCAAACCCCGCACGACGCTATATGACGGCGGCGGATGGGCAGGAACATTGCCGTCTTTATATCCGGCTGGAGAATTTGGAGGCGGATGCCGCACCGCTCTGGGCGCATCTGGGATTTACGCTTGCGGTGCCGCGCGCCAATGCTTCGGAGCGGGGGCATTACCGCGACTATTACGGCACCCGCGAGGTTGCGATCGTGGCGGAATGCGCAGCTGAGGATATCGCGCGATTCGGCTATGACTTTTGACGCGATATGACAGTTTCGTGAGATTGCGAGCGTCGCATGCGCTAATCCGACAGCTTTGGCTGGGTTGTTCACCACGTCGCAACGGTGCCTTTTTCCTGCCTGAATCCGAGCAAAAACGGGTCATGTTAACCATGACTTAGTCACTCTGTCGGAGTGTTGGACTGTCGGACAGGCAGGACTATGGGTACAAGTTTGAGAGGGACCGGGACCGGGATGCTGGGCTGGATTGGCATGGGCGCAGGCAGGGCTGCCACGGAGCAGATGGCAGAGCCGTCTGGTGTGAAAAGCGGCCTTTTGAGCGGGACGCGGGTGGCAACGGGACATGGCTGGCGTCCGGTTCAAGCCCTCTGTGCGGGGGATCTGGTCGTGACCTTTGATGCGGGCGTGCAGCCCCTCACCGGGGTGATGCGGCATCGGCTCTGGACCGGCGAAAGCGCCTGTCCGCCGCGATTTTGGCCGCTGGAGTTGTCGCGTGGGGTGCTGGGCAATCGCGCGCCGCTGCGGATCATGCCGCATCAGGCGGTGATGGTGGAAAGTGATCTTGCCGAGACACTTTGGGGTGATCCCTTTGCGCTCTTGCCCGGTGCGGCGCTTGACGCGATGCCCGGTGTTGACCGGGTGCCGCCTGAGCCGGGAGCGGAGGTGGTTCTATTGCAGTTCGAGACCGAGCAGGTGGTGTTTGCCGAGCATGGTCTGATGGTGCTGTGTCCGTCCTCACGCGATCTGCTGGAGTATGGGCTGGGCCCAGAGCAGGTGTCCTATGAGGTTCTGTCGATCGTCGAGGCGCGGGGGCTGGTGCTGGCCATGGCCCGGATCGGCGCGCTTGGGCATCCGGTGAGCGAGTCCTCAGAGCGCGGATATATGGCGGTCTGAACGATGCTGGAACGATTGGCCCCTGGCAGGCAGTGCGGCGCAGAGTTTGATGGGCGCAGACCACCGACGCCCGAGAGGAGGCCCGCCATGACCGATCCGCGCAGCTTTGCCAGACCTGAGGGCGGATTGCCCTCGCAAGGCCAGCTTTTGAGTGACCGCGCGGTGTTTGCCGAGGCCTAGGCGTGATCCCTGCGGGGTGATACGGCTATTGTGACAAGCTATCTGCGACATTGACACAAACGCGGGTCCGGGTGATCTCGCGGCCGATGCCCGGCTTTGCCGAGACTTTTTCGCATTATGGGATGGAGGTGGCACCGGGAGGTGGCAGCACGCGGCCCGAGCCCGAGGCGGGCGATTACATGTGGCTGCGCGCCTTTTGTCCGGAGGCCTGCTACGCGGGCGGACCGGGGCGGTTTCGCTATCTGCTCTACAAGGACGTCAATCGGCATATGGCGCTGTGAGGCGGGGTGCTGCCCCCGGACCCCCGGAGTATTGGCAGAACGGTGAGGGCAGGGGCAGGCGGGCAGAATTTGATCAAATTATATTTCGGGGCTGGCGTTTCCCGACATGGCGCGACAATGTCAGCCCTGTTGACCTGTCACGCCGGAGGACGTCATGCCAGAGGACCGTATTCGTATTGTCATAAACGGGTTTGGCCGGATCGGCCGCAGCATCCTGCGCATTCTGATGCGCGAGGGGGCAGCGTTCGATCTGGTGTGTATCAACGATATCGAGCCGTTGGAGACCTGCGCCTATCTGTTCCAATATGACAGCGTCTATGGACCCTGGCCGGGGGAGGTGGCGACGCGACCTGGCGTTCTGGTGGTGGATGGGCAGGAAATCCCGTTTCACGCGGCGCATGATTTGAGCACGCTGGATTTGAGCGGGGTCGATCTGGTGCTGGAATGCACCGGCATGGGGGGCGCGCGCGCTGTAGCCGAGCGCGGACTGGCGGCGGGCGCGCGGGCGGTCTTGGTCTCTGGCCCATCGGCGGAGGCGGATGCGACTTTGGTGATCGGCGCCAATGAGGGTGATCTGGGCGAGCATCGGATCATTTCCAACGCCTCCTGCACCACCAATGCGCTGGCGCCTTTGGCGCGGCTCTTGGACGAGGCCTATGGCATCGTCAGCGGGCAGATGACGACGGTGCATTGCTATACCGGCAGTCAACCCACGGTGGACAAGCCGCGCGATGCGCCCGAGCGCAGCCGTGCCGCCGCCCTGTCGATGGTGCCCACTACGACGAGCGCGCAGCATCAGACCGGGTTGGTGCTGCCGGGGCTCAAGGGACGGATCGAGGCACGGGCCATCCGGGTTCCGGTGGCGAGCGTGTCCTGTATTGATCTGGTGGTGCAGTTGCAGGCCGATGTGACGGTGGCGGCCGTCAATACGATGTTAGAGGCAGCAGCAGCGCGGCATCACTGGTTGGGCTGGACCGAGTCGCCATTGGTGTCGTCGGATCTGCGGGCACGTCCAGAGAGCCTGATTGTCGCCGGGCCGCAAACCTCGGTCTCGGTTGGTGGACTTGTGCGGGTGTTTGGCTGGTATGACAATGAATGGGGGTTTTCCTGCCGCATGCTGGATATGGCGCGGCTGATCGGGCGGCGCGTGTGACGCGCCGCCCGGACGTTATTTGCGCAGGGTGACGTTGGCAAAGCCCATGGCGCGCAGGCGGTTTGCGCCCGCATCCAGTTGGGATTGCGTATTGAACGGGCCGGCCAGCACGAGGGTCAACGCGCGGCCGTCGCGCGCAAGAGTGCCGCGCCGCGCCGGAAGGCCGCTGCGCGCGATGCGCTGCGCCGCAGCCTGTGCCTGCGCGGGATCGGCAAAGAGACCGGCCTGCGCGTAGCGGTGGCTGGGCGTGCTCTGGCGTTCGTTGGCAGGCGTTGAGCGGGTCGAGACCGTGGCGCGGGGGGTGGGGTGAGGGGGCAGCTCTGCCAACTGCTGGCGTGTCATCGGGGCCGGGACATAGCGCCCTTGGGTGGCGACGGTCACACCGGCTGCGCGCTGCGCCTCAAAGCTCGTGTAGGGCGGTTGCAGGCCGGGATACTGGTGGATCGCATCGGCCCCGGTGCGACGGTCGATCAGACGTTGCGGCACGGTGTTGGTCCACATCACAAGCATCTGCTCGCGCCCCTCGAAGGTCTGATGGGCGCGGTAAGGATTGAGGCGGTCATCCTCCCACACCGGCTGCATGCCTTTGGGCACGGAGACCCCGGCCAAGCTGGCCTGCTGGCTGGCATAGACGCGGGCCGGGGCGACGCGGGTATAGGCGGGCACGGTTTCGGGCGTGGCCGGGGTGCCGGGGCGGGGGGCTGCGACGAGCGTGCGATTGGACGTGCTGCGCTTGGAATAGGTCACATGCGGCGACCCCTGCGGGCCGCAACGCACGGGCGAGCCCTTGTGCTGCACCGTATAGGCGGCGGAGACCCCGGTAAGATTGGCACAGGCGCTGCGTGCGGGATCGGGTTGGGTGACGCGGATCGCGCGGCTCGGAGATTGTGCTGTAGCGGGAGTTCTGATGGCGACCGGGCGCGGGTCAGCCTCGGGGCGCAGCGCATTGAGCGGGGCACCGGCGACGACAGTCTGCGGAGCAGGAGCCTGACCGGTTGTAACGCGGCGCAGAGGCTGGGCTGTGGCGACAGGTGCCGGTTGACGGATCACGCGCGCAGTGGGGGCGGGAGCCGGTGCCGCGGCGGCGACGCGAGGCACAGGGGCAGTTTGGGCGGGGGCGGTTTTGACGGGGGCCGTGGGTTGCGGGCGGGGTGCGGCCTGCGCCACGGGTTGCGCAGGCGCCGGGGCGGCTGCCTGAACGCTGGGGGCGAGGCTGGGCTGGAAGCCGCAGAGCTGATCGCGACTGCGGGTTACGCGTGGCACCCATGTGACATTGCCCGCAACGCCCGCGCGCACATAGACGCACCCGGTGCTGTCGACATATTGCCGGCCCTGATAGCTGGACGGGGGGAACTCTGCGGGTTCCGAAGCGGTGCGAAGGGTCTGTGCGGATAGGTCGCCCGCGCCGAGCAGGGCGACGGTCGAGGCCAGCATGGCAAGTCGTTGAAATCTCATTTTGCCCCCAAGATCAATTCAGGGCAGGTTGCCTTATTTTTGCTATTTAGTAAACAGTGATTGGCTTATTTAGTGCCAAACATGCGGTCACCCGCATCCCCTAGTCCGGGCAGAATATAACCCTTGTCATTCAAGCGCTTGTCGAGTGCTGCGGTGACGACTGGCACGTCGGGATGCGCCTCTTGCATGCGCGCCACGCCTTCGGGAGCGGCGAGAAGGCAGAGAAAGCGGATGTCGCGGGCGCCTGCCTCTTTGAGCATGGTCACGGCGGCGGCAGAGGAATTGCCGGTGGCCAGCATCGGATCAACGACGATCGAGAGGCGTTCCCCAAGCTGCTCGGGCACTTTGAAGTAGTATTTGACGGGCTGAAGTGTGGCCTCGTCACGGTAGAGACCGACAAAGCCGACGCGGGCCGAGGGGATCAGTTCCAACATGCCGTCAAGCAGGCCGTTGCCCGCGCGCAGGATCGAGATGAGCGCCAGTTTGCGCCCGGCAAGGACCGGCGCGTCCATTTCCATCAGCGGCGTGTCAATGGCACGGGTGGTCATCGGCAATTCGCGAGTGATCTCATAGGCGAGAAGCTGGCTGATCTCGCGCAGGAGTTGGCGGAAGACGGCTGTCGAGGTTTCCTTTTGCCGCATCAAGGTCAGCTTGTGCTGCACGAGCGGATGATCGACGATGGTGAGATTCGGAAACATGGCGGGCCTCTTGTGCTGCGGTGGTGTCCGTCATTCCAGAAAACGCGGCCAAGGGCAACGCTGTGGTTTGCGGTGTGCAATCGGGATTGCGCGGCCCGGTGCGGCGGTGCAAGCTCGGGCTTGAAAAATAACGGGGGCATGGTATGAGCATGCCGTAGCGGTAGTTTAACATTAAACTATTTTTATCCGCAGGGAGATGAGGACCATGACCGACAGCCACAAGGAAGCCACCCGTCAGGCGGCGCTGGATTACCACGCGCTGCCCCGGCCCGGCAAACTGGAGATCCGGGCGACGAAACCGATGGCCAATGGCCGCGATCTGTCGCGCGCCTATAGTCCCGGCGTGGCGGAGGCCTGTCTGGAGATCAAGGCCGATCCGGCGGCGGCCTCGCTCTATACCACGCGCGGCAATCTGGTGGCGGTGGTAACCAATGGCTCTGCGGTGTTGGGTTTGGGCAATATCGGCGCGTTGGCGTCCAAGCCGGTGATGGAGGGGAAGGCGGTTCTGTTCAAGAAATTCGCCAATATCGACTGCTTTGACATCGAAGTGAACGAGAGTGACCCGGAAAAGCTGGCGGCAATTGTCTGCGCGCTGGAGCCGACCTTTGGTGCGATCAATCTGGAGGACATCAAGGCGCCGGATTGTTTCATCGTTGAACGAATTTGCCGCGAGCGGATGAATATCCCCGTGTTCCATGACGATCAGCATGGCACGGCCATCGTGGTGGGCGCGGCGGCCACCAATGCGCTGCATGTGGCGGGCAAGACATTTGAAGAGATCAAGGTGGTCTCGACCGGCGGCGGGGCGGCGGGCATTGCCTGTCTCAACATGCTGCTGAAATTGGGTGTGAAGCGCGAGAATATCTGGCTCTGCGATGTGCATGGGGTGGTGCATGTGGGCCGTGAGATCGAGATGAACCCCGAAAAGGCGGCCTTTGCGCAGGTGACGGACCTGCGGACACTGGGCGAGGTGATTGGCGGGGCGGATCTGTTCCTTGGGTTGTCGGGGCCCAATATAATGACGCCTGAGATGGTCAAGGCAATGGCCAAGCGGCCGATCGTTTTTGCTCTGGCCAACCCGAACCCCGAGATCATGCCCGATCTGGCGCGCGCGGCGGTGCCGGATGCGATCATTGCCACGGGGCGGTCGGATTTCCCCAATCAGGTGAATAACGTGCTGTGTTTCCCGTTTATTTTCCGAGGCGCGCTCGACGTGGGCGCGACCGAGATCAATGACGCGATGCAGGTGGCCTGTGTGCAGGGGATCGCCGAATTGGCGCGCGCCTCGACCAGTGCCGAGGCGGCGGCGGCCTATCACGGCGAGCAGATGACATTCGGCGCGGATTACCTGATCCCCAAGCCGTTTGATCCACGCCTGTCGGGTGTTGTTTCGACCGCTGTGGCGCGGGCGGCGATGGAGAGCGGCGTGGCGGCGCGGCCGATGGCGGATCTGGAGGCCTATAAGGCGGGTCTGGATGCCAGCAAGTTCAAATCGGCGCTCTTGATGCGGCCGGTGTTTCAGGCGGCGTCCACAGCGTCGCGGCGCATTGTCTTTGCCGAGGGCGAGGATGAGCGGGTCTTGCGCGCGGCGCAGGCGATTTTGGAGGAAACCACGGAACAGCCGATCCTGATCGGGCGTCCCGAGGTGATTGCGCGGCGGTGTGAGCGGGCGGGGCTGTCAATCCGTCCCGAGCGGGATTTCAATATCGTCAACCCGCAGGACGACCCGCGGTATCGCGATTACTGGGAGACCTATCATGGGGTCATGGCGCGCAAAGGGGTGACGCCCGATCTGGCGCGGGCGATCATGCGCACCAACACCACGGCGATTGGCGCGGTGATGGTCCATCGCAATGAGGCCGATAGCCTGATCTGTGGCACCTTTGGTGAATTCCGCTGGCATATGAAATATGTGACCAATGTCCTGGAGGATGCAAGCCGCCGCCCGCATGGCGCGCTGAGCATGATGATCCTCGAAGATGGGCCGCTGTTCATTGCCGATACCCATGTGCGGGTGACGCCGAACGCGGCGCAACTGGCCGAGACCGCGATTGGTGCGGCGCGGCATGTGCGGCGGTTTGGGATCGCGCCCAAGGTGGCGTTCTGTTCGCAGTCCCTATTCGGCAATCAGCCGGATGAGGGGGCAGAACGGTTGCGGCAGGCGATTGCGCTCTTGGATGAGGCTCCGCGTGATTTCGTCTATGAAGGCGAAATGACGATTGATGCGGCGCTTGATCCCGATCTGCGCGAGCGTCTCTTGCCGGGGAACCGGATGCACGGGGCGGCAAACGTGCTGATCTTTGCCTATGCCGATGCCGCGTCGGGCGTGCGCAATATCCTGAAGATGAAGGCCGGGGGGCTGGAAGTGGGTCCGATCCTGATGGGGATGGGCAACCGGGCGCATATCGTGACGCCGTCGATCACCGCGCGGGGCTTGCTCAACATGGCGGCCATCGCGGGGACGCCGGTGGCGCATTACGGGTAGAATCAGGGTTTGCAGATAAAATCTTTGCAGGTTTGCAAAGATGGCATCACTTTATGTCAAGCTGAACAGAATAAGCCGCTTTGCAAAAATTTGCAGGGCGGCTTTTGTCTATTCTGCAAAATTTCTGCGGCCTTCTGTCCCGTGCCCCTGCATGATGCTTGCTCCAAGGCAGGGCGATCCGTAACACATATCCAACGGATCGGAGGAGGATACCATGGGATACACTGAGGTTTACGAGCGGTCGCTTGCAGATCCTGAAGGCTTTTGGATGGAGGCGGCGGAGGCGATTGATTGGGTGAAGAAGCCCAGCAAGGCGCTGTTTGACGAGGCCGCCCCGATCTATGAGTGGTACAAGGACGCTGAGGTCAACGCTTGCTGGAATGCCGTTGACCGGCATGTGGCGGCGGGGCGTGGCGCGCAGACCGCGATCATCCATGACAGCCCGGTTACGGGCATCAAGCAAAAGATCAACTATTCGCAATTGCGGAGCCGCGTGGCGCGGCTGGCCGGGGCGCTGCGGGCCCGGGGGGTGGAGAAGGGCGACCGCGTCATCATCTATATGCCGATGGTGCCCGAGGCATTGGAGGCGATGCTGGCTTGCGCGCGGCTGGGCGCGGTGCATTCTGTGGTGTTCGGCGGGTTTGCCGCGCATGAATTGGCGGTGCGGATCGACGATTGCACGCCCAAAGCCATTATCGGCGCCTCTTGCGGGATCGAACCGGGGCGGGTGGTGCATTACAAGCCACTCCTCGATGGGGCGATTGAACAGGCCAAGCACAAGCCTGACTTTTGCGTGATTTTCCAGCGCGAGGAAGAGGTGGCCAAGCTGATCGAAGGGCGCGATTACGACTGGCACGCGTTCCAGTACGGTGTGGAGCCTGCGGACTGTGTGCCGGTATCGGGGGATCATCCGGCGTATATCCTTTATACCTCTGGCACCACAGGCGCGCCCAAGGGCGTGGTGCGGGCCACGGCGGGGCATCTGGTGGCGCTCAACTGGTCGATGAAGAACATCTATAACGTGAATCCCGGCGAGGTGTTCTGGGCCGCGTCCGATGTGGGCTGGGTCGTGGGGCACAGCTATATCTGTTACGGGCCGCTCATCCATGGCAACACGACCATCGTGTTCGAGGGCAAGCCGGTGGGCACGCCGGATGCCGGCACGTTCTGGCGGGTGATTTCCGAGCATAAGGTGCGCAGTTTCTTTACCGCGCCGACAGCGCTCCGGGCGATCAAGCGCGATGATCCCAAGGGGGAATTGATCGGGAACTACGACATTTCGCAGTTGCGCGCGCTCTATCTGGCAGGGGAGCGGGCGGACCCTGATACGATCGAATGGGCGCAGAAGGTGATGCAGGTGCCGGTCTATGACCATTGGTGGCAGACTGAGACCGGCTGGGCGATTGCGGGGAATCCTGCGGGGATGCAGGCGCTGCCGGTCAAGATCGGATCGCCGACGGTGGCGATGCCGGGCTATGATGTCTGCATTCTGGACGAGGGCGGACATGAGGTGGCACCTGGCACCTTGGGGGCCATTGCGGTGAAATTGCCGCTGCCGCCGGGGACATTGCCGACGCTGTGGAGTGCCGAAGGCCGGTATCGCAAATCCTATCTCACCACCTTTCCCGGCTATTACGAAACGGGCGATGCCGGGATGAAGGACGAGGACGGCTATCTCTGGATCATGGCGCGCACCGATGACGTGATCAACGTGGCGGGGCATCGTCTGAGCACTGGGGCGATGGAGGAGGTTCTGGCCGGGCACCCCGATGTGGCCGAATGTGCTGTGATCGGGGCTGCGGATGCGCTCAAGGGTCAGGCGCCTGTGGGCTTTCTCTGCCTGAACACCGGATCGGACCGGGATCGTGCCGAGGTGGTCCGCGAAGTGGTGACGCGGGTTCGGGATCAGATCGGGCCGGTGGCGGCCTTCAAGCTCGCGGTTGTGGTGGAGCGTTTGCCCAAGACCCGTTCAGGCAAGATCCTGCGCGGTATCATGGTCAAGATCGCGGATGGCCAAGACTATAAGATGCCAGCTACGATCGACGACCCCATCATTCTCGATGAGATCAAGAGCGCCTTGCAAAGCATTGGTTTGGCAAAATAATGCGGCGAAAAACAAGAGGGTTCCGGAGGAAGCCGGAACCCTCATCCCCCAGAAGGGACATCTGGAAGAAATGCTGTCTGGCGCGGCGCACTCACAAACGCTAGGCCAGACAGCGAGACCGGTCAAAAATTGCCCGACATGAAGATCAGGCGGCACTAGACCGGTGCGTCCCGCCAAAAGGGTAAGGGATTGCGATATGAAAAGGGCTTGGGACACCCCTACACGCGAGACACATTCACTGTATTACAGGGATTGCGCCTAGCTGCTGTGATGCATCTCACAGTGCGTAAAAAAGAGAGGTCGCGTAGATGATTTCGAAAGCCGAACAAAGGCAGGCGACGGAGGGGCTGGTTGGGCTTCTGGAGCGGCATGGCCGGGCGGTGGAGTTCAAGCGCGGTCAGATGATCTATACCACCGGGGCTGATGACACCTCGATGATGCTGATCACAAAGGGTCGGGTCGAGATCAGCCGCAGCTCTCTAGAGGGACGGCGGTCGATCCTGACGCATTTGGGACCGGGGGATATGCTGGGGGAATTGGCGGCGCTGGACGGTGGGCCGCGCAGCGCTGACGCGGTGGCGGCAACCGGGGTCCGGGGGCGGGTTCTGGCGCGGCCGCAGGTGTTGCAGCTTTTGCAGGATCACCCGGACGCGGCGATTGATGTGATTGGCATGCTCTGTCGGAGGCTCCGCGAGACCTCTGGCATGTATACGGCGCATATGCTGGCGGACGGGCAGGCCCGTCTGGCGCGGCTCTTGTTGCACCTTTCGGAGAAATGGGGCGAGGTGTTGCCGGGGGGCAAGCTCCGGTTGGCCGAGCGGTTCTCGCAATCTGATCTGGGGGATCTGGTGGGCCTGTCGCGGGAAAGTGTGAACCGTCAGATCCGCGAGTGGGAGCAGGTCGGGCTGATCGAGCGGCAGGGCCAGGGGATTGTGCTTTGTGATCCTGCAGCCTTGGCGCAAGCGGCGGAGACGGCGGAATGAAACGGATTATGGCGGTCCTGATATGGCTTATGGCCGGGCCGGGCGTGGCACAGGAGGATGGCATGCTGGACTACACCCCACCCCCGGCGGACAGTTGGCGCTATTTCAGCGATCAGGTGATGGGTGGCGTATCGACGGGGCGCGCAGAGGTTCTAGGCCCGGAGGGTGCGCGCTATGTGCGGCTTACGGGAGAGGTGAGCACCGCCAACCGGGGCGGGTTCATTCAGGTGCGCGGCGAACTGGAGACCGCCTTGCCCGACGGCGCGCAGGGTGTCGTGGTGCGCGTCAGGGGGAATGGCGAGGGCTATTTCATCCATCTGCGCACGCGGGGCACGATGTTGCCGTGGCAGTATTATCAGGCACCGATCCCAAGTGGTCCGGCCTGGCAAGAGGTGCGTGTGCCCTTTACGGCCTTTCGCGCCTCTGGGGCGATGTTAAGGGATGTGCCGCGTGCCGAGGCGGTCAAGAGTCTTGCTGCGGTGGCCTATGGGCGGGATCATCAGGCCGATTTGTCGTTTCAGTGGATCGGGATCTATTGATCGCTTTTTTATAACTCTATGGAGATATTTTGCGGCCTTTTGCCATCAAAATATCGAATTATGTAAACTGCTCTCGCAGAAGCCGCTCTTCCAGCCCATGTCCGGGATCAAAGAGAATGCGATGTTTGATTCTGGTTTCGGAGCGGATTTCGACCCAGAGTACGTTCTCCACCCAGCGGCTGTCGGCATCGGCCATCACCGGTCGCTTGTCCGGATCGACCACGTCAAAACGGACCAATGCCGTCTTGGGCAGGAGCGCGCCGCGCCAACGGCGTGGGCGGAAAGCGGCCACCGCCGTCAGCGCCAGCACATCCGAGCCGATGGGCAGGATCGGGCCATGGGCGCTGTAGTTGTAGGCGGTAGACCCGGCCGGCGTGGCGACGAGCGCGCCGTCGCAAACGAGTTCCTCCAGACGCAGCCGCCCGTCGATGGTGATGCGCAATTTGGCAGCTTGAGGGCCTGCGCGCAGGAGCGAGACCTCGTTGATCGCCAGCGCCTCGTGCAGGGCGCCATCGCGGGATTCGGCGCGCATGGAGAGGGGGTTAATCACCTCTTCCGCGGCGGCGACGAGGCGGTCGATCAAGTCTGTCTCGCTGTATTCATTCATCAAAAACCCGACGGTGCCGCGATTCATCCCGTAGACCGGAACGTCGAGCGCCTGCGTGCGGTGCAACGTGTGCAGCATGAACCCATCGCCACCAAGCGCCACGATCACATCCGCCTCGACCTCGGGAACCTGTCCAAATCGGCCTGCAAGCGTGGCGCGTGCCGTCTGGGCGATGGGCATCTCGCTGGCGACAAAGGCGATCTTGCGGTTCATGGGCGGTCCTGTTTCCAAAAGGCGATGGCGTGCGGCGGATCGAACCACAATTCCCCCGCCAAGACCAGCCATGCCGGTGATACAGGTGAAATCGTCGCTTTACATTCTTTCAAACCGGACGAGTTTCCTTTAGGAAAATGACCAATTCACCAATTTTTGGAGTTGCCCAAATGCCCCATGACGGACACCAGCCTGTTGCAGATCAAGGCTTTTTCACCGAATCCCTGTCGTCGCGTGACCCCGAACTCTTTGGCGCGATCCGCTCTGAGCTGGGTCGGCAGCGTGACGAGATCGAGCTGATCGCGTCTGAGAACATCGTTTCTGCCGCCGTGATGGAAGCGCAGGGCAGTGTGATGACCAACAAATACGCCGAAGGATATCCCGGCAAACGCTATTATGGCGGCTGCCAATATGTTGATATCGCGGAAAATCTGGCGATTGAGCGAGCTTGTGAGCTGTTTGGCTGTAGCTTTGCCAACGTCCAGCCGAATTCCGGCTCTCAGGCCAATCAGGGCGTCTTCACGGCCCTCTTGCAGCCGGGTGATACGATCCTTGGCATGAGCCTTGATGCGGGCGGCCACCTGACCCATGGGGCGGCACCGAACCAATCGGGCAAATGGTTCAACGCCATTCAATACGGGGTACGCAAACAGGATAACCTGATTGATTACGATCAGGTGCAGGCATTGGCGACCGAGCATCAGCCCAAGCTGATCATCGCGGGCGGCTCGGCGATTCCGCGGCAGATCAACTTTGCCCGGATGCGCGAGATTGCCGATAGCGTCGGGGCCTATCTGCTTGTGGATATGGCACATTTTGCCGGTCTGGTGGCCGCGAAGGAGCATCCGAGCCCGTTCCCGCATGCGCATGTGGCCACGACAACGACGCATAAGACGCTGCGCGGGCCGCGCGGTGGCATGATCCTGACCAATGACGAGGGGCTGGCCAAGAAATTCAACTCGGCGATTTTCCCCGGAATTCAGGGCGGGCCGCTGATGCATGTGATCGCGGCCAAGGCGGTGGCCTTTGGCGAGGCGCTGCGCCCAGAATTCAAGTCGTATATTCAACAGGTTATCCGTAATGCGCAGGCGCTGTCGGATCAGTTGATCAAGGGCGGTCTGGACACGGTGACGCATGGCACCGACACGCATGTGTTGCTGGTGGATCTGCGGCCCAAAGGCGTGAAAGGCAATGACACCGAAAAGGCATTGGGTCGGGCGCATATCACCTGCAACAAGAATGGCGTGCCGTTTGATCCGGAAAAACCCACTGTAACCAGTGGGATACGGCTTGGCTCTCCGGCGGGAACGACGCGCGGCTTTGGCGAGGCGGAATTCCGGCAGATCGCGGATTGGATCATCGAGGTGGTCGATGGGCTGGCGGCCAATGGCGCCGAGGGTAATGCCGCGGTCGAAGCCAAGGTGAAGGCCGAGGTGGAGGCGCTGTGCAAGCGGTTCCCGATCTATCCGAATCTCTGACTTCGGATCACGATACTGCCCCGCGTGAGCTATGGTTTGCGCGGGGTTTTTATTTGTAATTCAGATATTTGCAGGCAGTTCTTAAATCACATCTTGCCAGCGGAGCAGGGCGTAGATCAACCCGGCGAGGACCATCAGATTCAGTATCATCCCGCCCACGAGGCGGAGAATGGCGGTTTTGCGCGCCTCTTCGGGATTGAGCCCGTCGAGATGGCTGTGCAAGTCAGTGAAGGCGGCATTGACCTGTGCCATGTCGAGGACGCGGGCGAGTTTGGGGTGGGCCATCCAATCCTGTGCGCCCAAAATGACCGCTGCGGCGCGGCGCGGGCGGCGGGGCAAGCGCCGTCCGGCGTGACGCAACTGACGCTCAAGCGAGGGGCCACGCAGGCGCATCTTGTCGCTCAGAGCCTTTTGAAGCTCGGAGACTTTCCCTTGAAATTGTTCTGTATCAATCACTTGGGTGTTCCTTTTGATGTAGTTTAATGGGTCTGCGCCGTGCAAGCAATAGGGCTGGAATCCGGGCTGAGAGGGCGGTATTCAAGGGTATGTTGAACCTGATTGAACATGGCACGCCAACAGAGCGTCCGGGATTGGTGATTGTGCACGGGCTCTATGGGTCGGCGCGCAATTGGGGTGTGATCGCCAAGCGGCTGTCGGACAGCCGTCATGTGGTCGCGGTTGACATGAGGAATCATGGGTCAAGCCCTTGGTTTGAAACGCATTCCTATCAGGATATGGCGGGTGATCTGGCTGAGGTGATCGAGAGCCTGACGGGGCCATATGATGTGCTGGGTCATTCCATGGGCGGCAAGGCGGCGATGGTGTTGGCGGTGACGCAACCGGCACTGGTGAACCGGCTGATCGTGGCAGATATAGCGCCTATCGCCTATGGGCATAGCCAGATGCAGTATATCGAGGCGATGAAATCGGTCGATCTGACCCGTGTCGAGCGACGTTCGGATGCGGCGACGCAATTGCAAGGCAGGGTGGATAATCCCGCCTTGGTGCCGTTCTTTCTTCAGGCGCTGGATGTGGCGGAAAAACGGTGGTTGCTGAACCTCGACACGCTGGCGCGCGAGATGCCGAAAATCCTTGGGTTTCCTGATATATCAGGCGCTTACGAGGGAAAGGTGATGTTTCTGACCGGGGCGGAGTCGCCCTATGTCACGCGTGAGCACCGCGACCGGATCAAGGCGCTGTTTCCAGCGGCGCAGTTCGCCAAGATCCCCGGCGCGGGTCATTGGCTGCATGCCGAGAAGCCGCGCGAGTTCGAGGCGGCGGTGCGGACATGGCTGGGGTGAGTCGTACGGTTGTGCGGTCAAACCGTACGATCCGGACCTAGCGCAGTTCGTAGAGCTTTTTGGTGACGATATAGGTCACCGGAAAGGCCGCGATAAACCCCAGAAGGGCGGCGATCAGGATGGGATACAACGTGTCATATCCCATGGTGAGGGCGGCTATGACAGCCGAGCCGGACAGGGTGGAGCCGATGAAGAGATGCAGGATGAGGCCAAGGCGCAGCATTGGGCACACTTTCTATGATGTTTCTTTAACCTCATAGTAACGGTGACGTGTCTAGATGGCCTTGATCTGTGTCACAGGCTGGTTTCGGACATGAAAAAACCCGTCGGTGGATTGACCGGCGGGTTTCGGTAGAATGGTTTCGCGGAAGCGATCGCTGTTATTCCTGTTGCCCCATGAACATGAGGAGGAACTGGAACATGTTGAGGAAGCTGATGTAGAGGTTCAGCGCCCCGTCATAGGCGGCCTTGTCCAGCCATTCCTGATCACCCTGAGCGGCATGCGCCACATAGGTGCTCTTGATTTCCTGCGTGTAAAAGGCGGTGAGGCCCGCGAAGATCAAAAGGCCGATGGCGGAAATGGCGAACATCACAGCCGGGCTCTGCAGGAAGATGTTGATCACCATGACCACGATGAGACCGATCACGCCCATGATGAGGAACGATCCCCAGCCGGAGATGTCCTTTTTGGTGGTGTAGCCATAGAGCGACAGGCCCGCGAAGGCGATGGCGGTCACGATGAAGGTCTGCGCGATCGAGAAGCTGGTGAAAACCAGAAAGATCGAGCTCATCGAGATGCCGATCAGCGCCGCAAAGGCGAAGAAGCCAAGCTGAACGGCGGCCGCGGAGCCGCGCCGCAGGAGCGCGCCCCAGCCAAGAAAGATGAAGGCGAGCGGGGCCAGCATCACCACCCATTTGAGCGGCGAGAGGTAAAGGGCGGCACCGAGGCCCGACAGCATCGTGCCGTTGGGCAATTGGGCGGCCGCAGCCGAGGGATCGGTTGTCACGGCAAGCCCCGCGATGGCCCATGCCGCCAACGCAGTGATGAGCATGCCAACGGACATCGTGCCGTAGACCTTGTTCATATGCGCGCGCAGGCCCGCGTCAATCTGGGCGGTGCGCGTGCCCGTCGCCGTCCGGATCGTGTTAAACTCTGCCATGTAACCCTCCGATATGTGAATGGCCGTCCCGGTTCCGGGACATTGCCAGTAATATCGGGTGCCACCCCCTACATTTCAAGCGTTTATGACTGTTTCCGCCAGGTTTTCTGCGGGGGACTGGCGGTGGTTGGTTGGCGGGGGTGTTTCCGGGTGTTGTGCGACGTGGTTTTGACCTGACGCTGTGGGTCGAAGCCGTGCATTTTTCGGGGTCTGGTCCGATCCTGCACGGCCGTGTCAAACCTGTCCTCGGGGTCAGCGCAGCATTGCTCAGCAATGCAGCCGACGGGGCAAATCCCAGAAGGCGCGCTCTGCTTCGCGCAAGGCCGCCTCGCGGGTCAGGCCAATGTCCCGAAGGGCTGCGTCGTCGAGGTAACGCAGGACGCGGCGCTGATGCCAAACCGCCAGCATATCCGCAAACCGCAGGCTCAATCCGGGGAAGGCGGCGCGAAGGGCGGGGGTGTTACTGTGAAAGGTCATGGTTTTTCCTTTCCCTTTGGTGATGTGAGGGCGGGTTTGCATTTCTGATATTGATCTTTTGCCACGATTGGTTCAATTTTGAAAATGAATGTTTGATCATCATATCATCAAGGACTGTGATGAATGCGAAATCTGGATATCACGACATTGCGCTCTTTGGTCGCGGTTGCCGATCAAGGCGGCGTGACGCGGGCGGCGACCGCGTTGAACCTCACGCAATCGGCGGTGTCGATGCAAATCAAGCGGCTCGAAGAGATGCTGGACCTGACGCTGTTTGACCGGGCCAATCGGCGGGTTTCGCTGACCGCCTCGGGCGAGCAATTGGTGGGGTATGCGCGGCGGATGCTCGATCTCAATGATGAGGTGGTGGGACGCTTGACCGAAGAGACCTTTGAAGGGGAACTAGCGCTTGGGGTGCCGCATGACATCGTCTATCCGGTGGTGCCACGGGTTCTCAAGCAGTTCAACGCCGCCTATCCGCGGGTCAAGGTGAACCTGCGCTCGTCGAGCACGATCAAGCTGCGCGAAGCCTTGGCGCGGGGTGAGGTGGATGTGATCCTGACCACCGAAGAAGGTCTGGGCGAGGGGGGGGAGACGCTGACCGAAATGATGCTGCGCTGGACGGGGGCGCCGGCGGGTGTGTCGTGGAAACGTCGGCCGCTGCGGCTGGCGTTTTGTCGGCAATGCATTTTCCGGCCGATCGTGCTGCGCAAACTGGACGCGGCTGGCGTCGATTGGGAGATGGCGGTGGATTCCGAAGATGACCGCGCGGTCGAGGCGTTGGTGAGCGCCGATCTGGCGGTCGGCGCGTTGCTGGAGGACAGCATGCCGCCACATCTCGAGGCGATCCATCCCGGCGGGGCTCTGCCTGAGCTTGGGGTGCAGAAGATCAATCTCTATGCGCGGGCGGGCCGCGACGAGGTGCGGTGTGCCTTGATGCGGATGCTGCGGCAGGGATTCGGGGCGCTGACGCCGCCGGTTCTCAGTCCAGTGTGATGACGACCTTGCCGGTGGATTTGCGCGTGCGCAGCAGATCGAGCGCCTCTGCGGTCTGTTCGAGCGGCAGAAGGTGCGAGACATGCGGGCGCAGGAGCCCCTGCGCATACCAGTCAAAGAGGGTCGCGAGGCTGTTTGTCACCACCTCGGGACGGAATTTGAGATAGCCGCCCCAGTAGAGGCCCATCACGCTGATATTCTTGACCAAGAGGTGATTTGCCGGGATTTGCGGCACCTCGCCAGAGGCAAAGCCGATGGTGAGAATGCGGGCCTCGGGGTTGCAGGCGCGAAAGGCGGCCTTGAAGTGATCGCCACCGACCGGGTCATAGACCACGTCGACGCCTCCCAAGGCGCGGCACGTCTCGCGGATGTCCTGCTCCGCGGCGTCGATCAGGTGGTCGGCCCCGGCGCGTTTCGCCACGGCGAGTTTGTCTGCGCCGCGCGCGCAGGCGATGACACGCGCGCCCATTTGCTTGCCGATCTCAACCGCGGTCAGACCCACGCCCCCGGCGGCCCCCAGAACGAGCAGGGTCTCGCCCGGTTGCAGATGCGCCTTGTGATCCAGCGCGACATGGCTGGTGCCATAGGCCACCTGAAAGGCCGCCGCGTCGGCAAAGGTCATGCTGTCGGGCAGAGGCACGGCGCGGGCGGCCGGAAAGCAGCCATAGTCCGCCAACCCGCCCTGACCGGCGAAGACCGCGACGCGGGTGCCGGGAGCGGGGCCGCGCGTGTCGGGGCCGAGCGCCTCGACCGTGCCGGCCACCTCCATTCCGAGGGTGAAGGGTGGCTCTGGCGTGTCCTGATACGCGCCCTTGATCATCAAGAGATCCGCGAAGTTGAGCCCGCAGGCGGCGATTCGCAGGGCGAGTTCGCCCGATTTCGGGAGCGGGCGGGGGAGGGTGGTCAGGGCAGGGTCTGCGCCTCGGGCGGGGATCTGATAAGCGCGCATGTCGGACCCTTGTGATTCTGGCGTTGCGAGGTAAGTCTAAGCGCGTTGGTTAGACGAATTCGATTCGGGCTGTCAAATCGCCTGAGGTTTCCGGAGGCGTGACCGTATTTACCCTGTGCAATAGGGTAGGCGCCCGCTTAGATTGAGTTTCTTTCGTATAGGTCACGCAAATGGATAGCGATATTTCTTGAATTTTAACACCATCTTGATAAGTTCTGGCACACGCCGCTGGGATGCGTGGCGTGATTTCCGAGATTCCAGTCCCGGTTTGTCAGAATTACGGTAAATCTCAGAGTAGGTAAAAAGGAACATTCAATGCCGCACCCCGTAGATGTGCACGTCGGAAAACGCATTCGTCACCGCCGCTGGCTGGTGGGAATGACCCAGCAGCAGCTGGCCGAGAGTGTGGGAATTAAATTTCAACAGATTCAGAAGTACGAAACCGGCGCGAACCGTGTCAGCGCGTCACGGCTCTGGGATATCGCAGAATCACTTGATGTGACGATCAGCTTTTTCTTTGAGGGGCTGGAACAGGATGGCGGCGTGGAGCGCGAGAAAAGCGATCCGGCACGTGCCGACCTGATGGGAGACAAGGAAGCGCTCGATCTGGTGCGGTCTTATTACGCCATTCCAGAGAACCAGCGCCGCCGCCTGTTTGACCTTGCTCGGGTGCTGAGCGAGGTGGCTTGAGCCTGACCGGCCCAAGGGCTATCCCTCTGCGCATGCGGTAGGAAAGGCGGGCCGGAATGGATAAGACAGATATCGTCAGGACAGCCCATGCGGTGGCAGATGCTGCGCGCGGGGCTGTCCTGCCGTTTTTTCGCAGTGCCGATCTGACGGCGGAGAACAAGCTGCCCGAAGGGCGGTTTGATCCGGTGACTGAGGGCGACCGCGCAACCGAACGGTCAATGCGCGAGGTTCTGGGGCGATTGCGCCCGCAGGATGGAATCCTTGGCGAAGAATATGGCGCGGTTGAGGGCACGAGCGGCCTGACTTGGGTGCTTGATCCGATCGACGGCACGCGGGCGTTCATGTCCGGGTCTCCGACCTGGGGCGTGTTGATCGCGGTGTCCGATGCGAGCGGCCCGATTTACGGCATTATCGACCAACCCTATATCGGCGAGCGGTTTGAGGGCGGTTGGGGCGCGGCGCGGATGGTCGGGCCGATGGGCACACGGGATTTACGGGTGCTGGGCGCGCGGTCCTTGTCCGAGGCGATCGTCTTTACCACATTCCCGGAATTGGGCAGCCCGGCTGAGGCGGCAGGCTTTGCCGACGTTGCGAGCCACGCGAAGTTGACGCGCTATGGGCTTGATTGCTATGCCTATTCTCTGGTTGCGGCAGGGCATGTTGATCTGGTGATCGAGGCCGGGCTTGCGCCGTATGACATTCAGGCGCCGATTGCGGTGATCGAGGCGGCGGGCGGCATTGTCACCAACTGGCAGGGTGGCCCCGCGCATCACGGTGGCCGGGTGATTGCCGCGGCCGGGCGCGCGCAGCATGAGGCGGCGCTGGAGATTCTGTCGCAGGTGGTGTGACGGGGGTGCGTGCCGCGCGGGACAAGGCGCGGTACGCGCCGCCGCGCGATCGCCGGGCCGTCCGTCGCACCGAAGGTGCGCCGCTTTATCTCGGCACGCCTTTGGCGTGACGGCCTAGCGATTTGTAGAGCGCGAGCCTCACTGTGACGTCATACGGACTTTGCTAACATTAAGTGGCATCCACCCCGTTGCTTCGCTAGTCCCCGGCCCAGCGACCGCGCGGCTGCGTGCTTTTGCTTGCCCAAGCCCCCCAGTTACACCGCCTTGCCCGCCACCCAGACGCCTGCGATGGCGCGGTCGTCGCCCATCATGAGGGTGGGAAAGAGCGCCTCCCATAGGTCATCCGCCCGCGCGCTGCGTTGGGCAATCGCGGGGGTTGAGGCGAGATCGAGGGCGACGAGATCGGCCTCCATGCCGGGGGCTATATTGCCGATCTTTGACCCCATGTGCAGCGCCTGCGCCGAGCCTGCGGTGGCGAGCCAGAGAAGCTGGGCGGGGTGCAGCGCCGTGCCGGTCAATTGCCCGATTTCATAGGCGGCGGCCATGGTGCGCAGCATCGAGAAAGACGAGCCGCCGCCGGTGTCGGTGGCCAGGCCGATGCGCTGGCCTTCGGCGATGCGGGCTGCGAGGTTGAAGAGACCTGAACCGATGAAGGTGTTGGAGGTGGGACAATGGATCAGCGCCGCGCCCACTTCGCGCAGGCGGTCGCGCTCGCGCGCGTCAAGGTGGATGGCGTGGCCATAGAGCCCGCGCGCCCCCAAGAGGCCGTGCGAGTCGTAGGTGTCGAGATAGTCGCGCGCCTCTGGGTAGAGGGATTTAACCCATGCAACCTCGTCGGTCTGTTCAGAGAGGTGGGTTTGCATCAGGCAATCGGGGTATTCCGACCAGAGCGCGCCCAAGGCGGCGAGTTGATCTGGCGTCGAGGTGGGCGAAAACCGGGGCGTGATGGCGTAAGAGAGCCGGTCAACGCCGTGCCATGTTTGCAAAAGCTGCTTGCTGTCATCATAGGCCGATTGCGCCGTGTCGCGCAGCCCCTCGGGCGCGTTGCGGTCCATGCAGGTCTTGCCCGCCACGGCGCGCAGGCCGCGCGCCTGTGCCGCCTCGAAAAAGGCGGTCACGCTGGCGGGGTGGATGGTGCAAAAGCTGGCGCAGGTGGTGGTGCCATGGGCGAGGGTCAGATCAAGATAGCGACCCGCGATGTCAGCGGCATAGGCGGGATCAGAGAGGCGCATTTCCTCTGGGAAGGTATAGGTATTCAGCCAGTCGATCAGGCGTTTGCCCCAACTGGCGATGATCGCGGTCTGGGGGTAGTGCACATGTGCATCGACAAAACCTGCGGTAATCAGGTGATTGCCCATGTCGGTCCGGGCCGCGTCAGGCGCCTGTGCGTGCAACGCCTGTGCGGTGCCGAGGGCGGTGATCCGGCCCTCCTCGATCAACAACGCCTCGTGCAGCCGGGCGGCATCGGTGGGGTCGCCGGCCTCGAAGGGCGAGTGGTCAAAGCTGAGGATGTGACCGGTGATCAGGGTTCTGGGCGGCATGTGACCCCTTTTGGTGACGGATTATGCAAGCCGGAGGATAAGCGGCGACACGGTCGGGGTAAATCGGCCCATTGTGATTGTTTTCTGTAAAGCGGTTCTTTAATCCTGCCCGCGACTGTGACGGGCAAGGGGGCGATATGGCGGAAGACGAGGACGATCTGACCCCCGAGGCGGAGGGAGATGAGGATCATCATCCGCTGACGCGGGCGTTGATTTCGCGGATCATGTATGCGGTCGAGACGCAGGACCGCGAGATGCTCTGGGCGGAAATGGAGCCGCTGCACGCAGCCGATATCGCCGACCTTCTGGAACAGAGCAACGCCTATGACCGGCGGCGGTTGATCGAGCTCTACGGGCAGGAGTTCGACGGGGATATCCTGTCGGAGTTGGACGAGTCGATCCGCGAAGAGGTTATGGGCCTCTTGACGCCGCAAGTGCTGGCCGATGCCGTGCGCGAGCTCGATTCGGATGACGTGGTCGATCTGGTCGAAGATCTGGAGGATCAGCAGCAAGAGGCGATTCTGAGCGTCCTTGAGGACAGCGACCGGATCGCGGTGCAGCAATCTCTGACCTATCCCGAGTATTCCGCTGGCCGTCTGATGCAGCGCGAAGTGGTGATGGCGCCGGAGCATTGGACCGTCGGCGACGCGATCGACTACATGCGCCATGCCGAGGAATTGCCGGAACAGTTCTATCATATCGTTCTGGTCGATCCCCGGCTGCATCCGGTGGGCAATGTGACCCTCGGGCGGATCATGGCCTCGCGCCGGGATGTGCCGCTGAAGGACATTGTGGAAGAGACGTTTCACACCATTCCGGTCACACGCTATGACGGCGATGTGGCCTATATGTTCAACCAGTATCACCTGATTTCAGCGCCGGTGGTCGATGAGGACGGGCGGCTGGTGGGGGTCATCACCATTGATGATGCCATGGCCGTTCTGGATGAGGAGCATGAAGAGGATATCATGCGGCTGGCCGGGGTCGGCGAGGGCGGGATCAACGATTCGGTGATCGAGACCTCCAAGCAGCGGGTGCCGTGGCTGGCGGTTAACCTCGGCACGGCAATTCTGGCGTCGCTGGTGATTGCGCAGTTTGAGCTGGCGATTTCGCAACTGGTGGCGCTGGCGGTCTTGATGCCGATTGTGGCCTCGATGGGGGGCAATGCCGGAACGCAGAGCCTGACCGTGGCTGTGCGCGCGCTGGCAACCAAGGATCTCACGGTATCGAATGTCTGGCGGGTGTTGCGCCGAGAAGTGCTTGTGGGGTTGATCAACGGGGTGATTTTCGCCCTGGTGATGGGCGCTGTCGGGATGATCTGGTTTGGCGGGCCAGAGCTGGGCTATGTGATTGCTGCCGCCATGGTGATCAATCTGGTGGTGGCCGGGTTGGCCGGTGCGGCAATTCCGGTTGTGATGGACAGAATGGGCTTTGACCCGGCGCTGGGCTCTGGCACATTTGTAACCACGGTGACGGATGTGGTGGGCTTTTTTGCGTTTCTGGGGCTGGCAACGGTGTTTCTGTTATGAATGACCTGGCGGAGGTGAAGGCGGCGGCGCGCAAGGCGGCGTTTGCGCGGCGGGCCGAGGCGCATGCCGCGCGTCTGCCCGGTGTGGCAGCGCTCTTGTCGGGGGTATTGGCAGGCTATCGTGGGGTGGCTGTATCGGGCTATTTGCCGATCCGCAGCGAGATCGACCCGCGCGACGCAATGGAAGAGGCGGCGGCGCATGGGCCGGTTGCGGTGCCGGTGATCATGGGGGCGGGATTGCCGCTCCGGTTCTCGCGCTGGGTGCCGGGCGGCGCGCTGCGCGAGGGGCCGTTTGGGGCCATGGTGCCGGAGGTGGATGATTTCATCGAGCCGGAGATCCTGATCGTGCCGCTGGTGGCCTTTGATCGCAGCGGCGGGCGATTGGGCTATGGCGGTGGCTTTTATGACCGCACGCTCGAGATTTTGCGCGCGCGGCGGGCAACGCTGGCGATTGGCTTTGCCTATGGCGCGCAGGAATCGGGGGGGCTTCCGCTGGAGCCGACCGATCAGCCGCTTGATATGGTGGTGACAGAGGCTGAGGTGATCGCGTTTGGCCCAAGAGCATGAATATAGCGCCCGTGTGGTCTGGACCGGCAACCGGGGCGAGGGCACGGCACATTACAAGAGCTACGACCGGACGTGGAATGTGGAGACGCCCGGCAAGCCGGTGATCCATTGCTCGAACGATCCGCTGCTGGGGGGCAATCCGGCGCTGCACAATCCGGAAGATATGTTGATATCGGCGCTGAGCGCCTGTCACATGCTGTGGTTCCTGCATCTGGCGAGTGACGCGGGCATTGCCGTGCAGTCCTATGAGGATGATCCCATTGCCATCGGGGAGACCGACAGCACCGGGGCAAGCCGATTTCTGCGGGCCACGCTGCGGCCCCGGATCGCGGTGCCGGCGGGGACCGATCTGAGCCGCGCCAATGGGCTGCATGGGCAGGTGCATGCGGTCTGCTTTATCGCGCGGTCGGTGAATTTTCCGGTGACCTACGCGGCGCGCTACCGGGTTCTGGCGTGAGTGGAATTGTCTGTGTCGGATTCGGGCTTGCGCGCAGATTGAGCGCGCGGTTAGGCTGATCCTGTCATGGTGCCATGCCGACAGCAGTCCACTGCTCTCGGGATGGAGAATTGGGAAGCCGGTGCGATTCCGGCGCTGCCCCCGCAACGGTAAGGGAGGGCGTTTCGGCGATATGCCACTGGGCGACAATGCTCGGGAAGGTGCCGCGACGCGAGGGTCATCCGGCCCGCCATCCAAGCCCGGAAACCAGCCTTGGCGTGACGTCGAATCGCGGGGTGCGATGCGGGCGTGTGCGCCTCGGGCTGATGATCTGTTGCGCCATGTCCCTTGCCTCTCCCGCCCCATCCGGCCCGGGGTGTGGCCGGGGAGAGCAGCAAGATGACTTTTCTACGAATCATTGATGGGCTGGAAAGCAGCCAAGCGACCGGGCCGCAGGCGATGCAGGCCGCGCGCATGGGTTTTTTGCAATGGGCCTGTGCGGTCGAGGGGCCGATTACAGCGCAGATGGCACGGGCGGCATTGGAGAGCCCGGCGGCACGGCAGGCGGAAAGTGCGGCGGCGCGGGCCTTTGTCGGGTTTTTACGGGAGGCCAGCCGGACGTGTCTGGCCTTGCCGATGCGGCGGGGTCGGGCGCGGGTGCTGCATTGAGGGTGGCGGCGGGGAGCGGGGTCTGGAGGGGACGTTGGCCCCGTCGGTAAGCCGCGCGGTGCCCGTCCGTCGGGTGGGCGCTGCACCATAGTCGGCTGTCACTTTATGCTTGCCAAATACATCCGCGTTATCAGTGTGTTGAGACGTTACAAAAGCGCCCGCCCGGTGGGGCGGACGGGCGCTGCGCGGCGGCGCTTCGCGCCTTGATTCCGCGCTTGGGCATTGGGACCAATGTCAGCAAGAGGCCAAGCCCTGCTGCTATCGTGCCGATTCAGGGGAAAACTCTGTCTTGCGTCCGCGCAATAAAAAACGGCGGCACCAGGGAGGAGGAGAGGTGCCGCCGTTTCCTATACGTCCGGCCCAGGGAGGAGGAGAGGGCCATTCGCAAAACGAAGGGACTGGATGGTCCCAATTTGACGGCCCCAGGCATCAGGGAGGAGGAGAGATGCCCGTGACCGTAACAGATACCCCAGGGAGGAGGAGGGGGGTATCTGATCTCTTATTACGACCGGTGGCCGTAAACTGTTTCATGTGCAACGCGAAGAATTTCACTGCGGTGCAGGCCCAGATCGGCGAGGTCATGTGTGCTGAGCTGCGACAGCTCATTGACCGTGCGGCGATAAGTGCGGTAATTTGCGATACGCTGCATTGCAGCATAGACGGCGGCACTCAGATCCTCGCCGAGAACGGCGGCGGCAGAGCGGCGTGTGTCAATCGAGGTAGCCATGTCTTCGGGTCCTTGCGGATTTTATCATGTTCAAGTTCGGCGCTGTTCGTTTCGCCTTTGTTGATCCCAAAATACGCTTTTGCTGCGGCTGCACAATACCCCGCAGAAGCAATGCTGCTATGCAGCAAATGCATAAGAAGAAAGTGACCTAAGGTTAAGCAAATGAAGCATTTTTTAGGCAGTTTAAAAACTGCTCTTGCCTTGGTTGCATAGAGCGGCGCTGATGTCGCTAATGGTAAAGGAACGAACATGACCGATATTCGCGCGGAACTCGAAGCGAGGCTTGACAGGCTGGAGTTGCCGGACGGCGGCAGTCTGATGTCGCGGGACATGGTGCGCGCGCTGGTGGTCGAGGCGGGCGAGGTGCGCTTTGTCATCGAGGCACCCACCCCAGAGATGGCCCGCAACATGGAGCCGGTGCGCGCCGCCGCCGAGCGCGCCGCCTTGAGCCTGCCGGGGGTGAGCCGCGCCACGGTGGTCCTGACGGCGCAGGCCGCGCCGCCCGCGCTCAAGCTGGGGCAGCATCCCAAAGGGGGCAATGCGTCGATCCGGCCCGAGGGGATTGCGACATTGCTGGCAGTGGCCAGTGGCAAGGGCGGTGTCGGCAAATCCACCGTGGCCTCGAACCTTGCGGTGGCGCTGGCGCGACAGGGGCGGCGCGTGGGTTTGCTCGATGCCGATATTCACGGGCCAAGTCAGCCGCGCATGATGGGGTTGACGGGGCGACCGCAAAGCCCGGATGGCACGCGGATCATTCCGCTGGAGGCGCATGGCGTCAAGGTGATGTCGATCGGGCTGATGCTCGACCCCGCCAAGGCTGTGATCTGGCGGGGGCCGATGCTGATGGGGGCGCTGCAACAGATGTTGGCGCAGGTGGACTGGGGCGATCTGGATGTGTTGATCGTCGATCTGCCGCCGGGCACGGGCGATGTGCAACTGACGCTGAGCCAGCGGGCGCGTCCCGATGGGGCGATCATCGTCTCGACGCCGCAGGATGTGGCGCTCCTCGATGCGCGCAAGGCGATGGATATGTTCCGCACGCTGGAGGTGCCGATTCTGGGCATGATCGAGAATATGTCGTTTTTCACATGCCCTGATTGCGGTCATGAGGCGCATGTCTTTGGGCACGGTGGGGTGCGCAGTGAGGCGGAGGGTCTGGGCCTGCCGCTGTTGGCGGCCTTGCCGATTGATCTGGAAACCCGGTCGGCAGGCGATGCGGGCTGTCCGGTGGCTGCGGGTGACAGCGCGGCGGCGCAGGCCTATGGCGCGTTGGCGCTGCGTCTGATTCGCGACTTCCAGGGCTGAGGCGAGCGCCGGGGGCGCTGCCCCGACGCCGCCAAGGTATTTCGGGCCAGAGGAGGCGGGAGTCAGTCGCTGATCGGCGTGGCCACCAATCCGAGGCGACGGGCGCTGTCGAGCGAGAGTGTGTCACTGTCGAGACCGAGCGGGAGCTGATAGCGCTGGATCGCCGCGCGGGTGCGCGGGTCCATACGGGCGGTGACGGGACCGCTGTAGAGGTTGCGTGCGGCAAGGGCGCGCTGAACCGAGGCGATGAAGTCAGGCGTCTGCACATCGGCGCAGGGGGTTTCATACCAAGTGGTCACGCGCTCTTGCAGGATGGCCTGCCGGGTGACGGTGGCATAGGTGGCGGGGCTCAGGATCTTGCCCGAGGCATCGGTTTCAGCGGGGGATAGCTGCACCTGTTCGGTGACGGTCTCGATCACTGCGGGCGTATCCTGTTTGCCCCAGCAGGTGCCGGGGGCGGCCCCCGGCGGGGCCTCTGCCCCGAGGTTTGATCCGCTCGCGTTGGGGGCCACGGTCTGACACGCCGCGAGGGACAGGGCCAAGGCGAGGCTTGAGAGTGTGGGGCGGATCATCAGCGGGGGCCTCGCGGGCAATGTTCGCCTGAGTCTAGCCGGTTTGACCTGAGGGGGAAAGCGGGCTGTCGGGATCGGCCAGGAGGTCGAGCAGGGCCGAGATATCCTCGATCTCTTCGGCCACCACATGGGTGACACCGGCCTGCCGTTCGACCCGGCCGGTCACGCGCAGCATGCGTCCGGCGATGACCGCACGGCGAAACCGCTCGAACACCTTGCGCCAGATCACGACATTGACCACGCCGGTTTCATCCTCGAGCGTGACAAAGACCACGCCGCGCGCTGTGCCGGGGCGTTGGCGCACCAGCACCAGACCCGCCACGGTGATGCGCGCACCCGAGGAAACCTCTGACAGGCGGGCGGCGATGAGGGCGGAGGGTGGGCGGGGCATGGCGGGCATCGGGCTCTGAAGGTCTGACTCTGCTCCTCTATAGGGTAGGAGCTGTGGGCCATATTGCAAGCTTGGCCTGGTCGTGGGCGCGGGTTGCATCGCTTTGCGGGCTATGGTTTACGATTTGGAGCAATACTCTTGCCATCGTCTCTTGATCCCAGACCACAGGCGCGCGCCGATGCCCGTTGTGACCTTTCATGTCGGCATGCCGAAATGCGCGACAACAACGATCCAGAGTTTTCTGGCGGAGCGGGCCGAGTGGTTGGCGGCGCGGGGTCAGATCTATGAGCACCATCCCGAGGACCGCACGCGCAATCAGGGCAATGCGGCGCAACTGGCTGCTTTTTGTGCGGCGCGCGATCTGGTGCGGATGGAGGCCCATCTGGGGTATTTCCTGAGGTCGGGGCATGATGTGCTCTTGAGCAGCGAGATCCTGTTTGACCTGTGGCGTGAGGACGGGTTCGTGCCGCTGCGTGAGGCGGTCGCGCGGTTGGGCTATGACCTGCGGGTGGTGGTCTATCTCAAGCGGCAGGACCTATGGATCGAGAGCGATTTCAAACAGCATGTGAAGGGGCGGAGTGACTGGGTTGGACCGTTTGAGGACTTGCTCGAACGGCGCGTCACGCGGGGCACGTTGGATTATCACAAGCTGCTGATGCAGTGGGCGACGCAGGTGGGGCGGGAGGCGATGACCGTGGTGCCGCTTACCCCGTCGCAGCCGCAGGGCTATGCGATCGAGCGGTTTCTGGAGGTGATCGGGCTGGCACCGCCTGAGAGCGGTCTGGACATCCCGCGCCAGAATGTGAGCCCGTCTGCGGCGGTGATCGAGGCGGCCCGCCACATCAAGGCCGCGCTGATCGGGCAGGGTCTTGGGACCGAAGAGAGAGCCGCCGTGATGGCCGGGTTCTTTGCGGCGACCGAGGTGCTGACGGCTGCGGAACGGGATGCCGGCGCTCTCAGTCCGGTCGCGCGGCGGGCGTTGCTGGACCGTTGTGCGCCGTCCAATGCCGCCTTGGCGCGCGCGTTTCTGGGGGACGTTGCGCCATTTGAGGAGCTGGACCGGGATGCGGGCGTGGATTGGGTGCCTCTGTCGGAGCGGGCGCTGGACGTTCTATCCGGATGCGTGGCGCGGTCGCTGATAGGTCCCGAGCCGGAGGTCGGGGGGCCATCGCTCTTGGGGCGGCTTTCGGGTTTCCTGCGACGCTGAGGACCGCGGCAATTCTGCAATTCTTTTCTGATGCAAGTACAAATTGGGCTGGTCTCAGCCGGGGGGCTTGATTAGGTAGTCCCCAAAAGCGACGCAATGGAGTGAGCCCAGACATGGCTAAAATCACCTATATCGAGCATAATGGCACCCGGCATGAGGTCGAGGTGGCCAATGGCCTGACCGTGATGGAAGGCGCGCGCGACAACAATATCCCCGGCATCGAGGCCGATTGCGGTGGGGCCTGCGCCTGTTCGACCTGTCACGTCTATGTTGATCCGAGTTGGGTGGGCAAGCTGCCCGCCAAGGATGACATGGAAGAGGATATGCTCGATTTCGCCTATCAACCCGATCCTGAACGGTCGCGGCTGACCTGTCAGCTCAAGGTGACGGATGCGCTGAATGGTCTGGTTGTGCAGATGCCGGAAAAACAGATCTGATCTGATCTGATCTGCGCGGGGCGGGGCGGGTGCAACGCCCCCGACAGGCTGTCTCTCAGGGAGCGCGCCAACCAAAAGCGTCGATCCGGTCGGTCATGGGCGCGGTGCGAGCGCGTCCGTGATGGCGTCAACTGCGGCGCTGTGTTGACGAGACCGTGATATGCGGCAGCCAAAGGCGGATTGACGTAACCTTTTGATCACCCTAGGATTCTACGCATAAGACGTTTTGCGAGTGGTGGCTGAATGCTTGGTTTGCTTTTGGTGGCGATGGGGGTTTTGGGTGCATCCCTTGTCATCGACGATGGGACTGATTTCGTTCCGGTTGCCAATGAAGAGATGCCGCCGGACGAAGATATGTCCAATGAGGAGCTTCCGTTCGACGAAGATATCGTGGGTGAGCCGATTGATCCCGTTCCGATCCCTGAAGACCCTGACGAGGAAGAGCCAGTCATCGACAATGATCGCCAAATTGGCATCGTTGCCATGGCGGTGGATATTGAGGATCACGTCGGCACGCCCTTTGATGATGTGATCGGGAACGAATACAACACGGTATTCAATGAGGAGACCCGCGAGAGTGAACCTGTTGACAGTTTTGTCGACGCGGGCGCGGGTAATGATCTCCTGTATCTGTCGGGCGGCATCGTCGCGGGTGGTGAGGGCGACGATTCCATTTCCGTGTTCTTCTCGCTCGCTGCGGAATTTGCTGCGGACCGGGACGATGAAGTGCCCGGGGAAAGGCCCGTGGCCTTCGGTGACGGTGGTAATGACGTGATCGAGGTCTTTGATAGCCCGGGTGTGATTGATGCTGGCGAGGGGAATGACACCGTTATTCTGCATAATCCGTTCGGTTGGGAAGAAGACCTAGACGTGACCCTTGGTGAGGGCGATGACCTAATCCGGATTCTGAGTGGTCACGCCCCGTCCCGGATCCTCGGCGAACTGCATGATTTCGATCCGGCGCAGGACCGTATCGAGATCATTCGTGATCTGGATCGGCCCTCGAGCCTCTCGCCCATGACCGGTTTCGATGTCACGATCGCACCATTGGAGGGCGAGGAGGCATCGCTCATGTCCATCGCACTCAGATTGGAGGACCCGCAGGCCGCGCCGGAGGTGTATCAGTTCCTCGTCCATGGGATGGAGCCGTCGCAGGCCGATGATATCCAGGTCGATTTTGTGGACGAAGAGGAAGAGGCGGTTGGAACGCCGCTTGAGCCCCTGCGTGTGGACACGGATTTGGTGTTCACCATCGGGCTTGGGGATTTGAACGACCTGTCCTTGACCAGTCTCGTCCTCCAAGAGGGGGAGACCAATCCGCTTGCCGATATCACCCGCGTGGTGCTGAATATCGACGAGGCGATTGAAGGTCAGTTCGAGATCTACGACAGCACGACTTTTTCCGGGTCGGCGTCGGGGGACAACGGGTCGTCTGGGGAATACCTGCATGTCGTGCATAGCCCGCCCGGTCTGGAGGCGGGCACGATTACATCCTTTGTCCGTGTCGGCGATGATACGACCTATCTGTCGTCGGATGGCCCTCCGGATCGCTTTCTCTCAGATACTCCGAACTTTTTGCCGCCAAGTACCGAGATCGTGCGGATTTTTCTGGGCTCCGTGCTTTACGACTTCGGTGGGCCGGATGATGGGGTCAGCACGGTCCGTGACGTCGAGGTCGTGGTAAACCGGGTTCCAGTTGCCGAGTCTGGTGCCGTCTAGGGTTTTTCGGGTGTTCGTTGAAATGTCGGAAAGCTCTCATTGCGTGAGTTGTCGAAGTTTCGAGCCGAGAAACCCTATCAGGGTCTTCTGACATTGCTTAGTCGAGCGCGCGCCAGCCGATGTCGCGGCGGCAGAAGCCCTCTGGCCAGTCGATCTGGTCGACCATGGCATAGGCGCGATCTGCGGCCTCGCGCAGCGTGGTGCCGCGCGCGGTGGCGGCGAGGACGCGGCCGCCGGTTGCGGTGATCTGTGTGCCCGCGCGGGTGGTGCCCGCGTGAAAGACCATGTGAAAGCTGTCCTCGGGGCACGCCTCCAGCCCTTTGATTACGCTGCCTTTTGTGTAGTCGCCGGGATAGCCCAGCGCGGCCAGAACGACCGTTAGGGCGTGATCTTCGGCCCAGTTGACCGAGATATCGCCCAACCGCCCCTCGGACGTGGCGAGCAGGAGGTCAAGCGCCTGAGCGCCCAAGCGCATCATCAGCACCTGACATTCGGGATCGCCAAAGCGGCAGTTGTATTCGACAAGGCGCGGCGTGCCGTCCTTGATCATCAGACCGACAAAGAGCACGCCCTGATACGGCGTGCCGCGCCGGGACATTTCCCTGAGCGTCGGGCGGACGATAAGGTCGAGCGCCTGTTGGGTCACGGCCTCGGTCATCACCGGGGCGGGGGAATAAGCCCCCATGCCGCCGGTGTTGGGGCCGGTGTCGCCGTCGCCGACGCGTTTGTGGTCCTGAGCGGTGCCGATGGGCAGCGCGGTTTCGCCGTCGCAGAGGACGAAAAAGCTGGCCTCTTCGCCCTCCATGAATTCCTCGATCACCACCTCTGCGCCCGCTGCGCCAAACTCGCCGCTGAACATGTCGTCAAGGGCGGCAAGCGCCTCCTCCTCGGTCATGGCGACGATCACGCCCTTGCCGGCGGCCAGACCGTCGGCCTTGACCACGATCGGGGCGCCTTGGGCCGTGACATAGGCGCGGGCGGCGGCGAGGTCGGTGAAATGGGCATAGGCTGCGGTGGGGGCTTGGGCCGCGTCGCAGATGGCTTTGGTAAAGCTCTTGGAGGCCTCAAGCCGGGCGGCGGCGGCGGAGGGGCCAAAGACCAGCAACCCGGCGTCGCGCAGGCGGTCGGCGACACCGGCGGCGAGCGGTGCCTCGGGGCCGATGATGACAAAATCAATTGCCTCGGCCTCGCAAAAGCCTGCAATCGCGCCGCCGTCGAGACTATCGAGCGCGGCACATTCGGCGATCTCCGCGATGCCTGCATTGCCGGGGGCCACGATCAGCCGGTCGCATTTGGGGTTTTGCAGCACGGCCCATGCGAGCGCGTGTTCCCGCCCGCCCGATCCAAGGATGAGAATGTTCATGGCGGCAACTCCTGCTTGGCCTCGGTTGGCCTGCGTTCTAAGGTGGCGGGCAAGCAGACACAAGGCAGGAGGCGCGCGCATGTCCGATCTGATTGACGATCCCGACGAGGGCGGCAATGCCCCGGAATTTTCCGTCTCGGATCTGTCGGGGGCGATCAAGCGGATGATCGAGGGCGAGTTTTCCCATGTCCGCGTGCGCGGCGAACTGGGGCGCATATCGCGGCCAAGGTCGGGGCATATCTATCTGGACCTCAAGGACGATTCTGCGGTTCTGGCGGGGATCATCTGGAAGGGGGTTGCGACGCGCCTTGCCGTGCAGCCCGAAGAGGGGATGGAGGTGGTGGCCACGGGGCGGCTGACCACATTCCCCGGTCAATCGCGCTATCAGATCATCATCGAGGATATGAAACCGGCGGGCATGGGCGCGCTGATGGCGATGCTGGAGAAGCGCAAGGCGGCGCTGGCGGCGGAGGGGCTCTTTGCGCCGGAGCGCAAGCAGGCGCTGCCATATCTGCCGGATATCATCGGGGTTGTGACCTCGCCCTCAGGCGCGGTGATCCGCGATATTCTGCACCGGCTGCGCGACCGTTTCCCGCGCAAGGTGCTGATCTGGCCTGTGGCTGTGCAGGGTGACAAATGCGCGCCCGAAGTGGCGCGGGCGATCCGGGGGTTCAATGCGATGACGCCGGGCGGCGCGCTGCCGCGCCCGGATCTGATCATTGTGGCGCGCGGCGGGGGATCGGTCGAGGATCTCTGGGGGTTTAACGAGGAAATCGTGGTGCGGGCGGCGGCGGAGAGTGTCATCCCGCTGATTTCCGCCGTGGGCCATGAGACCGACACGACGCTGATTGATTTTGCCTCGGACAAGCGCGCGCCCACGCCTACGGCGGCGGCGGAACTGGCGGTGCCGGTGCGGATGGACCTCTTGGCCTGGGTCGAGGGGCAGGGCGCGCGGCTGAGCCATGCGTTGAGCCAAGGGGTGAGTTTGCGGGGTCAGCGGTTGCGCGATCTGGCACGCGCCTTGCCACGGGCCGATGTTTTGCTTGACGGACCACGGCAACGGCTGGACGCCTTGGGCGAGCGCCTGCCTGCGGCGCTGATCCGGTCGGTGCAGGTGCGGCGGGTACATCTGTCAGAGACAGCGGGGGCGTTGCGCCCGGCGCTGTTGCGGCGCGCGGTCGAGGGGGATCGGCGGCGGTTGCAGGCGACGGCGGCGCGGCTGAATGTGCACGCGCTGAACCGCGACATCACGCAGAAGCGGCGCGAGTTGGACCGGATGTCGGCGCGGTTTTCAGAGGTGGCCGGGCGGCAGGTGCGGGGCTGGCAGGATCGGCTGAGCGCGCTGGAGCGGCTGCGCGAGACGCTGGGATACAAGGCCACGCTCAAGCGCGGTTATGCGGTGGTGCGCGGCGATGGGGCGGTTGTGACGACACGCAAGGCTGCGGCGGGGGCGGCGGTGCTGGAGATCGAGTTTGCCGATGGGATGCTGGATGTGTCGGGCACCGGACCTGCGGTGCCGATCCCGAAGGTCAAGCCCAAGACGCCCCCTGAGGGGCAGGGGAGTTTGTTTTGAGCCGGTGGTCGCTCTGCGCTAACTTTCCATCCAGATTGTCACTGGCCCGTCGTTGACCAAAGACACTTTCATATCCGCCCCGAACTGACCCAGTTTGGTGGGAATATGCTGCTGAGCAAACTGTTGTGCGAAATGCAGATAGAGCCGATGGCCGGTCTCCGGGTCCGCCGCCGTCGAGAATCCAGGCCGATTGCCGCGCGAGGTATCGGCGGCCAGCGTGAACTGGCTGATGACCAGAACGCTGCCGCCGATGTCGATCAAAGAGCGGTTCATCTTGCCCGCCTCATCGGGGAAAATCCGCAGTTTGGTGATCTTTGTGGCCAGCCGTTCTGCTTGGGTCTCGCAATCGCCCTGCATGGCGCAGACGAGGATCAAGAGGCCGGGACCAGAGCGGCTGATGACCTCGCCATCTACCGCGACGGAAGCCTCGGAAACACGTTGCAAAAGGGCGCGCATAAAAAGCCTCCGGGGACAACACACTCAGCCGCGCAGATCGAGCACCTCGTCCAACCCCGCCCGGCTGGTGCGGAATTTATTGGTTGGGTGATCGTCATCGGGCAGGCCAAAGGATATGGCGCAGAGGATGAGGCGGCTGTCAGGCAGGGCGAAATGCGTGCGGATCATCGGCGCATAGGCCGCGACGGAGGCCTGCGCGATGGTGGCGATGCCAAGCGCGGAGGCCGCCAGCATGAAGGCCGTGATAAAGCCGCCGGTGTCCATTGCGCCGTAGGCGCCGAGCGCCTTTTCGGAATGGATGAGGGCCACATGTGGCGCGCCGAAGAGGTGGTAATTCTGCATGGATTGTTCGGCGCGCGCCGCACGGTCGTTGCGGGCGATGCCTGCGGCCTCGTAGAGTTGCAAGCCGCATTCCAAGCGTCGCGCGCCATGCGCCCCCGGATAGCTCTCGGGCCAAGGCAGGTCAGGGGCAGGGCGGTCACGTTGCACCGCGTCAAGCAGGGCTGTGCGAAAGCGGTCGGTTTCCGCGCCCTGCGTCACGGTGATCTGCCACGGCTGGGCGTTGCACCAAGAGGGCGCTCGGCCTGCGGCGGCGACGATCTGGCGGATTTTGTCCTCGGGCACCGGATCAGGCCGGAAGGCGCGACAGGAATGACGGGCGTGCAAAAGGTCGTTGAGTGTTTCGAGTCCGTCTGTCATTCAGCGATGTCCTTGCCCGGCCATGATAGTCAAGGCACGCGGCCCTGAGCGATGATCATAGGGAGAGTTTTGCGGGTTATCCATGCCCCGGCGGGCGAATTTCCGCTGGTCGTGCCCTATAGCACGCCTTGTTCGAGGGCGATGACATAGCCCACAGCGCCCGCGATGATCGCGCCCAGGATCACGGCGAAGGTGATCTTCCAGACGGACCATGGGCGCTCGCCCTGCACGCGCCCGGTGCGACCGTTGACGACGAAGCGGTAGGTTTCGCCACGGTATTTATAGGCCGCGAGCCAGACGGGCAGCAGGATGTGTTTGAAGGTGACGGCGCTGATCTCGGTGTTGATTTCGTGGATCTGCTGGCGGTCGCCGCCGATGTCAAAGCGCACGTCGCGGGCGATGATCGCATCCATCCGGGTGCGCGCCTCGGTGAAGCCGATGTCCAGATCGACACTATAGCCCTCGGCGCGGAAGCCTGCGAGGAATTCCGGGTTATAGGGTTCGAGAGCGGCCAGATCCCATGGCTCCAGCGCCTCGGTGAAGCGTTTGGGCAGGGATTTCGAGGCGAGCACGAGCACGTCATCAAAAAACCGTGAGACCCGGCCCGAGGCGGGGGTCCAGCGTATTTTGGGTACTTGCACTGTCTGGCGTTTGCCGTCGCGGATCACGGTTTGGGTGACGTAATAGACCGTGCCACGTTCGCCCCGGTAGGAGGATTTGGTGTCGGCGTCATAGGTCCAGTAGGGCACATATATGCCCTGCATGCGGCGGCCCTTGCGGGCGTAATCCTGAAGCCCGTTCGGCGCGAACCAGAGGCGGCCGAGCCAATCGGTCATGGCCTTTCGTGCGGTGGTCTCGTCGAGCGCGAAGGGCAGGAGCGCGCGCGGTTTGATATGGCGCTGGGTGCCGGTGTCGGTGACGACCGGCGAGGCACAGAAGGGGCATTCGGCGGCGTGGGTGTCGGTGCCAAGTTCAACCTGCGCGCCGCAACTGGTGCAGGTGGTGGTGCGGACCTCTTCCATCTCCTGCGCGGGGAGTTGATCGCGCAGAGCGCGGTCAAAGTCCAACTCCTTGATGCCGCCTTGCCAGGGGGCGTTGCCCGCGATCGGATGGATGTCGCCGCAGTGATCACAGATCAGGTGGTTCGCGCCGGGATCATAGCGGTAATCCGCACCACAGCCGACGCAGGGAAAGCGGTGCTGGGTTTCGGTCTCTGCTGGCTCGGGGGGATGTGTATTTTGCATGGGGCTCATAGAATGGGATGCACGGCGCGCGGGGTGATGCGGCGCAATGCCCCATCGCCCAGTGCAGTATGGCGCCAGAGGTTGAAGGTGGCGTGCAGCGCCGAGGCGGCCAGAAGCGCCAAGAGCAGTTTGCGCGCCTCGGGGCCGGGGAGGGATTGGCCAAGGGCCTCGGCGGCAAGAGCTAGAGCGCCCCACGCGAGCAGCGCATAGAGTGCGCGGTGCAGCCACGGGTGCAGGGTGCGAAACGCGCCGTCGAGTTTTGGGCCCGGTCCGTTCAAGAGGCCAAAGGCCAGCGCCAGCGCACACATGCCGAGCGCTGAGATGCTGTAGGCGACGGAGAGCCAGACCGTGGCCCCGCCATCGCCCAGCACAAAGAGCAACAGCATCAGATTGAGCCAGTGCAGGGTAATTGTGGCGCGGCGGCGCATGCGGTCACAGACCCGGCGGGGGCGGTGGCATCACGGTGAAGAGTTGTGCCAGTTCGGCCACGTCTTCGGCCCGTTTCCAGCCGTCCTGGCCTGCGGTCCAGACATGGCTTTCGCGGGTGAGCTTGCCGTCGGTGACCATCCGGCCCATGGAGGCCTTGGAATAGGGGCCATGGGTCTGGCCGTTTTCGGCGATGTGCCAGACGTGTTCAACGGGGGGCGGCGGGGGTGGGGTCTGGGCTGCGGGGGCCGCGGTGGCCTGGCGTGCGCCCCATGGCCCGTCCTGTGCGAGGTTCTGCGCCATGGCCATCCCCATGCCCATGCCAAGCCCCGCGCCGATGCCTGCGCCGCCGGAGGGGTTCTTGGCCGCGGCGGTCATGGCCTCGGCGGCGGAATACTGGGTGAATTTGCCCAAATCGCCGGCGATGCCCATCGAGGTGCGCTTGTCCAGCGCGGCTTCGACCTCGGGGGGGAGCGAAATGTTTTCGATGTAAAACTCGGGGATTGCGAGGCCGTAGTCGGAAACGATGCTGGATATCTCGCCTGCGACCAGCTTGCCGAGATCGGCGGTGTTGGCGGCCATGTCAAGCACCGGGATGCCGGAGCCTGCGATGATCCGCGAAAACGCCTGCACGATGATGTTGCGGATCTGGAAGCTGATCTCATCCATGGTGAATTCGCCGTCGGTGCCGACGATCTCGGAGAGGAATTTGGCGGCGTCGGCCACGCGCACCGTGTAGGTGCCAAAGGCGCGGATGCGCGTGGGTCCGAATTCGGGATCGCGCAGCATGATCGGGTTCTTGGTGCCCCATTTGAGGTTGTTGAACCGGGTGGTCGAGACGAAATAGATCTCGGATTTGAAGGGGGATTTGAAGCCGTGATCCCAATGTTGCAATGAGGTCATGATCGGCATGTTGTTGGTCTCGAGCATGTAGAGACCGGGGGTGAAGACATCGGCCAATTGCCCCTCGTGGACAAAGACAGCGGCCTGCCCCTCGCGCACGGTGAGTTTCGCGCCGTATTTGATCTCGTGGCCTTCACGCTCGAACCGCCAGACCATGGTGTCGCGGGTGTCGTCGGTCCAGTGAATGACGTCGATGAACTGGCCGGAAAGGAAATCGAAGATGGGCATTGTCAGGAGCCTTTGGGTTTAGAAATGACCGATGTTGCGCGCGGAAGTCTCGTGGGCGGCACCGATGTCGTTGCAGACGTTGGTTTTGAATCCGAAGGCTGATAGCCTCGCGTATACCCTCCTTCGATTGCCTTAGGTTTTGCCTGATAGCCATCGACGAGGAAGGTCTTCCCTTTGTCGCTCATTTTATTTCCTTTCTGGATCCAAAAACTCAATTGATCTTACGTCTCGCAAATTGACCAACCCTGAGCGCGGGGGATCAGGCTCTTGCCACGATCCACTTTCATTGATGAAATATAGTCGCTCCAAATACAAATCGCTACGGTCTGGATCAGTTGCGGCGAGTGAGTTCTCTCCAAAGAAACCGAGAACTGTAGTTTCATCGAAGTATTTTACGATAACAAAGCCAGCTTCCCGTCCATTCCCAAACGCAAAGTCATAGCCTCTTTGAACAGGATGAACGACTGGCATTGACAAGCGACGAAGTAGGGCGTTTTTCCAACCAGCAGACAAATTGTAGCCTAGGATAGCCCCAAGTAGTGCTGGTAAAGCGAGAACTTTAAGAAAGAAGTAAAGTTTGCTGTCGCTACTCGGAAGAATTCCCGTGCTATCCAACCATTGCGAAAATCCGGTATAGTTGGACAACTCTGAAATCAGACTTGCGAGAAGCTGATTGATTAAACTGAAAATAATAGCTTCAACAATCAGTTCGGCGGGTTTAGCTCGTACGCCGAGAATAAACCGTGATCTAACGATGATCACGACATACCCGGCGAGCAGGTAGCTTGCGAAGAATTCGAAAGTGTCGGGTGATATAAGTTGAATCATGTCACACCGGCCCGCCCGCCCGTGCATCGAGCAGACGGCGCAGGATGGGGCGGGCCTCGTCGGGGGACATGCCGGGTTTGAGGTCGGGGTGATAGAGCAGCCAGAGCAGCTCTTCGTCATGGCTGGTGAGCAGGGCGAATTCGTCGTCGTCATTGAAGATCGAGGGGCGCGCGGCAGGACTGTCATCGGCGAGGCCAAGCCCCTGCGCCAGTTCCTCATGTACGCAGGATTGCCGCATCAGGGGCGGATGTTCGGCGCGGATGAGGGCAATTGCGCGGCGATAGGTATGATCCGCGCCCTGACCGGAAAAGGCCACCACGAGGCAGTGAATCGAGCGCGGCATGTCGCGGAAGATGGCGAGGGTGCTGGGGCCGGCCTCGGGGGCGAGTTGGCGGATGCGCGCGAGGGTGGCGGCGCGGTCATCCTCGCCCACGAAGAGAACGTGGAAATTGGGGCTGCCCGCGCCGGTGCTGATCGGGTGGCGGGTGACGCGCGCCAGCCGCGCGGCATAATCGGCGACAAGGCGGCGGTCTTCGGCACGCTGTTCCTCGGGGACGGACGCGCCGAATTCGACATTGATGCGAACCGGCCCCATCCATTTGCGCAGGCCTCCGGCGCGCCCGGTGGAGGGACGATAGCCCGCGCCCTGCTGGTATTCGTCGTAAAACGCGATGCGCTCGAAATTGCGCAGGATGTCGGTGTCGGTAAAGGGCGTGTCCGGCCCGCCACCGTCACGGCGCAGGAGACCGCGGCTGAGCAGGTCCGTCTCGACGCGTTGGTAATAGGCGGCGAGCGCCTGACTGTCGGCGGAGGGGACGGAGCCCGTGGTGGGCGGGAGCGCCGTGGGGCGCGCCGCCGGACGCGCCGACGTCGAGGGGGCGGAGGGCATGTCGCAGGCGGCAAGCGCCGTCAGCGCCAGTCCCATGAGCCCCCATTTCAAACGGACAGCGTGCATGCCTTTGACTTAGCTCTTGGGCACCGAGGTACCTGCGGTATCGCCGACGCCGTCGCGGCGGGCCTTGGCGGAGGCCAGCGTGTCGCGCAGATCGGCCTCCATCTTCTTGAGGTCTTCCTCGGCCTTGGCGCGCTTGGCCTTACCCTCGTCGGCGATTTGCAAGCTCTCCTGAATGGTGCCGATGAGATCGGCATTGGCCTGTTTTACCGCCTCGATGTCGAAGACGCCGCGTTCCATTTCCTGCCGGATCATCTTGTTGCTCTCGCGCAGGTTCTTGGCGTTGGCGGTCAGCAGTTCGTTGGTGAGGTCATTGGCGTCGCGCACCGCCGCTGCGGCCTCTGCCGAGCGTTGGATCGTAACCGCCTGCGCCAATTGGGTTTCCCAGAGCGGCACGGTGTTGACGAGGGTCGAGTTGATCTTGGTCACGAGCGATTTGTCGTTCTCTTGCACCAGACGGATCGAGGGCAGGGATTGCATCGTCACCTGACGGGTGAGTTTGAGATCATGCACCCGGCGTTCGAGATCGTCGCGGGCGGCGCGCAGATCGCGGAGTTCCTGCGCCTTCATCACCTGATCATTCTCTGGCGCGGCCTGAACGGCGGCCTCGGCGACGGGGATGTCCTTGGTGTCCAGATCCTTGAGCTTGGCCTCGCCCGCCGCGATGTAGAGGGCGAGTTCGTCGTAGAAGGCCAGCGTCTTTTCGTAGAGCATGTCGAGGGATTTGATATCCTTCAGGAGCGTGTGTTCATGCGACAGAAGGTCATCGGTGATCTTGTCAATCTGGCCCTGTACCTGCTCGAACCGGGCGGTGAATTTGGCGAAGGGGGCGGCACGGCCCAGCAGTTTTTCCCACCACGACCGTTCGCGGCGCACGTCGAGTTCCGAGACGGCAAAGCCGCGAATCGTGGTGACGATGCCGCGCAGGCTGTCGCCTGCCGGTCCCACATCCTTGTTGCGCACGCCTTGCAGCATGGCTTGGGAAATCTCTTGCAATTCGGCCTGCGCGGCAGAGCCGAAGGACACGATCGACTGGGTGTCATCCATGTCGATTTCGGCCATGCGGCGCGTGATTTCGGCGCTGGCGGGGGCGTCGGCCTGATCCAGTGTCACGATGGCATTGGCATCGGTGGGAACAGGGAGGATCGCGCGGTTGACGGCCTCGACATCCTTGAGGGCGGCTTCGGCCTTTTGACGGGTGGTCTCTGACATGGGATCGGTCCTTTTACGCTAAATCTTTGGGTTCAAGGTGGACGCCCTCGCGCTCGAGCCGGTCGCGCAGCACTTCGATTTCGATATCGAGATCGGTGGTGCTGTCGAGCATCAGCGCACGGGTCTTGGCGGTGAAATTCTGTTCGAGATCGGAGAGGAGCGCGAGGTATTTGTCGCGCGCCTGTGGGTTCGGGGCACGGGCGTGCAGATCGGCGAACTTGACCGTCGCGTCGCGGGCACCCATCAGGTAGACGCCGAGATATTTGCGCGCCGCCGTGAGATCGCGGGGGTCATCCTCGACCGTGCGCAGCATGTCGCGCACGATGGTCTGGAACCGCTCGAGCCGGGTTTCCGCCTGCCGGTCGCCCGCGCGTTTGAGCGCGTCGGACATAGCGCGCAGATAATCCTCGGCCTGATCGACGACACGGGCAACGCGGTCGCTCTGGAAGGTGTCGACGCCCTCCATGCCCTTGTCCTTGAGCGGGTCGAGACCAAAGGCGAAGCTGTGCAGGACCGTGCCGAGGATGGCGTAAATGAGCGGCTCCAAGAGACCGCCGTTGCTGGCATAGCCCGCTAGGCCAAGGCCCAGCCCGGTGAGACCGGAGGCAAAGATCTTGCGCGGGAAGGCGGGACGGCGCGCGATCTTGCGGGCCTCATAGGCCTCTTGCGCCAGAATACCCTCGCGGGTGAGCCAGGCCGCCAGGAGGAGCGCGCCCAAGGCGCCAAGGTTCAGGGCAAGCTCGGCCGGACCGGAGGTGAAGGCGCGGGCGGCCAGAGGCAGAGGGGCAAAAAACAAGAGGTTGACGCGCCCACCGGCACGGGTGCGTCGCGCGCCGCGAAATCCGCCAGCTTGGGGGGCAGGTGTGTCTTTGCCGTCGGGGCTAAACTTGCCGCCAAAACGCTGCGCCATCACACGCCCCCCGTGGCCGCGACAAAGAGGGTCAGCGCCACCAGCAGGAAAAACGCCAGTTTCTGAAGTCCTGTGTCACTCATGGCGCCCCCGCGACCGGTTTCAGCTTTCTGAGCATGAACTTAGGCGATGGGGGCCGGGCATGCTAGGGGGAAGATTTCCGGCAGGGGCGCAGGAGAGCGCGGGATAGGAGTATTTCGACCAGGAAAACACGCAAGCTCACACCCCGATGTCCGGGCCAAGGCACATCAGGGGGGCGTCTGAGCGTTTGACTTCGTAGAGCTCTGACATGCTCTGATCCCCGGAAAAACGCGCGATGAGGCCACGATCGGTGCGCTCGAAGCTCCAGCATTGCGGGTCGGGGCGGTTGTCATAGACAAAACAGATCAGGCCGCTGTCTTCGTACCAGCGCCCGTCCTGACACTCGCCATCGAGAAAGGACCAGCGCACACGGCGGTCGGACAGATATTCCTCGCCGCCATAGGGCGTACCGCCAGCGCCATAATAAAAGGTCTGGCCGCGCGTATAGGCATCAAATTCAGCGGCGGACATTTGTGCCGCAACCGGGTGGGCAAGGCCAGTGAGGGCCGCAAGGAGGATCAAGGCACGCATGGGCCTCAGCCTGCCAGATCGCGCACGGTGCCGCTAGGGGATTCGCGCCAGCCTGCGGCGCGCGGGTCCATGATGCGTCGCCAGAGCGGCGGGACGAGGGCGAGCACGGCCATCACCGGCAGAGACTGCGGCAGGATCGGCATGGTCTGGCGGTTGAGTTGCAGCGCGGGATAGGGGCGCTGGGGCGTGACATGGTGATCCGAATGGCGCGGTGCATTAAGGGTCATGGCAGCCGACATCACCTGCGGCGCGTTCCACGAATGCTGCGGCCCGACTGGTTCCATGCGGCCCTCGGCTGTGCGCAGGCGGCGCAGCCCGTAGTGTTGCACATAGTCCGACAGAAGGATCTGACTCTGCGCATAGCCCGCGATGAAGAAAAGGGGCGCCACACCGGACGCCCCCAGCGTGGCGGCGGTGGTGAGGATGAGCGCCAGAGCGCCCCCGAGATAGGCCGCATAGGGATGGTGCCAAAGCGGGCGGTCGCCTTGGAGGCGCGATTCGGCGCGCAGTCCGGCGATGAAGCCGCCGGGCCAAGCGCGCGCGGCGTAGCGGTAGAATCCTTCGCCGGGGCGGGCGCTGCTGGGGTCCTCGGCGCTTGCGACATGGATGTGGTGGACGCGCAGATGGGCGCTGGCATGGTGGCCAAAGAGTAGCGAGGTATAGATGAGCCGCCCAAGGCGCCGTTTGGCGCGGGCGCTGCGGTGGATGAGGTCATGCGCCACCGGATGCGAGATCTGGCCGGTGGTGAGCCCTGCGGACACCGCCACCAAGGCGCGCTCCAGCGCGGTGAGATCATTCTGACCCGAAACAGCCCAGAGGGACAGGGCCAATACCGCGAAATGCCCCAGGCCAAGGACAACGAGCAGCCAGTCTGCGGCCGGAAATTCGGCGTTGGGATCAGGGTTGCCCGTCTGTCGGGCGATCAGGCGGTCGAGCGTAAAGACCATCACGGTGATATAGCCTAAGGCCAGCCAGCCCCAGACACCGCCCCAGAGCGCGGCGCAGGCGGTGAGGATCAGCGGCAGGCTGGCGGCGAGCGAAAAGAGCGGCATGGTGTGTTCCCGGTTTTGCCACAGTCTAATCCGGGGTAGAGGTCGCGCACAGGGTTTCCTTGCCGCACCCCGCCGCATTTCACGCCCTGATCAACGCGAATGGTGGTGCAAATGTCGTTTTTGAGGGCTCTGCCCCCAGCTCGGCCCGCTAGTTTCGGGCGCAACAGGGAAAGAGGATGATCGCAATGGCATTGGATGATCGCAAAGGCGTCTGGAAATCTGGGAACGGCAAAGGTCGTCGCACGCCAAAGGGTCGGCAGTTGGAGGATGGTGCTTGGGCTGAGGTTCAGGCGCTCTTGGGCGAGGGACCGCGGCGGCGTGATCTCTTGATCGAGTATCTGCACCGTATTCAGGACCAGTTCGGACATCTTTCTGCGGCGCATTTGCGGGCCTTGGCCGAAGAAATGCGTCTGTCCCAGGCCGAAGTTTATGAAGTTGCAAGTTTTTACGCGCATTTTGACGTGATCCGCGAAGGCGAGACCCCGCCGCCTGCGCTCACGATTCGGGTTTGCGATTCGCTGAGTTGCGAATTGGCCGGGGCGCAGGCTTTGAAATCGGCTCTGGAAGACGGGGTTGATCCGGGCCAAGTCCGCATTCTGCGCGCGCCCTGCATGGGGCGGTGTGATACTGCGCCGGTGGTCGAATTGGGCCACCATCATATCGATCACGCCACGCCCGAGAGCGTTCTTGCGGCGGTTGCGGCGGGCGACACCCACGCGCATGTGCCAGAGTACGAGGGATTTGAGGCGTATCGTGCCGCAGGTGGTTATGCCACGCTGGCGGATCTGCGGGCCGTCGCCAATGCCGACGCAGAATTCGAGCGCGTGCAGCAGACCTTGCTCGATGCCGGGTTGCGGGGTCTGGGCGGGGCGGGTTTTCCGTCGGGGCGCAAATGGGGCTTTGTGCGGGCCGAGGCCGGGCCGCGCTATCTGGCCGTGAATGGCGACGAGGGCGAGCCGGGCACGTTCAAGGACCGCTACTACCTCGAGCGGCAGCCACATCTTTTCCTTGAGGGGATGCTGATTGCCGCCTGGGCCGTGGCGGCGGAGCGCTGCTTTATCTACATGCGCGATGAATATCCGGCGGTGTTAGAGATTCTCGCGAGCGAGATTGCCGCACTTGAAGCGGCGGGGCTGATCGCGGCGGGCTATGTGGAACTGCGCCGGGGCGCGGGTGCCTATATCTGCGGTGAAGAAAGTGCCATGATCGAGTCGATCGAGGGTAACCGCGGTCTGCCGCGCCATCGTCCGCCGTTTGTGGCGCAAGTGGGCATTTTCAACCGCCCGACGCTGGTGAATAACGTGGAAACCCTGCTCTGGGTCACGCGCATCCTGCGCGAGGGGCCGGAAATTCTGAACAGTGTTGAGCATAATGGCCGCAAGGGGCTGCGGTCCTATTCGGTGTCCGGGCGGGTGAAAAATCCCGGCGTTCATCTTTTGCCGGCGGGCTCCACCATCACCGATATCATCGCGGCAGCGGGCGGCATGCTGGAGGGTCACAGCTTTAAGGCCTATCAGCCGGGCGGGCCGTCTTCGGGGCTGTTGCCTGCGTCGATGAACGATATTCCTCTCGATTTTGACACGTTGCAACCGCATGGCAGCTTTATCGGATCGGCGGCGGTGGTGGTGCTGTCGGACCATGACCGGGCGCGGGATGCGGCGCTGAACATGCTGCGGTTCTTTGAGGATGAGAGCTGTGGGCAATGCACGCCGTGCCGGGTGGGCTGTGAAAAGGCGGTCAAGCTGATGCAGGCCGACACCTGGGATCAGCCACTCTTGGCAGAGCTGTGCACCGCCATGTCGGATGCCAGCATCTGCGGGCTGGGACAGGCTGCGCCCAATCCCATTCGCTTGACGATGAAGCATTTCGCCGACGAAATCTGAGCCAAGCGCAGGCTTCCATCTCCCTTCGATCCGCATTAGGTCAGGACTGACACGCGGATCGGAGGGCGCATGGCGTTTTTCTCGAAACTCAAGGAACGGTTGTTCAAATCCTCTTCCAAGCTCGAAGAGGGGTTGGAGGCGATTGTAGACGAGGGGCGCGCAGAGGAGCCGACACCTACGGTTCCCGCGCCGGACACTGAGCCGGACCCGGCGCCGCCGGGGATTCCGCCGCGACCGCAGGAAGTGCCTGCGCCGCCGCCGCAAGAGGCTCCTGTCGATCCTGGTCCCCAAGAGGTGCCGCCACTGCCGTCCGGGGGCGTTGCCCCGGCGGTGCCGATGGAAATCCCCGCTGACCTGCCCGACGCCGCGCCGCGTGCCGGGTTTCTCGGGCGTATTCTGGGCCGGGGCGCAGGAGAGGTCGCGCCGCGCCGTGTGCTTGACGATGCGATGCTCGAGAGCCTTGAGGAATTGCTGATTGGTGCGGATATGGGCGTGGATACGGCACTGCGCGTCACGGCGAATATGGCCGAGGGGCGCATGGGCAAGCGGCTCTCGACGCAGGAAATCAAGGAATTGCTGGCGCAGGAGATCGCGCGGATCATGGACCCTGTGGCGCGCCCCATGCCGATTTACGCAAAACGTCCGCAGGTGGTGCTGGTGGTGGGCGTCAATGGCTCGGGCAAGACCACGACCATCGGCAAGCTCGCGGCACAGTTCAAATCGGCGGGCAAATCGGTGGTGATCGCTGCGGGGGACACGTTTCGTGCAGCCGCTGTCGAGCAGCTTCAGGTCTGGGGCGAGCGGGCGGGCGTGCCCGTGATGACCGCGCCGGAGGGATCGGACCCGGCGAGCCTCGCCTATGACGCGATGACCCGCGCCGAGGCGGAGGGGGCGGATCTCTTGATGATCGACACCGCCGGACGGTTGCAGAATCGCGCCGACCTGATGGAGGAACTGGCCAAGATCGTGCGGGTGATCCGGAAGAAAGACCCAAGTGCGCCGCATAACACGTTGCTCGTGCTCGACGCTACGACGGGGCAAAATGCACTGAGCCAGGTCGCGACCTTTCAGAAACTCGCCGATGTCTCGGGGCTGATCATGACCAAGCTCGACGGCACTGCGCGCGGTGGTGTGTTGGTCGCACTGGCGGATAAGTTCGGCCTGCCGATCCATGCCATCGGGGTGGGCGAGCAGATCGACGATCTGGCCCCGTTCGATCCGCAGGAGTTTGCCGCAGCTTTGACCGGCCTCGACGCGCGATGACGGTCAGGACGGTCCCGCGCCGACAGAGTGCGCCGCGTTACTTTTCGAGCAGTCCGACCACATACAGCACCAGCAAAACGATGGCCGTTGCCATGGCTGCGAGGGGCATCTGTCCGGAGCCACACGCAAGACCGATGGCCCCTGCGAGCCACATCGACGCGCCGGTGGTGATGTTATGGACATGGCCCCGTGAGGTGAAAATGGTTCCGGCGGCCAGAAAGGCGACCCCGGCGGTCACGGCCTCTACCAGACGCAGGGGGTCGACGCGCAGGGCGTCTTGTGCCCCGAAAGAGAGCGTGGCCAATTGCTGGCTGACCAGAATGAAGAGGCAGGCCGCGATCGACACCAGCATATGTGTCCGCAGGCCTGCGGGCTTGTGTTTGCTTTCCCGCTCGGCGCCAATCGCCTCGCCGAGCACGAGTGCGGCAACCATCCGGGTTGCGGCGACAAGGGGTGATACACTGCTGAACGTGCCGGAAAGCTCTTGGAGAATGATGTCGATCATGAGTTGGTCGATGCCGCCGTGCTGTGAGGTTGTCTCAAAGTTTAGCATGATCCGCCGCAGTGATGCGAGACATGCGCTATGAGTGCCTGGCTGATTTCGCTCGAGGGGACCGAGGCCGGTCACCATCTCGCGATGATGTTGGCATTGGCGGCGGCGCTCTTGCATGCGGTGTTTGGCGCGTTGCAGAAGGGGCGGCACGATCCCTGGCTCAGTCGGGGGGCGATTGATGCCAGCTATGCCGCTATGGCAGCACCTTTGGCCCTTTTTGTCGTGCCCTGGCCCGAGGCGCATATGTGGCCGATCTTTGCCGGCGCGGTGGTGATCCATATCGGCTATAAGGTGTTGCAGGCGATGGCCTATACCAAGGGCGCCTATACCGTGGTTTATCCGGTGGTGCGTGGGACCGGGCCGCTTTTCACGGTGATCGGCGCCTATGCGATTTTTGGAGAGGTGTTCACACCGGTGCAATGGCTGGGCGTGGGGGTGCTCTTGTGCGGGATTTACGGGCTCGCGGTCTATAACCTGCGCACGCTCACGCTCAACCGCGATACCATGCCACTGGCGCTGGGTCTGGCGGTGGCGACGGGGCTGTTCGTGGCGTTTTACACCACCTATGATGCCTATGGTATCCGGGCCGCCGCTGATCCGTTCACGTTCCTTGCGTGGTTCTTTTTTCTCGACGGGCTGACGATCCCGCCGTTTGCCTATCTGCGCTGGCGCAACCTTCCAGAGAGGCCAACGGTGGGCCCGTTGATGCTTCGTGGGGTCACGGGCGGGGTGGTGGCGTTTTTCTCTTTTGGGTCGATCATGCTGGCCACGCGCCTTGACAAGGTGGGCGAAGCGGCGGTGTTGCGCGAGACGTCGACGGTGTTCGCGGCCCTCATCGGGTGGCTGGTTCTCAAGGAAACCGTGGGGCCGCGACGTATTGCGCTCATGGCCTTGATCGCCGCAGGCGCGGTCATAGTTGAGATGGGCGGCTGAATGCGGCACAAGCCGAAGGACAGACAGGAGCGATGATTGAGATGAATGACACGCAGCCGCCCAAATGGGCCAAGCCGGTGCTGGAATTTGGCCCGGTTCTGGGGTTTTTCGCCGCCTATCTCTGGCTGAAAGACCGGGTCTTTACGATTGGCGGCACAGAGTATGAGGGGTTCATTGTGGTCACAGCCGGGTTTATTCCGGTGTTCCTGATCTCGATGGGCCTTTTGTGGCGGCTGACGGGGCATCTGAGCCGGATGCAGGTGGTCACGGCGGTGCTGATCGTGGTGTTTGGTGGACTCAGCGTCTGGTTCAACGATCCGCGGTTCTTCAAGATGAAACCGACGATGATCTATCTGCTGTTCGGTGGGGTGTTGGGATATGGGCTGATGCGTGGGCGCTCATATCTGCAATATGTGATGGAGGGGGTGATGCCGCTGACCGATGCGGGTTGGATGATCCTCACCCGGCGATTGATGCTGTTCTTCTTTGGTCTGGCGGTGCTGAACGAAGCGATCTGGCGCACACAGACCGAAGAAATCTGGGTCTATTTCAAGACCTTTGGCCTGACGGCGGCAATATTTCTGTTCTTCATGGCGCAAGGTGCGCTGTTTCGGGATCATTCCTCCGAGGAGGATGACAAGAGCGCATAAGTCCTGCGGCGGGGCGGTCCGGACAGGGCCGCCCCAAATATTGGGTCAGGCGTAGAACAGATCCTTGAAGACATGGTAAGCGATGTCTTCGCGGCGCAGACCCATACGGGCCAGTTCCGCGTCGGATTTCGCTTCGAGTGCCTCAATCCGGTTGCGCCGTGAGGTCACGGCAGCGTGTGCCTCAAGCCCGCGGATCAGTGCAGCCGTGAATCGTTTCCAGACTTCGCGCAGCGGCGATGCGGAAACGTTTGTTGTGATATTCGCCATTGGAAACCTCACTTGAATTGTGTTTGGTTTCCTCCCTGCTGTGAACATAGGTCAGTGGGGTTGACGTGACCACCACCGAAAAGGAATGGCCGGGTTGCAACGGATGCATCCCGGCCTGATCGGATCAGTCAGGTTTCACCTTGGTCGCGGGGGCCGGCATCGCGGGGGGCGTCGACGGCGTGCGCGGACGCTTGGGCGGTGTTGGTTCGGCAGGCGACGCGGTCGTGGCCGCCGGGGCGGGCTGAGGTGCTTGCGCTTTGACGGGCTGCGGTGCCGCTTTGACCTCGGTCACCGGGTCCTTGGCGGGCGCGGATGGGGTCGCCGCCTTGGGCGTCGGGGCAGGTGCCGCGACTGCTGCCTTTGGGGCGGCGGCCGGTGCTGGAGCGGGTGCCGGTGTCGGTGTCGGCGCGGTCACGGGCGTTGGGGTTTTGGCCACGGGGGCAGGGGCGGGGGGAGCGGGGGCGGCTTTTGCCTCGGGAACTGGGGCGGGTTTCGGCGTTGCAACCACGGCTGGTTTCGTCGCGGCGGTCTTGGCCCGTTTGGCAGGACGCGGTTTTGCGGGGGATTTTGCCGCCTGTGCCTCTGATTTTGGCGCCTCTGTTTTGGCCGGAGCGGCAGGTGTTGCGGCCTTGTCGGCCATCCCCCGCGCAAAGGGGCCCGCCTTTAAGGCAGCCTCGCCGAAGACCTGCGCGACGCGCAGCTGTTTTTCAATCATATATCCGGTGAAGCGGATTCCGGCGGCGGAAAGTTTCAGCGGAAGGTCAGGAGCAAGCATGGTTTCGTCCCTTTCAACAGGTGCGCCCTACGCTTAGCGCAGACGGATGACAGAATATAACGCGCGCATCGCTGCGTTGCAGCAATTTGACCGTAGGTCAAATCACAATCGTAGCGCTACGCGGATTTCTGCTTAAATTCTCGCCGTCTCGCCTGATTTCCGCGCTTATCGCCCGTGAATCAGCGTCTGAAACAATTTTGGATCGAGACTTTGCGCGGCAAAGGTCTCGCCCTCGGTCAGAACGCTGACGGCATCATGGCTGTGCAAGCTCTCTTGATGGCTGGCGATAATGCGGAAATCCCCGATGCGGGGATCGGAGAGCAACTGTTCACAAAAGAGCCGTGCCGCATCCTCGACAAAAATCGGATTGGCGGCGTTCAATTCGGCAAAGGCCTGTTCATCCTCTCGCTTGACCATCACTTGCGTCTCGGTTGGCACGGCGCGACGGGCCAATTCAATCAAATCCTCGAACCAGAGGCAGTCGTTTTCGATCAGCTCGACCGAAATCCTCGCAACCGAGCGCTGAGAATGGGGCGTCGCAAGCTGGCCGCGTGCAGACCGCGCATGTTCGCTGAGTTCCAGCGAGCAGGGGCAGGTTGAGGAATAGACGTAATCGAGATGCATGAACTTGCGCTTGATCCCGGCGGATTCGACCAGTTCCATTGCGATGTCGTAATATTGAAAGCCCTCCAGACCCGAACGCAGCGAGCGCACCTTGGCCGGGTAGGAGAGGCGCATTTGCAGGCGCGCATCGACCGACTCGAGATCGGTGATGTAATCGGCCAAAGCCGCCTCCATCACCTCGGCGCTGAAGGTCTTTTCGGCGTGTTTGTAGAAACTGCGCATGATCCGGGACATGTTGATGCCCTTTTTGCCCGCATCAAGGCTGACCGTGCCCGTGACCGAAGTCTCGAGCGTCAAGTCGCCATTGTCGCGGGTATGGTAACGGATCGGCAGGCGGAAATTGGAAATCCCCACATGTTGCAACTGCTGTCTGGTGCCGCGAATAAGTGACGCGGGGCCGTTTTGCAGGTCGGGCAGGGTGGCAAGATAGGCCGGATTGGTCGCGAAATCCTCTGGGTAGTCGCGCGCCAAAAGAGGGTAATTCGACAGTTCGCCCGAGGGCAGGAGCCGCGCGATTGCCGGGTCGAGATCGGCCACTTCCTCTGGGGAGGCGGCGCGCGCCCAATCCCGCAAAAGCGCAAGCGCTTCCTTAGCCTCGTCCCGATCCGGTGCAGGCTTCATTTCAGACGGATGCACATTCATCGCAAAACTTCCCTTCAGCTCTGCCAGACCCTTACATATAGCGTTTTGGCAGGAATTGCTATTATCGTAGGGATTTACGCCAAATGCGGCAAAGCGGATCATTCAAGCTCCGGAAATAGCTGAAAAACTTTTTGCTCTCAGCCTGCGGCCTCCAGGGCATTGCGAATGTCGTCGATCAGATCGCCGCAATCTTCCAGCCCTACGCTCAATCGGACAAGGCCCGGTGTGATACCGAGCGCCGCCTTTTGATCGGCAGGCAGGCGTTGGTGCGTGGTGGTGGCGGGGTGGGTCACGATGGATTTCGCATCGCCCAGATTGTTCGAGATGATCACGATGTCCAGCGCGTTCAGGAAGCGGAAGGCCGCCTCTTGCCCGCCCTTGAGGTCGAGCGCCAGAACCGTGCCGCCTTCGCCCATCTGCGCGCGCACCAGAGCGTGCTGCGGATGGTCAGGCAGACCCGGATAGATCACCCGTGCCAGACGCGCATCGCCCTGCAAGGCCTCGGCAATCGTCTGTGCGCTTGCGGTCTGTGCGCGCACGCGCAGGTCGATGGTCTCGAGCCCCTTGAGCATGACCCAAGCCGTGAAGGGCGACATCGAGCCGCCGGTGTGTTTCATGTAGGGTTCAACCGTGCCGCGGATGAAATCGCGCGTGCCGAGGATCACCCCGCCCAGTGTGCGGCCTTGCCCGTCGATATGCTTGGTCGCGGAATAGATCACCACATCCGCACCCTGTTCGATGGCGCGGGAAAAGACGGGTGTGGCAAAAACATTGTCCACCAGCACGAGCGCGCCCGCCGCATGGGCCAACTCCGCCACCGCGCGGATATCGACCACGTCGAGCGTGGGGTTCGAGATGGTCTCGAAGAATACCGCCTTGGTGCCGGGCCGGATCGCCGCGCGCCATTGGTCCAGATCGGTGCCATCGACGAAAGTCACCTCGACCCCGAACCGGGTCAGGATTTCCTCGAGCACATAGAGGCAGGAGCCGAATAGGGCACGGGCGGACACCACATGGTCGCCTGACCGCAGCATCGACGTGAGCGCGCCCGAGACAGCCGCCATGCCGCTTGCGGTGGCAAAGGCATCCTCGGCACCCTCAAGGGCTGCGATCCGGTCTTCGAACATCGCGACGGTGGGGTTGCCATAGCGGGCATAGATGAACTCATCCGCGCCCGCCTTGATGAACCGCGCCTCCGCCGCCTCGGCGGTGTCATAGACAAACCCTTGGGTGAGGAAAATCGCTTCGCTCACCTCGTTATACTGGCTGCGTCGCGTGCCGCCATGCACCAGTTTGGTGCGCTTTTGCCAAGTCTCGCTCATATCCAACCTCCGGGCAGCCCGCCCATGAAAAAAGCCCCGACGCGGTCAAGCGAAAGGGGCCTTTCATCCTGACCTTTTAGCGGTTTGTTTAACGTGGCCCGCAATCCGGTAACAAATCGCCACAGTCGCGCATTACTCCTGCGTGCGGGCGTCGTCAACTGTGTCACGCAGGTTTCATGCAAGCGTCACCTTAGCGACGTATGTGTCGGTTACCCCACACCCACAACATCTAGTGGGATGAGGGACATGCCGCTGATCCATGTGAATGCGGGGCCAATGGGGCCGATGGTGCATGACGGGCCGGGTGATCTGGACTCTGTCCTGTCCGGTCTCGCAGCGGGAGATGGCCCCGTGATCGTGATGGTGCATGGCTTCAAATACGCGCCCAACCATCCCACGGAATGCCCGCATCGCCACATTTTTTCGCTCGCCCCGGAGCGCACCTGTTTCAAGGTGCGCAGTTGGCCTGCCGGGTTGGGATTTGGCGCGGGTGCGCCTGACGAAGGGTTGGGCATCGGGTTTGGCTGGCAGGCGCGTGGCCATATCTGGGGTGCCTATGCCGAGGCGGCTGAGGCGGGTCGCCAACTGGCGCAGGTGATTGAGATGTGTCGCGCCATTGCCCCGGAGCGGCCCATTCACGCGGTGGCGCATTCGCTGGGCGCGCGGGTTGTCCTCTCGGCGCTGCGGCATTTGCAGGCGGGGGCGTTGAGCCGGGTGATCCTGTTGGCAGGGGCGGAATTTGGTCAGCGCGCGGCAGAGGCGCTCGACACACCTGCGGGGCGCTGTGCAGAGGTGATCAATATCACCAGCCGCGAGAATGATTTTTACGATTTCCTGTTGGAATGTCTCATTGCCCCGCCCAAACGCGGCGACCGGAGTCTGGGCCTTGCGCTGCCCAGCGGGGCCAATGTGCTGAACCTTCAGATGGACCATTCCGGCACATTGGCGGCGCTGGAGCGTGCGGGATTTGCCATAGCGCCTGCGACAGCGCGTATCTGTCACTGGTCGCCCTATACCCGGCCCGGTGTCTTTGGCCTTTACAACAGCCTGTTGCGCCGTGGCCCGGATTTGCCGCTTGGCGCGCTCCGGGCGGCGCTGCCTTGCGTATCCGAACCGCGCTGGTCGCGCCTTTTGACCCTGCCAGAGATACGCCTGCCCTTGCCAATGGGCCGCAAACCGTCATTCTGAGCGCGCACACTGCGCAGGAGACTGACCGATGCCCGCCCCGATTGACCTCTATTACTGGCCCACGCCGAATGGCTGGAAAGTTTCCATCGCCCTCGAGGAAATGGGCCTGCCGTATCGCTGTCACCTAATTGATATTGGGGCGGGCGATCAGCATGCCCCTGAGTATCTGAAAATCTCGCCCAACAATCGCATCCCCGCCATCACCGACCCCGACGGGCCGGACGGCGCGCCGATCCATATTTTCGAATCCGGTGCGATCCTGCAATATCTGGCGCGCAAGACCGGGCAGTTTTATGGCGAGAGCATGCGCGACCACATCGCGGTCGATCAATGGCTGATGTGGCAGATGGGCGGTGTCGGGCCAATGGCTGGTCAGGCGCATCATTTCCTGAAATTCGCCAAGGACGATATCCCCTATGCCAAGGACCGCTACCGGGGTGAGGTGGCGCGGCTTTATGGCGTCCTCGATCGGCAATTGGCCGGCCATGACTTTGTTGCAGGTGATTTTTACTCCATCGCCGATATGGCGCTCTGGGGCTGGTGCTCGCTCTGGGAGGGGCAGCAACAGACGCTGGAGGACAAGCCGCATTTCGCCCGCTGGCTCGAGCGTGTGGGAGCGCGGGAGGGGGTCCGGCGCGGGCGGGCATTGCATGCCGACAAGCGACGTGATCCGACCGCGAAGCCGTGAGTCGCAGACAGCTATTGCGGTGGGTGAGGCCGAGTTGATGGGAATGCTGCAATGCAGCAACACTTTGCGCGGCATTCAACAGGGTGCGCGATTTTTGCGATCTGTTGCGGTATCATGAGCAAAGGGAGGGGACCTGTCTGATCCAAGAAAGGGAACCCCATGGCCGAAAGCGACCTGATAACCCGGTTCATGCCCGCCCAATGGCGGCGCGATCTGGATCTTTTTCTGGTGGAACGCGCCGCCGGGATGAATGGCTATCTCTTGGCGCGCCAGAGGATTGCGAGTGTGGCCTATCTTCAGAGCCTAAGCGAGTCGGAACTGGCAAGCATGGGCCTGAGCCGTAGTGATATACCGAGCTTTGTGTTCGAGGACATTCTGCCGGATTAAGAGGGCCGCGCAAGCGCTGATCCAGCTTGACAGTCTGAGTGGCAACCGCCAACTCTGCGCCTCATGTTCGATATGCGACCCGTGGGATATCTCGTTGGCCTGATGGTCATGGCCATGGGCCTGACCATGGCGTTGCCGCTTTTGGTGGATATCGCCGAAGGGCGGGACCATTGGCCGGTGTTTGCCGAAAGCATGATCGTGACCTGCCTGATGGGGGGGCTCGTGGCCTTGGCCTGCAAGAATTCTGTGGGTCAGGGGCTGACGATCCAACAGGCGTTTTTGCTGACCACGCTGGTCTGGGTGGCGCTGCCGCTTTTTGGAGCGCTGCCGTTCATTCTGGGTGAGACCCGGTTGGGGTTCATTGACGCGTTTTTTGAAGCGATGTCAGGCGTCACGACGACAGGTGCGACAGTAATCGCCGGGCTCGATGACCTGCCAAAGGGGCTGTTGCTGTGGCGCGGCATTCTGCAATGGTTGGGCGGCCTTGGGATCGTGATCGTTGCGCTGGTTTTTCTGCCAGAAATGCGGGTGGGGGGGATGCAGTTCTTTCGCGCCGAAGGGTTTGACACCTTTGGCAAGGCGCTGCCGCGCACGATCGACATCTCGAAAGGGGTGCTGAACGTCTATCTTGGGCTGACGGCGGTCTGTACGCTGAGCTATTTGACGCTGGGAATGGGGGCGTTCGATGCGACAGTGCATGCGCTGACCACTGTGTCCACTGGCGGTTTCTCGTCTTATGATGTGTCCTTCGGAGCGTTTCCAGGGCCACCGCAATATGCCTGCGTTTTGTTTATGATCCTTGCGAGTCTGCCCTTTGTGCGAATGATGCAGGGGGTGCATGGCAATCTGGAACCGATCTATCGCGACACGCAGGTGCGCACCTATCTGCGCTGGCTGTTCTATGCGTTTGCGTTGGTGGCACTCTATGATTTCCTGATGAATGACCGGATCACCGAAGAAAGCCTGCGGGAGCGGTTGTTCAACGTGGTCTCGATTTTCACCGGCACGGGATATGGCGACGGCGACGTGACGGCCTGGGGCAATTTTCCATTTGTTGTGTTGATCGCGGTTGGCGCGATTGGCGGCTGCACGGGGTCCACGGGCTGTTCCATCAAGATTTTCCGCTACCAGCTCATGTTGCGGGCTCTGGGGCAGCAGGCGCGTCGAATCTTTAACCCATCGAGTGTGATGGTGCTGCGCCATGAGGGGCGAAAGGTGGAAGATGAGGTTTTGCAATCGGTGATGCTCCTCTTCACCGTCTATATCCTGTCGCTGGGCTTCTTTTCGGTGGCCCTCGAACTCACAGGGTTGACCTTGATGGAATCGGTCACAGGGGCCTGGACCTCGATCTTCAATGTCGGTCCCGCCTTTGGCCAGAGTGTGGGGGCGACTGGATCGCTCTCGGCTTTTCCCGATGCGGCCAAGGTATTGATGATTCTTGCCATGTTGATGGGGCGGTTGGAGATTCTGGCCGTCATCGTGCTCATTCTGCCGTCATTCTGGCGTCCTTAACATTCTGACCTCATAAGGAGCCTGAGATGGCTGAGAAATCCGTTGAGTTTCGCGCACAGGCACCCTTGGGGGCGCAGATCAGCCATATGCTGAAATCGCGCGGGGTTGAGGTGATCTTTGGTATTCCGGGGGTGCATAATCAGGAAATGTATCGCGGGATCGAAGAGGCCGGGATCACGCATGTTCTCGCGCGGCATGAACAGGGCGCGGGGTTCATGGCCGATGGCTATGCGCGGGCCACGGGCCAACCGGGTGTGGCCTATGTGATCACCGGGCCGGGGCTGTGCAATATCCTGACGCCGCTGGGGCAGGCGTGGTCGGACAGTGTGCCGGTGCTGGTGCTGTCGTCCTGTCTGGACGAGACGGCGGCGCAACAGGGGCAGTTGCACCAGATGCGCGATCAGCGCGCGGCGGCGGGCTGTGTCTGTGAGTGGAGCGAAGAGGCGCGGGATGCCGCCAGTGCCTATCGGCTGATTGACCGCGCGCTTGTGGAGTTTGCCACGCGGCGCGGCAGGCCACGGCATATTCAGGTGCCGATTGCGGCGCTGGAAGGGATGGCCGAGGCGGCGCCTGTGGCGGTGGCTTTGGATCATGCGCCGGTGCTGGCCGCTGAGGTGGCGGCGGAGATGGCCGAGGCGCTGACGCACGCGCGCAAGCCGCTGCTCATTCTGGGCGGCGGGGCTGTGAAAAGTGCCGAGGCGTGGCGCGAGATTGCCACGCGGCTGGGGGCTGCGACCTTTACCAGCTATGCTGGGCGCGGGATCATGGGGGTGGAGGCGCCGCTCGATTTTGGGGCCTATCTGGCGCGGCCTGACAGTGCGTCGGTCATCGCTGAGGCCGATCTTGTGCTGGTCGTGGGCAGCGAGTTGTCGCAGAACGATCTGTGGCGGGCAGATTTGGGGCATCGTGCGCCGCTGATCCGGGTGGATATCGACGCGAGCGTTCTGGGTGGGGCTGTATCGGGAGATCGCCGGATTCTCGCGGATGCGGGCGCGCTCGGGCGTGCGCTCTTGACGCACGACCTTGGGCCTCGTGGCGGCTGGCGGCCTGAAGAGATCGCGTCCGCGCGGGCGCGGTGGCGGGCCGAGAGCGATGCGGAGCGGCCCGGCATTGCCAGCCTTTGCGACACCTTGCGCGCGGCGCTGCCGGAGGACACGATGATCTATTCCGACATGACGCAATTCGCCTATGTCGCCAAGGAGGTCTGGCCAATGGCGCGGCCCGGTCACTGGCATCATCCCACCGGCTTTGGCACGCTGGGCTATGCGCTGCCTGCAGCGATTGGCGGGGCGATGGCGCGGCGGGGCAAGCCCACGGTCGCAATCGCGGGCGATTACGGGTTTCAGTATACGGTGCAGGAACTGGGCACGGCGGTCGAGCAGGGATTGGCCCTGCCGATCCTGATCTGGGACAATACCAAGCTGAAAGAGATCGAGGACAGCATGGTGCGCGCGCAGATCGCGCCCAATGCGGTCAAGGCGCATAATCCTGATTTCTGCGCCCTTGCGCGGGCGTATGGCGCGCATGCCGTGGCCCCGCAGAGTGCCACGGCGTTGCAAGAGGCGGTGCAGGCGGCGCTGTGCGCAGACCGCCCCACGCTGATCCATATGACGCCGGTGTTGTCGGAGCAGGGTCAGTAGACATCGCTGCGACCGCTTACGGAAATATAGGCCGGGCAGCCGGGCCGGGCGGTGTTGATGATGAGATACCAGACGGTTTCTCCGGGCCGCCCGGTGCGGGAGTATTCGCATCCCGAGGGGTGGGTCCACCATTGGCCCTGATGGTTGGCGGGGGGCATGACGCTGCTGTTGCCGACCTTGATCTGAGTGGCGCGCCCGACTTTCTTTGAGACATCCGCATGCGCGGACCCGGTCAGACCGAGCGTAATGGCCGTGACAAATGACAGGATGGTTCTCATGATATGGACTCCAATTGACGAGGGCGTTTGGCTGTTGCGGCCAAGACTGCTGTGTTTGGGTCTTGAGTTCACCGCCTTGCAGGGGCGCGTTGGCGTCAAGACCATGTCAAAAGAACGACCCTCACTTAGACTTATTCCCAAATTGTGCGCATTCGGGAGGCTGGCGTCGTGGATCTTTCGTAAGAAATTGAATTTAATGAAATATTATCAGGCAGGATGGGGCGATCTGGAGCGATTGATCGACTGCTCTTAGCCGTGCTGTGCCGGGTGTTTATAAGGTCACTACATCCGTGCCCGACAGATCGCACTCTGCGGAGTGCTACGCGTACTTCGCTCAGGTGGCGCGCATTCCTTGACGCGCTGTGTGACGATGTGGTCTCGTGTGTGAAGGGCCAAGCAAAATCAATGCCTTGCATGATTTAAATGGCAGCCCGAGCGGCTGCCATGATAGGTGCTGTGACCTGTCGGAAGGAACCATATATGTCGATATAATAAGCGAAAAAAACACCTTCCTTGGCACTATGTTTCATCACAATGTTGATTGTCACTGAGAACTGACCCGGCATTTTCATCGAGATCTGACCCACCCAGTCGTTATGATCTGCTGATTATGATGGCGTCAATGCTGTTGCCTCCTTTCGCTTTTTCTTTGCCGTTTCGGAGCTGGCCTTGAAGCGGTAGCTGTCATTGCCGGTCTCGAGGATGTGGCAGCGATGAGTGAGACGATCGAGTAGCGCTGTGGTCATTTTGGCATCGCCAAAGACGCTGGCCCATTCACTGAAGCTCAGGTTGGTGGTGATGATGACGCTGGTGCGTTCATAGAGTTTGCTCAGAAGATGGAAGAGCAGCGCGCCACCAGAGGCGCTGAACGGCAGATATCCCAGCTCGTCCAGGATCACCAAGTCGGTCTTGACCAGCGCCTCGGCGATCTTCCCGGCCTTGCCGTGAGCCTTTTCCTGCTCCAGCGCGTTGACCAGTTCGACGGTTGAGAAGAAGCGCACGCGTTTACGATGATGCTCGATGGCCTGAATGCCGAGAGCCGTTGCAACGTGTGATTTCCCTGTCCCCGGACCTCCGATCAGCACCACATTCTCAGCCGCGTCCATAAACTCACAACGATGAAGTTGACGGACCAAGGCTTCACGGATCTCGCTGGCGGCAAAGTCGAAGCCAGAGAGGTCTTTATAGGCCGGAAAGCGCGCCGCCTTCATGTGATAGGCGATAGAGCGCACCTCGCGTTCGGCCATTTCCGCTTTGAGCAGTTGCGACAGGATCGGCATGGCGGCTTCAAATGCGGGCGATCCTTGCTCATGCAAATCCTGCACAGCCTGCGCCATGCCTGGCATCTTCAGGCTGCGCAACATGATGACGATGGCAGCACCTGCGGGATCATGACGCATCGCGCACTCCTTTCTGGCGCGCAACCCATCATAGCGCGCGACGTTGGCCTCGGCTCCTGGCTCAGCGACAAGCGGCTGGAGG
>NZ_CH902584.1:2737072-2953339 GCF_000152845.1 Roseovarius sp. 217
AGACAGGAGCGACCTGCCAGAGGCGATGTCGGGCATCACGCACGCTCTTCTCAACCTGACCCTTCTCCCAACCAGCCGCCGGATTGCAGAACTCGGGATCGAAGACGTAGTGGCTGGTCATGGCCAGGAACCGCGCATTCACATCGCGCTGTTTGCCGACGCCAACCCGGTCGACGGCTGTCTTCATGTTATCATAGATGCCGCGCCCAGGGACGCCTTCGAAGACGCGGAATGCATGCCAGTGGGCATCAAACAGCATCTCATGTGTTTGCAGCAGATAGGCCCGCACCAGAAACGCGCGGCTATGTGACAGCTTGATGTGGGCAACCTGCAGCTTGATGCGCTCACCGCCGATATAGGCCCAGTCCTCGCTCCAATCGAACTGGAAAGCCTCACCCGGCGCGAACACCAGTGGCACGAAAGTCCCGCGATCCGTCGTGTGATGCGCACGCTGCCGTTCACCCTTCCAGTCCCGCACGAAGGCCGCAACACGCTCGTAAGAACCGTCATATCCAAGCTTCACAAGATCGGCGTGCATCAGCTTCGCCGTTCGGCGTTCCTTGCGTGATTTGCGCTGATCAGTCGTCAGCCATGCTGTCAGATGCTTGGCAAAAGGGTCCAACTTGCTGGGGCGATCTGGCACCTGAAACGCAGGTTCAACAATCCCCTCCCGCAAATACTTCTTGATCGTGTTGCGAGACACGCCAGTCCGCCGCGCGATCTCGCGAATGGGCATCTTCTCTCGCAGCGCCCATCGCCGAATAACTTTCAAAAATCCCATGTCTATCACTCCATGCGCCCCCAGCTGATTCAAGCCGGGGCAAGGTTGCACATGGGTCAATTCTCAATGACAATTTCTGCTGTTGCCGGGTCAGTTCTCAGTGACAATCAACAACCTTATACGTCTCCGCGACGCTTGGAACCTGCCAGACAAGACCAACAACACGACACGTACACTTGGCGCTCAGGTATTTGGAGACCCGCGCTCCAAGGGCATCCAATAGAGGGCTTCGCCCTTAACGCCACAAAGCGGCAACATCACCACAAAGCAACGCGCCTGCCTGTCCGTTGTGCTGGCCCCGCAAACAGGAATCGAACGCAAATGCGCGAAACTAAGGTTGGGGGCTGAGTTGGGGGCCATTTCTTCGAGTGGGGCTTAAGTTATTGATTTTATTCAATAAAATCAATAAATTGGCAGCCCGTAGGGGAGTCGAACCCCTCTTTTCAGGTTGAAAACCTGACGTCCTAACCGATAGACGAACGGGCCATGCCTTGGCGTGTCGCGTAACTAGGCAAAAGCGGCGGGGGGTGCAAGAGGGATTCTGCAAAAACTTGGTGCGGCTTTCAGAAAATTTCCTGAGCCTTGCGGCACATCCGGTTGATTGGCGTGTCTCAGGCTGGCGCGGCGTCTTCGAGGCGAAGTTGCACGGTTTGGCGCCCGCCCCAGCTGTTGATGTCCAACCGGCCAGCAAGATGAAAGCGCGCGCCGCCATGGGCCAGCAGGGCAGGCCCCAGCGGCCCATCGAGTGCGCCAAAGCAGATGGCGTCAAGGCTGGCACCCATGCCGTCACCAAAGCGCAGTTTGAGATGGGCACCGCTCAGGGCCTTGGCAAAGGTGATCTGGCAATCGGGAAAGACATAGCGCGGTCCGGGTGCGCCTGCGCCAAAGGGACCGGCGGAGTCTATCTGCGCGACGAGATCGACAGTCGCGGCACCGGGCATCAGGAGACCGTCGAGCCGCAGATCGGCGGGGCCGTTTTGGCCCGCGCCCTGTTTGGCAAGCAACTCGGAGAGCCGCGCCATGGCCGCCTCTAGCCGCTCGCGTGCCACTGTGAGACCCGCCGCCATCTTGTGCCCACCGCCCTTGATCAAGAGCCCTTCGCTGGCCAGCCGTTGAATGGCGACTCCGAGATCCACGCCCGAGACCGAGCGGCCAGAGCCTTTGCCTTCGTCGCCGTCCAGCCCGATCACGATGGCGGGGCGGTTTGAGACTTCCTTGAGACGGCTTGCAACGATGCCGACAACGCCCGGATGCCAGCCTTCGCCTGCGGCCCAGACGAGGGGGGCATCCAGCCCGCGTTCCTCGGCCTGTGCAAGTGCCGCGGCGCGCACCAGTGCTTCGACGTCGCGTCGCTCGGTGTTGAGGTGATCCAGACGTTCGGCCAGTGCGCGGGCCTCTGAGGCATTGTCACAGGCGAGGAGGCGTGCGCCAAGGTCTGCCTTGCCGATTCGCCCCCCGGCATTGACACGCGGCCCCAGCAGAAAACCCAAGTGATAGGCATTGGGCGCGGTGTCCATCCGGGCGACATCTGCCAGCGCGACAAGGCCAGGACGATCACGGCGCGCCATGATACGCAGGCCTTGGCGTACAAAGGCGCGGTTGACGCCGATGAGCGGGGCCACATCGGCCACCGTGGCCAGCGCCACCAGATCGAGCAGCGCCATCAGGTCTGGTCCCTGTGTGCCGCCGGCGCGCAGCTGACGTCCAGCCTCGACCAGCATCAGAAAGACCACACCGGCGGCGCAGAGATGCGCCAGATCTCCGCTCTCGTCCTGTCGATTGGGATTGACCACGGCGAGGGCCGGGGGCAGGGTCTCGCCGCCCAGATGGTGATCGAGCACGACCACATCAGCGCCCTTTGCGGCGGCAATGGCCTCATGGCTCAGGGTGCCGCAATCAACGCAGAGGATCAGATCATGGCGCGCCGCCAGATCGGTCATGGCAGGCACGTTCGGGCCATAGCCCTCGTCAATCCGGTCGGGAATATAGAGCGTGGGAGTGGGGGCCTGCATCTGGCGCAGCCAGTCGATCAGCAGCGCCGCAGAGGTGCCGCCATCGACATCGTAATCGGCAAAGACCGCAATCCGCTCGCCAGTCTTGACGGCCTTCAGAAAGCGCGCGGCGGCGCGCTCCATATCGCGCAGGGACCGCGGATCGGGCAAGAGATCGCGGAGGGCTGGGCTGAGATAGGCTTCGGCATCTTCCTCTGCCACGCCCAGCCGCGCCAAGGTCTGGCAGAGCGGGCGGGGCAGGGTGGTCGTCTGTGCCATCGCCTCGGCAAGACGGTCGGTTTCCACGCCCGGACCAATCCAGCGGCGCCCGGTCAGCGACTGTTCCACTCCGAGAAAGGCCGGTCCCATGCGCGCCTCCTCTCATTCATCTGGCGTCAAGTACTCCGGGGGAGTCCCGGACTTGGTCCGGGACGGGGGCAGCGCCCCCGCCGCGTATCGGTTCAGTCCCGCTTGCTGCGATAGATCATGCGCCGTACCGATCCGGTGCGCGAGCGCATCAGCAGGGTCTCGGTTTCGACATAGCCGGGGCGGCGTTTGACACCCGAGAGGATCGAGCCGTCAGTGACGCCAGTTGCGGCAAAGATCACATCGGATGTCACCATCTCGTCGCGGCAATAGATACGGTCGAAATCGGTGATCCCGGCCTTGGCGGCGCGGCCGCGTTCATCTTCGTTGCGGAACACGAGGCGGCCCCACATCTGCCCGCCCATGCATTTCAGCGCGGAGGCTGCCAGCACACCCTCGGGTGCGCCGCCGGTGCCCATATACATGTCGATGCCGGTGCGGTCAGCCTCGGCGCAATGGATCACGCCCGCCACATCGCCATCGGGGATCAGGAACACGGCCGCGCCGGTGCTGCGCAATTCGTCGATCATTTCCTGATGGCGGGGTCGTTCCAGCACGCAGACGGTGATCTCGGACGGGCGGCAGCCGCGCGCGGCGGCCAGCGCCTCGACCCGTTCGCGGGGGCTCATGGCGAGGGAGACGATATTGTCGGGGTAGCCCGGCCCGATGGCCAGCTTGTCCATATAGGTGTCCGGGGCATGCAGCAGCGTGCCGCGCGGGGCCATGGCGATGACGGTCAGGGCATTGGGCATGGCCTTGGCGGTCAGGGTGGTGCCTTCGAGCGGGTCGAGGGCGATATCGACGCCGGGGCCGTCGCCGGTGCCTACTTCCTCGCCGATGAAGAGCATCGGGGCCTCGTCCCGCTCGCCTTCACCGATCACCACAACCCCCTTGATGGCCAGGATGTTGAGCTGTTCGCGCATGGCATTGACGGCGGCCTGATCGGCGGCCTTTTCATCGCCGCGCCCGATGAGGTCCGCACAGGCGAGTGCAGCCTGTTCGGCCACACGCGCGAGGCCGAGTGAAAGCATGCGGTCGTTGAAGGCGGTATCAGAGGTCATGGAACGGTCCTTGTCAATCGGGTCAAATCAGCATTAGCGCCGGTCTGTCTGGCGCACAAGTCTGGCGGGCGGGCCGCGTCAGACGGTTTCGATGCGCAGCGCCACCGGGTCGCCCGACAGAACGTCAAGGCGGCTGATGGCGCTCAGGGCTGTCTCAAGTGCGTCGCGCGTCGTCTTGTGAGTGACGATCAGCACAGGCGCCGTGGTTGCGTCATGGCGATATTGGCGCATCCGGTCGATGGAAATGCCCGCCTCGCCCAGACAGGTTGCGACTTTGGCCAGAGCGCCGGGTTTGTCGATCAGCGACATGCGCATGTAGTAGGGCGCGGGGGTGGCGCTTGCGGCCGTCTGACAGCGGGCGAGACTGGACGCGGGTTGACCGAAGGTCGGCAGACGAAAGCCACGCGCGATATCCATCACATCGCCCATCACCGCGCTCGCCGTAGGGCCCATACCCGCGCCGGGGCCGCGCAGCACGATCTGGTCAACATTGTCACCCTCGAGCACGACCATATTGGTGCCGCCCTCCAGTTGGCCAAGGGGGCTCGTATCGGGCACGAGGCAGGGCGACATGCGCTGTTCCAGGCCGCGCCCGGTCATCTGCGCCACACCTAAGAGCTTGATGCGATAGCCCATGTCGGCGGCGTGGCGGATATCCTCGATGGTGATTTTCTCGATCCCCTCCAGCGTGACACCTTCGAAATTCACCTGGCAGCCAAAGGCGATGGACGCGAGCAGCGCCAGTTTGTGACCGGCGTCGATGCCGCCCACGTCGAGCGTCGGATCGGCCTCGAGATAGCCCAGTTTGGCGGCCTCGTCGAAGACCTCTGCGTAGGGCAGACCTGCCGATTGCATGCGGGTCAGGATATAGTTGCAGGTGCCGTTCATGACGCCCATGACGCGGGTGATGTCATTACCCGCCAGACCTTCGGTCAGCGCCTTGATGACGGGGATGCCGCCCGCGACGGCGGCCTCGAACCGGATCACGCAGCCTGCATTTTCGGCGGCCAGCGCCAGCGCCTGACCGTGATGCGCGAGCATCGCCTTGTTGGCAGTGACCACGTCTTTGCCTGCGGCAATCGCGGCCTCGGTCGCGGCCTTGGCCGGGCCGTCAGAGCCGCCCATCAGTTCCAGAAACACATCCACATCGTCGCGTTTGGCAAGGGTTACGGGGTCGTCTTCCCAGGCGTAATCGCTGAGGGTGACGCCGCGATCCTTGTCACGGGTGCGGGCCGAGACAGCGGTGATGACCACGGGGCGACCGGCGCGGGCGGCCAGAAGATCAGCCTTTTGCCGGATGATCCGCACGACGCCGGTGCCGACCGTGCCCAATCCGGCGATGCCAAGGCGCAGGGGTGTGTTCATGGGGCTCTCCGATCGTCGCTGTGCAAGGATTGAGCCGCGATGTAACGGGTTCGGCGGTCCCTTGCAACGCGGCTTGCGGCGGTGGGGGCGTGGTTTTTCAGTTGGTGACGCCGGATTGCATGCGGCTTTGTGTCGTGGGGTCGACCACGCCACCCTTGAGCCGTTGCGCCCGTGCCCGCAACCCGGCGCTGCGTTGATCCAGATCCGGGGCGGTTTCGGGCGTGATCCGGTTCGTAGTGCCCCGGTCTGTGATCTGTTCGGCGGGGATCAGATCGGGATACGCGGCCCCCCGTGTGCCGTTGCGCAGGGCGGCATCAAGAGGCAACAGATCGCTACATCCGGCGATAAGGCTGGCGATCAAGGGCAGCGTGACGAGAGCGGGGCGTATGCGCATGCGGGCCGGGGTCCTTGTGCCGACGGGTGTCGCTGTCTTGCCATTCTTTGGGGGTAAAGGGCAAGCGGGGCTTTGATCTGAACAGATGTTCAGTTAAAGCCATGCTATGGCACGAACCCAAGGCTCTCATTCTGACATCACGGGACCGCGTGTGCGCGAGGCGGCTTTGCATCTCTTTGCGCGGCATGGCTATGCCGCGGTCTCGATGCGGCAGATTGCGGCAGCGGTGGGGGTGCAGGCGGGCGCGCTCTATAATTACACACCGGATAAGCAAACGCTGCTGTTTGATCTGATGCGGGGGCATATGGAGGACCTGCTGGTCGCCTGGGATGCGGCCGTGCCTGTCGGCGATGCAATGGCGGCTCTGGAGACGTTCACGCGGTTTCATATCCGCTTCAACACCAGCCGGGCCGATGCGGTCTTTGTCTCGTACATGGAATTACGCAATCTGGACCCGGCGAATTTCGAAGTGATCGAGGGGCTGCGGCGGGACTATGAGACCCGGCTTGAGGCGGTGTTACGGCGGGGGACCGAGGCGGGCGAGATGGTGGTGGCCGAGCCACGGATCGCCAGCATGGCGCTGATTGCCATGCTGACGGGGGTCAATACCTGGTATCGCGAACAAGGACGGTTGTCGCTCGCGGAGGTCGAGGCGGTGTATTGGGACATGGTGCGGCGGTCGGTGCTGGGGTGAGGGGGGGCGCTTGGTGCCCCAAGGGGCGCTCGAAACGCTCTTTATCCACCCCCCCGCGCGGAACAAGGCGCGGCACGCGCCGCCGCGCGGATCGCTGGGCCGTCCCGCGGCCTAGCGATGCTGAGAGGGAGTGTATCGCTGAAAGATCACACGGACTTTGCAGGCATAAAGTGGCAGCCACAGTCGTTGCTTCGCTATTCCCCGGCCCAGCGATCCGCGCGGCGTGTTGATTGGCGTAAATGCCCCCCCTTCGCCTCCGCCCGCGCCTCACTTGATGAAAGACCCCTCGCGCAGCTCGCGCATCGCCTGACGCAATTCGTCCTGCGTGTTCATCACGATGGGGCCGTGCCAGGCCACCGGCTCTTGGATCGGTGCGCCGGAGATCAGCAAGAACCGCACGCCCTCTTCTCCCGCCTGCACCGTGACCCTGTCGCCGGTGCCAAAGCGGATCAGCGTGCGGTCGCCGGAGTGGTCGCGGATGTGGATCTCTTGCCCCGCCACCTCCTTTTCCAGAAGGACGCCGGTCGGTTTCGAGGCATCGGCAAAGGCACCAGCACCCTCGAAGACATAGGCAAAGCTGCGCCGGTAGGTATCAACCGGAAAGGTCTTTCTGACCCCGGCAGGCACCGAGATATCGAGGTATTGCGGATCGGCGGCGATGCCGTCGACCGGGCCGCGCTGCCCCCAGAAATCCCCCACGATCACCCGCACACGGGTGCCGTCATCCTCCGTAATCTCGGGGATATCCCCGGATTTCACGTCCTGATACCGGGGGGCGGTCATTTTTTGCGCGGCGGGCAAGTTGGCCCAGAGTTGGAAGCCGTGCATTTGCCCCTGCGCATTGCCGCGTGGCATTTCCTGATGCAGGATGCCCGATCCGGCGGTCATCCATTGCACATCGCCAGCGCCCAAGCTGCCCTGATTGCCCAAGCTGTCACCATGCGTGACCTCGCCTTGGAGCACATAGGTAATGGTTTCGATGCCGCGATGCGGGTGCCACGGGAAACCCGCTGCATAGTGGGCAGGATCATCGTTGCGGAAATCGTCGAACAAGAGGAACGGATCGAGTTCGCTGGGGTCATGAAAGCCGAAGGCGCGGTGCAGATGCACGCCCGCCCCTTCTAGAGTCGGGGTTGCTTGGCGCTGTTCCAAAACGGGTCTGATGGACATGATAGGTCTCCTTTGGGATAGCATATAGGAGCGGATCACGCCGGTGGAACGGTCCGATCTGTTCACCTGCGAACCGCGCCTGTGCAATTTGCGTGCGCCCCTCTCGCCACGGGGAGCGATCCGGGGTAAAGGCGAGCGCAAAGGGAGAGATTGTATGCAGGATGACGAGGTATTGGCGGCGCTTGGGGCCTCTGCGGGTCGGCGGATGTTGGGCGTCGGCTCGGTCGCGGGTCTGGGGCTGACCCTGCTTTATCTGGCACTGGCGCAGTCGCCCAGCCTTGGTTGGCAGGTCTTTATGGTCGGGTTTGGCGGAACTTGCGTTTTCCTGGCAGAGCGGATGTGGCGCGCGACGGCGCAATGGCTTGTGCTGACGCGCGACGGTTTGCGCGACAATACAGGACGCATGATTGCACCGATCGAGCATATTCGTTCGGTTGAGCGCGGGGTTTTCGCATTCAAACCGTCAAATGGATTCACGATCAAGCTCACGCAGAAAGCCCCGGCGGCTTGGCAGCCGGGGCTTTGGTGGCGCACTGGGCGGAGTGTTGGCGTGGGAGGTGTCACCTCGGGCACGCCAGCGAAGTTCATGGCCGAGCAGATCCATGAGCTTCTGACCAAACGGGCGCAGTCCTGACGCAGCATCGCGCCCAAAGTGCCGCGCAGCTATGTCAGACTGGGCCTTATGAGGCGGTGCAAACGCCCTCATAGCAGAGCTGAGCCGCAAAGCGGAGTGGCACGAACATGCGCGTCTTGATCTCTGTCCCTGCGGATAGACCGGTTGTGACGACGGGATCGTATTCTGACAGGGTCTCGACGAGAATGATTTCTTGCCCGTCGATCATGCTGGGAAGAGTAGCATGCGCGTTGCGAACATCGTCGGCGCTCAACGGGCTGAGAGACCCTGTGCCGCGGACTTCGGACCATCTGAGCTCGAACTCGTCGATACTGTTGTCTGCGTCAAAGTGGTAGCGGACCACCGTCACGCGCACCTGATTTGCGCCCGTGTCATTGGTCATCAAGTCGAATAGCACCTTGACGTTGTCCATGTAGGTCACGTTGACAACTGCCGTTTCACGGGACAGCATATCGGCAACGGTGTAGGTCGCCTTTTCGCGCACGCTCTGATAGCGGAACATGTCGTAATATTCATAGCTGAACGTGAGGCCCATGAAGAGGAACGGGAACATGACGACCGTTTCCATGGCCACCGTGCCGCATTCACGCTGCCAGAAGCGGCGCAGGAAATTAAGGGCAGGACGCATACCCATCAGATTGGCTCCTGAACAAACGCGGTCGTCGCGATGAGTGCGGCTTGACCGCTGCTGTCGTTGTTGATCAACTGGCTGCCCAAAACACTCGCCGGGAACAATGGGTTGTATTTGAGGCAGGCGCGCAAAAGCATGAGTTCGTTCTGCTGGCCGGGTACGAATTCACGCACAGGTTTGGCCGGTTCGGCCTGATCCGTGCAATCGGCGGTCTGATCGAGGGCGGTGAAGTTGCGGATATCCGCAGGGCGCATTTCCAGCTGAAGGTTGCTTGCGCAATCGTTGATGATGATCGTGTTGTCGCAAATGATCTGTTTGATATCGTCGTGCTGAGGGGCCGTTCCGGTGCCGAGACGTACCTCGCGCACGGCCATATCCAGGCCCCGCTCAAGGAAGGTCGCGCGCATCGTGACAAATCCCAACTCGATCGAAAAGATCATGATCCCAAGGAAGAAGGGAGCCACCAGCACGAACTCAAGTGACGCGGTTCCACGTTCGTCGCGCCGGAACCGGCGGAGGAAATTTTTGAACGCACGGGTCATTGGGTCAACCTCAACTGTTTCACATTGGCCGCGATGGCGCTGAAGGCACTTTTAATGTCCGTTCCCGAGGCACGAAAATAATGAGCAGGTGACGATGCACAGGCACTGAGTTGGTTTTCTGCCGTGCCATTGACAGGCACCTCAAAGCCAATTGAGTAGACGACAACGCCTTCGGTCTTAGTCGCCTTGCAAACGTTCTGCATTAGACCATTCTTCATAGATCCGGATACGAATTCACTCCCAATGTAATCGTTCCAAGGACCCCAGTTTCCGGTGGTCTGTCCGTAATACTCTGGTGACATCAGTCCCCATGCCATCTCCCAATCCAGTTGGGTTCTGGAGATGAAGCCATCCATCGTGCTCTCAAAGTTATTGAACGTGTTTGCTTCGATCCATTTTTCTTCAGCGACACTCCAAAATTTGCCGGTATCAGGGTTGCGAAGATAGTAAACAGAATATTCCGGTGAATTCTCAGCAACGTCATACACGCACTCCCACCGATTTTGAGAGCATCTGGATTTGCCATCGTCGCCGTATTTTTTCCAATCAACATTGTAGATGTTATAGGCATATTTGAACACGCGCTCTTGAAAACGCACTTCGTAAAGATCCGAGAATTTGCCTCGATACTTTGGAGAACTGCGATCAAAGAAGTAGGATGTCGTATTGGCACCATCACCCATGAAAATGATGGCCTTTAGCGTTTCTGGCTCATCATAATCAGAAGGTACGTTTGCCAATGTTTCACTCAGATGACCGGCAGCAATCATTGAAGCCGTCACTTCACGGAATGTGGGATCGAGAAGCGCAGCGCCCCAATTCATCCCCTCGTTGCCAGAGGTGTTGCCCGCTGGCTGGAGCGCGTCGATCTTCGCGTGAAGGTCAGTGATGCTGGTGGAGTATGGTAAAATACGAATGTATTCATCAGTGTAGCATGATCTCCATCCACTATCGAGATTATCGAAATCCCCGTATACAGAAGTGTAGACCATTTGATTGACGGGTATACCACTGCTTAACGACGAACTGCCGCTTGAGAGCGTAGCGTGCTGATAGTCGTTCTCTTTAAATTCTAGACATGTCGAGTAATTGTGCGTTTCCTCTACAGCGAGCGCATCAAAAACTGATTGCGGTGGAGTCACTGAGAAACTGAAGGGCACGATCGACATAACCGTGTCACCCGGCTTTGACGAATTCATCACGGTCGTGACAAAATCCTTTGCTGCAGTCTGCAAATTCTGAATTTTTGAATTGCTAGCCATTGACCCTGAGACATCCAGGACCAAGATTGCTTCCAGTTTTGGAATACGCACTTCAGCAGTTGCCGTGCCAGACGCGCTCAAAGTCGGCACACCTGCGAGTTTCATCAAATACGTGTCGAGCGACAACTCAGCACCGGCCGTTACCTTTGCGGCGTTTAGGGTAGTTGATATATCACCATCTTTCTGAGCGAGAAGATAATCGCTCTGACCAGATTTGGCGAAATAATCTTCTACTATTGTACGAGCCCCAGCTTCTGTGCTCGCCGTCGCCCCGGCAAGCACCGCCCGGTCCAGCGTGGCCTGTAGACTGGCGCGCGCCATTTCCTGACGCATGGTATCAAGGCCGATACCGCCCATCATCAAAAACATCACGAAGATGAAAAATGATAGTACCGTTACAGTACCGTCTTCTTCTTGAATGAACATCTCGGTGCGTTCGACCAGCCCGGTCGTCGCGTTTTCAACACGCGGCGTCATTCCTTTAATAGTGCTGCCTTCAATACGCATTTGAACACCTCATTGTGACGCCGCTAGCAATAAGCCACGCAATTCCCCAACAGCATTTATTCCGCTCTTCTATGGCCGAATTAAGGCGGGTTTCAGACGGAATCGCAGAGTTTAACCCCCTCAAATCAACAATATAAAGGTTGCTCTGCGATTGTTGGATTACTGGCGACAAAGGCGGGGGCGCCGTCATCCGGATGGCTTTCAAGCCCTTGGTGATTCAGGCGGGTGGACAAAATGGCCATAACCCTTAACCATGGCTTTGACGTTTGGATCATTTGTCCCCGCATGGAACAAGCGGTCCGGGTCGCAACAGGGAGAGGACACATGCACGTCAGCAAGGAACCGAGTTTTCGCGAGAGCGTGGATCTGATGTTCAACCGCGCGGTCGCGCTGATGGATCTGCCGCCCGGTCTGGAAGAGAAAATCCGCGTTTGCAATGCCACCTACACGGTTAGGTTCGGTGTGCGACTGCGCGGTCAGATCCATACGTTCACAGGCTATCGCAGCGTTCATTCCGAGCACATGGAGCCGGTCAAGGGCGGTATCCGCTACGCCATGGGCGTCAATCAGGACGAGGTCGAGGCGCTTGCGGCGCTGATGACCTATAAATGCGCGCTGGTCGAGGCACCGTTTGGCGGCTCCAAGGGCGGCTTGCGGATTGATCCGCGCGAGTGGGAAGAGCACGAGCTGGAGCTGATCACCCGGCGGTTTGCCTATGAGTTGATCAAACGCGACCTCATCAATCCTGCCCAGAACGTGCCCGCCCCCGATATGGGCACCGGCGAGCGCGAGATGGCGTGGATCGCCGACCAATATAAACGCATGAACACAACCGACATCAACTATCGCGCCTGCGTGACCGGCAAGCCGATCAATGCGGGTGGTATTCAGGGCCGGGTCGAGGCGACGGGGCGGGGCGTGCAATATGCGCTTCAGGAGTTCTTTCGCCATCCGGAGGATATTGCGGCGGCGACCCTGTCGGGCACACTCGAGGGTAAGCGGGTCATCGTGCAGGGGCTTGGCAATGTGGGCTATCACGCGGCCAAGTTCCTGAGCGAAGAAGACGGATGCCTCATCACCGGTATTATCGAGCGGGACGGCGCGCTGACGGATGACAAGGGGCTGAACGTCGAGGCGGTGCGCAACTGGATCGCACGGCATGGCGGCGTCGACGGCTATCCGGAGGGCAAGTACGTCAAGGATGGCAGCAAGGTCCTGGAAAATGCCTGTGACATCCTCGTTCCGGCGGCGATGGAGGGGGTGATCAACCTAAGCAATGCCGCGCAGATCAAGGCACCGTTGATCATCGAGGCCGCGAATGGCCCGGTGACCGCAGGGGCCGATGATATCCTGCGCCAGAAGGGCACGGTGATCATTCCGGACATGTTTGCCAATGCGGGCGGTGTGACCGTGTCCTATTTCGAGTGGGTCAAGAACCTGAGCCATATCCGGTTTGGCCGGATCGGGCGGCGACAGGAAGAGGCGCGGCATCAACTCTTGGTGACGGAATTGCAGCGGCTCAACCGGGGGCTTGGGGATGCTTGGGAAATGTCGCCGGATTTCAAGCAGAAATACCTCAAGGGCGCGGGGGAGCTGGAGCTTGTTCGCTCGGGTCTCGATGACACGATGCGCACCGCCTATCAGTCGATGCGCGAGGTCTGGCACGGCCGTCAGGACGTGACGGACCTGCGCACAGCGGCCTATCTCGTGTCCATCGCCAAGGTCGCGGCGAGCTATCGCGCCATGGGGCTCTGAGACCCACGTCGCGCATGGGCCTGAAAATGGCGGGAAAGATGGCAGAGCTTCGGCTCTGCCATTGCTATTGATGGGCGAAGTTGGTTCAGTCGCGGCACAGTAGGATAAAGGGGTGGCGGATGCGGTTTTCGGGGCTGAGGGTTCTCAAAGAAGGGCTGACCGGCAACAAGGGTTGGCAGGCGCATTGGCGCGATGCCGCGCCCAAACCCGACTATGATGTTGTCATCATCGGCGGCGGCGGGCATGGGCTCGCGACGGCCTATTATCTGGCAAAACGCCACGGGATCACCAATGTCGCGGTGCTCGAAAAGGGCTATCTGGGCGGTGGCAATGTGGGGCGCAACACGACAATCGTGCGGGCCAATTATTTCCTGCCGGGCAATTCGGAATTTTACAGCCATTCCCTGAAGCTCTGGGAGGGGCTGGAGGAAGACCTGAATTACAACGTTATGCACAGCCAACGCGGGCAGATCGTGCTGTTTCACTCGGACGGGCAGCGCGATGCGATTGCGCGGCGCGGCAACGCGATGATCAATCAGGGCGATGATGCCGAACTGCTGAGCGTGGCGCAGCTCAAGCGTATGGTGCCCTATCTGGACTATGATCAGGCGCGGTTTCCGATTCATGGCGGGCTGTTGCAGCGCCGCGCGGGCACGGCCCGGCATGACGCGGTCGCCTGGGGCTATGCGCGGGGCGCAAGCGACCGGGGCGTGGACCTGATCCAGAATTGCGAAGTGACGGGGATCAATGTTGAGGGCGGCCGCGTGCGCGGCGTGCAGACCTCGCGCGGCACCATCCGGGCCAAAAAGCTGGCGATTGTGGTGGCGGGGCGGTCCTCTCAGGTGGCGGCCATGGCGGGGATGCGCCTGCCGATCGAAAGCCATGTGCTTCAGGCCTTTGTGACCGAAGGGCTCAAGCCGTGCATCAACCATGTCATCAGCTTTGGTATGGGGCATTTCTATATCAGCCAATCCGACAAGGGTGGGCTGGTGTTTGGCGGTGATCTGGACATGTATTCCTCCTATGCGGCGCGCGGCAATCTGCCGATTGTCGAGCATGTGATGGAGGCGGGCATGACGCTGATGCCGATGATCGGCAATGCCCGCGTGTTGCGCAGTTGGGGCGGGATCATGGATATGTCGCCGGATGGCTCGCCCATCATCGACCACGCGGGGATCGAGGGGCTCTATCTCAATTGCGGCTGGTGCTATGGTGGGTTCAAGGCTGTGCCCGGTTCGGGCGATGCTATGGCGCATCTTATTGCGACGGACAGGCCGCATCCGGCGGCCACGGGATTCCGGCTGGACCGGTTCCGGACGGGCCGGGGGCTGATGGACGAAGAAGGCACCGGCGCGCAGCACAACCTGCATTGAGCGGCGCGGAAAGGGCAAGATATTGAGTATTTCTGGAACGATGAAAGCACGGGTGAGATGAGACTTGGCTGTCCGATCTGTGGCGAACGGGATCGTCGCGAGTTCTATTATCAGGGGGCGGCGTTGACGCGGCCCGAAGGTGAGGCTTGGGCACCGGAGTGGGATGATTACATCCACAACCGCGAGAACCCGGCGGGCGTGACCCGTGATCTGTGGCAGCATGAACAGGGCTGTGGCGCGTGGCTGATCGTGACACGCAACACGGTCACGCATGAGGTTTTGGACGTCGCACTTGCAGCGGAGGTCGGCGCATGAGGATCGAGGATAAGGGGCTGATCGACCGCAGGCGCCCGGTGAGTTTTCATTTCGACGGGCGTCGCTATGAGGGGTTCGCAGGCGACACTCTGGCCTCGGCGCTCTTGGCCAATGGCGTGCGGCTGGTGGCGCGGTCCTTCAAGTATCACCGCCCGCGTGGGATTATGACAGCAGGCAGCGAGGAGCCGAATGCGCTGGTGACGGTGGGGCGGGGCGCGGCACAAGAGCCGAACCTGAGGGCCACGACGGTCGAGGTGCAAGAGGGGCTCTGGGCGCGCAGTCAGAACCGCTGGCCGACGCTGGGCTTGGATGTGCTGGCCGTCAATGATCTCTTTGCACCGTTCCTGGGCGCAGGGTTCTATTACAAGACTTTCATGTGGCCGAAGCGCTTTTGGGAGGGGATTTACGAGCCGATGATCCGTCGCGCTGCGGGACTGGGCGCGTTGTCGGGTGAGGCCGCAGAGGATCGCTATGAACGGGCCTTTGCGCATTGCGATGTGCTGGTCATCGGCGCGGGACCTGCCGGTCTGATGGCCGCACGCGCCGCAGCGGAGGCGGGCGCTGATGTGATCCTGGCCGAAGAGGACACGCGGCTTGGCGGGCGCTTGCTTGCGGAGACGGAAGAGGTCGATGGTCTGGCCTGCGTCGATTGGGTGGAGGAGGTCGCGGCGGAGCTGGCAGCGATGCCGAATGTGCGGATCATGACGCGGACGGCAGTCACGGGGGCCTATGATGGGGGCACCTATGGCGCGCTGGAGCGGCTGGCCCCGGACGTGGTAGAGAGACCGCATGCACCCAAGGGGTGTTTCTGGCGGATTGTGGCGCGGCGCGCGGTGCTGGCGGCGGGCGCGTTGGAGCGGGCCATTGCCTTTCCAAATAATGACCGGCCCGGCGTGATGATGGCGGGGGCGGTGCGGGCCTATGTCAACCGCTGGGGCGTGGCGCCGGGGCAGAGCACGGTGGTGTTTGGCAACAATGACAGCGCGCATCGCACGGTGTCCGATTTGCAGGCGGCGGGGGTGCATGTTGCGGCGCTGATCGACGCGCGGTCCTACGCGCGGTGCGACCTCGACGTGCCCTTCTATCCCGGTGCGCAGATTTGCGGAACCTCAGGACGGCGGGCGTTGGAGGCCGTGCAGATTGCCATGCCCAAGGGTGAGGACAGAATTGCCGCCGATTGCCTCGCGATTTCGGGCGGATGGAATCCTTCGGTGCATCTGGCCTGCCATATGGGCGCGCGGCCCGTGTGGGATGCGGCGCGGCAGGCATTCTTGCCACCCGAGGGGGCGGTGCCGGGGATGCGTGTGGCAGGGGCGGCGAGTGGCGCGTTTTCCACACGCACCTGTCTGGAGAGCGGACTGGCCGAGGGTGCGCGCGCGGCGGTGGAGCTTGGGTTTCATGCGCCCGATCTGGCTGCGCCGATGGCGGGCGATGCCGCCTATGACATTTTCCCACTGTGGCAGGTGCCGGGTAAGGGCCGAGCCTGGCTCGATTTCCAGAATGATGTGACGGTCAAGGATGTGGTGCAGGCCGCAGCCGAGAACTTTCGCTCGGTCGAGCATATGAAGCGCTACACGACGCAGGGTATGGCACCGGATCAGGGCAAGAATTCCAACGTCGCCGCCTTGGCGGTGCTGGCAGACGCGACCGGGCAGGGTATTGCCGAGACCGGCACCACCACCTTTCGTCCGCCCTATGTGCCGGTGCCGATTGCGGCCTTGGGGGCCGGGGCCAAGGGCAAAGGTTTTGCCCCCGAACGGCGCACCACCTCGCATGTTGAGAGTGTCGCGCGTGGCGCGCCGATGATCGAGGCGGGGCTATGGTATCGGCCCAGCTATTTCCCGCAGAAAGGCGAGAGCCATTGGCGGCAATCCTGCGACCGCGAGGTGACGATGGTGCGCGGATCGGTTGGCATCTGCGATGTGTCCACCCTCGGCAAGATCGACGTGCAAGGCCCGGATGCGGCACGGTTTCTCGATTTCGTCTATACCAACATGTTCTCGACGCTGAAGGTGGGCCGCGTGCGGTATGGTCTCATGCTGCGTGAGGATGGGCATGTCATGGATGATGGCACCTGCGCGCGCATGGGCGAGACCCATTTCGTGATGACCACCACTACGGCGGCTGCGGGGCAGGTGATGCGGCATCTGGAGTTTGTCTCTCAGGTGTTGCGGCCGGACTGGGACGTGCGGATCATCTCGGTCACCGAGCAATGGGCGCAATTCGCCGTTGCCGGACCGCAAGCGCGGGAGTTGCTGAATGGGGTGCTCGAGGCAGAGATTGACGACGCCGGATTTCCCTATATGGCCTGCGGCGCGGTCCGTATCGGCGGGGTCGCGGCGCGGCTCTTTCGGATTTCGTTCTCGGGCGAGCATGCCTATGAAATTGCGGTGCCCGCGCGCTATGGGGCGGCTCTTTTTGCCGCGTTGGTCAAACGCGCCGAGGGGATGGGCGGCGGGGCTTACGGGCTGGAGGCGCTCAATGTGCTGCGGATCGAGAAAGGCTTTATCACCCATGCCGAAATACATGGTCGCGTGACCGCCTTTGACATTGGGATGCAGGCAATGATGAGCCCCAAGAAGGATTTCATCGGCAAAGCGGCGGCATCGCGGGGCGGGTTGACCGAGGCGGGCCGCGAGCAATTGGTGGGTTTGAAACCGGTGGGCGCGGTCAAGGAATTGCTGGCGGGCGCACATATCTTTGACGAGGCAGCCGAGGCGGTGCGTGACACGAATCAGGGCTATGTCACGAGTGCCTGTTATTCGCCCAGCCTGGGCCATGTCATCGGCATGGGGTTTTTGAAGCGCGGACCGGTGCGGATTGGTGAGCGGGTGCGCGTTGTCGATCATCTGCGCAAGTCCGAGACGATTTGCGAGGTGATCAAACTGGTGCAGGTCGATCCGGAAGGAGGGCGGTTGCGTGGGTGATTTGAGGGCATTGACCCCCTGTGCGGGCCTTTTGCCGGTGATGGTGGGGGGCTTGAAACTGAGCGAAGTCGCTGCGGGGCGGATCACGTCGCTGGCGCCTTATCGGGGATGCGAGGCGGCCTTGTCCGACGTGATGCAAGCGGCGCATGGTTTGGCATGGCCAGAGCCGGGACGCATGACGGGGGGCGCGGAGGCACGGGCTATCTGGTTCGGGCGCGAAATGGCGTTGTTGATCGGTCCTGATCCAGTGAGCGGTTTGGCGGAGCACGCGGCACTGAGTGATCAATCGGACGCTTGGGCGGTGTTGCACCTTGAGGGACGGCAGGCGGGCGAGGTTCTGGCGCGGCTATGTCCGCTCGATCTGCGGGCTTCGGTGTTTGAGCCGGGACATACCGCACGCACGCAACTGGCGCATATGGCGGGATCTGTCAGCCGGATAGCGACGGATCTCTGGCAGGTCATGGTATTCCGCTCGATGGCGGCACCCTTGGTCCATGACATGGAAACCGCCATGCGACGGGTCGCTGCGCGGCACATTTCCCGAACGTGAGGCACTGACAAAGCGCTCAGAATATCCTAAGCACGTCGCGACTGATAGATATGAGGTGCGCGATGCGTCTGATCCTGATTGCTGCCCTGACCCTGTTGCCGGTAACGGCCGTTGCTGAGAATCCCATCTGTGCGCCCACTGGCGAAATAGTGGGTCGTGCCGTGGAGGCGCGCAAATCCGGTGAGGACGCGCCAGAGACGATCACGGCGATCAGTGCGGATATGGTGGGCGATCTGGCTGCCTATGAGCCTGCTGTTCAGCCCTTGGTCGATTGGGTCTATTCGCTGACCGAAGCGGAGATGGCCGAGGATGTGGCAGGAAGCTATGTAGCCCAGTGCGAGGCGCAGTAAGCCCTCTGGACTCTGAGCCGCGCGCGTCCAATATAGGGGCATGAGCCTGCCCCCCGGATTTCTCGACGAATTGCAAAGCCGCCTCTCGCTCTCCCAAGTGGTCGGGCGCAAGGTGACGTGGGACAATCGCAAGTCCAATCAAGGCAAAGGCGACATGTGGGCGCCTTGCCCCTTTCATCAGGAAAAAACCGCGTCTTTTCATGTGGATGACCGCAAGGGATTTTACTATTGCTTTGGCTGTCACGCCAAGGGGGACGCGATTGCGTTTGTCCGTGAGACCGAGAATGTCGATTTCATGGAGGCGGTGAAAATCCTTGCCGCTGAGGCGGGCATGCCGATGCCCGAGCGTGATCCACAGGCGCAGGCCAAGGCGGATCGGCGCGGGCAGTTGATCGAGGTGATGGAGCAGGCGGTCAAATATTTCGGCCTGCAATTGCGCAGCGGGGCCGGGGCTGCGGCGCGCGACTATCTCAAGGGACGCAATCTGACTGAGGCGACGCAGGCACAGTTCGATATGGGTTTTGCCCCCGACGGCTGGCAAGGTCTGTGGGAGCATCTGACCGGCAAGGGCGTGCCGCCCGAGATGATCCTAGCCTGCGGGCTGGCCAAGGACAGCACCAAGGGTGGCAAACCCTATGACACATTCCGCAACCGGATCATGTTTCCGATCCGCGATGCGCGCGGGCGCTGCATTGCCTTTGGCGGGCGGGCAATGGACCCGAATGACAATGCCAAGTATCTGAATTCGCCGGAAACCGACCTCTTCGACAAATCCCACACGCTCTATAATCACGGGCCTGCACGCGAGGCGTCGGGCAAGGGCCAGACGCTGATCGTGGCCGAGGGCTATATGGATGTGATCGCGCTGGTTGCGGCAGGATTCGGGGCGGCGGTGGCCCCTCTGGGTACGGCTGTGACCGAGCATCAATTGCAACTCATGTGGCGGATCAGCTCTGAGCCGGTGATTGCATTGGATGGCGATACCGCTGGGCTGCGCGCAGCCTACCGGGTGATTGATCTGGCGCTGCCGCTCTTGGAAGCTGGGAAATCGCTGCGCTTTGCGCTGATGCCCGAGGGCAAGGATCCGGACGATGTGCTGCGCTCGGAGGGGGCAAGCGCGGTGCAGGCGCATATCGAGGGCGCATGGCCGATGGTGCAGCTCTTGTGGCAGCGCGAGACGGAGGGGCGCGATTTCGACAGCCCGGAGCGCAAGGCGGCGCTCGACAAGGTGCTGCGCGAGAAGATCATGATGATTCGCGATCCCTCGATCCGCAGTCACTACGGGCAGGCGATCAAGGACCTGCGTTGGCAACTTTTCAATCCGCGTCGCAGCGCCAGTACTTTCACGCCGCGCGCCCGTGGCGGCAAATGGCCGCCGCCGGAACCGGCGCGGGCGGTGACGAAATCCTCGATGCTGGTGGCTTCGGGCGCGGGCGGAGAGATCCACCTTCGGGAGGCGGTCATTCTGGCAACGCTGATCTGCTGCCCATCGGTCATGGCGCGGTTCGAGACAGGGATCGAACAGCTGGAATGTCGCGATCCGGATCATGCACGACTGCGCGAGATCATCCTGCGGTATGAAAGTGGCGATGTGGAGGCTCTGCGCGAGCAGATCGAAGTCGAGATTGGTCTCGGGCCCCTTGAAAAGCTGATGAGTTTGCCCCATGTCGCTCTGATCCCCCCAGTCCGGCATCCCGGTGATGAGGATCTGGCAACCATGACCCTGAGCGAGGAGTTGGCCAAGCTCAAGGCGCAGCGTGGGTGGCTGGCAGAAGTATCCGAGGCCAGCCAGGATATCGACGGCCTGGCAGACGAGGCGCTGACATGGCGGTTGGGACAGGCGGCAGAGGCGCGTAATCGTGCAACACGCAGCCAGCAAGAGGACAGGGCAGAATACGATCTGGGCGAGAACGGTGCGCGGATCAAACGTGATGAGAAAGAACAGTTCAACGCCTTGCTCGGCAAGATAACCTTTTCTAAACCGGGACGATGACTGTTTTTCGTAAGGAAGTGCTGAAGAAATCGGAGTAGACGGGTGTGCGAATCAACATATCGCGCTATTGATTCGGGTCAACCGAATCACCTGTCCCGCCCATAGCTGAGGAGTCATTCATGGCCGCCAAAGATACCGACGATCAAAAGCCCGACGAGTCGGATACCGAGGTTTCGCTTGATATGAGCCAAGCGGCGGTCAAGCGGATGATCGCTGAGGCGCGTGAAAAGGGGTTCATCACCTACGACCAGTTGAACGAAGTTCTGCCGCCGGATCAGGTGTCGTCGGAGCAGATCGAGGATGTGATGTCGATGCTCTCGGAGATGGGCATCAATATCATCGAGGCCGAGGATGCAGAAGAGGAAGAGGGCCGCTCGACCGCTGTTGCAGAGATCGGGCGTCGGGGTGAGATCACTCTTGGCTCTGGCAAGGAAGAGAAGCTCGACCGGACCGACGATCCCGTGCGCATGTATTTGCGCGAGATGGGATCGGTCGAACTTTTGAGCCGCGAGGGCGAGATTGCCATCGCCAAGCGGATCGAGGCCGGGCGCAATACGATGATCGCGGGTCTCTGCGAAAGCCCGCTGACCTTTCAGGCGATTACAATCTGGCGCGACGAACTTTTGGGCGAAGACATTCTGTTGCGCGATGTGATCGACCTTGAGGCGACCTTTGGCACGCAATTGGGCGATGAGGATGCAGAGCCGGTGGTCGGCGCCGCCAATGTCACCAGCGCCCCCGGCAATCTGGGTCGAGACGACAACGAGCCCGATCTTGATGCCGATGGCAATCCGATTCACTCCGATGACGACGATGAAGAAGACGAGCAGGCCAATATGAGCCTTGCCGCGATGGAGGCTGCTCTCAAGCCCCGTGTGCTTGAGACATTGGACCGCATCGCGGATGACTACGCCAAGCTCAGCGAGATGCAGGACAGCCGGATTTCCGCGACGCTGAACGAGGATGGCTCGTTCAGCCGCGAACAGGAGCAGACCTATCAGACCCTGCGCAGCGAAATTGTCGAACTGGTCAATGAGCTGCATCTTCATAACAACCGCATCGAGGCGCTGATTGATCAGCTCTACGGCATCAACCGCCGGATCATGCAAATCGACAGTGCCATGGTCAAACTGGCCGATCAGGCGCGTATCAACCGCTCTGAGTTCATCGACGAGTATCGCGGGCGCGAGTTGGACCCCAACTGGCTGGACGATATGGCGCGCAAGGCCGGGCGCGGCTGGCAGATGTTCATCGAGCGCAGCCCCGAGAAAGTGTCGGAACTGCGGGCCGATATGGCGCAGGTCGGCCAATATGTCGGTCTTGATATCTCGGAATTCCGCCGGATCGTGCAGCAGGTGCAGAAGGGCGAGAAAGAGGCACGCCAAGCCAAGAAGGAAATGGTCGAAGCCAACCTGCGGCTGGTGATCTCAATCGCCAAGAAATACACCAACCGTGGCCTGCAATTCCTTGATCTCATTCAGGAAGGCAATATCGGCCTGATGAAAGCGGTGGACAAGTTCGAGTATCGCCGGGGCTATAAATTCAGCACCTATGCGACCTGGTGGATCCGTCAGGCGATCACGCGGAGCATCGCGGATCAGGCGCGCACCATCCGGATTCCGGTGCATATGATCGAGACGATCAACAAGCTGGTGCGCACGGGCCGTCAGATGCTGCACGAGATTGGCCGCGAACCGACGCCGGAAGAACTGGCCGAAAAGCTGCAGATGCCGCTGGAAAAGGTCCGCAAGGTGATGAAGATCGCCAAGGAGCCGATTTCGCTGGAAACGCCGATCGGCGACGAGGAAGACAGCCAGCTTGGCGATTTCATCGAGGATAAAAACGTTATTCTTCCGTTGGATAGCGCGATTCAGGACAATCTCAAGGAAACCACGACGCGGGTTCTGTCATCCCTCACCCCGCGCGAAGAGCGGGTGTTGCGGATGCGGTTCGGCATTGGCATGAACACCGATCACACGCTGGAAGAGGTGGGGCAACAGTTCTCTGTGACCCGCGAACGTATCCGTCAGATCGAGGCCAAGGCGCTGCGCAAGCTGAAGCATCCCAGCCGGAGCCGCAAGCTGCGGAGTTTCCTGGATCAGTAGAAGCGTTTGGAGGAAAATTTTGTATGAGCATCGCGTCAGAGGTTTCTGCTTAAGGGCCAAGAGACTTTATGTTGAATGACCTTTATGAGATTCTGGTGAGCGTTCCGATATGGGCTATTTTCATAGCTCTTATGTTCACTGCTGTTGTTTCCTCGTCGTCGGCTGACAAGAGTTCAGACAGCGAATACGAGCAAAATTACAAGAAACTACCGGGAGTTTCTCAAAGAGATCGAATTCTGAAACCACGAACGGTGAAGCCTTCCTTGGGTGACGTTCTTCTATTAGTATTTCGAACGTGTTGGCAGATATTTTCCGTTTTGGCGGCAGTGTCTGGGGTGCTTCAGCTTGCGGTTTTATTTGGTTGGTTGCCACCCACGCTTGGATGAGTAGCACATGGGTATAGTGGGAGTTGGCCCGCCTGGGCAAATAGCAGGCGATGGAGATGGTAGGTTTCTCCCACTCTACCTGTTGAAAGGCGTAGGGTGCGCATTCATTGCGCACCTGTCGCGGCGGTCGGATTTTTGCGTGGTGCGCCATGAATGCGCACCCTACGGGGTGATGTGATATGGGTTGTGTCTGAACCAGATCGGAGGCCAAATGTCGATCTTGTCGCGGTTGTTTGGGGGTAAGCCCAAGGCAGAACCAGAGGTGCAGGCGGAAATATACAAGGATTTCCGTATCTTCCCCGCACCGCAGGCCGCGGAAGGCGGCTATCGGGTCGCGGCGCGGATCGAGAAGGACATCGCAGGCGAGGTGAAGGTGCATCAGCTTTTGCGGGCCGATACCATTGCCAGTCTGGACGAGGCCAAGGCATTTTGTGTGCGTAAGGCCAAGCAGGTCATCGACGAGCAGGGCGATGCAATTTTCCGCTGAATGACGGCCCGATCGGATCATCCATCGAGGTTTGGCTGTGTACAGCCTGTGCCATGTGTACGCGGGTTTTGTACGCAGGGCTTTGCGTGGTGATCCTGGCCTGTCCAACGGGCGGCCCGTTCACGGATTGGTTGGGTTTGGGCGCGTTCGGGCTGTTTACGATTGGGGCTGCGGTCGGCTGATCTCTGGGGGAGAGTTGCGAAATTCGTTACCTGAGCGTGCGTTGCCTGCGCCGTGATCCCCGCTAACCGCTTGCCCCTCAACTCACGCTGTCTTACAGAGGCTGTAACAAAGCAGAGGGAGGCACCCATGCGTCGTGTCGTCGTAACCGGTCTGGGGATTGTCTCCAGCATTGGCAACAACGCTTCTGAGGTTCTGGCCGCGCTCCGCGAGGGCCGGTCGGGCATCACCGCAAATGAGGCCATGGCCGAACATGGCTTTCGCAGCCGGGTGGCCGGGGCGATCAAGCTCGATGTGACCGAGCATGTGGAAAAGCGCGCATTACGGTTCATGGGGGGCGGGGCGGCCTATGCCTATATCGCCATGGGTCAGGCCATCGCCGATGCGGGGCTAGAGGAAAAGGACGTGATCAATCCGCGTACCGGGGTTGTCGCGGGATCGGGCGGGCCGTCCACAAGCGCCATGCTGACGGCGCATCAGGTGGCTCTGGAAACCGGATCGACCAAGCGGATCGGGCCGTTTGCCGTGCCCAAGACCATGTGTTCGACGATTTCGGCCAATCTGGCCACGTCCTACAAGATCAAGGGTCTCAACTATTCGATCACCTCGGCCTGTTCCACGAGCCTGCATTGCATTGGCCATGCCGCGGAGCAGATCATGTTCGGCAAGCAGGATGTGATGTTTGCGGGCGGTGGTGAGGAATTGGATTGGTCGCTGTCGTGTCTCTTTGATGCGATGGGGGCGATGTCGTCCAAGTATAACGACACGCCCGCGACCGCGAGCCGCGCCTTTGACGTGGGGCGCGACGGGTTCGTGATCTCAGCGGGGGGCGGCATTGTCGTGCTCGAGGAATTGGAGCGTGCCAAGGCGCGCGGGGCCAAGATCTATGCCGAGGTGACGGGCTATGGCGCCACGTCGGACGGCGCAGATATGGTGGCGCCCTCGGGCGAGGGCGGCGAACGGGCGATGCGGCTTGCGGTGGCGACGCTGCCCGAAGGGCGGCGCGTGAGCTATATCAACGCGCATGGCACCTCGACACCCGTGGGCGATGTGGGCGAGGTCGAGGCCGTGCGGCGGGTGTTTGGTCAGGGCAGCACGCCGCCGATCAGTTCCACCAAGTCGATGACGGGCCATTCCCAAGGGGCCACGGGCGCGCAGGAGGCGATTTATTGCCTCTTAATGCTGGAGAATGATTTCATTGCCCCGTCGATCAACGTGCAAACGCTTGATCCTGCGCTTGATCCGAAGGAGATTGCGACGGTGCGGGTGGACAAGGCCGGGCTGGATACGGTGATGACCAATTCCTTTGGCTTTGGTGGCACGAATGGCTCGATGCTGTTGAGCAAATATCACGGATGAGACGCAGATGACGAATGCAATGCAAGGCAAGCGCGGCCTGATCATGGGGGTGGCGAATGACCGCTCCATCGCTTGGGGGATCGCTCGAGCCATGCATGCGGCGGGGGCGGAGTTGGCCTTTTCCTATCAGGGTGAGAATTTTGCCAAGCGGGTGGAGCCGCTCGCGGCGAGCGTTGGGTCTGATTTTTTGCTGGATGTCGATGTGACCGACGATGCCTCGCTTGATGCGGCGTTCGAGGCAATGGCGGGGCGGTGGCCGACGATTGATTTCGTGGTGCATGCGATTGCCTATTCCGACAAGTCGGAATTGACGGGTCGGTTTTTGAACACCAGCCGCGCCAATTTCAAGCATTCGATGGAAATTTCGGCCTATTCCTTTATCGAGGTGGCGCGGCGTGCCTATCCGATGATGCAGGAGCAGGGCGGCTCTTTGATCACCCTTACCTATCAGGGGTCGAACAAGGTTGTGCCGAATTACAATGTGATGGGTGTGGCCAAGGCGGCGCTGGAATCGGCGACGCGCTATCTGGCGAATGATCTGGGGCCGGATGGGATCCGCGTCAATGCGATCAGCCCCGGACCGATGAAAACGCTGGCCGGGGCCGCGATCGGCGGCGCGCGCAAGACGTTTCGCCACACCGAGATCAATGCACCGATGCGGGCCAATGCGACGCTGGAGGCCATCGGCGGCACGGCGGTCTATCTGGCGTCGGATGCCGGGGCCTGCACCAGTGGTGAGATCATCCATGTCGATGGTGGCTATCACGTGCTGGGCATGCCGCAGGCCGAGAACCTTTGATCCGGGCGCACGCCCCCACCAGTGGCAGGGGCGTGGCAATCCTCACAGGATGAAATCATCCGAGTCGAGTTGCGACAGGGTGAAATCGCGCAGGGTGAGTTCATATGCGCCAAAGTCGAGCACGATATTGGTGCCAGAGACGCGCGCGGCACTGAGCACATCATCGAAGTCATTGACGCCGTTGATGCCGGTCAGGTCGATCTGATCGTCGCCGGGCTCAAAATCGGTGATCACGTCGCGCCCGAACTTGAACACAAAGGTATCGGCCCCCACGCCGCCGGTCATCACGTCATTGCCATGGCCCCCGTCGATGAGGTCATTGCCCTCGCCGCCCGAGAGCGTATCGCGCCCGCCGCCGCCGCGCATGACGTCATCGCCTTCGCCGCCAGAGAGGAGGTCCGCACCGACGCCGGCATTCATCACATCGTTGCCGGAGCCACCGTTCATCACGTCACTGCCGGTGCCGCCCGACATCGTGTCGTTGCCCTCGCCACCGAACATCTGGTCATTGCCGGTTCCGCCGGTGAGCAGATCGTTGCCCTCGCCAGCGCCGACCGTGTCGTTACCGTCGCCACCAAAGAGGCTGTCATCGCCGCTCTCGTCGCTGAGGCTGTCATTGCCGAGGCCGCCGTAGAGCGCATCTTCGCCCTTGCCGCCCTCGATGGTGTCATTCCCTGCGCCGCCCCTGAGTTGGTCGCCATCGTCATTGCCGTTGATGGCGTCATTGCCACTCCCGCCCAAGATTGTGTCATTGCCATCAAGTCCGACGATCTGATCCGCAAAGGCGGAGCCGATCAGGCGGTCTGCGCTGTCGGTTCCTGTGAGTTGTGCCATTGTCGTGGTCCCTTTGTTCATGCGCCGGAGATGGGCGCGATTGCATTCGCTGTCCCAAGTCGCAGTGACCTGGGATGTCAGGAGAACGCGTGGGCGCGAGGTTTATTCCGGGGTGGAGCTTACTTTTGCCATAATCTTGCCACGCGAAATTGTGAGGTTTCGCGAATGACCCATGCGCGCCCTTTTTCTGACTCTGCCGAGACCAAAGCGGCGGCCCGTGCCCGGCGGGCGCAGCGATGGGCATGGCTGACTGGCTTTTCGCTGCTGGTTTGCGGGGTGATTGCGATATGGCAAGAGCCTGCGCTTGCCCCTGAGGTGCATGATGGTTTGCAGGGTCTGGTCACACTGGCCCAAGGTGTGATCGACGGCAATGAGACGGTCCGCGCCATGCTGACCCGGTTGGATGGGGGCGTCGATCTGGCAAAGGACGCAGGGCTTGATCCGGTGACTGCGCTGCTGCTGCGGGCGCAGAATTAAGCGTTGTTCAGAACCACTGTCCCGGTTCCATCAGACCCAAATCCAGCAATTGCCGTGAGTGCCATTCGAAGGGAATGGAATTGTGCCATTTGAAGCTGTGGATGTCGAAGGTTGAGCCGGGATTGCGTTTGAGCGCCTTGGCGGTGCGAAAGGACACGATGGCGCTGGTCAGGTTGTGATGCCAAGGGCAGGCGTAGGTGTTGTATTCCTCGTCCGAAAAGGTGTGATCATCGCGCAGCCGCAATTCTGGTTTCGCACGAAAGAGGGCGATGCGGTCGATCTTGCGGCGTTTGGCAGGGATATGTTCCTCGTACCGCCAGCGTAGGCCACCGTAGAAATCAAGCTGGCGTTCCTTGGGATGGTTGTGCTTGTCAACATCGGGACGGGCGAGCGCATAATAGCCGGACTTGTCCATATGGGCCGCCTCGAGACAGACGGCGTTTGGGTAGGTTTCCAGATCGTCGGCGTAGAGGTCGATCACATAGGTCAGCATCGCGTCGCGCCGTTCTTCGGTGTGAAAGGCTAGCATTTCGCCGACGGTGCGTGTCTCGCAGAATGGGTAGAACAGATACTCGGCGTTATAGCAGTAATACAGCCAGAGACCGGGGGCGGCGGCGATCAGGGCGTTGACCGCGTCGGTGAGGCTGTCGCCAGAGGCCAGATCGTGACGGATGCGGTGCAGGCCGGGGGCCTCGGTCACGTCTCGCGCCAGAGAAAACGTATCCGGCGCAAACAGCAGGACAGCGGCAAAGCCGGTGTCGAGGTGATGGCGCAGGGTGGAATTCAGCTCGGTTTCGTCCTCGGCGAACACCATGGCAATCGGACCCTTGGCGAGCGCCTTGCCGGGGGCGGCGAGAAAGGTCTTGAGATCGGGTGCGCTCATGTTTTGGTCTGCCTCTGATCCATGCTCGTCTTTTGATGGCAGACTCCGCCAAACGCTCAGGCATTGCAAGTGCCCACTGCTGTGATGTAGTCAGGCGACCTGAACCCAATGGCGGAGGCCGGGCGCATGGCGGATGTGAAAAAGCTCTATATCAAGACCTATGGCTGTCAGATGAATGTCTATGACAGCGAGCGTATGGCCGAGGCTATGGGCGGCGCGGGCTATGTCGAGACGCAAGATCCGGCAGAGGCCGATATGATCCTGCTCAACACCTGTCATATCCGCGAGAAGGCCGCCGAGAAGGTCTATTCCGAACTGGGGCGGATGCGGCAATTCAAAGATGACAAGCCCGATCTCAAGATTGGCGTGACGGGCTGCGTGGCGCAGGCCGAGGGCGAAGAAATCATGCGTCGTCAGCCATTGGTCGATCTTGTGGTGGGTCCGCAAAGCTATCACCGGCTGCCCGAGATGGAGGCGCAGGTGCGCGCGGGCGGCAAGGCGCTTGATACGGATTTTCCGCTGGAGGACAAGTTTGACAAGCTGCGCCACCGGCCCAAGGCGGCGCGTGGTCCGACGGCGTTTTTGACCGTGCAGGAGGGGTGCGACAAGTTCTGCGCTTTTTGTGTTGTGCCCTATACGCGCGGCTCTGAGGTCAGCCGCCCTGTGGCGCGGGTGCTGGAAGAGGCGCGTGATCTGGTGGAGCGCGGCGTGCGTGAGATCACGCTCCTGGGTCAGAACGTCAATGCCTATCACGGGGCCGGTGAGGGCGGAGACTGGGGTCTTGCACGGCTCATCTGGGCGCTCAATGACATTGACGGGCTGGAGCGTATCCGCTTTACCACGAGCCATCCGAATGACATGGATGACGATCTGATCGCAGCGCATGGCGACTGTGCCAAGCTGATGCCCTATCTGCATTTGCCCGTGCAGTCGGGCAGCGACAAAATTCTGAAACGGATGAACCGCAGCCATACTGCCGAGAGCTATTTGCGGCTGATCGAGCGGATTAGGGCGGCGCGGCCCGATATCCTTATTTCGGGGGATTTCATCGTGGGCTTTCCCGAGGAGACCGAAGAAGATTTTCAGGCGACGCTGGATCTGATCGAGGCGGTGACCTATGGCTATGCGTTCTCGTTCAAATATTCCACGCGTCCGGGCACGCCCGCCGCGGAGCGGGCGCAAGTGGCTGAGGCGGTCAAGACCGAGCGGCTGCACCGTCTGCAAGACTTGATCGCCCGTCAGCAGCGCGCGGCGCAGAATTCGATGGTCGGACGCACGGTCGGCGTGCTGTTTGAGAAGCCGGGCCGGATGCCCGGTCAGATGGTGGGCAAGTCCGATTATCTGCATGCCGTGCATGTGACCGGCGATGTGGCGGTCGGGGATCTGCGCCAAGTTGAAATCATCGAGAGTGGGCCGAACTCGCTGGCCGGGCGTCTGCTTTCGCATTGAAATTTCAATGATTTCCGCGCTTTCGTGACGAAATGTGGCGTAAGCGTGGCATTGTTTCCCCATTAGCCACAATATCTGGTGGAATTTGCTTCACTTTAGGGCAATTGTTGATACTATTCTTCCCTATTATAGGGTTGGGAGCTTTGGTTTGGGTATCCTCGCCGCGGGGCAATAAAAGGACTGGGGTCGTGACGAAAATCATTTCGAGAGCGCTGCGCGAACTGGTGCGGGGGGCAAGTGCCATTGCTCTTGGCATCGCGGTGATGGCGAGTGGCGTGTCTGCGCAACAGCAACGGACGGTCGTTGGGGAACGCTACATTCCCACCATCTGGGTGGACCCGGATGGATGTGAGCATTGGGTCATGGACGACGGGGCCGAAGGCTATATGAGCCCGCATGTCACGCGGCAAGGTATTCCTGTTTGTCGTGAGGCGAACCTCTGCGGCGTGGTGAATACCGATCAGCTCTTTGCCACGGATAGTTCGCGCATCGGCGCATCGGGGCAGCAACGGTTGCGTGAGTTTTTTCAGCAAGCGAATGCCGTGTCCTACACGATCGTTGGCCATACCGACAGCCGCGCCTCGGACGAATACAACATGGGTCTGTCGCTGCGCCGCGCCAATTCCGTTGCGGCAGTGGCCCGCGGAATCGGGGCCAGCATCGCGGATGTGCGCGGTTACGGGGAACGGATGCCGAAGGCGTCTAACAACACTGCCGAAGGCATGGCGCAGAACCGCCGTGTCGAAATCCTGTGCTGGCGCTGAGGGGGCTGAGCTATGAAAACCTATAAAATCGCGCTCGCCCTGCCCATGGTCGGACTTTTGGCGGCCTGTGACGCGGGTCCGGACAAAACACTGGATCGCAACTTTTTTGACAAGGGCCACCTGAGCCAGATGCAGGCTGGGATCTGGGTCGATCCGAACGGCTGTGATCACTGGATCATCGACGACGGTGTGGAAGGCTACCTGTCGCAGCGTCTGGACAAGTTCGGCAAGCCGGTTTGTTCCGGCATCGCCCCGCCGACCGTTGCGACCGGTAATTTCAAACAGGGTTCCACCAATCTCATTGGCGATCCGATCTGATCCGGATCTGTGCCACTGCCAAGAAATCATACGGGCCCGGTGAGGCCCGTATTTTTTTCCGCCGGTTTCGGGTCATTTGAGGCTGGCTGCTTGCGCATGGTCACGCATCTTGGCACTGTGTAAGGGAACCTTTGAGTCTGTGGGAGATTTGCTTGGGAAATAGCGCACCGCCCCCCGCCGCCGATATGGCCTCGATGCATGAGGCCGTAATCGACTTCCCCGATAACATGCTGCTGATCGACCTCTGCGGCGAATATGACCGAAACCTTGCCGAGATTGAGCGCAAGCTGGGTGTTCAGATCGTCCGGCGCGGCAACCACCTGTCAGTGTTGGGAGATGATGGCCCTGTGAAGGAGGCGGCGGGCGTTTTGCAGGCGCTTTATTCCCGGCTCGAAAGTGGGCGCGCTGTTGAGAGCGGCGACGTGGACCGTGAATTGCGGATGGGCGGATCTGAGGTGGAGACCGGCGCACTGACCGGCGATCAGCTTGAGATGTTCAAGAGCGGCCCGGTCGAGATCAAGACCCGCAAGAAATACGTGGAGCCCCGCACAGAGGCGCAGAAATCCTATGTGCGGTCGCTGTTTCAGCATGAGTTGGCCTTTGGTATCGGGCCTGCGGGCACTGGCAAGACCTATCTGGCCGTGGCCGTTGGGGTCAATATGTTCATCGAAGGGCATGTGGACCGGATCATCCTGAGCCGTCCGGCGGTCGAGGCGGGCGAAAAGCTGGGTTATTTGCCCGGCGACATGAAGGACAAGGTCGATCCCTATATGCAGCCGCTCTATGATGCGCTGAATGATTTCCTGCCCGGAAAACAGGTGCAAAAGCTGATCGAGGAAAAGAAGATCGAGATTGCGCCGCTGGCGTTCATGCGCGGGCGGACGCTGTCGAATGCCTTTGTTGTGCTGGATGAGGCGCAAAATGCGACCTCGATGCAGATGAAGATGTTTTTGACGCGTCTGGGCGAGGGCAGTCGGATGGTGATCACCGGCGACCGCACGCAGATCGACCTTCCGCGCGGTGTGCCGTCGGGGTTGGCGGATGCTGAGCGGTTGTTGACGCGCATCCCGCAGATCAGTTTCAACTATTTCACCTCCAAGGATGTCGTGCGGCATCCGCTGGTTGCCGCGATCATCGAGGCCTATGAGGCGGAAGGCTGATCCGGCATGCTCTGCGATGTGGTGATCGAGGACGACCGCTGGCAGGCGGCGGGACTGGAGCATTTGGCCGAACGCGCGGCGCGCGCGACGCTGGAGCATCTGAGCCTTGATCCTGAGGCGTGGGAAATCAGCGTCCTCGGATGTGACGATGCGCGGATCGCGGCGCTCAATGAGGATTTCCGCGACAAGCCGCAGCCTACGAATGTGTTGAGTTGGCCAAGTGAGGAACGCGGGGCGGAGGCGGCAGGCGTACGGCCCGGTCTGCCGGTTTCCGGTCCTGATCCCGAACTCGGGGATATCGCAATTGCTTGGGAAACCTGCCTGCGTGAAGCAGCAGAGGGCGATAAATCGCTTGCAGACCATGTGACGCACCTGATTGTGCATGCGGTGTTACATTTGCTGGGCTATGATCACCTGCGTGACCAAGATGCCACTCTGATGGAGACAACAGAGGTGGAGATACTTGGCAAACTGGGGGTCTCTGACCCATATTAGCCGTGCTGGGGCCTTGTGCCCTGTCACCTGGAAAGAGATGGATGGGCGAGAGTATAGACGGATCGTCTACGGCAGCGCAGAGCGCGCCGTCTGAAGACGAGAAGGATACCGAAGACTCGGGTGGATTTTTCCGCCGGATACTTGGGGTTTTTTCGACAACTGATGAAGCGGCAGAGGCCGAAGATCAGCATGCCGCTCCGGCAAACGGGGTGCCAGGCATGGGGAACCTGCGGCATATGGCAGTCGAGGATGTGGCCATCCCCAAGGCTGACATTGTCTCGGTCCCTGATACGATCACGAAAGAGGATCTGGTGCATGTGTTCCGCGACAGCGGCATGTCACGCCTGCCGGTTTATGACGGCACGCTGGATACCCCAACCGGCATGATTCACCTCAAGGATTTTGCGCTCAAACACGGGTTCAACGGTGGCAGTGAGGCGTTTGTTCTCAATGACATGCTGCGGCCCTTGCTCTTTGTGCCGCCCTCGATGCCGATTGGGGTGCTTTTGCAAAAGATGCAGGCGGAACGGCGGCATATGGCGCTGGTGATCGACGAATACGGCGGTGTCGACGGTCTGGTGACCATTGAGGACCTGATTGAGCAAGTCGTGGGCGAGATCGAGGATGAGCACGACATCGACGAGGGCCAATACTGGACGCTGGAAAGACCCGGCTGTTACGTGGCCTTGGCGAAAACGCCGCTGGAGGACTTTGAAGCCGAGATCGGTCAATCGCTGACCGAGTCGGATGAGATCGACGAGGAAGAGATCGACACGCTTGGCGGGTTGGTCTTTATGCTGTTGGGGCGTGTGCCGGTGCGCGGTGAGGTGATCGAGCATCCTGCGGGCCCGGTGATCGAGGTGATGGAGGCCGATCCGCGCCGGATCAAGCGGGTGCGCGTGCGCCTGCCAGAGGCGAAGAATGGCTGAAACAGGCCGCGCTGCGGTGCTTGCCTGTCGGATTGCGGTCTTGCCACGCCGCTGGCGCATTCTGGCGGAGGGTGGGATTGGGGCTGTGGCAGCTCTTGGGCAGGCGCCGGTCGGTGCCTGGCCTCTGACCATCGCGGCGCTGGCGCTGAGTTTCGGGCTGTTCTTGCGGAGCGGGAGCTGGCGGCAAGCGGCCGGGCTGGGTTGGGCGCTTGGCACCGGGTATTTTCTGGTCTCGCTCAATTGGATTATAGAGCCGTTTCTGGTGGACGTGGCGCGGCACGGCTGGATGGCGCCCTTTGCGCTCTTGGGATTGGCGGGGGGACTCGCGCTCTTTTGGGCGGCGGGTTTTGCGCTTGGCCGGATCATGGGCGGTGGGGCCCTTGGGTTCATCGGTGGTCTGGGTGTGCTGGAACTGGCGCGCGGCTATGTTTTGACGGGGTTTCCCTGGGCGCAGCCGGGGCATGTTCTGATCGACACGCCGCTCTTGCATTGGGCCTCATATCTTGGCTCTGCCGGGCTGATGGCGCTGGTGCTTCTGGCGGCGGTGGCGCTCTGGCATGGGCTGAGAGGCACGCGTCTTGGCTTGCTCGGGGTCGCGGGGCTCGCGGTTTTGTGGCCGATTGGTGCGGGTTTAACGCCCGAGGCCGCAGCGAGACCGGACGCGGCCATCGTGCGGCTGATCCAGCCCAATGCGCCGCAGAATGAGAAATGGCGTCCCGAAAAAATGCGCGAATTCTTTGACCGACAGGTGATGTTTTCGGCGGCGGGTGAGACACGTCCCGACCTGATCGTTTGGCCGGAAACGGCGGTTCCGGTGATGCTTGAAAATGCCGCACGGACGCTTGAGGTGATTTCAGAGGCGGCGGGTGCTGTGCCGGTGGTGGTGGGCTTGCAACGCTACGATGCACAGCGGCTCTTTAATACGCTGGCGTTGGTCGAGGCGGGGGGCCGTGTGGCGGCCGTCTATGACAAGCATCATCTGGTGCCCTTTGGCGAATACATGCCTTACGGCGACCTCCTGGCGGACTGGGGCATTCACGGCATGGCCTCCAAGGATGGTCAGGGGTTTTCGCCCGGTCCGGGGGCGCAGGTGATCGACATGGGGACGCTTGGCCGGGCCTTGCCCCTGATCTGCTATGAGGGGGTTTTCGCGCAGGATCTGCGATCGGCACCAGAGCGGGCGGATTTTATCCTGCTGATCACCAATGACGCCTGGTTTGGCAAGTTTTCCGGGCCTTATCAGCATCTTGCGCAGGCGCGGCTGCGCAGCGCGGAATTTGGCCTGCCGATGATCCGGGTTGCCAATACGGGTGTGTCGGCCACGATCGACGCCACGGGTCGGATCACCGAGGCGCTGCCCCTTGGGGAGGCGGGATGGCGGGATGCGGCGCTGCCACCTGCTTTTCCGCCGACGGTTTACGCGCGGCTGGGGGATGCGCCGATGCTGGCGGTTTTCCTTGTTTTGCTGGGGTTGTCACGGGTTGGCCACAGGCGTGCGAGACCGGTCAGATAGGCATTGACGCTGGCAATATGCGGGCGTAACCACGCTCTAATCCCCCACAACGGCTTCCTGGCGTGGCGGTGACATTCAATGGAGCATCTTCATGGCAAGACATAACTATCTTTTCACCTCCGAATCCGTTTCGGAGGGGCATCCGGATAAGGTTTGTGACCGGATTTCCGACGCGATCCTCGATGCGTTTCTGACCGAGGAGGCCAATGCGCGGGTTGCCTGCGAGACCTTTGCCACCACCAATTGCGTTGTTGTGGGCGGAGAGGTCGGTCTGACGGACAAATCCCGGCTGGCGGATTTCATGGGGCGGATCGACGGAATCGTGCGCGACTGCGTGCGTGATATCGGCTATGAACAAGACGCGTTCCATTGGAACACCTTGAAATTGCACAATATGTTGCATGCGCAATCTGCGCATATCGCGCAGGGCGTGGATCGTGACGGGGCCGGGGATCAGGGTATCATGTTCGGCTATGCCGTTGATGAAACACCGGAATTCATGCCAGCCCCGATCCTTTACTCGCATGCGATCCTCAAGCGGTTGGCCGAAGTGCGCAAATCCGGGGCGGAGCCGACGCTGGGGCCGGATGCCAAATCGCAATTGACCCTGCGCTATGAGGGTGGTCGTCCGGTGGCGGTGACGCAGCTTGTGCTGTCGACGCAGCATGCGGATGAAAGCCAGACCAGCGACGATATTCGTGCAATTGTAGAGCCTTACATCCGCGAGGTGCTGCCTGCGGGCTGGTTGAGCGATGAGACCGAATGGCATGTGAACCCGACGGGCACCTTTGTGATTGGTGGACCGGATGGCGATGCGGGCCTGACAGGGCGCAAGATCATCGTGGATACCTATGGCGGGGCGGCCCCGCATGGCGGCGGCGCGTTTTCCGGCAAAGATCCGACAAAGGTAGACAGATCAGCGGCTTATGCGGCGCGCTATCTGGCGAAGAACGTCGTGGCGGCGGGTTTGGCGCAGAAATGCACCCTGCAACTGAGCTATGCGATTGGTGTGGCCAAGCCGTTGTCGATCTATGTTGATACCCACGGCACCGGGCAAGTGCATGAAACTGCTATAGAAAATGCAGTGGCGCAATGTATGGACCTGACCCCGCGCGGCATCCGCGAGCATCTGGAATTGACCCGGCCAATCTATGCCCGCACCGCAGCCTATGGCCATTTCGGGCGCGCACCGGAGGCTGATGGCGGCTTTAGCTGGGAGCGGACCAACTTGGTTGGCGCCCTGAAAAAAGCTGTGTGATCAAAGGGCTGGCGCATGATCCTCATGTGCCAGTTTAACAGAGAATGAGCCAACACAGACATCCGACAGGCGCGCCGTGGCGCAATTTCTATGGCCGGTTCAAGGGTAAGACCCTGCGGCCGAGCCAAGAGACCTATCTGGATGAAGATCTCGCGAAATTGTCACCGGGGGCCGTCGATTGGGACGTGAACCCAGAGCGGCAAGAGATTGGTTTAAAACGACTTTTCGGAGATCGAGAGGTCTGGCTAGAGATCGGGTTTGGCGGCGGTGAGCATATGGTGCATCAGGCCGTTCAGAATCCGCAGGCCGGGATCATCGGGTGCGAGCCGTTCATCAACGGTGTGGCGATGCTCTTGGGTAAGATCCGGGTGGCGGAGACACAAAATGTTGCGGTTTATCCGGGGGATGTCCGCAATATGTTCGATGTTTTGCCCGCGGAGTCGGTGTCTCGGGCGTTTCTCTTGTATCCTGACCCATGGCCCAAAAAGCGCCATCACCGCAGGCGGTTCGTCACGCAGGAGCATTTAGCGCCACTCTGCAAGGTATTGAAAAAAGGCGCTATTTTTAGAGTTGCGACGGATATTCCGGATTATGTGCGGCAAACTCTGGAAGAGGTGCCGCGCGCGGGGTTCGAGTGGCTGGCAGAACGGCCCGCCGATTGGCGCGAACCATGGAATGATTGGATTTCAACACGTTACGAGCAAAAGGCACTGCGCGAGGGCCGCGTGCCGCATTACCTGACCTTTCGCAAGCTCTGAGGCGGGTGAAACCCGGACCTGTACGATTGTGCGGTGAAACCGTACGACCGCACGATGCCTTGCTCCCTAGGACGGTTCTCTGCCGAAATGCGCCCAGAACTCGTCGCGCGGGTTGGAGCGGGGATAGGACGTGTCCGGCACCGGCACGTCGAGGAAATCGCAGAGCGGTTCCCAGCCATCGGCGACATGAAAGATCAACAGCCGGTCGGCGGGGATCAGATCGCGGACCGCCTGGTTGTTCGCCCGGTAGGCGGCAATCGCGCAATCGCGGTCGGTGTGATCCTCGAAGGTCTCCTTGAGAAACCATCCTGACATGAGCTGGAATGTGTCGCGGATATGCGGCGGCAGGTCCATGCTGTGCTGGTGGGTAAAAAACTTGCTGATGGTGCTGTTGAAGCTGAACCACCAGTCACGCTCGGGCCGTTCCGTATGGATCACCTTGGCGTCGGGAAAGGCCTTGGTTGTTTGTTGCCAAACGGCGGCACCGGGCCAATCGACCTGTGAGGTGTAGCCCGCGAACACGGACTCCCAATCCACGGGTCTGTGGGCGGCGATGGCGCTCCAATGGGCGAGTTGTGCGGGGTTCTGCATGACCTCGAGCATGTGGTGACAGGGGCCAAAGCCCAACTGTTCGAGGGCAAGTTTGGTTGACATGGTTCCAGTGCGCCCGAAACCCGATCCGATGATTTTCAGGGTCATGATTACACCTCTCCTGACTGACCGGCCCAGAGGTGTGGCTGCGATTGTTTAAAATAAACACCTATGAGGCGCGACGAAATCCCCCTCAGGATACCTCAAGACAGGCGGCTGGCCTAGTGATTCTGCCGGTCGAGACCGCTGACCGCTTGTCGGCGGTGTGGTGTCGGGCTGCGTTCTGCGACCCGACTGTGATCCTAAGGGGTGACCAGCCTGTCCCCCAACCGCCCCAGCATGTCGAGGCACTGCTGGAGTTGGTCGAGCGCCAGATATTCGTCGGGTTTGTGCGCCTGATCAATCGAGCCGGGGCCGCAGACCACGGCGGACATGCCATAGCTCTGGAACAGCCCTGCTTCGGTGCCGAAGGGCACGAGGTCGGCACCATTGGCGCCGGTGAGTTCCATCATGATGTCGCGTGCCTCGTTCACCTCGGTGGGTTCCAGCCCGTCAACCTCGCCGATGATTTGGGTGGTCACCGTGGCCTCGGGGCAAATCTCGCGCATGCGGGGGAGGAGCATTTCCTCGCAGTAGCGGCGCAGGTCTTCTTTGACAAAGAGAGCGTCGGCGGCCTGAACGGGGCGCATTTCCCATTCGATAATGGCGTTGGACGCAATGACGTTATGGGCCACACCGCCCTTGAGCGAGCCGGTGTTGATCGTGGTCCAGGGCGGATCAAAGCGGCTGTCCTTGGGCGCGCGGGCGCGCAGGGCCTCTTTGAGTTCCAAAAGGCGATTGACGTAGCGCACGGCGTATTCGACCGCATTGACGCCCCGCTCCGGGGCGGAGCCGTGGCCAGCAAGTCCGCAGAACTGGGTGGTGTATTCGTAGCAGCCCTTGTGACCCTCGATCACGCGCATCGAGGTGGGCTCGCCGATGATGGCGACGCCGGGGCGGATACCGCGCGCGCGCAGGCTGTCCACCAGCGCCTGTGCGCCGAAACAGCCCACTTCCTCGTCATAGGTGAAGGCGAAGTGAATGGGACGGTCGCGCACCCGTTCGGCGAAATAGGGGGCCATGGTGACGGCGGCGGCGATGAAGCCTTTCATGTCGCAGGTGCCGCGCCCGTAGAGATGTCCGTCATGTTCGGTCAGCTCAAAGGGGTCAGAGGCCCAGTCCTGTTCGGCGACGGGCACCACATCGGAATGGCCAGAGAGCACGATGCCGCCATCGACCTCGGGGCCGATGGTGGCGAAGAGATTGGCCTTGTGGCCGATGTCGTCGTGAAAGATGTCCACCCGCGCCCCGGCGGATTCCAAGCGGTGTCCGAGATAGGCGATCATGTCGAGATTGCTGAGTTCGGAGATCGTGGGAAAGGCGATCAAGTCGCGCAGGAGGCCCACGGTATCGGAAAGTTGGGTCGTCACGGGTTATGATCCTGTGATGGGGCGGGGTTTGAAACTGTGTGACTGTGTTGGTGTGAGACCGGCCCGTCAACCCCCTGTCCGGCTGAAAGACGTCTTGAACATGCGTTTAACGTGTGCGGCGTGTTGCGGAAACGACCGCGCCGTGTGGTGCTGCGTGGCGAAATTGACTCGATTGGTCTATATCTATTGAAAATAGGCTTATTTTGAGGGTCACGCCCTAAAAACATCTAGCGATAGTGGGGGAAAAAAGATAATCGTGAAGCAATAAAACAAATCGACACACCAAAGTGTCGAGTCCTGAGGTTAGAGTGGTGGTGTTATGAAAGCGATTGATTTTATCGCCCGGACAGGTGTGGGTGAAGCGCAGCGTGGATCTCTTTCGGATCAAGGTGGCGTTACGGTCATCCCGGCGGGTCACGGACAAGAGATTTCCTTAAATCTGAGGCAGATGGATATTCAGGGGTTTTCCCGTGACGGGTCGAACCTTGTGATCACTCTGGCGGATGGCCGGGTTGTGCTGCTGGAGGGGTATTATTCCGCAGCGGGCGCGCCCGCGAGCCGGCTCTTTATCAGTGCCGATGGCTATCTCAATGAGGTGACGCTGAGCGAGGGTGGCGATGGGCTGGTCTATGCGCAATACGGGCCGACCGAGCAATGGGCCAAGTGGAGCCCGGATGAGGAGCTGATCTTTCTCGGGGGTAACGAGATTATCGCACCGGCAGAGGAGGATGAGGTGTCGATGCTGGGGGCTGCGCTCTTGGGGGGCGGTGGTCTCTTGGGGATGGGCGGCGTCGGGGCTGCGGGGCTTGCTGCGGCGGCTGTGGTCGGCGGTGGCGGTGAAGGCGGCGGCGGCGGTGCACGCCCGCGCATCGAGCCTAAAGTCAATGAAGATGGCACGATCAGCATTGGTGGGGACGCAAGCGATCCTTCGATCACGATTACCGGCGATGCCGAGCCGGGGTCCGAGGTTGAGGTGACGATTGGCGACCAGACGGTCACCACCGAGGCGGATGGGGATGGCAAGTGGGAGGTCGTCTTTGAGGACGAGACCTTCCCCGAGGATGGCGAGCATGATGTGGTCGTCGTGGTGACGGAGCCCGATGGCACCGAGACCACGCTGGAGGGGCCGGTTGTCGTGATTGACACCACGCCGCCTGACGTTGTGATCGAAGACGGTGTGGTCTCGACCGACGATATCGTCAATGCCGAGGATTACGCGGACGGGATCGAGATCACCGGACACGGTGAGCCGGGCGCGGAGATTGCCGTTGTGATCGAGGTGTGACCGAGACCACGGTGATCGGTGAGGATGGTCAGTGGCAGGTGGTGTTCGACCCCGCCGATATTCCCGGCGGCGAGCGCGAGGTGGCGGTGGTGATCACCGCGACGGATGGGTTTGGCAATTCCACCGTGGTCACGGATGTGGTGGCGATTGATACGGTGCCGCATCCGATTGCGATCAATTCCGGAGCGGTTGGCGGCGATGGTGTCGTCAATCTGGTGGAAGAGGCGGCAGGCGTGGCGATCACCGGCACGTCGACGGCTGGGGCCACGGTGACGGTCACGGTCGAGGGCGTGTCCCGCGACGTGGTCGTTGGCGCGGATGGCACCTGGACAGCCGAATTTGATCCGGGCACGCTGCCGGCTGGGCAATATGAAACAGAGGTAACGGCGACCACGGTCGATGCAGCGGGCAATGCCAGCAGCACCAGTGGAACATTCCGCGTCGATACCGAGGTGCGCGATTTCGGCATGACCGGCACGCCGGGTGGCGCGGATGGTGTGATCAACGCCGCTGAGCAGGGTGATGGGTTCACCATGAGCGGCACGGTGGAGCCGGGCTCGACGGTGAAGCTGACGTTTGGCGATGCAGTGGTGGATGCGGTTGTGGCGGCGGACGGGCGCTGGACCGCCAACTTTACCGGCGCGCAGATTGCGGGCGGCACCTATACCGGCGATGTTGTGGCGGTGGCCACGGATGCGGCGGGCAACGTCAGCGAATTGCGCCAAGCGGTGAGCGTGGATACCGAGGCCAATGATCTGAGCCTTGATGCTGCGTCGGTTGGCGGCGATGGCACGGTCAATCTGGTGGAAACGGGCGGGCAGGTGGCCATCACCGGCACTGCCACGGCGGGGGCCACGGTGACGGTTACATTCGCCGGGGTGACGCAGGATGTGGTCGCCAATGCTTCGGGCGTTTGGGTGGCCAATGTCGCGGGCAGCGCGCTGGCGGCGGGGCAGTATGATGCGCCGGTGACGGCGGTGTCGGTCGATGCGGCGGGCAACCGCGCCGATGTGAGCGGCACGGTGCGGGTTGATACCGAGGTGCGTGATTTCGGGATGAGCGGCACGCCGGGTGGTGCGGACGGTGTGATCAACGCGGCTGAGCAGGGTGACGGGTTTGCCATGAGCGGCACGGTGGAGCCGGGGTCGTCGGTGAAGCTCACGTTTGGCGATGCAGTGGTGGATGCGGTTGTGGCGGCGGATGGGCGCTGGACCGCGACATTTACCGGCGCGCAGATTGCGGGCGGCACCTATACCGGCGATGTTGTGGCGGTGGCCACGGATGCGGCGGGCAACGTCAGCGAGTTGCGCCAAGCGGTGAGCGTGGATACCGAGGCCGGTCTCTTGACGCTGAACGCCGGGGCGATTGCCGGTGATGGGATGATCAACGGGGCCGAGGCGGATGCCGGGGTGCTGGTTACGGGCACGGCCGATGCCGGGGCCACGGTGAGTGTCAGCCTCGACGGGGTTGAGCATACGGTGCAGGCGGATGGCGCGGGCCAGTGGCAGAGCCGCTATGAAAGCGCCGAGATCACGCGCGGCACCCATGTGCCCGAGGTGAGCGCGCGCACGGTGGATGCGGCGGGCAATCCGACCGAGGTGGATGCGACGGTGCGGGTGGACACGCAGGTGGACAACCTCAGCCTCGGCGATCTCAACCTTGCGATTGGGGCCGACGGGCGCGATGTCATCAACAATGACATTGCCACGGGCGGGTTCAACGTCACCGGCACGATCGAGCCGGGCAGCCGGGTGTTTGTCACCATCGACGGGGTGCAGCACGAGGCGCAGGTGGCGGGCAATGGCACCTGGGTGGCCAATTTCGGCCCCAACGAGATTGCATCCGGTGAGCGGGACGCGGCCTTGCGGGTTGATGTGACCGATGCCGCAGGCAATAGCGCCTTTCTGACCGACACGGTGCGGGTCGATACGCTGGTCAATGCGCTGAGCCAAGATGGGCCGGTGACGCCCGACAATATCGTCAACATCTCTGAGGCGGCGGGAGGCGTGACCCTGACCGGGCAGGTCGAAGCGGGATCGAGCGCGGATGTGCGGATCTTTGGCAAGACCTATCAGGCGGCGGTGGATGCCAATGGCAACTGGTCGGTGACCCTGCCCAACGTGGATATCCCGCGGCAGGACGGGCAGGCCGCGATGGTGGTGTCTGCGACCGATTGGGCGGGCAATACCCGTGAGATCACCAGCAGTCTGACGCTGGACATGGTGGCGCCCGAGACGCCGGGGATCGTGGGCTATTTCCGGCAGGGCGACGGCTATCGCAATGCGACGGTGGAAACCAGCACCGATGATGTGAGCATTCATCAGGTCGATACGAGCGGCAATGTCCGCGAATTGGCGCTGGGTGAGCAGGTCAACCAGTTTACCGGCGAGACGGATTACTTCTTTCTCGACGGGGCGGGGCGGCTGTCACCGGTGTCGGATGGCTCGCAACTGGTGGTGACAAGCACCGACGCGGGGGGCAATACCGCCAGCACCTATGTGGTGCTGGATGAGACCAGCACCTCGGTCGTCAATATCGCCAATCCCAACCTCAGCGTCTTTGACATCGAGACGATTGATCTGCGGTTCGGGGATCAGGCGCAGTTGAGCCTGAGCGAAGCGCAGGTTCTGGCGCTTTCGGGCAATGGCGATACGGTTCTGGTGCAGGGGGGCGCGGATGATCGCGTCACGCTGACCGGGGCCGAGGCTGCGGGCAGTACGGTGATCGACGGTCAGAGCTTTGACATCTACACGCTGGGCAATGATGCCACGGTGGTGGTGGATGACGATATCCAGATCGTCACCTGATGCCGGATAGAGGCGCGCGTCCATGCTGGCGCGCGTTTCCAACGACAAGGCCGAAACGGTCGGAGGACTATGTATGGGGACTGTAACGAGGGGGCTGTTGCTGGCGGGTGCCTGTCTGGTGCTGGCGGGATGTCTGCGCGATGGCGGCAGCGACGATGCCGAGGTATCGCGGGCGGCGGCGGGTCCGGATATGCGGCCCGATCAAGAGGCACGGGCCAAAGAGGCCGCGCAATCGGAAATCATCAGCGCGTTGCAGGCGCGGCGGTCGGTTCTGGTGCCGGGCAGCAGTTTTGATCAGGTGGCGGGGTCGGTTCTGGCCGCCTATAGCCGCAGCGCCGAGGCGGATTTGCTGAGCGCGCGGCTGCGGGCCGAGGCCGCGTCAAAGAACTGGTTGCCACGCATCGGCCCGAATATCAGCCTGACCAGTCTGAGCGATATTGTCACCCAGTTGATTGTCGAGCAGGTGCTCTATGACAATGGCCGCAAGAAAGCCGAGCGCGCCTTTGCCAAGGCCGATGTCGAGGTGGCCGCCGTGACGCTGGCCGAGGATGTGAACGGGCGCGTGTTCGAGGCGCTGATGCTCTATCTGGCGGCGTCACAGGCGCGCGAACGGCTGGCGCTGGAGCGGCGCACGCTGGAGGATATAAGCCAGTTCGAGTGGATCATGTCGGAGCGGGTCAAGGGCGGGGTGTCGGATATGTCTGACCTCAATATCCTGCGCTCGCGTCTGGCGGAAATCCGCGAGGTGATGGCGGGGCAGATTGAGGCCGAGGCCACCGCCTTGGCGGAGTTGAATGCCATGGCGGAGCGGCCCCTTGGGGCGGTCACGGGCCTGTCCGAGGTGTCGGTTGATGCGGGCACTGTGCGGGCGCTCGATGTCTTGCGCGCTGTGGCCGAGGCCGAGCGTGACACCGCCGAGGCTGTGATGGCGCGCGCCGGGCTCTTGCCGGGATTGACGGCGGGGGGCACGGTTGGCTCTGGCGATACGAGTTTCGGCCTCAACCTGCGGTCCGAGCAATTGCTGGGCCTGGGGACCGGGGCGCAGTTGCGGGCGGCGGAGGCGGAGAAAGAGGCGGCGAGTCGTCGTCGCGCGCAGGCCGATGAAGACAGCAACCGTGTGGTGCAGCGGCTGGAGGGGCGGTTGAGTGCCCTTTCTCGGCAGGTGGGTGAGGCCAGTGTGTTGCGGGATACGGCGCAGGCGAACCTTGATCTCTTTCAGGCGCAATATGATGCCGGACAGCGCGATGTGATGGATGTCGTGGGCGTCTATGAGACCCTTGCCGAGCGGCAGGCGCGGGCGCTGGCGTTGAAATATGAGCTGGCATCGGTGCGGCTTGAGCTTGCGCGGCATATGGGTGTGCTGGCGGAGGGGAGCCGGATTTGACCAAGGCCCCCGTTGCCCTGTCGATCACCACTGGCGCGTGCGGGGCCGAGGCCAAGGGGCCGCCGCCCCCGCGGTTTGGCGAGCGGGCCGTGGCGCGGGCGAAACTGGGCGTAGCCTATGGCGCGCTCTTGGGGGTTGAGGCAGTCGAGCGCGATATTCTAGAGGCGATGATCGCGAGCAAGGCGGGCGGTGGGCCAGCCGATCAGCCACAGCCGCGCGCGCTGGCCGATGGGCTGGAGGCGGCGGGGCTGATGGCGCGGGTCGAGCCGGTGGCGCATCCGCATCCCGATCACTGGCCCGCGCTGGCGCAGATGACGAGCGGGCAATTCGTGCTGGTGCTGTCACAGGCGGGCAGTGTCCTGACGATCCATGACACGACCTGCGCCGATCAGCGCGCCGAGGTGCCGCTGGCGGAGTTCGAGCCGTTCTTTACCGGCCTTGTGGTGCGGGCCGAGGCCCCGGTGCAAAGCCTGAGCCGCGCGCATGACGCGCCCGAGGCCGCACCGCATTGGTTCTGGGGCCAGTTTGGCGGGTTCCGGCGGCATATCGCGGAGGTGGCGCTTGGGTCTTTCGTGGCCAATATTCTGGCCGTCGCGGTCGCGCTCTTTGCTTTGCAGGTTTATGACCGGGTGATCCCGCATCAATCGGAGGCGACGCTCTGGGTCTTGGCGGCGGGGGCTGGTCTTGCGCTGGTGATGGAAGCTGCGCTGAAAATCGCGCGGGCGCAGCTGATGGACGGGGCCGGGCGGCAGATCGAACTCAATGTGCAGCGGTTGTTGATGGACCGTATTCTGGGGATGCGGTCCGAGATTGCCGGCAAGGGACCGTCGCAGATCTTCTCGGCGATGCGCGAGTTTGGATCTGTGCGGGAGTTTTTCACCGCGTCCACGATTGGCACGCTCACCGATTTGCCGTTCATCGTGGTGTTTCTGGCGCTGGTGGCGTCGATTGCGGGCAATGTGGTTTGGGTGTTGATCCTCGGTGGGGTGATCATGGTGATCCCCGGCTTTCTGCTGCAACGCCGGATGATGCGGCTGACGCAAGAGATGCAGGGCGCGGGCGCGCGGGGGGCGCGGCTGTTGCATGAGGCGATATTCGAGCTGGATACGCTCAAGACGCAGCGGGCCGAGGACCGGTTTCGTCGGATTTGGGGCGAGTTGACGGCCTTGCAGGCGATCAAGTCGAGCGAGCAGCGGCGGTTGGGATCGGTGCTGACGTTCTGGGCGCAGGCGGTGCAGCAGGCGACCTATATCGCGGCGGTGATCCTTGGCTCCTATCTGGTGTTCGCGGGCGAATTCACCGTGGGGTCGATCATCGCCGTGGGGATCTTGACCAGCCGCACGCTGGGGCCGCTGACGCAACTCAGTGGAACGCTGGCGCGGTGGGGCAATGTGAAATCGGCGCTGGCGGGGCTGGATGCGATTGCGCTGGCGGGGCAGGACGCCGCCGAGGGGCGCAGCTATTTGCGGCGGACGTCCCTGAGCGGGGCCTATGAGCTGCGCGAGGTGCAATTTGCCTATGACGCGGGCGGTGCGCCGGTGCTGGATATTCCGGGGTTGATCATTCAGCCGGGGCAAGTGGTGGCGGTGCTGGGCACCAACGGGTCGGGAAAATCGACCTTTCTCAAGCTCCTGTCGGGGCTTTATGCCCCGAGCCGCGGGCGGTTGATGCTGGATGGCACCGATATGGGGCAGATCGCGCCGCGCGACCTGCGGCGGATGATCGGGTATCTGGGGCAGGATGTGCGGCTCTTCACGGGCAGTCTGCGCGAGAACCTGAACCTGACCTTGCTGGAGCGTGATGACGCGCGGCTGATGCAGGCGTTGGAATTTGCCGGGCTGGGGCCGTTTGTGCGCGGTCATCCCAAGGGGCTGGACCTGGAGATCCTCGACGGGGGGCAAGGGCTGAGCCAAGGACAGCGGCAGTCGATCGGCTGGGCGCGGCTGTGGTTGCAGGACCCGGCGGTGTGTCTGCTGGATGAGCCGACGGCGGCGCTGGATCAGACGCTGGAGCGCACGCTGGTCAGCCGGTTGGACATCTGGCTCAAGGGGCGCACGGCGGTGATTGCGACGCACCGGATGCCGATCCTGAGCCTGACGAGCCGGACGCTCATCCTGCAAGCGGGTCGAATGGCGGTGGACGGGCCGCGCGATCAGGTGCTGGCGCATCTGGCGCAGGCGGCGGGCACCGGGCCGGGAGGGGCATGAGATGAGCGATGTGGGCGCACGCAGCACCGCGAGCATATTGGCAGAGTTGAACGGCCGGCTGCGGGGTCCGAGCCTGATGGTGTGGCTCTGTGCGGCGAGTGTCTGGATCTTTATCCTCTGGGCGGCGTTTGCCTGGATCGACGAGATCGTGCGCGCGCCGGGCGCGTTCATTTCCACCTCGCGGCCGCAGATCATCCAGAACCTCGAGGGCGGGATTCTGGCGGAATTGCTGGTGCAGGAGGGCGATGTTGTGGCGCGTGGTGATGTTCTGGCGCGGCTGCATGATACGCGGTTCAATTCCGAAGTGGCGGATTTGCAGGATCAGATCGCGGGTCTTGAGGTGCGGCAATTGCGGTTGGAGGCGGAATTGGCCGGGCAGTTCGATTTCGCCGTGCCTGAGGCGGTTGTGACACGGGCGGGAGAAATGGTGGCCTCGGAACGGGCGCTGCTGAAGGCGCGGCAAGAGGATTTCGTCAAGAGCAGCGAGGGGGCCAAACGGGTGATGCAGCAATCCGCCGAGGAAAAGCGACTGTTGGAGGGGCTATTGGCGAAGAAGATCGTGGCCTTGATTGAGGTCACGCGCGCGCGCAAGGCGCATGCGGATGCCGAAAAGCGCTATGATGAAATCGTGACGCAAGCCGAGCTTGAGCGGGCAGAGGCCTATTCCGAAACGCTCAAGGAATTGGCGACGCTGCGCCAGACCCTGCGTGCCAGTCAGGATCAGCTCAACCGGACGGTGTTGCTGAGCCCGTTGCGCGGCGTGGTGAACAATCTGAGTGTGACGACGATTGGCGGCGTCGTGCGCCCCGGTGAGGAAATTCTGGAGATCATCCCGCTGGATGAGGAGATGTTCGTCGAGGCGCGGGTCGAGCCGCGCAATATCGCCAATATCCGGCGCGGGCAGGAGGCGACGATCAAGCTGACGGCCTATGATTACACGATCTACGGCACCTTGAAGGGGCGGGTGGATTTTATTTCCGCCGATACGTTCAAGGACGAGCGGGCGCGTGATCCCGATGGCGACCCGCATTACAAGGTGACGTTGCGCGTCGATATGGGGGCGCTGACGCCCCGGCAGGCGGGGATCGAGATCAGGCCCGGTATGCAGGCGGAGGTGGAATTGCACACAGGCGAAAAGACGGTGCTGCAATATCTGCTGAAACCGCTCTACAAGAGCCAGCAAGCGCTGCGCGAGCCGTAAGAGGCAAGGCGCGGCGGGCATGAAAATGGCGGCGATGGCCGGGACCACGCCGCCTTTTGTGATGTCCTGCTTGGATCAGCCCTCGGCGGGTTTCGGTGCGGCGGCCGCTGCGGCGGGGATTGCGGGCTTGGGGGCAGATTTGTTGCCGGTCAGAGGATCGTCCTGACGCTGCACCGAGCCTTCGAAATGCGCGCCGCTCTCGATTGCGATGGTCTTGTGGATGATGTCACCTTCGACGCGGGCGGTCGAGGTCAGGCGCACCTTGAGGCCACGCACGCGGCCGACGATGCGGCCGTTGATCACCACGTCATCGGCGATCACTTCGCCCTTGATGGTGGCGCCTTCGCCGACGGTCAGCAGATGCGCGCGGATGTCGCCCTCGATCGAGCCTTCGACCTGAATGTCGCCGGTGGTCTTGAGATTGCCGGTCACGTGCAGGTCCGAGGACAGCACCGAGGCGGGCGGCTTGGCCTTGGGGGCCGATGCCTTGAATTCACTGTTCAGCGCGTCGGGGCGCGCCGAATCGAGCCGGTTCTCGGAGGCAGCCGGTTTGGCCTCTGCAGGCTTTTGCGCGGGTTCGTTGATTTTGCTCTTAGAAAACATTGTTTGCAGCCTTGATGTATATCATGGGGTTGACGGACTGGTCGCCGACGCGGACCTCGTAGTGTAGATGTGTGCCCGTAGAACGTCCAGAGTTGCCCATATCACCAATCCTGTCGCCGCGCGAGACCCTTTGCCCGACGTTGACGCGGATTTGCGAGAGGTGGGCATAGCGGGTTTCGATGCCGAAGGCGTGCTTGATCTTGATCAGGCGGCCATAGCCCGAGAGCCAGCCCGCATGGGTGACGACGCCATCGGCAGTGGAATAGATCGGCGTGCCCTGAGGGGCGGCGAAATCGGTGCCCTGATGCATCCGGCCCCAGCGCATGCCATAGCCGGATGTGAAGCGAAAGGCGCTCTTGACGGGCATGGCGAAGGGAGCCTTTTGCGCCGCGATGCGGTAGAGGTTGAGTTCGTCCATGCGGTTGAGGATGCGGTTGGCGCGCTCGGCATCGACCGAGGGTTCTTCGCCGCGGGTGGAGAAGGACAGGGGCATCAGCGGGCCGCCCTGACCGGAATAGCCCCGGCGCACCGCATCGAGCAGCGTGTCGGTGTTGAGACCTGCCGCGCTAAACATCTTGTCGAGGGGTTCGACAGAGATCGCCATCGCATCCTCAAGCTGGCTGAAGATCTGGTCGTTCTGATCCTTGAGCAGGCGCAGTTGCGTTGTCATTTCATCGGCGTGCAAGAGCGCGTCCTGCGCATTGGCAATCGTCGTGTCGCGCTCTTCGGCTGCGTCCGAGAGGGCGGCGGTCAGGAAATCGACCGTTGCGTCCGTGCCCGTTTCGGTGCCTGTGCCGGCGCCGGTTGCGCCGTCGGTCTCCAAGGAGAGGGCCAGTTGCTCGGCCTCCTGGCGGGCTGTTTCTCGCTCGGACATGGTGCGGCGCAGGGTGGTTTGGATCACCTCGATCCCGGTTTCCAATTCGCGGCGGCGGGTCTCAGAGGCCAGCAATTCGGATTGCATCAGCGAAATCTGTTCCAGCGCGAAGCTGAAGCGTTCCTGTGCGGCAATCGCCTCTTCGGCGCGTTTGTCGCGTTCGGTGGAGAGCGCATTGAGCCGGTTTTCATAGGTGCGCTGGTCGCGCTTGGCCTGTTCTCGGAAGTTGCCGGACCCGATGCTGTCCATCAGCAGAATGGATGTGGCGATGATCGACCATGCGACGATGGACGCAGCCCCGGCAAAGGCGAAAAGTTGGGTAGAGGGGCGCAGGCGGATGAAACGTGTGTCGGTATCGGACCGCAAAAAAACCCGACGCTCGGGGAAATACCGTTCCAGAATGGAATGAACTTTTATCGCAAGTCTTGTTCTCACGCGTCTTCTGCCCTTGTTGCCTCGGTCATCCTCCGGCGCTTGGCTGCGATTATCCCAGCCGCCGTGTTGAGTGTGCTTAGCCAGTGGTCGGGCTTTGGGCAAGATTTTTGACCAATCGGGTTCCATAGCTTGGCTGTTTCCCGCTTGATTGGCGGAAAATCGCCGATTGGCGGAAGAATATTTCAATCTCGGGTGGAGTGCCCGTCGCTCAGCGGCCAGTAGAAATCCGGTGGCAAACCAGCTTCGGCGCGTTTCTCTTCGTTGAACGGGGGTTTCAATGAGCCGTGGAAGTAGCGGCGCACGAGGTCGTGGAAGGCGATCTTGGGGTCGAGATCGTGGCGACCGCAGAGAAAATGAAACCATTTGGACCCATAGGCAACATGATGCACCTCTTCGGCATAGATCACCTGCATGGCCTCGACCGCGCCGGTCTCGCCGGCGCGCTGGAAGATCTCGATCATGCCGGGGGTCACGTCGAGGCCGCGCGCCTCGAGCACCATGGGCACGACTGCGAGGCGGCCCATGAAATCCTGCGCCGTATCCTCGGCGGCGCGCCACATGCCTGCGTGGGCAGGCAGGGCGCCGTAATGGCTGTTCAATGCTTCAAGACAGTCGCATATCAGGTTGAAATGTTTGGATTCCTCGTCGGCCGCCTTGACCCAGTCATCATAGAATCCGATGGGCATTGGGGTGTCGGCAAAGCGCGCGATGATGTCCCAATGCAGGTCCACGGCGTTGAGTTCGATATGGGCCACGGCATGCAGGAGGGCGATGCGCCCCTTGTCCGAGCCGGGACGGCGGCGCGGCACGTCGCGCGGGTCGAGCAGTTCGGGGTGTTCGGGGCGGGCCGGGCGCATCGGTGGCGTGGCACGGCCCAAGGGAATGTCGTGCCCCGCCGCGCGCGCAGCAAACCACGTCGCGGCATGGGCGCGCGAGAGTGCTGTCTTGGCGCGGCCGTCGTGGGTCGAGAGCACCTCGACGGCCATTTCTGTCAGGGTGGGGTCGCTCACAGCGCCTTGACCGCGTCCAGCACCTCTTCGGCATGGCCGGGCACTTTGACCTTGCGCCAGACGCGGGCGATGCGGCCCTCACCGTCGATGAGGAAGGTCGAGCGCTCGATGCCAAAGAATTTCTTGCCATACATGCTTTTTTCCGCCCAGACCCCATATGCTTCACAGGTCTCGGCCTCCTCATCTGACAAAAGCGGGACCGAAAGCGCGTGTTTGTCCCGGAATTTCTCGTGACTGGCGAGGCTGTCCTTGGAAATGCCGAGCACGGTGGCCCCGGCGGCGTCGAATTGATCCTTGAGGGCGGAGAAGGCCACCGCCTCTTTGGTGCAACCGGAGGTGTCATCACGGGGGTAGAAAAACAGCACAACAGCGCCGGGGCGCAGGCCCGAGAGCGTTACAGTTTCACCCCCATCGCGCGGCAGCGTGAAATCGGGAGCGGTATCGGACATATCTGGCATGGGGTTTCCTCTGAGATGCAAAAATGTGAATTCCATATTAGGTCGCAAAAGGCGAGAATAAAGCCACGAGGCAGAAGAGATGCGCGAGACGCGTCCGAACGGATAGGATGAGCACGGAGCCGACACAAGAGCAGGGCGCGGCAGAGATGCCGCCGCCAACGAACGGGACGCCTGTGCGGCCCCGCAAGCGTCGTCGTGCGCTGCGGCATCTCGTGCAGTTCTGTTTTTCCTGTGCGGTCCTGCTGGTGGTTCTGGGCTTGATTGTCGCCGTGAACATCGGGGTGAACCTGCGGGCGCCCGTTTGGCTGCAAGAGCGTATCGCAGAGCGGATTGATGCTAGCGTGCCGGGCTATCAGTTGCGGTTCGGCGAGATGTCGTTGGTGGTGGGTGAGGATCTTGTGCCGCGTGTGGCGTTGCGGGATGTGGCGCTGGCCAATCTTGACGGCGTGCCGCTGGTGACGCTGGGATCTCTTGATGTGACGGTTGCGCCGGAGCCGCTGTTGCGGGGAGAGGTGCAGCCGAGGACGGTCCGCCTGTCCGGCGCGCAATTGGGGCTGCGGCGGCTCGCGACCGGCGAGTTGTCGATTGTGTTGGGCGCGACGGGGCAGGGCGGCACGTTCCACGAGCAGCTTGATGCGCTCTTTGCGCGGCCTCAATTGGACGCACTGCGGTTGGTCACGGCGGATAACCTGAGCTTGCGGTACGAGGATGCGCGGGCGGGCCGCGCGTGGAGCGCGGACGGCGGCCGGGTGGAGTTGACGCGCGCGGGCAACGGGATTTCGTTGCGCGGGGATGTGGCGCTGCTTGGCGCACGCGACTACGCCACGACATTGGCGGTCAATTACGAGGGCCGGATCGGCAGCAAGGTCGCGGAGTTCGGCGCGACCTTTGAGGATATGCCCGCGAGCGATATTGCCGGGCAGTCGCCAGCGTTGGCCTGGCTTGGGGCGCTGGAGGCACCGATTTCGGGGGCGGTGCGCGCCGGGGTCGATGCCGAGGGACGGCTTGGGCCGCTCAACGCCACCTTGCAGATCGGGGCGGGGGTGTTGCAGCCGACGCCCGCCACGGTGCCGATCAAATTCCGCTCGGCGCGCAGTTATTTCACCTATGATCCGATGGTCCAGGAAATCCGGTTCACCGAGTTGTCGGTGGACAGCGCCTGGGGTCAGGCGCGGGCCGAGGGCACCGCGCGGCTGGTGGGGATGGAGGCCGGTTGGCCACGCGAATTGCAGGCGCAGATCCGGGTGAGCGATGTGGTCGCGGACCCGGCCGACCTCTACCCAGAGCCGATCCGGTTCGAAGAGGCGCGGATGGCGCTGCGGTTGCGGCTGGACCCGTTTGTCCTGACCTTGGGAGAGTTGAGCCTGAGCGATCAGGGGCATTACCTGCAGGCGCGCGGCGAGGCACGCGGCAGTGACGAGGGATGGGACATCTCGCTTGAAGGGGGGATGGACGGGCTGAATCCCGAGCGGTTGATGGCGCTCTGGCCGCGGGCGACCAAGACCAACACGCGCGAGTGGATCGAGAAGAATGTGCGCCGCGCCGATCTGAGCGATATTCAGTTTGCCCTGCGGATGCGCCCGGACATGTTACCGGATTTCAGCCTTGGGTTCGATTTTGCGGATCTTGAGACGGTCTATGTGCGCGATGTGCCGCCGATTACGGATGCCTCGGGGCGGGCGTCGCTGCATGACAACCGCTTTGTCGTTCAGGCCGAGCGGGGGCATGTGGTGGCGCAAGAGGGGGGTCGGATCAACGTGGCGGGCACCAGTTTCATCATCCCAGATGTGCGGATCAAGGACGGCCCGGCGCAGGCCGTGATGCAGACCCGCAGCACGATCACGGCGGCTTTGTCGCTGCTCGATGCGCCGCCGTTCCGATTCCTGCAAAAGGCGGGGCAGCCGGTGACGGTGGCCGAGGGGCAGGCGGAGTTGGACGGGGAGCTGATGTTCCTGCTCAAGAAGAAATTGACCACGGAGGAGGTGGCGTTTGACGTGACCGGAACCCTCAGCGACGTGCGCAGCGAGACGCTGGTCAAGGGGCGCGTTCTGGCGGCTGAGCGTTTGGCGGTCGAGGCGAGCAACCGACATCTCGAGATTGGTGGCGCGGCGCAGGTGGGGGCCGTGCCGGTGCGCGGCAGTTGGGACATGGCCATCGGGGGCAACCCGCAAGGCGAGAGCCGGGTGCGGGGACAGATCGAGTTGTCACAGCGGTTTCTGGATGAATTCGGCATCGGGCTGCCACCCGGCAGCCTGTCGGGCGCGGGGCAAGGCGAGATAGAGATCGGCTTTGCCAAAGGGCAGCCCCCGGAGTTTGCGCTGACATCCGATTTGGCGGGGCTCGCGCTGCGGCTGCCGCAACTGGACTGGGCCTTGGGCCAAGGACAGCAAGGGCGGCTTGATGTGGTGGGCCGACTGGGCGCGGTGCCGGAGGTCACGGCGCTGAGCCTGAGCGGTGCCGGGCTTGAGGCGCAGGGACGTGTAAGTCTGGACGCGGGCGGCGGTCTGGAGCGGGCCGAGTTCAGCCGGGTCACCTTGGGCAACTGGCTGGATGCGCCGGTGAGTTTGGTTGGGCGTGGCGCGGGGGTGACGCCGCGCGTCGAGGTGACGGGCGGCACGGTCGATTTGCGACAAACCTCTTTGGGGGGGCCGGACGGCGGAGCGGGCGAGGGGGCGCGCGGTGGCGGTCCGGTTACATTGCGGCTGGAGCGGTTGCAGATTTCCGAAGGCATTGCTCTGACCGGGTTTCGTGCGGATCTGGACACCTCAGGCGGAACCAATGGCACATTCACCGGGCTTTTGAACGGGTTGGCCCCGGTCACTGGGCAGGTCGTGCCCATGTCGGGGCGCAGCGCGTTCCGGATCAGATCCAACGATGCAGGCGAGGTGTTGGCCGCGGCGGGCCTGCTGCGGCAGGCGCGCGAGGGGGTCTTGGAGATGGTATTGACGCCTGCGCCGGAGCCGGGAAGCTATGACGGGGTGCTGGGGATAGATCAGATCAGGATCAAGGACGCCCCGGCGCTGGCGGCGCTCTTGAATACGATCAGCGTCGTGGGGCTGTTGGAGCAGTTTTCCGGCAAGGGTCTGCATTTCGGGCGGGTCGATGCGAAGTTCCGCCTGACGCCGAACCGGTTGATCCTGCTGAAAGGCAGTGCGGTCGGTGCCTCGGTCGGGATTTCGATGGATGGCTATTACACGATGGCGAACAAGCAGATGGACATGCAGGGTGTGGTGTCGCCGGTCTATTTGCTCAATGGGATCGGTGAGGCCTTTACCCGGCCCGGTGAGGGGCTTATCGGGGTGAACTACACGCTCAAGGGCGCCTCGACTGACCCGGTGGTGTCGGTCAATCCGCTTTCGGCGCTGGCACCGGGGTTTCTGCGCGAGTTGTTCCGCCGACCTGCGCCCACGGTGGGCACCGGACGGGCTGCGACCTCGGGGCAGATCAAGGGCGAAGCCGAGCGTGAGGCGCAGGACATTCACCAAAGACAGGACAGATGAAACTTTCAGATTTCGATTTTGACTTGCCCGAGGCGTTGATTGCGACGCGCCCCGCGAGGCCCCGGCGCGCCGCACGTTTGTTGGTGGCGGAGGGTGCGGCGATCACCGATGCGGGCGTAGCTGATCTGGGACGGTGGTTACGGCCCGGTGATCGGTTGGTGCTGAATGACACGCGGGTGATCCCGGCGCGGCTGTCGGGGCTGCGCCATCGCTCTGGGGCGCAGGGGGACACGGCGGCAAAGATCGAGGTCACGCTGTTGGAGCCGGGGGCGGAGGGCACCTGGGGCGCGCTGATCAAGCCGCTCAAGAAGGTGAGCGTGGGCGAGGAAATCGTGTTCTCGGAGCGGTTGTCGGCGGTGCTTGAGGCCAAGGAAGAGGGACAGGGGCGGCTGCGGTTCAACCTGCGTGCTGAGGATTTCGACGCGGCGCTGGCTGAGGCGGGGGCGATGCCGCTGCCGCCCTATATCGCCGCGCGCCGTCCGGCGGATGATCAGGACAAGGTGGATTATCAGACCGTTTGGGCGCGGGCGCCGGGGGCCGTGGCGGCGCCGACGGCCTCGTTGCATTTTGATGAGGCGCTCTTGGCGGAACTGGCGGCGATGGGGGTGGGGTTCACCCATGTCACGCTGCATGTGGGCGCGGGGACGTTTCTGCCGGTCAAGGTCGAGGATGTGACCTCGCATAAGATGCATGCCGAATGGGGCGAGGTGAGCGAAGAGGCCGCCGCAGAGATTGCCGCCACGCGCGCGGCGGGGGGGCGGATCATTCCGGTGGGCACCACCGCGCTGCGCTTGATCGAGACGGCGGCGCGGGCCACGGGCGAGATTGCAGCCTGGTCGGGGGATACGGATATCTTCATCTACCCCGGTTTCGAATTCCGCGTCACCGATGCGCTGATGACCAATTTCCATCTGCCGAAATCGACGTTGATGATGTTGGTGTCGGCGCTGATGGGTCAGGGCGTGATCGACCGAATTTATGCACATGCGGTGGCGAGGGGCTATCGCTTTTTCTCGTATGGGGACGCGTCGCTGTTGATCCCGGCGGCAAAGCCTGACAGGCGGGGCGCACAGGCGACAGAGTAAGTCGCCTTTGAAGTGCCGCTGATGCGGGCATCTGCTAGGTTGGCGAGAGAAGACGAAGGAGAGGCGTAATGTTTCAGGTGCTGTCGGGGGCATGGGCCCTTTTGTTGGGCATGATGCTGTTGCAGGTCGGAAATGGCATGCAAGGCACGCTTCTCGGGGTGCGTGGCGCGCTCGAAGGGTTTTCGACCTACGAGATGTCGGTGGTTATGTCGTCCTATTTCGTGGGGTTCCTGTTTGGCTCTCGGATGGCGCCTGAGATGATCCGTCGGGTCGGGCATGTGCGGGTGTTTGCCGCGCTGGGGTCGATGATTTCGGCGGTGCTGATCCTCTATCCGACGATTGCAGAGCCCTGGGCCTGGTCGATTGGCCGGGTGCTGATCGGATTCTGTTTCTCGGGGGTCTATGTGACCGCTGAAAGCTGGCTGAACAATTCCGCGACCAATGCGACGCGCGGCAAGGCGCTGTCGCTCTATATGATCGTGCAGATGATCGGCATCGTCTCGGCGCAGGGGTTGATGGTGCTGGCGGACCCGTCCGGCTATGTGCTGTTCGTCATCCCGTCGGTTCTGGTGTCGCTGGCCTTTGCGCCGATTCTGCTGTCGGTCAGCCCAACGCCCGCCTTTGGCACGACCAAGCCATTGTCGCTGCGGCAGATCATGAAAATCTCGCCGCTGGGCTGTGTCGGGATGCTGCTGACGGGGGGGGTCTTTGCTGCGCAATTCGGCATGGCGGCGGTCTATGGCGCCGAGGCGGGGCTGAGCGTGGGGCAGATTTCGGCCTTTGTCGCGTCGTTTTACGTGGCTGCCGTGGTGGCGCAATATCCGCTGGGCTGGCTGTCAGACCGGATGGACCGGCGTAAGCTGATTGCGGGCGTGTCGCTGGGAACGGGCATCGGGGCCGTGGTCGGCATGATGCTGGGCGATAATTACTGGTTCCTGTTGTTGGCCGGGTTCATCGTGGGGGGCACGTCGAACCCGCTCTATTCGCTTCTGATTGCCTATACGAATGATTTTCTCGAGCATGATGACATGGCGGCGGCGGCGGGCGGCATGGTGTTCATCAACGGGCTGGGCGCGATTGCAGGGCCGTTGATGGTGGGCTGGATGATGGGAGTCATGGGGCCGGGCGGCTATTTCCTCTATATCGCGGTGCTGATGTTCGCGATGGTGGCCTATGCGATTTATCGGATGACGCAGCGCAAGGCCCCGGCAGTGCGCGAAACCGACCGGTATATGCCGGTTTCGCCCTCTTCTTCGCCAATGGCGGTGGAGTTTGCGCAAGAATATGCCATTGAAACTGCGCAAGAGGCGAAACAGGATTGAAATTAAGTAAATATGTCCCTTCTGTAGTAATATGTTACTGTGAAAGCGGGCTAAATACCCGTTAACGTCATGAAACCATCATAGGACAATGAGGAGTCCCCCTATGGTTACACCCGACGACGTGTTGCGGTTCTGGCTGGATGAGATCGGGCCGGGGGGCTGGTACAAAACATCTGAGGCGCTGGACGCCACGGTGAAGGAGCGGTTTGAGGCCGCTTGGGAGAATGCACGTGACGGGGCCTATGGTCTGTGGCTGACCTATCCGACCGGAATGTTGGCCTATGTGATCCTGACCGATCAGTTTCCGCGCAATATGTTCCGGGGCGAGGCGAAGGCCTTTGTCACCGATGCGCAGTCACTGGCGGCGGGCAAGGTCGCGATCAATCGCGGGTGGGACCTGCGGATTGATGAACCGGCGCGGCAATTCTTTTATCTGCCCTTGATGCATTCCGAGAACCTGTGTGATCAGGAGCGTTGCGTGCGGTTGATGTGCGAGCGGATGCCGCAGCACGGGGCTGAGAACCTGACACATGCACGGGCGCATCGCGAGGTGATCCGGCAGTTCGGGCGATTCCCCTATCGCAATGCGGCGCTGCAACGTCCGTCGACCGCGCTGGAGCGTGCCTTCGAGGCCGAGGGCGGCTATGGCGACACGCTGCGCCGGATCAAGCAGGCCGCCTGATCCGCGCCCCTCTCTGCGCTTTCAATTGCTCGAAAGACGCGGATGACGATTGTTTGTTCAATCGCTCAATCATGTCGCGTTGCGATGTGGTGGAAAATAGTTTAATGGCAAACTAAATTTTGAAAGGGAGGGCCGCATGGCATCGACGACCTATGACATGATCGTAATCGGGGCGGGTCCGGGCGGCTATGTGGCTGCGATCCGGGGCGCGCAACTGGGCCTCAAGGTGGCTATTGTCGAGCGCGAGCATATGGGGGGTATTTGTCTCAACTGGGGCTGTATCCCGACCAAGGCGATGCTGCGCTCCTCTGAGGTGTTCCATCTGATGCACCGGGCCAAGGAATTTGGCCTGAGTGCCGAGGGGATCGGCTATGATCTCGATGCGGTGGTCAAACGCTCGCGCGGGGTGGCCAAGCAGCTGAGCGGCGGCGTCGCGCATCTGATGAAGAAGAACAAGGTGACCGTTGTGATGGGGGCTGCGACCTTGCCTGCCAAGGGGAAGGTCAGCGTCAAGACCGACAAGGGCACTGAAGAGCTGACGGCCAAGCATATCATTCTGGCCACCGGCGCGCGGGCGCGGGAATTGCCGGGGCTGGAGGCGGATGGCGATCTTGTGTGGACCTATAAGCACGCTCTGGTGCCGCCGCGTATGCCCAAGAAGCTGTTGGTGATCGGGTCAGGTGCCATCGGGATCGAATTTGCCAGTTTCTACAATACGCTCGGGAGCGAGACCACGGTGGTCGAGGTGATGGACCGCATCCTGCCGGTGGAAGATGCCGAGATTTCCGCCTTTGCCAAGAAGGCGTTTACCAAGCAGAAGATGAAGATCATGGAAAAGGCCATGGTCAAGCAATTGGACCGGGGCAAGGGCAAAGTCACCGCGCATATCGAGGTCGGTGGCAAGGTCGAGAAACACGAGTTCGACACGGTGATTTCCGCCGTGGGGATTGTCGGCAATGTCGAGGGTCTGGGGCTGGAGGCGCTGGGCGTCAAGATCGACCGGACGCATGTGGTGACGGATGAGTATTGCCGCACCGGCGTTGAGGGGCTCTATGCGATTGGTGATATCGCGGGCGCGCCGTGGCTGGCGCATAAGGCGAGCCATGAGGGCGTGATGGTGGCCGAGCTGATCGCGGGTGGGCATCCGCATCCGGTCAAGCCCGAGAGCATCGCGGGCTGCACCTATTGTCATCCGCAGGTGGCGAGCGTGGGGCTGACCGAGGCCAAGGCCAAGGACGCGGGCTATAGCGTCAAGGTGGGCCGGTTCCCGTTCATCGGCAATGGCAAGGCGATTGCGCTGGGCGAAGCCGAGGGCATGGTCAAGACGGTGTTTGATGCCAAGACCGGCGAGCTGCTCGGTGCGCATATGATCGGCGCCGAGGTCACGGAATTGATTCAAGGCTATGTCGTGGGTCGTCAGTTGGAGACCACGGAAGAGGATCTGATGAACACGGTCTTCCCGCATCCGACGCTGAGCGAGATGATGCATGAGAGCGTGCTCGATGCCTATGATCGGGTGATCCACATCTGAGGGGAATTGGCCGTTGCAAGAGTGGGCAGGCGCGTCTGACAGGGGTCGGGCGCGCCTGTTGCATTTTGGGGGGCTGACCTTGGCCCCAAACGATAGACCGCGCGGTGCCCGTCCGCCGGGTGGGCGCTGCTCCAAAGTCGGCTGGCACTTTATGCCCGCCAAGTCTTTCCGTGTTTTCAGTGAGTTAAGACCTCGCAAAAGCGCCCGCCCGGTGGGGCGGACGGGCGCTGCGCGGCGGTGCCTGCGGCACCTTGAGTCCGCGCTTTGGCGCTTGGGACCAATGTCGGCAACAGGCAAATGGTCCCTGCCTCAGCGATGGCGATATAGATGAGTTCAAGTTAGATATTTGCGCAGGGCGCTTGCTTGGCTAGGCTCGTGCATCAAGGGGAGGACCACAGGGATGCCGCAGAACGAGATCAAGCCGCTCGGGGTGCCGGAGATGGGCGCTGTCGGGTTTGACATGTTGGGTGAGGCGCTGCGCCGGGGGTGGGCGGATATGCGTCGCGCGCCGGGCTATGCGGTGATTTTCGCCGGTGTCTATGTGCTGATCGGCTGGGGGCTGGCCTGGATCACGCTGGTCACCGGCAAGAGCTATTGGTTGATCTTTGCCGCTGTGGGCTTTCCGTTGGTGGGGCCGTTCGCCGCTGTGGGGCTCTATGAGGTAAGCCATCGGCTGAGCGAGGGGCGGGCGCTGGTGGCCTCCGAGATTTTCGGGGTGATCGCGCATCAGAGGCGGCGGCAATTGCCGTCGATCTGCGCCATCATCATCATGGTGTTCCTGTTCTGGTTCTTCCTTGCGCATATGATATTCGCGCTCTTTATGGGGCTGTCGACGATGACCAATGTGTCTTCGTCTTTCGAGGTTTATTTCACGCCCGAGGGGATGAGCATGCTGGCGGTGGGAACAGCGGTGGGGGCCGTGTTTGCCCTTTTGCTCTATAGTCTGACGGTCGTGTCGCTGCCGCTGCTTTTGGACCGCGAGGTGGATTTTGTCACCGCGATGCTGACGAGCCTCACTGTTGTGACGGAGAATCTGCTGCCGATGCTGGCCTGGGGGGCGCTGGTGGCGGGGCTGACGTTTCTGGCGATGTTGCCTGCGTTTCTGGGGCTGTTTTTCGTGCTGCCGCTCTTGGGGCATGCGACGTGGCATCTGTACAAGCTGATGTGCGAGGCGGGGGGCGCTGCCCCCCGGACCCCCGCGAGTATTTGAGCCAAGAAAAGCGCGGTGCGTTATGCCTCGCGGCCATGGGCGACAAGGCGGGCGTGCAGGGATGCCGCCTCGGCCGCGCCTGCCTCAAGCGCGAAGACATAGGCATGGGTGAGGAAAAAGCAGGCGGCGTTGAGGTCGTTCGCCGTGTCGGCCGCCTGCGCATAGAGGGCGATCAGCGCTGCTTGATCGCCCGTCGCATGTGCGCGGATCATGGCGCTGTCGAGATCGCTCATTCCGCCGCAAGTGCCTGCGCGCGATGCGCCTCGACGCGGCCCGCCACCCAAGCGTGGAAGCAATGCGTGGGGCTGTCCATCACCGGTGAGAAGCGCCCGCCGTCGAAATAGGTGGCGTGGCGACCGCGCTGCATGCCCTGTACGACAAAGATATCCTCTTCGAACACGGTTTTCCAAAGCTGGGTGTTGCGCATGCGCAGACCGTCATCGGCGTTGGGGACCGCGTAATAGAGGTGGATATGTTCGACCGTGCGCTCGGTGCCTTTGGGTTCGAGAATGATGGCAAAGGCATGGTCGCGGTGCACGCCCAAGAGGACATTGGGATAGGCCGCGATATATTCGGCCTGTTCATTCCATTTCGCGCCCACGTCGGCGAAATCGGGGAAGGTCTCGCCGTTCTCATTGGTGATCTGGCGATAGACCATGGTGCCCTGACCGGAATATTCGCCCGGTTTCTCGATGTGGTAGTGATCTTCGAGCCGAGAATAGCTGTTGAGGCCGGGGTGGACCCAAGGCAGGTGATAGCTCTCGCAGTAATTCTCGACTGCGAGTTTCCAGTTGGTTTGCACCTCGAGCGTAAAGCGGCTGTCGGGGCCGCCGTGATAGACCGGCAGGTCGAATTCGCGCCAGCGGGCGATGAGATCGGCCATGGCCACCTCGAACGCCGGGGCGTCGCCCGAGACATTGATCCAGACCACATCGCGCCAGATATGGCTGCGAATCTCGGTCAGGCCCAACGCGTCGCGTTTGATGCTTTCGTGGGTGTTATGGCCCGGCCCGCCGACATGCGGGGTGGAAACCAGCGCGCCCTTGGTCGAGTAGCACCACGAGTGATAGGGGCAGCGAATGGCGCCCTCGATCTTGCGCGGTTCCTCGACGAGGATCATGCCACGGTGGCGGCAGATGTTCTGGAAAACGCGGACCTCGCCGTCCTTGTCGCGGATCAAGAGGAGCGGCATGCCGAGAAATTCCAGCGGCTTGGCGTCGCCGGGTTCCGGGACGTCGGCACCCACGGCAAGTCCTGCCCATTGGCTGAAAAGGAGTGCGTGCTTTTCCTCTGCAAACACAGCGGGGTCGATGTAATGGGCGTTGGGCAGGCCGTTGGCCTGCTCTACGGGCCTGCGGACATTCGACAGATCAGTCAGAGCGGGCATTTGGCGTCTCCGGGGTTGGGGCTGGCGCATAGTCTGCCAGAGCCCCGCGCCCTTACGCGCCTGTCTGCGACGCGGCGCGTCAATCCCGCGACAAGCCGCCCGCTGCGACCTCTATCAGAGGCCGCGCGGTAGGGCGGCTACACCGGTGCGCGCCATTTCGACAAGGCCCAGAGGGCGCATCAGTTCGGCGAAAGCGTCGATCTTTTCGGGCGCGCCGGTGATTTCGAAGACAAAGCTGGTGAGCGTGCTGTCGACCGCATTGGCGCGGAAGATGTCGGCCAAGCGCAGTGCCTCGACGCGTTTGTCGCCGCTGCCCTCGACCTTGAGCAGGGCCAATTCGCGCGCGACGCTGGGGCCTTCGACGGTCAGGTCATTGACCTTGTGGACGGGCACGATGCGGCCAAGCTGCGCCTTGATCTGTTCGATCACCTGCGGCGTGCCGGTGGTGACGATTGTAATGCGCGAGGTGTGGCCGGTGTGATCCACCTCGGCCACCGTCAGGCTGTCGATATTATACCCACGGCCCGAGAACAGGCCGATCACGCGGGCCAGAACGCCGGGTTCGTTATCGACCAGCACCGCGAGCGTATGGGTTTCCTGCTGATCCGAAAACGTCGGACGCAGGTTATAGGCGGAATGTTTGGACGAGCCTTTTTTGATTTGCAGAGCGGACATTATGCGGTTTCCTTGTTGATCGGGCGTGGTCGGTGGTGGGGCAGACCCCGCGTCACACCAGCACCGCGCCGCCCTCTTTGATGGCGTCCTTCGTGCTGGCCTCGCCCAAGAGCATCTTGTTATGCGGCTCGCCCGACGGGATCATCGGGAAGCAGTTTTCGTGCTTTTCGACGAGGCAGTCAAAGATCACCGGCCCGTCGTGGTTGAGCATTTCCATAATCGCGTCATCGAGATCGGCGGGCTCATGGCAGCGGATGCCCTTGGCCCCGAAGGCCTCTGCCAGTTTCACGAAATCAGGCAGGGATTCCGACCAGCTTGACGAATAGCGCTCGCCGTGCAGCAATTGCTGCCATTGGCGCACCATGCCGAGGCGTTCGTTGTTGAGGATAAACTGTTTGACGGGCAGGTGATATTGCATCGCCGTGCCCATTTCCTGCATGTTCATCAGCCATGACGCCTCGCCTGCGACATTGATCACGAGCGCCTCGGGGTGGGCGATCTGGACGCCGACGGAGGCTGGAAAACCGTAGCCCATGGTGCCAAGCCCACCGGAGGTCATCCAGCGGTTGGGATCGTTGAAGCCCAAGTATTGTGCCGCCCACATCTGATGCTGGCCCACTTCGGTGCAGATATAGCGGTCGTGATCCTTGGTCAGCGCCTCGAGCCGGGCGAGGGCGTATTGCGGTTTGATCACCTTGCCTTTTTGGATGAATTTGAGGCAGTCGACCTTTTGCCATTCGGTGATGCGGTCCCACCATTTGGCGATGGCCTCGCGGTTGAGCTTGCCACCGCGCGCCTTCCACACATCGAGCACGTCTGCCAGAACATTGGCGATATCGCCGACGATCGGGATATCGGCGCGGATCACCTTGTTGATCGACGAGGGGTCGATGTCGATATGCGCCTTGATGCTGTCCGGGCTGAAGGCATCGAGCCGCCCGGTGATTCGGTCGTCAAAGCGCGCGCCGATGTTGATCATCAGGTCACAGCCATGCATCGCCATATTGGCCTCGTAGAGACCGTGCATGCCGAGCATGCCGAGCCAATGCGGACCATTGGCCGGATAGGCGCCCAGCCCCATCAGGGTCGATGTGGTGGGAATGCCGGTGGCCTCAACCAGTTCGCGCAGGAGGCGTGTGGCCTCTGGGCCCGAGTTGATGACGCCGCCGCCGGTGTAGAAGACCGGACGCTTGGCCTTTTCGAGGGCGGCCACCAGATCGGTGATGCCTTCGATATCGCCTTTGACCTGCGGTTGGTAATGCGAGACCCGCGCCTGTTTTGGCGGGGTGTAGGTGGCCGAGGCGAATTGCACATCCTTGGGGATGTCGACCAGAACCGGGCCGGGGCGGCCAGTGGTCGCGACATGAAACGCCTGATGCAGCGTGTCGGCAAGGCGCGCGGTGTCGCTCACCAGCCAGTTGTGCTTGGTGCAGGGGCGGGTGATGCCGACGGTGTCGGCCTCTTGAAAGGCGTCATTGCCGATCATGAAGGTCGGCACCTGTCCGGTCAGAACCACAAGCGGAATGGAATCCATCAGCGCATCGGTGAGGCCCGTGACCGCGTTGGTGGCACCGGGGCCGGAGGTGACGAGCACCACGCCCGGTTTGCCGGTCGAGCGCGCATAGCCTTCGGCGGCATGCACGGCGGCCTGTTCGTGGCGCACGAGGATGTGGCGAATATCATTCTGCTGAAAGATCTCGTCATAGATCGGTAGCACGGCACCGCCGGGATACCCGAATACGACATCCACGCCCTGATCCTTGAGGGCCTGGACCACCATTCTCGCTCCGGTCATCTGACGTGTCATGTTTTCGTGCTCCGTATCTGACGTCAATTCAAGTCGCATAAAAAAGCCCCCGGTGGGAAACGGGGGCGCATGGGGGACCGATGAGGTTTCCGTTACCGGCCCATGCGCCATTTACCTACGATGTTTCCTAGTGTGGTCACGCGGGCGACTCCTATGCTGCGTGGCGGCGACCTTAGGTCCGGGTGCAGAGAGCGTCAAGCCGATTTGGTGGATAAAATGTCGCAAACCGGGATGAAATCTTTGCATTTGTTGCGCGAAACTTGGTCTCGACGTTTGAATCGCGGAAATGACCGGTGTTGGCGGGGTGATTTGTGTGGGAATCGGCGTGGGCGTCCTGGCGTGGGGTCATGGAATTCATCTGGTTCCACATAGCTCGGGGTTTGGGGGTTGGCCGCCGATCTGCCAGCACGGATCAGAGCCGGACGCCTGTGCCCTGCAAAACCCCATGTTCCAGCGCATAGCGGGTGAGCCCGGCGGTCGAGGCGATGCCGAGTTTGCGTTTGATGTTCTTGCGATGTGTCTCGACGGTGCGCACCGAGATATCGAGCGCCTGCGCCACGTCCTTGTTGGATTTGCCTTGGGCCAGTTGCAAGAGGATCGTCTGTTCGCGGTTGGTGAGTTGTTCGCGCTCGGGGTTCTCGTAGGGTTCGAGCGAGCCTTTGGCACCGGTGCAGAGATAGCGCTGGCCGGTCATCACCGCGTCGATGGCGCGCTTGATCTCGTCGGTGGGCACATCCTTGAGCACATAGCCCGCAGCACCGTGGCTGAGCGCCGAGGAGATGTATTCGGGGCTGTCATGCATGGTGAGGATCAGGATGCGGGTGTCGGGGCGCTTTTCGAGGATGATCTCGGCTGTGGTCAGCCCGCCCAGCCCAGGCATGTTGAGGTCAAGCAGGATCACATCGGGATCGAGCGCCTCGACCCGGTCAATGATCGCCTGTCCGTTGCACAGGCTGGCGAGGATTTCGATGTCATCATAGCTCTCGAGGATGGACTGGATGCCTTCGGCGACCATCGGGTGGTCGTCCACGATCACGATCCGGATGGGTTTGGGGCTCATGCGCGGGCCTTTTCCTTTGGGGTGGGGCGTTCTTGGGGCGGCAAAAGGTGGGTGAGGGGGACGGTTGCCTCAATGGCGGTGCCGGTCTTGGTTGAGATCACCGCTAAAGTGCCGTCCAGTTGTTCGACTCGTTCCTGCATGTTGCGCAGGCCCAGCCCGCCGCCGGGCGTGCCAGAGGGCTTGGCTTGATCAATGCCGCAACCATTGTCGGCGATCCTCAGGGTGGCGCCGCGGGCATGGCCGCGCACATCAATGGTGACGCGGGTCGCGCCGGAATGGCGTTCAATGTTGGTAAAGGCCTCTTGCGCCACGCGGTAGAGAGCGATCTTGGCCTCGTCATCCAGTCGGTTGCGAAACACCACGGTGCTGAACTCGGTTGCGATGCCGGTGCGCTTGCCGAAATCCTCGGCCAGCGTCTTGAGCGCGGGACCGAGGCCGAGGTCGTCCAGCACGGCGGGGCGCAGGTCGCGGCTGATGCGGCGGACCTCTTGAATGGCCCCCGAGAGGTGGGTGATGCCGCGTTCCAGCGTGTCGGCGGCGCGGGTGTCGCCCGCCGCCAGCCGCCGTTTGGCGGTGTCGAGGGCGTAGCGCACGCCGACGAGGATCTGGCTGATGCCGTCGTGCAATTCGCGTGCGACGCGGCCGCGCTCCTCTTCCTGTGCGTCAAACACGCGCTGGGTGAGTTTCTTGAGCTTGGCATCGGCGAGGCGGCGTTCGCGGATGTTGATGAAGAGGCCCGAGACGAAAACCAACAGCAGCGCTGCCAGCATTGCCGCGCCGATGTAAAAGAAGGTGCGCTCCACCCGCGCCTCGACCTTTTCGCGCGAGGCGGTGACGGTGGCCACCACATCGTCGATGAACACGCCGGTGCCCACCGCCCATCGCCAGTCTTGCAGCCCAATCACATAGGTGACCATCTGCGCGCGCTCGCCGGTCGAGGGTTTGGGCCATTCGTAGCTGTGATAGCCGCCGCCCGTGCGGGCGAGGCGGATCAATTCATCGGTGATGGGTTGGCCGCCCTCATCCTCCAGCCCGGTCCAGTTGCGACCGATGAGTTCGGTATGTCTTGGGCTGACAAGGTTGTTGCCGTCATAGTCGAACACAAAGAAATAGCCGTCCTGCCCATAGAGCATGCCTGCGAGGATCTGGCTGACCTGTTCCATGGCGCGTTCGTCGTTGGGCGCCGCGCGCCCGTAGATGTTCACAAAGGCGGTGCGGGCGATGGAGAGGTAATTCTTGAGTTCCGCGCGCTTGGCCTCGATCAGCTGCGCCTCGAGCGTTTCGATCTCGCGTTCCGCAAGTTGGCGCGATTGCAGCGTGACCACGACCGATATCGCCAGTGCCGTGAGGATCAGCGGCAGGGTGGCGATCAGAAATAGCTTTTGGCCATAATTGAGCCGAATGTGGGCGAAGAGGCGGTTCATGGATCAGCGATAGGGCGAAATGCGCGTCATATCCAGTCTTTCGCGCGTCAATGCTCGGGCGTGTGCCAGTCGGCGGGCGGCACATGGCGGCGGCGCAGGCGCAGCGCGAGGCCCAAGGCCACGCCAACCCCGATGGCGACGGTGAGGTCGGCCAGCACGGTCAGCACCAGCGTGAGCAGCAAAAGCATCCGGTCCGAAGGACGGTCCGCCATATAGCTGCGCCATTTGTGCGGTTCGGACATGTTCCATGCAATCAGGATCAGCAGGCCCGCAAGGGCGGGCATGGCGAAATAGCCCGCCAAGGGGGCCGCGAGCAGCATCACGAGCAGGATCACCACGGCATGAAGGAGGCCCGCGACCGGGGTCTGAGCGCCTGCACGGACATTTGTGGCGGTACGGGCGATTGCGCCGGTGGCCGGTAGCCCGCCAAAGAGCGCGGAGCCGATATTGGCGACGCCATTGCCGATGACTTCGGCGTTGGGTTGCGATTTATCACCGATCATCCGGTCGGCCACCGCTGCCGACAAGAGCGATTCCACCCCCGCGAGAAAGGCGATGATGAGGGCAGAGGGCAGCAGGTCGATCATCCGATCAAGGTCGAGTGTGGGCAGGCTGGGCATGTTGGGCGTATTGGGCAGGGGGCCAAAGCGGGACAGGAGTGTGTCGACCGGCATTTGCCAGAGTGCCACGGCGGCTGAGGTCAGCCCCACCGCCACGATCAGCCCTGGATAACGCGGGGCCGCGCGGCGCAGACCGACGATCAGCACCATGGTCGCCAGCCCGATCACGAGCGCATGGGGGTTAAAGGTGTCGCGGGCATGCCAGAGCACCTCGATCTTTTCGAGAAATTCGGCTGGCAGGTTTTCGGTGGTGAGGCCGAGAAAGTCCTTGACCTGACTGGTGGCGATGATGATGGCGATGCCGATGGTAAAGCCGTTGATCACCGCCTCGGGGATATGGCGCACGAGGCTGCCTGCGCGCAATCGACCCGCGATCACAAGGATTACACCGGCCATCAGCGTTGCAAGGATGAGCCCGTCCTGCCCGTGCTCGGCGATGACGCTGTAGACCACGACGATAAAGGCGCCGGTGGGTCCGCCGATCTGCACCCTGCTGCCGCCCAAGGCCGAGATCAGAAAGCCGCCGATGATGGCGGTGGTCAGTCCCGAGGCGGGGTCCGCACCCGAGGCAATCGCAATGGCGATGCTGAGCGGAAGCGCCACCATCGCCACGCTGATCCCGGCAATAAGATCGGCGCGAAACAGCGCGGCGGTGTAGCCCGACAGAGTGGAGAAAATTTTGGGTTTCATGCGCGAATCTCAACACCCGCACCGATCCTGTTTCAAGCACAAAGCGCGGACTGCGTGCACAATTGCATGCAATGACCCCCGGCGAGGGGGCAAATCATCACGAAAAGTTTGAAATACCCCCCGGCTTCTACGCAGTAGTCGGTATTTGCAGATGCACAACCCGTCGCTAAGGTCGGCCCACTACAGAGATCCGGGTGTCGCCAGAGAGGTGGCGGCACTGTCATAATAATGGGGAGGAAAACCAAATGGATCGTCGCTCTTTTCTGAAGAATACCGCACTGGGTGGCGGGGCTGCTGTTGCGGCCTCGGCGCTGGCTGCACCGCTCTATGCGCAGGGTGTGCGCAATCTGACCATGGTCACCACATGGGGTCGGGGTCTGGCGGGGGTGTTTGACGCCGCACAGCGCGCCGCCGACAATATCAACGGCATGGCCGACGGCAGCATTGTGATCGACGTCAAGGGTGCCGGTGAATTGGTGGGTGCGTTCGAGGTGTTCGACGCGGTGACCGCCGGTCAGGCTGACATGTATCACGGGGCCGATTATTACTTTGTCGGTCAGCACCCGGCCTATGCGTTCTTTACCTCGGTGCCTTTCGGCATGACCGCGCAAGAGCTGGTGAATTGGTATTACCATGACGGTGGCGCTGGGTTCCATGACGAGCTTGGCCAGATCTTTGGTCTCAAATCCTTTCTTGCGGGCAACACGGGCGCGCAGGCGGGTGGCTGGTTCTCCAAGGAGATCGCAGGGCCGGAGGATTTCAACGGTCTCAAGTTCCGCATGCCCGGTCTTGGTGGCAAGGCGCTTGGCAAGTTGGGCGCATCGGTCCAGAACATTCCCGGCGCCGAAGTCTACCAGGCGTTGGCCTCGGGTGCGATTGACGGCACCGAGTGGATTGGCCCCTGGGCGGACGAAAAGGCCGGGTTCCAGGAAATCACCAAGTTCTACTACACCGCCGGTTTCCACGAGCCGGGTGCGGGCCTGTCGATCGGCATGAACCGCGAAGTGTTCGAGAGCCTGACGCCCGCGCAGCAAAAGATCGTCGAGATCGGCTGTGCCGAGACGCATCAGTGGAATCTGGCGCAGTTCCTGTCCAACAACTCGTCCGCGTTGCAGCGTTTGCAATCCAACGGTGTCAAAACGCTCGAATTCCCTGACAGCGTCTGGGATGCCTTTGGTCAGGCCTCGGATGCCGTGCATCAGGAGAACATGAGCGACGAGATCTACAAGCGCGTCTATGACAGCTACATGGCGTCGATGAAATCGTCATCGGCCTGGATCAACAAGTCGGACGGTGCCTATACCGCACAGCGCGACCGCGTTCTGGGCTGATCCACGCGACACTGACAGCGACAGGCCCCGGTGCTCGGGGCCTGTCCGCATCGCATGATGGGCCGCGCGGACCCGCGTATCCGCGCATGAGGGGGACAAGATGCTGGACGCAGTTCTCTGGATTTTCCAGAATATCGGCATGGCCTTTTACAATCTGGCCTATGCCATCAGCCATCCCGCAAGCTGGCTGGATTGGTCCAACAAGGAAGCGATCATGCGGGTCGTCTATTATGGCGGTTCGGTCGAGTTCTTCTTTGTTGTGTTCGTGACCTTTCTGGTGCTCACCGGGGTGGGCCTGTGGAAAAACGGCTTTATGTGGGGCTGTGTGCGCGGGCTGGAGGGGTTGGCCAATACGGTCGGACGCTTTGCCGCCTGGGCGGGGCTTATCATGGTGTTCCAGCAGATCATCATTGTGTTCATCCAGCGTATCTTTGCCCGTCCCGATCTGGTGATCGGCTTCGGTATCCCGCTGCAATTCGACGTCAGTTGGTATTCCGAAGAGCTCAAGCTCTATAACGCGCTGATTGTCACGCTCTGTGCCACCTATACGTTTGTTCAGGGCGGCCATGTGCGGGTGGACCTGATCTATGCGCCCGTCAGCCATTCCGCCAAGAAGGTGATCGACATGGCGGGCAGTCTCATTTTCATGATGCCGATGGCGGTGCTGACCTGGATGTATGGCTGGTTCTTCATGTGGCGGCATCTGATCGTGCCGAACCCTTCGGCCAGTGAGCCGCTGGACCGGCTGTTGATGAAATCCCGTGCCCTGCGCTGGAATGTGGAAACCATCGGGTTCAGCCCCAACGGGTTCAACGGTTATTTCCTGTTCAAGGTGTTGTTGGTGCTCTTTGCGGGCATGGTGTTCCTGCATGCGATGGCGTTTTTCTGGCGATCATATCTGGAATTCAAGGAAGGCCCCGACAGTCTGGGCAAATACCTCGACCGCGACACGCTGGGCGAGGGTGAAGAAGCCTTTGAAGGCACACATTAAAGGGGCAGGGACCAATGTTATTCGGACTGGACGGGGTCGAGATCGGGCTGATCATCGTATTTCTGTGCCTCTTTGGAGGTATTCTATCGGGCTTTCCTGTGGCCTTTGCCATTGGCGGGGCGGGGATTTTGGCGTTTGGCATCATTGCCGGGCTCGACAGCGCGGGGCTGCTTATCCATCAGGCCATCGACACGTCGAGCGAGGCGTATAATGCCATCGTGGCCAGTGGTGTGCGGCCCGATGCGGTGTCAGTTTTCCGATATCCGGATTTGCCGCGCGCGGCGCAGCCGGTGTTTCCGCTGGGCTGGGAAGTGGCGCTGGATCGCAACGTGTCTTTCCTTGTGAACCGGATCAACGAGCGCGTTCTGGCGGGGGCGTCCATCGAGACATTGTTGGCGGTTCTGATGTTCGTGATGATGGGGATCACGCTGGAACGCTCCAAGATCGCGAATGATCTCTTGACCACCATGGCGCGGGTCTTTGGCCCGCTGCCGGGCGGTCTTGCGGTGTCGGTCGTGGTGGTGGGCACCTTTCTTGCGGCCTCGACCGGGATCGTGGGGGCGACCGTGGTGACGATGGGCCTGTTGAGCCTGCCCACGATGCTGCGCGCGGGCTATAGCCCGCAATTGGCGACGGGGGTCATCGCGGCGTCGGGCACCTTGGGGCAGATCATTCCGCCCTCGATTGTCATCGTGCTCTTGGGCACGCTGGCAGGCGATCTCTATTCGGTGGCACAGGAGAACCGGGCGCTGTCGGTGGGATGCACCGATGCGCTGACCTATCTGGGTGAGCCTGCGGTGGTGTCGGTGGGCACGCTCTTTCAGGCGGCGCTCTTGCCGGGGATATTGCTGGCGGTGCTCTATGGGCTCTATGCCTTTGGCTATGCGCTGGTGAACCCATCCAAGGCACCGGCCGTTCAGGTCGCCGGTGGCACGCGCGGCGAGGTGATCACCCGTGGTGAGGGGTTCACATGGTTCCTCGGTGTGCCGGTGGCCGTGATTGCCGGGGTGATGCTGCTCTCGACGCTGGGTGTGGTTGGCAGTCAGGGCTTGATTGTCGACAGTTTCAGCGATCAGGGCGAGTCCGCGTCCTTGCGCACCAATGTGAGCCCCGACTGTCAGGCGGCGATGATCGAATTGCACGGTCAATCGAAATGGGATGCGGCGGTGGCAGAGCAACAGGGGATTGACGCCGCCGGTGGCGTGACCGCGAGCGTGCGCCTGACGCCCGAGGAAATCGCCGCGCTGCGCGTCCAGAAAGAGGCGGATGCCGCCCCTATCGGCACGGGCGTGGCGACATTGATGGTGATGTTCGCCCTCACCTTGGCGGTGGGCCGGGGCGTGGCGCCGTCGGCCAATCCGGCACCGCTCTTGATCGGGGCGTTCGGAATCCTGCTCGGACTTTTGGTGGATATCACCCTCATCCGACCGTCGACCTCAGCTGGGGTGACGGTGCTTTTGTTGCTCATCCCGCTGGCGATGGCCTGTTATGGCTGTGCCCATGGTGCGGTGCGGATGGCCAAGAACGAGCTCATCCGTGTGGTCTTTCCGCCGCTGGTGCTGATCGTGGCGGTGCTGGGGTCGATCCTGGGCGGGATCACCAACCCGACCCCGGCGGCGGCGCTGGGGGCAGGGGGGGCCATCATGCTCGCGGCCTATCGCAAGCTGCGTGATCAGGACCGGTCGCCCAAGATCATCATTCTGGCCACGCTGGCGGTGGTGCTGTCGATCCTGATCGGCATCAACTTTGACCTCCGGATCAATCAGGGCGGGGTCAGCTTTGAATCCTGGGTGGCGTTCTTCTTTGCCTATGCCGCCTATCTCTATGCGGTGTTCGGGCTCTTGTTCGCGTGCTGGGTGCTTTATACCGGTGGAGTGCTGAGCCCGGTGGTGCGCGAGACGGCCAAGGTCACGAGCATGGTCTTTACCATCCTGATCGGTTCGCAACTCTTGAACCTCGTGGTGATCTCATTTGGGGGCGAGCATTACATTCAGGAATTCCTCAAGAGCTTTGACAATGAGCTTAAGGTCTTTCTGATCGTGATGCTGGTGCTCTTCATCCTTGGCTTCGTGCTCGATTTTCTCGAGATCATCTATATCGTGATCCCCATCGTGGGGCCGGTGATCTATGGCGGCACCTTTGATCCGAAATGGGTGACGATCATGATTGCGGTCAATTTGCAGACCTCCTTTCTGACGCCGCCCTTTGGTTTTGCGCTGTTTTATCTGCGCGGGGTGGCACCGAAGGAGGTCACGACGGGGCATATCTATCGCGGTGTGGTCCCCTTCGTGCTGATCCAAGTCGGGGCGCTTGGCCTTCTGTGGTTCTTTCCGACGATTGTCACGATTGTGCCGGCGTTGATGGCGAACTGACGCCCAGACCGATGCGCGCCGGGCGCAGGTGGGTTTTGACAGGTGTGGCCGCGCAGGGTTGCACCTGTCAAACCGGTCACGGTTGCCTGGGATGAGGGTTTTGGGGGCGGATGAAACTGATCCTCGAAACAGTCGAAATTTAGCCTTGTAACTCTCCCACATGGGCGGCTATACGCGTCGGCGGAGCTGTGGCCGAGTGGTCGAAGGCGCTCCCCTGCTAAGGGAGTAGGCCCGGAAGGGTCTCGTGGGTTCGAATCCCATCGGCTCCGCCACTAATTCCGCTTAAGGTATTGGTGTCCTTTGAAAAACACCCTCCAAAAACAGTCGCCCCCACATGTGTTCCCACGGTTGACGGCTGGCGCAATCGGGTCCCTCGCCGGGGCATGGCATGACTCGCGTCAGTCATCGGGTTTTCGTCCTGTGATCCGTTCCCGCCGACGTTCGCGGCTGATTTGGCGGTAGCTGCGCAGTGGTGTCATACCATCGGTGTGGCCAAGGTTTTGCGAACTGGTGACGATTTCGGCGACTGAAATTGCCGTCTTCGCCGCGTGGCGCGCCAGTATGTGCCGGAAGGCATGGGGGCCGTAGGTGGGCAGACCTGCTCGCGTGAAGGACTCGTTGACGACCTTGCGCAGGGGCTCGGTGGCTTGCCAAGGGCGGCGCGCGAAACGGGTCTTAGCTTGATCGGGCGAGGCCAGTCACGACCGCCTTGGCAAGAAGGGCAGACGCGGCGACGCCGTCGATCAGGGGCAACTGCGTCCGTGCCGAGAGAGCATCCTTGAGAGGCGCCATCCCCGCGCAGCCGAGCACGGCGCAGGTGGCGGCATCTTCGTGGCGGGCTCGTTCTATTTCGGCGGCGATGCGGTCGATGGTGTCCGGCGCGCCCGCGTCGATAGTCAACACCGGCAGGCCGCTTGCCCGCACCGAAGCGCAGGACGCTGCAAACCCCTGCTGGCGGATGTTGTCCTCAATCACCGGGATCGAGACCGCCAGCGAGGTGACGACCGAGAACCTCAGCCCATGCAACTGTGCCATCACATAGCTGGATTGACCGATGCCCAAGACCGGGCATCCGGCGATCGCGCGCGCTTCGGTCAGGCCCGTGTCGTCGAAACAGGCGATCACGATGGCGTCGGCCCCCTGCGCCCGAGCGACGGGCAAGAGGGCCAAGAGACCGGGCAGAGCGGCGTCGCCGTCTGCGCGGCCCTGAATGGCCGCCGGGCCGCTTGTGTTTGTCAGGCCAAAGATCTCGGCCTCTGGCAGCGCCTTGCGTGCGGCGGCGACGATGCCCGTCGTCATGCCGACGGTTGCGTTGGGATTGATATAGGCCAGTTTCATATGCCTCTCCCCGCATCCGAGCCAAGCCGCGTGCGCCGCTTGTCCATGATCCATGCGCCGAGCAGGAAGACCGCGATAATCGCAAAGGAGAACAGCGTGGTGAGTGTGCCAAGCGCGTAGATCACCGGGGTGGTCACGTTGGTTGTCATCCCGAAGATTTCCAGCGGCAGGGTATTGTAGCTGCCTGCGGTGAGCAGGGTGCGGGCGAATTCGTCATAGCTCAGGGTAAAGCCAAAGAGCGCCACCCCGATCAAAGAGGGCCCGATGATCGGCAATACCACGTAGCGAAGGGTTTGCCACGCGGTGGCCCCCTGATCGCGCGCGGCCTCTTCATAGCTTTTGTCGAACCGGTTGAAGACGGCGAACATGATGAGCAAGCCAAAGGGCAAGGTCCACGTCAGTTGCGCGCCGAACCCAGAGGTTGCCCAGTGAATCCGCAAGCCCAACTGGCTAAAGATCAACCCCACGCCGAGCGAGATCAGGATCGAGGGGATCACCAGCGCCGTGATGGCGGCGTAGAAGAGCAGGCCCGATCCGGCAAACCGCTTGCGAAAGGCCAGCCCCGCCATGATCGACACCACCACCGTGGTGATCATCACCATCAGTCCTAGAGCGAAACTGCGGCGGAACGCGCCCCAGATATCGCCCACGGCCTGTTCCTGAAACAGGTCACGGAACCAGTGCAGCGACAGACCGTTCATCGGAAAGGTCAGACCGCCCTGTGGGCCTTGGAAGCTGAGGATGCCGATGGTCAGGATCGGGCCGTAGAGAAACAGCACGAAGAGGCCGAAAAAGGCGGCCAGCACGTAGAAAGAGCGCGGTCGACGGCCCATCTCAGAGCTCCTTGCGAATGTTGACAAAGCGCAGCAGGATCGCGATCACGATCAGCACGGTGCACAGCAACACAACGGCGGTTGCGGCGGCGGACGGGTATTGCAACAGGGCGATATCGTTGGAAATCAGCCGCCCCACATTGGCCCGCTGGCTACCCGACATGAAGCGCACCGTGATGAAATCGCCCATGACCAGCGTGACGACAAAGATCGTGCCGATCATGATGCCGGGCTTGGTCAGGGGCAGGATCACATGCACCAGTGTCTGCACACCGCTTGCGCCGTTGTCACGCGCCGCCTCGAGCAGGGATTTGTCGATGCGCATCATGGTGTTGAAGATCGGAACCACCATGAAGAGCGTGTAGAGATGCACAAAGGCCAGGATCACCGAAAAATCGGAGTACAAAAGCCACTCCAGCGGCGCGTCGATCACGCCCCAGGACAGGAGCGTCTGATTGGCAATCCCGTTGCGGCCAAGAAACGGAATCCATGAAATCATGCGGATGATATTCGAGGTCCAGAAGGGGATCGTGCAGATCAGGAAGAGCGCGATTTGCATCGTCATGCTGCGCACATGAAAGGCCAGAAAATAGGCCACAGTAAACCCGATGGTGAGCGTCAGCGCCCAAGTGATGAGGGCGTATTTCAGCGTCGCGCCGAACACCTGATAGGTCACGGCCGAGCCAAACAGGAATTCATAATTGTCGAACTGAAAGGCCGGGTAGATCGAGAACTCGGTCGCCCCCCAAAAGCTGACGATGACGATCATCACGATGGGGGCGATCAGGAACGCCAAAAGCACCGCAATCAGGGGCGCTGCCTGAAGCCAGCCCAAAAGATGGCGATTGGTCGTCATGAGGCCTGCTCGTTTTGCTGGGGGTTGACCATGGGGATGCGCAGTCTGGGGGGTGTTTGCCCCCAGACGGGTGTCCCATCTCCGCGCGGCGGAAAGGCGTCATGCGGCGATGAACTCGTTCCACTTGCGGACCATATACTGGTTCTCGTCCATGACGGCGTTCCAGCAGGCGACTGCCCCCATGCGGTCATTGAACGACCCGCCGTCGCGCAAGTCGCCCGCCTGCGCCAGCGTATCGCCGGTGGGCGAGGTGATGACGTCGGTGGCGGGCTTGCCCTCGAACCAATAGCCCCATTCATTCTCGGACATGAAGGTCTTGGAGGTCTCGGGCACGGCTGAATAGTAGCCTTGGCGCATCAGATAGCCGCCGACCCAGCCCGAGAGATACCAGTTGATGTAGTCATAGGCCGCGTCCAGCTCCATGCCCGACAGCGACGAGGACAGGCCGATACCGCCGCCCCAACTGCGATAGCCTTCCTTGAGCGGTTGGTAGACGCACGGGATACCGCGTGACTTGACCGCCGTGATGGCGGGCGACCACATCGACTGGATCACCACCTCGCCGCTCGCCATCAGGTTCACGCTCTCGTCAAAGCTCTTCCAGAAGGCGCGGAATTGGCCGTTCTTCTTGGCTTCGGTAAAGATCGCCATGGTCTTGTCGATCTCTTCGCGGGTCATGTTGCCTTTGTCGCCATACTGGACCTCTCCCATCGCCTCGCAGACCATGGCCATGTCCATGATGCCGATGGACGAGATATCGAGGATCGAGGCCTTGCCCTTGAATTCCGGGTTCAGAAGCTCTGTCCAGCTTTCGATCGGGCGGCCGATCAGGTCGGGGCGGATGCCCAGGGTGTCGGCATTGTAGATGGTCGGGATCAGGGTCATCCAGCCGGTTTCCGCGCTGGCAAAGCTGGTGCTGCCGGGCCCGTCCACAAAGCCCACCGTATGTGGGGCTGTGCCTTGGGCGATGGTCGAGTCGGGCGTCAGCTTGCCCGAGCGGAAGATGCCGACGATCTTGTCGTAATTGGCGATCCGTGCTGTATCCATGGCCTGCAGGTTGCCGGTTGGCCAAACCTTCTTGCAGATCCAGTATTCGATATCGGCAATGTCAAAGCTGTCGGGCTGGGTGGCGGCGCGTTGGGTTACGCTGTCGCTGTCCAGTGCGGTCATCTCAAGCGTGAAGCCCAGGTCTTCCTTTACCTTGTTGGCGACGTCATTGAGGTTCGACACGCCGGTGCCGAACTGACGCAGCACGATGTCTTTGGTATCTTGCGCCCAGAGCATCGGGGCGGGCAGGGCGGAGGCGGCGAGTGCCGCGCCCCCGGTCCTGAGCAGTGCGCGGCGGGTATATCCGACCTTGGGTTTTGCCATTGTTCTTGTCCTCTCTGTCCAGTGGATTGATGTGGTTGTGGTTCGACCTGTCAGGCTTCGAGGCGGTGCAACCGCCCTTCGTCCCAGCTGAGCTTGACCGCTTCGCCGGGTGATTTCGGGGATTGAAAGAATTGCGCTTCCGGCAAGAGGGCCAGCACCTCGTCGCCGCTCTCTGTGGCTGCGGTGACAGAGACCGAGGCCCCTTGGTATTCGACAGCGATCACCGTTGCGGGCATGCCGTCAGCCCCAAGCGATACTGCGTCGGCGCGTATCGTGACCTTGCCGCCGGGCAGGGCGAGCACATTGTGCCCGCCGATGAACCGCGCCACGAACTCGGTGCGCGGCTGCGCCCATACCTCGCGCGGGGGGCCTGCTTGGGCGATCACCGCATCATGCATGACGACGATCTCGTCAGCCAGCGCCAGCGCCTCATCCTGACCATGGGTGACGTGGATAAAGGTGATACCCAGTTCACGCTGAAGTTTTTTCAACTCGGTGCGCATACGGATGCGCAGGAATGGGTCGAGTGCGGACAGCGGTTCATCCAGCAAGAGCACCTTGGGTTCCGTGATCAGCGCGCGCGCCAGCGCCACACGCTGCTGTTGGCCCCCCGAAAGCTGCGCAGGCAGGCGGTCGGCCAGATGTGTCATGTCGACCAGTTCCAGCAAGTCATTGGCGCGGGCGTGGCGCGTCCCCTTGTCCACGCCCTTCATGCGCAGGGAAAAGGCCACGTTGTCGCGCACCGAAAGATGCGGGAAGAGCGCGTAGTTCTGAAACATCATAGCCGTTCCGCGCCGCGCGGGCGGCAATTGCGCTACGTCTTGTCCATCCAGCAGGATTGCGCCCTCGCTGACATCCTCATGGCCTGCGATCATCCGCAGGGTCGATGATTTGCCGCAACCGGACGGCCCCAAGAGGCAGACATAGCTGCCTTTGACAAAGACATGATTCAGATCGCGCACGGCCACCGTGTCGCCGTAGCGCTTGGTCAGGTGAACCAGTTCAAGATCGTATCCCGTGCGCATCAGGGCCCCCGTGCCATCCGTCGGGATCACCCTGTGCTGGCCAATCCGCGAAGGGGCAGCGTTTTTGCATGCGCCGGGGGGCGAAAACAGGAGTCGCCTGTTTTATTGGCCGACGCAGGCAGGCGCTGCGCAGAAAACAGAACAATGTTGTATACAATGATGTCGGCAAGCGCAGACTGCTCGGTCACACTTGTCCCTTTCCATGCGAATCGGAAAAAGTGATAGTGCGAGGCGAACGGGTGGCGCGGAAACCATGAACAAGATTGAAACCAGAGCCTGGACCAGCGACACGGTCGTTGCAGACCTTGAGCGCGCCATCCATGAACATCGTTTGCCCCCCGGCACTAAGCTGGGAGAGGACGAATTGAGCGACGCCTATGGCATCAGCCGCACCATCGTGCGTGCGGCCCTGTTGGCCCTGTCTCACCGTCATCTGGTCGAGTTGAAGCGCAATCGCGGTGCCTTTGTCGCGCAACCGTCGGTGCGAGAGGCGCGCGAGGTGTTCGAGGCACGATCCCTGCTCGAACCCCGCACGGCACATTCCGCGGCCCTGCGCATGACTGATACGGACCTGACGCTCTTGCGGTCCAATATCCGCGACGAGCACGCCGCTCTGGACGCGGGCGAGAACGGTCGCGCTCTGCTCTTGTCCGGTCAGTTTCACGTCGAAATCGCGCGCATTGCGGATCAGAGCACGATAGAGGCCCTAATTTCGCAGTTGATCTCGCGGTCCTCGCTGATCATCGCGCTCTATTGGCGCCGCCGCGCTGCGCTCTGCGAAACACAGGCGCATCACGCGCTCCTTGATGCCTTTGCCAACCGCGACGCTGGCTTGGCCGAGCAACTGATGAAGAGCCACTTGCTTGATCTCGTGGCCTCGCTGGACCTGCGCACTGTCACCCAACCGCCTACTTGTTTGCGCGAGGCGTTGCAGCGATGACACGTTTGCTGTGCCGCACCGCAACCTTGCCTGAAGTCGAACGGATGCTGGACTGGGCGGCGGATGAAGGTTGGAATCCGGGGCGCGACGACGCAGCGGCGTTTTACGCCGCCGATCCCCAAGGGTTCTTTGTCGCCGAGGTGGAGCGGCAGCCGGTCGCCGCCATCTCTGTTGTGAACCATTCGGAAAGTTACGCCTTTCTGGGGCTTTACCTGTGCCGCCCGGACTTTCGCGAGCAGGGGATCGGTTTTGCGCTCTGGCAGCATGCCATTACGCATGCGGGTGGACGGACCGTGGGCCTAGATGGTGTTTCTGCGCAAGAGGCCAATTACGCCAAGTCTGGCTTTGTGCTGGCGGATCGGACACGCCGTCTGACCGGTGTCATTGCGATCGACGCTCCGTCGTTGCCATTGGCCACGCAAGAGGATTTTGCCACCCTTGCCCGGCTCGACAAGGCTGCGACTGGCGTGTCGCGGGAGCGGTTCCTGGGGGAATGGCTGCGCAATGGACCCACGCGCAAGACCGTCCTGCTGCGCGAGGGCGCGGATGTGACTGGCTTTGCCACGGCGCGGCTGTGCCGGGAGGGCGTCAAGATCGGCCCGATTGTGGCCCCCGATGCCGCCGCCGCTCTGCATCTCGCGCATCAGGCCGCCGCCACTCTGGCAGAGCCGCTGGCCATCATCGACGTCCCGGACAGATGTGCAGCCTTTGGCGCGTTGTTGCGGCAAACCGGATTTGTTGAAGGGTTCGCGACCGCCCGCATGTATCGTGGCGTTGGGCCTGACATCGGCGCCACGCTGCATGCCGTGGGGACGATGGAACTGGGCTAGGTCACCCGCGAAGATCGGGGGATATCTCTGGAATGAACGAGGCCGCGCCGTCAACCACCACCGCCCACACACCAGTCTCGCTGGTCTGACGCCAGTGTAATATGCTAATCGGTCAAAACAGGACCAAACCTGAACAGAGCTAACCTAAATTAGCGGACTCAAAGGGGAGCAGGTCAGACCTGTCCCTGATGTCTGTCAGATCGTCGCCGACTGTGGCAAGACATAGGGCATATCGGGAGGGGGCACGCTGACCGCGAGGTCGCAGTCGTAGACTCGCGAGAGGGTGGTGCTGGTGATGACCTCATACGGAGATCCCTGTGCCACGATCCGTCCGTTCTGCATCATCACCACCTCATCCGCGAACATTGCTGTCAGGTTCAGGTCATGCATGACCGTGACCACGCCCCCGCCCTGATCCGCAAACTCTCGGGCGAGACGCATGACGGACAGCTGATGCCCGATGTCGAGGCTAGAGACCGGTTCATCGAGAAAGAGCCAGTTCGGCCCGTCTTGTCCGGTCGGTTCCCAGATCTGGGCCAGAACCCGCGCCAATTGCACGCGCTGTTGTTCGCCGCCTGAGAGGTCCTGATAGAACCGCTCTGCCATATGGGACAGGCCGACCCGGTCCAGGGCGCGGTGGGGCAGGTCTTTGCGGGTTGCCCAAGGTCCGGCGCGGTGGCCGACGTCTACCACCTCGCGCACGGTGAAGGGAAAGGCGAGGTGGGACGCCTGCGGCAAGACCCCCCGGCGCACAGCCAAGGCAGCGGCATTGCGCGGACTGATCTCAAGATCGCCGAGCGTGAGAACGCCTTGGGTCTCGATTTCGCCAATGAGGGCGCGCAAAAGCGTGGTTTTGCCGGAGCCGTTGGGGCCAACGATGGCAGTCAGCACACCGGGAGAGGCGGAGAGGTTGATATCCCGAAGGATGGATCTCTGCCCGAGCGTCACCGATAGGGTTTGAGCCCGCAGTATCATAGATCTACCAGCCCGCGCCGACGCAGCAAAATCCATAGAAAAACCGGCGCACCCAGAATAGCGGTGACGATCCCGATGGGTAATTCCGCGGGGGCAATGATCACGCGGCTGATGATGTCCGCGCCGAGCAACAGGCTTGCCCCCAGAAGGGCCGCGTTGATCAGGAGCGGGCCATGGTCGGGCCCGGTCGCCAGCCGCAGCAGATGCGGCACCACGATACCGATAAAGCCAATCCCGCCCGAGACGGCCACCGCACCGCCGGTTGCCGCCGCGACAGCGAGGATGGCCAGCGTCTTGACCCGTTGCACGGGGATGCCCAGATGCAGCGCCGTCGCCTCTCCGAAGGCCAGACCATTGAGGCCGCGCCCCAGAAGGAGTGCCCCCATGAGGGCCGCAAGAATGATCGGGGTGGCAGTGGCCACCTTGGCCCATGTCGCCCCGGCTAGCGAGCCAAGCCCCCAGAATGTAAGGTCGCGCAATTGCTGATCGTCAGCGGCATAGACCAGAAGGCCCGATACCGCGCCCGACAAGGCCCCGAGTGCGATCCCGGCCAGCAGCATGGTTGCCACCGACGTGCGGCCGCCGCGCGTGGCGACGCCGTAGAGCAGAAGGACCGAGGCCCAGCCGCCGAAGAACGCCGCGATCGGTACAAGGAACAGTCCCAGACTGTCGCGCAAAGCGATGGGCAGCAGGCCGCCAAGAACAATTGCCGTGACAGCCCCAAGACCGGCACCGGCGCTAACCCCTACGATGCCTGGATCGGCCAGCGGATTGCGAAAGAGCCCCTGCATCACCGCGCCCGAAACCGCAAGTGCTGCGCCCACCAGCACGCCCAAGAGCACGCGGGGCAGGCGGACCTCCCAGAGGATTATGCTCTGGACGGGGCTATCCGCCAGCCCGGCACCGAATACCGACAAAAGAGAAACGCCTGACGCGCCTGTCTCAAGGCTTATGGCGCAGGTCAGAAGCAGACCGAGACCCAGCCAGAGATGGGCGCGCCGCGCCAGTGTTCGGCGGTCGCAGCGATTGCTGTGGGGCAGAGTGTCAGCTTGGGTCACGGTCATCGTTCGCGGTCTCCGTGTGGCCGTAGAGGGCCGTGTTCAGGTCCAGCGCAGCCTTGGCCGTGCGCGGTCCGAATCCCAGCAGGTAGAGCCCGTTCATCCGCAGCACTGACTCGGCGGTGCCAGCAGGGGTGGTTCGGATCGCGGGCAGGGCAAAGAGCTGTTCGTCGAGGATGGCATGATCCCCGGTCCGGTCCATCATCAGGATCACGTCCGGCGCGGCCTCTGCCACGGCCTCATCCGTCATCTGCTTATAGCCGTCGAAGCCTGTGACCGCGTTGATGCCGCCGGCCATTTCGATGATGGCTGCGGCCTGTGTGTCGCGCCCTGAGGCAAGGATGCGGCCGCCTTGCAGGCTGAGGATGAAGAGCACGCGCTTGCGCGCGGCCTCGGGCGTCTGTGCTGTCCGCGCCGTCGCCGTGTCGAGTGCGGCGCGCGTCTCTGTCGCCAAAGCCTCGGCGCGCTCGGGCACGCCCAATGCCGCGCCAACGGCGGAGATCTTGGCAAGGATCCCTGCCGCGTTTTGCGCCTCGGTGATGCTGACAAATGTCACACCGGACTGTCTGAGAACCTCGATGGTCTCGGGCGGGCCAGCCCCCTCGATGGCGAGGATGAGCGAGGGTGCGACCGAGAGCACACCCTCGGGGCTGAGCGCGCGAGCATAGCCCACATCGGGCAATTCCGTCACCTTGGGCGGAAAGGTCGAGGTGGTATCGCGCGCAACCAGCCGATGCTCTTGCCCCAAGGCATGCACGATTTCGGTCACTGATCCACCAATCGACAGCACTCGGTCGGTCTCCTGCGCCATGCTCGCAGAGGCCAGGGCAAAGAGCGCCACCTGTGCTATGAGCACGCGGCGTGTCAGGGTGAATTTGATCATGTCAACGCCTCCGCGTTTGCCTCTTGCAGCCCCGGCAGGGCCTCGACCATCCGGGCAAAGGCGGCGCGGCTGTCGCGCCCCTCTTTGCCAAGCCCGAAGATCTGAAAGATTAGCGACCCCTGCGCGTCGAAGGCTTCGACCGAAATCGCTGCGCCGCGTTGCGTGGGTTTGTCCACGGCCCAGACTTCGGCCACATGATCCAGCCGCAGATGCAGGTTGAACCGCGCATCCATCACGTTCTGCCACGGACCCATGGGTTTGAGGGCCACAATGGGGCCGGAATGAATCTGGATGCAGCCGCGATTGCCGACAAAGATCATCACCTCGGTGCCCGTCTCTGCGAGTTGGGTCAGCAGGGTATTCACCGCCTCGGTGGCAAGCGCGCGCACAAACGGCGCGCCCGCGATGCGGTAGGCCCCAAGCCGGTTCATCCGCAGCTTGGACGTCAGGCGCAGGAATTGGTGGGTGTCGGTCATCCGCCGCCATTCCTCTCGCAGCACCTCGATCTTGTCGGGATTGGATTTTGCGGCCTCGGGGGGCTTGCGCGGATCGACGGTCAAGGTCTCGGACTGGTCCGGAAGGGCCAGTGCCAAGCGCTGCGCCTCCCACGCGGCCAGAGATGAGCCGTCGCGCAGAAAAATCTTGTGCACCGCGTCGCCCGCGGCATCGAACACTTGCAGGCTGCGGCGGGTGCCTGCGTCGGTCTCGGTCGCGACCATGAAGGCATGGCACCAATGGCTTGGGAACATCCGCAGGTCGATATCCTCGGCCAGCACCATCGCCGCATGTTGACCGCTGTGGTAATTGTCATAACGCCCCACTTTTTCATGCACACAGCTCTCATTGCGGGTGAGGGCCATCACCTCGCCCAGCTGTTGCGCGGCGGCCATGACCTGATCGGGATGGGCGGCGATAGCCGTCGCGCCACGCCCGATATGGGCGGCGTTCAACTGCGCCTCGCTGATGCCAAGGCGGTCCGCCTGATCGCGGCTGCGCAGTTTGGGGTTTTCGGCCTGAAAGGCACGAATTGCGTCGGGGGAAAGGGGAGCGGAGTCTGTCATGCCTGCCTCGTGTGGTGTTGAAATGGGCTGGCTGCATCGCGCATGCGGCGCGGACGTGGCTCTCATTTGCGATCCAAGAAATCTGAATCACAATCTTGACTCTTTTACTCATAAAAGAATAAGGAACGCAAGACCGATCCGGAATAGATCGCTCAACCATTGAAACCAAATGAAAAAACCGTGCCAGCCTTTCGCAAGCACAACGGTGTGACAGCCATTGTCAATGAAACGAAGGGGACACGTGATGACATCGCACACGCGCTGCATTTTAATGACGACAACCTGCCTGTGCATGGGGCTTGGCCATGGCTCTGCCAGTCTGGCGCAAGAGACACCTGCTCAAGAGGGATTTCTTGGGACACTCACGCTGGGAGAGAGCAAACGGACGGTGCAAACCGAAACCGCGACTCCGTCGACTGTGATCGACGAAGACGAAATTCGTGACCGTCAGGCCGGGTCGGTCGCCGAATTGCTGGTGACGGTGCCGTCCGTGGCTCTGCTCAACGGCGATACCGCGCAGGGATCAGGCATCTCCATCCGTGGCTTTGGCTCCAATGCAACGTTCGGCACGGACCAGAAGGTGTTGATCCAGGTCGATGGTGCCACGCGCGGTTCCGAGGAACTTTACCGCATTGGAACCCAGCTCTTTACCGATCCTTTTCTCTTCAAGGAGGTCGAGGTGATCCGGGGCACAGTCGGGTCGTTCCAATATGGGTCCGGCGTGGTTGGCGGTGTGGTGCGGCTTGAAACCATCGACCCTGAGGATGTGACCGGGGGCGAGACCGGATTTGGCCTGCGTCAGACGCTGGAATTCCAGACCAATGGCAATGGTGTGACCTCCTCGAGCATCGGGGCCTGGCAGCCCACCGAGGACTTTGGGGTGCTGTTCAATTACGTCAGCCGCAGGCTTGGCTTTCCCGAGGATGGCAATGGCGCTGTCATCAATCCGCTGCGGGAACGGATCGACGACCCGTCGTGGTTGGTTAAGGCAAAGTACCGCTTTGGCGAGGACAAGGCCCATTCCATCGAGGCCAGCTATCAGGATACCCAAAGCTCGCAATTCGACGTGCCGTATGACAGTTTTGGCAATCTCACGTTCTTTGGCAATGTTGACCGGGAAGTCGAGAGTCAGACCAGTATCCTCAAATACAATTTCAACCCGCTCAATGATCTGGTCGATCTGACACTGCAATATTCGCATGTCGATGAGGCGATCCTTCAGGATGCGGTCTCTTGTCCGGGTAGCCCGCCCGCCCCGATCACCATCTGCTCGGCGCTGCTGAATGCGGACCACGATTACGAGACCACCACGCTTACTCTCAAGAACACGTCACTGTTTGATACGGGCGCGCTGCGCCATGATCTGACGGCGGGGATCGAGCATATCAACCGCACGCGCGTCGATGCCTTTGCGGCACCGGGTGGTGAGGACAATCGCTGGGCACTCTTTGCGGTGGACGAGATCGACATTGGTCGCGCCTGGACCCTGACGCCCGCCATTCGGTATGAGACATCGAAGGTCGAGGGCGATACAGCCCCCAATGATGGTCGCTTTTCCGAGGATGCACTGATGGGGGGGCTGTCGGTGCGTTATGCGTTCAACAACGGTTTGGCGGTCTTTGGCAGCGCCGCCTATACCGAGGTTTTGCCGATCATCGACGATCTGGAATTTCCAAGCCGCATGACCCAAAGCGAGAAGTCGCGCACCTATGAGGTCGGGTTTTCCTATGACCGTCGCGGGCTCTTGCGTGAGAATGACGCGCTTGCCCTCAAGGTCACCTATTTCGACAGTGAGCTTTGGGATGTGAATTCTTTTGTCGACACCACCCCGGCGCAGAACCCGCTGGATGAGATTCAGACCCAAGGTCTCGAGTTCGAGGCGTCCTATGCGATGGAGAACGGGTTTTACGTCGATCTCAACGCCACCGTCGCGGAGGGCGAAGAAGTGGATGTCCTGGGCGGCGTGCGCGATTGGCGCAACCTTGCGGCCAACAACCTGCGCGCCTCTGTGGGTAAGGTGTTTGATGACACCTATGACCTGAGTTGGGAAGTTGTGAGTGCCGAGTCCATCACCGTCAACGGGGTGCGCGATGACGGCTATACGGTGCATAACCTGCGGGCCACGATCGCCCCCAAGCGGGGGGTCTGGGATGGCACCGAATTCCGGGTTGGGATCGAGAACCTGTTTGACGCGCAATTCACGCCAAATCTTGCGACACGACCCTCGCCGGGGCGCAATTTCAAGCTGACACTCGCCAAGACCTTTTGAACAAGACCCGTAGAAACTAACATTCCAAGGCGGCTCTCTGTGATCAGGGGGGCGCCTTGCGCTTTGTTGCGAGGACATCCCCGGATGCCGGGGTTTCCCATAGGCGCGGGCCTCGGGCGTCAGGAGCATCTTTGGCGTCGCGGGGTTATTGGTGTGCGCGGCACCGGGCACAGCAGATTATGTCACATCTCAATGGATCAGGGCATCTGCTCCGGCTGCCAAGGAGACGAGAATTGTCGCAGTCAGCAGGACCGAGAGGCCGCCAAGAAAGAGTCCGGCGCAGGTGACCAGCCCGTCGCGCTCGACGATGCCGACCCCCACGATGAAGAGCGACACCGCCGGAAACCATCCGCTGAGCGGGACCGGCAGAAAGAGCGCAAAGGCGATGATGAAGAGGAGCGCGCCAAGGGGGCGCTCGTTCTGGCGTGAAAAAAGCCGCGTGTACCGTGGTTTCAGGATGCGTTCGAGCCTGCGGGTCACGGGTCTGAGGCGCAGAACAGCACGTCGCAGCATGGGGTGATCAAGCCTGAGACGCCCGAGCGGACCGGGGAGTTTCACATGCGGATAGCCGAGGACCATCTGGCCCGTGGTGACCAAAAGAGGCAAGGCGGTCAGAAGGGTGGTTCCGGGCGGCAGGGGCAAAAGGGTCACCAGCGAAAACACCACAATAGCCCATCCAAAAGAGGTCTCACCAAGGGCGGTCAGCAACGTGCCCAAGGTCAATGTCCCCGCGCGGTGCTGCGCACGCGAGTTTCGCAAGATCGGTAGGGACAAGGATGGTCGTTTTCGCTTGCCTTGACGTCCTGGCATGATGCGCCTTTCAGAATCCTGTGACGGATATCAGGTGTCGCGTGAGCAACTTCAATCGCGTATCTCTCTCTAACCGCGAAACATGACGAAGAAACATGGCAATAGAGCCAGCCCTCTGCGACCCTTTCGTCGCTATCTCCAAAGTCAGACCAAGATGATCCAGAAATCTCGCCACGGTCCCATGGGGCTGAGTTCAGACACCAAATGCCACACGGGTCGATCCATCCTGATCGTCTCAGGCGAGTTCTGACAACGCGGCGATAAAGCTGGAGAACAGTTCTCCTTGTGAACTCACCCGCAGTTTGGCGTAGATGTTGCGGCGATGGATGCGCACGGTGCCCGGTGAAATGCCCAAGGCGCGGCCTGTGGCATCGGCGGAATGACCCTTGAGCACATATTCCACGACCTCCGCCTCGCGCGGGGTGAGGAGGTTGCGGCCCAAACTTTGAAAGGCATCCTCGATCAGTTGCGGCAGGCGAGGACCGTCGGTTTGGGGCCGCGCCGAGAATTGGGTGATCAGGCCGCTCCACTGTTTCTGGGCGATGGCTGCGACGAAGGGAAAGGCGGCTTCGAGATCGCGGAATTCGCGGGCGGAGAAGGCCTTGTGTTCGCGCATGGCGGAAATCACCACGCTCACCCCGTCGCCGAGATCGACGATAAAGCCTATTTCTTCGGCAAGTCCGGTCTGGATGTAATAATTGCGAAAATATTCTGCCTGATAGAACCGATCTGGCGCCAAATCGCGCAGCCGTGCGAGGCGGGGCGTCGTGGGGGCGGTGGCATTGAGGTAGAAGGGATCGAGCAGATAAGGCCCTTCTTGGTAGTCATCCACCATGACCTTGCGCTTGGCAGCGGGAAAATCATCATGCAGATCAATGGGTTTGTGGTCGCGGTAATAGGCAAAGATTACCGTGAACTCATAGGGTACAATGCTGCGCAGAGCGGTGGTGAGGGCCGAGGCAAAGCCGGACGTACCGAGCGCCGAGACCGCCCGCGCGCTGGTTTCGAACCAATCTGACATCTGCATTTTCGTCGTCATCTATGCTCTTTATGATATATACAACCGGCTGCGATTTTCTTACCGTTTTGAGAATGTATGGCATAGGTGTGGGTGTGCCGCAACACGAGAGGACCGGCATGCTGGATGCGAATGCCGAGACGGAGATCAGGATGGGCGTGAGCCGGGAACAGGGGACGCAAAGCATACAGGGCCATCCCTCGGACGAGGATTGCGTCGCCGAGTTCGTCGGGGCCACCAAGAGATTTGGCGCGATTTTGGCGGCGGACCGGATCAACCTGCGTATCCGGCGCGGCGAATTCCTGTCGTTCCTTGGCCCCTCTGGCTGTGGCAAGACCACGGCGCTGCGGATGCTCGCCGGGTTCGAAGCGCCGAGCGACGGCATGGTGCGGATCGACGGGCAGGATGTCAGCCGCGTGCCCGCTTATGCACGCCCGGTGAACATGGTGTTTCAGCACTATGCGCTCTTTCCACATATGACCGTGGCGCAGAACATCGGCTATGGGTTGCGACAGGTACGGCCCAAGCTGGCGAAATCCGAGATTGCCGCGCGGGTGGAGGCTGCCTTGGCCAAGGTGCGGTTGGACGCGTTTGGCGCGCGGCGCACATGGGAACTGTCGGGCGGCCAACAGCAGCGGGTGGCCTTGGCGCGGGCGATCATCAACGAGCCCAAGCTCTTGTTGCTGGACGAGCCGATGGCGGCGCTCGATGCCAAGCTGCGCGGCGAAATGCAGCGCGAATTGCTCGATCTGCAGCGCAGCCTCGGCATCACCTTTGTGCTGGTCACCCATGATCAGGAAGAGGCGCTGTCGATGTCGGATCGCATCTGCATCATGGGGGCAGGGCGGATCGTGCAGGTGGGCACGCCGCAGGATCTCTATGATCGGCCGCGCAATCGCTATGTCGCGGATTTCGTGGGCAAGGCGAATATCCTGAATGGCGAGGTTCTGTCGCGGCAGGCAGGTCTGGCGCGGATCGCACTGGCGGAGGGCACAGAGGTGCTGGTGCCCGAAGCGGAGGCGGATACGCGCCGTCATGTCGATATCGCGGTGCGCCCAGAGGCGTTGCGCCTTGCCGTGCCGGGCGAGGATGCGATGCTGCGGGCGCGGATCACCCATCGCACCTTTTTGGGGGATCATACCGAATACCTGCTGCAGGCCGATGGCATCGGCGCGCTTCAGGTCAATGTTCCGCGACAGGCCGAAAGAGCCATGGGCGGGCAGGGGGTGGGCGATGAGGTCCATATCCTCTGGACGGCAGGCACGGGTCTGGTTCTGGCTGCCGAAGAGTGACGGATAACAACTGCACCAAGTTCAACAAGGGAAACGAGACGATGACTCAGGATAACACACCGATTTCGCGTAAGAAATTCATTGAGGAACTGCGCCGCTACGAAAAGGGTTCGATCAGCCGACGTCAGTTTCTGGGCACCACTGGCCTTGGCACCGCGATGGCGGTTCTGGGGGGCGCGTTGCCGGGTCTCATGCCGGGGCGTGCCATCGCGCAGGATCTGGGTGACCGGGTGGTTCTGGCGACCTGGCCCAATTACCATGACGCGGCAAACTTTGACCTCTTCGCCACCGAGACCGGCGTTTTCTCTCAGGTCAATGTGTTTGGCTCGAACGAGGAAATGCTGGCCAAGATTCAGGCGGGTGGTTCGGGCTGGGACGTGTTCGTTCCAACCAACTATGCGATTTCGACCTATGTCGAGGCCGGTCTGATCGAGCCTTTGGATCTCACGAAACTGCCCAATTTTGACGCCGCCGCGTTTGATGCCCGCTTTGCCGATGCGGGCACGATTGATGGCAAGGTCTATGCCGTGCCGAAAAACTGGGGCACCACGGGGATTGCGTCCAATACAGCAAAGACCGGCGGTGTGGTCGATAGCTGGAAGACCTTTTTCGACGGGGCAAAGGATCAGTTCGACGGGCGTGTCATGGTGCATGACTATCAGCTGACCACCATCGGCAATGCGCTGGCCTATTTCGGCTATAGCTTTAATTCTGTCGATCCGGCGGAACTGGCCGAGGCCGAAAAGCTGCTGATCGAGGTCAAGCCGCATCTCTTTGCGATTTCGTCGGATTATCAGCCCGCGATGCGCAATGGTGATGCCTGGCTCACGATGTGCTGGACGGGGGATGGCAAGCAGCTCAATACCGACCTGCCCGAAATCGCCTTTGCCCTTGGCAAAGAGGGCGGCGAAATCTGGTCGGATTACTATGCCATTCCGGTCGGCGCGCCACACCGCGAGGCGGCCTATGCGCTGATCAACTATCTGCTCGACCCTGAGGTCAACGCGCGTGAGGCGCTGGCGCACGGCTATCCGGTGGCGGATGCGCGCACCAATGCGCTCTTGCCTGAGGATTTGCTGAACGATCCGATCCTCTATCCGGCGGCGGAGGCGCTCAATGCACTGGAATTCGGTGCGGCGGTGACGCTGACCGATCCCAACCGCGCCGAATTGATGGCCCGTTTCAAATCGGCCTGAGAGGAATTAGGGGGCGATGGCCATGACACGGGAGAGGGCGCGCGCGCTGCTGTTGATGCCGGCGGGTATCTGGTATGGCGTGCTGCTGCTGTTTCCCTTGGCCGTCGTCCTCGTCTTTTCGTTTGGCGAGAGGAACCCGATTGGTGGCTATGCGCCGGGCTTTACGTTGGAGCAATATGCCAACCTGCCCGCGCGGTTTGCCGCCTTTCGCAACACGCTGACATTGGCGCCGCTGGGCACGCTGGCGGCGCTGATCATTGCCTATCCGCTGGCCTATTATCTGGCGTTGAAGGTGTCGGCGCGCTGGAAGACGACGCTGCTCATTCTGGTGATCGTTCCATTTTGGACCTCGATCCTGATCCGGTCCTATGCGTGGATTTACCTGCTCGGGGGCAATGGTATTCCGGCGCTGCTGGAGGCGGTGGGGCTGGGCGATATTCGCCTGATAAATACGCCCTTTGCGGTGCTGGTGGGGATTGTCTATGGCTATCTGCCGCTGATGGTCTTTCCAATTTACGTCGCATTGGAAAAGCTGGATCGCAGCCTGTTGGAGGCGGCGGCGGATCTGGGCACGCCGCCCTGGCGCAGTTTCCTGCAAATCACGCTGCCTTTGTCGATGCCGGGGGTTCTGACAGGCTCGATGCTGGTGTTCATCCTGCTCACCGGCGAATTCTTGATCCCCGCCATTCTGGGCGGCGGCAAGGTGTTCTTTGTCGGCAATGCGCTGGTCGATCTCTTTTTGCAGTCGCGCAACTGGGCGTTTGGATCGGCAGTAGCTGTGGCGCTGATCGTGATCATGTTGATCGTTGTCGCGCTCTATAGCCGGGCGGTCCGCCGTTTCGGGGCAGGCCGCGACGATGTCGGGCTGATGTGAGGGTGCCATGAGAGCCTATGCCATCGCCGTCTTTGTGTTTCTGTACCTGCCCATCGGGATCATTGCGCTGTTTTCGTTTTCCGCCGGGCGGTCGGCGAGTTCGATGCAGGGGTTTTCGACCGAATGGTATGGCCGCGCGCTCAGCAATCCCTTTGTGATGGAGGCGCTCTGGACCTCGATCAAGGTGGCGTTTCTGTCGGCCGTTCTGGCGACGGTTGCGGGGACCATGGCGGCGCTGGCGCTCACAGGTATGCGGGGGCGGTTGCGGGTGTTCTTCGACACGCTGGTGCAGGTTGCGGTGATGATCCCCGGCATCGTTATCGGGATTGCCACGCTTATCGCGCTGGTGACGGTGTTTGATCTGATAAATCCGTGGCTTGAGACTGTGATGGGCCGCAGGCTGTCGTTGGGCATGGGGTCGCTCATCGGGTTGCATGGCATGTTCACCATGTCGCTGGTGGTCTTGCTGGTGCGCGGGCGGCTTGAGAGTTTCGATCGCGCGCAAATCGAGGCCTCTGGCGATTTGGGGGCCGGTCCGGTGGCGACCTTTGTGCAGGTAACGCTGCCGCAGATCGCACCGGCGATTCTGGCGGGGTTTCTGCTGGCCTTCACCTTCAGCTTTGACGATTTCATCATGGCCTTCTTTGTCGCGGGGTCCGAGACGACCCTGCCGATCTATATCTTTTCGTCGATCCGCCGAGGCGTGACGCCTGAAATCAACGCAATTGGCACGATGGTGATGGTCGCATCGCTGACCATGCTGATTATCGCGCAGGTGCTGTTGCGGCCCGGTGCCGTGCGGGCCGGGCGCTGATCGGATGCAGGAGACAGGCATGCTCAAGGATCGTATCGCGCTGGTGACGGCGGCAGGGTCGGGAATTGGCCGGGCCGGGGCTATTGCGATGGCCCGCGAAGGGGCGGTGGTCATTGTCACCGATCTGGATGGCGAATTGGCGCAGGAGACCTTGGCGCAGATCGAGGCGGCAGGTGGTCGGGGGGCAGCCTTTGCGCTTGATGTGGCAGAGGATGCGGACTGCACCGCGATGGTCGCGCAGGTGGTGGCGGATTGGGGGCGGATCGACATCCTGCACAGTCATGCGGGCATCCAGATTCCCGGACGGGCCGAAGATGTGACACCCGCACAGATGGACGCCGCCTGGAAGCTGAATGTGCGGGCGCATTTCGTGTTGGCGCGGGCGGTCATTGCGCCGATGCGCGCGCAGGGCGGCGGATCGGTGATCGTGACTGCGTCAAACTCGGGCTGCCAGTATGATCGGGGCATGGTGTCCTATGCCACGACCAAACATGCCGCCGTGGCGATGGTCAAACAGATGGCGGTGGATTACGCGGCTGAAAATATCCGCTTCAACGCGCTTTGCCCCGGCTTTGTCGACACGCCTTTCAACGCCGGGTTTGAGACACAGATGGGGGGGCGCGAGGCGCTCGAATCCTATGTGGCAGGTTCAATTCCGATGGGGCGATGGGCGAATGTCGAAGAAATCGCGCATGGGATCGTTTATCTGGCCTCGGCCCGGTCAAGCTTTGTGACCGGACTGGCGCTTGTGATCGACGGCGGCGAGATGCTTTAGGCGGCAGTTTGCTGGGACCGTGTTAAAAGTCGTCGCCGATCCCCGAACCTCTGATTTCCAATGTCAGATATTCAAGCTATTTCAGAGATATGGATATCGTTCTTGTCACCACAATCATTGCGTCGCTGTTTTTGGTGATTGCCGCTGCTGATCCTTTAGCCGCGCGTCTCCGGCTGCCCTATACCGTGATTTTGGCCTGTCTGGGCATGATGATCGGCGTTGCGTCGATCTTTTTCCTGCGCACCGAGTTGACCGATGCGCTCAATCCGGTGGCCGAAGCGATTCTGGGCCTGCCGATCCGCTCAAATGTTTTTCTCTATGTGTTCCTGCCGACGCTGCTGTTTCAGGTGACGCTGGGGGTCAATCCGAGGCGGATGATGGATGATTGGGTGCCTATTCTGGTGCTGGCGGTCGTCGCGGTTGTGGTGGCGACGCTGGCGGTCGGCTATGCGCTGGCATGGGCGAGTGCGCTGCCGCTGGTAGTCTGTTTGCTGATCGGCGCGATTGTCAGCACGACGGACCCTTCGGCTGTGGTGGGTATATTCCGCTCGATTTCGGCACCGCGACGATTGGCGCGCATCATCGAGGGCGAGAGCCTGTTGAACGATGCGGCCGCGATTGCGCTGTTTGGTCTTTTTATGGGGTTTGTCATGCTGGGCGTGCCGGACCCCAGCTTTCAGGATGCCCTCTCGCAATTTCCGGTGCTGATTGCTGGCGGCGCGCTGGCAGGCTGGGTGGCTGCACGCATTGCGGTGCGGATCATGGCACTGATGGCGCGGTATGAGTTGGCGGTGATTTCGGTCTCTGTGGCGCTGCCCTATCTGGCCTATATCGGCGCGGAACAGAGCATCGGGGCCTCGGGGGTTATCGCGGTCGTGGCAGCGGGGCTGACGCTCAATCTGACGGGTCCGGCGCGCCTGCCGCCTGCGGTCTGGGGCAACCTGCGCGAGGTATGGGACCTCTTGGCGCATTGGGCCGGGGCGCTCATCTTTATTCTCGCGGCGCTGCTGATCCCCCGGCTGCTCGAAGAGGTGCGGGCGGGAGATTTCATTCTGATCGCCGTGGTGATTGCGGCGGCGGTGGCTGCGCGCGCGGTGATACTCTTTGGGCTGATGCCGATCCTGAGCAAGTTCAAGCTGTCGCCGGTGGTCGAGCGACCGTATCGCGTCGCCATTCTTTGGGGCGGGCTGCGGGGGGCGGTTACGCTGGCACTCGCGCTGGCAGTCACCGAGAGTTTCCGGGTGCCCCCCGAAGTCAAGCGGCTCGTGGGTATTCTCGCAACCGGCTTCACTCTCTTTACGCTGCTTGTGCAGGGGACGACGTTGCGCTGGGTGATTGGACGGCTCGGGCTGGATCGGCTGTCGCCGCTCGATCAGGCGCTCAGCAATCAGGTGATCGCGGTGGCCTTGCAAACTGTGCGGGAAGACGTGGCGCGGACGGCCGAGAATTACGAGTTGACGCGTGAGACGGTGCGGTCCGAGGCCAAGCGTTTTGCTGCGCGACTGGACGGTGCCGTACAAACCGCTGAGGCGGACCGTGCAATTCAGGACCGCGACCGGATCACACTGGGGTTGATCGCGCTGGCAGGGGCAGAGCGAGACACAATTCTTGCGCGGTTCCGAGAACAGGCGATTTCGGCCCGCCTATCGGAACAGATCCTGACCGAAGCCGATCGGTTGATCGAGGCGGCACGGTCTGGTGGGCGGACTGGCTATCAGCGGGCCGCCCGGCGCAGCCTGCGCTATGGCCGAAGCTTTCGGGCGGCGGTGATCCTGAACAACCGGTTGCGGATTTCAAGGCCTTTGGCGCTGATGACCGCGGATCGGTTCGAGGTGCTCTTGTCTCAACGCCTGATCCTGCGCGATCTGAGCGGGTTCATCGACGGGCGTATTCGGCGCATTCACGGCAAGCGGGTGGCGGACCTCTTGCACGAGTTGCTCGGGCGACGGCAAGAGGCTGTGGAAACTGCGCTGGAGGGGTTGCGGCTCCAGTATCCCGGTTATGCTGAGGAATTGGAGCGGCGGTTCATCCGACGCACTGCGCTACGTCTGGAGGAGCGGGAATACGGAATGCTGCGCGAAGACGGGTTGATCGGCGCGGAATTGCATGTGGCGCTGATGCAGGACATCGCGGCGCGCAGATTGAGTGAAGAACAACGGCCCAAGCTGGACGTGGCAGTGCAGAAAGCGGAACTTGTCCGGCAATTTCCGCTCTTTGCGGATCTGGACGAGCGCAGCCTGCGACAGCTGACGCGCGCCTTGCGCACGCGGTATGTCAATGAGGGGGATGTGATCCTACGCAAGGATTCGCCCGCGCGCAGCGTGTTTTTCATTGCGTCGGGCGCGGTGGAATTGGCGGTTGCCGGTCAGACATGGCGCTTGGGTCGCGGCGAGATGTTTGGACAGATGGCGATTCTGATGCAGAAACCGCGCCGCACCGGGGCAACGGCGATTTCCTCGTCAACCCTGTTGGTGCTGGACGAGGCGCGTTTCCGACGGTTGCTCAAGCGCAGTGCGGGCTTGCAGGAGGCAGTGCGTCAAAGTGCCAAGGCGCGTGGTGTGAAGACCGAGTCCTTCATCATTCCAGAGTTGATCGCCACACAAGACTAAGAGGATGGCAGGCCGGGTTCTGTTGCATTGCGGCGAAAATGGCTTGGCATCCGGGAGCAAGGTCGTTAAACGCCGCTTGTAATCGCATGGACCCCGGGTGCAAGCCCCGGGTGGCTCTTCCGGCCGCCTATCCGCCGGATCATTGAAACCTATCAAAATGCACAATCGGGCCGGGTTTCGGGTGGCCGAATCAGGGACGGATTTCACATGATTTCAATAGATGCCTATCGGGCACAATGGTTTGGCAATATCCGGGGTGATTTGCTGTCGGGTCTGGTGGTGGCGCTGGCGCTGATCCCCGAGGCGATTGCCTTTTCGATCATTGCAGGCGTGGACCCCAAGGTGGGGCTCTATGCGTCCTTTTCGATTGCCGTGATCACCGCGATCACCGGCGGGCGGCCCGGTATGATTTCCGCCGCCACGGCGGCGACGGCGGTGCTGATGGTGACGCTGGTGCGCGATCACGGGCTGGAATACCTGCTGGCGGCGACGGTGCTGGCGGGGCTCCTTCAGATCGGGATGGGGGTGCTGCGGCTGGGGTTTGTGATGCGCTATGTGTCGAAATCGGTGATGACCGGGTTCGTCAATGCGCTCGCCATTCTGATTTTCATGGCGCAATTGCCGGAGCTTGATCCGCGTTCGGTGACGTGGATCACCTATGTTCTGGTCGCGGCGGGGCTGGCGATCATCTACCTTTTCCCGCTTGTGACCAAGGCGGTGCCCTCGCCCCTGGTGACGATTCTTGTGCTGAGCGCTGTCACTCTGACGCTTGGCCTCGATGTGCGCACGGTGGGGGATATGGGCGCGCTGCCCGATACGCTGCCGGTGTTTTTGATCCCGGACATTCCGCTGACCTTTGAGACCTTGATGATCATCCTGCCCTATTCGGTGGCGGTGGCGGTCGTGGGCCTGCTGGAAAGCCTGATGACACAGAACATCGTCGACGATCTGACCGATACCAAATCCAATCGCTCTCAGGAAATGATTGGGCAAGGGTTGGCCAATAGCGCCACTGGCTTTATCGGCGGGATGGCGGGCTGTGCGATGATCGGTCAGTCGATCATCAACGTCAAATCCGGCGGGCGCGGGCGGCTTTCGAGCTTTGTGGCGGGGCTCTTTCTGCTCGTCCTCGTGGTGGGGCTTGGCGATCTGGTTAGTCTCATACCGATGCCCGCCTTGGTGGCGATCATGATCATGGTGTCGGTGGGCACGTTTTCCTGGTCGTCGATCAAGAACCTGCGCGAGCATCCGCGCTCGTCCTCGGTCGTGATGATCGCGACGGTGGTCACGGTGGTCTATACCCATAATCTCGCCATCGGGGTGCTGGTGGGCGTGCTTTTGTCGGGCATCTTCTTTGCCGCCAAGATCGCGCAGCTTTTCCGGGTCACCTCTGAAACTTCCAAGGATGGGCGCGAACGCATTTACCGGGTCGAGGGGCAGCTGTTCTATGGCTCGGTGGAGGATTTCATGAGGGCCTTTGATTTCCGAGAGGCATTGGAGCGGGTCGTAATCGACGTGAGTGCGGCGCATATCTGGGATATTTCGTCGGTTCAGGCGCTCGATATGGCGGTGCTGAAATTCCGTCGGGATGGGGCAGAGGTGGAAATCCGGGGCATGAATGCGGCCTCTGAGACACTCGTGGACAGGCTGGCCGAGCATAACAAGCCGGGGGCCATCGACAAGTTGATGGCGCATTGAGGGAGGAGAGAGACATGACAGACAAGATCATCGCCTTGGTGGATGGCTCGATATATTCGGCCTCGGTCTGCGAACACGCAGCGTGGATTGCGCAGCGCACCGGCGCGCCGGTGGAGTTGTTGCATGTGTTGGGGCGGCGCGAAGGGGTAGAGACCTCTGATCTCTCAGGCTCGATCCGGCTGGGTGCGCGCACGGCGCTATTGGAAGAACTGGCAGCCTTGGATGCACAGCGCGCCAAGCTGGTGGCGCATCGGGGTCGCGCCATTCTGGAGGATGCGCGCGCCCTGCTGGAGGCAGCGGGGGTGCGTGAGATCACGACGCGGCTGCGCCATGGAGATATCGTCGAGACGGTCGCCGAGGTCGAACATGAGGCGCGCGTGATCCTGATCGGCAAGCGCGGCGAGGCGGCGGATTTTGCCAAGGGGCATCTGGGATCGAATCTTGAGCGGATCGTGCGCGCCTGTCACAAGCCGGTGGTCGTGGCGGCCCGCGCGTTTCGGCCGATTGATAGGGTCTTATTGGCCTATGATGGCGGCACCTCTGCGATGAAGGAGGTGGATCACATCGCGCGCAGCCCGCTCTTTGCCGGGCTCAAGTTGCATGTGGTCACGGTGGGCACGGCCACGCCCGAGGTGAAGAAGGGGCTCGAGGATGCGTGCGCTTTGCTTGCGGCGGCGGGGATTGTGGCGGAGACCGAGGTGATCGCAGGACAGCCCGAGACCGCGCTTGGCAAGTTGGTGGAGGCCGCCGGTTTCGACATGGTGGTGATGGGTGCCTATGGGCACAGCCGCATTCGCAGCCTGATCATCGGCTCCACAACGACCGAGATGGTGCGCTCGTGCAAGGTTCCGGTTGTGTTGCTGCGCTAGGCTGTTTTGGCTTTGAGTCGGCAAAGCGCCACGCAAGGTCAAGACCGCCCTCGGGGATGCCCGCCTCAGCGTCCCAAGATCTCGAAATGCGCCTCGGTCGGCATGCAGGCGGCACCGTTGATTGGCAGGATGTCCTGCGGGCAGGCCGACATCGCCACCACACAGTCCATCACCGCGCGCAGCACGACATGATCGCCCGGTTTGCTGAGCGGTGTGCCCCAAGAGGTGTGCCCCTCGGGGTCGACGGGAATATTCATCCAGAGGTTCAGCGGGCTGGGGGTCTCGGGGCTGCAAAGTCCCAGTTGGCGCAGGGCGGCGTGCAGGTTGTCGGTGCAGTTGTCGTGATAGTCGGTGCAGCCCAGAAGGCCGTAGCGATAGTCATCGCAGGCGGCAATCAACGTATCGTGCCGGCCCGGTGAGCTGTCCTCTTCGAACATCAGGATCGGGCGGCGGCGGTTGGTCACAAGCGCATCGCCGGCCGTGGGAAAGATGCGGCCCAAGGTGGGGCGGATATGCTCCATCGACATGAATTCGCCCATATCATCGGCGCTGAAGGCCCAGGTATCCACCACCTGCGCACCATGGGTGTTGACGATGCGAATGGCCTCTCCCGCATTCAGACGCGTGGCCTTGCCGCGACGCGCAGGGATCATGTGGAGGGTGGGGGACATGGGTGGGCCTTTCCTGTCAGTTTGATGCGCAGGCTAGCAGGTTCCCACACAGAGCCAAGGCTGATTTACAGAGCTGCGATCAAACCCTCTTGCGCGCGCGGAACCGCTTGGGTATGACGCGCAACACGGGTGATTAGCTCAGTTGGTAGAGCGCTTCGTTTACACCGAAGATGTCGGGAGTTCGAGTCTCTCATCACCCACCATCCCAACCTCTTGATCTTGCTAATGTATTGAATGTAATTGCTTACATGGCTTCAACTGGTGTGTTGAGGCGGTACATCAGAGCTGTGCGGTCACTTGATCCTGTCAAGGTCAATGACGGCAATAGGCTTTGGTTCAGCTTTGCTTTGGACATCTGAGATCGCGTGACGGGTAATTGAGGATGTCATTGGAATCGCGCGGTTTCAGTGCGGATTACGATCGCCGTGAGTTATCCGAGGTTCTCTTTCCAAGATGTGTCGCGCAAGGAGTGAGCGCTTGAGATACATATCGGACCAGTAGAGCGGGTGTTTGAACCGCTCGAACAGGCCTCTTGCGGGAGACATGAGCCAAGCGGCACATGCGGGATGAGCGATCATGTCTTCACTCGGGACCGTTTCGGTTTATCTCTGCTGAAGGATCTCAGGAGGACAGGCATTTCATGACCAAACCGATCATCGCGCAAAAGGCTCCGTATCCCGTAGAGGTTGAAGATGGGAAAACCTATTTCTGGTGTGCATGTGGCCAGAGCAGCAAGCAGCCGTTCTGTGACGGTAGCCACAAGGACACAGGCATCGCGCCTGTCAAATATGTGGCTACCACGAGTAAACGTGTGTTCTTCTGTGGGTGCAAGCACAGTGACACAGCACCTCTGTGTGATGGATCGCACGGCAAGCTCTGAGGCAATGGCCGGCTCTTTTGGAAGACGGTAAGCGGGAGATCACTGACCTTGGCTGTGCTTGTCCCGAGGAAGGTAGCGGACGCTGTAATTCGTTCTTGATTGCAGCAGGCGGAGGGGGGCTCTGCCGGTGACACTAGTCGGTGCATGCGCTTCTCCTTGCCCAAAGGTCCATCGCTTGGCCAGACGTCAGGCCTTTGCCTCAGCGCCCGGTACGGGAGGATGGAAAGATCATCGAGAGTGGCCCGACCTTTGGGGCTTCGTCGCCGAATTCGATTTCGCCTTCGATATGGCGCAGGTGGTAATCGACCATCTCTTGTGCTGTGACCGCGTCACGGTCGGCGACGCTCTGGACGATCCTTACATGTTCATCGTCCGAGCAGAGACTTGCGGATTTAGAGCCATAAAGCCCGATGATGAGCGACGTGCGCATGGTCAGTTCCGCTAGGTAATGTTCCAAGACGGAATTTCGCCCGATCCGGGCCAGCAACATGTGAAAGTCGCGTGAGGCGCGAATCGCCTTCGAGCGGTCATTCTGCTGCCGGATCTCATCCTCAGTCGCGAGATGCGCGCGCAGATTGGCAATATCGGCCTCGTCGGCGCGGCGCACCACATTGCGGATGATCGTGACCTCGATAGCGCGCCGCGCCTGAAACAGGTCGCGTGCCTCGTCCTCAGAAGGGGTGGATACAAACGCCCCTCGGTTGGGGATCAGATCGACTACGTGATAGGCCGCAAGAATTGCAAGTGCCCGGCGTACATGTGCGCGATTACAGGAAAAAAGGTCGCTCAGCGCCTGTTCTCCCAGTTTCGTTCCAGCCCGAAGCCGCTGATCCGAGATGGCATCCAGCACATGTTCGACCAGCACATTTTCCGGGGTGTCTGACATACGGCGCTCCATTCCTTGATTACGGGAAAACTTACATTTTCAGACAACAAAATCGACCGGAAAAATTGTTTGTTTTAATTGTTAACAATTTATGTTAATCAAGTTTTAATTCAAGTGGAGGAGCCTATGAAAATTTTTGTCATCAACCCGAATTCGACCACGAGCATGACGGACAAGATTGCGGCCTCCGCGCGGGCCGTCACAGCTGCCGGTGTCGTGATCGAGGCGCGCTCGGGCGTAGGCGCCCCTGCCAGCATCGAAGGCCATTACGACGAGGCGATGGCCGTGCCGCGCCTGCTCGATCAGGTCCGTCAAGCCGAGGCGCAGCATGCCGACGCGATTGTCGTGGCCTGTTTCGACGACCCTGGCATCGGGGCCTGCCGCGAAATTGCCAGCGGGCCCGTGATTGGCATCTGCGAGGCGGCGGTCAAGGCCGCGAGCATGGTCGCCACCTCCTTCAGCGTGGTCACGACCCTGCCGCGCTCGATCCCGATCATCGAAGACCTGGTGCGACGCTACGGTTTGGATCACCAATGCCGCCGCGTGCGGTCGGCGGCGATCCCGGTGCTGGCCCTGGAAGAACCCGGATCGAACGCGCGCCAACTGGTGCGCGCCGAAATCCTCAAGGCGATCGAGGAGGATCGTTGCGAGGCCGTGGTTCTTGGTTGTGCCGGCATGGCGGACCTTGCCGCATGGCTGACAGAAGAAACTGGAATCCCCGTGATCGACGGTGTCACCGTCGCCACAAAATTCGCCGAGGCCTTGGTAGGGGCCGGCATCAAGACCAGCAAGATCGGCGCCTACGCGCCACCAAACCCGAAATAATGCATCTCAGGGAGGAGAGACATGACAATTTCAGATACAAACCGGGGTGTTTTGCAGCATGACGGGCACATGCCCGAGGTGATCGAACATAAAGGCATTGGCGAGGAATCGCTGGCCCCGCAGAAAACGCGGATCATGGACCCTTGGTCCTATCTCTTTGCCTGGCTTGGCGGCTGCGTTTCCATCGGCACCTTTACCATCGGCTCTGGCCTCGTGGGCACGCTCAATCTGGTGCAGGTGTTTCTGGCCATCGCCATCGGCTGCACCGTGATCGGCCTTGCGCTGATGATCAACGGGGCGCCGGGGCATAAATATGGCATCCCGATGATGGTGCAGGTGCGATCCGCCTTCGGCTTTTCCGGCTCACGCATCCCGGCACTGGTGCGCTCGGTCCCGGCGCTCGTCTGGTTCGGGTTTCAGAGCTGGATCGGTGCGGGCGCGCTCAATCTGGTGAGCGAGACGCTGTTTGGCTATTCCAATATCGTTGTGTTCTTTGTCGGGTTTCAGGCGCTGCAAATCATGCTCTCGGTTCTGGGCTTTCACGGCATCAAATGGCTCGAGAATATCGGCTCCGTCTTCATAATCGGCGCACTGATTTACATGTTCACCTCTGTCATCGGCAAATATGGCGATGAAATCAGCACCAATCTGATCAATGTCGAAGGCACATGGGGCGCGCCGTTCTGGGGGGCGACCATGCTCTTTCTCGGCATTTACGCCACGATGATGCTCAACGTCTCGGACTACAGCCGAGAATTGCGGCAGGATGTCGGGCGGGTGCGCCAAGTGGTGATCTATGCCAACTCGATCCTGCCCGCGACACTCTTCATGGGGTTGATCGGCCTCATGGTTTCGAGTGCAACAGGCGAGGTTGACCCCATCCGCGTCTTTTCGAACGCGGTCGACAACAAGCTGCTGCTCGTCGTCACGCTGCTTTTCATCGCCTTTGCGCAGGTCACGACCAATATTCTCAACAACGTCGTGCCGCCCGCCTATGCGCTGATGGATGTGTTCAAACTCAGCTACAAGACCTCTGCCGTTGTGGTTGGGCTGCTGGCTTTTGGCACCTTTCCTTGGGAATTGGTCAAGAATGAATCCGCCGCCGGTCTCAATCTCTTCATCCAGACCTACAGCGCCTTCTTGGGGCCGATCTTTGCGATCCTCGTGGTGGATTACTATGTCCTGCGCCGCCAGACGCTTGATCTTGAGAAACTCTATGATGAGAGCGGTGATTATGCGGGCTACAACCCCGCCGCCCTCATCGCCATGGCGGTGGGTGTGGTCGCGGCGCTGACCTTCTCGGGCGTCTCTTGGTATGCCAGCCTGATCCCGGCGGGTGTCACCTATTACCTGCTGATGCGGCACCTGCCCGCCGCGCGCCGGTTTCTCGACCGCTGAGGCGCTTCAGACAGGGGCAGGGGGCCAATCGCCCCCTGTCCTTGCGTTTCTTTCCAAACCACGATCTCCGGAGTTGATGACATGATCCGCTATCCCCGAGATTTGCGCGGCTACGGCCCCCAAACGCCCGATCCGAAATGGCCCGGCGGGGCGCGCATCGCGGTGCAATTCGTGCTCAACTATGAGGAGGGCGGCGAGAACTGTCTCTTGCACGGCGATGCCGCGTCAGAGGCGTTTCTGTCGGATATTCCGGGGGCCACGCCTTGGCCTGGACAACGTCATTGGAACATGGAGTCGGTCTATGACTACGGGGCGCGCGCCGGGTTTTGGCGGCTGCACCGTCTGTTCACCGGGATGGCGATACCGCTGACGATTTACGGCGTCGCCTCAGCCCTCGCGCGCAGCCCCGAACAGGTGGCCGCCATGCAAGAGGCAGGCTGGGAAATCGCCAGCCATGGCCTGAAATGGGTCGAGCACAAGGACATGCCCGAGTTCGAGGAACGCGCCGCCATCGCCGAGGCGGTGCGCCTGCATACCGAGGTCACGGGCACCCGCCCGCGCGGCTGGTATACGGGGCGGTGCAGCGCCAATACCGTGCGCCTTGTCGCCGAAGAAGGCGGCTTTGATTACATTTCCGACTGCTACGACGATGACCTGCCGCATTGGCGGGAATTCGGCTCGCGTGATCAGTTGATGATCCCGTACACGCTCGAATGTAACGACATGCGTTTTGCCGCCTCGCCGGGTTGGGTGACGGGCACAGATTTTGAGACCTACCTCACCAATACCTTCGACACGCTCTATGCTGAAGGGCAGGCGGGCGCGCCCAAGATGATGACCGTGGGCTTGCATTGCCGCCTCATCGGCCGACCTGGCAAGATCGCGGGCCTGCGCCGATTTGTCGACCATGTGCAGCGCCACGCGGGCGTCTGGTGCCCGCGCCGGATCGACATTGCCGAGCATTGGGCGGCCACCCATCCGCATACCCGCCGGGAACGACCCAGCCAGATGGAGCGCGGGCGATTTGTCGAGCTGTTCGGCCCGCTGCTGCCCGCGCCATGGATCGCGGATCGTGCATGGCAGATAGAGTTTGGCCCGGCACATGACAGCGCAGTGGGGCTGCTGAGCGCCTTTGTCCGGGTGTTGCGACAGGCGACGCCGGCAGAGCGCGGCGAGCTGACCTGCGCCGCGTTTGAGGCGCAAACCCTGCCCCGGTTGCAGGCACTTTTGCCATGACCGCCGCGTGCCTCATGGCCCAACCGCTGACCGCCGCCGCCTTTGCCCCTTACGGCGATGTGCTCGAGGTGGCGGGCACGCCTGACCGGATGATCAACGCGGGGCTATGCGGGCGGTTTCACGACCGTGCGCGGCTTGAATTTGTCGACGGCCGCGCCGGGATCAGTCTTTTCGATGCCGAGGCCCGGCATCTGCCCTATGCGCTCGACCTGATGGAGCGGCACCCGTTGGGCTCTCAGGCGTTTATCCCGCTCGACGGTGTGCCGATGCTGATCTGCGTGGCGGCGGATGACGGTGGGCGACCTAGCGAAGTGCGTGCTTTTCTCAGCCAGCCGGGGCAGGGGATCAACCTTCTGCGCAGCGTCTGGCACGGCGTTCTGGCCCCCATCGGGTGTGCGGGGCGCTATGCCGTGATCGACCGGATCGGGCCCGGCGACAATCTTGAAGAAGTCCGCTTCGACCAGCCTCTGACCATAGAAGGACCGCGCCCATGACCAAGCGCCGCTATTATGCCCCCGAGGGCGGCCTGCCGCCGCAGACCCAGCTTTTGACTGGCCGCGCCGTCTTTACCGAGGCCTATGCCGTGATCCCGCGTGGCACCATGAGCGATATCGTGACCAGCTATCTGCCCTTCTGGGACAAGGCGCGGTTCTGGGTGCTGGCGCGACCGCTTTCCGGCTTTGCCGAAACCTTCTCGCAATATATCGCCGAGGTGCAGCCGGGCGGCGGCTCGGATTACCCCGAGACCGAAGCGGGTGTCGAAGCCACACTTTTCATTGTCGAAGGCGCGCTGCGGCTGACATTGGACGGGCAGGCGTATGAGATGACCGAGGGCGGCTTTGCCTATATCCCGCCGGGCATCGCCTGGACGCTGCGCAATACCTCCGACAGGCCCGTCAAATTCCACTGGATTCGCAAGGCTTATCAAGCGGTTTCCGGTCTCGATCATCCCCCGGTGATGGTCGTGAACGAAAACGACATCGCCCCGGTGCCGATGCCCGACACCGATGGGGGATGGGCCACGACACGGTTCATGGACCCGGCCGACCTGCGCCACGATATGCATGTCACTGTCGTGACCTTTCAGCCCGGCGCGGTGATTCCCTTTGCCGAGACGCATGTGATGGAACACGGGCTGTATGTTCTGGAGGGCAAGGCGGTCTACCGGCTCAATCAGGATTGGGTTGAAGTCGAGGCCGGCGATTTCATGTGGCTGCGCGCCTTCTGCCCGCAGGCCTGTTATGCGGGCGGTCCGGGACCGTTCCGCTATCTCCTCTACAAGGATGTGAACCGGCATATGGCGTTGTGATGCGGGGGCGCTGCCCCCGGACCCCCGAAGTATTTCGGGCCAGATGAAACATCAGAGAAAATCCAGAACTCGATCGGTCAGGGAGGAAAAAATGACAACAATCGAACAAGGGCATGTGCCCACAGGCAATACGATGGACCCGGAGGGCAACACCCTCAATCCAGTCGGCGCGAATGAGAAAACATGGGGATGGTTCGCCATCTTTAACGTTTGGGCCAATGACGTGCAGTCGCTCTTTGGCTATTCGCTCGTGGCCTCGCTCTTCATCTCTTACGGGGTCAGTGGCTGGACCGCCTTTGCCGCCCTCATCGCGGCGGGGCTCTTTACCATGTGGATGGTCAATCTCTCTGGGGCCGCTGGCGAGAGATACGGCATCCCCTACCCGGTGCTGGCCCGCGCCAGCCTTGGCACCAGCGGTGCCAAACTGCCCGCGATCCTGCGTGCGACCGTGGCGGTGTTCTGGTACGGCGTGCAGGTCTATTTCGCCTCGACAGCGGTGGCCCTTCTGATCCGTTCGATCACCGGCGCCAGCGGCGGCGCGGAAATCTTGGGCCTCACCGGCATCGACTGGCTGTCGTTCTTCATCGTCTGGGCCTTTCATATCGTGATCTTCTGGCGCGGCATGAACTGGGTCGAGACCTTTCTCAACATCGCCGGACCGTTTGTCTATCTCGTGATGATCGGTCTTGTTATCGTGCTCTGGCAACGCTCTGACGGACAGCTTTTGTCCGCCGCAGGCACGATCTTTGCCAATCCCGACGCGACCTTTGCCAGCGAATTCAACGGCTTTGTCGCCATCGTCGGCACCATGGTGGCCTATTTCGCCGCCGTGATGATCAACTTCAGCGACTTTTCCCGCTATGCCAAGGACAAGCCGACCATGCTTTTGGGCAACCTCACCGGCTTGCCTTTCAACATGATCCTTTTCTCGGCCTTGGCGCTTTTGACCACGGCGGGGGCGGCGGTGGTCTTTGGCGAGGAAATCACCAACCCGAGTGAGATTGTCGAGCGTACCGACTCGGTACTGTTGGGCATCATCGCCGCAATCACCTTCTTTGCTGCGACTGTTGGCATCAACCTTGTCGCCAATTTCATCCCGGCGGTGAACGGCATCGCCAACCTTGCGCCCGGCAAGATCAGCTTTCGTCAGGCTGGGCTGATTACTTCGTTTTTCGCCCTCATCATCGGCGGACTCTGGACCAGTTTCATCAGCGAATTTGGGATCAGCGGTTTCGTCAACACGCTTGGCGCCACGCTGGCCCCGATTTTTGGCATCATGATCGTGGATTACTATGTCCACCGCAAAGGCCATCTCGACCTTGACGACCTCTACGACATGCAGGGCGGGCGCTATCATTACCAGAATGGCTGGAACCGCACGGCAGTCACGGCCTTTGGTCTGGCCGCTGTGTTTTCGGTGTCAACGGTTTGGGTTCCCTGGTTCGGGTTTCTGTCCGGTTACAACTGGATCATTGGCGCGGTCCTAGGTGGGATGCTCTATGTGTTCTTGAAAAAAGGGTCGGTCAACGTCTGACTGAATGTGACCTTTGGACCGGCAGGCGGGATGACACCTCTGCCGGTCTTCGAGTCTGATGCGTGTTCTATTGGCGCTCTATGATTGGAGGGGACTGGGTCGCCGGTCATTCAATCTCACATAGCACAGGGCGGGCGCGACCGACGTGGCGGGCTTTCATGCAAAATGAGGCCAAACGGTCATCAAATCTGGATGGTCTGTCGATGGCGAGGGCGATACCATGTCTGCCTACACCATCGACCTTGCGAACCCGCAAATCGAACAAGCCGATTTCGTGAATGGCTTGCTGATCGCGCCTTGGGTCATCACAGGTACTGGATATGCCTCAGGTTAAATGCAGAATTCTTTGGTCGCCTGGGTGACGGCATTCGTGCGGGCGACACCGAGGCGGCCAAAGCCGTGCGCGATCCGGGGCGATGCTGTGACAGTCTCGCGGGACTTTCTCCTCAAGGCCGGCGCTCGGGTCGAGATTTCGGGAAGACTGAACCACGTGCTTGACCCTAAGGACCTCTGGCAATGTGTCAACGCGATTTGGGGTGTAATGGTAGCGGAGGAGGGACTCGAACCCCCGACACGCGGATTATGATTCCGCTGCTCTAACCAACTGAGCTACTCCGCCAGACCGTGGCGGTAGGTATGACAGCAAGTGGCGTGCGTCAAGGGCGAAAATGCCAGTTATGACTGGTCTTGTGGTGCCGCGTGCTTTGTCCCATGATCCGGGGCATGATGGGCCCTGACAACGCAATTCTTGATGAGATTGGCCGGATCATCGGGTCCGACTATGTCGTGACCGGAGGGGATGCCGCGCCATGGTCGCAGGATTGGTCAGGGTTGATCCGCTGGCAGCCTTTGGCCGTTGTGCGGCCTGCAACAACGAGCGAAGTGGCTGCGATTGTTCGACTGGCCAATGTGCGGCGATTGCCAATCATACCGGTTTCGGGAAACACCAATCTGGTCAAGGGAACCATGGCGGAAGGGGCGCTGATGCTGTCGCTCGACCGGATGTCTGCCATCCGCGAAATTCGGGCCGAAGCGCGGGTGGCAATCGTTGAGGCGGGGGTGATCCTGTCCCGTCTGCACGAGGCGGCGGCGGTTCAGGACCTGATCTTTCCGCTCAGTTTCGGGGCGCGCGGTTCGGCTATGGTGGGGGGCGTGCTCTCGACCAACGCGGGGGGCTCGAATGTCCTGCGCTATGGCAACACGCGCGATCTGTGTCTGGGGCTGGAGGTTGTGACGCCGACCGGAGACGTGATGAATTTGATGAGTGCACTGCACAAGAACAACTCCGGTTATGATCTTCGCCATCTGATGATCGGGGCCGAAGGCACGCTCGGGATCATCACGGCGGCGGCGCTCAAGCTTTTTCCGCGACCAAGGGTCTATGCCACGGCGATGGTGGCTGTGCCGTCGGTTGGGGCGGCCCTAAGCCTGCTGAACCGATTGCAGGATGAGACAGGTGGCGCAGTGGAGGCCTTTGAATACATGCCGCGCACATTCATGGCGGCGTTGTTGCAGCGGTTTCCCGAGATGCGCCCCCCGTTTGAAAAATCCCATGATGTCAATATCTTGGTCGAGCTCGGAGCGCGGGCGCCGCGCGATGTGACGCCGGATGAGGCGGGCGAGGTGCCGCTCTGTGCTCATCTGGAGGCGGTTCTGGCGGGGTTATACGAGGAGGGGCTGATTCTCGATGCGACTGTCGCCCGGAGCGAGGCGCAGCGGGCTGAGATTTGGGCGCGGCGCGAGGCCTCGGCGCAGATCCTGCGGGTGCGCAAGCCGGTGGTTGAGAATGACATCGCGGTGGCGACAGACCAGATGGAAGAGCTGATCGCGCGCATTCAAAGCGTGAGCCAAGCGATTGATCCAGAAATAGAAAACACCGGCGTCGCGCATCTCGGGGATGGCAATCTGCACTATGTCGGCTGGCCCTCGCGGGATGATCCGGTGCTCTGTCGGGCGGTGCAAGAGGCGGTGGAGCGCGAAGTGATCGCGCTTGGCGGCAGTTTTTCGGCGGAACATGGCATCGGCTTGTCGAAACTGCCCGCAATGGCGGCGCACAAGGACGCAGCCGCCCTCGCAATGATGCGCGCGATCAAGGCGGCTTTGGACCCGAATGGGATCATGAACCCTGGAAAACTAATCCCGGGTCAATAGGTTAGCTGCGCCAATCAAAGAATCCCGGACCTGCCTGTGCGAGCAGTTTGGCGGCCATGGCGCGACCAAGGTCGGCGCCGTCTTCGATCGGAGCGGATTGATCGTCCGTCAGGCTCTCGCTACCGTCTGGGCGCAGAATTTCGCCACGCAGACGCAGCGTATTGCCGTTGAGTTCGGCCAGACCGGCAATCGGCGTCTCGCAGGAGCCATCGAGGGCGGCGAGAAAAGCGCGTTCAGAAACAAGGCGTTGTCCAGTTTCCTTATGGTGAATTGCGGCCAGCATTTCGGCGGCACGGGTGTCATCGGCGCGGCGTTCGATGCCGATGGCACCCTGGGCCACGGCGGGCAGCATCACCTCGGGGTCAATGGCGCCGGTGGCCACCTCGGATCGGCCAAGACGGTTGAGCCCGGCCATCGCGAGGAAGGTGCAGGTTGCCACTCCGTCAGCCAATTTCTTTAATCTTGTCTGGACGTTACCGCGAAATTCGACCACTTGGAGATGCGGGTACGCGACCAGCACTTGCGCCTTGCGCCGCAAGGAGGAGGTGCCGACAAGGGCCCCGGCGGGCAGGTCGGCGAGTGACCCGACCAAGGGCGAGACGAAGGCGTCACGCACGTCTTCGCGTGGCAGGTAGGTGTCGAGGAGCAGACCCTCGGGTTGCAGGACGGGCATGTCCTTCATCGAGTGGACGGCAATGTCGATTTCGCCGGTCAGGAGCGCCTGTTCGATCTCTCGGGTAAACAGACCCTTGCCACCGATTTCCTTGAGCGGACGGTCAATGATCTGATCGCCGGTTGTCTTTATGACAACGATTTCAAAGACTTCTTCGGGCAAGTCAAAGGCCGCGCCCAGACGTGCGCGCGTCTCAAAGGCCTGGGCCAGTGCCAAGGGTGATCCGCGGGTGCCGATCTTGAGCGGGTGGGACGGGGTGGGTAAATTGCGTGTCATACCGCAGGTTTAGACGTGACAAAGCGACGTGGCAAGCGCCTGACGCTTGACATCTTGGGGTGTCAAGGCGACCACAGTCAAAACGGAGGACATGATGCCCGCGCAAAAGACTATTCTGAGAGCCCTTGCTGGGGAAACCCTGCCCACACCGCCGATCTGGATGATGCGGCAGGCGGGGCGCTATTTGCCGGAGTATCGGGCGACACGAGAGCAGGCAGGGGATTTCCTTTCTTTGTGTTATAACAGTGACTTGGCGACCGAAGTTACATTGCAACCGATCCGCAGATACGGGTTTGACGCGGCGATTCTCTTTGCCGATATTCTGCTTTTGCCGCAGGCGCTTGGGGCGGATTTGTGGTTTGTGACGGGGGAAGGGCCGCGGCTCTCGACAATTACGGACCGGGCGGGGCTGGAAAAACTGAAACCCGTGGATGAAATTCACGAGGTCTTAAATCCCGTATATCAGACCGTGCGCAACCTTGCTGGGGCCTTGCCCAAGGACACAACGCTGATTGGATTCGCGGGTGCGCCCTGGACGGTGGCGACCTATATGATCGCCGGGCGCGGCACCCCGGATCAGGGGCCGGCGCATGCGCTCAAGGCTGAAAACAAAGAGGTTTTCGAAGGGATCATCGACCGGCTGACGGCGGGAACGATCGAGTATCTCTCGGCGCAGATCGAGGCCGGGGCGGAGGTGATCAAGCTCTTTGACAGCTGGGCCGGATCGCTGAAAGGTGACGATTTCGAAAACTACGCGGTCGCCCCGGCCAAGCGTATCATTTCCGAGTTGAAGGCGCGGCATCCGGGCATTCCGATCATCGCCTTTCCCCGAGAAGCGGGGGATAACTACATGGGATTTCACGCAAAAACCGGAGCGGATTGTGTGGCGGTGGATGATTCCGTCAGTGCCGCCTGGGCGGCGGAGAACGTGCAAAAGGATGGCTGCGTTCAAGGGAATCTCAAGTCTTCCCATATGGTTACGGGTGGCGATGCGCTGGTGCGCGAGACCCGCGCGATTGTCGATGCGTTCCGCAAGGGGCCGCATATTTTCAACCTTGGTCACGGGATCACGCCCGATGCGGACCCGGACAATGTGCAGGTGATGATCGACACGGTTCGGGGGAGCTGAGGGTACAGGATGTACGTTTTGTACGCGGGTTTTGTACGCAAGATGGCGACGCGACGGGCCGCGCCGCATTCGTACCGCGCGGCAACCTGATCTTAACCTTTGGCGGGCAGTCTGGGCGCATGTCAGGCTGAAAGGATCGAGCCATGCGAGGGGGATTGAACGCCGTCACACGTCCAAGCGCCAAAAGCGACCGAAGGCGATGTCGCGGCTGAGCGCGCCAAGCCGGAGGGCCGGTCACAGTCTGGGCATCGGAGGACTTGCCGATGAACAGACATTACCGCGACACCCGCAAGATCGACCCGAGCCGGGGCATGATGCTGGGCGATGGCACGCCCAATGATGCCGACCGGGTGGAAATCGGGCCCACGCACCTGGCCTATGGGGAATGGGCGGCGGCGGGGTTGGAATTGCCGGACCTGCCGACGATGCGGCAGTTTCGCTGGGAGCGGCTAACGGCAGCGATTGTGGCGCGGGATTATGGCGGGCTCTTGATGTTTGATCCGCTCAATATCCGCTATGCGACCGACAGCACCAATATGCAGCTGTGGAACACGCATAACCCGTTTCGGGCCGTGCTGCTCTGTGCCGACGGCTATATGGTGATCTGGGACTACAAGAACTCGCCGTTTCTGTCGCGGTTCAATCCGCTGGTGCGCGAGGCGCGGTCGGGGGCGGATCTGTTCTATTTCGACCGGGGCGACAAAGTGGATGTGGCCGCCGATGTCTTTGCTCGCGACGTGGCGGCGCTCTTGGCGGAGCATAGCCCCGGCAATCGGCGGCTGGCGGTGGACAAGGTGATGCTGCACGGGCTGCGCGCGCTGGAGGCGCAGGGGCTGGAGATCATGGAGGGCGAGGAGGTCACGGAAAAGACCCGCGCCATCAAAGGACCGGATGAGATCCGCGCCATGCGCTGTGCCAGCCATGCCTGCGAGGCGGCGGTGGCGGAGATGGAACGGTTTGCGCGGACTGCTGTGCCCGGTGGCGGGGTCAGCGAGGATGACATCTGGGCGGTGCTGCATGCCGAGAATATCCGGCGCGGTGGTGAATGGATCGAAACCCGGTTGCTGAGCAGCGGGCCACGCACGAACCCGTGGTTTCAGGAATGCGGACCGCGGATCGTGCAAAATAACGAGATCGTGGCCTTTGATACCGATTTGATCGGCAGCTATGGGATTTGCGTCGATATCAGCCGCACCTGGTGGATTGGTGACGCGCGCCCGCGCCCCGATATGGTCGCCGCGATGCAGCATGCTCAGGAGCATATTCAGGCGAATATGGCGATGCTGCGCCCCGGTGTGACGATCCCTGAGTTGATCGCGGGCTGTCACCGGCTGGAGGAGAAATATCAGGCGCAGAAATACGGCTGCATGATGCATGGCGTGGGGCTGTGTGATGAGTGGCCGCTGGTGGCCTATGCGGACAAGGCCGTGGCGGGCGCGTTCGACTATGCGCTGGAGCCGGGTATGGTGCTCTGTGTCGAGGCGCTGGTGAGTGAGGTCGGCAATGATTTCTCGATCAAGCTGGAGGATCAGGTTCTCATCACCGAGGATGGCTATGAGAACCTGACGCGCTATCCGCTCGATGCGGCGTTGATGGGGGCCGCTTAGCGGGGCTGTTCCCCGCCTGCCCAATGAGAGCGCATGACATTGCCGTGCCAGTCCTCGGATACCGGGGGCTGGGTATGGGCCGTTGGCGCCTGTGGTGCGGGGGCCAGTGCCGCAATGACCAAGGCCGCAAGCAGGATGACGGCGATGGGGGCGGCTGACGGGGCCTTGGGGCTGCGCGCAGGCGCGTAGGTGGGGCAAAGGTCTTGGGACATGATCCGATCCTTTCTGTCCGGGATGACTGGACCCAAGATAGGCGGAGCATAACAATTCATAAAACGAATTTATGATGGGTTATTCATGACGTTTCTTGATGGGTTTGGGCCAGCGCGATGCTCAGACCTGCTGGCAGGGCATCGAGGGTCGGATCGTAAAGATAGGCGCGATTGCGCCCGTCGTGCTTGGCGCGATAGAGGGCGCGGTCGGCCTGTTGCAATGCGGTGTCGAGTGTGCCGCCGGGGGGCAGAAGCGCCACGCCAAAGCTGGCGGTAAGGGTCAGGCTCCGTGTGCCCAGAAACACCGGGCTTTGCCGGGTGCGGTGGGCGAGGCGGCGGGCGGCGGCGTGACCATCGGCAAGGCTCGTGTTCTGCATCACGATCACGAATTCTTCGCCGCCGAGGCGCGCGACAAGGTCGATGGCGCGGCAATTGCCGGTGAGGATCGCCGCGAATTGGCGCAGAGCGAGATCGCCCGCGGCATGGCCGTGGCGGTCATTGAAGCCCTTGAAATGGTCGATATCGGCGAGGATCACGGCGCTGGGGCGGTCGGGACAGGCGGGCGCGGTGGCAAAGAGGCTGCTGCGGCTGCGCACGCCGGTGAGCGGGTCATGGTGCAGCGCATGTTCCAGCTGCGTGGCGCGGTGGTGGGCGGCCTGCAGGCGTTGGCCGATCGCATAGGCAAGCGGGGCCGCGAGCATGAGCGCCATGAGCGCGCCGGGCATGAGCGTGCGTGCCGCGAGATCGGGCGGCAGGACAAGGCCGCGCAAGAGCGCGCCGCCCGCCAGTACCGTCAGGCAGATCAGCGCCACGAAGCGCCGCACGTCGCCCAGAGTTTCAATCTGCCAATTCATCTGCCACTCTCCCGTAATCCCTGTCTCAGGATCGCGCGGAGCGGTTAAGGAGTGGTGGGTTTTGGCTGGGGTAAAGCCCAGAGAATAGGCAGGGTTTTAGGCAAATGCGTGAATAGCTCACCTTCGCGTGACAGCGGACCGGTCAGGGTGGCGATGCCTGCCGCATCTGCCTAGGGTTGAGGGTGACAGAAGAAAGGAGGCGACATGCCCACCGAACGCCTGACATTCGCTGGCCATGGCGGCCATGATCTAGTGGCGCGGCTCGATCTGCCGGAGGGGCCGCATCTGGCGACGGCGCTCTTTGCGCATTGTTTCACCTGTTCCAAGGATATTCCCGCCGCGCGGCGGATCGCGGCGCGGCTGGCGGGGGCGGGGATCGCGGTGCTGCGGTTCGATTTCACCGGGCTCGGGCATTCGGGGGGCGAGTTCGAGAACACCTCGTTCAGGTCGAATGTCGAGGATCTGGAGCGCGCGGCGGCGGCGCTCGCGGCACGCGGCATGGCGCCGGGGGTGCTGATCGGGCATAGTCTGGGCGGGGCCGCCGTCCTAGCGGCGGCTGGGAAGATCAGGAGTGCGCGGGCGGTGGTGACCATCGGCGCGCCGTTTGACCCCGGACATGTGACGCAAAATTTCGGCGCAGCGCTGGAGCGGATCGAGGCGGAGGGCGTGGCCGACGTCCGGCTTGGGGGTCGGGATATCCGGATCGGGCGCGGTTTTGTCGAGGATGTGCGGGCCGAGGTGCTTGGCCCCAAGATCGCGGCGTTGCACAAGGCGCTATTGGTACTGCATGCGCCGCGCGACGAGACCGTTGGGATCGAGAATGCCGCCGAGATATTCAAGGCGGCGAAACATCCCAAGAGTTTCGTCACGTTGGATGAGGCGGATCATCTGATCACCCGTGCAGAGGATGCCGACTATGCAGCGGGGGTCATTGCCGCCTGGGCCTTGCGGTATCTGGATATGCGCGTGCCCGCGCCGCCGCCCGGCGCACCGGAAGGCGTGGTGCGGGTCAGCGAGGCAGAGAGCGACGGGTTTTTGCAGGACATCAATTCCGGCCCGACGCATCATGCCTATGCCGATGAGCCGATTGCCTATGGGGGCACGGATCGCGGCATGTCGCCGTATGGGTTTCTGGCGGCGGGGTTGGGGGCCTGCACCTCGATGACGATCCGGATGTATGCGCGGCGCAAAGGCTGGATTCTGGATCATGTGAGTGTCGATGTGTGTCACGACAAGGTGCATGCGCAGGATGCCGATGCCCGTGCCGATGCCAAGGTGGACAAGTTCACGCGGGTCATTCGGCTGGAGGGGGATCTCAGCGAGGATCAGCGTGCGAAATTGCTGGAGATCGCGGATAGATGCCCGGTGCATCGGACGCTGGAGCGGTCGTCGCAGGTGGAAACGCGGCTGGAGGACGCGTAAGGGGCTTGGCCGGTTTTGCCTCTGCCGCCGGTGGCTGGAGGTCCACAGGCGGCAGAGGTGCTGAGCCTCTGGCTCAAATCCGCAGGAACGGTTGTGCGAGGCGGGGAATGAGCGCACGAAAGCGCAAGGGCGCGTCGGTTGCGGCAAGACAGATACAATCGGCACCGATATCCGCGACGGGCGTGTGATCGAGATCCTCATTGGCAATCTCGATGTCGCCGGGGCCGAAATAATCCACCGAGTCGGAAAACGCCCCTTGCAGCACCAGCGTGAGTTCGGTGCCGCGATGGCCGTGGTCAGGCACAGCCGCGCCAGCGGGAATAAAGAGCAGACGTGCCGTGGCAGCGCGAGAGGTGGGCAGGATCGCCTGTTTCACACCCATGCCGACGGGCCGCCAGCGCACGGCGTCGAGATCGCCGCCGATGTAGTCGCGCAGCGGTGCCGGAAAGAGGCCGGGCGCGGGGCGCACGGGCGATGTCACCGTCTGCGGCGGGGCCCTGCGTATCCGCGCCATGGTTGCGGCGAGACTGTCCTGAGCCAAGGCCGCCGTTTCGGAGGTCTCGATCAGCGCGCCACCGAGACTGTCAAAACTGCCGAGCCGTGCGCGGCACTCGTCACACATGGAGATATGCGTGGCGACCGTCAGGTTGAACGCCTCTGGCAGGCTGCCGGCAGAATAGGCCATCAAAAGGGCGTCGCTGAGGTGGTGGGTGATCTGTTTTCTGGTCATGGTATACACTTTACTTCATTGTGTGGCGCAAGCGGTCGAGCGCCAGTCTGATGCGGGATTTGATCGTGCCGAGAGGCAGGCCGGTTTGTGCTGCAATCTCGGAATGGCTGAGATCGCTGAAATAAGCCTTTTCGATCAACTCGCGTTGTTTCTGGGGAAGCGCTGCAATCGCCTCGCTCAATTGGTCGCTTTCTTGTTGCAGGGCGAGCGTATCGGCCTGATCTGGTTCCGGGTCCTGTCCCCAAGGCAGATCCTCGGGTTCGGGGCGTTTTTGTTTGCGCAGCGCGTCGATTTTGCGGTTGCGCGCGATGGTAAAGATCCATGTCGCCGCAGAGGCGCGGGATGGATCAAAGAGATGTGCCTTTTGCCAGAGCGTAGCCATCACCTCTTGGGTGCATTCTTCGGCCAGCGTGGCATCGGCGCCCGAGCGCATCAGGAACGCCTTGACCCTTGGGGCGAAATGCCCAAAGAGCCGGGCAAAGGCGGCCTCGTCCTGCGTCTCGCGGATGGCCGCGATGCAAGCCACCCAATCCGTGTTTTCCCGCTCACGTATCGTTGTCACCTTGGCCGGTCCTGCCCGTTTCATTGTTGTCGCGGACCTCTTAACACGGGTGACAAGCACCGGCGAGGGGTCAGGGTCACGCAGGAGGATGGCTTCGTTTAACATGACAGATTTACGATGAAAACGCGGGGTTGGATCACATCTCGTCATAAATAAACCGCGATTTGTTTCCAGACTGATTGTAATCCGTTCGCGGTGTCGGTGCGTATTGCAAGCACGAGCACGAATTAGCAGGTTGAACGCTTCATGCCATTTGAGACAGGCGCCGCGGTGCGCAAGAAAATTGCCGTGATCGGCGCAGGTATCACGGGCATGGGGGCCGCAGACCGTCTTGCGGATGGGCATCATGTGGTGGTCTTCGAGGCCGAGCCGCGATTGGGTGGGCATGCGCGCACCATCATGGCGGGCAAGCGCGGGGATCAGCCGGTCGATACCGGCTTTATCGTGTTCAACTATGCGACCTATCCCAACCTCAACGCGCTCTTTGAGCGGCTGGATGTGCCGGTTGCGCCAAGTACCATGAGTTTTGGGGCGTCGTTCCGCGGCGGGGCCTTGGAATATGGTTTGCAAGGGGCGGGGGCGTTCTTTGCCCAGCGACGCAATGTGATGAACCCGGCGCATTGGATGATGTTGCGCGATATTTTCCGGTTCAATGAGGGGGCGTTGGAGGCTTGCAAGGAGCCGGGGCTGACCATGGCGGGGCTTATCACCAAGATGCAGTTGGGCTGCTCTTTCCGCGACTATTACCTCACGCCGTTTTCGGGGGCGATCTGGTCGATGCCGGTGGAGCGGGTGCTGGAGTTTCCGGCGCAGGCGCTGGTGACGTTTTTCAAGCAGCATGGATTGCTGGGCTATAGCGAGCAGCATCAGTGGTATACGGTTGTGGGCGGGTCGGTCGCCTATGTCAGCCTGCTGGAGCGGTCCTTGCGCTCGAAGGGGGCCGAAATCCGGTTGGGTGCGCCAATCGCAGGTATCCGGCGCCTCGCAGAGGGTGTGGAGGTGCGGGCCGAGGGCGGCGACTGGGAGCAGTTTGACGAGGTGGTAATTGCGGCGCATAGCGACGACGCGCTGCGATTGCTCGCTGATGCGGATGAGAGCGAGCGCGGCAGCGTGGGGGCGATTGCCTATCAGCCCAACGACATCATCCTGCATGCGGACACCAGTGTGATGCCGCGGCGTCGGGCGGTCTGGTCGTCGTGGAATTACACCGAGGCAAGGGTCAAGCGGGCGGGGCAGATTGATTTGACCTATTGGATGAACAGCCTGCAACCGATCCCCGAGGACGATCCGCATTTCGTCACGCTCAACACCACGCGGCCCATTCGGGACGAGTTGATCTATGATCAGGTGACGCTGCGCCATCCGGTCTATGATCTGGGGGCGGTGGCGGCACAAGCCCGCGTGCGGGCGATGAACGGGCGGCGCAACACATGGTTTTGCGGGGCATGGATGCGGAATGGGTTTCACGAGGACGGGTTGGCAAGTGGCCTTGAGGTGGCCGAAGCGATTTATGCGCGCGCCGCCTCGGCTGTGGCGGCGGAATGAGGCGGATCGACCATATCGCGGGTCATACCTGGCATGGGCGCAAGGGCGGGATCGAGAATGCCTTTCGCTATGGGATCGACTATGTGCTGCTGGATGCCGAGACCGAGGCTGCGGCACCGCGTCTGTTCGGGCGCAATCGGCGGGGGGTGGCCTCGGTCTGGGATGCAGATCACGGTGGGGTTCCGGGGCAGGGGCGTGGCGCGGCGTGGGTGCGGGAGGTGTTGGCCGAGCGGCAGATCCCACCGCCTGCGCGGATCGAGCTGCTGGGACAGCCGCGTATTCTGGGACATGTGTTCAACCCGGTGAGTTTCTGGATTTGTCGCGATGCCGCCGGTCAGGTGCCGGTGATCATCGCCGAGGTCAGCAATACCTATGGGGATCGCCATTCCTATCTGTGTCACCGCGATGACATGGGGCCGATCACGGCGCAGGACCGGTTGCAGGCAAAAAAGGTCTTTCATGTCTCGCCGTTCCTGCGGATCGAGGGCGGGTATGAATTCCGGTTTGATCTGCGCGAGGATCGCATCGGCATCTGGATTGATTTTACCGGCGCCCATGGCGGGGTGATCGCCACGCTGGTGGGTCAGCGTCGGAGGTTGACCAATTGGGGGCTTCTGCGCGCCATGCTGCGGCGGCCATTTGGGTCGCGGCGGGTGCTGGGCCTGATCCATTGGCAGGCGTTCAAGCTGTGGTGGAAGGGTGCGTCGTTTCAGAGCCGCCCGGTGCCGCCCGCCGATGAGGTGAGCCGGTGAGTGCGGTTTTGGCCGGGACCGTGGCGCAGGCTGCGCCGCGTCTGCCGGGCTATGCGCTCTTTGGGGCAATGCTCGCGGCGGCGGGGTTGCCGCTCTATATTCACGCGCCGAAGTTCTATGTGGACGAATATGGCGTGTCACTGGGCGCGCTGGGGGCGGTGCTCTTTGCGCTGCGGCTGATTGATGTGGTGCAAGACCCGGCACTCGGGCGGTTGTCGGAGCGGTTGCGCGCGCATCGTGCGATGAGCGTCTGGGTCGCGGTTGCGGTGATGGCGGCGGCGATGCTGGGGCTGTTCGCGGTGGTGCCGCCTGTTGCCCCGCTCTGGTGGTTTGCGGCGATGCTGGTGCTGGTGTTTTCGGCCTTCAGCTATCTCACCATCTGTTTTTACGCGCAGGGCGTGGCCACGGCGGCGCGGCTGCCGGGACAGGGGCATTTGCGGCTGGCGCGGTGGCGGGAAACCGGCGCGCTCTTGGGGATTTGTGCGGCGGCGGTGGCGCCGGTGGTTTTGGGTGGCTTTGGCGGTTTTGCCCTTGGCTTTGCGATTTTGTCGGGACTGGCGGGGTTGGCCATGGTTGGACAATGGCAGGATTGCGGAGGCGTGCCGGGTACAGGCTTTGGCCCGGTGCTGCGCGATGCCGTGGCGCGGCGGTTGCTGATGGTGGCGATGGTCAATGCAGCCCCCGTGGCGGTGAGTTCGACGCTGTTCTTGTTCTTTGTCGAGAGCCGGTTGCAAGCGCCGGGGTGGGAAGGGCCGTTTCTCTTGCTGTTTTTCCTGGCGGCGGCGGCGGCGGCCCCGGTCTGGGGCGCCTTGGCTGAGCGGTTTGGGGCCAAGCGGATGCTCTTGGGAGGCATGGTCCTGTCGATTGCCGCCTTTGCCGGGGCGGTAACGCTCGGGGCGGGTGATCTCTGGGCCTTTGGCGTGATCTGCGTGGCCTCCGGGGCGGCGATGGGGGCGGATATGACGCTTTTACCCGCTCTTTTTGCGCGGCGAATGGCGCAGGTTTCGCCGGGGGCGGCGGAGGGGTTTGGTCTCTGGTCGTTTGTGTCGAAATTCACGCTGGCGCTGGCGGCTGTGGCGCTCTTGCCGCTGCTGGAAGCGGGCGGGTTCGAGGCGGGGCAGGCCAATCCGGGTGAGGCGCTGATGCTGCTTAGCCTGCTCTATGGAGCGGTGCCCTGTGTGTTGAAACTTTTGGCCATTGCGCTCTTGGCCCGAACACCGATTGAGGAAGGGAGCTGATCCGATGGAGGTTTTGGGATGGATAGGGCTGGGGGCGGCGGTGATGCTGGCGCTGGTGCTGCTCAAGGAGCGGCTCGCGGGGTTCGGCGCGCAGGTTCCGGAGGATTACGCGGGGCAGGGGCCGCAGTTTGATCTGCGCGAGCATCTGCGCGGTGCGATCAAATGCGAGGGCGTGATCTATGGTCCGCTCGGGCGGGTCGCGTCGCGGTTCACGGGGGATTTCGAGGCAAGCTGGCAGGGCAATCGCGGTGTGATGCGCGAGCATTTCGATTATGACAGCGGTAATTCTCAGGACCGTGAGTGGCGTCTGGAGCTTGGTAATGACGGAAGCATCCTGGCAGAGGCCGACGATTTGGTCGGCACCGGTGCCGGGCGGCAACTGGGGGCGGCGGCGCGGCTCTGTTACCGCATCCGCCTGCCCAAGGAGGCGGGCGGTCATGTGCTGAGCGTGACCGACTGGATGTACTTGGCCCCCAATGGTGTGGTGGTCAATCGCAGTCAGTTCCGCAAGTTCGGGATCAAGGTGGCGGAACTGGTGGCGGTGATGCGCCGGGTGGAGGCATGATGGACTGGCGCGGCAAACGCTATTGGCTGGTGGGGGCCAGCGAGGGTCTGGGGGCCGCGCTGGCGCAGAAGATCAGCGCGGCGGGGGCCGAGGTGATCGTGTCGGCGCGGAATGCCGAGCGGCTTGATGAGGTTGTGGCGGGCCTGCCGGGGCGGGCCAGTGCGGTGCCGGTCGATGTGCGCGACGATGCCAGCGTGGCCGAAGCGGCGCGCGCGGTGGGACAAATTGACGGGTTGGTGTGGCTGGCGGGTGTCTATTGGCCGATGCCCGCGACCGAGTGGAAGTCCGAGGACGCGGTCGCCATGGCGGATGTGAATTTCACCGGCGCGGTGCGGGTCATTGGCGCGGTCTTGCCCGATATGGTGGCGCGGGACGCGGGACATGTGGTGTTGACCGGATCGCTCTCTGGCTTTCGTGGATTGCCGGGGGCGATTGGCTATGCGGCGTCCAAGGCGGCGACCATGTCCTTGGCCGAATCGATGCGGGCCGATCTGTGGCGCAGCGGCGTGCGGGTGCAACTGGCCAATCCCGGTTTCATCAAGACACGGCTGACGGACAAGAACCAGTTTCGCATGCCCTTTATCATGACGCCCGAGGCCGCGGCGCAAGAGATGTTCGAATTGATGTGCGACGCGGCGGCCTTTCAGCGGCATTTCCCGCGACTTTTCAGCTATGTCTTTCGTTTGTCACGGTTTTTACCGGATTGGGCCTATTACCGGCTGTTTGCGTGAGATCAAGGACGGGTGGCTGCGCGCCCGTCATTCCTGTGCTAAGATACGCGTAACAGGAGGGCGGTCCGATGCTGGACATCACGGTACATAAAATCGCGCAGGTGGTTATTATGGCGCGCGAGCTTGGTCGGGCGGAGGGCGAATTGCGCGCCTTCATCGAGCGGTTGAGTGAGGATGAACAGGCCAGTCTGGTCGCCGTGATGTGGATCGGCCGGGGCAGTTTCGAGGTTGAGGAACTGGAAGAGGCGAAACGGACGGCAGAGGAAGAGGCAACGACGCCCTGTGCGGATTACCTCCTGGGCACGCCGCATCTGTCGGATCATCTGGAAAACGGTCTGGAGGCGTTGGGTCTGTCGGCGTCCGATGATGAGGATGAATTGATCCGGGGCGGCTGAGGGTTTCGACGTGGGGTCGGATTGATCCTGCCCGCGCTTGGCCCTATAGGCGGGGGACACGCGATGGAAACCCGAGGAGATGCCCATGTCGAATGCTGCCCTGGAAACCGCAATCGAGGCCGCCTGGGAGGCGCGCGATACGATCACGCCCGCCACCGGAGGCGAGACCCGCGAGGCGATTGAGGAGACGCTCAATGCGCTCGATAGCGGTGCGTTACGGGTGGCCGAACGGCAGGCGGATGGTCAGTGGCATGTGAACCAATGGGCCAAGAAGGCAGTGCTCTTGGGGTTCCGGATCAAGGATATGGAAATCCATGCCGGCGGGCCGCAGGGCGCTGGCTGGTGGGACAAGGTGGACAGCAAGTTCAAGGGCTGGGGCGATGCCGAGTGGCGCGACGCCGGGTTTCGGGCCGTGCCGAACTGTGTCGTGCGCAAATCGGCCTATATCGCGCCGGGCGTGGTTTTGATGCCGTCCTTTGTCAATCTGGGCGCCTATGTGGACAGCGGCACCATGGTCGATACCTGGGCCACGGTGGGCTCTTGTGCGCAGATCGGTAAGAATGTGCATCTCTCGGGCGGTGTCGGCATTGGCGGCGTGCTGGAGCCGATGCAGGCGGGGCCGACGATCATCGAGGACAATTGTTTCATCGGCGCGCGCTCTGAGGTGGTTGAGGGCTGTATCGTGCGCGAAGGATCGGTTCTGGGGATGGGGGTTTTCATCGGGAAATCCACCAAGATCGTGGATCGCGAGACCGGGGCCGTGATGTATGGCGAAGTGCCGCCCTATTCGGTGGTGGTGGCAGGAAGCATGCCGTCGAAGAACGGGATCAACCTATACTGTGCGGTGATCGTCAAGCGGGTGGACGCGCAGACGCGCTCCAAAACCGGGATCAACGAGTTGCTCAGGGATTGATCTAGAGCAGTCCTAGAACTGGCCTTTTCTTGTGGCGAGGGAGTGGCAGAATGAGCCGCGCGGTCGCTGGGCCGGGGACTAGCGATACAACGGCCATGGCTGCCACTTTATGCCAGCAAAGTCCGTATGACCTTTCAGAGGTCGGCTTCCTCTCAAAATCGCTAGGCCGCGGGACGGCCCAGCGATCGCGCGGCGCCCTTCGGGCTTGATTCCGCGCGGGGGCGGGTTTTATTCTTGGTTCAGATGACCATCCCCCAAAGAAAAACCCCGCCGGTTGGGCGGGGTTTTGATCTCTCAGCCAAGGCTGATCGCGGCTCAGCCCTGACGGGCTTTGAAGCGCGGCTGGGTCTTGTTGATGACGTAGACGCGGCCTTTGCGGCGCACGACACGGCAATCCCGATGCCGGTTCTTGAGCGAGCGGAGCGAATTACGAACCTTCATGGTCGTCTCCTCGGTTGTCGCGGCGCGGGCCAGCGCCTGGGGTTGCGGGCGTCCCGGCAAGTGCGGGACAGTGAATTCATGGTGGGCGATACAAGGTTCGAACTTGTGACCCCTTCGATGTCAACGAAGTGCTCTACCACTGAGCTAATCGCCCATGAATGCCAGCCGATCGCCTGCCCCAAAAAGAGGGGCGCGGAAATCCGCGCCGGTTCGCTGGTCTATAAAAGGAGTCGGAGAGGGGATCAAGGGCTTTTAGAAGCTCAATTTCAGTCTATTATCGTGAGAGAAAGGAACGCGCATGCCCAAGGTCGCCTATCACCTCACGCATCCCGAACGGCGGACCACGGCTGTGGTGTTCGCCTCGCCGCACAGCGGGCGGGATTACCCGTGGACGTTTTTGCGGCGGACCACGCTCAACGAGCATTCGGTGCGGTCCTCGGAGGATGCTTTTGTCGATCAACTGTTCGAGGCGGCACCGCTCTATGGCGCGCCGCTGCTCAAAGCGGGCGCGCCGCGGGCCTATGTCGATCTCAACCGAAGCTGCGATGAGTTGGACCCGGCGCTGATCGACGGTGTGTCGCGGCAGGGGCACAATCCGCGCGTGGCCTCGGGCCTTGGGGTCATCCCGCGCGTGGTGGCGAATGGGCAGGCGATCTATTCCGGCAAGCTGAGCATGGCCGAGGCCGAGCATCGGATCGAGAGCTATTGGAAGCCGTATCACGCCGCGCTTCAGGGGCAGTTGGATCAGGCGTATCTGATGTTTGGGCAGGCCATTCTGATTGATTGTCATTCGATGCCGCATGAGGCGATGGATGCGGTGGCGCGGCGCGGTGTGCGGCGGCCCGAGATCGTTCTGGGGGATCGGTTCGGAGCGGCGGCGGATGGGGCGGTGATGGACCGGATCGAGTCGGCATTTGCCGATGCCGGGCTGGTGGTCACGCGCAACACACCCTTTGCCGGGGCCTATATGACGCAAGCCTATGGTCGGCCTGCGCGCGGATGTCATGCGGTGCAGGTGGAGATTGATCGCGCGCTCTATATGAACGAGCGGTTGATCCGCCCGAATGGAAATTTCGAGGCGTTCCGCAGCCTGCTCTCGGGCGTGATTCGCGACATCGCCGAGATCGGGCGCGCCGAGGCGCTTCCTTTGGCGGCGGAGTAGGGGGCAGGTTGTATAGCTGAGCCGCGCGGTGCCCGACCGCCGGGTGGGCGCAGCAACAGTATTTATTGGCAATTTATGCCTGCCAAGTCTTCCGCGTTTTTAGTACGTTGAGCCGTTGCAAATGCGCCCGCCCGTCACGCCGGAGGCGTGCGGAATAAAAGTGGCGCACCTACGGTGCGACGGGGCGGTCGGGCGCAGCGCGGCGGTGCCTGCGGCACCTTGACTCCGCGCTTTGGTGATTGGGGCATAGTTCAAAACATAATCGAGCCTCTCACGCCCTTCCTACCGCAAGGCCCGCCCTTTGACGATCGCATCGGGGCCGAATTTGGCACGAATGGCGTCTCGGGCGCGTTCTGCGCCTGCGCGCTGAACGGCTTGCGGGTCCAGCAAGTCGCCGGACCGATCTGCGCCGGTCTCTGGCCCGAGGTCCGAGAGGCCCACGCCGATCAACCGGTAGGCGGTCCCCGGTGGCACCTGATCCAGGAGCGCGCGGGCGGTGCGGTAGAGTGTGTCGGCAAGTTGCGTGGCGTCGCGCAGGGCGTGGCGACGGGTCAGCAGCCGGTGATCGGCGCGCTTGAGTTTGAGCGTGACGACGCGGCCTGCGAGGCTGCGGGCCTTGGCGCGGTCGGCCACCTTTTCCGCGAGGCGCCAGATATGGCCGTCGAGCAGGTCAATGTCGCGGGTGTCCTCAAAAAATGTGGTCTCGTTCGAGATGGATTTGACCGGCGCATTGGCCGAGACGCGGCGGCGGTCCTGTCCGCGCGCCAGATGCCAGAGCCGGTCGCCCATGGAGCCGAAGCGCGCGTTCAGGTCACGACGGTCCCAGCGCAGCAGATCGGCAAAGCTGCGGATGCCTGCGTCATTCAGTGCCGTGAGGGTGGACTGGCCCACGCCCCAGATCAGGCTAACGGGGCGGTCGCGCAGGAAATCGGCAGTCTCGCCTGCGCCGATCACCGCAAAGCCATGGGGTTTGTCGAGGTCCGAGGCGATCTTGGCGAGAAACTTGTTATGGCTGAGGCCGATGGAGCCGGTGAGCCCCAACTCGTCGCGCATGCGTTTGATGAGGCGGGCCAGCATCACAGCCGGGGGCGCGCCATGCAGGCGCGCGGTGCCGGTCAGATCGAGAAACGCCTCATCGAGCGAGAGCGGTTCCACGGCGGGGGTGAGATCGAGCATCATGGCGCGGATGGCGCGCGACGCCTCGGCATAGACCTGCATGCGGGGTTTGATCACCACCGCCTCGGGGCAGAGCTTGAGCGCCTGAAACATCGGCATGGCGGAGCGCACACCCTTGATGCGGGCGATATAGCAGGCGGTGGACACCACGCCGCGCCGCCCGCCGCCGATGATCAGTGGCTTGTCGGCAAGCTCTGGGTTGTCGCGTTTTTCGACAGAGGCGTAGAAGGCGTCGCAATCCATATGGGCGATGGAGAGGTCGAAAAGTTCTGGGTGGGCCACGATACGCGGACTGCCGCAGGCGGGGCAGCGCCGGGCAGTGTCGAATCGGGTGAGGCAATCGCGGCAGAGGCTGGGCATGATGGGGGAGTGTAGGGCGCGGGTATGGGGGCGCGCAAGTTGGGGCTGATGGGGAGGAGCCGCGCGGTGCCCGTCCGCCGGGTGGGCGCTACTACAGTTGTAGTGGGCAATTTATGCCAGCCAAGCCTTCCGCGTTTTCAATGAGGTGAGCCGGTGCAAAAGCGCCCGCCCGAGGGGGCGGACGGGCGCTGCGCGGCGGTGCCTGCGGCACCTTGATTCCGCGCGGGGCTCAGCGATCCGCACTGCAACTCGTTGCCATGAATAAAATCCCGGACGCAGTGCGCCCGGGCGTTTTCATTAGGCTTAGTCTCTTCAGAGCAGGGATTTGACCTTGTCTGCCACCGCCTCGGGCGTGATGCCGAATTCCTTGTAGAGCGTGGGGGCAGGGGCGGAGGCCCCGAAATCATGCATGCCGACAAAGCCGCCCTTTTCGCGGCGGCCGCGTTCGCCGTAGAGCCAGCGGTCCCAGCCAAAGCGGATCGCCGCCTCGACCGCGACGCGCACCGGGCCGGCGGGCAGGACGCGTTTGCGGTAGCTGTCCTCCTGTTCCTCGAACAGCTCCCAGCAGGGCATGGAGACGACGCGCGTGCCGATGCCCTCGGCCTGCAAGAGATCGCGCGCCTTCATGGCAATCTCGACCTCAGAGCCGGTGGCCATCAGGATCGCCTGACGCTTGCCTTCTGAGTCGGCCAGCACATAGGCGCCTTGGGCGGTGAGGTTCTTGGCCTTATGCTCGCGGCGCAGGGTGGGCAGGGATTGCCGGGTGAGCGAGAGGACCGAGGGGGTTTCCTTCGAGGTGAGCGCCAGTTCCCAGGCCTCGGCGGTCTCGACCGTATCACAGGGGCGGAAGACCCAGGTGTTGGGCGTGGCACGGCTGATTGCCAGATGCTCGACCGGCTGGTGGGTCGGGCCATCCTCGCCCAGACCGATGCTGTCATGGGTCATCACGAACACGGTCGGGATTTTCATCAGGGCCGCCAGACGCATGGCCGGGCGGGCGTAATCGGTAAAGCACATGAAGGTGCCGCCATAGGGGCGGATGCCGCCGTGGAGCACCATGCCGTTCATCGCGGCGGCCATGCCATGTTCGCGGATGCCCCAGTGGATATAGCGGCCTGCGCGGTTGTCCACGTCAAACACGGTCATATCGCCCGAGCGGGTGTTGTTGGAGCCCGAGAGATCGGCAGAGCCGCCCACGGTTTCTTGCAGGATCGGGTTGACCACCTCCAGCACCATTTCGGAGGATTGGCGCGTGGCCACTTTGGGGGCCTCGGCGCTGATCTGCTTTTTCAGGGCGCGGATGCGGGCCGAAAGTTTGGTCGGCATGTCGCGGTTGAAGATGCGGGCAATCTCGGCCTGACGGGCCGGTGATGTCGCGGAGAGCCGCTTGGCCCATGCGGCATAGGTGCTGGCCCCGCGCTTGCCGATTTCCTCCCATGCGGATTTGACATCGGCGGGGATTTCGAAGGGGCCGTTTGCCCAGCCATAAGCGTCTTTGGCGGCGGTCAGTTGCTCTGGGTTGGTCAACGCGCCGTGGCCCTTGGAGGTGTCCTGTGCGGCGTGACCAAGGGCGATATGGGTCTTGCAGGCGATCATCGTGGGTTGATCGGTGGTCTTGGCCTCGGTCAGCGCCGCATCAATCGCCACCGGGTCATGCCCGTCGATTTCCAGAACATGCCAGCCGGAGGCGCGGAAGCGCGCCACCTGATCGGTGCGGTCTGCAAGGTCAACGGTGCCGTCGATGGTGATGTTGTTATTGTCCCAGAGCACGACGAGGCGCGACAGTTGGTGGCGGCCAGCAAGGCCGATGGCCTCATGGCTGATGCCTTCCATCAGGCAGCCGTCGCCGGCGATCACATAGGTGTAGTGATCCATCAGCTTGGTGCCGAACCGGGCGCGCAGCATTTCCTCGGCCATGGCAAAGCCCACAGCATTGGTGATGCCCTGACCCAGAGGGCCGGTGGTGGTCTCGATCCCGGTGGCGTGGCCGTATTCCGGGTGACCTGCGGTTTTCGCGCCCCACTGGCGGAAATTGCGGATTTGATCGAGCGTCATGTCGGCATAGCCGGTCAGATGCAGCAGGGAATAGAGCAGCATCGAGCCATGTCCCGCCGAGAGGATAAAGCGGTCGCGGTCGGGCCAGTTGGGATTGCTGGGATCGAACTTCAGGTGCTTTTCAAACAGCACGGTCGCGACATCGGCCATGCCCATCGGCATGCCGGAGTGGCCGGAATTGGCGGCGGCGACGGCGTCGAGGGTCAGCGCGCGGATGGCGGTGGCCTTTTTCCAATGATCGGGGTTGGCAGAGCGGAGGGCAGCGATATCCACGGGGGTGACATCCTTTGAATGGGGCAATGACTGCGCGTTGCATACCAGCCCGGTGCAGAAGTTCAAGCGCGAGGCGGTGGATCAGGGGCTTTGAGCGGGATTGGGGGCGCATTTCAGGGATGGTTTCATTAGACTTGATCAAAACCCGCCCAGTGTGCGATTCGTGGGACATAGGGGCAATACAAGTGAGGACCTCCGAGGATGAGTCAGATAGACGAGTTGCAGGCACGGATCACGGCGGCATTGGACCGCATCGCGCAGGGGCTGGAGGACCGCCCCACAGCGGCGGGTGATCTTGAATACCTTGGCAAGCTGCATGAACAGATCGAGGACGAGCGGCTGGCCAATGCGCAGTTGCAGGAGCGGATCAAGGCGTTGCACAGCAAGCTGGATGCGGCGGAGGGCGCGCAGGTCGAAAGCCTGCGCAAGCTGGATGCGGACCTGCAATCACTGCGCAAGGCCAATCAGCAGTTGCGTGACAACAATCAGGCGCTGCGCGACGCAAATGTGGCAGGCGTGGCCGAGCCGCATCTGATCAACAAATCCATGATGGCGGAGTTGGAGGGGCTGCGTGCCGCCCGCACCGCAGACCGTGGCGAGGTAGAGGCGGTGCTGGGGGCCTTGGGGCAGGTGATTGCCGAGGCTGACGCAGAAACAGACCAGAACGACAAAACGGAGACATCGGATGCCTGAGGTTCAGATCGAGATCGGGGGGCGCAATTTCGAAGTGGCCTGTCAGACGGGTGAGGAGCATTACCTGCATGCCGCTGCCAAGATGCTGGATGAGGAGGCCGCCGTGTTGGCGGCGCAGATCGGGCGTATCCCCGAGCCGCGCATGTTGCTCATGGCGGGTTTGATGCTGGCGGACAAAACCGCCGGGTTGCAGGACAAGCTGCGCGAGGCCGAGGATCGGCTGGCGGAGAAAGAAGCGGAGCTGGATCAATTGCGCAATGCGCCCGGCCCAGAGGCGCAACGGATCGAAGTGCCGGTGGTGCCTGATGCGGTGGTCGAGACGCTGGCCGAGATTGCCGCGCGGGCCGAAGCCTTGGCGGAAACCGTGGACGGTGCGCGGGCGGGCTAAGGCACCTGTCGCACAGACTATAGGGGCGTGCTATGAAGCTGATCCTGGGACTGGTTCTGGTGGGGATTGTGGCGGTGCTGGCCTTTGTTCGTCTGGCCCCGTCAGACCCGGCGCGCTGGCATCAGATGCTGGACAGCGTCACCAATCGCGATATGGACGGTGGCGCGATGCGGGTAGTGCCGGGGGATCTGGCCGCGCTCGATGCGATCATTCGCGCCACGCCGCGCACAGAGGTTTTGGCCGGGGACGTGGCGCAGGGGATGATCACCTATGTCACCCGCTCGCGCGTTTTCGGCTTTCCGGATTATACCACGGTGCGGCAGGATGGCGCGCGGCTGGAGATTTGCGGGCGGCTGCGCTTTGGCAAGTCAGATCTGGGGGTGAACGCCGCCCGCATCGACGGCTGGTTGCAGCGATTGGGGCAGGCTGGAGGATAGGCATCCGTCCGAAATCTTGCGCCACATCGGCACGTTCAGCGACATCTGGCATTGCGCCATGAACATGTTGCCATCGACCTGAAGGCAGATCGTCTCGCCCATCTCGATGCGTGCCCCGTTCCGGTCGGTGCAGTAGCATTCAATCGTCTTGCGTCCGATGGTGACATCGGCGAGCGCTGGGGAGGCGCAGATCAGCAAGAGGGGCAACACCGCTTTCATGCGGTGATTCTAGCACAGGTGACGCCCCTTGACCAAGTCACAAGGATGGGACAGAGGATCATTCCCATGGTACCCTTGGACAGATTGCAACAAATCGCGGAGCGCTTTGAGTTCATCGAGGCGCAGATGATGCAGGGCGGCGGCGATATTGCCCGCCTTGGCCGCGAATATTCCGAATTGCGGCCGCTGGTCGAGGAGATCCGCGCCTATCGTCAGATCCTGGCCGATATCGAGGGCGCGCGGGCGATGCTGGGTGATCCCGAGATGCGCGATTTGGCGCGTGACGAGTTGGAGGTGCTGGAGGCGCGGCTGCCGGGGATGGAAGCGGCGCTGCAACTGGCGCTCTTGCCACGCGATGAGGCGAATGCGCGGCCTGCGATCCTTGAAATCCGGCCCGGAACCGGGGGCGAGGAGGCGGCGCTCTTTGCCGCGGACCTCATGCGGATGTATCAGCGCTATGCCGAGGCGCGCGGCTGGGTGTTCGATGTGATCGAGGAGCAGCAGAGCGAGTTGGGCGGCATTCGCGAGCTGGTGGTGCATATCAAGGGTGAGGGCGTTTTCGCCCGGCTCAAGTTCGAATCGGGCGTTCACCGGGTGCAGCGCGTGCCCGAGACCGAGAGCGGCGGGCGTATCCATACCTCTGCGGCAACGGTGGCGGTGCTGCCCGAGGCGGAGGATGTGGATGTCCAGATCAATCCCAATGATTTGCGCATCGACACGATGCGGTCCTCGGGGGCGGGCGGGCAGCATGTGAATACCACCGATTCGGCGGTGCGGATCACGCATATCCCGAGCGGGATTGTGGTGACGAGTTCCGAGAAATCGCAGCATCGCAACCGCGAGATCGCCATGCAGGTGCTGAAATCACGACTTTTTGACATGGAGCGTAGCCGTGTGGACAGCGAACGCTCGGCCAATCGCGCGGCGCAGGTGGGATCGGGGGATCGCTCTGAACGCATTCGCACCTATAATTTCCCTCAAGGTCGGATGACCGATCATCGGATCAACCTCACGCTCTACAAGTTGGAGCAGGTGATGGGCGGCGATCTGGATGAGGTGATCGACGCGCTGACGGCGGATGCGCAGGCCACTTTGCTGGCCGAAATGTCGTGACCCTGCGCGAGGCGTTGCTGCGGGCTGTGCGGCGGCTGGAGGCGGCGGGGATTGAGGGCGCTGCCGGGGATGCGCGGGCGCTCTTGGCGGGGGCCGTGGAGATTGCGCGCGACCGGCTGACGCTGCATCTGGGCGATGAGGTGGAGCCGGGGGCCGAGGCGCGTTTCGAGGCGATGATCGCGCGGCGGATGGCGCGGGCGCCGGTGGCCAAGATCCTTGGGCGGCGGGTGTTCTGGGGGCGGGAGTTTGAGGTGACAGCCGATGTGCTCGATCCGCGCCCCGAGACGGAATGTCTGATCGCCGAGGCGTTGGCCGGGCCCAAGCCTTTGACTTTGCTCGATCTTGGCACAGGAAGCGGCATTTTGGCGGTGACGTTGCTGGCGGAATGGCCGGGGGTGAGGGGTGTGGCCCTGGACCTTTCGGCGGAGGCGCTTGATGTGGCGGCGCGCAATGCTGCGCGGCATGGCGTGCGGGATCGGCTATCGCTCTGCCACTCTGACTGGTTCGCACAGATCACGGGCGCGTTCGATCTCATTGTGTCGAACCCGCCCTATATCGGGCGTGATGAGATGGTCGGGCTCATGCCCGAAGTGCGCGACCACGATCCGCGCATGGCCCTGACCGATGAGGGCGACGGGCTGACGGCGTATCGCGTGATTGCGGGCGCGGCGGGGGCGCATCTGAACCCCGGTGGGCGGCTGATGGTTGAGATCGGCTGGACGCAGGGGGCGGCGGTGGCCGATCTCTTGCGCGCGGCGGGATTCGAGGCGGTGGCGGTGCTGCCCGATCTGGAGGGGCGCGACCGGGTGGTGTGTGGAGACTGGTCCGAGACTTCACGCAGAAATGAGCCATAATTGGCAAGAATCGCGGAAATAATCCGCTTTGCTCTTGTGTGACCGGGCGGCGCGTGCTTATTGGGGAGCAGTCAAGACGGAGGATGCCCATTCGGGCGGTCCCGCTTGACACCAAGCCAGAACATGTCCGATCCGGTTTCATTCGGCGCAAGGGGCGCCAGTCGGGTCAAGCGACAATTTGAGCATAGGGCTGGACAGCACCATATGAGATCATCGAAGTCACGTCAGCGGAACAAGCCGAACCGCAACCGCACCGTCGGGAATGTCGTCAACCGTGTGTTTGACAGCTCCGGTCCCGAGGGCAAGGTTCGCGGCACGCCGCAGCAGATCATCGAGAAATACAACCAGCTTGCGCGCGATGCGCAACTGTCGGGCGACCGGGTGGCGACCGAGAATTTCCAGCAGCATGCCGAGCACTATCTGCGTCTTTTGGGGGAAGCCCAAAAGGAACAGGATGCGCGGCGTGAAGAGCAGGAACGCTACAACCGGGATCGTCAAACCGACCGCGACCGTGAGCGTGGCGATCGTCCGGCGGGGCGTGACGCTGATGAAGGCGACCGGCCTCAGCCCTATGAGTCTGCCGCCCTGTCACAGCCTGACGTGATCGGTGGCTTTGAGGATCGCGATAGCGGTCTGGTCGAAACGCCCGAGAGCAAACCGCAGGCCGAGCCGGTGCGCAGATCCGAGCCGTCGCGCCGCCATGCACCTGCACCTGCGCCTGCGCCGGAAGCTGTCGCGGAGCAACCCGCTGAGCAAGGGTCTGACGCGGGTGCTGAGAAAGCCGCGCCGAAACGTCCGCGCAAGCCGCGCGCCAAGCGTGTGCCCAAGTCTGAGGGGAACGGATCCTCCGGAGATGGCGGTGGAGACCATTCGACCAAGGCTGCGGAGTAATCCTGCGGTCTGATCCGATGGCGCGGTATTTGCCGCCCGGTTGGATCTGAGTATTTGAAGACCGATGAAAGAGGGGGCTTGCCGGTGGCGGGCCCCATTCTGTGACACCAGATCGAGAGTGCCGATGCCGACCGCCCGCCCGCAGCCTGCCTTTGTGCTCGTGCGCCCGCAGATGGGTGAAAACATCGGAGCGGCGGCGCGGGCGATGTGGAATTTCGGCCTCGACCGGATGCGGATCGTGGCGCCGCGCGATGGCTGGCCCAATGAGCGGGCTGTGGCGATGGCGAGCGGGGCCGGACGATTGCTTGACGAGGCGCTCTTGGTCGAGAGCACTGCGGATGCGGTGGCGGATTGTTCCTTTGTGCTGGCGACGACGGCACGGGCGCGCGGGCTGACCAAACCAGTGTTGAGCCCCGAGCGGGCCATGGGGCTGGCGGCGGAGAAGATTGCGGCGGGTGAAAAGGTGGCGGTGCTCTTTGGCCCGGAACGCGCAGGGTTGGAGAATGACGACATCGCCCGCGCCAATGCGATCATCAACGTGCCGGTGAATCCGGAATTTGCCAGTCTCAACCTTGGGCAATGCGTGTTGCTCACCGCCTATGAATGGCAGCGTGCGGCGGGGCAGGTGGTGCCTGAGCGGGTCGATCTGGCCAAGACCGACTGGGCCGCGCAGGTCGAGGTCGAGGCATTGGCGGCGCATTATGAGGAACGGCTGGAGGAGGCCGGGTTTTTCTTTCCCGAGCACAAGGCCGGGAGCATGAAAACCAACCTGCGCAATATGTGGAGCCGGATGCCGATGACGCGGGCCGATGTGCAGACCTTGCATGGGGTGATGCGGCAGATGGTCCGCTGGAAGGCGCGCAGTTGAAGCAGGCGGGGACGCGCCCTAGTGTTGCCAGGTGCGAACAGGAAGAGGCGTGAGCATGAGCGGAAAACGCAGCATTTTCGAAGAGGTGGGACAGACAGGGGCCGTGAAGCCCGTGCCGCAAGGCGGCATGATCGACACGGGCCGCCGGGGCGCGCGGGGTGCGATCCGGGTCTGGCTGATGGTGCTCTTTGCGCTGGTGGTGGTGATGATCGCGGTGGGCGGGCTGACGCGGCTCACTGACAGTGGTCTCAGCATCACGGAATGGAAGCCCGTGACGGGGGCGCTGCCGCCGATGTCTGAGGCGCATTGGATGGAAGAGTTCGACAAATACCGGGCCATTCCGCAATATGAGCTGATCAACAAGGGCATGACCCTAGCGGAATTCCAGTTCATCTATTGGTGGGAATGGGGGCACCGGCAATTGGGCCGGGTGATCGGGCTTGTCTGGGCCTTGGGCTTTTTCGGGTTCCTGCTGGCGCGGCAAATTCCCAAAGGATGGACCGGGCGTTTGTTGGTACTGGGCGCACTGGGCGGCGCGCAGGGCGCGATTGGCTGGTGGATGGTGTCCTCTGGTCTGAGCGGTGAGAGGGTGGCGGTGGCCTCTTACCGGCTGGCGACGCATCTGGGGCTGGCCTTTGTCATTCTGGGGGTGATTGCCTGGTTCGTGTTCCTGCTGGGGCGCGAGGAGCGGGAGTTGATGCAGGCGCGGCGGGGGCGGGAGGCGAAGCTCTACAGCCTCTCGACGGGTCTCATGCATTTTGCCTTCCTGCAGATCCTGCTGGGGGCGCTGGTGGCGGGGATAGATGCCGGGCGCAGCTATACCGATTGGCCGCTGATGGCGGGGGGATTTCTGCCGCCCGATATGATGGACTTGCAGCCCCTGTGGCGGAACCTCTTTGAGAACCCCGGCACGGTGCAATTCATTCACCGGATGAGCGGCTATCTCTTGCTGATTTTTGCCGTGGTGGTCTGGCTGCGCGGGCGAAAGAGCGCGCATGTACAGACGCGGGGTGCCTTTACCGCAGCCTTTGCGGTGCTGCTGTTGCAGATCGTTCTGGGTATTATGACGGTGCTTTATATCGCGCCCTGGCATTTGGCGATTGCGCATCAATTCGTGGCGGTGGTGCTCTGGGTGCTGATCCTGCGGGCGCGGTTCCTGAGCCAGTATCCGCGCGCCACATCCATTCGGGGACGCTGAGCATGAGCGCCTATGATGATCTGATGGCGCGCGAGCGCGAGACGCAGGCCTTGGCGCAGGTGGCCGGACGGCTGGGCTGGGATCAGGAAACCATGATGCCGCGCGGCGCCGCCGATCAGCGGGCCGAGGAATCGGGTGCGATGCAGGCGGTGCTTCATGCGCGACGGGTGGACCCGGCGCGGGGCGATGTGCTGGCAGAGGCCGAGGAGAAAGCGACCGGGGCCGTGGCGCGGGCGCAGTTGCGCCATATCCGGCGGGATTATGAGCGGGCGGTCAAGGTGCCGGGCGATCTGGCCGTGGCGCTGGCGCGGCTGACGAGCCGGGCGCAGGGGCAATGGGCCGAGGCGCGGGCGGCGGATGACTTTGCCGCCTTTGCGCCGGTTCTGTCCGAGGTGGTCCGGCTCAAGCGCGAGGAAGCGGCGGCCCTGTCAGCGGGTGGCGCGCTCTATGATGCGCTGCTTGAGGATTACGAGCCGGGGATGGGGGCCGCAAAGCTCGATGCGATGTTTGCTGAGATGCGACCGCGTCTGGTGGCGCTGCGCGCGGCAGCGCTGGAGGTGGCGTGGCCCAAGCTCGAGGGCAGATTTGACCGTGCCGCGCAACTGGCGCTGTCGCAGAAGCTGGCGCAGGTGTTCGGCTATGACCTGAGCCGGGGGCGGCTGGATCTGGCGGTGCATCCGTTCAGTTCCGGCAGCGGCGACGATGTGCGGATCACCACGCGGGTGAGCGAGGTGGACCCGTTCAACTGTTTCTATTCCACCATCCACGAGGTCGGACATGCCTGTTACGAGCAGGGCATTGATCCCGCCTATCGCCTGACGCTCTTGGGGCAGGGGGTGTCGATGGGGGTGCATGAGAGCCAGAGCCGGATTTATGAGAACCAGTTGGGGCGGAGCCGGGCCTTCTGTGGTTGGCTCTATGGGCAGATGCGCGATGCCTTTGGCGCGTTCGGAATTGCCGATGAGGATGGCTTTTACCGCGCTGTGAACCGGGTGCATCGTGGCTATATCCGGACCGAGGCAGATGAGGTGCAATACAATCTGCATGTGATGCTGCGTTACGATCTGGAGCGGGCGTTGATGACCGGGGATTTGGCCGTGACCGATCTTGAGGCGGCGTGGAATGATCGCTTTGCCGCTGATTTCGGCACGCCGGTGGATCGCGCGTCCAACGGCGTGTTGCAGGATGTGCATTGGTCGGTGGGTCTGTTCGGGTATTTCCCGACCTATAGTCTGGGCAATGTCTATGCCGGGTGCCTGCATGCCGCGTTGCGGGACGCCGTGCCGGGGCTCGATGCGCAATTGGCGCAAGGTGATCTGCAAGAGGCAACTGCGTGGCTGCGCGACACTGTGCAGCAGCATGGCGGGCTATACGAGCCGGCGGAGGTCATTGCGCGCGCCTGTGGGGCCGCACCGCGGGCAGAGCCGCTCTTGGCCTATCTGGAGGGTAAGTTTGGTGCGCTCGCCGGGTGACGTCTACTGATTGACGCTGGCTTCGGGGTGGTCTTCGATCTGTTCGATCCACTGCGCGAGCACGCTGCGCAGGAGCGCCACGTCGCGGGTCTCGATTGCCTCGGACAGGGATTTGAGCGCCTTGGCGAGTTCGATTTCCGACAGATGGCCTTCTTGGGCGCGCAGGATCTTGGGGTGTGGCGTGGTCAGCATGTCGGAGCCGATCAGCAGTTCCTCATAGAGCTTTTCACCGGGGCGCAGGCCGGTGATGCGGATCTCGATGTCGCCGTGTGGATTTAGCGTGTCACGTACCGTGAGACCCGAGCCTTCGATCATCTTGCGCGCCACGTCGCGCACCGCGATGGGTTTGCCCATGTCGAGCACAAAGACATCGCCGCCGCGGGCAAAAGAGCCTGCCAATAGAACCAAGCGCGCCGCTTCGGGGATGGTCATGAAATAGCGGGTGACGTCGGCGTGGGTCAGCGTCACAGGCCCGCCGCGCGCAATTTGTTCCGCAAAGAGCGGGATGACAGAGCCGGAAGAGCCCAACACATTGCCAAAACGCACCATGGAGAAGCGGGTGGTTTTGCTCCGGGTTGCCAGATCCTGCACGATCATTTCGGCAAAGCGCTTGGAGGCGCCCATCACGCTGACGGGGCGCACGGCCTTGTCTGTCGAGACGAGGATAAAAAGTTCGACCCCGGCGTCGCGTGCGGCATGGGCCACGATCCGTGTGCCGATCACATTGTTGCGCATGCCTTCAATCGCGTTCGCTTCGACCATGGGCACGTGTTTGTAGGCGGCGGCGTGCAGCACAATCTCGACCTTGCGCGCGCGCATCAGGACATTGACCACCGATTTCTCGCAAACCGAGCCAAGTATGGGGGTGATCCGCATCAGAGGTGCGAGGCTGCGCAATTCGCGGTCGATCTCGAAGAGGGCGTGTTCGCTGTGATCAAAGAGGATCAGATGGCCGGGCTCGTAGGCGATCACTTGGCGGCAGAGTTCCGAGCCGATCGAGCCACCGGCACCGGTGACGAGCACGCAGCGCCCCTTGTAGCTGTCACGTGAGCCGGGAAGTTTGTCGTCCAGCCCGTCGCGGCCGAGGAGATCGTTGATGTCAACCGGGCGGCTCTTGTAGAGGGTGCGGACGTCGTTGGAGATCAGATCCGCAAAGGAGGGCAGAGCGTGGACCTCGCAGCCATGGTCTGCGATGCGGCGCGAGAGCACGGCGCGCTTGGCCGGGGGGGCGCTTGGCATGGCGAGGATGACGCGCTGAATGTCGTAGCGTTTGATGAGATCCGGCAGATCGGACGATTTGAACACCTTGAGTCCCGCAATGGTCAGGGATTGCAGGCGCGGTTCGTCGTCAACGAAGGCCATTGGCAAGACTTCGTCATCCGTTGCCAATGCGCTGGCGAGTTGTTGTCCGGTTTGACCGGCCCCATAGATCAGCACCCGCAGACGGCGATTGCCATTGCGGTAGATGCGCAGCAGGACCATGCGCAGCACGAGGCGCGCGGTGACGGACAGGATGAGAAACATCATGCCGCTGACGACATAGACCGTGGCCGGGGCCGCCGCGCTGCCCGGAAGAAGCGAACCGGCGACGCCGCTTGCCGTCATGGCAAGTGCCACCCAACCCGAGTTGAGCATGCCTTGCATTTCGTAGGATTTCAGCTTGACCTTGTGCAGCCCGAAATAGGTTGCCACCGCGGCGGCGGTGCACATCATCACCAGAAGTTCGCTCAGAACTGCATCTCCCGCTGCCGCGAGAGAGGACGGTCCGAGGAGGAGAACACGCGCGGCGAGGTACGAGATAGCCACGATCAGCATATCGAGCGTCAGAAAGAACGTCTGCTTCTGACCTTGTTTCAGCGTCGTGACAGTTCGATAGAGCACTGCGCTTACCCCCACTATTCGGCTTTTTCGTTTTAGGCGCTTGGCGCAGTAATACAAATCCCAATCACTGGCTTGTTACAGGTGTGGACCCCGAAACTGAGCAAGTTTTAGCCGATTCGCGTAACATATGTGCAAGAGGCGTGACGAATCCTTTGAAATCAACCGCGTTCGAGGCGGCGTGCCCTGCGACGGTAAAAGACACGAATCACGGTCTGGCAGATTAAACGCAGGTCGTAGCACAGGCTCTGGTGGCGCGACCAAATCAGATCCAGCCTTGCCTTGCGGGGAATGCAACGGGTCACATAGGTGGTTTCTCCGGTCTCGTGGCTGGTGCAGGCGGAGAGCAGCTTTTCTTCGGTTCGGTGGTAGACCAGCGTCGCGAGTCCGGTCACACCGGGGCGTTTCTCGAGCACCTTGGCGTAGAGGTCGGGGCAGGCCTCGACATAGCAGCGCAGGGGGGGGCGCGGTCCGACAAAGCTCATGTCCCCGCGCAGCACATTGAGAAGCTGTGGCAATTCATCGAGGCGGTAGGCGCGAAGGCGTCTGCCCAGGGCGGTGACACGATGCTGCTTGTAGCCGGACGAGACGCCCGCGTCGTTCTCGACCACCCGCATGGTGCGGAATTTCCAAAGGCAAAACGGTGTATCCGGTGTCCGCATCCGCTCGGACAAGTACAACACGGGGCGGCCGTCGATCAGGGCGATGAGGAGGGCAACGACGAGGATAACCGGAGCCAGCAGCAGGATCAGCAAAAGCGCAAATCCAATGTCGAAGGCCCTCTTGGCTGGGGTCATGGTGCGGTCTCCAGAGTGTGCCAGTCGTCGATCATCTGTTGGGCTGTATCTCTGAGATATAGAAACGGGATCAAACCGGCAAGTCGGGTGCCGTCGAGGCTTACGGTCTGCACGGCGGTTTCCGGGGCGTCTTGCCAGATCACGGGACGTCCGGCTGCCTCGGCCAGAGCCTGCATGGTTACGGGCGTGGGCGATGTGACATTGAGCGTATCAGGAAGCTGATCTGGCGGCACGCTTGCGAGCGCCCTCAAGACCTTGGCCAGATCGCCCGGAGCGATATAGCTGCGGCAGGGGCCGGTGCCATCGGCAAAGCGGTCAAGCCGGACCGGGCTGTCATGCAGCCGCAGGGCGGGGGCAAGGCTGTCGGCCCCCACAACATTCGCAAGCCGCAGGCAGCAGTGCCGCGTGGGGCCGGTGGGCAAGGCACGCACCGCGTCTTCCATCGCCAGTTTGGAATGGCCATAGGCATTGGCGGGCGCCGGTCTATCGGTTTCGTGCAGCGCGTGGCCAGGACCGTAGACTGCGGCGGAGGAGAAGTGCAGCACGCGCCGCGCGCCGCAGGCTGCGGCCAGATCGGCGCTGTGGCGGACGAGGTCGATGTTGGCTGAAAGATCCTCTGGCGCGCCGGACACCCGGCCCCAAAGCGCAATGACGGTATCGCAATCGGGCAAAGTTGAGAGACGAGCCCCGGGGGACCAAAGAATATCAGCGGGCTTGCGGCGCGACAGCCAGACAATCCGTGGGGCGTCAAGATCGCGCCACGCGGCCCGCAAGAATCCGGCAATTCGGCCTGATGCGCCGGTCACGAGCAGAGATGGTCCTAAGTGCGTTTCGGCCAAGATGCAGCGCTGCCTGTTGCTAAAGGTCAGATTCCGATTGTCTAGCACGCCGTGTGCGGGGTAGGAACCGATGCAATGCCAAACAGACGGGGGAGTCGGAGAGTGACGCGCACAATCAGGATTTTCCTTGGGGTTCTCATGTTTGCCGCTCTGGCGTCGTGCAGTTTGCCTCGGGGTGCCGCCCTGCAAAGTGAGGTTCTCGCCGAACGTGACACAAAATCCCCCACGTTTCAGGTGGTGGAGGTCACGCGCCGGTCCACGCCTGCCCTCGCGTTGTGGCCTGCGTCCGGATGGAAGGGGCATTACCGTTGGTTATCGGCAAGCCGTGGCCCTGATTCCTCGATCATTCAAACCGGGGATACGCTTCAAATCGTGATCTGGGACAATCAGGAAAATTCCCTGTTGGCCAGTCAGGAGTCGCGATCGACGGCCGTTCCTCCAATGACGGTGTCGCCGTCTGGATCGGTGTTCATGCCCTATCTCGGTGAGATTAATGTGCGCGGAATGACCGAATCCGAAGCGCGTGAGACGTTGCAAACGCGCATGCTCGAGATTGCGCCCTCGGCGCAGGTGCAGTTGAGCGTCACGCCGGGGCGCAACAATGCGGTCGACGTGGTGGGCGGTGTTGCCGCCCCCGGAAACTATCCGCTGGAGTCGCGCAATACGCGGGTCATGAGCGTGCTGGCGCAGGCTGGCGGCGTGTCTCCGGCGATGAAGAATCCTCTGGTCGTGTTGCAACGTGGCTCTGAGGTCTATGAAACCCGTGCGGAGACGCTGTTTGCCGATCCCGGTCGCAACGCGCTGGTGCGCGGGGGCGATCAGATCGTCGTGACCGAAGATGACCGCAGCTTTAACGTGTTGGGTGCTGCGGGCAGCCAGAAGGTGATTCCCTTCGAGGAGGAAACCATAACCGCGATGGAGGCCGTATCGTCCATGGGCGGGTTGAGTGCGGCGCGTGCCGATCCCAAAGGATTGCTGGTGCTGCGGGAATATGACCGGCGGCATCTCAACCCCGACAAGCCAGGTCCGGACATGCCTCAGGTCATTTTTTCGCTGGATCTGACCAATGCTGATGGTCTGTTTGCCGCGCGGCAATTCCAGATCAATCCCGGTGACACGCTGCTTGCAACCGAATCGCCGGTCACGCGGGTGCAGACCATACTTGGTCTGTTTGGAACGATCGTTGGTTTCGGCGCGACCGCGAACAATCTGGCGAACTAGCCGCACTGTCACGCCAGAATGGCCTGTGGGATGATGGGGGCGCTGCCCCCATGCCCCTGAGGTATCTTAAGCCCGACGAGGCCACTCGGCAGGTGCGATCCCGTCGGGTGACGAGCCTGCCGCTTTAGACAAGTGACATGCGTTCAGCGCGCTCTGCGTCCGGAAACGGGCGGTAGAGGGCAAAGCGGGCCTGAGCAATCTGGGCATGGACACGCTCATGCAGCACTGTCGTTGTCTCGTCCTGTGCGCCAGTGAGCCGAAAGGCGCGGTCCAGTTGGGCGAGATCGGCAACCTCTATCTCGAGCAGGAAATCACCATAGGCATCGGCCGCAAGGTTCAGCTTGCGACGGCAGAGGCGCCAACGTCCAATGGTTCCGTGGGTGTGAAGATGGGTCATCCAAGCCTCAAGCGCGGCGGCAAAGCCCAACGCCTTGGCATCCTGTTTGAGGTCAATCATGCAGCAATAGAGGTTCATCGGCAGGCATCCCGGCATCCTGTGGCACCCTGCCGAGTTTGCACGGGATAGGTTGAGACCGAGTTAAGCCCCGAGCGGCCGTCACAGATTGGCGAAGATATTCTCGACTTCTGGTTCGTCCTCGGCTGTTTTGGAGCGGTTCGGACCTGAGGTGACGGCGAGTGCGTTCCGGATTTCCTTTTGGATCGGTCTCTTGCGTGTCAGGAGCGGGCTTATGCGGTGGGGTTCGATCGCCTTTCGTACAAATACGCGGCGCACGCGCGCACGCTGGACGAAGATCGAGGCCCGGCGCAATTCCCGGCGTCCCAGCGAGGCGTAGCTGAGGAATACCCCCGCCGCGAGCGCCAAGTCCCGCCAAAAACCCGAGAGGTTCTCAGGCGTCAACAGCCAAAAGTTCTCAGTCAGGCTCGAGAACAGGATCAGGGCGACAAGGGTGCGGGCGATACGGCGCAGTTGAAATCCTGCCATAAAGCTGATGCTGAGGCAGAGCAGGGCAATCGAACCGACGAAACGCGCGACGCTTTGAGGCAGGACAAAGGAGAAGAGCGCCCCGACGTCAAAGCCTGTCACGAACCCGAGCGCGAGGGCCATGAAGTAGGACCCCATCACGATGCGCATCAAGTTCAGTCCGGTTGGACCAATTCGGTAGCGAAAGTTTCTGGTCATATGCAGCATCCGCTCGGTCAGGGAAGAGGAACTGGTCTTTACTCGCACAAACAAGCCGCACATGGGCGGCCTTCTATTCATGGCAAATGTTGCAAGAATTGGGCCAAATCATGATGATGCACGATTAAAGGTCGCGCCGAGGGTTAAAGTCAACCCTCGGCAGTTTCGTCCTCATCGGCCTGTTCGGCGATCCAAGCGACCGAAACGACCTCTTCTCCGGTGCCGGTGTTGAACACTTTGACCCCGCCCGCGCTGCGCGAGCGGAAGGAAATGCCCATGACAGGCACGCGGATCGACTGACCCTTGGAGGTCGCGAGCATGATCTGATCCTCGAGCGTCACGGGGAAGGAGGCGACGACCGTGCCACCGCGCATGCCCTTGTCCATCGCCTGCACGCCCATGCCACCGCGCCCGCGCACCGGGTAGTCATGGCTGGAGCTGAGCTTGCCCGTGCCTTTGGCGGTGATGGTCAGGATCAGGTTTTCAGCCAATTGCATTTCCTCGAAGCGCTCGGGGCTGATGGCGGCATCGGCGTTGCCTTCGTCATCGGCGGCTGCGTCCTCATCCGCGCCTGCCAGTTGGCGGCGCATCTTGAGATAGGCAGCGCGCTCGTCAGCGGAGGCGTCGAAATGGCTGATCACCGACATCGACACGACGCGGTCATTGCCCAGCAGGCGGATGCCGCGCACGCCGGTGGATTTGCGGCCCTTGAAGACCCGCACCTCGGTCGTTGGGAAGCGGATGGCGCGGCCGGAATCGGTCACGAGCATGACGTCATCCTCGGGGCCGCAGATGCGCGCGTTGACCAGTTCCACGCCCTCGGGCAGGTCCATCGCGATCTTGCCATTGCGCATGACATTGGTGAAATCCGAGAGCGCATTGCGGCGCACATCGCCTGCCGAGGTGGCAAAGACGATCTGCAAATCTTCCCAATCTTCCTCGGGGCGGTCCACCGGCATGATTGCGGCGATGGAAACGCCTGTGGGAATCGGCAGGATATTGACGATGGCCTTGCCCTTGGAGGTCCGGCCCCCGAGTGGCAAACGCCATGTCTTGAGCTTGTAAACCATACCGCCGGTGGTGAAGAACAGAAGCTGCGTGTGGGTATTGGCGACAAAGAGGGTGGTGACCACGTCTTCATCCTTGGTGGCCATGCCCGACAGTCCTTTGCCGCCGCGTTTTTGAGCGCGGAAATCGGCAAGGGCCGTGCGTTTGATATAGCCGCCGCTGGTGACGGTCACGACCATATCCTCGCGCTCGATGAGGTCTTCGTCTTCCATGTCACCGGACCAGTCGACAATCTGGGTGCGGCGCGGCACGGCAAAGAGGTCGCGCACCTCGCGCAGTTCGTCCGAGATGATCTGCATGATCCGTTCGCGGCTGGCGAGGATGGCGAGGTATTCCTTGATCTTGCCGGCGAGGTCTTGCAGCTCGTCGGTGACTTCCTTGACGCCAAGTTGCGTCAGGCGTTGCAGGCGCAGGTCGAGAATGGCGCGGGCCTGAACCTCGGACAGATTATAGGTGCCGTCCTCATTGGCCGGGTGGCTGGGATCGTCGATGAGCGCGATATAGGGCAGGATTTCTCTTGCAGGCCAGCGGCGTTCCATCAGCTTGAGCCGGGCCTCGGCGGCGTCGGCGGAGGCGCGGATCGTGGCCACGACCTCGTCGACGTTGGACACAGCTACCGCCAGACCGCAGAGCACATGCGCGCGTTCGCGAGCGCGGCGCAACTCAAAGGCGGTGCGGCGTGCGACCACTTCTTCGCGGAACACGATGAAGAGGGACAGGAAGCGGTGCAGCGTCAGTTGCTCGGGTTTGCCGCCGTTGAGGGCCAGCATGTTGCAGCCGAAATAGGTCTGCATCGGGGTGAAGCGGAACAACTGGTTCAGCACCACCTCGGCGGTTGCGTCACGCTTGAGTTCGATCACCACGCGCACGCCGTTGCGGTCAGACTCGTCCTGCACATGCGAGATGCCTTCGATCCGCTTTTCGCGGGCGGCTTCGGCGATGCGTTCGATCATCGTGGCCTTGTTCACCTGATAGGGGATCTCGTCGATGATGATGGCGTAGCGGTCTTTGCGGATCTCCTCGACGCGGGTCTTGGCGCGAATGATGACAGAGCCGCGTCCCTCGAGATAGGCCTTGCGCGCGCCGGAGCGGCCCAGCATCAGGCCGCCGGTGGGGAAATCGGGGCCGGGAATATACTGGATCAGATCTTCGCTCTCGAGATCGGGGTTTTCGATCAGTGCCAGCGTGGCATCCACGACCTCGCCCAGATTGTGCGGCGGGATATTGGTGGCCATGCCCACGGCGATACCGCCCGCACCATTGACCAGCATATTGGGAAAGCGCGCGGGCAGGACGGTGGGCTCGCGATCTTTGCCGTCGTAATTGTCCTGAAAGTTGACGGTGTCTTTTTCGATATCGGCCAGCAGATAGGCCGCCGGTTTGTCCATCCGCACTTCGGTATAGCGCATGGCGGCCGCGTTATCGCCGTCCATAGAGCCGAAATTGCCCTGACCATCAAGGAGGGGCAGGGACATCGAGAAATCCTGCGCCATGCGCACAAGCGCGTCATAGATCGCTGAATCGCCATGCGGGTGATATTTGCCCATCACGTCACCCACTGCGCGGGCGGATTTGCGATAGGGTTTGTCGTGGGTATTGCCGCCCTCATGCATGGCATAGAGAATGCGCCGATGCACCGGTTTCAGGCCGTCGCGCAGGTCAGGAATCGCGCGGCTGACGATCACGCTCATGGCGTAATCGAGGTAGGATGTTTTCATCTCATGGGTGATGGACACCGATGGGCCGCTGTAGCTGGGCCGTTCTGGTGGGGTTTCATCCATGTTTTCAGGGGGTTGAGGCGTATCGCTCACGTTTTGTACCGTCCTGTGATCTGGCCTGTGATCTGGCGCTATATCTTGTTGAGCGGACTATATCAGAGGCAGGATATGGGGTGCAATGGCGCAGGGCCACAGCATGTGTCAGCCGGGCAGGTAGAGTGCTAACATACTGTTTTAATTGAAAAGTAATTTCATTCAGGCATCATGGTCCTATGAGGTAGTGACAGGAGCAGAAAATGCCAACTTCCGAAACCGAATTGATGCTGAAAGGATATGGGCTAACCACGGCGGAGTTCTTTTACCGGATGCCCGATTACCGGAATGTGCTGAACAGCTATGTCTGGCAGGACTATGATCTGGCACCGGACCATCCGCGACTGTTCGAGTTCATCGAATTCTGGCAGCGAGAGATCGAGGGGCCGCTGCATTCGGTGCGTTTCACGCATCGCAAGCTGATTGCCCCCGGTGAGTGGCGCAATGTCGTGGGCGAATTCACGCTGCATTGAAGGTGGGTAGCGCTTGAAGCGCGCGCCTGCCCGTGATTTTGTCGAGGGCCGTCGTTTCTGATGCAGAGGATAGCCTGATGACTGCCCCGCAAATGATGATCCTCGGCGTGCTCGCGCTGACTATGGGACTGTTTCTCTGGGGGCGGCTGCGGCATGATGTGGTGGCGCTGTCGTCCTTGATGACCTGTGTGGTCACAGGGCTGGTGCCAGCCGCCGACGCGTTCGTCGGGTTTGGGCATCCGGCGGTGATCACCGTTGCCTGTGTGCTGGTGTTGAGCCAAGGGTTGCAGAACACCGGCGCGGTAGATGCCTTGACCCGCGCGGTGCTGCCGCGTCAGGCCGGACGATTTGTCAGTATGATTGCATTGCTGGGTCTCGGAGCGGCGCTCTCGGGGTTTATGAACAATGTGGGCGCGATGGCGCTCCTGATGCCGGTGGCGATGCAACTGGCCAAGCGGTTGGAGTTGCCGCCGGGATTGGTGTTGATGCCCTTGGCCTTTGGCACGATTTTGGGGGGCATGATGACGCTGGTCGGCACGCCACCCAACCTCATCGTTTCCGGGTTTCGTGATGCGGCCGGGCGTGGGCCCTTTGGGATGTTCGATTTTGCGCCGGTTGGTGTGACTGTGGCTGTGCTCGGGATCGCGGCGATTGCCGCTATTGGCTGGCGGTTGGTGCCCCGGCGCACCTCTGCGCGGGCGTCGGAATTCGACGCAGGTGCCTATACGACCGAGGTGCGGGTGGGTGAGAAGAGCAAGGCAATCGGTCTGACGCTGCGGGCCTTTGAGCGCGACGTCGAAAGTTCGGACGCGCAGATCGTGGCATTGGTGCGCAACGATGTACGCTTGCTTGCCCCGCATGGTGGGCGGATTATCAGGGAAGATGATGTTCTCGTGCTGGAGGCCGATGTCGAGGCCTTGGCGGAAACGCTTTCGGTGTTCGATCTGACCTTGGAGGCGGACATCAAGAAGGCCAAGGCGCCAAAGACGGAGGAGGCAGAGACCGAAACCGACGCGGAGGCGACCGAAGACCCCGGTTCAACGGATGAGCGCGACACGGTGTTGCGCGAATTGGCGGTGCTGCCGTCAGCGTCGATTGTCGGGATGTCTGCCAGCGATCTGCATCTGCGCACGCGGTATGGGCTCAATCTTTTGGCGGTGGCGCGCGGGGGGCAGGCACCGCGCGCGCGCCTGCGCTCGATCAAGCTGAAATCGGGGGATCTTCTGTTGATGCAGGGACCGGCCGAATCCTTGTCGGAATTCATCCATGACACGGGATGTGTACCGCTGGGCGAGCGGGAGTTGCGCCTGCCAAGCCGCCGGATGGCGATCACGGCGGCGGGTATCATGGGGGTGGCGGTTGTGCTGGTGACCTTTGGCGTTCTGCCTGCGGCGGCGAGTTTCGCGCTGGGCGTTCAGGCCTCGATGTTGTTTCGCACAGTGCCGCCCCGTCAGGTCTATACGGCGATTGACTGGCCCGTGATCGTGTTGCTGGCCGCGCTCATCCCCGTGGCGGGCGCGATGCAGAGCACGGGAGCCGCGAATTTGCTGGCGGAGTTTTTGGTGACCCACGTCGCGCAGGGGCAGGCCATAGCGGCCCTGGCGGTGATCCTGATCACCACGATGTTCCTGTCTGATGTGATGAACAATGCCGCGACCGCCGCGGTGATGTGTCCGATCGCACTTGGGATTTCCGCGTCGCTTGGCGTCAGCCCGGACAGTTTCCTGATGGCGGTGGCCATTGGGGCGTCTTGTGCGTTTCTGACGCCCATCGGGCATCAGAACAACACGCTGATCCTTGGCCCCGGCGGATTTCGCTTTGGCGATTACTGGAAATTGGGATTGCCGTTGGAAATTCTGGTCGTGGCGATCAGCTTGCCGCTCTTGCTGATCGTCTGGCCGCTCTGACGCCGCACCAGCCTTGTGGCTTTGCGGCGTCAGTATGCGATCCGGTTAGGGGATGATGCGGGTGTATTTCATGCCTTCGAGCGATGCACCGGCCAGAGCGCCGGCCTGTCCAAAGACCACGGCTACAACCGGGCTGGTCGAGGTTGTGGTTTCGGCGCGCATGTTTTCGCCCCTGTCGTTGAAGACATATTCCACGTCCGCGCCCGCAGCCCAACCCGACGAGCGGCGGAACTGTTCCAATGCGCCTTCGGTCATGAAGAACAACACATGCGCGAATTGCTGTGCCCCGATCTGAAGACCGATGCTGCCTTTGGTCGCCGAGTAGTAATCGACCGTGATGTTGTTGATCCGGAGCGCGCCACGGCCAAAGCCGCCGCCGACGATCAGACCGGCCTCTGTCATCAAGGGCATGATCAGCATGCCATTGGATTTGTCAGCAAGCGCGCGGGTGCCGGGGTATTGCGCATACATATGGGTGAGGGTGGAATCCACCCGCGCGTCAATCGTCGAGGCGCCGGTGCTGCCAACGCCGTTGCCACAGGCCGCAAGCAGCGGCGTGCCGGCCATCAGGCCCAAGGTAAAAGTCCGTCTTGAGAGAATGCTCATGGGTTTGCCTGTTTGTTGCCTCAGGGTGCCGGTCTTTTGTAACATACCGGTCTGGCACCGATTATAGGGGTAAGGTGGTCTTATGTCACCATAGATTGCGTTCATGCGCGGGATACTGCGCGCTCAGGTCAGCCATTTGACAAGATACGGGCCACCGCCGGTGCAAAATAGGTCAAGACCCCGTCGCACCCTGCGCGTTTGAAGCACATCAGGCTCTCGAGCATGGCACGTTCGCGGTCGATCCAGCCGTTCTGAGCGGCAGCCATGATCATCGCGTATTCGCCCGATACCTGATAGGCAAAAGTGGGCGCGCCAAAGGTTTCTTTGGCCCGTCGACAGATGTCGAGATAGGGCATGCCCGGCTTGACCATCACCATATCCGCGCCCTCACGCAGGTCACGCTCGATGAGGCGCAGCGCCTCATCGGTGTTGGCCGGGTTCATCTGATAGGTTTTCTTGTCGCCCTTGAGGGCATTTGCGGCCCCCACGGCATCGCGGAACGGGCCGTAGAAGGCGCTCGCGTATTTGGCGGCGTAGGACATGATCATCACATTATGGTGACCATGCGCTTCAAGCGCTGCGCGAATGGCCCCGACGCGCCCGTCCATCATATCCGACGGGCCGATGATATCGACGCCCGCCTCGGCCTGAGACAGCGCCTGTTTGACCAGAGCGTCGACCGTGGCGTCATTGACGATCTCGCCATCCACGACAAAGCCGTCGTGGCCGGTGTCCGAATAGGGATCGAGGGCCACATCGGTCATCACCGAGAGGTCTGGCACCGCCGCCTTGATCGCGCGCGTGGCACGATTGCTCAGGTTTTCGGGATTCCAGGCCTCTGCGCAATCGGCGGTTCGGTTTTCGGCAGATGTATAGGGAAACAGGCAAATGGCCGGTATACCGAGGTCAGCGGCCTCTTGGGCGGCCTCGACCACGCGGTCGATGGAGCGGCGCATCACGCCGGGCATGGAGGGAACCGGTTCCTCGATGCCGTCGCCATCGCGCACGAATACTGGCCAGATGAGATCGCCGACCGAGAGCGTGTTTTCCGCCACCAAGGCGCGGATGCTGGGGGTTGCGCGGGTGCGGCGCAGGCGGGTGGCGGGAAAGGCAGCTTGGGTCGGGCGCATAGGCGGTCTTTCTGGCTGGGTCAACCCTCACTGAGTGGCATGGAAATTCACGCATCTCAAGGGTAGGAATTGCCGCGCACCGGCGCTAAGAGAAGCGATGATACGGCGAGAGGGGACCGGCCTTGGACTGGTACGACACTGTTTTCGAATTGATTGACATGCGGTCCTTTAGCAACCTTTGGTATTGGATCGCCTTGGCTGTGACGTGGTCCTCGGCCAGCCATTGGGTATTAGGCGTGCCATGGGACATGGCCATTCGGGCCCGCAAGGGCCGGAGTGCGCAGGCGATAACGGATTTCGAAGATATGGTACGGATCAATATCAACCGCATCCTCTATGTCGCGCGGGAATCGGGTTTATTGATGGTGGGCATCACCGCGTTCCTGATGACGATGCTGATGCTTTTGGGGTTTGTGTATCACAACGAATTCGCCCAAGCCCTATTCTTGCTGGGCTTTCCGCTCTTGATTGTCGGTATTCTGTCTGTGTGGGTGGCACAACGCATCACTGCCCGGGACCTGAATGGCGAGGCCTTGATCAAACGGTTGCAGACGCATCGCTTTTTCATCCAGTTGATTGGCATGTTCTCGATCTTCGTGACTGCGATGTGGGGCATGTATCAGAACATGAATGCCAATATTCTGGGATGAAGCCGCTCGCCGTTCGGGCGCATGCACAGTCTGCTGACCGAGCGCAAGGAACAGGAACACCATGACCAAAGCGCAGCATATCACCGTGGGCGGCGCGCCCGAAGGCTTTGACGCGCGGCTGATCCTGGCTGAAGTGGCCAAGACCGGTGCGCCGGTCCTGCATATCGCGCGCGATGACAAGCGGATGGCGGCGATGCAGGCGGCCTTGCGATTCTTTGCGCCTGATATGCCGGTGATGACCTTTCCGGGCTGGGATTGCCTGCCCTATGACCGGGTATCGCCCAATGCCGATATCTCGGCCACGCGGATGGCGACGCTGGCGGGGTTGGTGCATGGAGGGCCGTCGCAATTTGTGCTGTTGACCACGCTCAATGCCGCGTCGCAGCGGGTGCCTGCCCGAGACGTGCTGCGCGATGCGGCTTTTGTCGCGGCGGTGGGTGAGCGGATCGACGACAAGGCCTTGCGCGATTTTCTGGTGCGGATGGGGTTTACGCAGGCACCCACGGTGACGGAACCTGGCGATTACGCGCTGCGCGGCGGGATCATCGACATCTACCCTCCGGGCGAGGGCGGGCCGGTGCGCCTTGATCTGTTCGGCGATGTGCTGGATGGGATTCGCCGGTTTGATCCGGCCACACAGCGCACGACTGAAAAGTTGAGCCGGGTGGAGTTGGCGCCCGTGTCGGAGGTCATTCTGGACGAGGAGGCGATCCGCCGCTTTCGTCAGAATTACCGGATCGAGTTTGGCGCGGCGGGCACCGATGATCCGCTTTACGAGGCGGTGAGTGCGGGGCGCAAACACGCGGGTGTCGAGCATTGGTTGCCGTTCTTTCATGAGCGGCTGGAGGGGTTGTTTGAGTATCTGCCAGCGGCCACGATCACGCTGGATGAGCAGGTCACACCGCAGCGTCTGGCGCGTTGGGACAGTATCGCGGATCAATACGAGACGCGGCATCTGGCGCTGAGCCAGAAATCGCGGGGCGATACCGTCTACAAGCCGGTGCAGCCGGGTTTGCTCTATTTTGACGATGCAGCCTGGAGCGCGGCGGTGGCTGACCGGCGTGTCTTGCAGTTTGCAGCCTTGCCGCAGGCGACAGGCTTGGGCGTGATCGACGCAGGCGGGCGGATCGGACGCAACTTTGCACCTGAACGACAGCAGGAAAATATAAACCTTTTCAGTGCCCTGAAGGATCATATTCACGCAAAACTTGAACGAGGTCCGGTGCTGGTGGCCTCGTATTCCGCAGGCGCGCGCGAAAGACTTGAGGGTCTGCTTGAGGACGAAGGGTTGATTGGCGCGGTGAGTGTCAGCACGGCCAAAGGTGTCGGCAGGCATGGGCTTCATCTGGCGGTCTGGCCGCTGGAGAACGGATTTGAGGCGCCGGACCTGACGGTGATCGCCGAACAGGATGTGCTGGGTGAGCGGTTGATCCGTGCGCCGCGCCGGCGGCGGGCCGAGAATTTCCTGACCGAAGCGCAGAGCCTGAGCATCGGCGATCTGGTGGTGCACGTGGACCACGGCATTGGCCGCTATCTGGGGCTAGAGGTGGTGACGGCCGCCGGGGCGGCGCATGAATGCCTTGTGCTGGAATATGCCGAAAGCTCCAAGCTGTACCTGCCGGTCGAGAATATCGAACTGCTTTCAAAATATGGGCATGAAGAGGGGTTTCTGGACCGTCTGGGCGGCGGGGCGTGGCAGGCCAAGAAGGCGCGGCTCAAGGAACGTATCCGCGAGATGGCGGACCGCCTGATCCGGGTGGCCGCCGAGCGTGCGTTGCGGCGCGCGCCGGTGATCGAGCCGGAACACCACGCCTGGGAGGCCTTTGCCGCGCGCTTTCCCTATCAGGAAACCGACGATCAGTTGCACGCCATTGAGGATGTGTTGAGTGATCTCGGCTCTGGCTCTCCGATGGATCGGTTGATCTGTGGCGATGTCGGATTTGGCAAGACCGAGGTGGCGATGCGCGCGGCGTTTGCCGCTGCGATGACGGGTCTACAGGTGGCCGTGATCGCCCCCACCACGTTGCTTGCCCGGCAACATTATCAAGAGTTTGCGTCGCGCTTTCGGGGGTTTCCGGTCAATGTTCGCCCCCTGTCGCGGTTTGTCTCGGCAGGGGATGCCGCCAAGACCCGCGATGCCATGTCGCGCGGTGAGGCGGACATTGTCGTGGGCACGCATGCCCTCTTGGCCAAGGGGATCAAGTTCAAGAACCTCGGGCTGCTCATCATCGACGAGGAGCAGCGCTTTGGCGTGGCGCATAAAGAGCGGCTCAAACAGTTGCGTTCGGACGTGCATGTGTTGACCTTGACCGCGACGCCGATCCCGCGCACGCTGCAACTGTCACTGTCAGGGGTGCGGGATCTGTCGATCATCGGCACGCCGCCGGTGGACCGTCTGGCAATCCGCACCTATGTGAGCGAGTTCGATAGCGTGACCGTGCGCGAGGCGCTTTTGCGCGAGCATTATCGCGGCGGGCAATCGTTTTATGTGGTGCCGCGTATCAGCGATCTGCCCGAGATCGAGGATTTCCTGAAAACGCAGGTGCCAGAGGTCACATATGTCATCGCCCATGGTCAGATGGCGGCGGGGGAACTCGACGACCGGATGAACGCGTTTTACGATGGCAAATACGATGTGCTGCTGGCGACAACGATTGTCGAATCGGGGCTCGATATTCCCACCGCCAACACGATGATCATCCACCGCGCGGATATGTTCGGGCTGAGCCAGCTCTATCAGATCCGGGGGCGGGTGGGCCGCTCCAAGACGCGCGCCTATGCCTATCTGACGACCAAGCCGCGTGCGCCGCTGACGCCGGGCGCGGAAAAGCGGCTGCGGGTGCTGGGCAGTCTCGACACATTGGGGGCAGGCTTTACGCTGGCCTCGCAGGATCTGGATATTCGCGGTGCGGGGAATTTGCTGGGCGAGGAACAGTCCGGGCAGATGCGCGATGTCGGCTATGAGCTCTACCAATCCATGCTGGAAGAGGCGATTGCCAAGATACGCTCGGGTCAGATGGAGGGGCTGTCGGAGGCGGATGAGCAATGGGCGCCGCAAATCAATCTGGGCGTGCCGGTCCTGATCCCCGAGACCTATGTGCCCGATCTCGATGTGCGTCTCGGACTCTATCGTCGCCTGAGCGGGTTGGAGACCAAGGTGGAGTTGGAAGGCTTTGCCGCCGAGTTGATCGACCGCTTTGGCAAATTGCCGCGCGAGGTCAACATGTTGATGTTGGTGGTGCGGATCAAGGCGATGTGCAAACGCGCCGGCATTGCCAAGCTCGATGGCGGGCCGAAAGGGGCGACGATCCAGTTTCACAACGATAAATTCGCCTCGCCGCGCGGGCTGGTCGAGTTCATCGCCGATGAGCGTGGATTGGCCAAGGTGCGCGACAACAGGATTGTCGTGCGGCGCGACTGGAAGGGCGAGACCGACCGGATCAAGGGTGCATTTGGCATCGCTCGCGATCTGGCAGAAAAGGTTGTGGCAGAGGCCAAGCGCGCCAAGAGCTGAGAGCGGGGTGGGGGCGCTGCCCCCGGTCCCGATCTAAGTCCCGGACGCCCCCCCGAGGTATTTTCGGCCAGATGAAGCGGGCCTTGGTCAGCCTGCGATGGACGCGCGGTAGATGTCGTCGATGGATTGCGCGATGGTGGCGTTGAATTCGGCGTCCGATTGCTGGGCTGAGAGACCTTCGGTCAGGGCGCGGCTGAAGCTCGCGATCACGCCACCATTCCGGGCCAGACGCGCGTTGGCCTCATCCCGGCTATAGCCACCCGAGAGCGCCACGACGCGCAGGACACGGGGGTGATTGACGAGGCTTTCGTAGAGGTTCGGCGTTTCGGGCAGGGTGAGTTTGAGCATCACTTCCTGATCCTTGGGGAGCAGGTCAAGCTGGGCGATGATGGCGGCGCGCAGGAGGGTTTCGGCCTCGGCCTTGTCAGCGATGGAGATTGTCACCTCGGGTTCGATGATCGGCACGAGACCGTGACCGAGAATTTGTTGTCCAACCTCGAATTGCTGGGCGACGACCGCTTCAATCCCGGTTTGATTGGCGGCGTCGATCACCGAGCGCATCTTGGTGCCGAAGATGCCCGCCTTGACCGCGCGTTCCAGCAGCGGATCGAGATCGGGCATGGGTTTCATCAGCTTGACGCCATCGGTGTCATTGGCGAGCCCTTTGTCGACCTTTAGAAAGGGCACCACGCCGCGCTCTTGCCAGAGAAAGGTGGGGGAGGGTTTGCCCCCGATGTCGCGGTCCATGGTCATCTCAAAGAGGATGGCCCCCAGCACCTTATCTCCGGTAAATTCCGGGGCTTGGGCAATGCGCGCGCGCATGGCATGGACCAGATCGAACATTTCCGCCTCGGAGCTATAGGCGCTCTCTTCAATCCCGTAGAGGCGCAGCGCCTTGGGGGTGGAGCCGCCGGACTGATCGAGGGCGGCGATAAAGCCCTGGCCTGCGCGGAGTTTGTTGGCCTGTTCGGTCTTGCTCATTTGGGACACCCTTGAAGGACTACACGGTTTCGCGTCCTCATAGGCGAGGGGCGCGGGCCTTGCAATCGTGGTGGCGCTAACAGAAGAAGGCTCAGGCCTTGAGCGCTGCAACGCCGGGCAGATCCTTGCCTTCCATCCATTCGAGGAAAGCGCCGCCTGCGGTCGAGATATAGGTGAAATCCTCGGCGGCACCGGATTTGTTGAGCGCGGCCACGGTATCGCCACCGCCTGCAACGGAGATGAGTTTGCCCGCCCGGCTAAGGCTCGCGGCGTGCGAGGCGGCGGCGTTGGTGGCGGAGTCAAACGGTGCTATTTCAAATGCGCCAAGCGGGCCGTTCCAGATCAGCGTTTTGGCCGCATCGAGCGTGGCGATGATGCGCGCCACGGCCTGAGGGCCGGCATCAAGGATCATGGCGTCGGGCGGGCAGGCGTGCGCGCCCACCACCTCATGCGGGGCACCGGCAGCGAAGTCGCGCGCGACCACGACATCGGCGGGAAGCAGGATCTTGCAGCCCGCAGCGCCCGCCTTGAGCATGATCTCGCGGGCGGTGGTGGCCATGTCATGCTCGCAGAGCGATTTGCCCACATCGAGCCCCATGGCCGCGAGGAATGTATTGGCCATGCCGCCGCCGATGATGAGGCTGTCCACTTTTGCGACCAGATTGCCCAAAAGGTCGAGTTTCGTCGAGACCTTGGCCCCACCGACGACGGCCACGACGGGGCGTTTGGGCGTGCCAAGCGCCGCCTCGAGCGCCTGCAATTCGGCCTGCATCAGGCGGCCTGCGCAGGAGGGCAGGTGGCGGGCCAGCCCTTCGGTCGAGGCGTGGGCGCGGTGGGCGGCGGAAAAGGCATCGTTGCAGTAGACATCGCCCAGTTGCGCCAGACGCGCCGCGAAGGCGGGATCATTGGCCTCTTCACCGGGGTGAAAGCGGATGTTTTCCAAGAGCAGCACATCCGAGGCCAGCGCCTCGTCGGTGAGGTTCTCGGCGCCTTCCAGCGTTTCGATCAGCCGCACCTTGCGGCCCAAGGCGGCCTCAAGAGCCGGAACGGTGACGCGCAGCGACATGTCGAGCACGACCTTGCCCTTGGGCCGTCCGAAATGCGCGAGAAGGATGGGCCGCCCGCCCTTGGCGAGAATATCGGTGATGGTGGGGGCGATGCGGTCGATCCGGGTGGCGTCTGTCACAAGGCCATTCTCGACCGGCACGTTGATATCGACCCGCACCAGAACGCGCTTGCCGTTCAGATCCATGTCGTCAAGGGTTTTCCAGCTCATGCGATACGCCTCCCGAAACTTTGTCGCGCTTCTATTGGCGCGGGTCTTTGCCAGCGTCAACCTCTGCGCTTGGCAATCGCGCGGGAACCGCCTAGGTATCGGGGCATATTTTATCAAGGAGAGCCTCATGGCCGAGATCAAGGATCCCGAAAACACCATCCTGATGGAGCTGAAGGGTGGCACCGTCACCATAGAACTCTTGCCCGCCATCGCACCGGACCATTGCGAGCGGATGAAGGAACTGGCCCGCGCCGGGCAGTATGACAATGTTGTCTTTCACCGGGTGATCGACGGGTTCATGGCGCAGACCGGCGATGTGCAGCACGGTAACATGGAAAACGACTATCAGCCGCGCAGAGCCGGGACCGGCGGCAGCGACCTGCCCGATCTCAAGGCCGAGTTTTCCAAGATCCCGCATGATCGCGGCACGCTGGGGGCGGCGCGTAGCCAGAGCCCGAATTCGGCCAATAGCCAGTTCTTCATCAATTTCAGCGACAACCATTTCCTGAACGGTCAATACACGGTCTATGGGCGTGTGATCGCGGGCATGGAGCATGTCGATGCCATCACCCGTGGCGAGCCGCCTGCAAATCCCGATTGTATGATCAGCGTCAAGGTGGCCTCTGATGTATAAACTTGCGTGTGTTTTGAGCCTTCTGGCAGGTCCTGCGCTGGCGACCGGGCTGGAAGTCGAGATTGCGGGCGAGGCCAATGGCACCGTCAAGATCGACCTCTTTGAGGATATTGCGCCGGGGCATGTCGAGCAAATCACCGAGTTGGCCACGGCGGGCGCCTATGATGGGGTCGTGTTTCACCGGGTGATTGATGGGTTCATGGCGCAGACCGGTGACGTTCAGTTCGGCAAGCTGGAGGGCGGCGACATGAGCCGTGCCGGCATGGGCGGCAGTGACCGGCCCGATCTCAAGGCTGAATTCTCGAACGAGCGGTTCTTGCGCGGTGTGGTCGGCATGGCGCGCAGCCAAGACCCTGACAGCGGCAACAGCCAGTTCTTTATCATGTTCGACGCGGGCGAGTTCCTGAACGGGCAATATACCGTGGTTGGTCAGGTCACCGAAGGCATGGAGATCGTGGATGCGATCAAGCGTGGCAATGGGCCGAATGGTGCTGTTGTCGGTCAGCCGGACGTGATGGCACGGGTCACGGTGACCGAGTAGGCATGGCTGTTGGGTCTGACAGTCCCGTCATCACCCCTGCGCCATTGGCCGAAGGTGTTTGGGGGCTGACGGGCGGAGCAGTACCTTGGCGTGGCGGCGTTGCGATGCCGCTGCGCACGGTTGTGATTGACCTGCCTGCGGGCGATCTCTGGGTGCATGCGCCGGGGGCGCTGCCCGCGAGTGTGCGGGACTGGCTGGCAGCGCGGGGGCAGGTGGCTCATATTGTCGTGCCGCATGCGCCGGTCCTGCAGCATCTGCCTGACTGGCAGGCGGCCTATCCGGGTGCGCGGGTCTGGCGCGGGACAGAGGTAAAAACCGCCTCTTGGTGTCGACAGATCAAGCCGCTTGTCCTGGAGGGAGCGCAGACCGAGGCGGTCTTTCTGCATCAGGCCAGCCGCTCGGCGATCCTGTCACGGTTGATTGTTGCGGTGGAGACCGCGCCCCTGCCGGTCTGGGTGCGGCCGCTGATCTGGGTGGCCGGAATAGACGACAGCGACGGCAAGCCACCTATCGGGTTGGCGCAGCGTTTGGGCGGGCGCAAGGCGGTGGGCGATCTGGTGGAACAGGTGCTGGATTGGGGGCCGGAGCGGCTCATCCTGACGCATGGGCGGTGTTATACGCGCGATGCGGGCGGCGAGGTAAAGCGGGCCTTTCGCCGGTTGATGCGGGACCGGCTCTGGGATCGCGCGCTGAGCGAGGCGCGGCGCGGCTGACGCGGGGTCACAATCGCGTGGGGTGGGGTGGTCCGAATCCCCTGCGGCTCGCATCTTGGGGTGTGGCCGAGGCCACGACAGGAGCCGCCATGCCCCGTTTCCTTGCCCTGCTGACATCCCTGATGCTGATCGCCTCGCTGGCTCATGCCGATCCCCGGTCGTGGCGCGCGGAATGGCCTGAGACGAATTTCGATATGACCACGGTGCGCGACTGGTCCGAGATCCTATCGGGTGGGCCGCCCAAGGATGGGATCCCGGCCATCACCGGGCCGACGTATCGCAAGGCAAGTTCGGAGCGGCGCATTGCCGGGACAGAGCCGGTGATCACGCTGGAAATCCCCGGCACGCAGGCGCGCGCCTATCCGATCCGTTACCTCACCTGGCATGAGATCGTGAATGACACGGTGGGGGGCGTGCCGGTGGCTGTCACATTCTGCCCCTTGTGCAATTCGGCCATGACATTTGACCGGCGCACGGCGTCGGGGGTGCTGACATTCGGGGTGTCGGGCAAGCTGCGGCATTCGGATATGGTGATGTATGACCACGAGACCGAAAGCTGGTGGCAGCAGGCGATCGGCGCGGCGATTGTCGGCGATCTGACCGGCACCAAGCTGAAACAGATGCCAAGCTGGATGGAAAGCTGGGATCAGTTCCGGGCGCGTAGCCCGGACGGTTTAGTGATGGAGGAGCCTGCGTATAATCGGTCCTATGGGCGTAATCCCTACCGGGGCTATGACACCTCTGCGCGGCCGTTTCTCTATACGGGTGAAGACCCGCCGCATGGCATTGCGCCGCTGGAACGGGTTGTGCGGGTGGGCGACCGCGCCTGGCCGTTGACGCGGGTTCGGGCCGAAGGTGGCGTGACAGAGGCGGAGGTGAGCATCGCATGGGAGGCGGGACAGGCCTCGGCGCTGGATCACGGCACCATTGCCAAGGGGCGCGACGTGGGCACGGTGCGGGTGCGCGATGCGCAGGGGCGCGATGTGCCGCATGATGTGATGTTTGCCTTCGCCTTTCATGCATTCTGGCCCAAGGGGGTGTGGATGGTAAGGTGAAGTGGAAATGTCATCCTCGGACTTGACCCGAGGATCTCTGGGGCATGAGGTCCTCGGGTCAAGCCCGAGGATGACGGGGTAAAACGATACGCTGCGCTTGACTTCTGCCTCTGCGCGCTCCATATGCGCCTCAACCGACGTTTCCTGCCGCGTGAGCAGCACTGCCCGAGATGGGCGTATCTTATGAAATGTCGCGGATGATCCCAAAATCACGCGTGGGGCCAAACACCTGTCAGAGTGCAGGGGGCATTCGGCTCTTTGGCTGCTGGTTGGTGCAACCACGACGACCGGGCGGTGATATTCACCGTCTGCGATGGGCTGCGGGATGTCCTCGCGCCCCGAAAGGATACGACTTGAATCTCTTTGACGAAATGGGCCTGCCTGCGGCCCTCGTGCGCAAGCTTGCAAACGAAGGCATCACCGAGCCAACCCCGATTCAGACCCATGCGATCCCGCATGCGCTCAACGGGTTTGACGTGCTCGGCCTCGCACAGACCGGGACCGGTAAGACGATGGCCTTTGGCCTGCCGCTGATCACCCGCCTGATGGAAGAGCCGGGCAAACCAGCGCCCAAAACCATCCGCAGCCTGATCCTTGCCCCGACCCGCGAACTTGCAGGCCAGATCCGCGACTCGCTTTTGCCGCTGGTCAAGGACAGCCCGATCAAGATCGGTCTTGTGGTGGGCGGTGCCTCGATCAATCCGCAGATCAAGCGGTTGGAGCAGGGTATCGACATTCTTGTAGCGACACCTGGCCGCTTGCTTGACCTCATTGACCGCCGCGCCGTGCGGCTGGATGCCGCGCGGTTTCTGGTGCTGGACGAGGGCGATCAGATGCTCGATCTGGGCTTTATCCATGCGCTGCGCCGCATTGCGGGTCTGTTGGCCGCTGAGCGCCAGACCATGATGTTTTCCGCCACTATGCCCAAGCAGATGGAAGAGCTTGCGGGCAGCTATCTGCGGAATCCCAAGCGGGTTCAAGTCAGCCCTCCGGGCAAGGCTGCGGACAAGGTCACGCAAGAGGTGCATTTCATCGCCAAAGCGTCCAAACCCGATCTGCTGATCGAGCTATTGGGCAAGCACAAGAGCGAATTGGCGCTGGTCTTTGGCCGCACCAAGCACGGGTCGGACAAGTTGGCCAAGCGACTGGAGCAGGCCGGGTTCGCTGTCGCCACGATTCATGGCAACAAGAGCCAAGGTCAGCGCGAGCGCGCCCTCAAGGCGTTTCGCGATGGTCAGGTCAAAATTCTGGTCGCTACAGATGTGGCAGCGCGTGGTCTGGATATTCCGGATGTGAAACACGTCTATAACTATGAGTTGCCCAATGTGCCTGATAACTATGTTCACCGGATTGGCCGCACAGCGCGCGCGGGCAAAGACGGGGCAGCGATTGCGTTCTGTGCTCCTGATGAGATGGGCGAGTTGAAAGATATCCAGAAGGTTCTCGGCACGACCATTCCGGTTGCCTCTGGCCGTCCGTGGGAAGTGTTGCCAGATCCGAAATCGCCCAAGCCCACCTCGGCGCGCGGCGGTCCGCGTCGTCGCAGTGGCGGCGGCGGGTTTGGCGGCGGTGCACAACATGGCAAGCCGCAAGGCAAACCCGGTGCCGGTGCCGGTCGTCGGCGAAAGCCGGGTGGCGGTGGCAGCGGTCAGCGGTCTAACGCGGCCTGAATAAGATAAGAACGCCGGGGCATGCCCCGGCGTTTTCTCATGTGCCGCAAAAGGTGTTCTCGACAACCTCTGCCGGGGTGGGCGGACGTTTGAGATTGTCGGCCTCGGGTTGATCCACATAGGGATGGGCCAAAACGCGGAGCAGTCGCTGAAATGGCGCATAATCGCCTGCGACGGCGGATTCGATCATGTGCTCGACCCGGTGATTGCGCGGGATGAAGGCAGGATTGGCGGCGCGCATCACGGCCTCGGGGTTATCCTCTTGCGCGATGCGGGCGCGCCAGAGCGGCTCCCATGTGTCAAAGGCGGCGCGGTCGAGAAACTGATCGCGCGCGGTGCCGTCGATGAGGCCGCGGAAGGTATTGGTGAAATCTGCCCGTCCCTCGGCCATGCGCGCGAGCAGGTCGGCAATTAGGGGGGCGTCTTGGGCGGTGGCCTCGGCAATCCCGATCTTGCGGCCAAAGGCACGGCGCCATTCGACTTCGATCTGGTCGGGCATGGCATGGACCAGCGCGGTGAAATCTTCGATCGCTTCAGCCTGATCCGGCATCAGGGGCACCAGTGCCGTGGCCAATTGCGCCATGTTCCAGACGATTACATGCGCCTGATTGTCATAGGCATAGCGGCCACGCGTATCAATCGAGCTGAACACGGTCTGCGGATGGTAGGTATCCATAAAGGCGCAGGGGCCATAGTCGATGGTTTCGCCCGAAATCGCGGTATTGTCAGTGTTCATCACCCCATGGATGAAACCGACGGACAACCAGCCCGCCACCAGTCGCGCTTGCCTTCGGATCACTTCGGCCAAGAGATGCGCAGGGCCCTCGATCAAGGGATAATGCCGCGCGACGGTATAGTCATAGAGCGCTTTCAGCCCCTCGACGTCGCGTCGTGCCGCGAAATATTGGAAGGTGCCGACGCGCAGGTGGCTGGCCGCAACCCGTGTCAGCACCGCGCCGGGCAATCCACCGGCCTCGCGGTAGACTGGTTCGCCAGTCTCGACGGCAGCGAGCGCGCGCGTCGTGGGCAATCCAAGGGCGTGCATCGCTTCGGACACCAGATATTCGCGCAGGACCGGACCGAGCCAGGCGCGCCCGTCACCCATTCTGCTATAGGGGGTGGGACCCGAGCCTTTGAGTTGAATGTCCCGGCGTTGTCCGGTCCGGTCAATCACCTCGCCCAATAGCAGGGCACGTCCATCGCCCAACTGTGGAGAAAAGCCGCCGAATTGATGCCCCGCATAGACCTGCGCCAGAGGTGCGGCCCCTTGGGGCACGTCATTGCCCGAGAACGTCCGTGCGAGATCGGCATCGGGGGTATCTGGAATACCAAGCTCCGACGCCAGTTCCCGGTTGAACTGGATCAGGCGTGGGGCGCGCACGGCTAGGGCCGATTGCCGGGTGTAGAACCGCGCTGGCAATTGCGCATAGCTGTTTTGGAACGGAATCTCGAGTGTCATGCAGGTTACCTAGGGTCAAGCGGGGGAAAAGTCTACATTTCCCGCGTCAGAAGGCTGTACGCGTCACGCGGCAGAAACCTGAGTTTCTGATAAAGCTTTAACGCCTTCTCGTTGTCACGCCGCACCTCAAGATGCAATGCCTTCAATCCAGCACCGGCAAGGGCCTTGGGAAGGCTGATCATGACCTCGGTGCCGATGCCGCGCCCGCGCACGCCCGGACGGATGTAGAATTCATCAACGTAGCCATCAAGTCCGCCAAATTCCACCGACCAGCCAAAACTCAAGACGATATAGCCGATGGGGGCGCGTCCGGGGCCAATGAGATAGACCACGCCATGCGGGCTGCCTTCGAGCATTGGCAAAAGTGCTGCGCGTCGCGTCGCGTCAGCCTGTGAGATGCCCGCCTCGTCATGAAAGGCGGCCACCAGCGGCAAAAGTCGGTCCAGATCGTCGGGCCGTGCGAGGGTGAGGGCGGTCATAGCCGGGCCAGCCTTTCGGTGAGCAGGTCAAAGAAGGCCTGTGCGTTGATATCGTGGACGAAGGTTGCATTGGCGGGTCTTCCGGTCACGCCCCACCAATCCACCACCGTCATACCCATCGTCAATTCCGATTGTGTTTCGATTTCGACATTCACCTTGCGCGCCTTGAAAAGGTCAGGCCGCAGGAGCCAGCAGATTGTGCACGGATCATGCAGCGGAGCACCGTCTGCGCCATGGCGTTCCGGATGATATCGCTCGAAAAAGCCGGTCAAGGCAGCAACAGCGCGACCAACCCGTGATCCAATGCCGCGAAACGCTGCGTTGCGGGCGGGTGTCACCAGCGCCTTGTGCGTGACATCGAGGGGCAGCATGGTCAGGGGCACGCCTGAGGCCAGGACACGGGCAGCCGCCTCGGGATCGACATGAATGTTGAACTCTGCCGCCGGGGTCACATTGCCATGCGCCGTATGGGCGCCTCCCATCAGCACGATCTCTTGCACCCGCGCGACGATGTCGGGCGCCTTGGCAAAGGCCGTGGCAATATTGGTGAGCGGTCCGATGGGCACCAGCGTCACTGTACCCGGTGGCCTCTCGCGCAGCGTATCGATGATGAAATCAACCGCGTTCTGGTCCTGCACGGGGATCTGAGGGTCAGGAAGGTCCGGGCCATCGAGGCCTGAGCGGCCGTGCACATGCTCTGCCGTTACCAGATCGCGGCCAAGTGGGCGGTCGCATCCCGCAAAGACAGGCAGATCGGGACATCCGGCCAATTCGCAGATCATGCGTGCATTGCGGGTCGTCTGCGCAAGTGGCACATTGCCTGCCACGCAGGTGAGGCCCAGCACATGAAGCGTCTCGGGACAGGCCAGCGCCAAGAGGATCGCCACCGCGTCATCCTGTCCGGGATCGGTGTCGATGATGATCTGCCGTGCCGTCATGCCTGTCTCCGTCGCGCCGCGCGAACCATGCGGCGGATGCGTCCAAATGTCCACCAAGACTGTCAGGGGACTGCGGCGGGTCGCCGATCCGAATCAATCGGTCTCGAGAGAGATGCCGCGCCGCAGCAATTCAACGCATCCAGCAAACCGGCCCCATTGAGCCGCGAAGACCACGTGAAAATCCGTGCGACTGGCAAAAAATCGCATAGATTTCCGCCTCTTGACCCGGCTTTCTGTTTGGGTTTCGCGGCATTCTGGCTATAGTCCCCTGCAACTGCCACAAAGTTACAAACAATAAGGCCGGGGGAGAGACCACCGATGATCCGATCGGAACTGATCCAGAAAATCGCTGACGAAAATCCGCATCTCTATCAGCGCGACGTCGAGCGTATCGTCAATACCATCTTCAACGCGATCACCGACGCGCTTGCCGAAGGCAATCGGGTCGAGTTGCGCGGGTTTGGTGCGTTCTCGGTGAAAAAGCGGGATGCGCGCACGGGTCGCAATCCACGCACCGGCGAAAGCGTGCATGTTGAGGAGAAATACGTGCCCTTCTTCAAGACGGGCAAGCTCTTGCGTGACCGGCTCAACGGAAAGTAACTCATGCGCTATATCCGCTATGCCTCGATTGCCATCTTTGCCCTAGCGCTTGTGCTGATTGCATTGGCCAATCGCGGGGTCGTGACCCTGCGGGTGCTGCCTGACGAGTTGGCAGGCTTTGCCGCGCTCAACCCAACCTATGATGTGCCGCTCTTTATCGTGATATTCGGTGGCATTCTCATGGGGTTGATCGTCGGGTTCATCTGGGAATGGATTCGCGAGGCTGGGGAACGGGCGGCAGCGGCGCGGCAGGCGCGCGAGTTGGCAAGCCTGAGAGCCGAGGTCAAGCGTCTCAAGGGTGAGCGGCATCAGGGCAAGGATGAAGTTCTGGCGCTCTTGGATCAAGCAAGCTAAACCGCGCGCATGACCAGAGATATTCGTGTCAAGATTTGCGGCCTGACCGCCGCCACCGACGTGTCTGCGGCAGTGGCTGCCGGTGCCGCCTATGTCGGGTTCGTTTTCTTTGAGAAATCGCCGCGTCATGTGACCTGTGCGCAGGCGCGTAGTCTCGCGCTTGACGTGCCTTTGGGCGTTGCCAAGGTGGCGCTGACAGTGGATGCAGATAACGCGGCGCTGGACGCTTTGACGGAGCTCGTCCCTCTCGATTTCCTGCAATTGCATGGAAACGAGAGCCCGGCGCGTGTGGCCGAGGTCAAGGCGCGGTATGGCCTGCCGGTGATCAAGGCCATCGGGATCGCCGAAGCGACCGATCTCGCGCAGATCGACGTTTATAGCGGCGTGGCCGCTCAGCTTTTGATCGACGCCAAGCCACCACCGGGGGCGACACGACCGGGCGGCAATGCGCTGGCCTTTGACTGGGGGTTGATCGCGGGGCGTGACTGGTCCTTGCCTTGGCTCTTGGCGGGGGGGCTGACCCCCGAGAACGTGGCCGAGGCGGTGGCGCGCACGGGCGCGCGGCAACTCGATGTCTCGACCGGGGTCGAGGTTGCGCCGGGGATCAAGGATGCGGGTCTGATCCGCGCCTTTATTGACAACGCCCAAGGCTAGGTCATGCTGGCCCCGCAAGAGGAGGCTGACGTGATGGACGATCTGAGCGACGTTTACGGTGCCAAGACGCCTGAGCAATCCCGCGCGATCTATAACGATTGGGCGCAGAGCTATGACGCAGATAATCTGGCACGTGGGTTTCGGCTTCCTGCCCTTGGGGCCGCTATGTTTGCACGCTTTATGGACCGGAGCGACGGGCCGGTGCTGGATGCCGCCTGTGGCACCGGGCTGGTGGGCGAGAGCCTGCGGATTCTGGGGTATGGCCCGATCACCGGCTGTGACCTCTCGCCCGGCATGCTGGCGGCGGCGCAGGCAACGGGGCAATATGCCGATCTGGTCGAGGCGGAGATGGGCAGCGGTCTGCCCTTTGCCGATGACAGCTTTGCTGGCTTTGTCTGCGTGGGTGCCTTTGGCCCCGGTCATGCCCCGGCTGAGAGCCTCATTCATCTGAGCCGCGTGACGCGCCCCGGCGGTATCGGCGTGTTCAATCTGCTCGAGGCGACGTGGAAGGCGCAGGGGTTTCAATCGGTGCTGGAATCGCTGGTGGACAGTGGCCAGATCCATATCGCGCAGCGCTCTGAGCCGTTTTTGCCCTTTCTGTTGGCCGAACCGGACCTCTGGTCGCGGCTCTATGTGATCCGTCGGCTCTGAACGCCCCGCTTTTCGCTGGAAAATCCCCCGCGCGTCCCATATTCAACCTCAGACTTTCCCGAATGACAAAGGCCAGAGACAATGAATGATCTCTTCAACAGCTTTATGACCGGTCCTGATGAAAAAGGCCGGTTCGGCGATTTCGGCGGGCGGTTCGTATCGGAAACCCTGATGCCGCTCATTCTGGAACTGGAACAGCAGTATGAGCACGCCAAGACCGATCAGAGCTTCTGGGATGAGATGCATGATCTGTGGACGCATTACGTGGGCCGCCCTTCGCCGCTCTATTATGCCGACCGGCTGACGCAGCATCTGGGCGGGGCCAAGATCTATCTCAAACGGGATGAATTGAACCACACGGGCGCACACAAGATCAACAATGTGCTGGGCCAGATCATCCTTGCGCGCCGCATGGGCAAGAAGCGGATCATCGCGGAAACCGGCGCGGGGCAGCATGGGGTGGCGACGGCCACGGTCTGCGCCAAGTTCGGGCTGCAATGCGTCGTCTATATGGGCGCGCATGATGTCGAGCGGCAATCACCCAATGTGTTTCGCATGCGGCTCTTGGGGGCAGAGGTGGTGCCGGTGACCAGTGGCCGGGGCACGCTCAAGGACGCGATGAATGACGCGCTGCGCGATTGGGTCACGAATGTGCGCGACACGTTCTATTGCATCGGCACGGTGGCGGGGCCGCATCCCTATCCGGCGATGGTGCGCGATTTCCAGTCGATCATCGGCAAGGAAACCAAAGAACAGATGCAGGCCGCTGAAGGGCGTTTGCCCGACACGCTGGTTGCCGCGATTGGCGGTGGATCGAACGCGATGGGGCTGTTTTACCCGTTCCTTGATGATCCGACCGTGAATATTATCGGGGTCGAGGCCGGGGGCCATGGCGTGGACGACCGGATGGAGCATTGCGCGAGCCTGACTGGCGGGCGGCCCGGTGTGCTACATGGCAATCGCACGTATCTCTTGCAGGATGCTGATGGGCAGATCCTTGAGGGGCATTCGATCTCGGCCGGGCTCGATTATCCGGGGATTGGGCCTGAGCATAGCTGGCTGCATGAGACGGGTCGGGCCAAGTATGTCTCGATCACCGATGTCGAGGCGCTGGAGGCATTCCAGCTCTGCTGTGCGCAGGAGGGGATCATCCCGGCGCTGGAACCCAGCCACGCCCTTGCCCATGTGATGAAGATTGCGCCGACGCTGCCACACGATCACCTGCTGGTCATGAACATGTGTGGTCGTGGCGACAAGGACATCTTTACCGTCGCCAAGCATCTGGGGTTCGATATCAAGACCAGTTGAGCCTGACAGGGCGGGCAAGTCCCGCCTTTATCAGATCTTGAAAGCATCATCCACCGGCACCTGAAGGGCCGTGGCGAGGGCATTGGTCTGACTGGCCATGCCGATCACCGACAAGAGTTCACCGTGCTGTGCGGGTGTCATCCCCTTGGCGCGCGCTGCTGCGGTGTGGGAATGAGCGCAGTATTCGCAGCCATTGGCGACCGAAACGGCGATATAAATCAATTCCTTGGTCAGCGGATCAAGGGTGCCGGGGCCCATCACGGATTTGAGCCGTTCCCATGTTGCGAGCAGGAGGGCCGGGTCATGCGCGAGGGCCCGCCAGAAATTATTGATGACATCGCTGCCCCGCGTGGCGCGGATGTCGTCAAAGACGGCGCGCACTTCGGGGCTGGCTTCGACATCGCTGATCAGGGTTACAGTGGCCATCCTGTCAGCTCTCGGGGGCGGCGTTTTGTTGCAGCGCCTCCAGTGGCACGATCTCGAGGGCGCGCACATGGGTGGCGTCGAGCCGCACCATCGGTGCGCAACCCTCGTCATGGGCCTGAAGAAAGCGCGCGGCGCAGAGGCACCATTGATCGCCCGGTTTCAGACCGGGAAACTGGAATTCAGGGCGGGGGGTGCTGAGATCATTGCCGACATATTTGGAAAAGGCCAGAAATTCGGCGGTCATCAGGGCGCAGACCGTGTGGCTGCCGTGATCCTCGGCGCAGGTGTTGCAGTGGCCGTCACGGAAGTAGCCGGTCAGCGGCGCGGAGGAGCACGGCTCCAGCGCCTCGCCCAGAACATTGCGGGCTTCATCCATGATCGTCATTGACTTGATCCTTTCATTCTTAGGCTGAGAGTGGCGGGTTTCTGGCGTCGTTACAAGCGGTTGTCAGGCGCGCTCCTCCGCTTTGGCCTGATCCCAGAGTGTATCCATCTCAGCCAGATCCGACTCGGGTGGGGTTTTGCCGCGTTCGGCCAAAAGCGCTTCGATCCGCTCGAATCGGCGGGTGAATTTGGCGTTGGCGCGACGCAGGGCGGTTTCGGGACAGAGCTTCATATGCCGCGCGAGATTGGCCATGACAAAGAGAAGGTCGCCAAACTCCTCTTCAACTGCATCCTGGGTCAACTCGGTTGCAGCTTCATGCAATTCATCAACTTCTTCTCGTATCTTATTGAGAACATGGGAAGAGTCCGGCCAATCAAAGCCCACACGCGCGGCGCGTTTCTGGAGTTTGACGGCGCGCAGGAGCGCAGGCAGGCCAAGGGCCACACCGTCCAGTGTGCCGGTCTTGGCCTCGGCGGCGCGTTCGGCGGCCTTGACCACCTCCCAGTCGCGGGTCTGTTGTTCGGCGGTTTTGTCGCGACTCTCAACGCCAAAGACATGTGGGTGACGTGCGACCATCTTGTCGGAAATGGCATTGGCCACGTCCATCACGTCAAACAGGCCACGATCCTGCGCAATTTGGGCATGAAACACCACCTGCAAGAGAAGATCCCCCAATTCACCACGTAGATCCTGCCAATTTTCCTGTTCGATGGCATCCGCAACTTCGTAAGCCTCCTCAATGGTATAGGGGGCGATGCTGGCGAAATCCTGCTCGACATCCCACGGGCATCCGGTGTCAGGATCACGCAGGCGGGCCATGATGGCGATGAGGCGGGGCAATCCGCCGCGGGGATCGTGGATGAGCGTATCGTCAGGCATTGCAGCGGCCTCGTCTTTGGGGTTGAGTGGACCCTGACGCGAGAATGAAGGGATGTCCAGAGATGGCCGTGATCAACCGAATTGCCGGATTCTCAGAGGAAATGACGGCCTGGCGCAGGCATCTGCATGCCAATCCCGAATTGGGGTTCGATTGCCACAAAACGGCGGCCTTTGTGGTCGAGCGATTGCGGGACTTCGGCATCACGCAGATCGAGACCGGTGTGGCGACCAGTGGGGTTGTCGCGGTGATCGAGGGCCAAGGCGAGGGGCCGTGCATCGGGCTGCGCGCCGATATGGACGCGCTGCCGATGACCGAAGTCACCGGGCTCGATTATGCCAGCCAGACCCCCGGCAAGATGCATGCCTGCGGCCACGACGGGCATACGACGATGCTGCTTGGCGCGGCTAAGTACCTTGCAGAGACACGGAATTTTGCCGGTAAAGTGGTGCTGATCTTTCAACCTGCCGAAGAGGGTCCGGGCGGGGGACGCATCATGGTCGAAGAGGGCGCGCTGAGCCGCTATGGGGTGGAGCAGGTCTATGCGCTCCATACCCTGCCGGGGGTGCCTGCGGGCACGTTCGAGACCACGCCGGGGCCGATCATGGCGGCGGTGGATACGCTGCATATCGACGTGATTGGGCGGGGCGGGCATGGCGCCATGCCGCATGAGACACGCGATCCGGTGGTGGCGGCTGTGGCCATTGTGCAGGGCATCCAAACGATTGTCAGCCGCAACCGTAACCCCTTGGATGATCTGGTTATTTCGGTGACGCAGATCCATACCGGCACGGTCGATAACGTCATCCCCGAGACCGCCTATATCAACGCCACCATCCGGACATTCACGCCCGAGGTGCAGGAGATGGTGCATCGCCGGTTGCGAGAGGTTACAGAGGGCGTGGCCGTTGGCTATGGCGTGCGGGCGGAGGTGCGGATTGATCTGGGATACCCCGCCACCTACAATGACGCAGAGAAAACCGCCTTTGCCGCAGAGGTCGCGCGGGAGGTTGTGGGCGAAGGATTGGTCATCGCGGATCGCCCGCGTGAAATGGGGGCCGAGGATTTTTCCTATATGCTGCAAGAGCTTCCGGGGTCTTATCTGTTTCTTGGGCAAGGCGTCGGGCCGGGGCTGCACCATCCCGGGTTCAATTTCAACGATGCGGTGGCCCCGGTGGGTGCCTCGTTCTTTGCGCGGCTGGTCGAGCGCGCGCAGCCTCTTGGCTGAAGGAGACAAGCCATGGCACTGGAAGATGCGAAAACACAGATAGATCAGGCGTTTACGCGTGAAACATCACGTGGATTGAGCTTTGAGAATGCCTTTGGTGGGGCGCTGTCCTTTGCGCGCCGTCGGTATACCAAGGATCTGACGGATGTCGATGTGGCGATCACCGGGGTGCCGTTTGATCAATCCGTGACCAACCGGACAGGCACCCGCATGGGGCCGCGCGCGGTGCGCGAGGCCAGCGCATTACAGGTTTATGATCCGCCCTATGGCTGGGATGGCTATGATCCGCTGTCGCATTTGAGTATCGCCGATTATGGAGATTTAGCGTTTGATTACGCACATGTAGCGGCCTTTCCTAATGCACTCTATACGCATGCCAAGGGCATTCTGGACGCGGGTGCTGCCTGTTTTGCAATTGGTGGAGATCACTATATCACCCTGCCGCTGTTGCAGGCGCATGCCGAGAAATACGGACCACTGGCAGTGATCCATTTCGATGCGCATTCAGACACTTGGGCGGATGATGACCTGACGCGGATCGACCATGGCACGATGATGTACAAGGCCGTGAAGCAGGGATTCGTCGATGTGACGCGCTCTGTTCAGGTGGGTATTCGCACGACAAATCCGGACACGATGGGGTTTTCCACACTGGATGCGCGGCAGGTGCATCTGGAGGGGCCGGTGGAAATAGCTCGCAAGATCAAAGAGATCGTGGGCGATGCTCAGGTGTATATGACGTTTGATATCGACGCGCTGGACCCGGCCTTTGCGCCCGGCACCGGAACGCCGGTTTGGGGGGGGCTGAGCTCGGCGCAGGCGGCGATCATTCTGCGGGATCTGGCGGGGATCAATCTGGTGGGGGGAGATATGGTCGAGGTGTCGCCGCCCTATGATACCACAGGCGCCACGGCCATCGCTGGGGCGCATGTGATCATGGAAATGCTGTGCCTCTGGGGTTGGACCCGGAGAGGCTGAGCCGTACGACTGTGCGGTCAAACCGTACGGTTTGACCGACCCCTTGGTTCAGGCGTTCGCTTCGCGGATTTTCTCGGCGGCGTCCTTGTCGTAGGACACGCCGGATTTCTCGAAGAGCTCATCAAGTTCGCCCGAAAGCGTCATCTCGGTGATGATGTCGCAGCCGCCTACGAACTCACCCTTAACGTAGAGTTGAGGGATGGTGGGCCAGTCGGAATAGTCCTTGATGCCCTGACGGACGTCTTCGTCGGCAAGGACGTTCACGTCCTTGAAGTCGACGCCCATGTAATTCAGCACGCCCGCCACGCGGGAGGAGAAGCCGCATTGCGGCATGTCTTTGGTGCCCTTCATGTAGAGCACGACATCGGCGGATTTCACGGTCTCTTCGATGCGGGTCTTGGCGTCAGTCATGGCTTGTCCTATCGGTCTGTCTATCGGCTTTGGCCGAGGGGTCTGTCTCTTCGGGGTCATACCCGGTTTCGTCGTCGCCCAAAAGAGTTACATGGGTGCTGTCGGTTTCTTCGCAATAGCTGAGGCCGTAATCGGCCCGCCCATCGCGGCGGTAGCGCCGGATCTCATGCCACATCGTATAGGCAAAGATCACGGCAAAGGGCAGAAGCAGCAGGGCGACGATCAGTCTGGGTTCCATTCACTCAGTCGGGGGCCTTGGTTGTCAGCGCCAGGGCATGCACGGCACCGTTGGGGCCGTCCATCTTGCCTTTGATTGCGGCATAGACGGCGCGTTGCTGTTGAACCCGGTTCATGCCGCGGAAACTCTCGTCGATGACTTCGGCGGCGAAATGCACGCCGTCTTCGCCATCGACGGTGATCTTGGCATTGGGCAGGGCTTGGCGGATCAGGGCTTCGAGGTCAGAGGCGAGCATGGCCATTGGGGCGTCTCCTTGTCACGTCTTGCCCAAGATGTAGAGCCCCATCGGCATGAGTGCAAGGGAGCGCAGGCGGGCGGGATGGCTTGGCTGTTCATCGGGCTCAAAATTCCTCGGGGAGCAGAGCCGACTGACTGAGGTCAGATTCCTTCGCCTTTTTTGAGCAACTCATCAATCAGCGCGCGTTGCAGCGCGCCGCTGTCGCCACCGCCATAGTGCAGCGCGCCGCCGGAATAGAGCGTGCCATAGCTCTGGGCGAGGTTGACGACCTGACCCAAGCCCGAGATGAACTCGTCCTTCTCCAGCGGTTTCAGCGGGTGGATGAAGGCGGCCCATAGAAGATCCTTGGCGATGGCGTAGCGGGCATCGAGGGCGGTGTCGAAATTGGCTTGCAGGATGCGATTGAGGTCTTCGGGTGTGAGGTCTGTGGCCTTGGCCACAGGGGTCATGGCGCGCATGCGGTCTGCGGATTCGTCGGTGACGATGAGCACCTGCACGTCGTTCACGGTCAACTGCCAGACGCTGCCGTTGCTCTCTGCCTCGGGATCAAGGGCGCGGATGATGGTATCGAGCCGCTCCAGCGTCATTGGCGGCTCTGGCGCGGGCGGGGTGTCCTGTGCTGTGAGGGGCGTGGCGAGCAGCACAAGGCTGAGGGCGAGCAGGCGGCGGAGCATGGGCGATCCTTTCATGGCTGGTGTCAGCCTGCCACGGGGGCAGGGCCCGCGCCATGGGGCTCCGGAAAACGTGATGGGGTGTGGGGCGGTGTTGGTGACGCTCGCCCCAAGTGAGGAGGCGCGCGGTGCCCGTCCGCCGGGTGGGCGCGGCCACTTGGTCGGCTGGCACTTTATCTTCGCCAAATACTTTCGCGTTCTAAATAAGTTGAGCCGTTGCAAAAGCGCCCGCCCGAGGGGGCGGGCGGGCGGGCGCTGCGCGGCGGCGCGTACCGCGCCTTGATTCCGCGCGTAGGCGCTAGGGGTGAATGTCAGCTCTAGGTCAAAGTTGCCATTTCGCTGCGCCCGTTCCCCTTAGTCGAACGTCGCGCCGAAGGTGCTGCGGAAGATGTTCGACAGTTCGGCAAGCGGGGCCTCGGATTTGCCCAGACGCACGCTGTCGCCGGTGAAGCGGCCCACGGAGGTGAGGGCAACGCCGGCGTGGCCTGCGGCGGTCATCAGCGCCTCGGCCTGATCGAAGTTGCAGGCGATGAGGTAGCGGGCCTGATCTTCGGCAAAGAGCGTGGCGGTGTCGTCCGCATCGAGATGGATGCCAACGCCTGCTGCCTCGGCCATTTCAAAGGCGGCCAAGGCCAGGCCGCCATCGCTGAGGTCGGTGCAGGCCTTGATCAGCGCATGATTGGCGCGGATAAAATCGCCGTGGCGTTTCTCGGCGGCGAGGTCCACGGGCGGCGCGTCGCCTTCGACTCGGTTGAACACCTCTGCCAGAAGGGCCGATTGGCCCAGGTGACCGTGGGTTTCGCCCAAGAGCAGCGCCACATGCCCGTCGCGCGCCTGTCCGGTGATGGCGGTTGCGGGGTCACGGATGATGCCCACTGCGCCAATGGTCGGCGTGGGCAGAATGCCGGTGCCGTCGGTCTCGTTGTAGAGCGAGACATTGCCCGAGACGATCGGCATGTCGAGAGCCGCCACGGCCTCGCCGATGCCCTTGATGGCACCGACGAATTGGCCCATGATCTCGGGCTTTTCGGGGTTGCCGAAATTGAGGTTGTCGGTGGTGGCAAGCGGGACTGCGCCCAAGGCAGACAGGTTGCGATAGGCCTCGGCCACCGCCTGTTTGCCGCCCTCAAAGGGGTTGGCCTTGACGTAGCGCGGGGTCACGTCGGAGGTGAAAGCGAGCAATTTGTCGGTGCCATGCACACGGATGAGGCCCGCGCCCTGACCGGGGGTGCGGGCGGTATCGGCCATGACCATCGTGTCATATTGCTCATAGACCCATTGCCGGGCGCAGTAGTTGATCGAGCCAATGAGCGCCTTGAGGCCGTCGATGGGATCGACGCCGGGCACGGTGGCGGGGTCGAGCGGCGTGGCGGGGGTGGTTTCCACCCAAGGGCGGTCATATTCGGGAGCGGAGCCTGAGAGGGTGGCCAAGGGCAAGTCGGCCTTGATGTCATTGCCATGCAGGATGAGAAAGCGGTCTTCGGCGATGGTTTCGCCGACGATGGCGAAATCGAGATCCCATTTCTCGAACACGGCGCGGGCCTCGGCCTCAAGCTCGGGGCGCAGGACCATGAGCATGCGTTCCTGCGATTCCGAGAGCATCATCTCATAGGCGGTCATGTTCGCCTCGCGTTGGGGCACGGCGTCGAGTTGCAGTTTGACGCCAAGTCCGCCCTTGTCGCCCATCTCCACGGCAGAGCAGGTGAGGCCCGCCGCGCCCATGTCCTGAATGGAAATCACAGCACCGGTGGCCATCAGTTCGAGACAGGCCTCCATCAGGCGTTTCTCGGTGAAAGGGTCGCCCACCTGCACGGTGGGGCGCTTTTCCTCGATGCTGTCGTCAAACTCAGCAGAGGCCATGGTCGCGCCGCCGACGCCGTCGCGGCCCGTCTTGGCCCCGAGATAGACCACGGGCATGCCCACACCAGAGGCGGCGGAGTAGAAAATCTTGTCCGCGTCGGCCAAGCCTGCGGCAAAGGCGTTCACAAGGCAGTTGCCGTTATAGGCCGGGTCAAACCGCACCTCGCCGCCCGCGCAGGGCACGCCAAAGCAGTTGCCATAGCCGCCCACGCCTGCAACCACGCCATGCACAAGTTGGCGGGTCTTGGGGTGTGCCGGTTCACCAAAGCTGAGCGAGTTCATCGAGGCGATGGGGCGCGCGCCCATGGTGAAGACATCGCGCAGGATGCCGCCCACGCCGGTCGCGGCCCCTTGATAGGGTTCGATATAGGAGGGGTGGTTGTGGCTTTCCATCTTGAACACAACCGCCTGACCGTCGCCGATATCGACGACGCCGGCGTTTTCGCCGGGACCGCAGATCACCTGCGGGCCGGTGGTGGGCAGGGTGCGCAGCCATTTCTTGGAGGATTTGTAGGAACAATGCTCGTTCCACATGGCCGAGAAGATGCCCAGTTCGGTGAAACTCGGTTCGCGTCCGATGATCTCGAGGATGCGGTCGTATTCCTCGGGCTTGAGGCCGTGGGACGCGATGAGATCGGGGGTGATGGACGGTTCCTGCATCGGGCGGGCTCCTTCGGGGATGTGCATGCGGCGGTCTTTAAAGCAGGACTGCGGCGGGGGGAAGGGGCGCGTGATCGGGGGTGGGAGATTTTGCGGCATGACAGCAAAACGGCCCGGCCTTTGAGGGCCGGGCCGTTGGCGCGCCGGGAGGGAGGAGCGCGCCGTGGAAAGGTGAGCGGTTATTGCGTCATCGTTGCGACTTTTTCCGCCACGGCGGTGCGCAGTTGCTCGAGGGTCATGGCATATTCCAAGCCGCCGTTCTCGCCGACGCTGAGCGAGCCTGCCTCAAAGCCGATACGCTCGGCCGGGAGGTCGGCATCCGTGCTCACATCGACATAGATCAGATGCTCTGCGGTTTCGTCGCCCTCGTGCGAGACGACTTCGCCAATGACCTTGTCATCCACGGAGGTCAGCGTGGCCCCAGTCTCGGCCTCTGTGAGAATATTCTCGACAAGGGTGTTGCCGGTCTCGCGCTGGCCTTTGGCCGTCAGATCAAGATCGGTGGGTGCGTGGATTTCGCCATCCTCTGCAACGGTGGCCTCGGACCAACCGCCCGACTGCGCGTCTGCGGCAGTGCCTTGGGTTTCTTCATAGACGGCGTCTGTGCCGCTGTTGTCCTGAGACTGCCGTTCGGTGCCGCCTTCGTCTGCGGCATAGGCCGCCAGGGCCGAAACACTTGTGAGGGCAGTCGCGAGAGCCAATTTGCGGAACGTCATATCGTCCTCCGTTTCTGCAGGGTCCATCCTGCGGTTTGCGTCAACGCGCCAATTGCGCGCTTGAAGGGTCAACGCAGGAGGTGCGGCGCGGTTCCAAATGGGATGAAAAAAGGTGAGAGGCCTGTCGCCGCAGGCACGAGCACCTGCGCCGGAGTGGTGACGGCGCTGTTACTGGCCGTCGGGGCGCAGGATGGTGATCCCCACCGCCGCCGCGCGTGCGAGATCGGGATCGAGTGACATCGGGATGTATTCGCCACGCCGCCAAAGTTGCGACAGGTTGTCGTAATAGCGGCTGAGAAAATGCCCTGATTGGCCGGTGGCGATGATGAAGACGCTGCTGTCGGGATCGGCAAAGTCATAGACGCCACGGTAGCCAGCGCCATGCACATTCTGGAACGGGTCCGGGCCGTCGCCGCCGCGCGTGCGTCCGCGCAAGAGCGTGTTGTCGCCGCCTGAGGTGGATTGGCGGATGTTGACGAAATGGCGCAGAAGCGGCACATCGCCCAGCACCGGATGGTCATGAGTGGCCTGATGCGCGTCACCCCAGCGCAGGCTCTCGAGGGACTTGCCATAGCGTTCGGAAATCCAGATCAGCGCATCGTCGAGCGCCATGCGGGCGGTGTCGGTGCAGGTCTCGACCGCCGCCGACTGCTTGACGTCGCACCAGGCGGCGGCGCCATCGACATTGCGGAACACCCGTTCGATGAAGATCGGATCGGGGTGGTCGAATTCGCGCGAGAGCGGCCCGAGATCATCGCGAATGAGGCGGTCCATCAGGGCGCGCATCCATGCGGCATAGAGCAGTGGCTCTGGCAGGTGTTCGTTCATTTCGCCGTTCCAGTCGGCGAGCATGGCGAGCGCGCGTTGGCGCAGGCGTTCGGGCGTGCCTTCGGGAGCGGATTCGCCGGTGAACCAGAGATCGGCCCCGATCAGCGGCAAGAGGGAGCGGGCGGTAAAGCTGACGGTGTCAAGCTGCGCCTCGATAAAGCTGTCGCGGGTGTGCACCTCGCGGCCCTGCATGAGCCTGCGCCAGCGGTGGACACGCTGGGTGTCGCCCCAGAGGTGGCTGACATGCATGGGAAAGGGGCGGTCCACAACCTTGTTGTTGGTATTGCCGAGGATGCCGCCGGAGGGGGCCACGAACTCGGGGTTGGCGGCAAAGGGGAGCGTGCCCTGCCAGCGGTTTTCCGTCAGCCAGCCGCGTGCGGGCATGCGCCCTTCGCTCTCGTGGCGGGCGTCGCGGCGGGGCATGGCCCCGACGGTGCGCATGGCGATTGTGGACTGGTCCACCAACGTGAGGTTCTGCGAGGGCGCGATGTAGAGGCGGCTGAGGTCAATCGCGTCCTGCACTGATTGCGCGCGCATGAGCCCAATGGCCGAGGACATGGTTGTGTCATTGGGGCTGAGGGCGGTCCAGTTGAGCGAGGCGACATGGCCCGAGGGGGTCACTTCGGCCAGATCGTAATGGCTGCCCGGCAGAACGGGGCCGTTATCTGTCCAGCGCAGGGTGAGGGTAACGGGATCGGCATCCTTGATTTCGATGATAGACCGGGTGGTGCGAAACGGTTTCCAGCCCTCCGGCGTGCGGTATTCATTGGCGTTATCGGGGTTCACTTCCTCGATATAGAGATCCTGATCGTCGAGATAGGACGAGGTGATGGCCCAACCAAGACGCGCGCTGCGCCCGGTCAGGATCGCCGGGATGCCGGGAATGGTGCCGCCGATCACGCCGCCCGATGTCAGATTCAGCCGGGCGAGATACCAGATATTCGGGGCGGAAAAGCCCAAGTGCGGATCATTGGCCAGAAGCGTGCCGCCCGAGGCCGAGCGTGAGCGTGCGGCGGCAAAGGCATTCGATGCGCCGGCAAAGGCGCGACGTTTGAAGGGGGACAGCGGATCCTCTGTTTCGGGCGAGGTTTGGGCCATGCGGGACCAGTTGGCACCGGGAAAGAGTGCTGCATAATCGGGCAGGGCGGCGATACCGCTGCCGGGGGCAAGAGGCATGATGTCCGCGAGGCGGTCAGGGTCTTCGAGGGCCAGTGAGGTGCGGGCAAAGAGCACCTCGTTTTCGAGATGCGAGGAAAGCTGCACCGCCATCAGTTTGATCAGCGCAATGGAATCGGCGGGTTGCCACGGGGCTATGGGCGCGTTGAAGAGGAATTGTTCGGGGGCACCGCGCCCCAGCGCCTCGCGGTTGATCTCTGAGATGCGGGCGTTGACGCCATCGGAATACGCCTTGAGCGCGGCCAATGTTTCGGCATCCTGTGCGGCGACCGACTGGCGCGCCAGCGTATAGAGGTCAAAGCGGCGCAGGGTGCTGTCGATCTTGACGGTACGGGGGCCGAATATTTCGGAGAGCCGCCCCTGCACGGTGCGGCGCATCGTCATCATCTGCCAGAGGCGGTCCTGCGCATGGACATAGCCCAGCCCAAAGAAGCTGTCGGCGTCGGTCTGGCCCAGAATATGCGGCACATTGGCATTGTCGCGCACGATCTCGACCGGGGCGGCGAGGCCGCTCACGGTGAGCGTCGTGTCATAGTCGGGCAGCGAGCGGGAGAGCAGGAAATACGCGCCAACGACAGCCAGAACCGCCAGCAGGATTGCCCCGCCCGCAAGCCGCAACAACCATTTCACCACCCCTGACATGCCCCGGCACCGCCCTATTTTCCGCTTGCATCACCAGCCGGGGATAGTCAGAAAACCTCGGCAAGACAATGGCACAAGATTGTAGGAGAGGACAGGACTATGGCAAAACTGGCGTTTTTGGGGCTCGGCGTTATGGGCTATCCGATGGCGGGGCATCTGGCGGCGGCCGGGCATGAGGTCTGTGTCTATAACCGCACCGCGGCCAAGGGCGAGAAATGGGCGGCGGAGCATGGCGGGCGACACGCGGTCACGCCGCGCGAGGCCGCAGAAGGGGCCGAATTCGTGATGGCCTGCGTTGGCAATGACGACGATCTGCGCTCGGTCTGTCAGGGGCCGGACGGGGCCTTTGCCGGGATGGCATCGGGTGCGGTGTTCGTGGATCACACCACGGTGTCGTCGAAGGTGACGACCGAGCTTTATGCCGAGGCCAAGGCGGCGGGGCTGAATTTCGTCGATGCGCCGGTGTCGGGTGGTCAGGCGGGGGCCGAAAAAGGCCAGCTCTCGATCATGTGTGGTGGGGACGCGGATGCCTATGCCGCCGCAGAGCCGATCATGCAGGTCTATGCCAAGCTCTGCCGCCGGATTGGCGAGAGCGGCGCGGGGCAGATGACCAAGATGTGCAATCAGATCGCGATTGCCGGTCTGGTGCAGGGGCTGGCCGAGGCGCTGCATTTCGCCGAGAAGGCGGGATTGGACGGGCGCGCGGTTGTCGAGGTGATCTCTCAGGGGGCGGCGGGCAGTTGGCAGATGGCCAACCGCTATGAGACCATGATTGACGACAAATGGGAGCATGGCTTTGCCGTCGACTGGATGCGCAAGGATCTGGGCATTTGCCTCAGCACCGCTGACGAGACCGGGGCGAGTCTGCCGGTGACGGCGCTGGTGGATCAGTTCTACAAAGATGTCCAGAAGATGGGCGGCGGGCGTTGGGATACGTCGAGCCTCTTTGCGCGTCTGCGCAAGCTGGGCTGAGAGAGCGCTGCGTCAGGCGATCGTGCGGTCGCCTGACAGCCATTTGCGCGTGTCGCTGAGATCGAGGATCAGCGAGACCACATCGACCGCGAGCAGGATCACGAGATAGGTCCGATAACTGTCGGCGATGTCTTGGCTCAAGAGCCACAGGATCAGGCCGAGCATCGGTGTCCAGATCAGCACATGCGGCAGGGCCATCACCTTGGAAAAGCCGCGCTCGATCAGCATCAGCACGCCATTGCAGAGCATCGCGCCGATTGCCATCAGCGCCAGCCATGCGCCTGCGGGTTGCGTGATATAGAGCAGCGATGCGGCATTGACCGGCACCAGAATGACGGCCACCCAGAGCTGCGCCCAGAGGGGGAGGCGGCGGTAACTCTGCCAGATTTCTAGGATCATCCCGGCCCTTCTTTCAGCGTTCTAAAAATACTCAAATCCGACGGTGCCGCCCGCGCTCAGGCATCCTCTCAGGCGTCCTTGGGGCGCAGTGTGAGCCAGATCAGTGCGCCGCCTGCCAGCATGAGGAAGGGGGCCATGGCGAGGTTGACGGATGTCCAGCCCGCCTCTGGTGTGCCGCCGGAGCAGTTCATCAGGCCCCCCGAGGACAGCGAGGCAAAGGTCACACCGCCGAAGACGATGAGATCGTTGAGCCCCTGCATGCGGCCACGTTCATGCGGGGCATGCGAGCCTGCGAGCAGGGTGGTCGCACCGATGAAGCCGAAGTTCCAGCCGATGCCCAAGAGAATGAGGGCGACGAAGAAGTTTTCCAGATGCACGCCGTTCAGGGCCACCGCCCCCGCGCCTGCGAGGATGACGAGGCCGATCGCGACAATTTTCTCTACGCCGAAGCGGGCGATCAGGTGGCCGGTGAAAAATGACGGAATATACATGGCCAACACATGCGCCGTGACCACATCCGCCGCATCGCCCGCGTCAAAGCCGCAGCCCACGACCGCGAGCGGTGTCGAGGTCATCACCAGATTCATCAGAGCATAAGAGACCGTGGCGCAGATCACCGCCACGGCGATGCGCGGGGTTTTGAGGAGTTCAATCCGGGTGCGGCCATGGGGGGCGTCCACGGCGGGCACCGGCGGTTTCGGGATGTCGAGCATGAGAAAGAGGAAGGCACCCGCGATATTGAGGGCGATGACCGCTAGATAGGTGCCTAAGAACGGGATCACCATGGCCTGCGAGGTGGCCTTGACCAGTTGCGGGCCGATCACGGCGCTAAGGAGGCCGCCCGCCATGACGTAGGAGATGGCCTTGGCGCGGAACGCGTCGCTGGCGGTGTCGGCGGCGGCAAAGCGGTAGAAGCCCTGGGCCGACATATAAGTGCCGGTGATGAGGCTGCCCAGGAGGAAAATCGGGAAGGAGGCGGTATAGAGCCCGTAGGCGCCGATGGCGCCGCCAATCGCGCCTGCACCCGCGCCGATCATGAAGCCCACACGCCGCCCGTAGCGCTGCATCAGGTGCGAAATCGGTGTCGCCGAGAGCATCGAGCCCAGCACGATGAGCGATATGGGCAGGGTGGCGAAACAGATGTTGGAGGCAAGCGATTGCCCGGCCAACCCGCCGACGACGAAGATCATCGGCATTTGCGCGCCCAAGATGGCTTGGGCTGCGACGAGAACGGCCACGTTGCGTTTGGCGCGGCTATCGTCAGGATGGAGGGCTGTGTCAGTCATGGCGCAAGTGCTAGACCCGTCGCCTGCGCGCTGCAAGCGCAATTCAGGCGCGGTCGATGAGATGTGCGAAGGAGCCGCTCACCCGGCCCAAATGGAGGCCCATGGGGGGGAGGGCTGTGCCTTCGGCGTCTGTCGCGGCAAAGAGCGGCGGGCCATCGGCGCGCAGGGTGGTGGCGTAGTGGAATTCGTGGGCGGCCCATGTGCCGGGGAATGGCCCTCTCTGTGCCTCAAGGTGGCGGTAGCCGAGATGGAGCTGGCGGGTGGCAAAGCTGGTCTCGAGCGGGAGCAACCCGGCCATCACATGCCGGGTGCCATCCGCGCCTGTCAGCCCCTCGCCCAGTACCATGTAGCCGCCGCATTCCCCATATATATCCGTAGTTTGCGCCGCATTTCTCAGGCTTTGCATGAAGGTGGTGTTGGCGGCGATCTGGCCTGCGTGCAGTTCCGGGTAGCCGCCGGGGAGAAAGACGAAATCGGCCTCTGGCACCGGATCATCGGCGAGTGGCGAGAAGGGTCGCATTTCTGCACCCGCCGCGCGCCAATCGGCCAGCATATGTGGGTAGGCAAAGCCGAAGGCGCGGTCTTGGGCCACGGCGATGACCTGTGCCGGGGGGGTGAGGCGCGGGGCGGCTTTGGCCTCGGGCAAGGGGGCTGCGAGCGCGCGCAGCGTTTCGCGGTCAAGCGTCATGGCGAGGGCGTCGGCGGCGGTGTCGAGGAAGTGATCGAGATCGGGGCGCTCGATGGCTTGCACCAGTCCCAGATGGCGCGAGGGTTGCGCCAGCGCCGGATTGCGGCGGAGGGCGGCCAAAACGGGCAGGCCGAGGGGGGCAAGGGCGCGGCGCAGCATTGCTTCGTGACGGTCTGAGCCCACATTGTTGAGCATCACGCCCGCGACGCGCACATTTGGATCAAAGCCTGCGAAACCTGCAACCAAGGGGGCGATGGAGCCTGCCATGCGGCCTGCGTCCACCACCAGCACCACCGGCAGGGCGAGATGCCGCGCCAGATCGGCCACAGCACCGCGCCCGTCGGGGGGCGCGCCATCGAAAAGGCCCATGGCACCCTCGATGATCAAAAGGCCGTCGCCCGCCGCAAGGCTGCGCAGGCGCTCGGGCGTCATGGCCCAAGCGTCGAGATTGGGGCAAGGTGCGCCGCAGGCGGCCTCGTGAAAGCGGGGGTCGATGTAATCGGGGCCGGATTTGGCGCCGCGCACGGTCAGTCCCTGGCGGGACAAGAGGCGCAGCAGGGCGAGGGTGAGCGTGGTCTTGCCAGCCCCTGAGGCGGGCGCGGCGAGGATCAGCCCTCGCATGCGGTCTCGGCGGGCAATCCGCGCCCGAGCGGGTCGAGGTTGCGGGGGGCGGCACCGGCCAGCATGCCCTGCCAGTCGAGCACTTGGCGCATCAGCACCGAGCGGCCGATACAGAGGATCGCGGGCGGCTCAAAGCCGCTCGCCTCGATATCGGCGGCAAGCCGTCCAAGGGTGGTTTCCAGCACGCGTTGATCGGGGGTGGTGGCGGAACAGACCACGGCGCACGGCTCATCCAGAGGGCGACCCGCGTCGAGAAGCGCCGCGCTGATCTGGCTCGCGTGTTTCATGCCCATATAGATCACGATCACCTGGCTGCCCTGTGCAATCGCCTGCCAATTGAGCGAGGAGGGGGTGAGGCCGGATTGGTCATGGCCTGTCACAAAGGTCACGGATTGATTGACGTCGCGATGGGTGACGGGGATGCCCGCATAGGCCAGCCCGCCGATGCCCGCGCTGATGCCGGGGATGATGCGGATGGGTATGCCGTGCTGCACCAGCGTTTGTGCCTCTTCGCCGCCGCGGCCAAACACAAAGGGATCGCCCCCCTTGAGGCGCAGAACGCGCAGGCTTTCGCGGGCGAGGTCGACCAGTTGCAGGGAAATGTCGCGTTGTTTGGCCGAGGGTTTGCCGCCGCGTTTGCCCGCGTAGATGTGGCGTGCCTGCGGGGCCCAGTCGAGGATGCAGTCCTGCACCAGCGCGTCGTAAATCACCACATCGGCCTGCCCAAGGGCATTGAGGGCGTGCAGGGTCAAAAGGCCGGGATCGCCGGGGCCAGCCCCACAGAGCCAGACCCAGCCGGGTTCAAGCCGGGGCCAGTCATTGCCCGGCAGGGGCGTGGAGAAGGGGGGGGGCGAGTCGGTCATGTCTTTGTATGCCGCGAGTTTTATCCGGAGGAAAGGCGGCAAACGACCATGCGTGTAGGTCGGAGCGACATGGGGGTGTGGCCGGGCCGTGGGAACGGCCCGGCGCGGGGTGTTACATCTTGCAGTCAACCGCGTAGGCGTCGGCGTGATCTTCCAGCGCCACACCGATGATCTTGTTGGTGTAGATGTCACCTTCCTTGATCACCTCGCGGACATAGATGTCCTGAATCGGGTGATGGTTGTTGCCAAAGGCAAAATCGCCGCGCGTGCTGGCGAAATCGGCGGCCTTGAGTGCAGCGCGGAAGGCATCAGCGTCGGAGGGCTGCGCCTGATCCAGCGCCGAGATCAGGAGGTTGGCGGTGTCAAAGCCCTGGCTCGCGTAGAGCGAGGGCAGGCGGCCATATTTTTCCTGAAAGCTGGCGACGAAGGCGACGTTGGTTTCGTTGTCGATATCCTTGGACCATTGCGAGGTGTTGACCACGCCAAGGGCCGCGTCGCCCACCGCCTGAAGGATGCCTTGGTCAAAGCTGAAGGCGGGGCCAACCACGGGCAAGCCGACGCCGCTGTCGGCATATTGCTTGAGGAAGGAAATCCCCATGCCGCCGGGCAGGAAGAAAAACACAGAGTCAGCCCCGGAGGCGCGGATCTGGGCGATTTCGGCGGCGTAATCGGTCTGGCCCAGTTGGGTGTAGATCTCGCCTGCGAGGTCGCCTTGATACATGCGTTTGTAGCCGGTCAGCGCGTCCTGACCTGCGGGGTAGTTGGGCGCGAGGATGAAGCTGTTTTTATAACCTGCGTCATTGGCATAGGCACCTGCGGCCTCGTGCAGGTTGTCGTTCTGCCAGGCGACGTTGAAATAGTTGGGCAGGCAGCCCTGACCCGCCAGCGCCGAGGGGCCAGCATTGGGCGAGAGGTAGAATTTGCCTTGGGCGACCGCGCCGGGCACCACCGCCATGGCAAGGTTGGACCAGATGATGCCGGTCATCACGTCGACCTTGTCGGACTGGATCATCTTGTCCGAGAGTTGCACGGCGATGTCGGGTTTTTGCTGATCGTCCTCGATGATCACCTCGATGTCGCTGCGCCCGGATTGTTCCAGCGCCAGCATGAAGCCGTCGCGCACGTCGATGCCGAGGCCCGCGCCACCGCCGGAAAGGGTGGTGATCATGCCGACCTTGATGTCAGCCTGCGCGGTGACAGCGGCGAGGCTGAGCGCGCCGGCGATGGCCAGTGTCTTGAATGTCATATGTCATCTCTCCCTGATGTCGGGCGGTTTGTCCCGTCCCGGTTTGCCCTTGGTCCCCCAGAGGGCGGTGCTCAATCCTTTCCACAGCTTTGGCAAAAGGTCCAGATGGCAGCATATCGGGTCAGGTGCCGGTGTGGCGCGCCATGAAGCGGTCGGTTTCGGCGGGGGTCGGGGGATGGCCCGAGAAATTCTCGACATAGGCGGGCATGCGCGCGATGCGGATGTCGCGGGGTTCGGCCACCATCATCGAGATATAGCCGATCTGGGTGTAATAGACGGTATGGGCGCGGGTGTCGGCGTGATCGCTGGCGTAACCGAATCGCTCGAACATGGCGCGGATGGCAGTGATGCGGGTCTCGTCGGTGCGTTGCAGCTTGGCCTTGATCGTGGGATCGCCGAGCGCCCAGTTGCGGATCGCGAAATCGAGGCGGGAATCGAACAGATCGCGGGTGAGCCAGCAGTCGAAGAGGTTGTAGAGCGCCTCGTTGATGGTTTCGGCATAGGCCTCGGTGCGGGCCACGAGATTGCCGGTATTCTGCGCCTCCCAGCGGTCGAGAAGGGCGGCAAGCAGCGCCTCGCGGTCTTTGAAATGCCAGTAGAAACTGGTGCGCGACAGGCCGAGCATCTGGGCCAGTGGCATCACCTTGACCGCCTCCACCCCGGCGGTGACGAGCACCTCATAGGCGGCATTGAGCCACAGATCCTCGGAGCCGCGGGCGGCGGGATCGGGGGCGGGTTTGGCGCGGCGGGTGGTTTGGGGGCTGGTCATGGCCTGAGCCTAGACGGTTTTGGCGCGGCTGGCAAATAACTTGACAGGTTAGTTTGTTTTCTCGACAGTGGTGTCGATTAAGTCTTCACGCCACCGCCGGGTCGTTCCCGGCCAGCCAGGATCAGGCCGATGCCGCACGCGATACCTTCTGAAATATCTCTTGATATGCCTGTTCCGGTTGCGCGCCGGGCGCGCGGCGGGCGGGCCGCCATGCAGGTTCGGCGCGGCACCGGCGCGGGGGCTGGGGTGAACCCGCTACATGTGCCCTATATCACGCGCGGTATTCCCACGCATGACATCGCGTCGGAGGCATCGCTTGATGCGATTATTGCGACGGCGGATCGGATATTGGCCGAAATCGGCATCGAGTTTCGCGAAGACCCCGAGACGGTGCGGCTCTTTCAGCAGGCGGGTGGCAAGGCGCGGGAGGTGGGGCCGGAGGCGTGGAATGTCACGTTCGAGCCGGGGCTGATCCGGGGGCTGTTGGCGACAGCGCCCGCTGAGTTTACGCAGCATGCGCGCAATCCGGCGAAATCGGTGCGGATCGGTGGCCGCTCGATGGTCTTTGCGCCGGCCTATGGCTCGCCCTTCGTGATGGATCTGGACAAGGGGCGGCGCTATGGCACGATCGAGGATTTCCAGAACCTGATCAAGCTGGCGCAGTCCTCGCCCTGGCTGCATCATTCGGGCGGCACGATCTGTGAGCCGACGGATATTCCGGTGAACAAGCGGCATCTGGATATGGTCTACGCGCATATGCGCTATTCGGACCGGGCCTTTCTGGGGTCGATCACCGCGCCGGAGCGGGCGGAGGACAGTATCGAGATGTGCCGGATTCTGTTCGGCGCGGAGTATGTCGACAGCCATTGCGTGATCATGGGCAATTTCAACTCGACCTCGCCCTTGGTCTGGGACGGGGTGAGCACGCGGGGCATTCGCGCCTATGCAGCTGCCGGTCAGGGGTCGATCCATTTGCCGTTTCTGTTGGGCGGGGCGGTGTCGCCGCTGACCATGCCGGGGGCGATTGCGCAATGTCTGGCCGAGAGCATGGTGGGCTGTGCGCTGACGCAACTGGTGCGGCCGGGAGCACCGGCCATTCTGGGCAGTTTCCTGTCGTCGATGTCGCTGCGCACCGGATCGCCCACGTTCGGGACGCCCGAGCCTGCGCTGGGATCGCTGGTGATGGGGCAGATTGCGCGGCGGCTCAATATGCCGCTGCGCTGTGCGGGCAATTTCAGCACCTCCAAGCTGCCGGATGGGCAGGCGATGACGCAGGCCATGATGTCGATGATGTCGGCGGTGAATGGCGGGGCGAATTTCATCCTGCATTCCGCCGGGTTCCTCGATGGGTTGCTGTCGATGTCCTATGAAAAGCTGATGCTGGATATGGATATGTGCGGCGCGCTGCATGTCTGGCTCAAGGGGTTGGAGGTCAATGAGGACACGCTGGCGTTTGAGGCGCTGGCCGAGAAGGGGCCGGGGGAGCATATGTTTGGCTGTGCCCATACGCTGCGGCATTACGAGACCGCCTATTGGGACAGCGGGCTGGACGACAACACCACCTATGAGACATGGTCGGAGGCAGGCGGTGTCGATGCGATGACCCGTGCCAATGGTGCGTGGAAAGAGGTCTTGGCGAAATATGAGGCGCCGCACATGGAGGCCGGGGTCGACGGGGCGCTGTGCGATTTCATCGCGCGGCGCAAGTCAGAGATGGCCGACGCCTGGTATTGAAACGAGAGTGAAGAAAGGCAACGCCCATGTCGCGTGACCCGCTGCTGCAACCCTATCAACTGAAACATCTGACCCTGAAAAACCGGATCATGACCACGAGCCACGAGCCGGCCTATCCTGAGGATGGCATGCCCAAGGCGCGCTATGCCGCCTATCACGCCGAGCGCGCCCGCGCGGGCGTGGCGCTGGCGATGACCGCAGGGTCGGCGGCGGTGTCCAAGGATAGCCCGCCGGTCTTTAACAACGTGCTGGCCTACAAAGACGAGGTGGTGCCCTATATCCGGCAGTTGACCGATGCCTGTCACGAGCATGGCTGTGCGGTGATGATTCAGCTCACGCATCTGGGGCGGCGCACGGGCTGGGCCAAGGGCGATTGGCTGCCATCTGTGTCCTCGACCAAGCATCGCGAGCCAGCGCACCGGGCCTTTCCCAAGCTGGCGGAGGATTGGGATATTGCGCGCATCATCTCTGATTTCGCCGATGCCACCGAGCGGATGAAAGAAGGCGGCATGGATGGCATTGAGCTGCAGGTTTACGGCCACCTCCTTGATCAGTTCTGGTCGCCGCTGACCAATGATCTTGACGGGCCGTATGGCGGGCAGACCCTCGAGAGCCGGATGAAGTTGCTGATGGATGTGCTGGCGGCTATTCGCAAGCGGGTGGGGACCGAGTTCATCGTCGGTCTGCGTTACACGGCGGATGAGGCCGAGGCGGGGGGAATCACACCCGAGGAAGGCATCGAGATTTCCAAGCGGCTGGCGGCGACCGGCATGGTCGATTTCCTCAACGTGATCCGGGGGCGTATCCATACCGATCCGGCGATGACCGATGTGATCCCGGTGCAGGGGATGCGATCCGCGCCGCATCTGGATTTTGCAGGGGCGGTCAAGGCGGCGACGGGGATGCCCACGTTCCATGCCGCCAAGATCCCCGATGTGGCGACGGCGCGGCATGCGATACAGGCGGGGCTCTTGGACATGGTCGGCATGACGCGGGCGCATATGGCGGACCCGCATATTGTGCGCAAGATCATCGAGGGGCGCGAGGCGGATATTCGGCCTTGTGTGGGGGCGACGTTCTGTCTGGACCGGATCTATGCCGCCGGTGAGGCGCTCTGTATCCACAACGCCGCGACGGGCCGCGAATTGACCATGCCGCATGACATTGCAAAGGCTGCGACGCGCAAGAAGGTGGTCATTGTCGGCGCGGGGCCTGCGGGGCTGGAGGCCGCGCGGGTGGCGGCAGAGCGCGGCCATGATGTGACCGTGTTCGAGGCGCAGCCCGATCCGGGTGGGCAGATCCGTCTGACCGCGCTCAATCCACGGCGGCGCGAGATGATCAGCATCATCGACTGGCGCATGGCGCAATGTGCCGCGCGCGACGTGGTGTTTCATTTCAACACCTTTGCCGAAGTGGGGGATGTGACCGCGCTCAATCCCGATGTGGTGATCGTGGCCACGGGTGGCCTGCCAAATCGCGAGCTCTTTGAGAGCGGCAAGGAGCAGGAGCTGGTTGTTACCGCTTGGGATATTATTTCGGGCGATGTGAAGCCGGGGCAGAATGTCTTGATCTATGATGAAAGCGGCGATCATCCGGGGTTGATGGCGGCGGAGGTTGCGGCGAAGGCCGGGGCGAGTGTCGAGGTGATGACGCCGGACCGGGTGTTTGCCCCCGATATCATGGCGATGAATCTGGTGCCTTATATGCGAGCGTTGCAGGATAAGGATGTGACCTTCACCGTGACGCGGCGGCTCTTGGATGTGACGCGGGATGGCAATCGTCTGAAGGCCAGGATCGGCACGGATTACAGCGGGTTCACGAGCGAGAAGACCTATGATCAGGTGGTGGTGAACTATGGCACGCTGCCGCTTGATGATCTTTACTTCGATTTGAAACCGCTCTCACGCAATCTCGGCGAGGTGGACCATGACGCGCTGATTGCCGGGCATCCGCAGACGGTTGAGAGCAATCCCGACGGGGCGTTTCAGCTTTTCCGGATTGGTGATGCGGTGTCTGCGCGCAATACCCATGCGGCGATTTATGATGCGCTGCGGCTGATGAAGGATATCTGAGATGCGTGTCGGATTTCTGGGCACCGGCAGCATTGCCGAGGCGGTGGTGCGGGGGCTGGCGCCCGCCGGGCATGAGATCACGGTGTCAGAGCGGAATGCGGCACGGGCGGGGCGCTTGGCTGGTGCGTTCGACAACGTGGCAGTGGCGGACAATCAGGGTGTGGTGGAGGCGAGCGAGGTCGTGTTTCTCGGGCTGATGGCAGAGCAGGCGGCGGAGGTGTTGGGCGGGCTGCAATTTCGAGAGGGGCAGCGGATCGTGTCCTTCATGGCGGGGATGCCGTTGGAGGACGTCGCGGCGCTGGTGGCCCCGGCGCGCGCGGAGGCGGTGATGCTGCCCTATCCGGGGATTGCCGAGGGCGGCTCGCCTATTCTGGCGCTGGGCGATGTCGGGGTGATCGAGGCGCTGTTTGCGCCTGCCAACACGGTTTACCGCTTGCGCGATGCGGCGGAACTGGAGGCCTATCTCTGTGCGCAGGCGGTGTTATCGCCGACGGTGCAGATGGTCGGCGTCGCGGCGGAGTGGCTGGGCGGGGGCGAAGCGTTTCTGCGGCATCTGGTGGGAAGCAGCCTGATGAGCGGCGAGTGTCAGCCGATGCTGGACGCGCTCAACACCGAGGGCGGTTATAATCAGCGGCTCAGGCAGCATATGGAGGTGGCGGGGATGCGCGAGGCCCTGTGCGAGGGTCTGGACCGTTTGGCGGGGAAGGGATGAGGGCGTTCTCGCATGTGTTTCGCCCTGTCGTGATGGCGGGGCATAGCCTGCGCAACCGTGTGGTGTTTGGCGCGCATACGACCAACATGGCCGAGGACGGTCTGCCGGGGGCACGTCATATCGCCTATTACGAAGAGCGGGCCATAGGCGGGGCGGCGATGATCGTGGTCGAGCCGATGCCGGTGCATCGCACGGCGGTGCTGACGCGGGGCAATTTCCGGCATTCCAGTGATGCGGTGATCCCGGCCTTTGCCAAGCTGACGCAGGCCGTCAAGCGGCATGGGGCGGTGGTGGTGCAACAGCTTTACCATGTCGGCGCGCATGGCGATCAGGACAATAGCTGGCACGCGGCATGGTCGCCCTCGGGCGGGCCAAGCTGGCATGACAGTGATGGCAGCCACGAGATGAGCGTGGCGGAGATCGAGGAGGTCATCGAGAGCTTTGTCGCCGCTGCGGTGCGGTGTCAAAAGGCGGGATTTGACGGGGTCGAGGTCTGGGCAGCCTATCACTGTCTGCTGGATCAGTTCTGGACGCCGATGTCGAACACTCGGGAGGACGAATGGGGCGGGAGCCTTGAGAACCGCACGCGGGTTTCGCGCGAGATTCTGCGGCGGGTGCGCGCGGCCTGTGGGCCGGGGTTCATTGTCGGGCTGTCGGTGAGTGACGGGTCGACCGTTGAGGCCACGCTGGGGCATGAGGCGATGGCCGAGATTGTGGCATTGCATGATGCCGAGCGCCTGATGGATTATGTCACCTGCGGGTCGGGCAGCTATCTGGATTATCATCCGCTGATGCCGACGTTTTTGTATCCTGAAAAGCTGGGGGTTGATCTGGCGGCGCGCCTCAAGCGCGTGGTGCGCCATGCGCTGGTGACAGCCGAGAGCCATATTCGCACGCCCGAGAATGCCAATACGGTGCTGGGCGCAGGCGAGGCGGATATGGTCTCGATCGTGCGGGGGCAGATTGCCGATCCGCATCTGGTGGCCAAGGCCAAGGCGGGCAGGCCTGAGGACGTGCGCGGCTGCATTTCGTGCAATCAACAATGCTGGGGGCGGCGGAGTCGGGATTACTGGATTTCCTGCCTGATCAACCCGTCGGTGGGCTGGGAGCACGACTGGGGCGGGGATCGGTTCAGCCCGGCGGAGCGGGTGCAAGGTGTGCTGGTTGTGGGCGCTGGGCCTGCTGGGCTGGAGGCGGCGCGGGTGGCGGCCGAGCGCGGGCACCGAGTGCAGTTGCACGAGGCGGGGCCCGAGATGGGCGGGCAATTCCGGCTGGCGGGATTGCAGCCGAGGCGGGCGCAGATTTTGGACCTGTTGGGTTGGTATGCGCGGCAATTGGCGCGGCTGGGGGTTGAGGTGCGGTTCAACAGCTATCTGGACGCGGGCGAGATTGCCGCGATAGGGGCGGATCATGTGATCCTCGCCACCGGGTCGCTGCCTGCGGGGACCGGGTTTCAAAAGGCGATCCCGCATCTGTCGGGGCTGCCGGGGCTCGATGGCAATGTCTGGCCGGTCGAGGATGTGATGGCGCGCGCGGCGCGGCTGGGGCCTCGGGTGATCGTGCTGGATGAGGGCGGCAATTGGCGGGGCGGAGGCACGGCCTGGCATCTGGCGGAAGCGGGGCATCAGGTGGTGATCGTCACGCCACACGCCATGGTGGGGCGCGAGTTGGAACGCTCTGCCGCCGATGTGCCATTGCGGCGACGGCTGGCGGCGCTGGGTGTGCGGTTTGTTACCGAAAGCGCCATTACCGGCTGGCAGAACGGCGGGGCTGAGGTGGTGGACCTGCTGACCGGCGCGCGGTCGCATGTGGCCGCGGATAGTCTGGTGTTGGCGACGACCAATCGGGCGGATGTGAGTTTGCGCGATGAGTTGGCAGCGCAGGGCGTTGTTGCGCGTCTGATTGGCGATGCGCATGCCCCGCGACTGGCGGCGCAGGCGTTTCACGACGGGCGCAAAACGGCGCTGGCGCTCTGAGGTCAAGAGCCTTGTAAGGCAGCCTCTGGCGACATACGATCCGGACCTAGGGGAGGAAGAGCGCGGCGGGGAGGCCGCTCTCTTGCGGTTTGCTCAAGCCGTTGGATCGACATGGAATTTCTGGAGTATTCGCATAACCTCTGGCTGGTGGTGGCGTCGCTGAGTGTTTCGCTCGTGGCGGCCTTTACCGGGTTTTCGCTAACCCGTGGCATTGCCGTGCAGCCGGTGGCCTTGCGTAAACTTTCTGTGACCCTGGCGGCGATTGCGCTGGGTGGCGGCATCTGGTCGATGCATTTCGTGGCGATGCTGGGGCTGCAACTGCCGATTCCGATTTATTACGACGCAATGATCACGCTTGGGTCGGCTCTTATTGCGATCCTGATGGTGGGCGCGGCGCTGCTACTGCTGCATTTCTATCGGCGCACGCGGGCGAGCCTGACGGCGGCGGGCTGTGTCATTGGGCTTGGCATCGTCGCGATGCATTATCTGGGCATGTCGGGGCTGCAATTCTGCCGGGCGGTCTATACGCTGCCGGGGGTGGTGTTTGCAGTGCTGGCGGCCTGCGGGTTGAGCGTGGCGGCGATCTGGGTGGCCTATGGCCAGCGGCGGCCGCGCAATATCCTGCTGGGCACGCTGGCCTTTGGTACGGCGGTGTTTCTAGTGCATTTCGCGGCGATATTCGGGACGCGGTTTGTGGCGGTGCCGACGGTGCAGGAGATCGGGCCGGTGATGGGCAATGAGGTACTGGCGTTGGGGGTGTTGATCAGCTCGTTTGTGCTCTGTGGCGCGTTTCTGCTGACGGGGGTCACCTTTCTGGCGCATGGGGGCAAGGCAGAGCGTGTGGTGGCCAAGCCGTCTGAGGCGGTTCCGGTGCTCCGGCGCATTCCCTATGAGCAGAACGGGCAGACGCATTTCATCGACGCGCGCGATGTGGCGTTTTTGCGGGCCGAGGGGCATTACACGCTGCTCTATGCCGGGACCAACAAGCATTTCTGCACCTGGTCGATCACCGAGGCCGAGCGGCGGTTGAGCCCCGGTCCGTTTCTCAAGGTGCATCGCAGCTATCTGGTGAACCCGGCGCATGTGGCGCATTTCGAGCGGCGCAAGGACAATGGCTTGTGTCATTTCCGGCTTGGCGGGCAGGATGTCACCACGCCTGTCAGCCGGTCGCGTCTGGCGGAATTGCGTGAGGCGTTGGGGGTCTGAGAGCCCGCGCACGGTCTGATTTACTTTCCTTAAACCTTTGACGGTCTGATGCCTCTCAAGCGGGCAAGAGGCCCGGCATGAGCGGGATCAAGGAGAGCAGCGCGATGATACTGGATTTCTTTCGGCAAGGTGGCACTGCGCCGGACGCGGTGCCCGAGCAGAAGGCAAGTGCCACGGGCCGCGTGATGGCGTGGCATGGGGCGGGGCGCGTGGCCTGGAGCCCGCGCGATACTGTCAGCCTGACGCGCACCGGCTTTGCTGGCAATCCGGTGGGGTTTCGCTGTGTCAAGATGATCGCCGAGGCGGCGGCGGCGCTGCCGCTCGTCTTGCAGGATTGCGAGCAGCGATTTGCGGTGCATCCGGTGCTGAGCCTGATCAAATGTCCCAATCCCGCGCAGGGGCGGGCGGAGCTTTTCGAGGCGCTTTACGGTCAGCTCTTGCTGACCGGCAATGCCTATGTCGAGGCGGTGGGTGCGGGCGGCGTGCCGGTGGAATTGCATGTGCTGCGCTCGGATCGGATGAGCGTGGTGCCGGGGTCGGATGGCTGGCCGGTGGCCTATGAATATGCCGTGGCGGGGCGCAAGCACCGGTTCGATGTGCGCGAGGGCGTGCCCTGCATCTGTCACATCAAGAGCTTTCATCCGCAGGATGATCATTATGGGCTGAGCCCGCTTCAGGCGGCGGCGCAGGCGGTGGATGTGCATAATTCCGCCTCGCGCTGGTCGAAGGCGCTCTTGGACAATGCCGCGCGGCCCTCGGGGGCGATTGTCTATAAGGGGGCCGATGGGCAGGGGGCGATGTCGGGCGATCAATATGACCGGCTGGTCAGTGAGATGGAGGCGCATCATCAGGGCGCGCGCAATGCCGGGCGTCCGATGCTGCTGGAAGGCGGGCTTGATTGGAAGCCGATGGGGTTCAGCCCGTCGGATATGGAATTCCAGAAGACCAAAGAGAGTGCGGCGCGCGAGATTGCGCTGGCCTTTGGGGTGCCGCCGATGCTGCTGGGCATCCCCGGAGATGCGACCTTCGCCAATTATCAGGAGGCCAATCGGGCGTTTTATCGCCTGACGGTTTTGCCGCTGGCTATGCGGGTGGCGGCGACGGTGTCGGCTTGGCTGGGGCGGATGAGCGGCGAGGCGCTGGATCTTGCGCCCGATCTGGATCAGGTGCCGGCGCTGGCGGCGGAGCGCGATGCGCAATGGGCGCGGGTGAGTGCGGCGGATTTCCTGAGTGACGCGGAAAAGCGGAGCCTGCTGGGCCTGCCTGCGGTGGCAGCGGAGGAGGTCGATGGCTGAGCGGGGTGCGGTGCCGCCGCGCTATGGGTTCGAGGCGTTCGATTGCGCGCCGGGGCTGCGATTGGAGGCGCATGAGCGGGTCACCGAGTTGCAGACCCGCGCAATGACCGAACGACAGGAACGCATGGAGGCGGCGATGGAGCGCTTGGAGCGACGGTTGTGGCTGGCGGTTTACGGCGTGGTGGCGGCGATTCTGGCGCAGGCGTTTCAGCCGCTGTTGGCGGCATTGCCGGGGTGAGGCAGAGCGAAAGGATGAGGCGGATGGACATGGATACAGGGCTGGAGCGCAAGTTCGCGCGGCTGGATGGCGCGGTGCTGAGCGTGAGCGAGGCGGGGCAGATCGAGGGCTATGCCAGCCTGTTTGGCGCGCCCGATCAGGGCGGCGATATTGTCGAGCGGGGCGCCTATGCCGCCTCTCTCGGGCGGCTGGCCAAGGAGGGGCGGCGGGTCAAGATGCTGTGGCAGCATGATCCGGCGCAACCGATCGGGATCTGGGACGAGGTGCGCGAGGATGCGCGCGGTCTCTGGGTCAAGGGGCGGCTGCTAGAGAGTGTGGAAAAGGCGCGCGAGGCGGCGGCGTTGATTGCCGCCGGGGCGATTGACGGGCTGAGTATCGGCTATCGGACGTTGCGCGCGGCGAAGAATGACAAGGGCCAGCGGCTCTTGCGGGAACTGGAGCTGTGGGAGGTGTCGCTGGTGACATTTCCGATGCTGCCCAGTGCGCGGGTGATGGCCAAGGGCGATGCCCCGGAGGCCCAAACCCTGCGCGAGATGGCGGCGGCGTTTGACGCGGCCCGCCGGGAGATGGCGCAGGTGTAGCGCCCGAGCGACGACCCAATCTGAAGGATGGAATGATGACAACCCAAGCAAAGGCTCGGGCCGGGGAAGATCTGTCTCCGGTGGCCGAGGTGAAATCCGCAGTGGCGGGTTTTCTGAGCGAATTCAGCGGCTTTCGGGCCGAAATTCACAACCGACTGCAACAGCAAGAAGAGAAAATGACCATGTTTGAACGCAAATCCATCGCGCTTGCGCGTCCTCATCTGGCGGCCTCCTCGGATGGGTCGGCACCGCATCGCAAGGCGTTTGACGCCTACTTGCGTGGCGGTGACGATGACGGGCTGCGCGGCCTGGAACTGGAAGGCAAGGCGCTCAATACCGCGATTGCGGGCGAGGGCGGCTATCTGGTCGATCCGCAGACTGCCGACACGATCCGCTCGGTGCTGAGCACGACCGCGTCGATCCGGGCGGTGGCCAATGTGGTGGCGGTCGAGGCCACCAGTTTTGACGTGCTGGTGGATCACACCGATGTGGGCCATGGCTGGGCTACGGAAAGCGGCACGGTGCCCGAGAGCGATACGCCGGTGATCGACCGGATCAGCATCGCGCTGCATGAGTTGAGCGCGTTGCCGAAAGCCAGCCAGCGGCTGCTGGATGACAGCGCCTTTGACGTCGAAGGCTGGCTGGCGGGGCGTATCGCTGACAAGTTTGCGCGCGCCGAAGCGGCGGCATTCGTGGCGGGCGACGGCGTGGACAAACCGCGCGGGTTTCTGACGCATCCGAGTGTAGACAATGACGTCTGGGTCTGGGGCAATCTGGGCTATGTGCCCACGGGCGTTGCCGGGGCGATTGCCGGGCCCGATCCGATTGTCGATCTGGTTTATGCCCTGGGGGCGCAATACCGCGCCAATGGCACCTTCGTGATGAATTCCAAGACCGCAGGCACCATTCGCAAGATGAAGGATGCCGATGGGCGGTTCCTGTGGTCGGATGGTCTGGCGGCGGGAGAGCCTGCGCGGCTGATGGGCTATCCGGTGCTGATTGCCGAGGATATGCCCGATATTGCCACCGGGGCCAATGCCATCGCCTTTGGTGATTTCCATGCCGGGTACACGGTGGCCGAGCGCCCGGATTTGCGGGTGTTGCGCGATCCCTACAGCGCCAAGCCGCATGTCCTCTTTTACGCGACCAAGCGGGTGGGCGGCGATGTGTCTGACTTCAAGGCCATCAAGCTCTTGAAATTCGCCGTCTCGTAAGGGGCTGCGAAGAGGGGCGGGGGTGTGGTGGCCCCCGTCCCGAGGCGCGTGCCGTTCGGGTGTGGCGTTGTCCAGCTTTCCCCTCCGTCCGTGCAACGCCGGATGGCGCGCGCCTGAACCACCGGAGGGGTCCGGGATATATGGAGTAGGTCCATGATGTTAATCGAAGAAACCGCGGCGCCCCCGGCCGCGCTGCCGCTGGCGGAATTCAAGGCGCATCTGCGGCTGGGCACGGGGTTTGCGGATGACGATATCCAGGACCCGGTTCTGGAGAGTTTTCTGCGTGCGGCGCTGGCCGCGATTGAGGGGCGCACCGGCAAGGTGTTGCTGGAGCGAGAGTTTTCATGGGCGCTGCGCGTGTGGCGCGATGCGGCGGGACAAGCGCTTCCGGTGGCGCCGGTGCGTGCGGTGCTGAGCCTGAGCCTGCGCAACCGGGCCGATGAGGTCGAGGTGATTGATCCGGCGCTTTACCGTTTGGAGCAGGATGCGCACCGGCCCGTTCTGCGGCCTGTTGGGGCAGTTTTGCCCACGATTGAACGCGGCGGTGTGGCGGATATCCGGTTTCGCGCCGGTTATGGCGCGGCTTGGAGCGATTTGCCTGCCGATCTGGTGCAAGCGGTGCTGATGCTGGCGGCGCATTACTATGAATATCGGCATGAAACGGGTCTGAGCAGCGGGTGCATGCCCTTTGGCGTGGCGAGCCTGATCGAGCGCTATCGCACGGTGCGGTTGCTGGGCGGGGGCGCGCGGTGATGGCGCGCCCGAGGCTGAACCGACCCCTCGTTCTGGAAGGGGCGGTGCGTCTGCCTGATGGCGCGGGTGGGGTCACAGAGGTCTGGGAGGCGCGCGGCACGCTCTGGGCTGAGGTCAGCGCGCGCACGGGGCGCGAGGCCGAGGCCGAAGGCGTGGCTGTGGCGCGGGCGGGCTACCGGATCACGGTGCGGGCCGCGCCACAGGGGGCGGCATCGCGGCCAGAGGCCGGGCAACGGCTGCGCGATGGGGCGCGGATTTTCGCGATCCTGTCGGTGACGGAGGCCGATGGCGCGGGCCGATACCTGAGCCTCTGGGCGCAAGAGGAGGTGGTGCCATGAGCTATGCGATGGCGGCGGGATTACAGGCGGCGGTCTATCAGCGGCTGGTGCAGGATGCGGCGCTGAGCGCGTTGGTGGGCGGTGCGATCCATGACGCGGTGCCGCCCGGACGGGTGCCGCCGCTCTATGTCACGCTCGGCCCCGAGGAGGTGCGTGCGCGTGGCGATGGCTCTGCGGGCGGGGCTTGGCATCGGTTCACCGTTTCGGTGGTGTGCGAAAGCGCCGGATTTCAACAGGCCAAGGCGGTGGCGGGTGCGGTCAGTGATGCGCTGGTGAATGCTGAATTGTCGCTGACACGCGGTCGTGTGACCAGTCTCAATTTCCTGCGTGCGCGCGCCCGGCGCGAAACGGGCGGTCAGGCGCGGCGGATCGATCTGATCTTTCAGGCGCGCGTGGATGATGGCGCGTAACCTTTAATCTCTGGAGTGACGACAATGGCGGTACAGAATGGCAAGGACCTGCTGGTCAAGATCGACCTCAATGGCAGCGGCAATTTTCAGACGGTGGCGGGGCTGCGGGCCACGCGGGTCAGTTTCAACGCCGAGAGCGTGGACGTGACCAGCCTCGAGTCCGCCGGGGGCTGGCGCGAGTTGCTGGCTGGGGCGGGTGTCAAATCCGCCAGTATCAGCGGGTCGGGCATTTTTCGCGACGCGACAAGCGATGCGCGGGCGCGGCAGATCTTCTTTGACGGGGAAATGCCGGATTTTCAGGTGGTGATCCCGGATTTTGGCACCATCGAGGGGCCGTTCCAAGTGACGGCGATCGAATATGGCGGCACCCATGATGGCGAGGCGACCTATGATCTGGCACTCGCCTCGGCGGGGCAGTTGACCTTTACGGTGCTGTAATCGTGATGGCCAACCCCTGGGCAGGCGAGGTCGCGCTGGTGATCGGTGGTGAGCGGCAGGTGATGCGGCTGACGCTGGGGGCTTTGGCCGAGTTGGAGGCGGGGTTGAAGAGCGGCTCGCTGGTTGATCTGGTGATGCGGTTCGAGGGCGGCGCGTTTTCCACCCGCGATGTGCTGGCGTTGATCGTGGCGGGGCTGCGCGGCGGGGGCTGGCGCGGAACGGCGGCGGATTTGCTGAGCGCCGAGATCGAGGGCGGGCCGCTGGCAGCGGCGCGCGCCGCGGCGGCGCTCTTGGCGCGGGCCTTTGCCTTGCCTGAGGTGGGCGGGTGAGCGAGCGGTTTGATTGGCCCGCGTTGATGCGCGCGGGGCTTCAGGGACTTGGACTCAAACCGGCGGAGTTTTGGGCGCTGACCCCGATGGAATTGCGCCTGATGCTGGGCGAGCGGCAGGGCGTTCAGCCGTTGGCGCGCGGCGGGCTTGAGGCGCTGTTGCGCGCCTTTCCCGACACAGAAGGAGAGATGAGAGATGGATGAGCTGGAGCGGGTCGATGAGTTTGAGGCGCAGATTGCAGCACTCGATGATGCGATGGGGCAGGCGACGGGGATGGCGGCGGCCTTTGGCGCGGAACTGGCGCGGGTAAAGGGCGGCTTTGCCAGCGCGGGACAGGATGTGCAATCGCTGGAACGCGGGCTGAGCCGGGGATTGCGCGGGGCCATTCGCGGCGCGGTGGTTGATGGCGATAGCCTGTCGGACAGTTTGCGGCGGTTGGCCTTGAGCATGGTCAATACCGCCTTCAACGATGCGACACGTCCGGTGACAGATCAATTGGGTGGGCTGATTTCGCAGGGGATTGGCAGCCTGGTGGGCGGGCTTTTCCCCTTTGCCAAAGGCGCGTCGTTTTCGCAGGGCCGGGTGCAGCCCTTTGCCAGTGGTGGCGTCGTGACTGGTCCGGTCACGTTTCCGATGCGGGGCGGCACCGGGTTGATGGGCGAGGCGGGGCCGGAGGCGATCATGCCGCTCAGCCGTGGCCCCGATGGGCGCTTGGGCGTCCGCGCGCAGGGCGGTGGGGGCGTCAGCGTGGTGATGAATATCCAGACGCCCGATGCCGAGGGGTTCCGCCGCTCTCAGGGGCAGATCGCGGCGCAGCTGGGTCGCGTGATCGGGCGCGGCGGGCGCAATCGTTGATAAGGAGCAGGACATGGGATTTCACGAGGTCAGATTTCCGGCGAGCCTGAGTTTCGGCTCGCTTGGCGGGCCGGAGCGGTTGACGGATATCGTCACGCTCGCCAATGGGTTTGAAGAGCGCAACACGCCTTGGGCGCAGGCGCGCAGGCGGTATGACGCGGGCGTGGCGCTTCGGTCGCTCGACGATATCGAGGCGCTGATCGCGTTTTTCGAGGCACGGCGTGGGCAACTATTCGGGTTTCGCTGGAAGGACTGGACCGATTTCAAATCGGGTCGGGCCAAGGCCGCGCCAGATTACCGGGATCAGGAGATCGGTGTGGGGGATGACGCGACGGTTGCCTTTCAACTGCTGAAATCCTACCGGTCTGGCGATGAGGTCGCGCTGCGGCCCATCGTGAAGCCGGTCAAGGGCACGGTGCGCATGGGTCTTGATAATGTCGAGATGCAAGAGGGCGTGCATTACGAGGTCGATAGTTTCACTGGCATCGTCACGTTTTCTGAGCCGCCCAATCGCGGCGTGCCGGTCACGGCGGGCTATGAATTTGACGTGCCGGTGCGGTTTGATACGGATCGCATTCAAACCAGCCTTGCCAGTTTTCAAGCAGGCGAGGTGCCGAATGTGCCAGTCGTGGAGATCCGGGTATGAGCGGGCTTTTGGAGCATCTCAAAACCGGTGTCACCACGACCTGCCGGTGTTGGGCGCTGACGCGGCGCGACGGGGTGGTGATGGGGTTTACCGATCACGACCGGCTATTGACCTTTGAGGGCGTGGCGTTTCGCCCGGATACCGGGCTGAGTGCGCTGGCGGTGCAGCAGACAACGGGGCTGTCGGTGGACAATACCGAAGCCTTGGGTGCGCTGAACGATGCGGCCATTCGCGAGGCGGATATCGAGGCCGGGCGCTATGACGGGGCGGAGTTGCGGGCTTGGCTGGTGAATTGGCAGGATGTGGCAGCGCGCCGCCTGATCTTTCGCGGCACGATGGGCGAGTTGCGTCGCGCCGGCGGGGCGTTTGAGGCCGAGTTGCGCGGGCTGACCGATGCGCTCAACGTACCGTTGGGGCGGGTCTATCAAAAGGCGTGCAGCGCCATTCTGGGGGATCGCGATTGCAGCTTTGATCTGGATACGCCGGGGTATGTTTCGGAGCGTCCCGCCGAGACGGTGGAGGAAAACCGCGTGTTTCGCTTTGCCGAGATGGGCGGGTTTGCCGAGGACTGGTTTCGGCATGGGGTGATCCGGGTTCGGAGCGGGGCGGCGGCGGGGCTGATCGGATTGATCAAGCGCGACCGCAGCGACGGCGCGCGGCGGGTGATCGAGCTGTGGCATCCCTTGGGGGCTGCGGTCACGCCGGGGGATGCGCTGCGGATCGAGGCGGGGTGCGACAAGCGCATGACGACCTGTCAGTTCAAGTTTGACAACCTGCTGAATTATCGGGGGTTTCCGGATATTCCCGGCGATGACTGGACGATCACGGATCCCACCAAATCCCCGCGTCTGGATGGCGGGAGCCGCAGATGAGCGAGCAGGGGGCGCGGATTGTTGCGGCCGCGCGCGGCTGGATCGGCACGCCCTACCGGCATCAGGCGGCGTGTCGTGGCGCGGGCTGTGATTGCCTGGGCTTGGTGCGGGGGCTGTGGCGCGAGATCAAGGGTGCTGAGCCGGAACGCCCGCCCGCCTATTCGATGGATTGGTCTGAACCGGCGCGGCAAGAGGCGCTGTGGCAGGCCGCGGCGCGGCACTTGCTGGCTAAGGATTTGGCCCAAGAGGCGGCGGGTGATGTGATCCTCTTTCGCATGCGCGAAGGGTCGGTTGCCAAGCATCTGGGCGTGGTCGCGCAAATTGGCGCGCGCGCAAGTTTCATTCACGCCTATTCGGGGCATGGCGTGGTCGAAACCGCGCTCAGCGCGCCCTGGCGGCGGCGCATCGTGGCGCGATTTGCATTTCCCGAGGAGGGCTGAGCCATGGCAACCATTCTGTTATCCGCCGCAGGGGCCGCGATTGGCGGGGCGGTGGGGGGCACAGCGCTTGGCCTCTCGTCGGTGGCGATCGGGCGCTTTGCCGGGGCGGTCATTGGCCGCTCGATTGATCAGCGGTTGCTGGGACAGGGATCGGAGGTGGTCGAGACGGGGCGCGTGAACCGTCTGCGCCTGACGGGCGCGGGCGAGGGCGATGCAATTCCGCAGGTTTACGGGCGTATGCGCGTGGGCGGGCAGGTGATCTGGGCCACCGAGTTTCGCGAGACTGTGACCGTGACGCAGGGTAACGGAGGCGGTAAGGGCACGCCGCGCGCCGCCACGCCTGACACGCGGGCGATCAGCTATTCGGTGAGCCTTGCGCTGGCGCTCTGCGAGGGCGAGATCACCCGCGTGGCGCGCGTCTGGGCGGATGGGACTGAGGTCGCCCCCGCAAGCCTCAACATGCAGGTCTACAAGGGCACGCGCGGTCAATTGCCCGATCCCCGGATCGAGGCGGTGGAGGGGGCAGGCACCGTGCCTGCCTATCGCGGCACCGCCTATGTGGTGATCGAGGATCTGGACATAAGCCAATTCGGCAATCGCGTGCCGCAGTTCAGTTTCGAGGTGTGTCGTCCGTCGCAGGTGGGCAGCCCGGGCGCTGATCTTGATCCGGTGCGGGCGGTGCGGGGTGTGGCGATGCTGCCCGGCACGGGCGAATATGCGCTGGCCACGACGCCGGTCACGATGAATTTTGGCCTGGGCGCAAACGGGATTGCCAATATCAACAGCCCCTCCGGGCGCGCCGATATGACCACGTCCTTGGAGGCGTTGGTTGAGGAACTGCCGGGCTGTCGGGCCACCTCGTTGATCGTGAGCTGGTTCGGGGACGATCTGCGCTGTGGGGTTTGCCAGATCAGGCCACGGGTGGAGCAAAAGCAATTCGAGGCGTCGAACATGCCGTGGCAGGTCGCGAGCCTGAGCCGTGCGCACGCGGGCGAGGTGCCAAAGGATGCGCAGGGCCGCGAGGTCTATGGCGGCACGCCCACCGATCAGGCGGTGATCGAAGCCATTTTGGCGCTGCAACAAGCGGGGCAAGAGGTGCTCTATTACCCCTTCATCCTGATGGAGCAGATGCCGGGCAACGGCCTGCCCGATCCATGGAGCGAGGCCGAGGATCAGGCGGTTTTGCCGTGGCGTGGGCGTATCACGACCTCCAAGGCGCCGGGGCAGGCAGGCAGCCCCGATGGCATGCCAGAGGCCGAAGCGGAGGTGGTGGCATTTTTCGGCACGGCGCGGGCGGCGGATTTCACCGTGACGCCGATTGCGGCGCAGGTGGAGGAAGACCCCGGCACCGGTGCGCTGGATATCCTGAGTTTTGGCGGCGCGGTGAAGCGCAGCCCGGTGGCCTATCACGGGCCGGATGAGTGGTCCTATCGCCGCTTTATCCTGCATCAAGCGGCGCTCTGTGCCGCTGTGGGCGGGGTCGAAAGTTTCTGTATCGGGTCGGAAATGCGTAGCCTCACGCAGATCCGGGGTGAGGGGAACAGCTTTCCGGCGGTGGCGCAGTTGATTGCCTTGGCGGCTGAGGTGCGGGCCTTGCTGGGGCCGGAGGTCAAGATCAGCTATGCTGCGGATTGGTCGGAATATTTTGGCTATCAGCCGGGCGACGGCGACCGGTTCTTTCACCTCGATCCTCTGTGGGCGGATGCCAATATCGACTTTGTCGGTATCGACAACTACATGCCGCTCAGCGATTGGCGCGAGGGGGATGAGCACCTTGACGCGCGCGACTGGCCGTCGATCTATGATCTGGACTATCTGCAGGCCAACATCGAGGGGGGTGAGGGCTATGACTGGTTTTACCCCACGTCAGAGGCGCGCGCGGCGCAACGCCGGGTGCCGATCACCGATGACGCGTTCGGTGAGCCGTGGATCTGGCGGTTCAAGGATCTGCGGGGCTGGTGGGAAAACCGGCATTTCGAGCGGGTGGGAGGCCTGCGCGCGCCGGAGCCAACCGCATGGGTGCCGCAATCAAAGCCGATCCGGTTCACCGAATATGGCTGTGCGGCGGTGGACAAGGGCACCAATCAGCCCAACAAGTTCCTTGATCCTAAATCATCGGAGTCAAGCCTGCCGCGCCAGTCCACGGGGCAGCGCGATGAGCTGATCCAGTTGCAATATCTGCGGGCCATGGCGGGCTATTGGAGCGATCCTGTCCACAATCCTCTCTCGGAGGAGTTCGACGGACGGATGCTTGATATGGATCACGCCTATGTCTGGGCTTGGGATGCGCGGCCTTATCCCTATTTTCCCGGCAATCTCGACCTCTGGTCGGATGGTGCGAATTATGCGCGGGGGCATTGGATCAATGGCCGTGTGAGCGGGCGGCGGCTGGCGGATGTGATTCGCGAAGTGGCGACGCGCGCCGGTGTGCGTGACCTTGAGACAAGCCGCGCCGAGGGGTTCTTGCGGGGCTATCTGGTGGATCAGGTCAGCGAGGCGCGCGCCACGTTGCAGCCTTTGATGCTGGCCTATGGTCTCGATGCGATCGAGCGGGATGGAGTGCTGCAATTTCGGGCTCGTAACGGACGGGTGGACCATAGGATTGATCTTGATCTGGTGGTGCGTGATCCGGAATTGGGCGGCATCATAGAGGAATTGCGCGGCAATGATCTGGAACTGGCGGGCCGGGTGCGGCTGCGGTTTCTGGAGGCGGATGCCGATTATGAGGCGATATCCGAAGAGGCAATCCTGCCTGATGAGGCCACACATGCGGTGGCGGCCTCGGAAATGCCGCTGGCGTTGACGCGGGCCGAGGGACGGCAGGTGGTGGAGCGGTGGCTCTCAGAGGCGCGGGTGTCGATTGATACGCTGCGCCTGACCCTGCCGCCTTCGCAATTGGCCGCCGGGGCGGGCGATGTGATTATGCTGCCCAAGGGCGCGGGCGGTGCGCGGTTTCGCATCGACCGGGTAGAGCAGATGGGCAATGCGCAGCGCGTCGATGCGGTGCGGATCGACCCCGAGAGCTATCGGCCCATTCTGATCGAGGACAATCCGGCGCGGCTGCGCCCGTTTGTGGCACCGGGGCCGGTGACGCCGCTTTTCCTCGATCTGCCGCTCTTGACCGGCGAGGAGGTGCCGCATGCGCCGCATATCGCAATGCTGGGCAATCCATGGCCCGGAACGGCGGCGGTCTATTCCTCCGCTGAGGATGCCAATTACCGGCTCAACGCATTGATTGCCGCGCGCAGCACGGTGGGGGTGACGCAAATACCGCTCTTGCCCGCGCCCATGGGGCGGATCGACCGGGGCGATGGGCTATTCGTGCGGATGCGGTTTGGGACGCTGGAGAGCGTGGGCGATGCGGCGCTGCTGAATGGCGGCAATCTCTGCGCCATTGGCGATGGCACGCCGGGGGGATGGGAAGTTTTGCAGTTCCGCGATGCCGAATTGGTGGCGCCCGAGACCTATATTCTGCGCCACCGGCTGCGGGGGCAGTTGGGCACGGAAAGGGCGGGCGATGGCGTCTGGCCTGCGGGGTCTTTTTTTGTTCGGCTCAACGGTGTGCCGCAGCAGATCGAGTTGACCGAGGCGCAGCGCGGACAGGCGCTGCATTACCGGATCGGGCCGGGGGGACGGCCGGTGGATGATCCGAGTTTTGCACATGCTGTGATTGCCTTTGACGGGGTGGGTCTGCGCCCCTATGCGCCGGTGCATCTGCGGGTTGTCGAGGCGGGGGGGGATTTGGCCGTGACCTGGATCAGGCGGACGCGGATCGGCGGAGATCGTTGGGATACGCCTGATGTGCCGCTTGGCGAGGAGAGCGAGCGCTATCTCTTGCGGGTGACGCGGGGGGCGCAGGTCTTGCGCGAGGTCATTCTTGATCGTCCCGACTGGATCTATCCGGCAGCGGCGCGCGAGGCCGACGGGCCGGATGCGGGCAAGCAGATCGACGTGGCGCAGATGTCGGCAAGTTTCGGGATTGGCACATTCGCAACCCGCGATCTCTGAGGCGCGCGCGGCCCAGTTGAGTATTTAGAGCACGGTGAAGCAGGGGCGGGCAGTGATCCCGCCCCGTTACCATCAGCTAGAAGTTTGCGGCACGCAGCTATTGGTCGCCGCGTCCCATGCGGTGCCTGCAACGCAGGAAATCGCCTGTTTCTGTTTGTCGTAGTCACAGCCCCCGGTGGCCAAGGCGAGGCTGGGTGTGACGACAAGCGCAAGGGCGGCCAATCCGAATTTCAACTTCATCATATGTCTCCCTGTTGGACAGGCGATAAGGCTATCATGATTCCCCGAAAACCCGGGCAAAAATCGTATTCACATGCTTGGTGTGATAGCCCAAGTCGAATTTTTCATCAATTTCCGCCGGGCTGAGGGCGGCTGTGACCTCTGCATCATTCAGCAACTCGGTTTTGAAATCGCAGCCGGTTTCCCAGACCTTGAGCGCGTTGCGTTGCACGAGGCGATAGGCATCCTCGCGGCTCACGCCGGCTTGGGTCAGGGCGAGGAGGACGCGCTGCGACATCACGAGGCCGGGAAACTTGTTCATATTGGCCATCATGTTCTCAGGGTAGACCAAGAGTTTGTCGATCACATTGGTCAGCCGCGCGAGGGCGAAATCAAGGGTGATGGTGGCATCCGGACCGATCATGCGCTCGACAGAGCTGTGCGAGATGTCGCGCTCGTGCCAGAGGGCCACGTTTTCCATGGCGGGCACAACCGTCATGCGCACAAGACGGGCAAGGCCGGTGAGGTTCTCGGTCAGCACCGGGTTTTTCTTGTGCGGCATGGCGGACGAGCCTTTTTGCCCCATCGAGAAAAACTCGGCGGCTTCCAGCACTTCGGTGCGTTGCATGTGGCGGATTTCGATGGCGACATTTTCGATGCTGCTGGCGACGACGCCAAGTGCTGCAAAGAACGCCGCGTGGCGGTCGCGCGGGATCACTTGGGTGCTGATCGGCTCGGGTGTCAGGCCAAGCTGGGCGCAGACATGCTCCTCGACGCGTGGATCGACATTGGCAAATGTGCCGACGGCACCGGAAATCGCACCTGTCGCGATCTCTTCTCGGGCGGTGTGCAGGCGGCGCAGGTTGCGCTGCATCTCGGCATAGAAGCGGGCAAAGGTCAGGCCCATGGTGGTGGGCTCTGCGTGGATGCCATGGCTGCGCCCGATGCGCAGCGTGTCCTTATGCTCATAGGCGCGGCGCTTGAGCGCGGTCAACAGCCCCTCCATATCCGCGATCAGGAGATCGGCAGCGCGGGTGAGCTGGACATTGAAACAGGTGTCGAGCACATCCGAAGATGTCATGCCCTGATGCACGAAGCGGGCCTCGTCAGAGCCTACATGCTCGGCCAAATGGGTGAGAAAGGCGATGACGTCATGCTTGGTCTCGGCCTCGATCTCGTCGATGCGGGCGACGTTGAACTCCACCTCCCTGGCTTTCCAGACCGCCTGCGCATTCGCGCGCGGGATCACACCCAGATCGGCCATGGCGTCGCAGGCATGCGCCTCAATTTCGAACCAGATGCGGAATTTGGTGGCGGGTTCCCAGATGGCGACCATGTCGGGGCGGGAATAGCGGGGAATCATGCGGCGATCCTTGATCTGTCGGAAATGAGGGTTCGTCGCGCTTGTAATGCGTGCAGAGGAGGGCGGCAACCCGCGCCGCTCTGTCGTGACTGGATCAGGCCGCGAGCAACAGGATAGGCAAAAAGGCAAGCGCCAATGCGCCAAAGCCGAAGTCACCGCCGCCGCCGCTGTCATCGTCGGAAATGGCTGCTTGTTCTGGTCCTTCGCTCTGGTCTTCGGTTGCGGGCAAAGTGGGGATCAAGCTGTCATCGGCATCCGGCGACGTGCCATTGGCCTGCACGACATCCGAGGGGTTGAGGGTATTTTCAGGCGTCTCCGCGTCCATGAAATCGGGGATTTCTGTGGCGTCTTGGGTCAGGTTGGCGAATTCTGCAGTAAAGGTCGGATTGTGCATCTCGATCATCAGAATTTCATAGGGCGCGAGGTCGGCGATGAGGATACCATCCTCGATCAAGTCGTTCGGGTTCTCTTCGGTCACGACCGGCTCTGCGGTTGACAGGCTGGGGTTCTCGCCGTCGGCCACGCCCAGGCGTGTGATGGAAACATCTCCCAGATCCCGAAGGATATTCATGAAATCCACGACTTCTTGGCTCGAGTTATCACTGGTGGAGGCAATGAAAGTCACCATCCGGTCCGGCGAAAAGAAAACGTGCACATCAGCGGTTTCGCCGGAGACCTCTGTCTCGCGGCCCACGCTCTCGGCCAGCGCAAGCGGGCGGGTGCCGGGCAGTGTCTCTTGCATCATGCGGAACATTTCGCCGGGAACGCGGATATCGCCTTCGCCCTCACCATCGGCCAAGCCGGTGCGACTGTTCATCTGCAGTGGCCAGACATGGGCGGCGTCCACGCCCCCCCAAGAGAACGCTTCGAGGACGTTCAGCATCTCATGCGCTTGTTTCAGCCCGAAATCCGACTCTTCATCCTCGGAGACACTTCGTTTCAGGTTCCATTCCGTCGCGTAGATATCAAGGTCCGGCATTTCTTCGAGCCAAGTGTCCTGAATTTGCGAAAGTTCGAAATAGCGGCTGCCCGGCGTGTCGATCCCTTTGGAGTAAATATGCCCGACCACACCGTCGATTGCCTCGTGCTCGGTGGTCGTGTCGAATTCGCTCATGATGATCGCATTGGCAACTTTGGTCCAAGCGACGTTGCCGGACGAATAGATATACTCTTCGGCGGAAAGGTTCAGGCCGTGGATTTCGTTCAGCGACGCCAATTGCTCTTCGGGTGTGCCAGAAAAAGTCCGTGAGAGACTGTCAGCTCCGTAGTTCATGCCCATCTGAACGAGAACGTCGGTTTCGGAGAATCGTTCCGCTTCGGGATGGCTGGTCATCTCGTCCTTGACGATGACGGCCATATCGGCGGCAAGACGCCCGTACTCAAAGGTATTCATGCCGCCGCTGCCCCAGTATTCGTTGCCGAGCTCGATGGCTTGAATGTCAGGCGAGCCATAACGTCCGTCGAATACGTCCCGCAGAAACCCGCGCAATGCCTGCTCGTCGATTTTGGGCAGGCGATTGCCTTGGGCATCCACCTCGTCGCTCAACAAGCTACGGGTTGGCAGAACGATGGTCACCGAAATCCCTTCATCCTCGGCAAAGCCAAGGGCATCACTTATCGCCAGAAACGGCTTCTCTTCGCCGGTCAGGTTGTCGATGGCAAAGTCTCTGTCGGGATTGTTGATGTCGAAGTAATATTCCGTGAGGCTGCCACCCGGATAACGCAGATGTTCGACGCCAAGCGTGCGGACCACATCGTCAAATGTGCCCTCTGAGCCGACCCGGTCCTTGATGCCCAGAATGTTCGCACCGAAATGCGCCTGCGAAAAGGCCGTGTCGGATAAGGACCCTGCTGAAAGTGTAAATGGCATCGCAACCCCGGCATCCTAAAGACCGCAATAGGGGGGCGCCGTTCACCTTTGACGGGTGGTTCGAACCTTGGTGGCGTAGACCCCTACTTGCCAAGGAATTTCTAAGGAAAACAGAGATTTATGATACTATTCAGCCGGATAGCCAATGCTTCCGTATAGGGTGTTAACCATGTCTCAAATCTTGGTCTGGAAGTTGCAGTTTCTGACCCGGTTTCATCCTTGGACTGTGAGGCAGTAAGACTCGATCCTGGCAAATATGGATGAAAAACAATGGGCTATTTGAGATGATGCAAATTGGATAATGGTAAATTCGGCAAAGGTTCTCGCAGAGGTCTCAACGCGGCAAAGTAGCACGGGGCTCGATCAGAGGTCGGGCCCATGTTGACGCATCCGGTTTGAGGGCGGTCAGTCTGGGCGACTCGGGTGCAGGACCACTCTGCGGGCGGAGAGTCGGGCTATGTCTGACGCAAATCCTTTGGGCGGGCGCAACGCCGATGGCGTTTGCATGCGACCGTGACTTGTCCCGAGCGTCAAGCGACAAGGAGCAAAAGCGGAAGCAAGGCCAGAGCGAGTGCGCCGAACCCAAACTCAAGACCGCCTCCGTGTTCCTCGGGAGCGGGCTCTGGGTCAGCGTCCAGCGGCTCGTCCTCGGGTGGGGCCGGCAGGGTCGGGGGCAGGTCGGGATCGGGATCTTCATCCGTTCCAGCGGGAGGGCGCGCGGTGTCCCCCAAAGGTTCATCCGGGTCCGGATCAGCCCCTTGCGTGATCTCTGGAATGACCGGCAGGGTTGCGGCCAGCGCCTCCACGGGGGAGGAATAGGTCGGATTGGACATTTCGATCATCAGTATCTCGTGGGGTGCGAGATCGGCGATGAGAATTCCGTCCTCGATCAGGTCTGCCGGGTTTTCTTGGGTCACCGTGGGAGTGGCCGCCGAGTGTGTGGGAGACTCGCCCTCGGCCACCCCGAGGCGGGTTATCGTAACTTCACCCATAGTCGTGACCAGATCTGAAAAATCCACGGTCTCTTGGCTTGCTGTGTCGCTTGTGGAGGCCAGAAATGTCACCAGCCGATCCGGGGCATAGAATACATGGGCATCGGCGGTTTCGTCCTCTATCTCGGTCTCGCGCCCTTGGCTGTCGGTAAGCGTCAAGGGGCGCATGCCGGGCAATGTCTGTTCCATCAGGCGGAACATTTCGCCGGGCACGCGGATATCGCCATCGGTATTTGCGAGGCCGGTGCGGCTGTCCATCTGGAGCGGCCAGACATCGGCGGCGTCAACACTGCCCCAGGCAAATGCCTCCATCAGATTGAGCATTTCATGCGCCTGCTTGAGGCCAAATTCGGTCTCGTTCTCTTCGGACACGCTGCGCTTCAGGTTCCATTCGGAAATATAGATGTCGAGTTCCGGGAATTCTTCGCCCCAGGTGTCGGATATCTGCGACAGTTCGAAATAGCGACTGTTTGGGGCGTCGGCCCCTTTGGAATAAATATGTCCTACGACGGCGTCGATGGCGTCTTGCTCTGCGGCTGTGTCGAATTCGTTGACGATAATGGCGTTGGCCACCTTGGCCCAAGCGACATTGCCAGAGGAATAGAGATAGACATCTGGCGCAAGGGTCAGCCCGTAGGTCTCGTTCAAGGCAGCCAGTTGCTCTTGGCCCGAGCCATCAAAGCTGTCGGAGAGGCTGGCGGAGCCATAGTTCAAACCCATCTGGACGAGCACATCTGTTTCGGTGAACAGCTCTGCATTCGGGTGGGCTGTCATCTCTTCGTTGACGATGACGGCCATGTCTGCGGCCAGACGTCCGTATTCGAACGAGTTCATCTCACCGCTGCCCCAGTAGTCGCTCCCGAGTTCAATGGCCTGCAAATCCGGCGAACCGAATTTTCCGTCGAACAGATCGCGCAGAAATCCGCGGAGCGTTTCCTCGTCAATGTCCGGCAGACGGTTGCCGTGAGCGTCGACCTCGTTGCCGATAAACATACGCGTGGGAAGAACCAGTGTCATTCCAAGCCCCTGAGTCTCGGCAAAGCCAAAGATCTCGCTGATGGGCATGATCTCGACCTTTTCGCCGGTCGTGTGGCTGGTCGCGACCTGGCTGTCGGGGTCGGAGAGGCTAAAGAGGTCTTCGGTCAGACTGCCACCGGGATAACGGAGGTGATCCACCGAGAGGCGGTCGACAACATCATCAAAGGTGCCGTCCTCGCCAATGCGATCCCGAAGACCCAGAACATTCGCGCCAAAATGCGCCTCAGAATAGGTCTCGTCGGATAATGATTTCGCCTTGAGATGAAAACTCATGGTGACTTCCTCCAACTGTCAGATGTCTGCGGACGTGAGGCAGTTTCCCGGTTGCCTCGCACAATCTGCGCGGGACACGCGTCAGCCTTTTGACCCGTCAGATTTAGTCAAAACGTGAAAAATGGACTATTATCCGGGGGGATAGCCTATTCAGAGGAATAGGTCGGCCCGGCGCGAACAGACTTTTGTTCCGGTTTGGGTTGTGGATTGACATGGGCCTAAGGGTATTGGACGTGTTCACGTCAGAAATCCGCACGTGTGGCCCTCAGCCACAGATGTCTTGTCCTGTGGTTGGTTGGGTGAGTTTGCGCCTGGGGCCAGACTTGTCCCCGTCAATGCGGCCTTTACGGTCTGGCTTGCGAATCGTGCTGCGCTGTCGCAGGGGTGACATATGAGAAAATCTGTCATCCTGAACGATTTTGAAGGTGTCTGGCTGATCGAGCGGGATATCCGGCATGCGGATGGCACGACAGCGCAGTTCACGGGGCGCGCGGTCTGGCGGCCTGATGCAGCAGGGGCTCTGGCCTATCACGAGTCCGGGCAGATGCTGCTTGCCAGTGGTCTGCGTTTCGAAGGCGAGCGCCGCTATGTCTGGACCCACGACCTCTCGGTTTGGTTCGCGGATGGCCGGTTTTTTCATAGCGTGCCCGCATCGGGGGGAGACACCCGGCATTGGTGCGACCCGGATCAGTATGAGGGACATTATGATTTTACCGAATGGCCCGCGTTCAGGGTCACGTGGCACGTGCGTGGGCCGCGCAAGGATTACCGGATGGTGACGCGCTATCGCCGGTCGGATGATTTAGCGGATGCAGCCCATGGGGTGCTTGGCTAAAGTCCTGCCATGACAGAGATTCTCCAGACCCGACTGCCCTATGATCCGGAAGGGCCACATGCCTTGCCGGGGATTTCTCCGCTCGACATGGCCGATTGGCTTTTGGTTGATGAGGCCTTCTCGGGCCAAATGGCAGAACGGGCGCGTTTGCTCGCCGCCGCGCGCGCAGAGGTGCTCGCGGTCACTGAAGGGGCTGATCCTGCCGCGTCGGAGCTATTGCAGTTTGTGTTGGACTGGCTTGGTCAAAATGCTCAAGGCTACGAGATTTCTGCACAGCATGTGCGCCGCCCGGATGGCGTGGTGGTGCCGATTGATCGCCGCGACCCGATGGGCACGCTGGGGCATCTGGTGCAAGAGGATCTGTGCATCATGGAGCGGCGTGGCGATGAGCATGTGCTCACGGCGGCGGTGCTGTGCTTTCCGGCGAGTTGGCATTTGGCGGATAAGATTGGCCGTCCGTTGACGGCAATTCATGTGCCGGTCAAGGCCTATGATGAGGGGCTCGCGCGTCGGGTTCAACGGCTCTTTGACGGGGTGCAAGCCGGGCGACCGCTCTGGCGGTTTAACGCGCTGCGCTATGCCGATGCGACGTTGCATCAGCCACGGGCGCGTGTGCAGCCCAGTGCCAGTGCCGATTACCCCTATTTGCGCAGTGAGCGGCAATGCGTGTTGCGGCTTCCTGCAACGCGGGCCTGCGTGTTTTCGATTCACACCTATATTCTGTCCCGCCGCACGGTCGAGGTGTGACGGCGCAGGTACGGCGCGCGGGGGCTGCCGTTGGGTGTCTAGCTGAAGAGCGGCTGCGCCTCGCGTAGGGTGGTATACGTCAGCAGTGCCGCGCCGAGGGGGGGCACATGCAGGAAGAGAGTGAGGCCAAAGGTTATAATCGTCAGCCGCATGGGAACCGAGACACCGGGAAGGGCCAACTGAGCCTCTTCGGCCTCGGGAGGAGTGCGGTCTGGCTTCGGCCTGAGTTCTGTCTCAGGGTCTTCGCGTTTGCGCCTGACCGGAGATTTCCCCACACCATGGGCTGGACGGCGTGTGCGGGCGGCATCGCCCGCGCAGCCCGCCAGCAGCTCGAAGGTCATGTCAAGAAGGGTGCTTCCAACGGGGCGGTTGGCCGCCCCATGCAGAACCGCGTCAAACGGCAGATAGCTGCGCACCCGCTCGACCAGCCGTCGCGTCAGCATCTCATAGGCTTCGGGGTCAAGATGACCGTCGCGCTTGGTGTTGCGCGGACCGACTGCCAGCACCAGATAGCTTGGCCGGTCCTCGGTCGCGGCAGGTAGCCAGCCGAGCGCTATGCGCACGGCGTTCCGGTCGATCAGCGCGATGTCTTCGCCATCCCACGTCAAGCGGCGCAGCTGCGGCGCAAGGCGTTGGGATGCGATGTCAAATTCCTCGACAATGTCCGGAAAGGCCATTTCCGGCGGGTCGAAGAATTCCAATGCGGCAATCTGGCCGAAACTCTGTCTGCTCATTTCATGCCCCGTTCTTGAGAGGGTTCAGATGAAACCGGACATACTTGGCACGTTTACAGTGAGAGAGGGGAGAGCGCGACAGCGCGTCACCCGCCATCAATTTGCGCTGCCATGAGGGCAATCGCCTGTTGGTAGACACTTGCAGCGTTCCATTGTTGGATGACTGCGAAATTGGGTTGGCCTTCCTGATATCCCTGACCGGGTTGCCAGCCCTTTTGGCGCAGGAAATTGGCCGTGGAGGCCAGCGCGTCGGTGAGGTTGTAGAAATCAACCCGGCCATCGCCGTTGGCATCGACACCGTAGCGCAGCGCATTGCCCGGCAAAAACTGTGTGTGACCGAGTTCGCCGTGTTTCGCCCCTTTGGTCTGAGCCGTGATCGCGCCCTGATCAACGAGCTGTAGCGCGCCAAGGGCATGCGGTCGAAAAAAGTCCGAACGTCGGCAATCATAGGTCAGCGTCACGATCGCCGCGACCACGGCACTATCGCCCATAAAGCCGCCAAAACCGGTTTCCATCCCATGAATGGCAATCAGAACACCGGCTGGCACGCCATATTGCCGTTCCAGCGCGTCGTAAAAGGCGGCGTCATTCACGCGTCGTTTGCGGCCCTGTGCCACAATGGTCGGACCGCCACGCACCTGCAGGAACTTCTCAAGACTGTACTTGAAACTCTTCTGGTTGCGATCGGCCGCGATGGTACTGCTGGCATATTGTGAGCTTGCCAATGCGTCGAGACCGCGTTGCCCCACGCCTTCGGCGGCGGCTTCTCTGGCAAAGGCAGCCTTCCATGCGGAAAACCCGTCAGCGCTGTTGCCGCAAGGCGCCGCCGCTGCACCGGTCGCGGCAAGGCTCAGCCAAAGACCAAGTGCCATAGGCCGCAGTCGGCGGTTATCAGTGTTGAACATTACAAATCTCCCGTAAAACAGCTTTCGGGTAGAGTGTAACGCCCCCCACGCGCACCACAAGAGCGGCGCTGGTGGGAATTTACGCTGATGCGTCATCCCAGCAGATCCTGCACCGCTTGGAGCGCCTGTGCCGTTGCTCCATGCGCCTGCAACGTAAGAAAAAATCCGCTCAGGGCCGCTGCCTGCGAGGCCAAGCGCAGGTTCTCGCCGCGTAGCAGGTTAACGACAGCGAGGGCCGCCGCCACGGGCAACGCAAAAAGGGCCAGAGTGATCGTCATCATCCAGACTGCCAAACGCAAAGGTGCCGTGCTTTCGCGGACCCCGTCTGCCGTAGGATTGTCGGCTTCGTTATGCTCCAACGTCTCGCGGAATACGGACCGGAGCGCCCCCGTTACGTGGGCATCCGGATCGTTGTGCTGCTCAGATACAAACCGAGCGTGCAGCGCATGTTGGGTGGACTCGATATCTGGGAGTCGGGAGCGGGCGGCTTGCGCCTTTGGATACGGAATGATCTCGGCCTGTGGCGCAGCCTCTTCTTCTTCCTGCAAGGTGACCGCTTCGAGGAACTCAGCGTGGCTCAGCAGTGCCAGGGGATGAACCCATTGCACATAATCCGGGGCGAGTGTGAAATGCAGGGACCGCAGCACATGCGCCATGACCGATAGTGCCAGCTCTGCATTTGGCGGGGCTTCGGGATCAATCTGGGACAGGCTGAGTGCCAGAAAATGCTCAACCCGTTGATCAAGCCTGACAACTTTGTGGTCTGGCTTGATTTCAATTCTGAGGATGAAGTTATCGGAGTGCAGATGTGCCGTGCTGTCAGACAGCACGCGCAGCCCTGTTGTCTGCTCGTCCAACCAGTCCAAAGTCATACTGATCCGGTTTCCGATCCGGACGATGTCGAAGGTTCTCGTACCGAGAAATACTAGCCCTGCCGTAACCCTGTGAGTGGAATTGGCCATGGGATTTTCCATTGTCAACGTTGTGATTGATCCCGTTATGACAATCGAAGGAGGAGCTAGTTTGTTTCAAATGAGGATAGATTAGGGCAATTGCTCAAAAATCTTAGCATTGATGCCAATCACGCAACGGTGATCTGGGTGTGAAGAAGGGCACCCCGATTGGGGTGCCCCTGATCTTTTGCAAAGGCCTGATGGCTCAGCAGCTGTAATACATGCCGAATTCGACCGGGTGAGGCGTGTGCTCGTATTTGTGGACCTCGTCAAATTTGAGGGCAATGTATGCCTCGATCTGATCCTTGGTGAACACGTCGCCAGCCAGAAGGAAATCGTGGTCCGCCGCGAGACAATCCAGCGCTTCGCGCAGGCTACCGCAGACGGTCGGGATGTCCTTGAGCTCTTCGGCGGGCAGGTCATAGAGGTTCTTGTCCATGGCCTCGCCCGGGTCGATCTTGGACTTGATACCATCCAGACCGGCCATCAGCAGAGCCGAGAACGCCAGATAGGGGTTGGCGCTCGGGTCGGGGAAACGGGCCTCGACGCGCTTGGCCTTGGGGCTCTCTGTCCACGGAATACGCACGCAGCCCGAGCGGTTGCGGGCCGAATAGGCGCGCAGAACGGGAGCCTCGAAGCCGGGGATCAACCGCTTGTAGCTGTTGGTGCCGGGGTTGGTGAAGGCGTTCAGCGTCTTGGCATGTTTGAGAATGCCACCGATGAAATAAAGCGCCTCTTGGCTGAGGTCGGCATATTTGTCACCGGCAAAGAGCGGCTTGCCGTCTTTCCAGATCGACATATTCACATGCATGCCCGACCCGTTGTCGCCATAGATCGGCTTTGGCATGAAGGTAGCCGACTTGCCATAGGCATGTGCGACGTTGTGAATGATGTATTTGTACTTTTGGATTTCGTCGGCCTGCTTGGTCAGCGTGCCGAAAATCAGGCCCAATTCGTGCTGGCAGCTTGCAACTTCGTGGTGATGCTTGTCCACCTTCATGCCAATGCGCTTCATGGTCGAAAGCATCTCGGCGCGCAGGTCTTGGGCGTCGTCAACCGGGTTCACCGGGAAATAACCACCCTTGAGGCCGGGACGATGGCCGGTATTGCCCATCTCGTATTCGGTGTCGCTGTTCCAGGACGCGTCAACGGCGTCGACCTGATAGGAGACCTTGTTGATGGTGTTCGAGAAACGGACATCATCAAAGATGAAAAACTCTGCTTCGGGACCGAAATAGGCCACATCGCCGATGCCGGAGGATTTGAGATAGGCCTCGGCCTTTTCCGCCGTGCCGCGCGGGTCGCGGTCATAGGATTCGCCGGTATCTGGCTCAACCACTGAACAATGAATGCAAAGAGTCTTTTCCGCGTAGAACGGATC
>NZ_CH902584.1:2953439-2958960 GCF_000152845.1 Roseovarius sp. 217
ACGGATCGACATAGGCGCTTTCAGTGTCGGGCATCAGCTTCATGTCGGAGGCTTCGATCGACTTCCAGCCGGCAATCGACGAGCCGTCGAACATAAAGCCTTCTTCGAGGAAATCTTCATCGACCAAATCGGCGACTACGGTCACATGCTGCAGCTTGCCACGCACGTCTGTGAAGCGGATGTCGACATAGTCGATATCCTCGTCTTTGATCAGCTTGAGAACTGCGTCGTTGCTCATTCTCTTGTCCTTTTCTTGTTGGAGTAGATATCAGAGCGCGTCTGAACCGGATTCACCGGTACGGATGCGAATGGCTTGTTCGACGGGGCTGACAAATATCTTGCCGTCGCCAATCTTGTCTGTTTTGGCAGCGTCGATGATTGCTGCGATGGCCGCGTCCACCTGATCGTCATCGAGCACGACGTCGATTTTCACCTTGGGCAGGAAATCAACCACGTATTCAGCGCCGCGATAAAGCTCCGTATGGCCCTTCTGGCGGCCAAACCCCTTGACCTCGATGACCGAAAGGCCCTGAATGCCAGCTTCCTGAAGCGCCTCCTTCACCTCGTCGAGTTTGAAGGGCTTGATGATCGCTTCGATCTTTTTCATCGGCTGGGGCCTCCCGCGGTTACGTTTCGGAACGTGCAGACCACTTCTCAGCGGGGGCCTCAATCGGTTACGCTCTGAGATGTGGGCAATCCCGGCGCGAAGGGTAAGTGTTGCCTAAATAATGGGCGCTTAGGTGTAAAATTCAGCGAAATTGAATCGCGAAACGGCTGGTAAGGGGCGGAACATGGTGAACCTTCTGACATCCGCGCAAATGCGTGCTCTCGAACAGGCGGCGATTGAGTCGGGCGCTGCCTCCGGGCGTGACCTGATGGAGCGTGCCGGACGAGGATTTGTTGCGGCGGTCTTTGAGACGTGGCCGGATTTGGAGCGCGCACCGCACAGGGCGGTCGTGGTCTGTGGGCCGGGCAACAATGGCGGCGATGGGTTTGTGATCGCCCGCCTGCTGCACGATTGGGGCTGGCAGGTTGCGGTGCATTCATTGGGGACTGCAGACCGCTTGCCGCCTGATGCGCGGATCAACTATGATCGCTGGTGCGAGATTGGGGTGGTTTCGCCATTGGAAGCGGCAGGGGGGATCGAAGCGGATCTGCATGTTGATGCGCTCTTTGGGATCGGACTGATCCGACCGCTCGAAGGGGTGGCGTTGGACTGGGCGCTCTGCCCGCGCAGTGGCAGGGTTGCGGCGGTTGATCTGCCCTCGGGCCTGTGTTCCGACAGTGGGCGGGTTCTAGGCGCGGGGGCTGTCTATGCCGATCTGACCGTCACCTTTCACGGTGCGAAAGCTGGCCATCATCTGGCGGAGGGTCCAGCGCATTGCGGACGGCTGGTTCGTGCCGAGATCGGTTTGCGCGTTTGTTCGGTTGAGGGAGCGGTCAGGCTGATCGAGACGCCTGCGCCGGAGATGCTCAACAAGACGGGCAGCGCACACAAATACTCCAATGGTCACGCGTTGGTTCTGACCGGCGGGGCAGGGCGCACCGGGGCTGCGCGTTTGGCGGCGCGCGCTGCACTGCGCATCGGGGCCGGGGTGGTGACCTTGGGCGCACCACCCGCCGCACTGATGGAGGTCGCCTGTCAGATTACGGCAGTGATGGTGCGGCGGATCGGGACGGGCGATGATCTGGCCGAGATGATTGAAGACCCCCGGATTACGGCAGTCTGCCTTGGGCCGGGGTTGGGCGGGCGTCGCGCGCGTGAGTTGGTTCCGGCGGTCGTGGGAGCGGGGCGCACCCTGGCTGTTCTGCTGGATGCGGATGCGCTGTCGGCCTTTGAGGATGGGCCGGAGGCTCTCTTTGCCATGCTGCATCCGGCGTGTGTTCTGACGCCGCATGCCGGAGAATTTGCGCGGCTCTTTCCGGACATCGCTGAAAATTTGGCCGCGCCCCCCCTAAACGGGCCGGTCTATTCCAAGGTGGATGCAACGCGTGCGGCGGCCAAGCGGGCAGGCTGTGTGGTGCTTTACAAAGGCTCCGATACGGTGATTGCCGATCCGCAGGGCCGATGTGCGGTCAGTTCCACCCATTACGACAACGCAGCCCCCTGGTTGGCGACGGCCGGATCAGGCGACGTGCTGGCGGGTTTCATCACGGGTCTCATGGCGCGCGGTTTCGACCCGATGCAGGCCGCAGAAATGGGCACATGGCTTCATGCGGCTTGCGCCCGAAGCTATGGCCCCGGGCTGATCGCCGAAGATTTACCCGAGGAGTTACCCAAGGTCTTGCGTGCGCTGGTCGATTAGGCGGCGCGGGCGTCGAGACGCATTTCGGGGCTGCTGGCCAATTCCAATCCATCGACATAGAGGATGTGGGGCACGGCAAAGTCGAGCACGAAGAGGGTCATATCCTGCGCCGGTTCCAAGGTTACAAATTCGCCATCCACCAGACGTTCAGCGGGCACTAGAACCTGTGCATCACCAAAGAGCGCCTTTGCACGCCAGTCACGCACGAGCATTGGTTGGTCCGCCGGCAAGGTCACATCCTGTTCCGGCCGTGTATGCCCAAGGGACCCGGCCATGATCCGTACCGCAGGGGTGTGCCGCGTATGCCGGGCGATGCCAGTGAGAACCGCCGTACCGCTGTCACGGGTAATGACACGGTCGCCCACCCGAAGATCGGCCACCCGACGTTCGCCGTCGAGGGTAAGAATGATGCTGTCGGCCCAAAGGCCGCAGACGTCCACAGGGGGCAAGACGGTCAACCCGCCGTCTGTCCGCCCGACCGTTTTCGGTTTCATGGCGTGTCTCGCTTGTTATCTGCCTCAAGATTACAAACACAATATGGCAAGATTGGGTTAATGTCCTACGTTTTTTTCGCCATGATCCGGCGATCAGCGCCTGAATTTTCCGCTCGCATCTACCCCAACGCTTTGCTAGAGACCGCGCCAGCGACCGGCAACGGGACGCGGATGATGCGGGTGTGGCGGAATTGGTAGACGCACCAGATTTAGGTTCTGGCGACTTAGTCGTGGGGGTTCGAGTCCCTTCACCCGCACCATATTGAATTGATTGATTTTTTCCGGTTTCATGCTGCTCTATGTCCTTCCCGGCTTTGTGGGTTTCGCAGTTTATTTCGCAGGTTCCTGTTCTGGTCTTGTTCCGTTCCTATCCGTCACGCTTCTGTTGAGCGCGCTTAGATGCCGCCTTTTGATCGCGTCTCGCCCGGTATTTCCGCACCATCTCCATGGTCTTGTGACCAGTGACAGCTTGGATTTCCGCGTCATCGCATCCGGCGTCCGATAGCTGCACCGCAGCCGTGTAGCGCCAGCCATGAGGAACAAGGCGTGCTTCGCCGTGCATGATGTCGAGTGCCGTTCGAACCCCTTCAACAGCCTTCTGGGCTGCCCTCTTGCCCATAGGCTGGGTCAGGTTCTTTGCCATTATGTGACGGCCTTTGCGGGGCAGGGTGCAGAGATATGTTTGCAACCGCGCGGGGCAGTAGATCGTCAGCTTGGTGCCAGTCTTGTCCTGAACCACGCTCATGAATTCGCCGTCAAAGTCGTCCCACCGCATCGCAACGCAATCGCCGATCCGCTGGCCGGTGCCTATGCACAATTCATAGATCGTGCGCGCGTCGGTAAGGTCGTGTCGATCACAATACCGCTCGTAGGCTGTCAACTTGTCGTCTGGCCAAGGTTCATACTCGCCGCCGGACAGCTTAGGAATATCGACCACCGGGTTGCGGTCGATCCATTCCAGATCAACCGCCAGCTTGCAGAGGATGGATAACACGGCGATGCGTTCGTTTGCTTTTGACCATGTGTCTTGAAGGGCGCGCTGGACCGCCAAGGCGTCCTTGCGCTTGAACCTTTGGACGTCCTTTTCGCCGTTCTTCTCGCGGATCGCTTCGCAATGGCGACGGTAGTTTTCCCGCGTGCCCTTTGCCTTTCCGAGATAGCCCGGTGTCTTGTAAAATTCAGTGACAAGGTTGTGCCAGGTCGTTTTGCTCTGGACCTTTTTGCGCCCGGACCTGATCGCCCAATAGGCTTGCATGAATTCTTCACTATCCGGGTTGCTTGGCAGGCGGTGCCGTGTGACCTTGCTGCCCCGGTCGAGACGGAAGTAGATGTAATCACGACCCTTTACCGTCTTGAATTCGAGATATGGCAGGTCAGGCTTTTTCATGCCTCGAATTCCCCTGTGTCCATCGCGTCGCCTGTCCAGATCGCCTCAAGGTCTGCAACCCGCCATCTGGCAAAGCCGTGAATCTCTTGCGGCCCCGGAAGCGCCCCGCGCTCGACCAGCGAACGGAATTCAGCGGGCTTCATGTCGAGAAGCGCCGCAGCCGTTTTTTCGCTTGCGAGGATGGGGGCAGGGCGGGGCATTAGGGCTCTCCGCCCCTTCTTTTGCGAGCATTCTTGAAAAGGCTTCGGGCGTGAATCGAGAGCATGGTTTGCGCGCCGTCGATCGCCGCCGGCTCTGAATATATCTCCCACTGCCACGGAAAACTATTGATGTCAGTAATGATGAAGCAATCACTTATTCCTGATGCAGCACCTGCAAATAGAATGGCGATTTCCGCTTTGTCTAGCTGATCCTGGTCCCATTTGCGGGCTGATGATGCGAGTTGATCGACATCCGCTTCAGTTTTGACTCGGCCGAACTTCCGATGTAACCCTCGCAAGAGATTTTCCTGAACAGATTTAACTGCCCCATTGTCCCTCGCCTTTTTGAAGACCTCGAGACTGTATTGAGCACACATTTCGTCATATGAAGGCACTAGACCTCGCTCAGGCCAAGTAACCATACATCGCAGTTGATCCATCGGCTCCTTTAAGGATTTTGCATCTTTATAGAATCTCTGCAGCTCACCTGCGACGATCGCTAGACGCGCCTCAGCCTCGGAATAGTGCTTCCTGACATCACCCAGATCAGGAGCGACAACTCCAAGGCGAACAAGATAATCAAGCTGAACGGGCGTGATGCCCGCCATCTTGGCCATCTGTGTGCGATAAAGAGGTTTTGGATCTTTGTTCATACATGCACTTTATCAGAATAATTCTAACACGCAACATTAATCAGATTAAATCTGATTAGAAGGCCGGGCGAATCCCGCCCGTCCCTTGTCGATCAGTTGAGCCTGTCGATTTTTCTGGCAAGTTCAACGGCGCTGCCCTGCATCGTGTATAGAAGGGCCGTAATCTGGGGAAGTCGGTAATCCTGTGACGTGTCGATGCCGTCTACCAAGTCCGTGGCCAGCTCGCATAGCAGGGAAATTCTGCACGCAAATGCAACAAGATCATCAACGTTCGGCTCTTCCGTGGTGGGGATGCTTTTCATGATGCGGCACCAGATGCGTTGATGACATCCAGGGCCTTATTGAGCCGGTTCGCGCGGCGCGATGCCATCTCGATCATCTGAAAGCAATCCTCTCGATCAGATTCCGACTGCATGGCCATTGCAGCATCCAAGAGGCTTTCGATGATCAATGCTTCGGTCTGCATTTCTTCGCGGGTCAG
>NZ_CH902584.1:2959239-3017461 GCF_000152845.1 Roseovarius sp. 217
GTTGCTCAGGCCACTGTGTCACGTCTTGAGCGTGGCGAAGAATTGAAACCAGCCACCGTCCAGACCATCCGCGCCGCCCTCGAATCCGCCGGGGTTGAGTTTATCCCCGAGAATGGTGGTGGTGCCGGTGTGAGATTGAAGGAAAAGAAAAGTGTCGACTGACGAACGTCCATTAAACGGAAAAGCACTTAAAGTAATTTTGGAGCAGTTGGCCGAAGTTTCCGCCATAGCATTTGCGTTGAAGCACGATCTTGAACCACTTACGCCTGAGGATATTCAGGCCGGAGCGGAGCCACTGTCACAAGGCCAGATTCAAGACTCTCTAGATGAAATTCAAACCATGATCACCAACCTCGCAAGGGTTGCTCTTAAAGCCACCTCAGAAGAATGGGGCGCAGCGAACGATGGAATTCAATAGCCCGATTTCAAAAGTAGAGGCCCCCCATGGATTTAGCTACGGATCACCCAATCGCTAGATCGAACATGGCAGGTGTGAGCTTGTGCTCGGACCTTAGAGGCAGCGTCTTTGCCCCCTCGGGCGCTGATCGGTCGCGATAGGCGTGCTTCATCCAGAGACTGTCCATCTGGATGATGATTTTGACATGATGCGGAGCCAGAGGTACGCGCATCATGCGCGCCCAAGACTCGATCTCGGGGAAACTTATCGGGTTCGGGCCATGCGCCCCAACGGAGCGAGAACACGACAAATTGGCAAACGCGCTCCACAGGATATCAGCGCCGAGAGGAACATTATAAGGATCGCCCTTCAAGCAATCCTCGAGCGACTGGAGGAGTGCGACCTCGAGCTTCACTCGGTATGTCCCAGCGATAGGTGTGGCGGAAGGACTGAGCCGCGTGCTGGATCGACGGGCTGACCGATCACATCTTCCGGCCAATGGTGAGCTATCCAGGTTTGGCAGTGCGACTGCTTGACCAGCGCAAGTTGAACAAATCTGCCCGCATTGAACTGGAAACTCATGCCGTCCTGCGTAATTTTCCCACTGGACTGGCGGCCAGCGCAGATCATCCTAGACATCACGGCCGCATCATCTTCGTCATGTGCTTCATTGAGCCCACAGATCTGTAAGGCATTAGCGTCTGGCGCGCAGCTTGTCCATGTGCCGCTTTCGGTGATCTCGTGCGCGACCCAGGGCTCCAATGTGACGGTTTTTCCTGTCGAACGGTCCAGGCTTTCCTTGGGGTATGTTACCACACGATATGCTGCGAACTTCTGATCTCGCTTGGACCATCCCGCCGCGACAACATTGCTGCGTATGTCGTCGCAGGAGAGAAGCTCGTTTTTGATCATGTAATCTTGAGCATGCCACACCAGTTCGGGAAGGAATTCGACCAGATGATCGAAGTCATGGACCGATTTTGGCATGAACCAGTCCATTATGTTCTCGATCTTCCCGATCCCTGTTACTCCGATGGCGCAGCTGAGCGAAGGGTAAACCCTTATCTTTTCGATGTAGCTGACTACAGCGCCGGTGCTCGGATCGGTGCAGACACCATCAGCTCCCAGAAGCACATAGTCTGCTGGGCGTACAATCACTGATAAGACGCTCATTCTCGTTCCTTTCCATTATGACCTCTGCACCGGTTTCACTTTGTGGCGCTGCACTTACCAAACCGCCATTTGCAAAGCCCGGAAGTCCTCGGTTGATTGCTTCGAGAGTGCTCAGCATGCCGGGCTTGCGAACCTGATCGGCCCGCACAACATACTCGCCTTTATGGACGACGCCTGCTGGCTCATACTTAGCGCCCGGGCCGGTGTATCCGCCATTGGAAAACCCGAGCCAGCCTCCGATCTTTTCGAGCCAGCCGCCACCGCTGCCACTCCCAAAGTCATCGAACAAGCCACTGAGTGCCGCCTCCAGTGCCATATCCGAGAGCCTGTTGATCAGCTGGCCAACCGCCTCTTCGGCATCCGCCGCACCGGTGATGAAGCCACGGAAAGTGCTCGCAATACTATCCCGAAATTCTTCTTGCACATCTTGAGCCGCCTCTACACGAGCCCTAACCGCATCGACGCCATCAGCGGCTGCCACATATTCTGTTGCAAGCTGCTCGATCTGCCCGATCATCTCGGGCGTGAGTTCAACACCGGCGCGCTGCGCCTCGTAGAGAAGCTCGGCTTTCTTTCTCGCATAGTCGACCGCGCTTCCATACCGGAAACCAGCTTCGGCAACTGAGGTTAGTGCAAGCGCTTCCTGCTCAAGCCGCGCTATGGCTTCGCGCGTCTGATCTAAGTCACGCTGGTAATCATCGATGTCTCGGCGCCCACCACCTGAAGCGCTTGTATCCGGCGAGCCGAAGCTAGCGTCCACACTCGGCAATTGAGGGCGCAAGGAGGTCGTCGGGGCGTTGGGATTGCGGGGTCGATTGTTCGGACGGCCGCCCTGAGGCCCGTATTGCATTGAAGTTTCAGTATTACCCTCCGGCAGGTTTGCGCGCAAATCAGCCGCACCCCTTGCCGCGGTTCTTAGGGCCTCTGCGATGCCTCCAATGGCGGAAACCACATTGCCGAAACGTTGCGCATCGACGTCGCTCAATCCTCCCAAGAGGTTCTCTGCCTCTTCGACCAGATCAGCCACTGCGCCTTCGAATTCACCCGCACTGCTTTTGCCGCGCTGGAAGGCTCGCATCTCTGTGTCGATCTGCTGGAGGATCCCGGCTAGTTCATGCGCCGCGTCGATGTCGGCCACGTCCATCAGGCGGATGCCGTCCGGGCCGGTCGCCGTGTTGATCGCCCTGAACAGTTCGTCATAGGTGTCGATCAGGTCTTCGACATTGTCTTTTTGCTCTTCGGTTACGGTCGCAGCGTCCTTCATTGCACGGTAATTCGCTTCCCCCATCATGGCGATAGCCCGCTCCGATGAGCCGAATATCTCATCTACATCAACTGTAAGGGCGTCCTCGATCGCGCCGGCCAAATTCACCACGACCGTTTTAGACAAGGTGGCAACTCGTTGCTGTATTTCGGTAAACTTGCGATCAAGCTCGGCGGCGCGCTCCACTGCCCCCTCGTCGATCACGACGCCCAATTCATTAGCTCTCGCCTTAAGTTGCCTGATGCCGTACTCGCCCTCGTCCAGAAGTTCTACGAAGCGCTCACCAGCGGTTCCGCCGAAAACCTCATCTGCAACGCGGATTTGCGCAGCCTGATCAAGATCTTCCATCCTTCCGATCAGCTCTATGAACAGTTCCTGAGGATCTTCGAGCCGTCGCTCCAATTCGCTAGCCGAATAGCCCAGGCGCCGAAACGCGTCGGCGGCAGGACCCTTTCCAGTGATTACAAACTCATCAGCACGCAACTGCAACTCCTTCAAGCCGTCGATCATTGCATCGACTTCGATCCGGTTTTGCTCCCCGACGAATTTCAGCTCTTGAAAAGCAGTTACACTGAGACCCGCCCGGCTTGCCTGACGATCCAAATCCGCCAAACTACGCATGGCCTGTGTGGATCCCCGCGTGATAGCTGCCATACCTGCCGCAATTGCGGTCGCTGCAAATGCCTTGCCAACCAGTCCGATCCTCGTGCTCGTCGAGGCCAGCGCTTGATTGATCCGGCGTGTCGATCCGATCATGTCGCGTTCCATAGCTGTGGTTGCAACCTTTGATCCGCGATGCAGGCTGTTGTAGGATTTCGTGCCGAGTCGTTCAGCTTTAATCATGTTCTTTTCGAAGTCCCGGATACGAGCCTCCAGTGCAACAATCAGCCGTTCGTCATCCATTTTGATCTCCTATGCTGTCCAAAGATCATCGGTGAACCAATCCGCCGATGTAATAAATTCTGTCTCCCCTGCGGCGCACCGCGCCACTGCCATTGCGGTGGCAACGGCACCATCAATCTTGTTGCCGCTCTTGCCCTTGTGGAAGCTACGGTTTCCCGCGGCATCGACGTGCAACTGGACGTTCTCAAAATTCCAGCGGAGCACAGGGTGACCCCCATGCCTGAATCGACGGGCGATGATGGCGCGCTCCAGCTCCTTGACCGCAGGAGCCATGGTTACCCATCCCTGCCGAAACTCGACCACGGGAAGCCCGTCCTCCGCGAGGCTCGCCATCATCACGCGCCCCATGTGCGGATCAAACGCAGCTTCCTTTACGTTGAAGCGGGCGAATAGGTTGCGGATGTGATCCTCGATCATGCGGAAGTCGACTACGTTGCCAGGCGTCGGGATGATGAATCCTTCTTCTGCCCAGCTCACATAGTCCACGCCATGCCGGTCACCCCGGTCACGCAGGTTGTCCTCGGGGCAGAAGAACCACGGATGCACCTGGTAGCCTTCCTCGCCGTTCTGCCATGCCGCCACAACGACCGTGAGGTCTTCGTTCTTGGACAGATCCACGCCGAGCCAGCAGGGCGCTTGTACCATTTCCATCTCATCCAGATCCACCTCGTGCGCCCCTTCGTCGTAGGTGTGCATCTCGACAAAAGGCGATGTGGACTGGTCCAGCCACCGGTTGAGGTTGAACTGCAGAAAGCTGTCGCGTTCAAATGGGGAATGCTCGGCCTTCTGTGCCTTATCCCGGAAGCCCATGATGTCGGGATACCCGTGTCGAAGCCCGGGATTCGTGGCGTACCAAACATCTTCGTCGCGCCAGTCATCCGTTGGCTCAACCATGAAGATCACCGGCAGGGTGGCCGGATCATCGATGTCACCCTTCTGCACCTTGATCGCGTACTCGACTTGGTTCCATGCGAGATTCTCCTGCCCCCGCCCCGAAGTCGTTGCGATGATCATCAGCGTGCCGGGCACCTTCACCAGCGCGCTGTCGAGCGCTTCCCATTGGCGCAGGCCCGCGCGCCCTTCCCATGCGTGCAGCTCATCGGCGATGACCACATTTGGGGTCTTGCCGTGCTGGACCTTTCCGTCCGAGGCGACGGCAACATAGCGCGCGCCAATCTGATTGAAGGCTATCCGGCTCACATATTCCCGCACGCTGAGGTGCTTGGACAGGCGCCGGTCATGCTGGATGATAGTGGCCGCCTCATTAAAGAGTTCCATGGCCTGCTCGCGGGCCGAGGCTGCCGAGACGGTCAGCCCGCCCGGCAAGCGCTCCGGGCCGATCAGATGCAGGAGCGTGATCGCAGCGGCGAGGCTTGTTTTGCGATTGCCGCGAGGCAGCAACAGTACCACACGGCGGACCACCCGCGACCCATCCTCATGGCGGGGGCCGTATATCTTGCGCACGATCCGCTCCTGCCAGGGATCAAGCTGAAAGGGGTGACCAAGGGCCGGGTTCTTCGGATGCTTCAGGCGGCGCAGCCAGGTGACTGCGCGCTCACCATACCCAAGCGGATCTGCAATCTCGGAACCATCATCAATCCAGCTGGGAAAGATCATCATCATCCTCGTCATCTCGGATGGCCGGGCGGGATCTGGACACCGGCGTCAGCCCCAGCTCGGCCGCCAGAAGGCGCGAGCGCGTCATCGCGTCGGACTGGATGCCCACGGCAGGGTTGCGCCTCATCTTGCCGTCAAGGTCTTTTAAGATGTGGCCATGCTCTTGCAGGTGTGCCTCCATTTCCCGCACGGTGCCGATGGAGATGCAAAAATTCTCAAGGCTCGCAAGGTCTGCATTGGTCAGGATCCGCCGCTCGATCAGGATCGGCATGACGCGCGCCCACTCGGCAGCGGACGCGTCGGACAGCCAATCGGGTGCCGGCAGATCGGACAGCGCGTCCGGCTCAGTGCTCAGGTGCGGCTTGGTTCCCCTCATGCCCGAGTCTCCTCCGCGATTTGGCGGCAACGGATTTCCAACCCGGTTCTGCGTCCGATGCGTGTCACCTCTTCGACCTCGAACGTGTGTCCATCAAAGGCAATGCGGTCAGTTGTTATAAGCCCATTAAAGAAGCGGGTACGGAATACAGTTCGGGCAGTGCTGATCTCGCCCGCGTTTTCCAGAAAGTCCTGTGTGGCCCGCTCAACAACCTCCGCGCGCAGGGTGGCAATCGGTGTCCATGTATCAACCGGCGTTCCGGCAGCATTCACCGTCGAGGTAGCGCGCTGCACCTCGATCACATGCACGAGTTTGCCCGACCTCATGGCGCAACCTCATCGGCCAGCACGTCGACCGTGACGATCCCGTGCGAGGTTTCGCCATCCGGATCACTGAGCGCGCGCATCGAGGAGACGCGCCAGTCCACACAGTGAAAACTCGGCCCGAGGTCAAGGCGCCCGGATTGGATCGCAGTCCGGATTGCGGCAGAGATCGCCTTTACGCCCTCGCGGGACGGCTCGACCTTCCAGACATGGATTGTATGGTAGACGCGTGAGCGGGAACGCGAGAGGCTGTTGCCTTCATCCACAACATGCGCATCGCCCAGGACAATGGACGGGCTTGGCGCAGGGCTCTTGTTGCGGTCAAGTATCGAGGCCGCCGCAACGAGGTTAGTGACCGTCGATGTGGCCACGAGGCGGGCGCGGATTGCGATCTGAACAGCAAGGTCTACGCTCATCTCGCCCCCCGGATTGCCTTGGCTATAACGCGCTTAATGCGCCGTTCCGCCTTCGGCTTGGCTAAGCGAAAGCCGGGCCAGAAGAATGGCTGCGCAGGGTGGTGGTTGGTTCCATACTCCTGCAGATGCGGATACCTTACATCCGAGTTACCAACCGTGATTGCCACTTGGTTTTCCGGTACAATTTTAGCGCCGCCGGGCTGTGAGTAAGGCGGCGTGGCGCGGCCTGATTGAGTTACTGCGATGGATCCTACGAGATCACCACTGTCTTCGGGGGCCAAACTTTCAATAGCTTCGGCAATCTCATACCCCCCTTGTATCAACGCGGATTGTGCGGCATTGCGTGCTGCTTTCGGGATTGCCCGCATGCGCCGCTGAAACTTCTTGAGGGATGCTTCGGACATCAGAAAGAGAACTCCCGGTATTCCGTCACGATCTCGCGAACACCAAACGGCACCTCGGTTGCTGTCGCGCCCACCAGAGCCGTTTCACGCTGTTCGTACCACCAGGCTGCGAGTTGGAGCACAGCCTCGATCAGGCATGGGGGAATTGGCTCCTGATCATCCCCTCCGAAGCACTCCTCAATCTGGAAGCCAAGTAGCCGCTCAACATGGTTCTGCGCCGCATTGAGTTTTTGCTGCAGCATGGCGTCATCCACCATACCAATATCGTCAGTGAATGCGAGATGACCCTTGAGGTCTAATATGTCGGCGACCGCCATTGATCAGCCTCAAGGAGCTTCAGCCGCATCAACGCGGACAGTGTTGCTGTTAACCCAAAGCGAAGCGTTCAGCTTCATCACCGAGTTGGCAGTGTCATAGGCCTCTGAGGCGCTTCCGACCTTGGCGATAAAGTACCGCTCGGACGGCGTGCCGCCTTCTGGCGCATCATTGAACTCGACCTTGAAGGCGTAGTCGTGGGGTGTCTTCTCAGCGGCGATCACGGCTTGCTGTCCTTCATCGGCATAGTCGATCCCCGCGACAACCTCCATTGGGGCGGCGTTGCGGGTGCCTTTCAGGCGCTTTGTGCGGTTCTCGCCGAGCGAATCGAACGTAACCTCGTTGGCTTGGTCACCAAGGGTTCCAAGGGATTCCAGGCTCGTGATTTCCGTCCAGGTTTCGCCGGCGAAATCAATGAGAACAAAGTCCGAAGATTTATCGCTAAGGACGCCGCCAATGTACAATTTGGCGCCTCCGGTTGCAAAGATTGGCATTTCATTTACCTCGTATGATTGCGGCGCTCTTCTCGTTGCTTCGCGCCAGAGTGACAGGGTTTGCAGAGACTCTGCAGGTTGGTCGGGTCGAGGCGGCGCGCTGGAGCAACTGACCTCGGGATGATGTGATCGACTTCAAGGGCCAACTCGCCGCAGCGGCTGCAGAAGGGATGCTTTCGCAGGTGATCCTTCCGAAGCCGCCGCCAGTCCGCATCAAGGCCACGGGCCGCCGCGCTTGGGCGGCCCTTGTCGAACCGGGCCTTTCGCTCGGCGTCATGGCGCTTCTGACAAGCGCAGCGCGTGCCAGCTGCAACGAGCTGCCCGCAACCGCAGATCCGAGGCGGCTTTCTTGGCATGTTGCAACCCGGCCCATGATCAGGCGACCGGCGCGTCGGAGGGGTGGCCTTTCACGATCACCGCACCGGCGGCGATGGACGTGCCGCCATTCTTGGTGAGCACCGTCCGGATATACCGCTTGTTCCCGATGTACCCCTGCTTCACCACGCTGTCGGCATCGAGGGTCGCGGGAAGCGCGCCCACCAGATGCTCCACCGCGACATCGGCGAAGTCGCCCGAGATCGTGGTATCGCTTTCCTGAAGCTTGGCCGTGAAGTCGCCGTCGCCAGCGACGGCGCCCGTATTGACGACCAGCGCCGCGCTGTTGAAGCCCAGCAGATCGATCGCCGCGCTGGTGGCAGTGGCGGACAGGACCGCAGGCGCGACAGCCTGGGTGAGCCCGATATTTGGTGTAATGTCACGCATGGTCATTCTCCTCAGCTGGTCGACATTTTGAGTTTTCGGAAGCGGGCGGCCTGGATGACTCTGCCCCCGACGCGGCGGGTGGCATGGATGCGTGTCAGGCCCTTGGTCGCCAGCAGGTACGGGTTGACCAGCATCGACATCGCCAGACGATCCACGATCCGATAGGCAGAGAAATCGCCGTAGAGGATCGGGAAGGCACCGGATGCGATGTCTGGCATATCAACGGCCTCGATCACCGGGCGCCCGAGGATGGTTTCGGGCTGTCCCGCCTGGAAGCTTGCCTGCCAGAGAAACCGGCCATCACCATCCTTGAGCGTCCGGATCACCCCCAGCGTCGTGCCGTTCATCATCCAGGTGCCCGCGTTGCGGTACATGGCCGGCAGTGAATACATCAGCTTGATCATGTTGTCGGCGGACACCGCAGTGGTCGAGCCGTTCACAAATTCGTCGATGTCCGGATGCGTCATCAGGCCCTCGGGCTGCCCCGCACCCGTGCCGTTGACAAAGGCGGCGCCCTCTTTTTTTCCGAAGTCCTCAGCCAAGGCGAGACGCACCTCGGCCTCGGCGGTGCCGCCGCTGTCGGACAGCAGCTCGTTGCTGATGTCCACATGCGTCATCAGCTTGCGCGCCGTCACTTCGACCTGACCGAAGGTGACCGTGGATTCTTCGCTTTCCTCGGCTTCACCTTCCCACTGCGCGTTTGTGCCCGCCGTGCGCTTCGGATACTTGACCGAAGGCGATGCGATGCTGCGCACGCTGGCAACGGTCCGGATCGGAGAGTATTCCACCAGATCGCGGATGAACTCGGCGCTCATCTCGCCGGGTGCGAGATAGCCGCCCTGCTCATCATTCGAGACGGTGAGCGCCTTGCGGTCATCCTCGGCGATGCCGCCGCCGTGGCGCAGGTAATTGCCGAAGGCCTTCTTCTCGATCGCGGTCTGTTCGTCCTGATCGTCGTCGCCCTCGCCTTTGGCGCGGTTTGACTTGGCTTCGATCTTGTCCAGGCGCTCCGCGATCTTCGATGTGTCGGCCTTTTTCTCGATGTCATCGAGCCGGTCGTTCACGGTCTTGGTAAAATCACTGATCGCCTTCGTGACGATATCGTTCGGATCGTCGTTGCCGCCGTCCTTGAGAGTGATCGATGTGCTGTCACGCAGATCGGTTTTCTTCAGGTGTCGCATATCAATTCCTTTTCGCGAGCTGCGCCGTAGCGCGTTGAAGGGATGCCGCCAGCGTCAGGGCGCGGATGGCACTTTTGGCAGAGGTGACCCTCGCGCCAGGATGCATCGGCACCGTTACGAGGCTGGCCTCGAGCAGTTCCAGTTCGGTGATCGTGCGGCCACCGCGCGGGCGGGCCGATGCCTTCTTGGTGCGAAAGCCGATAGAGATGCCGCGCACCGCACCAGCTTGTACAAGGGCGCGAACTTCGCGGGCGCGGGGTAAGTCATCGACCAGAAGCCGACCCTTGAGGTGCAGCCCGTCTTCTCGGTCGTCTGCGATCTCCCAGGCGCCAACCGGCTCTTTCTGGTCGTGAGCAAAGAGCATGGGCAATGGCAGAGAGGTGCCGGTGAAAGCGCCTTTCTGTATCCAGTCACCCACGCGGTCGCCTTGTGAGTAGGGCCAAGCCATCCCTTCGATGCTGCCATCGTCAGAAGCTTCAAACTTGGTTTCGAGATAGAACAAATCCATCATGTGCGCCCCCGGTGAATGGAGCGGTCCGAAGCGAAGACATCCACCTGCGCCTGAACCCAGTGCGCTGCCCTAAGGAGACGGACCACATTTGCACGAGTGAACGGGACCGCCTTTCCATCTTCGGTGCATTCCCAGTCCAGAATGCAGCGCGCGAGACTGTCGATACGGACGCGCTCCCGCATCTCGGCTGAGACCCGCCCTTCATGGTCCGCCACTTCGGCCAAATCGTCTGCCAGGGTCAGGCGGGCACGGTTCTGTGTCTCGCTGTCGGGACCCGCGATCTTCACCCGGATCCCGGTGACAGCACCGGTGACCGGATCCACGAGGTCGCACCAAGTGCCACTCTCTTGATCGGCCGAGAGGTTGCGGATGTCATTTAGGTCCATCGTCATCCCCTTTCGGGTCGGTCTTGTTGGTTGAGATATTCGGGTTCATGAACTGTTCGCCGCCTGCGCGGGGCGTCAGGCCCAGCCAGGAGCGCCCCTCGTTCGGGTTGATCGTCTGCGAAGAGATCAGCGAGTTGATCACTGTGGCGCGGGTGGCGAGATCCGCGCGGGTCAGGTCGTCGCGATCAAACCGGATGGCGTAGCGCAGGCGGTCCTCAGGCGAGAACAGCGCACGGCGCAAAGCGCCCTCAGTGGCGCGCAACCACGGCTCCAACGTGTAGCTGAGGAACTCGCGGCCCATCTGTTCCGTGTTGCTCCATGTGGCGCGGTCGTGATCGAACAACATCGACGGCGGCACCCGGAACGCGCGGGCGATTTCGAGGATCTGGAACTTGCGGTTTTCGAGAAACTGCGCGTCGGTCGAGTTGAACGTGAAGGGCGTGAACTCCGCCCCGTCATACAGGATCGCGGTTGCACCTCCGGAGTCGTTGCCCTCATGTGTGACCCGCCAGGCGGCACGCGCCTTCTTCACGGATTCCTCACCCATGCCCTTGGGGAACATCAGCGCCCCCGAGGGGCGGGCGCCGTTGCCAAACAGCTTGGCAGCATGCTTGTCGAGAGCCATGGCGGTCGCGATTGCCTCGCGCGCCAGCGACAGCGGAGCGCGCCCGAACGGGCTGCGCAGGTGGATCACGTCGGAAGCCGCAACCGTGCGGGAATTGATCTTGTATCTCGGCTCGCCCGTGGTCTGGTCGAACTGCACGTCAATTACGCCGCGTCGATAGCGGATAATCTCGGCCACACGCCCGTCACCCAGACGGTTCACGAACGCCATGCCACCTTTGTCGTCGGACAGCGCATCGATGACCAGGTCGCGGATCATCGAAAAACCATCGGTCCAGTCGTTGGCCTGGTCGCGCATGAACGGCAATATCGGGTGGTCCGGGGCGTCAACCTCAGTCCGGTCCGCCTCGATGCGCTTGACGTGGATGTCAAGGGTGGCAACGGCGTCTGAGATGACGCGGATCGCTGAGCCCACTGCCGGTACCCTCAGGGCTGCATCGGGGGTCACAACCGCGCCGCTGGTGCTGCCGGGGGTCAGGCCGAAGAGCGCGTAGAGATCATCGCCGGGTTCGGCGAGGCCTTTGGTTTCGATCTTGGGTTTGCGCTTGAAGAGCTTCATGCCGCGAGAATCGCAGGTAAAATTCTTGGCGCATAGCTTGCAAAGTGCGGGCTCTCATAGGTTTCCGTGGGTTTTCCGGCAAAAGCGAAAAGCCAGTTTCGTGCAAATCTCGTAAAAGCTTCCCCGCGCCGGTCCCCAAGGTGCCCCAAAAGTCTGGAGCCACCCCCCCCCCCCCGGAATGTGATCACTCTCCCAGATCCTCCATATCATCGAGAGCTTGCCGTGCTGTCCTCATCGCTGCCTCGATGATGCTCGACTTTGAATCACTGAGAAACCGCATGCTCGCTGTTGATGTCCAAAGCTTGATCTCTCCCTCGTGCTTCACCAGCTTAAGATTGGTTGCCACTATCGGCCAGACTATTACGCCGAATGTGGCGAGGAGCTTTGCTTCAGCATTGAGCTTTTGAGGCGGCGTGCAGATCACCATGTCAATGATCTTGGTGTCTGTCTTTTCAATTGCGGTCATCTGTTTGTCCTCAGCCATGTGTTCAGTTCAGATTTCAGTGCGAAGTAGCTCCTGCCATCGGGGCGGTAGATTGGGACGTGTTCGAGCTTTGCCAGTCGTCGCGTCTTGTCCACGCTGAGGCCGATCGCTGCCGCTATGTTTGTTAGACCCCATAGCTTCTCGGGTCCGTTCGTGATGGCGTCGAAGCGCCAAGGGTCAAGTTGCGGGTGTTTGCTGCTCATGATGCCTCTTTCGTTCACTTGATCACTATCCGCCTCAGCCCCGACCACCACCCCATGGCTTGCTAGGATGTTCCCTTTCGCGGAACAGGGTGAGGCCCTAAACAGGGCGTTCCGTTCCCTTTCGCGGAACAGGCCGTTCCCTTTAGTGGAACACGGCCTCATCAGTTTGTTCCCTTAAACGGAACAACAGTGTTCCCTTTAGCGGAACAGGGTTTTGATTTTGGCTTTGCACGAGCGGGGGATAGTTTGACTGGGAAATCGTGCCCCTCAGACCAGTTCATGAACCACTGCTTTCCGGGGCCTTGGCCGCCCACTGGCAAGATCTCGGTCAACTCATAGGCCGGGGCCTTACCCATGCCCCCAGTGCCCAGGCATGCGCCCTCGGTCTGAATGATGAACCCCTTGGCCTGTAGCTCCTGAAAGGCCCGCATGGCCGTCTTGATGTTGCAGCCCATGCATTCCGCAGCTTGGCGTACTGACAGGCGCAGCTTGCCGTTGTTGTTAAATTTCGCCCCGCGCCACTCAAGCTTTATCCACGGGTATAGGGCTTGCGCAGGCATGGAGAGAGCCCGCCACGCTGGCGTGCGCATCACGTCCAACCTGAGGACTGTGACGGCCTCTTTCTTGCTCTCGTTTCGCTTATCGCGCCCCATCACGAAGCCCCCATGCTTTCAGGGGGCGGCAACAGGCCGCTGATCATGATGCGGTCTTGCTTCTGTGCATCCAGATCGTTGACGAATTGCGTCCAGTCGATGCGCCGATCGATAGCATCCTTGAGGATGTCTGCGATCACGTTGGGAGGCAGTGCTTCAAGCTGGCACGTGCCGCCCTCCCAGCCCTTTGACCGGCTGTCGGTGGCCTTGGCTGGGGCTGTAGGAAGGTCGTGCTCTATCACCTGTTCACGGGTCAGGGCCACACGCTCAAATTCTACATTTACCAGACCGTGCGGCCTGTCTGCCATCACAAAGGCGGTCACATCTTCTGCAACACTGTCGAAGATCGAGACCCCGCTCGGGTCATAGTCCCCGAGGTGCAAGATGATGGTCTCTTTCTCTTTTAGGCAGATACGATCCGCCAGCCGCTTCTTGGCTGTCAGGCTGTCAAAGCCGCCGGATGAATAGACGGGGACAGAATACCACTCGGCAACCCTATGAAGCTGGGGCAACATGCCCGCGGCTTCACACCAAACCTCCATGTGAACACCCTGAGACGTGAGACGGTTGCGAGTGTAGCTTTTGCCCAATTTCCGCACATGGCGCAGGAAGTCGTCGCGGTCGTCAAAGTGATCAAGGCCATAGGTCGTAACGCCATCATCGCGGATAGCGTCAAATGGGATCAACCTGCCGCGCCGCGCATTGGCAATGTGGTGACACAGACGGGAATAGGCCGCTTCGGTCTTGTTGTAGTTGTGCGCGCCGACCATCCGATAGAAGATCTGGCGACAGGTCAAAGGCCAGTAGCTCGCGTATTCCGTCATTACCGCCTGAACCTGATCAAGCAGTACGCGGGTTTTGGCAGTCGGGCGATAATTCTCGATATACCCGCGCGGTCTACCAACTTTACGGCAAGCCGTAATTTTGCTCATGTCGCACCCCACAATGCAGTGCGATTATGGGGGTGACGTGCTGTCAGTGGTACGGTATCGTTCATGTGAAGTTGACCGCTTTCATATGTGATTTGAGCGCCGTTGCGGGGACCAGCCGCAGCGGCGTTTTCTTTTGGGCCCTCAAATTCCGGTTTCGCGGATTCACCGTTCGTTTTTGGTTTGTCCTGCGAAATAATTTCACTACAGGTTTGAAGCGCCAAAATATTCGCTGAATTTAGGTTCTGGCGACTTAGTCGTGGGGGTTCGAGTCCCTTCACCCGCACCAGACACACGGCAGGTCGGACCATGCCGGATTTCACTTGCAGGTTTGTGGGTGCCTCAATAGAACACGCGTGATTTTGACCGCCGCGGACGCCTCCGCGGCCCGATGCATATGAGAGGACGAACATGCAGGTCACCGAGACCCTGAATGAAGGGCTTAAGCGCGGCTACAAGATGACCTTGTCGGCCAAGGATCTGGACGAGAAGGTGAATGCCAAGCTCAAGGAAGCTCAGCCCGATATCGAGTTGAAAGGCTTTCGCAAGGGCAAGGTGCCGCTGCCGCTGCTCAAGAAGCAGTTTGGTCAGCGCGTGCTGGGCGAAGCCATGCAAGAGAGCGTCGATGACGCGATGAAGGCCCATTTCGAGGCCAAGGGTGAGCGTCCCGCGTTCGAGCCTGACGTCAAGATGGCCAATCAGGAATGGAAAGAGGGCGACGATGTCGAGATCGAGCTGAGCTACGAGGCTCTGCCCGCGATTCCCGAGGTTGATCTCAAGTCGCTCAAGCTGGAGCGTCTGGTCGCCAAGGCTGATGATGCCGCAGTCGATGAGGCGCTCAAGAACCTCGCCGAGACTGCGCAGGATTTCAAGGATCGCAAGAAAGGCACCAAAGCCAAGGACGGCGATCAGGTCGTGATCGACTTTGTGGGCAAGGTCGATGGCGAGCCGTTCGACGGCGGAAGTGCCGAGGATTACCCGCTGGTCTTGGGCTCGGGCAGCTTTATTCCCGGCTTTGAAGAACAGCTCGTTGGCGTCAAGGTCGAGGAAGAAAAGGCTGTCACGGTCACGTTCCCCGAAGCCTATCAGGCTGCGCATCTGGCGGGCAAGGAAGCAGTGTTCGATTGCACGATCAAGGCTGTGCGAGAGCCTGTCGCTGCTGAAATCAATGACGAATTGGCGCAGAAGTACGGCGCGGAAGATCTGGCCGCGCTCAAGACGCAAATCGGTGAGCGGCTGGAAATGGAGTATTCCGGGGCAGCCCGCGCGATCCTCAAGCGTCATGTGCTGGATCAGCTGGATGAGAAGGTCAGCTTCGAGCTTCCGCCGAGCATGGTCGAAACCGAGGCCAAGCAGATCGCGCATCAGCTCTGGCACGAGGAGAATCCTGATGTTCACGGCCACGATCACCCCGAGATCGACGTGACCGACGAGCACAACAAGCTGGCCGAGCGCCGCGTGCGTCTGGGTTTGTTGTTGGCGGATCTTGGGCAAAAGGCCGAAGTGCAGGTTTCAGATGCCGAGATGACCCAAGCGGTGATGAACCAAGCGCGTCAGTATCCGGGCCATGAGCGGGAATTCTTTGAATTCGTGCAGAAGAACCCGCAGATGCGGCAGCAGCTGCGCGCGCCGATCTTTGAGGACAAAGTCATCGACTATGTGGTTGAACTTGCCGATGTGACCGACAAGGAACTGTCCAAAGAAGAATTGGAAAAGGCCATCGAGGCCATGAACGACGAGTGATCGTTGATACCATGTCCTGAATAATGAAGGGCCGCCCCGGGGAGAAGTGGGGCGGCCCTTTTCGTTCGAGCGCAAGTGATGCGGCGATAGTGCCAATCGCCGGTCAGGAAAGCGTGCCCCTGGGGGTCAGGCTCGCATGTCCATGCGCGAACGAATCTTATCCTCAAGGGCTGCCTTGAGGCGCAGAGCGGCGAGCCGCTCCTTGTCGGTGGTGGCTGCTGAAATCTGCTCGTCGCAATAGTCTTCGAGCGGTGATTTCGGTTTCACATGCGCAGCGACTGCCGGCAGGGCAAGCGCTGCGTCATCGGTGATAAAAACATCCCCTTCAACTCCGCCAAACTCGCGGATGCGGTTGATGCGTTCATCGGTGCAATCCAGCAGGGCGGCGAGGGCGGGCACTTTACCCATATCGGCAATCTTGCCAACATAGTCATAAGGTGCATTGCCCGAACGTTTCAGGACACGGTCCATGACGGGGTCGATCACCGTCACGATGTCACTGACACCGGCACGCTTGGCTGCCTCGAGCGAGGCAATCATCAGTTCGCAGGTGGCGTAGGACACCGAGTTGCGGTCACGCCCGCGCCCCAAACGGCGGGTGTCGACGCAAAACCGGGTGGATTCCCACAGGGTCGCACTTCGCAGCGGTGGCTCGCCATTGAGAATATCGGAAAACACATCCGAGAGCATATGTGGCCCGGTTGTCTGAAGGGCGCGCACGCAAGAAACTACGTTCCCCTCGTCGTCAAGGCCAACGGCATAGGCCGGATTGAGATCGTCGAAGAGGTCGCGTTCACGTCCGTCTTTGACGTCGACCTGCCAGCCCAGACGGTCCCCAAATACCCGTGCGCGCAGTTTGAACATCTCATCCAGCACATGACCGAATCGGTCTTTGTTTATAGCGTCAATTACCAAGATCATCTTTGTTTCTCCCCAAAAGATGCGTGTTCCGTGTGAGTGGTGGCTTTCGCAATTCCAAGGTTAGTAAAATCCACGCGCTATACCATTGGGGAAATCCCGTACTGCCGTGCACGTTCACACACCAAAGCGTGATTATCGTCTTGGAAAAGTTAAAAATTTCTGGAGTTCGACCATAACCTGCACGAAGTCAGCGCGGATAAATCAACCCAAGGTTGATGGCGCGGCCAATGGCCTGCGGAGTCGTCAGCGCATTCAGTTTTTGTCGGGCAGAGCGCAGGTGCACTTCGACCGTGCGGTGAGAGATCGACAGGATGTCGCCGATGTCCTGTTGGGATTTCCCTGCAGCCGTCCATTGCAGGATCTCGATCTCGCGGGTCGACAGGGACGGAGAGTTGAGCATGCGGGTCAGGGGATCGGCTTGGATCACCATGTCATGCATATGCACTGCGGCCGATTGTAGATCCCCGATGATCTCGGAAATAAGGAGATGCCATTCGCGGTCGGAACAATCGCGGTTGATGCTCAGGCCGCCGACATCGCCGTAGGGACCATGTATTGGAATCGTCAGGCCTCGGTCGCTAATTCCGAAATCGCGCGCGTCCCGAAAGATCGTCTGGAACTCTGCCCCGCGTTCCAGTCGGTGCCAATCCACGGGCGCTATGCTGTGCCGCGCCTTGAGCAAGGTCGGATCAATCTCATAATACTTGTTCTGAAGGTAATGGGCCGTCCAATCCTCGCCATAGGTCATATGGCCGTGAGACGCACCACTGATCGGATTCATACCTGCGTAGGCGACATGATCGAGTTCAAATCGGTCACGCAAATCGTCGAGAAACTGTCGGAAAGGATTCGTCTGGGCCATCTAGCGCGCCTCTTCGATCATCTTCGAAGGGCGTGTCGCAAGTTCAATGGATAGAAATGCCGTGTCCCCTGAGCGAACCGTAGATTGGCGACGAGTCAGACAAGCGACATTTGCCCGAGCCAACCGGATGTTCGTCGTCGAAATGAAATGTGTGTTTTCCATGTCAAGGCAGGCCCAAGTGCTATCGTGGCAGTAATGCCGACTATCCCGCACATTGCAGAGACGACCCGGCGGGGCGTTTACGGCGTTTGAACCACACGGACTAAAGAAAAAATAACACTAGACGCGAGACTATCATTGAGTGGCGCGTTTTGTCGACAGTCTTGTCAATAGCGTATGCCGCACAGCAGGCTGTGCGGCATTGCTTTGGAAACAAACGCTGATTTCAGGCGTTATTGTCGTCGTCGTTGCGACGATTCGAATAATCGTCTTCGTCGCCAGCCGCGCCCCCGATGTCATCGAACAACTCGGCAATCTCGAAGTCGGCAGCCTGATCGGCCTCGGCGGCGGCATCCTGGATGCTCTTGCCGGAGGCTTGCAGGGCCGCTTCCTCGACCGAGCGGGCGACGTTCAACTGGATCGTCGCCACGACTTCGGGGTGCAGCGTGACAAGCACGTCATGCAGACCGAGGTCTTTGATCGGACGGGTCAGGGCAACCTGCTTGCGTTCGACGGTAAAGCCGTTCTCGGTTGCGGCCTCAGCCGCATCGCGGGTGCTGACCGAGCCGTAGAGCGCACCGCTGTCAGAGGCCTGGCGGATGACGATGAACTGCTGACCATTCAGCTTGTCCGCCATTGCTTCGGCTTCTTTGCGGGTCTCGAGGTTTTGCGCCTCAAGCTGGGCCTTGCGGCTTGCGAAATCGGAAATGTTCTTTTCCGACGCCGACAGCGCCTTGCCCTGCGGCAGCAGGTAGTTGCGGGCAAAGCCGGGCTTGACGTCGACGACGTCGCCCATCTGGCCAAGCTTGGCTACGCGTTCAAGAAGGATCACTTGCATCTGAGGTCTCCTTATTTCACGGCATAGGGCAGAAGGGCGAGAAAGCGGGCGCGCTTGATTGCACGGGCCAGCTCACGCTGCTTCTTGGCCGAAACGGCGGTGATGCGCGACGGGACGATCTTGCCGCGTTCGGAAATGTAGCGTTGCAGCAGGCGCGTGTCCTTGTAGTCGATCTTGGGCGCGCTATCGCCCGAGAACGGACAAACCTTGCGACGGCGGAAAAACGGTTTGGTAGCCATGATTTATATTCCTTTGCTCAGGTGACGGATCAGCGACGCTCGCGGCGTTCGCCGCGGTCAGCCCGATCCCCACGATCACCCCGGTCGCCGCGGTCACCACGATCTCCGCGGTCGCCCCGGTCACCACGATCTCCGCGGTCGCCACGATCACTGCGCTCATCGCGCTTTTGCATCTGGACGGACGGACCCTCTTCATGGGCATCCACCTTGATGGTGAGGACACGCATAACATCGTCATGCAGACGCATCAGGCGTTCCATCTCCTGGACCGCACTCGAGGGTGCATCGGTCTTGAGAAAGGCATAATGGCCTTTACGGTTCTTGTTGATCTTGTAGGCCATCGTCTTGACGCCCCAATACTCGTGCTCGACGAGTGTGCCGCCATTGTCGGTCAGCACGGCCCCAAAATGTTCGATAAGGCCTTCAGCCTGCGCGCTGGACAGGTCCTGACGCGCGATCATCACATGCTCATAAAGCGGCATGTTCACTCCATTTCTATCAAGGCGCATTTCATAGGACGGGCTTTGGATCTTTCGCGTCCCATCCACGAGAGACTGCGCGGTTCATAACGATTGCGAAAGATTGGGTGCGTATACATCGCCCCAGAGAGCGGCGCAAGCCGCATTGATCCGGCCCGCAGATTGCCTTTGGTCTGCCGCAATCTGGGCGTTTTTGGCAGGCAAGTTTCAGGCAGGTTTGAGGTGTTCGAGGAAATAGGGAGTATGACGATGGTTGCCTTGCCGGATTTTGAGCGTGAGTTCACCCATGCGCCGCTCGACTACCTCGAGACGGCGTCTGCCCAACAGGTAGAGGCGTCGGCCTTTGATCTTGGCCGGGCAACACAGGTGCTCTGCGGCAGCGCCTTGGTCTGCTCTTCCCTGGGACTCTGGCTTGTGTCGATGGGCGCACAGGACGCGGCGATGATGATGATCAAGCTGCTGTTTTCAGTGACCCTCCTCTTTGCAGGTCTGATGTGCCTCAGCCGGGGGCATCCCGAACAAACAGAGCCAGATATTCAGGTTGATGTCATGAACCGGCGGCTGCATGTGATTGCCCCGCTTGCGGGCGGACGTGCGGCGCGGGTCGCGGTGCATGATCTGGACACTCTGAGCGAACTCTCGATGCGTGATCGGGTTTTGACGGCCCGCGATGCCACGGGTCGACAGATTGTCGCAATGAAAATCGAGGATCGGGCAACCGCACGTGCGCTGCGCCGTGCCTTGGGATTTGCCGCCTGACCAAAGGTGTCGCCGGCAGGTGTTCGCCAATCCACAGACGCTGTTTGAAACTACGGGATTGTGATTTGAACCCAGAGCGCCAAATGTGAACAGGTAAGTCACATTTCACCCTCTGGAGGTTTCCAATGAAGAATATCCTGCTCGCTGCGGCACTTGCCGTCACTGCAACAGGTGCCGTTGCCGCGCCCGAGAAATACGAGCTGGACCCCAGCCACAGCCAAGTTTTGTTCTCCTATAACCACCTTGGTTTTTCCACCACCCACGGCATGTTCTCTGGGTTTGAAGGCGAGATCATGTTTGACGCCGAAGATCCCGCCGCCTCTTCGGTCAGCGTGTCGATGCCTGTGATGTCCATGCTGACTGGTTGGGAAAAGCGCGAAGAGCATTTCATGTCCGAGGATTTCTTTGGCGCGAGCGAGGGGGACATGGTCACCTTTACCTCGACCGGCATCGAGGTCACGGGCGACACCACCGCCAAGATCACCGGTGATCTGACCATGAACGGTGTCACGAAGTCCGTGGTGCTGGATACAAACCTCAATCAAAAGGCCGAGTTGCACCCGATGAACAACAAGCCGTGGCTCGGGTTCGACGCCACCACAACCCTGTTGCGCTCGGATTTCGGGGTGGACAAGTTCACGCCCTTCGTCAGCGACGAGGTTGAGGTTCGGATTTCGGTTGAGGCGGGCAAGGCCGAATAAGCCGCAAGCAGAAACGAATGAGGGCCGTCTTCCGGTGGCAGGCGGCCCTTGTTGACTCTTGGATCAGGTGCCGTAGGCGCGATTGTGGCCCATCACATCCTCGGCGGCCAACACCAGCGCATCGGTGATCAGGTCAAGATCGGACCGGGTCAGGCGCGCGGGCAGGCGGGTGTCGCAGGCACGCATCAGCATCGCCCGCGTTTTCGGCAGGACAGGTGCCTCACCCGGCAGGAATTGCCAATTCCAAAAGGCGCGCGCATTGTCGGTACTCAGGCCAAACACCTGCACCTTGACGCCGCGCCCTGCCGCCGCTTGGGCAAAGGCGCGGGTCTCGTTTTCGGTCATCCCCACCAGATTGAACTGGATCGAATCCGGGGCACGCTCTTCGGGGGGCAGCTTGGCCGGAACGCTCATCCACGGCGAGGCATCGAGCCGCGCCGCGACATAATCATGGTTGGCGCGTCCGTCGCGCACCCGCCGCGCCACTTCGGGCAGTTGCGGGCGGATGATCGCCGCCGACAGGTTGTTGAGCCGCAGATTGTATAGCGGCAGTTGGTTCTGCGCGCGGGCAAACGCCGCCTCAAGGGCGGCATCGGGGGCTGTCAGATGTTTGGCCCAGTTGTGTTCATAGGCACCGGACATGATCACCGCGCGGGCAATCAGATCGGCGTCGTCGCTGACCATGATACCGCCTTCACCGGCATTGACCAGCTTGTAAGACTGAAAGCTGAAACAGCCGATTTGCCCAATGGTGCCGATATTTCGCCCGGCCCAAGTGGTGCCAAGAGAATGCGCGGCATCCTCGATCACCGGAATGCCGCGCGGCATGCAGAGCGCCATGATGGCATCCATATCCGATGTATGGCCGCGCATATGGCTGATGATGACCGCTTGCACCGTGTCCAGCCACTTCTCGAAATCCGCCAGATCAATCCGGTAATTCTCGCCCACCTCACAGAGGACGGGCACACAATCGGCATGCAGGACCGACGAGGGCACGGCGGCAAAGGTAAAGCCGGGGATCAGCACCCTTGCATCGCGCGGCAGGCCAAGCGCCTTGAGCGACAGAAAAAGCGCAGCAGAGCACGAGGAAACGGCAAGCGCGTATTTCGAGCCGAGTAAGTCCGCGAACTCACGCTCGAGCAGCGTCACAGGGGCGTTGTCCGGCGCGGTATAACGAAACAGATCGCCTGATTGCAGCATCCGGTCGATTTCGGCACGGGCGGCCTCGGGGATGGGTTCCGCATCATAGACATTGGGTGCAAGTGCCATGTTTTCGGATTTCCTGAAGTTATGTTTCGGCTTTTCAGAACACATAGGCCTGAATTGTGACAATTTGTCAAAGAAAACCGGGTTGTTTTACGGCAGTGGGTGAAATCCCGCGCATCGTCTGAAGGTCAGAGGCCCAGCCGGTCACGCAGCGAAAACCAAGTCATCGCCAATACCAGAAGCGGATTACGCAGAGCGGTGCCGCCGGGAAAGGCTGGGGCTGGCACCCGCGCCATGCACTCAAAGCCCGCCGCCTGACCGCGCACCGCCTCTGCCATCAATCGTCCGGCGTGGGTGGCCGTACCCACCCCATGCCCCGAATAGCCAGAGGCCGACAGGATATTGGGCGCAAGCCGCACCAGATAAGGCATGCGCCGCATTGTGATCGCCAGCGTGCCACCCCAGGCATAATCAAGCCTAACATCGTGCAAATGCGGGAATATCCCGAGCATCGGCTTGCGCACCGTGGCGCGGATATCCTTAGGAAAGCGGTAGCCATAGCTCTCGCCGCCGCCAAAGAGCAGGCGCTTGTCATGGCTGAGGCGAAAATAGTTCACCACGAATTTCGTATCTGCGACCGCGACATCCTGCGTCAAAACGCGGGCTGCGTTATCCCCCAAGGGCTCCGTGGCCACGATGAAATTATTGATCGGCATGACGCGCGCGGCGACCTTGCGTTCGAGCCCGCCGAGATAGCCGTTGCAGGCGAGGATGAGGTGATCCGCCTCAACTGCGCCGGCATCCGTGGCCACACGAACCGTTGCGCCGCGTGTGATATTGTGTACTGCCGATCCTTCGTGGATACGCACGCCCGCCGCCGCCGCCGCGCGCGCAAGGCCAAGCGCAAAGGACAGGGGGTGCAGATGCGCCGCCCCTCTATCCAGCGAGCCACCATGATAGGCCGGCGAGGGGCAGAGCGCGGTCAACGCCTCTGCATCCAGCTTTTCGATCTGATCGTACCCGTAGCGCGTGGCCAAATGATCGGCATAGTCATGCTCTGCCGTCATTTCGCGGGCCGAGAAACAGGCATGCGCCACGCCGGGTTTCAGGTGGCAGTCGATGCCATGTCGCGCGACCAGCGATTTGACCAGGTCCTTGGCCTCTTCGGCCAAGTGCCAAAGATGCACGGCATCATCCGCGCCCACCAGACGTTCGAGCGCGGTTTGCTCCATCCGCTGTCCGCTGCCCAATTGCCCGCCATTGCGCCCCGATGCACCAAAGCCCACACGCTGCGCCTCGAGCAGCACCACATCCAATCCTGCTTCTGCCAGGTGGAGCGCCGCCGAAAGCCCGGTATAGCCTGCGCCCACCACACAGACCTCGGCCCGCGTGCGCCCGCGCAGGGGTGCGAATTCCGGCAGCGGCGCTGTGGTGGCCGCGTACCAGCTTGGTGGATAGGTGCCGCGCCTGTCGTTGGAATAAAGCAGGTTCATGGTTTTTCTTGGTGCAAATACTCGTCGGCACGCCCGTGACGCGTGGCTCAGACGTTGAGGAGGAGATGCTCACGCTCCCATGGGCTGATCACCTGGAGGAATTCCTCGTACTCGGTGCGTTTCACGATGGCATAGACGCGGGCGAATTCCGGTCCGAGGATCTCGTGCAGGGCCTTGGCCTCTTCAAACATATCAAGCGCGTCGCCCATGACGTTTGGAATGTCCGGCTCGCCTGAATAGGCGTCGCCCTTGAACTGCTTGTCGGGCCACTCCTCGTTGAGGATACCCAAGAGACCACAGGCGAGGCTCGCCGCAATGCCGAGATAGGGGTTGCAATCCATGCCCGCCATGCGGTTCTCGACCCGCCGCGCCTCGGGGCCAGAGAGCGGCACGCGAATGCCGGTGGTGCGGTTGTCGCGGCCCCAAGCGAGGTTTATCGGGGCGGCGTGATCCTTGACATAGCGGCGGTAGGAATTGACATAGGGTGCCAGCACCGCGATGGCCGAAGGCAGGTGTTTCTGCAAGCCGCCGATGAAGTGAAAGAAAGCATCGGTCTCGCCGCCCTGTGGCCCGGAAAAGATGTTGCGGCCTGTCTCCATGTCTAGGATCGAGTGGTGAATATGCATGGCGCTGCCCGGCTCGTCGGCAATCGGCTTGGCCATGAAGGTGGCAAAGCAGTCGTGGCGCAGCGCTGCCTCGCGAATGAGCCGCTTGAAGTAAAACACCTCATCGGCCAGCTTGATCGGATCGCCGTGGCGCAGGTTGATTTCAAGCTGCCCGGCCCCGCCTTCCTGAGTGATCCCGTCGATCTCGAACCCCTGTGCTTCGGCGAAGTCGTAGATATCGTCGATCACCGGACCGAATTCATCCACGGCTGTCATCGAATAGGCCTGACGTGCGGCCGCCGGTCGACCAGAGCGGCCCATCATCGGCTTGATCTCATGCGCCGGGTCGAGATTGCGCGCCACGAGGAAGAATTCCATTTCCGGGGCAACGACAGGCTTCATGCCATGGGCGTGATACATGTCCACCACCCGACGCAAAACGTTGCGCGGGGAAAAAGGGATGGGCGCGCCTTCGCGGTCAAAGGCGTCGTGGATCACTTGCAGCGTCCAATCGGCGGTCCAAGGTGCCGCGGTTGCGGTGGACATGTCGGGGCGCAGGATCATGTCGCGTTCGATGAACCCACCTTCGCCTGCAGCCTCGCCCCAGTCGCCGGTGATGGTCTGGAAAAAGATCGAATCCGGCAGGTGAAAATACTTTTGCCGAGCGAATTTCGTAGCCGGAACCGCCTTGCCGCGTGCGATGCCGGGCAGGTCGGAAATGATGCACTCGACCTCGTCAAGGCGGCGGTTCTCAAGATAGGCCTGCGCAGAGGCAGGCAGGGAATTGGTCAGGTCACTCAGATCGGCCATGGCTGGCACCTCGTTTGAAAAACTCCGCCATGCGGGCGGCGATTGTGGCATTGGCGGTGGGCTGGTCGAGTTTTGCCACCGCCTCTTTCAGCAGATTGTCAGGCACCACGCCGGGGGCGCGGTGATGGATGAGACGGTCCACCATGGTCGCGGTGAACTCTGGATGGGGTTGGATTGTATAGATATTGTCGCCGTAAAGCAGAGCGGCATTCTCACAAAAATCGCTTGTGCCGACGACATCGGCTCCCTCCGGCAGTTGGGTCACCTGATCCTGATGCCACGCGTTGAGCGGCACGCGCTGACCTTCGATGTCGTAGTCGGTGACCCCTACTTGCCAGCCACCTTTGAATTTCTCCACCTTGCCCCCCATGGCCTGCGCGATGATCTGATGGCCAAAGCAGACGCCGACAAGCGGTCGCCCGGCGGCGGCAATGTCACGGATCAACTGTTCCAGCGGGGGTATCCACGGGTGGTCCTCATAGGCCCCGTGTTTCGAGCCGGTGATGAGCCATCCGTCGGCAGCGTCCGGTCCGGTAGGAAATTCTTCATCCACCACGTTGTAATGGTCGAACTCAAAGCCGTGCCCGTCCAGCAACTGCGCGAACATCACCTCGTAATCTCCCAGCTCGTTCAGAACGATGTCGGGGGCGTGGCCGGTTTTCAGGATGCCGATTTTCATGGCGCTCTCTTGATTTGATCAAATTGGGGCGGGGTTGCTGCTTCAGGCTACACCGTTTCGAGATAGGTCTTCCAGTGGTCTTCTTTGGGGATCGGTGCCATATACGCCAGCTCCTGACGTTTGGTCATTACCAGATTGCGGATCAGGTCCGCATGAAAAATCTTGGCAATCATCGGATCGCTTTCGAAAATGTCGATGGCCGCGCCCCAGTCCGGGGCAAGCTGCGGCATCTGGACCTCGTAGGCATTGCCGTTGATGGGCGGCGGCGGGGTCATGCTCTCTTCGATTCCGGTGATGGCGGCGCCGAGGATGGCGGCAAAGCTGAGGTACGGGTTGATATCGCCGCCCGCGACGCGGTGTTCGATCCGGCGCGCCGAGGGGGGGCCGCCGGGGATGCGCACCGCTGTGGTGCGGTTCTCATAGCCCCAGCCCGCGCCGGTCGGGGCATGAGCGCCGGGCACCAGCCTTGCATAACTGTTGGCATGGGGGGCGAAAATCAGTGTTGAGGGCGGCATTGCTGCAAGACAGCCAGCCACAGCGGCACGCAGAATATCCGTGCCCGCCGCGGTTCCATCGTTGAAAACATTGGTGCCTTTCTCGTCCATCACCGAAAAATGCATATGCATGCCGTTGCCGGTGTCATCCTCAAAGGGCTTGGCCATGAACGTGGCAACATAGCCGTGCTGCCGCGCCAATCCTTTGATCAATGTTTTGAAAAGCCATGTGTCATCGGCGGCGCGCAGAGCGTTCTGATGGTGCAGGGTCAATTCGAACTGACCGACGCCAGCCTCGCTGACAGCGGTTTCGACGGGCAGACCCATTTCCAAGCCAGCAACGTAAAGCGCGCTCAGAAAACCGTCGAAGGCATCCATCTGACCGAGCGATAGAATGCCCGGAGCCTTCATCCGGCGGCCATTGCGCGGATCACGTACCGTCTTGAGTTCGTTGCCTTTTCCGTCAACCAATGTGAATTCCAGCTCGGTCGCGGCGTCGACATGCCAGCCACAGGCGGCGTAGCGGTCGAGCACGCTCACCAAGGCGTGACGCGGGTCGCCGGCGAAGGGGGTGCCATCCTCATGGTGCATGACCATGGGCACAAGCCCCTGTGGCACCTCGAGCCATGGCAGGGGAACAGGGCCACGGTCGGTGGGATAGAGCACGCCATCGACATCCCCGGAGTCGAACACCAGCGGCGAGTTTTCGATATCTGCGCCGAAAATATCCAGGTTCAGCGAAGACAGCGGCATGCGCACGCTCCCGCTGCGGAGTTTGTCGGCATGGGCGGCAGGAAGCCGCTTGCCGCGCATCCGGCCATTCAGGTCGCAGGCAGCCACGCGGAAGGTCTGGAACTGTGTAAGGTCCATTTGAAGAAAGTCCTGATCGTGATTTGTAACAGCCTAGCCCGGCCTTGGGGGGCTTGCCAAGATAATTTGATCAAAAAATTCGCTGAATGATGAATGGTAAGCTCTGTAAGGTTTGTCAGGTGATTTTGTAAGCTCTTGGGAGCTATTCTGAGAAGTCCTCGGGTCAGGCCCGAGGATGAAGGTTGGTGTGGGGGTGAGAGGTCCTCGGGTCAGGCCCGAGGATGACGGGGGATCAGGGGAGGCTCTGGTGCCAGCGACTTTCGAGCTTTTCGATGGCGGCGATGCGCTCGGCGGTCTTGGGGTGGCTGAGCAGCCACGCGGGCATCTTGCCGCCTGCGCCGGTGGTCAGCGCCTCGAGTTTTTCGAAGAGCGATTTTTGCGGGCCGGTGCCGATGCCCGCCTTGGTCAGCAGGGCGGCGGCATAGGCGTCGGCCTCGTATTCGTCGCCGCGGGAGAGACGGGCGGCGAGAAGGGTGGTGATGCCATTGGCGATCCAGACGCCGAGACCGGGTATGAAGCGCGACAAGATCATCGCAAGTGCCGTGCGCAGGGCGTTCTGCCCGGAAAAGTCGATCATCCGGCGGCGGGAATGACCCAAGGCGACATGACCCAACTCATGCGCGATGACCGAGGCCATTTCCTCGGCGGTGACCTCATCGGTTTGAAACTTGCGATAAAAGCCGCGCGTGATGAAAATGCGCCCATCGGGGGCGGCAAGGCCGTTTACCGGGTCAATCTCGTAGATGTGAACGCGAACGCGGGGCAGGTCGAGGGCGCGGGCGAGGCGGTCGGTCATGGCCTTGAGCCTTGGATCAGCCAATTCGGTCGATTGCGCGTCAAGCTCGCGCGTCGTGCGCCAGACCGAGAAGCGGTACATGGCGAGCGCATAGAGCAGGGCAAGCAGGATCGGGGTGAATTTCAACATGAGAGGAATATGGGGCGGGGTGGGGCGGCTGGCAAGCGACGTATGAGGGATTGGGTGTTCGCAGACTTCACCATCAAGCGATGAGCCGCGCGGATCGTTGGGCCGGGGACTAGCGATGCAAGGTCTGTGGCTGCCACTTTATGCCAGCAAAGACCGTGTGACCTAAACGAGAGGCGCTCGCTCTCAGAATCGCTAGGCCGCGGGACGGCCCAGCGATCCGCGCGGCGGCGCGTACCGCGCCTTGTTCCGCGCGTGGTCTTTGGTGCAGGGGACAGGCGAAAGCCGCCCCTTTCCCGGTGGACGCCGCTTGCCCCCTCGCATAAGTCTGGGCCAATTGCCCAAGACCGGAGCGCGCGCCATGATCCCACAGGTCTATCTCATCCTCTTCCTTGCCATTCTCGCCGAAACAGCCGGCACCACGGCATTGCAGGCCAGCCAGCAGTTCACCCGGTTCTGGCCCTCGGTTCTGGTAGTCATCGCCTATGCGATCAGTTTCTATCTGTTGGCGCAGACGCTCAAGGTGATGCCGGTGGGCGTGGTCTATGCGATCTGGTCAGGGCTAGGTATCGTGTTCATCGCCTGTATCGGTTATGTGATCTTTGGGCAGAAACTGGACTTGCCCGCGATCATCGGGACGGGGATGATCCTTGCGGGGATCGTAGTCATTCAGCTATTCTCGCGAACAGCACCGCATTGAACGTGCAGACAGGGCGGCAAAGGGGCTGGTCAGAACCGCCCCTTGCGGGTAAGGCACCGCCGCAAGACAAGACGAGGCCGCCCATGACTGAGACCATCACCGAGCGTTGCGAGGCCAAGGGGCTGCGCATGACCGATCAGCGCCGCACCATTGCGTCGGTTCTGGAAGGGTCGGACGATCATCCGGATGTCGAAGAACTCTACGCGCGCGCCTCGGGGCGCGATCCGCGGATCTCGATTGCGACGGTCTATCGTACGGTCAAACTGTTTGAAGAGGCGGGGATTCTCGACAAACTGGAGTTTGGCGATGGGCGCGCACGCTATGAAGATGCCGAGCGTGACCATCACGATCATCTGATCGACATGAATTCGGGCGCGGTGATCGAATTTGTCGATCCCGAGATCGAGGTGTTGCAAGAGAAGATCGCGGAAAAGCTGGGGTATCGCCTGATCGGGCATCGGCTCGAACTTTATGGCGTGCCGATCAAATCCAGTGAGTGATGCGGGGGCCAAGGCGCGGGTGATGCGGCTGGCCATCGGCAGCGTCATCGTGGGTCTCGGTGTTCTGGCGCTCAAGGCTTTGGCTTGGGGTCTGACGGGATCGCTTGCGCTGATGTCGGATGCGCTGGAAAGCCTTGTGAATGTGGCAGCCGCGCTGGCGGTGATCGTGGCGCTTCGGGTCGCGCGGCGGCCAGCGGATGACAATCACCCCTATGGCCATGACAAGGCGGAGTTCTTTTCGGCGGTGCTGGAGGGCGTGCTGATCGTGATTGCGGCCCTCTTTATCCTGCGCGAGGCCTATGCGGGGTTTCTGGCACCGCAGGCCATTGCACAGCCCTTGCTCGGGATGGCGATCAACACCGGGGCGAGCCTGATCAATGCGGTCTGGGCGGTGATCCTGATCCGCAATGGACGTCGCTATCGCTCGCCTGCCTTGGTTGCAGATGGCAAGCATCTGATGACCGATGTGGTGTCGTCGGTGGGCGTGCTCTTTGGCGTGGCGCTGGCGCTGGCGACCGGGTGGCTCTGGCTTGATCCGGCGATGGCGGTGCTGGTGGCGTTCAATATCCTGTGGTCGGGATCGGTGGTGATCAAGGCGTCGCTCAGCGGGTTGATGGACGAGGCCGTGTCCGAAGAGGAACTGGCCACGATCCGCCGGGTGATCGCCGAGGCGGCAAGCGATGACGCCGCGTTGGAGGCCCATGATCTGCGCACGCGCCATGCCGGGCCGGTGACGTTCATAGATTTTCATCTGGTGGTGCCGGGCGCGATCTCGGTTGAAGTTGCACATGCGCTCTGCGACCGGATCGAGGCGGCGCTGATGGCTGCGCTGCCGGGCGCGCGGGTGACGATCCATGTCGAGCCCGAACACAAGGCCAAGCATAGCGGTCATGTTGTGCTGTCATAGCTCTGCCGCTTTTTTAGGCGGATGATCCGGGCTATCACGGGCGCTCACGGATAAGAAAGTCTGAGATGGAAAACCTGCGCGGCAGTATTCTGATGGTCCTCTCGATGGGCGGCTTCGCGCTGGAGGATATGTTCATCAAGCGTTTGGCCGATACCTTGCCGGTGGGGCAGATCATTCTGCTGATCGGGATCGGGGGCGCGTTGATTTTTGGCTCGATCACGCGGGCGCAGGGCGGGCGGCTCTGGTCGCGGGATCTGGTGTCACGGCCGGTGATCCTGCGCAATTTCGGCGAATTGCTCGGCACGCTGGGGTTTGTCATGGCGATTGCGCTGACGCCTCTTTCCTCGGCCTCGGCCATTTTGCAGGCGACGCCGCTTGCGGTCACTTTGGGGGCCGCGCTCTTCTTGGGTGAGGCGGTGGGCTGGCGGCGTTGGGCGGCGATCCTCGTGGGGTTTTGCGGCGTGCTGATGGTGATCCGGCCGGGGATGGCGGGGTTTGAACCGGCGTCGCTCTTTGCGGTGCTGGCGGTCTTTGGATTGGCGGCGCGGGATCTGGCGACGCGCCGGGTGCCGCGCACGATCTCGTCGATGCAGCTGTCGACCTATGCCTTTGCCACGTTGGTGCCGACGGGCGTGATCCTCTTGGCGTTTCACGGCACGCCCGCGTGGCCCACGGCGGTGAACTGGCGTGATCTGGTGCTGGCGCTCTTGTGTGGCGTGTCGGCCTACTACGCCATTGTCGCGGCGATGCGGTTGGGCGATGTGGCGGTGATCACACCGTTTCGCTACTCCAGGCTGGTGTTCGCGCTGATCATCGGGGTCACGCTGTTTGACGAGCGGCCCGATGTCTGGACGCTGGCGGGGGCGGGGATCATCATCGCCTCGGGCATCTATACCTTTTGGCGCGAGCGGCGGTTGGCGCGGCGGATGGCCTTGGTCTGAGTTTCAGCTCGCGGCGGCGGTCAGGTCGTCGATCACCTTGACCCACATCTCGGCGGGCTGACAGCCGGGCACGGCATGTTGACCCCCGACGATGAACGTGGGCACGCCTGAAATCCCCATCTGGCGGAACTGTGCGTCGCGGGCGCGGATGTCCTCGCGGTCGGCTTCTGTTCCCAAGAGGCGCTGGATCATCGCCCCATCAAGGCTGAGGCTGTCGGCGAGATCGGCCAGAACCTCTGCATCACCAATATCGCGACCCTCGTTGAAATAGGCCTGGAAAAGCGCCATGGCCATGCGGTCCTGACAGCCCTCGATCCCGGCCCAATGCAGCAGGCGATGTGCGTCAAGCGTGTTGGGCGTCCGTTGGATGGCGGCAAAATCAATGGTGAGACCGGCGGCCTCGGCGCGCTCCAGCACCGGGGCATAGGCGCGGATGGCGCCCTCTTTGCCACCAAATTTTGTCTCCAGATAGGCGCGGCGGTCCATGCCTTCGGCGGGCATGTCGGGGTTGAGCTGGAATGGGTGCCATTCGATCTCGAATGGGTGATCGGGGCGCAGGGCCAAGGCCTGATCCAGCAGCGTCTTGCCGATGTAGCACCAAGGGCAGATCGGGTCGGAGATGATATCAAGCTTGACCATGAAGGCCCTCATAAATCGGCCGCAGCGCGCGGCGCAGGATTTTGCCATTGGCCCCGGTGGGAAGGGCCTCGACGTGGTAAAAGCCGCGCGGGCATTTGTAACCCGCAAGCCGTTCAGCGGCAAAGGCATCGAGTGCGACAGGATCAAGCTGCGCGGGACCAGTATAGAAGGCCATGATCACGCGTGCATCCTCTTTCACCTCAATATCGGTGACAGCCACCGTGGTGATGCCGGGATGGGCGCTCAGCGCCGCCTCGACCTCCATCGGAGAGACGCGGTAGCCGCCTGCGTTCATCATGTCGTCGGCGCGGCCCAGATAGGTGATCTGGCCCTCGGCATCCATCATCCCCTGATCGCCGGTCAGGAACCAGTCGCCAGTGAATTTCTCTGCCGTGGCTTCGGGCGCGCCAAGATAGCCCAGCATGAGACCGGGATCGGAGCGGTGGACGGCGATGGTGCCCTCGGTGCCATGGGGCGCGGGGCTGCCGTTGCCGATGATCGCGACGCGGCGGCCGGTCTGGGGACGGCCCAGCGTGCCGGGGGCTGCGGGGTGAGCGGGGCTGCCGGAGATGAAGGTCGAGCATTCGGACATGCCGTAGGCCTCATACATCGGCGTCCCGGTGGCATCCCGCCAGTGCTGGCGGATCGTGTCCGAGAGTTTTTCGCCCGCTGCCAGCCCGTGCCGCAAGTGTGGCAGGGCAAGGGGCTGACCGGGCCGGACGAGTTTGCGATACACGCCCGGTGCTGCGGCAAAGATGGTCGCGTCATGGCGTTCGAGCAGCGCGGGCAAGTGCTCGGGCGCTATACCCGGCGCGGGGATGAGCGCGGTTGCCCCCACAGTCCAGGGGTCCATCAGGCCGGTGCCAAGGGTGAAGGTCCAGTTAAACGCACCGGCATGGCAGAGCCTGTCGTCGCCGCGCAGCCCATACCAGCCGTCAAACATCATCCGCCGTGCCCAGATGGCGCGGTGGGCATGCACCACAGCGCGCGGAATGCCTGAGGTGCCGGAGGTATAGATGATATAGGCGGGGCGGTCTGGATCGCCCATCTCCCAGTCAGCGGGCGGCAGATCGCGCATCGCCTCAAGAGCGGGTTCGTCGAGAGAGGGAATGTCTGTCTCGGGGCAGGCCACGCCCGCCGCGCGCAGGATCAGTGCGGGTTGCGTGGTCTTGACGATGCCCGCCACCTCGGGCGCTGTCAGTTGGCTAGAGGTGGGAATGGGCACAAGGCCCACGGCGATAGCGCCCAGATAGGCAATCGGAAATTCGACCGTATTGCCCAGCCGCATCAGCACCCGGTCGCCGGGTTTGAGGCCGGTGCGCAAGAGGCCGGTGCCGGTGCCGCGCACGGCGGCCAACAGGCGTCCATAGCTCCAGCGTTCGGCGGTGCCGAGACCGAGAACCGCCAGTGCGATCTTGTCCGGATGCGCCTCGGCCCGGCCCAGAACATGGGCCGCGAGGTTGAAGGGGCTGGGGCAGGGGGCGCTTGGCCCCTGATCGAATATGGCGCTCATGTCTCTCGCTTAGGGGGCCTGCGCGGCGGTTGCAAGTGGCTCTGCGCTTGGCCTATAGCTTTGTGCAATGACTGATCAAGCCTTGTCCCCCCTGCTGCGCGTCACGCGCGAAACCGGCGCTGAAACTGGCCCCGAGCCGCTCGATCTGGGCGTGCGGGTGCGTGGGCTGCGCAAGGCGCGGGGCTGGACGTTGGAACAGGCGGCAAAGCAGGCGGGGCTGGCGCGCTCGACCCTGTCAAAGATCGAGAATGGTCAGATGTCGCCGACCTATGACGCCCTGAAGAAACTGGCGCAGGGGTTGGAAATCTCTGTTCCACAGCTCTTTACGCCGCCGTCGCGCGACCGGATCAACGGGCGCATGGCCGTGACGCGGGTGGGTGAAGGGACGCCCAAGGCCACGGCAACCTACGAACATGATCTCTTGGCCGATACGCTGAGCCAAAAACGCATGATGCCCTACCGAGCGCGCATCCGTGCCCGCGCGATGGAGGAATTCGGCGGTTGGGTGCGCCATGACGGCGAAGAATTTCTCTATGTGCTGACCGGGGTGGTGCGGCTCTATACCGAGTTTTACGAGCCGATCGAGATGCGTCGCGGCGACAGCGCCTATTACGATGCCACCATGGGGCATAACGTGATCTCGGTCAGTCCCGAGGATGCGACGATCCTGTGGGTGACATCGCTCGGGTGACCCCAACTGCTCGTAAGGGAAAGTGGCCCGGCCACGCAATCGCGGGACCGGGCCTTCTGCGCCGCGAGTGTGAGTTTGGCCGTTACTCGGCCGGGGCGGCAGGGGTTTGCTCCGCAGCAGAGCCGTCGATCACGCTTGCTGGGGCAGTTTCGGCATCTGGGTTCGTGCTGTTGCTTGTTGGGGAGGGGGACAGCATGCTGAAGGCGATCAAGCCGCCCATCAGGACAACGATGACCAGAAGGCCAATCAGCCCGCCGCGCGTCGAGGCCCCAGCATCATAGCCGGAAGGGCCGTATCGGTTGCGATCTCGATTGGCTTGGCGTTGAATGTCGTCATTGGGGGTGTACATAGCGGTCTCCTTTCGCGCTGTCTTCAAGTTTACCTCAAAGTGATGCCTCTGCCTGAGCGCTAAACGGATGGACGCCGTTTCGGGCGTCTTTCTGCCAGTATCGCGTGAGTCGCAGGGCGGGTTCCCGCCGTCGGTCTATGGCATCCGTCGCGAACGGGGAGTTTCGGCAAGGCTTTGCCGAGGTCAGCGCAGTTTGGGGATGCCGCCGGCATGGGTGCTTCGGTCCACGACGCCGGCGCGCAAGGACCGTCCGATGCGATGCGCCAGCGCCGACCATGCGGCGGCCTGATCGGGGGAAAGTTCGCGCAAGAGCACCGCATCAAAGAGCGCCAGCCAGGTCGAGAACATACCCGGCTGCACATTGCGGGCGTTGACATGTGCCGCCATCGGGCTGCCGTCATAGACGCGTTCATGCAGGATGGAATTGGCCCAGAAATCCGCGACCTTGGCCTCGTGTGCGGGCCAGTCGGTGACATGCACCGCAAAGATCGGCCCAAGGCCGGGATGCGCGCGCACCGCCGCGTAGAATTCGGTGACGACCCGCTCGATCTCGGGGCGGGTGATGTTGAAACGCGGGGGCAAGGCGGTGCTCATGTGTCTTATGTGGCGCGGGATGTGGTGAGAGGCAATCCCTCATGGTGGGCGAGAAATCTTGAAAAGATTTCTGGGCGCTCTCTTTTCAGACACGCGCACGCCGCGCCCTCTGGACGCCTGCCGGGTGCGCGCCTATAAGGCGGGCCATGATGAGACGCAGAGCGATCATTATTCGAATTACATGCCCGGCGCTCTGAGACAATCGAGCTGCCGGGACAAGGCGTATGAGCAATCGCGCCGCTGCACCCCCCAATTCCCAGACCAGTGACAAGGACGCAAACCATGTGCGCCGACACGACCCAGACGCCTGATTACAAAGATACTTTGAACCTGCCGGAAACCGATTTCCCGATGCGTGCGGGACTGCCCGCGCGCGAGCCTGAGTGGCTGGCGCGCTGGGCGCGGATCGGAGTGTATGAGAAGCTGCGGGAGAATGCGGCGGGGCGTGCGCCCTTTACCCTGCATGACGGCCCGCCCTACGCCAACGGCCATCTGCATATCGGTCACGCGCTGAATAAAATCCTCAAGGATATGGTGGTGCGCAGCCAGCAGATGATGGGCCGCGATGCGCGCTATATCCCCGGCTGGGATTGTCACGGCCTGCCGATCGAATGGAAGATCGAGGAGCAATACCGGGCCAAGGGGCTGGATAAAGACAAGGTGGATGTGGTCGATTTCCGTCAGGAATGCCGCAAGTTCGCCGAAGGCTGGATCGACATCCAGCGCGAGGAGTTCAAGCGGTTGGGGATCACCGGCTGTTGGGATCGCCCGTATCTGACCATGGATTTTCGCGCCGAGCGGATCATCGCGGAGGAGTTTCAGAAGTTCTTGATGACCGGCGTGCTGTATCAGGGCTCCAAGCCGGTGATGTGGTCGCCGGTTGAGAAAACCGCGCTGGCCGAGGCGGAGGTGGAGTATCACGACAAGGAAAGCTTTACGGTTTGGGTGAAGTTTCGGGTTGTCGGCATCGAGGCACTTGGGTCGAAAATGGTTGTAAGCCAAGGCGACGAAGCCGAAGTTGAGCGGGAACTGAAGCAGCTAGCTTCCGACATGAGTGGTGCAAAGGTTGTAATCTGGACGACCACGCCTTGGACCATCCCGTCGAACAAGGCCGTCGTTTACGGTGACGAAATCTCATACGGTCTTTATCAGGTTACCGGCACCCCCCAAGAGTGCTGGGCCAATGTCGGGGAGAAGTTCATTCTGGCCGACAAACTTGCTGCTGAGGTGATGTCTCGTGCACGTTTGGATGACAGCATGTATCGCCGTGTGCGTGACGTAGATCCCCAAGTTATCACCGGTCTCGCGCATCCTCTCGCCGGGGCCGAAGGTGGCAACGGCGAATGGGACGACCTGCGCGATTTCCGCGCTGCGGATTTCGTCACTGACGAGGAGGGCACCGGGTTTGTCCATTGCGCGCCCTCGCACGGGATGGAGGAGTTTGAACTCTACCGTGATCTGGGCATGTTGGAGCAGGTGATCACCTATAACGTGCTGGAAGACGGTTCTTTCCGGCCTGACCTGCCGTTCTTTGGCGGCACCTTCATCCTTGATCGCAAGGGCAAAGAGGGCAATGCCAACAAGGCGGTGATTGATAAACTGGCCGAGGTGGGCGGGTTGCTCGCGCGCGGCAAGATCAAGCATTCCTATCCGCACAGCTGGCGCTCCAAAGCCCCCGTCATCTATCGCAACACCCCGCAATGGTTCGCCGCGATTGACCGCGCCGTGGGTGACGGGCAGGACGATTATGGCACCACCATTCGCGAACGCGCGTTGCGCTCCATCGACGAGTTGGTGACGTGGACGCCCAAGACCGGACGCAACCGGCTCTATTCGATGATCGAGGCGCGGCCCGATTGGGTGCTGAGCCGTCAACGCGCTTGGGGCGTGCCGCTCACCTGTTTTGTGAAGAATGGCGCGCAACCGACGGATTCTGAATACCTTTTGCGGAACGAAGAAGTCAACGCACGCATCCTCGCGGCCTTTGAGGAAGAGGGCGCGGATGCGTGGTACAAGGACGGGGCCAAGGCGCGGTTCCTGAGCGGTATCGTCAACCCGGACGACTGGCGCAAGGTCGATGACATTCTCGATGTGTGGTTCGATTCTGGCTCGACCCATGCCTTTGTGCTGCGCGACCGCGCGGATGGGTCCGAGGATGGTCTGGCCGATCTCTATCTAGAGGGCACGGATCAGCATCGCGGCTGGTTCCATTCGTCGATGTTGCAGTCCTGCGGCACGCGCGGGCGCGCGCCCTATCGGGGGGTGCTGACGCATGGCTTTACCCTTGATGAGAAGGGCAACAAGATGTCCAAATCCTTGGGCAACACCGTGGCCCCCGAGGAAGTGGTCAAGCAATATGGCGCGGATATCCTGCGGCTCTGGGTGGCGCAGGCCGATTACACCGCCGACCTGCGGATCGGGCCGGAAATCCTCAAGGGCGTGGCCGATGGCTATCGCCGTCTGCGCAACACGCTGCGGTTCATGCTGGGGGCGCTGGCCCCGTTCAGCGAGGCGGACCGGGTTGATCCCGCCGATATGCCCGAGTTGGAGCGTTGGGTGCTGCACCGTCTGGCCGAGCTGGATCACAAGGTGAAGAAAGGCTATGAAACCTATGATTTCCAAGGGGTTTTCCAGCAGATTTTCAACTTTTGCACGCTCGATCTGAGCGCGTTCTATTTCGACATCCGCAAGGACGCGCTCTATTGCGATGGCGACACCGCGCGGCGTCGTGCGGCGCGCACCGTGCTCGATCTGCTGTTTCACCGGCTGACCACATGGCTGGCCCCGGTGTTGGTCTTCACCATGGAGGAGGTGTGGCTGTCGCGCTTCCCCGGCGAGGACAGTTCGATTCACCTCACGGATATTCCAGACACGCCCGCTGACTGGCTCAATGAACCGCTGGCGGCGAAATGGGCCATGGTGCGGCAGGCGCGGCGCGTCGTGACGGCGGCGTTGGAGGTGCAGCGCACCGACAAGGTGATCGGCGCAAGTCTGGAGGCGGCACCCGTGGTGCACATCCGCGATGCAGAGATGCTCAGGGCGCTGAAATCAGTGGATTTTGCGGATATCTGTATCACCTCTGACCTGATGCTGACCGGCGATCCGCGCCCCGATGAGGCGTTCCGCTTGCCTGAGGTTGATACCGTTGGCGTGGTCTTTGAGCGGGCAGAGGGCGAGAAATGCCAGCGCTGCTGGAAGATCCTGCCTGATGTGGGGCGTCACAAGCATCCCGGCACCTGCGCGCGCTGTGACGCGGCACTGGGCTAAGGGGTCAAGGCGCGTCAGCGGAACCGGTCGACCAGTTTTTGAAGGGGTGAGCGCGTCTCGTCCGGCGCCTCTTCTGCGGGTTTGGGCGGCCTTTCGGTCTGCATGCTCTCGGGGCGGGCGGGTTTGGGCGCGGGGGGCGTGATCGCCTGTGCCACGGCGTTCTGAAAGCGGTCGGGCTTGCCCAAGGCGAGCCACGGCGCACCTTTGGCGACGCCGCGCAGCAGATCGTCGAGCCAGTCGGTCTCGGATTTCGCGAAATCCTGCAAGACATAGTGCGCCACGCGGTCCTTGTGTCCGGGATGGCCGATGCCAAGGCGCACGCGGCCATAAGTCTCGCCGATGTGTTGATGGAGAGAGCGCAACCCGTTGTGACCCGCATGGCCGCCACCCGTCTTGCAGCGCAGCTTGCCGGGGGCGAGGTCCAATTCGTCGTGAAAGACCGTGACATCGGCGGGGGTCAGTTTGTAGAAGCGCAGCGCCTCGCCCACCGATTGCCCGCTGAGGTTCATGAAGGTCATGGGTTTGAGCAAGATGACCTTGTCGTCGCCCAAATCCCCCTCAGAGACCATGCCCTGAAACTTGGACCGCCATGGGCCAAAGCCATGCTCATCGGCGATCCTGTCCAATGCCATGAAGCCGATGTTATGTCGATTATTCTCATATTTTGCGCCCGGATTGCCGAGACCCACAAAGAGCTGCATTGCCGATGCCCCTATCTTGGTTGAGGATGGTCTAGGGCCTTGGTGCCGCGGAATCAACGGGGGCAGGGTGCCGGATGGCCGAATACGAGGTGGAGGGGCTAAATCTGTCGGTGCCCGACAGCATCCTGAACGACCGGATCGCGGCCAAGCTGGCCTCGGGTGGCTATGAGGCCGATGAGGCGCGGGCGGCGGCCATGCGACTGCGACCGGGGCAACGGGTGCTGGAACTGGGGGCGGGGATTGGATACATCGCCTCGATTTGCGCCCGTATCACCGGGCCGCAGAATGTGACGAGCGTCGAGGCCAATCCCGGCATGTTGCCGGTGATCCGGGCTAATCTGGAGCGCAACGGATTTGGGGCGGTGACCCTCCTGCATGGTGCGGTGGGTGGCATGGCGCGCGAGTCCGAGCCCTTGGCCTTTGACGCGGCCCAGAGTTTCTGGGCGGCGCGGATCGCGGACGAGACCACCGCGCTCGACCGCATGGTCGAGGTGCCATATCTGGGGCTGAATGATCTGATGACGCAGGCGCGTCCGCATGTGGTGATCATGGATATCGAGGGGGCGGAGCAGCATCTTTTCGATCACCCCTGGCCTGACCATGTGCGCAGCGTGATGATGGAACTGCATCCGACGCGCTATCCTGACACAGTCATCCAACGGATCGTTGATTGCATGTCGGTCTCGGGCCTAACCTATGATCCCGGCCCGTCGCGCGGGCGCATCCTGTGCTTTCGCCGGGTGCGGGACCGGTGATAGAAAAAACGCGACCCCCGATTGGGGGCCGCGCTCTTTGGGTTGGGCGTGAGAGATGAGGATTATTCCTCGTCGCCCTCGTCCTCTTCTTCTTCCTCGCCCTGCGAGCGCAGCGCCGAGGGGGCCGAGATGTTGCAGATCACGAAATCGCGGTCCTTGATCACCGGCTCACTGCCTTCTGGCAGATCAATCATCGAAATCGTAACCACGTCGCCGATCTTGGAGATCTTGGACAGGTCCACGGTCAGGTGATCGGGGATGTCGCCCGCAGTCACGGTCAGCTCGACCTCGTTGCGCACGACGGTCAGAACGCCGCCTTTGCGCAGGGCCGGGCAATTCTCGTGGTTGATGAAGTCAACGTGAATGAACAGGTTGATCCGGGTGGTGCGACGCAGACGCATAAGGTCGACATGAGTCGGAAGATCCTTGACCACATCGCGCTGAACGTCACGGCAGATCACGCGCACATCGTCTTGGCCCTCGACCTGAAGATTGAACAGGGTCGATTTGAAACGGCCCTTCTTCAGGCGCTTGAGCAGCGCGTTGAACGGAATGTTGATCGGCAGCGGCTCTTTGTCGCCACCGAATACGATACCCGGAACCATGCCCTCACGACGAGCTGCGCGAGCGGCGCCCTTGCCTGTCCCCGCACGTTCCTGGGCCTGAAGATCAGGAATTTCTCCAGCCATTTGATTTCTCCATTGGTTAGGGCGGGGCTCCTCCAAGGCTGTAGACCCCGCATGAAGCTGCGCCAATAGCCGGGTTTTGCCGGTTTGAAAAGCGGAATCTTGTTGCCGGGCTGGGGCGCGTGGCCTATCCGTCGGTCCCGTGACGCAAGAGGAGCCCGCCCGAAATGCCACGCCGCGTTTTCCTGCATGTTGGCATGCCCAAATGCGCGACCTCAACCATACAGGCCGCCTTGGTGCAACAGCAAGACCGTCTGCGGCATCTTGGCATCGCCTATGACATGCCCGAGGTCCAGTCGGCGCAGGGGCAGGGCAATGCGGCAGATCTGGCCATTGCGGCCTATCGGGAAAGATCACAGGCCGTCGCGGAGGCACTGGAGTTCTTCACGCGCGGTGACGGGGATGTGGTGCTGAGCGCCGAAAGCCTGTCGGGTCTCTATAAATCGGCGGTGGCCATTAGGCTGGTCGAGGCGCTGCGCGCGCGGGGATTTGAGGTCACTGTGCTTGCGGTCTTGCGCAGGCAGGATCACTGGCTCGAATCCGATTTCAAACAGCATGTCAAGGGCGGTCAGAAATGGAGCGGCAGCATCGCGGAGTTGCTGGAAAAGCGCACAGAGCAAGATGTGCTGAACTATGCGCTCTTCACGCTCTACTGGGGAAAATATGTCGGCCGGGACAGGGTGTTCAGCACCGTGATCCTGCCGGGCAGTGATCGGCGGTATCCGGTCAATTTCGTGCTGGAGCAGATCGGTGCTTCCAGCCTGTGCTACGGCGATGACGCGGCGGTGCCGATGTCGAATGTCAGCCCGCCCACGGGTCTGATCGAACCTGCGCGCCTGCTCAAGCGCGAGATGCAGGCGGCTGGGTGTTCTCTGGCGCAGATGGATGTGGCGCTGGATCGGTTCTTTGCCGAAGCGCCGGGAGTGGTCGAGGTGCCAAAGCGGCGGTTTTTGATGCCTTTCACGGACCGTCAGCAACTCGTTGAGCGGTGGAAGGGGAGCAATCGCGATCTGGAGCGGCGGGCGGGGCATCATCTGGCGTTCGATGTCGAGGTGGCCCACGATCCGGCGTCCGAGATACCGCTCGAGGACGAGGCGCGCGCCATTCTGGCCGCGTGGAAGGCCGCGAAGGGGCCAGCACCCACACCAGAGGTGCGGGCGCGGCGCGGCTTGTTGCGGCGGCTCTTGGGGCGGTGAGGCGCCTCAGACCATCCAGCGGCCGGTGAAATCCTCGGGCACCATCAGAATGTCGCGGTCCAGATCCTTGACGGCGCGTCGCCCGCAGAGGCCCATGCTGCTATCGAGTTCTTTGTGGATCACCTCGAGCGCGCGGGTGACACCCGCCTCGCCCATCGACCCCAGCCCATAGACAAAGGCGCGCCCGATATAGGTGCCCTTGGCCCCGAGCGAGAGCGCCTTGAGCACATCCTGACCCGAGCGGATGCCGCTGTCGAGATGCACCTCGATCTTGTCGCCTACTGCGTCCATGATGGCGGGCAGGGCCCGGATGGCCGAGAGCGCGCCGTCAAGCTGTCGCCCGCCGTGGTTGGAGACGATGATCGCATCGGCACCGACGTTCAGCGCTTCACGGGCATCGCGAGGGTCCATGATGCCCTTGATGATCAGCGGGCCGTCCCACATCTTGCGGAACTGGCGGATGCGGTCCCAGTCAAGCGCCTGATCGAACGCCTCTGAGGTCCAAGTGCTGAGCGAGGAGGGATCGGTGACGCCCTTGGCATGACCCACGATATTGCCAAAAAAGCGCCGTTTGGTGCCCAGCATGCCAAGCCCCCACTGCACCTTGGTCATCATGTTGGCGACGCTTTTGGGGGTCAGCTTGGGCGGGGCAGAAAGGCCGTTTTTCAAATCCTTGTGGCGTTGCCCCAGCAGTTGCAGATCAACGGTGATCATCGCCGCCGAACATTTGGCATCGCGCGCCCGGTCAAACAGCCGCTGCATGAAATCGTCGTCCTTGAGGGTATAGACCTGCATCCAGAACGGCTTGGTGGTGTTCTCGGCCACATCCTCGATCGAGCAGATCGACATGGTCGAGAGGGTGAAGGGCACGCCGAATTTCTCGGCGGCGCGCGCCGCCTTGATCTCGCCATCCGCGTGTTGCATGCCCGTCAGGCCCACCGGGGCAAGGCCCACGGGCATCGCTACATCCTGCCCGATCATCTGGCTCGCGGTGCTGCGCCCGGTCATGTCGATGGCAACACGCTGGCGCAGGTAGATTTTGTCAAAATCGGTGGTGTTTTCGCGAAAGGTCTGTTCGGTCCAGCTGCCGGATTCGGCGTAGTCGTAGAACATCTTGGGGACGCGGCGGCGGTAGATCTGTTTGAGATCGGCGATATTGGTGATCACGGGCATGGCGTCCTCCGAAATTGGTTAGTTTCCTTTACCAACGGAAGCGGGGCCGCGCAATCACCCCTGTTGCCGCAGGACGGGGGCCGGTGCCGGAATACGGCGCACCGACCAGCCCCAGAACCGAACCAGCATGAACACGCCCGCCAGCGCGAGCCCGGCTGCGAGGCCGAGCCAGATACCCGGCCCGCCAAATCCAAGTGTGAATCCGAGAAGGTAGCTGACCGGCACGCCCACCACCCAATAGCTGAGGGCCGCAATGACCATCGGCACGCGGGTATCCTGCACCCCGCGCAAGAGGCCCAACGCCTGCACTTGGGCTGCATCGACCAGTTGAAAGAGGGCGGCGGCAGCAAGGAGTTGCCGCCCGATGGCGATCACCTGTGCCCGGTCGGGATCGTCGGGCGCGAGAAAGAGGCCCACCAGCGGGTCCGGCAGGAGCAGGAGCAGCGCCATGGTCGCCAGCGCCACAGCGGCGGAGAGGCCGAGGACCACGCGCGCACCGTCGCGCAGCCCCGCGCCATCGCCGCGCCCATGCGCCTGTCCCGCGCGCACGGTGGCGACGTTGGACAGCCCGAGGTGGATCATGAAAATCACCGAGGTGATCTGGAGGGCGATGCCATGCGCCGCCAGAGGCAGCGTGCCCAGCCAGCCCATCATGATGGACGCGGCGGCGAAGAGGCCGACCTCGGCCAGATTGGTAAGGCCGATGGGCCAGCCCAGGCGAAAGACACGGCCCAGCGCCTCGGGGTCGGGACGCCAGAAGCGTTGAAAGAGCGCGTGGTCTGGGGCGGAGTGGTGGACATAGGCGCCAAGCACTACGAAAGAGGCTGTATTGACCCCGAGCGAGGCTATGGCCGCGCCCTGCACGCCGAGTTCTGGAAAGCCGAAATGCCCGAAGATGAGCAGGTAGTTCACGCCGGCATTGAGCACCACCGCACCCAGCGTCACCCAGAGCACCACGGCCGTGCGTTCAAGGGCGGCGAGATAGGATTTGAGCACCATCACCATCAGCGCGGGCAGGATGCCGAGCCCGGCGATTTCGAGGTAATCGGCGGCGAGGGCGGCGGTGGCGGGCTCTTGGCCCATGCGGTCGAAGAGCGCGCCGGAGCCCAGCATCAGGGGCAGCGTTGCCAGCCCAAACAGGATCGAGGCCCAGAGGCCCATGCGCGTGACGCGGCGCACTTGGGTAGTCGCGCCCGAGGCTTGAGCAGAGGCCACCATCGGCATCACCGCCCAGGCAAAGCCGGAGCCCATGATGAAGAGGACAAAGAACATGGTGCCGCCCAGCACTTCGGCGGCCAGGGCCTCGACCGAATACCAGCCCAGCATGAGCGCATCGGTGAAGGTGATGGCAAACTGCGCCACATGGCTGCCGATGAGGGGCAGGCCAAGGCCCAGCACGGCGCGGGCATGCTGGCGATATGTGAGGCGAGGTTGCATGGGTCTGGCGTTAGACGTGCGCCGAAGTTTGCGCAACCCTCGTCAGAGCGTGCCCAGCATCAGATGCGTCGAGAGTGCCGCAATGATCACGCCTGCCGCGATTTCAAAGAGGGGCAGGGCGCGGGCCGCGCCGCCGGTGGTGGCCAGCCGCGCCAAGGCCCCTTCGCGCAGGGTGACAGAGGCGAGGGCCACGGCAAGGGTGACGCTGGCGGTGCCAAGGCCCATGGCAAAGGCGCCCATGATGCCCGCCAGATCCAGCCCCATGCGCCATGTGAGGATCAGCAGGAAAAGCGCGCCGGTGCAGGGGCGGATCGCCACGGCCCCAATCAGGGCAGCGGCGTCGCGCCAGCCGGTGACGGCCTCGGCCTCGGCCAGGGTTGGCCCGTGTTTGTGCCCGCAGGAGGGGCAGGGGGCGTCATGGTCGTGATGATGATGATGATGATCGTGGGTGGCGCGGGTTTTGCGCCAGCGGCGCAGGCCGCGAAACGCCAGCCAGAGACCGACGAGCGCGATGGCGGCAAAACTGGCGGGGGCCATGATGTCCTCGGCCAGATCGGTCATGTGCTGGCGGGTGAGGTCAAAGACAAAGACACCGGCATAGACCAGCAGCACCGCCGCTGCGGCCTGCGCAAAGCTGGAGGCGAGCGCCAAGAGTGACAGCCGGAGTGCGCTGACGCGCGCGGCCATGCCGTAGCCACCGATCAGGATCTTGCCATGGCCCGGCCCTGCCGCGTGAAAGAAGCCGTAGGCAAAGCAGAGGCCCAGCAACCCGGCCAGCGCCCCCGGTTCGCCGGCGCGCAGCGCGCGCAAGAGGCGGGCCATCGCCTGTTGCGTTTCGGCCTGTCCGGTGCGCGCCCAGTCGGAGACTTGTGCCGCGCCGCCAAAGCCCCAGAGCCAGATCACGAGGACAGCGAGCGCGAGGGCTGCAAGGCTCAGGACGGGGCGGCGCATGTGACCGAAAGGCTCTCGGAAAAGAGGTTGCCGATTTCGACGCCGGTATATTGTTCCTCGGCGGTCATTTCGCCGAGCATCTGGCGGAATTGTTCCTGGCTCTGGTCAAGGTCCGGCTTGGTGATCGTATAGACGCAGCCCTTGGGCAGGGTGATGGGCCCCGCAAGGCTATGGGCGACATAGTAGGTCGGATCATAAGCCTCGACGCGCAGACCCTCGGCTTTGACAGGGCCAAAGGTGCGGGTATGGGTGGCAATGATGCGGCCATTGGTGAGGGCGATGCCGGTGGGGATGGGGTGATCGAGCGCAATCTTGGTCTCGCCCAGATACATATAGAGATCACCCTCAAAGCCGTCGGGCCATTCGATCAGATCAAAGCCCTTGAGCTGTGCCAATTCCGCCTCGGTCAGGGTGCCGTCGCCGTCGGGGTCAAGCCCCATATCGGTGAGGATCAGGAGGGAAAAGAAATCGTCATAGCTCCATGTCACCTCGACCTCGGTCAGGCGCCCCTGATCATCGGCGGTGAACCGCAGGGCCACATCGACAAAGACATGCGGATGCGCGCCCAAGGGGGCGACGGGCAGGCAGAGCGATGCGGCAAGGGCCATGGGGATGAGCGGCTTCATGCTACCAGACTTAGGCGCAGGGCGCGCCTGCTGCAAGGCGCGTTTGCTGCGGACAAGCGGCCCCGCGCGAAAGCGCGCTCAGGCCTTGATCACCAAGGATTGCCCACTGGTCAGGGACATGACGTTTTCGGGCTTGTCGGCGAAAAACTCGTCAATCGCCTTTTTCGCGCCGGGGCAGTCGCCAGAGCCGTAATCGTCGCAGAGGATGACGCCGCCCGGTTTGACCCGCGGATAGAAGAATTCGACCGAGGCCAGAGTTGGCTCATAGAGGTCGACATCGACATGGACGAGCGAGAATTGCTGATCCGCGACATCGTTGAAACGGTCGGGAATCCAGCCCTTGTGCAGGTCCACGCGGTCGCCAAAGGCGCTGAGGTTCTGGTGCACGATATCCTCTGGCACGGCCAGATCGCCCTTGGACCATTCCGACTTGCCGCCCGATTGCACATCGGCGTCGCTGGGCTCTGACAGGCCTTGGAAGGAGTCGAAGATGTGCAGGCGCTTGGTGCTCTGCATCCCTGCGCCGGTCAGCAAAAAGAGCGAGGATTTGCCATAGCGCGCGCCGCATTCGGCGAAATTGCCCTCGATCCCGCGCACCATGCGGGCGGAGGTGAGCAGCGTGAAGCAGCGGTCATAGGGGATGCCCTCGATGCCGCGCGCCTCGGCCATGTCGCGGGCGGCGATGAATTCGGGATCGGTCAGCCAGATCAGATGCGGTTTGTAGACCCCGTAGCGCTGCCGCGCGGCCAGACGCTTGGCCAGCTTGTAGTAGCTGCGCCGGTATTTTTCACGCCCCAGAAGAAGCCCGCCGAGAGAGTCGAGAGCCTTAATGATCACGGTTTGCACCTTAATGACGCCGCAGGCGGACCTGATGGCTACGCCTGCGGGTTCTTGGCCCAGACCGGGGCGCCGCGTCACGAGGCGCATCGCACCACCCTAGCGGTCTTGCGATCCTCGGGATGCAGGGACTTGCCCAGAATATGATCGCTCTTGTGCAGCACATGCTGTGCGGTCGACACGATCAGCGGATCGGGCGCATGGGCGATGTGGTGATCCTTGCCGGGGTAATCGAGCGAATCGAGAAAATGCCGCATGCAATTGAGGCGGGCGCGCTTCTTGTCATTCGACTTTATTACGGTCCAGGGCGCGTCGGCGGTGTCGGTGTAAAAGAACATCGCCTCTTTCGCCTCAGTGTAATCCTCCCATTTATCAAGGCTGGCCTTGTCAATGGGGCTGAGTTTCCAGAGTTTGAGCGGATCGGTTTCACGACTGGCAAAGCGGGCGCGCTGTTCGCCTTGGGTCACGGAAAACCAGTATTTGTAGAGCCGGATGCCCGAACGCACCAGCATACGCTCCAATTCGGGCGTCTCGCGCATGAATTCGAGGTAGTCATCCGGCTGGCAAAAGCCCATCACCCGCTCGACGCCGGCGCGGTTGTACCATGAGCGGTCATAGAGCACCATTTCGCCCGAGGTGGGCAGGTGTTGGACATAGCGTTGAAAATACCACAGGCCGCGTTCCTGATCGGTAGGTTTGTTAAGGGCCACGACCCGCGCGCTGCGGGGGTTGAGATGCTCGGTAAAGCGTTTGATCGTGCCGCCCTTGCCCGCTGCATCGCGCCCTTCGAAGATCAGCACGAATTTCTGCCCGGTTTCTTGCGCCCAAAGCTGCACCTTGAGCAATTCGGCCTGAAGATGCGCCTTTTGCGCTTCATAGCTGCGGCGTCCCATACGGGTCTCGTAGGGATAATCGCCGTTTTCAAAGGCTTGGCCTATGAAATTGGGACTGGTCTGGGAGGCCGTGATGGCAGGCTTTTCCGGCACCGGGGCCGGGATGGTGTCAAGGGCCGGTTGGTCAGGCTGGGAGGCGGGAATGGCCGTGGAGTCTGAGGTGGACGTCTGGGACAGGGGCGACTCGGCCATACGGCACTCCGCGTTGGATGACTGATTACTCCCAGAATGATATATGATTTTTTTGTGTCACACTTTGCGCTAAATCAAATGTCGCGAAGCATGCGGGCTTGATCCGTTGTCCGCGCCTCAGACTCCGGCTGCGCGGGCAAAGGCCACGAGGGCAGCGGTTGATCCGTCACGCGTCAGGGTGGTGTCGCCCGTCAGCATAGCGTCCACATCGACCGCCAGCACCTTGCCCAGTTCCACCCCCCATTGGTCAAACGAATTGAGGCCGAGGATCACACCCTCAACGAACACCCGATGCTCATAAAGCGCGATGATCTGGCCCAGACGGCGCGGGGTCAGCCGGTCATAGATCAGCGTGGTCGAGGGGCGGTTGCCGGGAAAGACCCGGTGTGCGGCCTGCCGCTCGAGCTCTGCGCCGGTGTAGCCCGCATCGCGCATCAGCGCGCGCGCCTCATCCAGCGAGCGACCGCGCAAGAGCGCCTTGGATTGCGCGAGGCAATTGGCCACCAGCAGGCGGTGATGATGCGCAAGCTCGGGTTCATGCCCGGTGGCTGCCACGAGGAATTCGCAGGGGATCACAGCGGTGCCCTGATGGATCAGCTGGTAAAAGGCATGTTGGCCGTTGGTGCCCGGTTCGCCCCAGACCACAGGGCCGGACGGACGCTCCAGCAGGGCACCGGACATGCTCACGCGCTTGCCGTTGCTCTCCATCTCCAACTGTTGCAGATAGGCGGGCAGGCGGGCCAGACGCTGATCGTAGGGCAGGACCGCGCGGGTGCCATAGCCCATCCCCTGATGGTGCCAGAGACCGATGAGCGCCAGCATCATTGGCATATTCTCCAGCGGTGCGGCGTCTTGAAAATGGTGGTCCATCGCCTCGGCCCCGGCGAGGAATTCGTGGAACCGCTCCGGCCCGATGGCGATCATCAGTGACAGACCGATCGGCCCCCAGACCGAATAGCGCCCGCCAACGTAATCGCCAAAGCCAAAGACGCGGGCCGGATCAATGCCCCAGTCTGCGGTCTTCTCAGTGGCAGATGAGACAGCGGCGAAATGTGGGCCGGGCTCGACCCCGGCAGCGGCCATCCAGTCGCGGGCGGTGGTGGCATTGGTCATGGTCTCGATGGTGGTAAAGGTCTTGGAGGCGACGATCACAAGCGTCGTCGCCGGGTTCAGCCCCGTCAACGTGTCGGCGATATCGGCCCCGTCAACGTTCGACACGAAATGACAGCGCGGCCCGTCGTGATAGGGGCGCAGCGCCCGCACGGCCATCTCGGGGCCCAGATGCGAGCCGCCGATGCCGATGTTGACGACATCGGTGACCGACCCCTGCCGGATGTGAGTGGCAAACTCTGCCATGCGTGTGCGCGTGGCGGTGATTTCCGGCATGATGTCCGCGCCCTCGACCATCACCGCTCCGCCCGACAGATTGCGCAGCGCGCTGTGCAGCACAGGCCGCCCCTCGGTCTCGTTGATCGGCGCGCCTTGGAACATGGCGGCGCGGCGTGCGGCAACGCCGGACGCCTCTGCAAGACCGATCAGAGCGCTGCGGGCAGGGGCGGTCAAGGCGGTCTTGGAGTAATCCAGCAGCATGCCGTCGAACCGGGTCGAAAACCCCCCGGCGCGGTTTGGCTCGTCAAACAATCCGACAATATCACATTTCCGCGCTGCCTGCGCGAAGCGCTCGACCTCAGACCACATTCTCTGTCCTTTCACGGGCTCCAATGGATTGTTGTACCGGCTAGCACGGCGGCAATCGGTGCCTCAAGAGGGCGCATGTGTTGTGCGCGCTCGAACGCCGCGCGTTTTTGTGCGCCGGTGATCACGACGTGCTTGCTGAGCGCGCCATCCAGCACCCGCGCCGAGAGGGTGACGCGCGGCTCGTCCAGACCCGGCGCGCGCATCGGCACGAGAATGGGCGCGTTGCGCTCCAGCGCCTCTTCCAGCCGGTCGGCACCGGGAAAGAGCGAGGCGGTGTGCATATCCGCGCCCATGCCCAAGAGGCAGACATCAATCGGCAGGGCGGGCGCGATATTGGCCTCCAGTTCCGCCAGCACCGATTCCGGCTCTTCGGCCTTGGCATAGAGCGGCAGATACCGCGCCGCCGCCGCCCGGTCCTTGAGCAAGTGTTCGCGGATCAACCGTGTGTTGGAGCGGACATGCACCTCGGGCCGCCAGCGTTCATCGCTCAACAGGATATCGACCCGGTCCCAGTCCAGATCGACCGCGCAGAGCCCGTCAAAAATCGGCCCCGGCGTGGTCCCTCCCGGCACGACGAACAAAACCCGGTCCTGATTGCGCAACGCCTTGCGCAGATCTCCGGCCAGCACACCCACCAGCCCCATCGCCAGCATTTCGTCATCGGCATATTCGACAAAGCTCATGGTCGTATCTCCCGCCAGCGTCGCCCGTCCCGATGCATCAGCATCAACGCGTCGTCTGGCCCTGAGGATCCCGTTGCATAGGGTAGGGGATCGCTTGTGTCTTCCTCCCATTCCGCGATGATCGGATCGGTCCAGGCCCAGGCGGCCTCGACCTCGTCGCCGCGCATGAAGAGGGTCTGATTGCCGCGTATCACATCCATGATCAGCCGCTCATAGGCATCGGGGAAATCCGCCTCTTCCGGTCCCAACGCCTCGGCAAAGGTCATGTCGAGCGGCACGTCGATCAAACGCATGCCCCCCGGTCCCGGTTCCTTGATCGTCACGCCCAATTCGATTCCCTCATTCGGTTGCAGGCGGATCGTCAGGATATTGCGGTGCCGCCCGGCATCCGCGCCAAAGATCGAATGCGGCGCATCCTTGAACACCACCGCGATTTCGCTGGCGCGATCCTTGAGCCGCTTGCCGGTGCGCAGATAGAACGGCGTGCCCGCCCACCGCCAGTTGCTGATATGCGCCTTCAATGCCACGAAACTTTCGGTCGTGCTGTCGCGGTTGCCCACCTGATTGCGGTATCCGGGTTGTGTGCCATCGCCCTCATATTGGCCGCGCACCACATTGCCCCGCGCCACCGGATCAAGCGCGCGGATGACCTTGAGCTTTTCGTCGCGCACCGCGTCCGGCTCGAATTTCGCGGGCGGCTCCATCGCGATGAGGCACAAGAGCTGCATCATGTGGTTTTGCACCATGTCGCGCATCGCGCCGGATTTGTCATAGTAATCGCCACGCCCGCCGACACCCACGGATTCCGCCACGGTGATCTGGATGTGATCGACATATTGGCTGTTCCAGAGCGGTTCAAACAAAACGTTGCCAAAGCGGATCGCCATCAGGTTCTGCACGGTTTCCTTGCCGAGATAATGGTCGATCCGGTAGATCTGGCCTTCGGTGAAATGCCGCGCCAAGACCCGGTTGAGGTCACGCGCCGTTTCCAGATCGCGGCCAAAGGGCTTTTCCACCACGATCCGGCTCTGCTCATCGGCCATGCCATGTTTGTGCAGCCGCTTGGCCAGATCGCCAAAGAGCGACGGCGCCACCGAGAAATAGAACGCCCGAATGCGCTCGGGCCGCATGAGCGCGGCCAGAGCCTCCCAGCCATCCGTGCCACGGGCATCGAGCGTGACATAATCCAGCATATCGAGAAAGGCCGTCAGGTCCTTTTTGCGGGCCGATTCCTCGCCGCCGAACTCGACAATCGCCTCTCGCACCATGGCGCGATACGCTTTGGTGTCCATCTCGCTGCGCGCAGCCCCGATCAGGCGCACATCGCCCTCGATCTGACCCGCGACAAAGCGGCGAAAGAGCGCCGGCAATATCTTGCGCCGCGCTAGATCACCGGTGCCGCCAAAAATCACCAGATCAAACGGATCGACCGGGATCACCCGAGAGGCCATGGCCCATCTCCTTTGCTCGTCGTCAGCCCGGTTTTCGGGCGCGCCGCGTGTCGCGGCAACTCTAACATGTTGGAGCGTCTTCACAATGGCGTCAGAATGCTTCCCTTGCCAGACCTCGGGCGATAGGTGAGAAAAGACAAACAGACTGTGGATCGCCCTATGAAAGATAACGTCGTCGTCCCTGCCAATCGGGGCAAGTTTCAGAACCCGGAGCGCACCGCCAAGGGCGAAGCGCGCGCCTCTGTGCCATTGAGCCATCCCGAGACGCTGTGGTTCAACACCGGCACGCTCTGCAATATCGAATGCCGCAACTGCTATATCCTCAGCTCGCCCAGCAACGATGCGCTGGTCTATATCAGCGAATCAGAGGTGCGCGACTATCTCGAGCAGGCGCGCGCGCGGGCCTGGCCGCTGCGCGAGATCGCCTTTACCGGCGGTGAGCCGTTCTTGAACCCCGAAATGATCGGCATGGCACGCGCGGCCCTTGACGGCGGTTACGAGGTTCTGATTCTCACGAATGCCATGCGCCCGATGATGCGCAAGACGATGCGCGCGGGCCTGCTTGAACTGGTCACGACATGGGGCGACAAGCTGACCCTGCGGATTTCCGTCGATCACTGGTCCGAGGCGCTGCATGACGAAGAGCGCGGGGCAGGGGCCTTTGCCAAGACGCTGGAGGGCATGTGCTGGTTGCGGGATCATGGGGTTCGCATGACCGTGGCCGGGCGCACCGTCTGGGGTGAGAGCGAGGCGCAATCGCGCGCAGGCTATGCGGCGTTTTATGCCGAGCATGGGTTTGAGATTTACGCCTATGATCCAGCCGCAACCGTGCTCTTCCCCGAGATGGACGAGGCGGCCGACGTGCCCGAGATCACCACGGCCTGTTGGGATATTCTGGGCAAGCGGCCCGAGGACATCATGTGCGCCTCGTCGCGCATGGTGGTGAAACGCAAAGGCGCGGCACGGCCTGCGGTGGTGGCCTGCACGCTGCTGCCTTATGCGCCCGAGTTCGAGTTGGGCGAAACGCTGGCCGAGGCCGAGCGCGACGTGGCGCTGAACCATCCCCATTGCGCCAAGTTCTGCGTGCTGGGCGGGGCAAGCTGTTCGCGGTGAGGGGCGGCGGGGCCTGTTGCTGACCTTGACCCCAAGCGGCGGCGAGTGCCGCGCCTTGATTCCGCGCATTGGAGATCGGGGCAAACGTCCCCTCTAGCCCCTCACGCCGCCTCACTCGTCCTTGAGCAGCCGATCCGCCTTTTTGCGCACCAGCACCGTGCGCAGGTCGTGCATCGCCAAGAGAAGCGCATCCGTTACCTGTTCGAGTTGTCCATCGGTGGCCTTGGACTGGACCCAATGCGTTGTGGTGTTGAGATAATCCACCGCGCGCAGGATATCGTCGATGTCGCGGTATTCGACCAGTTTCAGCCGCTCTTCCATCCATTCGGTGATGGCGGCAGTGTCGGCGTCGGTCAGGGCGCGTTCGCCCTGCGGCTTGATCTCGAATTTGCGGATATTAACGGTGGCGATCTGTTCCATCTCGATCCGGCGCTGTCGGTTCTCGGTATCGACCCGGAACACGAAGGCACCGTTTTCACGGACCCTGAAGTAATATTCCGGCAGATCACCCGCCATGGTCAGGCACTTTCCAGAACGCGCCAGAGCGAACCGTCGGGATCGACCAGCGCAAACATTCGGGGCGCGTTCGCAAGGGTGAAAGGATCGGTCAATCGCGGGATGGCGTTGCGCGTGTCGGGCAGATCCGTGGCGCCGCGCCATTCGGCATGCAGGCTGTCAATCTCGGGCAGACGCAGGCAGGCGGAAAAGCAACTGGTGCCGGGGTCCAGATCGGGATGCGGGAAAAACTCGACCGTCATGCCCTCCCGGCTCAGGATCATCCAGCCTGCATTGCGGAATTCAGTCTGAAAGCCGAGCATCGCGTAAAAGCGCTCGGTTGCATCGAAATCCCGGCTGGGCAGGTTTGCGGTTATCTTGCCTGTGGTCATGTCAGCCCTTTACAGAACGTCTGAATCCGCGTGCATGCCTCTTTCAGCGCGTCATCCGATGTCGCATAGCTGATCCGGAAATTCGGCGACAGGCCAAAGGCCGCGCCAAAGACCACCGCCACGCCGGTTTCCTCCAGAAGCGCCGTGGCAAAAGCCTCGTCATGCGCGATCACCGCGCCGCCTGCGCTGGTCTTGCCGATCAACCCTGCAATCGACGGGTAGACATAGAACGCGCCATTGGGCGTGGGGCATTCCATGCCCTCGATCTCATTGAGCATCGCCACCACCAGATCGCGACGGCGGGCAAAGACGGCGTTGTTCTCGGCGATGAAATCATGGCTGCCGTTCAGCGCCTCGACCGCCGCCCATTGGCTGATGGTGCAGGGGTTCGACGTGCTCTGCGACTGGATCTTGCGCATCGCGGCGATGAGGTCTTGCGGACCCGCCGCATAGCCAATCCGCCAGCCGGTCATGCAATAGGCCTTGGAGACGCCATTGCAGGTCAGGGTGCGGTCATAGAGCGCCGGTTCCACCTGTGCGGGGGTGCAGAATTCAAACCCGTCATAGGCCAGATGCTCATACATGTCGTCGGTCATGATCCAGACATGGGGATGCCGCATCAAAACGTCGGTCAGCCCCTTCAATTCGTCCCATGTATAGCCTGCCCCGGTGGGATTGCTGGGCGAATTGAAGATGAACCAGCGGGTTTTCGGCGTGATCGCGGCCTCCAGCGCCGCAGGCGTCAGTTTGAACCCGGTCTCGATCCCCGCAGGCGCAATCACCGGCTCGCCCCCCGCAAGCAGCACCATATCGGGATAGCTCACCCAATAGGGCGCGGGGATCAGCACCTCGTCGCCGGGATTGAGCGTGGCCATGAGGGCATTATAGAGGATCTGCTTGCCGCCCGAGGCGACGCTGACCTGTGCAGGCACATAGTCCAACCCGTTGTCCCGCTTGAACTTGGCGCAGATTGCGGCCTTCAACTCGGGGATACCATCGACGGCGGTGTATTTGGTCTTGCCCTCTTCGATGGCGCGGATGCCTGCGGCGCGGATATGCGCGGGCGTGGCGAAATCCGGCTCTCCGGCCCCGAGGCCGATCACGTCGCGCCCGGCGGCCTTGAGTTCCTGCGCCTTGGTGGTCACGGCGATGGTAGGCGAGGGTTTGACGCGCGACAATGTCGCAGACAGACGGGACATGGCCGGCTCCGGTTTGAATTCACTCCGGGAATGTCTTAGGGTGCGCTCAGAGCTTGATCAAGCACGATCACCGGAAAGGAAGACAATGACCACAGATAGCACCGACAGCTGGTTTGACCCCGACTCGACCACCTTTGGCGACCGTGTGACCGGCGCGCGCGAGCGCTCAGGCATGTCTCAGACGGATCTGGCAAAGCGCTTGGGCGTCAAGCTCAAGACGCTCAAGGCTTGGGAAAATGATCTTTCAGAGCCGCGTGCCAACAAGCTCTCGATGATGGCGGGCATGCTGAATGTTTCGCTGCTCTGGCTGCTCTCGGGTGAAGGCGAGGGCCCTGGAGGCCCCGAGATGGGAGAGTTGTCCAGCGATGTGATGGAAATGCTGACCGAAATTCGCGACATCCGCGCACAGATGACCCGATCAACCGACCGTTTGGGGCGTCTGGAAAAGACCCTGCGCGCCAAACTGCGGGAAGAAGCCGGTGAGTGAGACCCCAGTTGAGGCACCGGGTGCGGTGGACGAACCCCGCGCTCACCGTCTGAAACGCCTGCACATGCGCGCCATGCGCCGCGGGATCAAGGAAATGGACATCATCCTGAGCCGCTATGCCGAGGCGCGGCTCGAGGCGATGGAGGACAGCGCGCTCGACGGGTTCGACGCGCTCTTGTGCGAGAACGATCAGGATCTCTATCAATGGGTGACGGGTCAAACCCCGCCGCCCGCGCGCTTTGCGCCATTGGTCGCGGATATCGCGACACAGGCGAGCGCGACAAAATAGGTTGCATTTTAGAGGAACCGAACCCGGTTTACCGAATGTTCGGGTTTATATCGGATGGTCTCCGGCGAGCAGTATCGCACGGAGACCGACATGAGCTATCTCAGCCCCCTGACCACAGGAGCCGTTCACAGCGCCTTTATCAGCAGCTATCTGGATGCGCTGTCGCTGGTGGAACGTCTGCATCGGTTGCTCTTGGACGTGATCAAGGACGAGTTCGAGCGTGTCGGCGTGCTTGAGATCAACGCGGTTCAGGCTCTGTTGCTCTTCAACATCGGTGACCATGAGGTAACGGCCGGCGAGTTGAAAACGCGCGGCTATTATCAGGGCAGCAACGTAAGCTACAATCTCAAGAAACTGGTGGATATGGGCTATATGCATCACCAACGCTGCGAGGTGGATCGGCGGTCTGTCCGGGTGCGCCTCACGGAGAAGGGGCGCAGCGTCCGCGACGTGGTGGCAGACCTCTTTGCTCGCCATGCCGAGGGGTTGGAGGGGCGCGGCGTGCTCGGCCCTGACGGGATCGACCAGATCACCGCGTCGCTGCGCCGGGTAGAGCGTTACTGGGCCGATCAGATCCGCTATATCTATTGATGCCGCGTGCGGGGCAGGGGCAGCGCCCCCAGCATGATATCGTTGATCTCGCGGTAGAGCTTGCGTGACATGGCGACCTCGAAATCCTCAAACCCCTGCGCCAGTTCCAGAAACGCACCCGGCCCGCGCAGAACTTCGCGGCGGTAATAGGCCATCACTTGCGGATCATGTCCGAGGATCACCAATCCATTGACGGTAATGCCCTCAAAGGGAAAATGCTTGTAGGCCAGGGTCGGGGCAAAGCCCTGATTGTTGATCCCATCGCCCGAGACATCAATCACCTGCCGGTCACAGGCGGGCGCGCGGGCTAACAGATGCGCGCCGTACCCCAAGGCCGAGCCAAGCGCCGTTGGGTAATCCGAGGTTGACCGTTGCATCCCCGCCAGCACCGCCACGGCTTGGGTGATATCCGCGTCAGAGCGTAGCAGCGTCCAGTCGAGATGCAGCTTCTCCTGAAACCGCCCGCTCCACTCATAGACCGCCAGAGCGACATCGCCTGTGGCCCCGCCCAGGATCGCCGCGCGAATGTCCGGCGCATCCAACGCCGAGGCAAGTCCTATCCGTTGCAAGGCATATTCCGCCTCATCAACCGAAGAGGACACATCCAGCGCCAGCGCCAGCGCAAGGCGACAGGCCCCCTGCGCCGGTGCCGCCATAAGGGCGAGAAAAATGGCTGCGGCCAACCTCACCAATGGCCGATATTCTCCATGCTGGTCCATGGCTCTGCCGGGGCCAGCGCGTCACCCTCTTGCAAAAGCTCCACCGAGATATTGTCGGGGCTGCGCACAAAGGCCATGCGCCCATCGCGCGGCGGGCGGTTGATGGTCACGCCATTGTCCATCAGATGCTGGCAGAGGTCGTAGATATTGCTGGTCGCATAGGCGAGATGGCCGAAATGTCGGCTATCCGAGGGCAGGTCTTCGTCGCCGTCCCAATTATAGGTGAGCTCGACCGGGCACTCCTCTTGTCCCTCGGGTGCCATGAACACCAGCGTAAAACGCCCGCCGTCATTGTCCCAGCGGCGGGTCTCCTTGAGCCCCAACAGGCCAAAGAACCGCTGTGTCGCCTCAAGGTCTTTGACCCGAACCATCGTGTGCAGGTATTTGATGCGCATGGTCATCCTCCGTGATTGCAATGCTCCAGAGGATAGTGGCCCGCGCGCCGGTGTCGAGGGCAATATCTCTGGATCGCCCCCGGTGACAGGCCTGAGAATTCTGACCGGTTCGCCGGGTCGGTCCAACGCGGCGGTGCGCGCAGGATTTGCGGCACAGGGCACCGCGTCCAGCCTGTCGCCCGCATCCCCCAAGGGTCCGCCGGTCGTCCCGCCGTCGGTTGCGTCTTGCTCAAACGGGTTGGATGATCCGCCCCGCAGCCGCCCAAAAGGACAGCGGGCATCAGGCCAGCCACATTCTTTCATGTTTATTCTTTGGTTTGAAAGCAGCCTCAGCCCATTGCATTCAAAAGTTATTCAGCGATTCAGCCTCGGATTGCAGAAGTTGCCACCGTGTCACCCATCGAAACCCACTCGATATTGGCTTTCCAGACGGGCTATCCCCAAGATATAGTGATCTCCGACTCGTTCTTGTGAAGAAAGGCCCCGCCATGCCCCTCAGCCCCGACCAACAGGCCGAAATCGACGCTCAGCGCGGCCAGACCCAAACCACCCTGCGCGCCACTGCGCCGGGGATGGAACAGCACCTCTACACCGCCCACCCGGTGCTCGATCACGGCTTTGTCCGGGTGATCGACTACATGGGCGACGATGCCGCCATCGTGCAGGCGGCGCGCGTCAGCTACGGCGCGGGCACCAAACATGTGCAGAATGACGAGGGGCTCATTCGCTATCTCATGCGGCACTGGCATTCGACCCCCTTCGAGATGTGCGAGATCAAGCTGCATGTAAAACTGCCGGTCTTTGTCGCGCGTCAGTGGATCCGCCACCGCACCGCCAACGTCAACGAATATTCCGCCCGCTACTCGATCCTCGACCGCGAGTTCTATATTCCGGCCCCCGACGCGCTCAACGCGCAATCGACCACCAACAATCAGGGGCGGGGTGCGGCGCTCGAGGGCGAAGAGGCGCAGCGCGTGTTGCGCCTGCTGACCGAGGACGCGATGCGCTGCTATGACCATTACGAGGACATGATTTCACAGGACGGCCAACAGGGGCTGGCCCGCGAACTGGCCCGCATGAACCTGCCCGCCAATATCTATACGCAATGGTACTGGAAGGTCGATCTGCACAACCTCCTGCATTTCCTGCGCCTGCGCGCCGATGCCCACGCCCAGTACGAGATCCGCGTCTACGCCGACGAAATCTGCCGCCTCGTGGCTGATTGGGTGCCCTATGCCTACAAGGCCTTCGAGGATTACCGCATGGGCGGGGCTACCCTGTCCGCCACGGCGCTCGATTGCGTGCGCCGCATGCTGAAAGGCGAGACGGTCACGCAGGAAACCTCCGGCATGTCCAAGGGCGAATGGCGGGAGTTTGAGGGGGTTTTGAACGCCCCCGCGTAGGG
>NZ_CH902584.1:3017561-4066007 GCF_000152845.1 Roseovarius sp. 217
TGAATGGTGCGCAATGAATGCGCACCCTACGGGGTGTGATCCTACGGCCAATCGACGGGGCCATCACGGTGGATCGACGAATAGGCCCAGTCCTCTGACCGCTCCACCAACCCGTGTTTTACCGGGTTGATCCAGCAATACCGGATCGCCGCGCGCTTACCCGCCTCGCTGCGGATGTGATGCTCCCAGAACCGCCGCTGCCACAGCCCATGCTCTCGCCGGGCCTCGTGACTGGCACGGCGCGGCGTATGGGGCAGGGCGCGGGAAAACCGGGCCTTGATCACGCTCCACCGGGTCGAGAAATCGTGGTCGCCTTCAGGCAGGGTCCAGACGCAATGCATATGATCGGGCAGCACAACCCAGGCCTCAATAACAAAGGGCCGCTCTGCCTTGGTGCGTCGGACAGCCGCGCGCAACGCCGCGATTTCGCGCGTCAGCACGTCTGATCGTCGGTTCGCCAGCCCCACAGTAAAGAACACGCAGGCCCCGGCGACGTGCGGGCGCAGGTAATTGGACATGGGCAAATAACACCATGACAGGGTTAAAAAATCGTTTCAGCTGTAGGGTGCGCATTTATGGCGCACCCCATAATCCATCCAATCGCCGCCCCCTTGCGTATCCCGTCCAACACCCAAAACTCGGCAGGCTCATGCAAACCCTCATCCTCTACCTTGTCACCGCCGCCGTCTTCCTCGGCCTTGATGCGATCATGCTCAGGACCGTGATGCGCCCGCTCTTTGCCGCCCATATCGGCGATATGCTGGCCAAAGAGCTGCGCATTGTGCCCGCCGCGCTCTTTTATCTGGCCTATGTGGGCGGCGTGCTGTGGTTTGTCTCGCTCCCCGCCCTGCGCGAGGGCGCGCCGGTGAACGCGCTCCTCGCCGGGGCGGCTTTGGGGGCCATGGCCTATGGCACCTATGAGTTCACCAATTACGCCACTCTGCGCAACTGGCACTGGCAGATGGTCGCGGTCGACGTGACATGGGGCGCGGTTCTGACCGGCTTCTCTGCCTGGGTGGGCGTCCTTGCGGCGCGCGCTTGGGGCTAGCCGCGCTCACACCCCCCGGATGCTGGGCCGCACCCATTTGGCCGCAGGCTCGACAATCAAATCAGTGATCGCCCAGACCAGCGCATCGACGCGGTCCGGGCTGCCGCGCCCCTCATAGCCGCGTGCGGTCATGGCGCACATCTGATCCTCCAACGCGCCAAGGCCGCGCGCGTGATACACCCGGCCCTGTTCATAGAGTGCGGCCACCGGCTCGGCTCGCGCCAGCTTGCCCCGGCTGGCATGCACCTTCCTGAGCGGAACCAGCGGATCGACCTGCCGGATCACCTGTTCCACCAGATCGCCGCCTTGGTTGACCTCGGCCACCACCCGCTCTGCCCCCCATAGCTCGCGCGCGCGGATCGCGGCGCGGGCCCAACGCGCGGGGCTCGCGGCGCTGACGCTGGCATCCGCCAGCACCCAGACCCGCCAATCCTGCACCGGCCCGCGCGTGATCGCCCCCGCCATGATGATGCCGCACTCATCCGACCCGGCATGGCCCGTCACCGGCGGATCGACCGCTACCACCACCCGGTCAAACTCGGGCAGGCTCTCCACCCGAGCCGCCTCCAGCATGGCAGGCGTCCAGAGCGCATCCTCGGCCTCGTCGATCAAGAGACCATCCAGCTCCTGTCGCCCCAGCCGCGTGCCCGCATAGCGCGCCCGCACCTCATCGAGGAAACTCTCGGCCAGATAGGCGCGGTTGGCCTCGGTCGGCGCGCTCGTCACCACCGTCGAGGGCACCGCCACGATATCCTTCAAGACGCCCACATTGCGCGGTGTCGTGGTCACACAGACACGCGGGGCATCGCCCAGCCGCAGCCCGAATTGCAGCATGTCCCAGGTTTCGCGCGCCCGTTTCCACTTGGCCAACTCATCCACCCAGGCGCCATCGAACTGCGGCCCGCGCAGCGCCTCGGGGTCATGCGCCGAATAGGCCTGCGCAACCGCGCCGTTTGGCCAAATCAGCCGCTTGCGCGTCGCCTGCCAATCCGGGCGGCGGTCGGGCGGCGAACAGGCCATGATGCCGCTCTCGCCAAACACCATCACCTCGCGCACCTGATCAATCGTCTCGCCCACCAGCGCGATCCGCTTGCACCGCCCCTCGTCCAAGGGGCGCGATCCCTCGACCTGCGCGCGCACCCATTCGGCCCCGGCGCGGGTCTTGCCCGCGCCACGCCCGCCCATGATCACCCAGGTGCGCCAGTCGCCCTCGGGGGGCAGTTGATGCTCCAATGCCCAGAATTCGAACAGATAGGGCAGGGCCATCCGCTCCCCGTCACTCAGGGCATCGAGGAAGTCGTCCCTCACAGCTGGCCCTCTTGAGGCGATCCAGTCGGCACCCGATCTGATGCCGGGCATCGTCGAAATCGAGCGCGTATCCGTGGACAATGCCACGGTCTTCTCGTCTGCGTTTTTCAAGTTGTGCCTCCGCTTCTATGGCGATCTTCAGCCATTGCCGGATCTCGGCAGTGGCCTTGGTCGCATTCTTCAACTCATCCAGGTCTCCGGCCCTGATCCGCAGATAGATCTCTGCGAGGTCTTCGCGCATATCCGCCAATTGGCGCTCCAGCGCATCGATCGAGGTCGTCAGGCCCGTGGGCCCCACATCGGGGGTGATCAAAACCATGCGTGCTCTTGCCTCATGATTGGTGTGTTTCGGAAAACCCTCCATCCTGCCGACACGAAAAAACGGCCGCCGGGGTTCCCCCCGGGGCCGCTTGCCCAATTCGTCCAGCATGTCACAACCGATAGATGAAAGCGTGCGCCGAGTCAAGCACGCGAATCTCTTGATCGTCGGCTAAGCCTCCGGTATATTTACCTTTTTTTAACTATTTGCCACCACGCGGCCGGGTTTTTCTTGGTCCAAATACTCCCGCCGGAGGCGCTCTTTGACCTCTGCGTTCAGGCGCGGTGTGCGCCCTCGGCCAGCCCCTGCACAAAGCTCAGGACATCCGCCACAGACCGCCCCTTGGCAATCTCGCCCACAATCGCCGAGCCCACAACGCAGCCATCGGCGACGCTGGCAATCGTCTGCGCCGTCTCGGGCGTGCGGATGCCAAAGCCCACGATCACCGGCAGATCGGTCTGCGCCTTGATCCGCGCCACTTCGGGCGCCACATCCGCCGCCTCGGCGGCGGCGGCCCCGGTGATCCCCGTGATCGACACATAATAAACAAAGCCGCTGGTGTTCTCGAGAACCTTGGGCAGTCGCTTGTCATCGGTGGTGGGGGTGGCGAGGCGGATAAAGTTCATGCCCGCCTTGCTCGCCGGAATGCACAACTCGTCATCCTCTTCGGGTGGCAGATCGACCACGATCAACCCGTCAATCCCGGCGGCCTTGGCGTCGACCAAAAACTTCTCCACGCCGCGATTGTAGATCGGGTTGTAATAGCCCATCAGCACGATGGGCGTGGTGTCATCGCCCTTGCGAAACTCGGTCGCCATCGCCAGCGTTTTCTCCAGCGTCATGCCTGCCGCCAGCGCTCGCTGCCCCGCCAGTTGGATTGTCGGCCCATCCGCCATCGGATCGGTAAAGGGCACGCCCAACTCAATCACATCCACCCCGGCTTCCGGCAACCCCTTCATCACCGCCAGCGATGTCTCGTAATCCGGATCACCCGCCATGATATAGGAAACAAACGCCTTCTTCCCGGCGGCTTTCAACTCTGCGAATTTGGCGTCGATGCGTGTCATGGGGGTATGTCCTTCGAATGGGTCCGTGCGGGTTTGGCGCAAAGCGCGCGGGAAATCAATGCCCGGCTTGACCTTGGCCCGCGCAAACCCGTAGATGCGCGCAATTCACCGCATGGAGGGTCTGAGATGGGCTTTAAAATGGGAATCGTGGGCCTGCCCAATGTGGGCAAATCCACGCTCTTTAACGCGCTCACCCGCACCGCTGCCGCACAGGCCGCGAATTTCCCCTTTTGCACCATCGAGCCGAATGTCGGCGAGGTAGCCGTGCCCGATGCGCGGCTAGACAAATTGGCCGAGATTGCCGGCTCAAAACAGATCATCCCGACCCGGATGACCTTTGTCGATATCGCAGGCCTCGTCAAAGGCGCGTCCAAGGGCGAGGGGTTGGGCAATCAGTTTCTCGCGAATATCCGCGAGACGGATGCCATTGCCCATGTGCTGCGCTGCTTCGAGGATGGCGACGTGACCCATGTCGAGGGCCGCGTCGATCCGGTGGCCGATGCCGATACGATTGAAACCGAACTGATGCTGGCCGATCTCGAGTCGGTCGAGAAACGCCGCGCCGGGCTGCAACGCAAGATCAAGGGCGGCGACAAGGACGCGGTTCAGGCCGAGCGCCTGCTCGCTCAGGCACAGGCTGCGCTGGAACAGGGCCGCCCCGCCCGTACCGTGCAGGTCGATGCCGAGGACACCAAAGCCTGGAAAATGTTGCAACTGCTGACCGCCAAGCCAATCCTCTACGTCTGCAATGTCGATGAGGCCAATGCCGCCACCGGTAACGCCCATTCCGACGCTGTGGCAAAAATGGCCGCCGACCAGGGCGCGGCCTCGGTCGTGATCTCCGCCCAGATCGAAGAAGAAATCTCCAAGCTCGAACCGGATGAGGCCGAAATGTTCCTCACTGAAATGGGGCTCGACGAGGCCGGTCTCGACCGTCTGATCCGCGCCGGTTACGAGCTTTTGCATCTGGAAACCTATTTCACCGTCGGCCCGAAAGAGGCCCGCGCCTGGACCATCCCCGCAGGCACGCCCGCCCCCAAGGCCGCAGGCGTCATCCACGGCGATTTCGAGCGCGGTTTCATCCGCGCCGAAACCATTGCCTATGACGATTTCGTGGGCTTGGGCGGCGAGCAAAAGGCCAAGGATGCGGGCAAGATGCGCTCTGAGGGTAAAAGCTATGTCGTCAAGGATGGCGACGTTCTACACTTCCTCTTCAACACCTGAGCGGGGCAGGGCGCGCCCTGCCTGCGGCTCATGCAGACGCGCCGCGCCAGATCCAGCCGCCACCCAGCACGCGGCTGCCGTCCGTCTCATAGAAGACGCAGGCCTGACCGGGCGACACACCTTCTTCGGGGGTGAGCAATTCGACTGTCGCCTCGGTCGCTGAAATGGGCCGCAAAACGGCCTCGCGCGGCGGGCGGGTTGAGCGAACCTTGACCGAGACCTGCCATTCCGTCTGCGATGTCATCGGCACATCGCCCAGCCAGTTAATCTCGCGCAGCGGCACAGTGCGGGTCGAGAGCATCTCTTTCGGCCCGACAATCACCCGGCGCGCATCGACATCAAGGCGCACGACATAGAGCGGCTCTTCCAGCCCGCCGATGCCCAAGCCCCGGCGCTGACCAATGGTGTAGTGAATGACCCCCTCATGCTGGCCCAAAACCCGGCCATCGGCATGCACGATCTCGCCCGGTTCCGCGGCACCGGGGCGCAGTTTTTCGATCACGCTGGCATAGTTGCCGTTGGGCACGAAACAGATGTCCTGACTGTCAGGCTTGTCCGCCACCTGAAGCCCGTATTGCGCGGCCAGTTCCCGCGTCGCCGCCTTGGACGGTAGATGCCCCAGCGGAAACCGCAGATAGTCAAGTTGCTCGGGCGTGGTCGAGAACAGAAAGTACGACTGATCGCGCGCCGAATCGCTTGCACAATGCAATTCCGGCCCCTGCGAGCCTAGTTTGCGCTGAATATAGTGCCCGGTTGCCATGCAATCGGCCTCCAGATCGCGGGCGGTTTCCAAGAGATCCTTGAACTTGACCCGCTCGTTGCAGCGGATGCACGGCACGGGCGTCGCCCCCGCCAGATAGCTGTCGGCAAACTCGTCAATCACCGCATCACGAAAGATGTTCTCGTAATCCAGCACGTAATGCGGAAAACCCATCTCTTCGGCCACGCGGCGCGCGTCGTGAATATCCACCCCGGCACAGCAGGCGCCCTTCTTGGCCAGCGCCGCGCCATGGTCATAAAGTTGCAGCGTGACGCCCACAACGTCATAACCCTCAGAGGCCAGATGCGCGGCCACAACCGAGCTGTCGACGCCGCCTGACATCGCCACGACCACGCGGGTCTCGGCTGGGGGCTTGGGAAATCCAAGCGAATTCAGTGGTTTGTTCGTATCCAGTGCCATAGTGGCCTCCGCTCGGGTCTTTCAGAATATAGGAAAATCCTAAACACTCTCAAGACCCGGTTTCACGCCCCATTAAGCCTGAGATGGGCATTCTCACCCTATCAAGACAAAGGGTGAGCGTGATGTATCTCAAGAAAGTCGAAGGGCCAAGGGCCGTTAACCTGCCCGATGGCACCGTTCTCAGCCGGGCGGATTTGCCGCCCCCGGACACACGGCGATGGGTCGCCTCGCGCAAACTCGCGGTGGTGCGAGGGGTCGCCTACGGCCTGATTGCGCGGCACGACGCGCTCGAGACCTATGGGCTCAGTGACGAAGAGTTTGATTGCTGGATCGCTGCCGTCGCGCGGCATGGCGAGGGCGCGCTCAAAGTGACCTCGCTCAAGGTCTATCGGTAACCTTAAGTTGAGTTTGGCGGAGGCCATAACACTGGTAACGGGTAGTTAACCATTTTTGACCAGTGTGTCCGGTATCGAAGCAATTACCTGTGGAGTCCCCAATGCGCGTACTTTTGGTCGAGGACGATCCGACAACCTCTAGAAGCATCGAACTGATGCTGACCCATGCCAATCTCAATGTCTATACCACCGATCTGGGGGAAGAGGGCATCGACCTGGCCAAACTTTACGATTACGATCTGATCCTGCTGGATCTTGGTCTGCCGGATATGAACGGGCATGAGGTGCTGCGCCAACTGCGGCTGGCACGGGTTGCCACGCCCATCCTCATCCTCTCCGGGGCCGGTGACACCGACAGCAAGATCAGGGGGTTCGGCTTTGGGGCCGATGATTACCTGACCAAGCCGTTTCACCGCGACGAATTGGTGGCGCGCATCCATGCGATCATCCGCCGTTCCAAGGGTCATTCCCAATCGGTGATCCGCACTGGCATGGTCAATGTCAATCTCGACGCCAAGACGGTTGATGCGGGCGGCAAGGCCGTGCATCTGACCGGCAAGGAATACCAGATGCTCGAGCTTTTGTCGCTGCGCAAGGGCACGACCCTGACCAAGGAAATGTTCCTCAACCATCTCTACGGCGGCATGGACGAGCCGGAACTCAAGATCATTGACGTGTTCATCTGCAAACTGCGCAAGAAACTCTCTGAGGCCACCGATGGTGCCAATTACATCGAGACGGTCTGGGGGCGCGGCTATGTGCTGCGCGATCCCGAACTCGGCGAAATGGACGGGCAGCCTCTGGCGGTGGGTGCCTGAGGGCTGCGCGGCCTCTGGACGCTGGGCGGGTCGGGCACTATCACTCTGGTCAGGTATGAGGTGGGCAAGGCGTTGCCACCTCATCCCGGATCAGAGAGGGGCCGATGACCGACAGGATTGCCGTTGAGGATCTGACCGAAGACGAGGCGCGGACGGAATTGGCGCGCCTTGCAGCGCTCTTGGCTGAGGCCAATCGGGCCTATCACACCGAGGATGCGCCCGAGATCACGGATGCTGCCTATGACGCGCTCAAGGCGCGCAACGCGGCCATTGAGGCGCGGTTGCCCGCGCTCAAACGTGCGGACAGCGCTTCGGATCAGGTGGGGGCCGCGCCGTCGGATGGCTTTGCCAAGGTCACGCATCGCATCCGCATGCTCAGCCTTGGCAATGCCTTCGAGGCGGGCGATGTGGCCGAGTTCGACACCCGTATTCGCCGCTATCTGGGTTTGGCGGATGACGCCCCATTGGCCTACACCGCCGAGCCCAAGATTGACGGGCTGAGCCTGAGCTTGCGCTATGAGCAGGGCAGGTTGGTGCAGGCCGCGACGCGCGGCGATGGCGAGGTGGGCGAGAACGTGACCGCCAACGCGCACACCATCGCTGATATTCCCGAGACCCTGACCGGCGCACCCGAGGTTCTCGAAGTGCGCGGCGAGGTCTATATGAGCCATGCCGACTTCGCAGCGCTAAACGCGCGACAGGCCGCCAAATCCGACAAGTCCTTCGCCAATCCGCGCAATGCCGCCGCCGGATCGCTCCGGCAGCTAGACGCGACCATCACCGCCGCGCGCCCGCTCAGGTTCTTTGCCTATAGCTGGGGCGAGCTGAGTGCGCCCTTGGCGGACACGCAGATGGGGGCCATCGACCGTCTGGCCGCACTCGGGTTTCAGACCAACCCGCTAACGGTGCTCTGTGATGGGACCGAGGCGCTGCTTGCGCAGTACGCGCGCATCGAGCAGGCCCGCGCGACCTTGGGCTATGACATCGACGGCGTGGTCTACAAGGTGGATGATCTGGGCCTGCAAGCGCGGCTCGGCTTTCGCTCGACCACGCCACGCTGGGCCATCGCGCATAAATTCCCGGCTGAGCTGGCCTGGACCCGGCTGGAGGCGATCGACATTCAGGTGGGGCGCACCGGCGCGCTGAGCCCGGTGGCGCGCCTCACGCCCGTCACGGTCGGCGGCGTCGTGGTCAGCAATGCAACCCTCCACAATGAGGATTACATCGCCGGGCGCGACAGTAAGGGCGCGGTGATCCGGCCCGATGAAAATGGCAATGCCAAGGATATCCGCGTGGGCGATTGGGTGCAGGTCTACCGTGCTGGCGACGTGATCCCCAAGATCGCCGATGTGGACCTCACAAAGCGCCCCGAAAATGCCGCGCCGTTCATCTTTCCCACCACATGCCCCGAATGCGGCTCTGACGCCGTGCGCGAAGAGGGCGATGCCGTGCGCCGCTGTATGGGCGGCCTCATCTGCCCGGCGCAGGCGGTGGAAAAGCTCAAACATTTCGTCTCCCGCGCCGCCTTTGACATCGAGGGGCTGGGGGCCAAGCAGATTGAAATGTTTTATAACGACGATCAACTGCCAATTAAGCAACCTGCTGACATCTTTACCCTCAAGGAACGTGACGGAAAGAACCTCACTAAGCTGGCTAACCGAGAGGGTTGGGGAGAAAAAAGCGTAGCTAAGCTCTTTGAAGCGATTGAAGCTCGAAGATCAGTCGAATTGCCAAGATTTATCTTTGCTCTTGGTATTCCTAACGTAGGTGCAGAAGTCTCTAAAGATTTGGCTAATTTTCATGGTTCATGGACAGCTTTGGTACAAGCAAACGACGATGTGAAAAATCAGAGAATTCAAACCGCAATTGAACATTGGTCTCGCATCAATATTAGCAATGATACGAACTGGCTTGAGGTCGTTGAAGTTGCAAATGAACTTCGTGAGTTTGAGTTGAGTTTTTGGGATAGACTATATGCATATAAGGGTGTGGCGGGCGTTGGACTGCTTGCTAATCTTCGAAAATTTCTCGGTAAGTCATTGACGAAAGTTAGCGATGAGCAAGCAACGAAAGTTTTCGATGCAACTTTCAAGAATACAAAGCGTTACTCTACTAAGTATGAAGCTGCAAAAGAACAGTTTGGTTCTTTAGGGGCGTTCAAAGAGGAGTTGCTTCAAAAGGCCGACGCTCTTCACTTCCGCTGGAATAGATTTGCACGCCTTTTTCAATATATGGACCCCGAAGCTTTTTGGGATAACTACGGTGGTTGGAGCGCTAGTTCGAAGAATCTGGAAGAATTTATTGAAAAGGACGCTCAGATTTGCGCTCAGTTGCTTCCTCTCGTGGGGCATGGCCAAGTTACGGTGGATTCGATCATCCGTTTCTTTGGAAATAACAATAATGTGGCGGCTGTGAATAGTATTTTGAAGTATGTGGACCCAAAAGAATTCGAAAAACAGGCAATAACCGATAGTTCGATTTACGGAAAAACCGTGGTCTTCACTGGCACGCTGGAAAAGATGACCCGGGCCGAGGCCAAGGCGCGGGCCGAAGGCCTTGGGGCCAAGGTCGCAGGCTCGGTCAGTGCCAAGACTGACCTGCTCATCGCCGGCCCCGGTGCCGGGTCCAAGGCCAAGAAGGCAGCGGAACTGGGGATTGAGACCATTGACGAGGATGGCTGGCTCGCCCTCATCGGGGACGCATGAGCGGGCGGCCGGAAATCCTCTTTCCGCTCTTTGCCGGGCTGGAAACGCTGGAGGGGATCGGGCCCAAGACCGCGCAGAGCCTTGCCGCGCTTGAGATCACGCGCCCGCGTGACCTGATCCTGACCCTGCCGCATTCCGCTGTGGATCGCCGCCGCCGCGCCACGGTGCAGGGGGCTGACCTTCCCGGCATCGTCACGGTCGAGGTGACAGTTGGTCAGCACCGCGCACCGTCCCGCAAAGGCGGCCCCTACCGCGTGGTGGTTGAGGATGCCGCCACCAGCTTTCATCTGATTTTCTTTCATGCCCGCGATGACTATCTGCGCAAGATGTTGCCCACCGGCGCGCGCCGCATTGTCTCGGGCAAGGCCGAGCTTTTCGACGGGATCGCACAGATGGTGCATCCCGATCACATGCTGCCCGTGGAGGAAGCGGGCGAGATTCCCGATTTCGAGCCGGTCTATCCGCTCACCGCAGGTGTCACCCAACGGGTGATGGCCAAAGGGGCGCACTCGGCGCTGATGCGCCTGCCAGAGCTCGCCGAATGGATCGACCCGGTGCAAAAGGCGCAGGCCGGATGGCCCGATTGGGTGGATGCGATCCGCAGTGCCCATGCCCCGGATGAGGCGCGTGATCTCTCGCCCGCGCATCCGACGCGCGAACGTCTTGCCTATGACGAACTTATGGCGCACCAGATGACGCTGGCGCTCGCGCGCTCAAAGCTGCGCCGCGCCAAGGGGCGCGAAACCATTGGCACCGGGACATTGCAGGCCAAGGTGCTCGCGGCGCTGCCCTATGCGCTCACCGGCGCGCAGACGCGGGCGATTGCCGAGATTGCCGCCGATATGGCCGCCCCACAGCGGATGAACCGGCTGCTTCAGGGCGATGTCGGCGCAGGCAAGACGCTGGTGGCGTTCAAGGCGCTTCTGATCGCGGTCGAGGCGGGCGGGCAGGGCGTGATGATGGCCCCCACCGAAATCCTCGCGCGCCAGCATTTGCAGGGGCTGCGACCCTTGGCCGAGAGCGCCGGTGTGGTGCTGGAAATCCTGACAGGTCGCGACAAGGGGGCAGAGCGCCGCGCCAAGCTGGCAGCGCTCAAGCGCGGAGACATTCAGATCCTCGTCGGCACCCATGCAGTGTTTCAAAAAGATGTCGAATTCGCCGATCTGCGTCTGGCGATTGTCGATGAGCAACACCGCTTTGGTGTGCGGCAGAGGCTGGAACTGGGCAAAAAGGGCGCGCAGGCCGATGTGCTGGTGATGACCGCCACGCCGATCCCGCGCTCTCTGGCCTTGGCGCAATATGGCGATATGGATGTCAGCGTGCTGGACGAGAAACCGCCCGGTCGCAAACCGATCAAGACCGCATTGGTCAGCATGGGACGGATTGACGAGGTGGTGGATCACCTGCGCCGCGCCATTGCCGAGGGGCGACAGGCCTATTGGGTCTGCCCTCTGGTCGAGGAAAGCGAGGTGGTGGACCTCAGCAGCGCCGAGGAACGCTTCAAGCGGTTGCGCGCAGCCCTTGGCGAAGGGATTGTGGGTCTGGTGCATGGTCAGATGCCGCCCGAGGACAAGGATGCCGCGATGGCCGCCTTTCAGCGTGGTGAGACAAGCGTGCTGGTCTCAACCACGGTGATCGAGGTGGGCGTGGATGTGCCCAATGCCTCAATCATGGTGATCGAGCGGGCCGAGAGCTTTGGGCTGGCGCAGTTGCATCAGTTGCGCGGACGCGTCGGGCGCGGGCAGGCGGCCTCGACCTGTCTCCTGATGTATCAGGCGCCGCTCAGCGAGGGCGGTGAGCGGCGGCTCACCACAATGCGTGATACCGAGGACGGGTTTCGGATCAGCGAGGTCGATCTCGAGATGCGCGGCGCGGGCGATCTCATCGGCACGGCGCAATCGGGGCTGCCGCGATTCCGCATCGCCGATCTCGAATCGCAATCGGCGCTGATGGCGGTGGCGCAATCGGATGCCCGCAAGCTCTTGCATGACGATCCTGACCTCGTGTCCGACCGGGGGCGCGCGGCTCGGGTGCTGTTGTGGCTGATGGAACAGGATCAAGCGATCCGTTTGATTTCAGTAGGTTAGAAGTTTTGTTCACATTTGTTCTTAAAAAGTTCTTTACTTGGTTAACGCAATATGAGAACAAAGTGGCAACACAGAGGTTTTCTGAAGGAGCCCCCAGATGTTGCACCAGATCAAGACGACTGCGACCCGTGCGCAGGATACGATTATCGGCGATGCGATTGGCGCGCTTGCGCTGATGGTGACGCTGGTCGGTGCGCTCTATCTGCCGGGTGTTCTCTGACTGTCCTTTGTGTTTTCTGCCTGAGTTCCTGCCTGCGGGTCCGTCCTTGACCTTGGCTGCATCCCCTCTGTCCCAACGTCGGGGATGCGCCACACCCACCTGTCCCAACCGGTTTTCGGGGTTTGCCTCATTCCTCCCGAAATATGTCCGGGGTCTGTGACCCGCTCAACTCTGCCGCCGCCGCTCACCCGAGCGTGCGGCGGTTTTTTCACGCCACCGGCTCGGTGGCGGGGCGGAGACGCTGCACCAGCACGGTGCCGGTCTGGACGATTCCCTTCATCCGCTCTTCCAGCCGGATCATTTCGGACATGACATGGCGCAGATGTTCGCTCTCATCCCCCAAGGCGCCCAGATCGGCAAAGAGCGCCTCACTTCCGGCGATCTGAGCCTCGGCATTGACAACCACGGCGCGCAGGTCCTCGACCAGTCCCACGGCATCCTCTCCGCCGGTTTGATCACGCAGGTCGGCAACCGCGCGCCGTGCCGTATCAAACCACGCCTGTGACAGACGCGGCTCCGACTTGGCGCTCACCATTGCGGCGCGCTCCAACCGCCGGATGCGCCCGGTGAGCGTATCAATCCGGTCCCGCAGGTCGCCTTGGATCGTGACAATATCGTCATTCACCTTGACCACCCGTCGCAGCACCTCGTCCAACTCGCCCATCAACCGCGTGATCCGATCGAGAAAGAGATTGAGATCACGCGCCAAAACGCCAAACTCATCGGCGCTGCGGATGTCGGCGCGATGGGTCAACCCGCCATAGGCCCGCGCCAGATTGCTCACCACAGCCCGCAGACCCAAGAGCGGCTCCAACCGCGCGCGCAGAATGAGGAACAACAGCACCGAATGCAGCAGGATCTTGGCCAGCGCCAAGAGGCCGGTCAGGCGCATATCCTCGACCCATTGCGCGAAATCCGTGGCCAGATCGCGCCGCACCGTCACCTCGCCCAGCACGTCGCCCACCGCCGCCTCGGTGTGGCAGGCGAGGCAAAAGGGCTCTGCGGTGAGGGGCAGGGTGGCGCTTGCATGGGCGGTGTCAGGCCAATCGCCGCGCGGCAGGCCCTCGGGCGTGAACTCGAACCCCTGTTCAATGGACCGGATCGTAACCTCTGAGGGGATGATCGCAATGCGATAGCCCAGCCCGTCCCAATTGTCCTTGAGGATCGGATAGACCGTGCGCGCGGCCACCGGCCCGCCCTCGTTGCGCATGATCGAGCGGACGTTATCGGCCAGATCCTGTGCGGCCTCTTGGGCATCCGTGGGGCCATGCACCCGGAATTTGTAATAGACCATCCCGGCCTTGAGCGCGAATTCCAACACCGTCACCATCAACAGGATGACAAAGAAATCGCGGATCATATGGATCAGGAAAGACTGATCGAATCGTCCGATCAACGGACTGTTCTGGTCGAGTTTCTGCCCTGTCATGGCGCTGTCCCCGGTGTTTATCCCAAGGACGTAGAGCGTATTTTCCGAAAGGTAAGGGACGGCGTGGTCACAAAGGATCGCAGCGGCGCGACGGCGACGTCAGGCGCAAGAGGTCTGCGCGCGCACGGTCTCCATCGCCTCAACCACCGCTTCGAGCGTCAAAAGGATCGACGCATGGCGATTCTTGTAATCCCGCGCAGGCCGCAGCACCTCGAGCCCGTCAAACGGTGCGGGCGGGGTCGGGCCGTCGGATTTCAGCATGTCGCGCAGCGCGTCGCGTGCTGCCGTCACCTGAGCCAGATCGCAGCCGATGATGCCGCGCCCCACGACACTTGCCGCCGCCTGACCAAGCGCGCAGGCCTTGACCTCGGCGGCATAGTCGCTGATGCGCCCGTCCTCGCAGCGAATGTCCACGGTTACGGTCGAACCACAGAGCGGCGCGCGCCGTTTGACGCTGGCCTGCGCATCGGCAAGCCGCCCGTGATGCGGGATGTCGGACGCCAGTTCCAATATCCGCGCGGAATAGAGCTTGATCAGGTCGGTTTCGCCGCTCATGGCTTTCCCTTTCGTGTGTTGCCCCATAAATAGGCGCGTGACGCGCAGATGCAAAAGGAAATCCGCCATGCCCTTCGATCCGGCGACACTAAAGTATGACGCGAACGGGTTGATCCCCGCCATCGCCCAAGAGGCCGCGACCGGCGAGGTGCTGATGATGGCCTGGATGAACGCGGACGCCGTGGCGCGCACGCTGGACACTGGCCGCGTGACCTATTGGAGCCGCTCGCGGCAGGCCTTCTGGATCAAGGGCGAAACCTCGGGCCATGTGCAGGACTTGGTCGAACTGCGCGTCGATTGCGACCGCGATTGCCTGTTGGTGCAGGTGCGCCAGAGTGGCCCCGCCTGTCACACCAACCGGCGGTCGTGTTTCTACACGGCCGTGCGAGAGGGAAAAGAGACCGAGATCATGGCGCCGATTGCGGGCGCGGAATGAGTATTTAAGGAACGATGAAAGCCTAGAGGCCCAGCAGGGCGCGAATGTCGCTTGGGCTGGCCCCGTCGACGCGATAGGTGGCGATGGCGCGCGCGTCGTCCCGTTTGGCCAGACGCCTGCCCGCCGCGTCGCGGATCAGGGCGTGATGGTGATAGGCCGGCGTGGGCAGGCCAAGAAGGCGCTGCAAGAGTACATGGATTTGCGTCGCCTCTTGCAAGTCTTCCCCCCGGATCACATGGGTGATGCCCTGATCGGCATCATCCACCACCACCGAGAGATGATAGGATGCGCCCATCTCGCGCCGCGCCAGCACCACGTCACCGACAGTATGCGGCAGGTCGTGGGGGGTGATAATCTCGTCTTTTTCTTTGTAAATCAACGGGCTGCTTAGCATTCTGCAGGCACGCGCCATATCAAGGCGCAGGGCGCACTCCTCGGGCATAGGGCCCTGCGGTGGGGTCGCGGGGCGGCAGGTGCCGGGATAGATCACGCCATCGGGGCCCAAGAGCGGCGCGCCCTCTTGCGGGGCGGAGGTGGCCGCGCGAATATCGGCACGGCTGCATGAGCATTGGTAGATAAGCCCCTGATTCCAAAGCGATTTCAAGGCCGCACGATAGCGGGGTAGGCGGGTGGACTGGCGCAGCACGGGGAGGGGCCAGCCTAGCCAAAGCCACGCTAGATCGTCAAAAATCTGCACCTCCCACTCCGGGCGACAACGGGTCTGATCGAGGTCGTCGATACGCAGAAGAAAGGTACCCCCCTCAGCCTGCGCCCGGTCATAGGCCAGTATCGCGGAATAGGCATGCCCCAGATGCAGTGGGCCGGTCGGCGAGGGGGCAAAGCGCGTTATGAACATCTATACAAATGGTTATGAGGCAATGCTCATGTTTTGATCGGCCAGCCATTCGCCCCAGGCCGCCTTGGCGCGGTCGGTATAGCCCTTGTAGCGATCCATGCGTCCGCGCCGCCCGCCCTTGAACCCGTCGATCGGGCGAAACAGGCCGAAATTCACGTTCATCGGTTGAAAGGTCTTGGCCTCGGCCCCGCCGCTGATGTGGTGGATGAGCGCGCCCATGGCGCTGTCCTGCGGTACGGGGGGCAAGGTTTGCCCAAGAATTTCCGCCGCCGCCAAACGGCCCGCCAAGAGGCCCATCGCGGCGGATTCGACATAGCCCTCGACCCCGGTGATCTGCCCGGCAAAGCGGATATGCGGGCGCGAGCGCAGGCGCATCTGCGCATCGAGCAGCGTCGGCGAATTGAGAAATGTGTTGCGGTGAATGCCGCCAAGACGTGCGAACTGCGCGTTCTCAAGGCCGGGAATCATTTTGAAAACAGCGGTTTGCGCGCCGTATTTCATCTTGGTCTGAAAGCCCACGATATTGTAGAGCGTGCCAAGCGCGTTGTCGCGGCGCAGTTGCACCACGGCATGCGGCTTGACATCCGGCGCATGCGGGTTGGTCAGGCCAACGGGCTTCATCGGGCCATGGCGCAGGGTCTCGCGGCCACGTTCGGCCATGACCTCGATGGGCAGGCAGCCGTCGAAATAGCCCGCCGTTTCGCCGTCATGGAATTCGGTTTTGTCAGCGGCCAGCAGCGCGTCGATGAACGCCTCGTATTGGTCACGGTCCATCGGGCAGTTGAGGTAGGCGGTGCGCTCGGCCTCGGTCTCGCCCTTGTCATAGCGCGACTGCATCCAGGCGCGCGACATGTCGATGCTCTCGTGATAAACAATCGGCGCGATGGCGTCGAAAAACGCCAGCGCTTCGGTGCCGGTCTCTGCGGCAATCGCGCGACCCAGCCCCTCAGATGTCAGCGGGCCAGTTGCGATGATCCAATGGCCGCTCTCAGGAAGTTGCGTGATTTCATCATGTTGCACGGTGATCCTCGGGTGATCCAGGAGCCGCGCCGTGACCGATTGGGCAAAGCGGTCCCGGTCCACCGCCAAGGCCCCACCGGCAGGCAGGCGGTTTTCGTGGGCCATCGCCATGATCAACCCACCCGCCGCGCGCATTTCCCAATGCAAGAGGCCCACGGCATTCTGTTCATCATCATCCGAGCGAAAGGAATTGGAACAGACCATTTCCGCCAGATCGCCGGTGCGATGCGCAAAGGTTTTGACCTTGGGGCGCATTTCGTGGATGACCACGTTGACGCCCATATTGGCCGCCTGCCACGCCGCCTCTGATCCGGCCATGCCGCCGCCGATGATATGCAATACCTTGTCCATGGGCTGCGATTTAGGTCATTGCGTGCGGTTTGGAAAGGGGCGTCACTGATCCCAGTCCGGCGCGCGTTTGTCGATAAAGGCCGCGATGCCTTCGGCGGTGTCGCGGTCGAGCATGTTCTCGACCATCACCGCGCCGGTATGGGCATAGGCGGCATCCAGTCCCATTTCCAATTGCTTATAGAACGCACGCTTGCCGATCCGCACGGCAGAGCCCAGCTTGGCAGCGACAATTTCGGCGAGCGCCGTGGTTTCCGCTGCCAGATCCTCTTGCGGCACCGCCCGGTTGATCAACCCCAGCTCCACGGCGCGGGTCGTGTCGATAAAGGCCCCCGTGGTCAGCATCTCGAACGCCTGTTTGCGCGGGATATTGCGGCTCAGCGCCACCATCGGAGTGGAACAAAAGAGGCCGATATTGACCCCGTTGACGCCAAACCGCGTACCATGCGCCGCCACGGCCATGTCACAGCTTGCCACCAACTGACAGCCCGCCGCCGTGGCGATGCCATGTGGGGCGGCGATCACCGGCTGGGGCAGGGTGCGAATTGCGGTCATAACAGCGGTGCAGCGTGCAAAGAGATCGGCGAAATAGGCGCGCCCGCCATCCTCGGCCTGCCGCCCGGCGGTCATTTCCTTGAGATCATGCCCGGCGCAAAACGCCTTGCCCGCGCCCATCATCGTGACCACGCGGATCGTGCGATCCTGTGCCAGCCGGTCGAATTCGGCCTGAAGCGCCGCCAGCATCGCATCCGAGAGCGCGTTGAGATTGCCGGGCGAATTCAGCGTGAGCCGCGCGATTGCACCCTCATCGGTGCGGTCGAGAATTGTCATCTTGTAACCCCTTGTGCCTTGGGGTCATTCTAGCCCGGAACAGGGCAGGGAGCAAAGCATGAGCGTCAAGATGACCGCCACGGAATTGATGGAGTTCCTCGATCGGGAATTTCCGCAAGTGACTGGCGACTTCGCCATCGAAGAGGTGGGCGATATGCGCATCAGAACGCGCCTTTTGGTTGCGGATCGGCATTTGCGCCCCGGTGGCACGGTGTCGGGACCGTCGATCTTTGCCTTGGCGGATGTGTCGGTCTATCTGGCGATTCTCGCGATGATCGGGCCGCAGGGGTTGGCCGTGACCACCAATTGCAGCGTCGATTTCATGCGCAAACCGGTGGCGGGCGTGGATCTGATCGCCGAATGCCGCCTGCTGAAACTCGGTCGGGTCCTGGCAGTGGGAGAGGTTTTGATCTTTTCCGACGGTATGACTGCCCCTGTGGCACGCGCCAGCCTGACCTATTCGATCCCCCCGAAATGAGCACAAGAGCAGGGGGCTGTCCGCCCCCCGGACCCCCCGAGGTATTAAGCGAAGGTGAGGGGTAAGATACTGTTGGGGTAATATAATACCTATTTTTTAAGTCCTTGTTTTTGAACATCTAAATTGAACATATGGCGGTTGACCTGCGCATCGAACTGATTATAACCCGCCCATCGCATCAGCGCTGCCCGCAGGGTGGCCGAAACTGATCAAGACCAAAGACCAAGCACAAGGTTCTGCCTGACATGAAAACATTCTCTGCTACCCCGGCAGATATCGACAAGAAATGGATCCTGATCGACGCCGAAGGCGTTGTTCTGGGCCGTCTCGCCTCGATCATCGCCATGCGCCTGCGCGGCAAGCACAAGGCCAGCTTTACCCCTCACATGGACATGGGTGACAACGTGATCGTCATCAATGCCGAAAAGGTGCAGCTGACCGGCAACAAGCGCAGCAAACCCAACTATTGGCACACCGGCCATCCGGGCGGCATCAAATCCCGCACCACCGGCGAGATCCTCGAGGGCAAATACCCCGAGCGCGTCGTGATGCAGGCGGTCAAGCGCATGCTGCCGGGCAATCGCCTGTCGCGCACGCAGATGACCAACCTGCGCGTCTATGCAGGCGGCGAGCACCCCCACGAGGCGCAGAGCCCCGAGGTGCTGGACGTCAAATCCATGAACTCCAAGAACACGCGGGTGGCATACTGATGGCTGACGAAATCAAATCCCTCGAAGGTCTCGAAGCCGTCGCTGGCACCGTCAGCGCAGCACCGATGGAGATCAAAGCCCCGCGTGAGCCGCAGCGCGATTCGCTTGGCCGCTCTTATGCAACCGGCAAGCGCAAGGACGCGGTCGCCCGCGTCTGGATCAAGCCCGGTTCGGGCAAGGTCGTGGTGAACGGCAAGCCGATGAAAGAGTATTTCGCGCGCCCCGTGCTTCAGATGATCCTCAAGCAGCCCTTCACCGTGTCGGGCACCGAAGATCAGTTTGACGTGATGGCGACGGTTGCCGGTGGCGGTCTGTCGGGTCAGGCCGGTGCGGTCAAGCACGGCGTGTCCAAGGCGCTGCAACTCTATGATCCGTCCCTGCGTGGCGCCCTCAAGGCCGCCGGGTTCCTGACCCGCGACAGCCGCGTCGTGGAACGCAAGAAATATGGCCGGGCCAAGGCGCGCAAGAGCTTCCAGTTCTCCAAGCGCTGATCGCTTTCCGGATATCACAGTCAAAGGGCCGCCCATTGGGCGGCCCTTTCGCATCTGTCACGGGTCTCAGCGCGTGGCCTGTCCCTCGGCGGGTTTGCGGCGCTCATCAATGAACTGGTCAAACTCCGCCTTGTCGCGGGCATCGCGCAACCGCTGCAAAAACGCCTCGAACTGTTCCTGTTCCTCTTCCAGGCGGCGCAGCGTGTCGGCCTTATAGGCGTCAAATGCGGCATTGCCGGTGCCCTTTGAGGCAGGACGGCCCTGAAAACGCGAGAGTTTGCTGCGACAGGTCATACGGTTGCTCCAGATCATATAGCCCAAAAGGGCGAGGCCGACGGGCCAGAAAACGATAAAGCCAAGGACCATGGCGATGATCCAGGCGGGTCTGCCTTGGCGGTCGAGCCAGGATTCGGCTTGTGCAGGCCAGGTGGCGATGGCGGACATTGGGTCTCCTTTGCGGTGTAAATGTTACTTACATTTACATAAGTAAGATCCAAAATGGCCCATGCAAGAGATATGCGCGGATTTTTTGCGTCAGACCTCGGTGTCGGGCGGAATCAGCCCCAGACCCCGCAGATAGACGCCGATACCGGATTCCAGCAGGTCTTCGGGCGGGTAGGGCGACCGTGCCCCCGGCGCGCCGCGCGCATAGAGCTCGACCACCCCGTGGCTCATCGCCCAGACATGGGCGGCAAACATCGCCGCAGGTGGCCTGCGGTCCGGGGGCAAATGCGCCGAGAGCGCGGCGGCGGCGCGGGTCAAGATCGCCTGCGCGCGCCCCGCCGCATCGGCCAGTTCCGGGTTGGTGTTCACCGACAGGCCGGATTCGAACATCGCCACATAATGCCCCGCATTCGAACGCGCAAAGGCCAGATAGGCCCGCCCGGTGGCCATAAAGGCCGCCAGCGGATTTGGACGGGCGTCATCAAACGCCGCCTCCATCCGCTCGACAAAGATTTCAAACCCCTGGCGCGCCGCCTCTGCAATCAGCGCCTCGCGGCCCGGAAAATGCCGGTAAGGGGCGGCGGTCGAAACCTCGGCCAGCTTGGCCGCCTCTGCCATGGTAAAGCCCTGCGGTCCCTTCTCGGCAATCAGCCGCAAGGTGGCATCTACCAAGGCTTGCCGCAGATTGCCGTGATGATACCCCTGTTTACCCATTCCAGATTTCAGGCCCGCCGGTGATGGATGGATCACACTCCCCCACCGCGCGTACATCCTTGCGGGCATAGTCCAACCGGCTCAAAACGCTCCGGATGGCACCCAACCGCGCCCGCCGCTTGTCATCCGAACGCACCACGGTCCAGGGCGCATGGTCGCTATGGCTGCGGGTCAGGGTCTCGGCGATGGCGGCGGTATAGCTGTCCCATTTGCGCAGGCCCTCAACGTCGATCCAGCTCAGTTTCCATTGTTTGAGCGGGTCTTGCTCGCGCTCCAGAAATCGACGGAGTTGTTCGGCGCGGCCAACGTTGAGCCAGATCTTGAAGAGATGGATGCCCTCATCGACGATCATCCGCTCGAAATCCGGCACCTGAGCAAAGAAATGTTCGCGCTGCGCGTCGGTGCAAAAGCCAAAGACCTTTTCCACCACCGCGCGATTATACCAACTCCGGTCGTAAAGCACGATGTCACCACCGGCTGGCAGGTGGTCGATATAGCGCTGGAAATACCACTGTGTCGCCTCGACATCCGAGGGTTTGCTGAGGGCTACGACGCGCGCGCCGCGCGGATTGAGATATTCGCGGAACCGTTTGATCGTGCCGCCCTTGCCCGCCGCATCGCGCCCCTCAAAGACGATGGCAATCCGCGCGCCGCTTTCCTTGGCCCAATGCTGGAGCTTGACCAGTTCGATTTGCAGCTTTGCGAGATCTTTCTCATAGGTCTTTTTCGACATTGCCTCGGAATAGGGGAAATCACCGCCCAGAATGTCGTCCTTTTCGGCACGACGGATTTCCTTGCGTATCGCGTCTGGGGCTTCGGTCTCGAAAAAGGCGCTGATTGCGCCATCAAAGGGCAGGTCCATGGGGCCTCTCGCAGATGTTTCGCGCAGTATGGCCGCTCAATCGGCGGGGCGCAATCCAGCGCGGGTGGCCGCGCGGTGGATGGCGGCGATCACAGCCTCGGGGGCGCTGTGATGCGGCATATGACCGATGCCATCGAGCACGGTCAGATTGGCCCACTCGATCTGGGCCGCCAGCGGTACGGAATGGATGGCGACGCCCACAGTCGTATCCGCGCTGCCATGCACGATCTCGACCGGCACCGCGATGTCACCGAATCGGCCATGCAAGGCCTCGACCTCACCCAGCAGATTGGCGCGTTGCAGGGCATTGGCGCGCAGACTGTCCCGCCGCAGCGTCAGCCCCGCGCCGATGTGATCCAGATAGCCGTCGGGTGGCGCTTGAGGTTCAAAAATCTCGCGCACCGCCTGTTCCACGCGGCTGTCATGCACAAAGGCCGTCAGCAGCGGGATCAGCGCCGGCCCCAGCACCGGATGCGACAGAATCCGGTAATAGGTTGAGAGGCCGGTGTCCCATGGCTTGGCTGCGCCGGCCACATCGACCAGCGCGGCAATGTTGTCGGGCCGCGTCACCGCCCAGGCCAGCGCCACCGCGCCGCCATAGCTGTGACCCAGAACGATCGGCCGCTCCGCCCCCAATAGCGCTGCCGCCGCTTGCAAGAGGGCGGCTTGCTGGGTGATCGTGGCACCGGTGCGATTGATCCGCGCGGTATAGCCCAGACCGGGACGATCCAGCACGATGACCCGGTAGTGCCGCGCCAGACGCGGAGCGAGATCAAAGGTCATGTCGCGCGTATTGCCCGAAGCGCCGTGAATCAGCACGAGATCGGGGCCATCGCCCATGACGACCGCATGCACGCGGTGGCCGTTCACCTCGAGAATCTGCCCCTCAGGGGGAAAGGCCGCCTCCGCCTGCGCCTCATGCGCCCGCGCCCGATACTGGCTCCAGCCCCAGAGCGCTGCCAGAAAAAAGACAAGTATGATCAGGGATTTAACAGCCAATGGCATTCATATCGAACGGAGTCGTCTGATAAATCTGGTTGATCCAGTTGCCATAGAGAAGATGCGCGTGACTGCGCCAACGGTTCTGTGGCGGGCGCGCAGGGTCATCACCCGGATAGTAATTGCAGGGCACATTGATCGGCGTTCCATTGGCCACGTCGCGGTCATACTCCTGCTTGAGCGTGTCGCTGTCATACTCGAAATGGTTAAAGATATAGAGCGCATGCCGCGTGGTATCCTCGACCAGACAGGGACCAACCTCGTCACTGTCCAAGAGGATCGTCAGCCCCTCGACCGCCTCGATCTCGTCCCGCTTCATCTCGGTCCACCGGCTCACCGGGATCACGCAATCGTCGGAAAAGCCCCGCAGATAGGGCGAGGCAGGCACCATGTTGCGATGCCGGAAACAGCCAAAGGCCTTTGCGGACAGCATATGTTTCTTGACCCCGTGGAAATGGTTGATCATCGCCATCCCGCCCCAGCAGACGCCAAAGGTCGAATGCACATGGCTTTGCGTCCACGCGAACACGCGCTCCAACTCTTCCCAATAGGTGACCGCGTCAAATTCCAGATGCTCGATCGGTGCGCCGGTGATGATCAACCCATCATATTTGTCCCCCGACACCACCACCTCCTCAAAGGGCCGGTAAAAGCTCTCCATATGCTCGGCAGCGGTGTTCTTGGCCTGATGCTCGCTCATGCGAATCAGGTCAAACTCGATCTGCAACGGTGTCGCCCCGATCAGCCGGGCAAACTGGTTCTCGGTCTGGATCTTCTTCGGCATGAGATTGAGCAGGCCGATGCGCAGGGGGCGAATATCCTGCCGCGCCGCCTGATCCGGGTCCATCACCGACACCCCTTCGCGCGTCAGCACGGCATAGGCGGGCAGATTGGCGGGCATCTTGATGGGCATGGGGCAGGGGTTCCTTGACTGTCTGGCCTTAGATAGGCGTGGCGGCGCGGCGCTCAAGTGCGGTGGCAATCAGCGCCTCGAAATCCTGCGCAGTCTTGACCCCCGCCACCTCAGTCGCACTGACGCTCACCCCCCATTTCACCATCGCCTCATAGCGTGGTTGCCGATGCGCCAAGGCGCGCGCATAGGTCCAGCGGATAAAGCTATCTGGATTAACATCACCCTCTTCGCACTTGTTTTCGCGCAGATATTCCGCCCAGGCCGCATCAAGGAACGCGGGTTGATAGGCCATCGGCTTGGGGGCGCGATCAAAGCGGCGGATGAGCTCTGCGGTATGCGCCTCGGACCCCTCGATGTAGATCAAGAGGCACTGCGCCGACAGCTCCGTCAGGATCGGATCGTCGTGATTATTGCCATCCACCCATTCACAGATCGACCCGCCCGTGTCGCAGATGAAATGCGGATAGCCATAGAGCGCACCCGCACGGCGGATGAAATACGCCGTATCCATCAGCGCGTGGATCTCGGCCTGCCGGAACTGCTCCTGCCGAATGCGGTATTCCTCGATCGGCAAGCCGCCCTTGACCGGATTGCCCGGCTTGCCCAGATAGGTCGAGACGGGGGTGAGATTGTGAAAGGTGATGTTCGACCCGATATAGATCGAATCGCTCAGCAGCAGGTCGCGCAGGAACGGCACCTGCATCGCATGTGCCTTGGCATTATCCGCGATCAGCTCGCCCATGTGGCGGGTGCCAATGCGGTAATCTATCGAATAGTGAAACCAGTCCCCGGCATCGCGCAGCATGTTGGACAGATGCGTTTTTCCCAGCCCTGACATGCCATAAAACAGCACCCGTTTATGTGTGGCCTCGCGCCAGTCTTGTGCCGAAGTGTAAATCATCACCGCTCCCTCTCGGGGGCTTGGTACAAAGCGCAACGCGCAGGGTCAAACGCAATCATGAAAAACCCCGCCCAAGAGGGGGCGGGGCTTGAATTTGGCGTGTGGACAGCTCAGAACCGGAACGCAACCTTGGTGCCGATGGCAATGGCGTCGCTGCCGGAAAAGGACGTCACGCTGGTATTCGCGTCCCCGATGTCAAAATACTTGATACCGGCAGAGATTTCCCAAGCCTCTGTCTCATAGGTCGCGGCCAGACCATAGCTGATATAGCCGTCCTTGCCCGAGAGGTTGCCGACAATATCGCCTTCGTCCTTTTCATAGCCAAGGATGAATGCGCCGCTCCAGTTTTCATTGAACTTGCGTCCAATACCCAACTCATAGGTCCAGATGTCGCTGGGGCCGCTCGCGATGGGGACGTTGACCGGAATACCGGTTGCGACAGAAAAGAAATCGCCCGGTTGCACGGCGAACTTCGACCATTCCCGCCATTTGACAGACCCAAAGAGCAGCGTGTTGGCCGCAATGCCCGACTGCGCATGCAGCGTAAAGGCCTGCGGGATCTCCACTTTGAAACCCGCGCCGGTGTTGTCCTTGAAATCGTGCTCAGTCTTTGACTCATAGGTCAGGGCAACGCGCAGCGCGATATCCGGGATCTCATAGGCCGCGCCCAACAAATAGCCGACCTGGAAATCCTTGCTCACGCCAAGCGTATAGGGCGCGTTGGGGGCGGGAACCGCACTGCCCAATGTGGCAGGCGAGATCACGGTGATGTTGCCCGAGAGACCGATATACCGCAGGCCACCATAGACGCTGATCCGGTCTGTGGCCTTGTATTTCGCCAGACCTGTGAACGCGACCGAGTTGACCTCGGCGTTCGATCCGCCAAAGAACGCACCGCCCAGGCCGGCCGGGGGCGTGCGGTAATTCACCGACGCGCCGACCGGCTCGTCGACGACAATGGCAAAGGTGAGCCGGTCATTCAGGTCGTGCTTATAGCCGCCCGCAAAGGACTGATAGCGTTCCTGAATATTGCCCGTAGGCGCGGTCGGAATCCCCGGAAGCGGGGTGCCCGAAACTGTTGGGTCAATCGTGGCGGCAGAGAACTCAAGATAATTCTTGCCCTTCTCGAACAGGATCATCGACGGATCGCCGCGGCGCTCTATCTCTCCACCAAAGGCTGTGGATGCTGTTGCGGTGAGCAATGTCGCCGCGAGCCAAGTTGTCTTCATGTGTCCCTCTCCTCCAGAGTTATTGGCGTCACATTACCGTTACGCCGAAACCGGTCAATGTTTGACGCGGCGTCACAGATTGCGACGGCGACACGGGTTGCGCTGTGGGCACACTCTAAAGGTGAAAAAAGAGCAAATTCAGGCGCTTTTGCGCGTTTCGCGCCATATATTCAGGTAATTCGCGCCAAAGATCACCATCGCGCCCAAGATCACAAATGCGTCAACAGGCTCAGCATAAACCAAAAGACCGATGATTGCGATCACGGGCAGTCGCAAAAAATCTACCGGCGTGATCAAAGTGGCGGGCGCGAGGGACAAAGCCGTGGTCAAACAGAAATGCGCGAGCAGCCCCGCACAGCCAATCAGAATCAGCCAAGGGGCAGAGGCCAGCGACGGCAGCGCTATGTCGCCGTCCACCCCGGCGCAGAGGACACCGAGGATGATCTGAACCAATGTCATCCAGAACAGGATACAGGTCAGGCTCTCTGTCCGCGTCAGCCGCTTGGTCATCAGGATCGATCCGGCAAAGCCGATGGCCGCCGCCGCCGCCGCCAAGGTGCCCAGACTGAATGTCTCAGGACTTGGTCGTGCCACGATCAAAATACCAATGAACCCGATCACCGCCGCAAGGGCGCGGGTCCGCGTCAGCCGCTCACCCAGAATCAGCGGAGACAAGACCAGCACCCAAAGGGGCGCGGTGAATTCCAGGGCAAAGACCTGCGCGAGCGGAATGACCGTGATCGCATAGAACCAGAGGTTCTGTCCGGCAAAGTGGCATAGATTGCGAATCAGATGCGTGCCGGGACTGCGCGTGGTGATGGTGGCGGCATGGCCTGTCAGTCGCGCCAAGATGATGACGATGACAAAACCCACGATGCTGCGGTACATCATGATCTCGAACGTATCGAGCTCAAAGCTGACCGCCCGTCCCGCAACCGCCATCGACGAAAACGACACCACCGCGCCCAGCATCCAAAGCCCCGCACGAAGCACTACGCCCGGATCACGGGGCAGGGTGACACCAGTCCCCATTCAGCCGCGCCACCGCTGTTGTAATCGTGCCGCCGCCAACTCGCGCCCACGGGCCCTATGACCCGCGTGATGAATGCCGCAGCACACAGTGCGACGCAGATCGTGCATGCCACGTATCCTTAGCCGCAGACCGGGCTCTGTCCGACTCACATGTGGTCTTTGCGCGTCCTCCGGTCGATCCATCTCTGCCCCCGTTGACCCTGCTTCATAGCCAGCGTGGCAGGCTTGGTCTCGTGTCAGTCTACCGCTGTATTCGGGCGATGCCCCTGTGTACAATTCAAGCCTGAAAATGCACATCGTGTACACAGTCAGCACGCGATCTCAGGCGACTCTGCAAAAGACGTCGCCGGGTCGGCGCTTGCGCCCGAAAGCGGTCATTCCCACTCGATCGTTCCCGGTGGTTTGGAGGTGATGTCATAGGTCACGCGGTTTATGCCTTTGACTTCATTGATAATTCGTGTGGCGGTTTCGCCGAGAAACTCATGGGTGAAGGGATAGTAATCCGCCGTCATCCCATCGACGCTCGTCACGGCGCGGAGCGCACAGGCGAAATCATAGGTTCGCCCATCGCCCATCACACCCACCGTCCGCACCGGCAAAATGGCCACAAACGCCTGCCAGATCGCATCATATAGTCCATGTTTGCGGATTTGATCTATATATACCGCATCCGCCTTGCGCAGGATCTCCAGCTTTTCGCGGGTAATCTCCCCCGGACAGCGGATCGCAAGCCCCGGACCGGGGAACGGATGACGCCCAATGAAACTCTCCGGCAGCCCCAATTCACGCCCCAAGGCACGTACTTCGTCCTTGAACAACTCGCGCAACGGCTCAACCAGCTTGAGCCCCATCTTCTCCGGCAAGCCGCCAACATTGTGGTGCGATTTGATCGTCACCGAGGGACCACCCGAGAAGGAAACGCTCTCGATCACATCCGGATAGAGCGTGCCCTGAGCCAAGAACTCAGCCCCTTCAATTTCATTGGCGTGTTTCTGGAACACGTCAATGAACAGACGTCCGATTATTTTTCTCTTTGTTTCCGGGTCACTTACGCCATCAAGTTCACCTAGAAAAAGGTCTGATTCATCCGCGTGAATGAGGGGGATATTGTAATTGTCGCGGAACATCGTCACGACGTCTTGCGCCTCGTTCAACCGCAAGAGCCCGTGATCGACAAAGACGCAAGTGAGCTGATCGCCAATCGCCTCATGGATCAAAACAGCGGCCACGGAGCTATCAACCCCGCCCGAAAGACCGCAGATCACCTGTTTGTCGCCGACCTGCGCACGGATCTTGGCAATCGCCTCTTCCCGGTACGCGCCCATGGTCCAATCACCTGCAAATCCCGCGAGCTTGATGAAATTCTCATAGAGCCGCGCCCCATTGGGCGTGTGATGTACCTCAGGATGAAACTGCACCGCATAAAACCGCCGCGAGCGGTCGGCCGTGATCGCAAAAGGCGCTCCCGGCGAGGTGCCGAGAACCTCAAATCCTGGAGCGATTTCAGAGACATGGTCGCCGTGGCTCATCCAAACCTGCTCGCGACCCGTGTCATCAGTGAACCAGCCGTTGACGAAGTCACTCTCGATCTGGGCACCGGTCACATAGGCGCGGCCAAACTCGGCTGTGGCGTGTTCTCCCGCCTCAACCTTGCCACCGAGATCCTGCATCATCACTTGTTGACCATAGCAGATACCAAGGATCGGCACGCCCAGATCATAGGCGGCCTGAGGTGGCCTTGGGCTACCCTCGCGCATCACGCTGTCGGGCCCCCCCGAAAAGATGATCGCCCGCGGCGCCATCTCTTGCAGAAAGGCGTCCGTCACCTTTTGATAGGGGTGAATTTCGCAATAGACATTCAGCTCGCGCAGGCGACGCGCAATCAGCTGCGTCACCTGGCTGCCAAAGTCGATGATCAGGAGGCGGTCATGGGATATCTGGCTCATGTTCTGCCTAGTAATTGGCGTCCCGCCCCTGCGCAAGAGAAAGAGCGCGCCTTACCAGCGATAGCTGATGCCGGTTGCGATCTCGTCCTGGTGCATGCGAATTTTCACCGGTTGCGCCACGCCCGTGAGCGCGGGATTGCTCCCGGAGAAACTGTTGGAGAACGCATGAGTGTAGGAGAACGTAAAGGCCCAACGCTCGTTAATCCGGTAGGTGCCGCCCGCCGAGAGATGCCATTGCGGTGTGGCGGGGGCGATGGTGTTGATCACCACGTCGCCATCGTTCTTGATGAATTCGGTCGAATAGCTGACCCCGGTGCGCAGCGTCAGCTTGTCCGACTTGCGCCAGATGGCGGCCAGACGCCAGACATCGACATCGTCCCAGCCAAAGCCCACGCCATTGGGGGCGCCCAGCGGTCCGTTCGGAGGCGCGCTCGGGTTGGAGATGGATTTTACATCGCCGTAGAAAATGCGCTGATATTCGCCTGTGATCGTCCATTGCGGCGCTGAGGCGGGCGTATAGGCCGCGCCAAGGGTCAGCATCGCGGGCACGTCAAATTCTCCCCCTGCAAAGAGGCCCTAGTATCGGCTGAACTTGGACATCTGGATTTCGTTGCGATAGGCCGCGCCAAAGGTCCATTGCGGGTTGGCCTCGTAGAGCAGACCGAGGTTCACGCCGAACCCGGTGGACCAGTCATGGCCCCGGTTGGTGACTTCGCCGGGGCTGATCGAGAGGCCGGAGAAGGCCTGTAGCCCCTGCGCCTTGAACCGTTGCACCGCAAGGATCGGAGAGATGCCCAAAGTCAGGCGATCGTTCACCTTGCGGGCATAGTTCAGCGTTATGAACGCCTGTTCGAGATTGACCCCGAGCGGGGCGGACCCCGCGCCAAGCCCGGCAAAGAAATTCGTATCGAATTCGGTGTTCATGCCTCCGTTGCCAAAGACAAAAGCGCCCAGCGACGAGCGATCATCGAGTTTCCAGTTGGCACCGCCGCAGGGGATGAAGAACACGTCATTCTGGCTTTTGTGCGTGCCGGGGGTCAGCGGGCCACCGGGGGCAATTTCGACCTCGCGGTTGGGGGCAAAGGTGGTGAGGCAAAACCCCGCCTGATTGCCCACCTTGACGCCCGTGGCCGGGTTCTGCGCCATGCCCAAAACACCTGTCGTCACCGCGACGCCCGCTCCGGCCATGCTTTTGGACTGACCGCCATAGCCATTGGCGAAATAGCCATTGGTGGCCGTGGCGGGACTGGCGAGTACAGCCGCACTCATCAGGGCGCAGACCTTGGCCATGAGGCCAAAACGCTGTTTGATCATTGTATCCCTCCCAATGCAGTGCGGTTCGCCCGCATCTGTCAGTTTGTCTTTTGGTTTTCCAGAGCCGTTTAGGGTGGTCGAAAGATGAAGCTCACACTCAAATATTACGATCTATGAATGTAATTTGTCATTCACTTTTTTGTGTTCCGAAATGGCCGCTCTGTGAGGGCCGAATTGATCTTCGGAATGTGTCGCTTTTTCCCCGCAATCGCCGGAATCTTCGCCTGATACGCCCCGGCAAAGAGGTATGACGGGCCGAGACCTGCCGCGTGGCGGGCGCATTGGCTATCGCAATTGACCATGAAAAGGGTGCATCCATGTCAGAAGCAGCAGTTAGCAGCAGACGGTCCCGGGGTGGCGGTGGCGCCGCACGTCGCGCCGAACGCACCGCCGTCAGCGTTGAAACCGCGCGTTATATCGAACGCAACATCCCGAATTTCGAAGTTCTGACCGAAGAGGCGCTCGAGATCATCGAAGCCAACGCCGAGATTGTTCTTGAAGAAGTTGGGGTGAATTTCGTTCAGAACCCAGCGGCACTTGAGCGGTGGCGCAATGCGGGTGCGGACGTTCAAGGTGAGCGGGTGCGCATCCCGCGCGGCCTTGCGCGGCAACTTTGCGCTACGGCCCCGTCGCGGATCATCCAACATGCCCGCAATCCCGAACGTACGGTGGAAATCGGGGGCAAGTCCCTCGTTTTGGCTCCGGTCTATGGCCCTCCCTTCGTGCGCGACATGGAAGGCGGGCGCCGCTATGCCACGATGGAGGATTTCCGCAAATTCGTGAAGCTGGGCTATATGTCGAAATGGCTGCACCATTCTGGTGGCACAGTGTGTGAGCCGACCGACATTCCGGTGAACAAGCGCCATCTCGACATGCTGCTGGCGCATATGACCCTGTCGGACAAGCCCTTCATGGGGTCGGTGACAGAACCAAGCCGCGCGCAGGACAGTGTGGATATGTGCAACATCCTCTTTGGAGAGGAGTTCGTGCAGAACAACACAGTTATGACCTCGCTCATCAACGTCAACTCGCCGATGACGTTCGACGATGTCATGATGGGGTCGCTGGAAATCTACGCCGCCAACAATCAGGCCTGTATCCTCTCGCCCTTCATCGTCGGCGGCGCGATGGCGCCGGTATCGGTCGCGGGTACGCTGACGCAGGTTCTGGCCGAGGTCCTGGCGGGCATCGCCTATAGCCAGCTCGTGCGCCCCGGTGCGCCGATGATCTTTGGCGCGTTTGTCACCTCGATTGACATGAACTCGGGCGCGCCGACTTTTGGCACGCCGGAGGCCGCGCATATCACATATGGCGCGGGGCAATTGGCGCGGCGTCTGGGGCTGCCATTCCGGTCCTCTGGGTCGTTCAACGGTTCGAAGCTGCCGGATGCGCAAGCCGCATATGAGACGGCGAACAGCCTCAACGTGGGCCTCTTGGCCGGTGTCAATTTCATGCTGCATGCCTGCGGTTGGCTCGAAGGCGGGCTGGTGTCCTCCTTTGAAAAATTCGTCATGGACGCCGATCAGTTGGGCACCTTGCACCATCTGGCGCGCGGCGTGCAGATGGACGAAGAGGCACAAGCCATGGACGCAATCCGCGAAGTGGGTCCGGGGGGGCATTACCTCGGCTGCGCACACACGCAGGCGAATTTCAAATCCGCCTTCTGGCGGTCTGACCTGTTCGACTACAAGCCGTTCGAGACATGGTCGGATGAGGGCGAGCGCGATACAATGGTTCTGGCCAACGCGCGGGTCAAGAAGATGCTGGCTGACTATCAACAGCCTGAACTTGATCCGAGCATCGCCGAGGCGCTTGCGGTTTATGTCGCGAAGCGTAAGGCAGAGATGCCCGACGCCTTCGGCTAAGGCGATCGCTCTCGAAGACGTCAAAACGCGTCGCAATCCGGTTGCGGCGCGTTTTTGTTTGATAGGTCAACCAGCATGGGTGCAGTGCAAATCAACTGTGCCTCACCCATCATGGCGATCAGAATGTCGACATGCTGCAAGGGTGAATATCCGGTCGCATGGACTTTCCGATCGTGTTCCAGCCGCGCTTCGGTTTCGATCAGATGGGCAAGCGCCTGCGAACTGCGCGGCAGGACTCCGTTGCCGACATGTCGGCCTAGATGTGCCTCACGACGGTAGGCCGAGAGACCAATCCGCGCTGCGCGGATCAAGAGAGGTGGGCGGCGTAATGTTCTGAGTGTTCCAAGTACATCTTGCATGAGGGCCTCCTGGTATCGTGCGACTCCTTAGTTGCATGGGTCGGAGGCCCGTTGCGTCCAAGCTCGATACGCCGCACGCAGGTCATTGGATTTGTTTACGATTTGTCAACAAAGGTTACATTTCTGGAAACGATTAACGAACCGGTAATCTTTGCACGCCTAAGTTGTGGATAACTCTGTGGGTAAGTTGCTTGGCCGCTATCCGGTGCCGTATGGCCTAATTCTGGGGGACGACGATGCGCGAGGGTTATGCATTCAAATGCAATTTGCAGGAGATGCCGAGTTGGGTACCCGAAGCCGCGCTGCACTATTTGGCCCACACTGAAACAGGTACGCCCATTCGGGCGTTGGCGCGGCGGGCAGGGCGGCATGCCTCGACCGTGATGCGCCAGATACGTGCCTATGAAACACGGCGCGACGATCTGCTGGTTGACGAGGCGCTGAGGCGGCTTGGCCAACGCGTGATCCACGACAGGACGCCCGGTTCTCCCCCAAGGAGGCCACGATGACATCCCAAACCATCCCGACGCCCTACGATACGCAAGAATTGACAGAACTACGTCTGAAATCAGAGGCTCGCCGTGTTCTGCGGCGCCTCTGTGAGACGGATGCGCTCTTGGCGGTTTCGACCGAGATGGACAAGGCGGTCGTGGTCCGTGACTCAGGTAGTGATCAGCCGTCACGAACGGCCGTGGTTGACCGCGAAGTGGCCGAGGCCATGGCACTCAAAGGATGGATTTCCTGCGATAGGCCCGGCCGGATCTCGCGCTATCATGTGACCGCCATGGGACGTGGTGCGTTGAGCCTTATGCTGGCAGAAGCTGAGAACCACGCAAGTGGTCTTGGTGATGGGGCCATCGCACGTGTAGCTCACAGGATCCCGCAGGCGTATTCAGAGGCTTCGGGACGACGGGTGCGCTACGGCATTGTGGATTCGCCGCTGGTCGCCCTAGCGCGTCGCCGGGATAGGGACGGCAGCCGCTTTCTGTCCCCAGATTTGGTACGCGCTGGCGAGCGTCTGCGCGAAGATTTCGAATTGGCTCAGATGGTGCCCCGTGTCACGCAAAATTGGGATGTTTTCCTCAGCCACGTCGATCAGTCAGACCGTTCCCCTTTTCTGGGAGGATATGGGGCAGAAGCCGCGCGTGCGCGTGTCATGTCGGCCTTGCGCGAGTTGGGCCCAGGACTGGGTGATGTGGTGCTGCGGTGTTGCTGCTACATGGAAGGATTGGAGCGTGCAGAAAAGAGAATGGGTTGGTCGGCGCGCTCAGGAAAGATCGTGCTTCGCATCGCTCTGCAAAGGCTTAAGCGGCATTACGAGGGGTTGGGTGATGCCGGTGGCATGATCGGTTAAAGCATGCGAGCCTGCAGGTGGACGTTTGGACCGTTGAGGCCCGCCGGTTCCCTGCAGGCGGTGATATCAAACAAAGAGTTTGTATCCGGCGGCCTGCATTCCCTGATTTTGATAATTCATCCTTGCAGAGTTTGCCGAAAGTAATAATTTTACACTATGAATGTAACGCTGCGACAGCTCGGTTACTTTAAGGCGCTTGCGGAGGAGCGTAATTTTGGGCGTGCGGCTGAGAGGGTCAATATCTCTCAACCTGCACTCTCGGTTCAGGTCAAGGAGTTGGAGAGCACCTTGGGTCAGAAGCTCGTGGAACGGCGAGCGCGCGATGTTGTTCTGACCCCGTTTGGCCGTTTGATCCTCGCGCACGCTATACGGGTTCTTGACGAGATGCAGGGGTTGACCGAGGCCGCCCGTTGGCAAGGAGGCTTGGCAGGGCGGCTTTCGTTGGGAATCATTCCCACAATTGCGCCTTATATCCTTCCTGGTGTGCTTGAGGCGTTGCGCAGTCGCGACATCTCGCTGGATGTCCAAGTGCGCGAAGCGAAAACCGATCAGTTGATTGCTGATATCCAAAGCGGACAGTTGGATGCCGCGATCATGGCTAGGCCCGTGGCATCCGAAGGGTTGAGTGAACGGCTGCTTTTCGAAGATCGGTTTCTTCTGGCGGGGACGGCGGTGCGGCTTTCGGCCTTGGGGCAGGGGGTAGATGCGCTGCGACCCACGTCGTTGGCTCATAGCCCGCTTTTACTTCTTGAGGATGGTCATTGCCTGACCGATCAGGCGCTTGAAGTTTGTGGGCGCGGTCGCGGGCATGCCCAAATTGACATGGGTGCCTCATCCCTAGGCACCTTGTCGCGACTGGTGGCCGCAGGATTTGGGCTGACGCTCATGCCCGAGATTGCCGCAGCGACCGAAGTGCGCGCAGCTCCGGGAATATATTTGCGCCGATTTACCCCGCCGGAACCTGCACGCCAGATCGTTCTCGTCCGTCGCCATAGCACCCACGACGAGGTCTGGTTTGAGAAACTGGCCGAAGTGTTACAAGCTGTGGGGCAGAGCATGATAAGTCACGCGCGCGCGGATCAGCCGGAAAGGTCGGATATGTCAGATGCACGGCCTGCGCCAGAAACAGCGCAGGCCGACGTTACAGGGACACTCGCTAATCGCGATGGTCACTCGTTACCTTGATTACAGACGCCAAAATGCGGCGTTGCTTGACTGGCACTCTCCATCGCTATGACCTATACTAGACAAGCGTTACCAAACCATTCGCGGGGAAAAAAACGTGCGCGATCTCAAACTGCCCGACCAACGTCATCCTGAAAAGGCGCATCGCCCCGACAATGCTCAGCCGCGCAAGCCAGATTGGATCAGGGTCAAGGCGCCGACGAGTAAAGCCTATTTCGAAACGCACCGGATCATGCGTGAGCACAAGCTGGTGACTGTTTGCGAAGAGGCGGGATGCCCCAATGCCGGCGAGTGTTGGAGCCAAGGGCATGCGACCATGATGATTATGGGTGAGATTTGCACCCGCGGCTGCACCTTCTGCAATGTGGCGACCGGAAAACCGCAGACGCTTGACGCATTCGAGCCGGGACGGGTCGCTGACGCTGTTTCAAAGCTGGGCCTCAAACATGTCGTCATAACAAGCGTCGATCGTGACGATCTTGAAGATGGTGGAGCAGAGCATTTCGCACAAACGATCCGGGCAATTCGTCACCGGGCGCCCGGCACCACTATTGAAATTCTAACACCCGATTTTTTGCATTGTGCTGACAGTGTTCTGGAAACTGTGGTTGCAGCCAAGCCGGATGTGTTCAATCACAATCTGGAAACCGTGCCCGGCCTTTATCTTACGGTTCGTCCCGGTGCGCGCTATTTTCACTCGCTACGCCTGTTGCAGCGGGTCAAAGAAATGGACCCCACAATGTTCACCAAGTCCGGCATCATGGTGGGTCTCGGAGAGGATCGGCAGTCTGTGCATCAGGTGATGGACGATATGCGTGCCGCCGAGATTGATTTCTTGACCATTGGTCAATATCTACAACCGACACCCAAGCATCACGCGGTGGACCGCTTTGTGCATCCTGATGAGTTCGCAGCCTATGAGAAGGCCGCCTATGGGAAAGGGTTTCTCATGGTATCCGCCTCGCCGTTGACGAGGTCGAGCTATCATGCGGGTGACGATTTTGCCCGTTTGCAGGTCGCGCGAAACGCTAAATTCGCCTGAGAGGGCATTAATGCGATCTCGAAGCGCGTTTTTACTCTTTGAGGAGAGGAAGGCGCTGTGTCCTGAGACAGCGCTCGGGGTGTCTTCTTTATGTCGACGGAAAACACACATGTCCTGCGCAAGTGTTTAGTAGGCGCCAATCTGATGCCTAGCTTTTCATACGCTCTATCTCTGACCGATATTCAGCGACCCCAGGTGCGTACGGGACCGCAATCCATATGCACAAAGTTGCTACCGGAATAGCGTCCGACTCCGCCAGCTCCGCAGGCGACGCCCGCGCGATAGATCTGGCTGACTGAGCGGCTTCCAAGCCGAAGGTCCGCAGCCTCGCCAACCATGTGGAGAGAATTCTTCGCAACCCCACCGGAACGGCTTCGCAACATGGCATTGGTTTGAGCGCTGCGATACCCGCTTAACAAGGTATAGGGTTCCGACGCGTCCAACAGATTGTGGCTCGCCGCCATGATGTCGATTGTGCGAATGTCAATGTTTCGCACTTGGTTTGTCCGCCAATCACGCATGAAGAGTGAAATTTCTCGCACTGCTTCCTTGAGATAATCGCCCTCGATCCAATAAATTGTATCGAGGCGTTCACCGGTTCTTGGAGATACCAGGCGGATGCGGCGAATATCACCAGCTCCGCGAAGGAACCCTGCAGCACTTGAGAACGTTGGTGCTGCTGCAACCGCCGTAGCGGCAAAAGCCATCAACACGCCACGGCGCGAGATGCCAGTTGAACTGAATTTTGTCATATTTTCAATCGCCTGTCCCGTAGCCTACCTGCGGCCGCTGTCCCGCGACCTTTTCGTATCATCCCCAGATGTGGGAGTTTATTGCACACTGGGAATCAATGACCAAGACTTGTTTTTACCGTTCAAAGAACCTTCAAGTGATTTCGGCGGGTTTTCGCGCATTATTTTTCCCCTGTGACTACATTGCGCAAACCCCGCTGTATTTTCGCCGCAGTCACGCGGTTGTTGTCAAAGGTGACATGGATTCCTTAGTAAAAAATTGAGAGCGCCATGATTTCCGGATTATAATTAAGAGTGAACGAAATCCGCGACCTAGGGGTAGAACTATGAATTTGGCGCTCAGCCGCTGGCGTGATGGACATTTGGTCGGGATCGCCTCTCTTGCATTTATGATTGTCTTCCTCATGGTTGCATCTACCGTGCCAGCCGCGGCGCAAGTAACCGCTTTTCGACAGGCTGTGGCAGAAGCGGCAGCCGAGGACCGCGACCTCGCTGCGTTCTATCAGAGCACTGAGTATCGGTCCGTTTGGATCGGCGAGGGCGAAGAAGATCGAACCCGCAGGCAGGCTCTCGTGCGTGCCCTGTCGCAGGCGGAGGTTCACGGACTGCCCGCCGTGCGGTATGATCTTGCCGGGTTGATGACGATGATGGCAGAGGCACGCTCGTTGCGGGATCTGGGCGCTGTCGAGGTCGCATTGAGCCGGACTTACCTGCAATATGCAAGGGATGTTCAGTCTGGAGTCCTGATACCGTCCCGCGTCGACAGCGATATTAAACGAGACATCGTTTATCGTGACGCCTCCACGCTGATGTCGCAGATCGTGTTAGGAGATGCTTTCAAGGTTATGCGGAGTTTCCCGCCGCATAGCAATGAATACGCGCGATTGCTCAAGGAAAAGCTACGACTTGAACGATTGATCGCCCTAGGAGGATGGGGGGGGGCCGTCCCCGCTGAAACGCTTCGTCCGGGAGACACCGGGCAATCCGTTGTTGCTCTGCGCAACCGTTTGATTGCGATGGGATATGTCACCCGCAGTGCATCACAGACCTACGACGCCCGTCTCCAACAGGCTGTGCAGGCATTTCAGACAGATCACGGGCTTGATGCAGATGGCGTTGCAGGGGGGGCCACTATGGCTGCTTTGAATACATCTGCGTCTGAACGTCTGAAATCCGTGATTGTCGCGATGGAGCGGGAGCGGTGGTTGACAGAAGATCGCGGAACGCGGCACATTCTTGTGAATCTCACTGACTTTAGCGCGCGCATTCTGGACAACGATCAGGTTACATTCGCGACTCGTGCGGTGATCGGCAAGAACGACGCTGGCCGACGCAGCCCGGAGTTCTCGGACGAGATGGAGCATATGGTGGTCAATCCGACTTGGCATGTTCCCTACTCGATTGCGGTCAACGAGTACCTTCCACAGATGCAACGCAATCCCGGAGCGGCATCACATCTCAAGCTGTATAATCGGAACGGTCGAGAGGTGAGCCGGGGGGCCGTCAATTTTGGCGCCTACAATGCGCGTAATTTTCCCTTTGCCATCAAGCAACCGCCATCCGAGCGAAACGCGCTTGGACTGGTAAAATTTATGTTTCCAAACAAATACAATATCTATCTGCACGATACGCCGCAGAAGGCATTGTTCGATCTCGAAAAGCGCGATTTCAGCCATGGTTGCATCCGTTTGCATCAACCTTTCGATTTTGCGTATGCGCTGTTGGCCAAGCAGGAAAGTGACCCTCAAGCTTATTTCAAGTCGGTGCTTGACACGCGGCGTGAAACATATGTCCAACTTGAGCAGCATGTGCCGGTTCATATCATTTATCGGACGGCGTTCACTCAGGCACAGGGTCGGCCACAGTATCGTGGTGACGTTTATGGGCGAGATGGTCGAATTTGGGACGCGCTTCAAAAAGCAGGGGTTTTGCTGGAGGCGGTTCAGGGCTAGTTAGCCTTTGATTGCGCGGGGTTCCACATGCTCTACAACGATGACGGGTGTGTTGTGCGTGTGGCCTTCCTCGGCGTGTCGTTAGTGTTCTAGGAAACAAGCAGCATGGAAGCAAAGCCGGCCTCTTAGGCGAAATCGGGTTCAGTGAAGGTGTCTTTGTTTTTGTCAACTTGATCGCCGACAGTGCGGGCATCGAGTGGCGCTTTATTCCGACGGTTCGCGTCATGATGTTCGACGTGCGATAATGATGACCATGATTGTCGAGCGTTTCACGGGTTATGTTTGACTGAAAATATTGCTCGACAGTGTCCCGGATCATAAAAAACGGTTACAAAACCGACGCACAACTCCGACAACCGGCCCGATATAGGGCGACAGAATGAAAGACCTTGCCATGAGCAGCATTCAGGACCGAGTCATAGCAATTATCGCAGAACAGGCTGTGCTGGAACCTGAGGATGTGACCCTCGACAGCACCCCTGAGGATCTGGGGATCGATAGCCTTGGCTTGGTCGAGAGCATTTTTGCAATTGAAGAGGCGTTCGATATCTCCGTTCCCTTTAATGCCAACAATCCCTCGGAGAGCGACTTTGACATTTCCTCTGTCCGCACGATCATCGCGGGTATCGAGCGGCTGGTCGCGGAGCAATCGTGAAACGGGTTGTGATTACCGGTGCGGGCACGATCAACGCGCTTGGTGCAAATGTTGCATGCACGCTCGAGGCGATGCGAGAAGGGCGCTCTGGTATTTCTGATCTTGAGTTTCAGGATGTGGAGCGGCTCTCGATCCGTATCGGAGGGCAGGTCAAAAATTACGATCCAGAGGCGCAATTCAATCGCCAGCAATTGGCTCTCTTTGACCGTTTTACACAGTTCACGCTGATAGCCGCGCGTCAGGCGATGGCACAGTCCGGGTTGGAATTCTCGGGCGAATTGGCAGCAAAGGCTGGGGTCATTCTTGGCAATTCGGGTGGAGGCATGACCACACTCGATGAAAATTACCGCTCCGTTTATGAAGAGGGCAAGAACCGGGTGCATCCCTTTGTGGTGCCCAAATTGATGAACAACGCCGCCGCATCGCACCTGTCGATGGAGTTCAACCTCAAGGGGCCAACATTTACCGTCTCCACCGCTTGCGCCTCTTCCAATCATGCGATGGCGCAGGCGTTTCAGATGGTGCATGGCGGCATTACGCCCGTGATGATTACCGGCGGCTCCGAGTCGATGCTCTGCTTTGGCGGGGTCAAAGCGTGGGAAGGGTTGCGTGTGATGTCGCGCGACGCCTGTCGCCCGTTCTCGGCCAATCGAAATGGCATGGTGCAGGGCGAGGGGGCTGCGATTTTTGTCTTTGAAGAGTTGGAGCATGCACGCAAACGTGGTGCGCAAATCCTCGCGGAAGTGGCCGGTTTTGCAATGACTTCGGATGCATCCGATATCGTCATGCCCTCCAAGCAGGGGGCTGCGCGCGCGATAACTGGTGCGCTCAACGATGCGAGGGTCAACCGTGAAGAGGTCGGGTATATCAACGCACATGGGACTGGCACGGCTGCCAATGACAAAACCGAATGTGCTGCCGTTGCGGATGTCTTTGGCCATCATGCGGATCGGCTGATGATTTCGTCTACAAAATCCATGCATGCCCACCTGATAGGCGGCACCGGCGCCGTCGAGCTATTGGCGTGTATCATGGCGCTGCGCGACGGGATCATCGCGCCTACTATTGGTTATGAAGAGCCGGACCCTGAATGCGCCCTTGATGTGGTGCCCAACGTGGCGCGAGAAGCGCGGGTTGACGTAGCGTTGAGCAACGCCTTCGCTTTCGGAGGTCTCAATGCTGTGCTGGCGCTGAAGCGGTTCAATTGAACCAATCCAAGCAAAACGCCGCCCAAACGGGCGGCGTTTTCTCAAGCACTATTAACGTAGATCAGTTCTGGAGTACGGATGCCTCGTCAAATGCAGCGGTAAAGCCTTTCAGTGAAGCTTCGATGCGGACCTTTTGATCCGGAGCCTGTGCCGGAACGATTTCGATGGTGACCTTGACGCCGCGTTTCATCGCATTGATGTCTTCTTGTGTCAGGCCAATACGCGCGAAACATCCTGCCATCGTGCAAAATGAATAGGCATAACTCTTGGCATTGCCTCCATCAACAGACAGCTTGATCTCCTCAGTCAGCAAAGTGCCCAGTGGTGCTGCAATAGTTGCTCCTGCGACAACGGGTGCACCCTCAGGTAATTTGTAAATGCTGAATTCTGCGACTGGATTGCCACCGCTCTCTTTCAACAACTGATACATCTGGCACAGGTCTTCTTGACCCTCCGCGCCAGTTCGGAAGCATTTTAACTGCCAGTCATCGTGGGTGGCTTTGATATAAGCGGGGTCCTCTTGTACCGGGCGTCCAGTGTCGAGTCCAACACCTGAGCTATCGCTTTCGGCTTGGGCTGCGTCTGCCTCGGGAGCGGGTGTTGGCTCGGTTTCCGCCGCCGTCTCGGGTGCGGGAGCGGGTTGTGTCGCCTCTTGTGCGCTGAGGGCACTCCCCATCGCCAGAAGCGCCATAATCGAAAGGCTGGTCAGAAGTTTAGGCATCGTTTCCCCATCTAGCTCTGAATCTCTGCTGTGCTCTAGCATGGCGTGCCGAAAGTGTCAGGATCAAAACGGAAAAATCACGACATGGCTAGCAGGTTTATGCCAGCCTAAGGATGCCTGATCAGGTGGACGTGCACGCGGAAAGCGCGTTGCGTCATCTGCTATCAGCAAAAAGAAAGAGGCCTTTCGGCCTCTTCCTGCGTTTCTCCCCGTCGGACTGGCCGACTTAGTTATTGAACAGGACGCTAGGACAGATGCGGTCACCCGTCAACAGGGAAGGTCGTAAAATGCGAAAAAAGGCCGCACCCGTAAGGCGCGGCCAGTCTAACAGGGAGGAAGTCACCCGCAACCAGAGGACAATTGGCTCCGGGCATGAATTCAGACTGGCATGGGAGGGTTAATTAAGTATGGTCAGCCCGTGATCCTTTCTGGACAGGGGGTGTGAGGGTGCAGACTTCGATATTCGTGGGCGGCGGTGGCGCGGATTATGCCGAGCCTCAGGAACTCTTGCTTAAATACGGCAATCGACATGGGCTTGTCGCGGGGGCCACGGGCACCGGTAAGACCGTGACGCTGCAAGTGTTGGCCGAAGGGTTCTCGGATGCGGGCGTGCCAGTGATCCTATCGGACATCAAGGGCGATGTGTCGGGCATGGCCGTGGCCGGTAGTCCTGACAGCAAGCTGCACGCGCCTTTTACGGAACGGGCGCAGAAAATCGGCTTTGACGGCTTTCGCTACGACACCTTTCCGGTGATTTTTTGGGACCTCTTCGGCGAGCAGGGCCACCCGGTGCGCACCACGCTGGCCGAAATGGGGCCGCTCTTGCTGTCACGCCTGATGGGTCTGTCTGAGGCGCAGGAGGGCGTGCTCAACATCGCCTTTCGTGTGTCCGACGAAGAGGGGTTGCCGCTCCTTGATCTCAAGGACTTGCAAGCGCTGCTAACATGGGTGGGCCAGAACAGTGGCGATCTATCGCTGCGCTATGGCAATGTCGGGGTTTCCTCGGTCGGGGCCATTCAGCGCGCGCTCTTGGTGCTGGAAAATCAGGGCGGCGCGCATTTCTTTGGCGAGCCTGCTCTGGCGCTCGAAGACCTGATGCGCGTGACCCCTGAGGGGCGTGGCTATGTCAATATCCTCGCGGCTGACCGGCTGATCAATTCGCCGCGCCTCTATGCGACGTTTCTTTTGTGGCTCTTAAGCGAGCTCTTTGAAACCTTGCCCGAGGTTGGGGATGTCGAGAAGCCAAAGCTCGTGTTTTTCTTTGACGAGGCGCATCTGCTGTTTGAGGACGCACCGAAGGCGCTTGTGGATAAGGTCGAACAGGTGGCGCGGCTCATTCGGTCCAAGGGGGTTGGGGTCTATTTCATCACGCAGAACCCCGATGACGTGCCCGAGGATATTCTGGGCCAGCTTGGTAACCGGTTTCAGCATGCGCTGCGTGCGTTCACCGCGCGGGATCAAAAGGCGCTGAGCCGCGCCGCCGAGACCTATCGGCCCAATCCGCGCTTTGACACGGTCGAGGCGATCCGGGATGTGGGCGTGGGCGAGGCCGTGACCTCGATGTTGCAAAACAAAGGCGTGCCCGGCGTGGTGGAACGCACGCTCATTCGCCCGCCCGCGACACAGCTTGGGCCTTGCGATGCCGCCACGCGCCGCGCGGTGATTGCGGCCTCACCCGTGGCGGGGAAATACGAGGCGGCGATTGATCGGCAGTCCGCCCATGAGATTCTGGCCGCCCGCGCCGAATCCGCCGCGAAAGAGGCCGAAGAGGCTGAGGCCAAGATTGTCGCAGAGGCAGCCGCCGAAGAGGCAGAAGTCGAGCGCGCGCGCGAATTCAAGGCAGCGCGGCGCTATTCGGCTGGTACCCCGACAAGTTCAAGTCGTCGTGCGCGGGAACCTGATGGCATCGGAGGTCAACTCGCCTCGGTCGTTATGAAGGAATTGACCGGCACCACAGGACGCCGCATCGTTCGCGGTATTCTCGGGGGGCTCTTTAAGGGGCGCTGAAGCGCCCCGTTTCAGGCTTTCGCCGCGCGCTGCAGCATCCCAAAGAGGTCGCGGGGGTCGTCCGGGTCGGCCAGAAGGTCCAACTCGAGGAAAAGATCGGTGCCTGCGATATGGTCGCGCACATAGCGCAGCGCGGAAAAATCCTCGATGGCAAAGCCTACGCTGTCGAAGAGCGTGATTTCGTTGGCGCGGGTGCGTCCCTTGGCGGTTCCGTTGATCACCTGCCACATCTCGGTTACGGGGTGGTCGTGGTCAAGTTGCTGGATCTCGCCCTCGATCCGGGTTTGTTCGGGATATTCGACAAAGATGGTTGAGCGGTGCAGCACGCCGGGGGCGAGTTCCGTCTTGCCCGGGCAGTCACCGCCGATGGCGTTGATATGCACGCCAGCCCCGACCATGTTATCGGTCAGAATGGTGGCATATTGTTTGTCCGCGGTACAGGTGGTGATGATCTGCGCGCCTTCCATGCTCTCCTCTGGGCTGGTGCAGCTGACAACCTCCAGCCCCAGACCGCGCAGGTTGCGGGCAGCCTTGGCCGTGGCAGCGGAGTCTATGTCATAGAGGCGCACGGATTTGAGCCCGCAGATCGCCTTCATCGCGAGCGTCTGGAATTCCGACTGGGCACCATTGCCGATCATCGCCATGGTGTCCGCGCCTTTGGGGGCCAGATACTTGGCCACCATCGCGGAAGTGGCCGCCGTGCGCAGGGCGGTGAGCACCGTCATTTCAGAGAGCAGCACCGGGTAACCATTGCCCACATTGGCCAAGAGGCCAAAGGCGGTGACGGTTTGCAACCCTTCGCGGGTATTCTTGGGATGACCGTTCACATATTTGAAGCCATAAACCTCGCCATCCGAGGTGGGCATCAGCTCGATCACGCCTTCTTCGGAATGGCTGGCGATGCGCGGGGTTTTGTCGAAAAGCTCCCAACGGCGGAAATCGGCCTCGATATAGTCGGCCAGACCGCGCAACATCGGTTCGATCCCGATGTGATGCACCAGCTTCATCATGTTGTCGACAGAGACGAAAGGCACCAGAGCCTTGTGGGAGGGGGACAGCGTCATCTTTGGATCCTTAGCTATAGGCCTGGGTCGGGCGGTCGAACACGCGGCGACCAAGGGCCGAGGCCGCGAGATCAACCATCACCTGCGCAGTGCGCCCGCGCTCGTCGAGAAAGGGGTTGAGTTCTACGAGATCGAGCGAGGTCATGAGCCCGCTGTCGCAGATCATCTCCATTGTTAGATGCGCCTCGCGGATCGTGACACCGCCGGGCACCGTGGTACCCACGGCGGGGGCAAAGAGCGGGTCGATGAAATCGACATCAAGGCTGACATGCAGCGCGCCACCCACGCCTGCCACGCGGTCAAGAAAGGCGGCGAGCGGGCGGGAAATGCCCTCTTCGTCTATCACACGCATGTCGTGATAGCGGATGCGGCTGGCTTGAAGCGCCTCGCGCTCGGCCCGATCGACGGAACGCAGGCCAAGGATGCAGATATTCTCCTCGGGCACGGGATTGGCAACCTCAGGAAAGCCATAGAACCCGTCGCGGCCAGTGACATAACCGAGCGGCGTACCGTGCAGGTTGCCCGAGGCTGTGGTCTGTGGCGTGTGAAAGTCGCTATGGGCATCGAGCCAGAGCACGAATTGCGGGCGTCCCGTGGCGGTGGCATGATTGGCCACGCCGGCCACAGACCCGAGCGAGAGGCTGTGATCCCCACCCAGAAAAATCGGCAGCCCCTCGTGCATCGCGTCCTCGGCCGTTTGCATCAAGGTTGCTGTCCAGCCGGCCGTTTCTGCAGGTGCATGCACATGCAGGGGCAGGGCGGGATCGACCGTAGCCGGGGCAGGGCAGAGATTGCCAAGGTCGCGCAAGCTATGCCCGAGATCACCAAGTGCCTCGGCCAGCCCTGCCGTGCGATACGCATCGGGGCCCATCAGGCAGCCGCGGCGGTCCTTGCCGCTATCCACCGGGGCACCGATCAGAAGAATGGTTCGAGAGGTCATGGAATAGTCTCCAAGCTGCGGTGACCTTTAGTGTGCTGCCGAATTGAGTTGAACTGAAGGGTGATATTTGCACAAATAGGGGATATTTTGTACAAAGTGGATCTGGATAGTTTCGAAATGGATGATACTGATCACAGATTGATTTCTATATTGCGTCACGATGCACGCGCCTCTCTGTCGGATCTGGCAATTGATCTTGGGATATCACGCACCACGGTGCGCGCGCGCATCGAGCGGTTACGTGCTAGCGGTGAAATTGTCGGGTTTTCGGTCGTGTTGAGGGGCGATGCTGGTCGCGATCCGGTACGTGGCCTCATGATGTTGGGGATCGAGGGGCGCGGTACGGATCGGATCATTCGTCAGCTCAACGGTTTGAGCGCAGTACGCGCAACCCATACGACGAATGGCAGATGGGATGTGATCGTCGAGATTGGCACTGTGACACTCGAGGAATTGGACAAAATTCTCGCGCAAATCCGACGGTTCGACGGGATTGCGCAATCCGAGACCAGCCTGTTGCTCAATACTTGGAAATCAGGGGGCTGACGACAACTCAGCGCGCGCGAAATGCCATGAGCCAAACCGCCGCAAGCCCGAGTGACGCCAGCATGTTCCAGCTTGCCATTGAGAGGCCAAGCATCTCCCACGGAACCTCGTCACAGCGCACAAGTGGCGCCGACATGATTTGATCGAACAGGTCGTCAGCGCTGATGCCGCTCGCGCCAGACGACGAGCAACTGGTTGGACCCTGCCACCAGCCGCGCTCGACGCCGGTGTGATAACTGCCGATTGCGGCGGTTGTGAGGGCCGCGGCAACGCCACCCGCGGCCATAAACCGCGGCAGAGCGACGAGTGCAAATACCCCAAAGCCGATTGCGATCACATGGGGCCATCGCTGCCAGATGCACAGTTTGCAAGGTGCCATCCCACCAAGATGCTGGAATCCGAGCGCGCCCAGCATGAGCGCGAGGGAACCTCCGGCAGCTATTAGTATGAGGTGTTTTTGAGAAAGGGGCATCACAGGAACCTCGTTGCGTAGAACCCGCCAAAGAGCAAAACCACAAAGACGATGGTCATCAATCCCAGGCGTCGTTCGATGAAATCCCGTATCGGAGCGCCATATTTCCAGAGAAGCGCTGCGACCAAGAAGAATCGGATACCGCGCGCAAGGATAGAGGTTGCGATGAACACCCCAAGTGGCATACCGGTCCAACCTGACATGATGGTGATCACCTTGTAGGGAAAGGGAGTGACCCCGGCCGTCAGCACAGCCCAAAAGCCAAAATTGTTAAACCGCTCACTGAAGGCCGTCATAGCGTCACCCTTCCCCAAGGCATCAAGAATGGGTTGACCGATTTCCTGAAAGGCGAATGCTCCGATGACGTATCCCAAGAGACCACCTAGAACTGAAGATACGAGTGCGACCGCCGCAATAAGCCATGCCCGGTTGGGGCGGGCCAGGACCATTGGGATCATGAGCACATCGGGTGGGATCGGAAATACCGAGCTTTCAACAAAGGAAACTGCTGCCAACGCCCATAGTGCATGCCGGTGTTCGGCCATGCGGATCGTCCAGTCATAGAGAGCACGGATCATTTTGGATCTCTTTGTTGATCTATCGCGACACATCATGCCCGCATGCCGGGGTCAAGGGCCGAGAGGATTAAGCCACAGATTCCGGCGAAAATGCTGTTTCGCCACTGGACGAGGCCTGCGGGCTTCGCTAATTACCACATCGGGCCCAAGTGGCGGAACGGTAGACGCAGCGGATTCAAAATCCGCCGCCTTTACGGGTGTGTGGGTTCGAATCCCACCTTGGGCACCAGAATTTCCGCGATAACACACTGATTTTATTGCGTTATATGATCGCCTATTGCGCTCCTGTATCCACAACCGTATCCACAAAGAAGAATTGGGCTGTGTGGAAAATCAGCGTGAAGCACGTCAAAGTAGACAAGCGGAATGGTCACTACGTCTATCGCAGGCGCGTTCCCGAGTCGTTGAAAGCGTCGATTGGCAAGACAGAGTTCGTCTCGACCCTTGGGCGGACGGAGCAAGAGGCCCTTGTTGCCTACGGTCAATACCACCAGCGCATTGAGCACATACTGGCACTCGCAAAGAACGGCGTGGCGGGGCTGACCCCCAGCGAACAGGCTGAGCGACTCAGAGCAATGCTAGAGCTTTGGGGCGCTGACCCCACTGGACCCGGACGGGACGACAACGAACAGACGTGGCGGGGGGAAGCGGCGGCAAAGCTGGTGGATAGATACCAAGACCCGCACACAGGGCGCTATGAGGGGGTGCCAGAGAAAGAGGCTGCGATAGCCTCAGCCCTCCTAGGGGGCGTGTCCAAAGAGGCCCCTGAGCCAACCATAAGGGACGCTTTCAAGTTCTATCTGGCGGAGAACGCCAAGGCGCTTCCCGGACAGCGCAAGAAGCAAGAACAGAGGCTGGCCCGTGCTGAGCTGCACCTGATCGCGGCGGTCGGTGAGGATAAACCCGTATCTAAGCTGACCCGAGAGGATGCCCGCAAGTGGCGCGATATGCGCGTAGCGGCGGGGAAGGCACCAGCAACAATACAGCGTGAGAAGAACGACCTTTGCGCCGTGATAGCCGTGGCCCGGAGCGAATTGGATGCAGGGGGCATAAATCCGTTCTCAGGTCTCAAACTGCCGAAAGCAAAGGTGAGCCGCCAAGAAGAGCGCGTGTCGCTACCGCCCGAAGTCGTTGAAGGGGTTTACGACGCCCTGAGTGATCAGCGCCTAGACCTTTTGCAAATCTGGACCCTACTGGACTTCACCGGGGCGCGGCCCAGCGAGATACGCCAATTGCGGGTCGGTGAGATCGTTCTTGGCCATGCCGTTCCCCATGTGGTCTTACATGAGCGTGAAGATCGAACCCTGAAAACCCCATGGTCTACCCGATTGGTGCCCCTTGTGGGCGCAGGCTTAGAAGCTGCTAAGGAGGCCGTGCGGGGGGTGAATGATCCAAAGGCCCCTGCGTTCCCCCGTTTCTATGGGGAGGATGGATTGGACCGCCTTTCAAAGGCCTTAACGAGCCGCGTAAGGGCGCTGACCAAGGACAACCGCCACGTCCCCTACAGCCTGCGCCACAACATGAAGGACCGGATGCGGGCGGCGGAGATTTTCCCGGACACCCAGCGGGCTATCCAAGGCCATGCCTTTGGGGGCGGTGAAGATGCGGCCTATGGTGGCCCCGTGTCGTTGGAACAGAAGCGGGATGCACTGGTGAAGGCGCTGGGTGGGTATAGGGAAAGCCCGCATGAAGGACGGAAGTAGGCCGTGCCAGCGGCAGCCCTTCTCAGCCACCAAACAGATGAGGGGGCAATGTACGGCAAGAGCGAGGGCAGCCTGCTGGGGCTTTCGCCGGAGATGTGAAAGATCACAACTTACCCCCGAGCACCAAGGGCGGATTCTAGGCATTCGCTGTAGCCGCAAGAGGGACATCGTGCAGGACAAGAAGCAGTCTTTCACAATGACCGCAAGCCACTGAACCCATGAACTGATACGGTGGCTGCAAGGTAGAATCTATTTGGGGGTATTGGCATGGGGATCATCAAAAGCATCCGAAAACTACTTGGGCTGCAGGTTAGCGCACCTCCGCCTTTATCCCGCCAGCGCGAGGAAGAGGTCGACGAAGTTCTGATTTTCGTTGTGGATGAAAGCTACCAACGCATCAGTGAATACGTGGATTGGAGCGACTATGCCGACGAATGGGGGGCAACAGAAGCAGCGAGCGAAATCTTCCTTGAACGCATCAGTGCTGAATTCGATGCCGAATTCGAAGAAGCTAATATCGGTCCCGGTGCGGACTTACCAGCCTTCGTCACGTTCATAAGCTCGAACATTTTTCCGCTCATTCCTTGGATGATGGCTATCTTCTTTACCGGCAAGCCAATCATTGACAACATCGAAGCTTGGCGAACCCTGTTCGGGAAAATTCGACCCTTCTTCAGTCGAACGGTTGTTCTGAACCGGAACGGTGCAGCCGTTTTGGCGATGGACGCTATCTTCGAAGACATGGGTGGCATTCCCAAGCAGGTGCGCCTCCACGGATATACGCCCGGCTAACGAGACGACGACTCCGACTTGGCCGTTCCGCAAGAAATTGAAGACCCGATGCCCACGTTGAATCTGAGCACGGTGAAGCACGTCTTCCATATCGAAGCTGATGGAATATCATATGTCGTCGCAGTCGAGGGAACGAAGGTCGTCGCGAAGCGTGTCTAATTTTCAACGTTGCGCTCATTTTCCACGATTTCAGGTAGTTAATGATTGTCCATCCACTCGCTGATCAAGCGCTTGACCTGTTCATGCCGCTCCCGTGCAATGGTTGCCCTTTCTGACGCCCACACCATAGGATACATTGAGCCTTCAGCTACTTGTGAGGCCACAAGGTTAGCTTGCGCATCGGCCCACTCAATCCACCTGTTTTGCAGTTCTGTGAGCGCTTTAAGGTCAATGCCATGAAGCTTCGTTGCCTCATCCATCGCTGCGGCTAACTGGGCTTCCTCGTCGTGCAATTCGCCGCCCATGCTCAAATTCATACCCATCTGCGTTCTAGGAACAGCGCCGTGCAGAGCCTCAACGACGACCCAATCAGTTGCCGTGATGAATGATTTGGCTGCCGCCGCAAGCGTTGGCACTTCAATTGGGTCAAGGAACGGCGAAGAAGGAAGTTCGTGGGTTAGGACGTGGCGCACCTCGTAGAGCCGGGCCAACGATGACATGATCTGATCATAGCTTTCGATAATCGGCGTGAACGGCCAATTGGCTTCTTCCTCCACCCATCGGGGATGGATGACTTTTAGTTTCGCAGGGAAATCAATAAGCAACGTGTCCAAAGTACTGATGATAGAATCTACGTGGTTTAGGGAAACAGCATGCGCCACAAAATCGCCTACTGTTAGTTCGCGTTGGTTAATGTGTGCGGTGAAGGCAAGATCAATTTTCGCGCCCTTGGTGAGCTTTTCTGCGCGTTCGAAGTAGATTTCCTTTCCATCAATTAACTCTGCGATCACACCGCGAAGAAAAACCTCCAATATCGTGACCAAACGAATTGGAATAAATTCAACAAACTTCGGAGAGCTATCAGTCAGAGCGCTGGCGTCTGTCATAAGCGTTTCGATTTCGTAGGACAGTTCAACACCAAGTCGCCGATGATCCCCTTGGCGCTTGTTCCAATCGATAATTTGTTGATACTTGGCGTTCCGCATAGCCTTACACTTGCCCAGAAAACTCATACCTGCAAGCTTTGCTGGCGCGGCGAATGTCCACTTCGACGGGCAGAACCGCAGCGTTGCAAGAGCCAAGTGAATAGCAGCTGTGGGCCGACTGTGTTTCTGCGAATCCACCAGCGGCCATTTTCCGGGTCACATTTCCGAAGCCCCATATAGCCTCAACCGAGCGCCGGAATTCTCCCCCATACCCCCACATGCGCGGTCCAGAGACGGGGCAGGGGGCCAAGGCCCAGCGCCACGGGGTCATTGATCGCGGATGATGATGCACGGGGCCACCTTCAAGGCTGGGCGGGGGGGCGGCATCCTGTTTTGTCCGTAAGGGTATACCCCAAAGGTCATCAAGAAAGATGCCGCTAGCGTGTCCGTAAGGATTGACATTGATCAACGGTCACGCCTATCAGGGGTCATAACCCTTACGAACGCCCTGAGAGGCCACTATGACCCAGACCATCCTATATGCCCGCGTCTCGACCGCAGACCAGAACCTTGATCACCAGCTATCCCAAGCCACGGCGGCTGGATTTGTCATTGATGATGTGGTCTCGGATCATGGCGTCTCCGGTGTCTCTGTCCCCTTGGCAGATCGGCCCAATGGGCGCAGGCTGTTCGACAAGCTGCGGCGCGGGGATACCCTTGTGGTGCGCTGGGTGGATCGGCTGGGGCGCAACTATCAGGACGTGACAGACACGATCCGCCACTTCATGCGGCAAGGGGTCGTGGTCAAGACGGTGATCAACGGTCTGACCTTTGACGGGGCCACCAGAGACCCCATGCAGGAGGCCGTAAGGGATGCCCTGATTGCCTTCATGGCGGCAACCGCACAGGCTCAGGCAGAGGCTACCAAGGAGGCCCAGAAGGCGGGCATAGCGGCTGCGAAGGGCAACCGGGAACGCTACCGGGGCAAGAAGCCCACTTATGATCGTGAGGGGCTTGATCGGGTGCGGGATATGCTGGCCATCGGCTCTGGCACCTCTGAGATCGCCAAGGCGGTTGGGGTGTCCCGGCAAACCGTGCTGCGGATCAAGGGCGACCCGGCTGCGGCTGAAGCTGCGTTGGCCCGCTGGGGGCTGTGAAGGGGGTCAAAGTAGATCGCAACGATCTTGAGATGAACGTGGTTACACTCAAACAGATTGAGGCTTTCTTAGTGACAGGGACGGGAGAGAAGTTCATCGTCAACCGTGTGAGTGCTTCTGACGCACTCGCATCCCTCTACGACTTCAAAGGCCACTCCATCCGGTTGATCGAGATCGACAACGCCCCGTGGTTCGTGGCGGCTGACGTGATCCGGCTTCTCTACGGTGATACCAACGGAAACTCTCGGGCGTATAGTGTGGTCAATGACGATGAGAAGTCCAAAGGTTCCAGTCCGAGGCAGGCCTGCACCAAAACTGGATGCGCGACTACGACCCGACGTTGGGGCGGTACATCCAGGCGGACCCGCTGGGGCTGGTCGATGGGGCGAGTGTGTATGGGTATGTTCGACAGAACCCGGGAAGGTATGTCGATCCGACCGGCCTTGAAACACAAGTCATCATTTGGGAACCGGTCGGATGGGAATCATCATCCTTTGGACACGCGTCAATCTCGTCCGGTGGTACTAGCTTTTCATATGGTCCAGGCGGCATGTCGACAGAAGCTCCTACGACCTATTGTGACCGAAATGACTTTCGTGATGGCTTTGGTATACCAATACCTTTGGATCGCCTTCAAGAACAGCGAGTGGCGGCGTGCCTGCTGGGAAACCCAGGAGACTACGGAGCATTGGCGAACAACTGCACAAGCCCCATCGAACGCTGCCTTTGTATTGTTGGGTACTGTGTGGAAAACTCAGTTACGCCACTAGGCTTGGGTGAAAAAATCAGGAATCATCCATATGTGAAGGGTGGCGGTACGATTTGGCATGCGCCGTCACATCGAGACCGTTTTGTCGGGAGTCATTCACCATGGGCAAAATGACCAAGCTGGTTTTGTTCTTCGCTTTAGCGTTCACAATTTTGATAGGCGCCTATGCTTCGTTGAGAATAAACGCGGCGTTTAACAATGGATATGCTTGGAGCGATATGGACTGGGACGAAGATGGGAGAACCACAGTACTGGAAGCTATAGCGGGTTCAGATGTAGGCAATCGAAAAAAGATAATCGATGGCCTGAATTGCAAAGAGTACTTCGCCCTAAAGGATGCCCAACCTTTAAAGACCGTATGCGAAGATTAGGATATCACTTGGGACGCGGCGCGCAATTTTACCTGTGATGCCTGCTCGGGCGTTGGCTATGGCTATGCCTACAACGCCGCCAACCGGATGGAGAGCATGTCTCTGTCAGGCGTAGTGCAGGCCGAATATAAGTACAACGCCCCCGGCCATCAGGTGATCCGCAACCTGACCCAGGCGGGGCAGATCATCCATTCGATCCACGATCTCGATGGCAACCGCATCGCGGAATACGACTATGATGACGTGGTGCTGACATCCTCACTGATCCGCGAATATCGACGGTGGACATCTAGCAGGCACTCTATCTCGCCGTCAGAGCGGGGGCACCGGACAGATACGTCCAAAGTGTCTAGAAGTCACTTTGAAGGACGCGGCGGCAAGCCAATGGTGATCGTCACCGAAAGCGGCCTTTACAAGCTGGTGATGCGCTCCGACAAGCCCGAGGCCAAGGCGTTCCAAGATTGGGTGACCGGCACGGTCCTCCCTTCGATCCGCAAGGACGGGGGGTACATCATGGGCGAGGGTGATGATCGGCCTGATGTCCTCAGAGGCCCTGTGCGGCCCCCTAGAGTCGCCTGATGGGTTTCGTTAAGTCACACGTCCAGCGTCCAGAGAGGCCCTGAGCGGCGCTCCTGATGTCCCTGTGCGTCTCCTATCTGTTTTGGTCGGATGATTGCGGATGATTGGGGATGATGATCGGCCCGGTGGCCCGTCCCACCCCGATTAGGTTGCACCTTCAGATAAGATCATGTGTCGCCTCCCAAGGATTTCCTGAGGGGGTGATTGGTTTTGTCTGACACCCTCAACCATCATCAACAGCACAGGAGTGACCCCAATGGGAACCACCACAAGCAAACCAACCACGACCCAAAAGCGGCCCGCAAAGGTAGCACTATCAGCAATCGCCCTCGACAACGAAAGCGGCACAGCCCGCCCCGGCCCCCTCATGCCCGATTGGGTCAAAGAATTGACCATTGCCCTCAAGAACACCGGGAGGCTTGATCCTATCCTACTTTGGGCAAGCCCCGAAGGCCCAGAAGCCCCCTTGGTGATCCTCGACGGGCGACACAGGATTGCGGCCTACAGGAGTGAAGGCGTGTCGCGGAATATCCCGGCGACCGTGATCACCTGCCCATGGCGTGAGGCGCTGCTAATCTCAGCAAGATCGCACAGCAAAGCCCAATACCCGCTAACGGCAAACGAAAGGGCGGACTTTGCATGGCGCTTGGTCAGGGAAAGCGGACTGGCTTACTCCAAGAGTGAGATCGCCAAGGCGACAGCTACTAGCGCCCGGACGGTTGCTCGGATGCGAGCGAGATTGGGCGATGCCCAGCGCAGGGGCGATGAAGGGAAATTCACGGGAAGCTGGTGGCGCGACCGTGACGACAGAGTGGAAACTGAAATGGAGGACGATATGACAGAGGATCAGCGCCGCGCTTACATAGAAGAGGGGACCAAGGAAATCCGCAATCTTCTGGATCGTCGCGGGAAGAGCGGTTGGCGGAGTGAGATCAGCATCGTGGATGAATGTTTGATAAAAGCGCTGGGCGTCTCACGGATACGCGCGGTGGCGGAATATACGTTTCCCAGCACCGAGGATGCCGACGAATGGTTCTCGACCGTCACAGCAGACAGCCCGGATATAGACCCGCACGACGATCCCATGCCCGACTTCTAGGGGCCCTCAGGGGGTGCCACCAGTAGGGTGTGCCAATGGCATAGGCTGGAGAGGCGACGATTTGCCCTTTCCCCGGCACGTTGGACCTGATAACTAATTGAAGGCAAAGGATACTTCCACTTGTGGGATGATCCCAAAGGCCCCTTCATAGCAACCTTGAAGGGAAACCCAATGTATAAGCTATCAATCCAGCGTTCTCCCCGTCTTGTGGGTGAAATTGCGTGGTCCGTAATGCGCTATGAAACCGCCAATTGGGAGGGTTGGACTATTCGGACCTTGGGGGTCGTATGGTTCATTGAGCGGCGAAAGCGTCAAGCCGTATGAGAACATGAAGGGGCTGCGCCAGTGGTGTGGCCCCTATTCCCACGGGCATGAGCTGATGATCGGTCCCGTATACACATTTCACTACACATTGCCGTCCAAAGCCTGTAATATTCGATTGAAAACAAAGGGGTAGGATGCAGGGCGAAACCCACCTTGGGCACCATCCGCATTCCTACAGTTAGACAATCGGGTGCTTTCCATTGCGCTGTTCGATGCGTCACGGTGTGAATTCAAATGTATCGGCGCGGGCGTGGCTCCAGTATTTTTCGAAGGCTGGGTGGTTCACGCGACCGGAGAGCAATTCCCCCGGCTCCAACCAGAGATATTGGCTCGCCGCAGACCGAACCTCTCGGCTATTAACACGGATCATGAGGTGATCTGGGGTAAAGTCCTGCGGTCTGCGCAGGCCTGAGGATTCCACAGCTTCTTTAAGTGCGAAGAGTGTGTTGCGGTGAAAATTGGCGACACGCTGGTGCTTTTCTGCGACCACGAGGGCGCGATAGCGGCTTGGATCTTGTGACGTCACGCCGGTGGGGCATTTCCCAGAATGACAGACTTGGGCCTGAATGCAGCCGACGGCAAACATGAACCCACGTGCCATGTTGCAGCTATCGGCCCCCAAGGCGAACATGCGACACATGTCAAAGGCGCTGATGATCTTGCCTGAGACAATGAGACGGATGCGGTCGCGCAGGCCCATCCCTACCAGTGTATTATGGACTAGCATCAAACCCTCGCGGATGGGCGCTCCCTTGTGATCCGCGAACTCGACCGGTGCTGCCCCGGTGCCACCTTCTGCCCCGTCGATCGTAATGAAATCAGGAGTAATTCCCGTAGCGTGGAAGGCTTTGACCATGGCAAAGACTTCCCATGGGTGACCAACGCACAGTTTAAGTCCAACAGGTTTGCCGCCTGAGAGGATGCGCAGTCGGGCGATGAAATTGCAGAGCCCATCGGGCGTGGAGAACTCGGAATGCGCCGCCGGGCTGATGCAATCTTGACCAATCCGGACACCACGCGCTTCTGCGATGGCCTCTGTTACCTTGGCTCCTGGCAGGATGCCACCGTGGCCCGGCTTTGCACCTTGGCTAAGCTTTATCTCGATCATCCTGACTTGATCCTCGGCAGCAGCCATCGAGAACATGTCTGGGTCGAAGCCACCTCCTGAGGTGCGACATCCGAAGTAACCCGAACCGATCTGCCAAATCAAATCTCCGCCATGCTTTCGGTGAAACCTCGAAATCGAGCCTTCGCCTGTCGTATGTGCAAATCCACCAAGCTTTGCGCCCCAGTTCAGAGCCTCAATTGCGGTGGGTGATAGGGCACCATAAGACATGCCGGATATGTTGAGCGGAGAGCTCTTATAAGGCCGCGCGCAGTCCGGACCTCCAATCTGCAATCGAAACTCTCCATCACCCAGATGCGTCGGAACCATAGAGTGGTTGATCCATTCATGCCCGACGGCGTTCACATTGCGCAGAGTTCCAAACGGGCGCAGCCCCTCGATCCCTTTGGAACGTCGATAGACCAGAGCGCGCTGTTCGCGCGAAAATGGGGTCTCTTCGTGGTCGCTCTCGAGGAAATACTGCCGGATCTCAGGGCGAAAATGTTCAAAGAGAAACCTGAGCCGTGCCGATATTGGGTAGTTCTTGAGCACGGCGCGTTTGGTTTGAAAGAGGTCATAAAGACCGACCGTGGCAGCCAGACATGCAACGCCACCGAGCAGACCGCCCCAGACGGGGAAGTGGAGGGCCAGTGCAATCCCACATGGGATGAGTAGGATGCTGAGACAGAGAGGTATGTAACGCATTTTATCCGTTCCCCATCGTACCGATCCTCAGGCCACAAAAGCACCTACTGTACGTGCAAGGTGTTTTAGGACGCAATCATGGCTATTGAGTGAATGTGCTCAGATATTCATCCTCAGTAATCTCGTTCAAAGAACACACCAATCCCTGTGGAGCCATCGTTCGACGTCCCTCCCTTGACCGTAAGACTGTCGGTCAGGTCGAGATTAAGATTAATGCGCTGCTTTCCTTCGCTGTCCGCGGTAACTTCAGTATAGACTTTGTCCGAGATATAGGCACCCGCACTTACTTCTGTTCCACCATCATCGGTCTGCGACACATCAAGATCTGACAGACCGACGGCATTCCGCAATTTACCGACGACATCACCGCCGCTCCGACCTGAGAGGGTGGCCACCGCAGAGGCCATCTGAGCCGCTTGGAATGGCGATATGCTGTCGAGGCCGCGCCCGAAGATCAGGCGAGAGACAACTTCTTCTTGCGGTAGATCCGGATCAGAGATGAAGCGAACTTCTGGAGCACTTGCCAAACCTTCAATGATCACCTGAACGGTAACGTCATCAGTTTCGGTTTCTCCTACAAAACGGAGATACGGGTCAAGCGAGCCTTGCAAGGTGACGCGTCCTTGGGTCATGGTCAACCGCTGGCCCAGAATGTCGAGCCGTCCGCGGATCAATTCAAAGAACCCATCCGGTGCGACGGCCTCGGTTGTTCCAGCTAGGCGCAGTTGGCCGCCCAATTCAGCATCCAGCCCGCGACCGCGCACAAATATCCGATTGGGAGCGTTGATTGAGAGGTCGAGGAGATAGGGTCGTGCGCGGCCCGTGCCCGGAGCCTTTATAAGGCCGGCGCGTTCTCTGGTCGCGCGGACATCTACGGGTTCGTTCACGTGCTTCAATTCTGGAAGGGACACAGATGCGGGACCGAGGCCCGAGGGAATACGGATATTGGTTTCACCTAATGTCAGGGTGCCTCCAATCCGGGCACCTCCGGTCAGCGGGCCATTCACCGCCACGTTGCCATTGACGGATGTCGTGTAAATTGCCTGATCGCTGAGCACGAGATCGGTCAAAGCAATTTGCAGATCGCCAGCATAGCCCGGTGTCAATGCAATCGGGCCTGTGATCCGGACTTGCCCACCATCCCGCATGCGAGCGGTGAAATCAGTTTGCATGCGGCGCTCACCGAGCGTCGCTGTCCCGCTGATGTCCTCTACGGCAAGACCCGTGCCGGGAAGGGCAATCCGTGTTCCAGACGTGGTAATGCGGCCAGACACCGCCTCTAGTGAGGGAGCGCCGTCTATCCGAAGGTCGTAGCTGGCACTTCCCTGAAGCGCATTTGGTTGAATGAAACTATTTGCAAGCGCGAGAGGTAGGGAACCATTAGCGGCGATATCAACGGATGCCGCATGATCGACGATATCGCCGGAGACTTGTGCCGTTGTGCCTCCGGGACCGGTGGCGGACAACGTGAGAGAAATTCGTTGTGCCAGATCGCCAATCAGCCTAGCGCTTCCGTTTGCCGATACGGGGCCGGAAAACTCTGGGGCAAAAAGCCCAAGGTTGGCGAGGCGCGCGGTGAACTCAACCGGCGCGTCGGGACTGTTTGATCCAGCCGATAGAGAGACTTGTGGAGTTTCGAAGTCCAAATTGCTGATCTCGATCCTGTCGGGGCGTCGGGCGGCGTCTGCGGTGAGGGTCAATCGACCGGCAATGAGCTTGTCGAGTTCGGCAATGCCGGTCGCCAGGTTTTGCCCGTTCATCGCGGCTTTAAGAGCCATGTCCTGAGCACTGTCCTTGGCTGAGCCCTCGAGCGTCAGGTCAAGCTGTCCGCGCAGGGTCTGACCCGCGAGGGCATTGAAACGCGCCAGATCCTCAATTTCCGCCCTGAGCTTTCCCCTTACGGGCAGCCCTGGTGTCTCTGGCGAGAGGGCTGCATCGGCGCGCAGGCGCGCCCCCATCAACTGTGCGTCAAGCCCGTTCAAGGTTATGTCGCCGCCGGCCTGCCATGACACGTTGCTGCTGAGTTCTGCGGGGCCAGAGAGGCGAGGATCAGAGAGAGAAAGATCTGAGAGCCGCGCGGCAAGGCTGAGCGCGCCGCTTTCACTGCTAAGGCGCCCCGAAGCCGTGGCCCGAATGGTGTCATTGTCAATCTGGAACCGGCTGAGATCGGTGCCTGCCGTATCTCGGCGGGCCGCCAAGGAAAGCGTTGCTGGGTTGGCGATCAACGGATCAACCTGCGGTAGTCCAAAGGCGAGGCCGTCAGTTTCGGCGTCGAGTGTGATATCAAAATCTCCGCCCAGCAGGCTCCCTGAGCCAGCAATCGTCGCGCGGGCTGCACCAGCGATGTCTTGACCTGCAAGCGCTGCAAACCGCGACAGGTTCGGAGCTTCGAGAGTTACCGTGCCCGACACTGGAAATCCTGCGGCTAACTCCGCTATTTGTCCGTTGCCCGTGAGCTGTGCTGCGCCTGCGTCGAGACGCAGTCCAAGCAACTTGAGCGGGCCACCTTCGGTAAAGTCGAGCGACGCAAGCCCCGACAGCACTGTTCCCGCCGCCTCAGCGAGGGCTGCGTCCTCTAGCCTCAGGCCTGATACATCAAACTCGGTCAGTGCAGTAACGCCGCGCGGTGCGGTCCGTCGCAATACGCCGCGGCCAGAGAGATTGGCGCTTGTGATGCCGATTTCTGGCCTCTCGAATCCAGTCATCGCGACCTTGGCCCGCCAACGGTCGCCGCGCGCGGCATTAAACCGCGCCTCAATCGTCGCGCTTGTAACATGCGTGGCGGGACCGGTGATCGGCAGGCGGACCGGGGCGCCTTCATTGTCCAACTCGCCGTTGAGGGCAAACCGTACAGGCCATCCGGCTGCGTCAAGCGAGAGTGAGCCATCGAGTTTGATCTGTGCCGCAGAAAGGTTGAATTCTTCGATGTCAAGATTTCCACCGCTCTGTTGCTGACCCTCGACTGAAAGTTGGCTGTTCGTGCCAAAGAACGGACGATACTCGGCGGCAAAGAGCGGCGTCAAGTCGCCCCGCAGCTTTGCTGAAAATGCCCGGATGGGCGTCTCGGATGTGTCCACATTACGAAGGGTCACCTGACCAGTCAGGCGTGGCTCATTGTCAGATGCCAAGCGAATGTCTGCAACGTAATCGCTCAGAGGGGCCGTGCCGTTGATCTCTAATGACAACGCGGGCCGATCAGGCAGTTGCAGCAAAGTTGCTGCAATGCCGCCCTCGTCCTCTTCGAGAGATAGGTCTAAAGCTAGGACTTCGGTCTCGTTCACAAAACTCGCGTCTAATTGAACAGCACCGCGCCCGTCCAAGCGCGTCACGTCGATCTCAGCCGCGCCTTCGCCGCCTCCGAGCGACAGTCTTCCCAAGAGTTGAAGGTCAATCTCTTCACCGAGGATGGGCGAACCAAGTGTGAGTGTTTCGGCGCTGATCTCTCCTATGTTGACCGAGACTGGCAGGTCAGGAAGTTGAAACGGCTTGGCCTCTGCCATCTCTGGCGAGAGTTCCTCTTCGGCCTGTGGTAGCCGGGCCAGCACAATTTCACGCGCGGTCAGACGATTGATCTCTACCCTACCTCGCAAGAGGGCCGAACGTGTCCAGTCAAGTGTGACTTCATTCAAGGTGATCCAGATGCCGTCTTTGTCGGCGATGGTTAGTTCGTCCACTGTAGCCTGTGATGAGAGCGCCCCGGAAAATCCGATGATCCGTACATCACGACCGGCGCCCGAGAGGTTGTCCTCTAGCAGGGCTTGTAGATAGCCCCGGTCCTGTTCAGGCGTCTGCGCCAAGAGTGGCAGCGCAAGACAGGCGAGTGCAATCGAGAGGATGGAGATAAGGCGTGCCATCAGAAGGCCTGTCCGATGCCGATGTAGATCTCAAAATCTTCACCGAGATTGTCGCCAAGAGGCGTGCCTATATCCACACGAATTGGGCCGACAGGAGTGAAGTAGCGTGCGCCAAAGCCCGCGCCGCTGTGCCAACGCCCGCGTCCGGTGCCGAGCGCATCTTGTCCGATAAATCCCGTATCAGCAAAGGCCACGGCTTGAATTTTATCGTTGATGTTAGCGCGCAATTCGCCTGAGAACCCAGCAAACGCACGGCCACCCACGGTGACGCCGGGTGCGATATCAACACCGAGCGACTGATAACTCTGACCACGCACGGTGCCTGCACCGCCCGAGTAAAAGAGCATGTCAGCTGGGATTTCATCAACGGTTGCACCCGCGATCGATCCGATCTGCGCCCGTCCTGCTAGGACAAAGCGATCGTCAGGACCAAAGCTGCGATAATGTCGTCCATCCGCATAAATTCGCGCGCCGTCGCCACTCTCTTGATCAAGACCGATAAACGGGGTCAGCGTCACTTCGAGGAAAATCCCGGATGTTGCGTTCAACGGATCGTTGCGCCGATCCCATGTGATGCTGCCTGGAAACAGCAAGTGTTGCAGTTTGCGCGTTCCCAAATCATCACTTATGTCGGAATAACGGTAGGCGATGCCGAGCTCACCGCTCAGATCATCCGAAAAGATGTGGCTCAGACCGCCGCCGATTTCTATCTTTGCCTCGCGATAGTCAGGCTCATCATTTCCTTCGGCGCGAGCTTCTAGGAAAAGGCCTGTGTCGGGGGTGAATGTTGCGGGTCGGTCGTAACGCACGCCAAGCCGGTAATCCTCACCGCCAGAGTCACCGCCAATACCGCCGATCAAACCATCGATCCGCAACCTCTCGGCCCCGCCCCAAAGGTTTCGGTGCAACCAGAAGCCAGATAATGTAAGACCTTCCAATGACGCCAACTCTGCGCCCGCGCCGATGCGGCGACGTTCGGCGTCGGTCACACGCGTTGTGATGTCGAGTGTTCCATCCGGATTAGGGCTCTCGGCTTCGGTCATCACTACAGAACGAAAAGCCCCTGACCGACGTAGGCGTGTGGCAGCCTCTTCCAGATCCTCGGGTGAAAATACTCGGCCAGTGGGAAGGCCTGCGATGGCCCGAATACGTGATGGGCGAACGCGGCTTGGGTCGCCTTCGTTTGAGATTTCGAGCGTCCCAAATCTTAGACGCGGACCCGGATCAAGAGCGATGTCAGCGGTTAGCGTCGAGACCGCGTGGTCAGCAATAACAGTTTGATCGGCAACAAGCGCCTTGGCATGACCTGAGGCACGCCACGCGGCAATCCCCGTTCGTGTCGCCTCTCCGACCAACTCGCCCTTGGCCGGATTGCCCGTCGCAAACCCTTCTGGCAGCTTCGTATCCGGTGGGAGTGGGGCCACCCGAGCCGTTGAGAAAGTGAAGGCCGTCCCGCGGTCAACACTGATATCGATTTGCGCGATCTCGGTTGGGGCCCGCAGGGGTGGTATACTCGCTGCTTCCTGTCCATTCACCCGGATGCGGATCACCCCGCCGTAATAGCCTTCAGCATAAAGGACGCCAATCAATCGCCCGTAATCTGCCTGGGCTGCGGCCAAGAGATCTTGCGCCGTCGCCTCTTGTTGAGCGGCAGTGGTCATAACAAGCGATGCACTGCGCAGCTTCTCCGAGAATGACTTGGGGGCGTTGGGTGTGGAGAATGAGACATCTGTCGCATGAGCGAACAAAGGCATGAGCCCTACGCAAAGGGCCGTTATTCCTAACAGTCTTGAATGGGACTTCATCACCCGAGATGCACTCCGCTAGCTTGCGCTTTTTATCGCATTGCGAAGGATGGATTGCCACCCTTGCCAAGAGCCAAATCCGCGCCCGGCGTTCCGAAGAGGGCAAAATTTCATTCCGCCGGTAGATGGCTTTTGGCCAGCGCAGCGTCGAGAGTCTTCTCAACTGCGCCGCGTGGTTTGGTGAAACGGGCCATCAGATCGTAAAGAATTGGCGTCACAAAGAGCATCAACGTCGTAGCCATGGCGAGGCCCGCGATGATCACTGTACCAACTGCGATCCGGCTTTCAGCACCTGCACCAGAGGCTGTAATCAGCGGTACGGCTCCTAAAATCGTTGAAACTGCAGTCATCATGATGGGGCGAAGACGCAGCACCGAGGCTTCGATCACTGCTTCGCGCACGGCGTATCCTTCATCGCGCAGTTGGTTGGCAAATTCCACGATTAGGATGCCATTCTTGGATATGAGCCCGATCAGCAGGATAATTCCAATCTGACTGTAAACATTGAGCGACAATCCGCCTGCTGCCATTGCGTAAATCGCGCCGGCGATGCCGATGGGAACAGTCAGCATAATGACAAGTGGGTGAACAAAGCTTTCGAATTGTGCGGCAAGAACCAAGTATACGATGAGCAGCGCTAGAAGAAACACAAGACCAACGCCACCTGAGGTATCCTGATAGGTGCGCGATTGGCCATCATATCCCAACTTGGCCTCTGGTGGCAGAATCTCTGCCGCAATTTCCTCTAGCCGACTCAGCACGTCGCCAAGTTCGGCGTCGGGTGCCAATGCCCCCGAAAGCTGAATCGAGGGCAAACGGTCGAAGCGTCGAAGTGACGGGGTTGCAGCGTTTTCCTTGAGGGTCACAAGAGCCCCCAAAGGAACCAATGTCTCACCGTCTCCGGCCCGAACGAAGATATTCGTGATGTCGGTGGGCGAGCGGCGATCTTCATCTTCGGCCTGAACGAGGACGGGGTATTCACGGCCTCGACTTACAAACGTCGTAACCTCCCGCGATGCGAGCATGGTTTGCAACGTGGCTGCAATCGCATCCGCGGATATGCCCAAATCGTCGGCGCGCGCACGATCAATCTCTATGTCGAGTTGCGGCAGGTTCTGGTCAAAGTTGATCTCTGGGTTCACAAGGCCTTCGACACTTTCTGCACGCTCTAGAAAGGTTGTCGCCCAGTCTTTGACGCTCTCGAAATCGGGGCCTCCGATCACGATCTGCACCGGGGTAGAGCTGCCGCGCAAGCCAAGCCCCGCAGGTGTTACAGGGAAGCCGCGCGCAATCGTCACATTCCCCATCTGCGGAGCAATCTCCGACACGATGTCGGATACAGAGCGCTCACGTTCTTCCCAAGGCGCGAGACGGAAGACAACAAATGACCGCCACGGACGACCACCCCAACCTGTAAAGCTGAACACGGTTTCAATTTCACCGGACTCTCTCAGGGGTTCCATAATGGCTTCAACTTGACGGGCGGCCATGTCGGAATGTGCGACGGTCGACCCCTGAGGTGCCGTCAGCGGCACGAAGCCCACGCCTCGATCCTCACGCGGGGCAAGTTCGCGCGGAAGCCCATCATAAAAGAGAACGGCTCCTGCCGTTATCACAAGTGCCAACGGCAGGATAACAAGAGGCATGCCAATGGCACGGGTCAAGAGCGAACCATAAATGCGTTGAATCATCGTTGGTGGACGTGGTCCGGTGGGAGCGTTGGCGCGCAACTTGCAAGCGCTCAGTACTTTTGAAGCAAGCGCCGGGCAGGCCGAAAGCGCGACAAACGTAGAGATCGCCACCGTTCCAGCCATAACCCAGCCAAATTCGACAAACAGCCGTCCTACTTGACCGGGCATGAAGGACAGCGGCACAAAAACTGCAATCAACGTTAGCGAGGTTGCAATGACTGCAAATGTAACCTGCCGCGCTCCATGCATGCTGGCTACCAGAGGGCTTTCACCGTCTTCAATTCGGCGTTGGATGTTCTCAAGAACAACAATGGCGTCATCCACAACAAGACCAATGGACAGCAAAAGCGCCAGAAGCGTTAGCGTGTTGAGCGAAAATCCCCAAATTCCAATCAGCAAGAAGCTTCCGATCAATGAAACTGGAATTGTGATGAACGGCACAAGCGTCGCAGGGATGCTGCGTAGAAAAAGGAGGATGACCGCTATCACGAGTGCCAGCGAAATAAACAGAGCCACCACCACCTCGCGGATTGAGGCTCCGACAAAAAGGGCGTCATCGGACCCAACTATAATCCTCATGCCCGCTGGCAGGTTGGGCGCCAATGTCTTGATTTCGGCGCGTACGGCCTTGGAGATTGCCAGAGTATTGGACTGGCTCTGACGCAAGACCTGAACGCCGACAGCATCGGTGCCATTGGTTCGAACAATGGTTGAATCGTCTGCAACTCCCGGCACGACACGCGCCACATCGCGCAATCTGATTGGATATCCGGCCATCCTGTCCAAGACGATGTCACGAAAATCCTCAATGCTGCGCAATCGGCTGTTGAGACGGACTGTGAGTTGGCGGTTGGTCGATTCAACGTCGCCTGCAGGCAGTTCGAGATTATTGCGACGCAAAGCCGCTTCGACATCGGCCACCGTGAGGTTGCGCGCGGCAAGGGCTCTTCGATCCAACCATATGCGAACCGCAAAGGGTTGATCCCCAATGATTTCGACATTGGCGACGCCGTCAAGTGTGGCGAACCTGTCCACGACAAAACGGTCAATATAATCGGTAATCTCGGCTGTGGTCATGCGGTCCGACGTGACAGCAAGACGCATCACGGGATCTGCATCGGCATCACTCTTAACGACTTGTGGTTCGTCCGCCTCTTCAGGCAGATCACCACGCACTCGCCCCACAGCATCGCGGACGTCATTTGCCGCAACATCGATGTCGACGCTGGTCTCGAATTCGACGGTGACCCTTGATCTTCCCTGGCGGCTCTCGGAACTGATTGTGCGGATGCCGGATATGGAGGCTATGGCACCCTCCACCGTTTCCGTAATGTCGGTATCGATTACTTCAGGCGCTGCTCCGCGATAGGTTGTCGTGACAGTAACAACCGCATTATCTACGTCGGGGAGTTCCCGCACCGGAATATCGCGTAGGGCGGCCATGCCGAATATCACGATCAGAAGACTTGCCACCGCAGCCAGAACGGGCCGTCTGATCGAGATGTCAGAGAGGGTCATGTTGCACTCTCGGGCTTGGGTAGATCGGTTTCGGCAGTGGCTCCGGTGTCGGCCTCTAAGATCCTAAGCAAGGTGCCATCGCGCACCCGTTGCAGACCGCGTATGATCACGGATTCACCGGCCTCTAGGCCTGAGGTAATGGCGATCTGCCCATCCTTGCGTTGTCCTGCGATTACGGTACGGCGGCTGGCTTTGCCGTCCGTAGCGACAAAAACATAAGTTTCGGCTGCTTGGAAAACGATAGCCTCTTCCGGGACGGTGACTTCTTCGCTCTCTGATAGGACCAGCGTCAGTGACAGGAACATCCCTGCAGGGAGTGTGCTATCGGAGTTTGGGATTAACGCGCGGGTGCGAAAGGCGCGGCTGACCGGGTCTATGCCACTGTCCACAACATCCACGGTGCCATTGAATACGCGATCTGCGAAGGCCGCGCTGCGCGCGGTCAGTGGTTGTCCCTTTTGGACTTGCCCATAGATCATCTCGGGCAGGGAGAACTCGACTTCGACCTGGCTCAAGTCGTCGAGCCGGGTGAGAACCTCGCCTTCTGTGACGCGTGCGCCCACATCGAAGTTTGTAAGCCCGACGATGCCCCCAAAGGGCGCTGTGATGGTCCGATCGTCAAGGCGCCTGCGTGCGCGCTCGACCTCTGCCTCAGCTTCTGCGAGACGCGCGATAGCCTCTTCCTCGGTGGCTTTCGATACGGCACTGGTCTGACGCAACTGACGTGTGCGCTCCAAAGTCTGACGTTGTTCAATCAGAACAGCCTCGGCTTCGGCTAGATCCGCGCGCTCGATCGTATCATCAAGGCGCGCCAACACGTCGCCTTTTTCCACCTTCGTCCCCGGAGAGATGGACAGCGCGATCAAGCGCCCGTCGACTTCTGGAACAATGTCGATGGATTTCAAGGCCCGCGTCGTCCCAACCGCTTCAATTGTCTCTTGGAGCGTACGTCTTTCGGCTGATGTCACTTCAACAGTTACAGGTCGCTCTCCATCGGGCGCGGTCTCTGCGGCGGCATTGGGCGCGAAATAGGTCTGGTATGCCAAATACCCGCCGTAAGATGCTGCACACATCAGACAAAGTACTACCAGTTGTTTCCATATCTTCATATTGGCCGGGGTCCCGTTCTCTGGTGCCCCGCGATGACGCGGGAAGTCTGATAGCGAAGTGTATGCCGTGGAACCTATAGTAAGCCAGATGAAAGGCAACTCTAAGTGAGTTTTTCAGCGTTTCTGATTGTGCTCTTTGAGCTGTGCCAGCGTCGCTTGCAACAGCTCTGGGATTGCCACGCTGGTTGTTGCTATTGTGGATTCGTCTCCAGTGCGCAGGGTTACTTCTGTGAGTCCCAGAAGGGCCTGTAACCTGAGCGCGCCTGTTGAGGCGGCTGTGCCAGCAAGTTTGTGTATGTGATCTGCGAGGTCGTTGTCGGATCGTCTGTCTTGCTGATTGAGTGCAACGAGGATCGCAGAACCTTCGGCCTCGAACTCTGTGATAAGCCGGTCAATCCGCTCTTGAGGCAAGGCTGAACGCAATTGTGTGGTATGTGGAATCGACACAATACGTCGTGTCCGCGGAGCTGACGCCTTGGGTGGCCGTCTGATTGATGACGGCGCGCAAAGCTTCGCGACGCAGAGGTTTCGTTTCGACCCTGTCAAAACCTGCGGCTTCCAGATCGCCGCGGTCCTCCGCCCGCACATGCGCTGTCAGGGCGACGATGGGTGTCTTTGAATTCGGGCCCCGGCTGGCTCTGATACGGCGCGTAGACTCTCTACCGTCCAGCCGCGGCATGCTGATATCCATTAAGATCAAGTCATATTGCTCAGCTGCCGCGCATTCCAACCCTTCCATGCCATCACAGGCAAGCTGGACTTTGTGACCATCGTTGGTCAGCATGCTCTCCAGCACAAGACGGTTAGTGGCATTGTCCTCGACAACCAGAATATTGAGGGTTCGATCGGATTTTTTCCTTGGGGGTAGGGGGACATGGGAAGGCTCCGGCGCTGCGACTACGCCTGTTGCCGGGGGCAGGGGCAGGCGCACCCAAAATAGGCTGCCTTCTCCAAGTTCACTTTCGACGCCAATGTTGCCTTTCATAAGCTTGACCAGTTGGCGTGCAATGCCGAGCCCAAGACCCGTCCCCTCGGGTCTGTCACCCGAGATGTCCTGAACACGCATAAAATCATCAAACACTTTCGGTAGGTCGGTCTCACTTATACCAATGCCGGTGTCTGTGACCTGAAATTCCACCTCGTCCAAACCGCTCTGGCTAGGGTCATGTCGCGTCACGTCCAACGTGATTTCGCCATCCTTGGTGAATTTGATTGCATTCGAAACGAGATTGAGGAGCACTTGATAAATCCGTGCCCGATCTCCTATGCTTCGTCCAAGCCCAGAGTGGGGCCTGCGCAGGCGAAGGGCATTTCCTCGGGCCTGTGCCGGCCCCTGTTGGGTTTCAACCAACTCTTCCAGCAATTGGTCCAGATCAAAGGCCGCAGGTCGCAGGACGATCTGTCTTGCAGCGGCTTGGGTCAAATCCAGCGCATCGGTGATTTGCGTCAAGAGGAGTTGACCCGACGACCGCATGATCCGGGTGAACTTCTCTTGGTCGGGCGTTAACCCAGTATCGTCCAGCAGTTCAAGCGCTCCCAGAATACCATTCAGCGGTGTGCGCATTTCGTGACTGATCATCGCGAGAAATCGTGCTTTGGCTCTCTCTCCTGCAAGTGCCCGGTCGCGGGAGCTAGCGATTTCGGCCTCGGCGGCGATCCGTTCGGAAATATCCCGAACAAAGCAGATGCAAATTGTGGTTTGGCCCCGCTTTGCAAGATCCGCCGACAACTCAGCTGCAAACTCGCGGCCTGCGAAATTGCGAACTATCACATCCTCTCGGCGCACTGGACCGTCGACGCATGTCTCTCGCAATACGTTCGCATCAAGTGGCTTCAACCGTCCATCAGCTTGCTTGTAAAATAGAAATTCACTTAGTTTGACTGGAGTTGCAGGATCTCCTGAAAGTTCCAGCAAGTCACCTGCGCGCGCATTTGTATCTTCGATGCGCCCATCTGGGCCAACGACCAGAACGGCATCCTGCGAGGTGTTGAGGATGGTTGCCAGCCTATTTGATGTACTCGTACTTTGCTCGGCCTGCCTGCGATAGCTGCGATACAGGCGCCAAACCAAGAATAAGAGCGAAGAGAGGGCCGCAAGCATCATGACACTGAGTGCCGCCATCGAAAGAATTTTTGCGGTGAGGCCGGCGCGTTCCGAATCCGAGCGCTTGGCATGCGCGGCCAGTCCCCGCGTTGCGATACTTCGAATTGGGTCGGCCATTTCCAGACCGAGTGAGATCAGGCGGTCTCGTTCTTGAAATACTGTTGCCGCATCCGTATCAACAAGAGGTACCATTCTCGCAAGAAGGTCCCCGATGCGGTCGAGGTCTGCATGAGAAACATCCTGTGCCAAAACTTCGCGGTACACCCTGCCGTTCCTTAGGGCCGTTGCTCGGCTGTAGAGAACATCAAACTGACGCCGGACGTGATCGACTTGCTCAGGGTCAGGCGCTGACAAGGTCTGCAATGCGGCCAAGTACTTGAGCTGGTCAACCTCCAGGCGCGATGTCGTCCACTGTAGATTGTCTTGGTTCGCGATGCCGTAGTCGTCCAGTTGTACGAAAACCTTGCTGGTCATAACCACCGCCGCCACCATGCAGCCGATCGCAAACACGCTTAACGTGATCAGTAACAAGCGATGCTGGGTTGGTGACTTGCGAAGTCTCGAGGCGTGCATGATTTGCCTTATAATTCGTTACCTACATACAACTTGTTCTAGCCACTGACCGACAAGTACGCCAAACGCGCCCCCTGAAAAATAGTTCAGTACCCTGGATCGGACTAGCGCTATGGTTGTATATCAATCAAAGTGATCCTTTGTCACCTAGGCCTATGGGTTTTCAGCGCCTTTCCATCTTGTATCGAACGTGGCGCGCAGCAAAGCTCTGGGGAGTGTTGATTGCCGTGAGGCCAAGTATTTCTATTCTTTCATTTTGTTGGTTTTATGGCGCAGAGACGTGCCGGTCGGCCTTTCGCTAAAGTTTTTGCTTTTTTTGTTGGAATGTGGCGTTTGGCGTCGAGCAAAAAGGTTGGAATGCACGGATGGGACCATGGGAACCACCACTGCTCTTGCGGGTATGCTGCGGTTTTCCAGGGTTTGACCAGCCCCCTATCCCGGAAGATAGGGGCAGCGCGGGGATTGGCATGGAACTTGCCACATGTGCAGAGGATATGGGTGACCTTGATGCGGGTTGCCGAACAATTGTCATGGCACCGAGCGCAGCTTATTATTTGAAATATAAGCAGAAAATCGGTGGCAGAGGGAAGATGCACTGATGACCAAACTTTTACTGGCCGACGACCACGATCTGGTGCGTGAGATGATCGCCGAGTACCTCCGGGTGCAGGGAGGCTTTGACGTTTTCGTGGCCGAGAGCCTAGAGAGCGCATTGAAGGTCCAAGAAAAAAATGTTCCTTTTCAGTTGGTTATGCTTGATTTGATGATGCCCGGAATGGATTCTCTGTCGGGCCTTGCCGTGATGAAATCGCGGGCGGGGTGTCCGGTGGCGATTTTGTCGGGGACGGGGACGCCGGAGGTGGCGCGGAGGGCGCTCAGATCTTGGGCTGCGGGGTTTCTGCCGAAAACGCTGGATCCACAGTCTTTGGTGGCTGCTGTCCACCATATGTTGTTGGGAGAGACCTATACGCCGCTAGATTTTCTTGAATCCGGGGATACGGAGGCGGAGGGGAAAGTGCACCTCACGCCCAGAGAGACGGATGTTCTGGTCGGCGTTCTGGACGGAAAATCCAACAAGGAAATCGCAAGAGACCTTGATATTCAAGAGGTTACGGTGAAACTGCACCTCAAAACCCTGTCCCGCAAACTCGGCGCCAAGAACCGCACCCAAGCCGCCATGATCGCCCGCGATATGGGGCTGACGTAAGGGTCGGCGCGTACAGGATGTACGTTTTGTACACGGGTTTTGTACGCAGGGGGGGAGGGGGCGGTTACCTTTAGTCGTCTTTATTGAAAGGCCGGCGAAAAGTGGTCGGAGTAGCCCGTCTTGGACGGTTGTGCAGCGTGCCGCAAGTATCGGGTTGTCGACGCGAAGGGCGGATTCCGGACATTCGCTGCAGTACCGATTGATTGATACAGGCCTTGTCAAAGCAGGCCTTTATCGTGAGAGCCAAGGTCGGCAATCGACCGTCCATGTCGGGACGCGCTCTCCAGTTGGGGTTTCTCTACCTAATAACAATTATGAAGTTAGCCGATTCATGAAATATGGCCGCATTAGTTCTTGTTCGGCGGTAGTTTTGTTAAGATCAAAAGGAAGAATTAAATACCGTAAGAAAACTCCTTCCTTATCTGGATCAATCCATAATTTCTCTGGGTTTAAGATAGTTCCAACAATGTAAAAGCCCGTCGTGTTCTGAATGTGCCCTACTTTCTGCGGTGGGTGAACTTGATACTGTACCTGTACCTCGGCGATGAATTGGCCTGGTTCTTCGCCAAAAAGTCCGTTCAAGCGCTCAGGCATAAATTCACCGTCAACAATAACATGCTCACGCATTGACATCTTGGCACCATCCAACTGATTGAGAACTAAACCACAGAAAAGAAAACTTCTTACTGGATCGGTGACAATAAAGTCATTTAGATTGAGCGCACGGTAAAACTCCGATAACTCACTTAGGAGCCGTTCTATATTTAGACAATCACTAAACTTGGATTGAATAGAGCGTTCATCATCAATACCAGGCCACAAACTTTTTGACACATTGGCAAGGTGATGTCGCGCTGCAGCGCGATCCAACCTTTCATGAAGCAAAAAGTCACAAACAAGATCTACAGTCTTGTATTTACCTCTAAATTTAAGCGCCTCAATGCATGATCGAGTGTCAGACATTATCATTGCGACATCGGCTGAGATTGGAATGTCTAACTCTGCAGTCTTATCGAGGTAGAATTGTAGGCTCTTTAGTTTTCTTGGCTCATCCAAAACAGCTAGACTCCCTGCCGCGATCACATGCCTACATCTTCGCGGACCGACATGGCGAGCACCGCAGCGTGGGATGCAGTGAAGTGTAAGCGGTATCTGCGTTCACTGTCACGGTAATTTTCCGAGTTTACATGGCATGAGCTTGTCGATGCGAATCGCAAGGTGGCGCACTTTCCCGGCTCCAAAGCGCCGCACCGCATTCGATCCAAGTGTTCTTCATAGAAGATCCGTTGAGCCATCTAGAATGTGTTGCTGGACTGCATTTCTACGCCAGCGCCCAATCGGCTTTGGTGTAAATGCGGTTGCTTTACCCGCTGACCAACGATTGAGGCAATAAAAAAACTGCCGGTGGATGAATGGCCGCAATGCGAAAGCTGCACCGCAGCGCTGGAAGTGCCTGTCAAAGTCCGCTTCGGGCCGGTCGCGTTCCGAAGGGTGCTTACGGTTTGCGCTTTTGAACTGTCCGTTTCCTGCGCATTGCCGACAGTCGTTCCTGATCAGCTGAAAGGTAGAACAGTTGTTGGGCTTACCTTCTCAAGATGCTGCGGTAGCGCGCCCTTGACCAAGCAATCCTCAAGAGACCCCGGATCAAGTCCGGGGTGACGGGGGTGGGGATCTATTGGCGTGTTTGGGTTGAGGTTTACGCCAACCATTGAGCCGTGCGGGGCCTGTCCGCCGGGGGGGCGCTGCGACGGTGTGGGCTGGCAGTTTATGTCTGCCTCATACTTCTGCGTTTTCAAGGAAATGCCACGTTGCAAAAGCGCCCGCCCGAGGGGGCGGACGGGCGCTGCGCGGCGGTGTCTGCGACACCTTGATTCCGCGCAAGAGTGTTTGGGGGAGCGTGGCACGAAAAAGCGCGGCCCTTGGAGGGGCCGCGCTTGGGTCTGTTGTGCTGAGGCTGGCCTGCGCCTTAGCCGCGGCGGCGGCTGCGGCTCCCGGCGCGGCCGCCGGTGCGGACCTCTTCGCCGGGTTTGGGGGGGGCTTTGTTGAACTTGATCCAGTTGCCGCCGTGCGGGTCGGCGTTCATCAGGAAGTTGGCGGCCATGATCGCCTCCATTTCCTTGCCCGGACGGGCCTTCATCGAGCCCAGGCCAAAGAGCTGGCAGAAGGTCTCGTCGTCCATATCCTCGGGCAGGATGAGGCCGGAGGCGGCGACTTCGGCCTTTTTCGCCTCGATCTCGGCCTGTTTCACCGGCAGCGCGATCGGGTTCATGATGGCGGAGGTCATGCCCGCCTGCATCGCCATAGGCAGAAAGGCATTGTTGATGCCGTGGCGGTTGGGCAGGCCAAAGGAGATGTTGGAGGCACCACAGGTGGTGTTGACGCCCAGCTCTTCGCGCAGGCGGCGCACGAGGGTAAAGACCTGACGACCGGCGGTGCCCATCGCGCCCACCGGCATGACCAGAGGATCGACCACGATGTCATGCGCGGGGATGCCGAAATCGGCGGCGCGCTCGACGATTTTCTTGGCGACGGCAAAGCGGACGTCGGGGTCTTCGGAAATGCCGGTGTCGTCGTTGGAGATGGCCACGACCGGCACGTTGTATTTCTTGACCAAGGGCAGCACGTATTCTAGGCGGTCTTCTTCACCCGTCACCGAGTTGAGGAGGGGACGGCCCTGAGCGGCCTTGAGACCGGCCTCAAGCGCTGCGGGAACCGAGCTGTCGATGCAGAGCGGCAGGTCGACGAGGCCCTGCACCAGCTCGATCATCTTGGTCATCAGGGGCGGTTCGGTCTCGTTCGGGTTGGGGTTGGAATTGTAGACCACGCCTGCGTTGATATCGAGCACGGTGGCACCAGCGGCGGCCTGTGCCAGAGCATCGGATTCCACTGTCGAGAAATCGCCGGCCTCAAGCTCGGCGGCGAGCTTTTTGCGGCCTGTGGGGTTGATGCGTTCGCCAATGACGCAGAACGGCTCGTCAAAGCCGATGACGGCGGTTTTGGTTTTGCTCTCGACGATGGTGCGGGTCATATGTGGTCCTTCAGGATGCGTTGGCAGGGGTGGCGGCGGCACCGCCATTGGCGATGGCCCATTCGGCATTGCTCTTGATCCCGCCGAGCGGGAAGAAATGCACATGCTCGATGTTGAACTCGGGATTGGCGGCCTTGTGGGCGGCCAGTTCGGTCAGAACGTCGTTCGGCTCATAGGGGAGCAGGAGTTTCGAAACATCCATGGCGCGTTTCTGCAGAACCTTGAGCGAAGGGCCGACACCGCAGGCGATGGCGAATTTGATCAGGGTTTGCAGCTTGGCGGGGCCGGCGATGCCGATGTGGATAGGCAGGTCGATGCCTGCCGCCTTGAGATTGTCGGCCCATTGGATGATCGGCTTGGCCTCAAAGGCGAATTGGGTGGCGAGGGCCATTTTCGCGTCGGTGGTTTCAGAGAATTTCTGTTTCCAGCGGAGCGCGTCCTCGACGTTTTTCATGCTGCCATCGGGGTCGATGTCGCGGTTGCCTTCGGGGTGGCCTGCGACATGCAGGCGCTTGAAGCCAGCGCGGTCGAATTCACCGGATTGCATCAGTTGGATGGAGCTGTCGAAATCGCCATGCGGGGTGGTGACGCCACCGGCGAGGAGCAGGGCCTGATCGACGCCCGCCTCGCCCTGGTAGCGGGCGATCCAGTCGGCCAGGGTGGCGCGGTCCTTGATGATGCGGGCCGGGAAGTGGGGCATGACGGGATAGCCGTCCCGCGCCAGACGCGCGGCGGTGGCGACCATATCCTCGATCGGGGTGCCCTCGATATGGGCGATGTAGACGCGGGTGCCGGTGGGCAGCAGGTCGCGGAAATTCTCGATCTTTTCGGCGGTGCGGGGCATCACCTCGATCGAATAGCCGTCAAGGAAAGCCTCGAGCTGGCCATTGGCGGGGGTGAATTTCTCACGCTTCTTGAAGTTGAAAAGTGCCATCGCGGCCTCCCATAGAGATCCAGAGCGCATTCACGCCCAGCCATCATTCGCGATCAGGGCCTTGATGCGCTCCTGATCAAACTCTGCGTCGATCCGGGCCGCCTCGGATTGGGCGACGGCGTCGGGTTCGCCTTCCACGGGATAGGGATCAGCCTTGCGCCATTCGGCGAGGTAGGCGTCGGTGCCAGCGGCGCCGCATTTCATCGCCGCGCGGTCGATGGCCTGCTCGAAGCGCTCGGGCAGCTGAACCTTGCTGCCGCGGCGGCCCTTGCCGACGATGACCTGAGCGGGGATGTCCCGCCAGTAGACGATGGTGACGTCGACCATGGTTGATTCCTTTTTCCTTCGTGGTCCCTACCTAATGCAGGCTGGGCGATGCGCAGGGTTCGATTTCGACAGAACGGGAGCGTCATGCGACGTGGCCACCTTAGCGGCGCGCGGCGCGGCGAGCCATTGGGCGGGATGCGAAAAATACTCATCATCGTTATGACCCGTCGCAACGCTTGCGTGCGCGCCCGCTTCGGACTAGTTTGGAGGTAACTTGAAATGGAGGGCGTGTTGCTATGACGCCCAAGCGTCCCGAAAGTGCGGGCGCGGTCCCGATACCGGTTGAGAGCCCCGCACTGACCCATCTGGATCAGGGGCCGCTCTATGCGGCGCTTGATCTGGGAACAAACAGTTGCCGGATGCTGATTGCCCAACCCGAGGGCCATCAGTTTAAAGTCGTGGACAGTTTCTCGAAATCAGTGCAGCTGGGCGCGGGGCTTGAAAGCTCTGGACGTCTGTCGCGCGCCTCAATCTATCGGACCATTCAGGCGCTTCGCGTTTGCAAGCAGAAGCTGAAGCGGCACCGGGTGACGCGCATGCGGCTGGTCGCGACCGAAGCCTGTCGTCGCGCAAGCAATGGCGCGGACTTCATGGCGCGGGTCGAGCGCGAGACCGGTCTCAAGCTCGATATCATCGCGCCTCAGGAAGAGGCACAATTGGCTGTGGTGTCTTGTGCGCCGCTGGTCAGTCTGCGCACCGATCAGCTCTTGGTGGTGGATATCGGGGGTGGGTCCACGGAGTTGGTGTGGATTGACCTGACGGCCGTGCCGCATTCCGAGCGGCGGCGTGCCATCATGCGGATGCATATGGGGTTTCATTCCAGCCCAGTCGGTCTGCCTGCGGCCAAGGTGGTGGATTGGATCAGCGTGCCCTTGGGTGTGGCGACGCTGCGCGATCAGTTCCGGGATGTCGAAGATGACGCGGCGCGGTTTGCGTTGATGAGCTGGTTCTTTGAGGAGAACCTTGCCGAATTCGCGCCCTACAAGGATGAGCAGTCGCGCGAGGGGTTTCAGATCGTGGGCACCTCGGGCACGGTGACGACGGTGGCGGCCAGCCATTTGAACCTGCGGCGCTATGATCGCAACAAAGTGGACGGGCTGACCATGACCAGTGACGAGATTGATCGGGTGATCCGGTCCTATCTGACGCTTGGTCCGGCGGGGCGCAGACGTGATCCGCGCATAGGTCAGGATCGGCAGGCGCTGATCATGTCGGGGGCTGCCATCTTGCAGGCGTTGCTCAGGTGCTGGCCGACGGATCGGCTGAGCGTGGCGGATCGAGGCCTGCGCGAAGGCATGCTCTACGCGCAGATGGCGGCGGATGGCGTATTGACGGACGGAGAGGCATGATGGTGGAGGACGGTCCGGCGCAATCACAGACTATCTGGCCTATGCCGAAGTTTTATTTCCGGGTGGCATGGGACACGTTGGAGCTGACTTTCCAAGAGGTGTCTGGGCTGGAGGTGGAAAGCCAGCCGATTGAATATCGCGCGGGAAATGCGCCCGAGTTTTCGCAGGTGAAAATGCCGGGACTCCTGAAATCGAGCACCATCACCCTGAAAAAGGGGGTATGCGCCACGGAGAGCAAAATCTTTGACTGGTTTTCCGAGATCAAGATGAACGTGATCAAGCGTAAAGATCTGACGATTGCCTTGCTGGATCAAAGTGGCGCGCCGACGATGATCTGGCGGGTCAAGAACGGCTATCCGGTCAAGGTGACAAGCAGCGCTCTGAAGGCCGAGGGCAATGAAGTGGCGATTGAAGCGATTGAGATCGCTCATGAAGGGCTGACAATTGAAAACGTGTGAGGCAGACTAGATGGCCAAGACACCGGATGGCAAGAATACCTCGGGGCGCGGGCAACGCGATCTGACGGTCAAGGTCAAGACGGCGCGTGGGCGCACATCGTCGTCGACGCGCTGGTTGCAGCGGCAGTTGAACGACCCCTATGTCAAGCGGGCGCAGATCGAGGGCTATCGCGGTCGTGCGGCCTTTAAGATCATGGAGTTGGATGACAAGTTCCGGTTTCTGGTGCCCGGCGCGCGGGTGCTTGATCTGGGCTGTGCGCCGGGGGGCTGGTGTCAGGTGGCGGTGCCGCGTGTGAACGCCCTCGGCGAGAAGAAGGGCAAGGCGATTGGCCGGATCGTGGGAGTCGATCTGCAAGAGGTGGAGCCGATTGCGGGATGCGAGATCCATCAGCTTGATTTCATGGCCGACGATGCAGACCAGCAAGTCAAGGACTGGCTGGGCGGCAAGGCGGATGTGGTGATGTCGGATATGGCCGCCTCAAGCTCGGGTCACAAGCAAACAGACCATTTGCGCATCATCGCGCTCTGCGAGGCGGCGGCCTATCTGGCGTTTGACGTCCTGGAGGTGGGCGGCACATTTGTGTCCAAGGTTCTGGCAGGTGGGGCCGAGGGCGAGTTGCAGACGCTGCTGAAAAAGCGGTTCGACAAGGTTGCCAATGTGAAGCCGCCCGCATCGCGCGCGGACAGTTCGGAGAAGTTCGTGATTGCCACGGGATTTCGCGGTTAGGCGCTCAGAACAGCGGCTGGGATGGACGGTCCGGCGCGATGGAGCGGCTGGCGGATTGTGCAAAGAGGCGCAGGTCGGCGGATAGAGTTTCGGGCAGTGCGGTTCTGTTCTGCGCCACATAGTGCGCCATGTTGCGCTGACGGAACAGCTCGAACAAGAGCGCGTGACGCGCTCTGTCGAGTTTGGGGCGGGGGCGCGGATCGGGGTCGGACATCTATGACCTTTGAGTGGCGGTGGACCAGTTATGCAGCAAAGAGCTTGTCAAAGGATTACGGCGATTTTGGCACATTAACTGTCCGAACCTATGGCATCGGGGGCAGGGGACGCACAGGAATGGCGCGCAAGGGCGGCTGAATGTCGGCAAGCGGTTTGCGTCTTGGCCCGAGTTGCGGGATAGTCAGCGAAAATGGGACTGAGTCAGATTGGGATCTGATCGGCGAGCAACAGGAAAGGAAAGCCGGAATGCGGTATGAGGCACCTCAGGATGTAGAGGCCGCTGTGCGGATACTGGCCGCAGAGCAGGGCGCGTATGTGTTGGCGGGAGGCACGGATCTGTTGGTCAAGCTCCGCTCGGAGATGGTCGAGCCGGACGTGATCGTCGATATCAAGCGGATCGCAGGCATGAAGGCGGTGATGCCGGAGGCCGGAGGCTGGCGGATAGGTGCTGCGGTCTCGGGTGCCGAGATGGGCGAGCATGCGGGGCTGGTGGCGGCATGGCCCGGTGTGGTCGAGGCGGCGGGGCTCATTGGCTCGACGCAGGTGCAGGGGCGGGCGACCTTGGCGGGCAATCTCTGCAACGCCTCGCCTGCGGCAGATTCAGTGCCGGCGATAGTGGCGGCGGAGGCGGTCGTGCGGGTGGTTGGCCCCAAGGGCACGCGCGACGTGGCGGTGATTGATATTCCCAAGTCGCCGGGCAAAACCTCGCTGGGTGCGGGGGAGTTCATCGCGTCGGTGTTTTTGCCTGCGCGCGGCGCGCGCTCGGGCGATGCCTATCTGCGGTTCATTCCGCGCACCGAGATGGATATCGCGGTGGTGGGGTGCGGGATTTCCTTGAGTTTGGACGCGGCGGGCAAGGTTGCGGCGGCGCGCGTGGCGCTGGGGGCGGTTGGACCCAAGGTGATGCTGGTGGATGCAGCGGCGGAGGCCATTGTGGGGCGGGCGCTGGATGAGGCGGCGCTGGCGGATCTGGCGGCGGTCTGCTCAAAGGCGGCCACCCCGATTGATGACAAGCGCGGCACGGTCGATTTCCGTCGCCATGTTGCGGGCGTATTGGCGCGCCGCGCGGCGGTGATCGCCGAGGCGCGCGCGAAAGGAGAGAAGGCATGAGCCGGATACATGTGACGACGACGATCAACGGCGATGAGACCGAGTTTCTTTGTGATGCTGAGGCGACGCTCTTGGATGTGCTGCGCGACGAACTGGGCCTGACGGGCACCAAGGAGGGCTGTGGCACGGGCGATTGCGGTGCCTGTTCGGTGACGGTGGATGGGCGGCTGGTCTGTTCATGCCTGATGCTGGGGGCCGAGGCCGAGGGGCGTGAGATTGCCACGATCGAGGGCATGGCGGCGGGCGAGGTGCTGCATCCGTTGCAGCAGAAGTTCATCGAGATGGCCGCGCTGCAATGTGGCATCTGCACGCCGGGGATTCTGGTGGCGGCGAAATCGCTGCTCGAACGCAACATGGACCCGTCTGAGGAAGAGGTGCGCTATTGGCTGGCGGGCAATCTGTGCCGTTGCACCGGCTATGACAAGATCATCCGCGCCGTGATGGAAACGGCAGCGGACATGCGGAGGGCGTCGTGATGGCTTTGGATGACACCAAGAAAATCAAGAATTTCAAGGTTGTGGGCACGCGGCCCAACCGGCCGGACGGGATCGACAAGGTCACCGGTCGGGCGCGCTTTGGCGCGGATATCGTGGCACCGGGGATGCTGACGGGGCGTATTCTGCGCAGCCCGCATGCGCATGCGCGGATCGTGAAGATTGATACGAGCAAGGCCGAGGCGTTGCCCGGCGTCAAGGCCGTGGTCACGCGCGCCGATTTCGGCGATGTGCCGGAGCATGTGGCCGATGTGATGGACAATTGCTTGGCCGGGGCCAAGGCGCTCTATGACGGGCATGCGGTGGCGGCGATTGCGGCCAATTCGGTGGCGGTGGCGCGCAAGGCGCTGAAGCTCATTGAGGTGGAATACGAGGTTCTGCCGCATGTGACGGATGTGGACGAGGCGATGAAGCCCGGCGCGCCGGTGCTGCATGAGGGGCGACAGCAAGAGACGGTGCCAGAAGGCCTGTCCGGCAATGTCATCGCGCGCTCTGAATTCGGGCATGGCGATATCGAGGCGGGGCTGAAACAGGCGGACCGCGTGGTCGAGCGGACCTATCGCACCGGGGCCACGCATCAGGGCTATATCGAGCCGCATGCCTGCCTTGCGACGATGAGCGCGGACGGGCAGGGCGATCTTTGGGTCTGCACCCAAGGGCATTACATGGTGCGCAATGTCTGTGCCGCCATCCTTGGGATGGAGCAGGGGCAATTGCGGGTAACAGCCAGCGAAATCGGCGGCGGTTTTGGCGGCAAGACGGTGGTCTTTCTGGAGCCGGTGGCCCTCATGCTGGCCAAGAAATCGGGCCGCCCGGTCAAGATGGTGATGAGCCGGTCCGAGGTGCTGCGGGCCACCGGGCCCACGGCGTCTTCCTCGATTGATGTCAGGATCGGGATGAAGACGGATGGCCGGATCACGGCGGCCTTTGCCGAGTTGCGCTATCAGGGCGGGGCCTATCCGGGGTCGCCGGTTGATATGGGGTCGATGTCGGCCTTTGCGCCCTATGATCTGGAGAATGTGAAAACTGTCGGCTGGGATGTGGTGAGCAACCGGCCCAAGGCGGCGGCCTACCGCGCACCCGGTGCGCCAATGGCGGCCTTTGCGGTGGAAAGTGCCATTGACGAATTGGCCAAGGGATTTGGCCTTGATCCGTTGGCGGTGCGGTTGATGAACGGAGCGAAGGAGGGCACCAAAGCCTCTTACGGTCCAACCTATCCGGCGATTGGCCTGATGGCGACGTTGGAGGCGGCGCATACGCATCCGCATTGGACCGCCCCGTTGGGCGAAAACCAAGGGCGCGGCGTGGCCTGCGGGTTCTGGTTCAACTTTGGCGGTGATACGTGCGTGAGCCTCAATGTGACGCCGGATGGGACGGTGACGGTCTCGGAGGGCAATCCCGACATTGGCGGGTCGCGCGCGTCGATGACGATGATGGCCGCCGAAGAACTGGGCATTCCCTATGATCAGGTGCGGACGGTTATTGCCGATACCGGATCGCTGGGCCAGAACGAGGTGACAGACGGCAGCCGCGTGACATTCGCGGTGGGTCTGGCCACGATTGAGGCGGCACGCGCTGCCAAGCGTGAGATGTGCAAACGCGCCGCGATGATCTGGGGCATCGACGCCGATGCCGTCGAGTGGGAGGAGGGGGCCGCGCGCCCCGCTGGTCCAAATGCGGGGAAATTCCCGCCGATGACCCTCAAGGAGATCGCCGCGATTGCCAGCAACACGGGCGGTCCGATTGCAGGACACCATGAGGTCAACGCCGAAGGGGCGGGCGTGAGCTTTGGCACGCATATGGTCGATGTCGAGGTTGATCCCGATACCGGCGCCACCAAAATCCTGCGCTACACGGTGTTTCAGGACGCGGGGCGCGCGGTGCATCCGGCCTATGTCGAGGGACAGTTTCAGGGCGGTGCCGTGCAGGGCATCGGCTGGGCGCTCAACGAGGAATATATCTATGGGGAGGATGGGATTCTGCAAAATGCGGGCTTCCTTGATTACCGGATTCCCGTGGCCTCTGACCTGCCGATGATCGACACGGTGATTTTGGAAATCCCCAATCCCGGCCATCCTTACGGCGTGCGCGGTGTGGGCGAAACGCCGATTGTGCCGCCCTTGGCCGCGGTGGCCAATGCGGTATCGGCGGCAGCGGGCGTGCGGATGACGCGCCTGCCGATGTCACCGCCGCGTGTGTTGGCGGCGATCCACGAGGCCGCGCGCGGCTGATGGTCAAGGTCGTGCTCTGGGGGTCTTTGGCCGAGAGTGCGGAGGGCGCGCGCGAGGTGGTGGTGGAGGCCGCCACGCTGCGCGCGTTGCTCGATGGGCTGGGGGAGAAATTCCCCGGCCTGCGCGCGGAGTTGGAGCGCGGCGTGTCGGTGTCGATTGACGGGCGCGTCTATAACGACAGTTGGTTCACGCCGATTGAGCCTGATAGCGAAGTTGTGTTGCTCAAGCGGCTCAAGGGCGGCTGAGCCGCGCGCATTCGCCGCTTTTCCTGCGGTTTCGCTTGGCCTATGCCGATGCGAGCATAACCGGAGAGTTTCCCCATGATGTCCGCCTCTGTTCCCCTGACTCGTGATCTGGTGCTGATCGGGGGTGGGCATGCACATGCGTTGGTGCTGCGGATGTGGGGGATGGACCCGCTGCCGGGAGCGCGGTTGACGGTGATCGACCCCAATCCGGTTGCGCCTTATACGGGCATGTTGCCGGGGTTGGTGGCGGGGCATTACCGGCGCGAGGAGCTGGAGATTGATCTGGTGCGGCTGGCGCGGTTTGCGGGCGCGCGGCTGATTGTGGGGGCGGTCACGGGGATTGAGGCGGGCGCGGGCCGGGTCACGGTCGCGGGGCGCGGCGAGATCGGGTTTGACGTGGCCTCGGTCGATGTGGGCATTCATTCGGGGATGCCACGGGTGCCGGGATTCGCCGAGCATGGGGTCGCGGCCAAGCCGCTTGGGCCCTTTGCGGGGGCCTGGGAGGGGTTTCTGGGCCGGGTGGCCGACGGGACCGCGCCGCAAGCGGCGGTGATCGGCGGCGGCATTGCCGGGATCGAATTGGCGATGGCGATGGCCTATCGGCTGCGGGGCGTTGCGGGGCGGGCGGAGGTGACGCTGATCGAGCGGTCAGCGGAGATTGCGCCGGGGGCACCGGTGATCCGCCCGCGTCTGATCCGCGCCTGTGCGGCGGCGGGGGTGCGGATTGTGACGGGGGCCGAGGTGGCGCAGGTGACGGGCGCGGGTGTGATCCTGAGCGATGGGACCCAGATTGCGGCGGGGTTTGTCGCGGGGGCAGCGGGCGCGCGGGCGCATGGTTGGCTGGCAGAGACCGGATTGCCGGTGACAGAGGACGGGTTTCTGCGCGTGGGTGCGGATTTGCGGGTCGAGGGGCAAGAGGCGATTTTTGCCGCTGGGGATTGTGCGCATCTGAGCCATGCGCCGCGCCCCAAGGCCGGGGTCTATGCAGTGCGTGCCGCCCCTGTGCTGCGCGACAATCTGCGCGCGGTGCTGAGTGGGGGCAAGACGCGGCCGTTTCATCCGCAGCGCGATTACCTCAAGCTGATCTCTCTCGGGGGAAAATCGGCCTTGGGGGAAAAGATGGGCATGGCCTTTGGCGGGCCGCTCTTGTGGCGGTTGAAGGATCGGATCGACCGCAAGTTCATGGTGCAATTCGCGGAATTGCCGGCGATGGCTGCGGCGGAGGCACCGCGTCTGCGCGCCTTGGGTGGTGTGGGAGACGAGCCGCTTTGTGGCGGATGCGGAGCCAAGGTGGCACCGGGGGTTTTGCGCGAGGTGCTGGCGGCGGAGCTGTCGCGGGGGCGCGAGGACGTGCTGACCGGGCCGGGGGATGATGCGGCGGTGATCCGCGTGGGGGGCGTGCGGCAGGTGCTGACCACGGATCATCTGCGCGGCTTTACCGAGGATCTGGGGGTGATGGCGCGGATTGCGGCGCTGCATGCCTTGGGTGACGTTTGGGCGATGGGGGCAAAGCCGCAGGCGGCCCTGGTGTCGGTGACCCTGCCGCGCCTGTCTGAGGTGTTGCAGGCGCGCAGTATGGCCGAGATCATGGCGCAGGCGGGCGATGCGTTGCGTTGCGCGGGCGCTGAGATCGTGGGCGGGCATTCGACCATGGGGGCGGAGGCGAGCATCGGCTTTACCGTGACGGGAATTTTGGACGGCGAGGCGATCACGGTCGCGGGGACGATGCCGGGCGATGTGCTGATCCTGACGCGGCCTCTTGGCTCGGGCGTGCTCTTGGCCGCTGAGATGCGCGGGGTGGCCGACGGGCGCGATATTGCCGCCCTGCTGGCCGCGTTGCAGGTGCCACAGGGGGAGGCGGCGGAGATCTTGGGGCAGGCGCATGCGATGACGGATGTGACGGGTTTTGGTCTTGCGGGGCATCTGATGGCGATGTGCCGGGCGTCGGGCGTTGCGGCTGAGGTCGATCTGGCGCAGGTGCCGGTCTATGCGGGGGCTGAAGGGTTGGCGGCGGCGGGGGTGCGGTCCACGATATGGGCGGCGAATGTGGCGGCAGCACCGGTTGTGGGCGGGGCTGGGCCACGGTTGGCGTTGTTGCATGATCCGCAGACGGCGGGCGGGATGCTGGCGGCGGTTGGGGCCGATGCGGTGCAAGGGGTGGTGCAGCGGTTGCATGCGGCGGGCCATGAGGCGGCGGTGATCGGACGGATTGTGGCGGGGCCGGTGGGGATCAGGGTGAGGGGGTGAGGGTCGCGGGTTTCCCCCGCGCGGAATCAAGGGCGAAGCCCGTCGCGCGCATCGCTGGGCCGTCCGTCGCACCGAAGGTGCGCCGCTTTACATCGGCACGCCTTTGGCGTGACGGCCTAGCGATTTTGAGAGGGAGTGCCTCTCTGATTGGTCATACGGACTTTGCTGACATAAAGTGGCAGCCAAGGCCTTTACTTCGCTAGTCCCCGGCCCATCGATCCGCGCGGCTTCGTGGTCGGAAGTGGCCCCAAGCCTACGCGCTCTTGATCAAATTCCGTGCTGCCGCTTGCAGCGTGGCCTCTGACAAATCTGGCAAGTCCAGGGGGGTGATCCCTTCGGGGCGGGGTTTGCGGATGTAGCGGGGGTCGTAATGGGTCTCGATCAACTGCGTCACGAGGGTGGGAAAATCCCCCGTGGCGGCGAGGGCGCGCCATTGGTCGACCTGCGCATGGCCATGATACTGGACCAGCCGCGTGAGGATCGCGTCGAGCCGGTCGGGATCGGCGATGAGGTCGGTGTAATCGGCGCAGAGATGGGACACGCGGGCGGCAAGGGGCACCTCGAGCCGGATCACAGGTGCGACACGCATGGCGCTGGTCAGCATCGGCGGCAGGTTGATCCGCCCGATGCGGGTGCTCTCGGCCTCGATATAGACCAGGCGCGTGGGATCGAGCCGCGCCATTTGAGCGGCCAGCGCGCTCTCGAACGATTTCTGCGAGGGTTGCCCGCCCGCGACGGGGCCAAAGACCGAGCCGCGATGGGCGGCCAGGTGTTCAAGGTCGATCACTTGCGCGCCTTGGGCTGCGAGATGGGAGAGCAGATGGGTCTTGCCGGTGCCGGTGCCACCGTCAATCAGCGTGATTGGGGCGGGAAACGCCTCTTCATAAAGGGCGCGGACGACGAGGCGGCGATAGCTCTGATAGCCGCCCTGAATGGTGTCTGCCTTCCAGCCGATCTGTTGCAAAATCACGGTGAAAGAGCCTGAGCGCTGGCCACCGCGCCAGCAATAGACGAGCGGACGCCAGCCGCCGTGACGATCCGCAAGCGGGCCTTCAAGATGGGCAGCAGCGTTTCGGGCCACGAGTGCCGCGCCAATCTTGCGAGCGAGAAATCGGTCCTGTTGCACGTAGATGGTGCCAACATGGGCGCGTTCTTCGTTCGAGAGTGCGGACAGGTTGATGGCACCGGGAATGTGATCCTCGGCGAATTCTGCGGGGGATCTGACGTCGATCACCTCGTCAAAGGGCAGGGCGGCCAATGCCGCGAGACTGTCGAGGGCAATCGGCATCAGGAAAAAACGGGATGAGGACAGGGATGGGACATGGCCCTGTGCATGCGCTGCGCGTCCGCCAAGATCAAGCCCTGTCGCGCCTGCATGGCGTCGGGGGATATGAAAAAAGGTGGGCAGCGCGGGGCCGCCCACCTCAGTCAGGGAAGGTTAGTTCTGGAGGTAAACTTCGAGACTGTCGTCAAGCGCGTCTTTCCATGGCGTGTGGTGCATGGGCGCCATGGTGCCGGTGATGACAGATTTATAGGCATTGTTGCGGAAGCCCATGATGTCCTTTTTCTTGTGGCCCTTCCACTCCTTGAAGGCTTTGCAGGCGCCTTCGACATCAAAGCTGGGATAGTCGGTCTCGTCGATCAGTTCCTTGACGTAATCGCCCTGATACCAGATCGCTGCGTAATCATCCTCGCCGGCGTCCTCGCGGGTCACGCGGTCGATCACATCCGCCTCCATCGTGGCCTGATCCGGTAGGGCGATGCGGCCCATGATCACGTCGCGCACCCACCACGCCTGCGCGTCGAACATGTTGAAGGTGAACCACTGGTCCTGCATGCCGAGGTAGAAGAGGGCCGGTTCGCGCACGAAGGCGACACCTTTGTAGAGGTCGGCGGTGGCGAGGCGATTGGCGGTCTTGAGCCGCAGATCGTCGGGCAGGAAGGGGAAATGGTGCTTGTAGCCGGTGCAGAGGATGACCGCGTCCACGTCCTTGGTGGTGCCATCCTTGAAATAGGCGGTGTTGCCCTCGACCTTTTGCAGGAGCGGCACCTCTTGCCAGTTGTCTGGCCAGTTGAAGCCCATGGGTGCGGTGCGGTGGCTGACAGTCACGGATTTGCAGCCGTATTTCCAGCATTGTGAGCCGATGTCTTCGGCGGAATAGCTGGTGCCGACGATGAGAATGTCCTTGTCCTTGAATTCCAGCGCGTCGCGGAAGTCATGGGCGTGCAGGACGCGACCTTTGAAATTCTCGAAGCCGGGAAAATAGGGGACATTGGGCGTGCTGAAATGGCCCGAACAGACGATGACGTGATCAAATTCTTCGGTATAGGTGCGGTCCTCGGGAAGGTGGCAGACGGTGACGTTGAATTTATCACCGGCTTTCTCGACCCAGCGGACGGCGGTGGAGAAGCGGATCAGATTGCGCACGCCGGCCTTGAGCACGCGGCCTTCGATATAGTCGAAAAGCACGGCGCGGGGCGGGTAGGAGGCGATTTGCTTGCCGAAATGTTCCTCAAAGGAATAGTCGGCAAATTCAAGGCCTTCTTTTGGGCCGTTTGACCATAGGTAGCGATACATGGAGCCATGCACCGGCTCGCCATATTGATCAAGGCCCGTGCGCCATGTGTAGTTCCAGAGCCCGCCCCAGTTGTCCTGCTTTTCAAAACAGACGATTTCGGGGATTTCGGCACCCTTGGCCGCTGCGGATTGGAAGGCCCGCAATTGGGCCAGGCCCGACGGTCCCGCGCCGATGATCGCAATTCGTTTTTTGGTCATGTAGCCCTCCAAGCTGGTATGGACCAATATTCTAGTATTGGTGCCTTTGGTCCATGCCAGACTGAGGTTGCGCCGGACCTGTTGTCAATAAATTTTCTCGCGAAGAATAAAATTTTCCCATGAACTGGGTGGCGCAGGGCCGCGAACCTGCTAGAAATCAAGCATGTCCAATTCCAGTTTCGCACAACGTCTGGCCATCAGAAGCGCTCTGCCCCGGTTTTCCGTCGGGATGCGCAAGACGTTGACCATCGGATTTCTGGCCCCCTTGAGCGGTCCGGTCGAATCATGGGGGCTGCCGGGGCTGAACGGCTGTCAGATTTGGGTGGATTGGCTCAACCGGGCGGGGGGCGTGCTGATGGGGGGGCGGCGTTTCCCGGTGCGGCTGGAGGCCTATGATTGCGGCTATGACGGGGCGGAGGCGCTGACCGGGGCGCGACATCTGGTGCAGGAGCATGACGCGGCACTGGTGATGATGCTGGGGGGCGATTCGTTTACGGAGGTGCGCGATTACCTGATGGGGCAGAAGGTGCTGACCTCATCCTTGCTGACGAGTGATCTGTCGCCGGATACGCCGTATCTGATCGCGCCGGGCGAATCGCTGCCGATTTATACGGTGACGGCGGTGGAATGGATCGCCAAGCATCGGCCGGATATTCGCACCGTGGCGCTCTGTGCGCAGACCGATGCGCTTGGCCTGCCAGCGCTGGCCGCCTATCGCGCGGCGTTCAAGGCGGTGGGGATCGAGATCGTTGAGGAAATCCGCTATGATCCCGGCACGGCATCGGCCCCCGACGTTGTCGCGCCGATGTTGGCCGCGTCGCCGGATATGCTGTGCTGGTGCACGAGCTATACGCCGATGGTGCATGCGATGACGGAATTTGCCTATCTTCAGGGATATGAGGGCCAGATCCTGAGCTGTACGGCGGATTGCTATGAGCAGTTGATCGCGCTGACTTCGGCGGAATTCATGGAAGGGTTCCTGTTCCAATTTCCCGATTTCGACGATCCGGCGCTGGCGGAAAAGGCGTTCTTCTTTAACCAGCCGCAGGCGTTTTATGAGGAATACAACAGAAGGTTTCCGGGCAGCTGGACGGCGGTGAGTTGGGAATATGCCGCCATCCTCGATATCTGGCAATCTGCGGTCGAGCGGGCGGGGACGGTCAATTCGGTCTCGGTTCTGGCGGCGATGCGGCAGTTGGGCGAGGTCAACCATGCCTTTGGCCCGGCGCAATGGTGGGGGCAGGACATGTTTGGCCTCAATCATACGCTGATCGGCGATTGGCCGGTCGTGCAAATCCAAGGCGGTAAGGCGCGGATTGTCGATTTCGGGTCAATCCCCGCGTGGCTGGCGCGGCATGAGGCGCTGTTGCGGGCCGAGATGGCGGCATTGGGGCAACTCTGGCATCAGCGGCACGGGCAGGGGGCGGGCAAGGCCTGTCTCGAGGCGCGGCTGGTGGTGAGCTGAAGCGGCGCGGCCGTCTTGGGCTCAGTCCTCTTGCAGCAGGGTTTTTTGTTCTTCGATCAGATGCAGCTTGATATATTCCACCGCAGTTTCGACGTCGCGGGAGGAAATCGCGTTGAAGAGCGCATTATAGCGTTTCTGGTAATCCTCTATGCGTTTGGGCGTGAGATGTCGCCGCATCATGGTGGAACGATGGGTCTGCAAGCAGGCCTCGATCGCCAGATCATAGCAGGAGGCGAGCAGCGGATTGCCGGTGCCTGCGGCAATCTTGCGATAGAATTCCTCTTCGCAGCTCACGAATTCGGCGGCATTGGTGCTGATTGCCTCCATCCGGGTGAGAATGTCGTCGAGTTCCATGATGTCGCGGGGGGTCATGTTGATGACCGCGAGGCGGATCATCTCGGGTTCCAGAATGCCGCGCACGACGAGGTGGTCGAGCGGGCTGGTGTTTTCGGCCAAGGCGCTGCGGTTGCCGGTGCGGCTGAGTTCGCTCTTATAGGTGACAAAGCTACCAGAGCCTGCGCGGCGGCGGATGATCTGGCGCGATTCGAGCACATCGAGCGCATCGCGCACCGTGTTACGGGCGACGCCGAGTTCTGACGACAGCGTGCGCTCTGACGGCAGTCGGGCACCCTCGGGATAGTCCTCGGATTTGATTCGGGCAAAGAGGCTGTCGATCACCACCTGCACGGTCGCCCCAACCGAATGTGTGGTGACGAGTTGCGCCGTGGTATTCGTGGTCTGACTGGCCATGATGTGATGTCCCTCGTCTGGTCCCTCGTCTGGTCCCGCGTCTGGCGCGAAGGCCGTTTGGTGGAAATCTAGGCGGAATGCGTCGCCTTCACAAGTCGGACGGCGGGATCATAGGACCAATTTTAACGCCTTAGAGGACCAGTTTTTCAGGGTGAAAGCCGTTATGTGCCAATTGCCCGCAAACTGATCTTGCTAAAATTCTGTGCGAATTGAAAGATTTGGCTTAGAGATCCGGTTTAATTATAACTCTAAGAAACAAATTTTCTTGTGAGTTGCAGATCGCTTTGCTAGCCTTCCCTCGTGGGCCAAACCAATTTCGGAAACTGGTATAGTGACTGAGGTTGGAAATGAACCAAAAACAGGTCGCTCTTGGCTACTCTCTGCTGCGCGGATGGCGCGTGGCGCCAACAGTTGGAGGAACGCATGCTTTCCAAATATATCGCTTCGGGGTTCACACGTCGGACCTTTCTAAAGACATCGGCAGCGGCGACTGCGGCGCTTGGGCTGCCGAAAATGGCGCTTGCGGCGGGTGAGCCGATCAAGATCGGATTTCTTGCGCCGCTGACAGGTGCTGTGGCGGCCTGGGGCAAGCCCGGTCTTGATGGCTGTGAAATCTGGGCCGAGCGGGTCAATGCCGCGGGCGGCATCACGCTGGCGGATGGTGCGCATCCGGTGGAATTCGTGTCTTATGACAATGAATATGACCCTGCCAAGGCCCGGACAGGGGCGACCAAGCTGATCCGCGAGGATGGCGTGAGCTTCATCATGATGCTGGGTGGCGATACCTGGCCCGGTGTGCAGCCGGTGGCGGAACGCACGGGCATGCTGTTTTCGACGCTACTTCCGTCGGATCTCTCTCCGGACAGCAAGACGCTCTTGGCACCTGCTGAGGTGCACCCGATCTACAACGTGACCGGGGTGGAGTGGCTGGCGCAGAACAAGCCCGAGCTGAAAACGGCCGTGATGTGCGCGCAGGACGATGCGCTTGGCCTGCCGTCGGTGGCAACCTATCTGGCAGCGTTCGAGGCTGCGGGGATCGAGATGCTGGACGAGCCGCTGCTGTTTGATCCTGCGACGACGGATTTCGCGCCGGTGGTGACGCGGCTCTTGGCCAAGAACCCCGATATCATCTGTCTCGACACGTGTTATTCAGACTATGTTCACCCGATCGCAGAGCAACTCTTCCAGCAGAACTTTGGCGGGCAGATCATCAGCTGCACGGCGGATTTCTATGACCAGATGATCGCCAAGACCTCTAAGGAATTCATGGAAGGGTTCATTTTCCAGTTCCCGGATTTCGATGATCCGGCGCTGAATGCAGAAACCGTGAATTTCGAAGACCCCAACGGGTTCTATGCCGAGTATAACAAGCGGCATCCGGGTCAGTGGGGCGCGGTGAGCTGGGAATACGCCTCGATCATGGATCTGTGGAAAGCGGCGGCGGAAAAGGCAGGCTCTGCCGATCCCGAAGCGGTGATCACAGCGATGCAGGACGGGCCCGGCAAACACGCCTTTGGTGATGCGGAATGGTGGGGTGAGGAACTCTTTGGCATCAACAACGCGCTGGTCGGCGATTGGCCGGTGGTGGCGATTGAGAACGGCAAGGCTGTGATCAAGGAATTCCGGTCCATTCCCGATTGGTACAGCCGGCATGGCGATCTGTTGATCAAACATATGCAGGCCTATGGCCAGATGTGGGATCAGCGGAGCTAAGATCGGCACACGGACAGCGCCCGGCACGCGGGCGCTGTTTCTTCTTCTCTCTAAAATTCGAGCATTCCGATGATGGAACTCCTGGCGCAGACCGGCCTGAACGCCGTCTATGCAGCAAGCTATATTTCTCTGGTCGCGGTCGGCCTCGTGTTGATCTTTGGGGTGATGGGTGTGGTCAATTTCGCCCATGGCGAGTTATTCATGGCCGGTGCCTATGCGGTGGTGGCGCTCTATGCCGACATGCATCTGCCGTTCTTTGTCGCGGTGCCGATTGGCATGCTGTTCGTCGGCATGCTGGGCCTGCTGATGGAATGGGGGCTGTTTCGACCGCTCAAGGATAATCCCCTGGGCGGGCTGGTGGCCTCGATCGGGTTTCTGATGATCCTGCAATCCCTGGCGGTGATGGGGTTTGGCGTGCGGATGGAGCATATTCCCCCGGTGACGCAAGAGGTGTGGCGGATCACTGACAAGGTGGGCGTGCCCGTGGCGCGGCTCTATGTGATTGTGGCGGCTGTCGTGCTCTTGAGTGCGCTGTGGTATTTCCTCAAGCGGACGCGGTTTGGCTGGGCGCTGCGCGCCTCGGCGCAAGACCCGGAGGCCGCCGCGTTGCAGGGGATTTCGATCACGCAAACGGCGCGGATTGCGATGTTTATCGGCGCGGCACTGGCTGGGGTTGCGGGAGCGCTGACGGCGCCGCTGGTGTCGGTCAACCCGCATATGGGGCATTCGGTGATTGTCACGGCCTTTATCGTCATCATCGTGGGCGGTGTCGGATCACTGGAAGGGGCAATCGTCGCCTCGGTGGTCTATGCCTTTGTCCACACCTTCGTGACAACCTTTTCGGATGGGGTGCTGGCCGATATCGTGGGCTTGTCGCTCATGCTGGTGGTGCTGATCGTCAAACCCACCGGATTGTTCGGGAGTGCGGATCGTGCTTAAGCCGTTGATGTTTCTCTTCGGCGCGGTGGCGCTGATTGCCTTGCCGCATGGGTTGAGCTTTTCCCAGCAGGAAATTCTGGTCTTTCTGGTGATCAATATCCTCTTGGTCACCTCGTATCGGTTGCTGACGTTGACCGGCGAATGGTCGCTCGGGCATGTGGTGATCATGGGGGTGGGGGCCTATGCCTCGGCGCTGTTGACCAAGGAATTAGGTGTCGCCGTGCCGGTGGCGATGTTCCTTGGCGGGATCACATCGGCGCTTTTGGCGGTGCTGCTGTCCTTTCCGCTCTTTCGGATGAAGGGGTTCTACTTTCTCATCGGATCGTTTGCCGCGGGTGAGATCATCCGACTGATCTGGAAGCGGTTCCGCGAGCCATTCGGCGGCGTACGGGGGATTTCGGGGATTGATCCGATGCCGGACTTCTCGCTGGGGTTTTACAGCTTCGATTTCTTCGAGCCGGTGTCCTACTACTATTTTGCCGGGGTGATTGTCTTGGCCTGTCTCTGGGTGCTGTGGCGGATCGAGAAATCACCCGTGGGTCTGACCTTTCACGCAGTGCATTGGCAGGACAAGCTGGCGCAGGCGTCGGGGGTCAATCTGCGCGCCTACAGAACGCTGGCCTTTGCCATTGCCTCGGGCTTTGCCGGGATCGCAGGGGCGTTGCAGGCGCATTACGTGGGCACGGTGAATCCCAATTCCTTTGACATCGAGGTGATGGTCTTTGTGCTGACATGGGCCATCGTGGGCGGCACAACGACATTCTACGGGCCGATATTGGGCTGTGTTCTGCTGACCGTGATCAATGAGATTGTGCTGCGCGGGATGGGGTTCGAGCAGGCACGGCCGCTGATTTACGGGGCGATCATGATCCTGTCTATTCTCTTTCTTCCCAACGGATTGGAGAGCATTGTTCAGAAGTTCCTGCCACGTAGGTCCACAGCTAAATCCGACAGAAAGGCAGAGGCATGACCGATTTTCTGGAAATGCGCGGGCTGACCATGCGCTTTGGCGGGTTGATGGCGGTGGATGGGCTGTCGTTCAAGGTTGCGCATGGCAGCATTCACGGGCTGATCGGGCCGAATGGCGCGGGCAAGACGACCACGTTCAACATGATGTCGGGGTTCTATACGCCGACGTCTGGTCAGATCCTCTTGCGGGGTGAGGATATATCCGGCCTTGCGATGCATGAGGTCGCGCGGCGCGGCGTGGTGCGGACGTTCCAGCACTCGACGTTGTTTGCCGAACTGACGGTGCTGGAGAACGCGCTGGTGGGCACGCATATGCCGTTTCGGCCGAATATCTTTGCCGCCATCGTCGGTTGGGATCGCGAAGATCGTCGTGGGGCAGAGGCGCGGGCGCGTGAGGCGCTTGAGTTCTTTGGTCTGAGCGATCTGGTTGAAGAACGTGCTGGGGATCTCTCGCATGGGCATCAGCGCGCGCTTGGGCTGGCGGTGGCCTATGCCAGCCATCCCGATGTGATGCTGCTCGATGAGCCGTTTACCGGCATGAATCCCGAGGAAACCCGGCAGATGATGGAGTTGATGCGCCGTCTCAAGGCGGATGGGATTACGATTCTCTTGGTCGAGCATGATATGCAGGCGATCATGGGGCTCTGCGATACCATCACCTGCATGAGTTTCGGCAAGTTTCTGGCCGAAGGGGGGCCTGCAGAGATCCGGCACCACCCGGCGGTGATCGAGGCCTATCTGGGAGGCGCGCGCCATGTTGCTTGAGATGCGCAAGATTGCCGTCAACTATGGCAAGATCAACGCGATACGCGACATTTCCATTGCCGTGCCCGAGGGCAAGATCGTGACGATCATAGGCGGCAATGGCGCGGGCAAGACCACGACGCTGCGCGCCATGTCGGGGATGGTCCCAATTGTCGCGGGGGAAATCCTGTTCGAGGGCAAGCGGATTGATCATCTGCCGGCGCATAAGGTGGTGGCGCATGGCATCGCCCATGTGCCCGAAGGGCGGCGCATCTTCAAGGATATGACGGTGGAAGAGAACCTGCGCACCGGTGCCTTTCTGCGGCGCGACAAGCCGGAGATCGAGCGCGATCTGCAGCAGGTCTATGACCGGTTTCCACGCCTGCGCGAACGGCGGGTGCAGCGGGCGCAAACCATGTCGGGCGGCGAGCAACAGATGCTGGCGATTGGCCGCGCGCTGATGTCGAAGCCGCGTTTGTTGCTGATGGATGAGCCGTCGATGGGGCTGGCGCCTGTGATCGTCGAGGAAATCGCGCGGATCATCGAGGAAATCAACGCGCAGGGGCTGTCGGTGGTGCTGGTGGAACAGAATGCCGAATTGGCGCTGGAACTGGCGCATCATGCCTATGTGTTGGAAACCGGGGATACCGCAATGGAGGGACCTGCCCATGAGTTACGTGGAAATGAACATGTTCGCGCCGCGTATCTGGGGCTTTGAGCGCGGCGACACGGAAATGCGGGTGGCGCGCGCGGCAGGCTGGTCGCGGGCCGATCTGGTCTGGGAGCGTCTGACCGAGGCGGGCTGTGCGGCCTATACGGCGGGCGACCGGACGGGTGCCGCCCGGATGCTGCGGCGGGCCGGATGGGTGGCGCGGCTGTTTTTCCAGGCGCAGGATATGCGACGGGCGACAAGCCTTGCCAATCTGGCCGTTCTGGCGCGGGATGCCGGGCAGGGGGCGCGGGCGGAGCGGTTGCAAAAGCAGGCGTTGAGCCGGTGGATGGGGGCCTCGGAGGCCGTCGGCGGGATTGTGTTCAAGCCGCGCAGCCGCTCGTCGCTGTTTCATCTGCGGATGGAGGCGCTGCACCGCGACACGTTCCATGACAATATGCGCAAGCGGTATCGCGCGATTGCCGCCGAGAGCGATCAGGCGTTGCGTCGGCTCTTAACCGGGGCGCGACCGGACCGACCGATTTGTGCCCGCTGGCGGGGCGAAAAGCCGCCGGTGTTTGATGACGGGCGCAAGTTTCTGGCCGCAGCGTTGTTAATCGCCGAGGGCTGAGATTTTTTGAGTATTTGAAGAACGATGAACGGCGGGGATCAGTGCCCGCCGCCCAAGATGCCGATGGCGGTGAAGACGCCCAGAACCGCCAGCCATTGCGTGCCGCGCAGCCGTTCGCGCAGGAAAATGGCCGCGAAGAGGACGGTGATCACGCCAAAGGTCGAGGCACCGATGGCGGCGAATTCGGGCCGCGCGGTCTGACCCGCGCCGATCACGCAGCCGATGGCCAGCGCATCGAGTGTGCCCATCAGCGCCAAAAGCGGGACGTGGCGACGGGTGAGGGTCAGGGGGGCGCGTACGGCGAACGCAAAGCCCAGCACGACCACTAGGGCGGCGGCGCGGGTGGGGGCCAAGAGCAGTAATTCGCCGCCGTTGGCCGTGGCCCTGTGCCCGATTGCAAAGGTCAGCGCGAAACCCACGGCGGCCAGCACCGACCAACCGATCGCAGGAAGCGGACTTGGGGTGGCCTCGGCCTGGTCATGGCCCGCATCGCTCTGGGCGATATAGGCCACACCGCAGATGATCAGGCCCACCATGACCCATTCGAGCGCAGTGGTGGGCGTGCCACTGAGGCTGGCCCAAGCGACCGAGAGAATCGGATAGGCACCGATGACCGGGGCGACCAACCGCACCGGGCCGATGGAGAAGGCACGGTAGAGCGCCGTGCCGCCCACGCCAAAGCACAGGCCTGCCAACAGGGCGAGGCCGAAATTGCCCTCAGCGGGGGCCGCCCATCCGGCAAAAGCACTGATCGGGGTGACAAGGATCAAGCCAAAGGTCAAAACCCAGACCAAAGGCGCAAAGATACCGTTATTCTGGCTGACGTAGCGAACGCAGACATCATGTGTGCCCCAGGCGACGGCGGCCACCAGCCCAAGTATCAAAGCGGTCATTCGGATTTCGGTCCTTTGTCTTTATGTTAGATTTCGGGTTGGTGGTCCGGTTTCAGGTTGCTGGATTGGATGGGTTCGGATATTCTTATTGTTAAATAAATATTCCGCGTATGCAAATGTCTTGCGGAGAACGAGGAGGTCTGTGGTGTTGGAAACGCGCTATCCCGAGGTTCAGGCCGGACCACCCCGGCCAAGTGTCATTGTCGAGCCGCGCGTGTTTGCGCTGCCGCCCGGAAGCGAACGCTATGTGGTCGAGGGCGCGGGTGCAATCCTGATCCGGGTCGAGGCCGGAGACCGTCTGCGCGTGGTCAATACCGAAGGTGGACAGCGCTGCGAGATCGTGGCGGCGGGGCCGGATGGCGTGATTGATCCGGGTATTCTGGGCGAGGCGGGCACGGGCGAGGCGCGCGGGCTCAAATCGCTCCTGAGCGGATCGGAAACCTCATTGCGCGGGTTGCGCATGGGGCTCGAGGCGCGGGGGATTGATCTGGCGCATGCGCGGTCTGTGGATGTATTCGAGGCCAGTAGCCCAGCGGGGTGCGAGGCTGAGTTCGTCGCGCGGCGTGACGGCGTGGTGGTGATCGCGGCCCCCGGCGGGATCATGGATTTCGCGACGCAGGATACGGCGACGCCGCTCACAGTCTGGGTGACGCGCGCGGTTCTCAAATCCGCTGCGCGGTTTGAATTGCCCGATCCTTTGGCTGATCCGGTGACGGATCTACGGGTGCATTCTGCCACCGCCGAGGCCTATTTCGTCAAGGCGGGGGATTATATCCAGATCCTTGACGTGGACGGGCGGCAATGCACGGATTTTCAGTGTTTTGCCGCGCGCAAGCTGGATAAGGGCATTGAGCATGCGCTGGATGTGACCACGACGCGCACGTTGATGGGGCACGCCTATCCGATGCCCGGGCTGCATGCGAAATACTATGATCAAGAGATGATGCCACTGGTCGAGGTGGTGCAGGACACGGTCGGGCGGCATGATGCCTTTGCGCTGGCCTGTGCGGCAAAATACTATGACGACATCGGCTATCCGGGGCATGTGAACTGTTCGGACAATTTCAACGGCGCCTTGGCCCCGCATGGGGTGACGGGACGCGCGGGCTGGATGGCGATCAATTTCTTCTTCAACACCGGCATTGACGCCCATGGGGTCATGTATACCGACGAACCCTGGACGCGGCCGGGCGACTATGTGCTGTTGCAGGCGCTGACGGATCTGGTCTGCGTGAGTTCGGCCTGTCCGGATGACACGACCGCCGCCAATGGCTGGAACCCCACGGATATCCATGTGCGCACGTATAGTGGCAAGGAAACATTTCAAAGATCGGTGGCCTATCGGCCCACCCCCGACGCGGAGCCAAGAATGACCAAACAGACAGGATTTCACCCGTGTTTCGCGCGGTTCACCGAGAATTTCATCGAATACAACGGCTATTGGCTGGCCAGTGCCATGTCGAGTGCCGGGCCGATTGCGGAATATCACGCCTGTCGGCAGAAATCGGTGGTGCTGGATCTGAGCGCGCTGCGCAAATTTGAGATCACCGGGCCGGATAGTGAGGCGCTCTGCCAATATGTCTTTACCCGCGACATCAAGAAACTGCCGGTGGGGGGCGTGGTCTATACCGCGATGTGCTATCCGCATGGCGGCATGATTGACGATGGCACCGTGTTCCGGCTGGGACAGGATAATTTCCGCTGGATCGGCGGCAGTGACTATGGCGGCGAATGGCTGCGCGAGAAGGCTGCGGAACTGGGGCTGAAGGTTCTGGTGCGGTCCTCGACTGATATGCAGCACAATATCGCGGTGCAGGGGCCGGAGAGCAGGGATCTGCTAAAGAAGGTGATCTGGACCGCGCCGCATCAGCCCAAGTTCGACGAACTGGGCTGGTTCCGGTTCACACCGGCACGGATCGGGGATCACGACGGGATTCCGGTGGTGGTGTCGCGCACCGGCTATACGGGTGAATTGGGGTATGAGATATTCTGTCACCCCAAGCATGCGGTTGAGGTGTTCGATGCCGTCTGGGCGGCGGGCAAGGATCATGGGTTGACACCGATGGGCCTTGAGGCGCTGGATATGGTGCGGATCGAGGCGGGGCTGATTTTCGCAGGCTATGATTTCAGCGACCAAACGGACCCCTTTGAAGCGGGGATCGGGTTTACCGTGCCGCTCAAGTCGAAGCCGGATGATTTCATCGGGCGTGAGGCGCTCATTCGACGCAAGGAGCATCCGGCGCGGGTGCTTGTGGGCTTGGACATTGAGAGCAATGTCGCGGTGGGCCATGGCGATTCGGTGCATATCGGTCGCGCGCAGGTGGGCGAGGTGACGTCCTCCATGCGCTCGCCGCTCTTGGGCAAGAATATCGCACTGGCGCGGGTCGATGTGGCGCATCATGCGGTTGGCACGCAGGTGGAGATTGGCAAGCTCGATGGGCAGCAGAAACGGCTTCCTACCGTGGTGGTGCCTTTTGCTCATTATGATCCACAAAAGACCAAGCCGCGCTCTTGATTTGGGTCAAGGCGGTCGGGGCGGTCTGAGGCGAAGGTGAAAGCCATGAGCACAGCCCTTGAGGATATCGGCGGCGAAGACCGTCTGCGGGATCTGGTTGGGTCGTTTTACGACCGGATGGAGCATGATCCGGCGGTCTATCCGCTGCATCGCCTGCATTTTCGCGGGCATGGGTTGGAGCATACGCGCCAGACGCAGTTTGAATTCCTGTCGGGGTTTCTGGGCGGGCGCGCCTATTACCGGGAGCGGTTCGGGCATATGGACCTGCGCGAAATTCATGCGCATGTGCCGATCCGACAGGCGGATGTGAGCATGTGGCTCGAGACCTTTGATGCAGCGCTGCGCGATGAGGGGATGGAGGGGCCTGTGGTGGAGCGGTTTCGCGCCACGCTGGATCGGGCGGCGCATATGCTGATCAACGCGGTGCCGGATTGGCGTGAGGAGGCGGATCGGATGGGGCAGGGGTGCCCGGTGTCGGAGGGCTGAGGGACGCGTGGCTAAGTTGTGAGCCGCGCGGTCGCTGGGCCGGGGACTAGCGAAGCAACGGTGCCATCTGGCACTTTATGCCAGCAACGTCTGTCTAACTTGACAGTATGGTGTTTCATCTCGAAATCGCTAGGCCGTCACGCCAAAGGCGTGCCGATGTAAAGCGGCGCACCTTCGGTGCGACGGACGGCCCAGCGATCCGCGCGGCGGCGCTTCGCGCCTTGTTCCGCGCGGGGCGATTGGGCAAACGTTCGTTAAAAAGGCATTTGCGCGCCGCCCTTACAGCCCTCAAACAAAAAGCCCACGCGATCCCTCGCGCGGGCCATTTGTCCGGTATTATGCACCGGCTCAGATATCGAGCGTGTTGTCGCGTTCCCATTTGGTGAAATGGCTGACAAAGGAATTCCATTCCTGACGCTTGAGCTTGAGATAGGCGGCGGAGAAATCCTCGCCCATGGTCGCCTTGAGCTCTTTGTCCTTGTCATATTCGCGCAGCGCGTCGAGCATGTTCAGTGGCAGCTTGGGAGCGCCGCGCACCTTGTGACCGTCGGCATACATGTCGATGTCGTGACGCTTGCCCGGATCGGCCTTGGAGCGGATGCCCGAGAGGCCCGCCGCGATGATCACCGCCTGCAAGAGATAGGGGTTGACCGCGCCATCGGGCAGGCGCAGCTCGAACCGACCGGGGCCGGGGACGCGCACCATATGGGTGCGGTTGTTGCCGGTCCATGTGACCGAATTTGGCGCCCAAGTGGCCCCCGAAATGGTGCGGGGCGCGTTGATGCGCTTGTAGCTGTTGACGGTCGGGTTGGTGATCGCGGCCAAGGCGCTGGCGTGTTTCATGATGCCGCCAAGGAAATGCTTGCCGCGCTCCGACAGGCCCACTTCGCCGGTCTGGCCTTCGCCTTTGCCCGCGAAGACGTTGTTTTTGGCCTTTTTGCCCGGACCATCCCAGACTGAGATATGCGCATGACAGCCGTTGCCGGTCATGCCCTCGATCGGTTTGGGCATGAAAGTGGCGCGGAAGCCGTGCTTTTCGGCGACGGATTTGGTCATGAACTTGAAGAAGGAATGTTTGTCAGCCGTGTCCAGCGCGTCGTCATATTTCCAGTTCATTTCGAACTGGCCATTAGCGTCCTCGTGGTCGTTCTGGTAAGGTTCCCAACCCAGTTCGAGCATGTAGTCGCAAATCTCGCGCACGACGTCATAGCGGCGCATCACCGCCTGTTGGTCATAGCAGGGTTTGCCGCTGGTATCGAACGGATCGCTGATCTGATCGCCCTCGGGGGTCAGAAGGAAGAATTCGGCCTCGATGCCGGTCTTGACATACATCCCCTCGGCGGCGGCCTCTCCGATCAGGCGGCGCAGCACGTTGCGGGGGGCTTGGGGCAGGTCTTTGCCATCCATCACGCAATTGGCGGCGACCCAGGCGACATCGCGTTGCCAAGGCAGTTGGATGACCGACGCAGGGTCCGGCACGGCCAGCATGTCGGGATGCGCCGGGGTGAGATCAAGCCAGGTGGCAAAGCCTGCGAAACCGGCACCGTCCTCTTGCATGTCGGCGATTGCCTCTGCCGGCACCAGCTTGGCGCGCTGTCCACCGAACAGGTCGGTGTAGGAAATCATGAAGTATTTTACGCCCTTGTCCTTGGCAAATTTCGCCAGATCACTGGTCATTTTTTCAGTCCCTGTTGTCATGTGTTGTAAGAGAGGGGCGTGGCCGATATGGCCACGCCGGATCGGGGATCAGAAGCTGGTGCCGGGTTTGCCGGGCCACCAATCGGTGCCTGCGAGCGGAACGCGGGCCATGGCGGCGGCCTCCATCGTCACGGCGCAGAGATCCTCTGGCTCGAGATTGTGCAGGTGGCTCTTGCCGCAGGCGCGCGCGATGGTCTGGGCCTCGAGCGTCATGACCTTGAGGTAGTTGTTGAGGCGGCGCCCCCCTTCGATGGGGTCAAACCGCTTCATCAACTCAGGGTCTTGGGTGGTGATGCCGGCGGGGTCTTTGCCCTCGTGCCAGTCGTCATAGGCCCCGGCGGTGGTGCCCAGTTTGTTATACTCGGCCTCCCACTTGGGGTCATTGTCGCCCAATGCGATCAGGGCGGCGGTGCCGATGGCGACCGCATCCGCGCCAAGCGCCATGCATTTGGCCACGTCGGCCCCGGTGCGGATGCCGCCCGAAACGATGAGTTGCACCTGGCGGTGCATGCCCAGATCCTGAAGCGCGCGGACGGCCTCGCGGATACAGGCGAGGATGGGCTGGCCCACATGTTCGATGAACACGTCCTGCGTGGCTGCTGTGCCGCCTTGCATCCCGTCGAGCACGACCACATCGGCCCCCGCCTTGACCGCCAGCGTGGTGTCGAAATAGGGGCGCGCGCCACCGATCTTGATATAGATCGGCACTTTCCATGCGGTGATTTCGCGCAGTTCCAGCAGTTTGATTTCCAGATCGTCGGGGCCGGTCCAGTCCGGGTGACGGCAAGCCGAGCGCTGGTCGATGCCCTTGGGCAGGTTGCGCATCTTGGCCACGCGGTCCGAGATTTTCTGACCCAAGAGCATGCCGCCGCCGCCGGGTTTGGCCCCTTGGCCCACGACCACTTCGATCGCATCGGCGCGGCGCAGGTCATCTGGGTTCATGCCATAGCGGGAGGGCAGGTATTGATAGACCAGTTTCTTGGAATGGCCGCGTTCCTCGGGCGTCATGCCGCCGTCGCCGGTGGTGGTCGAGGTGCCAGCCAGCGTGGCACCGCGCCCCAGAGCCTCTTTGGCGGGGCCGGAAAGTGCGCCAAAGCTCATGCCTGCGATGGTGATCGGGATGTCGAGTTGGATAGGGTTCTTGGCGTAGCGGGTGCCGAGGGTCACCGAGGTGTCGCAGCGTTCGCGGTAGCCTTCGAGCGGGTAGCGCGAGATCGACGCGCCCAAGAACAGCAGGTCGTCGAAATGCGGCACCTTGCGTTTGGCTCCGCCACCGCGAATGTCATAGATGCCGGTGGCTGCCGCGCGGCGGATTTCGGCGTTGATCGACTGCGTGAAGGTCGCCGATTGGATCGGCTGGGTGCGCGGAGCGCCGTGGGTCTCGTCTTTCATGGTCTGAGCCCTCAGTATGCGTTGTCAGGTTTGAAGTTGTAAAGTTGGCGGGCAGAGCCGTAGCGCTTGAACTCTTCCGGGCGGGCGTCACAGCCACCACGTTCCAGCAAATCGGCCAGAATTTCCAGATGTTCGGGACGCATTTCCTTTTCGATGCAATCGGCACCAAGGGATTTCACAGAGCCGCGCACGAAGAGACGCGCCTCGTAGAGGCTATCGCCCAACGCGTCACCGGCATTGCCGCAGACAACCAGATTGCCCGATTGCGCCATGAAGGCGGACATATGGCCGATGTTGCCATGTACGATGATGTCGATGCCCTTCATCGAGATGCCGCAGCGCGACGAGGCATTGCCCTTGATGATCAGCGTGCCGCCATTGCCGGTGGCACCGGCGTATTGGCTGGCGTCGCCTTCGACGATCACGGTGCCACTCATCATGTTTTCGGCCACGCCCGGACCGGCGGAGCCATGCACATGCACGGTGGCCTGTTTGTTCATGCCGGCGCAGTAATAGCCGGTCGAGCCTTTGACATGCACCTCGATGGGGGCATCAAGACCGACGGCGATGGCATGGCTGCCGCGTGGGTTGACGACATCCCAGCTGGTTTGGTTGGTTTCGGCGGCCTGCGCCTGCAGGGTCGCGTTGAGGCTGCGCAGCCCTTCGGCTGCTAGGTCAAATGTCTGCATGTTCAGTGCTTCCAAAAATAGACGGTTGCGGGCTCGGGTTCCCAGACGCGGGCCTCTTCGATGCCGGGCAGGTTCACAAGCGCGCGATATTCGCTGCCAAAGGCCACATATTGATCGGTTTCGGCCATAACAGCGGGTTTGCAGGCGATGGGATCGCGGACCACGCCAAAGCCATCCTCGGTGCCGACGACGAAGGTGAAGAACCCGTCGAGATCCACCAGCGAGCTTTCCAGCGCCTCACCCAAGGTCGCGCCTTCGCGCATTTTCCAGGTGAGATAGGCGGCGGCCACTTCGGTATCGTTCTGCGTTTCGATCCGCACGCCTTCGCGCAGCAGCTTGCGGCGCAGGGAGTTGTGATTGGAGAGCGAGCCGTTGTGCACGAGGCACTGGTCAGCGCCGGTGTTGAACGGGTGCGCGCCCATGGTGGTGACGGCCGATTCTGTGGCCATACGGGTGTGACCGATGCCGTGGCTGCCGCTCATCGAAGAGATGTCGAAGCGGGCGGCGACGTCCTTGGGCAGGCCGACTTCCTTGTAAATCTCGATGCTCTCACCTGCGGACATGACACGCACGCCGGGGGCGATGCGTTCAAGCGCCGCACGCGTTTCGGCGGCCTTGTCGGCGGGGAAATCCAGCACCGCATGAGTATCTTTGCGGGTAAGCGTGACCGGCGCGCCTATTTCGGACGCGAGGCGGTCTGCCAGCCCGTCAAAATCCTTGGCTGCTGCATCCGATTGAACGGTCAGCTTGCTGTGACCCGATTGCGCCGCGCCATAGATGGCAATCCCCGCACTATCGGGACCACGGTCCGTCATGGTGATCAGCATATCCGTCAGCATGCTGCCAAGCTGGGGTTCAAGTGCTTTGTCTTTCAGAAAAAGTCCGACAATCCCGCACATTCGCGTTTGCTCCACTTTGTGATTCTGCCCCGTAGGGTTTCCTAAGTCCGAAGCTAGCATCGGGCTGTAGGTACTGCAACTGAAATGAATAAAAGTTTCCTACAAGTAATTTGCGCGAACCACAAAGGCCCGCGCAAATTTGATCATCTCAGTAGCGGTCGAGATGTTTGCGGACCTTTTCGGGGTCGCCCATCTTGCGTGCCTGTTCCAGGTGCTCGCCCTCGCGGACGAACTGGATGCGGTGCCATGCAAGCCAGAAGATCACGCCGACCACAGTCATCGGGATTTCCCAACCCTGAAAGGGGTAGATAGCCCCGACATCGGCCAGATCAACGGCCCATGATTCGTATCCGATTGTAGACATGTGCCTTTTCCTTATTCTGCGGGGGTTGCTTTGGCCGAGAGATAGGCCTTGTCGGCCTCGATCACCTTAACGATCGCGTCCTCATAGGCATGGTGTTCTGCGTAATCGAGACCCTGCAATTCGACCTCAACCGGGATGCGGAGCACACCGGCGGCGGCCTGCATCTTGGCCACCACAAAGGCGGGTACGAAGCCCAGGACGAAGAACATGATCACCGCGCCAAGAGTATTGCCCAGCGGATTGATCGTGGCGTAGTCCTCGAACGGTGAGGACGGTGCGCCCCAGAGAATGAAGCCCGCAAGGATAAGCCCGACGACGCCGGAATAGCCATGTACGGCGACCGCGCCCACAGCATCATCCAGTTTGAACCGGCGCTCTACCCAGTAGTGCAGTTTGTAGACGATCACGACGCCGACCGCGCCCACCAGCATGGCCTGAATCGGGTGGTAGAGGTCATTGCCCGCAGACGCGGTGATGATCCCGGCGAGACCGCCCGAGAAAGTCCAGAAGGCATCGCCCTTGGACACCACATAGGCCGCCATCAGACCGCCCGACAGCGACATCAGGAAGTTGAAGGTAATGGCCGAGAGCGAGGTCGGCGCAAGGTAGATATTGGTCGCCGTCCAGGTGGTGCCGGTGATCTGGCCACCGATCACTTCGGGCGAGATGAGCGGCACGTTGCAGGCGGCATAGAAGCCCCAGAAGCCGGTATAGATCAGGAAAATCCCGATGGTGAGCATCCAGGGGTTATGGGGCGGGATGTCGCGCGGGGTGCCGTCGGCGGCGAATTTGCCGATCCGCGGCCCCAGAACCATGATCACGCCGAGTGCATAGCCGCCCGCGATGGCATGGATCACGCCCGAGGCGTAGGCATCGTGATAGCCAAGATATTTGACCATCCAGCCGCCGTAGTGCCAGCCCCATGCCGCGTCGATGATCCACCAGACCGAGCCGATCAGCACCGCATGCACCCAAAGGGCAGAGGAGCGGATGCGTTCGATCACCGAGCCCGAAACGATCGAGGCCGCAGTCCAGGAGAACAGCAGGAACGCCGCCCAGAAGACGCCGGTGATACGGTCGTCGAGATTGGTGGCCATGGTCGGCGACCAGGGCAGATTGGCGCTGGCCATCTCATGGTCAAGTCCGCCGAAGAAGGGGAACATTGGAAATGCCCAATAGATCCACCATCCGAAGAAGAAGAAGGTCACGGTGACCAATGGAATCACCATCACGTTTTTCATCAGCGTGTGCATGTGGTTGCGGCGGCGGCTTGCGCCCACCTCGTACATGCAAAAGCCGACATGGATTAAGAACATGAAGACGACCGTCACCCAATAATAGAATTCGGTGAAGATGGTCGTCAACGCATCAAGGTTGCCGTTCATCGCACTCTCCCTGTTGTGCTGTGTGTTGTTTTATTGGTGGTGAAAACTTTTTCTTCTAAGGGAGGCAAAGATTTCGGTCGCTGTCAACAGGTTTGACTCGGATCGCTGATCAATTCTCTGGTCGCTCGAAATTCGGGCATGGATGGTGAGGATATTCCCGTCAGGAAAATAATCTGCATGAAAGTATTGATTTTTGCTACGATCTAGGTCTGAATATCGTCAAACATAACACCGATAGGGAACCTGCCATGGCCATCATCTATAGAACTTCCGCGCTTGCACCGCGTCATACCGACATCGGGGGCGAGCTGACCGACTGGAACGGGATGGGAACCGCATGGTTCTATGACCACACGGACGAACGCGCCGAGGCGGATTATCTCGCGGTGCGCACCAAGGCAGGTCTGATGGATGTGTCGGGACTCAAGAAGATACATCTGGTGGGGCCACATGCGGCCGCCGTGATCGACCGTGCCACAACGCGCAATGTCGACAAGATCATGCCGGGACGCGCGGTCTATGCCTGCATGCTTAACGATGCCGGAAAATTCCTCGACGATTGCGTGATCTACCGGCTCTCGGTCAATCACTGGATGGTGGTGCATGGCACCGGCACCGGCCACGAATCGCTGGCGATGGCGGCCTATGGCAAGAATGTCGCGATGATCTTTGACGACGATCTGCACGACATGTCGCTGCAAGGGCCGGTTGCGGTGGATTTCCTCGAAAAGCACGTGCCGGGGATACGCGATCTGGCCTATTTCGGCATATTGCAGACCAAGATTTTCGGTCTGCCGGTGATGATCTCGCGCACGGGCTATACGGGTGAGCGTGGGTATGAGATATTCTGTCAGGCGCGGCATGCCCCGCAAATCTGGGATCAAATTCTGGAGCAGGGCAAGGAGATGGGCATCAGGCCGGTGCAATTCTCGACGCTCGATCTGTTGCGGACCGAGAGCTATCTGTTGTTCTATCCGGGTGACAATTCCGAGACCTATCCGTTCAAAGACGACCTGTGTGGCGATAGCTTGTGGGAATTGGGTTTGGATTTCACCGTGTCGCCCGGCAAGACCGGGTTCCGCGGATCAGAGAACCACTATGCGCTCGAGGGTCGCGAGCGGTTCAAGATCTATGGCGTGCGTTTGGACGGCAAGAAGCCGGCCGATATGGGCGCGCCTTTGCTCAAGGATGGAGAGACGGTGGGCGTGGTCACATTTGGGATGAATTCCAATCTCAATGGGCATAATGTCGGCATCGCCCGCATGCCGGTCGATTGCGCTGTACCCGGCACCAAGATGAGCGTGCGGTATGCGGATGGCACCGAGGTTGCGTGTGTGGCCGAGGAAATGCCGTTCTACGACAAGGACAAGGTGATCCGCGCGGCCAAGGGTTAATCCCTTGGCCCTCGGGCCTTTGGGCCAAAAGACGCGAAAGGGAGCAGACGCTAAGATGTCGAAATTCCAGTTTCCGGAAAGTATCACCAGCCGCCCGGTCTATGGCACGCTGGCCCCGCGACCGGGCAAGGCGCACTTGATGATTGCCGATGCCGAGGGCGCCGAGGCGATTCTGGACTTGGCCGCGCATGAAGACGGTCTGATGGCCAAGACGCATATCATCTATATCCCCAAGGGGACTGGTGAGACTTATGTGGAGAAACTGCGCGCGCTCAAGCCTGCACAGTTCTACGTCGGTCCTAGCTATCCGGCCTCGGTTCAGCGTCTGCGACGGGTGCTGTCGGATGCGCATATGGGGTTGCAGGTCTATCTTGCGGGAACCGAGGGGCTGATGGGGCAGGCGATGAACGAGGCGGTGACGGCGGGCATTCCGCATAGCGCCATTCAGACCGAGCATCGCGGCTCGACCGCGCGGCGGATGCAATGCGTGCATTGCAAGGGGATCACCGAGGATGTGACGACCGATCCCTTTGTCTGTTCGCATTGTGGGCTAAACCTCTTTGTGCGCGATCACTATTCGCGCAGGCTGGCCGCGTTTCAGGGGGTGTGCATCGACGCGGAAGACCCCGGCAATGTCCCTCCCGCACAGGAGTTGTATTCATGAGCGCCGCCCCCCAGAAGGCCCGCGCCGGGGCTGAAAAGATCGAGGTGGTTGTCGCCGCTGTGGTGCCGGTCAACGACTTGGTGACGCGGTTCGAATTCCGCCGCCCGGAGGGGGCGGAGTTTCCGCCCTTTTCGGCGGGCGCGCATACGGTCGTGGAAATGCATGACGAGGGCCGCACGCGGCTGAACCCCTATTCGCTGATGTCCGACCCCGGTGATCGGTCGCTCTATGCCATTTCGGTGCGGCGCGATGATGAGGGGCGGGGTGGGTCGCTCTATATGCATCGCCATGTCAATCCGGGTGACGCGATGACGATCACCTATCCGGTCAATCTCTTTCCGCTCGATCTGCGGGCGCGCAAGCATGTGTTCTTTGCCGGGGGCATCGGGATCACGCCGTTTATGGCGATGATCGCGCAGTTGGAGCAATCCAACGGCAATTGGGAATTGCACTATGCCTGCCGGAATGCCGATCTTGGCTCTTATGCTGATCAGCTGCGGGGCAAATATTCCAACAAGGCGCATATCTATTACGACGATCAGGAGCAGGCGATTCCGCTCGATGATCTCTTGAGCGGGCAGCCTCTGGGCACGCATATCTATGTCTGCGGTCCCAAAGGGATGATTACTTGGGTCAAGACCCGCGCGACCGCGCTTGGTTGGCCGGACGAGGCGGTGCATTCCGAGGAGTTTCTCGCGCCGCAACCCGGCGTGCCGTTTGAGGTGCGGCTCTGCAAATCCGATCTGGTCATTCAGGTGGGCGAACACGAGAGTCTCTTGGAGGCCATCGAGCGGGCAGGGGTCGATGCGCCCTTCCTCTGTCGCGGCGGGGCCTGCGGCCAATGCGAGACAGATGTGGTCGAGTTGGACGGCAAGATCGTGCACCGCGATCACTGGCTGGACGATGCAGAGCACGCCAGCGGCAAGAAAATCATGCCCTGCGTCAGCCGTTTCATCGGCAAGACGCTGGTTCTGGACCGATAAGGAGCCACGCGAGATGACCATTCAGTTCAATAATGAGACCTTCCGCAACGATTATTCATTCCGCAATTCGCCCTGGGCGATCAAGCGGTTCCCGTTCCCGTTCCACGAAGACAGCTATATGTATTCGGTGAATATGGAGCAGCATCGCGGCGGGCCTGCCGGATCAGTCTATGAAAAGCGGTTCGATGTGGACGAGCATTACCTGTCGGAAATGGCCGACCGGGCGCTGGTGCTGGCCGATGATCCGCTGCGGTGCCAATCCCTGCCGCATATGACGCTGGCGGGATGGGACGTGCTCGAATTGATCATGACCTGCAAGTCCGAGGATTATCCCGACCTCTTTGAGTTGCATCGCGACGGGAACAGGTGGCGGTGGATCAACAAGCCGATGGGAATCGACCACAGCTTTACCTTTCTGGACGAGACCACGCTGCCGCAGGGACCGTTGGAGTATATTACGCGCCAGACTCAAGGCGATTTCGCGGTGTTGGATCAGCGCGACGAGATGCTTTGGATGGATGCGGGGATGATTACCACGCAGGCCGATTGGTCGCTCGATTTCGACATAGGCATGAATTTCTTTGAATGGCATGCGCCGGTGCCTTTGGCGCATGAGATGGGGATTTTCCAGCGCGCGCTGAAGTTCCTGCTGAATGTGCAGCAGGGGGCCCCGGCAAGGCGGCTGAACTGGACGATGACAGTCAATCCGCTGCTCGATACCAGCCCCGAGAATTATCACAAATGGGGCGTGCAAAAGACCACGCTGACGCCCGAGAATATCGGCGCGAAACAGCATCTGCGGGTCGAGTTGCAGACGTTTTTCCGGCTGCCGCGCTCGAATGCGCTGCTGTTTCCGATACGCTGCTATCTGATTGCGTTTCAGGATGTGGTGAGCGTGCCGAAATGGGGTCGCCGTCTGCACCGCGTGGTGCGCGATCTGCCTGAGGAACTGGCGACCTACAAGGGATTCATCGCCAATCGTCCGCTGATGATCGAGTATCTGAGCCGGTTTGACGATGGCCTGCCCACCAGCCCCGGTATCTGGCCGGATCTGGAGACGGAGCCACCGTTGCAGAAGTGAGGAGGTGTGGGGCTATTGCGAAGGGTGCCCCAAAAGCACGCACGCGCGGAATCAAGGCGCGGAACGCGCCGCCGCGCGGATCGCTGGGCCGTCCCGCGGCCTAGCGATGCTGAGAGGAGCAGCAATACTGTGAGGCCATGCGGACTTGGCAGGCATAAAACGCCATAACGTGCCGTTGCTTCGCTAGTCCCCGGCCCAACGATCCGCGCGGCTCATTGTTTGAGGTGAAGGGGAGCAACCCGGCACCCAAGCCTCAACTCTTCTGCGGGTAGCTGATGATGGACAGATACCGTATCGGAAAGCGGATCAACTGATCCGGCCCATGCGGCGAGTCGGCGTCGAAAAAGAGCGTGTCGCCGGGGGTGAGATGGTAGGTTTCGTTGCCATGGCGATAACCGACCTCGCCTTCGAGCATGTAGATCATCTCGATCCCCTCATGCTGAAAGGTCTTGAACGTGTCGGATTCGGAGTTGAGCACGATGAGATAGGGCTCGACCATGACACCGCTGCTGTTCGATCCGATGTGGCCAAGGAGATTGTATTGATGGCCTGCACGGGTGCCTGCGCGCTCGATCTCGACACCTTGCCCGGCCTTGGTATGGACTGCCTCGCGGCGCTCTTCGTATTCCTTGAAAAACGCGGTCAAGGGCACGGAGAGGGCGCGTGCCAGCGTTTGCAGCGTGGTTAGCGAGGGCGAGGTATTGCCGTTCTCGATCTTGGAGAGCATGCCGATGGAGAGTTCGGTCATGTTCGAAAGTTCGGCCACGGTGATGTTCTGTTTCTTGCGATAGGCGCGCACCTCGCGGCCGATGGCAACTTCGAGCACTTTCTCGCGTTCGTCGCGCAGTTTGTGAGGATCCTGAGTCAGTTTGACCAATTTTGCGGGTTCCATGATGCTCATCGTTTTCCTCTCGGGTTGTAATTCGGGCCGTTTCGAATTGCCAGATTGTTCGTAAGTTTCTCGCTGTACTTCACCATATTGCATAATTTTTTCCCAAGTGGAAAATGTTACGTAGAGACAAAGCAGGGTCTGACTAGAGGAAACTGACGATGACAGAGCGTGTGATCCGGGTGGGGTTCCTGATATTTCCGGGATTTCCGATGTCTTGTCTGACCTCGGTGATCGAGCCGCTGCGTGCGGCCAATGAAATTTCGGGGCGGCATACCTTTGCCTGGGATCTGATAGCTGAAGGGACCGAGCCGGTGATCTCAAGTGCCGGGATTGCGTTTGAACCCAGTCGCAGCCTCGCAGATACGGCGAATTGCGACTATCTGCTGCTCTTGTCCGCGCCCACCAGCGTGTTTGCGGAGCGCAGTTCACCTGCTCATTTGCGGCGCGCGGCGCGGCATGGGACCATTCTCGGGGCAATCAGCGGCGGGGTGTTTCCACTGTTGCGGAGTGGTGCCGTGGGAGATGCGGCCTTGTCGGTGCATTGGTGCTACGAGGCGGCGTTCCTGGCAGAGTTTCCGGGCGTGCCTGCGTCGGATCAGGTGATCGAGATTACGCCGCGCTGTGTCACGGCCTCGGGGGCGGCGGCTGCGTTTGATCTGGCGCTGCATATGGTCGAAACCGAGCTTGGCGCGGGGATCGCCACCGAGGTGGCGTGTTGGTTTCAACATCCAATGATGCGCAAGGCCGGGGTTCAGCAGATGGTGCCGGTCCTTGGAGAAGGCAGCAAACAGGAGGATCTCCACCCCATCGTTGCGCGGGCGATCGACCTTATGGCACGGCATATGTCGGTGCCCATTTCCATGGCAGAGGTGGCGGAGGATTTGGCGATCACGCCGCGCCATCTGGAGCGTAGTTTCAAGCGGGCGACGGGGCAGAATCCGACCAATTATTACCGCGCCATGCGAATGAAGGCCGCGCGGCAGATCGTGATGTATTCCAACGACACAATGATGCAGATCGCCGAAGCTGTTGGGTATGCCAGTTCCAAGGTGTTGGTGCGGCATTACCGCGAGGCTTTTGGCATCTCGCCGCGTGAGGATCGCCAAAGGATCAATCTCACGCGGGTCAAGGGCAATCTGCCGGTGCCCTCGGTGTGAGCGCGGCCCTTACTCGATCCTCAATTGTGCCATGGGGGGCCCGATTGGTGGTCACCGCCTTCACGGGCACCGTCTTTAATGCGCTGAGCGTATCGCTGTCAGAAGCGCGTGATGCAGGGAACCCGCCGAGGAGCGGGGGCCGATCACCGAGATATGGCGCGGGCTGTGGCAAAGCAGGAAGCAGCCCATATGCTCAACCGCCGTGCGCTGCGCCTCGCCGCCGGTGAAGGCGCGGGTGTTGGCGTTGGTGAGGCGTTCCAACACATCGGCCAAGCCGTCACCGCTGAGGTCAAAGCGGCACCATGCGCCAGTCTGGTCGGTGACGCTTGTGGCACCCTTGGCCTGCGCCAAGATCTGATGTGCCAGATCCTCGTGGGTCTCGATGGGGGCGTCGAGCATCCATTGATCCGGTCCCATCCAGAAGGCGGTGAGGTCAGTGCCGCCCATGCGGGCCGGACCGGGGGCGGGGGCACCGATCAGAGAGGTCACAAGGGCGGCGGTCTGCGCCTCATGCCCAAGACGCGCCGCGACGGAGGCAAGCGCCCGGTCGGTGACTTCGGTCAATGTGACCGGGCCGTGGCTGTCGATACGGGGACGGGTCGCCCCGAGCGGGGTGATGGCGATGAGATCAGGCACGGAGGCGCTCTCCTTCTGGATCGACGAAATGGGCGCTGACGACTTCGACGTCATGCTCGACGCCGGTCAGGGGCGAGACGAGGCGCAGGACCTCGCCCATGCGGGTATCGCCGGATTTGAGGAAGGCCAGCGCGATGGCATGGCCCAAGTTGGGCGAGTAGCAGGCGGAGGTCACATAGCCCTGATCATGGGCGGCATCGACCGGGCTGCCGCGTGTCATCAGATGCGCGCCTGCGGGCACGGGGTTGGCGCGGTCCACCGGGCGCAGGCCGACAAGGCGCAGCGCATCCGGGGTATTGAGACCTTCGCGGCGTGAGAGCACAGCCCCGATCGAGTCTTTTTTGTCCGAGACCATCTTGCCCATGCCGAGATTGAGGGCCGTGGTGGTGCCGTTCAGCTCGTTGCCCGCGGCGTGACCCTTTTCGATCCGCATGACGCCGAGCGCTTCGGTGCCGTAGGGAACCACGTCAAACTCGCGCCCCGCCTCCATCAAGCGACGGATCATGGCATCGCCGTAGCGCGTAGGCACGGCGATCTCATAGGCCAGCTCGCCCGAAAACGAGATCCGGAACAGGCGCGCGCGCAAGCTGCCGCAGACGGTGATTTCGCCGCAGGCCATGAAGGGGAAGCCGTCGTTCGAGAGGTCGACTTCGGGGTCCACCACTTTTTGCAAGAGTTTGCGGGCATTGGGGCCTGCGACGGAAAACTGCGCCCAAGCCTCAGTCGTGGAGATGAGCTGCACATCCATGTCAGGGCAGAGGCATTGGCGCACGAATTCCATATGGCGATAGACGGTGACCGCATTTGCGGTGGTGGTTGTGACCACGAAATGATCCTCTGCCAGACGTGCGGCGGTGCCGTCGTCCATGGCGATGCCGTCCTCGCGCAGCATGAGGCCGTAGCGGGTGCGCCCCACGGGCAGTTTGGCGAAGGCGTTGCAATAGATCATGTTGAGGAAAGCGGCGGCATCCGCGCCCTGCACGTCGATCTTGCCCAATGTGGTCACATCGCAGATCCCGACCGAGCGGCGGGTTTGCAGAACCTCGCGGTCCACGCTCTGCCGCCAATGGGTTTCGCCGGCGCGGGGGAACCATTGCGCGCGCAGCCACATGCCCACCTCGACAAAGACCGCGCCCTGTTCTTCGGCCCAGAAATGGCTGGGGGTCTTGCGGGTGGGCCGGAAATCCGCACCGCGTGAGCGACCCGCAAAGGCCCCGATGGCGGTGGGGGTATAGGGCGGGCGGAACATGGTGGTGCCCACCTCGGGGATGGATTTGCCCGCCACTTCGGCCATGATCGCCATGCCCGCAGTGTTCGAGGTCTTGCCCTGATCGGTGGCCATGCCAAGGGTCGTGTAGCGCTTGAGATGTTCGACGGAGGTGAAGTTTTCCTGATGCGCCAGTTTGATATCCTTGGCGGTGACGTCATTCTGTTGATCCACCCACGCGCGCTTGGCGCCTTGGACATGCCAGAAGGGGGTGAGGGCGACGGGCGTATCCTCGGCCTGAGGCAGATCGGGGCGGGTGACGGTGCGGCCAAGGTCGGCGACGATGCTTGCGGCGACGTCGGCACCCGAGGTCAGGGCGGCATGGGTCGAGAAGAGACCATCGGCCGCGCCGACCACGGTCATGCCCTGAGGCAGGGTGCCACCGGGAACAAAGGCATGGATATCGGCGTTCCATGTTGGACGGCCGCGCTGATGGCATGTGAGGCTTACGTTCGGGTTCCAGCCACCCGTGACGCCAAGCGCGCCGCAGTTTAGGCTACGGCGAGTGCCGCGCGCGTCCGTCACCTCGATCTTGCTCAGCCCAAGGCGGCCTGACGTGTTGGTAATAGTGCCGCCAGCGATGACCTCGTAGCCGTTGCCTTTGGGGGCATCGGGGCGGGTGTCGATCACTGCGGTGACCGTCACGCCCTTGGCCAGCAAATCCTGCGCGGTGCGGTGGCCGTCGTCATTATTGGTGAAAACGGCGATCTCTTGCGCCGGGGTTGCGGCCCAGCGGTTGGCATAGGCGCGCAGGGCCCCCGCCATCATGATGCCGGGGCGGTCGTTATTCTCGAACACGATGGGGCGTTCGGTGGCACCGGCGGCGAGAATGGCGCGGGTGGAATAGATGCGCCAGAGGATCTGGCGCGGCTTGCCCTCGGGCGGGACGGGCAGGTGATCGCTGACGCGTTCGAGCGCGCCGTAGATGCCGTGATCGAACGCGCCAAGGACCGTGGTGCGGGTCATCACCCGGACATTGGGCATGGCGGACAAGCGCTCGGCGGTCTCGGCCGCCCAGTCGGATCCGGAGTGTTGGCCCATTGCGAAAGTTTCGGCGTTGAGGCGGCCACCGGGCCGGGAATCCTCATCCGCGAGAATGACATTGAGACCGGATTCGGCTGCGGTCAGGGCCGCCGCGAGGCCCGCGGGGCCAGCGCCGATGATGAGCAGGTCGCAGTGCAGATAGCCCTTGTCATAGCTGTCCGGGTCGGCTTGCAGGCTGAGAGAGCCCAGACCGGCGGCGCGACGGATCATGGGTTCGTAGAGCTTTTCCCAGAAAGCGGCGGGCCACATAAAGGTTTTGTAGTAGAATCCGGCGGCAAAGAAGCTTGAGAGGCGGTCGTTGATCGAGAGCGCGTCAAAGGTGAGCGAGGGCCAGCGGTTTTGCGATTGCGCGGTGAGGCCGTCGAACAATTCGGCGGTCGTGGCGCGCGTGTTGGGTTCGCGCCGCGCGCCGTCGCGCAATTCCACGATCGCGTTGGGTTCTTCGGAGCCAGCCGAGAGCGGGCCGCGTGGGCGGTGGTATTTGAACGAACGGCCCATCAGGCGCACGCCATTGGCCAGAAGCGCCGAGGCGAGCGTGTCGCCGGGATGGCCCTTCATCCATTTGTCGTCGAAACGAAAGGAAATGGTGCGGCTGCGGTCGATCAGCCCGCCCTGCAAACGGTTTTCTTGGGTCATTTGGAGCGTCCCTCGCGGCGGGCCACATCGCGGGCCAGTTCCACATCGGTGATTTCATGGGTCAGCGTGTCACGGGTGACGACAAGCCAGCTTCGATCGCCCTGTTCGTGGAACCACAGCTCGCGATGTGCCCCGGCGGGGTTGTCGCGCAAGTAGCCGTAGTCGATGAACTGCTCCAGCGCGTCCGGCGCGTCCGGGGCGGGGCGGCGGATGAGGGCGGCGTCGCCCTTGTAGACGAATTCGCTGGCGTCGCGGGGGCCGAGGGTTGGGTGGTTGATCAGCATGGCGCGGGGTCCCTCAATGCAGGTTGGGCTGGTTGCCCATGCCCTTTTCGTCGATCATCCGCCCCAAGGCGAAGCGATCAAACCGATAGGCGGTGGCAGTCGGATGGGGCGTGTCGGTGGCCAGAAGATGCGCATAGGCAAAGCCCGAGGCAGGCGTTGCCTTGAACCCGCCATAGCACCAGCCGCCGTTGAAATAGAGCCCGGCGATATGGGTGCGGTCGATGATGGGCGAGCCGTCCATGCTCATGTCCATGATGCCGCCCCACATCCGCAAAAGACGCGCGCGGCCCAGCATCGGAAAGATTGCCATGCCGCCTTCGCAGACATCCTCGACCACGGGCAGGTTGCCGCGTTGGGCGTAGGAATTATAGCCGTCGATGTCGCCGCCGAACACAAGCCCGCCCTTGTCGGATTGGCTGCAATAGAAATGGCCCGCGCCGAAGGTGATGACGCCGGGCAGGACGGGTTTGAGGCCTTCCGACACGAAGGCCTGCAAGACATGGCTTTCAATCGGCAGGCGCATGCCCGCGTGCGACATGAGGCGTGAGGAGGAGCCAGCAACGCAAGCGCCGACCTTGTTCGCGCCGATGAAGCCGCGCGATGTCTCGACTCCCAGACATGTGCCGTTCTCGATGCGAAAGCCGGTGACTTCACAATTCTGGATGATATCCACCCCGCGTTGATCGGCGGCGCGGGCATAGCCCCAGGCCACCGCGTCATGGCGCACGGTGCCACCGCGATGTTGGGCGAGACCGCCCTTGATCGGGAAACGGGCATCATTGACGTTGAGGAACGGATAGCGCGCCACAATCTGCGCGGTGGTCAGCAGGTCGGCATCGGCCCCGTTCAGCATCATCGCATTGCCGCGCCGGATGAAGGCGTCGCGCTGTGCGTCGGTGTGGATCAGGTTGAGAATGCCACGCTGGCTGACCATGGCGTTGTAATTCAGGTCCTGCTCTAACCCTTCCCAGAGTTTGAGCGAGAATTCGTAGAACGGCTCATTGCCATCAAGCAGGTAGTTGGAGCGGATGATGGTGGTATTGCGCCCGACGTTGCCGCCGCCAATCCAGCCCTTTTCCAGCACGGCAATCCGCGCCTGTTTGAATTCCTTGGCCAGATAATAGGCCGTGGCAAGCCCGTGGCCGCCGCCGCCGATGATCACATAGTCATAAGACGCCTTTGGCGCTGCATCGCGCCATGCAGGGCCCCAACCCCGATGTCCGGTGAGGGCCTCTTTGATGACCTTGAAACCTGAATAGCGCATGGAATCCGACTCCTTTTCCCTAATTTCAGGGAAAAAGAGCCGCTATGTAATATCGAATTCGGACAAAGCAGGTCGCAAATCGGACTCTGCTTCAAATTCACGGCGCGCGCGGACCTAATCGGCGCGGATCGCCTCGAATTCGAGAATGATGTTGACCGAGTCGCCAACAAAGTCGGGCAGGGCGTAGGTGCTTCCGAAGGCGCTGCGCAGGATTTCGGCGGTAGCGGAGATACCCAGCGTTTCCTTGCCATGGCAGCAGGGGTAGTCGGCGCGCTTGTTGAGCGTCACATCGAGGGTGACTGGCTGCGTGACGCCGCGGATGGTCAGATCCCCCGACACGGTGCCTGCGGTGTCCGAAATCGGGGTTCCGCCCTCGGCGGTGAACGTGATCATCGGATGCGCCTCGGCATCCAGAAAGTCAGGCGAGCGGACGTGGGTGTCACGCTGCTCGTGGTCGGTATCGACACTCGGCGTGCCAATCGTTGCGGTCACTTTGCCCAAGTCCTGCGTCTCGGGATCATAGGTAAAACTGCCCTCGATCTGGGAAAATCGCCCGAGAACCTTGGCATATCCCGCGTGCATGATCGTAAAGGCCACAACGGCATGTTCCGGGTCAATCTGCCATGTAGCGGGTTCTGCCTGCACGGGGTGAGCGAGCTCGAAGGCAAGCGTGGTGCCGAGTGCGGTCAGTCTTAGTCCGGTCATGCTGTTTCTCCTATGTCACGCGGTGTTGGCGTGGATTGCAGGGGTGTCAGTCGTTCTGGGGGCACGATCTTCGGGAATATCAAAGAGGCCCGTGTCCATGGACCACCGGCTGAGCCGAGGCAGGGTCGAGACCACGGCGATCGGGATCGAAAAGACCAAGGCGAGCAAAACGGGCGCGCCGAAAATCAAGGCCCATGGGGCGTTGGTTCCCAGCCAGAAACAGAGACCCAAACCCAAGAGAGTTTGCGGCCAGAGCACACGCGCTGCTTCATCCCAGCCCAACCGGTCACGGCTGCGCTGTTGCGCGCTCCAGCCGATCCGCTGACCGAAGACGAGGCCAAGGGCGAATTGGGTGAGTGCGACCGCGACGATCGGGGATGTGAGCATCGAAAACAGGATCTCGGCCAAACCGCCCGAAACGACCCGTAGCCGTCCGCCATAGTCCTGGCTGCGGCTCTGTGAGAAAAGCACCTGCGCCAGTCCCATGAGTTTGGGGCTGAGGCTGAGTGTCATGAGAACGGCAAAGAGCGTAAGCCCCGGTCCCAAAGGCACGGCGCTCATTTGATCCACGGTTCCCGCAAGAGAGGCACCGATCAGGATGAAGACAATCCATGCCGGCGCGCTGATATACATCAAGATGGCAAGCACAAGCTGGATGCGGCTAACGGGTTTTAGGTCCGACAGGCCAAGCAGGCGGACATACTGCAAATTACCGTTCATCCAGCGCAATTCGCGGCGAATGAAATCGACAAGGCTGGGCGGATTGTCCTCGTGGCTGTCAGATTCCTCGGCCAGCACGCGCACTTCGTAACCCGCGCGGCGCATGAGCACCGCCTCGACCTGGTCATGGCTGAGGATCGCACCGGACAGGGGGCCGCGCCCCGGCAGCAGCGGTAGCATACAGTGTTCGCGAAACGGGGTGGTGCGGATCACAAGGTTATGGCCCCAGTTCGGGCCGCAATCCCCCTGCCACCAAGCCGAGCCGAGTGTGTAGGATCGCATGCCGTGACGCATGCCGAATTGGAAGGCGCGCGTGAAAAAGTTGCGTGAGGGCAGTCCCGTGACGAGGCTTTGCAGCATTCCGATCTCGGGGCTGGCTTGCATCACGCGGATCAGGTGTAGCACCGTTTCGGCACCCATCTCGCTATCGGCGTCCAACGGCAGGAAAAAGTCGCTTTGGCCTTCGGGGCTGTGCAGGAACTCGGCAATATTGCCAGCCTTGTAGCCGGCATTGTCGGTGCGGCGGCGATAGTGAATTGTGGCGAGAGGCCGGGAGGAGCGCCATTGCGCGACCCGAGCCTCTTCCTTGAGGGCGATGCCGGCGTCATTGGTATCGCTAAGGACGTGGAAAGAAAAGCGCCCGGCCCAAGGGCTGAGCGCCAGCTCTTCCTCCAACCTGCGCAACCGGGCAATCGAGGCGTCGGGATCCTCGTTGCGAAGCGGCATTACCACCGCAATCCGGGCCGTGATCGGCTCGTCGCCTCTGACCCGTGTGATGGCGGGTGTTACCCGCGCTGCGGCACCGGCCCCGTGGCGCAGATCGAGCAAAAGACCCAGAACACTATTCCACAGACCAATGGACAGCCAAGGCAGGGTCAGCAGAAATGCGCCCAGCATTGCGCCTTCTCCAAAGGTGATGCCGGTTGGGGCAAAGAGCGTATACATTGCCCAGAACAGTCCGATGACCGTGGCGGTGTTGAGCGCGAGCACACAGCGGCGACGGGCGGGCAGGGGCATCCCACGCCGCGCGCGTGGCAGGCGGATCGCCCCATCTGTTGGCTTTGCGCGATCAGATCCAGACGTATTCCCAGACGTATTCACAGTATCTCCTTGCGATAATCTCTGCCGCAGTCGCGCTCAGCGCCATAATGCAGTGCATACAGATATTGTCCAAAGAATACCCGTCCACTGAAATCTTTTGCATATGCGGGAAGTTGCCGAAAGTCTGCCGCGCCTTGACGCGTTGAGGTCGCGTGTTAACTCTTTCGCGAGATTGAAAAAGGAATCCAATATGTTCGCCGTCGAAGTCCGTGATCACATCATGATCGCACATTCTCTTCCTGATCCGGTGTTTGGACCGGCTCAGGGTGTTCACGGCGCGACCTTTGTCGTCGACGCTGCCTTTTTCACGCAGGACATAGATGCGCATGGGCTGGTGGTGGATATTGGTCTGGCGTCAGAGGCTCTGGCACGGGTTCTGGCCCCGTTGCGGTACGGAAATCTGGACGACAAGCCCGAGTTTGCGGGCAAATTCACCACGACCGAGTTTCTATCTCATCATATCTGGAGCGGGCTGCGCGATATTGCCAAGGCAGAAGGCCTGGGAGATCATGGGCGCCTGCGCAAGATCCGCGTGACGCTGCATGAGAGCCATGTGGCGCGCGGGTGGTATGAGGCTGACATCTGAGATGGGATTTGACGCGGAGTGGTTGGCGCTGCGCGAGGCGTCGGATGTGGTGGCGCGAGATGCCGATCTATTGGCACAGGCCATGACCTATGCAGGATCAGGGGGTACACTCCTAGATCTGGGATGCGGAACCGGCGCGACCGCGCGGGTCTTTGAGAGCGCGGGTGCGCAAGATATCCGGTGGCGTTTCTTCGACAATGATGCTGAGCTTTTGAAACGTGCCGCTGCGCGCCATCCTCAGGCTGAAATCATCCAAGGTGATTTGGCTGATATCGACGAATTGCCCCTTGCCGGGGTTCGTCTTGTGACAGCCTCGGCGCTGCTTGATCTGGTGTCACGCGATTGGATGGAGCGTTTTGCAGCGCGTCTCGCCAGTGAGCGTGTCGCCCTCTATGCCACGCTAAGTTATGATGGGGTCATGAACTGGACACCGCTTGATCCAGAAGATGCAATCATAACAGAACGGTTCAATGCGCATCAACGCGGAGACAAGGGGTTTGGACCCGCGCTCGGCCCGGATGCCGCTGAAAGCGTCGCGCAAATACTCGGTGCGAGGGGATACAGCGTCAGTCTCGCTCCGAGTCCATGGCGCCTGGGAGCGACTGCGGCAGACATGCAGCGCGCTCTTTTGCACGGTATTGCACAGGCCGCGCTCGAGATGGGCCACGCCACGGCCGATCAATGGATTGGGCGGCGAAAGGCGCATCTGTCTGAGGGTTGGGCGGAGATTGGTCATATGGACCTCTTGGCTCTGCCTCCGTCTTGATGTCCCATAGGTGACATTTTTGAGAATGCCTCTATCTTTGCCATGGCCTTGACGGAACAGTCGAATGGATCACCTCCATGGCCATAGCCAGTCGTTGAACGGAGACCCGGATGCAGACCGCCCAAGTAACTCCCAAGGTTTGGGATCGGATCCTCGCTGCCCGCGCGGGCAGGTCGTGCTTGTGTTGCGGCGATTGGGAAACAGGGGAGCGCGCGGCGATGACGCTCTATGGTTCGATGATTGCGGCCCCCGGATCACCTCATGTGGTGGCACAGATCGGACAATCGCTCGATGGCCGGGTGGCGACCGTCAGCGGAGATGCCGCGGATGTTTCTGGGCCGGACGGGTTGGCGCATCTGCACCGCATGCGGGCCTTGGTGGATGCCGTGATTGTGGGGGTCAAGACCGCGTTGCAGGATGATCCGCGCCTCACCGTGCGCCTCGTGGCTGGCCAGAATCCGGCGCGCGTTGTGATCGATCCTTCGGGACGTTTGCCCAATGATGCGCGACTCTTCGCCGATGATGGGGCGCGACGTGTGGTCATTCAAACCGTGGAGAAGTCTCGTCCGGCCGGAGTTGAAGTGATCACATTGCCGCGAAGCCAGTGGATTTCCCCAGCCGCCATCGTCGCCGCCCTGCGCAAACTCGGCCTCAATCACCTCTTGGTCGAAGGGGGGGCCATCACCATCGCCCGATTTATCGAAGCGGATCTTCTGTCGCGGCTCCATGTGGCCGTTGCCCCTTTGCTGATTGGTGCCGGACCGCAGGGATTGACGACCCAGCCCATTGCCAAGCTGGCGCAGGCGCGTCGCCCCGAAACACAGGTCTATGGTCTGGGCTCGGATGTGGTGTTTGATTGTCTGATGGGGACACGCGCACAGGCGCAGGTCTGGCCCCACGCCAAACAGGCTACCGCCTTGCGGCACGGGTGAAAGACATGGTGCAGCACAGCCGCGCGCTCTGGATCACCGAGGCGGGCCGGGCAGAGATCTTATCCGCATCCTGCGAGGATCTTCCGGATCATTGCGTGGTCGAGACACTGTTCTCTGGCATAAGCCGTGGGACAGAGCGTCTGGTCTTTCAGGGTCGCGTGCCCCGGAGTGAGCATGAAACCATGCGCGCGCCGTTTCAGGAGGGCGCGTTCACCTTTCCTGTGAAATATGGCTATAGTTCTGTCGGTCGGGTGATGTCGGGGGCGCAGGCCGGTCAGGTGGTCTTTTGCCTTTATCCCCATCAGGAGCGGTTTGTCTGTCCTCTTGCCGCGGCGGTACCCGTGCCGCATGCCGTGCCACCCGGTCGGGCCGTTCTGGCGGCGAATATGGAAACGGCGCTCAATATCATCTGGGACGCCGGCGTGATGCCCGGTGATCGGGTTGCGGTCGTCGGGACAGGGACGGTCGGAGCTTTGACCGGATATCTGGCGGCGCGTATGCCCGGCACACAAGTCTGTCTGGTGGACATTGATCCGGCCCGCGCTGGCTTGGCGGAAAGTCTGGGGTGCCGGTTTGCGCTGCCACCCCATGCCCAAGAGACATTAGGCGGTGAGGCGGATGTGGTCATCCACAGCTCGGCGACCGATGCCGGTCTGGCAAGTGCGTTGGCCTTGGCTGGCTGTGAGGCGGTGGTTGTCGAAGCAAGCTGGTATGGCACAGGGCAAACCGCAATTGGCCTTGGCGGTGCGTTTCATCAGCGGCGGTTGCGGTTGGTGGCCTCTCAGGTTGGACGCATTCCGGCCAATCACGCCGCCAGATGGACCTATCGCAGGCGATTGGAGACCGCGCTTGGGCTGTTGACCGATCCAGCACTCGATGCCCTTATTTCGGGTGAGAGCCGGTTCGAGGATCTGCCGCGCGACTATGCCGCCATCCTTGATGCGCCGGGCACGCTGTGTCACCGGGTTCGGTATGGCGACTAAGCCTGAACGCCCTTTGCGGCGCATGGCGTTCGCCGTGCCGGGGGATATCAACACGACAACCGGCGGCTATCTCTATGACCGCCGACTGGCCCAAGCTCTTGAGGCGCGCGGCATCGAGGTGCGGCATCTGAGGTTCGGCGACAGCTTTCCGCAGCCGACGCCGATTGACATGCAGGACGCCGTCAAGCAGTTGCAGGCATTGCCGTCAGATTGCCCGGCGCTCGTTGACGGTTTGGCTTATGGAGCGCTTGAAACCTCGGCCTTGTGCGACCTGCGCGCGCCGCTGGTGGCTCTGGTTCATCATCCACTGGCGCTCGAGCCGGGGTTGGGCGCAGTGCAGGCGCGTGACATGGCCGCACGCGAGACCGCCAACCTTGCCTTGGCGCAGCAGATTGTGGTTACGAGCGGGCATATCGCGGGCTTGTTGCGCGATGCCTATGGGGTGCCCCCTCACCGTGTCCACATCGCGCGACCGGGTTTCATGCGCCCGCTTGCCGCCGTGCATGAGCGCGATAGCCCGCCCCTCATTCTCTCGGTGGGGATAGTTGCTCAGCGCAAGGGGCATGACGTTCTGCTGCAAGCCTTGGCGCAGATTGTCGACCTGGAGTGGAGGGCGGTGATTGTCGGTCGTGCGCATGAGCCTGGTACGGTGCGCGCCTTGCACATGCTGCGTACCGATTTGGGTCTGAGCACGCGGGTCGAGATTGCGGGCGAGATTTCACAATCGGCACTTGATGAGCTTTACGCGCGTGCGACACTTTTTGCGCTCGCGACGCGTTACGAGGGATATGGCATTGTCTTTGACGAGGCGATGGGACACGGCTTGCCCATTGTCAGCACCGATGTCGGGGCGGTGCCGGATACGGTCGCGCCGGGGGCAGGTGTTCTGGTGCCGCCTGAAGACCCCGCGGCATTTGCATCAGCGTTGCGCAGAGTGCTGGAGGATGCGGGCTTTCAGGCAGGCTGCGCCTTGGAGGCGCGGCGCGCTGCCTCTCATCTCGGGGATTGGAATGCTGCAGCCCGCGTGGTTGAGGGTGTGCTCTTTGAGCCCTCAAACCTCGGCTGAATAGTCGAGCACGCGCTCTCTGTGTTTGCCGCGGAAATCCGAGGGTGTCAGGCCGTAGAACTTTTTGAAGGCGGTTGACAACGTGCCGGTCGAGCCAAAGCCGGTGGCGGTGGCAATATCAATCAAGGGCAGCTTGGTGTCCTGAATCAGATGGTGTGCACGCCTGACGCGCAGCTGTTTGTAATAATGGCCCGGTGAGGTTTCAAACACCGCGCGAAACCGCCGTTCAAGACAGCGCTGCGAGGTGTCAACCTGGTCCGCAATCTCGGTGATTGACAGAGGCTCTGACAAGTTATCCTCCATGATGGCCAGCGCATCAGACACCGCCTTGTCATAGAATTTGTGAAAGGCGGCTGGCGCGAAGGGCTGTGTGCTGGAGCTCGTCCGTATGCTCGGTAGCAGGAGATGTCGGCCAATTTCGGTGATCTCGGAAACCGGGAGATCCTTGGCCAAGAGACCAATGACCAGTTCGGCCGTGGCGGCACGGCCCGCAGCAGTAATGATCCCATTGGACAGCTCTGACAGGCTCTCAGTCAGTCGCGGGAGGTCTTGGGTCTCGCGCAGGACGACGGCATCGGCCCAATGGGTCGTGACGGCCCCGGTGCTGATTTGGGTTCGGGCGATGAAGCGTGTTGCGGCATCCGCGAGCAAGATGACAGCATTGCCTAGGCGCCGCATGCTGCGGATACGCGCCATCCACGTTGACGTGTCTGCCGTTTTCGAGGCGATCACGATCAGATAATCAGCAAGGCAGTGATCTGGAATGACCGGCTCTGCCCGCACGATGCAGGCCCCGGTGCCCTGAACAAAGCCAGGATTGTCCGAAACGATCCGCCAGACAAAGCGTGGGCTGCCGTGAACCATGTTCGCAGTCTGTAAGGTGTGAATCACAGAAGCGAGTTCAAGATCACAGAACTTGCGCTGAACGAAAATCTCGAACACGGTTGTTGCGCCGTCAGGCGTGATGGTCGGTTGGGATCGTGAAGTCTGTTCGGTCATGGCGATTCTATAGACTGTAACTTTAGGATTAAAAACCATGATTGATTACATGGTGGGATCAAGCCCTGACTTCTGTTTTATGCGCCGCGTTGGTTTTGATCACAATCGGTAAAGAAGACGGTCAGGGGAATGGGGCTGTTGCGTCTGAGCGCTGTCGTGTATCTTGAGCCATAGAACAGACCGGGAAACGGTGAATGAGCAGGACCCTTGGAATAGTGCTGGCGATGGCTCTGGCCTTTGCCGGACTGACAGGCGCGCGGGCGCAAGACGCGACATTCAGTGGTCTTGCGCGGCTGGATGTTACCGCCAGTGCGATCACCGATGCGGGGCAGGGCGTCGATTTCCACCTGCGCCTTAGCCAAGGTGTGCCCTACCGGGTCTATACGCTGTCGGATCCCGCCCGCCTTGTGCTCGACTTCAAGGAGGTCGATTGGCAAGGGGTCGGGGCTGCCGATCTGATCCGCGGCGAGCGTGTCAAAGGGCTGCGCCTTGGACAGATTAGGCCGGGATGGTCACGCATGGTGGCCGATCTCGATGCTCCCTATCCGCTCGCACGGGCCGGGCTAGATATCGACAACGCAAGCGGTGCCGCCGACTTGCGCGTCCGTCTGGGGGCGGCGGATGCGACGCGGTTCGCTGCGACGGCTGGCACGCCGGACCTGCCCGGCTGGGCTATGCCCGATCCGCAGAGCGGGCTTGCTGCGGCACCGGGGCGGGTGCCGGGTGAGGGTCCGTTGATGGTGGTGCTTGATCCGGGGCACGGGGGTATTGATCCCGGTGCGCAGGAGGGCGAATTGGCTGAAAAGACGTTGATGCTGCAATTCGCCCAAGAGCTCCGCGAGGAGTTGCTGCGCGCGGGCGGTTTCGATGTGATCCTCACGCGGGACAGTGATGAATTTGTCAGCCTCGAGCGGCGTGTCGCATTGGCCCATTGGGCGGGGGCAGATGTGTTTTTATCCCTGCATGCCGATGCGCTCACAGGGGCGCAGGCGCGGGGTCTTTCAGTCTATACCCTGTCCGAGAGTGCCTCGGACGAGGCCAGTGCAGCCTTGGCAGAGCGGCACAACCGCGCCGATATGTTGGCGGGCGTCGATCTGAGCGGCAAGGATGATATCGTAGCTGATGTTCTTATGGATCTCGCCCGAATCGAGACGCGCCCGCGGACGGAACAGTTGGCCAGTGCCTTGATCGAGAGCTTTGCCGCGCATGAGCTGCCGCTGCTGTCGCGTCCTCTGCGTCACGCCGGGTTTTCGGTACTCAAGGCACCTGATATTCCCTCTGCGCTGATCGAGCTTGGCTTTCTCTCCAGTCCCCGAGATTTGGCTCGGCTGCGGAATGCGGAGGGACGAGCGCGGATTGCGACGGCCCTGCGCGTGGCACTATCGGCATGGCGCGATGCCGATGCAGCGCGTGCCGGGTTGGTGCGGCAATGATCCACCGTGAACGCTTTGTCTGGTGGGACGTGGCGTTGACCTGCGCCCTTTCCCTTTTGACCCGGACGCCTTCGATGCCTATATCGGGCACACCAAGCATGCGGGGGCCGTGGTGTTACGTCCGATTCTAAGCCTTTTGGGCACTGTCTTTAGCCTGATCACCCTGATCGTGGTGGTTGTTGGCCTCAGCATTGGTGCCGTGTTGCATATTTATGGCAAGGATTTGCCGAGTCACGAGTCGCTTGCCAATTACACGCCTCCGACCATCAGTCGTATCTATTCGGGCGAAGGACGTATCATTGATGAATTCGCGCGTGAGCGCCGTCTTTTTACGCCTGCGGAGGATATTCCCGATCTGGTGAAGCAGGCCTTTATCAGCGCCGAGGACAAGAATTTTTACACGCATGGTGGTTATGATGCCGTCGGCATTGCCTCGGCGGTGGTGGATGCCGTGAAATCGCGGGGGCGGAACGTGCGTGGCGCCTCGACCATCACGCAGCAGGTGATGAAGAATTTCCTGCTCTCGGGTGATCGCCAGATGGAACGCAAGATCAAGGAAATCATCCTTGCCACGCGGATCGAAGAGACGCTGAGCAAGGATAAGATTCTAGAACTTTATCTCAACGAGATTTTTCTGGGTCAGAACAGCTATGGGGTGGCTGCCGCCGCCCAGACCTATTTCAACAAGACCCTGAGGGAACTGGCCCCACATGAGGCCGCGACGATCGCCTCGATGCCGAAAGCGCCCAGTGATTACCATCCGGTGCGTGAAAAGGAACGGTTGTTGGAGCGCCGTAACTACGTGCTCAAGCAAATGTGGGATAATGGGTATCTGACCGAGGCCGCCTATGAGGAAGAACGCGCAACTCCGTTGCGCAGCGTACAGAACGGAGACTTTGAACCGTTCAGTGCGGAACTTCCGCCGCGTGACTACTTCACGGATGAAATTCGCCGCCAGTTGAGTGAGAACTTTGGCGAAGGCGAATTTTTCACCGGTGGTCTGTCTGTCCGCGCCACAATCGACCCTGAAATGCAGGTGCAGGCCGCGCATGCGTTGCGGCGTCAGCTTGAACTCTACGACCGGGGGCAAGGGCGTTGGCGGGGGACTGGCCAAACACTTCCGCAGGAGGTGCTTGGTACAGAGGCGAATTGGCGTGAAGCGCTTGGGAAGGTGAGTGTCGCGCGGGACATTGATCTGGACGGTCCTTGGTATCCCGCTGTCGTGCTTGAAACAGGCGAGCAAGTCATGCGTGTTGGCGTCGAAGGGGTCGAGGGCATCCAAGAGGTTCCGCGCAGCGATATCAAATGGTTGGCCGGCGATTTCAATTCCACCTTCGAGCTTGGAGATGTGGTGCATGTGCGCCGCGTGACCGGGCAAGACGGGGCCTTTGTCAACTGGTCCCTGCGGCAGGTGCCTGAGGTGCAGGGCGGCTTTGTGGCGATGGACGTGAACACCGGCCGGGTAATTGCCATGCAGGGCGGTTTTTCCTATCAGGCCTCGGTCTTTAATCGCGCCACACAGGCGCTGCGTCAGCCGGGATCAAGCTTTAAGCCGTTCGTCTATGCTGCGGCGCTCGACAGCGGGTATTCCCCGGCAACGATCGTGATCGATGCTCCGATCGAGATCAACACGCCGCAGGGCCTGTGGCGGCCGCGCAATTCCTCCAACAAGTTCTATGGCCCCACGCCTCTGCGCACCGGAATCGAGCAATCGCGGAACCTGATGACCATCCGCCTTGCGCAGGAGGTGGGCATGGATGTGATCGCCGACTATGCCGAACGGTTCGGCGTCTATGACAACATGGGCCAGTTTCTGGCCAATTCGCTCGGCTCGGAAGAGACCACGCTTTATAACATGGTCGCCGCCTACGCGATGTTCGCCAATGGCGGCGAGCGCGTGCGTCCGACATTGGTGGACCGGGTGCAGGACCGTTACGGCAAGACGATTTATCGCCATGACGAACGCGATTGCGTGAATTGCGACGATCCCGGTATTCCGGAAAACCGTGGCCCGCGCATCGTTTCAGACCGTGAACGTGTGATGAATGCCGTCACGGCCTATCAGCTCACCTCGATGCTCAAAGGTGTTGTGGACCGTGGCACGGCCTCGGGGGCAATCAATCTGCCGGTGCCTGTTGCGGGCAAAACCGGGACAACCAATGATGCGCGTGATGTGTGGTTCGTGGGCTTTACCAGCAACATCGCCGCAGGGTGTTACATTGGTCATGATCAGCCGCGCGGCTTGGGCAAATCAGCCTATGGGTCGTCGCTCTGCGGCCCTGTCTTTCAAGAGTTCATGACGGAGGCTGTCAAGAAATACGGGGGCGGGCCGTTTGATGTCCCTCCGGGTGGCCACTTCATCAAGATCGACCGCTTCACCGGGGCGCGCCTGTCGGATGATGCCGAAGGTGCAAACGTTGTGGCCGAGTATTTCCGTGATGGTGAGGAGCCGGTATTTGGCTTGGCGTATGATGGTGGCTTTGCCATGGGCAACGATCTGGAGCTGTTCAGTGCCGGCGAGCGTGAGCGCGTGCAAGAGGTGACCACCTCGACCGGAGAAAAGGCACAGGTCGGGGGCAAAGCCAGCTTTGGCTCGATGAGTTCGGGTGGCTTGTACTAGGGCTCTCTTGCCCGGCCCGGCGCGCTGCGCTATCACCCGCACCTGACCAGACAAGGACACCCCGATGCGTGCAGAAACCCAGAACCTCGTGGCCGAGATCGAAAAGTCGTTGGAGCTGTTGCGCCAGCGGCTGGGGTGGGAGACCGCTCGGCACCGCCTTGAGGAATTCAATGCCCGCGTCGAAGATCCTACGCTTTGGGATGATCCCGCCCGCGCACAGTCGTTGATGCGCGAGCGTCAGGCACTGGTGGATGCGCTCGACACCCATGACAGTCTCAAGCAGGAGCTGGAGGACAATCTTGGCCTGATCGAGTTGGGCGAAATGGAGAATGATACCGAAGTCGTGTCTGAGGCGGAGGCCGCGATCAAGGCTCTGGCAAAAGTGGCGGCCGCCAAGGAACTGGAAGCGCTGTTGGACGGCGAAGCAGATTCCAATGACACCTTCCTTGAGATCAACGCAGGTGCGGGCGGCACCGAAAGCTGTGATTGGGCGTCTATGTTGGCGCGTATGTATGTCCGCTGGGCCGAAAAGCGTGGCTACACGGTCGAGTTGCAGTCGGAATCGGCGGGCGAGGAGGCGGGGATCAAATCTGCTGCCTACAAAATCAGCGGCCACAATGCCTATGGCTGGCTGAAATCCGAATCGGGTGTGCATCGCTTGGTCCGCATTTCGCCGTTTGACTCCGCCGCCAAGCGGCACACGTCGTTCAGTTCGGTCTGGGTCTATCCGGTTGTGGACGACAATATCGAAATCGAAGTGAACCCGTCGGACATCCGTATTGACACCTACCGCAGTTCCGGTGCGGGTGGGCAGCACGTGAATACCACCGACTCGGCGGTGAGGATCACGCATATTCCAACTGGGATCGTGGTCACCTCCTCACAGAAATCACAGCATCAGAACCGTGACATCGCGATGAAAGCCTTGAAATCTCGGCTTTATCAGCAAGAACTGGACCGTCGAAACGCCGCCATCAACGAAGCGCATGACGCCAAGGGGGACGCAGGCTGGGGCAATCAGATCCGGTCTTATGTGTTGCAGCCCTATCAGATGGTCAAGGATCTGCGGACGGGGGTCGAGACTTCGGACACCAAAGGGGTGCTGGATGGGGATCTCGATGAATTCATGGCCGCTACTCTGGCCATGAATGTCAGCGGTAAGAGCCGCGCCGAGGCTCAGGGGGGTGATTGACCCGGCCCGGTCGCCCTGCTTAGGGTATAGTCGAAAAAAATGCGGCGAAATCTAGGGAACCGTGCTGCATTGCTGCTTCCAACTGGCGATGTGAGCGACTAGGTAATGAAAATGAAATTCCCGGGGGCGCACCAACCGACCCCCGAGAAAGGGAGAGATTGAAATGCTGAACAATATTGGCCTTCCGGGGCTTCTTCTGATCGCGGTCGTCGTGCTCGTGCTGTTTGGGCGCGGCAAGATCTCGTCGCTGATGGGCGAGGTGGGCAAAGGCATCACCTCTTTCAAAAAGGGTGTCGCAGAGGGCACCAAAGAACTGGATGACACCACCAAGGATTCCGCCGAAGGTGCGCGTGACGTGACCCCGGCCGAAGACAAAGACAAGGTCTGATCCCTAAATGTTCGATCTAGGCTGGACGGAGCTATTGCTCATCGGCATCGTGGCCTTGATCGTGGTGGGGCCCAAGGACTTGCCCGGAATGTTTCTGGCAGTCGGAAAGTTTATTGGCAAAGCCAAGGGTATGGCTCGCGAATTCAGCCGCGCGATGAATGACGCCGCCGAACAATCCGGGGTGAGCGATATTCAAAAGACCTTCAAGTCGGCATCGAACCCCATGAAAACCGCGATGGATGAGGTGCGCAAGACCACCGATAGCGTCAGCCGCGATGTCAAAGACGCGGCCAAGCCGCCGCTCACCCAAGAGCAAAAGGCCGCGGCCGAGACGGCGCGTGAGAAGACCGCCGAGATGGCCGCGACGCGCAAGGCCGCCAAAGCCGAAGTCTCACCTGCCACAGCTCCTGCTGAGGTGAACCCCAAACCGAAACCGAAACCCAAGCCGAAGAAAAAGACCAAGGCAGAGGATCAGGCATGAGCCCGCGCGAAGAGATCGACGACAGCAGCGCGCCTCTGATCGAGCATTTGGCTGAGTTGCGCACGCGGCTGATCCGGTCGGTCATCGCCTTTCTCATCGGGATTGTGCTGGCTTTTATCGTGGCTGAGCCGATCTTGCAGTTCCTGCTCGAACCGATCGAGGCCAGCCTGCGTGAGTTGGGCGATCCGTCCCCGACCATGCAATATACAAGCCCGCAGGAATACCTCTTTACTCTGTTCCGTATCTCGATGGTGTTCGGCTTTGCTCTGGCCTTTCCTGTGATCGGCTTTCAGATGTGGCGCTTTGTTGCGCCCGGTCTCTACCGGCAGGAAAAGAACGCGTTTTTGCCGTTCATGATCGCGTCGCCGGTGATGTTCCTGTTGGGGGCATCCTTTGCGCATTTCGTGGTAACGCCTCTGGCGATGGCGTTTTTTCTGGGCTTTGCCGATGTGCCCTCGATCATCGCCGATCTGATGACTGGACTGGTCAGCTCAGAGGACCTGCCGGGTGCCGTTGCGACCGCGCCCGATACGAGTGAAGGCATTCGCATCACCTTCTTTGGCAAGGTCAACGAAAGTCTCGATATTACGCTGAAATTCATCATCGCCTTTGGCCTGTGCTTTCAATTGCCGGTGTTGCTCACGCTCATGGGCAAGGCGGGGCTGGTCAGTTCTGGCGGCCTGAAATCGGTGCGTAAGTATGCGGTGGTCGGTATCCTGATCCTTGCGGCGCTTGTGACGCCGCCTGATGTGATGACGCAATTGATCCTCTTCGTCGTGGTCTATGGCCTTTATGAAATCTCCATCCAACTTGTTTCATGGGTCGAGAAGAAGCGCGAGGCGGCGTTGCGGGCTGAAGGGCTGTGGTTTGACGACGAAGACGAGGCGGATACCGATGTCGACGACCCGCTGACCGACGCCGCCGAGAACAAAGGCAAGAGCTGAATGACTGTTGACCCGTTGGACCGTATCGCCGCCGCGCTTGAGCGGATGGCCCCGGCGCCGCTTACGGCTCCCGAGTTTGAGGTGGCGGATGCCTTTGTCTGGCATGTGGCACCGGACCGGCTAGAGCCTGTCGCGCAGGTCAGTCGGGTTGACATGAGTCTTTTGGTCGGGGTGGACCGGTCTCGCGATACGCTCTTGCAGAACACGTTGCAATTCGCCCGCGGTCTGCCTGCCAACAATGCCCTGCTTTGGGGCGCGCGGGGCATGGGAAAGTCGAGCCTCGTCAAGGCGGTGCATGCCGCCGTGCGGGCTGAGGGTCTACCGCTTAAGATTGTGGAATTGCAGCGCGAGGATCTACCTTCGGTCAGCCGGTTGCTCAATCTGCTTCGGGGCAGCAAGACGCGGTTCCTGCTGTTCTGTGACGACCTCAGCTTTAGCCATGATGATCAGCATTATAAGTCGCTGAAAGCGGTTCTGGATGGCGGTATTGAGGGACGTCCCGACAATGTTGTGTTCTATGCCACCTCGAACCGACGCCATCTGATGCCGCGTGACATGATCGAGAATGAGCGGTCGTCTTCGATCAGCCCGTCCGAGGCGGTCGAGGAGAAGGTATCGCTTTCGGATCGGTTTGGTCTCTGGTTGGGTTTCCATCCCTGTGATCAGGACCAATACCTTGCGATGATCCGGGGGTATTGCGATGCCTACGGCGTCGAGATTGACGCGGCAACGCTGCGCGCCGAGGCGATTGAATGGCAGGCGACCCGCGGTGCGCGCTCGGGACGCGTGGCGTGGCAATATTTTACAGATCTCGCTGGACGACGTGGCGTGGCCGTCACGGAGCGTCACAGCACTTTGGCCGGAACGTCTCAGGAATAGGCTATCATGCGACCGCAGAGCAAGACTGCGGTCCATAGCCCAAGCGAACCAACGGCCACTCTGCGTTGCCGTGGCAGGGGTTGATCGGCGATCTGCAAATGCAGAGCCGCGTTCAGCAGAGCGAGCACCAGGCGCGCTATCTTTGCGCGAAACCAGCTGTTCGCTACGTAGTCTGTCGCTTGCACAGAAAAGAGCAGGCCCCCGCAAACCGCCGCAATGGAGAGGCCGATAATCGCATAGCTTCGCAGAAGCTGCACGGCGCGCAAATCGCCCCGCAAGAGCCTCAGATTCATTGGAATGATCGCGCCAATCAGCATCGCAAGGCCCAAGATGTGGCCTGTATTCACCAATGGGTAGGTCCAACGCGAGGCGCGCAAGGCCTGCGCAAATGGCTGTGCCTCAAGCGCGGCGGCCCACTCCATCAGAGGCGTTCGGGATAAAGTTCATAGAGTTTGCCCGCAATCCCGACGGCCTCTGCCTTGACCAAAAGCTCGTTCGGATCGGCTGCGCGTTTGCCGATGATCGTAACCTCGGTGCCGGGCGCGAGCATCGCGTCGCTTAGACCTGCGCGTTCATTGCGCCAAGGCTGACCAACCTCCGCCTTCCAGATTTCGCCTTCGGCGTCGAGGGTCAACACCCCATGCGGATTGCCAAGCCGGGTCTCGGTGATCACGCCGGTCAATTCGAACCTGCCATCATCGGTCCAGCGCCATCCATGATGGGCATTTACGGGCCACGCGATCAAAAGGGCGGGCAGGGCGACTGTGATAAAGCGGCGTGTCAGGGTCATGGGGGGCTCCTTTCTCACTCTTCCATATAGCTGGGCACGCAACCCGCGCAGGTCAAATTAAATTTTCCCGCACAAGATGTGCCGCACTTGTAAGCGGAACTATTGGTGGCCAAGGCCACGTGGCGGGCTGGTTCAGTGGATTGTTGCATGTTCGCGCTCTGTTCGCAAAATTGGCTTGGAAGCTGCGCGCGTCTCGCCTATGTGTGGGGGATATGAACCCCGGGGGTCAGAATGGCCGATCTGAAGTATATCGAGGTGCGCGGCGCGCGCGAGCACAACCTCAAGAACATCGACGTGGATATTCCGCGCGATCAGTTGGTTGTGATCACCGGGCTTTCGGGGTCGGGCAAGTCGTCGCTCGCGTTTGACACGATCTATGCCGAGGGTCAGCGGCGCTATGTAGAGAGCCTCAGCGCCTATGCGCGGCAATTTCTCGACATGATGGAAAAGCCGGATGTGGATCACATCAGCGGGCTATCCCCTGCAATTTCCATTGAGCAAAAGACGACCTCGAAGAATCCGCGTTCGACCGTTGGCACCGTGACCGAGATTTACGACTACATGCGGCTGCTCTTTGCCCGCGTCGGCACACCCTATTCGCCTGCCACCGGCCTGCCGATCGAGGCGCAGCAGGTGCAGGATATGGTCGACCGTGTGATGGCGATGGAGGAGGGCACGCGCGCCTATCTGCTCGCCCCGATCGTGCGCGACCGCAAGGGCGAGTATCGCAAGGAGTTTCTGGAGCTGCGCAAGTCCGGGTTCCAGCGGGTCAAGGTGAATGGCGAATTCTACGAGTTGGACGAACCACCCACGCTCGACAAGAAATTCCGCCATGACATCGACGTGGTGGTGGATCGCCTCGTCGTGAAAGAGGGGTTGGAGACGCGGCTGGCGGACAGTTTCCGCACCGCGCTCGATCTGGCCGACGGGATTGCCGTGCTGGAAACCGCACCCAAGGACGGTGAACCGGAGCGGATCACCTTCAGCGAGAAATTTGCCTGTCCGGTCAGTGGGTTCACCATTCCAGAGATCGAGCCACGACTGTTTTCCTTCAATGCCCCGTTTGGCGCGTGTCCCGCCTGTGACGGGCTTGGGGCGGAACTGTTCTTTGACGAACGACTGGTTGTCCCTGATGAGGCGTTGAAATTGGCGGATGGCGCGATTGCGCCGTGGCGCAAGGGCAAAAGCCCGTATTTCACGCAGACCATCAACTCGATCGCCAAGCATTACGAATTCGACAAGAATAGCTTGTGGAAAGACCTGCCTGCACATGTGAAGCAAATTTTTCTGCATGGCTCTGGCGAGGAAGAGATCCCGTTCCGTTATGATGAGGGCGGGCGCGTTTATCAGGTGAGCCGCGTATTCGAGGGGGTCATTCCTAATATGGAGCGGCGCTATCGCGAGACGGATTCGAACTGGGTGCGTGAGGAATTCGAGCGCTATCAGAACAACCGCCCCTGCGGTGCCTGCGGTGGATATCGCCTGCGGGCCGAGGCGCTGGCGGTGCGCATTGCAGGCCTGCATGTGGGGCAAGTGGTGCAAATGTCGATCCGTGAGGCGCTGGACTGGTGCGGGACGGTGCCGGATCATCTGGGCAAGCAGAAGAATGAAATCGCCCGTGCCATTCTCAAGGAAATCCGCGAGCGGCTTGGGTTTCTCAACAATGTTGGCCTTGATTATCTGACACTTAGCCGCAATGCAGGCACGCTGTCGGGGGGCGAGAGTCAACGCATCAGACTCGCCAGCCAGATCGGCAGTGGCCTTACCGGCGTGCTCTATGTGCTCGATGAGCCGTCTATCGGCTTGCATCAGCGGGACAATGGGCGGCTTTTGCAAACGCTGCGCAATCTGCGCGATCAGGGCAATACGGTGATCGTGGTTGAGCATGACGAAGAGGCCATTCGCACGGCGGATTACGTCTTTGACATTGGTCCCGGTGCGGGCGTGCATGGCGGGCGGGTGGTTAGCCATGGCACGCCTGAATCCGTGGCCAATGATCCCGCCTCGATCACGGGACAATATCTATCGGGGACGCGTGAAATCGCGGTGCCGGAGGTGCGTCGCAAGGGCAACAAGAAGAAACTGACGGTGGTCAAGGCGACCGGAAACAACCTCAAAGAGATGACGGCAGAGTTTCCGCTTGGAAAATTCGTTTGCGTTTCAGGGGTTTCGGGTGGGGGGAAATCCACTCTGACCATTGAGACCCTGTTCAAAACCGCCTCGATGCGTCTGAACGGCGCGCGGCAGACGCCTGCGCCCTGCGAGACGATCAAGGGGTTGGAGCATCTCGACAAGGTGATTGACATCGACCAACGGCCCATCGGGCGAACTCCTCGTTCAAATCCAGCCACTTACACCGGGGCCTTTACGCCAATCCGGGATTGGTTTGCTGGGCTACCCGAGGCCAAGGCGCGCGGTTACAAGCCCGGGCGATTCAGCTTTAACGTCAAAGGCGGGCGATGTGAGGCCTGTCAGGGCGACGGTCTCATCAAGATCGAGATGCATTTCCTGCCGGATGTATATGTGGAATGTGAGACCTGCAAAGGCGCGCGCTATAACCGTGAAACGTTGGAAATTCGCTTTAAAGGCAAGAGCATAGCCGACGTTCTTGATATGACGGTTGAAGAGGCGCAGGAGTTTTTCAAGGCGGTCCCATCCATCCGCGAGAAGATGGATGCGCTGATGCGCGTTGGCCTTGGCTATATCAAGGTTGGCCAGCAAGCGACGACTCTGTCGGGTGGTGAGGCGCAGCGCGTCAAACTGTCGAAGGAATTGGCCAAACGCTCGACGGGGCGCACGCTCTATATTCTGGATGAGCCGACCACGGGATTGCACTTTGAGGATGTGAAGAAGCTCTTGGAAGTATTGCATGAATTGGTCGATCAGGGCAATTCTGTCGTAGTAATCGAGCATAATCTCGACGTGATCAAGACCGCCGATCATGTCATCGACATTGGTCCCGAAGGGGGCGATGGCGGGGGTGAGATTGTGGCCGTTGGGACACCGGAACAGGTGGCAGACGAACCGCGCAGTCACACCGGGCATTATCTCAAGGAGATTCTGGCCGCGCGCCGAGTTGCAGCGGAGTAGGGTGGTGGGGCGGATCGTACGGTTGTGCGGGCGGATCGTACGTCTCGTGTTCCTTTTGTTCCTCGCGCTCTGGATTGGCCTGAGTGTGCATTTTCAGATCACCGCCCCGCTTGTCTATCTGCTCTATTTCGCCTTGGCGCTCTGCTGTCTTGTGATGGCTCGGTTCATGACGCGCGGGGAGTGGGGCCGGGTCTGGGGGCTGTGCATTTCTGTGCTGGCGGTCTGGGGGCTGTGGTGGGTGACGATCGAGCCGCGTCAGGATCGCGACTGGATGGCGGAGGTCGCGCGCGGTGTCACGTCTGAGCAGGGCGTCGGTGATCTGGTCCGTGTCCGTAACATCCGAAGTTTTCGATGGTCGAGTCCGACTGAGGCGGTTGAAGGCTGGTACGATCTAGACCTTGATCCAACGGCAATTCAGTCAGTGGATATGATCATGTCGATTTGGGATAGTCCGGAGATTGCCCATACGCTGGTCAGTTTCGGTTTTTCTGACGGGCGGCACATCGTGTTTTCTGGAGAGATTCGCAAAGAGGTGGGCGAGGAGTTTTCGGCACTCGGTGGGTTCTTTAAGAAGTATGAGCTGGTGCTGATTGCCGCTGACGAGCGCGACATCGTGCATTTGCGAACGGATGCGCGGGGCGAGACGGTGTCGCTTTATCCGGTGGCGATGCCTGCTGCGCAACGGACGGCGTTGTTTCGGGCGTTCCTGGAGTATGGCAATGCCTTGGCCCAAGAGCCGCGTTGGTATCACACGCTCTGGACCAATTGCACGACGATGCCTTATCGGCTTGTGCGGCGGGTGTCTGATCAGGTGGTGTTTGATCCACGTGTCATTCTATCGGGCCGTCTGCCGGGTTATTTGTATGACTTGGGTGTCCTGCCTGGTGCAGGCACCGAGCCGCTGGACGTGCTGAAAGAGCGCGCTGCCGTTCCACGCCGTCCGGTGACCGGGCTGAGTGGCGTGGAATATTCGCGACTGCTGCGTGAGGGGTGGCGCGATTAGAGCTGCGCGATGCCTCACATGGTGACATTGCGTAACTCTTTGTTTCTGACGTGTTAGTTCAACACCGCTGCTGCTGCACCGATCAGGTCCAGAACCTCTCGGGTTTCGCGGTTGACGCGGTAAACCTCATCGCCGACGCGGTAGTAGGTGCTGTCACGGTCGAGGCCGTAACGCCCGGGATTGCGAATGATGATGTAGTCATCGCCGATCCGGTCGCCGACGCGATAGTAGCCCTGCTTTTTGGCCTGACCGGGGGGCTGGCAGCCATTGTGCTTTTTCGCAAGACCGGGCGGGCAGTCGCGGCCGCCGGCGATAACAGGCGTACCGCCCAACGTGATGCCCATCAGCAAAAGGGCTAATATTTGTTTCATGGCCTGTCCTTTCGTTTCACCGTAAGACATGGCCCTTGTCACGCCCGATGCCAAGGCCGGGCGTGACAGATGCGCGAAACGCCGCCGTTACTTCTTGAGCGGGCAGGTGGAGAGGCCAAGGATCGAATAGAGCGGGCAACTGGACATCAGGCCTGTCACCAGCGGGATCACACCGATCAGGTAGAGCCAGCTATAGGCACTGTCACGGTTGAGAAAGAAGCCAATCAGCAGGCCGAGGCCGAGGAGGATGCGCAGGGCGCGGTCGATGGAGCCGACGTTTTTCTTGAGCATGGGAACACCTTTGACATGAAGGGGCGGAATAGCCCGGGATCATGTGGTCAGTATGCCCTGCCTTCGGTCGCGTGGTCTGTGATCTGGTCACAGAGGCAGCCGTTATTTGAAGTTGCGGCTTTCCTTGATCTGCTCCCAGGCCCAAACGACCTGTTGCAGCTGCTCTTCCTGGCTGCGGTCGCCGCCGTTGATGTCGGGATGCAACACCTTGATCAGCGATTTGTAGGCCTTGCGCAGGTCCGCCTTGGTCCAGGTGTCTTCTGCCTCGAGGATCTCGATGGCGCGACGCTCGGTGGGGGGCAATTTCCGCGTGCCACCCTTTTTCTTGCCGGGGTTCTGAGTGGCATTGACGCCCAGAACCTGATGCGGGTCTTCGATGCCCAAGCGGGCCCAGGCGCGGGCCTCGGGATCGGTGATGCGGCGGGTTTCACGCTCCCATACCTTGTCCTTGGACATTTGCGCATTGAGTTCGGCCTCGGTGGTGCCGTCAAAGAAATTCCACTTGAGGTTATACTCGCGCACATGTTGCTGGCAGAACCAGAAATAGTCGTCGAGCACATCCGGGGCTTTGGGCGCGCGGTATTTTCCCGCTTCTTGGCAGCCGTCATGGTCGCAGAGCCGGGTCGAGGTTTCGGATGCACCGGACATCCCGCGCCGACCACGCGGATTTTTCTTTTTGGCCGAGGACACGGACATATCGAAACCGAAGGGATCTGATTTGGACATGGGGCAAACCTTTGCGAGTCGGAGACGAGAGTGTATGCCAAAACGCGGCAAATTGAAGGGGCGGGCGGAAAAATATTCCGGGTCAGGCGGGCAGGATCGGTCCTTGAAACTGGCCGTTGTCCTTGGGGTGGTCGATCCTCTGATTGTGCCGTCGGGTTAAGAGGTCTCGGAGAGATCAGCGTCCTATTCCTCGGTCGACACGGTCTCGCGGAGTGGTGCGGGCGGGGGTGAACCCTCGGGCAGCAGCACCTCGCGGCGAAAGACCGAGACCGAGCGATAGACAGTATGGGTTGACGTGAGCCCCTGACGTTCTTCGCTGGGCAGGATGTCGGTGCGTAGATACTCCCACCCTGCGCGGGCCATGTCATTGAGCAGATCCTCGACACCCAAGGCAAAGCGCGCCTCGGGGGTCTTGACGCCGGGGGCTTTGCGGCCGCGTGTGGGGGCGGGCAGGACCTTGTATTCGTAAAGGGGCATGAACGGCTCCGGTCTGGGGCAGGCGCCATATCCTACGCGACTGGGCCGGGGGTGCAAGCGAAAGACGAAACCCCGGACCACTGATCCGGGGTTTCCTGGTGTCTTTGGTCGTCGGAGCAGGTTATTTGGGGCCCGGTCCGATCACCATGATCATCTGACGCCCTTCCATCTTGGGCATATTCTCGATCCGACCGACGTCTTTGATATCCTCGGCGATGCGTTCAAGAAGCTGGCGGCCCAGATCCTGATGCGCCATCTCTCGGCCACGGAAACGCAGGGTGATCTTGACCTTGTCGCCGCCCTGCAGGAATTTCACGACGCTGCGCATCTTGACGTCATAGTCATGCGTATCGGTGCCGGGGCGGAATTTGATTTCCTTGACCTCGATCACCTTCTGCTTTTTGCGCGCTTCGGCTTCGCGTTTCTGCTGTTCGTATTTATATTTGCCGAAATCCATGATCTTGCAGACCGGCGGTGTGGCGCTCGGTGAGATTTCGACCAGATCAAGCCCCGCCTCTTCGGCCATTTCGAGCGCACGTTGCGGGGTCACAACCCCGACGTTTTCGCCATCTGCGCCGATCAGGCGGATTTCATCACAGCGAATGCGGTCATTGATACGGGGGCCGGTTTCGCGCGTGGGAGGCGCGTTGTGGGGTCTGCGGGCTATGGCTTTGTTCCTTCGATCGTTTGTGGGTATGGGTGAATTCGACGCTGCAAGGTAAACGCGGGAAGGCGGGCTTTCAAGCTGCAAATCGGCCGATCTGAGCCGAAAGCCGGTCAATTTCCCCTTGCGCCTTTTGCTATAGACCTACATTTGAAGAGACGTTGACACGATGGGCCGTGCGGTGAGCGTGCGTGTCCGACAGTTTTGGAGAGACGGTTATGAAAAACCTGATTTGGATTTTGGTCGCGGCCGTTGTTCTGGGTGGCGGATATTTGCTGTTCAGCGGCAAATCGGTGACAGAGGTCGTGGACAGCGTGAGCGAGAGCACGCAAGAGGTCGAGGCCCCGGCGGCATTGGAAGATGCCGCAGCTGCGGTTGGTGAGGCCGCTGAGGCCGCTGCCGAGACGGCGAGCGATGCCGCAGCCGCAGTTGCCGAGACCGCAACAGAGGCGGTTGAGGCCGTCAGCGACACCGTGACAGGGGCTGTTGACGCAGCCACAGAGACGGCGACAGAGGCGACGGATGCGGCCACAGAGACCGCGACGGAGGCATCGGACGCTGCGCAGGATGCGGCCGCAGAGGCGACGGACACGGCTACAGAGACCGCGGCAGAGGCGGCGGACGCTGTGCAGGATGCGGCAGCGGCGGCGGCGGACACGGCTACAGAGACCGCGACGGAGGCGGCGGACGCAGCGCAGGATGCGGCAGCAGAGGCGACGGAGACCGCGACGGAGGCGGCAACGGATGCTGTGTCCGCGACGGCGGATCAACCGGCAACGGCAGCCGAAGTGGCGCCCGAGGCATTGACGGTTGAGGGGTTCGACATGAGCGAAGTCGAGACCTTGATTGAAGAGTCCGATCTTGGGGCGTTGCAAAAGACAATGCTGGTTGAAGGCGTCCGGGTGGCGCAGGACAATCCCGAGTTGCTGCAGGCGGCGCTTGAAGCGGCCCGCGCGGCGCTTGGATACTGAGCTATATCTTCACATGAAAAAACCCGCGCAAGGCTTTGGCTTTGCGCGGGTTTTTTATGTCAGTTGTTCTGATTTCTCAGTCCAGAAACGCCTTTTCGACGACGTATTCCTTGGGGTCGGAATTGGCCCCTTCGCGCAGGCCGTAACCTTCGAGCATGTCCTTGATTTCAAGGTTGAAGGCGAGATTGCCGCAGACCATGGCGCGGTCGGTCTCGGGGCTGAGCGGGGCCACGCCCAGATCGGCAAAGACCTCGCCCGAGCGCATGAGATCGGTGATGCGGCCCATCTTGGGGCTCTCTTCGCGTGTGGTCGTGGGATAATAGCGCAGCTTGTCGGCAAAGCCCTCGCCGATCAGTTCGGCCAACATTTCGTCGTTGCGGATGCTCTCGATCAGGTCGGCCCCATATTGCAACTCGCCCAGTTCGCGGCAGGTGTGGGTGATGATCACCTCGTCATAATCGCTATAGGTCTGCGGGTCGCGCAGGAGCGAGGCGAAGGGCGCAAAGCCGGTGCCGGTGGCAAAAAACCAGATGCGTTTGCCGGGAAGCAGCGCGTCATGCACCAGCGTGCCCACGGGTTTGGGGCGCAGAATGATTTCATCGCCCACTTCGATATGTTGCAGACGCGAGGTCAGCGGGCCGTCCTGTACCTTGATTGAGTAGAATTCCAACTCGTCATCCCAAGAGGGCGAGGCGATGGAATAGGCGCGCAGGAGCGGCTTTTCCTTGCCAGTTTTCTCGTCGGTCTGCATCAGGCCGATCATCACGAATTCGCCGGAACGAAAGCGCAACGAGGCGGGCCGGGTCACGCGGAACGAAAACAGCCGGTCGGTCCAATGCGTGACCTGCGTCACGATCTGCGCATCGGGAATCGCAAGGGTTTTAGGTGCTTTCGCGGTCGCTTGGGTCACGGCGGTCATCTCATTCATGGGGTCATCTGCCGGTGAATTAAACCGACATCCTCTTCTAATCTTTGATTCAGGTCAGGTGAAGGTAATAATCAGCCGCGCAGCCGCGCCTGATAATCATGCGCCTGCCAATCGGCCCGAAAGAGCCAATCGGATTCAGGCTGACGGGTGGCGAGGGCGTCAGAGATTTCCACCTCATCAAAGCCCGAACGCCGGGCCATCGCATATTGATCAGCGATGACATGGCCGCGCGCGCGCAGCCGTCCGGTAAAGCCCATCAAGCGCAATTGCCGTGCGATGGAAAAGCCGCGCCCATCAGCGGCAGAGGGGAAATCGACGCGGATCATCTCAAGTCCGTCCAGCCGCCCGGCCAGCGTGGCGGCATTGGTGTCATTGGGCAGATCGAGCGCATTTGCCTCGGTGCCCGCCTCGGCCAAGGGCGTGATGGCGGTGGTCCAATCGTCGGGGCCAAAGCCCCGGTCGGTGACGAGTACGGTCATGCGGAAACTCCTCTTCGCACCATCTTGCCGTTGACAAAATGGATGCCACATTCGGTTTTGTCCTGATCGCGCCAGCGGCCCGATCGGGGATCTTCGCCCGGTTTGACGGGCGTGGTGCAGGGCATGCAGCCGATAGACGGATAGCCACGCGCCACCAGCGGATGCCGGGGCAGGCGGTTTTCGTCCATATAGGTGCGGATATCCTCGGGCGTCCAATGCGCCAGCGGATTGACCTTGATCCGGCCAGTATCGTCCTCGACCTCGAAGAAATCGAGGGCGGCACGCGTGCCCGCCTGATAGCGTTTGCGCCCCGTTATCCAGCCGTCAAAGCCCGTGAGCGCGCGTTGCAGCGGCGCGGATTTGCGCAGGGCGCAACAGGCATCGGTGTCGCGCTGATGCAGGGTGGCGTCCGGGTCTTGGGCCCTGAGATCGCCTGCATCCGCGCGGATGATCCGCAGATCGCTCAGGTTGAGGCGCTCTGCCAGTTCCTGTTGGTAGACCAGCGTTTCGGCAAAGAGCATTTGAGTGTCGATGAAGATCACCGGCGTGTCGCGGCGGGTGACTGAGACCATGTGCAAGAGCACGACGGATTCCGCGCCAAAGCTCGAGACAAGCGCCAGCTTGCCCGCCTGTGGATCGCGCAACGCATGCTCGAGCACCGACACCGCCGAATGATGGCGGTATCGGTCATTGAGCGCGTGAACCCGTGGTATCAGGTCACTCTGCGGCATGGGCGCGGGCCTCTTGGTCGTAGAGCGCGGATTTGAAGGGGGCCATGCCGAGGCGATTATAGGCTTCAAGGAAGGTCTCCTCCGGTCCGTCGCGCAGGTCGAGATAGGCGAAGATCAGGCGCTCTATCGCGGGCACAATTTCGTCATAGGCAAAGCCCGGCCCGGTGCGGGTTCCGATGGCTGTGCGCTCAGAGGGATCGCCACCAAGGGTGATCTGGTAGTTCTCCACCCCGGCGCGGTCGAGGCCAAGGATGCCGATATGGCCGACATGGTGATGCCCACAGGCGTTGATGCAGCCCGAAATCTTGATCTGAAGATGGCCGACCTCATGCTCGATCTTGAGCTCTTCGAGGCGGGTGGCGATGCCTTGGGCCACGGGAATCGAGCGGGCGGTTGCCAGCGCGCAGTAATCCATGCCGGGGCAGGCGATGATATCCGAGGCAAGGCCGATGTTGGCAGTGGCAAGCCCGGCGGTTTTAAGCGCTGCGTGCACTGCGGGAATGTCCGCCAGAGCCACATGCGGCAGCACGAGGTTCTGCGCGTGCGTGGCGCGGATATCATCATGGCCATAGCGCTCTGCCAGATCCGCCACGAGGCGCATTTGGTCGGCGGAGGCGTCGCCGGGAGTTTCGCCATGCGCCTTGAGGCTGATGGTGACGATGCCGTGATCGGCGTGTTTATGCGGCGTCACGTTGGTATCGGCCCAAGCGCGGAACACCGGATCGGCATCGCGGGCGGCATAGTAGGCGGCGGCGTCCCGCTCGGAGAGCTTGGGCGTGACAAAGGCCGCGTTGATACGCGCAAGCCAGTCCTGATCGACACCGGTGAAGGCGGCACGGCGGCGGGGGAATTCCTCCTCGACCAATGCGCGGATCTCATCAAGACCGTTCTCATGCACGGTGATCTTGATGCGCGCCTTATACTTGTTGTCGCGCCGTCCGATGCGATTATACGTTGCGAGCACGGATTCGAGATAGGGCAGCAGGTCGGCGCGCGGCAGGAAGTCGCGCAAGAGCTTGGCCACCATCGGCGTGCGGCCCATGCCGCCGCCAACCCAGACCTCAAAGCCGCGCACGCCGTCGCGCTCGACGATCTTGAGGCCGATGTCATGGCTCTTCATCACCGCACGGTCGCTGTCCGAGGCGATTACGGCGATCTTGAATTTACGCGGCAGGAATTGGAATTCGGGGTGATCCGTGGACCATTGCCGGATCAGTTCGGCCACCGGGCGCGGGTCTTCGATCTCATCCGCCGCGGCGCCTGCGAAATGGTCCGAGGTCACGTTGCGGATGGTGTTGCCGGAGGTCTGGATGGCGTGCATCCCCACCTCTGCCAGTGCATCGAGCATGTCGGGCACGTCGCGCAGCTGCGGCCAGTTGTACTGGATATTGGTCCGGGTGGTGAAATGGCCATAGCCCTTGTCCCACCGCTCTGCCAGATAGGCCAGTTGCCGCAGCTTGGCCGGGTCGAGCGAGCCGTAAGGGATCGCCACGCGCAGCATATAGGCGTGCAGTTGCAGGTAGAGGCCGTTCATCAGGCGCAACGGCTTGAACTCGTCCTCGGTCAGGTTTCCGTTGATGCGACGGTCCACCTGAGCCCGAAACTGTTGGTTGCGTTCCGCAATGAAAGCGGCGTCGAAGTCGTTGTATTGATACATTTTCTGGGTTCCTTACCTTAGGAGGTCCCGGGTCAAGCCCGGGACAGTCCTTCGGACTGTTTGCCGTGAAAGAGGTTCGAGGGGCCCTTGCGACGAAAATCCTCGCGGAAATGGGTGGGCTCCGGGCCGTTCTGGCCGGGATTGACCTCGGCCAGATAGGCACCGACGATCTCGCCCACGCGGGCCTGTGCCTGCAGGAGGCGATAATCGGCATCGGCCTCGTCGGTCAGCACCTCGGCCTCTGCCAGATCGCGCGCCCATGTGTCGGCGGCGGTGAGATAGACGACATCGCCCTCGATCAGGGCATTGGCGGTGACGACCTTGGGGATAAATTCGCGGGCCATATCAGGCAAGCTCCTGTTTCGATTGGTCAATCTGGGCCTCTGCCGCGCGGGGCGCGAGACCGAGGAAGGTGAGTGCGGGGCCGGTGATCGCGGCCTGGGCCAGATCAGCGGGCAGACGGTCAAGCGTCGTCGCCACGATGCGTTGATCGGGGCGGCTGGCGTTCTCGATCACGGTCACGGGGGTGGCGCGGTCGGCCCCGTGCATGATCAGGCGACCTTGGATGAAGCGGGCAGATTTCTTGCCCATGTAGATCGCCGCCACTTCGCCCGGACGGGCCAGCGCGTGCCAGTCGTGATCGGCAAAGCCCTTCATGTCATGGCCGGTGAGAAAGCGTACCGAGGCGTTGCGGCCGCGTTTTGTGAGGCTCTGACCGATGCTGGCGACCGAAGCAGAGGCAGCGGTGATGCCGGGGACCACATGCCACGAGATACCGGCGGCGGTGACGGCCTCGATTTCCTCGTCCAAGCGGCCAAAGACGGTGGGATCGCCACCCTTGAGGCGCACGACCTGCGCGCCGGTGGCGGCATGTTCGACGATCAGCGCGTTGATGGCGTCTTGCGACATCGAGGCACCGAAGCCCTCTTTGCCCGCGTCAATCAGGATCGCTTCGCGGCGGGCGAGTTCGAGGATTTCGGGCGTCACGAGCCGGTCGTGGATCACCACATCGGCGGTGTCGAGTGCCTTGCGGGCCTTGAGAGTCAAGAGTTCCGGATCACCGGGACCGGCACCGACAAAGGCCACATGCCCCTCGCGTTCTTCCTCATTTTTGTGTTTTTCAAGAATGGCTTGAAGCGCGACTTTAACGTGCTCCTCACCCCCCTGATCCATCGCGCGAGGACCGGCGTTGAAATAGTAGTCGGCCCAGAACTCGCGGCGGCGGCGGCCCATGGGCAGCACATCGGCGGCCTTGCGGAAGGCCTTGCCGAGGCGGGCAAGGGGGCCGAGGGTGGCGGGCAGGCGCGCCTCGAGATCGGATTTGATCGCGCGGGCGAGCACCGGCGCCGCGCCTTCGGTCCCGATGGCGATCGTGACCGGGTCGCGGTCGACAATGGCGGGGGTGATGAAGTGGCTATCCATCAGATTATCAACGATATTCACCAAGGCACCATCTGCGCGGGCGAGGGCGGAGGTGCGGGCATCCTCGACGGCATCCTCATCCGCGGCGTAAAACAGAACGGCGCAGAGGGTATCGCCGGGCTGCATGGCGCGCCGGATCAGGTGCAGACGCCCCTCGGATGCCCATTGCTCGATCTCGGGTGCAGGATTTGGTGTGAGAACGGTCAGATGCGCCTCGGTCTTGAGCAGGAGGCGCAGTTTCGCCAGCGCTGCCTCGCCGCCACCCGACAGGACGATGCGGCGGCCTTCTACGGCGAGAAAAATCGGAAAATGTTTCATCTGACGGGTCCCGAGATCGGTTTGACTTCACCTGTAATATAGGAAATATTCCCACCTGAGCGCCATATGCTGGCGTCAATAAGGACATGCGTTCCATTCTGTATCAGAGTTGGATGGAATGTTTCGACATAAGGAAGAAATGAGAATGGCTGTTCGCCTTGATGATCTGGATCGGAAAATCCTCATTCAGTTGCAGGAGGATGGCGGGCAGTCGCTGGACGACATCGCCAAGAATGTGGGCAGTTCCAAGACGCCGGTGTGGAACCGGATTCGAAAGATGCGTGAGGCGGGGGTGATCCGGCAACAGACCTATCTGCTCGATCCCGAAGCGCTTGGGTTTGAGGCCTGTTTTTTCGTGCTGATCCGCACATCAGAGCATGATGCAGGCTGGCAGGCGGCGTTTCTGAAGGCACTCAAGGAGCGACCCGAGGTGCAGGAGGCGCATCGGTTGGCAGGGGATATCGACTATATCCTCAAGGTGCGGGTGGCCAATGCGCGGGCCTATGACGTGTTCTATCAGGCCCTGATTTCAGAGGTGAAGGTGCATAATGTGACAGCACTCTTGTCGATGGAAGAGATCAAGTCGACCACCATGTTGCCGCTCTGAGCGGGACGTTGTGGGACGGCTACCGTCTATGTTTCGTGGAGTCCACGGTCGCGATTTAGTGATATGAATGAAAGGGTTACACGGCGTTCTCAAGCGCTGTGATGATTGGCGAGAAGTCGTGAGCGGTCAGGCTTGCGCCGCCGACGAGCGCACCGTCGACATTGGCAATGGCAAAGATGTCGGCGGCATTGCCGGGTTTGACCGATCCGCCATAGAGCAGGCGAAATCCCATGGCGGCATCGCGGCCGAAACGGTCGCCAAGTTGTGCGCGCAAGAAGGCGTGCACTTCGGCGATCTGAGCGGTGCTGGGGGTGAGGCCGGTTCCGATGGCCCAAATCGGTTCATAGGCGATGACGGTATTGGTGGCGGTGGCGGTGTCGGGCAGCGACTGGCGGAGTTGGTCCGCGATCACATCAAGGGTTTGCGCCGCCTCGCGTTGAGCCAAGGATTCGCCAAGACACAAGATGGCGATGAGGCGGGCGGCATGCGCAGCGGACACTTTATCGGCAACCAAGCCATTGGATTCGTTGTGACCCTGGCGACGCTCAGAATGTCCCAAGAGGACGGCTGTGGCCCCTGCATCGGCGAGCATTGGGGCCGAGAGATCACCGGTATGGGCACCGGAGGCGGCGCTATGGCAGTCCTGCGCGCCAATCTGGAGGGGGCTGTCGGCAGAGAGGCCGGCAGCCTGCACAATCAAGGTGGCGGGGGGGCAGATCAGGATGTCGATCTGTGGGGCGGGATGAGTGGCGATGAGAGTTTGAAGCTCTGTCAGGCTGGCGTTGGTCCCGTTCATCTTCCAATTGCCAGCGGCAAGCTTGCGTCTCATGCGTGTATTATCCAGTAATATCAGATTCTAGTGAGGCAAAGCTCACGTGTCCGCAAACTTGATCGACTCGCCACAGCCGCAGGCTTCGGTCACGTTGGGATTGTTGAAGACAAAGCCGGATTCGAGCAAGGAGGTCTTGTAATCAATCTCGGTGCCGAAGAGGAACATCTGGGCCATGGGCGCAATCATCACGCGCGCGCCCTCCTGTTCGACGACTTCATCATGGGGGTCGATGTTCTTGACATACTCCATCGTGTATTCCATGCCCGCGCAACCCCCTTTCTTGATGCCAATCCGCAGCCCCTGATGGGCGTCGCGTTGCATCAGGAGCATGATCTGTTCCGCGGCGGCGGGAGTCATGGTGACGGCTTGTTTTCCGGGAATGCCAAACATTAAGTTTGCCTTTCAATCGGTTGATTTGGTTACATGAAACCAAGTTCGAGCTTGGCTTCGTCGCTCATCATGTCCATGCCCCATGGCGGCTCCCATACGAGGGCGACATCGACCTGCTTGATCCCGGCCAAGGGTTCAATTGCCTCGGCCACCCAACCGGGCATCTCGCCGGCGACCGGACATCCGGGAGCGGTCAGGGTCATGGTGATTGAGACCGTGTTTTCGGTATCAATATCAATGGTATAGATCAGTCCGAGGTCGTAGATGTTCACCGGAATCTCGGGGTCATAGACCGTGCGGCACGCCTCGACGATCTGATCGTAGAGCGGGTGATCGGTGCTTGAGGGGGCGATCAGGGGTGCCCCCTCGAACGGCTCTGAACTGTTCATCATATCGTTTCCTGCCGGTTATCCTGACCAAACATATAGGATTTATAATGGCCCGCGTCCAGAGGGGAGCGGGAGAGGGCATAGGGATCTGCGGGTATACCGTAGGGGCATGCAGTGACTATCTGCTTAGTCGCTGGATGTGTTGGATTTGCGCCGTCGGACTGGAACCGGGCGGACGCGGGTTTCGATCATCTCGTAGAGCGCGCCGGTGATATTCTTGCCGGTCGACCCTTCGATACCCTCAAAGCCGGGGGAGGAATTGACCTCGAGCACCTTGGGGCCATTGTCGGACCGCAGCAGGTCCACGCCTGCCATGTTGAGATCAAAAACACGGGCCGCGCGAATGGCGGTGTCGCGTTCATCCTTGGTGATGCGGATGGTCTTGGCGGTGCCGCCCCGGTGCAGGTTGGAGCGGAAGTCGCCCTCGGCACCGGTCCGCTTCATGGACGCCACGACCTTGCCGCCAATCACGAGGCAACGGATGTCTTCACCGGCGGCTTCCTTGACGAAATCCTGCACGAGGAAATTGGCCTTGAGGCCGCGAAAGGCGTCGATCACCGATTCGGCGGCCTTTTTGGTCTCGGCCAGAACCACGCCTTTGCCTTGGGTGGATTCGAGCAGTTTCACGATCAACGGTGCTGTGCCAACGAGGCCCATCAGGTTGGCGGTGTCCTTGGGCGAGGCGGCGAAGGCGGTGTTGGGCATGCCGACCTGCGCGCGTGCCATCAGTTGGTGGGCATAGAGCTTATCCCGGCTGGCGATGATGCCTGCGGAGGTGTTGACACAGAACGTGCCGATGGTCTCAAATTGGCGGATCACGGCGGCACCGTAGGCGGTGACGGATGCGCCGATGCGCGGGATCACCGCGTCATAGCGCGGCAAGCGTTTGCCGTCGTAATGCACCTCGGGGGCCAGCGCGTTGATCGCCATGTAACAGCGGGTGGTGTCGATCACCTCGACGGTGTGACCGCGCGCCTCGCCTTCTTCGACAATGCGGCGCGTGGAATAATTATCCTCGCGGCTGAGCACGGCGATGCGCAGCGCGCGCTTGGGTTGGGCGGTGCGCATTTTCGAGGTGTGATAGACGTCATAGCTGAGTTCGGGTTGCAGAAAGCGGTCAGTGGCGACGATCGAGATGTGATCCTTGAGCGCCTGACGGCCCAAGAGCATGCGCGAGGCCATGGTGGAGCGATTGGTCAGGGTGATCTCAATCGGCCATGTGTCGCCATTCACCGAAAGTTTGGAGGCGATGACATAGCGCAGTTCGCGCTCGCCATTGGACGAGGTGACATCACGCCGGTCGATGATCGGCGCAGAGCAGGGGATGATGAGATCGTCGCGACCAGGGATCGGGTGGACGGTAAAGCGGACCTTGGGGCGGGCCGAGGGGCCGAAGGTTTCGATGTCAAAGGCATGCAGGGCAGAGGTGCGCGCGCCGGTATCCACCTTGGCCTTGATCGCAGGCACGCCGAGATCGGGCAGGGCCACCCATTCCTCCCAGCCGAATTGCAGGGGCTGGGGCATTTTGGGGTGGTCGTCGGTCATCGAGGCGGGCTCCTTGTCTTGGGCGCGGTGGGTCGGTGGTGTCGTGTCGGACCGTATGGGGGAAGTATGACAGCATTATTCAACCTGAATCTCAAGCACACGGGCGGAATGCCGCGCGCCGGAGTGGCTATCTGGCTTGGTGCTAGTCTACTACTTGTTGATGTCGTCGTGGATCACGCGGGTCTGATCATCAGTGGATTTGAAGAGCCTGCGCAGGATCACCCAAGCGACCAGCGACAGGCCCGCAAAGACCGCGAGCAAAGCGGTTAGCCCCAACTGGAGTGGTAGAAGGACCAGAAGTGCGGTCACGGCGGCCCCGATGGCGAAGCCGAGAAAAATGAAGCCGGGCACGAGCACTTCAAGGATGGCAAGGCAGAGGGCGGCGGCCAGCCAGACCCACCAGAGACCCCAAATCGCAAGGCCCGCCATCAGCCGCGCCCTTTGAGCATGTTGAAGGCATTGCCAAAGGCCTCGAGCGCATGGGCTGGCACGAGGATGGTGTTGGAGGAGGGGCTGTTGCCAAGGGTGTTGAGGGCCTCGACCTGTTTCAGCGCGACCTGATATTGCGCGGCCTCCAACCCGTTGGCGGCGATGGCGGCGGCGACGACGCCGGTGGCATAGGCCTCGGCGTCGGCCTCGATGCGGCGGGCCTTGGCGGCCTGTTCGGCGGCGTAAAGCTCGGCGTCGGCCTGAAGTTCGACGGCGCGCTTGTGGCCTTCGGCCTCGGTCACCTGCGCGCGGCGGGCGCGTTCGGCGTTGAGCTGTTGCAGCATGGCCGATCGGGTCGCCTGATCAAGGTTGACATCAAGGATTTCGGCGCGGGTCACTTCGATACCCCAGTCATCGACTGCGTCTTCGACCAGTGATTTGATGGTGGTAATGAGCTGCGAGCGGTTGGATTGCACCTCGTCGAGGTCCATCTTGCCGATTTCGGCGCGCACGATACCGGCCACGGTGGTGGCAATCGCACCGTCGACCTCGCGGATGCGGTAGACGGTCTTTTCGGGATAAAGGATGCGGTAGAACACCGAGGTTTCGACCTGCACCAGCACGTTGTCGCGGGTGATGGCGTCCTGGCTCGCGTTGGGCAACTGGCGTTCAAGAATTGAAATCTTGTGCCGGACCACATCGAGAAAGGGCACGATCAGGTTGATGCCGGGGCCAAGCACCTTGTGCAGCTTGCCAAAGCGTTCGACGACATATTGCTCGGACTGGGGCACGATCTTGACCCCGCGAAAGATAACGATGATCCCCAGAAGCGCGATGAGGAGCCAGACGATATTTGCGGAAATCAGGTTTAGGATCATGTCTTCGGTCATGGGAAGTCTCACAATGGGTCAGCAATGGGGCGGCCAAGACGGCATTTTACAAGGCAGGGTAAACCGCTTTAAAGGGGGGCAAAAGGGCTAAAGCGATGGGAAGCAGGGGCATGCGGTTCGGGTTCGAGAAACTGGCACAGGATGGGGCGGCGCGGGCGGGGGTGATCCACACGCCGCGCGGCGAGATCCGCACGCCGGCCTTCATGCCGGTGGGTACGGCGGCGACCGTCAAGGCGATGATGCCTGAAAGCGTGCGCGCCACGGGGGCGGATATCCTCTTGGGCAATACCTATCATCTGATGCTGCGACCGGGGGCCGAGCGGATTGATCGGCTGGGCGGGTTGCACCGGTTCATGAACTGGGAGCGGCCAATATTGACGGATTCGGGCGGGTTTCAGGTGATGAGCCTTGCCGGGTTGCGCAAGCTGACGGAGCAGGGTGTGACCTTCAAGAGCCATATCGACGGGTCCAAGCATGAGTTGACGCCGGAGCGGTCGATGGAGATACAGCGGCTGCTCGGGTCTGACATCGTGATGTGTTTTGACGAATGCCCCGCCTTGCCCGCGAGTGACAAGGCCGTGGCCGAAAGTATGCGGCTGAGCATGCGGTGGGCGGCGCGGTCCAAAGACGCGTTTGGCGACCGTCCCGGTCATGCGCTCTTTGGTATCATGCAGGGGGGTGTCACGCCGGAGTTGCGCGAAGAGAGTGCCGAGGCGCTGAAGGCCATCGGCTTTGACGGGTATGCCGTGGGCGGTCTGGCCGTGGGGGAAGGGCAGGAGGCAATGTTTGGCGTTTTGGATTACGCCACGGGGTTCTTGCCCGAGGATCGCCCGCGCTACCTGATGGGGGTGGGCAAGCCGGATGACATCGTGGGGGCCGTCAAGCGCGGCATCGACATGATGGATTGCGTTCTGCCCAGCCGGTCGGGGCGCACGGGGCAGGTGTTTACCCGACATGGCGTGGTCAATATCAAGAACGCGCGGCATCAGGACGACCCGAGGCCATTGGACGAGGCCTGTGGGTGTCCGGCCTGCCGCAATTATTCCCGCGCCTATCTGCATCATGTGTTCCGCAGTCAGGAGATCATCAGCTCGATGCTGCTGACATGGCACAATCTGCATTATTTCCAAGTGATCATGGCGGAGATGCGCGCGGCAATTTCCGAGGGGCGGTTCTCCGCTTGGGAGGCGGCGTTTCACGCGGCGCGGGCCGAGGGGGATATTGAACCGCTGTGAGGCGGCACATTCGCGAAGCGGAGCAATCTGTCACTTGGTCCGGCCTTGGGTCACCCCTTGGCCAATCGCAAAAGGCCGCGTCGCCGCACGGGTTCAAACTTGCATCCGTGGGATTCAAAGAAAGCGCGCACTTTTGGGGTAAGCATGCCGCGTCCGCTTGCGTATTGGGGCAGGTCAAAGCCGCCACCATAGTTCAATTCAACCACGACTGGCCCGTCCTCGGTGATCGCGATATCGGTGGACTGATAGCGGATCGGCGCAAAGATCTGGGCCGCGCGGGCGTTGATCGCGATGAGCTTGTCCCAATGCGGCAGGGTGCGGCCCATAAGGCCCGGGGTATGGGGATGGTCTTGGTGAAAGGTGACTTCGGGGCCGTCACGCTGTGCAACAGTGAGGATTTTTCCGGTTGCGACATCCACTTCGCAGGCAATGTTGCCGGGACGCCAGAACGCATCGGCGATATTCGCGCCTTGTGGCAGCTTGATGATCGCAAGCGGGCAATAAACCCCGTCATCAGAGACCATGTTGACCATGCGCACGGTGGCGAGCGCTGAGGCGTAGTCTGACAGGTCACTGTGATTGGTGAGTGTGCTCTGCAAGAGATAGGCATTGGTGCCGATGAAGTCGTTGAGAAAGCTCTCATAGGTCATCGGAGCATGGCCCGTACAGGACAGGTGTGTGGCGTCCGCTGTCTCAATCCGGAAGGCACCGAAGCTGACCATGCCGTTGACGATCTTGCCAAAAAGCCCGTTGTCGAGATTTGCGAGCACAAGGTTGCGCATAGCCTCTGGCGTGGAAATCTTGGTCAGCCCCGGATAGAGACGCCCGGACCGGTCAATGACCGCAAGCGTGTTCGGCACAGCAACCCCGCCAAGCGCCATCAGGGTGCCCGCGACGGCCTTGTCTTCGGCTGCGCCGGCCCAGAGTTGGTTGTTGCAGGCATGGGTGATCGGCCAATGCAGGTCGTTGGAGATATAGGCCGCGCGCTCTGCGTCGGTGTGATCGTCGTAACGGTAAAGCCCGTTGCGGACATATTCCACCATGTTGAGGCGGCTGTGCGACTTGGCCATGCGATTGAATTCACGCTGAATCTGGAACACGGAGCGCCCGCTTTTGCGGGCCGCATAGATCAGCAAGTCCTTATGGGTGCTGTCACGGGCCGAGAGGTAGCTTTTTTCGTCGAGCGCAGCGGCGGACATCGCATTCTGACTGTTCATCTTATGCTCCTATAATACCATTACTGGGTCAATTGTCCCGGATTTGAGAACGATAATTGCAGCGAACTATGGTCGAATTAGGGCGTCAGAGGCGCATTTCTTGGGGTTCAGGCGGCTGTCAAGTGGCGCTGTTGTGCGTTTTTGCGAGGCGTCCTGTGAGGCAACGGCGCGGCGCCGCCTCTTGGGTTGGGTTCGGCGCGTGCCTAACTTATCACCAGTCCAAGGGGTGACGTTGAACTGCTCACCCTAGTCTGTGACCGTAACACTGCAGGAGCTTTCCATGAGCCGCAAACTGTTTTCCCCCGCCAAGGCCGGTGATCTTGATCTGGCCAATCGGGTCGTCATGGCCCCGCTGACGCGCAACCGCGCGGATAATGAGACGGGCGAGGTCGGTGATCTGCACGTCACCTATTACGCGCAGCGCGCCGGGGCCGGGTTGATCATCACCGAGGCCACGCAGATCAGCCCTGAGGGCAAAGGCTATGTCGGGACGCCGGGAATCCACAGCCCCGAACAGGTGGCGGCGTGGAAGAAGGTGACGGACGCGGTGCATGCCAAGGGTGGCAAGATCGTCATTCAGCTTTGGCATGTGGGGCGGATCAGCCACACGTCCTTGCAGCCGGATGGGCAGGCCCCGGTCGCCCCCGTGGCCGTCGCGGCCAAGACGCAGACCTTTACGACCGCCGGGTTCGAGGACACATCGACGCCGCGCGCGCTGCGTGCTGATGAGATGTCGCGCGTGGTTGCGGATTATGTCCACGCGGCCAAAGCGGCCAAAGAGGCCGGGTTTGACGGGATCGAATTGCACGCCGCCAATGGCTATTTGCTGGATCAGTTCCTGAAGGATGGGCCGAATACGCGCGAGGATGCCTATGGCGGATCGGTCGGAAACCGCGCGCGATTGCTGTTCCAGGTGTTGGACGGGCTGGAAACGGTCTGGGCACCGGGGCGGATCGGCATTCGCCTGTCACCGTGGTCGGGGTTCAACGATGCGACGGACAGCGATCCCGATACCAGCTTTGGCTGGGTGGTGGAGCAGCTCAATCGGCGCGGTCTGGCCTATCTGCACCTGATCGAGGGCAGCACCGGTGGGGCGCGTGAGGGGGCGTTTGACGCGCTCCGCGCCAAATGGACCGGTGTCTACATGGCCAACAATGGCTATGACCGCGATCTGGCGTTGACCCGCGTTGAGGGGGGCAAGGTCGATCTTGTGGCCTTTGGCCGGCCCTATATCGCCAATCCCGATCTGGCCGAGCGGTTGGAGCAGGATGCGCCGCTCAATGACGGTGATCAGGCGACCTATTATGGTGGCGGGGCTGAAGGGTATATTGATTACCCGGCGCTTGAGACCGTCTGAGATCTGATGCCTGCGCGCGGTCCCACGGGCCGCGCGCAGAGTTGGCGCGATAAATGCAGTGTCGAAGCATGTCTCTTGGGACGACTGGGCCGTGGCGATGCGCGTGGAGGTCTGCGCGCGTCGGGGTGGCCCTAAAGTTGTAAGGCGCATGACCGTTGATACGAGAGCGCAGCCTGCTATCGCTGAGCTGTCGGTCCATGAAACGATGCTGCACGAGGTGGAAATGCACTCAAGCGTCCCAGATTCCGGCCAACGGGCCGATGCAATTGTGATTGATCAAGACGTTCCCTTTGGGATTGGTGAGTTATTCTTTTCGCGCACCGATACGCGCGGGGTGATTCAGGCGTTCAATCCTGTGTTCCTCCGGGTCGCGGGATATAGCGCGGCGCAGTTGACCCATGCCCCGCATAAGGTGATCCGGCATCCGGACATGCCCAAGGGCGTGTTCTGGTTGATGTGGGACGGGTTGAAGCGTGGGCATTCCGTCGGAGCCTATGTCAAGAACCGGGCCAAGGATGGCCGGTTCTATTGGGTCTTCGCCGTGGTGTCGCCGGTTGCGGGGGGCTATTTGTCGGTGCGGTTGAAGCCGACGAGCCCGCTCTTTGCCACTGTAAGAGAGGTCTACGCGCGCGCGCTGGAGCGGGAGCGGCTGGAGCGGTTGACGCCCGAGCAGAGCGCGCAGTCGATCGAGGCCGAGATCGTCGCGGCGGGGTTTGCCAATTACGGGGCGTTCCAGATTGACGCATTGCGGTCCGAGCATGGTGCGCGGGAGACGCAAAAGCACGCGGTCTGTGCCGATAATTTGCTGGCCTCTGGGCATCTTCTGGACGTCAAACGGCAGATTGACACGGAACTGCGGTCGCTTTGCCTCAATCTCAAAGAGGCCGAGTTGATCACCACGAATATGAAGATCCAAGCCTGCAAGCTGCGGTCGGACAGTGGGCCGATCAATGAGATTGCCAAGAACTACGAATTGATGATGCGCGAAATCCGCAGTCATCCGCGCGTGGTCTACACGCTGCGCGAGGATCGCGGCACCTGGGAGGTGAATGACGAGGCGCGGTCTGTGTTTCTGATTGTCGTGGCCGATCTCATGGCGGAAATGTTCGAGTTCTTCAGTGTGGAAGACACCGGGTGCGCGCGCGACGGCGAGACCAGTGAGGTTGCTGTGATTGCCGAGTTGAGGGATCGGTATCGGCGCGAGGCGGACCGCGCCACGCAAGAGAGCTACCGCGCGGTGCGGCAACTGGCGGCGGATGCCGAAATGATCCGGCGTATGGTGACAGGGCTGGCCATGGTGCGTGTGGTTTTGCGGGTCGAGGCAGGGATTCTGCGTGAACGTCTGGCCGGGTTGCAATCCATTCTGGGTCAGTTGGACCGATTTCACGATCAGGTGGGCGAGGCGCTGGAGCGGATTCAGGACGCCGTGACGGTCCTGTTGCGGGATCGGGGCGTCGTTGCGTGAGGCGGATCGGCTGTGAAAGATCGACCGGGCTGTGATGCGCTCTTGTGCCCGCGCGGATCAACAGGCAAACTTTGCCGAATCTGTTGAAACCTGACGGGCCGCGCCCCAAGTTAGGCTTAACGAAACGGAGAGGGCTGTGGTTGCCGCCGCGCGGGACCGATGCTCTCTTGCCAAGAACAGGAAAACGAGCATGCAAGATACCCTCAACGCCTCTTACCCGGTTCTGCCGCTCCGCGATATCGTGGTATTCCCGCATATGATCGTGCCGCTCTTTGTGGGCCGCGAGAAATCGGTGCGCGCGCTGGAAGAGGTCATGTCTGATGACAAGCAAATTCTGCTGTCGAGCCAGATCGACCCGTCTGATGATGATCCGAATGAAGCTGGCATTTACCGCGTCGGCGTCTTGGCCAATGTGCTGCAACTGCTGAAATTGCCCGATGGCACCGTCAAGGTGCTGGTCGAGGGCGTGGCGCGGGTGCGGATCACGGACTATTTGGCCAACTCCGATTTCTTTGAGGCGAAGGCCGAGTATCTGAGCGAGATACCGGGTGATGCCACCACCATCGCGGCGCTGTTGCGCACGGTGGGGGATGAGTTCGCGCGTTATGCCAAGGTGAAAAAGAACATTCCCGATGAGGCGATGGCGGCTGTCACCGATTCCGAGGAACCCGCCAAGCTGGCCGATCTGGTGGCGGGTCATCTGGGAATCGAGGTGGGCCGCAAGCAGGAGTTGCTTGAGACGCTGAGCGTGAGCGAGCGGCTGGAGAAGGTGTATGGCCTCATGCAGGGCGAAATGAGCGTCTTGCAGGTCGAGAAGAAGATCAAGACTCGCGTCAAGAGCCAGATGGAACGGACGCAGCGCGAATATTATCTGAATGAGCAGATGAAGGCCATTCAGAAGGAATTGGGCGATGGCGAGGATGGCGCGGGCGAGATTGCCGAGTTGGAAGAGCGGATCGCGGCCACCAAGCTGAGCAAGGAGGCCGCCGAAAAGGCGCAGGCCGAGCTGAAAAAGCTCAAGAACATGAGCCCGATGAGCGCCGAGGCCACGGTGGTGCGCAACTATCTCGATTGGATGCTGAGCATTCCGTGGGGTGTGAAGAGCCGCACCAAGAAGGATTTGCACAAGGCGCAAGACGTGCTGGATGACGATCACTATGGTCTGGAAAAGGTCAAGGAACGGATCGTCGAATATCTGGCCGTGCAGCAGCGCAGTCAGAAGCTGAAAGGCCCGATCATGTGCCTTGTCGGCCCGCCGGGTGTGGGCAAGACAAGCCTTGGCAAGTCTGTGGCACGGGCCACGGGGCGCGAATTCATCCGGATTTCGCTGGGTGGGGTGCGCGACGAATCCGAGATCCGGGGCCATCGTCGGACCTATATCGGGTCGATGCCCGGCAAGATCATTCAGGCGTTGAAGAAGGCCAAGACCACCAACCCGCTGATCCTCTTGGATGAGATTGACAAGATGGGGCAGGATTTCCGGGGTGATCCGGCGTCGGCGATGCTCGAGGTGCTCGATCCCGAGCAGAATTCGACCTTTGTCGATCACTATCTTGAGGTGGAATACGACCTGAGTAACGTGATGTTCCTGACCACGGCCAACAGCTATAACATGCCGGGACCGCTTTTGGACCGGATGGAGATCATTCCGCTGGCGGGCTATACCGAGGATGAAAAGCGCGAGATCGCCAAGCAGCATCTGCTGGACAAGCAGGTCAAGAACAACGGTCTCAAGAAGGGTGAGTTCACCCTGACGGACGGCGCTTTGACGGACATCATCCGCTATTACACCCGTGAAGCCGGGGTGCGGAGCCTTGAGCGTGAGATTGCCAAGCTGGCCCGCAAGGCGGTGACGCGGATCATCAAGGGTGCGGAAAAGACGATAACGGTCACGTCAGAGAATATTGATGATTTCCTTGGCGTGCGGAAATACAAATTCGGTCTGGCCGAAGAGAGCGATCAGGTCGGTGTTGTCACCGGGCTTGCCTATACGAGCGTGGGCGGCGAGTTGCTCAACATCGAGGCGCTGCGCCTGCCGGGTAAGGGCCGGATGAAGACCACAGGCAAGCTGGGCGATGTGATGAAGGAGTCGATTGATGCGGCGTCAAGCTATGTCCGCTCTGTCGCACCCGAATTGGGGATCAAGCCGCCCAAGTTCGAGAAATGGGACATTCACGTCCACGTTCCCGAAGGGGCGACGCCCAAGGATGGTCCGTCGGCAGGCCTTGCGATGGTGACATCCATCGTGTCGGTGCTGACCGGGATTCCCATTCGCAAGGATATCGCCATGACGGGCGAGGTCACGCTGCGCGGCAATGCGCTGCCCATCGGCGGCCTCAAGGAAAAGCTGCTGGCGGCGCTGCGTGGCGGGATCAAGACCGTGATCATTCCGCGTGAGAACGAAAAGGATCTGGTCGAGATTCCGGACAATGTGAAAGCGGGGCTCAAGATCATTCCCGTCGATCATGTGCGGGACGTGCTCAAGCTGGCGCTGGTGCGTGCACCCGAGCCGGTGGAGTGGGATGAAGAGGCCGAAGAGGCCGCCGCCGCCGAGGCCGCGCTGAAATCCGGCGAAGAGGGCCGGGGTGCCGTGGCGCATTAAGACGCGCAGCCCCTTTCTGATCAGACAAGACAAAACGCCCCCGGTTCAGCACCGGGGGCGTTTTTCTGTTGGTGTCTGTGTCATAAGAAGTACCGGCCCCGGTGTTGACCGGGGCCGGTGAAGGTTTTGTCTAAGTCGATATTTAGCCGAAGACGAAGTTGTCGACGGTAAGGTCTGCCGCCAGAACCGCCTCGAAGGTGATGGATTGGCCGTCCACTGTCACCACCGCACCAGCAACCGTATCGGCGATCTCGAGCGCGTCGAAATTGGCGACGCTGCGCAGGATCACGGTCTCGGCAGTGCTGTCGAAATCGGTGATGATGTCGGCCTCGCCGCTGATGAGCGTGTTGAAGACAAAGACATCCACACCCTCGCCGCCGGTCATCAGGTCATTGCCGTCACCGCCGTTGAGCGTGTCATTGCCCGCGCCGCCATCGAGCACGTCATCGCGACCGCCGCCAGCCAGGAAGTCATCGCCTGCGCCACCCAGAACAGTGTCGTCGCCGAAACCGCCGCCGAGGCTGTCGTTGCCCTCGCCGCCGTCGAGCAGGTCGGTGCCTGCGCCGCCGCCGAGGTTGTCGTCGCCGGTGCCGCCCTCGATCGTGTCAGCGCCCTGACCGCCGCCGAGGCGGTCGTTGTCGCCCTCGCCCTGCACCAGATCGTTGCCGAAGCCGCCGTTGGCCACGTCATTGCCGGCGCCGCCGTTGATCTGATCGTCGCCGAAACCGCCGCCGATGGTGTCATTGCCGAGGCCGCCGTTGACGGTATCGTCGCCCAAGCCGCCGCCGAGATTGTCATTTCCGGCGCCACCGCTGACCAGATCGTTGCCCAAACCTGCGCCAAGACCATCGTCGCCGTCGCCGCCGATCAAGATGTCGTCGCCATCGCTGCGTGCGGACGAGCTGTTGTCCACGCCGAGGTTGTCGAGGTTGTAGATCACCGTATTGCCGTCGCCCTCATGGGCGATGGCGATCTGGGCAAAGCCCGTTGCACTCTGCTCTGCGGGGATGAAGGCGATGGTTTCGGGGCTGATGTTACCGTTGACTTCGCTGTCGATGTAGCTGTCGAACACCGGGTTGGCAGGGTCCGAGATGTCGAACACCATGATACCGCTGTCGCGTTCGAGCCCGATGAAGACATAGGGCTTGCCTTCGACCACGCCGACGGCGATGGCCTCGGGCTCAACGCCTTTGTCGTCAGAGCGACCATCGAATTCACCCTCGTCCTGATTGAAAAGCTCGGGGCGGATTTCGGCGATGAGCTGCGAAAAGAGCGATCCGCTGTCATAGACGATCTCGCCCGCCGCATTGTAGATGGTGAAGGAGCGCGAGCCATAATGGAAAAGCTGGTCGTAGTCGCCGTCGCCATCGGTATCGCCCAGATCGCTGCGGACATTGAGACGGCCAAGGTTCTCATTCAGTTGCAGGATATCGGCATTGGGGAAGGCCGTGGGATCGAGCGTGAGGCTGCCGATCCGGGCCTCGGTCGCATCGCGTGCGTCGCCTTCGTTGGCGGTGAAGATATAGGTCTCACCGCCGATTTCGATCGAGGTGATCGAGTCGGGCTGGCGCATGCCGAAGAGATTGTCGTAGTTTTGCAGGTTGATCGCATTGTCGCGGTTGGAGGCGTCGATCTCATTACCGGCAAGCGAACGGTCCACGAGGCCGAAGCTGCGGATGTCCGTCACCGTGTTGGTCGCGAGGTCGATGACCGCATAGGCATTGGCCTCTTGCAGGCTGACCCATGCGGTGACGCCATCGGGCAGGACGGTGATATATTCCGGCTCCAGATCCTGAGAGGCGGCATTGCCCGGCTGGATCAGAACGCCCGCCTCGCGCAGCGCGTCCTCTTGACCGTCGAAGGCGGAGAAGTCGAGCGTGACGGCGGTGGCATTGGCCGCGCCGCCGCTCAGGTCGATGATCGAAACGGTTCCGAGCGGATCGGTTGCGTCCAGCGGTTCGCCTTCGTTGGCCACGAGGATGCGCGTGCCATCGGGGGTGAAGGTCACCATGTCCGGCAGGTTGCCCACCTCAACGGTGTTGAGCAGATTGCCCTCAAGATCGAAGAGCGCCACAACGCCATTGGCCTCGGCCGGTGTGACCGAGAGGGCGGCGGCGACAAGGCCGTTCTTGGCTGCGACGGATTGCACGCTGGCAAAGCCCTGAACTTGACCGAGATCGAATTCGCCGAGTTTCGCGCCCGTGGCCGCATCGAACACGTCGATCCGGTTTTGCGCGCCGTTGGTGACATAGGCGCGGCCTGCGTCGACCGAAACCACCTCGGAGCCGCCGGTGAAAAGCTCGGTCTCGCCGCTGAGCAGTTCGGCCGCGATGGACACCTCAAGCGTTGAGGTGTTTTCGTCCAGCAGAATGCGGTCATTCCCGCCGTTGCGCGCCAGTTGCACGATGCGCAGGTCGTTGGTCACATCGGTTTCGGCGTTGGCAAACGCATTGTCTTCGTCGGGGAAGTTCTCGGACATGAAATCGCCCAAGGCCTGCTGTTCACCAAGGCGGTCGGCCTCGGTGTCGGAGGTGATGGTCCCGTCAGGTGTCAGGAATTGCACGTCCGAAATCAGTTCCTGGAAGGGATAGCCATCGCCATTGCTCTGCATGAGGAAGTCGAGCGTGACCATGCGGATGGTTTCGGGAGCCTCAGCGGTAAAGGCGCCATCGCGGAAAATCACGATGTCATCGCCGGTTTCGGGGTCGATCAGAGCAACAGTCTTGACCCGGTCGCCCGCGACGGCCACTTGCGGCCGGTCGGTGGCCGGATCGACCACGTAATCGCCGTTCTCGTCGGTGACGAGTTCCTGGGCGGTGCCTGTCTCGTCAAAGCTGACACGGAAGCCGCCGATCTGGAAGAACCGACCGGGGGTGTTGCCTGCCTCGGTGTCCGTATCGGCCACGCCATGCTCGAGCAGCATGAGAAAGCCCTCTTTGGTCACAGTGGCGACGGCCAAGCCGTTGTTGAACCGCAACGAGTTTTGCAGGTCGAGCTGCGAGAGCACGCCGTCGCCTGCATCAGTGCCGGTGTTGGTGGCTGAGCCGATTTCGGCGCGGATGCCGCCGCCGTTCTTGAAAGAGACGTTGACGGTGTTATCGGCATCGCGGGCCGCCGCGAGATTGGCATCGGCGGTCAGGTTGCCAAGGTTGCTCTCCTCGGTACGCACGGTTTCGCGGCGTCCGTCGAGGAACACGTCATGGTTGCCAAAGGCGATGGCGTCGGCCTCGTCCACAATGACCTGCACCGCGTCGGTCAGGTCCTGCACGATGCTGGCCTTGGCCGAGGTGGTGAGCGCCTCATCGAGGCTGGCCGCCCCGGTCACGTCGAGCACGCCTTGAGTATCCGTGGCGAAGGTGCCGGATACGGTGTCGTCGATGGAGGAAGCAATCAGGTTGCCGGCATCGTCGAATTCCACCACGAGGCGGCCCAGATAGCTGTATTCGCCATCGGTCGAGACGATGGCCACGGCGTTGCCACTCGCGTCTTCGGTCAGGAAGGGATAGCCTTCGGCGGCTTCATCGCCGTCGCGCAGGCGGTCATTGGCATCGGCCTGCAACGTGTTGGAGCCGCCCGCGATGATGATGTCGACCCCGTCGAGCAGGCCCGCCAATTCCTTTTCCAGCGAAATCTGCTGGAGATGCGAGGTGAGGATGATCTTGTTGGCCCCCGCTGCGATCAGCGCGTCGATCTGCGGCTGGATGACTGCGGCAAGGGCGGCCATGTTGTTGGTCCCGCCGGTGATCTCATTGGTGCTGCCGGTCGAGGAAATGGTCTCGATGATCTGGGTGGTGGCTCCCACGACGCCGATCAACTCGCCGCCCTCTTCGATCAGGGTGGCCGGGGCGATGGCCGGGCCGATGTTGCGCGCGGCCAGATCGGCCAGCGATTCCGCAAAGATATCCGAGGTCAGTATTTCATCGGTAAAGAGGCGACCAAGGCTGTTGTCGCCGGAAAAGTCGATGTTGGACGAGAGGTAGGGGAAGAGGGCACCGACCCAGTCGATCGTGCCATCGCCGCCAGCGGCATTGATGATGCCCGCGAAAGCATTGGTGCCGGGATCGAATTCGTGATTGCCAACCGCCGAGGCGTCAAAGCCCAGAATGTTCATGATGGTGATGTCGACGCGGCCCGGACCTTCGGTGATGTCGAGCGTCACGCCGGTCAGGTCCTGCCCGAGGACTTCGGTGTAGAACCGCTCATAAGCGGCGGTCAGTGTGGCCCCCATCGAGAAATCTGCTGCGGTCGAAAAGAACGGGCCGGGGATGTAATTGTCTCCGGCGGAGAGCAGGATCGTGTTCTCGAACGTATCTTCGAACGTGTCGACGATCGCGGCAAAGTTCGGCGCGTTGTCCAGCGCGGCAACGCCGCCCTCGAGATCGTTGGCATGCAGAAGTTGAAGCGTATAGGCCATAGGAGGGTCCACCCGGGTTTAGGAATATTGCCCGGAACCGATAGAGGCCGTTTGTGACATGGGTTTGTGGGATTTGTAACGGGGGTGTAACGTGGAGGGTGTTGGCGGTGTGTGGAGGGATTGTAGTTCGGAGATGGCTTTGAGGAGCGCTTATCTAGCGCACATGCGACGCGGTTCTGTTCGGGGAAAAGATCGAGCGCGCGGGGCGCTGATCGCGGGCGGTGGCTTGCTTTTTGTGCTTTGGGTAGAATGCCGGTTGGGTATCAACTTTTCCCACCAAATCATAGCGTCCCCAAGTTAAATCGAGATGCGGCGCCGTGCGAAGAACCCTAAAGCCCCAAGTGCGCCTAACACCATAGGGAATGCGGCTGGCAGAGGGATAGGAGCTGGCGGTATCACGCTCATCGAGTCAATTACAACACCGTTATAACAAAGGCCTTCGAACGAGCAGCCCTCTTCAAAATCACCTTGGAATCTCGGATTAAGCAAGACCATTTCGAGCATATCGATGTTGCTGAAAATAGATCCGAATGCGAACGAAGCGCCGGGATACGTCGGCAATTCCAGCGCGAGCGATGCAACCAAGCTCCCTTCTCGATATCCGTTAATGCCAAAGTTCAAACCGCTGAAAAGTTCAGTAAACCCTTGTTCGTAATAGTGGGCACCTTCTATAGACAAGACGCTGAATGTGCCGCACGTCTCGTGGACAAGGCCTGAAAAAATCTCTCCGCCGTCAGGGCTGATTTCCAAATCATCACGGGCGTAATTGTTGTTTGAGTAGTGGAACCCTGATTCAGCGTAGAGTAGGCTTCCGCCCAATGCATAGGTATTACAAGAAGGTGCGGCAGCATCCTGACCCGAGAAACTGAGCGTCGATGCCGGAGCTTGAGTGGCGACCAAAAGAGCAAAACAGCCAACCAGAAAACGCATGTTAACCTCCAAAGAATCAAAGACGGCGATTTTATGGCATCATACAGGTGTTTGGCTGTCCCGCCGCATGAAATCCCCGGCACGCGCCCCAGTCGCCGCAGTGACTTGCCGAGTTCCAATTCTGGCAGGTGACCGACAGAACGAACTGTTTAAGCTAGCCGCGACCTAGGCATCCTGACAACATCCCGCAGGAGCAGACGCATTACACTGGTGTCAGCAAACTGGCGCTAATATTTGCCGCCTAGGTCTAGGCGCTGAAAGAGCATCGACCGGGCGGCAAACAAACGGCGGTGGTGCAACACATGAATGTGTCAGACGGCGAGCCAGCTATAGTGGGCAAGGTTCAGGCGACGTGGGTAAAGAGTTTTTCTCGCAGTCAACTTGAAGCAAGAAACCCAATGGCCACAAATCACCCGCAATCGGTTTGCTTGTGTTGGGTGTAGGGCAATACTGGAGTGAGAATAGTATTCCCCATTAATACAAAGGCAATTGGCGGAGAGACAGGCCGCCATTGTATGTTCCGCATAGGTCGGCAAGGTTCTGCATTAGTTAAGCTATATCAACAGTTTGTTCTGGCTATCTGTCTGTATTAGGCTTTACGCGCCTGCCTTGTTCTGCCAATAATTGGCAATAGAACGGGTATAGGTGACGACATGGCAAGAGGCATTCATAGGCTTTCGGCGGCGAAGGTTCGGACGGAAACGAAGCCGGGCTTCTACAGCGACGGCGGCGGGCTTTACCTGCAAGTCAGTCAGTTCGGCGGAACGAAATCTTGGGTGTTCAAGTTCACCGTTAACGGTAAGCGGCGGGGCATGGGGCTAGGCCCAATCCATACCTACAGCTTAGCCGAAGCCCGCGAAAAGTCTGGCGAACTGCGGAAGGTTGTTGCCGAAGGCCGCGACCCTATCGCCGAGCGCGACGAACTGCGCCTGAAAAACACCGTTGAAGACAAGCAACAGCTTACGTTCGCGCAAGCCGTCGAAAAGTGCTTGGCGAAGAAGGAAGGTGAATTTCGGAACGACAAGCACCGCAAGCAATGGCGTTCGACGCTGGATACCTACGCCGCGCCAATTATCGGCGAAATGAACGTTGCCCACATTACCATGCAAGACGTTCTTCGCGTTCTTGAACCTATTTGGACAACGAAAACCGAAACGGCGTCGCGCCTTCGCGGTCGCATTGAAAACGTTATGTCTTGGGCAACAGTCGCAGGCTATCGGACGGGCGACAACCCGGCGCGTTGGGCTGGCAACTTAAAGGAACTGTTGCCGAAGCCGTCGAAGGTAGCGACAAAAGACAATCACCCCGCCTTGGCTTTGGCCGATCTTCCGGCATGGTTCGCAGCCCTTCGCAAACGCGACGGCATTTCGGCGCGGGCGGTCGAATTTCTAACCCTTTGCGCGGCCCGGTCGGGCGAAGTTCGCGGGGCGGTATGGTCGGAAATTGACCTTGAAGCGCAGCTTTGGATTATCCCGAAAGAACGCATGAAGGCGCAGCGCGAACACCGGGTTCCTTTGACCGCCGAAGCCATTGCGCTGTTGAAGGCTTTGCCGCGTGTTGCCGGGTCCGATTATGTGTTTCCTGCGGCGCGGGGCGGTGCCCTGTCCGATATGAGCCTATCGGCGGTCATGCGCCGTATGCAGGAAGCCGCAGCGACCAAGGGCGGGAAGGGGTGGCTTGACCCGCGTTCGGGCCGTCCTGCGGTGCCTCACGGTTTGCGTTCGACCTTCCGCGACTGGACGGCGGAACGCGGCGTTGACCGGGATATGGCCGAAATCAGTCTTGCGCATAATGTGGGCAGTGAAGTCGAACGCGCTTACCGTCGAAGTGACATGCTTGAACGTCGTCGCGCAATGTTGGCCGATTGGGCTGCGGCTTGTCGCGGCGATATGGCAAGCGGCGTCGTCGTGCCAATGCGGGGCGCAGTTTAATGGACAATCGTAAAGTTGACGCGCTTCTATCGCGACCCGGTATCGACCCCGAAGCCCGAATTGAATTGCTGGCAATTGCAGCGACTTACCTTCGCAACGGCGAAGCAATGCCCGAAAACCTTCGCAACCACTTGGCGCAGGCGTTCGAAGCTACGGCGCAAGCCGACCTTTCAGAACGTGCAAAAACCATTGGCGAATGTTTGGGAATTGTTGGCGAAGCGAAGCGCCCGCGCAAGCTTGGTCCAATCGACGTAATAAAGGCGTCGGCTAACGACGAAGACCGTTTGGCCGGGCGGCTTATGGAAGAACACGGGATTAGCGAACGAACAGCACGAAAGCGCATTGCCGAAGTCAGAGCCGCAAACGAAATGATGCAAGAAATTATGTCCAACAACGGGCTTGCCAACTTAGTCCGAAAAAGAACCGCAGAATAATATTGCCCAAACGGCCATGCAGAAAGCCCATTAGTTTCTGCATGGCGGGTGCCCGTAGGTCTAACGAATACAGAAACCTACAGGTGCCCACATGCAAATCCTTATGAAAACCCCCGACGTTTGCGCCGCCACTGGCATGAAGCGCCCGACGCTATACGAACATATGGCGAAGGGCACCTTCATTCGGCCCGTCAAGCTTGCGCCCAAACTTGCCGTTTGGCCCAAAGACGAAGTTGCGCAAATTAATGCGGCTAGGGTTCGCGGTGCGACCGACGATCAAATTCGCGCATTGGTCATTGAACTGACCGAAGCCCGCAAGAATTGCGTCTAGGGCGGTCATACCGTCCGCCAAACTTCATTGAAATTATTCACTAAATACAATCGAAGCGCATTCTAATGACTTCGTATTAACAAACAGGCCCAAAATCATGGCGAAATTGATAACCCCGTTTGACGAAACCGAAGGCAAGACGCTTGCACCGCCAAAACCCGAAGAATGGCACCCAATTCACGACATACCAAAGAACAGCGTAGTCTATGAAATCCAGCAATTTCTATATGCGCAATCACATCGCCAAAACCTAACCATTGCGTCGGTCGCGGCAATTGCCCTTTGGGCTGGTATTGTAGGCAGGAACGTTAACGTATCTGGCGAAGGTTTAAACCAATACGTCTTGCTTGTCGCAGGAACCGGGCGCGGGAAAGAAACAATCTCAAAAGGGATTGGCAAGATTATTGAAGCCATAGCGCAAACCGTTCCAGAGGCACGGAATTTAGTGTCAGGTCGGTTCGCTTCGTCACAAGCGATTTTGCAACATTTGCAGAACTTCCCCGCGACGCTTTCGATACAGGCCGAAGGCGAATACCTTTTCCGCCGTATCACAAGCCCGAAGGCTTCGCAGAACGAACAGGACGTTTTGCAGACACTTCTAGACCTGTATCATAAATCGGGCTTTCAAGCGTCGATGCCCGGCTATCGCAAAGCGAGGGTCGAAGAAAGCGTTGGGTCAATCGCGTCGCCATGTTTCACGTTGGTAACTGAAAGCACGTTCGGGGCCGTTGACGCGCTTCTTGCCTATGACAGTGTAAAGAAAGGCTTCACGCCGCGATTTCTCATCGTAATGACTAAAGCGGATAGGCCATACGACAACCCGTCGGCAAGCGAAGTGCGACTTGACCCGTATTTGGTCGAAAAGCTTGCGGGTTGGTATTGCGCGACAAAGGCTAATTCAAACCCGTTGCGCGGGGTAAACGTAACATTTTCCCCCGAAGCCGAAGACCTTCACAATTGTTTTGACCGCGAAACGACTGACCTGATGAATATGGGCGGTGATCGCCCCGAAGGTATCATTTGGAACCGAAGCCATTTGAAAGCCTTGAAACTTGCCGCGTCGATTGCGGCGGGGATTAACCCCTACTGCCCACATATTGAAGCCGACGTAATGCGTTGGGCAATCAAAGTAGAACGGCACAATGTCGAACAGCTTCTTGCCGAAATGGAAAGCGGCGAAGTTGGCGAAAGCACCGAAGACGTTAGGCTTGGTCGCGTCACAAAAGCCTTCGCTGATTATGTCCTGACCGAACATCACCTTTTGTCAAAAGGATACCGCGTAAGCAGCGACCTACATGAACGACGCATCGTCGCTTTCACCTACCTGCATAACAAGCTTGGGAACACCGCGCCGTTTCGAAAGAACGGTTACAAAGAGCCACGCGATTTAATTCGCGATAGCCTCAAAGTCTTGGTGGAAAAAGGCGACCTAATCGAAATCAACAAAGTGCAAATGTTCAAGGAAACAGGGCACAGCGTTGAAGGTTGGATGATCGGCAACCCCCGCAGCTTCGGCCTGTAAGTAGCGCAAGGCGGGTGTAAGTTGGCTAAGTCACTGAAATCACAAGAATAAGGCGTGTAAGTAGGTAAGTAGGTCAAAGCACATATCAGCGCAAAAACTTGGAAATCTTACTACCTACTTACTCTACTTACTACTTACATACTCTATTTATACAAACAAAAACAAAGACTTAACTTGTAAGGCGGTTCAATGGAAAACACCTTACGCCCCTTATTCGCCCCATGTGGGCAAACAAACGAAAGGAACCCAGATGAAATATCGTAATGTGTATGACGACCTAGCCGAAGACCTTATCGAAATGGTAGGCGAAACCTTTGACGTTTACTTGTGTAATCGGCTGTTGTCGCGAAGCCGTGAAATGCCAACCGCCGCAAAACACGACGCCCTGCTAAACGACGTTTGCGAAACTATTGTTCGCGACAACTTCGGGAAGCTGATCGCCTTCCGCTCTCAAAAACATGGCGCTTGCCATATGCAGGCCCGTGAAGTCGAAAAAGTCGCCGAAGCGTTGAAGCCGCTTTGCGTTCGGTTTTGGCCGACTTTGAACGTCATGCTTGAAATGGAACGTGACTGCTTTTTTCAGCCCCGCGATTATGTCGTCGTCATGGGCCGCGCTTATCTTGAAGAAGCGGCAAGCGTGACCTTCACGCGATACTTGAACGATATGCAGCGTTTGAAAGAAATCAGGTCAGAAACTTACGAACGCAACATCCCCCGCATTGCCCAAGTTTATGCATTGAACCGCGTTGCAAACATTATGCCTCAATACTTTCACACTGGCACGGATGGACGGTTGAAACCCGGCGAAACAATCGAAGCGAAAAAATGGGCCGAAGTTCTGTCTTGGCGGGAATTGACAGGCATTCACACAATGGCCGACCTTCTTGACCATGCGGGGCTGACATGAACGACCGTATCGCAAATGCCTTCCGTAACCCTGCTGCGCTCACAGACGACGACGTTGCCGCGCTTGTCGCCGCTATGGGTAAGGATGCTGCGCAGGCAAACAAGCGCCGCAGACGGCTGGAAAATGCAGGGGGTCAATGCAGGCACGACACCGAACGCGACGCGGCCCGCAACTTGGCGTATCGGCAACGCCGGGCGGAACTGCGCAAGCTGAAATTGGCAGCGGAATAGACTGTGAAAACTTTCTTTTGTCCGCATTTGTCTGTCGTTGTCTGCCCCAAATTTGCCCCCTTGCCAGCTTGAAACAAGCCGCCCTAAGTGGCCCTTAACCCCGCCTTAAACGTTCAAATTTGCATGGTAATTCGATGGAAACCCCAAGCCCCGCATGGCCGAAGTCGCCGACACCCACCCCCCCGCAAAAGCGGATCAAACTTACGTCAGTCTTGGATTGCAGGGGCGAAATGACAAAGCTTTATCGCGAAGCCCGCAACGGCAAGCTGAAAATCGAAGATGCATCCCGCCTAACCCATATCCTTATGTTGATCGGCAAGACCTTCGAAGCAACAGACCTTGAAGAACGGTTAGCGCAGCTTGAAGGCTTGGCCCAATGACCGCCGCTTTGAAAGCACGCGTTTTGAAGCTTGAAGCAAAACACAAGGCCGCAGCGGGGAAACCGAAGGGCACGATTGGGGGCGCATACGGTCGGTTGATCGTTGACCCCGACAAGCCCGGTTATTTGAAGTTTTCCGAACCGCCGGGCGGCTTCGCCGAATATGCCCGCAGTCAACAGAACGCCTTGCAAGCCGAACTTCGCACAATCTTGGGCGACGACGCACCGCAAGCAAAAGCCCCGACCAATGTGGGCATTGTGAACGACGCCGCGCCGCTAAAGCCGGGACAGAAACAGCCGAACTTTGTGCATTTGCGCGACGGCACCGAAATCAAAATACAAAGGAACTAACCAAATGGCCCTAGTGAATACCACTCACGCACTACAAACGATGCAATTCCTTTCAACCGATTCAGGCCGCAAAGCCATGATGGGCGATTGGACGAAATACGACACTACGCCGGGCACGAAACTTGCAAAGCTGCATCATGCCGTTGACGACGCCGTAAAGCGTGTAAGCGCCCTTGAATGGGATAAGACGCGAACCCCGCCGCAGCAACATTCCGCAGGGCGCAAGATTGCCGAAGCAACGGTTGCGGAAATCAACAAGACACGGGCCGAACTTAAAAGTTGGGTTGAGAGAGAAAACGCCGCAGCTATGGACGAAATTAACACCGCGCTTGCCCCCGACATTGGCACGGCTGCGCAAGTAATGCGTAGTGAAATCCGCGCCTTCGTTCTGTCGAAGAAGGGCGAACCTGAATTTGCCGCAGAACTTCGCAGTCTTGTCGAAACCGACCTACGGTTTGCAACGGCCTTGTTCGAAGCCCCCGCCGCGCTGTCGGGTATGTCGCAAGAACGCTTGCAAACCCTTCGCTTACAAGCCGCCGTCGCCCATGCGCCCGAAGCTGCGGAACGGGTTCGTCTTGCATCCGAAGTCGGCGAACTAGACCGCAAACTTGCCAGCGTTGCCGCCGAAGTGCCCCGCAGCTTTTACGACGGTAACATTGAAAAAGGCATGGCGACTTACGTTGACGTAAACGCGCCACTGGCAACGGGGGAATGACCATGCCCACACTAGCCGAAACGCAATTGAAAGAACTGTCGGCATGGATTGTCGCAAGTTCGCAGGATGAAAAATCCCCATTGGGGAACGACTTCATTCGGCACGACGACTACGCGCAGCTTGTGACCGTCGCCCTTGACGATCCTGCGCCCGACCTGTCTGCGGCTATCGCCTTGGGCTGTCTGCCCTTGCTAACCACGCACGAAGCGCCCGCAGCGACCTTTGCAGCGATTGAGGGGCAAGCCAACCTAGACGAACGGGCCGCGCATGTTGTTTGGCTGTCAGGGGCCGCGATACACGACCCGCTGCGGGGCTTCCCGGCCTGTCATGTGGTTCGCGTCACCGAAGGCCAGTCATTACGCCAAGCGGCTGTCGCTGCGGGCATTGATCCCGACGCCGACCGCTTAATTGTGGGCATCCCGGAAAACTGTTTCTGAAATCCCAAGGGCCAAATTGGGAACTACTGCCCCGGTTGCTGCGAAGCGCCGGGGCTTTTTTTATGCGAATGCCAATGAAACTAGCCGGATACCAACAGGCACAATTTGCAGCGCAGTGCCGCCCGCGATAAACAGCAAGCCGCGCCGTGCCCCGCGTGACGACGCAAGCAAGTTTTGCACCATTGGAAGGCCCAAATTTTCTTCCCGTGTTTCGCCGGAAAACCTAGCAAGCCCAATGTTAATTGCGTCGTCTTCCTTCAAGATAACAGCGCGGGCAGTTATCCAAGCACCAATCAGAGTGATAACTAAACCTAAACCCGTAAGAATGTCGGAAGTAACGTCGTTCATTGCTGGCGTCCCGGTTGGTCGGTTTCAAGCCGAATACGCCAGAACTTCCCCGAACGTTCGTAAACGGCTTCGGGCGTAAGCTTGTTGAAAATCTTCAAGACGCCCTTGCCGATGCACAGGTTCGAAGACTTGTCGAAATATGCCAACGTTTCGTCGCTAAGCTGGAACAAATGACTTGCCGCGCCTTCCTGATATAGAAAGCCCGCCGTTTCGTATTCGGCCAGCATCCAATGGGCCGCTTCGTCTTCCGTCATGCTTTTTTCGGGGCGACATAAGGTTGAAGCGTTTGTTCGTCGAAATGCGCTCGCTCTTTCGACGCACCTTTGAACCACTCGCAATAATAAGCATAGCTTCCGGGATTGCCAGTCTCCTTCGAAACGGTCATCGCAGGACCGCCTGATTTTAGTTGAACAATGTCGCCGGGTTTGAAGTTTGCTGCCATAATATCATTCCATTCTATGAAGTTGTTTCGTCGCGATATTGAGCAAACTTCGCCGAAGCTTCAAGCGGAAGGTTCACGAATGCGTGACGGAAAGGATGTGGGCACCTTAAAACCATCGCGCAAAAACTGTCACTAGATCGGCAATAGAAATCCCCGATGGGGAAATTAATCAACGATTTCAATGATTTATGGCGGAGAGACAGGGATTCGAACCCTGGGAGGACTTGCATCCTCAACGGTTTTCGAGACCGCCCCGTTCGACCACTCCGGCACCTCTCCGCGGGGGTCTGGTGGAGGAAGCGTTTATTTGCCTTTGGCGGGGGGAGCAAGGGGGATTTGCATTGTTTCGCTGGATAATTTGCCTAGGTTGGAGACACGGCGGATCGGATGGTTTCTGAAAGGACGGCTTGTGATGATGGGGAGGCCCTTGCGGTCATATGCGCGTGGTATCGCGGTAGGGTGTCTGGCCATGATGGCTGTGACGCTGGCCGCGGGGTCGCTGCGCGCGGCGGAGCGGGAGCGGCTCGAGGCGTTTCTGGAGGTGACGGGCTTTGGCGTGGCGCTGGACAGTATCGCGCTCTCGGCCTCTGGGGCACCGGCGATGCTGGGGCTGTCGGCCAGTGACTTCGGGCAGAGCTGGACGGATATTGCGGACGAGGTGTTTGACACGGCCCGGATGCGCGAGATGGGGCTTGGTATTCTCGAGCAGGCGATGGACGACGAGATGTTGGGTCATGCTGCTGAATTCTATGCCTCGGATCTGGGACAGCGTCTGGTCGCGGTCGAGAATGCCTCGCACCTGCAAGAGGACGATGATGCCAAACGGGCCGAGGGCGAGGCGCTCTTGGCGCAGATGGAGCCCGACCGCGTCGAGGTTCTGAGCGAGATGAATGCCGCTGTGGATAGTGCCGGCACCGGCGTGCGCGCCGTGCAGGAGATTCAGGTGCGGTTCCTCCTCGCGGCCTCTTATGCCGGAGTGCTGGAGAGCGAGATTGACGAGGGAATGTTGCGGGCGGTTTTGGCCGAGGGCGAGGAGGAGTTGCGCGAGAGCTTGCGTGCCTCGGCTCTGGCCAATGCGGCCTATACCTATCAGGATCTGACAACGACGGATCTGCGCGCCTATGTGGAGGCGTTGCAGCAGCCGACAATGGCGCGGGTCTATGAGCTGATGAATGCTGTGCAATACGAGATCATGGCGAACCGGTTCGAGGTTCTGGCGGCGCGGATGTGGGGCCTGACACCAGCGCAGGAGTTGTAGCGGTGCGGGCGTTTCTGGTCGCCTGTGCTGCGTTGATCCTGCTCGCTTTGCCTCTGCGGGCGGGCGAGGTGGATCGCCTGATGGGCGCGTTGCATTTTGAAGAGACCGTTGAGATCATGCGCGCCGAGGGGCTGCGCTATGGCGGTGATGTGGGAGAGGAGATGCTGAGCCCGGTCGAGCGCGCGCGGTGGGACCGGGTGGTGGCCGGGGTTTATGACGCCGAGCAGATGCTGAAACAGGTTCAGACCAATTTCGCCAAGGCGATGGAGGGGGCTGATACCGGGTCCTTGCTCGCGTTCTTCGAGGGGCAGGGGGCTGAGATCGTCAGCTTGGAAATCGCCGGGCGTCGGGCCCTGCTCGACGATGGCACCGAGGCCGCCGCTGAGGTGCGCTATGCCGAACTGGCCGCTGCGGGCGCCCCGATCGTCGAAAAGGTCACGACGCTGATCACGGACAGTGATCTGATCGAGCGCAATGTCGCGGGGGCGCTCAACGCCAATCTGGTGTTCTATCGCGGCTTGGCTGACGGGGGCGGTCTGGACCTGACCGAGGACGAGATGCTGGCCGAAATCTGGGCGCAGGAATCCGAGATGCGGGAGGAAACGCGCGACTGGATGCAGGCCTATCTGACCATGGCCTATCAACCGCTGTCGCACGAGGTGATGGACGCCTATATCGCCCTCTACCAGAGCCCCGAGGGCAAGCATCTCAATCGTGCGCTTTTCGCCGCTTTTGATGCGATGTATGAAGAGCTGTCGTATCAGTTGGGGCTGGCCACCGCCTTGCAGATGGATGGCGAGGATTTATAGGCTGGTTTGAACGGTTTTGCCGGGGCGGCCCTTGACTCTGGGGCTGGAGTTTGGCAATAGCGCGCAACCCGGCGGGATGATCTTGCCGGGTTTGTCTTTGATATACACCCCTGAGGGGTGCGCCGTTCGAGGTGGCCTGAGGGCCAACAACGCCCGGATTGTCCGGGGACCACAGAGCGCGGAGAGAAAAGGAAGAGCCCATGTTTGCGGTCCTCAAGACCGGTGGCAAGCAATACAAGGTGTCGTCAGGCGACATGCTTCGTGTTGAGAAACTTGCAGCGGATGCCGGTGAGAAAGTTCAATTCAACGAGATTCTGATGCTGGGCGGCGACGCACCGGTCATCGGTGCGCCCTTCGTGGCCGGTGCTGCGGTACAGGCCGAGGTCGTCGATCAGGTCAAGGGTGACAAGGTCATCAACTTTGTCAAACGTCGCCGTAAGCATGGCTCGCAGCGCACCAAGGGCCACCGCCAGCAGTTGACGCTGTTGCGGGTGACAGAGATCCTCGAGAGCGGTGCGGATGCCACAGGCATCAAAGCGGCGATTGGGACCGGATCGGCTCCGGCTGTGGCCGTGGCCAAGCCCGCCAAGAAATCCAGCGCGAAACCCGCTGCCAGTGGCGATGATCTCAAGCGTTTGTCGGGCGTTGGTCCCGCTCTTGAGAAGAAGCTGCTTGAAGCCGGTGTGACCACCTTTGCCCAAGTCGCGGCATGGACGGATGCCGATGTAGCTGCTATGGACGAGAAACTGTCGTTCAAAGGCCGCATCGAGCGTGAAGGCTGGATCGAACAGGCCAAAGAATTGGCCAAAGGCTAAGGAGAGACCAAATGGCACATAAAAAAGCAGGCGGTTCATCCCGTAACGGGCGCGACTCTGATGGTCGCCGTCTTGGCGTCAAGAAATACGGCGGCGAAGCCGTGATTTCCGGCAATATCCTCGTGCGTCAGCGTGGCAACAAGTTCTGGCCGGGTCTGAACGTGGGCGAAGGCAAGGATCACACCCTTTTCGCCGTCGCCGAAGGCGCTGTGAAGTTTCACAAAGGCCTCAAGGGCCGCACCTTTATTTCGGTTCTGCCAGTGGCGGAGGCCGCTGAATAAGCCGTCCTTAGGGTTTTGATACAATAAGGGGATCGGCGACACCGCCGGTCCCTTTTCGATTTTGGGACCAAGAGATGATGTTTCCCCGGCGGGGAGCTGCACAATCGCGCGAGTGAGCCGTTGTGCTTTGGCAGAGGAAGCCCATCTCCTTGCTATGACTTGGGCGCTGATCGGAGGAGTAAGCGCATGAAAGACGAGACAATCCTGAACCAACCGGTGATCGCGGCGGAGCGGTTCGATCTGCGCCCGCTGCGTGGTTCGGATGCCGGGCTGATTGGCCTGAATGCCGGGGATGAGCGCGTGGCGCGCTTTACCCGCAGCATTCCCCATCCTCTGCCGCCGGGTGCGACAGAGGCGATGATTGAGCGTGCGCGTGCCGAGGACCGATCCGAGGATATCTGGGCGATTGACGGCACCAAAGCCGGTGGCTCTGAGGTCATGGGTCTGATCAGCCTCGAACGGGTGGACGACGGTCAATCCGAGATCGCCTATTGGGTGGCCCCGGCCTATTGGAACACCGGCGTCGCCTCGGCGGCAGTCGAGGTGCTGCTGGCGGCCAATCCGCACCATGCGCGCACGATCTTTGCCTCGGTGTTTCAGGACAATGCGGCCTCGGCCCGGGTCTTGACGAATTGCGGGTTTCAGTATCTTGGAGATGCCGAGGCGTTCAGCGTCGCGCGTGGCTCCAAGGTGCTGACCTGGACCTATAGCAAAAAGATGATCTGAGGTCCGACAGGGCCTTTGCGGTAAGGACGGCATATGAAATTTCTCGATCTCGCAAAGGTCTATATCCGCTCCGGCGGCGGCGGTAGTGGCTGTGTCAGCTTTCGCCGGGAGAAGTTCATCGAATACGGTGGGCCCGACGGCGGCGACGGTGGCAATGGTGGGTCGGTTTGGGCGGAAACCGTCGATGGGCTGAACACGTTGATTGATTTCCGGTATCAGCAGCATTTCTTTGCCCATAGCGGCACGCCCGGCATGGGCCGTCAGCGCACGGGAGCCAGTGGCGATGACATCGTATTGCGCGTGCCGGTGGGCACCGAGATCCTCGACGAGGATATGGAAACGGTGATCGCCGACATGACCCAACTGGGACAGCGTGTGCTCTTGGCGCAGGGCGGCAATGGCGGCTGGGGCAACCTGCACTTCAAGACATCGACCAATCAGGCGCCGCGTCGTGCCAATCCGGGGCAAGAGGGCGTCGAACGCACAATCTGGCTGCGGTTGAAGCTGATTGCCGATGTGGGCCTCCTGGGTCTGCCCAATGCCGGGAAATCGACATTCCTTGCGGCCACGTCCAATGCGCGTCCCAAGATTGCCGATTATCCTTTTACCACCCTGCATCCCAATCTGGGAGTCGTGGGCGTGGACAATGTCGAGTTTGTGGTGGCCGATATTCCGGGCCTGATCGAGGGAGCATCCGAAGGCCGCGGCCTTGGCGACCTCTTTCTAGGCCATGTCGAGCGCTGTGCGGTGCTGCTGCATCTGGTGGATGGCAGTTCCGGTGATATTGTTGGCGATTATCAGACCATCATCACCGAGCTGGAAGCCTATGGTGGCGGGCTTGCCGACAAACCGCGCGTGACCGTGCTCAACAAGGTCGACACGCTGGATGAGGAAGAGCGCGAATTCCTGCGCGAAGAACTGGAAGCGGCCTGTGGCACGCCTGTCATGCTCATGTCGGGCGTATCGGGCGAAGGGGTGACAGAAGTGCTGCGCGCGCTGAGGGCGCGAATCGACGCCGACCGTCTGCGCCACAAGGTGGTGGACGAGGACGAAGAAGATGCACCGTGGCAACCGTAACTGACGCGAAACGGTTGGTGATCAAGATCGGCTCGGCGCTTTTGGTGGACCGGGTGACGGGGGCCTTGCGGGCCGAATGGCTGACGGCTCTGATCGAGGACGTGGTGAGGCTGCGCCAACGCGGCACGGATGTGATCCTTGTCTCGTCCGGGTCCATCGCGCTAGGACGGCGGGTGCTGAACCTGCCGCAGAGCGTTCTGACGCTGGAGCAATCGCAGGCTGCCGCCGCCGTGGGGCAAATCAGGCTGGCGGGGGCCTATGATGCGGCACTGGCCGCGCATGGGCTGACGGCGGCGCAGGTTCTGGTGACGCTGGAGGACAGCACCGACCGGCGGCGTTACCTGAATTCCCGCGCCACGCTGGAACAGCTTTTGCGGCTGGGGGCGGTGCCCATCGTCAATGAGAATGACACTGTGGCCACCGATGAAATCCGCTATGGCGACAATGACCGGCTGGCGGCGCAGGTGGCGGTCACGGCGGGGGCGGATCAATTGATCCTGCTCAGTGACGTGGATGGGTTCTATTCCGCCAATCCGGCACAGGATCCCTCAGCGCGTCGGTTCGACGTGGTGGCGGCAATCACGCCCGAGATCGAGGCGATGGCGGGCGATGCTGTGTCGGGCCTGAGCAAGGGCGGGATGAAGACCAAGTTGATGGCGGCCAAAACCGCCACGGCGGGCGGCTGTGTGATGGCAATCACGCAAGGGGATGTGCTGCATCCGATCCAGGCGCTGAAAGATGGCGCGGCGGCAACGTGGTTCTTGGCCCAAGGCGATCCGCAGCAAAAGCGCAAGGCCTGGATTGCGGCGATGAAGCCCAAGGGCCGGGTCATCGTTGATGCCGGTGCGGCGCGTGCCTTGTCGGCGGGCAGCAGCCTGCTTGCCGCCGGGGTGACAGAGGTCGCGGGCCGGTTTGGCCGGGGTGATCCGGTCGAAGTGGCTGATGAGGCCGGGCGCGTTCTGGGGCAGGGCCTCACGCGGTACGACGCTGCGGATGCGGAGCGGATCAAACGGTTGCGTTCCGATCAGATCGAGGCGGTGCTGGGCTATCCGGCGCGCGGACCTTTGATGCATCGTGACGATATGGCATTCTGAGGCGGATTTCGGAGGGCGGGATATGAAAGACCAGACAGAGATTGTCGCGCTAATGGCCGAGATCGGCGCGCGCGCCCGAGCGGCCTCGGCTGAGCTGGCGATTGCCGATTCTGCGACAAAGCGCGCGGCACTGGAGGCAGCAGCCGATGCGGTCTGGACCGGGCGGGCCGAGATCATGGAGGCCAATGCCCGTGATCTGGCCTATGGTCGCGACAAGGGTCTGTCAGAGGCAATGATGGACCGTCTGGCGCTCGATGAGGCGCGAATTCAGGGAATCGTGGACGGGTTGCGCGCCGTGGCGGCGCAGGATGATCCGGTGGGAGAGGTTCTGGCGGAATGGGACAGGCCGAGCGGCCTGCATATCCGACGGGTGCGCACGCCTTTGGGAGTGGTGGGCGTGATCTATGAGAGCCGCCCGAATGTGACGGCTGATGCCGGCGCGCTTTGCGTGAAATCCGGCAATGCGGTGATCCTGCGTGGCGGATCAGAAAGTTTTCATTCCTCGGGCGCAATCCATGCCTGTCTGGTGGCGGGGTTACGGGCGGCGGGCCTGCCGGAGGATGCGATTCAACTGGTGCCGACGCGGGACCGGGCGGCGGTTGAGGCGATGCTGACCATGACCGACACGATTGACGTGATCATTCCGCGTGGCGGCAAGGGGCTTGTGGGCCTCGTGCAGCGCGAGGCGCGGGTCCCGGTTTTTGCCCATCTTGAGGGAATTGTTCATATTTATCTGGATGTTGAGGCGGACCCGGCCAAGGCGCTCCGGGTCGTGGTCAACGCCAAGACCCGGCGCACGGGGATTTGCGGGGCGGCGGAATGCCTGCTGATCCATCGCGATATTGTCGAGACCATCGGTCAGGGCGTGATCCGCGCGCTCTTGGAGTCTGGGGTTGAGGTGCGCGCCGATGCGGCTTTGCTGGGGATTGCAGGCACCGTTCCGGCCACAGATGAAGATTGGGGGCGCGAGTATCTCGACAGCATCATCGCCGTGAAAGTCGTTGAAAACATTGACGAAGCCATTGCGCATATCCGGCATTTCGGGTCCAATCACACCGATTGCATCGTGACCGAGGATGATGCGGCCGCTGCGCGGTTCTTTGCCCGGCTCGACAGCGCGATTCTGATGCGTAATGCGTCGACCCAGTTCGCGGATGGCGGCGAATTCGGCATGGGGGCGGAAATTGGCATTGCCACGGGGAAGATGCATGCGCGCGGTCCGGTTGGGGCGGCCCAACTGACGAGTTTCAAGTATCTGGTTGAAGGCGATGGCGCAATCAGAGGCTGACGCGGAATTCAGTGTCTGACAGCGTCGTATCAATGTGCGAGCTTTGGTTTTCAAGGCATTGAAACAAGAGTAAAAAGTGTACCTGTGATGCACTAATGTCCGGCCATTTTTCGGAACCCGACAGGGCTGCCCAGAGTGTGAGATCGGGAGTGAGGCGCCCAGATGTCGCTGTGATGTGCCAGCGGTCATTCAGTCGAGACACATGCAACAGCCCGCCATAGGGCATCGCCTGTTCAACGCAAAGAATGGTTAATAGAAGTGCCTGCGCCATCGGATGTGGGATGTCATCCGAGAGGCGCAGATCAAGCGTGATGCGTCCTTCGACATGCACCGCCGTGAGAATATCACACAGATCCTTTGCATGGATGCTCTGACCTTTGTCCGCCTGTCCAAAGGCCAGCCGAAAGAAGCGGATGCGTGCCGTGGCATTCGTGGCGCTTGAGGTGATCAGCGTCAACTCAGGGCTCTGGGGCACCCCAGAAAGATGCAGCAATTCCAGTCCGTTGGAAATCGCTCCCAAGGGGCTGACAAGATCGTGGCAGATACGCGAGGCTATCAATGCGGCCAAGGGTTGGCTATGCTGCGGCATGGGACTCTCCGGGGCGGGATGCGGCATGACGGATATGAATTCAATACTGGAGCCGGGAATGCTGGTGCTGCATCCGCAGAGGCCGGATTGGGGAACGGGGCAGGTGCAATCGAATATCGGGGGCCGGATCACCGTTAACTTTCGTGAGGAAGGCAAGGTGGTGATTGATGGCAACCGCGTGGAACTGATACCCCTCCTTGATCCCTGATCCGGGTTAGCAAAAGGTTAACAGCCGCAAGAGGCTGCGACCAGTCGGATCGTTGCACTCGGAGGCGGTCTTGCATAAAACGCGTTCAGAGCACAGAGACGAGGCCGATGACCGCAAGCCCCCCAATATTTCGTGTGAAACTGGCCGAGTCACCTGAAGAGCTGCGGGCTGCGCAGCGGTTGCGCTATGAGGTTTTTGTCACGGAACTGGGGGGCGACGGGCCTTTGGTCGATCATGTGGCACGGCTGGAATGTGACCGGTTTGATCCGTTCTTTGATCACCTGCTGTTGCTCGATGATTCTAAAAATGGTTATGTGGCAGGGGTTTACCGGCTGCTTCGCGATGATCAGGCGGCGCGGGCCGGGCAGTTTTATTCAGAGGATGAGTATGACCTGACCGCCCTCAAGACCAGCGGGCGGCGGTTGATGGAGTTGGGGCGCTCTTGCCTTGCGAAATCCTATCGTGGCGGGCCGGGAATGTATCACCTCTGGAATGGTTTAGGCCGCTATGTCACGGATCATAAAATAGAAATCCTGTTTGGCGTGGCGAGTTTCCATGGCACCGACATCGCGGAACTGGCGCAGCCGCTGAGCCTCTTGCATGCGCGACATCTGGTGCCGGAAGCGTTGCGTGTGCGCGCACGAGCCGAGCACTTTCAGAGAATGGATTTGATTTCAGAGGATAATCTTGATCGTCGTATGGCGATGCGGCAGGTGCCTGCGCTGATCAAAGCCTATCTGCGGCTGGGCGGGTTTGTGGGCGACGGTGCCTTTGTCGACCATCAATTCAACACAACCGATGTGTGTTTAATTCTTGATACGGACCGGATGACGGAAACACATAAATCCATTTACCAGCAGGACCTTATAAGTTGAAATTAAGGTGGCAATCAGAGGTGCCGCCGCCGGCGTTCACGCTGTCGATGGCAGGGGTGGTTCGCGCCGGGTGGCGTGGCGCTTTGATTTTTCTCGTTATATTTGGGGGGGTTATCGTATCGGTTGGGCTGCGATTGATCGAGCGCCCGTTCTATGGGCTGCACAGACCGTGGAGTCCCTATGTGACGCAGTGGGTCTCTGCGACGGTGTTTCGGGTGTTGGGGATGCGGCATGAGGTGGTGGGAGCGCCCATGCGCGCCGCTGGAGCTGTGGTCGCTAACCATTCGTCATGGCTAGATATTTTCGCACTCAACGCCCGCAAGCGTGTGTATTTTGTGTCAAAATCCGAGGTGGCAAAATGGCCTGGGATTGGTGGATTGGCCAAGTTGGTTGGTACGGTTTTCATCACGCGCGACCCGAAAGAGGCGAAGGCGCAGACCGAAATCTTTGAGGCGCGGTTGCTGGCGGGGCATAAGCTCTTGTTCTTTCCCGAAGGAAGTTCGACCGATGGAATGCGCGTTTTACCTTTTAAATCAACGCTTTTTCAGGCGTTCTTTAGCAAGAAACTACAGCGTGAAATCCACATTCAACCGGTGAGTGTCATCTATGAAGCCCCAAATGGGGGGGATCCGCGATTCTATGGGTGGTGGGGGGATATGGAGTTTGGCGAGCATCTGCTGCGGGTTCTGGCGGTCCGGCGCAATGGCAAGGTGAGAGTCGTCTATCATCCCTTTGTAAAGGTAGATGAATTTGAGAGTCGTAAAGCATTGGCCGCTTGGGCGGAGGATCAGGTCAGGGCGGGCATGCCCGAGGATCGCCGGGGCCGGTGAGTGTGTACAGGGCGTACAATTTGGACGCCTGTTATGTACACAGCCCGGCCCCGCGACATCAGCCCATCGCGGCGATGAACCGGCCCAAGGCGGCAGCGGCGTCCTCGTCGCGCCAGATCTCGTCACCGAAGGCAAAAAAATCGGTCATCGGAGCGAGTTGGGCGACGAGCGCCTCGTTCAGCGCGCCTTCGGCCACGACGGGCAGTTCGATCACCTTTGACCACCAGTCGAACACGTCGAGATCAACGCAAGCGCCGGTATCCAGAGCGGTCGCGCCGATCGGGCCAAAGCTGATGTAATCCGCGCCCGCCTCGCCTGCGGACATGCCGTCATGACGGGAGGTGCCGCAGAAACTGCCGACGATGGCATCCTCGCCGAGAGCTTTGCGCGCGGCGCGCACAGAGCGGGCCGCGTCGGGCAGGTGGACACCATCGAGCCCGTGCGGTTCGACGAGCATCAGGTGGCTGTCGATCACGAGCGCCACGTCGCGGGCATGCGTCACCTCGCGGCAGGCATCGGCGGCACGCGCGATGCGGTCCTCGTCGCGGGTGGCGAGGCCAAGGCGCACACAGGCGACCGGGTGACTGTCCAGCACGCGGGCCAGCGTATCGGGAAAGACGCTGAGTTCAAAGTCTGGCGGGGTTATGAGGTAGATCTGAGGCTGCTCGGTCTCGGCCATTGGGGCTCTCCTGATGGATTTTTGACCCTATAGCGTGGAAAATCGGCTTTGACCATCGGGGAGGCCGGGGTTCCGGTCAGGGAAAACACCAAAATCCGCGGCGACGTCAGAGGCCTAGGGGGACAGGGTGCGGACAAATGGCCCCTAGCAACCGGGGTGGCGGGTCTCTATCTTGAGGGCAACGGGAAAAGGGGCGGTTCTTGGCGATAGCAGGCATGGCAGAGGGCGTGGTGCGCGGCATTGAGGGCTTGGGCGACCGCGTGAGCCAAACCTTCTTCGAGCCGGTGATCCGGGTCGGGGTGACGGGCCTCGCGCGGGCGGGGAAGACGGTGTTCATCACCTCGCTCATCGCCAATTTGATGGATCGGGGGCGGATGCCCGGCCTCTTGGCGCAGGCGGAGGGGCGGATTCTGGCGGCCTATCTGCAACCCCAGCCCGATGTGACCCTGCCACGATTCGATTATGAGGCGCATCTGGCGGCCTTGACCGGCCCCGAGCCGCATTGGCCCGAGAGCACGCGCACGGTGTCGGAATTGCGCCTGTCGCTCCGCGTGCGGCCTGCCGGGCTCTTGGCGGGCCTGACGGGGCCACGGGTGATCCATCTCGATATCGTGGATTATCCCGGAGAATGGCTGCTGGATCTGGCGCTGTTGGACAAGAGTTATGATCAATGGGCGGCCGACGTTCTGACGCGGATCAGCGCGCGCACCGAGGCGGCGCCCTATCTGGCGCAGGTGGGGCAGGTGGATGCGACTGCGCGGCTGGACGAGCCCGTGGCGCAGGCGCTGGCCGCGGGATTCACGGGCTATTTGCAGGCCGCGCGTGCCGCCGGGTTCTATGATTGCACGCCGGGGCGGTTCATCCTGCCGGGGGATCTGGCGGGATCGCCGGTGGTGACCTTTGCGCCCCTGCCGGAAGGCAAGGCGGGGCGGGGCAGCCTGCGGGCTGAGATGGCGCGGCGCTATGACGCCTACAAGCGCGAGGTGGTCAAACCGTTCTTTCGGGACCATTTCGCCAAGATTGACCGGCAGGTGGTCTTGGTTGACGCGCTGGATGCGATCCACAAGGGGCCGCAGGCGGTCGAGGATATGCGCCGGGCGATGGCGGATATTCTGGGTGCGTTTCGACCGGGCCGCAATGCGTTCCTGACGCAATTGCTGTTGGGGCGGCGGGTCGAGCGTATCCTCTTTGCCGCGACCAAGGCGGATCATCTGCATCATGCGCAGCATGGGCGGCTGACGGGGATCATGGCCGCCCTCTTGCGTGAGGCGCGGGACCGGGCGGAATTCGCCGGGGCCACGACTCAGTCGATGGCGCTGGCCGCTCTGCGCGCCACGGTCGAGGAGCGGGTCAGTCACAACGGCGAGATGCTTGATTGTGTGCGCGGGCGGTTGCTCGAGACAGGCCGACAGGCGGCGTTCTATGCGGGCGATCTGCCGGACGATCCGGGGCAATTGCTGGCCCCGGCGCGGGCCGGGGCGACCGACTGGCTGGGTCAGGATTACCGGGTGATGCGCTTTGCGCCCGCCCCGCTCAACCTGCGCCCCGGCGAGGGGCCGCCGCATATCCGGCTGGACCGCGCCGCGCAATTCCTGATCGGGGACAAGCTATGAGAACGGCGCGGGCCCAAATCTGGCATCTGCCGCGTCTGGCGGTGATCCTCTGGGGGTTCACCCGCGCAACGCCATGGTTGCCGCAGGTGCGCAGCCATTGGGACGACCTGCGCGCGCTGCGGTCGGTGATCCGTTGGGGATGGGTTCGGGTGATCCGCGAGCAGGGCCGTGTCGCGGGTTTTCTAGTCCGTGACGGTGACATTCTGCACGCGCTTTATGTGCATCCGATGCGGCGCGGGCGGGGTCTTGGCCGGACGCTCTTGGCTGAGGCCAAGGCGGAGGCGGGCGTTCTGCGGCTCTGGGTGGTTGAGGCCAATGCGGCGGCGCGGAGCTTTTATGCGCGACAAGGGTTTGTCGAGGCGGCGCGCAGCGCGGGCCTTGGCAATGATGAAGGTCTGCCGGATATCCTGATGGTCTGGCGCGGTGAAGGAGAAGGCGCGTGAGCAGCAACAAGGCCAAGGGGCCGGTTCTGATCGACATGGAACAGCGCGCCGCCGAAGGGCCGGACCGCGCGCCGCCGGTCCCGGATCTGGCCGATGCGCCTGAGGGACGGGCGATGCGCGCGGTGATCGCACGCGGCGCTGCGCGACCCTCTTGGCTGGGGCGGCTCTTTTGGGGGCTGGCGCTTGGGCTGATGGGCGCTGCGGTCTCGGTGGCGGCGTGGGATTTTGCGGTTGGCTTGATCGCACGGGTGCCGGTGCTGGGCTACGGCGTGGCGGCGATGGGCGTGGGCCTCTTGCTGGTGGCGGTGATGATCGGTTTGCGCGAGTTGGCGGGGTTTGCCCGTTTGGGGCGGCTCGATGCCCTGCGCGGACAGGCCGGGGTGGCGCTGGCGGAGGGGGATCTGGAGGCGGCACGGGCGGTTGTGACGCGGTTGCGCGCGCTCTATGCGGTGCGGCCCGAGGCGGCCTGGGGTCTGGAGCGTCTGGCAGAACGGCAGGCGGAGCAGTTTGACGCCGAGGCGTTGCTTGGATTGGCCGAGATCGAGATTCTGGCGCCGCTCGATGCGCTGGCGGTGCGCGAAGTGGAGGGCGCGGCGCGGCAGGTGGCGATGGTCACGGCGCTGGTGCCTCTGGCGCTGGCCGATGTCGTGGGGGCCTTGGTCGCCAATCTGCGAATGATCCGGGCGGTGGCCGAGATTTATGGCGGACGCGCGGGATTTCTGGGCAGTTGGCGGCTGGCGCGGGCGGTAATGGCGCATCTCTTGGCCACGGGGGCTGTGGCGGTGGGCGATGACATGATCAGCAGCGTGGCGGGGGGCAGCGTGCTCTCAAAGGTGTCGCGGCGGTTTGGGGAAGGTGTGGTGAATGGCGCGCTGACGGCGCGGGTGGGTGTGGCCGCGATCGAGGTTTGTCGGCCGTTGCCGTTTCAGCGGGGGCGCAGGCCTTCGGTCACAGGGTTGGTGCGGCGGGCGCTGACCGGTCTCTTCGGGCAGGGGTAATCCATGGACGCGTTGGCGGTTGTCATCGGGCTGGGCGTGCTGGCGCTCTTGCTCATCGGGGTGCCCTATCTCTTGGTGTCGCATGCGCGGCTGAAAGCGCGGGTGGCGCGGCTGGAGGCGGGGTTGGGGAGCGTTGGTGCGCCAGAGATGGCGGCGGAGGCCGTGGTTGCGCCTGTCGTCGCGGAACCGGCGGGCCCCTGGGCGGCAGTGCCTGTGGTTGCGTCTGAGACAGAGACGGCGCCGGAGACCGCGCCGCCGCGCGCCTTTGTGCTGCGGGCGGACCGGCTCGCGGCGCTGATGGCGTGGTTCCGGGCGAATTGGGCCTTGGCGGTGGCGGGCGTGTCGCTGGCCCTGGCAGGCGTCTTCATGGTGCAATACGGCGTCGAGCAAGGGCTGCTCACGCCGTTCTGGCGGGTGATGGGTGCGCTAGCGCTCGGGGCCGCGCTGATTGCGGCGGGTGAGCGGCTGCGGCGGCGCTATGGCGATGAGGCGGCGGGCGCGGTCACCGGCCTGCCTTCGGTTCTGTCGGGGGCGGGGGTGATCGCGCTCTTTGCGGGCGTTCTGGCGGCGCGGGGCCTCTATGATCTGATCGGGCCGGGTGTGGCGCTGGCGGGTTTGGTGGGGGTTGGTGCGGGGGCTGTGGTCCTTGGTTGGTTCCATGGGCCGGTTCTGACCGCGCTCGGCCTGATCGGAGCGGGCGTGGCGCCGTTCATGGTGGGCGGGCAGTCGGACACGCCGGGGGTTTTTTACGGCTATTATGCGGTGCTGGCGGCGGTCGGGCTGGCGGTGGATGCCGCGCGGCGGTGGGCGTGGATTTCGGTGCTGGCCTTGGCGGTCAGCATGGCGGGTGCCACGCTGCTCTATCTCGGAGAGGCGGGCGCGCTCCTCTATCTCGCGTTCTGGGCGGTGCTGGTGGTGTTGACCGTGCTGGTGCCCGAGGCACGGCTGGTGCCGCAGCACAGCGGCAATTCGCTGCTGCGGCGCGTGTTGGCGGGCGGAGACTATCCCGATTTCCCGGTGCGGCTCGTTTGGGGTGTGGTGGGTCTGGCAAGCCTTGCGGCCCTCTGGATGGCACAGGATGCGCGCGAGGCTCGGGTGATCTGGGCTGCGCTGAGCCTGCTTGCGGGTCTTTTGGTGGCGCTGGTCCTTGGCACGCGGCGGGCCGAGGCGCTGGAGGATGTACCGCTGGTCCCGGCCTTGGCCGCGCTGGTGCTGGTGACGCTCGAAGGGTTCGGGCGGGGGCCGGTCTGGTCGGGGTTCATGGCCGGGATCGAGCGGTTGCCCGAGGCGAAGATGCCGCTTGCGGCGAGTGTGCTTTTGGCGGGCGGGGCGGTGGCCTCGGTCCTTTTTGCCCTTCGCGCCCGCTATGCGCCGGGGGCGGTGCCGGTGATCTTGTGGAGCCTTGGCGCGGCGGTGATGGCACCGGGGCTGGCGTTGATCCTTGAGTTGCTCTGGACTCCGGCGGCGGTAATCGGTGCCTATCCTTGGGCCTTGCAGGTGATGGCGCTGGCGGGGCTGATGGTGGGGTTCGCAGTGCGGGCACGCGGGTCGGAGAGGCTGCTTGCGGCGGCGCTGTTCGCGGGGGCAGCGCTGGTGCTGATCACGCTGGCGCTCTTTGTGGTATTGAGCAAGGCGGCGCTGACGCTGGCGCTAGGTGTGATGGTGCTGGCCACGGCGCTGATTGACCGGCGGTTCAATCTGCCGCTCCTCGGGGGGGTCGCGCAGCTGGGTGTTGCGGTGATCGGCTACCGGCTGGTGATTGATCCGGGTCTGACTTGGGCCGTGCGCGAGGCGGGGCTGGGCGATGTTCTGCTGTCGCATCTGGGGCCGCTGGCCCTGCTGGCGGCGGCATGGCGGGTGATGGCGGCGCGGGCCGGGGGGGCGACGCGGGCGGTGATCGAAAGCGCCGTCTGGAGCATCACGGCGATATTCCTCAGCGTTATTATACAGCGGTGGCTGGGCGGACCGGGGGCGATGGGGCATGCCGGGCTGGGCCTGACGGCGGTGGTGTGGCTGGCCTCAGCCATGGTGCAGCTCTGGCGGATGCGCGCCGGTGGGCGTGTTGTGCGCGGCCTGCGGCTGGCCCTTGGCTGTGTCATGGGGGCGGTGGCGCTGATCACGCTGGTGGCGCAGGCGGTGCTGACCAATCCGCTGATCTCGGTGTTCTGGCGCAAGGAGATCGTCAGCGGGCCGTTGATCGTGGATTCGCTGGCTGCCGCCTATTTGCCTGTGGCGCTGGTCTTTGCGCTGGCGGCATGGAAGCTGGATCATCTGCCGCGGTTGCTGCGGCATTGCTTGGTCGTGGCGGGGGCTGGCTATGGGGCGTGGTATCTCGGGCTCGAGATCCGGCGGCTCTGGCAGGGGGATGATCTGAGCGTGCCGGGGGTCAACGATGGCGAGCTCTACAGTTACACGGTCGCGCTCATCTTGGTCTCTGTGCTGCTCTTGGTGCTTGCCTTGGCGCGGCGGTCTGAGACCTTGCGGCGGGTGGCGATGGCGGGGGTCGCGCTGACTGTGGCCAAGGTGTTTCTGGTGGATATGGCGGGGCTGGCGGGGCTGGTGCGGGTGGCGTCGTTCCTTGGGCTCGGCCTGTCGCTGGCGGGGCTGGCGTGGCTCAACCGGCGGATTGCAGACCATATGGGGCGTGACCCGGCCTAGGATTGCGCGGCGCGCCATGCGGCCCAAGCCTCGGGTGTGTCGAGGTCGGTTGTGGCATGCTGACCGGGCAGGGGAACGGGTGTCACGGGATGGGCGCGCAGGAGATCGCGCGCGCCGGTGTCGCCGGTGATGTGGGTTAGCTCTGGTAGCAGGCGGGCGGGCAGGATGACCGGGTGGCCGGGGGTGCCAGTCGTGTCACAGGCGCGCAAGATGTGTTCGAAGTCATTGGCTTGCAGGAGGGTGTTGATGTCCTCTGCGGTCAGGTCCGGCAAGTCGGGGAGGAGGACCATCAGGGCGGCGGCGTGTTGCGCCATTGCCCAAGCCGCGCCGGTGCGCAGCGAGGCGGACAGGCCGGTTGCCGCATCAGGCACAGGCAGGAGGGTGACGTTGAGTCCGTCCAGGGCGGCGCGGCGGGCGGCGGCCTCTAGTGGCAGGGTCACGGCGACGGCGCAGCCGGTGCCAAGGGCGAGTGTCACGCGGTCGCGCAAGAGCGGCTGGCCACGCACCATTTGCAAGAGCTTATCCGCCCCTCGCATCCGCGAGGATGCCCCGGCGGCGGGAATGAGGATCGCCACACCGCCCATCAGCGGATCAGGTTCATCCGCAGGCTGAGCTTGCGGCGGTATTCCTGCGGCAGATGGCGATTGAGGTGGCGGTTGATCAGGCCAAAGACGCTGATGACCAGTAGCGTGAGAAGGATGAAATAGCCCGCGAGAATCGGGTAGGGCACGAAGGGGTTAAAGGTCTTGTCCGCGAAATACTTGGCATAGTAGAGCGCATCGCCGCGCTGTTGCCAGACCGGAAAGCCCGAGAAGAAGACCAGCGTGGTGGCGTGAAACAGAAAGATCGCCTCATTGGTATAGGCGGGCCAGGCGAGCCGCAGCATCGTGGGCCAGATGATCCGGCGAAAGCGGCGCCAGCCGGAGAAGCCGTAAGCATCCGCCGCCTCGACATCGCCCTTGGGAATGGAGCGCAGTGCGCCATAGAAAATCTCGCCGGAATAGGCGGCGGTGTTGAGGAACAGCACGATCAGCGCGCCGAGCCAGGCTGCGGTCAAAATGTCAAAGAAAGGCGAGACCGATTTGAGCGAGAGAAAGAAGAAATAGGCAAAGAAGAACTGGATAAAGAGTGGCGAGCCGCGAAAGACAAAGATGAACCATTCCGAGAGTTTGCGGATCACTCGGTTGCTGGAGCCTTTGCCAAGCGCCACGGCGGTGGCAAGGATGAAACCGCTGACAAGGGCGACAAACCCGAAATAGACGTTCCAGATCAGGCCAGAACCGATCAGGGTGACTTGTTCGCAGAGGGTGAAATTGTCTTGCGGCAAGAGCCGTTCACCAATCCCAATGGCGCGCAGCCCATAGGCCTGAATGGTCTCGAGGCAGCTCATGCCGCTTTCCTTTGCGCTTCGCCGCCGGTGGTGGCCTGACCCCGCGTGAGGCGTTGCATGAGGCGTTCCAGCACCACCTCTGACACGCGCGTGAAGCCGAGGTAGAACACCATCAGCCCCAGAAAATACCACATCCGCCAGTCGCCATGCGGATATTCGGTGAAACGCGGGTTGGCGGTGGCACCGAGTTCGCGCGCCCAATAGACGATATCCTCGACCCCCAGCAGGAAGAGCAGCGGCGTGGCCTTGATCAGCACCATCCAGAGATTGCCAAGGCCGGGCAGGGCGTAGACCCACATCTGCGGCACCATGATCCGCCAGAAGGCCTGCCGGCGCGACATGCCATAGGCTTCGGCGGTTTCCATCTGGGCGCGCGGCACGGCGCGCATGGCCCCGAACAGCACATTGGCGGCAAAGGCCCCGAAAACGATGGCAAAGGTCAGCACGGCGAGCAGAAAGCCGTAGGATTCATGCACCCATTGCGGTGCGGAGCCGAGCGGCAGTTTGGCAGCCTGACAGACGACGAAATCATTGCCCTGACGGATCGGTTGGTCCCAATCGGGGCAAAGAACCTTGTGTCGCGCCCATTCAAAGGCCTGATCGAGCGCGATGACGAAAAAGAGGAAAAACGCGATGTCGGGCACGCCGCGCACGACCGCGATATAGGCCTTGCCGAACCAGCGGACCGGGGCGATATGCGCCCGCGCGGCCATCGCCCCGCCAAAGCCAAAGGCGAGGGCCGCAGGTGCCGTGATCGCCAAGAGCAAGAGCACCGTGCCCACCGCATAGTAGAGTTGCAGGTGTTTGGACGTGGTAATGTAGCAGGTGAGCCACGCAAACCCGTCAAGGCTGGCCGGATCGGAGCAAAAGGCAAACATTCTATCGCGCCTCGTCAGAGGGGGGCGGGGCCGCGTTTGGCCCCGCCGGCCGGTCAACTGTAATTGTCAACCTCAGGTCAGATTTAGAAGGTCAGGCCGATTTCCCATTTCTCGATCAGCGCGTTCAGGCTGCCGTCATCCTTCATCGACTGGATGGCGGCGTCGAGTTTGCCTTTGAGTTCGGCATCGCTCTCACGGACGCCAAGACCGATGCCGCCGCCGATCATCACCATCTCTTCGAGCAGTTCCAGACCTTCGTCCTCTTCTGCGACGGGCAGAAGAAAGGCGCGGTCGGCCAGAACGGCGTCAGCCTCGCCGTTGCGCACGGCGGCGATGGATTCCTCGGGCGTGGCGTATTCGACCAGAGTGGCCCCACTGCTGGCGACATAAGAGGCCTGAATGGTGCCTGACTGGGCTGCGATGACGCCGGATTTCACATCGACATCGGCCGAGGGGGCGAGATAGGCCGAGGGATCGGGCAGGGTGTAGTTCTGGGTGAAGTCGATCACCTGATCGCGCTCGTCGGTGATCGACATGCCCGCGATGATCACGTCATAGTTGCCGGAAACGAGGTTGGGGATGATGCTGTCCCAGTCGTTCGTGACCCATTCGCAGGTCAGTTCGGCGCGTTTGCACAGCTCATCGCCCAATTCGCGCTCAAACCCGTCGACCTCGCCCTTGTCGTTGATGAAGTTATACGGAGGATAGGCGCCCTCGGTGCCGAGACGGACGGTATCGGCCATGGCAAAGCCGGTCGAGAGGGCCAGAGCGGCGGTTGTGAGTAGCAGTTTCTTCATGGTTTTCTCCCTTGGTTGGTTTTCGCCTCAGGCCGGATTGGTCGAGCTGAGGAATTGTTGCAGGCGTTCCGATTTCGGAGCGCCGAAGAGGCTGTCAGGCGGGCCCTGTTCTTCGATCAGGCCTTGGTGCAGGAACACGACATGATCGCTGACATCGGCGGCCATGCGCATGTCATGGGTGACGATCATCATGGTGCGGCCCTCGTTGGCCAGATCCTTGATGACGCGGATCACCTCTTGTTCCAGTTCGGGGTCGAGCGCCGAGGTGGGTTCGTCGAAGAGAAGCGCCTCGGGCTCCATGCAGAGGGCGCGGGCGATGGCGGCGCGCTGTTGCTGGCCGCCGGACAATTGCGCCGGGTAAACATCGCATTTGTCGCCGATGCCCACCTTGTCAAGATACTTGCGCGCCGCGCCTTCGGCTTCGTGCCGATCTCGACCCAAGACAGTGACGGGCGCCTCCATCACGTTTTGCAGGATCGTGAGATGCGCCCAGAGATTGAATTGCTGAAACACCATGCTGAGGTTGGTGCGGATGCGCAGCACCTGTTTGGGATCAGCGGGATGGCGGGCCAATCCCGTCCCCTTCCAGTGCACCGGCTCACCCTTAAAGAGGATGTCGCCCTGTTGGCTATCCTCGAGCAGGTTGGCGCAGCGCAGGATGGTGGATTTGCCGGACCCGGACGAGCCGATGAGCGAGACCACATCGCCGCGACGGGCCGCAATATCGACCCCCTTGATGACCTCAAGCGCGCCATAAGCCTTGTGCAGGTTGCGGATCTCGATAACCGGGGGCGTGTCGGACAAAGGGGTGCTTCCGTTTCGGTGGTTTTTGACGCTTCCGTGACAATAGGGCCGAAAAAATGGGCTGATGCAACTTGCAAAACGGGCGATTAGGGGACGGTTTGTGCGATTTGACGTACCGTCAGCTCAATTCGGAGGCTGTGGCGCAGGTGGTGACGCGGGATTGGGCAAGGCAAGATAGTCCTCAGCCGGGATATGGGTCACGCCTGTTAAGCCAAGGGTTGTGCGCAAGGAGGCAGGGAGCGCATTGATTGCATCCCTCAAAGCCGCGTGCAGCTGTTCGGCATCGCGCCCGAGTGCGGTGATATAGGGCAAGGCCGGTGTCGGATCTGTCCGGCCCAACACGCGCAGGTGTTTGGGGAACGGGTCATAGGCCTGCATTAATTGCCAACTGAGCGCGTCGAGCGCGGCGATGTCGGCGCGCTCTTCGGCCACGGCCATGGCCGAGGCGCGGTGCGCGCCGGTGTGGACGGGATTGCCAAAGGCAAATCCGCGCGCAGCGGCCCAGTTTTGCGGCGCGGCCCAGCCGGATTGCGAGAGCGCGTCGTTATAGGCGAGGCGCGCGGTGGCAAAATCCTCCGGACGCTCGCGCGGGTCATCGGCACGAACGACAAAGACGCTGTAGTAAAGCCCCGGCGGACAGTCGGGCAGGTCGAGCACGGGGCTGCCCACCAACGTCACGCGGCCATGCAGCCGTGCGCGGTAAGGATAGCCGCAGGTTTGCGAGAGGAGCAGATCAGGGCTGAGCCAGTGATCCCAAAACTCGCCGTCGCGCGTGAGGGTGTCCGGTCCCTCGCCCAAAACCGCATGTATGCCCTGCCAGAGCGCATCATTGGCTGCCGCCGTCTCGGGGCGGTCATACATCGGCAGGCTGACGATCATGATTGCCCCATGACGCGGTGACGGGCGCGGGCGCTTTCCTGATCCGTGATGCCCAAGAGGCTGGCGACCAGCCGCAAGAGCGCGTCCTCATCCGCCTCGCGCTGCCCATCGGCCAAGGCCACCTGCCAGAGCGCCTCGATCACGCCCATGCGGTCCTCATGTGGCACCGCATCCTTGATCGCGCGGGTAAAGCGGACCGTATCGGGGGCCTCGCTCTCGAGCGTTTCGGCCTCTTGGCGCAGCGCCTCGGCCTGAGGCTGCGGCAGGCCATAGCGGGCAGAGATGATGCGCGTGATGCGGATGATCTCGGAGGCGGAATAGTCTCCATCGGTGCGTGCGACACGCACAAGGAGGGCACAGAGCGCCAGACGGGCATCGCCGCCGGTCATCGGCTCGGGGGCTGGTTGAGTCAGCCGCTTCAGGAAATCTGCAAACATGGCACAGGTATAGGGGGCGACGTGGCGCAGGCCAATGGGGAATTCGTAGGGAAATCCGCGTGACGTTACTGGGATTCGGCCAAGGAACGGGCGGCGTCGCTGTCGGCATGGCTGAGACCCATCGTCTCGCGGGCGGCGTCGATCACCTGCAATTCCTCGGGCTGGCTCGCGCCGTCGGAAAGGACCACCTCCCATAATGCCTCGAGCGCGCTCAGGCGAGCCTCGAGGCTGACGGTCTCGCGGATGATATGGCCAAAGCGGTCGGTTTCGGGGGCGGCCCGTTCCAGCCGTTCCGAGAGCGCGCGCATCTTGGCCGCCTCGACCGGGCCAAGCCCGTAAATGCGCGCCAGGAGGCGGTCGATTCGCTTGATCTCTGCCAGCTCGTAATGGTGATCGGATTTCGCTACCCGAACCATAAGGGCGCCCAGTGCAAGTTTCTCGTCCGGCTCTGGCAGGGGGGCCGGTTTCGTGGCGGAAAAGGCATGCAGAATGCGGGTCAACATGGGTCTGAATCTATCCGCTAAACTGGCCCATCCCAAGTGGAATTTAGCGGCTGCCCAAATGGTGTCACAGTTGTTCCGCAGAAAGCGCACTTTCTGAACTCACAAGGGTGTGATCTGCCTTATCCTTAGTTTACGGAGCCTCCCATGCCGCAGCCCGGTCCGTTTGATTGGTCCGTAAGCACAGCCGCAGACCAGATCGCGCATCTGCGGTCCCTGTCCGGCGAGGCCTTTCGTGAGGCGCTCTGTGCCTATGACTGGTGCTTGCTGCCGGAGCCGGTGCTGGGGTGGGCCATGGCGCAACGCGAGATTGACCTTTGCAGCGCTTTGGCGGTGTTCTTCAACGGCGAACCGGCGCGGTTCAACTATATGCCCAAGAGCCATGTTCCGGGTGATCTGCGCGGTGTGGCACGGGTGCTGGACAATATCTGTTTGCGGATCAACAGCGGCTTTTACCTTGTCTATCCGGGGCAGTCCCCGCGCTGTCAGGCCAAGCTGTCGACATGGTTGACCTATCAGCAGGCGGATCGCAGCGAGGGGCGGCGGGGGCGCTGGATGCTGGACGAGCGTATCCTTGCGCCGATGTTGCAGAATGACCTGCGGCTGCCGCCTGACCTTGCCCCCGTCAAGGCCGCGCGCCCTAGTCTCTGGCGTGATCTGCTGAGCCCGATCATCGGATTGGGCGTGGACCGCGATATTCTGAAATACAAAGAGCCGCGCTAGAGCCGACGATCAGAGCTTGCGCACCTTGAGTTTGGTGATGCGGTTGTCCTTGCGCGCGACGACCTGAAACCGGAAGCCGTGAAAGATGAAGACCTGATCCACCTTGGGGATCATCTGGGCCTCGTGGATCACGAGACCGGCAACGGTATTCGCGGCCTCGTCGGGCAGGGTCCAGTCCGTGGCGCGGTTCAGGTCGCGGATGGTCATGGCCCCATCCACGAGGAACTGATTGTCCTCGGTCTTGCGAATCGCATGCTCGGCGTCGGGGTCGAATTCATCGGTGATCTCGCCGACGATCTCCTCGAGGATATCCTCGAGCGTGATCAACCCTTGAAGCGTGCCATATTCATCGACCACCATGGCGAAATGGCTGCGCATGCGCAGGAATTGCCGCATCTGATCGTCGAGCGTGGTGGTTTCCGGCACGAAATACGGCTTGCGCGCGATGCTGCAGACATCGAAATCCTTAAGGGCTGCGGCCCCCAGTTCCGATGCGGTGATCAGTTTGTGAATGGCGCGCAAGAGGTCCTTGGCATGGACCACGCCGATGATGTTGTCGGGGTCGTCGCGGTAGAGCGGCAGGCGGGTGTGATTGCTCTCAAGACATTGGTTGAGGATCGCATCCGGTTCCGACTCGGCGTTGATCATTTCGATCCGTGAGCGATGAAGCATGATTTCCTCGACCGCGCGTTCCCCCAGATCAAGCGCGCCAAGGATGCGGTCACGATCCTCTTTCTCGACCACGCCTTCGGACTGACCCAGATAGAGCGCGCCCGCGATTTCCTCGCGCACCGCGAGGATATGGCTGTCAGGGTCGGTCTGCACGCCAAAGAGCGCCAGAATACGGCGCACGAACCAGCGCACGGCGGTCACGATGGGCGAAAAGATCTTGATCACCCACACAATGAGGGGGGCGGTGCGGGCGGCGGCGGCCTCGGCATTGGTGATGGCGTAGGTCTTGGGCAGAACCTCGGCAAAAACCAGCACCAGAAGCGTCATCACGAGCGTGGCAAGGGCAACACCGCTCTCGCCGAAGAGGCGGGTAAAGAGCGCGGTGGCCAGCGAGGCGGCGAGGATGTTCACCATATTGTTGCCAAGCAGCACCGAGCCGATCAGCCGCTCGTTATCCTCGGTGATGCGAAGCGCGGTTTCAGCCCCGCGCGAGCCCTTTTCGGCCTGCGCGCGCAGCTTGCCGCGCGAGGCGGCGGTGAGCGCGGTTTCGCTTCCCGAAAAGAAGGCGGACATGACCAGAAGCGCAACGATCGCGCCGGTGGTGATCCAGAATGTCAGGTCGGTTGCGCTTGGCGCGGCTTCCATCTTTGTGCGGTCCCTCGTAGTTTACAGGGTTATGAGGCGTCCGCCTCGTGCATTCAAGGGAGCATTGGCGATGCGGATCGCGGAATTGGGAGAGATGATCGGTCCCGTCCTGATTTTTGGCGGGCCCTATTCCAATTTGCAGGCGATGCAAGCGATTCTGGCACAGGCCGGGGGCCTTGGCATCCCACCCGAGCGGATGATCTGCACCGGGGACGTCGTGGCCTATTGTGCGCAGCCGGTTGAGACCGTGGGGATGATCCGTGCGGCGGGCTGTGCCGTGCTCGCGGGCAATTGCGAGCGCCAGTTGGCGGAGAATGCGATGGATTGCGGCTGTGGATTCGAGGCGGGCACACAGTGTGATCTCTTGTCGGCGGGATGGTATCGCCATGCGGATCGGTCTGTCGGGGCCGAGCCACGGGGGTGGATGGCGGGTTTGCCGGATCTCATCCTCTTCACCCATGAAGGTCGACGGGTGGCGGTGATTCACGGCGGATTGTCGGAGGTGAGCCGCTTTATATGGCCCGTGTCGGATGAGGCGGTATTTCAAGAGGAAATCGCAGCTATTCAAGAGGTTGCAGGCCATATTGATATGGTTCTGGCGGGGCACTCGGGTCTGATGTTCCAACGTGCGATCGGGGCGGTGACCTGGGTCAATGCCGGGGCCATCGGCATGCCGCCGCATGATGGCCGGGTCGAGACCGGATTTGCCGTTCTGGAGGCGGATGGCGTGGTGTTTCACCGGCTGGCCTATGACCATAGCGCGGCCCATGCGGCGATGCAGGCGGCGGGGCTGGTGCAGGGCTATGATCGCGCGCTCGTGAGCGGCTATTGGCCGTCGGAGGATGTGTTGCCGCCGGTTTTGCGCCGGGCGGCCTGTGCCAGCGGATGATGTTCCTGCACCAGCGCCTGCAAGCGCGCCTCGAGCACATGCGTGTAAATCTCGGTTGTGGCGATATCGGCATGGCCCAAGAGGGTCTGAATGACTCGCAGATCCGCGCCATTGGCCAGAAGATGCGTCGCGAACGCGTGGCGCAGGGTATGGGGTGTGACCTTCTCCGGATCAACATGAGCTTTGACCGCGAATTCTTTGATAAGATTGTAAAACCGATGACGCGTGAGATATCCCGCCGTCCCGCCTGAAGCAAAGAGAAAGGGCGAGGGTGCCAGCCCTTTGCTGCGGCGCGCGGTTTCTTCGGCGTCGCGCAGCGCCAGCCAGTCAACCAGCGCCGTGCGGGCGGGTGGCGAGAGGGGCACCATGCGTTCCTTGCCGCCTTTGCCGCGCACCAAGAGCATCTGCGGGTCGCCCCGCGCGGCGGCAAGGGGCAGCGAGACCAGCTCGCTCACGCGCATGCCGGTGGCATAGAGCAGCGCCATGAGGCAGGCGTTACGGCAGCGTTCCGTGGCGGTGCGGCCATGCTGGGGGGCCACCTCAAGCAGACGGCCGACCTCATCCTCGGTCAGCGTCTTGGGCAGGCGCTGCGCCTTGCCCGGTCCCTTGATGCGGATGGCGGGGTTGTCGGCGCGCAGCCGTTCCTCAAAGGCGAACCGGTAGAGTTGCCGGATGGCCGAGAGCCTGCGCGCCCGCGTGGCCGGTGCCAAGCCCTGAGCGTCACACTGCACCAGATAGGATTCGATGTCGGGTTGCATGAGGTTATCTAGGCTAAGATTTTGATATTTAACCCAATCCGTAAAATCGCGCAGATCGCGCGCATAGGCCATCAGGGTGTTTTTCGCAGCTCCAAGCTCCGCCGCCTGGGCCTCGAGAAAGAGATCGACCCAAGCGGTGTCGCGGGTCACCCGCGCCGCTCCAACAGCAGAAGTTGCAGGGCGGCACGGCGGGCGGTGTCCTCGAGCCCAACCGCGCGCAGGGTGGCGAGGGCGCCGGTCAACGCGTCGCGGGCGGCGTCGCCGTGACTGATTTGCCGCGCTGCGGCCAGGATCGCTTCGCCCAAGCGGCCCGCGTCGATCAGCGCCTGATGGTCCGGCGCAGGCGCTTCGCTGGCAAATCCGGCGGCGATGGCGCCTTGGAGAGCGCTGAGCGCGGTGTCTGCCGGGGGGCTACCACGGGCGGTTTCGATCAGGAACGTCTGGTCCGGTGTGGGTGTTGCAAGCAACGCCGCCGCCTGTTCATACTGGGAGGAAAGAAGCATTATTTCAAAGACTTGGGAGCGAATGCTCACGGGGATATCGAGCGCGGCGAGGCGCTCTGCAAATAGCTCGGCAAAGACCACTTCGAGATGCTCTTCGCGGGCCGCACGCCAGGCGGTTGGCAGGGCCTCGGTCAGGGCTTCGGTCGCACCCTCGCTCAACGTCCGATCAAGCGCCTGCACGGCGGCGACCCGGTCCCAGACACCGCCAGAGGCCGCCGGGCGGCGTTCGGTATAGAGGCCAAGCAGGCGCGCGGCGGGCACGGCACCGGTGCGGGCAAGGCGCTCTGCGGCCTCGATCTCGGCCTTCCATCCCGACGTGCCGCGCAGATCTGCCATGGCAAAGGCGCGGGGCAGGTTGTGGGTGGGCAGGGCCGTACCGATGGCCTCGAAGAGACGGAATTGCAGCGCCGTGAGGTCGGGTGGCGGCTCGGGTGCGTCTGTCTCGTCGATCAGTGCGGGATCGAGATAGAGCGCGAGGAGGGTCGCGTCCGTCTCTGAGAGAGCGTTAATTGCGGTGGCGCTGTGATAGGTAAGCGCGGCCGTATTCCAGTCACCGCCACGCGCCGCACAGAAAATCCGTGCGCTCAGATCCGAGGACAGGTGAGGTTTGCGTGTCAGCGCGGTGCAGGCGGCGTCCTCTTGCCCCAGCAAGAGTGACAGGGCAAACCATTGATCAAAAAGAACTTCTGTCATTGGCCCGGCGCGCTCTGACAGGGCTTGCGCGGGCTCGATTGCGCCAAACTCTGTCAGGGCGTCGAGGCGGGCACGCAAAAACTTTGCGTCTGAGCCGGCATCCAGCGGTGCATTCGCCTCTGCCAGAAGGAGCGTGTAATAGAGCGCCTGAATGGCGGGAATGGGCTCTGCCTCGAGGTGGGCAAAGGCGCGGGTGAGGTCATTGGCGGCGCTCTTGTCCCAGAGTGTCGCAGGCAGGCCGGTGGTCGTGCTGGGCAAGAGGCCAACCGCATCGGCGCGCGGCGCGTCGAGGGCTGTCACGGTCACGGGCGGCACATCCACGCCGTCGCTGGCGGGTGGTTCACCCAGAGGCGTGCGGGGAATGGTGGTCACGGCGGCGGTGCTGGCCTGATCCAACCAGTCAATCGCCGACAGCGGTTGCTGCGCTGCGGCCATGCTTGCCGCGCAACATCCGAGCAAAAATAACGCACTAATCGGTCTCAAGTATGATGTCCTGACGAATCTCGGTTTGTGGTGGTGAGAAATCCGCGCCAAAAAACGGGCCAAGATACGCATAGGCCATGAGGGCGATAAACCCTAGAATGGCCAAATAAAACAGCCATTTGATCAATCGCAGCATGTCATCCCCTGCCTGTTTTGCCCGTTCTTTTTCCCAAGTTATAACTGGCCTTTTGTGCAAGATCACGTCATTGAGTGAAAAACTTTGTGAATGGGCAAGGGAGCGCCGATCGTGTCGGCCAAGGGGCATTGGAAACTGGGCAAAACCGTTGTGTTGGTGGGCATGATGGGGGCAGGCAAGACAGCCGTGGGCAAGGCGCTGGCGGCGAAGATCGGCGTGCCGTTCCTCGACTCGGATACCGAGATCGAGAAAGCCGCGAATATGACGATTGCCGAGATATTTCAAAGGGATGGCGAGGCTTTCTTTCGGGCGCGGGAGACTGAGGTGATTGACCGTCTGCTGGATGGTCAACGATCCATATTGTCGACTGGCGGCGGGGCGTTTCTGGCCGAGCGCAATCGCGCTCTGGTCGCGCGCAAGGGGGTTTCGGTCTGGCTCGACGCCGATTTGCCGCTCTTGTGGTCGCGGGTAAAGGGCAAGAATACCAGACCCTTACTGCGCACAGCTCAACCACTTGAGACGCTGACAGAAATCTATAACGCGCGGGTGCCGATCTATGCGCTTGCGGAAATCCGGGTCCGTGCGCGCACCGAATATAGTGTCGAGGCGATGGCAGAGCAGGTGTTCAAGGCGTTGAGCGAACGCAAGGACGTATTGGAGTTGGTGGAATGACCGAGATCGTGCATGTGGGTCTGCCGGGGCGGGAGTATGACATTCATATCGGGCCGGGCCTGTTGGGGCAGGCCGGGGCGCTGATTGCACCGCTATTGCGGCGTCCACGCGTGGCGATTGTGACGGACGCCACGGTGGGGCCTCTGCATTTAGGGTCGCTCTGCAAGGGATTGGAAACGCATGGAATTTCGGCTGTGTACATGACGCTACCCGCCGGTGAGGCAACCAAATCCTGGCCGCATTTTGAGCGGGTGGTGGAATGGTTGCTGGAGCAGAAAGTCGAGCGCAATGACGTGGTGGTCGCCTTTGGCGGTGGCGTGATCGGCGATCTGGTGGGGTTTGCGGCGGCGGTGTTGCGGCGGGGCGTGCGGTTTGTTCAGGTTCCGACGAGTTTGCTGGCGCAGGTGGACAGTTCGGTGGGCGGCAAGACAGGGATTAATGCGCCGCAGGGCAAGAACCTGATCGGCGCGTTTCATCAACCGAGCCTTGTTCTGGCCGATACAGAGGTGCTGGGCACGCTGACAGACCGCGACTATCTGGCCGGATATGGCGAAGTTGCCAAATACGGGCTTCTCGGAGATAGTGAATTCTTTCAATGGCTTGAAAGAAATGCCTCACGCGCCGCAGCGGGGGATATAGCGGCGCGTATCCATCTGGTCAAACGCTCGGTCGAGATGAAGGCCGAGATTGTGACGCGCGATGAAACCGAACAGGGCGACCGGGCGTTGCTCAATCTGGGGCATACATTTTGTCATGCGCTGGAGTCGGCCACACAGTATGATGGCGCACGGCTCTTGCATGGCGAAGGGGTCGCCATTGGCTGTGCGCTCGCATTTGAGCTGTCGGCGCGGTTGGGGCTGTGTTCCCAAGAAGACCCGAGCCGGGTTCGCGCGCATCTGCGGGACATGAAGATGAAGGTGGATCTTGCGGATATTGCAGGAGATTTGCCGGATGCCGACGGGCTGATCGCGCTCATGGGTCAGGACAAGAAGGTGGTCGATGGCAAGCTGCGCTTTATTCTGGCGCGCGGCATCGGCGAGGCGTTCATCACCTCTGACGTGCCGCCGGAGGTGGTGCGTGACGTGCTGACCGATGCCCTCAGGGGGCGGGGATAACCGTACGGTTTTCGCGTTAAACCGTACGGTTAGAGGTATCTTAACCTTCGAGTTTGACCAGTGCGTGACGTTTCTTGCCTGCCGAGAGTTTGATGGGAGATTTGAGCGCGCCGGCGTCGATCATCAATCCTGCGTCGGTTAACGGTTCGTCATCCAGCCGCGCGCCATTCTCGGTGATGAGGCGCTTGGCCTCTTTGCCGGATTTGGCAAGACCGGCGCGCACGATCAGTTGCACGATGGAAATCCCCTCGGCCAGCTCCTGAGCCGTCACCTCGATGGTGGGCAGGTCGTCGCCCACACCGCCGTGTTCGAACACTTCGCGCGCGGTGGCCTCAGCGGCCTGTGCCGCCTCGGCCCCGTGCAGGAGGGTTGTGATCTCATTGGCGAGGATGATTTTGGCGGCGTTGATGTCGGAGCCTTCCAAAGCACCAAGGCGGTCACAGTCCTCGATCGGCAATTCGGTGTAGAGTTTGAGGAAGCGCCCGGTGTCGGCATCGGTGGTGTTGCGCCAGAATTGCCAGAATTCGTAAGGCGACAGCATATCCGCCGAAAGCCAGACAGCACCCCCCGCCGATTTTCCCATCTTGCGCCCATCCGAGGTGGTCAGGAGCGGTGAGGTCAGGCCAAACACCTCATGGTCGATCACGCGACGCGTGAGGTCGATGCCGTTGATGATATTGCCCCATTGATCCGAGCCGCCCATTTGCAGGAGGCAGCCGTGACGGCGGTTAATTTCAAGGAAATCATAGGCTTGCAGGATCATGTAGTTGAATTCGAGGAATGAGAGCGATTGCTCGCGGTCGAGGCGCGATTTCACCGATTCAAACGCCAGCATCCGGTTCACCGAGAAATGTCGCCCGATGTCGCGCAGAAACTCGAGGTAATTCAGCCCGTCGAGCCAGTCGGCATTGTTGAGCATGAGCGCATCCTGCGGCCCCTCGCCATAATCGAGGTAGCGGGCAAAGACGCGGTTCATGCCGGCGATATTCTCGTCGATCTGGGCCGGGGATAGCAGGGGCCGTTCATCCGAGCGGAACGAGGGATCGCCCACCTTGGTGGTGCCGCCGCCCATCAGCGTGATCGGGCGGTGTCCGGTCTTTTGCAGCCAACGCAGCATCATGATGTTGAGCAAATGCCCGACGTGCAAGGATTTCGCCGTGGCGTCGTAGCCGATATAGGCGGTGACGGTTCCGGCGCTCAGGGCCTCGTCCAAACCCTGATAATCCGTGCAGTCGGCGAGATAGCCGCGCGACATCATCACGCTGAGAAAATCGGATTTGGGGCGATAGGTCATAATGCTTGTCCCGGCTTGGTTTGCGCGGCATGTATATGCAGTCGGTGGGCAAAGGAAAAGGCCATGTTGAAGGCGGAACGCCTCTGGGCGTTGGGGGCGATGTCGGGCACCTCTCTGGATGGGGTGGATGCGGCCATGGTCGAGACCGATGGCGAGACAATATTTGCCTTTGGACCAACGGCTTATCGTGGGTATTGCGCCGAAGAGCAGGCGGTTTTGTCTGCCGCCTTGGGGAAATGGCCGGGCGAAGATCTGGCTGAGGCACAAGCGCTGGTTGAGGGCGCGCATCTGGAGGTTTTGAGCCAATTCAAGGGCGCGGCACTGGTGGGGTTTCACGGGCAGACGCTTGCGCATGAGCCGCAGGGGCGCGGCACGCATCAGCTGGGCGATGGGGCGCGGCTGGCCGAGGATTTGGGCCTGCCGGTGGTGTGGGATTTTCGCAGCGCGGATATCCGGCTGGGGGGCGAAGGGGCGCCGCTGGCCCCGTTCTTTCATTTTGCCTGTGCCAAGTGGATCGGCGCGACCGAGCCGCTGGCGTTTCTGAACCTTGGCGGGGTGGGGAATATCACCTGGATTGATCCAAGCTATGCAAGACCGGAGGAACAGGGCGCTCTTCTGGCGTTTGATACCGGGCCTGCCAATGCGCCGATCAACGATCTGATGCTGACGCGGCGCGGCGAAGCCTTTGACCGAGATGGCGCGCTCGCGCGTCAGGGCGAGGTCGTGCAGGGGGCGTTGGAGCTTTTTCTTGATGAGCCCTATTTCCTTCGGATGCCGCCCAAGTCGCTGGATCGTGACACCTTTGCCGACATGATCGGTCTGGTGGGGGAATTGGGCGATGCCGATGCCGTGGCCACGTTGACCGGCATGGCGGCAGCGGCGGTGCTGCGGGGCATGGAACATTGCCCACGCCCGCCTGCGCGGCTGTTGGTGACGGGGGGCGGGCGGCATAATGGGGTGATGATGCAGATGCTGCGTGCCGCGCTGGATTGTCCCGTGGAGCCGGTCGAGGCGGTGGGGCTGGATGGCGATATGCTGGAGGCGCAGGCCTTTGCCTATCTGGCCGTTCGCGTGGCGCGGGGTTTGCCCACGTCTTGTGCCAGCACCACGGGGGTGCGCGCCGCTGTCTCAGGCGGGACGATCAGTCGGTTGGGCCACCCATCGGAGGCGATGTGATGGAGTATGAACTGGATCAGGGCGCGGGATCGGGGCTGCGGCTGGGGATGATCCTGCTCAGCACAGATGAGACCGTGGAATATGAGGCGCGGATGGTGCTGGCGGGGCGTGACGTCAACCTGATGCATGCGCGCATTCCGGCGCGGGCGGATGTGACGCCCGAGGATCTGGCGAGCATGGCGCCCGAGATGACGCGCACCGCGGCGCTCTTGCCACGCGATTTGCGGGCGCTGGCCTATGCCTGCACGTCGGGGGCCACGATCATCGGGTCGCAGGAGGTCGCGCGGCTGGTCAATCTGGCGCATCCGGGCGTGCCGGTCACGAACCCGCTGAGTGCGGTGATTGACGCGCTGCACGCGCTTGGGGTGAAAAGGGCCGCGATGGTGACGCCTTATGTCGAGGCGGTCAGCGGGCCGATGGCGGAGTGTCTGCGTGTGGCAGGGATCGAGGTGCTCCATTCGGTCAGCTATGGGCAAAAAGAGGATTGGACGGTGGCGCGGATCACCGAAGCGAGCACGCGGCGCGCGATGCTGGAGGCAGGGCGCGTGCCGGGGGTCGAAGCCGTGTTTGCCAGCTGCACCAATTTGCGCACATTTGGCGTGATCGACGCGGTTGAGGCGGAGTTGGGCTTGCCGGTCGTGACCTCCAATCAGGCGCTCTTGTGGGACATGCTGCGCCGGGCCGGGGTAGAGGCGCGCGGCTGGGGGCCGGGGCGGCTCTTTACGATATAAAGAAGGGAACAGGACAGATGAAGAATACCGAGCTGAAACCCGCGACGATTGCGGCACAGGCGGCAGGGGCCACCGACAGTGCGACCGGAGGCGTGGTGCCGGGGATTTCGCTCTCGACCACCTATGGGCGCGATGCGGACTATGCGCTGCTGCGACCGGACAACATGTATGGGCGCGATCAGAATGACACGGTGCGGCAGGCCGAAGAGGTGATCCGGCAGTTGGAGGCGGCGGCGGCGGCGCTGCTGTTCCCAAGCGGCATGGCAGCGGTCGCGGCGGTGTTTCGCGCGCTGCCCTCGGGCGCGCGGGTGGTGATGCAGACCGGTATCTACTGGGGCACGCTGAAATGGGTGCGGGCCTATTGCGTACGCCGGGCCATTCTGCTCGATGAGATCGACGCGGCGGACCCGGCGGCTCTGGCTGCGGCGTGTCGCTCTTCGGCGGATATGGTCTGGATCGAGACGCCGTCAAATCCCTGGCTCAAGACCGTGGATATCGCCACGGCGGCGGGGATGTCGCACAAGGCGGGGGCGATTCTGGTGGTTGATGGCACGGCGGCGACGCCGGTTCTGACGCGGGCGCTGGATCTGGGCGCGGATATTGTGATGCATTCCGGCACCAAGGCGCTCAACGGGCATGCGGACGTTCTGGCAGGTGTGCTGTCCTGCCGCGAGCCGGGCAATGCGATGTGGCAGGAGATTGTGACCGACCGGCATGATGCGGGAGCGGTGATGGGGCCGTTCGAGGCGTGGCTCTTGATGCGGGGCATGCGCACGCTGCCGCTGCGGATGGAGCGCATGTGCGAGAATGCTCTGGCGGTGGCCGCGTATCTCGAGGGGCATGCGGGCATCGCGGCGGTGTATTACCCGGGGCTTGTCAGCCATGCGGGTCACGCGATTGCAGCGCGGCAGATGTGTGGTGGCTATGGGTATCTCTTGTCGGCGGTGGTGGCGGGCGGGCGCGAGCGGGCGCTGGAGGTGGCGGGGCGGTTGCAGCTCTTCCACCGTGCCACGTCGCTGGGCGGAGTCGAGAGCCTTGTCGAGCATCGCCACACCATCGAGCCGCATACCGGCATTCCTGAGGGCCTGCTGCGATTCTCGGTGGGGATCGAAGATGCGGGGGATCTGATTGCCGATCTGGCGCAGGCGCTGGAGGGCTAGGCGCGCGCCGGGTTCTGGCTCACGCCGTTGCGGCTTGAGACCAAATCTAGCGCCGCAGCCCCGTCCCGATCTCATTCAGAATCGCCTCAAGCGTCGCGTTTGGTCCGGTCATCTCGCCTGCGACGCGCGCCTTGATTGCGTCGAATCGGACGCGCAGGGCTGCTTTTTCTGCGCCCTGACAGTCGTTCCAAGGCCGCCCCTGCAATCCCATCACCAAGGCATAATAGCCGATGAAATGCGGCTGTGTGCCAGCGCGCAACAGCGCCTCATAGGCCACATCTGCGCCCATTGCCCGCAGGCTCTCGGCGTCATGGATGCCGGCACGCGCAAAGCCTGCGTCAGAGGCGGGACCGAGGTTGCGGATAGAGGAAACGGGCAGAGGCATCGGTGGCATTCCGTTAATCTGGTAGGCCCGGAGGGACTCGAACCCCCAACCAAAGCGTTATGAGCGCTCTGCTCTAACCAATTGAGCTACAGGCCCCACCTGCGGCAGTTGGTAAGCCGGGGCCGGGGCAGGGTCAAGGCTTTCAGATTGCACGAGGCCTGCCAATCAGCTAACGGGTGGCGCATTCAAGCGATGGGGACAGGCCATGACCGAGCGACAGAACGGGATCACCTATGCCGATGCGGGCGTAGACATCGACGCGGGCAACGCGTTGGTGGAGCGGATCAAGCCCGCAGCCAAGCGCACGCAACGCTCTGGCGTCATGTCGGGGCTGGGCGGTTTTGGCGGGCTGTTCGATCTCAAGGCGGCTGGCTTTACCGATCCGGTGCTGGTGGCGGCGACCGATGGTGTGGGCACCAAGCTGCGGATCGCGATTGATACCGGCCATGTCGAGGGCGTGGGCGTCGATCTGGTGGCGATGTGCGTCAATGACCTGATCTGTCAGGGGGCGGAGCCGCTGTTTTTCCTTGATTATTTTGCCACGGGCAAGCTGGAGCTGGATCAGGCGACGCGGATCATCGAAGGGATCGCGCGGGGCTGCGAAGGCTCTGGCTGCGCGCTGATTGGTGGTGAGACGGCGGAAATGCCGGGCATGTATCCGGCGGGCGATTTCGATCTGGCGGGCTTTGCCGTGGGCGCGATGGAGCGGGGCACGGAATTGCCTGCCAATGTGGCGGAGGGCGATGTGTTGCTGGGTCTCGCCTCGAACGGGGTGCATTCCAACGGCTATTCGCTGGTGCGGCGAATTGTCGAGATGTCGGGGCTGGGGTGGGACGCTGCCTGTCCCTGGGCCGAGGGCAGTCTGGGCGAGGTGCTCTTGACGCCGACACGGCTCTATGTTCGGCCCATATTGGAGGCGCTCAAGCTGGGTGGCATCCATGGCCTTGCGCATATCACCGGGGGCGGGCTGACCGAGAACCTGCCGCGGGTTCTGCCCGAGGGGCTGGGGGCCGAGATTGACCTTGGCGCATGGGCGTTGCCGGGGGTGTTCCGCTGGCTGGCCGAGACCGGCAACATGGCCGAGGCGGAATTGCTCAAGACCTTCAATTCCGGCATCGGCATGATCGCTGTCGTCGCGGCGGACGAGGCCGAAGCGGTCATGGCGGCGTTGCAGGCGGCAGGCGAGACGGTCTGTCGGCTGGGGCAGGTGGTGCCGGGCGCGGGCGTGGCATACCGGGGCCATCTTTTGTGAGCAAGCGGGTCGCGATCTTTCTCTCAGGGGGCGGCTCGAACATGCGGTCGCTGGTGGCGAGCATGACCGGCGACCATCCGGCGCGGCCTGCGCTGGTGCTGTCGAACCGCAGTGACGCGGGCGGGATTGCCTGGGCCGCAGGGCAGGGGATTGCGACCGAGGTGGTGGATCACCGCCCGCATGGTGGCGACCGCGCCGCCTTTGAAGCGGAGATCGAGGCGCGTCTTGCCCCCTATGGCATCGACATCATCTGCCTCGCCGGGTTCATGCGCGTTCTCACAGCCGGGTTCGTGACCCCTTGGCAGGGGCGGATGATCAATATTCATCCCTCTCTCTTGCCGAACTATCGCGGGCTACACACCCATGCCCGCGCGCTGGAGGCGGGCGAGCAAGAGGCAGGCTGCACAGTGCATGAGGTCACGGCGGAGCTGGACGAGGGGCCAATTTTGGGACAGGCCCGCGTGCCGGTGCTGGCCGGGGATACGCCTGACGCGCTGGCGGCCCGGGTTCTGGCGCAGGAACATATCCTCTACCCGGCGGTGCTGCGCCGGTTTGCCGCCGGAAACCGCACGCCGCTTTATCTGCCCTGAGACCGGTCAGGGGCCTCTGCCAGCATTTGCAATTCGACCAATCTGGTCTATAGCTGGGGTGGGGGACACGACTGGGCATAAACGACAAGAGCAAAGATCACCCCTTATGAAAACCATTACCACGACTGAAGACCTGGCGGAATTTTGCGCCATGGCGCGCACGCATTCCTATGTCACCGTTGACACGGAATTCCTGCGCGAGCGCACCTATTACTCCAAGCTCTGCCTCTTGCAATTGGCGGTGCCGGGCAAGGGCGACGACAGCGCCGTTCTGGTCGATCCGATCGAGGGTGAGGACATGTCGATGGAGCCGCTTTATGAGCTTTTCCGCGACACGTCGGTGGTCAAGGTGTTTCACGCCGCACGGCAGGATCTCGAGATCTTCTATGTCGATGCCGGGGTGATTCCCGATCCGATGTTCGATACCCAAGTGGCGGCGATGGTCTGTGGCTTTGGCGAGCAGGTGGGCTATGAGACGCTGGTCAAGCGGATCGCCAAGCAGACCGTCGACAAAAGCTCGCGCTTTACCGATTGGTCGCGCCGCCCCCTGACCGATGCGCAGAAAACCTATGCCTTGGCTGATGTGACGCATCTGCGCGTGGTCTATGAATTTCTGGCCAAAAAACTGGCAAGTTCGGGGCGTGACAAATGGGTGGCCGAAGAGCTCAGCGTGCTGACCGATCCCGCCACCTATCGCACCGATCCCGCCGAGGCCTGGCTGCGGATCAAGACGCGCAACACCTCGCCCAAATTTCTCGCCATTCTGCGCGAACTGGCCCGGTTCCGCGAGGAGTATGCCCAGTCGCGCGATGTGCCGCGCAGCCGGGTCTACAAGGATGATGCGCTGGTGGAACTGGCCTCGACCAAGCCGGTGACGCATCAGGATCTGGGGCGGTCACGGCTGTTGCTGCGTGAGGCCCGCAAGGGCGAGATTGCCGATGGTATTCTGGCGGCGGTCAAGGCAGGGCTGGAATGTCCCGTCGACCAGATGCCGCGTCCCGAGGTGCTGGACGACCGCGCACAGGTCAACCCGGCGCTGGCCGATCTCTTGCGCGTGCTGCTCAAGGCCAAGAGCGAGAGCTATGGCGTGGCGGCCAAGCTGATTGCGAGTGCTGCCGATCTCGATGCCATTGCGGCGGGGGCGCGCGAGTTGCCCGCCTTGCGCGGCTGGCGGCTCGATGTGTTCGGGGTCGATGCGCTCCGGCTCTGCAAGGGCGAGGTGGCTCTGGCGGTCAAGGGGCATGGCGTCGAGACGGTGGATCTCTGAGCCTCTCTGAGCCGGTAAGGCGGGCGGTGCTGCGGTAAACCGCCGCCTGCGTTCAGCGTCGGCTGACCTGTTCGTTGCGTGCGCCGATGACCCGGATTACCTCCGAGCGCTGCAGCGTTTGGTTCGACAGAAAGACGGCTGCCGTCACGGTGCGGGCGCGCTCTGAGCCCTGCGGCTGATCCTCGAGTTGCAAGGCCATCAGCCGGAACTCCAACACGCCATTCACCGGCTCATTCTCGGTCTCCGAGACCAGACGCACGTCAAACGCACCTTGACGCAGGCTGACCCCCTCGACGCGCAGGATGGCACCATCACTGGTGCGCTCGATCACCAAGCGGGTGACTTGATCCACGGGTGTGCCCTCGTAGACCCTTTCCCGGTTGCGGCGGAAAATCGTGTCCTCGCGCTCGGGGATCAGCGGATTGGTCGAGGCGGGCACAGCTTCGGTGGGACGGGGGCGCGACTGGCTGCGCCCGAACCAATTGCGTGGGTTGGCGCGCGACTGGCGATAACCGCCACAGCCTGCCAGAGCCGACATTGCTACCAATGAAAGAAAGACCCGACGTTGCATACCATCTGCCCCTGTACCCTTTTTCTTTCGACTATCCTATCCCGTCCAGCTTGAAAAGGTGCAAGCGGGGTCTGGACCTTTTTCCGGACCGGCCCTAGGTCTGAGACAGAGATCAGGGAGAGTGTCATGGCCACCGCCGCCTTTGAAGAGATTGTCGAAGATTTCGAGTTTCTCGAGGATTGGGAAGACCGCTATCGCTATGTGATTGACCGGGGCCGGGCGATGGCGGCGCTCGACGATGCGCTCAAGGTGCCGGTGACCAAGGTCGATGGCTGCGCCAGTCAGGTCTGGTTGCATCCCAGGATCGAGGCCGGTCAGTTCAGCTTTGACGGGGATAGCGATGCCATGATCGTGCGCGGCCTCATTGCGGTGTTGCGGGCGCTCTACAACGGGTTGCCGGTGGTCGAGGTGGGGCGCGTCGATGCCCCGGCCGAACTGGCACGGCTTGGGCTGGATGAACACCTCTCGGCGCAGCGCTCGAACGGGGTGCGGGCGATGGTCGAGCGGATCAGGCTGGTCGCGGCAGAGGCGGCCTAAGAGCGTGGGGGCGCTGCCCCCAATACCCCGAAGTATTTGAAGCAAGATGAATTTAGAATCAGGTTGTTGTAGCCTGTGTCTCAAGTGATGCTTTAAGATCGCCATAGCCAGTGAAACGGTATTCATAGGCGAGACCCAACCGCGCAGCGCAGTCTTTTGCCTTGGCGCGCAGGGCGGGATCGTCGGTCTGCGCCTGATAGACCAGCTTGGTGTAATTGCCAAAGATCATGTCACGCAACTGCGGGTGCCGGTCGAGACCCATCGGTTTCCAGACGAAAGCATCGAACTGTCGCACGAGGAAATCGGTGAGGTAAAAGGCGCTGATCTCATCCTCATGGGCGGCGAAGCGGTCCAGACCTTCGTAGAAGGCATAGCAATGCGGGCCTGCCACCATCTCGACACCGAGGTCGGCGCATTTCGCCTGCAACTGCCCGCCGGTGCCGCAATCGGCGTAGACCACGAAGATGCGGTCATAGGCATCACGATGCGCCAGCACGGCCTGTTCCACCTCTTCGGTGATCCGGTCGGGGTAGAGATGCAGCTTGGCCGGCAGGCATTGCAGGTCCATGTGATCCCAGCCATTGGCGCGTTTGAGCGCGAGGATCTCATGCGCCAGCGCCCCGCACGCGATCAGCAGGATGCGGCCCTTGCCCTGCGCCTCCAACCCCTGAGAGGTCAACAGGTCAGGATCGGGCAAGGGGGCGGCAGCGTTTGTCACAGAGTCTGACCTTTTCGTTATCGTGTCGCAATCGCTTTGTCGGCGTAGGGAAACAGGGTAAAAGTACCCGAAACTTAACGCACTCTCACACAGGACATATGCGTATGATCGGATCATCTGCCAAGTCCACTGGACTGCCGGCGCTCAATTTCCAGACCTTGGGTCTCATGTTCATCGCGGGTTTCTTCGCGACAAATGCCTTCGACCTCTGGGGCCAGGTCATCAGCCCCGGTCTTGGCTTTGCCAACCTCTCGCCGCATGGGCTCGCCAAAAGCCTGCTTGGCAGTCTGGGCCTGCCCAATGGCGATTTCGCAGGCTATTTCGTGCATTTCTATCTGGTTGGGCTGATCGGCTATCCGGTGGGCTGGCTGTTTATCTTTGCGCCGCTCTGGAACAGGATTGTCGGGCCGGGGTCTGGCTGGTTCCTTCCGTCGTTCGTCTATGGCTTTGGTCTGTGGATCTTTGCCATTGGCGGCATCACGGCGATTGCCGGTCTGCCTCTGTTCCTGAATTTCACCGGCATCGCCTGGGTGGCGCTGGTGGGGCATGTGGTCTACGGGATCGTGATGGTCGCCGTGATGCGGCTCATTCAGCGCGGCTGATCCGGCCCGTCAGCCCTGCGCGCCGAGCGGTCGGCGCGCAGGGATTTCGGGCTCAGCCCGCAGCCAGCCGGTTGTGCTTGCGGGACATGAAATCCTTGGCGGTTTCGACGGCCACGGCGGCATCACGGCAATAGGCATCGGCCCCAATGGCCTTGCCGAATTCCTCGTTGAGCGGCGCGCCGCCCACCAGCACGATATAGTCATCGCGCTTGCCCTGTTCGACCAGCGTGTCGATCACGACCTTCATATAGGGCATGGTCGTGGTCAGCAGGGCGGACATGCCGAGGATGTCGGGCTGTTCGGTTTCGAGCGCATCAAGATATTTCTCGACCGCGTTGTTGATCCCGAGATCGACCACCTCAAAGCCCGCACCCTCCATCATCATGCCGACGAGGTTCTTGCCGATGTCGTGAATGTCGCCCTTGACGGTGCCGATCACCATCTTGCCGACGCGCGGCGCGCCGGTCTCGGCCAGAAGCGGCTTGAGGATGAACATGCCACCCTTCATGGCGTTGGCAGCCAAGAGAACCTCGGGAACAAAGAGGATGCCGTCGCGGAAATCCTTGCCGACGATGGTCATGCCACCCACCAGCGCCTCGGTCAGGATGCGGTAGGGGGCCCAGCCGCGCTCGAGCAAGATGTTGACGCTCTCTTCGATCTCTTCTTTCAGACCGTCGTAGAGGTCGTCGAACATCTGTTGGACAAGCTCTTCGTCGTCCAGCTCGGAGAGGATGATCTCGTCTTCTTGGTCAGACATTGCGGGAATCCTTGGTTTCTCTGCGCGCGCGCATCGTGGGTTGACTGGGCGCAGCTTTCGTCAATTTGCGCCTCGGCCACTTTCCGAATTGCGACGCTGCCCGCGCCGCAACCGACCTATAGCCGGAAAACGCGCGGGATGTGACTGAATTGTCGGCATGAAGATATTCGAATTTCCGCAACATGGGGACTGTGCGGACAGACTATGCGCCCCGACAGGCTGTCCTGCGGGGCGGGGTAGTCAGGCGCGGCGGCGTATGAGGGCTATGCCCCCGAGCGCCGTCAGCAACAGCAACCCGCCTGCCGGAAGCGGCACAACAGCGGCGCGGACCTCGCTCGCGATCAGCGCATGGGCCCGGTCTGTGGGATGGATGCTGTCGTGAAAGACAAACCCCTGATCCGTGGAGCAGTCGCTTGCCGTGACAAGCGTCAGGATGCACGCGTCGGTCGTATTGGTGAACCCGAGCGCATTCGCATTCGCAAGGATGTCCTCGAACAGCGCGAAAGTGTCCAGAAACTGCACGTTGCCGAGCGGTGTCAGGGTGTTGAGGCCGGATCGAAGCGCGGCATTGAAGCCCTGAGTGGCAGCCGTCGCGCCGGCAATTGCGGTCCCGGCTGGGGCCGCCCCGATGCTGGCCAGAAAGGCATCCAGAGAGGTCACTTCGGGGATGCGCCCAAGGTTCGGCAGGCCAAAGACGAGAACGTCAGTCAGGCCCCCCGACAAGAGGTCGGCCACCCCGGTGACAATCTCGGTGACCGCCCCCGAGATGACCGCGCCGAGACTGGCCGGATTGGCCAGACCTGCGCGCAGATCGTTGCCGCCAAACCAGACCGCCGCCAGCGGGTTGGGTCCAAGGCCAAGAGCAGGCTTCGCCGCATTGAAAATACCGCGCTGCGCCGCAAAATCGGGAATGGTGTCGGTGTTGTCATCCGTGTCCCCGCCCAGGGGTTCCGGGTTTGCCACGGCCCGTGCTCCGCCAAAGGCAAAATTGGTGCCCGAGGCGAAATTCGCGCCCAGCTTGCTCGCCCAGGTGTCGCCATTGGTGAATTGGCCATTGGGATAGAGCGCGGAATCGGGCACCGCGCCGCCGGTGAGGGCAAATATGTTGCCCGGATCGCTCAGACTGTCGCCAAAGACAACCAGATCGGAAAACGGCCCAATGGGCGCAGCAGAGCCGAGCGTCGGCAGCAGCGCTGTCACCCCGGCCATAAGAATATTGCGGATCATAATCCCTCCCAGACATTAAATTTCTGCACGGCAAAGTGAACACGGTCGTCAGATGCAGCGCAAATCAATTTCCCGTTTGCGCATCAGGCCGCTGCGTCACTTGTGTATGTTCTCTATATGTTCCATATTCGCAGCATGACTCGGGACCCCAGCCTGCCCCATGATCTGCGCCCTCGGGCGCGCGGTGCTGTCAGCAATGCGGCGGGCCGGTTCGAGGCGTATGCCGTGAGCTACGAGGCGGATGGCTGGGACCGCGACGAAGAGGTGCGGCCGCTGCGCACGCATGTGACCGAAGAACGTCCGCGCCGGATCATCAGCTACAACCGCTCGCCGGATTTGCCGTTTGACCGCTCGATCAATCCCTATCGCGGCTGCGAACATGGCTGCGTCTATTGTTTTGCGCGGCCAACCCACGCCTATCTGGGGTTATCCCCCGGTCTCGATTTCGAGACGCGGTTGATCGCTCGCCCCGAGGCCCCGGCGCGGCTTGAGGCTGAATTGCGGGCGCGCAGCTACCGGGTGGCGACGATGGCGATCGGCACCAATACCGATCCCTATCAGCCGATTGAAAAACAGTTCAAGATCACCCGCGCCTGTCTGGAGGTGCTGAACCGGTTCAACCATCCGGTGGCGGTCGTGACCAAGGGCACGCTCATTGAGCGGGATCTGGATATTCTGGGCGATATGGCGGCGCGCGGGCTTGCTCGGGTGGGGATTTCCGTGACCACGCTGGATGAGGGGCTGGCGCGCAGGCTGGAGCCGCGGGCGCCGTCGCCTGCGCGGCGTCTGGCGACGATCCGACGCTTGGCACAGGCGGGGATTCCGGTGCGCGTCATGGTTTCGCCGGTCATACCGGGTCTGACGGATACAGAGATCGAAGCGATTTTGACCGCCGCGCAAGAGGCCGGGGCAGGGGCCGCGAGCTGGATCATGCTGCGCCTGCCGCGCGAGGTGTCGCCGCTCTTTCAGGAGTGGCTGGCCACGCATTATCCCGACCGCGCGGGCCGCGTGATGAACCGGCTGCGGGAAATGCATGGTGGGCAAGAGTATAGCGCCGACTGGCACAGACGGATGCGCGGCGAGGGGGTCTATGCCCGGATGATCGCCCGCCGCTTTGATCTGGCGGCGCGGCGTTTGGGGCTGGATGCGGCGCAGGGGGCGTTACGCTCTGACCTCTTCGAAGTGCCCTTGGCGCGGGGGGATCAGTTGTCGCTGTTTTGAGCGCGCCGACCGCTCAGACAGGCCAGCCCAAGCAGGACCGCGACCACGGCACCGGGCATCAGGACAAGGATCATCAGGTCTTCGCCGTGCAAGGTCCAGGGCATCGGGACCGAACAGTTGCCGCTCGGGCTACCAAAGGCGCAGGCCAGTCCGGAAATCCAGAGATAGCCCAGCCCCCATGCCAGCAGAGCCAGCAGAGCCGCGACAAGAAAGATCAGGCGAAGCATCCCGTGTCGCAGGCTCAGGCCCGTCTGCGGCGCGGGCGGCGTGGGGCGGCGGTATCGTCGCCGGTGCCATCACCACCGGATGAGAAGGCACCAAGCGCCTCGGTGATCTCATCCAGCGTCGGGCGGGGGCCGCGCGGGCGGCTCTCCAGCGCGGCGCGCATCTTGGACAGGTGCTCGGGCATGGTGCCACAGCAGCCACCGATGATGGTGGCACCGGCATCGCGGGCCAGCACGGCGTAATCCGCCATCAGATCGGGCGTGCCGTCGTAATGGATATGGCCGTCATGGTATTTCGGAATCCCGGCGTTGCCCTTGGCGACGATAGGCCGGTCAGATCCTTGGGCCACAAAGCCGAGTATGGTGCGCAAGAGGTCCGAGGCCCCGACACCGCAATTGGCGCCAAATGCCAGCGGCGGATTGCCCAGTTTTTCCACCATCGTCGCCATATCGGACGAGGTGAGGCCCATCATGGTGCGGCCGGCCGTGTCGAAACTCATGGTGCCGCACCATGGCATATCGGCCAGTTTGAACGCCTCGGCCGCGGCCTTGTATTCCTCGGGGGCCGAAATGGTTTCGAGCCAGAGCACATCGGCCCCGCCTTCCTTAAGGCCTTCGGCTTGTTCATGGAAAATCTCGACGGCAAGCGCGTGGGTGAGCGCACCCATCGGTGCCATGATCTCGCCCGTTGGGCCGACAGAGCCCGCGACGATCACCGGGCGGTCATAGCGGTCGGCCACGTCGCGGCCAATCTCGGCGGAGATGCGCGACAATTCCCGCGCACGCCCCTGTGCGCCGTGCAGTTTCAGGCGCGCGGCATTGCCGCCAAAGGAATTGGTGAGGAAAAGATCGCTGCCCGCATCCACCGCCTCTGTATAGAGCCGCTTGATCCGGTCGGGATGCTGATCATTCCACATTTCGGGCGCATCGCCCGATTGCAGACCCATGTTGAAGAGATTGGTGCCCGTGGCCCCATCGGCGAGAATCCAGTCGCGCGTGGCAAGCATCTTGGTGAGGGCATTTGGCATGTCATGGTCCTGTGATCTTTGAGCACGCAGATGTGCCACTAACGGCGCGTGCGTGCAAATGCATAAATTTCATGTAAATGGTGAGGCGCGTATGAATTGACGCGCCAAGAATAAAGGGCGCGCCAGTCTGTGGCACGCCCATATGGTGTCAGATCAGGGTGCTCAGACTTCCTTGGCCAACTGGCCCTTGGCGATCTTGAGCAGCTCGTCCATCTTGCCACGGATCGTGTCGGCATCGGCGATATCGCCCAGATCAACGGCGACCTTGCGCACGACATCCTCGTGCCCGGCCTCTTCGAAATCGGCCTTGACCACCTCACGGGCATAGGCATCGGCGTCGTCGCCGGTCTTGCCCATCAGTTCAGCGGCCCAGAGGCCGAGCAGCTTGTTGCGCCGCGCGACGGCGCGAAACGCCATTTCTTCGTCATGGGCGAATTTGTTCTCGAATGCTTTCTCGCGGTCGTCAAAGGTGGTCATTGGGCCAGTCCTCTTGCATGCGTTGCCGTCAGAACCGATATGCAATCTGGCGGGCAAAAGGGCAAGGGGCCAACGCCATCTTGCGACGTGATTGCCCATGCACTATGAGAGCGCATCGGCATGGGGGGACTCACGCCCCCCACCCTCAGCGACGGAGTTCCCATGGCGCGGCGCAAGAAAATTTACGAAGGCAAGGCCAAGACCCTCTATGAGGGCCCCGAACCGGGAACCATCATCCAATATTTCAAGGATGACGCCACCGCCTTTAACGCCGAAAAGAAGGCCGTGATCGAAGGCAAGGGCGTGCTCAACAACATGCTGTCCGAGTATTTCATGGTCGGTCTCAACGCCATCGGCGTGCCGACGCATTTCATCAAGCGGATCAACATGCGCGAGCAACTCGTGCGCGCGGTCGAGATCATTCCGCTGGAAGTGATCGTGCGCAACTATGCCGCCGGCACCATGGCCAAGCGTCTGGGCATTGACGAGGGCACGCAATTGCCGCGCCCGATCGTGGAATATTGCCTCAAGGATGACAAGCTGGGCGATCCTCTGGTGACAGAGGAACATATCGCCGCTTTTGGCTGGGCCAGCCAGCAGGATATGGACGATATCCTGAGCCTCGCGCTGCGCGTCAATGATTTCCTCACGGGTGTCATGTACGGCGTCGGCATCAAGCTGATTGATTTCAAGATCGAGATCGGGCGCGTCTATGATGGTGATTTCCAGCGCCTGATCGTGGCCGACGAAATCAGCCCCGACAGTTGCCGTCTGTGGGACATCGAGACCGGGCGCAAGCTCGACAAGGATGTGTTCCGCCGCGATCTGGGCAGTCTGACCGATGCCTATACTGAGGTTGCCACCCGCCTTGGTGTCATGCCCAAGGGCAGCACGCCGATGGCCCGGCCCAAACTGATCAACTAAAGAGGATATTCCCATGAAAGCGCGCGTGCATGTCATGCTGAAATCCGGCGTTCTAGACCCGCAGGGCGAGGCGGTGCGCCACGCTCTGGGCTCCATGGGCTTTGACGGGGTCGAGGGGGTGCGTCAGGGCAAGGTGATCGAACTCGATCTGGCCGAGACGGACGTGGCCAAGGCCAAATCCACCGTCACCGCGATGTGTGAAAAGCTGCTCGCGAATACGGTCATCGAGAGCTATTCGGTGGAGATCGCCTGATGCACGCCGCCGTCATCGTTTTTCCCGGCTCCAACTGTGACCGTGATCTTGCCGTGGCGTTTGAGCGCGCGGGCGCGCAGGTGTCCATGGTCTGGCACAAGGATACGGATCTGCCGCAGGGCGTCGATATCGTCGGTGTGCCGGGCGGGTTTTCCTATGGCGATTATCTGCGCTGCGGGGCCATTGCCGCCAATTCGCCGATCTGCCGGTCTGTGATCACGCATGCGGACAAGGGCGGCTATGTGCTGGGCGTCTGCAATGGTTTTCAAATCCTGACCGAGACCGGCATTCTGCCCGGTGCGCTCTTGCGCAATGCCGGGCTGAAATATGTCTGCAAGCCGGTCGAGCTCTGCGTTGCGACCGCGGACAGCGCCTTTACCTCTGGCTATGCCAAGGGCAGCAATCTGACCGTGCCGATTGCGCATCACGATGGCAATTACTATGCGGATGACGCCACGCTCGACCGGCTGATGGCCGAAGATCGCGTGGCCTTTACCTATTGCGACAATCCCAATGGCTCGGCGCGCGACATTGCGGGCATCCTGTCCGAGAACCGCCGTGTGCTCGGCATGATGCCGCATCCCGAGCGGATGGCAGAGCCGCTGCATGGGGGCACCGATGGCGCGGCGCTTTTTGCCGGGGTGGTGGGCCAGTTGGCCGACGCCTGAGCGCGTGACCGCTTGAGGTGCCGCGCGGCTCGGCTTACTCTGAGCGCATGAGCAAGACTGTCCCGTCCAGCACACGCCTTCGTATGCGCACCATATCCTGGCGCGCCCGGCTGGTGTTGGCCCTGCTCTTTGTGGCGGCGGTGGGCGTGGTGCTGACGACCAATCGTCTGCTCACTGACCGCTTTACCGAAAACACGCGCAATCGTGCCGAACTGCGTCTGGTGCTCTATTCCGGCAACCTCTTGTCGGAGCTTCGGCAGAACGCCATCGTGCCGCAGCTTCTGGCGCGCGATCCGGCGTTGATTGCCGCGCTTAACACGCAGGACTATGCGCAATCGACGCAGCGCCTGATTTCCTTTCTCGAGGAAATCGGTGCGGCGGGTCTGACGCTGTTGGACAAGGACGGGCGCGCGGTTGCGGCAACAGAGCGGTCGCGTCTGGGCGAGAGCCACAAGGCTGCGGCCTATTTCGTTGATGCCATGCGCTCACGCGATACGATTTTCCATGTTTTGCGGCAGGAAACCGGGCAATTCAACTTTTACTATTCGCGCCGGATCGAGACACAGAATGGCACGCTGGGTGTGATCGTGGTCGAGGTCGATTTGCGCAAATACGAACGCGCCTGGGCCGGGATTTCCGATGCGGTGATGGTCACGGATACCGAAGGCCGGATCATTCTGGCCACCGAACCGCGCTGGCGCGGATTGACAGAGGCCGAGGCGCTGCGCCGCGAGCCGGTCAACAGCGCCATCCAGCGCGCCATTCAGGCGACCTCGGATTGGACCGCGCTACCGGCGGATGCCTATGTGCGCGGCGAGGCGGTGATGCGGGTCGAAGGACGTGTCGCCTTTCGCGGCTGGCGGATCGCCGGTTTCACCACCTACACAGCGGTGCGCGACAAGGTGAACGGCTATCTCGCGCTCGAAATCATGGGATTCGCGATTCTTCTGGCGCTCGCCTTTTATTTCCTCAATCGCAAGGCGGCGCTCCGAATGGCGCTCTTTCAGCGGGAATCGGCAGAGCTTCGCGCATTGAATGCCCGCCTCCAGCGGGAAATCGCCGAGCGCAGGCGCGCGCAAGAGAACCTTGCGCAGGCCGAACAGACGATCCAGCAAAGCTCGAAATTGGCGGTGCTGGGCGAGATGTCGGCGGCGGTCAGCCATGAGCTCAATCAACCGCTCGCGGCGATGAAAACCTATCTTGCGGGGGCGCGTCTCTTGCTGTCACGCAACCGCCCCGACGAGGCGCTCTCGGCCTTTCAGCGGATCGACGATCTGATCGAACGGATGGGGGCGATCACCAAGCAGCTCAAGTCCTATGCCCGTCAGTCTGGCACGCAGTTTTCCCCTGTAAACATGGCCGATGCCGTGGCCTCTGCGCTCTCGATGATGGAGCCGCAATTGCGCCAGCGCAAGATCACCATCACCCGCACCCTGCCGGATGAACCGGTGATGATCATGGGCGATCGGGTGCGGGTGGAACAGGTGATCGTCAACCTCTTGCGCAACGCGATCGACGCCACCAACACGGTGCCCGATGCCGTCATCGAGATCCTCTTGGCGGCGGGGGAAACGGCGGTGCTGACGGTGCGCGACAACGGCGAGGGGATCGGCGATTTCAAGAACCTCTTCGAGCCGTTCTATACCACCAAGCAACCCGGCGACGGGGTCGGGCTGGGGCTTGCCATTTCCTCGGGGATCGTCAACGACCTTGGCGGACGTCTCGTGGCGCGCAATGCGCCCGATGGGGGGGCTGTATTCGAGATGCAGCTTCCCATATTGCCAGCAGAGACTCGTGCAGCGGAGTAAAGTGAAATGCCAGCAGCCATGAAAATCGCCATCGTCGATGATGAAAAGGATATGCGCCAGTCGATCAGCCAGTGGCTGGCCCTCTCGGGCTATGACACAGAGGCGTTTCCCTCGGCGGAAGAGGCGCTCAAATCTCTGGGCCCGGATTACCCCGGTATTGTTGTCACTGACGTGCGTATGCCCGGTATGGATGGCATGCAGTTCCTCAAGAAACTGATGGGGTCCGACAGCTCTTTGCCGGTCATCATGATCACCGGCCACGGCGATGTGCCGATGGCGGTCGAGGCGATGCGCATCGGGGCGTTCGATTTTCTGGAAAAGCCGTTTAACCCCGACCGGATGACCGAACTGGCGAAAAAGGCCACCAATGCCCGGCGCATGACGCTGGATGCGCGTGCCCTGCGCAAGGATTTGTCGGACGGCGGGCAATTGATGAAGAAACTCATCGGCACCAGCAATGCGATGGAGCGGCTGCGCGAGGATATTCTGGATCTCGGGCAGGCTGATGGCCATGTCCTGATCGAAGGCGAGACCGGCACCGGCAAAACGCTTGTGGCACATGCGCTGCACGCCGTGGGGGCACGGGCCGGACGCAAATTTGTCACCATCGCCTGCGCCGCCTTTGATGACGAGGGGCTGATCAAGCGCCTCTTTGGACCGATGCAGCCCGAAGACTCCCATTTGCCCGCCTTTGAAGAGGCGCGCGGCGGCACGCTCGTGCTCGAGGATATCGAGGCGCTGAACGACGCGGCTCAGGCGCGGCTCTTGACCCATATCAACGCCGAAGGCAACCCGCCCGAGACCCGCGTTGTGGGCATCTCGAACATGCAGGACGAGGGCCACACCTGCGAAGACGCTCTGCGCCCTGATCTCTTTTACCGCCTCGCCAGCCTGCGGATCACCGTGCCGCCGTTGCGGCAACGCGGCGAGGATATTCTCACGCTGTTCACCCGGTTTTCCGAGCAATTCGCCGATGACTATGGCTGCGAGGCTCCGCAGGTCAGCGCGCAGGAGGCCACGCAGCTCTTGCAGGCACCCTGGCCCGGCAATGTCCGCCAACTCTTCAACGTGGCGGAACGCGCGGTGCTTCAGGCGCGGCGCGGGTCCGGCACGATCACCTCGCTGCTCATGTCGGACCATCAGGACATGCAGCCGGTGATGACCACCGAAGGCAAACCGCTCAAGGAATATGTCGAGGCGTTCGAGCGCATGCTGATCGACAACACCATGCGCCGCCACAAGGGCTCTATTGCCGCCGTAATGGACGAATTGTGCCTGCCGCGCCGCACGCTGAACGAAAAAATGGCCAAGTACAGCCTGCAGCGCTCTGATTATCTTTAAGGCAGTCGGGGCGGCAATTTCATTTTCTCCATTGTCATTGCCGCCTGTGACGCTTTACTGTGACAGTATGGTAAAAGGGCAAATGCGCCCCGCGCCAGGTGAGATTCGCTGTTTCAATCCTCCGTCAGGATCACTCCGACATGATTGGGCAGACCGATTGGGCCCCGATTCCGGGGCCACATACAAGCCTGAACCCTGTAAATCGGTGGACAGGCTCTGAATTGGCGCCGCAAGGGGCCGGAGAAGAAGAACCGCGATGAAGCGCGCGAGACATCACCACGTCAGAGCAGGGGCCGCAACCGGCACCGATCGACGCGCGCCCGCTATCGCCCTTATCAGACATTTGCCGCAACGCGCCGCTCCTCCGGGGCCGGCCGCCGCGCCGCGATGCAAACGGAAAACATGGCTACGAAAATGCTCATTGATGCCACCCACGCCGAGGAAACTCGGGTTGTGGTGGTCGACGGAAACAAGGTCGAGGAATTCGATTTTGAGTCTGAAAACAAACGCCAGCTAGCTGGCAACATCTATCTGGCCAAGGTGACGCGGGTTGAACCCTCGCTTCAGGCTGCCTTTGTCGATTACGGCGGCAATCGCCACGGATTTCTGGCCTTTTCAGAGATTCATCCCGATTACTACCAGATCCCGGTCGCTGACCGCGAAGCGCTGATGGCCGAAGAAGAGGCCCTCGCCAACGCCCAGAACGACGAGGACGAGGATCGTCCGCGCCGCAACAGTGGCGGCGGCGACAACCGCAACGATAATCGCAACGGCAATGGCAATGGCCGCTCGCGGTCGCGGTCCCGCTCGCGTTCGCGGTCGGAAAAAACCCAGTCTGACGATGCCGTGACCACGTCCGAAATCTCGGGGATGGAAACCATCGACCTTGAGGATGAGGCGGCGACTGCGGCGGTGCCCGAAGGCACATCGCCGATGGAACGCGTCCCCGAAACCCCGGTCGAAGAGCCCGAGGACCGCCCTGCGCCGACCTCGCAAGAGGCTGGCGACGAGGAACCGGAAACCGATACCCGCGATCATGCGGCCCAGGATGACGAGATCGAATCCGTCGCCGAGGAAGACGACAGCGAGGATATCCGCCCGGTGCGCAAGCCCCGTGCGCGGCGTTACAAGATCCAGGAGGTCGTCAAGGTCCGCCAGATCATGCTGGTGCAGGTCGTCAAGGAAGAACGCGGCAACAAAGGCGCGGCGCTGACCACCTATCTCAGCCTTGCCGGTCGTTATTGCGTGCTCATGCCCAACACCGCGCGTGGCGGTGGCATCAGCCGCAAGATCACCAATGCCGTTGACCGCAAAAAGCTCAAGGAAATCGCCACAGAGATCGACGTGCCGCGCGGCGCGGGTCTTATCGTGCGCACCGCCGGGGCGAAACGCACCAAGGCCGAAATCAAGCGCGACTATGAATACCTGCAACGCCTCTGGGAGCAGATCCGCGAATTGACGCTGCGCTCGATTGCGCCTGCGAAAATCTACGAAGAGGGCGATCTGATAAAACGCTCGATCCGCGATCTCTATAATCGCGATATTGACGAGGTTCTGGTCGAGGGCGAGCGTGGCTATCGCATCGCCAAGGATTTCATGAAAATGATCATGCCGTCCCATGCCAAGAACGTTAAGCATTACGTGGATCAACAGCCGCTCTTTGCCCGCTTTCAGGTCGAGAGCTATCTGTCGGGCATGTTCAACCCCACCGTGCAGTTGAAATCCGGTGGCTATATCGTGATTGGCGTGACAGAGGCGCTCGTCGCCATCGACGTCAACTCTGGCCGTGCCACCAAGGAAGGCTCGATCGAGGAAACCGCGCTCAAGACCAATATCGAGGCCGCCGAAGAGGTGGCCCGCCAATTGCGCCTGCGCGATCTGGCCGGTCTCATCGTGATCGACTTCATCGACATGGACGAGCGCCGCAATAACGCTTCGGTGGAAAAGCGCCTCAAGGATAAGCTCAAGACCGACCGCGCCCGTATTCAGGTGGGTCGCATCTCGGGCTTTGGCCTCTTGGAAATGTCGCGCCAGCGTTTGCGCCCCGGCATGATCGAGGCGACGACGCAGCCCTGTCCGGCGTGCCATGGCACGGGTCTCATCCGCTCGGATGACAGTCTCGCATTGTCGATCCTGCGCCAGATCGAGGAAGAGGGCGTGCGCCGCCGCTCGCGCGAGGTGTTGGTGAAATGCCCGGTGGGCATCGCCAACTATCTGATGAACCAGAAACGCGATCATGTGGCGCAAATCGAGGGCCGCTATGGCCTGTCGGTGCGAATCGAAGGCGACCCGCGTCTGGTCAGCCCGGATTTCACGATGGAGAAATTCAAGACCGCGACCCGCAATGTTCCCGAAGTGCCGATGGCGCAGTTCGTGTCCGGGAGTTCGGCGCTGATGGATGACATCGACGACGATACAGAGATCGAAGAGGATATCGAGGACGAGGACGAGGCGGACACCGACAAGAGCGATGAGGGCAAGACACCCTCGGAGACCGGTGGTGATGGCTCGGACAAGCCCAAGAAAAGCCGCCGTCGTCGCAGCCGCCGTCGCAAGCCCAAGGGGGGTAACGGCTCTGATCGCAATGGGGACGGCGGTGATGACGGTGCTGATGACGGCAAGGACGACGACGAGGATGTCGCCTCGGATGCGACGGACACTCAGACTGAGACGCCCGAGACTGTGACTACGGCCCCCGCCGAGGCGCAGACCGATGCTGAGACCCAGAGTGACGACGCCTCTGAGGAGAAGCCCAAGCCGAAGCGCACCCGCGCGCCGCGCAAGAAGAAAGAGCCGGCGGTCAATGACGCGTCGACCTCTGAGGATGCGCCTACTGCAAAGGCAGATGACAAGCCCAAGCCCAAACCCAAGCGCACGCCAACTCCGCGCAAAAAGAAAGAACCCGAGGCGGTCGCGGATGCCGATGCCGTGGTGACGGCACCCGCGCCGGAAACGCCCAAGGCCGAAGCGGCCCCGGCTGTTGCCGACGTCGTGGCACCAGATCCGATGCCGGTTGTGGATGCGCCGGTTACCGAAACGCAACCCGAGCCAACGCCAGCGCCGACCCCGGCACCCGCCGCAGAAGCGCCTGCCGTTGAGGAAGACAGCAAGCCGAAACGTCGCGGTTGGTGGTCTCTGGGGTGATCCCTCTCGCTGCGTACGCAACGCGCGTACGCAGCGTACAGGCTTTACATACGCCGCGCCTCAGATCTGGGGCGCGGCGTTTGTCTGTCGGATCAAGCGGGCGCTAGAGGGTCTTGCGGATCAGGTAGGTTTGGACACCGTCTGTATCTGTCGCCGAGAGCAAGTCATGCCCCGATTCCGCGCAGAAATGCGGCACGTCGATAATGGCGGCCGGATCATCGGCCTGCATCGCGATCACCTCACCAATGCCCAATGATTTCAAGCGCTTGCGCAGCTTGAGAACGGGCAGGGGGCACAGCAGCCCACAGGCATCGAGCGTGTCATTCGGTATCATGGCCATTCAGATAGCGGCCTTGTTACAGCCTGTCCACAAGGATGTGACTTTTTGCGTGGTGACGCCGGTCCTCGGGCGGGCTATGTCTGACCCATGTTTGGAATCGAAATCATAGACGCAGCCCTGTTGCCCGCCATGTTCGTGGCCTTAGCTGCTGGAATCATTTCATTTTTAAGCCCTTGTGTGCTTCCCATCGTCCCGCCTTACCTTGCCTATATGAGCGGCATCAGCCTGAGTGACCTCTCTGAAAGCGGCAGCAGTCGCGCCCGCGCGGTGGTCCCGGCGCTGTTTTTCGTGCTTGGCCTGTCGACGGTCTTTATCTTTTTGGGGTTCACCGCCTCGGCGATCGGGACTGTGTTTCTGCAATATCAAAGCTATTTCAATACGATAGCGGGCGTTCTTGTGATGGCCTTCGGTGCGCATTTCGTGGGTGTCTACCGCATCAAATTCCTCGACCGCGAGGCGCGGATTGATGCGGGGGACAAGGGGGGATCGTCCTTTGGCGCCTATGTCCTTGGCCTTGCGTTCGCGTTCGGCTGGACGCCCTGTATCGGCCCGCAACTCGGCGCGATCCTGTCGTTGGCGGCCTCCGAGGGATCGGTTGCGCGTGGCACCGCGCTTTTGGCGATCTATGCCATCGGGTTGGGTGTGCCGTTCTTGCTGGTCGCTGCATTTCTGCCGCGTCTTCAAGGGCTTATGGGCTGGATGAAGCGCCACATGGAGCAGATTGAGCGGGTCATGGGCCTCCTGCTCTGGACCATCGGTCTCTTGATGTTGACCGGCGGTTTCTCGGCCTTTTCCTTTTGGCTGCTGGAAACATTCCCGGCCCTTGCGGTGCTCGGATAACACCTTACGCTTGCCCGATTTTCACGTTAGGCTCTGCTCAACAAGAGGTTGGACATGAGCAGCAAGGCCCCCGTGCGCCGTCGGCGCGTGTTCTATATTCCGGGCTATGACCCCATTCCACCGCGCCGCTACCGCGAGCTCTATCGCAAGGAAGGTGCGGAGCAATCCTCTATTTCCGGATATGAAATCAGTGTGTTGCCTGCCAAAGCTCAGGTTAGGTTCGGTTGGAATGTGGTCGCGCGGATCGAAGATGCGGAGGTCGAGAGCAGCTTTGAAGTGTTGGTCTGGTCCGACATCGTCAAGGGCAGCATGGATCAGGGGATTTTGGCCACCTATCTGACCTTGATCCGCACTGCGGCCATCTACATCGGCAGCGGCGCACTCTTTCGCCTCATGCGATTGCGAAAAGGTCCAGTGATTGCAGCGCTTTATCCGGTGGGATTCCTTCTGGCGCAATTGGCCTTGGCGCTCTTGGCAGCCTGGGGACTGGGCCGCGTGCTGGCGCTCTGGCATCCTTGGGCCATATGGGGCGGTCTCATTGTCGTGCCATTCATCCTCGAATGGTTCCGGCGGCAGGATGGCCGGTTCTTTGCCTATTACCTGATGCACGATTACGCCTATTCAGCGCAGTATCTTGGGGCCAATCCGCCCGAGTTGGAGGCGCGGATGGCGGCGTTTACCACTGAAATTGCGACGGCATTACAAGGGGATAACGACGAGGTTCTGATTGTTGGCCATTCCTCTGGCGCGCATCTGGGGGTGTCGATTCTGGCCGATCTGATCCGCGGCGGACAGGTGCCCAAGACAGGCCCGGTGCTGTCGTTCCTGAGCCTCGGGCAGGTCGTGCCGATGGTGTCGTTTCTGCCGCGCGCACACAGGCTGCGGGCGGACCTGGCCTATCTGAGCGTGCGGGACGAATTGACCTGGGTCGATGTCACCGCCCCCGGCGATGGCTGCGCCTTTGCCCTCTGTGATCCCGTCAGCGTTTCAGGGGTGGCCCCGGCCAACAAACGTTGGCCGCTGGTCATTTCGGCGGCGTTCACGCAGACGCTGAGCCCCGAGCGGTGGCGCGCTTTGCGATGGCGCTTTTTTCGGCTGCATTTTCAATACCTCTGCGCCTTTGACCGGCCCAACGACTACGATTATTTCCGCATCACGGCAGGGCCTTTGACTTTGGCTGAACGATTCCGCGACCGCCCACCGTCGAAAAGCCGGATCGAACGCGCCACCTCGCGCTACACGAGCCTTGCGCCATGATCCCGCCCAAGCCGCCCGCGCGCCCGAACCGCGTGACGCTCTGGCGCTATCTGCGGCTCTTTCGCGCCGATATCCTCTCGGCACAGCCGGCACGTCTTTACCGGGCCTGGATGGCTGAATTTCGCACGCCGTTCTTTCGATCCTACCTCTGTAATGACACCGCGCTGGTCGATCTGGTGCTTAAGCAACGCCCTGATGATTTTCCGAAATCCACCCGTGTTTCCGAGGGGTTGCGTCCTCTGCTTGGGCAATCGGTGTTCGTCACCAATGGCGAGACATGGAAGCGCCAACGCCGTATCATCGACCCCGCGTTTGAGGGTGGGCGGCTGCGCGATACGTTCGCGGCTATGGTCACAGCCGGGCAGGGGGCGGTGACACGCCTTGCCCCTTTGGCCGATGGCACGCCGCTAGAGATCGAGTTTCACACCAGCCACGCCGCCGCCGATGTGATCTTTCGCACCTTGGTTTCTATCCCGATCGAGAACACGACAGCTGCAGAGGTGTTCGAGCAGTTCAAAGCGCATCAACGCACGCAGCCGGTGCTCAATCTTGCGGCTTTTATCCCTTTGCCGCAATGGTTTCCCCGGTTTCACCGTCGCCAGACGCGGGCCACTGCCCGCTCTATCCGGGCGCTCATCACTGGGTTGACGACCAAAAGGCGTGCCGAGATCGAAGCGGGAACAGCGCCCGACGATCTGGCGACCAAGATCATGACCACCGCTGATCCGGTCACAGGTGACCGGTTCGAGACTGAGGAAATGGTCGATCAGGTCGCGATTTTCTTTCTCGCGGGGCATGAAACTAGTGCATCGGCGCTGGCTTGGGCGCTCTATCTGCTGGCGCTTTACCCGGAGTGGCAGGAGCGGGTTGCGGCGGAGGCAGACGCGGTCTTTGGCGCAGGCCCGCCAGAGTTTTCCGACATGTCCGGACTGCGCATCACCCGCGATGTCTTCCGCGAGACGCTGCGCCTCTATCCGCCGGTGCCGATGATGGTGCGCGAGACGACCTGTCCCGAGCGGTTCCGAGATCGCGACATTGCCCCTGGCGCGCAGGTGGTGATCAGCCCTTGGCATTTGCATCGACATGAACGGCTCTGGGATAATCCTGACGGGTTCGATCCGGCGCGCTATAGCACCGAGAATGGCAAGACCTGTCTGCGCGAGGCGTTCATTCCGTTTTCCGCTGGGCAACGGGTCTGCACCGGGGCGGGATTTGCCATGATCGAGGGGCCGCTCTTGCTGGCGATGCTGGTGCGGGCCTATCGATTTGACGTGGTGGCAGAGCGTCCGCCGGTGCCGGTGGCGCATCTGACGGTGCGGGGACGCGATGGCATCTGGCTGAAACTTTTGCCACGGTGATCCGACACCCCCTTTGCAAGCGGGATCAGAGCGCCTATGTATAGGGTGTTCGCGCAAGCGGACTATGGACATAAACGCGCTCGTAATACGCGGATCGGACCCGGGGGCGGTACCCGGCGACTCCACCAAACATCCTTCATTTTGGGGATCATGGGGTCGAAACAGGATCGACGAACGTCTAAAGGGGTTATGCTTTGTCTCGGTGAGGTACCACCGTTATCGGTCCGAAACGTACAGTTGCAAATGACAACCGTGCTCCGGTGGCCGTTGCTGCGTAAGCAGTAACCAAACCGAAACTTAAGCCCTTGCGCTTAGCCGCGTAAGGCGGGGTTCGCAGGCACCTGGCAACAGAAGCCTGCACTTTCACCTCAACTATGATCCCTAAGACGCTGAATTTTCGTCATTAAACTATGTCTTGCGTATAGGCTTGCGCCGCGCGACAAAGAGACATGAGCGCGCCGCCCCTTTCCCTGTTATGCCGCAGCTTTCTGCGGATTGGCCTCCTGAGCTTTGGCGGGCCTGCGGCGCAGATTTCGATGATGCATGATGAATTGGTGGAGCGGCGCGGCTGGCTGACCGAGCAGCAATTTCTGGGCGCGCTGTCGTTTTGCATGCTCTTGCCGGGGCCAGAGGCGATGCAGCTTTGCACCTACGCCGGTTGGCGGCTGCGCGGGGTGCTGGGGGGGCTGATTGCCGGGCTTCTCTTTGTGCTGCCGGGGGCGGCGGTGATCCTGGCGCTTGGCCTTGGCTATGCCACTTACGGCGATCTGCCGCTGGTGCAGGCGGTGTTTCTGGGCGTCAAGGCGGCGGTGGTGGTTATCGTGCTGCAAGCGCTGCTCAAGCTGGCGCGTCGGGCACTTCTGCGGCTGGACAGTTGGGTGCTGGCGGGCCTTGGCTTTGTTGCGATGTTCTTTTTGTCGGTGCCTTTCCCGCTGATCATTGCTTCTGCTGCTTTCTGGGGGTGGTGGTCCCATCGGGACATGGCGGCGGATCTGAGCCTCGTCACCCCAGCGGCTGTGCCGCTCTCCGGGACCGTGACCACGGCGCTGGTCTGGGGCGCGCTCTGGGCGGCACCGGTGCTGCTCGCCTGGGGCATGGGAGCCACGTTTCTCACCGATCTGGCGCTCTTCTTCAGCAAGCTGGCGGTCGTGACCTTTGGCGGAGCCTATGCGGTGCTGGCCTATATGACCGATACGGTGGTGGCGACCAAGGGCTGGCTGACCACCGCCGAAATGATCGACGCACTCGGGCTGGCCGAGACCACACCGGGACCACTGATCCTTGTGACCGAGTTCGTCGGGCTATTGGCCGGATATGCGCAGGGCGGGGCAGGGATGGCAATCACAGCGGCAGTTCTGACCGTCTGGGTGACATTCACGCCCTGTTTTCTTTGGATTTTCACGGGTGCGCCCTATATCGAGCGCATTCTGGCGCGCCCCCGACTCAAGGGGGCCTTGGCGGGGATTTCTGCGGCGGTTGTGGGTGTGATCCTCAACCTGTCGGTCTGGTTCGCGCTCCATGTGCTGTTTGCGGAGGTGGCGATGACGCGTCTCGGACCACGTCCAGAGCTCAGCAGCTTCTCGCCGCTCGATGCGACATTTGTGGCCCTCGCAGGCGTTCTCTTGCTGGTATTTCGTCTGCCGATGGTCTTGGGTCTGGCGCTGATGGCGGCGCTCTCGGGCGCGTGGCATGTTTTGACTTGAGCCGCGCATTGCAGGTCTTTTGTTTTGCTTAGAATCCCCTATGCTGACGTGCAGCAATTCCCCGGGGTCCAACATGTCTCGATCAATCGACTATGGAAATCTTATGCACCGTGCCATGCGCGGCCTCATCCAAGAGGTGTTGAGCAAGGTGCAATCCGAGGGGTTGCCGGGCGCACACCATTTTTTCATCACCTTCGACACCAAACATCCCGAGGCCAAACTCGCCAACTGGTTGAAACAGCGCTATCCATCCGAGATGACGGTCGTGATGCAGCATTGGTATGACGATCTCAAGGTGACCAATGACGGATTTGCCGTAACCCTGAATTTCGGCGACGCGCCAGAGCGACTTTATGTGCCCTATGACGCGATACAGACTTTTGTCGATCCCTCCGTGGAATTCGGGCTGCGGTTCGAGACGCAAGAGGTCGATGAGGAAGACGACGACCTCGACGATACCGAGCCACCGGATGATGACCCGAGTCCGAACAAGGCCGAGGTGGTGAGCCTCGACAGTTTCCGCAAGTCATAGGCGGAATGCGCTGGTGCGACCCGTTGTATTCCGTCGTATACAGCATTGATATTTCGTGCAACTGCGGTATGAACGGGGCAAACTTGTCACGAAAGGCTTTGCCATGACCGCCACCCGCACCGAAACCGACAGCTTTGGCCCTCTTGAGGTGCCGACCGATAAATATTGGGGGGCGCAGACGCAGCGCTCGATCCAGAATTTCCCGATCGGCTGGGAGAAGCAGCCCATCGCGATTGTGCGCGCACTCGGTGTGATCAAACAGGCCTGTGCGCAGGCCAACAAGGCCAGTGGTACGCTAGACGCGCGTCTGGCCGACGCGATTATTCAGGCCGCGCAAGAGGTGATTTCGGGCAAGTTCGACGACAATTTCCCGCTGGTGGTCTGGCAGACGGGATCGGGCACGCAATCCAACATGAACGCCAATGAGGTCATCGCCAACCGCGCGATTGAAATTCTGGGCGGTGTGATCGGCACCAAGGACCCGGTGCATCCCAATGACCATGTGAATATGGGGCAATCGTCCAACGATACGTTCCCGACGGCCATGCACATCGCCGCAGCGATGACTGCACGCGACGTGCTTTTGCCGGGGCTGGGAAAACTCTTGGCAGGGCTCGAGGCCAAGTCGGAAGAGTTCAAGGATATCATCAAGATCGGCCGCACCCATACGCAGGATGCCACGCCGCTAACCTTGGGTCAGGAATTCTCGGGCTATGCCCATCAGATCCGGCAGGGGATCGCGCGGGTGAACCTCTGCCTTCCCGGCATTTACGAGCTGGCGCAGGGCGGAACCGCCGTGGGCACCGGCCTGAATACCGCCAAAGGCTGGGATACGACAGTGGCGGCGCAGATGGCCGAGATCACTGGTCTGCCGTTCGTCACCGCCCCCAACAAGTTCGAGGCGCTGGCCGCCCATGACGCGATGGTCTTCATGTCCGGCGCGCTCGCGACCGTGGCGGGCTCTTGCTACAAGATCGCCAATGACATCCGCTTTCTCGGGTCTGGTCCGCGCTCGGGTCTGGGCGAATTGATCCTGCCCGAGAACGAACCGGGATCGTCGATCATGCCGGGCAAGGTCAACCCGACGCAGGCCGAGGCGCTGACGCAGGTGGCGGCGCATGTCATGGGCAATGACGCGGCGATTAAATTTGCAGGCAGTCAGGGACATTTCGAATTGAATGTCTACAATCCGATGATGGCCTATAACCTCTTGCAATCCATGCAGCTTTTGGGCGATGCCGCCGACAGTTTCACCGAGCGGATGCTCAATGGCATCGAGGCCAATGGCCCGCGCATCGAAAAGCTGATGCAGGAAAGCCTGATGCTGGTGACGGCACTGGCGCCGACTATCGGCTATGACAATGCCACCAAGGTCGCCAAGACCGCGCATAAGAACGGCACGACCCTGCGGGAAGAGGCGATTGCGCTTGGCTTTGTCGATGGCGAAACCTTTGACCGCGTGGTGCGCCCCGAAGACATGGTCGGACCGAAATGAGCGAGGGCCCGGTCAATCTGAACCGGGTGCGCAAGCAAAAGGCGCGGGCCGCTGACAAGGCCCGCGCGGAGGAGAATGCCGCGCGCTTTGGCCGAACCAAGGCGCAGAAGACGATTGAGCAAGCGCAGGCCGACAAGGCGCGCGCCGCCCTCGATGACCATCGCCTGGACAAGGATTGATGGCGGTTTCATCTGACCTGAAATCCCTCGGGGGAGGCCGGGACCCGGTCCGGGACGGGGGCAGAGCCCCCAAACCTTGGCCGCGATGAGCGCGCGCCCCGTCAAACGCTCGCTCACCTTGCGCGGCCATCGCACCAGCGTGTCGCTTGAGGATGAATTCTGGCAGGCATTTCGCGAGATTTCCGAGGAAAAATCTATGGCTCTCAATGTCTTGGCGGCCGAAATTGATGAAAGGCGCGGGGTTGACGCAGGCTTGGCCACGGCGATCCGGCTCTATGTCTTGGCCTATTATCGGGACCGGGCACGTCAAAAAGAATGACGCCGCGCGGGGGCGCGGCGTCTTTTGGTTTTACGTCTCTATGATCACTCCGCCGGTTGCTCGGCCATAACGCCGTGTCTTTCGCGCAGATGGTCGCGGTAAAGCGCCTTGGTCAGCGATATGACCATCAGCAGCATCACGATGGCAAACGGGAGTACCCGAATTGCCATGTGCGAAGACCTGTGCGACGACCTGTGCGACTCCCCAAGAGCAGGATGTTTTGCGACATTGGAATGGCGGAAAAGTTACATGTTTCACGTCATTGGGTTGCGAGCCTTGGCGGTTTTTTGCTAAAAGCCAGAGACAGACACCGGCCTCTGAGGCCCGGCTCGCGCAGGGGCATGCCGTGCGCCCGAACCCGAAACGCTGCCACACGCCGCGCCGGAGCGGTGACCATCCCCCGCGACGGGACAGGGCTGGCAGCCAAAAAAACAGGAAAAGGAGGCCAGATGGCCGACGAAACAACAAACCAAGGCATACCCGCGCCGGAGGGGCAGTCGGATGTGATCGATACGGAGTATACGATCGGGCAGGACAATGTCGGGCCTTTCGGCCTTGATATTCACAACCCGGTCTTTTTCATTTCCGGGATGTCGATCGTGATCTTCGTTTTCTATGCTCTGGTTCTGCCGGATCAGGCGGCGAGCGTGTTTGACTGGCTCTTTTCGGCCGTTACCAAGGGCTTTGACTGGTTCTTCCTGAGTGCCGCGAATGTCTTTGTGATCTTTTGTCTCTTTCTGATTGTCAGCCCGTTCGGCAAGGTGCGGCTGGGGGGCGACGAGGCGACACCGGATTACAGCTATATCGGCTGGTTCGCGATGTTGTTTGCCGCTGGCATGGGTATTGGCCTCATGTTCTTTGGCGTGTCAGAGCCGATGAGCCATTTTTCCAGTGCCTTGGGCGGCACGGCGATGGAGGGCGCGGCGCGTAGCGATTGGGCGCCTCTCGGTGCCGCAGGAGGGGATCCGCAAGCGGCAACGCGATTGGGCATGGCGGCGACAATTTTTCACTGGGGTCTGCATCCTTGGGCGATCTACGCGGTTGTTGCCCTCGCGCTGGCGCTGTTTAGCTATAACAAGGGCCTGCCGCTCACGCTCCGCTCGGCGTTTTATCCAATTCTGGGCGAGCGGGTCTGGGGCTGGTGGGGACATGCCATCGACACGCTGGCGGTCTTTGCCACGCTCTTTGGCCTCGCGACATCGCTCGGTTTTGGCGCGGAACAGGCCGCTTCGGGTCTGACGTTCCTGTTTGGCTCTGGCGACGCGGCAGAGGGAACGCGCAGTTTCCTTGGTATCACCTATGGCAATACCGAGGACAGTGGCGTGCCGGATTCCAGCCTGCTCTTGGTGCTGCTGATTACCGGCATCACGTCGATTGCGCTCATTTCGGTGGTGCGGGGTCTTGATGGCGGCGTCAAGGTGCTGTCCGAGATCAATATGGGGCTGGCTGGCCTGCTGCTGATCTTTGTGTTCTTTGTGGGCGGGCCAATTTTCCTGCTGACGTTCTTCTTTGACAGCCTCTGGGCCTATCTGCAGAACCTCCTGGCGCTCTCCAATCCGTTCGGGCGTGAGGACACCAATTTCATGCAGGGTTGGACCGCGTTTTATTGGGCGTGGTGGATCAGCTGGTCGCCCTTTGTGGGCATGTTCATCGCCCGGGTGAGCCGGGGCCGCACGGTGCGGGAGTTCCTGATCTGCGTGCTGCTCATTCCGTCGCTGGTTTGCGTGCTCTGGATGAGTGTGTTCGGCGGCACAGCACTCAATCAGGTAATTGCGGATGGGTATGACGCGGCCATGACTGCGCCGCTGGAGCTCAAGCTCTTTCAGATGCTCGATGTGTTGCCCTTGGCGACGATCACCTCGACCATCGGCATCATCCTCGTGGTGGTGTTCTTTGTCACCTCCTCGGATTCCGGCTCGCTGGTGATTGATACGATCACGGCGGGTGGCAAGGTTGATGCGCCGGTCGCGCAGCGGGTGTTCTGGTGCATCTTTGAGGGGGCGGTTGCCATCGTGCTCTTGATCGGCGGAGGCCTTGCGGCGCTGCAATCGGCGGTGATTTCGACGGGGCTACCCTTTACTTTGGTGCTCTTGGTGATGTGCTGGGCGATCTTTCGTGGCTTGCAGAGCGAAATGAAAAGCCTGTAACACTCTAAAGAGTGTAATCTTGAAGCCCCCGACGCTTGCGTGCCGGGGGGCTTTGTTGTTTTGTGGCGACAAAAAGGGACACTGGGGACAAGTATGACACTCGACACCGATTTCGTGCGCGCGCAATTTCCGGCTTTTGCCGAACCGAGCCTTGTGGGACAGGCGTTTTTCGAGAATGCGGGCGGCTCTTATACTTGCGCGCCTGTGATCGCGCGGTTGGAGCGGTATTACCGGCAACGCAAGGTGCAGCCCTATGCGCCCTATGCGGCCAGCCAACTGGCGGGCGCCGAGATGGACGAGGCGCGGGCGCGGCTGGCGGCAATGATGGGCGTGGCGGCGGATGAGCTGAGTTTCGGCCCCTCGACCACGCAGAACACCTATGTTCTGGCGCAAGCGTTCCGGCAGTGGATGGAGCCCGGCGATGCGATCATCGTCACCAATCAGGATCACGAGGCCAATTCCGGGCCGTGGCGGCGGTTGGCCGATGCGGGGTTCGAAGTCCGCGAGTGGAAGATCAACCCCGAGAGCGGATTGCTTGATCCCGCAGACCTCGAGAACCTGCTCGATGACCGGGTGCGGCTGGTGTGTTTTCCGCATTGCTCCAACGTGGTGGGGGCGATCAACCCGGTGGTCGAGATTACGGCGCTGGCGCATGCCGCCGGGGCCTTTGTCTGTGTCGATGGGGTCAGCTACGCGCCGCATGGTCTGCCCGATGTGGGCGGGATGGGGCCGGATATCTACCTTTTCTCGGCCTACAAGACCTATGGGCCGCATCAGGGCATCATGGTGATCCGGCGGGAATTGGGCAATCTCTTGCCCAATCAGGCGCATTATTTCAACGCAGGCACGCTCTACAAACGCTTCACGCCGGCGGGCCCGGATCATGCGCAGGTTGCCGCAAGTGCGGGCATGGCGGATTATATCGACGATCTGGCAGCGCATCACGGGATCACGGGCGGTGCCGTGACACGGGCGGCAGGGGTGCATGATCTCATGCGGGCGCATGAAACAGCACTTTTGCAGCCGCTCTTGGATTTTCTCAAGGAGCGCAATTCGGCGCGGCTGATCGGCCCGTTCGAGGCCGAGCATAAGGCACCGACCGTGGCCGTCGCCCTCAACCGGGCGGCGGCCGAGGCGGCGGCGCAATTGGCGGGGCATGGGATCATGGCGGGGGGTGGCGATTTCTATGCTGTGCGGCCTCTGACAGCCATGGGGGTAGACCCCGAGCGTGGCGTTTTGCGGCTGAGTTTCGTGCATTACACGACCCGTGCCGAGGTGGACAAACTCTTGACCGCGCTTGATGATATTCTTTGATCCGTCTGCTGATACGCACCGTATACCCACCAAAGACCGGGGCAGGGGATGACGGTGAAACCACCAATACTCGTATGGTTCAGACGCGATTTGCGTCTGGCGGACCACCCGGCGCTCTGTGCCGCGATCGAGGGCGGTGGGCCGATCATACCGGTGTTTATCCATGATGACAGCGTGGCGGGTCTGGGTGCTGCGCCGAAATGGCGGCTGGGCCTGTCGCTGGCATCTTTGGCGCGCGATCTGGAGGACAGGGGCAGCCGTCTGATCCTGCGTCGCGGTTCCGCCCTTGAGGTCTTGCGCGCACTGGTGGCTGAGACCGGGGCCGGGGCCGTGCATTGGTCCCGGCTCTATGATCCGCAGGCAATTGAACGCGACAAGGCGGTTAAATCCGCGCTGCGTGAGGATGGCGCAGCCGCGCAGAGCCATGCGGGTCATGTGATGTTCGAGCCTTGGACCGTCGAGACCAAGACCGGCGGGTTCTACCGCGTCTACAGTCCGATGTGGCGCGCGGTGAAGGATCGCGAGGTGGCAGTGCCTCTTCGGGCACCGTCAACGATCCTGGCCCCGGATATGTGGCCCGTCAGTGATGGTCTGGATGACTGGCATATGGGGGCGGCGATGGTGCGCGGCGCAGAGGTTTGCCTGCCCTATCAGCGCGTGGGCGAAGCGGCGGCCATGGATCGCCTTCACGCCTTCACCGACGGAGCCATCTCGGACTACAAGGACGCGCGCAATTTTCCGGCGGTGGAGGCTACATCCAGCCTCTCGGAGAACCTGACCTACGGGGAAGTGTCGCCCCGGCAATGTTGGCATGCCGGGCAGAGGGCTTTGCATGCCGGGGCACAAGGCGCGGAACATTGGCTGAAAGAGTTGGTCTGGCGCGAGTTTGCCTATCATCTCATGTATCACACGCCACATATCCTGACGGACAATTGGCGGACGGATTGGGATGCCTTTCCGTGGTCCACCGATGCCGATCATCCCGACGTCATTGCGTGGAAACAGGGCCGCACCGGAGAGCCTTTTGTCGATGCCGCCATGCGCGAGATGTATGTCACAGGCAAGATGCACAACCGCGCGCGGATGATCGTGGCGTCCTATCTGACCAAGCACCTGATGACCCATTGGAAGGTCGGTCTGGACTGGTTCGCCGACTGCCTCACGGATTGGGACCCGGCCTCGAACGCGATGGGGTGGCAATGGGCGGCGGGGTGCGGCCCGGATGCCGCCCCTTATTTCCGGGTCTTCAACCCCGAAACGCAGCTGGAAAAATTCGACCGTGACGGTGCCTATACCCGTCGATGGATCGCCGAGGGACAGGGGCAACCACAGGCGACGGCGCTTGACTATTTCAAGGCCATTCCCCGCCGTTGGAGTCTGTCGTCGACATCCTCCTATCCCAACCGGTTGGTCGATCTTGCCGGAGGCCGAAACCGCGCACTTGCGGCTTATGAAGCACGGGAGTTCTGAGCCATGACTGACTTGACCGCTGGGCCAACGGCTGCTGCACTGACCGATAACAAGAGGACAGACCGCATGATCCTGACCGATAACAACGGCCAGACCGGCCTGCCGCGCTATTTTTCCCGTTGCTTCGGTGTGGCCCGTCAGATCGACGCCGGGCGGCTTGATATCCGCTTGCCCGATGGTCGCGTGTTCCGCGCCGAAGGCAATCGGCCCGGACCGGTGGCCGTTCTGGAGATCCACGACACCGAGGTTTTTGCACGGCTGGTGCGCGAGGGGTATCTGGGCTTTTGCGAGGCCTATCTTGATGGCGATTGGTCCACGCCGGATCTTCAGTCCTTTATGGATCTGCTCAACGATGACAATGACGGGATTTACAACGGCTATCCCGGTCAGCGACTGGCGCAGATTTACGAGCGCATCCGGTTCTGGTTCAAGCGTAATTCCAAGACGCAAGCGCGCCGCAACATCAGCTATCACTACGATCTGGGTAATGAGTTCTACAGCCTCTGGCTGGATGAAACGATGACCTATTCCAGCGCGATCTTTCAGCCCGGCCAAAACAGTCTCGAACAGGCGCAGATCGCCAAATATGCCAGCATGGTCGATCAGATGGGGGTGAAACCCGGCGATCACGTGCTGGAAATCGGCTGTGGCTGGGGTGGCTTTGCCGAATATGCCGCCAAGGAACGCGGGCTGCGCGTGACCGGCCTCACGATCAGCGCGGAGCAGTTGAAATATGCGCGCGACCGGATGGCGCGCGCGGGATTGTCGGATCGGGTCACGCTCAAGTTGCAGGACTATCGCGACGAGCGCGGTACCTACGATGGCATTGCCAGTATCGAGATGTTCGAGGCGGTGGGAGAACGCTATTGGCCGGTGTTTTTCAACAGCTTGCGCGAGCGCCTTAATCCCGGAGCTCTGGCCACATTGCAGATCATCACGGTCGAGGACAAGCGGTGGGAAAGCTACCGCAGCGATGTGGATTTCATCCAGAAGTACATCTTTCCGGGTGGCATGCTGCCCAGCCCCACCGCGCTGCGCGCCGAAATCGAGCGGGCAGGTCTCAACGTCGCGCGCTCCATCGAGTTTGGTGAGAGTTACAGCCAGACCCTGCGCCGGTGGCACCAGACTTTCAACGACAAATGGGACGCAATTGCCGAAATGGGCTTTGACGAGCGCTTTCGCCGGATGTGGAATTTCTACCTGACCTCTTGCGCGGGGGCCTTTAAAGGGGGTAGTTGCGATGTGACACAGATCACCATCGCAAGGCCCGGATAGATGCCCCTCACAGATCACATGCCAACTGCCGGGAGGCTGGTCGCAGCGATCGGACTGGGCGCTTTGGGGTGGTACGGATCAGAGCTCTTTCGCCCGCTCATGCCCGAAGATACCAATTTCGGTTGGTTCAATGTGGTCAACGTTGTCCTTGGCGCGATTTGCGGCTGGCGCGTGACCGGCAAGCGGCTTGGCTTTGGCTATGCCGAGGGGTTCAGCGCCGGGTTGACGGGTGTCGGCGCGCTGGTGTTCTGGGCGCTGTTTCTCCAGAGCCTCAACGAGATGCTCAAACGCGCCCTCGACACTCGGTACGACGGGGTCGTCGAGGGCGTTATCTCGATGTTTGAACTGATTGTGGAATATGGCAGCCTGATGATCAACGGACCGCTGATCGGTCTGCTGGTCACGGGCGGGATTGTGGTCGGAATCGTTTCGGAATGGGTGTCGCACAGGTGGTCCTGACGGAACCGCTCTTTGTCTATGGTCCGCTGGCTACCCCGATGTTGCTTCAGACCGTGATCGGCGATGCGGATGTCCGGCCAGCTCAAGCGCCGGACCTTGCGATCACCCTGTGTGATGAACCCGTGCCGGTTTCAGGCCTGAGCGCGGGGCAGGGCAACGCCGAGGGTCTCTTGATCTCGGGTGCTGACGCCGTGGCGCGGCTCTCTTATCTCGCACAGGTGCTGGGGTTGGGCCCGGCTGAGAGACTTGTGGTCCTGCAGGATGGGACAGAGCGCGAGGCGCTCGTGTTTCCCGGTCGACCGGGGCGCTGCGCGTGGCATCCCCAAGAGTGGGTGGCAAAATCAGGGGCCATCCTGCAAGCGGCTGCGCGTGAAATCATGACAGTCAAAGACCGCGTGCCCGCCGCTGATCTGGCGGCCCGCCTGCCAATGATCCTGTCGCGCGCGGGTGGCAGGGTTGCCGCGCGCCAATCGGCCCCGGCCAGCCTGCGCAGCGCAACCCATGCCGATCAGGTTCAGGATATGGCGTGCGAGATCACCCACGTGGGTTTCTTTCTGTCTCGTGCCTATACGCTGCGCCATCCGCGCTTTGACGGGACCATGAGCGCCACCTTGGGACGTGAGGTTTTTGTCGCCACAGACGCCGCGTTGGTGCTGCCCTATGATCCAGTCCGCGACCGGGTGCTGCTTGTTGAACAGTTTCGCATGGGCCCCTATGGGCGCGGCGATCCGCACCCGTGGATGCTGGAACCCGTCGCAGGCCGGATAGATGGCGGCGAGTCACCGGAAGAGGCGGCACGGCGCGAATGTCTGGAAGAAGCGGGGCTGACACTGCGCCATCTCGAGAAGATTTCCGCGCATTACTGCACACCGGGCTACTCTACGGAGTTCTTCCATATTTTCCTTGGCGTTTGCGACTTGCCCGATACCGATACGGGCCAGGGCGGGTTGGCCACGGAACATGAAGACATCCGCACCCATGTCATTGATTTTGAACGTGCAATGGCACTGCTTCGGACTGGCGAAGCGAACAACGGTCCGCTGATCCTGAGCTTGATCTGGCTCGAGCGCGAACGCGCGCGCCTGCGCGCATCGCCTTGAGTTCCAGCATCCGACCGCCTAAACCAAGACAACAGTTTGACCACAGGAGCATGAGAGATGCGCATCGCACAGGATCTGGCCGCAGCCGTGGGAAATACTCCCCTTATTCGTTTGCGTCGCGCCAGTGAGGAAACCGGCTGTGAAATCCTCGGCAAATGCGAATTTCTGAACCCCGGTCAATCGGTCAAGGACCGGGCTGCCCTATTCATCATCCGTGACGCCATTGCGCGCGGTGACCTGAAACCCGGCGGCACGATTGTCGAAGGCACCGCTGGCAACACCGGCATCGGTCTGGCGCTGGTTGGGGCCTCGCTTGGGTTCAAGACAGTGATCGTGATCCCCGAGACGCAGAGTCAGGAGAAAAAGGACATGCTGCGCCTCGCCGGAGCCGATCTGGTTCAGGTGCCCGCAGCGCCCTATTCCAACCCCAACAACTTTGTGCGCTATTCCGAGCGGCTGGCATCCGAGCTTGCCAGAACCGAACCCAACGGGGTGATTTGGGCCAACCAGTTCGACAACGTGGCCAATCGTCAGGCGCATATCGAGACCACCGGACCCGAGATATGGGATCAGACGGGTGGTAAGGTCGATGGGTTCATCTGCGCGGTGGGATCGGGCGGCACATTGGCGGGGGTCGGCATGGCGCTGCAACCCAAGGGCGTCAAGGTGGGCATCGCCGATCCGATGGGGGCCAAGCTCTATTCCTGGTACACCAAGGGCGAGTTGGAGAGCGAAGGGTCGTCCATCGCCGAAGGTATCGGGCAGGTCCGCATCACAGCCAATCTTGAGGGGTTCACCCCCGATTTCGCCTGTCAGGTTCCCGATGCCGAGGCGCTGCCCATCGTCTTTGATCTCCTTCAATACGAGGGGCTGTGCATGGGCGCTTCGACCGGTGTCAATATCGCCGGGGCCATCCGCATGGCCCGCGAGATGGGGCCCGGCCATACTATCGTGACGATCCTCTGCGATTACGGCACGCGCTATCAATCCAAGCTCTTCAATCCTGAATTTCTGCGCGCCAACAGCCTGCCGACACCGGATTGGCTCGATCAGGCGCCACGCTCCATTCCCGGAGTGTTCGCAGGGTGACACGGGTGCTACGGCAACTAGGCCTGATCCTCTGTCTGGCATTCAGCGCGGCGGTTGGTCACGTCCCATCCGGTCTGGCGCAGGGCCAACATAGCCCGAACGCTCCTGATTACGTCGCCTGGGAAGATCTCGCGACCAGCGCCGACGAGATGCTCGCAAATGGCGATGCCTCGACCGAAGATCTCGAAAGCATGCGCAGTCAGGTCAATGGCTGGCGTCAGCAATTCGTGGACATGCAAGGCAGCAACGCCGCCGCGATAGCCACGGTGCGCAGTCAGATTGACTCGCTTGGGCCGGTGCCTGAAAGCGGCGAAGAACCCGAAGACATCTCTGCACAACGCGAGGAATTGAAGCGCCGCCTTGCGCGGCTCGAGGCTCCGGTGAAGCTGGCTGAACTGGCCCGCAGCCGTGCCGAAGGGCTGGTGAGCGCGATTGACCGGGTGATCAGCAACCGCCAGACCGAGGCTCTGTTGCGCCTTGGTCCGTCGCCCGTCAATCCATTGCATTGGCCCGAGGCGGTCAAGACGCTCTATCGCACTGTAGAGACGTTGCGTGCAGAAACCGCCACCAACTGGCAGAGCGCCTTTCGCCGGGAACGGTTCCAAGGCAGTCTGCCGGGCGTGTTTGTTCTCTGTCTGATCGGGATTTTCCTGATCAGCCGGGGACGTATCTGGACGACCCGTCTTTACGCGCGCGTTCTGGGATCGACCCCGACCGCAGGACGGCGTCTTTCTGCCTTTGCCATATCGCTCGGGGACTGGCTGCTGCCCTATCTGGGCACCATCGCTTTGGTTGCTGCGGCGGCTTTGACCGGATTGCTCGGCTCTAAGGGGCTTTTGGTGATCGGGTCCATCCCGTCGGCGATTTTCATTTTCCTCTTGGCGCGCTGGTTGGCGTTGCGTGTCTTTCCACGTGACGACCTGCAAATGTCCCTGCTCAACCTCGAGACCGCCGAGCGCTATGCCGGGCGGCTTTATGGGGCGATGCTGGGCCTCGTGATTGGGGGTTTTGCCTATGTTCAGGATCTTGCCAATGGATTTGGATGGTCCGAAGAGGCGAGAAACGTTCTGATTTTCCCGATCATGGTTGTGGCGTCGCTGCTGTTGTGGCGACTGGCACGGCTCTTGATGCAGCACAACCGCGCCACGGCGGATGAGGTGGAAACCGAGCTTGGGTTCCGCAGCAAACTGGTGCGTATTCTGGCCCGCGTGCTCTGGGCCTTGGCGATCCTTGCGCCCGTGTTGGCCGCCATCGGGTATGTGGCTGCTGCCGAGGCGATGATGCTGCCTGCGCTGCTGTCGCTGATGATGATCGCGGCCCTGCTGTTGTTGCAACGCATCCTGACCGAAGTTTACATCATGCTGCGCGGCAATTCGCAGAACGCCGAGGAGTCGCTCTTTCCAGTGCTGCTCGGTTTTGTCTTTGTGCTGGCGTCGGTGCCGATCTTTGCTCTTATCTGGGGGGCGCGGCCTGCACAGCTGCATGAGGCGTGGTTGCAATTTACCCAAGGCGTCAGCTTTGGCGGCATCACCATTTCGCCCACCGGGTTTCTCACGCTCGCGGCGGTCTTTACGATCGGTTATTTGCTCACGCGGTTGGTTCAGGGGACCCTCAAGAACTCGATCCTGCCCAAGACCAAACTCGATATGGGCGGGCGCAATGCCATTGTGTCGGGCGTCGGATATATCGGGATATTCCTTGCTTCGCTGATCGCGATCACCAGTGCCGGCATTGACCTCAGTTCGCTGGCCATCGTGGCCGGTGCGCTCTCTGTGGGCATCGGTTTCGGTCTGCAGAACATCGTGTCCAACTTTGTCTCGGGCATCATCCTGTTGATCGAGCGACCGATCTCGGAAGGGGATTGGATCGAAGTGGGCGGCCAGCATGGCTATGTGCGTTCGATCTCGGTGCGCTCGACCCGGATCGAGACCTTTGACCGCACCGATGTGATCGTGCCCAATGCCGATTTCGTCAGTGGCACGGTGACGAACTATACCCGAGGCAATACCGTGGGCCGGGTGATTGTGCCGGTGGGCGTGGCCTATGGCACAGACACGCGCCGGGTGGAAAGGATCCTGCGCGAGGTGGCCGAGGCGCATCCGATGGTGCTGATGCAGCCGCCGCCGACGGTGCTGTTCCAGAGTTTCGGGGCAAGTTCGCTGGATTTCGAGATCCGCGCCATCCTGCGCGATGTGAATTGGGTGGCCAGCGTGAAATCCGATATGAACCACGAAATCGCGCGCCGCTTTGCCGAGGAGGGGATCGAGATCCCATTCCCGCAACAGGATATCTGGTTTCGCACCCCAACAAGCACGCCTCAAGAGCGCCCTGTTGAGGCCGAAGGCCAGACCAGCCGCGCGCCAGCCGGCCTGACCGAAGGCGATGTTGACGGCGACGGTGGGGGGGATGGGCGATGACCATAGCGCTCTTTCGGCAGGATGCCTATCAGACCGAGGCCGAGGCGGTCGTGACCGCCCACACGCCGGAGGGGGGCATTGTGCTGGACCATTGCCTGTTCTATCCCGCCGGTGGTGGGCAGCCGGGCGACAGTGGGCGGCTTGAGTGGCGGGGGCGTAGCCTGCCGATTGCCACGGCGGTCAAGGCCGACGGTGCGGCCATCGCCCTTGTCGCGGCAGAGCCGCAGCCTTTGCCAGCCGTCGGAACAGCTTTGCGGCAAACGATCGACTGGCCAAGACGGCACCGCCTGATGCGTATGCACACGGCGCTGCACCTCTTGTCGGTGGTGATCCCATTGCCCGTCTCGGGCGGGGCCGTCGCCGAGGAACGCAGCCGTCTTGATTTCGATATGCCCGAGGCGCCGACCGACCGTGACACGCTTGAGGATTATCTCAATCAACTGGTAGACCGGGATCTGCCGGTGACAGAAGACTGGATCACCGATGACGCACTGCGCGCCAATCCGGGACTGATCAAGACAATGTCGGTGGCACCGCCCATGGGCTCTGGCCGGGTGCGCTTGGTGCGGATCGGGCAGGGGAGAGACCAGGTTGATCTGCAACCCTGCGGCGGCACACATGTGGCGCGCACCGGCGAGATCGGACGGCTCAGACTGGGCAAATTCGAAAAGAAGGGCCGCCAGAACCGCCGGGTCTATCTGCATCTGGACGGCTGAGAGCCGTCAGAGGCGCTCTTGCGGCGCTCCATTCTGCGCAAAACGCGCAATTGCAACGGTCAGGCAATCCAAGCTGTCGGTATGCGGGGCCGTCCGGGGCAGGGCGTCTGTCATCAAGGACAGCTCCGTACAGGCCACGAGCAAATGATCCGCCCCTTCGGCCAAGAGCGCCTCTGCCTCATGGGTGAGCCGGGGTTTGAGGGACGCAGCCGCTTCTCCGGCTTTGACCGCGCGGATGAGCGTCAGAAGATCGCTGTCGTCAGGCAAGAAGACGGGTGTCAGCCCGTGGGCGGCAAAGGGCGCGGCAAAGACGCCCGCAAGCCGCGTCGCAGGCGAGGCGAGCATACCGATCCGGCGCGCGCCTTGGGCGGCGAGCGCAGCGGCTGTGAGGTCCAACATATTGAGAAACGGCAGGGATGTGGCCGCCACCACGGCTGGCGCATAATGATGCGCGGTGTTGCAGGGCATCGCCAGTGCCTGCGCACCCGCTGCCTCGAGATCCCGCGCCATGCGCGCCAAGGTCGGGCCGGGGTCTTCTCCTGTGCCCTCGATCAGGGCCTTGATGCGGCTGGGAACCTGTGGGTTCTGGTGAACGATTAGCGGAATGTGATCGCTGTCGTCGCGTGCGGGCACGGCGGCCAGCAGTTTCTGCATCAGAAGAATGGTCGCTTCGGGGCCCATACCCCCGAGAATGCCAACAGTTTTCATAGCTTGGACTTTACCCTGTGGAGGTTGCCGCGACGGGTGCGGTGGTCAAACGGATGTCGGCGCTGCGCGCGTGGCCTTCCATCCGCTCGGCCCGGCTCAGGCTGGCCGTGACACGCGCGAGATCAGGCAGCGCGCGCTCGTCCACCTCTTGCCACGTGACGGTTTTCAGGAACTTATGCACAGATAGTCCTCCTGTATACCGCGCGGCCCCAGAGGTGGGCAAGACGTGGTTGGGCCCCGCCGCCTTGTCGCCAAAGGCGACGGTGGTGGTCTCGCCCAGAAAGAGCGAGCCATAGACGCGCAGGCGGCCCAGCCACCACGGCAGGTCGCGCGCCTGCACATGCAAATGTTCGGGTGCCTTTTGATCTGCATATTGCGCCATATCCTCGGGGGTGTCGCAGAGCACGACTTCTGCAAGATCGCGCCACGCGGCGGCAGCCGCGCTTCGATTTGGCTCCGGTAGGCTGGTGATGAGGGTGGGCACGCGGGAGATCACCGATCTGGCCAAGGGTTCGTGAGTGGTGGCAAGCCAGACCGGTGAATTCGCGCCATGCTCCGCCTGTCCGACCAGATCCGCGGCGACCGTTTCGGCGCAGGCCGTGTCATCGGCAAGGATCAGGCTGTCAGTCGGGCCTGCGAACATGTCGATGCCGATGGGACCAAAGAGTTGCCGCTTGGCCTCGGCCACATAGGCATTGCCGGGACCGACGAGAATATCCGCCGCGGGCGCGCCAAAGAGGCCAAGGGCCATGGCGGCGATGCCCTGCACCCCGCCGATGGTCAGGATGCGCGTGGCTCCGGCCAGATCCATCGCATAGAGCATGGCATCGGGAATCCCCTGATTGCCGCAGGGGGGCGAACAGGCGGTGATATCGGCGACACCCGCCTCGCGTGCCGTGCCGATGGTCATCAGCGCCGAGGCGATATGGCTATAGCGCCCGCCCGGCACGTAGCAGCCTGCAGCCTGCAGCGGGATCTGGCGCTGACCGGCGCGCAGCCCCGGACGCAATTCGATCTCCATATCCTGTGCCGTGGCGCGCTGTGCAGCGGCAAAGCGCGAGATATTGTCATGCGCCCATGCGATATCATCCCTGAGCGATTGCGGTACGCGGGCGATTGCCCCGTCGATTTCAGCGCGCGTGACCGTGATTGCCCCGGGCCAGCCATCCAGGTGCCGTGCATATTCCAGCGCCACCTGCGCGCCGCCGGTGCGCAGCCGGGCCAGCATGATCTGGACGGTATCGGCCACGTCATGCGCGGTCTGTGGCGGCTCTCCGGGGGCGGTTTTCAAGGGGGTGATCGACATGGCAGGGTCTCCTTTCCTATGAGGAATGGGCCGTGCAGCGACGTGGAGCAAGGGATTTGCCGGGGCGGCGATCCGGTTTTTTCAGGCGCTGAAAGGCTGCTTCGGATTTCCCGAAAAGAAACATCGCCTCAGGCCAGCCCTTTACGCCTTACCCACGCCTACGGGTCGGGGCATCCAGATCCTGATCGGTTTCGGGCAGCCCTTCGCGGGACAGCAGGATGGCGATGGCGCGGAGCCCCGGCACATGGCTGCACACGATCATCAGTGCCACCATAATCGGCACTGCCAGAAACATCCCCGGTATCCCCCAGACCGCCGCCCAGAAGGCAAGGCTGATGATGATGCCAAAGGAGGAGACCCGCAGCGCGCGGCCCATGAGCATCGGGTCGATGATGTTGCCGTTCAAGAATTGGATGATCCCGACGATCAGAAAGATCACCAGCGCGAGGGTGCCATCGGCCAATTGCACATAGGCCACCAGAGCCACGAGCACCGTCGCCACGATCGAGCCGATCGAGGGGATGTAATTGAGCACGAAGGTGAGAATCCCCAAGGCCCCGGCCAGATCGAGCGCGAAGTAGCGCGCGACACCGTAAACCATGAGGCCGGTCACGACGCTGACGAGGGTTTTGACCAGAAGATAATAGTTCACGCGGTGAATGATGGAGCTGACGATCCGGCCCACCCGTTCGGCCTGTTTTGCATCGCCAAAGAGGCTCTCGAGCTTGGTTGTGAACCAGATGCGTTCGGCAAAGAGGAAGCCGACGAAGAGGATCACCAGAACCGTGGCCTGCATGAGACCGCCAGCCTGCCCGGCCAGGGTGCGCAGATACCCTGCCACATCCAGCGTCGCCACCGCGTTGAACACCGCTTTTTCGGCATCCGGTCCCAACCATGCCACCATTGCGGACATCGCCTGTGGTGCGCGGTCGGTATAGGCCAGCGTCGTCGACAGCACCGTGTTGAGCTGTGACAGGATCACCGCCGAGAGGCTGAGCAGCGCCGCCGAGATCAGCAGCAAGGCCACAATGCTGGCCAGCCAGTTGGGCACCCGCACCGGACCGAGCCGCAGGCGGGCAATGGAATTGATCGCATCCGACGTCAGGCTGAAGAGGATAATCGCTGTGGCCAACGAGATCAGCAGGAACCGCGCTTGGACCAACAAAAACAGCACCACCGCAAAGGCAATGATGATCTGTGCCACAGTGCGAATACGTTGAAATTCCGGCGTGCTCGGGCCGGGGTGGTGGTCGTGCTCTCTTGCGGTCACGGTCTGGCCTGTCCTTGGCATGCTGTTGCGCCCGAGTATCGGGAATTTCAGGGCAGGTGACAATCGCCGAACGACGCATTTAAGTGGTAAAATCAGGTATTTCACCGCTCTGCTGCGATTTAAAGTGGCGCTCGGGCATCCTCGAGGATCAGATCTGCCGCCCGCCACGCCAACATCATCGTGGGAGCGTTCGTATTGCCGGAGGTGACATTGGGAAACACCGAGGCGTCGACCACCCGCAACCCTGTCACGCCATGCACCCTGAGACGCGGATCGACCACAGAGTGACTGGCATCCCAACCCATCCGGCAGGTGCCCACCGGATGAAAGACCGTACCGCTGCGCTTGCGGAAATCCGCAAGGAGGGCGGCGTCGTCCATGGTCCGCAGGTCCTCGTACATCGCGCTCTCGACCAGACCGACGAGCGCCTTTGTGGACATCAGCCGCTGACAGAGCCTGCCCCCGGCTATCACCTGCGCGCAGTCCTCTTGGGTCGCCAGCGAATTGGGCCGGATCAGGGGCGGGGCCTCTGGATCGGGACCGCTGATGTCGATCCGCCCCCGGCTGGTCGGGCGCGCGGGTTGAAAGCAGATAATAAAGCCTGGAAAGGGATCAGGCCGCACCACAGACCGGGTGCCCGCGGGTGTGGTCGTATACGTAACTGGGTTGAAATAGAGTTGCTGATCGGGCCGGTTCTGGCCGGGCGTTGAGCGAAAGAAGCCACCGCATTGGTTGACCGACAGGGCCAGAGGCCCGCGCCGCGTCAACGCAAACCGCAACGCCGCCCGCACCTTGCCCATGAACGGGGCCAGATCGTTGTTGAGCGTGCGCTCTGTCGCGCGGAAATAGTAGTTGATCCCCAGATGATCCTGCAAATTGCCCCCGACATCGGCGCAATCGCGCAGCGGTGTGATGCCATGCTGCTGCAGCAGGTCTGCAGGGCCGATCCCAGAGAGTTGCAAAAGGCGCGGCGAGGTGACAGCCCCGGCACTCAGGATGATTTCACGTCCGGCCCGCACCACATGCGCGTGGGTGCCGCGCCGATAGTGCACCGCCACCGCCTGCGTCCCGTCAAACGCGATCCGCTCCACCAAGGCGCCGGTCACCAGCGTCACATTGCTGCGTTTCAGCGCCGGCTTCAGGCAGGCGCGCGCCGAGGAATTGCGCAAACCGCCTGCCGTGTTGATCTGGTAGACCGCGCCCCCTTCGCCCGCAGGGTCGTTGATGTTCTCGGTGCGGGGCAGGCCCAGCTCGTCGAGCGCTGCGAAATAGTGCCGGTTCACCGGATGGATCTGATCCGACACATCCTGCACCGTAATCGGCCCGTTGCCGCGCCGGGCTCCATCAGGAGCCACGAGGGTCTCCAGTGCCTCATAGGTTTGGCGGACTTGTTCCCAGCCCCAGCCGGTAGCGCCGGCAGCCTCCCAGTCATCAAAATCATGCGGCAGGCCTCGGGCGTAGACCAGCGCGTTGATTGCGCCCGATCCGCCCACGGTCTTGCCGCGTGGCCAATAGCCTCGGCGACCGTTCAGTGTCTCTTCTGGCTCAGACTCGTATTTCCAGTTCACGCGCTCGTTAAAGAAGGTTTTGCCATAGCCAAGGGGCAGGGCGATCCAAGGGCTGCGTCCCCGACCACCAGCTTCGAGGATCAGGACGGAATACTGCCCGCTCGCGCTCAGCCGGTCCGCCAGCACAGAGCCAGCCGAGCCTGCGCCGACGATAACATAATCATAACCCGTCACAGCCTGTCCTGCCTTTGCCTTATGCTTGAGGGGCAGGGTTACAAAAGCGATCTACCCCCGAAATGCCAAAAAGCGGCAGCCCTGACAAATTTCCGACAGAACCTTGCGGCAATCAGCGTCAAAGCGACACCCCAATTTTTTCCCGCCTGCCTACGCAAACTCCCCCTTGCAAACCCCGCCCCCCTGCGGCTAGAACCCGCCCGATGGAGCGGTGGCCGAGTGGTCGAAGGCGCACGCCTGGAAAGTGTGTAGGCGGGGAACCGTCTCGAGGGTTCGAATCCCTCCCGCTCCGCCACTTGGCCCTTAAAAACTGTTCTCCCGATAGGGCTAAGGCCGGATTTTTTCGTGATATTCAAAGGTTATGGGGGTGGGGCTGAGCACTGGCCTTTACGTTAGGAGGCTTGGAAGCGGTCTCTCGCGGCCAACATTCTCCGGACCTCATGACTGCGCGGGTTTGGTGAATTTCTTGTAAGATTCTGTACTTGAACAATAATTTACCGTGATCAACGTTGCTTTCGATGTCAGGCCCATCCGCCTCAAATGGAACCGGAATCGAACAACGGCGGAGCAAAAAAGGCTGCGCGTGGAGGCTAGTCTTCCTGCTCGATTAACGCTGATAGCCGAGCAACGAAGTAGGCGTTCACGAACTCGATCGCCTCACGAACAGGAAACTGAAAATGCTCGTCGAGATCGTCACCAGAGATCGCGAGTGGCGGTGGCAACGATAGAAGGCCGTAATAGAAGATGATGTGGGCATGGCTTGTCTCCGACACTAACCCGATCCCGCGGCCATAGTCGGAAAGAAGCATCTGGGTGCGTACGAGTTCCTCGTGGATGATCCGACGCTTGCCGCCGTCGTATGAGCCGTTGCCGCGTTTCACATTGTACGCGTTAATCGAGTGGCGTGCCTCGTCGAAGACCAGGATGTCGACGCGCACAGAGCGCTCGCGATCTCCGTACGGAAGCTGCGCTTGCAACAAGGAGTCGAGCCGTTCGGCAACGCGGACCTGACGTAGGGACTCATGCGACAGCTTGAAGTCGTCCTCTGTCCATACCCGCAGACGAGCGCAGTCTTTCAGTCTTTCGAGGAGTGCCCGTTGGAGGATCGCGCCATGACGCTTGTAGGCCGAGCTGATGATCGACGTTGCTCGCGAGTACTTCCTCCCTGCGATTGGATCTTCCCTGAAGCGGGCTGCACCGAGCCTGTCGATCGTTTCGTCCACTGTCGGTCGCATGCGCTCGAAGTAGTTTTCGAGTTCCGAGCTCGGTGGAACAGGGGGACGTGTCGACAAGTGTTCTTCCCTCGCTTGTGTTCAACCTTGGGCCGCCATATCGTACTGAGATACTGGATGGATTTCCTTAGGTTAGTGGGGAACACGTGTAATGGCGAGCATCGATGCGAACGGTCGGCAGGAAGCAAGCGACTTCAATCTCGAGCCGGATCCCCGCGTCTTGCCGATGCTCGGCGAGATCAACATCGACCAGTGGCGCTGTGTCGCGGAGCTCGTCGACAATGCTGTTGACGGATTCCTGAAGGAGAGTCGCGCTGGAAGCTCGATCGCTGGTGCGAAGGTGGATGTCCACTTACCGCAAGCAGACGCTCCGGCCGCAACCCTTCGTATCATCGATAATGGCCCGGGCATGACACCGGACATGCTGGAGCGTGCCGTACGAGCCGGGTGGTCGGGGAACAACCCGATCGACAGCCTTGGCCTTTTTGGGATGGGCTTTAATATCGCTACGGCCCGTCTTGGTTCGGTCACCGAGGTTTGGACAACACGTAAGGGCGAGCGCGAATGGCATGGTCTCCTGATCGATTTCGACAAATTGCGTCTGCAGCGACATTTTCGGACGCCGCGTTTGTCCCGTGCGAAGGCCGATCCTGAGCAGCACGGAACCGAAATCACGATCAAGCAGCTCAAGCCCGAGCAAAGAAAGTGGCTGGCAAAAAACGCGAACCAGACCGCAATGCGCAAACGGCTGGCACAAGCTTATTCATCGATGCTACGACCTCGCGGAACCCCGATCAGTTTTGAGCTCTATTTGAACCACAAACGCGTCGAGGCGAGACGCCATTGTCTATGGAATGAGGATAGGTTGGTGCCAGGTCCTGGCGGTACGACTGTTCCCGCAGTCATTAGGATCAACCACCCGCTCGCTGAACGATTGTACTGTATCAACTGCATGAGTTGGCTCGTCGACGCGGAGGTTGGCGGATCCTGCCCCCACTGCGAAACAGTGAACTCCGTAGTTAAACGCGAGCGGAAGGTAACCGGCTGGCTCGGGATTCAGCGATATCTTGACCAGTCCGAATTTGGGATCGATTTCATTCGCAACGGACGGAAGATTGAGATCGGGAACAAGGATCTATTTTCTTGGAACGATGATGAAAGCGACGAGCGGGAATACCCGATCGATGATCAACGGAACCGCGGGCGCATTGTCGGCGAGATCCATATCGATCACTGCCGGGTTAGCTATGCGAAGGACCGCTTCGACAGAGCTGACCCAACATGGGACGAGATGCACCGAGTCATCCGTGGAGAGGGGCCGCTCCGTCCTGAGAAGGCCAAGGATCTTGGGTATGGCCCGAACGATTCACCGCTCTTTCAACTTTTTAAAGCCTTCCGGCGGACAAGTCCTCAGTCCAAGACGGCAGGCGCTTACGGTCGAATTCTGATCGTGAAGGACAACGTTCGCGCAGTCGAAATGCTCAGCGCCTTCCACGATGGCAATCCTGACTATCAGGACGACAGCAAGTGGTGGGAGTTGGTTGAGGCCGCCGACCGTGAGTTGCTCTACGGAACGATCGGAGGTGGCGCGAGCGGCAAGGAACCCTCGTCTGGCGGCGGTGGAGGACTCCCCCCAGGACTCCTTGGCGGCGAACCATCCGGTGGCACCGCTCCCGAGCCCACCCCAGTTACCCCAACTGCCCCAGTCAAGCCCGCGCCGCCGCCGCGCCGCGAATCGCCACTCCTTAGCCGCCGCTATCATCATGGCGGGACGGGAATAAAATGGAATGTTGTCGCGTACGAGGTCGAAGCCAAGGATCCCGAGTTGCCAACAGATGTTCCGTGGACAATGGTCTTGGGCGACGTCCCGACAAAAACCTATCATTTTCTATTCAATCCTAAGCACTCAACTTTTGAATCAATAACGATGACGCCGCAGGACGCGCTTCTCGCGCATCTTGCGTACATGACAGCGGACCAGACCCGCAACTCGAGCCAGGAACCCAACTTTGCCAGAATTTTCGCAGACTATCGTGGCGCTTATGGCGAAGAGACGGCTCTTGACCTTAAGGCATTGCCTAATAGCGCAGCGACGGTCCTGACTGATGTGGCGCGTTGTCTTGTGTCGGCTTGTCCCGAGGCGGAGCGGGCGGCCCTGTTCAACGACCTGGGTGTGCAAGAGCAGACTGCGGTAATGCGCGCGCTGGCAGCGAAGAAGATCAAACCATCTGAGGCAACTGTAAACGGCAGCTTCCTCGTTGCGGGACCATTCGAAATCATCCGGATGGTCGTTGAAAAACGACCCGACCTTTGCTTCGACGGGAAGATCTGGGATGCCGCTTATGCCGACCTCGATTATGGCGACCCGCAAATCACCGCCGAAGCACGTGCGAGCGTGTTAGCGCGGTATGTTGCACTTGTTGACGACGCGATCTGGCTCTCCAAGCATGACAGCGGGGATCTTTCCAGCAGCACGCGGAGTGAGGTCATTCGAGCTGTCATGTCCCTCGAGTTACTTAAGCCAGATGTTGAGGCGTCTGCATGAAGCACTTCCTCGACGACCGGCGACTCCTGCGTGGTCCATGGCAGGCGTTCGAGCGCGATGTTGCCCGGCTCTTGATGCATGCAGGCTTTGATGACGTGCGCGTTGTTGGCGGCTCTGGCGATCAGGGCGCAGATGTCGTAGGCGTTAAGAATGGCGAAATCTGGGTTGTGCAGTGCAAGCACACCACGACTGCCCCACCCACGAAGCAAGCGGTCCAAGAGGTCGTCGACTCGGGAACCTACTACGGCGCTAACCGAATGCTTCTTGCGACTTCCCGCGCAATTGGTGGTGGTGTCGAGGCTGAAATCGCGCGTTATCGTCGGATCGGAATCAACGTCGAACTACTGGATCCTGCTCGGCTTGCACACCTATCTCAAGAAGTACCAGAGTACGCGAAATCGAGGCGCGAACTCCGGCCCTATCAACAAGAGGCAGTTAGTAAATTTCGTGAGGGCCTCACGGACACCGGACGCGCTCAAGTTGTACTAGCGACGGGTTTGGGTAAAACGGTTGTTATGGCGGAAGTTGTCGCTGACCTTTATCGAGATAACCTAATACGTGACAATCGGGTGCTTGTTCTTGCCGATAAGCGTGAGCTCATTCGGCAATTGCAGTTTGGATTTTGGCATCAGCTGCCAAAGTGGGTTCCTACGCATATGCTTTCGGGCGATGAGACCCCATCGTTCTACGACGGGATCACCTTTGCAACAGTCCAGAGCGTTATTGGACGTATCGATGATTTGCCAAGCTTTGGCTTGGTGCTTATCGACGAAGCACATCATATCGGTTCAACTAGTTTCCGGCGTGCCCTCGATGCGCTGGAGCCACCTATGGTTGGTGGCGCAACGGCCACGCCGTGGCGCGGAGATGGCTTCGACATTGACGAGCTATTGGGTAAGCCACTCGTACGGCTCGGAATATCGGACGGCTTAAGGCAGAAATACCTTAGTGAGGTCGACTACCGATTGCTGGCGGATAATATCGACTGGGGTTTCGTACAGGAAATTTCTTCGCACAACTATTCCCTGAACCAGCTTAACAAGAAGCTTCTGATGCCAACTCGAGACGAGGAGGCGGCCAGGCACATCGTCGAAGTGTTCGGCGGCGAGAAACGGCGGGGTGGGATTGTATTCTCTCCAACGGTCGATCACGCCGAGAGCTTCGCGGGAACGCTTCGTGGCTACGGGTTGCGTGCTGAGGCGATCTCCTCGAGGCAGGAAGCCCGTGAGCGGGATCGACTAATGGCAATGTTTCGGCGAGGGGATATTGATGTCCTAGCCAGTGTCGACTTGTTCAATGAAGGCGTCGATGTGCCTGATGTCGATCTCGTCGTTTTCATGCGCGCGACGCACAGTCGTCGGATCTTTGTCCAGCAACTCGGGCGGGGGCTCCGCCTGAGTCATGGGAAAGACAAGGTGATCGTAATGGATTTCGTGACCGATCTCCGCCGAGTAGCGGAAGTAATCGAACTTGAGAAAGCCTCCGTCGGCCCCTTGGAAAGGCTGCCGCTCGGACACAATCTCATTAATTTCCGCGATGCCTCGGCAGGCAACTTTATGCTTGAATGGATGAAGGATCAAGCTGACCTGATTTTGCGCGAGGGAGACGCGCAGCTTGAAATACCGAAGTTTGAATTCCCAGCAACGCCGCAGCCTGGAGGCGTGCAATGAGCGTGCCTGCTGGCATTCGGCGAGAAATTAAGGAACGATTGTGGTCGGAAGCTGATCGGCTCAATTGGTCCGCACTCTCGGCTTCCGATAAATCGCGTTACTATTCGATGTGGACCGAAACTGAGGCGGTTGGTGGGAAGTTGGGTCAGTACATGGACCCGCGAAAAATCCGCGTTTACATCAAGGACACGCTTCTCAAGTCCTACACGAGGGAGGCCTCAGCCAGCCCTGCGCGCGTTTTTAGGGTGCTCGGCATTGAAGAGACTACGGTCGTCAGTACAACGTTCATCAAGCCGCATGGCTGCCTCCTTCCTGATGGGCGCCAGATCGCCTGGAGCAAGGCCTCCGACTGGAAGCTGACGTTGATGGCTCTTCATGAGCGTGCGTTCGAGGCGGGCGAGCCCTATGCAGCGGTCTTGAACGAAGCCGCCGCAAGATTCGGGTTGGCTTCGCAGCGCGCGGTTGTCGAGAGCGCAGCGGAGAGGCTTGGCATCAAGAGATTGATTTGGCTGGACTAAATATTCACGCCGAAGCTGGCTCTACGTCGATTTTTTAGCTCTCTAGTCTATGGTGACTCGTGGACATCCTTACACCAGAACAGCGAAGCGAGCGTATGAGCCGGGTTCGCGGCCGCGACACCAAGCCCGAGATGCTGGTCCGCCGTTTGACGCACGGTATGGGGTATCGCTACCGGCTGCACCGACGTGGGCTTCCCGGATCGCCAGACTTGGTCTTCCCGTCGCGCATGAAGGTGATCTTCGTGCATGGCTGCTTCTGGCACCAGCACCTGGACCCTGGGTGCAAGCTTGCCAGGCTCCCTAAATCGAAGCTGGACTTTTGGGGCCCAAAGTTGGAAACGAATAGAGAACGGGATGAGCGTAATCTCGTCCTGCTCGCGGAACTCGGATGGGACGTCCTCGTAATCTGGGAATGCCAGACGAAGAACCGGGAAGAATTGCAGACACGGATCGGGGAGTTCCTGGGATGATGAGATCGGTCGAACTCTTCGTAGGCGCTGGAGGCCTTGGGATCGGCGTAAGCCAAGCGGGCTTCCGACCGGCCGCCGTCATGGACTGGGACCGCTGGGCCTGCGATACCCTTCGCGAGAACAAGGAACGTGGCCTCGATCCGATCGCGCACTGGCCGATCCACGAGGGCGACATTCGACAGTTCGATTTCGGCACGGTGGACGGCACCGTTGACTTGGTGACGGGCGGACCGCCCTGCCAGCCGTTCTCGATGGGCGGACGCCACCGGGCGTTCCTCGATGGCAGGGACATGTTCCCGCAGGCGATCCGCGCCGTGCGCGAGCTCCGACCGAGAGCGTTCATCTTCGAAAACGTGAAGGGGCTCACGCGCAGCAGCTTTGCGAACTACCTCGAATACATCCGTCTGCAGCTGACCTATCCCGATCTCGTTGCCAAGAGGGACGAAGAATGGCTGGCCCACCTCGCGCGCCTCGAGGACCACCACACCAAGGGGACAGAGAAGGGCCTGCGCTATCGGGTGGTGATGCGGGTTCTGAACTCGGCAAATTATGGCGTTCCCCAACGGCGCGAGCGCGTCTTCCTTGTCGGCTTCCGCGCGGACACCGGGATCGAGTGGCACTTCCCGAAGCCCACACACTCGCGAGACGCGCTGCTCTGGTCGCAGTGGCGCGACGAGGTCTATTGGGACCTGCACCGCGTCGCTCGCAAGAACCGGCCGGAAGGTGGCGCGGCCAAGGCGCGGTCTCTGAAGATCGCGGATCGACCTCTGGACGAGCCGTGGCTGACCGTGCGCGACGCGATTTCCGATCTTCCGGATCCAGAACACGCACCGGGCACGGCGCGCGGCTTTCATGACCACAGGTTCCAGCCCGGCGCCCGATCCTATGCTGGCCACACGGGAAGCCCTCTGGACGAGCCCGCCAAGACGCTGAAGGCGGGCGTGCACGGTGTTCCTGGCGGCGAGAACATGCTGCGCAGGCCGGATGGCTCGGTGCGCTACTTCACGATTCGAGAGAGCGCTCGCCTGCAAACCTTCCCCGACGACATGGTGTTCCACGGCTCTTGGACGGAGACGATGCGGCAGCTCGGTAACGCCGTGCCCTGCCAGCTAGCCCGGATCGTCGCATCTGGTGTGCGGCACAAGCTCAGCGCAGCCTAGATCGGCACCCCGTGAGCATACTGGCGGTTTTCCTTGTAGAGGATCACGTGGCTAACGAAATAGGTCGCCTGCCAACCAGCGGGCAAGGCCGCTTTGATCAGGACCATGGCGTCACGCAGCGATAATCTACCCCCGGGGATGGTGAGCGGAGCGTCCGGGAGGTCGGGGTGCGGGCGCAACCTAAAGGAATGGCTGCCCTTGGCACCGGGCTCGAGCTCAAACCGCAGCGCGTAAGGCAGGGCGATCTTCAGCGCCACCAACGCTTCGTGGACGGTCGTCTGTCCAGGTTCGAGCACATCAAGCGGAGTGTCGATATCGATCGGGAAGCGCGCGTCAAACCCCTGTTCGGGCTTGTTCGTCGTTTCGCGTTCCCGGCCAGGATCGTTCGACCCAAAGCCGGATCCGTTCCACTCGGAACCGTAGTGGGCAATCACTCTGGACTCGATATCCATCGCGGTCAAAACGAGGATCTGGGCGGCCTTGAACTGGACGTCCTCGGGACGCACATTGCGCCGCTGCTCGAACTTTCTAGCGTGCCTGGCGAGGCGGGTTCGGAGCCCGGCTTCGGCATCGGTCTTTCCGACATAGCGGACCTCGCCGTCATAGATCAGCAGGTACACTCCTTGGGCATCGGGAAGCGCCTGCGCGTTCTGCAGCGAGAGAGGCGCGCTGGCCATGGCATCGAGCGTCGGGACGAGCTGGTTCATGACCGCGCCCATCAAATCCAGCTCGAACGCGATGAAGCCGTCCGCCACTCGTCTCTCCGATTCCCATTCTCCACCAGATGCCTAGCACGTCGGGACAATCCGCGCACTCCTGCGCGGGCAAAAACTTTCTGGTCAAATTTGAGTTGATCAAAAGCGCTCGGTTAAGCACGGAGAACTTTCTCACAGGTTCTTGGATTGCCGTAGTGTTTCTGCTTGAAGGGGTGGCGGTCGCCTTACGTCCTGTGAACCCCAAGCTTGAAGTGCATCAATTGATCCTTCCACTCGGTCGGGAAGCGCTCCAACACCGACACCAGCGTCACCTCTGGCCCCTGTGTTCCCTCCAAAATCGCCCCGACGAGGTCGGGCGAGAGCAGCGTCAGCCGCAGAACACGCGTCATATATGAAGGTGCGATGCCCTCGCGTTCCGCCATTTCTGCGATTGTGGCGAACTCTCCAGACTCCAGCATGCGCTTCCAGCGGAACGCGCGGGCCAGCGCCTTGACCAGCGTGCTGTCGGTCCTGCGCGGTTGCGTGGCACCCTCAGGCAACCGCATCTCCTTCCGCCCACCGCGCTTCACGAGGCGGAACGGGATGTGCAGCGTGATGGTCTCGGGGATCGGCGCGCTGCGAGTCACGCGGCTTCTCCGATGTCGCCGGTCAGCATTTCGCGGGCGAGGCCGCCGAGGCCGTCGACGCGCAGCCGCACCTTCAGGCCATCCGTGCGGATGTCCACGCGCTCGACCAGCAGCGCCATGATGCGCGCCTGCTCAGCGGGGAAGAGTTCGTCCCATAGTGGGTCAAGACGGGTCAGCGCGTCACGGGCGTCGGCCTCGGTGATGTTTTCGGCGTGGGCGCGCGCCTCTTTCCACGTGCCCGCCACGATCTCGGGTTGGCGGAAGACGGCGCGGAGCTGGTTTATTACGGCGGCCTCGATCTCACCAGCGGGGACCCGTCCGACCGAACACGATCCTGCACCGTGCTTAAGAACGGTCTGGCTGACATAGTAGCGGTAGAGCTTGCCGCCCTTGCGCGTGTGGGTCGGCGAAAAGGCCGCGCCATCGGGGCCGAACAGTAGCCCCTTCAACAGCGCGGGCGTGTCTGCGCGGGTTCGCGCGGCGCGCTTGCGCGGACTCTCCTGCAGGATGACGTGGACGCGGTCCCATGTCTCGCGGTCGATGATGGCATCGTGCTCGCCGGGATAGCTGTCGCCCTTGTGGACCGCCTCGCCGATGTAAGCGCGGTTGCTGAGCAGCCGGTAGATGTATTTCTTGTCGATCCGGTTGCCCCGCGGGGTGCGAATGCCGCGCTCCTTGACTTCCCGCGCCAGTTCGGTGCCCGATCCTATCTCGAGGAATCGGGCAAATATCCAGCGGACGTGGGCGGCATCGGCGTCCTTTATGATCAGCTTACGGTCCTTCACCTCGTACCCAAGGGGCGGGCAGCCGCCCATCCACATACCCTTTTTCCGGCTGGCGGCGACCTTATCACGGATGCGCTCGGCGGTGACCTCACGCTCGAATTGGGCGAAGCTGAGCAGGATGTTCAGCGTCAGCCGCCCCATGGAGGTGGTCGTGTTGAACGATTGGGTTACGGAGACGAAAGTCACCCCATTCCGGTCGAACACCTCGACTAGTTTGGAAAAATCCATCAGCGACCGCGACAGACGGTCGATCTTGTACACGACGACCACGTCGACCAAGCCATCCTCGACGTCGGTGAGCAGACGTTTCAGGCCGGGGCGGTCCAACGTGCCGCCGGAGATGCCACCGTCGTCGTATTGATCGCGCACCAGCACCCAACCCTCCGACCGCTGGCTGGCAATGTAAGCTTCACAGGCCTCACGTTGGGCGTGGAGCGAGTTGAATTCCTGCTCCAGCCCTTCTTCGGAGGATTTGCGTGTGTAAACGGCACAGCGCAGTTTTCTGACAATGGGTGTGGTCATGCGCCCCTCCGGTGGTTTTTCAGCCCAAAGAACACCCAGCCGTTCCACCGCGTGCCGGTGATTGCGCGGGCAATGGCGGACAGCGACTTGTAGGGTCGCCCTTGCCACTCGAAACCGTCTGCAGTGACGGTGACGATCTGCTCGACGCCCTGCCATTCGCGTAGGAGCCGTGTGCCCACGATCGGTGTCTGATCGGCGCGGATGCGGCTTTTCTTGCGGTCGCCGCCATCCAGCTGCTCACCGAGGGCTTCGAGCCGTTTCACCGTTTCGGGTTTTAACCCGCCATAGGTCAGTTCCTGAATGCGATACGCCAATCGGCTTTCGAGATACCGACGATTGAATGGTGGTGGTTCGCTGTCGAACAACGCGCGCCATTGCTGCTTCAGATCAATCGTTGGCGTGGTCTTCAGCGCCGCCAGGCGGGCAGGGATGGGATCGGTCATGCTCTTCTCCGTTTTGAGGTGGTTGCATGAGCGCTCTGGTCAGTCGAGTTGTGTAGCGGAAATTCTCCATCCTTCGCAGATACTTGTCCTGCATTTCTCATGTGCAGCCGGATCAGCCCAAGCGCAAGGATGCGGCAGAGTTCAGCGCGGCGCTCGAGGGGTCTGAGGTGCGATGGTGGAAGGGGATTCATGAAGTTTGCCCCACCTGCTTTATCCGGTCCTCGTACACAAGGATGTCGCTGACGCGATATCGAACCGTGCCGCTGAAGAGTAGCCATGGCGGCCCGCACCGTTGTGCTCGCCATCGTTGAAGCGTGCGCCGGGATATGCACCAGCGTGCGGCCAGATCCGGTTCACTCAGCATGAACGGTTTCGTAGGCACGGTACGGTGCTGATCGAGTATTTTAGACATAATTTGCTCGCCTGTGACTTCGCCTGTCGTCAAAGCCTGCCAGCCTGAATGGGCAATGTATCAGAAGAGCCGAATGCCGTGTCCGAGGAAATATAAAATCATGATATTAAATAGAAAAATTTGAGGCTAATCGTTGAACGATTAGTCTTTGCCCGTTTTCCAATCCGGCGAAAGAAACTCGGCACCAATTCTGAAGTACTTCCGAATCGTGTCTGGATGGATTTCGATCCCGAGTCCGGCAGCGGCGTCCGTAATCTCCCGTGGAATGCTACTTCGTCTCGCAGCTGGATCGTAACCGTAGCCATCTATGGCCATGGCAACTAACAGTTGGGCAACCTTGTCGATCTCGCGCTTGTCCTCACGTCTCGGTTCGGTCTCTTTCGAGGTCTCGCTAAACGACGTGACATGATAGCGCTTCAGAAGTTCGAGGAACTGCGGTGGTACGTCCAATTCCACCTGAATCACCCAATAAGTAAATCGATCAGCAGAGACACGGCCATTTTGTCCAAACTGACGCACCATTTGCTTGTAACGCTGTGCGAGAAAGACAATGGCAGGCCAAAGCGTGTCGGTTTTTTGCTTGACTAGCTTATTGAGCCGATCATCCGAAAAGACGTCAGGATTGATGCCCACCGAAAGACATGTGATCTCGGCAGTCGAAAAGTGCGGCATCCGTGCCCAATATCCTAAATCTGCCTGATAGTCAGGATGGCCAAATCCTCCGCCAAACCATGGTGGTTCCTGACGCTTGATCTGCCCGATTTCCGTCGTTGCGAACTTTTCCCAGTCCAATCTTAGATCGGAAGGGTCACTTTCATTGTCGCTGAGCAGTGTTGCAATTTGGTCATCCGGGTAGCTCAATAGGCGATCAACGCAAGCCTTGGTGACTGACCGGACCAAAGCGTCGAATTCAAGAAACACCGAAGGATCGCTCGGCCCAATCGTGGGGACCAGTTCTGGCTTGCTCCAGTCGAGGAAGCGACAAAGCTTTGCCTCAAGGAGACTACGCCGTTCGTCATTCAAAGGCTGCATCTACCGACTCCAACACGCGACTCATTCTCTGATTCCCAGTTTGCCGACTCAGACCGCCACGAACCACAAATTCCTGATGAGGGCCGGTACAATTGGCACCGGTTGTCGCAGATTGGCGAAAATTGTCATTCTATCAGAGGGTTAGTTATCTCTGGTATGATGGTATTGCGCAGAACAGGCGTACGGCAAGTTTAGAAACGACCGTCAGGTTGATCGAAAGCGGAAACGGTTATGTACGAATTACCCCCCAAAGAAGACGAGCGCCTCAGCGAGTTCCTCACCCAATACGAGTTGGCTGAGCGCTGGAAGTTGAGCGGCCGAACGCTGGAGCGTTGGAGGGCCGAACCCTACGGTCCCGCTTGGATCACCATCGGTGGTTCGATCCGCTATCCAATGCAAGATGTTCTGGCTTGGGAGGCCGAACATCGAAGCCAGCCGTAGCCCATGGACGCGGGCCGCCAGGACGGTGACCCGCGCAACAACCAGACGAGTGAGAAGGTGGCCGTTGGCCGCCGCGAAAGTGCTGGAAACATCACATTTGAGAACGCTGCGGAGCGACTGCTCGACAATGGTTATGAACCCATTCCGATCAAGCCGGGACAAAAAGCGCCCGCGCTGAACCGCTGGACCAGCGTGGTGATCGATGACGCTGCGCTCGATGACTGGCGCGGCCGCTATGCGTCCTGTGGCATCGGGCTGAGAACGGGCCTCCTCGTCGGCATCGATATCGATGTCCTCGATCCGGACCGCGCCCACGACGTACAGGCGCTTGCGGTGCGAAGGTTTGGCGAGACGCTTGTAAGGGTAGGGTGCTGGCCGAAGCGGCTGCTGATCTACCGGACGGAGATACCCTTCGCCAAGATGAAGTCCGGGCAAGTTGAAATACTCGGGCAGGGCCAGCAGTTCGTGGCCTTCGGCATCCATCCCGGTACGGGCCGACCGTACGCGTGGCCCTTGGGGGAAACCCCGCTGGATGTGGCCCTATCGGACCTTCCGGTGATTGACCACACGGAAATCGCGGCGTTCCTTGCCGAGATCGAGCCAACTGACCACCGCTCAATTACAGACGCCGGTGGCAGGCGCCGAAAGGCCGCGGGGTTCGGTCATCCGGTGCGCGATGCGCAGGGTGTCGTCACAGATGGTCGTGATGCCTGGCTTAGCCTGATTGCGTTTCATGCCGTTCATGACCTGCTGGAGGCCGAGGACGCTTTGGATGTCGATCAACTCGCGGCACAGGTCTGGCAGCGGTTTGGTGAAAGCACCGACTTGACCCGTCCCAGGCAGGACGGCGCTAGGACTTACACCTACTCGGATGCTGTCCGCAAGGTTCACGACAAGATGCGGTTGCACGCGACCGGTGCTCTGCCGTCAAGAGATCGGCCTGAGGTCGCTCCTGACTATGCCGTGCCGACCCTTACCGTCTCGGAAGCCCGCAACCAACTCGACGGTGAGATTGCAGTTTTTGCCGAGGCTACTTACGCTTGGCACGCAGCCGGAGGGCAGGATGAGCCGCCCAAACTCGCTATGCGAGCCACCGTCGGTCTCGGCAAGAGCGTGATCAGCAGAAAGCATCTGAGTGCCCTGCAGCTTCGCCTCAGACACGCTGGTCTTCCTCACCGCATCGTGGTCTTCGTCAGCTCTCATGCATTGGCAGAGGAAGCGGTTGCGGCTTGGGAAGAGACAGATGTTAGAGTTGCAGTTGTGCGCGGCTACGAGCGGAACGAACCTGGGACTGGTCGGTCAATGTGTCGGAACCTCAGGACGGTGAGGGCGGCGATTGCCAACCGCCGCGATATCCATAGTTCAGCCTGTCAGAAGAACCTTTCCACACGGTGTCCTCATTTCGCTCGATGCCCGAAACAGGAAAACCGTCGTCTGGTTGGCCTCGCCGATGTGATCGTTGCTCCTTACGATGCGATGTTTCAGAAGCTGGCCGGAGCGATGACAGGCGTCGGTGTGGTCGTTGTTGATGAGGCCTGCTGGCAACGTGCGCCGACGATCTTATCGGGTGTCAGCCTTGGAGATCTAAAGGCGGAGCTCGTCTCGCCGGGGCGCGCATTAGGTTCGCCAATTGGCCGTGCATCCCGAGCCGCTGACCTGGTGGCTTTGCGGACGCAATTGCACGCAGCTCTCAAGGGCTCCGGTTCCGGCCCGATCAAGCGTGCTGCCTGTGTTAAGGAAAGGCTGGACACAGCAGCCTGTCGCGCGGCCATTGAACTTGAGGAAACGCGTTTCAGGGCCAGAGGCACCACGGCTGGCCAGGATGAAGACCGCGTCAATGAAATCATCGAAGACGCGCTCTGGAACGAACGCGTCTACACGATGGTGGACCTTTGGTCGGCGCTTGAAACCTTTCTGGAAGGCGACACCAAGTCCTGCCCCAACCTGCGCCTCGGAGAAGCCAACCCGAAAACAGGAGACAGCGTCATCCATTGCAGCCGGTTGCGCAAAATGGCTCCAGAATTTTCACATCTGCCGAGTCTGCATCTGGATGCAACCTTTCGGAGCGCCCTCGTCACTCCCGTTCTGGGACAGATGCGTGAGGTCACGATCGACGCGACAGCCCCTGATATGGCGGTGACGCTTGTTCCAGGGCCTTTCAGCAAGACCAAATTGCGCGAGGGACTTGCGACGAGCACGGAGCATGAGACGCAGGTACGCGCAGGAAGCCTTCTCGCGCAGTGTGTTGATTACGTGCGGCTCATTGCGAGGGCGTATGGCCCCAATGAAATCCTGGTTGTCACCAACAAGGAGATCGAGCCAGCCTTCAGGGGGCTGTCAAACATCTCGACGGCGCATTTCAACGCGGTGGCAGGAATTGACGCATGGAAGGACGTCCGCGCCCTCATCGTTATCGGTCGTCCATTGCCGCGTGATAGCGACGTATCAATTTTGGCAGGTGTGCATCTTGGGGCCGAGGCTGCGGGCCAGTACCACGCAACCGCCGCAGGGTTATGGATGCGTGATGGCCGTTCGCGCACCATCAGGGTCTTGAGGCATGGCAATTCAGAAGCGGAGGTCATTCGGGCGGCGATTTGCGATGATGAGCTGATCCAGGTTATCGGGCGTGGTCGGGGCGTCAATCGCAAAGCTGACCGTCCCCTCGATGTCCATATTCTTGCCGACGTGGCTTTACCCCTAGTTCACGATCGCATCCTCCCTTGGGACAGCATAAAGCCGGGTATCTACGAGCAGATGCTATTGGCAGGGGCGGCCGTGGACAGCGCATCAGATGCCTACGCGCTTTCTCCGGAGATGTTCAGTTCACTTGAACAAGCAAAATCGGTGTTTCGAAGAGAGCTATTTAAGGGTCAAATCCCTTATGTATATATAAAGGGTCTGACCCTTAAATCGGCTGCGTATAGACGTGCTGGTCGGGGAAGGTCTTGGCAGCGCACGTGGTGGATTGACGGCGACGAAGCGAAAGTGCGGGTGCATCTGGAAGCTGTGTTGGGTGACTTGGCTAGGTGGCAGCCGGAGTAGACCGCACTTGAACATGCTGGTTTGGAAGCAACCGTTCCTTTAAGTCGATGCGAATGGCCAGATCGAGCCCATCAGAGACATTCAGGCAGGCCGCAGCGAATAGAGTCCTTTTACGAGTTCAGCAGTGTGTTCGGCCTCATAGGAGACAGTCGCAAATCTATCCTTAACAAGCTTTACTCGGCCGACGGCGCCATTCTTGTCTTAAGCTTGGGCTTCTTTCCACTCTCGATATTGGCGAGCAAGCCTATAAAGCCGGGTTGGCCGTCCTCTGCCCCGTCCGACTCGTCCTTTATGGAGATCAAGTATTGCGTCCAGTCTGTCCCAAAACAAGCGAAGCAAAAATAGATCGGAGCTGGAATTGTCTGGCGCTACATTCGACAAGCCCTTTGTTCCAAGGAATGTTGAAAACAGGTCGGATTCGTTGCGTAACGCCGCAGCATCGAAGGGTTGTAAGGCTTCCCCAAGAACAGATGGCGTGTTCAGAGATAGGTCTTCTAACAGATCGAACAACTGACCGGAATTCTTTGCAAAATTCGGCATAGCTCGATCTTGATAATCCTGCATCCTACTAACGAAGTCATGCACATCACGAAACGGCCGAGTTTGAGGGTCTGGCTCAGTTGAACTTGAAGATTGACTTAATCTGCGAGCATTTGCCGCCAGAAGCATAGATATCTGCTGATCGCCTTGGCGCACCGTGTGGCCAAGCATCTCGATAAGTTTTTTCTCATCATCTGAAGGCCCTCCAAGTTCGGGCTTATAGCCTATGTCGTGCTCAATCTCGTTCCAGACATGGGCGATCATTGTGCATATCTGAACTTCACAACTTATGTCGGCAATGTTGTCATAGGTCCCAATCAGTTCATCTTCAGGCAAACAAACTTGTGCATGAATAGCACGGTAGTAATTGGTTCGATCCTGAATGTGGCGATCCTTCTCATCGATCTGGATATCCCCATCTGGTCCATTAAAAGCTTGGCGAAGATGATCTACAACTTTAGCGCAGTCTTCATACTGATAAGTTGCAATCCGCACCCCTGCTAAATCGCTTATCGATGAAAAGATTTCATCTACGCTTTGATAGTTTCGATCTGCATGCATTGAAAAACGGCGTAGCTTGCCTTCGAATGATTTCAGTGATTTGACCCGGAAGGTAACTTGAGCTCGGATGGCATTCTGGTCACAGATGTCATTGCGGCAAATCTCTGACACACGATCAGCCAGTTTTACATATCGGTCACGTTCTCGACGATAGCGATCAACGGCAGGGAAAATTAGGTCGATGGGAAAGGGCATGAGCCGTCCGGGATGAAAAAAGCTACGTTTTCAAACGTGACCGCTACCTTATCTGGAAGCAAGGTATTTTCTTATTGCAAGCACAAAAATACTGAGCGTCGACTTTTGGCTCTGCAGGCTGGTGATGCCGTAACCACAAAGGAGTTCTTCGGAATTGCCGCGACCGTCCGCAAAGTCCGCAACTCGGTCCTTTGCATAGCGTGCATCGAAAGCCCGCTATCGTGAGGCATTAGGCACAGTGTGCAGATCAATTGAGGCTGCGAGGTTCACCTTGCAGATTGGCGTCGAGTTCTTGCGGTAGGCGCAATTGATCCAGCGTTAGCGAGAGACCTGGTTCGTGTCCAAAATGGCGGTTCATGTCATTCTATGTCATTTATTGTCATGATTACAATGATTTACCGTTCGTGATATCCTGCACCCAAGGACGGTTCTATCCCAAGGCGGGGGTCATGACGAAGCGCAAGACAGCAAATACGGATGCAAGGGCTGGGGCAGGGGCCCGATCTATCGACCAGCGTGGCGTGGCCGATCTGATCCCCTATGCCAACAACGCGCGCACGCACAGCGAGGCGCAGGTGGCGCTGATCGCGGGCTCGATCCGGGAGTTCGGGTTCAATAACCCGGTGCTGGTGGATGGATTGAACGGCATCATTGCCGGGCACGGTCGCGTGCTGGCGGCACGCAAGCTGGGTCTGGACGTGGTGCCGGTGATCGAACTGGCCCATCTCACGGAAGCGCAGAAGCGCGCCTATATTCTCGCCGACAACCGCCTGGCCGAGCAGGCGGGCTGGGACCGCGACCTGCTGGCGCTGGAACTGGGCGAGCTGTCGGGGATCGGGGTGGCCCTTGAGGGGCTGGGCTTCGCGGCCGGTGAGCTCGACGAGCTGCTCGCGCTCGACAAGGCAGACCCGAGAGAGGAAGCCACGCCGGCGCCGCCCGCGCATCCGGTGTCGCGTCCGGGTGATCTGTGGTGCCTCGGCCCCCACCGGCTGCTCTGCGGCGATGCGACGTCGGCGGCCGACGTGGCCCGTCTGTTGGGGGATGTGCGCCCGCATCTGATGGTGACGGATCCGCCTTATGGCGTGATGTACGATCCGGACTGGCGTAATCGGGCAGGGGCCTCGGAGACCAAGCGCACCGGCAAGGTCCTCAACGACGATCGCGCGGACTGGCGCGCCGCCTGGGCGCTCTTTCCCGGTGACGTGGCCTATGTGTGGCATGGTGCATTGCACGCCACCACGGTCGCCGAGAGCCTTGTCGCCAGCGGGTTTGATATCCGCAGCCAGATCATCTGGGCCAAGGATCGGCACGTCTTGTCGCGCGGGCATTACCACTGGCAGCATGAACCGGCATGGTACGCGGTCCGGGCTAAGGGCCACTGGTCCGGGGATCGGAAGCAATCAACGCTTTGGTCGATCCCAAACAGGGATCAGGACGCGGAGACCAGTCATGGCACGCAAAAGCCGGTGGAGTGCATGCGCAGGCCGATCCTGAACAACTCCAGCCCGGGTCAGGTGGTCTACGAGCCTTTCTGTGGCTCCGGAACCACCCTGATTGCAGCACAAAGCACCAAGCGTATCGGCTTCGCTATCGAACTGGACCCGGCTTATGTCGACGTGGCGGTGCTCCGCTGGCAAGCGTTCACCGATCAAGACGCGGTCCTCGACGGCGATGGCCGCAGCTTCTCGGAAATCGCAGGCGCGCGGCAGAAGGCGGAGGCAACCGCATGAGCCAGACACGCATGATGTCGGGGATCGAGGCGGCAACCAACGTGATCATCGGCTATGTGTTGGCCGTCCTGATGCAGTTGCTGATCTTCCCGGCGGTGGGGCTTGATCTGAGCCTGCGTCAAGCGATGCAGATCGGTGTGGCGTTCACCGCATGCTCGCTGATCCGAAGTTACGCGCTGCGGCGGGTGTTCAATCGATTGCGAGGCTAATGCATGGCCCGTCCGAAACGCACACTTGCACCAGATCAGGTGCGCGAGGTGGAGACACTGGCGGCCTTGCTGAACCAGGATCAGATTGCGGATTATTTCGGCATTGCCCGCAACACGTTCCGCGCGATCTGCGACCGTGATCCGGATGTTCTTGCACGCTATAAAAAGGGCAAGGCCAAAGCCATCGCGCATGTTGCGAACGGATTGCTGCAGAGGGCACGAAACGGGGATACGGCGTCCTCGATTTTCTATCTCAAGACGCAAGCCGGCTGGCGTGAAACCTCCAACATCGAGCATCAGGCCAATCCCGGGATCACGAATATTGTCCGCACAATCGTTAGCCCGAGAGAACGCCTAGAGAAACGTCTCGAGGAAATCTCGGAACGAATGAAGCTCGGGGCGCACCAAGACGATGACCGGTCATGAGAGGTCGCAAGCCGATACCGCGTGCGCGCGATCAAGTGACACGCCCGTTGGCTTCGCTACCACGATGCCCGGCGCACCTGAATGAATTGGCGCGCAAGGAATGGCGTAGGTTGGCCACACCTCTGCATGAAGCTGGCCTTCTGACACTGGCGGATCGCGCGGCTCTGGCGGCATACTGCGCGGCTTATGCACGGTGGGTGGAGGCGGAGGAGCATCTCGCCAAGGGGGCTGCGCTGATCAAGACGCCCTCGGGCTATGTCCAGCAATCGCCCTGGCTCACGGTCGCCAACAAGCAGCTGGAGATCATGGGGCGCTTCATGGCGGAACTGGGCTTGAGCCCCTCGGCCCGCACCAGGTTGCGACTGCCGGAGAGTGGCGCGGACGACAGCACCAGCATCAAAGTCATCACGCTCATTGCTGCCGGCGACCGTGCCGAAGATGACCTCAACGTTCCGCCGGTCAACGTCAGGGTGTCGGAGGGCTGAACACCTATGCGAGGACTGTCTGGCGTGGCAACGTGGTGGGGCAGATGGTAGGACCGGGTGAAAACGGGAGCGACTCAAGTGGGTTCACAGTGAGTAAACTGTGTTACAATCGCCTTGCGAACTGTATTGCATCCAATGGGGCCATCCTGCCATGTCAGAACAGGACAAGAATTTTTCTGGTTCAATTCCAGACATTTATGACGACGTCCTTGTGCCTTTGATTTTTCAACACTATGCGCAAGACATGGCGCGAAGGGTTGCAAGCGTCATGCCTGAGAGTGTACTTGAGACCGCCGCAGGCAGTGGGGTGGTCACAAGGGCACTTGCGCCGTTGTTGCCTTCAGTCACGCGGTATGTTGTCACTGATTTGAATCCCCCAATGCTCAGTCGCGCACAACGACAGCAGCCTGATGCTGATCGGATAGAATGGGCGCAAGCTGATGCAATGGCATTGCCATACGGTGATGATACGTTTGATGTTGTATGCTGCCAGTTCGGGATGATGTTTTTACCCGACAAAACCGTGGGGTACCGTGAGGCGTTCCGAGTCCTTCGAGATCACGGTCGCTTTATTTTTAACGTTTGGGACCGGATCGAAGATAACCATTTCGCGCACAGTGTGACAGCAACGGCTGCGCGCTTTTTCCCCGATGATCCTCCAGTCTTTTTGGCACGAACTCCTCATGGTTTCCATGATGCTGAGGCCATCTGTCTTGGCTTGAGAAATGCTGGATTCGCTCATGTTGATGTGAACACCGTGACCGCCGAGAGTCGTGCCGATAACGCCTACATTCCTGCCTTCGCCTATTGCCAAGGAACACCTTTGAGAAACGAAATTGAAGAACGTGGCGCCGGTTTACTGGATAAAATTACAGAGGCGGCGGCGGCCGATATCGAACGAGTTTTTGGTGTTGGACCAATTTCTGGCAAGATACAGGGACATGTTTTCGTCGCTTCGATATGAGGCCAACGTTGGCTCTTTCCGCACACCGGCAGTGTCAAATCGCTGCTTTCCGACAGTTCCTGCTACACTTCCGAGACCTGTCGAGCCATGTACAAACCTGCGCAACCAACGTTAGGCAGGTGTGTACATGGTCAGAGAGACTGCCCCATCTCTTAAACTCGTTGCTTATGAACGGGTCTCCACCGCCAGGCAGGGCCGATCCGGGCTTGGCCTCGAGGCGCAGCGCAAGGCCATCGACGCCTTCGCGGCCGAGCGCGCGGCTACGGTCCTCGCCCGCTTCACAGAAGTTGAAAGCGGTGGCAGGAATGACCGGCCTGAACTGAAGCAGGCGCTCGATCTCGCCAGACTCACTGGTGCGACGCTTGTCATTGCCAAACTGGACCGTCTCAGCCGCAACGCCGCCTTCCTGCTGACGCTGCAGGGCAGCGGGGTGCGATTCCTCGCCTGTGACATGCCCGAGGCGAACGATCTGACAGTGGGCATCATGGCGCTTGTGGCTCAGCAGGAGCGCGAGGCCATCTCGCGACGCACCAAAGAGGCGCTGGCCGCCGCTAAAGCGCGTGGGGTAAAGTTGGGTAACCCGAACGGGGCTGCGGCGCTCAGGCGGGCCGGGGAGGGGGGTGAGGCCTTGCGTGCGGTGGTGTGTCAGAACGCCGATGAATTTGCTGTGGCATTGGCCCCGGTGCTCGCGACAATCCGCGATGAGGGCCATTGCTCGCTACGCGCCATTGCCAACCAGCTGAACGCGCGCGCTATGATGACCCGACGGGGCGGCAGGTGGCATGTGTCCAGCGTGCGGAACCTGCTGATGCGGTTGAGAGAGTTTAAAGAAATGGCAAATGAGAAAGTGTTGAGCGTCGTTTCTTGACCGAAACGCATTCGGCCATCCCGCCCCTTGACCCGTATCTCGACAAGCTGCGTTGGGTGTTCATCGCGCTGGCGCTCGCGGGGATCAGGGTGTTCGCGCTGCGGTAGGGCAGTCCTGCGATGATCGCACCTCCCGCGAACACTTCCGGATAGGTCCAGCATCACGGATGTCATGGCACCACCCGAGGACATCCCCGTGATGAAGACCTGCGACGGGTCGATGGCGTGATCGTCAACAATCTGCGTAGTTGTCTGGCACCTTTTGGTTGCTCCCAGTCGCACCATAAGCGGCAACAATGATTGTTATACACAACGATAATTAGACTATCTGCGCACGGATAGGTTCAATTACGAACCAATCTAGAAACAAGGTCGTCAGGCCCGAAGAAAGGATCCAGCAATTGGAACAAGATATCGTCGCTCTAACCTCCAAAGCGGAGCGCTCAGCGGTCCAAACCATGCGTGGCACGGCGGTGGAATTCCGGCAGATATCGAAGTCCTATGGCAGCTTTGAGGCACTGAAAGACTTCGATTTGACTATACGACCCGGAGAATTCCTCACGCTGCTTGGCCCCAGTGGTTCCGGTAAAACTACCACTTTGATGCTATTGGCGGGGTTCGAATTTCCAACTTCGGGTCGAGTAATGATTGGAGGTCAAGACGTCTCTAAAGTTCCATCTTGGCGACGAGATCAGGGGATAGTGTTCCAAAGCTATTCATTGTTTCCACACATGACGATCAAAGAGAACCTCGCGTTTCCCCTTGAGACACGCGGCATCGCTCGCAAAGAAATCGCATTGAGAACGCAAGAGGCGCTACGCATGGTGAAGCTCGAACAATTCCAAGAGCGTTTTCCCGGACAACTTTCGGGCGGGCAACAGCAGCGTGTGGCGCTTGCTCGAGCATTGGTGGCCGATCCGCCGCTGCTGCTGATGGATGAACCGCTTGGCGCACTCGACAAGAATTTGCGGGAGGAGATGCAGATTGAAATAAAGCACATTCAGGAACGGTTGCGGCTTACCGTCCTTTATGTGACTCACGATCAAGAAGAAGCACTGACGATGTCTGATCGTATCGTAGTGATGAATGAGGGCAAAATTCAGCAGGTTGGTGCACCTGTAGAGCTATATGAACGTCCTCGCACGCGCTTTGTGGCGGAATTCTTTGGTGATGTGAATATTTTTCTAGGCAGCGTTGAAGCAAGCGAGTTCCGGGCAGACGACGAAAGTTTTACTATACCAGTTTGCACAGGCGCGCCCGAAGGGTCAGCCTGTGGCGCCGTTCGACCCGAGAAGATCGAAATGCATAAATGGGGGGAAAGGCCCGCAATGAACGACTCGGTCGAGATTGGGGGCGAGGTGGTGGACGTGATTTATCTTGGTCAAATGAGCCGCTATACCGTGCGAACTGCGGGACAGGATGTCGTGATTAAATGCATGGCTGCGCCACGCACCAGACATTTTCTTGTAGGAGATGCTGTTTTGCTTTCTTGGCAAGCAGACAGTTTCGTGCTGCTTGAACAGGGCGCTACGACATGAGCGCCGACATGAGAACCCTCCGAGACAGGCTTCCACGCCTAGGGCCCGCGCTATTGGCTTTACCAGCAGTGGCGTTTGTGTTCGCCTTCTTTGCCTTGCCGATGCTTGACCTCTTTCTTGCGAGTATCGGTTGGCCAGACATTTCGCTGGCTAGCTATACAGAGTTTTTTACACGCGGTGGCTATTTGCCCGTTCTGGTCCGCACGGTTATAGCAGGTATCACTGTCACGGTGCTCTGCTTTCTTTTAGGCTATCCGTTGGCCTATGCCATCAACATGACAACCGGCACGAAACGGACTGTGATGCTGCTGTTTGTGATTGTGCCCTATTTGACTAGCCTGCTTGTACGCACCTATGCTTGGATCGTAATGCTAGGAGACGGTGGACTAGTAAATAAAACGATGATTTTCATAGGGTTAACAGACCGCCCTGTACAAATTCTCTATACTTCAACCGCCGCATATGTCGGCATGGTGCATATCATGCTGCCTTTCATGGTGCTGCCAATCTTGAGTGTAATGAACGGGGTCGACAAGCGTTTGATTCCCGCCGCGAAAAGCATGGGCTGCCCGCCATTCCGCGCCTTCTTACGCGTTTTTCTTCCGCTGACTGTGCCAGGGATCCGATCTGGCTGTATTCTGGTTTTCATTCTTGCTATTGGCTTTTACATCACACCGGCTGCGCTTGGCGGGTTGTCGGACGTCCTTCTGTCTGAACTTATAGAAATTCAGGTTAGCCAAGCGATGAATTTTCGACTAGCTGCCGCTGCTGCGTTCGTATTATTAGTTATAACGGCTCTCTTCCTGCTAATCTTTGGTGCTGATGTGTCGTCCACTCGCACTGGCCTGGTCGGTGGTGACACCGGGCGCTTTAGCGGGCGTGGTGTGGGTTTTCGCTGGGCACGTTCGTTACTCGCTCCCCTTGCGGCAGCAGAGGTGATGCGAAAGCGGCGGCTGGCTCAGTGGCAAAAGTCACTCTACCGCCGCGATCCATTCCTAGCATTTCGGCCAGGGCTGCTAATGACCTACGCTGTGCTCTGCCTTGGGTTTCTTATCTTGCCCAGCTTGGTCGTGCTCGTAATGTCTTTCAGTAGTGATCCGTTCCTGTCATTCCCGCCCTCAGGTCTATCGATGCAATGGTATGAGGAGTTTTTCACTGACCCAAGTTGGATCGCAGCACTCGGCAAGAGCGTCTATGTCGCTTGTATAAGCACGCTTCTCGCCTGTGGATTGGGGGTTCTCGCGGCCTATGCCCTCGACCGCAGCCCAACTCTGTCGAATTATCTCATGCCTTTGTTGCTGACCCCGATCATTGTTCCCATCGTTGTAGTGGGGGTCGCACTTTATGGCGGCTACGTGGATTGGGGGCTGATCGGGACGGATGCAGGGCTAATCTTCGCACATACACTAGGAGGGATCAGTTACATCGTCATTATTGTCAGTGCGACCTTGGCTGGATTTGACCGTCGGCTCGAGCGTGCTGCCCTGTCAATGAAGGCGCATCCGTTCACGGCATTCCGTCGCATCACTTTGCCACTAATCCAATATGGAATCATCGCAGGAGCCATCTTTGCATTCATCCATTCCTTCGATGAGGTCGTAGTTGCCACCTTCATCGGTGGATTTGGCGAAAAGACCTTGCCTATGAAAATGTGGGAAGATATCCGCCATGAAATCAATCCGACCATTGCGGCAGTTTCGACTTTGTTGTTGTTAGTTCCGGTACTCGGGTTAGTGGGCCTGCGGCTTACCCAAAGACGGAACAATTGAAGTCGTTTGAGCCTTTACAATGTCTATAAGCCTCTCACGCATCCAGCGGTGCGCAGGCATTGCGTCATTGCGCTCATGCCAGAGCAAAGAGATGGAGTCTTCGTAAACTGGAATCGGTGGAGCAGTAGTTTTCAAAAGGTCGTATTGGTGCGAATGACTGATGACTTCAGATGGCAAAATGGCGATTAGATCAGTCGAACTCAGAATCTCCGGTGCAAGCGTATAATGTCTGATTGTCAGCGCTATGTCTCGGAACATTCCCCGATCCGTCAAGTAGCGGTCAATGAAACCTGACCGTCCAGAAAGGCTTACCTGAAGATGCCGGGCGGCCATAAAATCGGCGAAGGTAAGTGGTTCTTTTGCAAGCGGATGATCCTTCCGCATGGCGCAAACATATGTCAGTGTTTTTAGTAGGATTGAGCGGATGCGAGCTTCCTTGTAAGGGATGACTCCTGCAGCCATATCAAATTGGCCATCAATCAAACCGGGCACAATATTGTCCACCGAATTCTGACAGAGAACGAGCGAGACGTGAGGCGCGGCATTGAAAAGCGGGCCGGCGACAGGCAGGATTAATTGAGTAGCCACAAAGTCTGACATAGCAATGCGGAAGCTGTCGGTCGCGACTGAGGGCTCGAATCGCTCGGGATCTATAGTCTGGATTAGTGATTGGATCGAGTTGCGGATGGTGGGCCATATTGCTTCTGCCTTTGCGGTCGGGACGACACCGCCAGACACTTTAATGAATAGGTCATCGGCCAAAACCTCGCGCAAGCGCTGGATTGCGTTGCTTACGGAGGGTTGTGTCATATTCAGGCGCGCCGCAGCGCGCGTCATATTCCTTTCCAGCATGACGACGTGGAAAATTCTCAGCAGATTGAGATCAGTATAACGACGGTTGATCATAGATGGTCCAACGGTAAATGAGAGCACTGTATCATTCGCAGAGTAAATAACAATGATGCTCAAGCATAATTAGACTGAATGACATTCCCGATCTTAGAATGAGAAATCGCACGAAAGTAACGGGAGAAATCTGATGACTAAGACAACTCGGCGCCAGCTACTACAGACTGGCGGTACTCTTGCCGCACTTTCGATTCTGCCGATGCCTGCACTCGGCACGAGCGAATCGAAAAAACTCAATGTGCTGGTCGGAGGTGGCGACTGGGCTAAAGCTAATATTGCCGCCTATGTCGAGCCGTTTCAGGATGAAACTGGCATCAAGATCAATGCTATTAGTGATCAAGTTAATTTGGCGCAGGTCGAACTCATGGCGCGCTCAGGCAATGTCGCAGTGGACGTCATTAGCTATGGACAATCTGGCGGAGAAACCTTGCATAAGAGGGGTGTGCTTGAAGACATAGACTACTCGCTCTATGGCGAAACGCAGAAGGTAGCCCTTGCTGATTTCGCCAAAAAGCCTTTCGGCGTCGCGGCCCTAGTTTATTCGTATGTAATGGTGCTGAACACCAAAACGTTCCCGAAAGACGGCCCGCGTCCTGGCAGCTGGGGAGACTACTGGGATCTAGAGCGTTTCCCCGGCATCCGCACTTTGATGTCCGGGCGCTCCGGCACAGAAGGCCCATGGGAAGAAGCTTCTATGGCTTCAGGTGACGGACTTGGCGAAGTCTACCCGATGGATATCGATCGCATCTTCACAAGCCTCGACAAGGTGAAGACCGAGGTTCGACGCTGGTGGACTGTTGGTTCTGAGATTCAGCAAATAATGCACGATGGAGCCTTCGACGTGACCAATTCTTACGATGGGCGGGCGCAGTTGCTGATCAACGAGGGTGCGGAGATCGAGATTGTACGCAATCAAGCAAAGCTGAATTGGGACTACTGGATGATTCCGAAGGGAAGTCCTAATCTGGAAGCGGCGCAGCGTTTCATTCAGTTTGCCACGCGCGCGGATCGCCAAGCAGAGTTCGCACAGTTAATTCCATACGGTCCATCAAATCTAAATGCATACAAGTCCATCCCGGAGGAACGCGCTCGGCAATTAGCCAGCCATCCGGATTACGTGGCAAATTCCATACCAATCAAGGCCTCGTGGTATACCGCAGCTCGAGATGATGGACGTTCGAATGTGGAACACTTGATCGAGAGGTGGAACAAGTGGTCTTTGTGAACCCCCTCGATAGGTCTTTTAGGGTTCTCTTTGATTGGAAGCACACATGATTGACTTCAGCAATCATACCGCAATGATCTCTGGCGCCGTGGATCGCCGAAGCCAGGACTATGCTGAACTCAGTGACTCAATCTGGGAAGTGCCAGAGATCAACTATGAAGAGCGGGAAAGTGCTCGTCTGCATGCAGGCATGCTGAGCCGAGAGGGTTTTACCGTTGTCGAAGAATTCGGCGGCATTCCGACAGCGTTGGCCGGTGAAGCAGGCGAAACTGGTCCAATTATCGCCATTCTAGGTGAATACGACGCTTTACCAGGCCTTAGTCAGCAGGCAGGGGTTGCAAGAAAAGCCCCAGTCTCGCCAAATGGTCATGGCCATGGTTGCGGACACAACATGCTCGGCGCCGCTTCGCTGCTTGCTGCAGCTGCTCTGAAGGAGTGTCTTGCAAAGATCGGTGTCGCCGGACGTGTACGCTACATTGGCTGTCCGGCAGAAGAAGGCGGCTCAGCTAAGAGTTTTCTTGTTCGATCTGGTGCTTTCGATGATGTTAGTGCCGCACTTTGTTGGCATCCTTCCGCCTTTACCGGGCTGATGGAGCCGAGTTCCCTAGCATGCATGGAGGTGCTTTTCGAGTTCGATGGTGTCGCCAGTCATGCGGCGGTTGCTCCCGAGGAGGGACGCTCAGCACTCGATGCTGTTGAGTTGATGCATGTCGGTGTGAACTATCTGCGGGAACATATTCCTCCTCATGCACGGCTACATTATGCCATCGTAAACACTGGTGGCACAGCACCAAATGTGGTGCAATCCTACGCCGCGGCACGCCACATCATCCGAGGCGCAAACTTAAACGACATGTGGGCCCTGTTCAGTCGAGTTTGCAAAATCGCTGAGGGTGCATCACTAATGACTGGAACTACGGTAAAATGGCAACAAACGAGTGGTGAGGCAAACTTAGTCGGCAATTCGGTGCTTGAAAGTCTGATGTTCGAGGCACTTAAGGATATTGGGCCGCCGGTTTTTGACGCGGTTGACGAGGCTTTCGCCATCGAGATTGCGCGTACGTTGCCTGAAGGCGCAGTTGATCGAGCATTCGCAGCAAGGGGATTGAATCGTTCGCGGGGTGCAGTTCTTGCAACAGAGCTTTCTGCTAGAGGTCCGAAGCAACAAGGCTTGGGGTCGACTGATGTTGGATCTGTTAGTTGGGTTGTGCCCACAGCGCAGTGCCACGTTGCGTGCTACGCCGCCGGGACACCGGGTCATTCTTGGCAATTAGTTGCCCAAGGCAAATCTCGTGCGGCTCACAAGGGTTTAGTACAGGCAGCCAAAGCGATGGCATTGACTGCTCTGAGACTTTTGGCCGATCCAGACATTCTAGGACGTGCGAGAGAAGAACACGCCCTAAAGGTCAAGAATGAACCGTTTCGCAATCCCGTTTCCGATGTGACCTATCCGCCTTGGGCTGTGTCCTGATCAAGCCCTAGATCTGTTTCCCTATCACAACCGACTTGTAGCCCGATGCCACTGTAGCAACGGAACGGTGTTGCGCGGCTGCAGATAAAGCAAGGAGCCAATAATGCCAGCCTTCGAGATTTCTGAGTACAAAACACGAGTCGCCAATCTGCAAAGCCTTATGGAAAATGCGGGGATGGAAGCGCTTCTTGTATTGAACGAGTCCAATATGAATTATTTGACCGGCTACGAAGGTTGGTCTGATTATGTGCCGCAAGCCGCCCTCGTGACCTTAGGCTCCGATGTCCCGCATCTAATTCTGCGGGAAATGGACGTGCAATGTGCTACTGCAACAAGTTGGCTCACCGACAGCCACATCACTGGTTACGAAGAGGCGCTGATTGCCAAGCCAGATGGCTCTCCTTGGGCGAGATTGGCCGAGATTGTACAAGGACAAACAAGCTCCCATCGAATGGGTGTTGAACTGACAGCTACGGGTTTTGGGGTACTACAACACCGTGACTTGATCCAAGTGCTGGGTGTCGAGGCGTTCAGAAACGCTGATGGAATGGTGTCCCAGCTGAAGAAAGTGAAGTCTCCAAACGAACTAGCCTACCAGGAAGAGGCTGCGCAAATAGTTGACCAAGCGATGCGTGAAGGCATCGGCGCTATAACGGAGGGCGCGCGCGAGAGCGATGTGGCCGGGATAATTATGCATAGGCTTTGCGCTGGAACTGACAGTGTCGCTGGAGGGCCACCAAAAACTCCAACCATGCCGGTGGCGAAGATAGCCAATGCCCCACATCTAAAATGGACCGACCAGCGTTATTCCCGGGGTCTTCAGACCAATTTCGAAATAGGAGCCTTTCGCCACCGTTATTGCTGCGCTTTGTCTCGAACTGCATTTCTTGGTACAGCGCCGGATCGCCTTCGTCGCGTTCACGCAGCAGCGCTCGACGGCTTTGAGGGCGCATTTGACGCACTACGACCCGGTAATACTTGTGGCGAAGTGGCGCGCGCCTTCAGTAACCGCTTCGCACCGCACGGTATCCGCAAAGAGTCTCGCATCGGATATTCTATCGGGATCGACTGGACCGATGGCGGGGCGAGCTTACAGGAAGATGACGAGACGGAAATTGTCCCTGGTATGGTCTTCCATCTCATTATCGGCATCTGGGAACCGGAAGAGGGCTACGTGTTGAGTGAAACTGTAAAGGTAACAGAGTCAGGGCCCGTGTCTTTAACCGAGATTCCCCGTGAACCCTTCGTAATTGATGCCAGACCCACAGGGCAGGAGCAATTAAGGTGACCGTACTGACTCAAAGCCAGCAAGCGATTTTAGGGAAAGCGCGAGAAATCTCGAATGGTCCTGTCCGCTTGCGCGCCGCTGGGGTGGACCGGAGTGAGGCTTACCCTTGGGAAAACGTTGAACTCTTGCGAGACGCAGGTTTCATGGGCATGACCATTCCCAAAACATTTGGCGGTTTGGGTTTGGGCTGCCTCGAGGCGGTGCTGGTGATTGAGCAATTTGCGCGTAGTTGCGGTGTCACCGGTCGCATTTTGGTCGAAAGTAACCTTGGTGCAGTAGGCGCCGTCATGGCCTTTGGTAATAAGGAACAGAAGTCCAAGGTGGCTGATCTTGTGCTGGCTGGCGACAAGCCGGCGATTTGTATCACCGAGAAAGATGCTGGTTCAGCCGCCTCCGATATGAAAACAACCGCTCGCCGGGTTGAAGGAGGTTATATCCTGAACGGCACGAAGCACTGGATTACTGGTGGTGGCGTTTCGCGTACTCATTTGGTCCTTGCGCAAGTAATGGAAGGCGATGAAAGGCAGGGAATTGGCGGATTTCTTGCCTTCCGAGATGAGACTGAGGGCCTGCATATCGGCAACAGAGAATCTGCCATGGGTCTGCGTGGAATACCTGAAACGGAAGTGCACTTTCAGGATATGTTCGTGCCCAACGCTATGATGATCCGTCACGAGAAGGGTTTCGGCAAAACGTTTGGCGCATTGATGCAGGCATACAATGGTCAGCGCCTTGGGGCCGCAACGGTAGCACACGGTATTGCGGTCGGGGCCTTCGAACTTGCACGTGATTTCCTTCTTGATCGAAAGCAATTCGGCCGCCCTATCGCTGAGTTTCAAGGACTTCAGTGGATGATCGCCGACATGTCTATAGCCCTCACGGCTACAGAAGCGCTGATAAGAAACGCAGCAGCAAGGGCGGGCAACGGGTTTCCATCACTCCAAGATGCAGCCCAAGCCAAAATACTGGCCGCAGAGACGGCGGTAAAGGTGACGGGCGACGCCCTGCAATTGCACGGCGCGAGGGGCTATTCGCGTCATCTTCCCTTAGAGCGCATGGTGAGAGATGTGCGAATGTTCACTATTGGGGGCGGCACGGTTCAAATGCTTCGCAATCAGGTTGCCCAAGAGGTGTTAGGGCGCAAATTCTCGCAACGGAGGAGAAGTAATGGCTGAGATCAGTCACTTTCCCGTCCCGGCACTTTTTGAGATGCCGTCGGACATTCGCAAGCGAATTGACGAAATCCACGAGAAAGCTGGATTCATTCCAAATGTTTTCATCGCTTTCGCTCGTCGCCCAGATGAGTTTCGCGCCTTCTTCGACTATCATGACATCTTAATGGAAAAAGATGGTGCACTTACGAAGGTCGAACGCGAGATGATCGTTGTCGCCACGAGTGCCCTAAACCAGTGTCTGTATTGCGTGATCGCACACGGAGCAATACTGAGAGTCCGTGCCGACGACCCGCTGATCGCCGATCAAATTGCAACTAATTATCGTAAAGCTGATATAACCCCGCGCCAACGAGCCATGCTCGATTTTGCGGTAAATGTTGCACAATCTGCCGAGACTTTAGAGCCTAGGGATCTTGACCAATTGAGCGCTCAAGGTTTGGGGCAAGAGGAAGCTTGGGATATTGCAGCAATTGCCTCTTTCTTTGGGATGTCTAACCGGATGGCCAATTTCATGTGCCTTCAGCCGAATGTCGAATTCTTCGCTATGGGGAGAGCGCAAGGTGGCTGCTGACCAGCAATTTGAGCATGCCGCTGAGCTCTTGGATGCTGGCACTGGTTCAGCATTCTAAAGAGTTTCCTGAAGTTTGTATGCCTGACTTCGCCCAAGCTGGATTCAGACCTCCTAAGGCACGGGCGATACAGCACGCAATTCCGGAGGGAACCTAAAGCGGCACACCCGTGAAATCTGAAACTGTCAAACACAGAGACCAAGCTGATATGAACATCTTGATAATCCACTGCCACCCCAACCCGAACAGTTTCAATGCTGCATTGACCGAAAGGGCCGTCGAGACCCTCCGTGCTGTTGGCTCCAATGTAGTTGTTTCGGATTTATATGCGCAGGACTTCGATCCGGTCGAACATGAGCGCCATTACAGACACCGTATCGATCATGATAATTTCGCGCCACTTAACGAGCAGCGAAATGCGTACAAGACCGGGACTCTACCGGCCGATGTCGCACGCGAGATTGACCGTCTCATATGGGCCGATCTCGTCATCTTGCAGTTTCCGCTGTGGTGGCACGCGCAGCCAGCAATGCTAAAGGGCTGGTTTGACCGTGTTTTTGTGAGCGGCGGTTTGTACACCAGTAGTATGCGTTACGATAGGGGGTACTTCCGCGGCAAACGCGCGATATGTTCCGTCACCAGCGGCGCGCCAGAGCAGGCTTTCGGACCCTGCGGTCGGGGCGGGGACATCCACGCGTTGATGTGGCCAATCCAGTATTCACTGCACTACATGGGTTTCGATGTTGTGGCTCCAATGCTTTCTTCAGGCGTGCAGGGACACGGCTATTCTTATCAGCCCGCTGACTGTCTGTCGGCTTATCTGGAAGGTTTGCTGAGCAAGTGGTCTAGGCGCCTAATCGGCGTTATGGACGAACAACCTTTGCGCTTTCCAGTCTGGAGCGATTGGGATTCACTTGGGCGAGCGGTATCTGCAATTGCAAGCCAGTCAGTCAGCGCACCGAAGACGAGGACCTGACAGTAGGTTGGTCTCCATGTTTCATAAATCTAATATAAGCAGAGACTTACGAGGACAAAAAAGATCATCTTCGTGCTGAGTGAAGAATAATAACTCAAGTCGACCATTCATCTTGTGCTCTGCTAGTCTGTCCAGTGTGAGAATGTGCCCGATGGCCAAGATGGTTAAAATTGGCGACGGCATAGGGATTGCTCGTTCGAATAGGTTATTGATAGACTTACTAAAACTCAGAGATGGGGTGGATGCCGCTCTCCCCCTGACGGCATCGCGATGTGCCATACTCGTGGTGTCGAAGCACAATTTAAAGGAGAGGGCATCCATGGAAGAAGTTACCATCATCGGCGTCGATCTGGCAAAGAACGTATTCCAATTGCATGGAGCGGCGGCGGACGGGTTCGAGAGCCTAATATGTCCATTAAATATAAATGACTTAAGGTGGAGAAGGTTGTCTTTCAGGCCCATCCCCTCCGCCACTTGACCTAGAGAAACGGTTCTCCCGATCCACCTGCGGACGGATTTTCCCGTTATATTCGAGGGTTATGCGGTTGGGGCTGATCACCGGCTTGGGCGCCATGAGGCACGGAAGGGCTCTCTCAGGGTCGATATTCTCTGGACCTCATGACTGCGTCGATTTGGTGCGGAGCTTGTAATGCGTTGATCCTTAACGGGTTTTCCGCGTGCCGAAATTGCACTTCGACGCCGGTCTCGTTGGGCCAGATGGACCTGAAATCGGAACTCGTCGCGGCAATAGCAAAGGTGTGGCTCAATCGCCAAGATGGGATGGGGGCCCACCTGCGTACCGACGACATGCCCACACGCTGCCCGTTCCTGATCCCCGGCGACGTCCCGGGCCACCCGGTGGTTGACCTCAAGAGGTTCTGGGAACGGATGCGCGTGCAGGCCGACATCCCCGACGTGCGCATCCACGACCTGCGCCATACCTTCGTCTCGCTGCTGGTATCGGTCGGCGCATCGCTGGAAATGATCGGGAGGCTGCTGGGTCACAACTAGATTGGGACGGCCCAGCGCTATGCCCACTTGATCGACTCGCCGCTGCGCGCCGGAGTAAATGCGGTGGGGGAGATGCTGCAGCCAAGCTTGAAGGTGGTGAACTCATAGAGGAAAGGTCAATCCGTAGCCTCAATCCACAGTTTTGGCCGGAACACTAAAGATCCTGCACTTTCTTATTGTTTTTCAAGACATACGGGCCGACAAAGGGCTAAGTTTGGGAACACAGGCGAGCGCAGTTTCGTTTGGCGTCTTGATCGCAACTGAACTGCCTGAGGGTAAGAAGTGGTTTTCTGACTCATGCATTTTTTGGAGGTGAGATTGCCAAGGGTATTTGACAACATTGAAGCCGACCTTCTTCCTGCGCTTCGCCAAACGCTTCAGGTTTCTGAACGCGGTGACTTCTGCGTTGGCTATTTCAATCTTCGTGGCTGGAAATCAATTGATGATCTTATTTCGATATGGTCGGGAGGGGAGGGCAATCAATGCCGTCTTCTTGTTGGCATGTACCGACTTCCTCAAGAAGAATTGAAAGATAGCTTCGGTCTCGGAGCTGATGAAACAACATTGGATAACCAAACGGCGCTACGTTTGAAAAGGAAACTTGCCGAGGAATTTCGCGTTCAATTAACGCTAGGAATGCCCAACAATGCCGATGAACTTGGGCTGCGACGTTTAGCAGACCAACTAAGGTCGAAGCAGGTGTCTGTCCGGCTATTTCTAAAGCACACTCTCCACGCAAAGCTCTATCTCTTGTTTAGGCCAGACTCGAATAATCCAGTTACCGGATTTTTAGGCAGCAGCAACCTAACGCTGTCGGGTTTGTCCAAGCAGGGCGAACTCAATGTCGATGTGCTTGACCACGATGCAACTGGAAAACTCTCAAAATGGTTCGAGGAACGATGGTCAGACCGTTGGTGCGTCGATATTACAGATGAACTTATTGAAGTAATCGAAGAAAGCTGGGCACGAGAAAAGACACTCGATCCGCATCTGATATACGTGAAAATGGCTTATCATCTCGCACAAGAAGCGCGCGCGGGCTTGAGCGAATTTCGAATCCCACCAGAATTTGGAAAACGACTCTTTGCCTATCAAGAGGCCGCGGTAAAGATTGCAGCGCACCATTTGAACAAGCGTGGTGGCGTACTTATTGGCGATGTGGTGGGTCTCGGTAAAACGCTAATGGCTACGGCTCTAGCAAAGATATTCCAAGATGATCACTTCACAGAGACACTAATCATATGTCCGAAGAATCTGGTTAAGATGTGGGAGGATTACGTAACTGAATACCGTTTAATTGCTAAAGTTTTGTCGGTAACCAAGGTCACCCGGGAACTTCCCGAGCTTCGCCGTTATCGAGTAGTGTTGATCGATGAGAGCCACAACTTGCGCAATCACGAAGGGCAAAGATATCGAGCTATTCAGGAGTATCTTGTTGAGAACGAAAGCCGCTGCATACTTCTTTCTGCGACGCCTTACAACAAGACCTATATTGATCTTTCGAACCAATTGCGTCTGTTTGTTCCTGAGGATAGAGACATTGGAGTTAGGCCTGAACGACTACTTCAAGACATTGGCGAAACAGAGTTTATTCGACGGCACCAGTGTCCAGTTCGTTCTCTTGCTGCTTTCGAGAAGAGCACATATGCTGACGATTGGCGGGAGCTAATGCGCCTATACATGGTGCGACGCACGCGGACTTTTATTCAAGAAAATTATGCTGAGACCGATCCAACTAATCGCCGTAGATACTTGACTTTCGAAGACGGTACTCGGTCATATTTTCCCGACCGGGTGCCACTTACGCTTAAGTTTAAGATTGATGATCGAAATCCTGACGATCAATATGCTGGGCTTTATGGTGCACCAGTCGTAGACGCGATTAACCTCATGCACTTGCCAAGATACGGCCTTGGTAACTATGTCGCCGACAAGCCCGGTAAGTCACCTACGCCTAGTGAAACAAGGCAACTGGAAGACCTTTCCCGTGCGGGTAAGCGATTGATGGGTTTTTGCCGTACGAACCTGTTCAAAAGACTCGAAAGCAGCGGTGAAGCTTTCCAGCAATCATTAGAGCGGCATGTCCTTCGGAATTACATTTTTCTACATGCGATAGAACACGATCTCCCATTACCGCTAGGCACACAAGATGCCGGTCTTCTTGATACGGCAAACTATGACGAGGACATCGACGATCAAAGTGCTGACGCCGAGCTTTTTTCGGAAGGTGAAGATGAAAATACTCTGGATGCCGAGGCGCTTAACTTGCGGGACGTGGCTGCCTTCCAGGCCCGTGCTGCGGAGACATATCGGCTCTATGCAGGCAAATGTAGGAGGAGGTTCAAGTGGCTGCGTCAAGGACTTTTCGTTTCTCAGCTTAAGGACGATTTGATTTCTGACAGCGCGCGACTTCTTAAGATACTTGGAGACTGCGGCCAATGGGAGGCCAACAAGGATACCAAATTTTTAGCATTGTACGATTTGCTGACGAAGAAGCACCCTAACGAGAAGGTGATGATCTTCTCGCAGTTCGCCGACACGGTTCGTTACCTTGAGCGTCAACTCAAAGCCAAGGGCCTTAAATCGATGGCTGCGGTATCAGGAGAAACTGCGGATCCTACCGGTTATGCGTGGCGCTTCAGCCCGGTCAGCAACAACAAGCGCGAAAAGATAAACCCGGAAGATGAGCTGCGAGTGTTGATAGCGACTGATGTCCTCAGTGAAGGGCAAAACCTCCAAGATGGCGCTATCCTCGTGAACTACGATCTGCCCTGGGCGATCATTAGGTTGATACAGAGAGCAGGTCGTGTTGACCGCATTGGGCAAAAGGCAGAAAAGATACTTTGTTATTCCTTCCTTCCTGCCGATGGTGTCGAGCAACTAATCCGACTTCGCTCTCGGGTTCGCCAGCGACTAAAGGAGAATGCAGAGGTCGTCGGGACAGATGAGGCATTTTTCGAGGACGAGGGCGAAAATGGGGAGTTGGTCAATCTATACAACGAGAAGTCCGGCATACTCGATGGTGAGTCGGACACCGAAGTAGATTTGGCTTCTTACGCTTATCAAATCTGGAAGAACGCAATCGACGCGAACCCATCGTTGCAGAAGACTATACCTGCGCTTCCCTCCGTAGTCTTCTCAACAAAGGCATACATACCGACTGACGGACGGCCACGCGGCGCACTTGTTTATCTGCGCACATCGCAAGGCAATGACGCCTTGGCTTGGGTTGACAAGGACGGAAAAAACGTAACGCAGTCGCAGTTTGAAATTCTGAAAGTTGCTGCGTGCGAACCCAATACTCCGGCGTTATCTCGGCAAGAAGATCACCATTTAATGGTTGCGAAGGGTGTCGAACATATTGCGGCCGAGGAAAAACAAGTCGGTGGGCAGCTTGGCCGCCCATCTGGTGCCCGCTTTAGGACTTATGAGCGCCTCAAGCGCTATGCGGACAAGGTAAAGGGCGAACTATTTGATTTGCCTGCCCTCGGGAAAGCCATCGAAGAGATCTATCGTTTCCCGCTGCGGCAATCGGCTACAGACACATTGAACCGTCAGATGAAGGTCGGAATCAACGACGAGAAATTAGTCGAACTTGTTCTGGCCTTGCGTGAAGAGGATCGCCTCTGCCTAGTCCAAGATGAAGAGCACTCTAGCGAACCGCAGATCATCTGCTCGCTGGGGCTTGGGCAGCTCACGGTTTGATGGAAGGAACTGGAAATGAATTTCAATCCCAATAACGCTAGGGCTCTTCTAGGCCAGTTTTCTTTCACCAAGTTATTTATTGAGGAGCTGGGCTGGGATCAACACGGTGCTGTACTGTCGGTGTCGATTGCTGGAACGAGCTATAGTTTGAAGGCCGCGGCAGAAAAGCGTGGCATGGTTGCGTGGGTTTGTGAGGCTGATCCCGGGCAACAAATTCCTGACCGCGTTTTGCGGAAAAAGATCGAGCATCAGGTTGCGAAGACCACACTTGAGCACTTGATCGTATTTACGGACTCCAAGCGCGCCGAACAGGTATGGTGCTGGGCCCGGCGTGAGACCGGCAAGCCAGTATCGGTACCAGAACACTTTTGGTATTCGGCCTCGGGCAATCGGGGCTTTCTGCAGAAGCTTGAGGCCATCGCGTTTTCGCTTGCCGAAGAAGATAGTCTAACGCTCGTTGACGTTACCTCACGCGCGCGAACGGCATTTGATGTCGAGCGGGTCACTAAGCGGTTCTTCGACGAATTCACAAAGCAACACAAAGCCTTCCTAGGGTTCATCGACGGCATCACGGATATTGCCGACAAGGAATGGTATGCGTCGCTTATGTTGAACCGCCTGATGTTTATCTACTTTATGCAACGCAAAGGTTTCTTGAACGGCGAGCGAGACTATCTCCGCAACCGGCTTTCACAGTGCCAACAGGAAAAGGGCACGGACAGTTTTCATTCCTTCTACCGATACTTCCTGTTGCGGCTGTTCCATGAGGGGCTCGGTGGTAAATCACGCAACTCGGAATTGGAAAAACTACTTGGCCGAATCCCTTACCTGAACGGCGGCTTATTCGAAAAGCATTCTATCGAAGAACGTTGTCCAGATATCAAAATACCTGACGAAGCCTTTGAACGCATCTTTACCTATTTCGACCGCTACCAGTGGCATCTCGACGAACGCCCGCTGCGAAACGATAATGAGATCAATCCAGATGTTCTTGGCTACATCTTTGAGAAGTACATCAACCAAAAGCAGATGGGTGCCTATTACACCAAAGAAGATATCACCGAATACATCTCCAAGAATACGGTGATCCCCTTCCTTTTTGATGCGGCGAAGACAAAGTGCAAAGTGGCCTTCGACAATCCGGGTGGACCGACAGTCTGGGATCATCTGAAGGACGACCCTGACCGTTACATCTATCCGGCCGTCAAGCATGGCACAGAACACGCTCTTCCGCCGGAGATTGAGGCGGGTATTTCCGATGTTGCCTCGCGCACGGTTTGGAATCGCACCGCGCCAGCCGAATTCGCCTTGCCGACCGAAATCTGGCGCGAGGTTGCGGCAAGGCGCACCCGCTATGCCGAGGTCCACGCAAAGTTGGCCGCAGGTGAAGTGCGTGAGATCAACGATCTGATCACCCTCAATCTCGATATCAGGCAGTTCGCCCTCGACGTCATTGAACGCTGCGAAGGGCCTGACCTGCTGCGCGCGTTCTGGAAGTCCATCGAAAGCGTCACGGTGCTGGACCCAACCTGCGGGTCGGGGGCTTTCCTATTCGCCGCACTTGGTATTTTGGAGCCGCTCTATGCCGCTTGCCTCGACCGGATGGAGGCGTTTGTGGCCGACAGGGAACGCTCCAGCGGCCAGGTCGACGACAATCCCAAGGGATTCCGAGAGGTTCTAAAGAAGATCGAATCGCATCCAAATACGCGCTATTTCATTCTTAAAAGCATAATCCTGAACAATCTCTTCGGTGTCGACATCATGGAAGAGGCCGTAGAAATCTGCAAACTGCGCCTATTCCTAAAGCTGGCGGCACAAGTCGACCCGGATATTAAGGCTGATAATCTGGGGATCGAACCCCTGCCAGATATCGATTTCAACATTCGCGCGGGCAACACGTTGGTAGGGTATGCAACCTTCGCTGAGGTCGAAGCGAGTGCCGAAGGCGACTGGATACGGCAGCAAGAGCTAGAGCGCATCATTCCGCGTGCTGCGGACCTTCAGCAAGCCTTTGACGCTTTCAGGGTGAGACAAATTGGGGGAGACGGGTCTGTACCGACCAAAGATAAAGTCGAACTACAAAATCGCTTACGATCCCTGGAAGCAGAACTAAATTTGCAGTTAGCCAAAAGCTACAATGTGAAATCTGATCGACCCACGGCTTATCAAGCTTGGCTAAAGACTCATCAACCCTTTCACTGGTTTATCGAATTCCATGGGATCATGCAAAATGGGGGATTCGACGTTATCGTCGGAAATCCCCCTTACTTGGAAGCTCGTGAAGTCGATTACCGACCACTAAATTTTGTATCCCTTTCTGGAAACGCGATTCACGCGATGTGTATTGAGCGTAGTATTCAACTGATGAAGCACACAAGTACGATGAGCATGATCGTTCCATTGTCTCTTCCTTCAACGCAAAGAATGCGAAGCATTCAAGATATGCTCGAGACAGGTAGGAATGCTTGGTACGCGAATTTTGCATGGCGGCCCGCTAAACTCTTTGATGCAGTGAATCGAGCACTAACAATATTTATTGTGACGCCCAGCGAGAGCGGGACTACATCTTCAACTGGTTATCAAAAATGGACAAGTGACAACCGAGAGGGTCTAGTAGGTCGAATGAGTTATGTGGATGTTCCAAGAAACAGGTCACTTTTCTGGGTCCCGAAGCTTGGGAACTCTATCGAGCGGTCAATCCTTGAGAAAATCACATCTATAAATACGAACGTTAGCCACTTTGTCTCAAAGACGGATCATCGAATCTATATCGATCTACTGGTGGTCTATATGGAAAGTTTTACCGATTTTCCACCAGCATTCAATGTAAATGGTGTCTCGGGAAGTAGTAGCCGGGAAACAAATTTTTCAGCCTCGCGTCGTGCGCACGTCGCGCCGTTAATTGGTATTTTGAGTTCCGGCCTATTTTGGTGGTGGTATACCATCTCTTCGAATTTAAGAGACTTGAACCCGATGGATATTCAAGCTTTTCCTGTTCCGCAGGATGCGCTAGATAGCGACAGAATTAAAAGTGCCAGTGATAAATACTTAAGAGAACTCATTGAAAACAGCACAATGCTTGTTCGGCAGCAAAAGTCTACAGGGCGCACCGAGACACAGTCATTCAAGATTCAGAAGTGCAAGTCGACCATCGATGAAATCGACCGCCTTCTCGGGCCAAAATATGGCTTAGACGATGAAGAGATCGATTTCATTGTAAATTACGATCTGAAATTCCGTTTGGGTTCAAATGGCGAGTCGGACAGCGAATGAAAATTGGTGTGCTTGCTTGGGGCTCTCTCATATGGGAACCGCGCGACCTCCAAACTGCGACTGGGTTCCTGCCCTTTGGCCCATTGATGCCCCTCGAATTTAGCCGGGTGTCTGGGGGCAAACGCCTAACTTTGGTAATCGATGAAGCAAACGGCGCCCCGTGTCGCACCTTTGTTGCTCAAAGTGCATTCGCCGATCTAGCCAATGCGAAAGCCAACTTGAAAGAACGCGAAGGGATGACCCATGTGAACGGCGTTGGCTTCGTTGACTTGGCCACAAACACGGACAGTTTTCGTGCGAAGGAACGTCACCCGGCAGCGCTTGAAGCGGTCCGGTCATGGGCGGTAGCCACTGGCCACGACGCAGTGATCTGGACGGCCCTCGCCAGTAATTTCCACGAGGACGGAAAGGCGGGGAAACCCTTCACCGTCGATGCGGCAATGGAATACCTTGATGGGCTCGACAAATCAGATCTTGCCACCGCACTGCACTACGTTTGGAACGCTCCACCGGAAGTGGAAACGCCAGTTCGAGCCGCCGTTAATGATCGTTGGCCCCAAGGTTGATCTTGCATGGGATAAGGTGCACGAAGAGTTTCAAGCCGCTGTCCGATCCGGCTCCACGGACGATGGCTCAGATTGAGGGTAAACGAGGCGGGTCAGCAGTAGGTCAACCTGTTTAACTACTTGGCTCCCCGTTTAGACCCATCTAGTGCGGTCAGCCGCGGCAAGGTGCAGTTGGAAAGCATCGCAAATTCAAGGGGTTATGGCGTAACTTGTTGAAATTTAGTGACAACCGCTCTTCCGGGAGAGGCGGCTCAACGTCAATAATCTGAGGGTCACCTGTGATCAGCAAGAAGCCACGGCTGCGCCTTCCATTCCACCGGAAACGGCTCCAGAAAGTGTGCCAGATTTGCGTCTGGCGGCTGCCGCCCTTCGACCATTGCCTCGACAGTCTCCGGCGCAAGTAACGTTAGCCGCATGACGCGGGTCATGTAGGACGGCGCAATGCCCTCGCGCTCCGCCAGCTCGGCGATGGTCGTGAACTCGCCAGACTCCAGCATGCACTTCCATCGAAACGCCCGCGCCAGCGCCTTGATCAAAGTGTTGTCCATCTTGCTGTGCCCAGATGCCCCATCCGGCAACTGCATCTCCTTGCGGCCGCCGCGCTTCACGCGGCGGAACGGGATGTACAGCGTGATGGTCTCGGGGATCGGCGCGCTGCGAGTCACGCGGCCGCTCCCATGTCTCCGGCCGACATCTCGCGCGTGAGGCCGCCGAGACCATCCACGCGCAGTCTGACCTTCAGACCCTCAGTGCTAAGGTCCACGCGCTCGATCAGCAGCGTCACAATGCGGGCCTGCTCAGTAGGGAAGAGTTCGTCCCATAAAGGGTCGAGCTGTTGCAAGGCTGCGCGGGCGTCGGCCTCGGTGATGTTTTCGGCGTGGGCGCGCGCCTCTTTCCACGTGCCCGCCACGATCTCGGGTTGGCGGAAGACGGCGCGGAGCTGGTTTATTACGGCGGCCTCGATCTCACCAGCGGGGACCCGTCCGACCGAACACGATCCTGCACCGTGCTTAAGAACGGTCTGGCTGACATAGTAGCGGTAGAGCTTGCCGCCCTTGCGCGTGTGGGTCGGCGAAAAGGCCGCGCCATCGGGGCCGAACAGTAGCCCCTTCAACAGCGCGGGCGTGTCTGCGCGGGTTCGCGCGGCGCGCTTGCGCGGACTCTCCTGCAGGATGACGTGGACGCGGTCCCATGTCTCGCGGTCGATGATGGCATCGTGCTCGCCGGGATAGCTGTCGCCCTTGTGGACCGCCTCGCCGATGTAAGCGCGGTTGCTGAGCAGCCGGTAGATGTATTTCTTGTCGATCCGGTTGCCCCGCGGGGTGCGAATGCCGCGCTCCTTGACTTCCCGCGCCAGTTCGGTGCCCGATCCTATCTCGAGGAATCGGGCAAATATCCAGCGGACGTGGGCGGCATCGGCGTCCTTTATGATCAGCTTACGGTCCTTCACCTCGTACCCAAGGGGCGGGCAGCCGCCCATCCACATACCCTTTTTCCGGCTGGCGGCGACCTTATCACGGATGCGCTCGGCGGTGACCTCACGCTCGAATTGGGCGAAGCTGAGCAGGATGTTCAGCGTCAGCCGCCCCATGGAGGTGGTCGTGTTGAACGATTGGGTTACGGAGACGAAAGTCACCCCATTCCGGTCGAACACCTCGACTAGTTTGGAAAAATCCATCAGCGACCGCGACAGACGGTCGATCTTGTACACGACGACCACGTCGACCAAGCCATCCTCGACGTCGGTGAGCAGACGTTTCAGGCCGGGGCGGTCCAACGTGCCGCCGGAGATGCCACCGTCGTCGTATTGATCGCGCACCAGCACCCAACCCTCCGACCGCTGGCTGGCAATGTAAGCTTCACAGGCCTCACGTTGGGCGTGGAGCGAGTTGAATTCCTGCTCCAGCCCTTCTTCGGAGGATTTGCGTGTGTAAACGGCACAGCGCAGTTTTCTGACAATGGGTGTGGTCATGCGCCCCTCCGGTGGTTTTTCAGCCCAAAGAACACCCAGCCGTTCCACCGCGTGCCGGTGATGGCGCGGGCAATGGCCGACAACGACTTGTAGGGTCGACCCTGCCACTCGAAACCGTCGGCAGTGACCGTAACAATCTGTTCGACGCCCTGCCATTCGCGTAGCAGCCGTGTGCCGGTGATGGGCATCAGATCGGCGCGGATCCTGCTTTTCTTGCGATCACCTCCGTCCAGTTCTTCACCCATCCGTTCCAGTCGCCGGATCGTTTCGGGTTTTAACCCGCCATAGGTCAGTTCCTGAATGCGATACGCCAACCGGCTTTCGAGATACCGACGATTGAATGGTGGTGGTTCGCTGTCGAACAACGCGCGCCATTGCTGCTTCAGATCAATCGTTGGCGTGGTCTTCAGCGCCGCCAGGCGGGCAGGGATGGGATCGGTCATGCTCTTCTCCGTTTTGAGGTGGTTGCATGAGCGCTCTGGTCAGTCGAGTTGTGTAGCGGAAATTCTCCATCCTTCGCAGATACTTGTCCTGCATTTCTCATGTGCAGCCGGATCAGCCCAAGCGCAAGGATGCGGCAGAGTTCAGCGCGGCGCTCGAGGGGTCTGAGGTGCGATGGTGGAAGGGGATTCATGAAGTTTGCCCCACCTGCTTTATCCGGTCCTCGTACACAAGGATGTCGCTGACGCGATATCGAACCGTGCCGCTGAAGAGTAGCCATGGCGGCCCGCACCGTTGTGCTCGCCATCGTTGAAGCGTGCGCCGGGATATGCACCAGCGTGCGGCCAGATCCGGTTCACTCAGCATGAACGGTTTCGTAGGCACGGTACGGTGCTGATCGAGTATTTTAGACATAATTTGCTCGCCTGTGACTTCGCCTGTCGTCAAAGCCTGCCAGCCTGAATGGGCAATGTATCAGAAGAGCCGAATGCCGTGTCCGAGGAAATATAAAATCATGATATTAAATAGAAAAATTTGAGGCTAATCGTTGAACGATTAGTCTTTGCCCGTTTTCCAATCCGGCGAAAGAAACTCGGCACCAATTCTGAAGTACTTCCGAATCGTGTCTGGATGGATTTCGATCCCGAGTCCGGCAGCGGCGTCCGTAATCTCCCGTGGAATGCTACTTCGTCTCGCAGCTGGATCGTAACCGTAGCCATCTATGGCCATGGCAACTAACAGTTGGGCAACCTTGTCGATCTCGCGCTTGTCCTCACGTCTCGGTTCGGTCTCTTTCGAGGTCTCGCTAAACGACGTGACATGATAGCGCTTCAGAAGTTCGAGGAACTGCGGTGGTACGTCCAATTCCACCTGAATCACCCAATAAGTAAATCGATCAGCAGAGACACGGCCATTTTGTCCAAACTGACGCACCATTTGCTTGTAACGCTGTGCGAGAAAGACAATGGCAGGCCAAAGCGTGTCGGTTTTTTGCTTGACTAGCTTATTGAGCCGATCATCCGAAAAGACGTCAGGATTGATGCCCACCGAAAGACATGTGATCTCGGCAGTCGAAAAGTGCGGCATCCGTGCCCAATATCCTAAATCTGCCTGATAGTCAGGATGGCCAAATCCTCCGCCAAACCATGGTGGTTCCTGACGCTTGATCTGCCCGATTTCCGTCGTTGCGAACTTTTCCCAGTCCAATCTTAGATCGGAAGGGTCACTTTCATTGTCGCTGAGCAGTGTTGCAATTTGGTCATCCGGGTAGCTCAATAGGCGATCAACGCAAGCCTTGGTGACTGACCGGACCAAAGCGTCGAATTCAAGAAACACCGAAGGATCGCTCGGCCCAATCGTGGGGACCAGTTCTGGCTTGCTCCAGTCGAGGAAGCGACAAAGCTTTGCCTCAAGGAGACTACGCCGTTCGTCATTCAAAGGCTGCATCTACCGACTCCAACACGCGACTCATTCTCTGATTCCCAGTTTGCCGACTCAGACCGCCACGAACCACAAATTCCTGATGAGGGCCGGTACAATTGGCACCGGTTGTCGCAGATTGGCGAAAATTGTCATTCTATCAGAGGGTTAGTTATCTCTGGTATGATGGTATTGCGCAGAACAGGCGTACGGCAAGTTTAGAAACGACCGTCAGGTTGATCGAAAGCGGAAACGGTTATGTACGAATTACCCCCCAAAGAAGACGAGCGCCTCAGCGAGTTCCTCACCCAATACGAGTTGGCTGAGCGCTGGAAGTTGAGCGGCCGAACGCTGGAGCGTTGGAGGGCCGAACCCTACGGTCCCGCTTGGATCACCATCGGTGGTTCGATCCGCTATCCAATGCAAGATGTTCTGGCTTGGGAGGCCGAACATCGAAGCCAGCCGTAGCCCATGGACGCGGGCCGCCAGGACGGTGACCCGCGCAACAACCAGACGAGTGAGAAGGTGGCCGTTGGCCGCCGCGAAAGTGCTGGAAACATCACATTTGAGAACGCTGCGGAGCGACTGCTCGACAATGGTTATGAACCCATTCCGATCAAGCCGGGACAAAAAGCGCCCGCGCTGAACCGCTGGACCAGCGTGGTGATCGATGACGCTGCGCTCGATGACTGGCGCGGCCGCTATGCGTCCTGTGGCATCGGGCTGAGAACGGGCCTCCTCGTCGGCATCGATATCGATGTCCTCGATCCGGACCGCGCCCACGACGTACAGGCGCTTGCGGTGCGAAGGTTTGGCGAGACGCTTGTAAGGGTAGGGTGCTGGCCGAAGCGGCTGCTGATCTACCGGACGGAGATACCCTTCGCCAAGATGAAGTCCGGGCAAGTTGAAATACTCGGGCAGGGCCAGCAGTTCGTGGCCTTCGGCATCCATCCCGGTACGGGCCGACCGTACGCGTGGCCCTTGGGGGAAACCCCGCTGGATGTGGCCCTATCGGACCTTCCGGTGATTGACCACACGGAAATCGCGGCGTTCCTTGCCGAGATCGAGCCAACTGACCACCGCTCAATTACAGACGCCGGTGGCAGGCGCCGAAAGGCCGCGGGGTTCGGTCATCCGGTGCGCGATGCGCAGGGTGTCGTCACAGATGGTCGTGATGCCTGGCTTAGCCTGATTGCGTTTCATGCCGTTCATGACCTGCTGGAGGCCGAGGACGCTTTGGATGTCGATCAACTCGCGGCACAGGTCTGGCAGCGGTTTGGTGAAAGCACCGACTTGACCCGTCCCAGGCAGGACGGCGCTAGGACTTACACCTACTCGGATGCTGTCCGCAAGGTTCACGACAAGATGCGGTTGCACGCGACCGGTGCTCTGCCGTCAAGAGATCGGCCTGAGGTCGCTCCTGACTATGCCGTGCCGACCCTTACCGTCTCGGAAGCCCGCAACCAACTCGACGGTGAGATTGCAGTTTTTGCCGAGGCTACTTACGCTTGGCACGCAGCCGGAGGGCAGGATGAGCCGCCCAAACTCGCTATGCGAGCCACCGTCGGTCTCGGCAAGAGCGTGATCAGCAGAAAGCATCTGAGTGCCCTGCAGCTTCGCCTCAGACACGCTGGTCTTCCTCACCGCATCGTGGTCTTCGTCAGCTCTCATGCATTGGCAGAGGAAGCGGTTGCGGCTTGGGAAGAGACAGATGTTAGAGTTGCAGTTGTGCGCGGCTACGAGCGGAACGAACCTGGGACTGGTCGGTCAATGTGTCGGAACCTCAGGACGGTGAGGGCGGCGATTGCCAACCGCCGCGATATCCATAGTTCAGCCTGTCAGAAGAACCTTTCCACACGGTGTCCTCATTTCGCTCGATGCCCGAAACAGGAAAACCGTCGTCTGGTTGGCCTCGCCGATGTGATCGTTGCTCCTTACGATGCGATGTTTCAGAAGCTGGCCGGAGCGATGACAGGCGTCGGTGTGGTCGTTGTTGATGAGGCCTGCTGGCAACGTGCGCCGACGATCTTATCGGGTGTCAGCCTTGGAGATCTAAAGGCGGAGCTCGTCTCGCCGGGGCGCGCATTAGGTTCGCCAATTGGCCGTGCATCCCGAGCCGCTGACCTGGTGGCTTTGCGGACGCAATTGCACGCAGCTCTCAAGGGCTCCGGTTCCGGCCCGATCAAGCGTGCTGCCTGTGTTAAGGAAAGGCTGGACACAGCAGCCTGTCGCGCGGCCATTGAACTTGAGGAAACGCGTTTCAGGGCCAGAGGCACCACGGCTGGCCAGGATGAAGACCGCGTCAATGAAATCATCGAAGACGCGCTCTGGAACGAACGCGTCTACACGATGGTGGACCTTTGGTCGGCGCTTGAAACCTTTCTGGAAGGCGACACCAAGTCCTGCCCCAACCTGCGCCTCGGAGAAGCCAACCCGAAAACAGGAGACAGCGTCATCCATTGCAGCCGGTTGCGCAAAATGGCTCCAGAATTTTCACATCTGCCGAGTCTGCATCTGGATGCAACCTTTCGGAGCGCCCTCGTCACTCCCGTTCTGGGACAGATGCGTGAGGTCACGATCGACGCGACAGCCCCTGATATGGCGGTGACGCTTGTTCCAGGGCCTTTCAGCAAGACCAAATTGCGCGAGGGACTTGCGACGAGCACGGAGCATGAGACGCAGGTACGCGCAGGAAGCTTCTCGCGCAGTGTGTTGATTACGTGCGGCTCATTGCGAGGGCGTATGGCCCCAATGAAATCCTGGTTGTCACCAACAAGGAGATCGAGCCAGCGTCAGGGGGCTGTCAAACATCTCGACGGCGCATTTCAACGCGGTGGCAGGAATTGACGCATGGAAGGACGTCCGCGCCCTCATCGTTATCGGTCGTCCATTGCCGCGTGATAGCGACGTATCAATTTTGGCAGGTGTGCATCTTGGGGCCGAGGCTGCGGGCCAGTACCACGCAACCGCCGCAGGGTTATGGATGCGTGATGGCCGTTCGCGCACCATCAGGGTCTTGAGGCATGGCAATTCAGAAGCGGAGGTCATTCGGGCGGCGATTTGCGATGATGAGCTGATCCAGGTTATCGGGCGTGGTCGGGGCGTCAATCGCAAAGCTGACCGTCCCCTCGATGTCCATATTCTTGCCGACGTGGCTTTACCCCTAGTTCACGATCGCATCCTCCCTTGGGACAGCATAAAGCCGGGTATCTACGAGCAGATGCTATTGGCAGGGGCGGCCGTGGACAGCGCATCAGATGCCTACGCGCTTTCTCCGGAGATGTTCAGTTCACTTGAACAAGCAAAATCGGTGTTTCGAAGAGAGCTATTTAAGGGTCAAATCCCTTATGTATATATAAAGGGTCTGACCCTTAAATCGGCTGCGTATAGACGTGCTGGTCGGGGTCGCGGCTGGCAGCGTGCTTGGTGGATCGAGGGGAGTTCCTCGGATATTCAGCTCCGTCTGGAAGACGGGCTAGGGGAATTTGCTGAGTGGTTCCCGGATTGACCCTCACCAGTCCAAGACAAAGCCAGCAGCAGACGTTTATTCCTTCCGCTGCGGATGGCAGGCCCACACCTACTGTTGTTATGACTGCCGGTATTAATTGTTGCTGGTTCAGCAGGCTTGTCCCAGCCCCTTACTGGACAGTCGCAATGGTTCGGTCGTGCCCCATTATCGTGGGTAGGAATAACGAGGGGCGGCACCACGCGGATGCAGCATTGGTTATTTCGCGTTGGAAAGCGGACTACTTTGGCCACTTGGATACAACCTTCTACTCAGTTACGAAGCCGCGTGACGATCCGCGATAATGCCAGAGGTCGCAGGAGGTTCCCCATGGTCCTAGCCACTTCGCGAGGCCTCACGGTCCGGGCTACGCGCGCAAGTTTGAAACTATGTCCGCTCTTTCCTCGTGCCTCATTGTAAGCCTGCCTGAAATTTTCGGGCAAAGGAGCAATGATGCAGAACGCCACCGCCCTCATGGGTCACTCCACGCTGTCGATCTGGCTGGCCACCCGTCGCCTGCCGCTGGCTCGCTGCGGTGTGACCTTTGCCTGGATTGCGGTGTTTATATATGCGGCATCAAATTCCATCGTGACTTTGCTGGTCGATATCGGAGCCGCCAACCCCGTTGACGAAGGGCGCAACACCATCACCTACGTGAACCTGCTGCTTCTTGGGTCGGTTCTTTCGGTCATTCCGATGGCTTTCATTTTCCAACATGACTGGACCCGAGCCAATATCGTGCGGCTGAACCGCCGCGATTGGTGCATGATGACACTCTCTGCCTTTCTGTCTTCGGCGCTGACACCGGGGCTGTTCTTTTACGCTCTTGCCAATACCAGCGTGATTAACGTGGTGTTGGTCTCGCGGATCGAACCGCCGCTCTTTCTTCTGGCCGCGTGGGTGGTGTTGAATGAACGAGTGCACCGACGCACGATGGTGGCCGGACTGATCGCTTTCGCCGGCGCTATAGTGGTGATCGGCATGCGCGATAGTGGTGGGTTCGACGCGCTTGGGACCGGCGAATGGGCTACTGTGGCTGCAACGCTCTCTTACGTGGCCTCGACACTTGTGACCCGTGTAAGCTTGCGCGACATTCCCTTGGGCATATTCTCGATCTATCGTACAATCGCAGGAGCGGTGATCTACTTTGTGGTAATCTCAGCCTTCTATGGCCCACAGGTATTTCGCGATATCTTCGCGCCGATGCTCTGGCAGTGGGTCTGGCTATATGCGGGTGTGGTCATAGTGTTGGGCCAGCTTGCCTGGAATATGGCATTGAAATACGCTCGTGCCTCTGAGCTGTCGCTCGCAACGTCCTTCTCGCCGCTGGCCGCCATACTCATCGCGATGGTGCTGTTGGGCGAAAGTGCAGGACCAGGCCTAGTGCCGGGGGCAGCTCTGATCGTACTGGCCATTGCAATTGGCAATGGTTCCGTTGCGCTGAAGCGATCCGAGCATGCCAAAGTCGTTTGACGCTCATGATTGTGAGCCTATCCGCAGCACAACGAAGATCGTGCGTTAAGTCCCGCCGACTTACATGTTTCCTTAGGCACACACACTTTAACGCGACTGCTTGCTAACCTGTCCTGAACCAGTGAGTATGGCACTTGAAAACCAACTGCGTGGACCATGTTCCGGAACCTATTGCCCCTCACAGCTCTCCTGATGGGATCAGCCTTCCTGCTGTTCGCAGGTGGTGTGAATGGCCTGATCCTGCCTGTGCGAGGCGAGGCAGAGGGGTTTACCGCAGCGTCGCTTGGCCTTCTTGGGACTGGCTGGGCGATTGGTTATGTCGCGGGATGCCTGCGAACGCCGGCCTTGGTGGCTCGCGTCGGCCATATCCGTGCTTTCGGCGCAATGTGTGCCATCGCAGCAATTGCAGTCCTTTTGTCTTTGATCCTCATTACTCCGTGGGTCTGGATACCTGTTCGAGCGCTATCCGGGTTCTGCTTCGCCGGGGCCGCAATGATCGTGGAAAGCTGGCTGAACGAACGCTCAGAGGCGGCGGCACGCGGTCGGATTTTCGGAATCTACACAATGGTCAATCTTGTTGCGACCACCGCAGGGCAGATGGTTCTGACTTTAGGTGATCCATCGGGCTATTTCTTCTTCGTATTGGCAGCCATGGTCTATTGTCTGGCAATGCTGCCGACTGCCATATCCGCCACGTCAACACCCAAGCCACTGACCAGCGTTTCCCTCAACCTGCCAAAACTCTGGAAAAACTCTCCGATCGCGGTCTTTGCGGTGCTTATGGTCGGTGTCTCCAATGCGTCCTTCGGCACGCTGGCCGCAGTCTATGCCGCTCGAATTGATCTTTCTCTCAGCGACATCGCATTGTTTGCCAGTATACCGATACTCGCAGGCGCAGCCATGCAGATACCGGTTGGAATGATGTCGGACAAATTGGATAGACGTATCATTCTTATCGGAATTGCGGCTACTGCGCTCATCGTGGACGCACTATTTCTCTTTGGCGCATTCACGCGTCCATGGGTCGTAATGTCCCTCGCAGGACTATTTGGAGCGACCGTTTTCTCGTTGTACCCGGTGATCGTGGCCCACGCGAACGACCACGCGGAACCCGGCGCGTTTATCCAGGTCAGCGGCGGACTGCTTCTGGTCTATGGTATAGGTTCAATCATTGGTCCCTCCATGGCGGGTATGGCCATGACCGCTTACAGCGCGTCGAGTCTTTTTGCCGTCACAGGGGCTGCGCATATTTTGCTGGTGCTGTTCGCTCTGTATCGTCTCAGAATCGCACCTGCCGTTGCATCAGGGGACAAGACGATTTTCCAAGCCAAGCCTCTGGCGCGCATGTCCACGCCGGAGACAGCTGCGCTTGCGGCAAATGCGGAAGAGCTGGAGAGCGACCGCGCTCAAAGCTCCACCGAGAGTGTAGACCCTGAAGCTGCTGCGCTCGAAAGGTAGTGGTTACCTTCACAGCAGCTTCAATTTGGAAGTTAAGTCTCTTGATTGGTCTGGGTCGCATTTGTGCACGGCATGGTTCACCAACGCCGCGTCACTTGCATTACACCGCGACACTCTCACGCTAGCCCCGGGTGAGCGTCTAAATACCGATGGCGGCATTTGTCGTCAATTGTCATTTATTGTCATGATTACAATGGTTTACTGTTCGTGATATCCTGCGCCCAAGGACGGTTCTATTCCAAGGCGGGGGCATGACGAAGCGCAAGACAGCAAATACGGCTGCAAGGGTTGGGGCAGGGGCCCGATCTATCGACCAGCGTGCGGTGGCCGATCTGATCCCCTATGCCAACAACGCGCGCACCCACAGCGAGGCGCAGGTGGCGCTGATCGCGGGCTCGATCCGGGAGTTCGGGTTCAATAACCCGGTGCTGGTGGATGGATTGAACGGCATCATCGCCGGGCACGGTCGCGTGCTGGCGGCACGCAAGCTGGGGCTGGACGTGGTGCCGGTGATCGAACTGGCGCATCTCACGGAAGCGCAGAAGCGCGCCTATATTCTCGCCGACAACCGCCTGGCCGAGCAGGCGGGCTGGGACCGCGACCTGCTGGCGCTGGAACTGGGCGAGCTGTCGGAGATCGGGGTGGACCTTGAGGGGATGGGCTTCGCGGCCGGTGAGCTCGACAATCTGCTCGCGCTCGACAAGGCAGACCCGAGAGAGGAAGCCACGCCGGCGCCGCCCGCGCATCCGGTGTCGCGTCCGGGTGATCTGTGGTGCCTCGGCCCCCACCGGCTGCTCTGCGGCGATGCGACGTCGGCGGCCGACGTGGCCCGTCTGTTGGGGGATGTGCGCCCGCATCTGATGGTGACGGATCCGCCTTATGGCGTGATGTACGATCCGGACTGGCGTAATCGGGCAGGGGCCTCGGAGACCAAGCGCACCGGCAAGGTCCTCAACGACGATCGCGCGGACTGGCGCGCCGCCTGGGCGCTCTTTCCCGGTGACGTGGCCTATGTGTGGCATGGTGCATTGCACGCCACCACGGTCGCCGAGAGCCTTGTCGCCAGCGGGTTTGATATCCGCAGCCAGATCATCTGGGCCAAGGATCGGCACGTCTTGTCGCGCGGGCATTACCACTGGCAGCATGAACCGGCATGGTACGCGGTCCGGGCTAAGGGCCACTGGTCCGGAGATCGGAAGCAATCAACGCTTTGGTCGATCCCAAACAGAGATCAGGACGCCGAGACCAGTCATGGCACGCAAAAGCCGGTGGAGTGCATGCGTAGGCCGATCCTGAACAACTCCAGCCCGGGACAGGTGATCTACGAGCCCTTCTGTGGCTCCGGAACCACCCTGATTGCAGCGCAAAGCGCCAAGCGTATCGGCTTCGCTATCGAACTGGACCCGACTTATGTCGACGTGGCAGTGCTGCGCTGGCAAGCGTTCACCGATCAGGACGCGGTCCTCGACGGCGATGGCCGCAGCTTCTCGGAAATCGCAGGCGCGCGGCAGAAGGTGGAGGCAACCGCATGAGCCAGACACGCATGATGTCGGGGATCGAGGCGGCGGTCAACGTGATCATCGGCTATGTGGTGGCCGTCTTGATGCAGTTGCTGATCTTCCCGGCGGTGGGGCTTGATCTGAGCCTGCGTCAAGCGATGCAGATCGGTGTGGCGTTCACCGCATGCTCGCTGATCCGAAGTTACGCGCTGCGGCGGGTGTTCAATCGATTGAGAGGCTAATGCATGGCCCGTCCGAAACGCACACTTGCACCAGATCAGGTGCGCGAGGTGGAGACACTGGCGGCCTTGCTGAACCAGGATCAGATTGCGGATTATTTCGGCATTGCCCGCAACACGTTCCGCGCGATCTGCGACCGTGATCCGGACGTTCTCGCACGCTATAAAAAGGGCAAGGCCAAAGCCATCGCGCATGTTGCGAACGGATTGCTGCAGAGGGCGCGAAACGGGGATACGGCGTCCTCGATTTTCTATCTCAAGACGCAAGCCGGCTGGCGCGAAACCTCCAACATCGAGCATCAGGCCAATCCCGGGATCACGAATATTGTCCGCACAATCGTTAGCCCGAGAGAACGCCTAGAGAAACGTCTCGAGGAAATCTCGGAACGAATGAAGCTCGGGGCGCACCAAGACGATGACCGGTCATGAGAGGGCGCAAGCCGATACCGCGTGCACGCGATCAAGTGACACGCCCGCTGGCTTCGCTACCACGATGCCCGGCGCATCTGAATGAATTGGCGCGCAAGGAATGGCGCAGGTTAGCCACACCTCTGCATGAAGCGGGCCTTCTGACACTGGCGGATCGCGCTGCTCTGGCGGCATACTGCGCGGCTTATGCACGCTGGGTGGAGGCGGAGGAACACCTTTCCAACGGGCCTGCGCTGATCAAGACGCCCTCGGGCTATGTCCAGCAATCGCCCTGGCTCACGGTCGCCAACAAGCAGCTCGAGATAATGGGGCGTTTCATGGCGGAACTGGGGTTGAGCCCCTCGGCCCGCACCAGGTTGCGACTGCCGGAGAGTGGCGCGGACGACAGCACCAGCATCAAAGTCATCACGCTCATTGCTGCCGGCGACCGTGCCGAAGATGACCTCAACGTTCCGCCGGTCAACGTCAGGGTGTCGGAGGGCTGAACACCTATGCGGGGACTGTCTGGCGTGGCATCGCGGTGGCGCAGGCGGCTAGATGTCTAGGACACCCAGGATTGTCCGGAGTGAACCTAAAGCGACCGCGGACGCCAATTGTGCGCGCGTTGATCACGGAGACGGGGGCAGCTATGCTCTTCAGGCTGCAGAAGTTCATGACCACGGACCCGGCTGATTGATCAATAGGCCCTTTTCCGCTGACGCGTATTACGCTGAGGGACAGCTTGCCGGCAGAATGCTTATCTTTGCCACACAGTAAATGAGCGGGAGTAACATCATGCGACATTCTCCGATTTTGATCGCGGCAACGGCGGTGGCCTGTCTTGGGCTCGCTGCAGAAGCGGGAAATCATAATTCCAGCAAGGGACAATCTAGCGGCTTTGTAAGAGCCGCGGATTGCCCTCCCGGTCTGGCCAAGAAAAACCCGCCCTGCGTGCCGCCTGGCCAAGTCCGCAGATACGGGCGCGGCGACGTGATCTTTGACGACTATTGGATCATCAGAAATCCAGGGCGCTATGGTCTTAACCCGAACGAGACCTACTACCGCGTTGGCGACTATGTCTACCGCGTGGACCGCGAGACGCGAGAGGTATTGGACCTGATTGGCGCAGTCGCGCGCGTGCTGGATTAGGGCGCGGATGCATGCCTTTGACCCGAAGACTTCCGAACAGGACACGGAACAGAGGACAAATGGCATCAATCCTGCGAATTGGATCGTTCACTCGGTCTGACTAGGCAGGCGTTCGACAAGCTGACCAACAATGCGATCGGTTCGAGAAGCGGATTGCCTCCGATGTCTGTTGCTGGTGCCGCCGAAGTAGCGTTTTATTCTGGGGGTCCAGACGGCCCCGCACGGTGCGAAGTCTTCTGCCAATTTTGGCTATGGGCAGCCTTCGACTCTGGCCGAAAATCTCCCAGAAGTCAGACATTTGTCATGTGGCTGTCACATTGTTGGAGTGATGTGAGATGCCCATGTGTGGGTGATTTCATCATTTTCGGCTCGTCGGGTCCAGCACCGGCGAGCCTATTCGCTGGGGGCAGGTTTGCCCGCCCAGAGACTACTGCCAAAGCCCAGCTTTATGGCCGTTCCGACTAAAGTACTAAGACCTGTGATGCTGGGCTGCGTCCGGATGTGGTGATACAAACTGCAGATGCCGCAATCTCCAGCGAAGGCGGAATTCCTTAAGGCATGGCATCGCCGTGCACAGCCCGGCAATGCCGCTGTATTCGCAAGGCGTTCTCAAAGTGATCCCTGCAGTAAGCGCAATGAAGTCTCACTCGACTCGCACCAGCCAATTTTATCCGGCAGTTCTGACTACACTTCCAAGCCCAATCGAGCGATGTACAAACCTGCGCAACCAACGTTAGGCAGGTTTGTACATGGTCAGAGAGACTGTCCAGAATCCGAAGCTGGTCGCCTACGAGCGGGTGTCCACTGCCAGACAGGGCCGATCCGGGCTTGGCCTCGAGGCGCAGCGCAAGGCCATCGACGCCTTCGCGGTCGAGCGTGCGGCTAAGGTCCTCGCTCGCTTTACCGAGGTAGAGAGCGGGGGCAGGAATGACCGGCCTGAACTGAAGCAGGCGCTCGATCTCGCCAGGCTCACTGGTGCGACGCTTGTCATCGCCAAACTGGACCGTCTCAGCCGCAACGCCGCCTTTCTTCTGACGCTGCAGGGCAGTGGCGTGCGGTTTCTGGCCTGTGACATGCCCGAGGCAAACGATCTCACTGTCGGCATCATGGCGCTTGTGGCCCAGCAGGAGCGCGAGGCAATCTCGCGGCGCACCAAAGAGGCGCTGGCCGCCGCCAAGGCGCGTGGGGTGAAGTTGGGCAATCCAAACGGGGCCGCAGCGCTGAGGCGGGCTGGAGAGGGGGGCGTGGCGCTCAGACAAGCCGTGGCGTCCAATGCGGACGCATTCGCTCAGACGTTAGCGCCGGTGCTGGGCTCCATCCGGGCCGAAGGGCATACAAGTCTCCGTGCAATGGCAGAGGAACTCAATGTGCGAGATATCCGGACCCGCCGCAATGGCCGCTGGCATGTCTCGAACGTGCGCAACCTGCTGGCGAGATTAGCTAGTTGAGCATCCATGCGGCAACTAGGAAGCGGTATGCCGCTTGACAACGAACCCGCCCTCTACAAGCTGCAGGCGCTGCAAGATCCGCTCGGCAAGCTGCTGATTGTCTACGCGGCCCATCAGCGACCCAAACACATTAGCGCCGTTGGCGGAGGGTCCCGGTTTAAGTATCTAGACGGCGCCACCGTCGATATCTACGTGGCGGGTCATGATCCAATCACGCCTGTGTCTCGCTCGCCCGGTCGAATTGCATTTCGTCTGGACCCGATCTAACTTGACAGCCAAAGCATCCAATGGGTCAGGTTAAAGGATATGCTCGATCTGCAACATGACCGCAATTTAGTACTACGACGCGAGGCCCAGAATACGCCTTGCTTCCGCCGGTGTGGCCACGGGGCGTTTGTACTTGGCGCAGAGCTCCGCAGTACGCGCCACGAGGGCCGCATTCGACGGCGCAAGCCTGTCCTTGTCGAGGCGCACATTGTCCTCGAACCCGGTGCGGCAATGCCCGCCCAGTGCGACGCTCCATTCATTGATCACGATCTGCGCGGGGCCGATACCGGCGGCACACCATTCCGCATCCGGGGCCAGACGGCGCACGGTCTGGATGTAGAATTCGAACACCGCGCGGTCGACCGGCATGGCATTCTTTACCCCCATCACGAACTGGATATAGAGGCTCCCGGGAATCCGCCCATCCCGGTTCATCTCAACCGCCTTGAAGATATGGCTCAGATCAAACGCCTCGATTTCGGGCTTGATGTGATGGCTGCGCATTTCTGACGCCAGCCAATCGATCAACTCGGGCGCATTCTCGTAGATACGCCCCGGAAAATTGTTGGAGCCGGTGGTAAGCGAGGCCATGTCAGGGCAAAGCGAGAGCATCGCCCCGCGTTCCCGCCCCGCCGCCGTGCGCCCGCCGGTCGAGAACTGGATGATCATGCCGGGGCAATGCTTTTCCAGCCCTTCCTTGAGGCGGGCGAATTTTTCCGGGTCACTGGTCGGGCTCTCGTCGTCATTGCGCACGTGACAATGCGCGATGCTGGCCCCCGCCTCAAACGCCGCTTGCGTCGACTCGATCTGCTCCGAGATCGTGATCGGAACGGCGGGATTGTCCGCCTTGCGAGGCACGGCACCGGTCATGGCAATACAGATGATGCAGGGCTTGGTCATGGTTTTCCCCTCTGTCTAAAGGTCGATTTCGGGCCGCGTCTCGCGAAACGCCTCGAGATCACGACATCGCAGCGCCAGATCGCGCAGCGCGGGAAACTGGCTGAGATCGACAAGATCGCTCATTGCAAATTCGATAAAGTCATACGCTACAACGGCGGAAATCACCGCTTGCGACACAGACTTGGGCGGGGTGGCAAGCTCGGTGTTCAACCACTGTAGGCCGGACCGAGCCTGCCCGATATTGTGCTCGACCCATGGGGTGTGGATCTTGTTCTCGGGCCGCATCACGCGCTCGTATCGAGCGGCTGCGGCCTTGTCCATGATGCCGAGGGCCACGGATGTCACACGCAAGGCCGCGCGGCGTTCTGGTCCGTCCGCTGGCAGCAACGCCCGCTCGGGCCCGACCATCCGGTCTATTTCATCTAAGATGGCGCCGCTCTCAAAGATCATCTCGCCATCATCGAGGATGAGCGCCGGAACCCGCCCCACAGGGTTGAGTTTGCGCAGCGCCTCAAGATCGGCCCAGGCCGTCAGCGCCTGTCGCTCGAAGGGCAGGTCAAGACGCAAGAGGGACACCGCCACACGGCGGGTAAAGGGCGAGAGGTAACGACCGATCAGGATCATGGCGCGCTCTCAGTCCGGGCGGCGGCCCGCGTCGCAATATAGCAGCCCATGAATCCCAAAATCATGCTCCCGCACAAAAGGATATCGAGAAGCACGGGGCGACCGTGTTGGGTCAAGGTCACATAGCCAATGGCGACCACAAGATAGAAATAGCCACGCCCCATCCAGCCCAGCCGCTTGAAGCAGAACCCGAAGGCGGCAATGGCTCCGGCCATCTGTGTCACCAATACTTCGACAATCGGCATGATGACTGTCGCATCGACATTGGGAAACTCAAGCAGCGGCTTGTTGAACACAATCGCAAAGGGAATGATGAAGGTCGTGCTCGCAATCTGCAAGGATCGCACGGCCGTCGTCCAGAACGACGCGTTCGCGAGCTTGGCCGCCGCCAGAACCGAGACCGCAACTGGCGGCGACAAGGTCGAGAAAACGGCGAAGTAAAAGACAAAGAAATGCGCGCGCAGCGGATCAACACCCACCTCTTGCAAGAACGGCACAACCGCGAGCGAGGCCACCACATAGGCGATGGGCGTCGGAAGCCCCATGCCCAGCACCAACGACAGAACCATCGCACCGATCAGTAACAGGATCTCGTTATCGGGCAGGGTGGTAGCCAGGATGGTCGCCAGCCGCCCCGACAGGTTGGTGCTCGTCATCACCTGACCCAAGGGGCCAATGGCAAGGATCAAAAGCGACAAAAGCGTCGTCAGCACTAGCCCCTCTCGGACCGAGGCCACCAGCTCTGCCTTGGTGGGTTTGAACGGTCCCTGTAATTGCGACAGCACAAGCGCCATAACAATGCCCGCAAGTGCTGCGTAACCGGCCGAACGAAACCCAAGCAGCAACCAGATGACCAGCACAAAGGACACGAGAAATGTCGGCGACATCCGCCAGATCAAGCGCCGGTCGACAGGCTCGTTGAGGCGGGGCAAATCGCGGTCGAGCGCATAGTTGCCCACCGAAAACACCACCCCTGTGAGATAGAGCAATCCGGGGATCAGTGCTGCCATCGCCACCTCGACATAAGGGATGCCCAGAAAGGCCGCGATCAGGAACCCGCCAAGCCCCAGCACCGGCGGCAGGATCTGACCGGCGGACGAGGCTGCGGCCTCGATTGCACCCGCCATTGCCGGACCGAACCCGTGGCGCTTCATCATGGGGATCGTGAAACGCCCACTCAGCACCACGTTCGAGACCGCCTGTCCCATCACCGCGCCGATGGCCCCGCTGGCGATGATCGCGGGCAGGGCCGCGCCCCCGCGCACCGTCCGTCCCGTCGCCTTGCCGATTTCGATGGTCAACCGTAGCATCCCGGTGCCCAAGAGGGTGGTGCCGAAGATGACCAGCAAGAAGATCTGATCGGCGGCCACACCTGAGAACAGGAAAAACCCCTGATTCGTGTTCAGCGACACGTAATTCATGATGAAAGCCGCAGAATAGCCTGGATGCTGCAGCAAAGAGATCGGAATATACTGACCAAAAAAGAAATAGAGGATCGAACCTGCGCAGAGCGACGCGAGCAGCAGGCCCCAATGAAACCATGTCAGATAGATCACCCCACCCATGATCAGATAACCAAAGGTCACGGTCAGCGGATCGAAGAACGGCGCGTTGATGACCATCCAGTCAAGATACCACCAGAAATAACCAAGCCCGCCCAGACCGCAGAACATCGCAATCAGAACGCCGATCCGGTGCAGATGCGGATTGCGGACGCGCCGACCGGCCTCGCCTTCTATTTCCGAGGGAGAGTCAATCTCGCTCAGGGCCAGCAGGCCACTCATGGCGACGATGGCCATGGCAAAGTTCACATAGAAAACAGAGCCATGTGCCACGAGCCCAAAGACCGAGAGCGCAAGATACCCGACAAGCCCAAGGCCAATGCCCCATATCGCGACCTCGACCACACGAGTGAACCATCCCGCGCGCGTGATCGGTAGAGTTTCGGAAGACATGGATATTGCCCTATCCTGACAGCCTGTTGTGAGAGAGGGCAGAGGGCACCGGCGCACCCTCTGCGGTGTTTGTGTCAAACCGGGGCCAAGGCCTCAGTTCTCGGGATAGGTCATCGGCGGAAACTCTTTGGTCCGCTCCCAAAGCCCCAGTTCCTTGTAGGCCTTGATGGCCCCCGGATGCGCGGTTTCCTCGCTCAACCCGGACACCATGTTGGCCTCGGACCAGAACTTCCAGAACCCCTGTCCGCTCTCGCGCAACTCCGGCCCGTGCTTGTGGACCCCCATCACGATCTTGTAGGCCACATCTTCGGGGAAATCCGGATGCACCGCCGCAAAGATGCGGTTGGTCCCGGCAATGAAATCCTCGGTCTGGCCCGGCATGCTGCCCGCGGGCACGGTCACGCGGCCATAGGTCATGTCGAATTTCTCGTTGACCGTATCAATTGCCTCGTCCGACAGGCCAAGATACTTGATCTGTTGCCCCGTGGCATGCAGCTTGCTGGTCAGGTCGTTAGTCCACCAGACGGTTTGATCGCCATTGGTCACGAGCGCCGCTAGGGCGGCATCGGTGGTGCCGTCTATCAACTCTTGTGTCATGACCGCCGGGGTCACGAAACGGATGTCGGAATTCTCGGCGGTGATCCCATAGCCATGCTCCAGAAACAGCGATGCGGCCATGCCCCAATCGCTCTGGGTGGGCAGACCAATCGAGATCCGCTTGCCCTTGAGATCCTCAACCGAGTTGATATCTGGGTTGAAGGTCACAAAGAACTTGCCCTGCGCCACTGCCCCTTCGCCATAAAGAAGCTGAAACTTGATCGGCACAGCTTGCGGCACGAACGTCATCAGTTCTTCGCGTCCACCCTGAAACGCGGCTTGGATCACCGTGTCTTCGGTGCCAAAAACCGTGTTCTTCCATCGGTTTTCCTCGGCCATGGCGCGGATGTTGTACATGAACCCCGGCGTTTCCTGGGCAGCAGGCAGAATATCCGATCCGTCCCGTGCCATCCGGGCCGCAAGAACGGTGTTAGTCTGCACCGCGCCGCAGCCCAGCGGGCAGGCGAGAAATGGAATAACCTGTTCTGCGGCGGCAATACTCGCCGTCAGGGTCGAGGCTGCGATCATTGCGGCGGCGGCGACTGACCGCAAGCCGTTCATACTGAATTGCTTCATCTTATTCCTCCCTTGGTTGGCAATATGCCGGCCGGTTCTCATGCCGCCAGCAGCTTTGATCGTCGTTTCGGCACGTTGTCTGGCACACCTCCCTTCGCATGCGCTATTTCAGCGTTCGGCCCCCATCGACATAGATGGTCTGGCCGGTGATGAATCGGCCGCCCTCCGACAACAACAGCACCACAGTCCCGATCAGATCCTCGGACTCGCCAAAGCGGCCCATGGGAATCTGTGCGAGGGCCTGCGCGCTCATCGCGGGATCGGCCAGGATCGTCGCTTCGGTCAGGGGCGTGCGAGTGACGGCGGGACCGATGGCATTGACCGTGACGCCGCTGCGCGCCCATTCCAGCGCCAAGAGCTTCACCAATTGCGCCAATGCCGCCTTGCTCGAGGAGTAGGCCGAATATTTCTCGTTCACGACCCAGCTCGAGACCGAGGCGAGATGCAGAATCCTGCCACCGCCCTCCTGCCCGATCATGATCCGGGCGGCACAGCGCGAGAGCAGGAATGCCCCCGTGACATTCACCGCCATTGTCGCCACGAAATCTTCACAGGACAGGTCCAATGCCGGCGCGAACCGGGCGATACCCGCACTGTTGAGAACCGCGTCAAGCCGACCGCCATGGCGCGTTGCCAGGGCGACGACGGCCTCGACGCTCCCTTCATCGGTGACATCCAGCTCAGAGGCCAGATGCCCTTCGCCCGGCAACGTCGCCACGGCGGCGGCCACCTCATCCGCCAACCTGTCCGCCAACACGATCCGCGCCCCGCGCGCCGCCAGCCCCGCCGCAAGATCAAATCCCAGGCCTCGGGCCCCCCCGGCGACAAGGATCACACGCCCCGACAGATTGAACACCGGGTCCGCCATGGCCTACATCACGGCCGCGCGACCCGTGGGGTCGTTGGGTTTGTGGTGCAGCATCCGCCGCGCATAGTCGATATCGGCCACTTCGCGGCCCAGTTCATTGACGATCCGCGCGGCGCGTTCGACCAATTGCCGGTTGGTGTCCGCCAATTCGCCCTTGGCAAAGAACACCGTATCCTCAAATCCGGTGCGCATGTTGCCCCCCATGGCCACGGCCATGGTCGTCAGCGGCAATTGCGAGCGTCCGACCGATACGATCTGCCAGTTCGAATTTTCCGGGATCGCGTCCAGCATCATGAGCAGGTATTTCGGCTCTGCCGGAATCCCGCCATTGATCCCCATGACAAAGCTGAAATGCATCGGATCGGTAATGATGCCCTCGTCGCGCAACTGCAGCATGTTGGCAATGTGGCTGATGTCATACACCTCCAACTCGTTGACGATGCCACGCTCCCGGCAGGCGGTGATGAACTCGCGGTTCCATTCCTTTGAATTGTTGAACAGGAATTCCGCATCCTTGTGCTGGAAATGAAACGTGCCGGCATTCACGGTCAGCATGTCCGGGGCCGGATCGAGATCGAGCAGCGCCATACGCTGGTCCTGCGTGAACCCGGTCCAGACACCGTTGCCCTCGCGGCGGATGCCGATCCCGTTGCCCACCTGCGTGATCATCTCGGGACAGCGTTCCTTGATGCCCGCGATCACCTCGCCATAGATCACCGGATCGGCGCTCGTCCGCCCCTCCATGTCGCGCACATGAATATGGGCAATGGTGGCCCCCGCCGAATAGCAATCCGCGAATGTGGCGATGATGTCCTCAGGCTGTTCAGGCAGCCTCGGATTGGCCTCCCTGCCGTGCAACCCGCCCGTTGGTGCAATTGTGAGCACCACCTTGTCTGTCGATTGAAGTACCGGTTTCATTCACTTCCTCCCCGAAGCTCATCTGCGCGCGGTCTTCTGTGGCGGTCCTATCCCGGCTTGATGTTGAACAGGACCTGACCGAACTCCACCAACTGGCCATTCTCTGCGCCGATGCTCTCGATCACCCCGGCGGTCTCTGCGTGGATCGTGGTAAATAGCTTCATCACCTCGATCATGCAGAGCGGATCACCCTGCGCGACCGTGCTGCCTACCTCGACAAAGGGCGCGGCGTCAGGCGACGGGGCGCGGTAAAACGTGCCCACCATCGGCGCGCGAATGGCCCCTGCGCCGGCGTCCTGCGGCGGAACCGGTGTCGGGGCGGCTGCGGCCTGCGCCTTGGCCCCCGTTGGCGCAGGCTGAGCCGCCGGGGCAACCGGGGCTGCTGCGGCGCTCGCCTCTCCATGCCCCGTCCCTCTTCGGCGCACGACGAGCTTGATGTCCTGGGTCTCAAGCACAACCTCGTCACAGGAGGACGAGTCGATAATGCTCAGTATCTCGCCGATTTCCTTAAATCCGGGCATGTCCATCCTCACCTGCTTCGGCCTCGTCCATCGCCCAGGCTGATGCAATTTCTTCAGCCGCCTCAAGAAGTCGCGGGATGTGCTGGATCGCAAGGCTCATCGGCATGCGCGCTTGCGGCGCGGACACGGCCACCGCCGCGCAGACCTTTCCCCGAGCATCCCGCACCGGAACGGCGGCACAGATCACACCGGCCAGAAACTCCTGATTGTCGAGCGAATAGCCCTGCGTCCGGATCTGGGCGAACTGCTCTTCGAGCACGGTCAAGTCGGTCATTGTCGTGGCGGTGTAGGCATGCAGATCCGACAGGGACAGCAGATGCTCGCGCCGTCGCTTGGGTTGATGCGCCAACAGCATCTTGCCCATCGAGGTGCAATGCAGCGGCACGCGCGATCCCACCTCATAGCGCAGGCCAAAGGGCCAAGAGGCCTCGACCCGGTCGGCATAGAGCAAGGCCCCGCCGGAGATGATGCCAAAGTTGGAGGTCTCTCCGGTAGCCGCCGACAGCCGCTCGAGGATCGCATGCTTGGAGCCGTGCCGCACCGCCGTCTGGAACACATTGAGCGCAAAGTTGAAGAGGCGCGGGCCGGGCACATACCCACGGCTGCCCGCCTCCTGCACCAAAAGCCCATCCATATCCAGTTGATGCACGATCCGATGCACCGTCGGTGTCGGCATGTCGAGCAGCACGGCGATTTCAGAGGTCGTCAGCGGGCGCCCCGATGACCCGACACATTCCATCACGGCAAAGGTCTTTTGCGAAACGCTCGAGCGGTCGCCGATCGGATTGGACAGGTTGAGCGGAGCAGTCATGCAGGGTCCTCGCAGAGAAGAATCTTCATATTATCAAAATCCGGAATGAAAATTTTTACAAGGTGAAATTTTGCTTGCCAATTTTTCAAATTTTGTGAGGCTAGGGAACATGGCAGCACAAGGACCGGGATCACCGTGAAGAAAGTCCTGATTGCGAACAGAGGCGAAATCGCGTTGCGGGCGGTGCGGGCCTGCAACGCGCTTGGCATTAGATCGGTGGCGGTCTTTGCCGCGCCAGATGCGGCGTCGCCCCATGTCTGGGCGGCGTCCGAGGCGGTGTGCATCGGCCCTGCGCCCAGTTCCCAAAGCTACCTCAATGTCGATGCGCTCTTGCATGTCGCCTGCGCCACGGGCTGCGATGCGATCTATCCCGGCTATGGATTTCTGGCCGAGAACGCCGATTTCGCAGAGCGTTGTGCCGCCGAGGGGCTGATCTTCATCGGCCCGGAGGCGCAAACCATCCGCCTGATGGGGGACAAGGCCGCGGCCCGCGCCACCGCGATCAAATTTGGCGTCCCAGTCGTGCGCGGCTCTGACGGGGTCGTCGATGATCCTACCCAAGTGGAGCATCTTCTTGACGACATGGGCTTCCCCGTCCTGATCAAGGCCAGCGCGGGCGGGGGCGGTCGCGGCATGAGAATCGCCCGATCCCGCTCGGAATTCGCCGCGCTCTTTTCACAGGCCAGCCGCGAGGCGCAGCAGGCCTTCGGCGATGCGTCAGTCTATCTCGAGCGTTTCATATCGAATGTCCGGCATATCGAGGTGCAGGTCTTTGGCGATGGCAAAGGGCAGGCCGTGCATGTGGGCGAACGCGATTGCACCGTGCAGCGGCGACATCAGAAATTGCTGGAAGAGGCACCATCGCCCATCCTCACCGCAACGGAACGCGCGCATATTCAGGACAGCGCCCTTCGGCTGGCCGCTGGTGTGAACTATCGCGGCGCCGGAACGGTCGAATTCATCTTTGATGCCGACACCCGAGAGTATTTCTTCATCGAGATGAACACGCGTATTCAGGTCGAGCATCCCGTGTCAGAGATGCTGACCGGCGCGGATCTGGTGGCCGAACAATTCCGCATCGCATGCGGCGAGGCGCTGTCGGTCGGCCCACCCCCTGCCGACTGTGGCCATGCCATCGAGTTTCGCATCAACGCCGAATCCTTCCGGCATGATTTCCGCCCGTCACCGGGACGGATCACTACATGGGAGCCGCCGCGCGGGCCGGGCATCCGGGTGGATGGCTTTGTCGCCACAGGCAGCACGGTGCAGCCCTATTACGATTCGATGTTGGCCAAGCTTATCGTTCATGGCACGGACCGCGCCCACGCCCTGAGCCGCGCCCGCGCAGCGCTCGCCGCCTTCAAGGTCGAGGGGATCGACACCACCATCGACCTGCACCGTGCGCTGGTCCACGACCCGGATTTCGCGGCGAGCAGGATTCACACGAAATGGGTCGAGGAACGCTTCTTGCCGCAGGTCTTTGAGGGGGAAAAATGAGCCGTACCATCCGTCTGGTAGACGTCACCCTGCGCGACGCGCATCAATGCCTCTGGGCCACGCGCATGACCACCGCCATGATGCAGGACATCGCTCCCCGGCTGAACCGCGCCGGGTTCGAGGCGATCGACCTCGTCGGCGGGGCCGTGTTCGACGTCTGCGTGCGCTACCTGCGCGAAGACCCATGGGAGCGGATGCGTATCCTCAATCAATGGATCACCGAAACCCCGCTCATCATCCACACGCGCGGCCAGAGCCTCTTTACCTTCGAGTTCTTTCCCGATGACATCGTAGAACTGGCGGCAGAGCGCTTTGCAGCCAACGGGATGCGCTATCACACCCCCTATGACGCGCTCAACGACATGCGCAATCTCGAAATCCCCGTTCGGGCAGCCAAGCAACATGGCCTGCATGTGGTGGGCGGGCTGGTCTATACCTTCAGCCCGGTTCACACCGACGCCTATTACCAGAAGAAAGCCAAAGAGCTGATGGCCCTCGGTGTCGATGGCATCTTTCTCAAGGATGCCAGCGGCCTCTTGCGACCCGAGCGTATCGCCACGCTGGTGCCCGCGCTCAAGACGGTGATGGGCAACATGCCGTTGCAGATCCACACGCATTGCAACTCTGGCCTCGCCCCCTACGTCGTCTTGCAGGCGGTCGAGCATGGTGTCGATGTGGTGCATACCGCCACCTCAACCCTCGCCAATGGCGTCAGCCACAGCCCGACCGAGACTGTCACCCGCAATCTGCGTCGGCGTGGCTTTGAGGTGGATATCGACCTTGGCCCGATCGAGGAGGTGGCCGAACGTCTGGCCTTCATCGCCGAGGTCGAAGGCAAGCCGGTGGGCGAGGTGCGGGAATACGACGAGTTCCACTTCTGTCACCAATGCCCCGGGGGCATGGTCTCCAACCTTGCCTATCAACTCGAGAGCATGGGGCTTCAGGGACGGCTCAACGACATTCTCGAAGAGGCGTGGCATGTCCGCGAGGATCTGGGTTATCCGATCATCGTCAGCCCCTTTGCCCAATACATCGTGACGCAAGCGATCCTCAACGTTATGGGGCGCGATCAGGGCAGGCCGCGCTACGAATCCGTCCCCGATGAGGTGCGGCTCTACGTGCGCGGCGGTTATGGCGAGATTGCGGGCCCGATTGATCCAAACCTCTATGACAAGATCACCCGTGGTCAGGAGCCGATCACCGAACGCCCCGGCCTTCTGGTGCCGCCTGCGATCAAACGCCTGCGCGCGACGCGCGGCCCATTCCAGAGCGATGACGACCTTTTGCTCGCGGCCTTCTACGACGACGGGCAGTATTCCGCGCTCAAGGCTGCCGGACCCATCCGCACGGACTACCCCCTCGGCGAAACTCCCTTGCTCACCTTGATCAAGGGCATCGCGGCTCGCCCGGACATCACTAGCTTTCACTATTTTGAAAAGACTGTGGGAACGCGAGATGAGCAACGATAAGACAAATTGTCTGGAACCCTTAAATTTCCTGCTGAGATAGGCCAGACCATGTTTCGGAGTGCCTGTTTATTGTCGACGCCAATGCGTTCTCGAAGAGAAAAGAGGTAGCTCGACTGGTCATCAACGCACTTGAAAGTAGGGCTTCGTCGAAGATTAAATTGGCGGCTCACCTTTTGGCATACGTCAGGCGAGTGTGAGCAGGTCGCGGAAAGCCGCTGCTTACCTTACGCTACGGCAACTCCCTCTTGACTAGAACTCAGTTGGGATTACTCTCCTTCTGATAAGACTTAATTAAAAGCCTGCATTTTAATCAATATTTAGGAGAAGAATACATGACCTCCCCCACCCCCTGTCATCATGGAGTCACCAAGGCCCGCGGATGTTCGCACATCGCAGTGGGCAAGTTTTCCCACCTTTTCCCGCAACTTCAGCCGCTTGTAATTACTGAAGAGGAGGCCGCCGCAATCGGCGGCCCTGGCGGGGTGATGCACGATTTCGATAGCGTCTCGCCGGACTCGAAAGTTCCTGTGGGCTATATTTTCTTTGCCCAGTTCGTCGATCATGACGTGACGCTGGATGTGTCCAGTGCTCTTCGACCAGCTGACGGAAGCCCGCAGAAGAATGATGTCCACAAATTTGTGGCCGAAGAACTCGGTAACGTGCGCTCTGCTAGTCTCGATTTGGACTGCGTCTATGGGTTCGGCCCCGAGGGCAGCCCGCACATCTACAGCGGTGATCATCTGGGAGTAGCAGCCAACGGCTATGATTTACCCCGCTCCCCTGGCGGAACGGCGCTGATCGGTGATCCGCGAAACGACGAGAACATCTTCATCGCCCAGATTCAGCTCGCCATGCATCAGCTTCACAACCGGATCTTTGATGAACGCGTCTATCAGCGCGACATCGCCCAGAAGGGTTGGCGCCGGTTCGAAGAGGCACAGCGCGAGACGCGGTATCACTACCAGTTCGTCGTACTGTTTGACTTTCTCAAGCGCATCTGCGACCCGGAAATCTTTGCCTACGCGGCCGCCAAGTTATGCAATCCGAAAGCCAAGTTTCCTCTGTGCTACGGGCTGGACAAACATGGCAAGCTACCAATGCCGGTGGAGTTTTCGACCGCAGCTTACAGGGTGGGACATACAATGGTGCGCGATCGATACGCGCTCAACGCAGCCAACCAGGAGGTCCAGCTTTTCGACGAAACTTTCGGAACGTTGGGTTTCACCGCGCTGCCAGAAGACCTTGTGCCCGACTGGAGTTTCCTCCTGCACCTTAGCCCCTGCGTTGTGCCGCATATGTCGAAGGCGTTCGATCCGGCCTTCGCGGACGAATTGATGAATCTGCCAATTGTCGGCAGCCGCAATCCGAACGACCGCGCTCTTGCGTTCCGTAATCTCATGCGGGCCTCGGCTTTAGGCGTGGCGTCCGGTCAGGACATCGCGAAAGAGTTAAAGGCCAAGGGATATCCGCTGGATGTCGCGGACCTGATGTTGGACGATGTGCATGGCTGGAAGCGGGTGGGGGCTGTCCTGCATAAGAGCGGCAAGGATCTCTCAAAACACACCCCGCTGTTCTATTACCTTTTGCGGGAGAGCGAGATTTCTTCCGGCGGCGCGCACTACGGGCCGCTTGGGTCCGCTCTGCTGATGGAGGTGTTCGGCGGGATGCTGCGGCTCTGTTCAGACAGTTTCCTCAGGCCCTTTGCGGACGGAGCTTGGGCTCCGGATCCCTGCATTGCCAAGCCCGGTGCCACGTTCGACAAGGACTGCCTTATCAATGAGCCGGATCATTATCCGCTCGATCTTTCCGATCTGGTACGGTTCGCAAAGCGGCTTTAGGGAACTGACCATATCCTCGTCCCCAAATGCGCTACACCCGCAGCCTTTCGGTGGTGGAATGCCCCGTCTGAAGTTCTCTAATCGCATTGGTCAAGTTTTATAATTGATGCCTTCGCGCGCGCCGGGTTCATGGTTCTCTCCGCGGTCGACTTCCATGGGTCGCCGCATGTTGGCGTCGGATGGTCGGATCGACCTAAGTGGTCCTCGCACTTGTTTCGCTGATCAGTGCATTCAGAGGGACGGCCTTATCCGCGCCATACGTCCCGGCGGGGACGCGTCCGTTGGTTTAGTTGAGCAGCTTACCTCTTTTCATGCTGCCGACTGGTCCCAGCGGAATGACGTGTTGGTTTTCCACATTGCGTGAAGAATGACGGCAAGCTTTCGGGCGACCGCAATGCGTGCCTTTTTGAAGCCCGACACTTTGGCCAATTTCAAGCCCCAGGTCTTCAGATGAGATGATCGCAGGTTGCGCGTCAGCAAGGTTGTCGCTGCCTCATAGAGATGCTTTCGCACCATCTTGTCGCCTTGCTTCGAGATACGTCCGTTTCTACTGGTTTCGCCGGACTCGTATCGTCTTGGCGTCAGTCCGAGATATGCGCCCGCACTTGACGACTTTTTGAAGCGCGATGCGTCATCAAATGCCGACACAACTGATAGCGCGGTGATAATTCCAACGCCGGGCGCGGTCATAAGCAGCTTAGCTGTAGGGCTCTCTCTCGCGATCGCTCCAAGCCTCGTGTCCATCACCTTGATCTGGTCGCAAACCGAGGCCCGAGCCTTCATCAAGGTTTCGGCAATGATGCGCATTTCGGGAGATGCATCCAACTCGCCGGAAATGATCTCACGAGCGCGCCCGGTGAAGCCACCGACACGTTTGCCAAACAACACACCGAAGGTGCGCAGAAGACCGCGAAGCTCGTTCTCGATCTTGACCCGAATGCGCACCAACGTTTCACGCGCGGCAAGCAGGGATCGGACCTGATAACAGTCACGGCTCTTGATCCGCACTTGCTTGAACCAACCAACCCGCATGATCTGGGCCAGGCCGGCGGCGTCGTTTCGATCTGTTTTAACAGGCCTCATCTTCAAGGCTGCATTGGCATGACGAGCATCGATACATAGAACTGGCAGTCGACGAGAAGCCAACTCATTCCAAAGCCAAACAGCAAGTGGGCCTGTCTCAAGGCCAACACGCAAAAGGTCCGGTGCTGCGTCCGTCAGAAAGCTTGTGATCATTTCCGGGCAAGTCACGACTGTCTTCTCTGCAATAATGGTGCCAGTGTCATCGACAACGCAGATGGCCGTCGTCTCCTGCGAGACATCCAGAGCGGCAAAACATGGCATAGCTGTTCTCCTTTTCATTTGAGCCTTGGCCAATCAGTTTCTGTTTGAACAGTTTGAAGCAGCAGCTCTTGGTCGAAAAGAAGCGCCACCCGCGATTACGCTAAGTGGTCCAGCCGCTGTGATATGTTTATGCAGATTTCACGAGGACCAAAGGATTTTAGTCCATTAGTTGGGTAGTTTAATAGCAATGTACGGAATGATGTATCTCCTATAGAGGCGCGGCACGCCACTGCCAGCGGCAGCGGCTCGGCGATGGTGGGTCGCGCAAAGTTGGAAAGTACTGGCTTAGATCCAGCGCAACAGGAACAAGCTGCGGGACCAAACATTTAGACAAGCGTTGCCATGGTCAAATCAAGACGCGTGATCGTTCTGATCGGTATGGCCGCCTGTCAGAGTGACTCGATCGGCGTTTCCTCGGCAGCGATGTGGACGGCCAACAGACAACCGTTTGGGGTGAAGGAGTCGTGTTCGGTGCCATCTCGGTAAAAGACCAGATCACCTGCGCGCAGAATGGTGCCATCGTTTTCGTGCAGCTCGCCTTCCAGAATTAGAAACTGTTCGTGGCCGTTGTGGCGATGCCCGCGCGTGCGCATGCCCGGCGGCATGCGGTATACGTGAAAGCCGGTTCCCAATGCGCGGCTGTCGTCAAGCTGCAGGACCGCATCGCCAAGAGCAACGCCGTCGGGGTAAACGAAGGGTGTGAAGTTGGCCTGGTGAATATTGGCGATGCGGCGGTCCTGAGGGTTGATCGGCTTCATCTGCTGCGGGTTCCTTCAGACTTTGGGAAAGTTTTGAGACGGATCACCCGACATTCCCCGAGTGGCATGTCGTTTGAAGGCAACATCGCCTGATCGCATAGTCGGATCAAGTGTTTCGCGCTCCGAGCATCATCTATGATCGCCTGATCGCTCGAATATGGATGGATCGGGCCGTGAGACTTCATGCATCGCACCTAACAACGACCTTGTTCAGCATAACAGACATATCTGTCGAGCCGCTTTCGGTCAGTTTGGGTCAAGGTTACGCCTATGACGGTGGCGCTCGACGACTCCGGATCGTGATGAGTGACCATTCAATCGAACAGCACCGCGAAGCTAGATAAAGGATAACACTTTTATCCTTGCTGAGATTGGTTCGACTCATCTGGCAGTAGCCTTAGAATGAGAAAAACAATTGAATTGGAATGCGGAGGAGGCGGTAACAATGACCCTGTTTGAATCCACAAAAGAAGGTTGGATTTCAGGCCCATTCCCTCCGCCATTTGGCCACATACTCGGGTATTTGTGGCCGCATCGAATTTGCTTGGGCAGTCAAAGTTCAAGGCTGGTCTCGATGAGGACAGCCCGCGATGTTCGGTCCTCATGCGGCAGATCCGGCATCCTTTACGGCTGCCACTTTCGGAGCGGCCTCTGAGGTGAGGCGGGCGCGTTACATGCCCGTGTCAGACCAGCCACGATGCCATCGTTCTCAGGATGCAGAGAGACCCGGTTTCATGCAAAGGCCCGCTCAAAGGTCGCGCGGAGATCTGAACAGCAGGCTCCTTCTTTACGACCGTCCGGAGCGTATTCCGGGGTAACAGGCGGGATTCTTTCGCTTCGCATTTCGCGGCGTCCAGAGCGTGTTATTCCGAGCACAACGCCTCAAGCCTCGCGTATCTAGTGTTTATGTTACGGCTTGGAAACCAAATGTGACATCAGGGGCAACTTGTTGCCTATGTTGTTTTGCCCACGGCTCGCGTCATTTTCGGCGGCTCTATCATGGCCCGCGCGCATGTCGTTGCAGAGGGTGTCCGGTCCTCTCCAGAACAGGCTGCGAACAGAGATTAGGGCGGCGGGCTCTAGGCTGAGCGGTTCTGAGTCCGTTCATTGTCTCTCGTTCCGTGGTCGATGAGACCCACCCTAAGGCTGTGGCCCTCAAGCGGATAGCGATGGCACTTCAGCATGAAACATGTCTAAATACTTGTTTTAAATAACATAATAGTAAATCTTGTTCCATCGCGCCGAGAGAGTTCCAGCACAGGGTGATCTGTCCGGTCCGGCTTGCCGCCGCATGACAGTCCGCTGTGAACTTGACCCTGATCGGATGGTCCTTGGCGGTGCGCTTGGGCGCTGATCCGCAGAGCCGGTCTATCCGCCTGCGCCTTTTGGGAACCCGTTGAGGAAGACGGTCATCAGACGCGCATTTTCGACGACCCGCGACAGATGCAAAGGGGCCATCTTCGCGGTCAAACTGGCCCGACACACGTTCGGTCACTCTCTTGACCAGAAACGCCAGCTTGTGTCAGGAGACCGCCAGATGCCATATAACTGTCATCAAAGAGGGCAAACCGACAGCAGTCGGAAGCGAAACAAGGAAAATTGAGATGCAGGCGACAGGCAGTTCGCACAGCCTCGCGTTACGGCGCGGAGACTTCACGACGTTGATCGCGGCGCTCGACTATGCCGCCAAGGGCGACACGGGCGTCAACTTCTACAATGCGCGTGGCGAACTTTATGCAAGCTCCACCTATGCCGATTTGCAGGTCGAGGTGATCGCGCTCGCGCGTCGCCTGATCGGGCTTGGGCTAGAGCCGGGGGCGCGGGTTGGTCTGGTGGCCGAAACCTCGCCGCATTTCGTGCGCTTCTTCTGGGCCTGCCAGTATGCCGGGCTTGTTCCTGTGCCTCTTCCGGCGACCATGCATATCGGCGGTCATGCGGGTTATGTCGCACAACTGCGCGGACTGATCGAGAATTGCGGTGCATCCGTGGCGATGGCCCCGACCGAATGGATGAGCTTTCTCGAAGAAGCCACCACCGGTGCTGACCTTACCTTTGTCGGAACCCCGGATGATTTTGAGCGCCTGACGCCCTCGACAAACGAGCTGCCGACCGTGTCGCCCGAGAGCATCGCCTATATTCAATACACGTCGGGCAGCACCCGATTTCCGCGTGGCGTCGTTATTGACCACACAACGGTGCTCGCCAATATCAACGATATGTCCACCAACGGTCTCAAGATGACCGAGCAGGACCGCTTTGGATCTTGGTTGCCGTTTTACCATGACATGGGCCTCGTCGCCTTTATCATGATGCCGATGGCTACCCAGAGATCGGTTGATTTCCTGGGCACGCAGGATTTCGCCATGCGCCCCCGCAAATGGCTGGAAATGATGTCGGCCAACCGCACCACGATCACCTCTGGCCCGCCCTTTGGCTATGACCTTGCCGCAATGCGTGTGCGCCAGAGCGATGCCGAACAATGGGATCTCAGCGCGCTGCGCGTGGCCTGTGTCGGTGCCGAGATGATCAATCCCGAGCCGCTCAAGCGCTTTGCCGAGGCGCTGGCACCGTCGGGCTTTAAATCGACCGCGTTCCTGCCCTGTTATGGCATGGCCGAATGTTCGCTGGGCATCAGCTTTGCCGGGCTCGATGAGGAACTCAAGATCGACTATGTCGATGCCGAAACCATGCAGGAAGACAGCATCGCCAAGCCGCTCGACCCGGAAGAGGCGCAGAAATCCAAACGCCGCGTCGCTCGTTATGTGGATTGCGGCGCGCTGCTGCCCACGTTTGAAATTGCGATCCGCGACGAGCATGGCAATGACCTGTCAGAGCGTCAGGCTGGCGTGATCAACCTGCGCGGCCCCAGCGTGATGAGCCACTATTTTCAGGAAGAGGCGATCACCCGCGAATGTCTGAGCGCAGATGGCTGGCTCGATACGGGCGACATTGGCTATCTGGCGAATGGCAGGTTGTTCGTGACCGGACGCCAGAAGGACATGATCATCATCCACGGCCGCAACATCTGGCCCGAGGATCTAGAGTATCTGGCCAAGACGCAGCCGGGCATCAACTATACCGATGCGGCCGCCTTCTCGGTGCCATCCGAGAAAGATCAGCAGGAAACGGCAGTGATCGTTTTGCAATGCCGTGAGCGTGACGAGATCAAGCGTGCGCGCCTGATCAAAACCATCGCCTCGCTGGTGCGGTCTGAATATGGCATAGATTGCGTCATCGAACTGGTGCCGACCCGCACCTTGCCGCGCACGTCCTCGGGCAAGCTGGCACGGGCGCGGGCGCGCCTTGATTACCTCGGTCGACGTCAGGCCGCCAAGGTCCAGCATACGCCGGACCCTGTCGGGACCCTGCCAGTTGAAGAGACGATGCCGCAGGCCCGTTACATCGCATGACCGGCCCGGTGGCCGTTACGGGCGCGTCCGGCTTTGTCGGACGCGCCCTGATCGGACTATTGCTTGAGACGGGGCGCCCGGTGCGCGCGCTAGTGCATCGTCAGGGCGTTGGTCTTTCGCATCCCAAGCTTGAGACTGTGAAAGGCGGCCTTTCGGACAGAGCGGCGCTGCTGCGGCTCATGGATGGTGCGCACGCGGTCATTCACGTGGCAGGCAAAGTGCGCGGGCGCGATTTGACGGATTTTCTGGGCGTGAACGCCGATGGCGTGACCCATGTGGCAGAGGCCGCGCAGGCGGCTGGGCTGCGCCGGGTGATCCTGATATCCTCGCTTGCCGCCCGCGAACCGCAGCTCTCGCCCTATGCCGCCAGCAAGCGCACGGGCGAAGAGCGGCTGGCCAAGGCGGCCTCCGGCGCGGCGTTCACCGCGGCGATTCTGCGCCCGCCTGCAATTTATGGCCCAGAGGATCGCGAACTTGTGCCGCTCTTTGAGACGATGGCGCGCGGCATCGTGCCACTGCCGGGCGTGCCCGGCGCGCGCGCCTCGCTCTTGCATGTGGATGACCTTGCGCAAGCGATTGTCAAACTTCTGGACAGCCCGGCACAGGGTACCTATGAACTCCACGACGGGCATGAGGCGGGCTATGGCTGGGACGAGATCGCGGCGATTGTCGAACGGGTGGCAGGGCGTGGACCCGGCTGGCGTCTGAGAATACCAGAGCACGTTCTGAGATCCGTCGCCGGGATCAATCTGCTTGCCTCGCGCCTGTTCGGGTATATGCCGATGCTGACGCCGGGCAAGGTCAATGAGTTACGCCACCCCGATTGGGTGTGCGACAACACCGAAATCAGCCGCGACACCGGGTGGCAGCCGCTGATTTCTCTGGAAAATGGGCTATCCTCGATCCTGCGCGGGACGCCGTTGAAATCTGATAGGGGCATAAGCAATGTCACATGAGACCCAAGACCTAGAACAGGAAATCCTCGACGTGCTGTTCGAGCGCCTGTCGAAGTTTCCCGTGAAATCCGGTGAGTTGACTGCGCAAACCAGTCTTGTTGCCGACATGAGCCTCGATTCCGTCAACATGATGGAATTGCTGATGGAGGTGGAAGACACCTTTGATATCAGTTTCCCTCTGAACATGATGGCCAATGTCGATACGGTCCAGAACCTCGCCGATCAGATCAAACTGCTTGTGGAGAAAAAATCATGAGCATTTCAGACCGCTTTGCCGAACTGGCGCACCTTCGTGACGCATTGGGGGCCGAAGAGGCCGATCCCACCCGGATTGTGATGGAGCGCATCCTGTCCTCAACCGAGGCGATGATTGCGGGTCGCCCGACCATCCTTGTAGGCACCAACAACTATCTTGGCCTGACCTTTGATCCGGCGGTGCTGGCGGCGGCCAGTGCCGCGCTGCACGAGCAGGGCAGTGGCACCACCGGGTCGCGCATGGCCAATGGCAGCTTTGCCTGCCATGCCGCGCTCGAGCGGTCCTTTGCAGAGTTCTACGGCGTGCCCTCGGCCATGGTGTTCTCGACCGGCTATCAGACCAATCTGGGCCTCTTGATGGGCGTCCTGCGCCCCGGTGACAAGGTCGTGCTGGATAGCCATAGCCATGCCTGCATCTATGACGGGTGCCGCATCAGCGGTGCCGATTTCCTTGCCTTCCGCCACAATGACCCCGAGGATCTGCGCAAGCGGTTGCGGCGTCTTGGGGATGAGGCCAAGGGCGCGCTGGTGATCGCCGAAGGCCTCTACAGCATGTTGGGCGATACCGCCCCGTTGGCCGAGCTGTGCGCCATCGCCAAGGAATATGGCGCGTGGTTCATGGTCGATGAGGCGCATTCCTTTGGGGTCTATGGCGAACGCGGCTTGGGCCTCTGCGAAGAGGCGGGGATTCTCGATCAGGTGGATTTCATCACCGGCACCTTCTCCAAGAGCCTCGCGTCGCTGGGCGGATTCTGCGTGAGCCGCCATCCCGAGTTGCAATTGCTGCGCTATGGCAGCCGCCCCTATATCTTTACCGCGTCGCCCAGCCCAGCGAGCATCGGTGCTGCCGCCGCCGCCCTAGAGGCGATCCGCACGCGGCCCGAACTCAAGGCCAATCTCTGGGCCAATGCCACGCGCCTGCATGACGGGCTGAATGCGGCGGGCTATGAGTTGGCCGCGCCCGTGTCCCCGGTCATAGCCGTGCGCGTGCCCTCGCGCGAAGAAGGCGCGCGGATCTGGAATGCGCTGATGGAGCATGGCGTTTACGTCAACCTCGTGCTGCCACCTGCCGCACCCGAAGGGGCCGCGCTCTTGCGGTGCAGCCTGAGTGCGGCGCATAGCTTTGACCAAATCGACGCCATCATCGCGGCGTTCAAGACGGTCGCACCCGAGGCGGCCACCCGTACCGGCCAGAGCACGGCGGCGCAGTAAATCGGCGGGCCGGGCCATGCCCGGCACGTCCAACCGCAGACGGACATCAGACACATGACAGGGCAGGTGCGATCCGACCCAGAGACAGGCGCGGGTATCACGCTGGCGCATCTGTCGGACCCGCATCTGCCGCTGACGGGGCCGGTGCCATGGCGCGCGGTGCTGAACAAGCGCGCGCTGAGCCTCTTGTCGTGGCACCGCAAACGCCGCCATCATCACCGGCCAGAAATCCTAGCGGCGCTAATCGCGGATATGCAGCGTCATGCGCCAGACCTCATCGCGGTGACGGGGGATCTGACCAACCTTGGGCTGGAGAGCGAGTATCGCGCCGCGCGCCGCTGGCTTGAGAGCTTGGGTAATCCGGCGCGCGTCATGGTCATCCCTGGCAATCACGACGCGCTCATCCGGGGCGCATGGGAGGCGGGCGCGGCCCAGTGGCACCCCTATTGGCAGGGCGATGCCGCACCCGCGACGGCCCATGTGTCTGACGCCTTTCCGTATATGCGGCGGCGGGGGATGCTTGCCCTGATCGGCGTATCGAGCGCCGTGGCCACCCCCCCGGCCTTTGCCAGCGGCGCGGTCGGTCCGGCGCAATTGGCGCGGCTTGCGCATCTGCTGCGGGCGGCGCGTGACGAGGGCCTCTGCCGGGTGATGATGATCCATCACCCGCCGCTCGATGGCACGGTATCGGCGCGCAAGGCTTTGCGGGATGGGGCCGCGTTGCGCCGGGTGCTTCAGGCAGAGGGCGTGGAACTGGTGCTGCATGGCCATAGCCACCGCACCCATCACCAGACGCTTGCGACACGCGATGGGGCGGCAGCGGTCATCGGCGTGCCCTCGGCCTCGTCCCTCTCTCCCGAAGCGGCGGCCTATCACCTCTACCACCTCACGCCCATGTCCGGGGGTTGGGTGATTGACGTCACGGCACGGCACGCGACACGCGCTGCAGAGATGGCAGCGAGGCACCGCACCCAGTTGACACTGGCGCGCGCCCATGCAGCATGCGCGCCGTGATGACACCCCACGCCTCCAATGCGGCAAGCGCCCTGCGCGCGCTTCCACCACAAGAGACCGGCGCACCCATGCGCAAGCTGTCTTGCAAGACCATGAAAGACTTCCTATGCGCCTGATGTTGAACCTCTTTCGCGCCTATCCGATGGCCAGTTTCCTCATGGTGCTGGCGCTGTTCTTTTCGGGCCTTGCCGAAGGTTTGGGGCTGTCGGCGATGCTTCCGATGCTCAAGATCGTGCTCAACACCGATCCCTCGGGCAGCTTGGCAGAACCGCCGGGACAGTTGGAACAGGTCGTGCTTGATGTGCTCGCTTGGGCCGGGATTCCCGTCACGCTGGGGGCGCTGCTGATCCTGATCGTGGTGGCGGCTACGTTCAAGGCGGTGCTGCTTTTGATCGCACAGCGGCAGGTGGGTTATACGGCGGCCCGTGTCGCCACCGACCTGCGCCTGCAAATCCTGCGCAACATGATGCGCAGCCGCTGGCATTTCTTTCTGCATCAGCCGGCGGGCAAGCTGGCCAATACGCTAGCCACCGAGGCGCAGCGCGCGGCGGATGCCTATATGAATGGTGCAACCGCGCTCACCTTTTTCATTCAGGCGCTGGTCTATACCTCGGTCGCGGTGGTGATCTCGTGGCAAGCGACTCTGCTCAGCCTGATTGGCGGCATCGTGATCATTGGCCTGTCGCATTTTCTGGTGCGCATGACCCGCAAGGCGGGCAAGAAACAGACCGAGCTCATGGTCTCGCTCATGTCGCATCTGACCGACACACTGCAATCGGTGAAACCGCTCAAGGCGATGGCGCGCGAACACTTGGTGGATGAATTGCTCAAGAACGAGACCAACCGCCTCAACAAGGCGCTGCGCCGTCAGGTTCTGGCTAGCGCCGCGCTCAACTCTGGTCAGGACCTGATGTTCATCATGGTCATTGCCTTTGGCGTCTATCTGGCGCTTGGTGTGCTGTCGATGGATTTCGCCATTGTGCTGATGCTGGCGGTGACGCTGGGGCGCGGCTATAATTTTTTGGGCAAGGTGCAAAAGCAGTATCAAAAGATGGTGCAGAGCGAGAGTGCCTATTGGTCGCTGATCGACACCAACCGACGCGCCGAGGCGGAACAAGAGCATCTGGGCGGCCACGCCACCCCCGCGCTGACCCAAGGTATCGTATTGCGTGACATCGCGTTTTCCTATGACGGCAACACCGTGCTCTCGGGTCTCGATGTGGAAATTCCCGCGCATCAGATGACAACGCTGGTGGGCCCGTCAGGATCGGGCAAGACCACGATCATTGATCTTGTCATCGGCCTCCTCCGGCCTGAAAGCGGCGAGATCACCATCGACGGTGTGGCCTTTGAGGACATCGACCTCAAGGCGTGGCGGCGTATGGTCGGATATGTCCCCCAAGAGACTGTCCTGCTCCATGACAGCATCCTCCACAATGTGTCGCTCGGCGACCCCCGGATTTCCGAGGTGCGGGTCGAAGAGGCGTTGAGAAAAGCCGGCGCTTGGGAGTTCGTCTGCGAATTGCCCGAGGGCGTTCACACGGTCGTGGGCGAGCGGGGGGGGCGGCTATCGGGCGGTCAACGTCAACGGGTCGCCATCGCCCGCGCCCTCATCAACGAACCGCAACTTCTGATCCTTGACGAGGCCACGAGCGCGCTTGATCCAGAGAGTGAGGCCGCCATCATCGAAACGTTGCGCGGCCTGCGCGAACAGCTCACGATCCTCGCCATCACCCATAACAGCAGCCTGTCGGATGCCGCCGATATTGTGCATCGGCTGGAACCTGTGACGGTGCGCAAGACGGGGGCACAAGACGGGGCTCAAGTCGGGGTTGAGGACGCCTAATCGCGCCCAAAGAGCGCGTTCACCCGCGCTACCGCGCGCGCCATGTCGCTGGACGGTGGCGTCGTCTGCGCCGCGCCCTGCGGCTCACCCAGCCAACGCATCCGGCCCGATTGCACCAACCGCAGGTGCATCTGGCTGATATCGCGCGACAGATGTTTCCAGCCCCAGCGCATCAGCGCACGATAGGCCAGCGCGCCAAGGCTCAGGTCGGGGCGGTCATGGTCCTGCCGCGCCAAGGCACGCGCCTGCGCTGGCTCTCCAATCGCCATCAACGCATCGTGTCGCATGCTGAGCGCGCCAGCCCCCAGATCGAACATATGCACGGGCTTGCCCGTCGCATAAGCCTCGGACAGCATCGAAATACTGTCGGCGGTCACGATGATCTCATCCGCCACGGCGAGAAAACCAAGATAGGGATTGTCCGGATCGTTGGGCCGAAAGCGATAAAGCTGCATCGGCACGTCGGTTTGCGCGGCAAAGGCGGTGATGGCCTCGGGCGGGGTGCGCGCGCTGGAACTGACAAGCAGCGATCCACCCCGCGCCTGCGCCAAGGCCAAAGTATCGCGTAAAAGCCGCGCAGAGGCGCGCGTCCCAAAGGCATAGGGGCCGCTTGGCCCGCCGATGTTCAGCGTAAGGTAAGGTCGCGGCAGATGCGCCAGTTTTGGTGCCCACTGCGCGCGCGCCGCGTCGAGCCGGGCCGGACCAAGCGGATGCAGGGGCAGGGCGTTGCGCAGGACATTGGGCCGGTCTGGAACCCGGTATTGCGGCGTGGTGATCACCAGATCGAACAGCGCGGGATCGGCCCAGAGCCGCCCCAGAAACACCAGCCGCGTGCGGTCGCCCGATTGGTCCCTGATCCAGCGCGCGACAGGTTCGTTGCGCATGCCCATGGAAATCACAAGATCGGGCCAAGGCGGCGCAAGGGCGTCCGAGTTGGGCAGATCCACGCCACGCAGATCGCTGCCGCGCAACAGATTGGTCCGCATTTCAAACTTGCGATAGGTCAGGCTCTTGATCTCATAGGGCCATCCAAGCCCCTGCGCCAAGGCACGCAGCTGCGTTTTCTCGCCAGAGCGGTAGGCATCCAGCACCCAGACGCGCGGCATCCCGTCCGGTTCAGGCATCGGTGGCCTGTGCGACCGTATCGCGGTTCTTGGCCCAGCGACGTTTCATGCAGATCCATTCGCCGGGATAGTCGCGTATCCACCCCTCAAAAATCAGGTTGAGGCGATGGGTCATGTCGATAATTCGCTCTTTGCGCGGCAAATCGGGATCGGCCGGGCGCAGCGGTGCCAGAACGTCGATCCGAAAGCGGGCATCGGGCAGGCGCACCGCCCGGATCGGCAAGAGCGGATAGCCGCGCAGTGCCAGCATGGCGGGCAGGGTGCTGGTGGGCGTCGGCGTGCCAAAAAAGGGCACCATTTCGCCTTGGTCAATGCGCGTGTCAAAGGCCGCGCCAACCGACCGCCCCGCCGCCAATTCATGCAAAAGTTCACGTGCGCCGCCCGCACTGGGGACCAGCGGCCCCCCAAAGGCGCGGCGCAGTGACAGGAAAAAGCCGTGCAGCCAAGGGTTTGGCTCGGGCGAGTAGATGACCGAGATGGTCAGGTCTTTCTCGCGCCCGATCAGATTGCAAAGCTGCCAAGCGCTGACATGCGCGGTTGCAAACACAATCGCCTCCTTGCGTTCGATGATGTTCAGCGCGTCGGGATGAATTGCAAATTCCAGCCTCTCCGCACGCTGCTGCCACAACCGTTCCAGCAGGAACAGTTCCGCCGCCGCAAGCCCCGTCGAGCGAAAGATAGAGCGCATCACCGCGTCGCGCTCTGCCTCGCTGGCATCTGGCAAAACATGCGACAGGTTGCGCCCCACGGTGCGGCGCTTTTGCGCGTTGCGATAGCCGAACCAGCCCAACGCCCGCGAAAAGCTCGCCGCGACAAACCGATAGGGCAGCACCCGCGCAAAGCCGAGCAAGAGGTAGAACACGCCCGCCTCAAGCATCCAAGCCGGAGTCTGAACCCAGGGAAACCGCGCGATCAGCCCCTTTGGCGTGAGAAAGAATTTAGCCATGGCAATACCCGTTCCCGGACTGTCGGCGCGGATTTCGCTTGTGCCTAGTTCCGTTCGGTGCGTTCCGGCTTGGTCGGATAGGTGCGAAAGATCATATCCCAGAGCGGCGAGCTGACCCCATAGCGGCCAGCATCATCCGAAAAATGGTGCCGCATGTGGTAATGCTTGAGGAATTTCAGCGCCGGGTGCCGCATCGGGAAATGATGCGTGGCATAGTGGATATAGTCATAGACCAGATAGCCGATGATGAAGAACCCGGTGAACGGTTCAGCCCAAGGGTAGGGCAGGATCATGTAGAACATGAGGTAGAGAACCGCGATGATCGGCAGCGCGCCCGCAGGCGGCATCAAAAGGCGAGTCTTGTCCTGCGGCGTGTCGTGATGCACGCCGTGAAAGAGATAGAGAAACCGGCGCCCCATATCGGTCTTGGCCTCGAAATGGAACAGATAACGATGCAGCAGATATTCGGCCAGCGTCCAGGTCACGAGCCCGGCAATACCAATCACCACCATGCCGCTCAGCCCGATTCCATGCACGCTAACCGCGCGCACCAAAAGCCAGACCGCGACCGGTCCCCAGACAAGCAGGGGAACGATCGGATGAACATGGCTCAACTTTTCAAGAATCGGGTTCTCGAACAGGCGCACCGACTCATCGACACGATGAGTCCGACTGGGTTGGTGATTTAACATGGGGGGCACTCCTGATATGCGCCGACTTTATACGTCTCTATATATGTCGGTTTTTGTCCGAAGAACAGAAGACGGCCAGATTTTGCTCGTGCAAAGCCATTCTCCGGGCCTTGCAGTTATCCACTGCTCGAACTTTTCGTTGATCTGACGCGCGAGGTCAACAGCCTGATTGTCGCGGTCAAGGGTTGGGTCACTGGGGTATAGGGGGGGGTGAAACCGCACGCGAAACCGCGCGCCCGGCAACCGTTCGGCCTGAACCGGCACCAAAGGCACGCCAAAGCGCAAAGCAAGCTTCGCCGGCAGAAGCGATGTATCTCGTTCCTCGCCAAAGAATTGGATCGGTTTTCCCCCGTCAACGCGCCGATCCGTGAGCATTATCGGCGAGCGGCCCTCTTTCAGAGCATCAATGAAGGCCCGCAGCCCCTCGTCCCGCGATACCAATTCACAGCCCAACGCCTTGCGATAGGACAGCATCATGCGGTCCAGCCACGGATTGGACAGCGGCGCATACATCGCACAGGGGCGCATATCCAAACGTGCAATCGCAGTCGCCATGACCTCCCAATTGGCCAAATGCGCGGAGACAAAAACGGCGGGTTGGTCAGGCAGGGAATAGGCGGGAATTTGCTCAAGAACCTCGACCTCGATGCGATTCCGCCGGGGGTCGCTGATCTTGTGCAGATTGGGGTACTCCGCCAGCACGGCACCCGCATTCGCCCAGACCTCATTGGCAATCTTCTCGATCTCTGCCGACGACTTGTCCGGCAGCGCCAGAGTCAGGTTCGCGCGCACATCCAGATTGCGCCGATTGAGGATCCTGCCAAAGATCAGGCCGAGCCTTGCGCCAATGGCAGATGCCCAAGCCACTGGAATCGCTCTGAATAGCCCCATGACAGCGGATACAACGACAAGGTCGATGAACCACAGCGTGTTCCGAGCGACAACATTATTGAACACCTTGTCACGATACGCATTTGCAAGAATGAATTTGGCCAATGAGACTCGACTTCTTCTTATTCAGTGTGGATACTTATGATGTTATTTGAGGCTAGGTGCCGGAATTGCAAGCAGTTTCCAAGGATCGTTCAGTCGCTTTGCCTCTTGGGACATGGATGACGGCACAACGCAGGTTCTGGTTGTGTCCCTTGTGATGCGTGGACAGCCTCACGATATCTGGTATCAGCCATCCGCGCGCCTCAGCGGCGGGGCCCCGTCACGGCGAGAAAGGCACTTCATGTCAGTAGCATCCTCCGATCGCGGTCAAATCCGCTTGGTCGAGGCCAAGAACGGTCAAACAATACGGGACTTTCTGCATCTCCCCGAACGTATCTACGCAGATGATCCGGCATGGATTGCGCCGCTGATCTTTGAACAAAAGCAACGTGTCTTTGAAAACAAACCCCTCTTTGCCCATTGCGAGGTTGCGTGCTGGGTGGCGTATCGTGACGGCGCGCCCGTTGGACGGATCACCGCACAGCTTGACCACCTCCAGCCCGAGGAAATTGGTGGCGGCAAGATCGGCTATTTCGGAATGCTCGAGGCGATTGATGACGCGGCGGTCTTTGCTGCGCTCTTTGAGACTGCGCAAACCTGGTTGCGCGGGCAGGGGGCCTCGTTCCTGCGCGGTCCTTATAATCTGTCGATCAACGAAGACCTCGGCCTTCTGGTCGAGAATTTCGACGATCCACCCTTTGTGATGATGGGACATGCGCGGCCCTATTACAAAGCCCGGATCGAGGAACAGGGCTTCAACGCGATCAAGGATCTTTTGACTTACAAGGTGCGCCCCGATTTCGTGGCTCCCGAGGTGATGACGAAACTGGCGACGCGCGCCAGCCGCACTGTGACCATCCGCCCCCTCAACAGTAAGGCGAAGGCGGCGGATTACGAGGCGATGCGCGACATCTTCAACGATGCATGGTCGGACAATTGGGGATTCGTGCCCTTCACCAAGGAGGAATTCGCCGAGACAGCCAAGGTTCTCTCCTTCCTGCTGTCCGACGATTACATCCAGTTCGCCGAAATCGACGGGCGCCCGGTGGCCTTTATCACCGCCTTTCCCAATCTCAACGAGCTGATCGGTGATCTGCGCGGCAGGCTCCTGCCGTTTGGCTGGGCAAAACTGCTGTGGCGGCTCAAGGTGCGCGGCCCCAAGAGCGCGCGCGTCGCGCTGATGGGCGTGCGCAAGGAATACCAGAACGCGCGCCTCGGGCCGACGCTGGCCTTTCTGGTGATCGAAGCCGTGCGCAAGGCGATGCAGCAACGAAACGTCACATCGGTCGAGATGGGCTGGATACTCGAGGATAATCATGGCATGCGACACATCATCGAGGCGATCGGTAGCACGATCTACAAGCGGTATCGCGTGTACCAGAAACCGCTTTAGACGGTCCGAGAACCGAACAAGACAGCAAGTCGCTGAGAAAGTAAGACCGTGAAAGATTTTGCTTCCGTAATCCTTGCGGGCGAACGGGCAGACCGTGACGCCCTGCGTGACGAAACAGGCGTGGCCTGCAAGGCGCTGCTCGACATCGACGGAACCCCGATGATCCGGCGCGTGATCAACGCACTCGAGGCGTCAACCCATGTCGCCTCAATCCATCTCAGCGGCCCGACCGAGGCCTGTGTCCAGAGTGATGCCGGGCTGGCCGGTCTCATTGAACGCCGCGTGGTGGACTGGACCGCCTCCGGGGCCTCACCCAGCACCAGCGCCCATCAGATGCTCAGCCGCTTTCCCGGAGATCAGCCGGTCTTGATCACCACCGCCGACCATCCCTTGCTGACCGATGAAATCGTCGATCACTTCTGCCGCGACAGTGCGACAAGCGGCTGCGATGTGGTGATCGGTCTGGCCCCCTATGATCTGGTCCGCGAGACCTATCCTGACCTGAAAAAGACCGTTCTGCGCTTTCGTGACGGTGGCTATTGCGGTTGCAATCTCTTCGCCTTCATGACCGAAGACGGGCGCCGCGTGGCCGACTTTTGGAAACAGGTAGAGCAGGAGCGCAAAAAGCCACTTGTGGTGATCCGCCTCCTCGGTCTCTGGGCGCTGCTGCGCTACCGACTGGGCTGGCTCAGCCTTGACCGGGCGCTCGCCGGGCTGTCCCGCAGGGTCGGGGTGCGCATCGGCGTCGTGATCCTGCCCTATGCCCATGCCTCGGTGGACGTCGATTCCGTGTCCGACTACGTTCTGGTGCAGCGCTACAGCCAGGAAGCCTCGGCGAAACACTCCGACGCGTGAACCGAGACCAGAGCGTGAGACGGGCCTGTTGCTGACATGAGCCGCAATGCCCAAAGCGCGGAATCAAGGCGCGAAGCGCCCGTCCGACCCGCCGGCGGGCACCACATGGCTTATCGCTTGGGACCAACGTCCCCGTCAGCCCCCAGTGTACCCGAACACCGGATCAAGGACGTCTTCGACCATCGCATCCACCACCAGCAATTGCTCGGGCGTGAAATAGTCGCGATAGCCGCCCACCTTGCCGCGCCGCACCTTGAAGGAGTCGGGGTTGCTTTCATCGCCCGGCTTGACCCGCTGACCACTGCCACGCATGCCATCACTCGTCGCTTCGCGCTTTTTCATGTTCTCATAGGCGGCATAGTCCTTGGCCGCTTCGAGATCATCGGGGCTGGGATCAATCCCGGTAAAGCTGACCACTTGGCGCAACACCTCCGCCGGGTCGCTGCGCAAATCCTCATAGCGCACGACCAGCACGTTATCCCCTAATTCTGGCACCGAGCGGGCCCAGACGTTGAACGCCTCGACAATGCGCGGGATGCCACACGCAGGATTGCAGACGAAATCGAAAATCTCGACGTCGGTGCCATGCGGCGGATAGGCGTTCAGCACCTTTTTCCGGGGCAGCATGCGATACCGCCATTGGAAATATTGCGACACCGCCACATCCCGCGGATCGCGCACCAAAAGCACCAGCTTCTTGCCTTTGTAGTACTCCAGATTATCCCATTGGCCGACATAATCCCGGATATAATTGTTATGACTGAACAGAACCTTTGGTGCGTTCGGGTTGAGCCGATGGAAATTGTCAAACTCCAGCATGTAATCGGTCTCGAGACCGAAATGCAGTTGGTAGAACCGCGACAGCATGACCCGGAACCACGTCCGCCCGCTCTTGCCCCAAGACACCAGCGCCCAATCCGCCGCTTGCAGCTTGGCAAATTCCTGTTTGCCACGCAGGCGGCGTTCCAGGGCGATCTTCTTGGCTTTGGGCCAGAAGAAGAGGGCAGTGAGCGTCAGGTGACGCGAGGCCACCTCCCATATCTCTCGGTAGGATGTATTGGTCATATTCAGGCAATCTAGTCAGGGATCAGGGTTTCGTGCGTTGCTCATAGAGGGTATCGCTCGGTCTTTGTATGGGTAATTTTGTCCGCAGGTGCGCCAGAGGCTATTCTGTGTCATGGCTCGGGCCGCATCACCCAAAAATAGGAAGATGTCTTTGGATCGCAACACCGCATCTCTACAGCCTGTGGTCTGGTGTCTCTTGGGGCGCAAAGCGGGCGACAACACGCAAGTGCTGGCCTTGGCCGAGGCCTTGGGGTGGCCCTTTGAGCGCAAGACGATCCTGGCCCGGAGTTGGGAACTCCTGCCACATCTTCTGCTGGGATCCACTCTGCTTGGCATCGACCGGACCTCGTCTAGCCCGCTCACCCCGCCTTGGCCGGATTTGGTCATCAGCGCCGGGCGCCGCAACGAGCCGGTGGCACGCTGGATCAAGCACCAGTCGGGGGGCAAAACGCGGCTGGTGCATATTGGTCGCCCGTGGGCACCGCTGGAGTGTTACGATCTTATCGTCAGCACACCGCAATATTTTCTGGACCCTCGCGCCAATGTTCTGATCAATCCGCTGCCCATGCACCAATTCACCCGTGCGACGGTGGACCGGGCCGCAGCAGAGTTGGCCCCGCAGTTCGCGCATCTGTCACGCCCCTTTACAGCCGTTTTGATCGGCGGCGACAGCGGCCCGTTTGTCTTTACCCCGGACAAAGGGCGACATCTGGCCAAGGGCGTGAACCGGCTGCTGCGTCAGACCGGCGGCACAGCACTGGTGAGCGGCAGCCCCCGCACCCCCCGCGCCGTGGCCGAGGCGGTCGTCGCCACCCTCGACGTGCCCGCCCAGACCTATTGGTGGCATGACCGTGACACCACGGCTTCCAATCCCTATGCCGCCTATCTCGGGCTTGCGGATCGGTTCGTCGTCACCGGCGAGAGCATGTCGATGCTGGCAGAGGCGGCAAGCCTCGACCGTCCACTCTATGTCTTTGACCCCGGCGATCCGCAGGGGGGCTGGTGGTCGCATCCGCATAATTTGCGTCCCAAACCGCTGAGCCACGCGCTTGCGATGCGCTTTGCCCCGCGACGCATGCGCCGCGACATCTCGCGTATCCAAGCGGCTCTGGTCCGGGATAATCAAGCGCGATGGCTGTCCGAAGCCCCCGATCTCATCGCTCAAGGCGAGACATGGACAGAAAAAATGCGCTCCGACCTTTCGGGCGGAGCGCAGCATGCGGCGGTTAGAATTCGCGCGCTTTTCTCATAGGCGCAGCCCGAAGCCGCGCCAGACTTTTGCTCAGGCTGCCTTGGCCAGATCACCGGTGCTCAACGGATGCGCCGGGGCGGCGGGCAGGCTTGGCACACGCGCGATGACTTCGAGAGCGTCGTGGCGCACGTGGTTGTCTTCCATTTCCTTGCGCAGGAACTCTTCCGTCAGCTTGCCTTGCTCGACGCATTCCTTGACCAGACCCCAGAAGAAATTCTCCTGGTTCTTGTCGGGATGCACTTTGTAATTGCCCATCAGGCCGTATTCCCCGAAAATTTTGCGACGCAGGCGCAGAATCCAGGCGGCTGGCGGGAACAGACGGAACCGCTCTGCGGGGCGCCAATCCACCGGAAGGCCGGTCTTCCACGGCTGCGTCTTGCGGCGCGTGGTGTGCAGCATCTTGGTGTCGGTGGTGAACTTGTCGAAATCGTTCCACTCGTTTTCGATGAACTCCAGCGTCGTGGGGTCTTCGTTGCGCAGACCGATCCAACGGGAATAATCGTGGTCGCCGTCAAACATCGCGTTGAACTGCTCTTCGACCTTCCAATGCTTCAGCTTGGCACAATCCAGCAGCATCACCGAGCTGGCATAGGCCTTGTCGATGAGACCCTTGGTGCCAGAACGCATGCGCGCCATCACGGCCTTGCCCTTCATGTCGCGGCTCAGCAGGTCCCAGATATCGGCACAGGCAAAGACATCGGGGTCGATGACCACGGCGCGGCCTTCATAGCCCATCAACTCGGGCGGCATAAAGCGGGTCGGCGTAAAGGACTGAAGATCCTCATTCAGCCAGACACGCTTGACGCCGTCGCGCATGTATTCCTGACCTTCACGGGCCATGAAGAACGGGTAGTCACGGCTGTTGACGATATGCACGTCAAACTTGTCGTTGTTGGTGGAATAGCGGCGTAGCGCATGTTCTGCGACAATCGCGCCGACGATTTGCTTGTGGTTCGTCTGAATGAATACTGCGTGTTTCATGATAGGGGATCCGCAACCTCGGTTTTTTGTTCTGAGCGGCTCTATACATGACTTTTTCCAGAGACGCCATGTCCAGAAACACAATTAAAATTGTCATGTATTTGATCTGGATCATGGTTTGACCCTCTGGACCGACACCTTTGAAACATAGCTCGCGTCAATACGCGGGTTTTTGCTCATGAATGGCAGGTCTAGCGAAACACACCACGCCGATAGAGCTGGCGCATGAATCCCCAGATATAGATCAAAGGCCTGCGCCGGACTTTATCGGGGATCTCGACCACCTGCCCGGAATGGCGTGAGAGCTTCCAGGCCAGATAATCCAGCCCGCCCTCAAAAGTGAAAAGCCCCTTGATCAACCGCGCGACCGACAGCGCCTTACCCTGCACCCGGCGCACCGCCCAGAGGAATGGGGCCAGACGGCGCGCCCGCACCGATGCGTGGCTCTGATAGGTCAGACTGCCGCCCCGGTCCTCCACGTGCAACACGTCCGCCAATCGCGGCTCCAACGCCAGCGTCATGGCCTCGAAGAAGGCGCGGCCATGTCCTGCCAGCTCCGCCGCACGCCCTTGCCGTTCCGCCCGCAATTCGGTGGCGTAGCTGAGCGCCAGAGCGCCTTGCCACAAGGCCTCCAGCGGTCCTTGCGGCGGCAAGGCCGGGATCGCCCGCCGCAAGAGGGTTTCCCCCGCGCGCAGGAACGCCGCATGCAGCCGTTGCTCTATCATTGCCGAGCGGCACCAGACCGGTTTGACCGGCTGCGCAAACCGTCCCCAGAGGTAGGATTGAAACCAGCCGGGACCGGTGCCGCGCTCAAACTGCCCAAGGCTGAGAACGGCATATTTGCAGCGCACGGTCTCAGTGCCCAAGGGGGTCTCAAGGTAATAGACATTGGGCGGCAACAGACGCCCTCCGAGCCTTAGCCAGAGGTTCGGTTCCGCCTTGGGCGTGGTCTCGACCAGCACATAGAAATCGACCAGCCCGTCCAGCAGATCGGTGCTGCGCAGACACGATCCATAGAGGATCACCGCCTGAAGACCATCGCCAAACCGGGCCTCCAACGCGACCATCAAGGCGCGCAGCGGCGCAGAGGTCTCCAGCGTCGGGCCATCCGGCGTCGGGTAATCGGCGGTGGGCTGTTGGCCTGTCATGGACCTGGCTTGATTTGCATGCGACATCTCATGTCTGGTTATACGTCCCCCGCGCGGCAGCAAACAAGCGTTGCCCTACCGAGGCCGCAAGAACCGGATTGGCCCTTCGGCGCGGATCACGAGCGGCACATCGGTCCCGGAAGTGGCGAAAAGCTCGCCATCAAGGTTCAGCTCGCCGTCAAAGCGCAATTCGAGGCGCTCGCCGCGAAAGCTCTCATAGCCGTTTTCTGCCGTCACATGCCGGTTGGGACGCCCACGCAACACCGACGGAAAGGCGCGGGCAAACCGTCGCGCACCGCCCCGGATCGCCGTCAGACCAATGGGCGCCGCGTCCTTGGCCCAAAAGGGCCGAATGCCGAGGAAAAGCCGCCCCAGCGTGCTGGCCACGAGGATCAGCATCGGGGCTGTGTCGCGCGTGACATCCGCACCCGTCCCGCTCTGCACCGTCATGGCAACATGGGTGGGCTGATAGAACCGCGGGTCTTGGCGGATCAATCCCCAGACCGAACGGATGAGGATAATCCCAAGGCTGATCTCACCGCCCAGCCCGCGCGAATGCACGTTCTTATGGGCAAACCGCGTGGCCTGCATGATCGCCCCGGTTCCCAGAAACATGCCGTGGCGGATATGGCCATCCGCCGCCCCCGTCACCCGCATGATGTGGCGCGTGCGAATGTCGCCTGACAGCGGCGCGCCGCGATCCAGCCAGCGAAAAAACCGCTTCAACGCCCGGCGGTGCGACGAGGCGGTGCCAATATCCCCTGCCGTCATATTCGCGGTGCCACCGGGCAGGATGATGATCAACGGCAGGCTGTCACGCGGCCAATGCGTCAGGATCATGCCCAAGGCAGCGGCAATCGTGCCGTCGCCACCGTTGATCACCACCACATCGGGCTGTGCTGCGGCCAGGTCCGGCACAAGCGCCTCGGCCTCTTGTGGAGAGCGGGTAACGTGATGCGCGACCTGCGGATAGGCCGCCAGCCGCGCCTCAATATCCACCTGCCATTTGCGGTTATTGCCGCTCGTTGGGTTGCTGATCATACAAATGCGGGTCGCGCCGCTGGTCTTGCTCATGTCAACGCCCCGACAAGAGCGGATCAATCCGCGCAAGGATGCGCGCCACATCGCCATCCGTTGCCGACAGGGCCGGACGGTCGCCGATGCCCGCGCTTGGCTCGCCCATCCATGAGGCCAAACCGCGATCAATCAGGATTTGATGAAAGCCGGGGAAATGCCGGGTCTGTTGTAGCAACCGCATGTGGTAAAGCCCGCGCGCGAGTGCAAGACGCAGCGCCTCGCCCGGCCCCTCGTTGCGGCGCGCCTGAAACATCCACGCCGCCGCCCGCCTGCGCAGATCATCAAGCTTGCCCAAGCCGCCATAGGGCAGGGCCACGATTTCCAACGCTTTGTCCAGACGCGCCACCTCGACCAGCATCGAAATGCTGTCGCCGGTCACTACAAACCGATCGGCAAGGGCAAGCAGGCCGGTATAGGGGTTTTCACTGTCCGGCTGGCTCCAGTCAAAGCGCTGCACCCCGTCGGACAGGCCCTCCGTCACTCGGTCCAGAAACCCCTTTGGCGTGCGCCGTGAGCCAACGATATAGGGCGTGCCGCCCTCGGCCAGCACCTGCGCCATGCGCGCACGCAACCGCGCCTCCATCTCGGCATTATAGACAAAGGGGCTGGTCGGCCCGCCAATGAGAAACACCACCAAAGGACGGGGCAGGGTGTCCAGCCGCGCTTGCCACGCTTTGCGCCCGGCCTCTAGCCGCGCTTCACTGATCTTCATCAGCGGCAGATCAATCTGCATGACGTTGTCGAACGGCGCAGGCAGGGTCTCGGAACTCGTGACGATCAGATCGAACTGCGCCATCTGATGCGAGAACCAGCCCGCAGGCTTGCCCACCAGCACGATCCGCGTGCGCCCGCCCGATTGCTTCTTGATCCAGAGCGCCACATTGGCGGGGCGTCGGCCACGTGTCAGGATCAGATCGGGCCAGGGCGGCTCGATCGGATCACTCAGGCTCTGATCAATGTGATAGAGCGTCGGCCCCACGCGCGGCTTTCCGACCACGAATTGCGGCAACATCTCCAGATGCCGCAGGTCCGACACCCAGCCGCGGTCCCGGGCCAACGCCTCGGCGACAATCTCGACCTGAGCATTGTCACCGCGCTTGTCCCCCAGAACCCGCCAGATCCGGGGTGGTGTCTCGGACTGACTCATTCCGCCGGTTTGTCCGCTTTGGTCGTCACGCCATAGCGGTAAACCGGGTCCAGCCGCGCCTCGACCAGCGCGTCGATCACCGCCACCTGCGCATCGTCGAAATAGTCGCGATAGCCGCCCACCTTGGCGCGCCGGGTCTTGTAGCTGTCGGGATTGCTCTTGTCGCCGGGGGCGACGCGCGCGCCACTCAGGCGGAAACTGCTGTCGGCCTCTTTCTTCTTCATATTCTCGAAATCCGCATAATCCACCGCCTCTTGGATCACGGCGGCATCGGCGGGAATCTCCAGAAACTGCGCGACCTCGGTCAGCACCGTCTGGGGATTGGCGCGCATATCCTCATAGCGGATGAGACAGAGCGCGCGCATCTTGTCCATTTCCCGCGCCCAGATATTCATGAAGTCGATGATCTTGGGCAGGCCACCACCCTCATGCAGCACGAAATCATAGATCGAGGTGTCATCCCCATGGGCCGGATATTCGTTGAGCAGCTTTTTTTCAGAGGGCATACGAAACCGCCACTGAAAGAACTGTGACACCGCCACATCGCGCGGGTCGCGCATCATCAAGAGAACTTGTTTGTCGTAGAAATCCGCCTTGCTGTCGGTATGGCCAGTGAAATCGCCGATGTAATTGTCATGGGTAAAGAACAGCCGCGGCGCGCGTCGGTCCATGTTGTGAAAATTGTCGAACCCGATCAGAATATCCTCGGGCAGATCATAGACCTGTTGATAGAGCCGCGAGATCATCACCCGCAGCCATGTGCGCCCGCTCTTGCCAAAGGACACAACCACGGCATCGGCGCGTTGCAGGCTGGCGAATTGCTCGCGGCCGCGCATCTGGCGTTCAGCGCGGATGCGCTCGTCTTGACCCGCACCTTTCATATCCATCTTGAGCTTGAGCAGGCGCCGACTGGCCTTGCGCCAGACGACCTTGCTGGCCTCGGGAAAGGAGGCGCGCAGCAGGCGGAGAGTGTCACGCATGGGCTTGGGCCTTTTCTGCCGGTTTCACGCCGGGCGGTCGCAGTGTGACCGGTTTCGAGGGTCGCTTACTCATTCTACATCCGATTTGCCATATCAAAAGCGTGACTGCGTGAGCAGAGCCTTGCCCTGCACCAGATCGGCGATGGTCGGACCGAACAGGCGTTCGCCGCAGGGGCTGAAATGATCCACGTCCCAAAAGGTCAGGCAATCGCCCTGTAACAGCGTGTCTTGATCGAATGCGAGCGCCTCCAGCAGCGAGACATAGCGATAGGCGCTCTGCCCCTCGGTCTCGGCCCTGAGCCGCCCCTCCAACGCCTCAAAATGCACCAGCGCCACCGGGTTGAAACGCAGCCGCTCGGGGCTGTAATTACCAGGGTTGCTCAGGTCCACCCGCGCCTCGGCAAAGGGGCCAAGCCAGAGCACATCAAGCCCCTTGGGCAAGCGCGCCAGATAGGCCGAGGTGAGGGTAATATTCTCGTCAGCAATCCGCGCCTCGGTGCCCGGCTCAAACGCCGCGTCAGTGTCACCTTCGTTGCGGTGATCGAGAATGTAATGCGAGCCGGAGACATGAAAAACCACCTGTGCCACGGCGTCGCGATGCGCCTCCAGAAACGGGATCGCCGCCTCATAAGAGCATTCGGGCTTGTATTTATAGGGTCTGCAGCCGCCGCGCGTGAGGGCCACAAGAAACGGGAACTGCTCGGTGCTGCGCAGGGCGTTATAGACATTCTCGGCATGAGAGTCCCCAAGGATGAAAATTCCCGGCCCATGCCGTGCGGCGCAGTCCTGCAACCGCGTGCCGAACTCATCCTTGATCTCTTCGTTGCGAAAGCGACAGCCGTCATCGGCCACGCGCGCGCGGGTGGCGGTCGGGCTAAACCGCTCATAATTGGCGCGCGTCACGGGATCGAGCCGGTTGGCAAGGTAATGCGCGCGAAACCCGTCGGTTTCCTGCCCCCAAAGGCCCAGACCGCCCAGCACCGCCATGCACACGGCCGCCGTGCCAAACAGGCGCAGGGGCGGCAGCGCGCGCATGCGCCGAAACGGTCGTTCAACATAGCGCCAACTTAGGCAGGCAAGGACAAAGGCGAGCGCACAGGCACTGAGCATGAGCCCAAGGTCGTCGCGCCCGGTTCCAATACGGGTAAAGACCAGCGCCGGCACATGCCAGAGATAGAGCGAATAGCTGACCAGCCCGACAAAGACGACCGGACGCCAGCCAAGCAGGCGGCCCGACAGGCTCTGCCCCTTGGCACAGGCGATGACCAGAGCCGCGCCAACGCAGGGCAAGAGTGCCGCCAGCCCCGGAAATTTCGTTTCAGTGTCAAAGGTGAACACCGCCCAGAGAATGAGCGCCAAACCCAAAAGCGCGCCGTGACGCCAGCGGCCGCTCTCGCGCAGGGCCGCCCCTTGCGGCGTGGCCAGCCAATAGGCGATGACAACGCCCACCATCAGCTCCCACAGACGCGCATAGAGCAGGAAAAACGCGCGCGCTTCATCGCCCCGCGCGATCTGCCATTGCGCAAGGGCAAGGCTGAGAAGCGCCACCGCGATGAAAATGCGGACCTGCCACTTTGACCCGGCACGCCATGTCAACAGCACCGCCATCGGAAAGATCAAGTAAAACTGCTCTTCGACCGACAGGCTCCAATTGTGCAAAAGCGGCTTGAATTCCGCCGCCGTCGCAAAATAGCCGCTGACCTCAAGGAAATAGACATTGGCGAAAAACACGGTCGAGGCCGCCATACTGCTGGAAAACTCGGCCATTGCCGATGGGTCGAGCAGCAGCCATGCGATCGGATAGCTGATCCCCATCATCGCAAAGAGCGCCGGAAAGATACGCCGGATGCGGCGGCCATAGAACCCGGCCAGCGTAAAGTGGCCCGCCGCACGCTCGGCCAGGATGATCGAGGTGATCAGATAGCCCGAGATGACAAAGAACACATCCACGCCAACGAACCCGCCGGGAAACCACGGGCTGCCCGCGTGATAGAGCACCACCGGCAGAATCGCGACCGCGCGCAGACCATCAACTTCGGGTCTGTATTTCATTGAAACACCACTCATGATCCCTGCGCGTTCCCCGGCCAGCCGACCGGGTCACGCCATCCGTTCGACCGTTTGATACGCCTTCTTACGGTTCTTGGCGAAGCCGAACTTCTTCTTCCGCCCGGTCGCCGTCGAGGTGATGAGCCGGAACGACACATCCGTGTGCCGCATCGCAATGGCATGAAACAACCCGGCCCACCAATCCGGTGACTTGACCGTGCAATGCACATTCTGTCCGTTGGGCAGCACCTTGACCGCCGGGTAGCACGCGACATTGGCATAGAGAAACTTGCGCGCATAGCTGAACATCTCGTCCACGATCCACGGCACATCCGGTGTGGTGATATGCTCCAGAACATCGGTGCAGATCACGCCGTCATATTGGCTATCGGGCAGATCCTTGAACGGCTCATGCCCCGGATCGTAACAGCGGATGTCGCTGATCCCCCAATAATCCTGAATGCTGCTGGCCGTGTCGCCATTCGACAGGGCGATGTTGCGCTGGTCATAGCCAGCACCTTTGCCTGCCCCATAGTCGAGAATACTGCGCGCGCCCGTCCGGTCGATCATCTCCTTGATGCCCGGCGTGTGCCGGATCAGCATCTTGCCCGGAAATGTATCCTTGCCAGATTTCTTGGCGATACTTTCGCCTTCGGTATGCAGCGTCTCGTACATGGCAACCATGTCAAGGTATTCAGGGCTGGGGTTGCCACGCGCATATGCCGTCATTGGGACTTCCGTTCTTGCAAAAATAGGGTCTGTTTACCGATTTGACGCTCTCATAGAGATTAAATGCGGACGTTTCGACATGAAAATCGTTCAAGGGGGCCTGAAAGCGGCAAAAGACCGCTATCTTCCGCTTCATCCCGTCAAACCCGGATGGTCCAGAGGGCATGGCCACGATCGGCCACCACAGTGGGTGAAGCCATGAAGTGCGCTTCAGAATCCACTCACTTTTATAGAGAAGCTTTCTAGGCAACTCTTCTTAAAGTAGTATTCTGAAACTCCAGATTAATTCCTTCCGTTTCCCAAAAACTTTGCACGGTTCTTGCACGAGCATCTGAGACACAGGGCAAATTAACCAATAGGCCTTTGTTTTTTCGAAATACTTTCCAAGTCTACGTCTGGACGGACTCCGATCAATGCTGCATATTGTTGACCAAACAGATGAGACGTCAAGGACCGAAATCTCCTCAGAGATGTTTGGTGCCAATCTCACGCTTACCACGGATGTATCCTTACGGCAGGACGTCCTTGATCGGTTTGGCGAGGCCGGAATCACCAATCTCAGGTATCCCGGCGGCACGATCACCGAAACCCATTTCGATATTTCGGATATCGCGGGCGGAAGCCATAACCGGATGGTCGGATCCTACGAGAACTCCGGCGATCTGGACTTGATCGCGTTTTCCGACTTCATGGATCTGGCCGCCTCACTCGGGACGAGCACGACGCTTGTCATTCCCACCTCTGTCGGCTTCACGCAATCGGCGGGCGAGGCGCTCTTGGCCGGGACCTATGGAACCCGCAGTCTGTCCGCCGACTATCTCGCGGATGTGGCGGATTTCGTCGCCATGGCGATGCGAGAGGCCGGGGCCATGGGCGTGACCGTCGATGCCTTCGAAATCGGCAATGAATTCTGGGCATCGGGACGGATGACGGCGCAGGAATATGGCAATCTGGCCGCCGCCGTATCCCAAACCATCGAAACCACCTTGCTTGATCTTGGCCTTCACCGCGCCGATCAACCGGATATCGTGGTTCAGACCCTCAGTTCGGCCGGTCTTTTCTCGCCCAATGGCGATGGGATCCTTTACGTCGATGCAACCACGGGCTTCGTTTATGACCCGCAGCAAATCGGTGATGCGGGGATACCTCCCGTCGACCAGCTCACACAGGTGGTTGTCCCCTCTCAGGGCACGGCCCGCTCACAGAACATCGCCATCCTCTCGGCCTTTGCTCAGGACACCATACCCGTGAAAGAGGGCAACGGTACCCTTCTTTCCATGGACACATCCGACGCCGCCAATGCCATCGACGGGGTGAGCGAACATTATTACCTCGACGGCGGGTTCGATGCCGCCGACACCCAAGAGCAATTCGGCTTCAGCCAAATGCAATTCTGGCGCGACACCCTCGCAGGACGGGATCCGACCCTGCCGGAATTGGACTTTTACATCACCGAATGGAACGTGCGTCGAACCACGGAGGTTGACTACGGCAACAACCGTGGTCTCCAGCAGGCCGCGTTGAATGTCGAGATGTTCTACGAAATGGTGACACATGATGTCACAGTCGCACACTTCTGGCCGTCCTTGTTCGATGTCAGCCGCTCGGTGTCGTTGGTCTGTTTCTGTCGTGGCCATCTGACCACCGCAGGCGAGGCCTATTCCCAACTGACCCAGACGATCGGCATGACACCCTCGTTGGACTTTCGGGACGCAGGCAATGTGTCGATCCACGGATTTGAGGCCGGCCCGCAAGCCCTGTTCATCCTCTCGGAACGCAGCGGAACCGAAAACACCCTGACGCTGGATTTCAGCGCCGTGCGTGATCCGTTGGATACCCTTTACCGGGTGTCTTGGTCCGAACTTTGGGACGGCGGGGCAGGGGGTCAGGATGAAGCGGCGGCCCAGGTCGTGATCGAGACAGACCTGATAGATCTCGTCAGTGCCCAAGAACTGGACGCTTTTCTGCTCACCATGCAGGCCTGGTCACTGGTCTATTTGAACGTCGAGGCTGTGACCGATGGCATCGCGGCCAGCATCGGCACCGCACGCCGGGTCGTGTCGGTCGTCACAGGGGATGACGCTCTCAGCCTCGGAGACATACCCGGCGAAGAGACGCACCATACGCAAATTCTCACACCGCGTTTCATCCTCAACGGTGGGCAGGGCGATGATACCCTTCTTGGCGGCGCGGGCGATGATCTGCTTGACGGGGGCGCGGGCGATGACGTGATCCGGGGGGATCTCGGCGACGATGCGGCAGTCTTCGACACGATCACACGCGCCTCGGCCGCGTTCAGCCTTACGAGCGAAGGGCTATGGGTCGTCTCCGCGCTTGGCACAGATGAACTGATCGGCGTGGAATGGATCGAGTTCTCCGACCAGAGGCTGCGCGTGGCTGATGTTATGGTGGAAATTCTGGACGACCCCGATGTCTTTGCCGTTGCCCTTGTGCAAGGCAGTATCCTCATCGGCACCGATCACAACGACACGCTGCTCGGTCAGGCGGGTGCAGACATGTTGTCGGGCGGCCTTGGGCACGACCATCTCGAGGGCGGCGGTGGCAATGATTCCATATCAGCCTCGGACGGGGATGATCTGGTCGATGCGGGCCCGGGTAGAGATTTCATTGGCGGCGGTCCGGGCAACGATACGATCGACGGCGGTGAGGGCGACGATGTGATCGGCGCGGGCTTTGGCGACGACAGCGCTTTGGGCGGCAATGGCAATGACGTGGTTGCAGGCGGCGCCGGCAACGACATGCTTGCGGGCGGGGCTGGCAATGACAGCATCTCGGGCAGCTTTGGCAACGACCTGATCTTCGGCAACGGCGACGATGACGACATCGGCGGCGGCGCAGGCCGTGATACGATCAACGCGGGGGCGGGACACGACAACGTGGGCGGCGGCGAGGGCGATGACGACATCTTGGGCGGCGACGGCAATGATTTTCTGGCCGGGGGTGGCCGTGACGATCTGATCGACGGCGGCACCGGCGACGATACGATCAACGGCGGGGCTGGCAACGATCTTATGATGGGCGGCGCAGGCGCGGATCAATTCGTCTTCTCCGCCTTTTTCAACGGTGAGCGCGACGTGATCCCCGATTTCAAAGATGGCGTCGACCGCCTGTTCATCCGGATCGTCAATCCGGCAACGGGCGAGGCAAACATTATCAACAACGGCAACGGAATTGCCGGGTTTGTCGAGGCTTTGGGTATCGTCGACACGGCGGCGGGCGCGGAAATGACCGTGAACGGCAACACGATCCTCGTTGAGGGGATCACGGCGGCGCAACTCACCTCGGACGATTTTCTCTTCCTCTGATCTCATGCGGATATGTTTGCGAGCCCGAAAAAGCACTACGCACCCGCGTCGCGCAGGGTGAGATCGTGCAAACTCGCCTTCAGACGCGGAGCCGCAAAATCGAGAAAGGCGCGGATCTTGGGCGCAACCAACCGCGTCTCGGGATAGACCAGATGCACCGGCTGCGGTGGCAGGGTATAGGCTTGCAACACCGGCACCAACCGGCCCGCGTGGATCAGATCGGCCACCATATAGGATAGCGCAATCGTAATGCCGTGCCCCAGCACAGCCGCTTCGATCGCCGTCGCGGCATCATTGATCTCAAAACGCGGATGCAGCGCCACGGACCCGATTTTCGAGCCGTTGACATAGCGCCACTCGCGATTTGGCATCAACCCGGTAAATCCCACCACCGCATGGTCCCGCAGGTCCGCCGGGGTCATCGGCACGCCGCGCGCCACAAGATACGCCGGACTCGCCACCAGAATCCTGTGAACGGTCCCGACCTTGCGGGCCATCAGCCCGGAATCCGGCAGCGGCCCGATACGCGCCGCGACATCGACCCCTTCCTCGACCAGATTGACCACCCGGTCGAGCAAAAGCACCGACACGGTCACACGCGGATACAGTGCCAGAAATTCGCAGACCAGCGGCGCCAGCGCCGCCCGCCCGAATGTGACCGAGGCCGTGACCGTCAGATGGCCCTGCGGCGTGGCGGCCTCTCCCAGCGCCTCGCGCTCCGCACTCTCCAGATCACTGACAACGCGCCGCGCCGACTCCAGAAACCGCCGACCGACATCGGTGATCGTGACGCTGCGCGTGGTGCGATTGAACACCCTCGCACCCAGCCGATCCTCAAGTGCGGCAACGGCCCGCGTCACCGCAGGCGGCGACAGACGCAACCGCGTTGCGGCCCGTGCAAAACTGCCTGCCTCCGCCACGGCGATAAAGACTTCGATCTCATGCAAGCGGTTCATAAATTATTACTCCTAGAGAAATAAAGTATTCCACATTTCATCTATTCTTTCAAATACCAATCTGCACCAAATTACCGCCATGCAGTGCAGGATCGCATTGCCCCTCAGACAAAAGGACGCCGCAATATGGCCCGTGTATCCGTCATCGACCCGCAAACCGCCACCGGAGACGCCAAGGCGCTGCTAGACGCGGTGCACTCCGCGCTTGGCATGGTGCCCAATTTCATCCGGGTTCTCGCCAATTCCCCCGCGGCGCTTCAGGCCTTTCTCGGTCTGCATGGCATAGCCGGGGCAGGGGTGCTCGATCCCTTGACCCGCGAACGCATCGCTCTTGCGGTGGCCGAGCAGAACGGCTGTCAGTATTGCGTCTCCGCCCATACCGCGATTGGCCGCAAGGCAGGGCTGGATGCGGATGAGATGCTGGCCAACCGCGCAGGCCGCTCGGCGGATGCCAAGGCCGAGGCAGCGCTCACCTTCGCCCGCGCGCTCGTCGAACATTCCGGACAAGTCAGCCAAAGCGAATTCGCCGCCCTGCGCGCAGCGGAGCATTCCGACGCCGAGATCATCGAGATCATCACCCATGTCGCGATGAACATCTTTACCAACCTCTTGGGCAAGGCCACGCAGGTCGAGATTGACTTTCCAACGGTTGCCTTGCGCACTGCCGCCTGAAACAATCTTGTGGCGCGGCCCTCCGCCGCGTCACATCCCCCGATCGGAGAGCCCTATGACCCAAGACACCCGTCCGCCCCTTCCGCCCTTCACCCATGCCACCGCCACCCAAAAGGTCCGCATGGCCGAGGATGGCTGGAACAGCCGCGATCCCGAACGTGTTGCGCTGGCCTACACACCCGACAGCCGCTGGCGCAACCGCGCCGAATTCCCCGCGGGCCGGGACGAGATCAAGGTCTTTCTGACACGCAAGTGGACCCGCGAACTCGACTATCGCCTGATCAAGGAGCTTTGGGCCTTTGCCGACACGCGCATCGCCGTGCGCTTTGCCTATGAATGGCGCGACGATGCCGGCAACTGGTTTCGCAGCCATGGCAATGAGAATTGGGACTTCGACGAGGCAGGCCTCATGCGCCTGCGCTTTGCCAGCATCAATGATCAACCAATCCAAGAGAGCGCCCGCAAATTCCACTGGCCACAGGGACCACGCCCCGCCGATCACCCTGGCCTGTCCGATCTAGGCCTTTGACCCCAGAGGATGCCATGCCCCATCATTTCGCCGATATCGCCTTCACCCCATCGGTCATAAAACTGCAAGAGTTGCAAGGCAGCCGCACATCCTACGCGCGAATGCAGCATCAGCCCGATGCGGTGAACCAGCACCTGACCGAACACGAGGCCGGTTTCATCGCGGCGCGTGACTCATTCTACATGGCCACGGTCACCGAAACCGGCTGGCCCTATATCCAGCATCGCGGCGGCCCGCTTGGCTTTATGCGCGTGCTGGACAGCCGCACGCTGGGTTTTGCCGATTTTCGCGGCAATCGCCAATATATCAGCCTCGGCAACCTGAGCACGGACGATCGCGTGTCGATGTTCTTCATGGACTACCCTAACCGCACCCGGCTGAAACTCTTTGGCCGCGCCCGCGTCATCGACCCCGAGGATCAGGCAACACTTGCACAACTGGAAATGCCCGATTACCGCGCCCGGATCGAGCGGGGGTTTCTGATCACGGTCGAAGGCTTCGACTGGAACTGCCCGCAACATATCACCCCACGCCACAGCGCCGCTGAGGTGCAGGCGCTCACCACACCTCTTCTCGCCCGCATTGCTGACCTTGAAGAGGCCTTGATCACACGCCCCGCCTGACGGCCGCTTACCGCGCCGCCAGATCCTCGAGCAAGAGGGCATACATCTCTTCCGCGCGCCGGATTCGGCTGGATTTGAGCGTGCGGTTCTCTACCCGAATGAGGGCCTCCACGCCGATAAAGAACGGCAGCCACAGCCACCGCTCGATTTCGGTCAAGGCGAACACGTCGGCAAAGACCTCAAGACCCTCCGCATCCACCCCCAGATAGCGCCGCCCGGACGGGATCATGCCGCGTCGCCCCATATGCACCAGAAACCGTGCAATATCCTTGCAGACGGGCATCCGCCCCGAGCCACCAGTGTCAATCCCCGTCAGCCGGTCAGATCCCAGAATAAGGTTGTTCGGGTGATAGTCGCCATGGCTGATCGCCACCCGCCAATCTGCGCCCTCCAAGGCCCGCGTCATGCTGCGCAGATGCGTCAGAATCGCCGCCTCGATCCGCCGTAGCCGCGCAAAGGGCTGTGTGCCCGCTGCGCGCTCCACTCTGGCCAACCACCCGGTCGCATTGCCCTCCTGCCAGCTTTCGCTGACCTCCGTGTATTGGCGCAGCCACTCGGCGACGGGGCGCAGATGCTGCGCGCGCGCGCCTACATCTTGCTGCCACAGATGTTCCAGCAAGGGGTCGCCTTCGACCCGTTCGATCACCATCAACCCCGCATCGGGCAGGTGCAGGATCGGCTCTGCCACGCAATACCGCCCGGTCTGCATATGCGGCCAGATGCGTTGCAATTCGGCCCATTCCTTGGCCAACGCTTCGGAATATTTCGGCTCCACCAGCCGCGCCACCACCGCGCGCCCGTCCAAGCGCCCAGCAAGCACCGCGCGCTTCTCCGGCACGATCCGCAGCACCTCGGAAATATCGAGCCCCGCCACCTCGGGATGCGCCGTCACAAGGGCCCGCAGGCGCGCATCCACGCGGCCAAGCACATCAAGATCAGGCAGGGGGGCGGCAGGCTCTGACATGGCTCGACTGTCCCCCAGCCGCACCGGGGCGTCAACCGAATTGCACCCCTCGCCGCACAGCCCTATGATCGGTGCTGAATTCCCGCGCAGAAGGACGCAGCCATGACCGATATCCCCCCCTCCGAGATGACCTTTGAACAGGCAATGAAAGAGCTGGAGCAGGTCGTCGGGCGTCTCGAACGGGGCGATGTGGCGCTGGACGAGTCGATCACGCTCTATGAACGCGGCGCCAAACTCAAGAAACGCTGCGAGGAAAAACTGAAAGAAGCCGAGGAAAAAGTCGCCGCTATCACCCTCGACGCCGACGGCCAGCCCACCGGCACCAAGCCCGTCGACGGCCTCTGACGCAGATGCAGGCGCGACTTGCCGCCGAGGCCGAGGTCATCCAAACGCATCTGACCCGCGTTCTGGCCCCCTTTGGCACCGGTCCCGTGGCCGAGGGCATGCGCTACGCCACGCAAGGCGGCAAACGCATCCGCGGCTTTCTGTTGATGGAAAGCGCGCGGCTGCATGCGGTGCCTGAGACATCTGCGCTTTGGCCCGCCACCGCCATCGAGGCCCTCCATGCCTATTCCCTCGTCCATGACGATCTGCCCGCCATGGACAATGACGACCTGCGCCGGGGTCAGCCCACCGTGCATGTCAAATGGGACGAAGCGACCGCGATCCTCGTGGGCGACGCGCTGCAATCGCTGGCGTTTGAGCTGGTGGCGCATCCCGACTGCGGCCCGGCTGCGGTGCGCGCTGACCTCACACTGACCCTCGCCCGCGCCGCAGGCGGGCAGGGGATGGTGCTGGGTCAGGCGCTCGACATCGCCGCCGAGACCGCCACAACGCCGCTCAGCTTGGATGAGATCACCACCCTGCAGGCGGGCAAGACCGGCGCGCTCATTCTCTGGTCCGCCACAGCAGGCGCGCGCATGGCCATGGCCGACAGTGCCCCCCTCAGCACCTACGCCCGCGCGCTTGGCCTCGCCTTTCAGATTCAGGACGATGTGATCGACGTGACCGGCGATGCCGCCGCCGCAGGCAAGGCGGTGGGCAAGGATGCCGCGGCGGGCAAGGCCACCTTTGTCTCGCTGCTCGGTCTTGAGGGCGCCCGCACCCGCGCGACAAGCCTTGTTGACGAGGCTTGCGACGCGCTATCTTGCTACGGGGCGCGCGCGGGTGCCTTGCGCGACCTTGCCCGCTTCGTTATCTCGCGCCAAAGCTAGAATGTGCTGAAATTTCCCCACGGAGGGGCATGATGTCCGACCGCCCGAAAACACCTTTGCTCGATCAGACAGCCAGCCCTGCGGATCTCAAACGGCTGTCCGATCCCCAACTGGTGCAACTGGCGCATGAATTGCGTTCGGAAACCATCTCGGCCGTGTCGGAAACCGGCGGGCATCTGGGCGCGGGCCTGGGCGTGGTCGAACTCACCGTCGCCCTGCACGCGGTGTTTGACGCCCCGCGTGACAAGATCATTTGGGATGTCTCGCACCAATGCTACCCGCACAAAATCCTGACCGGGCGGCGTGACCGCATCCGCACCCTGCGGCAAAAGGACGGGCTCTCGGGCTTCACCAAACGCTCGGAATCCCCCTACGATCCCTTTGGGGCCGCCCATAGCTCGACCTCGATCAGCGCCGCTTTGGGCTTTGCCGTGGCGCGTGATCTGGGCGGTAACTGCCCCTCGGGCCTTGGCGATGCCATCGCGGTAATCGGCGACGGGGCGATGTCGGCGGGCATGGCCTTTGAGGCGATGAACAACGCAGGCCATCTCAAGAAGCGCCTGATCGTCATCCTCAACGACAATGAGATGTCCATCGCACCGCCGGTGGGCGCGCTTTCCTCCTATCTCTCACGCCTCTACGCGGGTGAGCCGTTTCAGGATTTCAAGGCCGCCGCCAAGGGGGCGATTTCTCTTCTGCCGCCCCCCTTTCAAGAGGGCGCGCGCCGCGCCAAGGACATGCTCAAGGGGTTGACGGTCGGTGGCACGCTCTTTGAAGAACTTGGCTTCAGCTATCTCGGCCCCATCGACGGCCACGACCTGCACCAACTGCTCCCCGTCCTGCGCACCGTCAAGGCCCGCGCCAATGGTCCGATCCTGATTCACGTCCTGACCAAAAAGGGCAAGGGCTACGGACCCGCCGAGCGCGCCCGCGACGGTGGCCATGCCACCGCCAAATTCGACGTGCTCACCGGAGAACAGCGCAAATCGCCCTCCAATGCGCCCAGCTACACCTCCGTCTTTGCCAAGGCGCTGCTGGCTCACGCCGGTCAGGATGACAAAATCTGCGCCGTGACCGCCGCGATGCCCGATGGCACCGGCCTCAACCTCTTTGCCGAACGCTATCCGTCGCGGCTCTTTGATGTGGGTATCGCCGAACAGCACGCCGTGACCTTCTCGGCCGGTCTGGCGGCGGGGGGGATGAAACCCTTCTGCGCGCTCTACTCGACCTTTCTGCAACGTGGTTACGATCAGGTCGTGCATGATGTGGCGATTCAGCGCCTTCCGGTGCGGTTTGCCATCGACCGTGCCGGGCTTGTGGGCGCAGACGGTGCCACCCACGCGGGCGCGTTTGACACCGCCTTTCTCGCCAATCTGCCCGGTTTCGTGGTCATGGCCGCCGCCGATGAGGCAGAGCTTGTCCATATGGTCGCCACTGCAGTGGCGCATGACGAGGGGCCGATTGCCTTCCGCTATCCGCGCGGCGAGGGGATGGGTGTAACCATGCCCGAACGTGGCGAAGCGCTGGAAATCGGCAAGGGGCGCATCATTCAGACGGGCGCGCGCGTCGCCATCCTGTCCTTCGGCACCCGGCTCGCCGAGGTGCTCAAGGCGTCTGAATCCCTGCGCGCGCGCGGGATCACGCCGACCATCGCCGACGCCCGCTTTGCCAAACCACTTGATGAGAAACTGATTCTCGATCTCGTGCAGAACCACGAGGCGCTGATCACCATAGAAGAGGGTGCAATCGGCGGATTTGCAAGCCATGTCAGTCACTTCTTGGCCGAAGCTCAGGTGTTTGATCGCGGCTTCAAGTTCCGCTCCATGGTGCTGCCTGACACGTTCATAGATCAGGCCAATGCCGAAGATATGTATGCCGTGGCGCGCCTCAACGCCTCTGATATCGAGGCGCGCGTTCTGGATGTGCTGGGCATCGCGCAGATTGCTGGCAAACGCGCCTGACCTTCATATCTCTAAGGGGAAAGGAGACATCATGTTGCGTCTTACCCCCCTGATCCTCGCGCTCACCCTCGCCCTCACCCCCGCCCACGCGTTTGAGGGCAGCGCCGGCAACCTCACCGTGACCAAGATGGTCGACCGGCTCTCGGAGCCTTGGGCAATAGGCTTTCTACCAGAGGGTGGCGTGCTGATCACCGAAAAGGGCGGTCGCCTGCTGCGTGTGCAGGACGGCCAACGCAGCGAAATCACCGGCGTGGCCCAAATAGCCACACGCGGGCAGGGGGGCTTGCTTGACATCCTCGTGCCGCGCGACTTTGCCCGGACGCGTCAGCTTTATTTCACCTATTCCAAACCCCAGCAGGGCGGCCAAGGAACCGCCATCGCCCATGCCCGCCTTGCACCGGGCGCGGATCGCCTGACCGATTGGACGGTGATTTTCGAACTGGAACCCGGCTCCTCCGGCGGTCGTCACTTCGGCTCGCGGTTGGTCGAGGGGCGCGACGGGATGCTCTACGCCACCATCGGCGACCGGGGCGATGACACTTCGGCGCAGGATCTGGCCCGCCAGAACGGGTCGGTCATTCGCATCGCCCGTGACGGTGGTATCCCTGCCGATAACCCTTTCACCCAAACGACAGGCGCAGAGCCCGAAATCTGGTCCTATGGCCACCGCAATCCGCAAGGCGCGGCGCTGGATGCCAAGGGCGACGTTTGGGTCGTGGAACACGGTGCGCGCGGCGGCGATGAGGTCAATCGCATCGCCAAGGGGGCCAATTATGGCTGGCCCGTGATCTCCTACGGGCGTCACTACTCTGGGCTAAAGATCGGGGAAGGCACGCAAAAATCCGGCATGGAACAACCCGCCCATTTCTGGGATCCCTCCATCGCGCCCTCGGGCATGATGATCTACACCGGTGACATGTTCCCCGACTGGCGTGGCGACATATTCGTAGGCTCATTGAAATTCGATATGATCTCACGCTTGGATGGCGCGCAGCTCACAGAGGTCGAGCGCCTCAAATCCAGCGATACCCGCCGCGTCCGTGACATCCGAGAGGCCCCGGATGGCTCGATCTGGTTTCTCAGCGTCAGGCAGGGCGCGGCCTACCGGCTCTCGCAATGACCTGGACCGCTTTCACTTCAAGAAAGCGGCACCCTGTCAGACCGACAGCCGCGACGAATGCGCCCCGCGCTCGCGATAGGGCGTCGTGTTGTAATGCGCCCGGTAGCATTTCGAGAAATGCGACGGCGAGGCAAAGCCACAGGCCAGCGCCACGTTGATCACCGTCATATCGGTCTGCATCAACAGATTGCGCGCCTTTTGCAGACGCAATTCCATGTAATACCGCTTGGGGCTGCGGCTCAGATACCGCCGGAACAACCGCTCGAGCTGCCGTGTCGACATGCCAACTTCGCGCGCCAGAACCGCCGGGCTGATCGGCTCCTCGATATTGCTCTCCATCATCTGGATCACTTGGCTCAGCTTGGGATGGCGCACGCCGATCCGTGTCGGCACGCTCAAACGCTGCGTGTCCTGATCTGTGCGGATCGAGCTGTAAATCTGTTGATCCGCAACCGCATTGGCCAGCTTCTCGCCGTGATCATCGGCAATGATATTCAGCATCAGATCAATCGAAGAGGTGCCGCCCGCCGTGGTCATCCGATTGCCGTCGATCACAAAGACCGACTTGGTCAGATGCACGTCCTCGAATTCCTCGATGAAACTGTCGTGGTTTTCCCAATGGATCGTGGCGCGCTTGCCATCCAGCAACCCGGCCTTTGCCAGAACATAGGCCGCCGTGCAGAGCCCGCCCATACGCAACCCTTTGCGCGCCTCGCGGCGCAGCCAGTTCAACATGCGCTTGGTCGCGGCGGCCTGCACATCGACACCCCCACAGACCAATACCACATCGTCCCGGTTCAACTCTGCCAGCGGAAAATCAAGATAAAACCGGACACCGGCAGAGCAGGTGATGACCTCTTGGGAATCGCCACTGAGCGCCCAACTGTAGAGCTCTTCTTCCGCCATACGATTGGCAATACGCAGACATTCAATCGCCGACGCAAAGCTGAGAAGGGTAAAGTTATCGAGCAGCACAAACACAAAGCGTTTCGGCGCTTTGGGTGCCTTGACCTCGATTTTTGTGGCCTCTGACGTCATACTCATCCGAATCCCCGGCGCAATGGCCCTTATCGGGTCTGTCATGAAACTGTCTGGATTGACAAGAGAGGCCCTGCTATTTTGCGGCCAATTCCTGCGCGTTTCATATGGCCTCTCGTCCCTGCCTTTGCTAAGGACAAGGCTCTGAATGCGATCAAGCGGAGTGACGACAATGACGGAATGGCAGAAAACAGGCTGGCGCGCGAAACCGCGGGTGCAGATGCCTGACTATACCGATGCCGCCGCTCTGGCCGGTGTCGAGGCCCGTCTGACACAATATCCGCCGCTGGTTTTCGCCGGTGAGGCGCGTCGCCTCAAGCGCGCTTTGGGGGCTGCCGCCCGCGGCGAGGCGTTCTTGCTTCAGGGCGGCGACTGCGCCGAGGCCTTCGATCAGTTCTCGGCCGATGCGATCCGCGACACCTTCAAGGTGATGCTGCAAATGGCGATGGTGCTGACCTATGGGGCCAAGGTGCCGGTGGTCAAGGTTGGCCGCATGGCCGGTCAATTCGCCAAGCCGCGCTCGGCACCCACTGAGGTGATTGATGGCGTGGAACTGCCCAGCTACCGGGGCGACATCATCAACGAACTGGCCTTCACGCCGGAATCGCGCATCCCCAACCCGGAAAAGATGCTGCAGGCCTACACCCAGGCGGCTGCCACGCTGAACCTGCTGCGCGCTTTTTCAACGGGTGGCTATGCCGATGTGCATCAGGTCCATGCCTGGACGCTGGGCTTCACCGAGAGCGAAAAGGCGGCGAAATACCGCGAGATGGCCAATCACATCTCCGACGCGCTCGACTTCATGAAGGCGGCGGGCATCGACAGCGACAGTGCCCATACCCTCAAGACGGTGGATTTCTACACCTCGCACGAGGGGCTTTTGCTGGAATACGAAGAGGCGCTCTGTCGGCTTGATTCCACCTCCGGCAAATGGCTGGCAGGCTCGGGGCATATGCTCTGGATCGGTGACCGCACCCGTCAACCCGACGGTGCGCATGTCGAATTCCTGCGCGGTGTGCAGAACCCGATCGGCCTCAAATGCGGCCCGACCATGACCTCCGAGGATCTCAAGCTGCTTTTGGCCACGCTGAACCCGAGCAATGAGGCCGGGCGTCTGACGCTCATCGCGCGCTTTGGTGCCGGCAAGGTCGGTGACAACCTGCCGCGCCTGATCCGCACCGTCGAGCAAGAGGGGGCCAATGTGCTCTGGGTTTGCGACCCGATGCATGGCAACACGATCAAATCGGCGACAGGCTACAAAACACGGCCCTTCGATTCCGTGCTGCGCGAGGTGCGCGAGTTCTTCGCGATCCACAAATCCGAGGCTACCATCCCCGGCGGCGTGCATTTCGAGATGACCGGTCAGGACGTGACCGAATGCACCGGCGGCATGCGTGCGCTCTCTGACGAAAACCTCTCGGCCCGCTATCACACCGCCTGCGACCCGCGCCTCAATGCCAGCCAGTCGCTGGAATTGGCCTTCCTCGTGGCCGAGGAACTCAAATCCCTGCGCCTTGAGCGCCGTCAGGCCGAGGCGGGCTGATAACCGGACTGACCGCAGCAGGGAATAACCCTGTTGCGGTTGGTCTGTTGCTCTGGTCCTACTTCACCACCCGCAGATAATCCCGCCCCCGGCTCAGGCTGCGCCCGCGTCCCTCGTCGCGCAGCCCGCCCGGCAACGCGGCAAAGGGCTTCATCTCCGCCGCGACCGTTCCAATCGGCAGCACCCGAACCGCCTCCACCTCAAACCGCCGCGAGGCGCGCCCGATCTCGCCTTGCGTCACCAGACAGCCCAGTGCGCGAGACACATCCCCCAGATCGCTGCGCAACGGCAACAGGATCATCCGCCCCGTCATCTCGGGCCGCCCCAATCCCGCTCTGGCATGCAGATCCAACTCCAACCGCGCGGGCCGCTCAAAGAGATCGACCAGCGCGAGCGCAAAGGCCTCACGCGCCGCGGGCGCAATGAAACTCGTGAGCGGCATGCCCCGCACTTCCATACCCATCAGGGCATTCAGATGCATCCCCGCGATGCGCAGCCGCGTCACACCCGGTGCGATCCGCTCGGCGATAAAGGCATTGGACAACAGCCCGCTGATCCGGCGCGGGTCGATGTCGGACCGGCGCGGCACGCTGTTGCGCTGACAAAGCCCCTCCCAATAGCTGCAAAGTGCCCGTAAATCCGCCTCTTGCCGCGCCTGCAAACCGTGTGATGCGCCCGGCACCTGCAAAATCGTCCTGTCATCCGGCATAATACACCTCACCTCCCAAAGCCTGAAACCACCCGCGCCAACGTCCCTTGTCCGGTTTAATCCGCACCTGAGGCACCGCGCGCTTGCTTCAAACTGACACAAGTTTCCGGAAATTTGTTTAAAAATCGCTGTGCTTGGTTAACCACTCACCCCCCAAGGCCACAGCCGAGACTTGCCAGCCGCCAGACCACGCACTAGGACGGGGCAAACCGGCACGATCCAAGGACGACCCAAGGCATGATCCATTCGATGACCGCTTTCGCGACGGCCAAGGGCGCGCATCTGGGCCATAGCTGGGTTTGGGAATTGCGCGGCGTCAATGGCAAGGGGTTGGACCTGCGCCTGCGCGTGCCCGACTGGATCGACGGGTTGGAGCCAGCCCTCCGGGCCAAGCTGGGTCAGGCAATGACACGCGGCAATGTGGCGCTGAGCCTGCGTGTCACCAGCGAGGATGCCAGCGGCCAGATGGCGGTGAATCCCGACCGGCTCGAGGATGTGCTGCGCGCCATGGCCCTGGTCGAAGACCGCGCCATGGCCTGCGGCCTGTCGCTCGCCCCCGGCACCGCCGCCGATATCCTGTCCCTGCGCGGCGTGCTCGAGGCCGGCGCGGGCGAGAGCGACACCAGCGCGCTTTGCGCGGCGCTTCTTGCGGATTTCGACCCGGTGCTCAACGATTTCCTCGCCATGCGCGCCTCAGAGGGCGCGGCCCTTGCGCAGGTGCTGCGTGCCCAACTGGACGAGATTTCCCGCCTGACAACGGCGGCGCGCTCCTTGCTCGAGAGCCGCAGCGCCGATGTCGCCCGCGCGCATCAGAATGCCCTGTTGCGCCTGCGTGACGCGATGCCCGACCTTGATCCCGCCCGCCTTGCTCAGGAATTGGCCCTGCTCGCGGTCAAACTGGACGTGACCGAAGAGTTGGACCGCCTGACCGCCCATATCACAGCGACGCGGAGCTTGCTCGATGCCGGCTCGCCGCTCGGACGCAAGATCGACTTTCTCACACAGGAATTCAACCGAGAGGCCAACACCCTCTGCTCCAAGGCGCAGCACACCAGCCTGACCGAGATCGGTCTCAACCTCAAGACCGTGATCGACCAGATGCGCGAACAGGTGCAGAATGTCGAATGACGCGCGCGCGGTCAGCGCAGGATTTGAGTATTTGCACCAAGAAAAAGGGCAGGGCAAAGAATGAGCAATCGCAGGGGTCTCTTGATCATTCTGTCCTCGCCCTCGGGTGCTGGCAAATCCACCCTCTCGCGGCGGCTGCGCGACTGGGATCCCACGATTGCCTTTTCGGTCTCGGCCACCACCCGCGCCCCGCGCCCCGGCGAGGTGGATGGGCAGGATTATCACTTCATGGCGCAGCCGCGCTTCAAGCAGGATGTGGCGGCCGGCGAAATGCTGGAACATGCGCATGTGTTCGGCAATTTCTACGGCAGCCCGCGTGGCCCGGTGCAGGCGGCGATTGATGGCGGGCGTGACGTGCTCTTTGACATCGACTGGCAAGGCGCGCAGCAGATCCGCAACTCGGCGCTTGGCGCACATACGCTTTCGATCTTTCTGCTGCCCCCCTCGATCCGCGAATTGCACCGCAGGCTTGAGACGCGCGGGCAGGACACGCCCGAGGTGATCGCCAAACGGATGGAGAAAAGCTGGGATGAGATCAGCCATTGGGACGGCTATGATTTCGTGCTGGTGAATGACGATCTCGACACCACCGAGGCGCGGCTCAAGACCATCATCGAGGCCACGCGCCTGCGCCGCAGCCAGCAGCCGGGCCTGACCGCCCATGTACGCGCGCTGCAAACCGAATTCGAGGAGATGCAATGACGATCTACACGCTCGACGGCCACGCGCCGCAGATTGCCGAAAACACATGGATCGCCCCCGATGCGAACGTGATCGGCAAGGTGGTGATCGAGGATCTGGCCTCGATCTGGTTCGGCTGCACCCTGCGCGGCGACAATGAGGAAATCCGCGTCGGCGCTGGCAGCAATGTGCAGGAAAACTGCGTCCTGCACACAGATATGGGCTATCCGCTCCTCATCGGGCCGGGCTGCACCATCGGGCACAAGGCGATGCTTCATGGCTGTATTCTGGAGGAAAATGTGCTGATCGGCATGGGGGCCACGGTGCTCAACGGCGCACGCATCGGGCGCAACAGCCTGATTGGCGCAGGTGCCTTGATCACCGACGGCAAGGAAATCCCCGAAGGCAGCCTCGTGATGGGCGCGCCGGGACGGGTGGTGCGCAGTCTGGACGCGGCCGCGATTGCGGCCCTGCGCGCCACGGCCTTGCATTATCAACAGAACCTGCGCCGGTATCGTACCGGCCTCACGGCGCTCTGACACGCGATGCAGGGTCTGGCCACCGTTCTTGCAGGCATCCCGCTTGCTGCCTTTCTGGTCGGGCCGCAGGATCGCATCCTTGCCGCCAATCAGGGCGCGCGCGACCTCTTGGGGCAGGGGCTCGAGGGGCGGCATCTTTTGACCGCGCTCCGCCAGCCCGATGTGCTCGAGGCGATCGAGGCGACATTGCGCGACCGTCAGCCACGCAAGATCACCTATCAAACCTCCGAGGCGGGGCGCGACAGCAGCTTTCAGGTGCATGTGGGCTATGTCGAAACACTGGATGCGCGCGGCACGCTCGTGTGTTTCGAGGATCTGACCGAACGCGAACATGCCGCGCAAATGCGCCGTGATTTCGTGGCCAATGTCAGCCATGAATTGCGCACGCCTTTGACCGCGCTCATGGGCTTCATCGAAACGCTGCAAGGGCCAGCGCGCCACGATCAGGCCGCCATCGACCGCTTTCTCGGGATCATGCAATCCGAGGCGGCGCGGATGGAACGCCTTGTGCGCGACCTTCTGTCACTCAGCCGGGTCGAGAGCGAAGAGCGCGTGCGCCCGCGCGACGAGGTGAACTTGGGGCAGGTGATCGGATCGGTTCTGCATGCGCTGCGCCCCTTGGCGCGCGACCGCGCCTGCGACATCAGTTTCGATCCACCCGAAGGCATGGTGGTGCGCGGCAATGACGACCAGTTGCAACAGGTCTTTACCAACCTGATTGAAAACGCGATCAAATATGGCGGCACGGGCAACCACATCACAATCACGCTGGAGCGTACCCCGCGCGATGCCACCCTGCGCGCCCCGGCCATCGTGGCGCGCGTCCGTGATCAGGGCCCCGGCATCGACCCACTGCATATCCCCCGCCTGACCGAGCGGTTCTACCGGGTCGACACCCACCGCTCGCGCGAGATGGGGGGCACCGGCCTTGGCCTCGCCATCGTCAAACATATCGTCAACCGCCACCGGGGACGGCTGCGAATCTCTTCCACGCCGGGTGAGGGCGCCGAGTTTTCGGTGATTCTGCCGCAATGGGACCGACAAGAACCCTAGCCAAACCCTGCGCGCGTAAAAAAACCTTCTGAAACCCGGCCTTTCCCGCGCTGTCATAAAACAGTTACATAAATGTAACAAAAGCGTTGTGGATCTCGCCTAGTGCTGACCCCGAGGTCGCCCCTGCCTGGGCGCCCCGTGAAACCGAACTCAGGAGCAACTCATGCTGTTCAAATCCACCGTTTCCGCCCTGGCCCTGACGGCCCTCGCTGCTGGCACCGCCGCAGCCCGTGACAACATCCAGATCGCTGGCTCCTCGACCGTGCTGCCCTATGCCGCCATCGTCGCCGAAGCTTTTGGCGAAAATTTTGAATTCCCTACCCCGGTCGTTGAATCCGGCGGGTCGGGCGCTGGCCGCAAGAAACTCTGCGAAGGCGTCGGCGAGAACACCATCGATATCGCCAACTCTTCCTCGCGCATCAAGCAGTCGGATATCGACCTCTGCGCCTCGAATGGCGTGACCGAGATCATGGAAGTCCGCATCGGCTATGATGGCATCGTCTTTGCGTCCGACATCAACGGCCCGTCCTACGCCTTTACCCCGGCGGATTGGCACGCGGCGCTGGCGGCTCAGGTCGTCAAGGATGGCGCTCTGGCTGACAACACCAACAAGGTCTGGTCCGACGTGCGCGCCGACCTGCCCGGCGACGAAATCCTCGCTTTCGTGCCCGGCACCAAGCACGGCACCCGCGAAGTGTTCGACGAAAAGGTGATCATCGCCGGTTGCGAAGAAAACGGCACCTATGACGCGCATCTCGCGGCCAATGGCGGCGACGAGAAAGCCGCTGAAAAGGCCTGCATGGCGCTGCGCACCGATGGCGCGTCGATCGACATCGACGGCGATTACACCGAAACGCTGGCCCGCGTTGACGCCAACAAGAACGGCATCGGCGTCTTTGGTCTCTCGTTCTACCAGAACAACACCGACAAACTTCAGGTTGCCACGATGGGCGGCATTGAGCCTTCGGTCGAGACCATCGCATCCGGCGAATACCCGGTGTCGCGTCCGCTGTTCTTCTACGTCAAGAACGCACATCTTGATGTGATCCCGGGCATGCAGGAATACATCGAGTTCTTCGTCTCCGACGAGATCGCAGGCCCCGATGGCCCGCTCGCGGCCTATGGCCTCGTGTCCGACCCCGAGCTTGCCAAGACTCAGGAAATGGTTGCCAACCGCGTCCCCATGGGCGTGCTGAACTAAACCAAGACCTCCGAGGGGTGGCGCCTCCGCGCCATCCCTCCCTTTTTGGCGGAGAGCAGATGAGTACCGGCTATATAATCCTGATCGTGCTCGGCCTTGGCGGGCTGGGCTTTTTCTTGGGGCGTGCGCGCGCCTTCGCAACCTCACACGCCACGGGCAAGAAATTGCATTCCCTGCCCAATTATTACGGTCAGGCCGTTGCCCTCTTCACTGCGGTCCCTGCGCTTCTCTTGATGCTGACGTGGCTCTTTGTGCAGCCGCTTCTGATCGAAGGTCGGATCGGACAGATGATCCCCGACAGCGTGATCCCCGACGGCGGGGCCAAGAGCCTTGTCATGGCCGATGTCCGCCGCATCGCGGAAGGGCTCGATGCGCTGATGGCGGCCAGACAAATGTCCGAGGCCGACCTTGACGCCATGCGCGCTGATTTCACCGATATCCGCAACCGCCTCGGCAATGTCGGCGTGGCGCTTGGTTCGGACGTGCCGGTGCCGGTGTTTGAGGCGGCCAAGGAACTGCGCAAGTCGCAGAATTCCGGCCATTTCCTGATGACCGTGGCGGTGCTTGGCTTGGCCCTCGCTCTGCTGGTCTGGTCATGGCTGCGCGTCCACCCCGACCAGCGCGCCCGCAACGCCTCGGAAACCTTCGTTCTGGCCCTGCTGATCGGCGCGTCGCTGGTGGCGATCCTCACAACCGTGGGCATCGTGGCCTCGCTTCTCTTCGAGACCATCAATTTCTTCAAGATGTATCCCGCCGGCGATTTCTTCTTTTCGACCGTCTGGAACCCGCAATTTCGCGGCGGCTCGGATCTGGGCATCCTGCCACTTTTGTGGGGCACGCTCTATGTCAGCTTTCTGGCCCTGCTGGTCGCTGTGCCGATTGGCCTGATGATCGCCATCTATCTCGCGGAATATGCCAGTAAAGCGCTGCGCGCCGTCGCCAAACCCGCGATCGAGGTTCTGGCTGGCATCCCGACCATCGTTTACGGTCTCTTTGCCCTGATCACCGTCGGCCCCTTCCTGCGCGACTATGTGGCCTCACCGCTTGGGCTTGGCTCCTCCTCGTCCTCGGTGCTGACAGCCGGTTTGGTGATGGGGATCATGCTCATTCCCTTTGTCTCGTCGCTCTCGGATGACATCATAAACGCGGTGCCGCAATCCATGCGGGACGGGGCTTATGGCCTCGGGGCCACCAAATCCGAAACCATCAAACAGGTGATCCTGCCTGCGGCTTTGCCGGGTGTTGTCGGGGCCATCCTTCTGGCGGCAAGCCGCGCCATCGGCGAGACGATGATCGTCGTCATGGGGGCAGGGGCCGCGGCCAAACTCGGCCTCAACCCCTTCGAGGCGATGACCACAATCACCGTCAAGATCGTGAGCCAGTTGACCGGCGACACTGAATTTGCCAGCCCCGAAACGCTGGTGGCCTTCGCCCTTGGCCTTACCCTGTTCGTCTTCACGCTTGGACTCAATGTCATCGCCCTTGTGATCGTGCGCAAATACCGGGAGCAGTACGAATGACCGATTTCACCGCCTCAGACGCCGTCCCGGCCCCGCGCAAAGGGTCCTTGCTAACCCAGGACGCCCGCACCAAGCAACGCAATGCCAAAGAGGCGCGGTTCCGCATGATGGGCCTTGTCGCGGTCACCATTGGCCTGCTGTCTCTGGTTGGCCTGCTGACCTCGATCCTCGCCAGCGGTCTGTCCTCCTTTCAACAGACCTATATCGAGCTGGAGGTCTATCTTGATCCCGCCAAACTCGACAAGACCGGCAACCGCAACCCGGAAGATATCGCCAAAGTGTCCACCTTTGGCTATGCGCCGCTGATCGACGCCGCAATGGGAGCAGCCATCGAACGTGTGGGGGCTGCGACCGACATCAACGCCAAAGCCGCAGGTGAGCTGATTTCCAAGGAGGCGCCTGCGTCCTTGCGCGACTTCGTTCTGGCGAACATCGATAGGATCGGCGAAACGGTGCAATTCGACCTTCTTGCAGCAGGCCGGATCGACGGGTTTTTCAAGGGTCGTGTGACCATGGAAACCGCAGCCCTCGACCGCAACATCTCCCCCGAGCAATTGCAACTCGCGGACCAACTCAAAGAGGCGGGCATCCTCACAACCAAGTTCAACTGGGCCTTCTTCACCGCGCCCGATGCCTCCGACACCCGCCCCGAGGCTGCCGGTCTCGGCGTGGCCATCATCGGCTCGATTTACATGATGTTGATCGTCTTGGTGCTGGCGCTGCCGCTCGGTGTAGCGGCCTCCATCTATCTCGAGGAATTCGCCCCCAAGAACCGTTGGACCGATCTCATCGAGGTGAATATCTCCAACCTCGCGGCGGTGCCCTCCATCGTCTTCGGTATCCTTGGCCTTGCGATCTTCATCAATATGGTGGGCCTGCCGCAATCAGCGCCTATCGTGGGCGGCCTCGTGCTGACCCTGATGACCCTGCCCACCATCATCATCGCCACCCGTGCGGCGCTCAAATCTGTGCCGCCCTCGATCCGCGATGCAGCCCTCGGCGTGGGTGCCTCCAAGATGCAGGCGATCTTTCATCACGTCCTGCCGCTCGCCATGCCCGGTATCCTCACCGGCGCGATCATCGGGTTGGCACAGGCGCTTGGCGAAACCGCGCCGCTGCTCCTCATCGGCATGGTGGCCTTTGTGCGCGAATACCCCGGCGGCCCGCCCGAGGGCTTCTTTGATCCTGCCGCCGCCCTGCCGGTGCAGGTCTACAACTGGACCCAACGCGGCGATCCGGCCTTTGTCGAACGCGCGTCCGGAGCCATCATCGTGCTGCTCGTCTTCCTCGTGCTGATGAACATCGCTGCCATCCTTCTGCGCAGACGGTTTGAACGCCGCTGGTAAACAAAGGTATAGACACATGTATGACGCCCCAAAACTCTCGGAGACCAGAGTGAGCAATAACGACATCAAGATCGCCGCGCGCAATGTGCAGGTCTATTATGGCGATACGCATGCCATCAAGGACGTGAACGTCGATATCGCCGACAAGACCGTGACCGCCTTCATCGGCCCCTCGGGCTGTGGCAAGTCCACCTTCCTGCGCTGCATCAACCGGATGAATGACACCATCGACATCTGCCGCGTCGAGGGGGATATCCGCATCGACGGCGAAGACATCTACGACAAAAAGGTCGATCCGGTGCAATTGCGCGCCAAGGTGGGCATGGTGTTCCAGAAACCCAATCCATTCCCCAAGTCGATCTATGACAACGTGGCTTACGGTCCACGTATCCATGGTCTTGCCCGCACCAAAGCCGATCTTGACGAGATCGTCGAAAAGTCCCTGCGCCGCGCCGCGCTCTGGACTGAGGCCAAAGACCGACTCGATCAGCCCGGCACCGGCCTCTCAGGGGGCCAGCAACAGCGCCTCTGCATCGCACGCGCCGTGGCCACCTCACCCGAAGTGCTCCTGATGGACGAACCCTGCTCGGCGCTCGATCCCATCGCCACCGCCCAGGTCGAGGAACTGATCGACGAGCTGCGCCAGGAGTTTTCCGTGGTCATCGTCACCCACTCGATGCAGCAGGCCGCCCGCGTCAGCCAGAAAACAGCCTTCTTCCACTTGGGTCATCTCGTCGAATTCGGCGACACCGGCCAGATTTTCACCAACCCCAAGGATGAGCGCACCGAGAGCTACATCACCGGGCGCATTGGCTAAGGAACTCCCCATGTCCGACCATCAGCACATCGTCTCCTCCTTCGACCGCGACCTCGAGACCATTCAGGCCCATATCATGAAGATGGGCGGCATGGTCGAACGCGCGATCTCCGATGCCGCCCGCTCGCTCGAATCCCGCGACGATGAACTTGCCGAAGAGGTGCGCGGCCGCGACAAGGCGATCGACGCGCTCGAAGAGCAGATCAACGAAGAGGCCGCCCGCGTGCTGGCCTTGCGGTCGCCCACCGCCGGCGACCTGCGGGTTGTCCTGACCGTGATCAAAATCTCCGCCAGCCTCGAGCGCATCGGCGACTATGCCAAGAACATGGCCAAGCGCACCTCGGTGCTCAGCCAGATGACCGCTGTCAACGGCTCGCCCGCTGCGCTGCGCCGCATGGCGCGCGAAGTTGAGGAAATGCTCAAGGATGTGCTCGATGCCTATATCCAGCGCGACATGGATCTTGCCAATGAGGTGATCCGGCGTGATCAGGATGTCGATCAGATGTATAATGCAATCTTTCGCGAATTCCTCACCTTCATGATGGAGGATCCGCGCAATATCACGCCCTGCATGCATTTGCATTTCATTGCCAAGAACACCGAGCGCATGGGTGATCTGGTCACGGCCATCGCAGAACAGGTGGTCTACCTCGTCTCGGGCTCCTTTCCGGAGGATCCGCGCCCCAAGGGCGACGACACGTCCATCGACCCCAATCTCGCCCCCAAGGTCAAGGCCTAGGATAGGAAAGCCCGATGTCCGCAGATCAGCCTACCGTCCTTCTCGTCGAAGACGAGCCAGCACAGCGTGAGGTGCTCGGCTATAATCTTCAGGCCGACGGTTTTCACGTCCTCACCGCCAGCAATGGCGAAGAGGCGCTCCTGATGGTGTCCGAGATGCCGCCCGACATCATTGTGCTTGACTGGATGATGCCGAATGTGTCGGGCATCGAGGTCTGCCGCCAACTCAAGACCCGCTCCGAAACACGCGGCATCCCGATCATCATGCTCTCGGCCCGCTCCGAAGAGGTGGACCGCGTACGCGGGTTGGAGACCGGAGCAGATGACTATGTGATCAAGCCTTATTCACTGGTCGAACTCATGGCCCGCGTCCGCGCCCAACTGCGCCGCACCCGCCCCGCAACCGTCGGCGAACGACTGGAATATCTCGACATCGTGCTCGATGCCGAAACCCATCGCGTGACCCGCAGCGAAAAGCCGCTGAAACTCGGCCCGACCGAATTTCGCCTGCTGTCCACCTTCATGGAAAAGCCAGGTCGCGTCTGGTCCCGCGAGCAGCTCCTTGACCGCGTTTGGGGTCGCGACATCTATGTCGACACCCGCACCGTCGATGTCCACATCGGCCGGTTGCGCAAGGCGCTCTGCCAGTATGGCGGCGAAGACCCGCTGCGCACCGTGCGCGGCGCGGGCTACGCCTTAGGCTGACGGCAGGTTAACGGGGGCTGACGGCGTCAAAGCATGTCCATGCGCACCGCCTGTGAACACTCGGTTAATCCGGCTTAATCGGAGCGCACTATTCGACTCCTCTGGCCCTCCTGTTTCCAAGTCCAAGGCACGCGCGGCACCGGGGTAGGGGGATCAGTCCAATTCCCCGGACGACTCACGCATCCTCATCCTGCGGGCTGAGGCTTTCCAAATCGTTAAAGCCGTACGGACACTCCGCACAATCGTACATCCCACCAAATCAGCCATCTCCCCACCCGGTCGCTCAGCGCGGTAACAGGTCCTCATCCTCGGCCTGTCCCGCCAGCCAATCGCGAAACTTGCGCAGCGCCGGATCGCGTCCGTTCTGAACTGGCCAAACCAAATAATAAGCTCCTGAAATCAGCGTCTTGTCACCCCAAGCTATTGCCAATCGCCCCGTCGCCAAATCCTGTTCGGCCAGATAATCCGGCAAGAGCGCGACCCCCAGACCATGCAACGCCGCCTGTGTAATGGTTGAAAATTGATCATAGATTGTGCCCGTCACCCTTGCCCCCGAAATCCCCTGAGCCTCGAACCATGTTGGCCAGGCAGAAGGCCGGGTTTCAATCTGTAAAAGCGGCAGGCGCAATAGGGACTCGGCACTCTTAATGGGTCCCTGTCGTGCTAGAAATTCGGGCGTTGCCACGGCAACAACCCGCTCCGTCCGCAGGCGCAAAGCCTCAGTGCCAAGCCAATCAGAATGCCCGAAATGTATCGCTGCATCAAAGGGTTCTGTGACAAAGTTAAATGGCTTCAACCGGGTCGACAGGTTGATTGTCACCTCCGGATGCAGCCGTGCAAAGTCTGCCAGTCGCGGCACCAGCCAACGCATCCCGAATGTGGGCAGAATCGCAAGGCTCAAACTGCCGCCCACCGGATTGACCGTCAGCTTGACCGAAGCCTGTGCAATCTGCTGCAATGCGCCGCGGATTTTATCCGCATAATCCGCCGCTTCCGGGGTCAGATGAATGCCACGGCCCTGCCGCACGATCAACCCCACACCAAGCTGATCTTCCAATGTTTTCAATTGCCTGCTGACCGCGCTTTGTGTCTGTGACAGCTCCGCCGCTGCCGCCGTGGCGCTGCCCAGACGATCGAGCGCCTCCAGCGCACGCAAGGATGATATGGACGGGAGAAAGCGGCGGGGCAGGGTCATTCTTGCGGTTTACTCATATGTCTATGTGAAATTATCGTTATTCTTCGCAACTATGCCAGTGTAACCTGCCCTCAACCTGTAAAAATACTCATAAGGAGCCCGCCATGAACGCCAAGACGCCGACGCTGCGCGCCAAGGATGCACCGGACCTTAACTCTTTCGATTGGGCCGACCCCTTCCGTCTGAATGACCAGCTCTCCGAAGAAGAGCGCATGATCGCCACAAGCGCCCGCACTTTCGCGCAAGAAGTGCTGCAACCGCGCGTCATCGCCGCCTACCGAGAAGAGCGTGTGGACCCCGAAATCTTCAAGGAAATGGGGCAGATGGGTCTTTTGGGCACCACCATCCCCGAGGAATACGGCGGGCTCGGCTCGAACTATGTCAGCTATGGCCTCGTCGCCCGCGAAATCGAGCGGGTTGATTCGGGTTACCGCTCGATGATGAGCGTGCAGTCCTCGCTCGTGATGTATCCGATCTACGCCTACGGGTCCGAAGAGCAGCGCCGCAAATATCTGCCCGGTCTGGCCAGCGGCGATCTCATCGGCTGTTTTGGCCTGACAGAACCGGACGCAGGCAGCGATCCCGCCGGTATGAAAACCCGTGCCGTGCGCACAGATAGTGGGTATCGCATCTCCGGCACCAAGATGTGGATTTCCAACAGCCCTATCGCGGATGTGTTCGTGATCTGGGCCAAGTCCGACGCACATGACGGCAAGATTCGTGGTTTCGTGCTAGAGAAGGGTATGAAGGGCCTGAGTGCCCCCAAGGTCGGCGGCAAACTCTCGCTCCGTGCCTCCGTCACCGGTGAGATCGTTATGGATAATGTCGAGGTGCCGGAATCGGCACTTCTCCCGAATGTTCAAGGACTTAAAGGCCCCTTTGGATGTTTGAACCGGGCCCGCTACGGCATCGCTTGGGGTGTCATGGGGGCTGCGGAATTCTGCTGGCACGCGTCTCGGCAATACGGCCTTGACCGCAAGCAGTTCAACCGCCCCTTGGCCCAGACCCAACTCTTTCAGCTGAAACTGGCCAATATGCAGACCGAAATCACCTTGGGCCTGCAAGCCGCCCTGCGCGTCGGCCGCCTGATGGACGAGGCCAACGCCGCCCCCGAGATGATTTCGATGATCAAGCGCAACAATTGCGGCAAGGCGCTGGACATCGCCCGCCACGCCCGCGACATGCATGGCGGCAACGGAATTTCAGAGGAATTTCAAGTTATTAGGCATATGGTCAACCTCGAGACCGTGAACACGTATGAGGGCACCCATGACGTCCACGCCCTGATCCTGGGCCGCGCCCAGACCGGGCTTCAGGCCTTCTTCTGACCGATGTCGGCCCTTGGAAATCTGTGGCGTGACAGCTCGCGTGAAACCTTCGCCGCACAGCCCCTGCGCGGCGAACGCAGCGTGGACCTTGCAATTATCGGCGCGGGATTCACCGGACTGTCGGCGGCGCTCTATGCCGCGGGGCAGGGGGCCGATGTGGCAGTCCTTGAGGCCGAAACCGTGGGCGAGGGCGGCTCTGGACGCAACGTCGGCCTTGTCAATGCTGGCCTTTGGCTCCCTCCCGATGAGGTGTGCAAGATCCTTGGAGCAGAGGCAGGCGAGCATCTCAATGCCGTGTTGGCCGAGGCGCCCTCGCTGGTGTTCGACCTGATCGCGCAGCACGACATCGCCTGCGAGCCCACGCGCAACGGAACCCTGCATCTCGCGCATGCGCCCAAGGCCATGGCTGACCTCGAATCGCGCCATGCCCAACTGGCTGCGCGGGGTGCCCCGGTGCGCCTTATTGACATGAAGACAACCGCGCAACGCACGGGAACAGATCGGTTTTATGGCGCACTCCATGATGCGCGCGCGGGCACGATTCAGCCGCTCGCCTATGCGCGCGGCCTGGCCCGCGCCGCCCAGACCGCCGGTGCCCTGATCTGCGAAGGAACCCCCGTCACTGCTGCCGAACACCGCAGCGGACAATGGATCATCACCACCCCCGGCGGCAAACTCCGCGCGCGGCATCTGCTCATCGCCACCAACGCCTATCACCGCCCCATCACCCATGTGGCTCGTCCCGATGTGCCGATCGTCCAGTATTTCCAACTGGCGACTGCCCCAATTGGCGACAATCGCGCAGGTGAAATTCTGGCCGGAGGCGAGGGGTGTTGGGACACAGGCCTCGTGATGACGTCGGTACGCCGCGATCAGGCAGGGCGCGTGATCCTCGGCGGTATGGGTGGCGATGTCGCTTTGCACGCCGACTGGGCCCGTCGCAAACTGGCACAGCTTTTCCCGCGTCTTGCAGGGGCCGACATCGCGCATGCTTGGGCCGGGCGCATCGCCATGACCCATGATCATTTGCCGCGCATTCAACGCATGGGGCAGGGCGCGCTTGCCATTTTCGGATACTCTGGCCGCGGCATCGGCCCCGGCACGGTGTTCGGTTGCGCCGCGGCTCAGGCTTTGCTGAGCGGCGATGAAACCGGGCTTCCAGTTTCCGTGGTAGACAGCCACTCAGAACACTTCGTCACACTGAAATCACTCTATTACGAGACCGGTGCACGTCTGGTGCATCTGGCTGCCGCCCGCCGCTGAGCAAAAACGCACACAGACTTGTTGATCCTGCCCCAGTTGCAGAGCGCCGTTGTTCGTTTATGTCAGCATGCGTGATGTAACAGGAGCATGACATGGCCCTCACCGAGACCGGCGGCAGCTTTACCCGAGGCAATCTCTTTCGGCACATATCGGTGATGTCCTTCACCTCAAGCATCGGATTGATGGCGATTTTCGCTGTCGATCTTATTGATATCCTTTTCATTTCCATGCTGGGCCGCGAAGAATTGGCGGCTGCCGCAGGCTATGCCAGCACGGTCATGTTCTTTGCCAGCGCGGTCAATATCGGGCTCTCCATCGCCGCAGGCGCGTTGGTGGCGCAGGCAGAAGGGCGCGAGGATCGTGCCGCCGCCCGCGATTATGCCAGCACAACGGCCGTTATCGCCATCGGTGTTGGCCTCATTCTGCCGCTTCTGGCCTTGCCGTTCATTGACGACATTCTCGGGCTTGTCGGGGCCAAAGGGGCCATGCTCGATATGGCGGCCAGCTATCTCTGGATCATCCTGCCCACAACCTTTGTTTCTGGCCTCTCCATGGTCGCAGTGGCCGTGCTGCGGGCCTATGGCGACGCACGCGGCGCAATGTATCCGGCGCTTTTGGGTGCCGCCGTCAATCTCGTGATGGACCCGATCCTGATATTCAGCCTCAGCATGGGGCTTGAGGGGGCGGCATTGGCGACCGTGGTGGCACGCGTGGCGACCATGGTTCTGGCGCTCAGTCTCGCCATGTCCCGGTACAACGCATTTTCCAAACCGCATTTGGGATGTGTGCTGCGCGATTGCGGCGGCGCAATCAAGATTGCGGTGCCTGCTGTTCTGGCCACCGTCGCAACCCCGGTCGGGGCTGCCATCGTAACGCGGGAAATGGCAAAATACGGCGCGGATGCCGTCGCGGGCATGGCCGTGATCAATCGCCTTATTCCAGTGGTTTTCTCAGTCGTTCTCGCGCTTTCCGGAGCGATTGGCCCGATCTTTGGACAGAACTTCGGGGCAGGGCGACTGGATCGGGTGCAAGAGACCTTCTTTGACGGACTCAAATTTCTAGCTCTCTACGTGATCGCTATGTCGGCGCTGCTCTTCGTCTTCCGCGCTCCCATCGCGGACCTGTTCAATGCCACCGGCGAGATGCGCACCTTGCTTTACCTGTACCTCGGGCCGTTGGCCCTTGCGTCTTTCTTCAACGGCACGATCTTTGTCGCCAACGCCTCGTTCAACAACCTTGGGCATCCGGGCTATTCGACATCGGTCAACTGGGCGCGCAACACGTTGGGCATCTGGCCCTTTGCCATCGCCTTCGGAATGATCTGGGGGGCGCAGGGCGTGTTGTTGGGACAGGCCGTAGGTGGGGTGGTCTTTGCGGCGCTTGCCACCTGGCTCAGCTTGAGAGTGATCGAAGCCCCTTGCAAAGATCCGCTCTTGGGGCATTACGCGTGTCCGGATCATCGTATGCAGATCGTCATGAACCGCTGCAACCGGTCCTGACTACTGTGAACTCACGCTGAAGCGCAATTTCTGTGGGGTCATTTTATCTGGATCATGGCCCTCCTTCCATCAGTTTTGCCCGGAATACCTCAGCCGGTGTTTGATACCCCAGACACTTGCGTGGGGTCGCGTTGAGGCGGTCACAGATTGACCTCAAATATCGATCTGTGAACGCCGTGGGATCAGCCTTGCGGGACAGGTAGCGGCGCAGGCGATTGTTGGTGTTCTCGACCGTTCCTTTTTGCCACGGCGACTGAGGATCGCAGAACCATGGTTCGACGCCCAGACCATCCTTTAGATGCTGCCATGCGCTGAACTCAGTGCCGCGATCAAAGGTGATGCTGCGACGCGCTTCAGCTGGCAGGGGAGACAGGTTGGCGATCAGGCTCTCCATCACCGGTTTTGACTGGCGATCCGGGTTCTTCAAAACGAGAGCAAACCGGCTGACACGCTCGACCAGAGACGTCACATTGGCTTTGCCAAACTCCTTGCGGAACATCACCAGGTCGCACTCCCAGTGACCGAACTGGTCACGTTCGGCTATCGCTTCAGGGCGGTGCGCGATGGCCAATTCATCAAGGATATGACGCCCATGATGCCTCCGAGTTCCACGTGGCCTGCGGCGATGGCGATGCATGGGTAAGTGGCGGTAGAACTTCTCAGCACGGCCGGCTTTTGAATAGGCATATCGATAGATCGTCTCGTGGCTCACACGCATCGGATGGCGTTCCAGGCGCATACGTCCTGCAATTTGTTCAGGGGACCATCCGGCGTCAAAACCACACCGCACGGCAGCCATGATCTCGGGATATAAGATCAGCTTGCGATGCACCGCACGGCGATCTTCGCTCCGATCCTGCGCGGCCAACGCATGATAGCCGTTCAACTCAGGTTGATCGTCGAAACGGCACGAGTTGCGCTTGATCTCGCGGTAGATTGTCGATGCATCTCTGCACAACCGATCAGCGATCTCTTTGATTGATATCTTCGCTTCAAGCCATTTGGCCAGATTACGCCGTTCGTCGAGGTTCAGGTGAGGGTAGCAGCGTCCCATAAATTAACTCCATGCAATTCAATACCTTGTTAAAGAAATTGCACTTCATTTGTGAATTCACCCTACCCTAATCTATGTATCGCATAATCAGTATTATGTAACTTATATGTGGCAGCCAAGCCACATGTAGCGGTGTTAAAGTTAAAGTTTAATAAAGTATTACAACTAGTTACAGATAGATGTTAATTCACGACCCCAGTGAGGAGTAAGTTTTCTGCGACACCTTCCCTTGTCAGGTCAAGTTCACTAGGGTGTCCCAAGGTCGGCCTTACCGCTTGATCCACGAGATACGACCACAGAAGTCTCGACAGGCCAAGGATTTGCGGTTTAAGAGAAGGTCTCAGGAGCGAAGCCATGACCGCAATTCTATTTTTGAACGGACCAAACCTCAATCTTTTGGGGACGCGGCAGCCTGAGGTTTACGGGCGCACGACCTTGAAAGACATCGAAACGATGTGCCAAGCCGCCGCCGCTCAGCGCGGTGTCACCGTCGCCTTTGCCCAGAGCAATCACGAAGGTGCGCTGCTCGACGCCATTCATGCGGCTCGCGGAACCTATGACGGAATTATCCTCAACGCCGGAGCCTATACCCATACCTCCGTCGCCCTGATGGATGCGATCAGCTCCGTGGCCATTCCAACGATTGAACTGCATCTCTCCAACGTCCACGCCCGCGAGGCGTTTCGGCACCAGTCTTACATTGCGCGCGTGGCTGTGGGTGTGATCTGCGGCTTTGGCGCGCGGGGCTATGTCCTCGCACTCGACGCATTGCTTGGCCATCTGGAGAGTCCCGGATGATAGAAGCCTCCAGCATCAATGCCCTGTTGAATGCCGCATCTATCGAAGAACTCTGGGATCTGCACACCCGGTTCATGGCGGACTATGGCTTTGATCGTTTGATCTACGGCTACACGCGCTATCGCACCGCAACCTCTCTGGGCGACCCCGACGATTTTCTCATGCTGACGAACCACAGTCCCAGGTATACGGATGTCTTCGTGGGCGAAGGTTTGTATTTCAATGCCCCGATGGTCCGCTGGGCCCTCGACAATGACGGCGCCTGCTCTTGGTCCGTGTTGCGCGACATGATCGACAGCGGGACGCTGACCAAGCAAGAACGCCGGGTGTTCGAGTTCAACCAATCGCACGGTGTCACGGCAGGCTATTCCATCAGTTTCAAATCCCTCAGCCCACGCACCAAAGGGGCCATCGCCCTCACCGCACAAAAAGGCATGATGCAATCAGAAGTGGATGCGCTCTGGAAAAAGAGTGGCGAACAGATCCTCGCCCTCAATAATGTGGCGCATCTTCGGATTCTCTCCCTGCCCTATACCGCACCGGGCCGTGCCCTCACACCACGACAGCGCGAAGTGCTCGGTTGGGTCGGTGACGGCAAGACCGTCCAGGATATCGCGATCATCATGGGCTTGACCTCTGACACCGTGGAAAAGCACCTGCGTCTCGCGCGTCATGCGCTCTCAGTCGAAACCACAGCACAGGCGGTTCTAAAAGCTGCATTTCAGAATCAAATTTTCATTCTCGAGAAATAAAGTTCATTAAAATCGGATAGATATCAGATGGTATGGAATACCTTACTTTCCTGAGTTGACGTTACGTAGCATGATCTCACTGTTCCGTGAGTGGTGGCTATTTGCCTGGGAACACTTCGGATTGCGGAGCCTGTTTTATTGAGCAGGTGACGTCGTCCTTTCCGGTCCTGCCGGATGTCGGCCGTTGGTTCTTATTGATCGGAACTGACGGTCGGCGCCTATCTAAACGTCGTTTCATCCCCAATAGACGACGCGATCCAAGACCGGTGTCATCCCTCGGGGTGGCACCGGTTTCATTTTGGCGCCGCCGCGAATGAAAAAGGGCACCCCAAAGGATGCCCTTAATAGTTGAATATCACCAGAGCTTAGCCCTGTGCGACCTTGGCCACTTCTGCGGCGAAATCTTCTTCTTTCTTCTCGATGCCTTCGCCCACTTCCAGACGCACGAAACCGATGATCTCGGTGCCAGCGTCCTTGGCTGCTGCCTCGACGGTCAGGTCGGGGTTCATCACAAAGGACTGACCCATCAACGTCACCTCTGCCATGAACTTGGCCATGCGGCCCACGATCATCTTCTCGATCACAGCGTCCGGCTTGCCCGATTCGCGCGCGATGTCGATTTGAACCTGACGTTCCTTCTCGACAATCGCCGGGTCCAGAACCGCTTCGTTCAGCGCGGCGGGGTTGGTTGCGGCGACATGCATCGCCACTTGGCGGGCAAAGCCCTCATCACCCTTGAAGGCCACGAGAACGCCGATCTTGCCCATACCCTCGGCTGCGGCATTGTGGACATAGGCCACCACACCGTCGCCTTCGATCCGGGCCATCCGGCGCAGCGCCATGTTCTCGCCGATGGTGGCGATCTTGTCGGTCACGATATCAGCGACGGCCTTGCCATTCACTGTGGCGGCCTTCAGGGCCTCCACATCGGCCACACCGACAGCGGCATCGGCAATCGTAGCCACCATGCCCTGAAAATCAGCGTTCTTGGCAACAAAGTCGGTCTCGGAGTTGATCTCGACCGCCACACCGACGCCGCCCGCGACCTTGACCGCGACAAGACCCTCAGCCGCAGTGCGGCCGGATTTCTTGGCAGCCTTGGCCAGCCCCTTGGTGCGCAGCCAATCGACAGCGGCTTCCATGTCGCCATCGGTTTCGGTCAACGCTTTCTTTGCGTCCATCATGCCTGCGCCCGTGCTCTCGCGCAGTTCTTTAACCATTGCAGCAGTGATCGCCATACCGGCTCTCCTCAAATTAGTCTCGGGATTGGGGGCGGGATACCCCTGCCCCCATGTCAGTTTCATGACGCAGCTTCAGCTTTCGGCTTCGGCAACTTCGGCCAAGGCTTCTTCGACCGGCACATCTTCCAAGGCGCCCATATCGACGCCTGCCGCGCCCAACTGGGCGGACATGCCGTCCAGTGCCGCGCGGCTGACCAGATCGCAATAGAGCGCTATGGCACGCGCCGCGTCGTCGTTGCCGGGGATGATATAGTCGATGCCATCGGGCGAGCAGTTGGTGTCAACGATACCGACAACCGGGATGCCCAGCTTGTTGGCTTCGGCCACGGCCAGCGCTTCTTTCTTGACGTCGATGACGAACAGCATGTCCGGCACGCCGCCCATTTCGCGAATACCGCCCAGGCTCGCCTGAAGCTTGATCTGGTCGCGCTCGATGCCAAGACGCTCTTTCTTGGTCAGGCCTTCAGCACCGACTTCCATCATCTCGTCGATCTGCTTCAAACGCTGAATCGATTTCGACACGGTCTGCCAGTTGGTCAGCGTGCCACCGAGCCAGCGGTGGTTCATGTAATACTGAGCGCATTTTTCAGCAGCTTCGGCAATCGGCTGCGCGGCTTGACGCTTGGTGCCGACGAACAGAATGCGGCCATTCTTGGCAACGGTCTCGCGGATTGCATGCAGCGCCGCATCCAGCAGCGGCACGGTCTGCGTCAGATCCATGATATGGATGCCATTGCGCGCGCCATAAATGAATTCGCCCATACGGGGATTCCAGCGTTGCGTCTGGTGGCCAAAGTGAACGCCAGCTTCCAACAACTGACGCATCGTGAACTCGGGAAGAGCCATGTCTCGTTTTCCTTTTCCGGTTTTCGCCTCGGCATGGGAAGAGAAGCGGGTGCTTCAACCGGTGGACGGACAGGGATGTCTCCCCTGTCAGCCCGCCCATACCTGCGGGGTTCAGTGGCGCGCGTATACCTGCCCTCTTGGCCCGATACAAGCCCCAGTCCGGTATTTTGAACGTGACGTTCGACAGCGCCCGATGCCCCATTGTGAGCAGGCAATATTGTGCCTAGATATCCCCATGATCCGCGTGATGGAACCGTGATGAACACACCCTTTGACGATCTGCCCCCTCCACCGCGCAAACCCAGACGCTTGGGCGGTCTGCGCGCATCCTTTCTGACCGGGCTCGTGGTGATTGCCCCCGTGGGCCTGACGGTCTGGCTGATGTGGACTCTGATCGGTTGGGTTGATGGCTTCGTGCTGCCCCTCATCCCCGCGCAGTATCAGCCCGAGCAATATATCGGCATCAACCTGCGCGGTGTCGGCGTCATCATCTTCCTGATCTTCACGGTTCTTGTGGGCTGGATCGCCAAGGGGTTGATCGGGCGGTCCCTGATCCTTTTCGCGGAATCGCTTGTGAACCGGATGCCGGTGGTGCGCTCCATCTATTCCGGTGTGAAACAGATCGCCGAAACGGTCTTTGCCCAATCCGAACGCAGCTTCGAGAAAGCCTGCCTTGTCGAATATCCGCGCAAGGGGATTTGGGCCATCGGCTTTATCTCGACCGAGGCGCGTGGCGAGATCAGCGAAAAGGCTCATACCGACAGCGAGGTTCTGAGTGTCTTCGTGCCGACCACGCCCAACCCTACCTCTGGCTTTCTGCTGTATTTCCCGCGCGAGGATGTGATTGAGCTGGACATGAGCATCGAGGACGCGGCCAAACTGGTGATCTCTGCCGGTCTGGTCTATCCGGATCAGAGAAAATCCGAGGAAACGCGCAAAAAAGCCGGGGATTAGGGGGGGCTCTATACCCAGAGCCGCGCGGTCGCTGGGCCGGGGACTAGCGAAGCGACAGAGGTGGCTGCCACTTAATGCCTGCCAAATCCGTATGACCTCTCAGGGAAGCGCTCCCTCTCGAAATCGCTAGGCCGCGAGACGGCCCAGCGATCCGCGCGGCACCTTCGGTGCTATTCGCGCGGGGGCATAACCTGAGCCGGGGCTTCCCCTCAGAGCGCTGTCCAGCCTCCATCGACGCTGATCGTCGTGCCGGTGATCTGCGCCGCGGCATCCGAGCACAAAAACAACGCCGTGCCGCCCAATTGTTCGGTCGTGGCGAACTCCTTGGACGGTTGCCGCTCGAGCATGACCTTCTCGATCACCTCTTCACGCCCCATGCCGTATTTCTCCATCGTATCCGGGATTTGCGCCTCTACGAGCGGGGTCAGCACATAGCCCGGACAGATCGCATTGGCCGTGATCGGCTCTTTCGCGGTTTCCAGCGCCGTGACCTTGGTCAGCCCGACAATGCCATGCTTGGCCGCCACATAGGCGGATTTATAGGGGCTCGCGGTCAGACCATGGGCGCTGGCGATATTGATCACCCTGCCCCACCCCGCCTTGCGCATCATCGGCAGCGCAGCTGCGGTGGTGTGAAACGCGGAAGTGAGGTTGATCGCGATGATCGCATCCCATTTGTCGCTCGGAAACTCGTCAATCGGCGCCACATGCTGAATTCCGGCATTGTTCACCAGAATATCGCAGCGCCCCGCCTTTTCGATCAAGGCCCGGCATTGATCGCCCTTGGACATGTCGGCCTGAATATAGCGCACATCGACGCCGGTCTCCTTGGCGATTCGCTTGGCCAACGCGTGATCCTCTTCCGAATCGGTAAAGGAATTCAGCACGATATTCACACCAGCCCGCGCCAGTTCTTCAGCGATGCCCAGACCGATACCCGAGTTTGACCCCGTGATGATGGCGGTTTTACCTTTGACACTCATGCTCTGTCTCCCAATAACCATTGCGCGCGCAGCATATGTGCTGCATCTGCAAATTGCACGGGAATACCCATCACGCTCTCGCGAGCAGACCAAAAAAAACGCCCGCACGAAGCGGGCGTTAAGTTATTGAGGCAGGTTTCATACAGGCAAGAAACCTATCGAGCAGTGCCCCCTTTATAAGCAATCCTGCGCCACTGTCCAAGCTAAAAGTTTGAAAAGCCTTGAATCCCTCTCTAGGGTCCGGCCCAGACAAACAAGGATGATTGAGGATTGTCGCCAAAATGAGATCAGAATTTTTCCGCCACCTGAGGGCTGGATTGGCCGCGATCATCCTTGCTGGCACGGCCTCTCAGGCGGGTGCCGCCCCGGCGCATGGCATAGCTATGTATGGCGCCCCGGCGCTCCCACCTGATTTTGTGTCGCTCCCCTATGCCAACCCGGACGCACCGAGGGGCGGCGCGGTCGTCACCGGCAACGTGGGGGGCTTTGATTCGCTCAATCCCTTCATCCTGCGCGGCAATCCGCCGTGGCAACTGGCCAACCTCACCCACGAGACCCTGATGGGTCGGTCCTGGGACGAACCGTTCACGCTCTACGGTCTTTTGGCCGAATCGGTCGAGACGGACGACGACCGCCGATGGGTCGAATTCACCCTGCGCCCCGAGGCCCGATTCTCGGATGGCACCCCCGTCACCATCGAAGATGTGCTTTGGTCCTATGAGACCCTCGGCACCACGGGCCACCCGCGCTATCGCGGATTCTGGACCAAGGTGGACAGCATCGCCCAAACCGGCCCGCGCTCTCTGCGCCTGACCTTCACCGAAGATGATCGCGAATTGGCGCTCTTGGCCGGTCTCCGCCCGATCCTGCAAAAATCCCAGTGGGAGGGACGCGACATCACAGAGGCCGGGATTGATGACATTCCCCTCGGCACCGGCCCCTATGTGGTCAGCGATTACGAAATCAACCGTCACGTCACCCTGAAACGCAATCCCGACTATTGGGGCCGCGACCTACCCCTGCGGCGCGGCACCAACAATTTCGACGAAATCCGCATCGAATTCTACGGCGACGACACCGTGCTGAAAGAGGCGTTCAAGGCGGGGCTTGTCAGTTACGTGCGCGAATTCAACGCCGAGGCTTGGGCCACACAGTATGATTTTCCCGCTGTTGCGCGCGGCGAGATAACCCTAAGCGAAATCCCCCATGGCAAACCCTCGGGCATGACCGGCTTTGTCATGAACACCCGTCGCCCCCCGCTGGACGATTGGCGCGTGCGCGAGGCGCTGATCACCGCGTTCAATTTCGAGTATATCAACGACACCCTGACCGGCGGACGCCAGCCGCGCATCACCTCTTATTTCTCCGGCTCCGAACTCGGGATGGATCACGGCCCCGCCACGGGCCGGGTGCGTGATCTCTTGACCCCCTTGGCCGATACTCTCCCGCCCGGCACGCTTGAGGGCTACAGCCTGCCCGTCGGCGACGGCACCGCGCGCAACCGCACCGCCCTGCGCCGCGCGGTGGACCTCCTGAACGAGGCGGGCTGGCAGGTCCAGAATGGGCGGCTTGTGAATGCAGAGGGGACACCCCTGTCCCTCACCGTCCTTTTACAACAGGACGGTCTGATCGCACAGGCAAGCGCCATGATGGATATCTACGCCCGCGCCCTCGAGCGGCTCGGCATCACGCTCAAGGTCGAAATGACCGACAAGGCGCAATATGCCGAACGCGAGGCGCAGTTTGACTTTGACCTCACCATGATGCGCCGCTCTCTGTCGCTCAGCCCCGGCAATGAACAGACCTATTATTGGGGCGCCGACTATGCCGACCAACCCGGCAGCCGCAATCTCATGGGCATGAAATCCTCCGCCGCCGAGGCGATGATCCGCGCCATGCTGACCGCCCGCGACCGCGCCGAATTCGTCGCCGCCACCCGTGCGCTCGACCGGGTACTTATGGCGGGGCGCTATGTGATCCCGATCCATCAATACAGCGTGGGTCGTATTGCGCATAAGTCACAGTTGAAATACCCTGACGATAGGCTGCCGATCTATGGGGATGGCATTGGCTTTCTCCCCGAGGTATGGTGGTTCGAGGCAAACGAATAACAAAAAGCAACGAAACAGAGCAATAAAACAGAGCAATAAAACAGGCATGAGCATGCGAAAACTGATTGCACTCGCCCTCCTTGCGACGCTGGCCGGATGTGCCACTGTCGACGGTGTGGGCCGTGACATATCGGGTGCCGCGCGCGGCGTTCAGAGCTGGTTCTGATCCGCCGACGGCCCACCTCCCGACGAGATTTGCGTCGCTTGCGCCTCGATGGGCGCAGGCCCCGAGGCTATGACCGGGAACCAATCATGCCTTTCCCCTTGACGCCCCCGTCCATCCTGTCAAAACCCGGCCTATGAGCACTGCATTTCTTACCATCGACCTTGATGCCATCACCGCCAATTGGCGCGCCTTGGATGCCATGACAGCGGGCGAGACCGCCGCCGTGGTCAAGGCGGATGCCTATGGCTTGGGTGCGGCAAAGGTGGCGCGCAGCCTCGCGCGCGCCGGTGCCCGCCACTTCTTTGTCGCTGTCGCCGAAGAAGGCGCAGCCCTGCGCGACACGCTCGGGAGCGGACCTGCGATTTATGTGTTTTCCGGCCATATGCCCGGTGACGCGGATATGATCGGCGACATGCACCTGACCCCGATGATCAATTCGCTTGAGCAGATGATCCGCCATGTCGAATCCTTGCCGGGGCACCCCTTCGGCATCCAGCTTGATAGCGGCATGAACCGCCTCGGCATGGAACCCGGCGAATGGGCCGCGCTGCGCGACATCGCCTTGGCCCAGGATCCGCGCCTGATCATGTCGCACCTCGCCTGCGCCGACGAGTCGGATCATGCGATGAACCCGCAGCAGCTTGCCACCTTCCGCGAGATGACTGACGGGCTCGATGTGCCGCGCAGCCTTGCCAATACCGGCGGCATCTTGCTGGATGCGGCCTATCACTTCGATCTGGCCCGCCCCGGCATCGGCCTCTATGGCGGCCGCCCCTTTGCAGAGGCGCGCGCCGTCGTCACCCTCGACATTCCCGTGATCCAATGCCGCGATCTGGCACCGGGCGAAACAGTTGGCTATGCCAACGGTTTTACCGCCCCCCGTGAGACCCGCATCGCCACGGTGGCGGCGGGCTATGCCGATGGCATCCTGCGCGCCATGGGGCCGAAAACCAGCCTCTGGGCCGAAGATATCCCCTGCCCCATCGCAGGTCGCATCTCGATGGACCTGATCTGCGTTGATATCACCGATCTGGGCCATGACCCCAAGAGCCTGCAACTTCTCGGGCCATACCAGAGCATCGACACGCTGGCCGATCACGCCGATACCATCGGCTACGAAATCCTGACCTCATTGGGGGCGCGCTATACGCGACGCTATATCGGCGGATGAATTTTATTCTCGGCTTTCTGGCCAGCATTGGCCGCACCGTTCTGAACGGGCTGGCATCTATGGGCCGGATTGCGCTTTTCGCCAGTGATACACTCAGCCATCTGGCGCGGCCCCCCTTCTACTGGCGCGAGTTTTTGCATGCGCTGGTGCAGATCGGCTGGCTCTCGCTGCCCGTTGTGGGCATGACGGCGCTCTTCACCGGCGGCGCGCTCGCGCTTCAGATCTACGCCGGCGGCGCGCGCTTCAACGCCGAAACCGTGGTGCCCTCGATTGTCGCGATTGGCCTCACCCGAGAGCTTGGCCCGGTCCTTGGCGGCCTCATGGTCGCCGCGCGCGTGGCTTCTTCCATCGCCGCAGAGATCGGCACGATGAAGGTCACAGAGCAGATCGACGCGCTCACCACCCTCTCCACCAACCCGATGAAATACCTCACCCTGCCCCGCGTGCTGGCCGCGACCCTCGCCGTGCCGGTTCTGGTCGGCGTGGGCGATGTGATCGGCATCATGGGCGGGTTTCTGGTGGGCGTCGGACGGCTCGATTTCTCCGCCGCCACCTATCTGCACAACACCATGGATTTTCTCGAAACATGGGATGTGGTCTCGGGCCTGATCAAGGGCGCGGCCTTCGGCTTTATCGTGGCGCTGATGGGCTGCTACTACGGCATGAACTCGGGCCGCGGCGCACAGGGCGTGGGCCGCGCCACCAAATCGGCGGTTGTCGCCGCTTCCGTGCTGATCCTCGCCTCCAACTACATCCTGACAGAGGTGTTTTTCTCGTCATGATCGAACTTAAAAACGTCCACAAAGCCTTCGGTCCCAACCGCGTCCTGCGCGGCGTGAACCTCACCATTCCCTCGGCCACCTCGCTCGTCATCATCGGCGGCTCAGGCACTGGCAAATCCGTGGCGTTGAAATGCGTTCTCGGCCTCATCCGCCCCGATAGCGGCACGATCACGCTGGACGGGCAAGACGTGACACGCGGCGACCGCGACGCCTTTCTCGCCCGTTTCGGCATGCTCTTTCAGGGCGGCGCGCTCTTTGACTCGCTCCCCGTCTGGCAAAACGTCGCGTTCCGCCTCTTGCGCGGCTCGCTCAAACGCCCGCTCCCCGAGGCCCGCGAAATCGCCATCGAGAAACTGCGCCGTGTCGGCCTCAAACCCGATGTCGCCGATAAATTCCCCGCCGAGCTTTCGGGCGGCATGCAAAAGCGCGTCGGCCTCGCCCGCGCCATCGCGGCGGAACCCGAGATCATCTTTTTCGACGAGCCGACGACCGGCCTTGATCCGATCATGGCTGGCGTGATCAACGACCTGATCCGCGAGATTGTCACCGAAATGGGCGCCACCGCCATGACCATCACCCACGATATGACCTCCGTGCGCGCCATCGCCGACAATGTCGCCATGCTACATGACGGGGTGATCAAATGGACCGGGCCGGTGTCCGAGATGGACAACTCCGGCGATCCCTATCTCGACCAATTCATCCACGGCAGGGCTGAGGGACCGATCGAGGCGGTGCGGTGAACGCAGCCCTGCGATACGGAAATCTGGCACTTCTGGTGCTCTTCCCCCTCGCCTGGTTCGCGCCCCTGATGCGCGCGGGCATCGACCTGCCACTCTTCGGCCTCTCCGAAATCAGCATCATCTCCGGCCTGCAAGCCCTCTGGCAGAGCGACGTCTACCTGGCCCTTCTGGTCACCGTCTTTGCCCTCTTTGCCCCCTATCTCAAAACCATCGGCCTCGCCCTCCTGCACTTTGGCCTCCTCTCGCCCCGCGCCCTGCCCGCGCTGCATGTCATGGGCAAACTCGCCATGGCCGATATCTTCCTCATCGCGCTCTATATCATCGTGGTCAAAGGCGTGGGCTTGGCGAGGGTCGAGGTGGCCTGGGGTCTTTATCTCTTCACCGCCTGCATCCTCGCCTCGCTGGCGATCAGCCTCGGTCAGCGCCACACGCCTCAAAATCACCCCGATATTCTCTAGAGCCTCGCACCAATCGCGCAGCGCTCACGCCACACTCCCCTAAACTTGACTCTGGATTGATTGAATTAATCCTTTGCCTTTCGAGCAATCGGCGTAAACTTGCTTATATTGGAAATGATCTTTCGAGGGGGGGAAGTCATGACCGACTATTTTAGATCCGCGGCGCTGCTGACACAGTCCATTTTGCAACGCATTGCCTTTTTGACCCTTCTGCTCTGCGCGCTCACCCTGAGCGCTGCCACCATTGCCGCCAGCGTGGGCGCCCTGCCCTGGCTCGATTTCAGCGTGGGCTTTGGCGGCGTGATCTATCACAACGCAGGCCAATTCGCGCAGATTGGCCTCACGATTCTGGCGATTTTGCTCTGCGCCTACTTGCCCACCAACGCCCGCATCATGGCACTCGAAACCTCGCACCGGCGCTTCAACATCGGGATGCAGGACGTGGCCCGCGCCTACCACGCAGCCCATGCGGCGGATCGTGCCGGGCTCTTTCGCCTTTCGTCGGAATTTGACGCGGTGCGCGAACGTCTCGCCTACCTGCGCGACCATCCCGATCTCGGCACGCTAGAGCCGGACCTCTTAGAGGTGGCGGCGCAGATGTCCCATATCAGCCGGGAATTGGCGCAGGTCTATTCCGATGACCGCATCGCCCGCGCCCGCAGCTTCCTCACGCAGCGCCAGCAAGAGGTCGAGGCATTCAATGTTCGACTTGATCAGGCCAAACAGATCACCCGCGAGCTCAGACACTGGTCCCACGAGGTCGAGTTGGAGGAAAGCGTCGCCGCGAGCCAGTTGCAACGGCTGCACGACGCGTTGCGCGAGGTGCTGCCAGAACTGGGGCTTGAGGATATGCTGCGCCGTGACGGCACCGTGATCGACATGACCCAAAAAGCGGCGGAATAACCACGCCATAGGTTTCGCATTTGACCGCGCCCGCCGCTTGGGGCATCAGGCGCATATGGCAAAACCCGGCACCTTCACCTGCACGGCCTGCGGCGCGGTTCACAACCGCTGGTCGGGGCGTTGCGACGCCTGCGGCGAATGGAACAGCATCATCGAAGAAGCGCCGCTCTCGACCGGCCCCAAGAGCAAGACACTGGGCGGCAAACGCGGCACGCCCCTCACCCTCACGGACCTCTCGACCGAAGAGGCCCCGCCGCCCCGCACCCTCTCGGGCATCGGCGAGCTTGACCGCGTTCTGGGCGGCGGCCTTGTGCCTGCCAGCGCGGTTCTGGTGGGCGGCGATCCGGGTATCGGCAAATCCACACTGCTCTTGCAGGCCGCCGCGCAATTTGCGGGCGCTGGCCTCAAGACCTTCTACATCTCCGGCGAAGAGGCCAGCGCGCAGGTCCGCATGCGTGCGCAGCGCTTGGGTCTTGGCAATGCCCCCGTCAAACTCGCCGCTGCCACATCGCTGCGCGACATCCTGACCACGCTCGAATCCGAGAAACCCGATCTCGTGATCATCGACTCGATTCAGACCGTCTGGTCCGACACGGTCGAGGCCGCCCCCGGCAGCGTAAGCCAAGTGCGCGCCGCCGCCCATGAACTGACCAGCTTTGCCAAACGCTTTGGCACCTCCGTGATCCTCGTCGGCCATGTCACCAAGGACGGCCAGATCGCCGGCCCCCGCGTGGTGGAACACATGGTTGATTGCGTGCTCTATTTCGAGGGCGAGCGCGGGCATCAATTCCGCATCCTGCGGTCCGTCAAGAACCGTTTTGGCCCCGCCGATGAAATCGGCGTCTTCGAGATGACCGGTGCGGGGCTGGCCGAGGTTGCCAACCCCTCTGCCCTCTTTCTCTCGGGGCGCGGCGCGCCCACTCCCGGCTCGGTTGTCTTTTCGGGGATCGAGGGCACGCGGCCCTTGCTTGTCGAAATGCAGGCGCTCGTCGCGCCCACGCCCCATGCTCAACCGCGCCGCGCCGTTGTCGGCTGGGACGGCGCGCGTCTGGCGATGATTCTCGCCGTGCTCGAGGCGCGCTGCGGCATCCCCTTTGCCGGGCTTGATGTCTATCTCAACGTCGCGGGTGGCCTCAAGATCAGCGAACCCGCCGCCGATCTTGCGGTCGCCGCCGCCCTTCTGAGCGCGCGCGAGGACAAAGCCCTACCGGCAGATACGGTCGTTTTCGGCGAAATAAGCCTATCCGGGGCCCTGCGCCCGGTGGGGCAGACCGAAAACAGGTTGAAAGAAGCGCAAAAACTTGGTTTCACAGCCGCGATCACCCCGTCGGGTGGCAAGACGGCGGGCGACAGTGGCCTCAAACTCACCCATATGGGGGATTTGACCACATTCGTAGGTGACATATTCGGCGCAGGTTAGGCGTCTATCGGGACAGGAAGAGGCATATGGAAGGTTTTACCATCATCGACGGCGTCGTGGCGCTTTTCATCGTGCTCTCGGCGCTCTTGGCCTATTCGCGCGGCTTCGTGCGCGAATCCCTGGCCATCGCGGGCTGGGTCGTGGCGGGCCTCCTCGCCTTTATCTTCGCGCCGCAGGTGGAACCGCTGGTCAAGGAAATCCCGGTGGTTGGCGAATTCATCGCCGATAGCTGTGAATTGTCGATGATCGGTGCGTTCGCGGTGGTCTTTGCCGTGGGTCTCATCATCGCCTCGCTGATCACGCCGCTCTTTTCCTCGCTGGTGCAACGCTCGGTTCTGGGCGGTCTTGACCAAGGGCTTGGCTTTGTCTTTGGCGTAGCGCGCGGTGTGCTGCTCATCGCCATCGCTTATTTCGTCTATCAGACTGTGATCTCCTCACAATCCATCCAGATCATCGACGACAGCCGCTCGGCGCGGGTCTTTTCGCAACTGACCGGCAAGATCGAGGATCGCAACCCCGACGAGGCGTTGGGCTGGATCACCCGGCAATACGAGGATCTGATCGGCAAATGCGAGGCTCCGCAGTAAGCATGCTCCCGCAAAGCCCGGTTTTTGCCCTCATTCTGATGGCCGTGGCCGGGCTGGCCATCGCCATTCAGGCGCCGCTCAACGCGGCCCTTGGGCGCACCATCGAAAGCTCGGTCGCAGCGGCGGCTGTTTCCTTTGGCGTGGGCTTTGTGGCGCTGGTGCTCTTGGTGGCCCTCTCCGGCGACAGTGCCGCCTTTGGTCGCGCGGCCCTCGCCCCGCTCTGGCTTTTGCTCGGCGGCCTGCTTGGGGCTTTCTTTGTCTGGGCCTCGCTCTGGAGCGTGCCGGTCCTGGGCGTGCTCACCACCACGGCGGCGCTGATCCTTGGACAGATCGTCGGCGCAATGGTGCTCGACTACATCGGTGCCTTCGGCATCGCCGCGAGGGATCTGTCGCTGACCCGCGTGATGGCCGCGCTCTTGGTCGGGGCAGGTGTCATTCTCTCGCGCTTCTGATCCAGAACGGGCCGCATCGCGTCCCAACGTTATCTGTGATAGTTTCGTGACATGTCCGGCCTGAGGGCGTATGACACGCCCAAGCGATATCCACGGATTCGGAGCTGCCCGCTTTGCCCAAACAAATGCCCCCCGCTCACCCTTTCGATGATGACAAACTGAAGGAGGAATGCGGAATTTTCGGCGCAATCGGTCTGACCGATGCGGCAAATTTCGTGGCCCTCGGCCTGCACGCGCTGCAACATCGCGGCCAAGAGGCTGGCGGCATCGTCAGCCACGATCCTGAACTCGGCTTCAATTCAGAACGCCGGTTTGGGTATGTGCGCGATAATTTCACCAGCCAGTCGCTGATGGAACGGCTGCCCGGCCCGCTGGCCATCGGCCATGTCCGCTACTCCACGGCTGGTTCCAAAGGGGCGGCGATCCGCGATGTTCAGCCCTTTTTCGGTGAATTTTCCATGGGCGGTGCGGCAATTGCCCATAACGGCAACATCACCAACGCCATTGCGCTGCGCAAGGAACTGATCGAGCGCGGCTCGATCTTTCAGTCCAGCTCGGACACCGAATGCATCATTCACCTGATGGCCCGCTCGCTCCAACGCAATATCCCCGAACGGATGGAGGATGCGCTGCGTCGGGTCGAAGGCGCGTTTTCAATCGTCGCCATGACCCGCACCAAGTTGATTGGCGTGCGTGATCCCTTGGGCGTGCGGCCCTTGGTCTTGGGTCAATTGGGAGAGGGCTGGATTCTCAGCTCGGAAACCTGCGCGCTCGACATCATCGGCGCGCGCCATGTCCGTGAAATCGAACCGGGTGAAATGGTCGTCATCTCGGCCAAGGGTGGCGTCGAGAGCCATTTTCCCTTTCGCCGCCAGTCCTCGCGCTTCTGCATCTTCGAACATGTGTATTTCTCGCGTCCTGATTCGATCATCGGGGGCCGCTCGGTCTATGAAACCCGCCATCAGATCGGTGTAGAGCTGGCCCGCGAGGCCCCTGTTGATGCCGATCTCGTCTGTCCCGTGCCCGACAGCGGCACGCCAGCCGCCATCGGCTTCAGCCACGAATCGGGCATCCCCTTTGCGATGGGGATCATCCGCAATCAATACATGGGCCGCACCTTTATCGAGCCCACCGAACAGATCCGTAACATGGGCGTGCGTCTCAAACTCAACGTCAACCGCGCCCTGATCGAGGGCAAGCGCGTGATCCTCGTGGATGACAGCGTCGTGCGCGGCACCACCAGCCGCAAGATCAAAGAGATGATCCTCGATGCTGGGGCCGCCGAGGTGCACTTTCGCATTGCCTCGCCGCCTACCGCGTGGCCCTGCTTTTACGGGGTGGATACACCGCAGCGGGAAAAACTGCTCGCCGCCACCATGTCCGAGGACGAGATGCGCGACCATTTGCAGGTCAACAGTCTCAAGTTCATCTCGCTCGACGGTCTCTATCGTGCCGTGGGCGAGGCAGGCGGGCGCAACACCAAATGCCCGCAATATTGCGACGCCTGTTTCTCCGGCGAATACCCCGTTGCACCGTCCGACATGATCGACAAGGGTTTCGAGCTGAAAGCCGCCGAATAAGAGCCCGCCGCTCAGCCGTCACTCAGGCGGCTGAGCGGGTCTTTGCGCGGCGATGCTGCATTGCGGCAACTCTCCGCCGACACCAAACCCGCCCTCTTTCTCCCCCGTCAGCACCCGTCTAGACGCCCCTTTGAGCATTGCACAAAGAGGTACGCGTGACAGAGCACACAGAAACCCCCGCCGCCACATTGGATGCCGCCACCAATCGCGCGGCCCTGCCGGACGCACGTCTGACCCTGATTGGCACCCTGCATGGCCCGGACCACGCCCGCGCGCTTTTGCGTATCGGCCGCACGGTGCACACCGTTAAAATTGGCACCGACCTTGGCAGCGCTACAGTCGCCGCCATCGGTGAGGGGGTCTTGATCCTTGCGCGCGACGGTGGGCGCAGCGAACGGCTCAGCCTTCCCGCCTCCTGATCCTCTGGACGCACAGAAAAACGCCGCTCCCATGCAGGAGCGGCGTTCGTTGTTTCAACGGTTTGGTGCTGGTTCAGCCCTTGCGCGCGCGGACCAGGGCGGTTGCCCCGGTGACGATCATCGCCGCCAGAACGGCCTTGACCACATCCCCCAGCAGGAAGGGGGCCATCCAACCGGACCACAGCGCATCCGCGCTCTTGCCCAGCATCGCCGCAGGCCATGCCAGACCCGGCAGATAGAGCAGCGCCGAAATCCCCACGCCACAAATCGCCGTGGACACGACGCCCCGCGCGACGCCGCGCTCAACGGCCAAACCGGCAAGATAGGCCATGGCAACAAACCCAAACAGGAAACCGGCCGTCGGTCCCATCAGAGCCACGCCGTTCAACCCACCTGCAAAGACCGGCAGGCCCATCGCTCCCTCGGCCAGATAGGCCAGCAGCGTCAGCGCGCCGAGGCGTGATCCAAAGGTCAGACCGACCATCAGAATCGCCAAAGTCTGAAGCGTGAGCGGCACCGGATAGAACGGCACGCTGATCTGAGCTGCCACTGCAATCAGGAAAGAGCCGCCCAAAACCAGCCCCGCCTTGCGGAGCAATGTGTCGTGGCCGATCACGGCCTTGGTCAAAACTGTATCGCGCATTGGTCGCGTCCCTCTGTTATGTCTCTGAAATGACTTTTTCGCTGCATGTGCGAGAAAGTCAAGCGATTGCCCTTGAATTGCCGCGCAACTGGTGGGATTTCCCTACGCATGGAAACTCAGAACTCCCTCCCGATCGCTCTCGTGACCGGCGCGTCGCGCGGTCTGGGTGCCGCCATGGCCGAGGCCCTGGCCAAAACCCATCACGTCGTTGCCGTGGCCCGCACCACCGGCGCGCTCGAAGACCTCGATGACCGCATTCAGGCGGCGGGCGGTCAGGCGACACTGGCACCGATGGACGTTACCAATGTTGGAGCGATGGCGCAGCTATGCCGCTCGATCCATGACCGCTGGGGCGCGATTGCCACTTGGGTGCATGCGGCGGTGCATGCCGCCCCCCTGACCCCGGTGGCGCATCTGTCCGAGGGCGATTGGTCCAAATCCGTGGCCTGCAACGTGACCGCCACCGGGATTCTGATCCCCTTCATAGCGCCCCTCTTGGGCACCAGCGGGCAAGCGATCTTTTTCGACGATCCGCGCGCGGGCGAGAAATTCTATGCGGCCTATGGCGCCACCAAAGCCGCGCAAATCGCCCTCGCCCGCTCTTGGCAGGCCGAGACTGCCCAGACCGGCCCGCGTGTTCACATCCTCACGCCCCATCCGATGCCCACCGCCACCCGCGCGCGCTTCCACCCCGGCGAAGACCGCGAGACCTTGGCCTTTCCCCGCGACGAGGCCGCGCGCCTGCTTGCAGAATTGATCTAAGCTGCGTCCCGTGCTTGCCGCGCGCGCCCTCGGCAGCTAGACAGAGACCAAGCAAGAAAAAGGGGCAGACCGATGCGCATTCTGATCACCAATGACGACGGCATCAATGCCCCCGGCCTTGTCGTTCTCCACGACATCGCCACCGCCCTCGCCGGTGACACTGGTGAAGTCTGGACCGTGGCCCCCGCCTTTGAGCAATCCGGCGTTGGTCACTGCATTTCCTACACCCGCCCGATGATGATCGCACAGATGGGCCCGCGCCGCTTTGCCGCCGAGGGCAGCCCCGCCGATTGCATCCTTGCGGGCCTGCATGACGTGATGAAGGACGCCCGCCCGGACCTCGTGCTCTCTGGCGTCAATCGCGGCAACAATGCCGCCGAAAACGCGGTCTATTCCGGCACCGTCGGGGCCGCGATGGAGGCGGCGCTTCAGGGCGTGCCCGCCGTGGCCCTCAGCCAGTATTACGGCCCCGGCAACCGCGATCTCGACGACACATTCGAGGCCGCGCGCGTGCATGGCCTGCCCACGCTGCAACGCCTTCTGGACAAGGGTGTCTGGACCAAGGACGATTACGGCATTTTCTACAACATCAACTTCCCGCCCGTACCTGCCGCAGAGGTCAAGGGCCTGCGCGCCGCCCGTCAGGGCTTTCGCCGCGATATGGGCTATGGGGTGCAGCCGCATGTCTCGCCCTCGGGTCGTCGCTTTCTCTGGGTCACGGGCGCCCCCCAGCACGAACCCACCAGCCCCGGATCAGATGCCGATGTGAACCTTCAGGGGTATATCTCGGTCACTCCCATGCGTGCGGACCTGACCGCCCATGACGCGTTGGAGGCGCTCAGGGCGATCGAATGACCGACGGGGACGATCACCATATTGCCGAACGCAAGATGCAGTTTCTCTTTGCCCTGCGCTCCAAGGGCGTGACCGATGCGCGCGTGCTCACGGCAATGGAACAGATCGACCGTGGCCCTTTCATCCGGGGTTATTTCGCGGAACGCGCCTATGAGGATATGCCGTTGCCCATCGCCTGCGGCCAGACCATCAGCCAGCCCTCGGTGGTGGGGCTGATGACACAGGCGCTCAAGGTTTCCAGCCGCGACAAGGTGCTCGAGGTCGGCACCGGCTCTGGCTATCAGGCAGCGATCCTGAGCCAGTTGGCCCGCCGCGTTTATACCGTCGACCGTCACAAACGACTGGTCACCGAAGCATCAGAGATCTTTCGCGCCCTCGATCTGACCAATATCACGGCCCTGACCGCCGATGGCAGCTTCGGTTTGCCCGATCAGGCGCCCTTTGACCGCATAATCGTGACCGCAGCCGCCGAAGACCCGCCCGGCCCCCTATTGGCCCAGCTTAAAATCGGGGGTATCATGGTCGTGCCCGTGGGTCAGTCCGATGCCGTGCAACGGCTGATCCGCGTGACCCGGCATGAGACCGGATTTGACTATGACGAATTGCGCCCGGTGCGCTTTGTTCCTCTGATCGAGGGACTGGGACGCGACGGCTGAGTAGAGCGCGAGACACAGTAACCAAGGCCCCGGCCAACAAGGGGCCACTCAAGAGGATGATCGAGATGCGCAAATTCCCACGCTCCGCACCGTTGCTGGCGACCATGGCCTTGGCCCTTGCCGCCTGCGACCAACCGCTGGATCTCGATGTGCGCGGGGCCTTTGGCAACGCGCCCAGCACCGCAGAGGCCGCGCGCAACGCGACGGCCCCGCGTCCGCAACCGGATGCGCGCGGCATCATCTCCTATCCCGGCTATCAAGTCGCGGTGGCCGAGCGCGGTGACACTCTGGCCAGCCTCGCCCGCCGCATCGGTGCCGACCCCGGCGAAGTGGCCCGCTTCAACGGCATGCAAACCGGCGACCCGCTCCGCACGGGTGAAATCATCGCCCTGCCCGGTCGTGTGGCAGAGCCGCTGGGCGGCCCGATTCAGACCACTCCGGGCGTGGATATCGGCACTCTCGCCGATGGCGCGATCCGCCGTGCGGATTCGCAGACTGTCACAACCTCGGAACTGCCACCCGCAACGCCCGGCACCGCCGCCCCGGCACAGGTCGGCGCGGAGCCGGTCCGTCACAAGGTCGAGCGCGGAGAGACCGCCTTTTCCATCGCCCGGCTCTACAATGTCTCGATCCGCAGCTTGGCCGATTGGAACGGGCTTGGGTCTGACTTCTCGGTCCGTGAAGGTCAGTTCCTGCTGATCCCCGTCGCCCTTCCGGGCGAGAAAACCGAACCGTTCAATGAGGCCGATGTCGTCACCGTCACGCGGCCGGGTGCTGGCTCGCCCACGCCGACGCCGCCGAGCGCCTCCAAACCCCTGCCAGACGAAAAGACCACGCCCAAGGCTGCGCCCGTTGAAACCATCGCCGCCCCGGATTTGGGTAAAACCGAAACCACGACCACCGCGGCGCGTATGTCCTTCCCGGTCAACGGCGACATCATCCGCGAGTATTCCAAGGGCCGCAATGACGGCATCGACATCTCCGCCACCCCTGGGGCACCCGTCGTGGCGGCCGATGCGGGCACAGTCGCTGCGATAACCGAGGACACAAATGGTGTGCCGATCATCGTGGTGAAACACGCAGGCTCGCTCCTGACGGTCTATTCCAACGTCGATGCTCTGACCGTGAAAAAGGGCGATAGCGTCACCCGCGGTCAAAAACTCGCCGAGATCCGCCGCACCGGCACGCCTGCCCTGCATTTCGAGGTGCGCGACGGGTTCGATAGTGTCGATCCGATGCGCTTCCTCGGGGCGTCGTCCTGAGCGTTGCGATTACTTTGGTGGCGGGGCAGCGCAATGCGCCCCCGCCGCAGCCATCCCTGATCCAAGCGCCAGCATCGGCACAGCGCCATAGGGATTGAGCGGGTCTGACGCCCCAGCGTCAAAGGCAATGAACCCCGCCACAAGAACCAATACCGCCGTTGTTACATGCGCCCGGATCATTTGCGCGTCTCCAATCCCAGAGAGGGCCGCAGCCGGATGCCAACCCAAGACCCGGCAAAGGCCGCGACAAACCACACCCAGCCATGCGCGGACCCGGTGCCGATGCCGCTGAAGAACGCCCCGATATTGCAGCCGAACGCCAGTCTTGAGCTATAGCCCAGCACCAGCCCCGCGATGATCACCGCACCCCAGGCGCGTGCAGGCAGAAGGCCCACCGGCGAGGCCAGACCGGCCCGCCACCATGCCATCAACGCCGCCCCCCCGATCAACCCGAAATCGGTGAGCGAGGTCACATCCGTCAGCACACTTGCGGCCACCTGTGCCTGATTGCCCGGTGCCGACCAGAACGCCGATCCCGACAGATCGCCCCCCACAGCCACAGCCACCTTGGCCACCCAGAGGCCCAGACCATAGACCACGCCCCAGGGCTGACCGGCCACCACCAGATGCACGATCGCCAATCCCGCCAGCGCCAGAATCGCGCCCCAATAGCGTGCAGGCAGACGATACGAGCCGGGCTTGCCCAGCAGGAGCGCCAGACCAGCCACCGCCGCCAACCCGATCAACGTGAGTGCCAACCCCTGCCCACCGCTGAGCACCACCACCGGCATACTGCCAAGATTGGTCCACCAGGTCAGGTGGTAGGCACCCCCAAAACTGCCAATCGCAAAGAATGGCAGCGCCACGGCGCCAATGGCATTGCCGCTTCCGGCATTGACCAGCGTGCCGGATCCACAACCCATCACGATCTGCATCGCTGCGCCGAAAACAAATGCACCGCCGATCATCGCCAGCCCGATAGGCGCATGCGCGCCCTTCAACTCTGCGCCATTCGCCGCCAAGAGCGGAAAGGCGACGCTGGCCACAATGGCAATGCAGATGAGCTGCGCCACAAGGCCCGAGGCGTCCCGCTCGAGGATCATCCGCCGCCACGGCCCGGTAAAGCCAAAGCGGAACCCCTCCAGCGTCAGGCCAAAGCCGAGACCGATCAGCAACAAGAGACCAAAGCGCGGCCCCGCCAGCAGGGCCACCGCCAGAACCACCGCCCCCACAGCCACCAGCATCCCGGCACGCGACAGGGTGCCGGGGCTGGATGGAATCCCCGGAGCGGACGCAGAGGCGGTTTGGCTCATGTTCGGACCTCCTGTCAGTACTTGCCGGTGATCTTGTTCAGCAGATTCTGGAACAGTCCCGGCACATTGGCCATTTCATAGCCAGAGTTCGACCAACCGACCATCGACTCCGGATACATCCGCACGCCCTCGATACCAGCCACTTCGCTCAGCGCGAACCAGTTGGTCGCGGCCCAATGCCCGGTGTTGCAAAACGACACCAGCCGGTCACCCGCCTCAAACCCGTTCTGTGCGGCCAATTCCCGGATCAGGTCCGGCTTGATCAACGCGGGCTCATCCTGACCGAACCAACGATCATGGGTGAAATACCGCGACTGCGGCAGTGTGCCGGGCTTGGCCGCTGCCGCATGTTTGGTTTCGCCCTTCCAAAAGGCTTCGGGCCGTGCGTCGATCAACTCGGCACTGTCCTTGCCATCCACAATGGCTTTCACATCCTCGCGGGTCGCCGTCCAGGTCGGGTCATATGTGACCGTGATCGTGCTCGGTGTGATCGTCTTGGCTGCACCCTTTTCAACCGGCTTGCCCGCCTGTTGCCAGGCGTTCATCCCCCCGTTGAGGATTGCCAAATCCTGAATGCCGCTTGATTTCAACGTCCAATAGACCCGCGCCGCAGCCCCGAAATCGGTCTGATCGCTGCCTTGATGCACCACGACAATCTGGCTGCCCTCGGTCACGCCAAGATTGCGCAAGACGTCTGTCATGGCCGCCTCGGCGACCAACTCGCCGGGGTTTTCCGCCGGTCCCCGAAAGAGACCGTATGGCGCCGGAAGCGCTCCGGGAATGTGGCCCGCCTCGTAATCCGCGCCTGTGCGGATATCCAGCACGATCACCTCTTGCGTGGCCTGCGCTTGTGCCACGGCGTCGGGGTCCGTGAGCGGCCCCAACTGTGCAACGGCGGTCAAAGGTGCGACCGCAAGTGCCGCCGCCAACCCCAATTTCCTGAACATGTCAAACATGATGTATCCCCTTGCTGTCCTGTCGCAGAACCTAGGCTTGTGCCAGAGTAACGACAAGCATCAGACCGGGCTTTCACTTAATCTTGAGCAAATAAGGAGCTTGGCCCGGACAGCCTGTCAAGCGGCGCTCAACATCCCGGCCCGGTCACACAATCCGAACAATATTCCAAACACGGCTTAGCGGTCAGAACATTCTACCCAAATGCCTGCGCATCCTCCTCCTCATCGCCGCGTCCCGTTCCCTTTACCCCGGTCACGATCCCAAGGGATTTCAGCTTGCGGTGCAGGGCGCTGCGCTCCATGCCCACGAATTCCGCCGTCCGGCTGATATTGCCGCCAAAGCGGTTGATCTGGGTCAGCAGATACTCGCGCTCAAACGCCTCGCGCGCTTCGCGCAGCGCCATTGTGGCAACGGCCCCCGACAGCACCACCCGGCCCTCTTCCACCGCCCCGGCGCTCTCGCTTGGCAACTCGCGCGCCACAATCGGCCCCGTGCCTTCGCCCAGAATCAGAACTCGCTCGATCACATTGCGCAACTGCCGCACATTGCCCGGCCAGCGCATCGTCTGCAGCAGCGCCGCCGCCTCCTCGCTCAGCACGCGCAGCGTCAACCCTTGGGTCTTGTGGAACATCGCGATGAAATGCTCGGCCAGCGCCGGAACATCCTCACGCCGGTCCTCCAGACTCGGCACCGCAATCGGCACCACATTCAGCCGGTGATAGAGCTCGCGCCGAAACCGCTCTGCGGCAATCTCCGCCTCCAGATCCCGGCTGGTCGAAGAAATCACCCGCAAATCGACCTGTACCTTGTCACTGCCGCCCACTCGCAAAAAGGTCTGATCCACCAGCACCCGCAGGATCTTGGACTGCGTGCCCATCGGCATATCGGCGACCTCGTCAAAATAGATCACCCCGCCGTTGGCCTCTTCCAACAGCCCCGGAACCACGCCGCCCTCTTCATTCTCGCGGCCAAAGAGCACCTCTTCCATCCGATCCGAGGCAATCGAGGCGCAGCCAACCGTGACAAACGGGGCCGAGGCGCGCGCCGAATTGGCATGGATGTAGCGCGCCGCCAATTCCTTGCCCGACCCGGCGGGGCCTGACAGCATCACCCGCCCATTGGATTTCGTGACCTTGTCCAACTGCCCCATCAGCGTGCGAAACGCAGGGGCCTCGCCCAGCATCTCGGACGGTGCGGTTTCCCGCCGCTTCAAGGCCTGATTCTCCCGCCGCAACCGGCTGGTTTCCATGCCGCGCCGGATCACCACCATCAACTGGTCGATGTTGAACGGCTTTTCGATAAAGTCATAGGCCCCCTGCTTGATCGCCGCGACCGCGATTTCGATATTGCCATGGCCAGAGATGATCACCACCGGCACATCGGGATAATCACGCTTGACCGCCTTGAGAATGTCGATCCCGTCCATATGGCTGTCCTTCAGCCAGATATCGAGGATCAGCAAACCGGGTTGCTCCGCCGCAATCGCCGCCATTGCCTCGTCGGAATTGCCCGCCCGACGGGTGCTATAGCCCTCGTCCTCCAGAATATCCGAAATCAGCTCCCGGATATCGCGTTCGTCATCGACAATCAGAATATCACTCATCGGTCCCTCAAACAGCCAGATTGGCCTCTACAAGCTCTTCCGCCACCAGCGGAAGCCGCACCACGGCCATCGCCCCGGCATGTGCCCCCGCTTCAAACGGCTCTGCATCCTCAAGCACAAGCGTCCCGCCATGCTCTTCGATGATTTTCTTCACGATGGGCAGGCCCAGTCCGGTGCCCTTATCCCGCGTCGTCACATAAGGCTCAAAGAGCCGCGCGCGATCCTGCGGCAATCCGATCCCATTGTCCGAAATGCGGATCACGGCGTTGCCATCCTCGACCCCGCTCTTGATGCGGATCATTGGCCGATGTCCCACAGGCGCACCCTTTTCTTGCAGGCTTTCAATCGCCTCGCCGGCATTCTTGACCAGATTGGTCAGCGCCTGCCCGATCATCGACGCGTCAATATCGGCCCGCAATGGCCCGGTCTCCAGCGCCACGTCAAAGCGCACCTCCGGTTGCCCGCTCTCTTGCAAGAGAACCACCTCGCGCAAGACCTGCGTCAGGCTTTCCTGCTGTGTCACAGGCTCCGGCATGCGCGCGAATTTCGAAAACTCATCCACGATACGGCGCAGATCATTGGTCTGCCGTACCACCACATCCGTCAATTGCTCAAGACTCGCGGCCTCGTCCGGCGGCAACTGTTTGGCGAACTTGCGCTTGATCCGCTCTGCACTCAATTGAATGGGCGTCAGCGGATTCTTGATTTCATGCGCAATCCGCCGCGCCACATCTCCCCAGGCGGCCATACGCTGCGCCGCCACCAGATCGGTCACATCGTCGAACGCCACCACATAGCCCTCGCGACGGCCCTCTTCGCTGATCCGCGTTGACATGCGCACCAGCAGGTTCTCCTGCCGGTCGCCGCGCGCGACTTTGATCTCTTCCTGCACAAATCCGCCGGGCACCGTGCGCAACCGATCAAACAGCGCCGCAAATTCCGGCACCGCTGCACTCAGGGCCACGGATTGCTGATCCTCCCCCCAATCGAGCAGCCGTTCGGCGGCGCGGTTCACAAAGGTGACGCGGCCCTGCGCATCCAGCCCGACAACCCCGGATGAAACCGACCCCAGCACAGAGTCAAACAGCCGCCTCCGCCGCTCGATCTGCTGCGTGTTGGTCAAGAGCGCCTCACGCTGCCCCTTCAACTGCCGTGTCATCTGGTTGAAGTAGGTGCTCAACTGCGCGATCTCATCGTCGCCCTCCTCCTCGCGCACCTGGGTGTCAAGATCCCCCTCGCCCACCCGTTGTGCCGCCGAGGTCAACCGGCCCACCGGCTGCGACAACCGTTCGGCAAACCACATCCCAAGCCAGATGGCGGCCAGGATCAGGATCACGGCAAACCCGAGATAAAGCAGCCCGAACTCAAACAGAACACGCCCCCGCTCGCTCTCGCGCTGCTTGTAAAAGGCCGCCGTTTCCTTGGTTTCATCCAACAGGTTCAGAATCGCGCCATCGACCGTCCGGCTCACATAGAGCAACCGGTCCGGCACGGCATCGAGCGGCATCAAGGCCCGAAACTCGTCATTCTCCCAATCGCGGATCACCACCACGCCTTGCGCATAGGCCTCGTTGATCTGCGCCTCAGTCGGCTTTTCAAAGTCGAACAAATAGGATCGCTCGCCCCGTGCCCGAATTTCCCCTGTGCCATCAATCACAAAGGCCTCGCGCAGACCGCGCTGAATCTCGCGCTGCCCCGAGGACAGAACCTGACGGATATCGCCATCGGTCATAAAGACAGCGGCGCGTTTGGTGGCATTGATCACCCGCGCCAAAACCCGAATATCGGTTTCCAGATCGCGCCGATGTTCCTCTTCATAGGCTTGGGCTGCTGCGACAGAACTGTCCACCACCCGGCCAACGCGCTCAGAAAACCATGCTTCCAACCCCATGTTCACCGACAGGGTGGCAAACACCGCCACCGTGATGGTGGGCAAGAGCGCCATCAGCGCAAACACACCCGTCAGCCGCAGATGCAGCCGTGACCCCGCCGACCGACTGCGCCGCGCGGCCACCATGCGCGCCACGCGCTGCATGACCAATCCGGCCACCATCAAGACATAGACCATGTCGCACAACAGCACGAGCCGCAGCCCATCCGATGTGCTCCCCTGATCCAGCGGGCCCATCATCAGATAGGTCGCCATCGCCAGCACCGGACCCAAAAGCACAAGGCTCAGGGTCGCCCAGTTCTGCAACCGTTGCAGCCGTCGCAGGCGGTTGATCCCCTCCCACGACAGGCGCCTGCCTCTGATCCCGCGTGTCTGCGTTACCACGCACGTCCCCCATCACTCGTGGGGTCGCTTGTGCTTCCCCGCAACATATGGACCGTCGGGGCACGCGTGCCCCATTTAGCAACAGTCCTGTTGCAGTTTTACATCAACTTGCGGCGGCGTGTCACGTTAATATCCAGATCGGTGATTTTCTTGCGCAAGGTATTGCGGTTGATACCCAGGAGGTCCGCACATTTCGCTTGGTTGCCAGCGGTCGCATCCAGCGCAATCTCGATCAACGGAAGCTCGATCTCGCGCAATATCCGCGTATAGAGCCCCGCAGGCGGCAGAGCATCGCCATGCAGATCAAAATACCGTCGCAGATGTCCCGCCACCGAGGCGGTCAGGCTCTCGCCGCGCCCTTCGCGCATCACCGGCTCAGACCGCGGCTGATTGCCCAGCACGGCCTCGACCTCGGCCCGGCTGATTTCCTCGGTCACCGCCGTCAGCCCGATTCGCCGCACGGCATTCTCCAACTGCCGCACATTCCCCGGCCAGCTATAGGCGCGCATCAACTCCGCCGCTTGCTCCGACAGATGCCGTGCGGGTTGCCCGTCGCGCTCATCGCGCCCGAGAAAATGCTCGGCCAAGAGCGGAATATCCTCGACCCGCGCCCGCAAGTTCGGCACGTCGATCACAGCCCCGCTCAGCCGGTAATAGAGATCCTCACGCAGCGTGCCCTCGTCCAGCGCCTGCCCCGGCGGCACCCGGCTCGTGGCCATGAAGCGCGGCACATGATCGCCCGGCGCATCCATCATCCGCACCACCCGGCCCTGTGCCTCGGGCGGCAGGTCTGTTACCTCGTCCAGAACGATCGTGCCCCCCTTGACCCGCGCCATCACCCGCGACGGACCATCCAATTCCCGCAAATCCGACGGTGTCACGGTCACAAAGGGCAAGGTCCGACGATCCGAGAAATCGTGGATCGCCTTGGCAATCAGGGATTTTCCCGTGCCCGACTCGCCACAGATCATTACCGGCAGATCGGTGTTCATGATCCGCGCCACCACCCGGTAGAGCGCCTGCATCGCTGGCGTCCGACCGATCAGCGGCAGTTCCTCGGGCCGCTCCACCTCGTGCTCGCGAATGGGCCTGCGCGCCCGCGCCTCCAGCGCCCGCGCCGTGCGCTTCATCAGATCAGGCAGGTCAAACGGCTTGGGCAGATAATCATAGGCTTCTGCCTCCGCCGCCTTGATCGCCGTCATGATCGTATTCTGCGCCGAGATCACGATCACCGGCAGGCCGGGCCGGTCCTGTGCGATCTTGGGCAGCATCTCGAGCCCATTGCCATCGGGCATCATCACGTCCGAAATGACCACATCGCCCTTGCCCTCGCCAATCCACCGCATCAGCGTGGTCAGGCTCGACGTGGCATGCACCCGGCATCCCGCCCGTGTCAGTGCCTGCGTCAGAACCGTTCGGATCGTGCGGTCGTCATCGGCGACCAATACCGTGCCATCCATCGTCAAGCCTCCTTGGGTTCATCCGCTGCCCGTTGCAACGAGATGCGAAACACCGTGCGCCCGGGCACGGAATTGACCGAGATCCATCCGTCATGATCCGAAATGATCTTGGCCGCGAGCGCCAATCCCAATCCGGTTCCGTTCTCTCGTCCCGAAACAAAGGGGTCAAACACCTGATCGGCAATCTCCGGTGGCAGGCCGGGACCATCGTCGATGATCTCGATCTGAAGGGGCAGCGCCTTACCCTCCCCCTCGCCCCGCCGCACCCGCAGCGATTGCTCGTAATAGGTATGCAGCCGGATCGTTCCGGGCCGCCCGCGTGCCGCCTCGGCCGCGTTCTTCAAGAGGTTCAGCACCACCTGCAACAACTGATCCCCATCACAGAGCGCCATCGGCAGCGACGGGTCATAATCCTCGACCAGCGCCATATGCGCGGCAAAGCCCAGCATCGCAGAGCGCCGCGCCCGGTCCAGCACATCATGCACATTGACCGGGCGCATGGAGGGTGCGCTTATATTGCCAAACTGCTCGACCCGCTCCAGCAGACTCACGATCCGGCGACTCTCGCTCACGATGAGATCGGTCAGTTCCAGATCCTCTGGTCCCAGCGTCATCGACAAGAGCTGCGCCGCGCCGGTGATCCCCGCAAGGGGGTTCTTGATCTCATGCGCCAGCATTTCCGCCATGCCGATCGCGGATTTCGCCGCCGCCTTGACGCTGCTGTTCTGCACCATGCGCCCAGCCAACTCGCGCGGGCTGATCAGCATGATCATATGCCCCGGACTGCCCGCCAAGGGTGCAACCTGCAAATTACACTGCATCGGTGCGCGCTCGCCGGTGCCGACATCCACATCATTGACAAAGAGCGGCGCGCCATTGACCCGCGCCCGTTCAAACGCCTCTTCCAGCGGCGCATTGACCGCCAGCTTGTCCCAGACCGGCTGTCCCGCCAGCGCCCGTGACGACGACATCATAAAGCCTTCCGCCGCCGGATTGATCCCGACGATCCGATCCTGATGATCGAGCAACAGGGCCGGGACCGGCAACGAGATCCAGAACGCGTCCTCGATGCTCATGCCGCCGCCCTCGACGCGCAGTCTTCGCTTTGCGCAGCAGGCTCCGCTGCCATCGCCTCGGGCAAAAGGCCCAGAACCACGCTGGCCTGATCCGCCGTCAACACCGCGCGGCGCATCTCCGGGTCGCTGCCCGCCGCCTCCATATACCAGCCGAGGTGCTTGCGCGCGACGCGCAGACCCAAATCGCGGCCGTAAAAGCCCAACATCGCCTCGTAATGCCCGGCCACCAGATCCGCCAGCACTGCGCCGCGCGGCACCTCTGGGGCCGTCCCATGCCCCATCGCCGCCGCAACCTCTGCCAATAGCCAAGGCCGCCCGCGCGCGCCCCGGCCAATCATCACACCCGCAGCATTCGATTGCGCCATGGCCCTGCACGCCGATGCGACTCCCACAATATCGCCGTTCGCGATGACCGGAATGTTAACGGCCTGCGCAATATCTGAAATCATCGCCCAATCCGCCGCGCCGCGGTAGAACTGGCACCGCGTGCGCCCATGCACCGTAATCATCGCCACACCCGCCGCCTCTGCCCGCTTCGCCAGCTCCGCCGCATTCGAGCAGCCTTCATCCCATCCCAAACGGGTCTTGAGCGTCACCGGCACATCGACCGCCCCGACCACCGCCTCAATCAACCGCAACGCGTGATCGAGATCCCGCATCAGCGCCGACCCAGAGGCCCCTGCCCCAGCTGCGCTCACAACCTTCTTGGCCGGGCAGCCCATATTGATGTCGATGATCCGCGCGCCATGATCCGCCACAACCCGCGCCGCCTCCGCCATCCAATGCGGGTCACAGCCCGCCAATTGTACCGACGTGTTCTCGATCCCGAACCCAAGCTCCGCCTTGCCGCGTGCCGAGGGTTTGGCCTGCACCATCTCCTGACTCGCGACCATTTCGCTCACCACCAGACCTGCGCCGAATCCCGCGACCACCGTCCGAAACGGCAGGTCCGTGATTCCCGCCATCGGGGCCAGAAACACCGGCGTTGCAATCTGCCTGTCCGCGATCTTCAGCATACCCTGCCTAATCCTTGTGCATTTCCAAAGTTCTACCTGTGAACTTGGCCTCAAACAATGATCGGTGGCCTAAATAACAGCCGCCAATCGTGTCGTCGCCTAATTTTTAGGCGTATGCTCAGCCATTGCGCTTGGCAAAAACCCGGCCTAATCAAGAGGCATGACAACCGCCGCCCTCATCGTCGCCGCAGGCCGGGGCACTCGCGCCGGCGGAGACAGCCCCAAACAGTGGCAGCCCCTTCTGGGTCGCCGCGTCATTGACTGGACCCTCGACGCCTTTCATGCGGCCAAGGGGATCGACCGCATTGTGGTCGTTCTTCATCCCGACGATCTGCATCATCTCGCTCCGGACCCACGGATTTTCATCACAACCGGGGGCGAGACCCGCGCGCAATCGGTCCGAAACGGGTTAGAGGCGCTGGCCGCAAATCCGCCCGACTATGTGCTGATCCACGACGTTGCGCGATGCTGTACAAAAGCCGCGTACATAACGTACATGGTGGACACATTGCGCCACTCGGAAACCCCCGGACTGGCCCCGGCCCTCGCCATCACCGATGCTCTCTGGACCGGTGCGGACGGATATGTGACCGGAACCCGCGACCGCACCGGCCTTTACCGGGCGCAAACACCGCAAGCCTTTGAATTCGCTCCCATACTTGCCGCGCATCGCACCTATGACGGGGAGGCCGCAGACGACGTAGCTGTCGCGCGCGCCGCCGGACTCAAGGTTGCTATCGTCGCGGCCCATGAGGATAACCTCAAGATCACCCACCCGCACGACTTTGCACGTGCCGAGAAAATACTTGGAAATCAAATGGATATAAGAGTCGGTTCAGGATTTGACGTTCACCGCTTCGGCCCCGGCGACCATTGCATGCTCTGCGGTGTCCCGGTTCCGCATGACTGCGGGCTTCAAGGCCATTCTGACGCCGATGTGGGGCTTCATGCTCTTACAGACGCTATATATGGTGGTCTGGCACAGGGTGATATCGGCCGTCACTTCCCCCCAAGCGACCCCCAATGGAAGGGTGCAGAAAGTCACATCTTTTTGCGCCATGCCGTTGCGCTGGCTGATGAATGTGGTTTTAAAATCAATAATATAGACGTCACTCTTGTCTGTGAGCACCCCAAGATCACCCCACATGCCACCGCGATGCAGGCCACTCTCTCCGAGATCACCGGGGTCGCCAGTGACCGAATTTCCGTCAAGGCGACCACATCCGAACGTTTGGGCTTCACCGGTCGCGAAGAAGGCATCGCCGCCCAAGCCGTTGTAACATTGGTCAAGACATGCGCCTAACCCACTTGATTTGCACGTTTTTCTACATTGGCCATCTGCGTCCCGCACCGGGAACATGGGGATCACTGGCGGCCTTGCCTGTGGCACTCGCTCTACATCTTGTAGGCGGCCCAATGTTCCTTGCAGGAGGGGTCGTTCTCGCCTTCTTGATAGGATGGTGGGCTACTGCGCTGGAAACAAAGGGAAAATTGAACCACGACCCATCGGAGATCGTCATTGACGAGGTTGCAGGTCAATGGTTGGCGTTCCTTCCTGTCTCCATTGGCGCCTCCCATGCTGGGGCGGATCTCCTAAGCCTTTGGCCTGGCTTTCTTTTTTCTTTCCTCGCCTTCCGTTTCTTTGACATCACCAAACTTGGCCCCATCGGGTGGGCCGACCGTCGCAACGATGCCTTGGGCGTGATGCTTGACGACATCCTAGCCGGCCTCGCCGCCGCACTCTGCGTCATGCTCGCCGCGGGCTTTTATCATGGGGTCTTAGGGCTTTGATTACGCAGGATATTCTCGACCGCGCCCGACACCTTGGTCTGATGATCGTGACCGCCGAAAGCTGCACGGGCGGTATGGTCGCAGCGGCCTTGACCGAAATCCCCGGCTCCTCCGCAGTGGTTGAACGTGGCTTTGTAACATATTCAAATATATCAAAAATTGAGATGCTGGATGTCTCTCAAGTCACGCTAGAGACCCACGGGGCCGTCTCCGAACAGGTCGCACGCGAAATGGCCGAAGGCGCCCTCGCCCATAGCGCGGCCCAACTGGCAATCTCGATTACCGGAATCGCTGGTCCCGGCGACTCCGAAAGGAAGCCCGAAGGTCGCGTTTGCTTTGGTCTCGCGATGACCGGGCGTCAGACTGTCACAGAAACGCTCGACTTTGGTCCTTTAGGCCGCAAAACAGTCCGAGAAAGAGCTCGGGACCACGCCTTGAATTTGGTCTTAAGTTATTTATCGCAATAACTTGGACCTCATTCCTCATGTGTTTCCATAGAGCGCGTGCGCCCGCTGCTCAAAGGCCCGCACGATCCGCTTCATCGCCTCATAGAAGAAGAGATCAGCAGCGGACTGCAACAACCTGTTCTTGAACGCAAAATCAACATCGAAGCTGACCTCGCAACCGTCTTTCACGTCACGAAACTGCCAGTTCGAGCGCATATGTTGGAACGGCCCCTCCAGATACTCTGTTTCGATCCGCCGATCTTGCGGCCGCAGCACGACGCGGCTACCAAATTTCTCACGGAACACCTTGAAACTAATAACCAAATCGGCTTCCATTACTTCTGATCCATCATCTCGCGGCCGCACGCTACGGACCCGCGCCGCAGCGGTCCAAGGCAGAAACTGAGGATAGCTGGCCACATCCGCAACCAGAGCATACATCTGATCGGCCGAGTAGCTTAGAATACGTGTTTCTGAATGTGATGGCATTTGGGCCCCGGTTTCCGCGTGACAGTGGCGCGCTTTTTCCTAGACTAAGACCAGAAGTGCAAGAGGGTCGCATGCCACAGCAAGCCTATGTTATCGATAAACTGATTTCTGCCAAGAGCATAGCCGCCCGAATCGAGGCGCTTTCGCATGAGATCGAGGCAGAATTCGCGGGAACGCAGAAACTGGTGGTCGTGGGTCTGCTGCGCGGGTCTTTCATCTTCATCGCCGATCTGGTGCGAGAGCTGGATTTGCCGGTAGAGGTCGATTTCGTCGAAACATCCTCCTATGGAAATTCAATGGAAAGCAGTAGAGAGGTGCGTATTCTCAAAGACTTACGAGGTGACATTGAAGCACGTGATGTGCTGGTGGTCGAGGATATCGTCGATACGGGCCACACGCTCTTTCATGTATTGCACCTCCTCCAGAGCCGAAGACCGCACAAACTCCGCACCATCGCGCTCCTGGACAAACCTTCTCGCCGCGAAGCGGATATTCGCGCTGATTGGATCGGGTTTGAAATCCCAGATGAGTTTGTCGTCGGCTATGGCATTGATTACGCACAACGAAATAGAAACCTACCTTATATCGGCAAGGTCCGTTTCGTTGAGATTTGAGCTGATTTGATCTGGCGGACCCAAGAGGATTCGAACCTCTGGCCTCTGCCTTCGGAGGGCAGCGCTCTATCCAGCTGAGCTATGGGTCCACTTGCGCGGTGGTATAGCGGGGCATGATCTGCCCCGCAATCGCAAAATCAGCCAAATAGCTCATGCGCCAGTTCGAGCGCCTCGATCAACACATCGACCTCGGCGCGTGTGTTGTACATGGCAAAAGAGGCACGGCAGGTGGCTGTCACGCCAAGATGCTCCATCAGCGGCCCTGTGCAATGCTGGCCGGCCCGGACAGCCACCCCCTTCTTGTCAAGAATGGTCGATATATCATGGGCATGCGCAGCCCCTTGCATTGTGAAGGAGAAGATCGCGGCCTTGTCCGGCATGCTACCCTGGACGTTGATCCAGTTGAGCCCCGCAAGGCGCTCTTGAGCATATCGGCTCAGATCATCCTCGTGAGCGCTGATCGCATGCATCCCAACGCCCATCATATACTCAAGCGCCACGCCAAGCCCGATGGTCTGCACGATACCGGGCGTTCCCGCCTCGAACTTCATCGGTGGATCGTTATAGGTCACGCTGTCGCGCGTCACCTCGCGGATCATGTCACCGCCCCCCATGAAGGGACGCATTTCAGCCATACGATCCTTGTGCACATAGATCGCGCCAGAGCCCGACGGCCCATAGAGCTTGTGGCCCGTAATCGCATAGAAATCACAGCCCATCTCATCGAGGTTGACGGGCATGTGCACCGCTGCCTGAGAGCCATCGACGAGCACCGGCACGCCATGGGCATGCGCCGCATCGCAAATCGCCTTCACATCAACTTTGGTTCCCAACACATTGGAAAGATGTGTAATTGCAATCAGTTTTGTTCTTGGCGTGATGGCATCAATGACCTTTTGTGGATCAAGTCCCCCGCGCGCATCCACATCCACCCATTTGAGCACCACCCCCTGCCGTTCCCGCAGAAAATGCCAAGGCACGATATTGGCATGATGTTCCATAATGCTGAGAATAATCTCGTCGCCGGGCTGCATCCGCGGCATGGCCCAACCATAGGCGACCATATTGATGCCCTCGGTGGTGCCAGAATTGAAAATGATCTGATCCTCATCCGCGACACCCAGAAACCGTGCGACGATACCACGAACCGCCTCGTATTTCTCGGTTACGAGGTTGCTCAGATAGTGTAGCCCGCGATGCACATTGGCGTACTCCATCGAATACGCCTTGGTGACGGCATCTATGACAACCTGCGGTTTTTGGGCAGATGCTCCATTGTCGAGATAAACCAATGGCTTGCCGTTCACTTCTCGTCCAAGGATTGGGAAGTCGGCACGAATTTTTTCAACATCGAGCATTTCATGCTCCTCCCATTGCAGCCACGCCGATAAAGCTTAGCAGAATGGTCAATCCTACCGCCATCGCGGCGATGGAGAGTACAATCACACCAGCAGATTTCAGCATGTTATCATAGCGATGCGCGGTATCGACAAAGCCGATCAGAATGTAGATCCCCCAGATTGAAGACAGAAAGATCAACAAAACCGCAGCCGAAGGCAGAGTCAACACAAGAACGGCGACCGCCATTTGCAGGATCAGTCGCAGCACCTGCAACCAGCAGATCAAGACCAGCACATCCTCCATCCGCGCCTTGCCGCCAAGCGATCGACCCACCCAGAACAGAGCAAATACGGTGATGGCGAGCGCCCCAAACAAGAAAAGCGTAAAGAGCAGGGGGGAATGGAACGCAGGCGGCATGATCGTCACGGCGGTGGGATCCGTCGGAGGCGAGAGGCGCAACGATACGGAATAGACGATGGCATTCAGCACAGACATCAGCACCAAAGCCATCCACAAGATCTTTTGCGGGAGCCCGAAACCCATCAGCGCCCGCGCAGCGTCACGCGGGCGAAACAGGGTTTCTATCAAGAGCGCCTTGAATTGCGCCTGGGTCATGCCTTGCTCCATCCCGCCTCGATCATACCCGACATCCAAAACCACAAGAACACCAGCAACCACAAGAGACCAACCGCCTGCAATCCCGGTCCTGGCCCGACAAATCCTGCCACGAGCCCATGCAAAAGAATGAGAGGACTTGCCGCCAGAAACGCCCAGAAAAGCGCAACCCGCGCATCATAGGCCGAACCGCGACCGCCAAACATCCGCGCAATGCCATGGCATATCAGCGCCAAAGCATAGAGAATGAGCGGCGCAAAGAAGATCCACGCCAGCAACGCGCCCCCCAACATGGGATTCAATTCCTGCCCTGTGAAATGTGCCTCGCGCGCCAGCCGCGGCCATTGTGCAACGAACACAACAACGCAGGCCGCGATCAAGATCACCAGCGCGCGATCCTCACGCGGTCCCATGGCGAGCAAGCGCCGCACCACCCGACGTGGACCGCGATAGGTGGCGACGAGGTCTGTTGTGACCGGCATCAGCGGCGCCTGCGCTCCAGCCAGCCAGCCAGCTGACCGTTGATTTCCTCACGCAGGGTCTCGTCTTCGATTTCCTCAACAGCTTCAGCCAAGAACGACAATGTCAGCAGGTCCGTCGCCAATGACTTTGGAATACCCCTCGCACGCAGATAATAGAGCGCGTCCTCGTCAATTGCGCCCGAGGTCGAGCCATGCGAACAGGCCACATCGTCGGCATAGATCTCCAGCTCTGGTTTAGCTAGAAACTGACTGTCCTCATCCAGCAAAAGCGCCTGGCTGATCTGATATCCATCGGTTTTCTGCGCGCCCGGTTTGACCAGAATCTTACCCTGAAACACGCCGGTCGCGCCCTTGCGCAAGACTTTCTTGAACACCTGACGGCTCTCACACCGCAGCGCATCATGGGTGACGAACACCGTGTCATCCTGATGAAAATCACCATCCCCCATCGCAGCCCCCGCCACATGGGCCACAGCGTCATCGCCGGTCAGTTCGATCACGCATTCATTGCGTGTCATCTTTCCATTGGCTGTCATGGTAAAGGATTTGAACGTGCTCTGCGCCGCCAGCCGCGCAAAAAGATGCGTGACCGCGCGCCGCTCGTGATCTCGGCCTTGGGTGCAAATGTGGTGAAATGTCGCCTCATCCGCGATCTCGACTTCCATGACCTTGTTGAGCCGCGCCGCCGCCGGACCACTCTCAAGAATGGTCAGCTCAGCTCCGGTCTCCAGCTTGATCACATGGTGCAATACCGCGTCTGAAGTCTTTGATTTATGGATATAAATCAGATTTATAGCCTTGCTCGGACGACCCGTTACATGGATCAGCATCCCATCACTTGCAAAGGCCGTGTTGAATGCCGCGAGGGAACGGGGAACGGGGCTCTGTCCGCGCTCTTCCAGAACGCCATAGAGGTCGCGCGCCCAATGGATATCGGTTTTTGCAGCCTCACTTAGTCGCTCGATCCGCACGCCGTCGAGTGCCAGATCATCACTTGCCTTGGGATCGAACACCCCATCCACAAACACCAGTTTCAGACGATTGACCGCGTCAAAACCCTCTGGTTCCTCGGCCCCTTGTAACAAGGCGGCTTCCGGCGCGTTGGCTTGCACCAGTGTGTCGGGTCGGGTGAATTTCCAATATTCGTCACGGCGGTCCGGCAATCCCAATGTCCTCAACCGCCGCAAAGCGGCCTCACGGGCTGTTGTGATCCACTTGCCCCCCTCCGGCAGGGTCAACGCACTCAATCGCGCCTCAACCACGTCCTGCTTTGCTTGCGGCGCAGCCATCACACGCCCTCCGACAGAATGTCGGCATACCCGTTCTGCTCTACCTCAAGGGCGAGGTCCGGGCCACCTGTCTTGATGATCCGGCCATCAGACATGATGTGAACTACGTCCGGTTTGATGTGGTCAAGCAGACGCTGGTAATGCGTAATGACAAGGAAACCGCGTCCGGGATCACGCAGAGCGTTCACCCCATCCGCCACCAGCTTCATCGCATCCACATCCAAGCCCGAGTCAGTCTCGTCCAAGATGCACATCTTGGGCTCCAGCATGGCCATCTGGAGAATTTCATTTCGCTTTTTCTCACCACCGGAAAAGCCTACATTGACGGGGCGTTTCAGCATCTCGGCGTCGATCTGCAGGGTTTTGGCCTTTTCCCGCACAAGTTTGAGGAAATCTGCTGCACTCATCTCGTCCTCGCCACGCGCCTTGCGCTGCGCATTCACGGCGGTGCGCAAGAAGGTCATGTTGCCCACGCCGGGGATTTCAACCGGATACTGGAATGCGAGAAACAACCCTGCCGCCGCGCGCTCTTCTGGCTCCATATCAAGCAAGTCAACGCCAGAGAGCGTGGCGCTGCCTTGGGTCACCTTGTAACCATCGCGCCCCGAGAGAACATAGGATAATGTGGATTTGCCAGAGCCGTTCGGCCCCATGATCGCATGCACCTTGCCAGCCTCGACGGTCAGGTTCACACCCTTGAGGATGGTCTTGTCCTCTTCTTCAAGATCGACGTGCAGGTTTTTGATTTCCAACATTTTTATCATCCTTCTCTATTTCGTGGCGGCATCAGGGCCGTGTCATCATCTCTATAATTGTCAACAAGATCTCGGGCTTGAGGACCATCGGCTCTACCTCGAATTCGGCCATTCGACCGATAATCCGTCGAGGGGCGCCAATCAGATCCTCAACCCGGTGATAGTGCTTGCGCGGCGTGTAATCGTCGAACAGGACCGTGATCGGTCTCGTGGTGCTTAGTGCTGCTGCCAAAGCGCAGCCAGTGCGAAAACGACCATCAACCAAGACCACATCAGGCTGAACAAACTCTGGCAGGCCCCAGACCTTGAGGGGGTAGCGCGCATAGCGCCGCCAGCCGCTCGCATTCCGAGGGAATCCCCATTCCTTGGTTGGACCGATGTCCGACCAGAGAACGTCGACGTTCGTGTCCTTTGCGGGTGGATTCTGTGCGAACCACCCGCGCATCATCTTCGCCCACTCTTCGTCGCTCTCGACCGAGAACACTCGCTTTCCTGGCATTTCGGCGGCGACAACGGTCGATCCACCGGAGCCATATTCGAGAATGACGTCTGCCCGCGCATAGACCTCGCGCAGATGCGCAGCCTCGGCGTCGGGCAGGGTAAGAACCGGCCTGTCTATGGTGTCTGCCTCAGCCATATCAGTCCAGCACGACCGCCGTGCCACTGGCCGACACCATCAGCATCGAGTCGCCCACCACCTCATAATCGAGATCGACGCCAACCACCGCATCGGCCCCAAGCCCTGCCGCGCGCTCTTCCAACTCGCTCAACGCCGCGTCACGCGCCTCGCGCAGCTTGCTCTCATAAGAGTCAGACCGACCGCCGACCACATCGGTGATCTGAGCAAAAAAATCGCGCACGATATTGGCACCCATGATCGCCTCTCCTACGACGATGCCGCGGTAGTCCACGATCTTGCGGCCCTCGATGGTGTTGGTGGTGGTGATGATCATGGCGAAAAGTCCTTCACGCGAGCGTCAACCCACGCTTCCTTCCAGCGAAATCGCCACCAACTGCTGCGCCTCCATGGCAAACTCCATCGGCAGCGCCTGCAACACGTCCTTGCAGAACCCGTTGACCACGAGCGCCACCGCCTCTTCCTCGTCCATGCCACGCGCACGGCAATAGAACATCTGGTCGTCGTCCACCTTCGAGGTCGTCGCCTCATGCTCGACGCGGCTCGAGTTGTTCTTGACCTCGATATAGGGCACCGTATGCGCCCCGCATTGATCGCCGATGAGCAGGCTGTCGCACTGCGTATAGTTGCGGCTGTTCTTGGCCTTGGGGTGCATGCTGACCAGCCCGCGATAAGTGTTCTGCGCATGGCCTGCGCTGATCCCTTTGGACACGATGCGCGAGCGGGTGTTCTTGCCCAGATGGATCATCTTGGTGCCGGTATCGGCCTGCTGATAGTTGTTTGCGATGGCGATGGAATAGAATTCGCCCTGGCTGTCATCGCCGCGCAGGATGCAGGACGGGTATTTCCATGTGACAGCGCTGCCGGTTTCCACCTGCGTCCACATCACCTTGGCCCGGTCGCCCCGGCAATCGGCACGCTTGGTTACAAAGTTGTAGATCCCGCCCTTGCCGTTCTCGTCGCCCGGATACCAGTTTTGCACCGTGGAGTATTTCACCTCGGCGTCTTCCTCGATGATGATCTCGACCACGGCGGCATGAAGCTGGGCCACGTCACGCTTGGGCGCGGTGCAGCCTTCGAGGTAGCTCACATAAGAGCCCTTGTCGGCGATGATCAGCGTCCGCTCGAACTGGCCTGTGTTTTCGGCATTGATACGGAAATAGGTGCTTAGCTCCATCGGGCAGCGCACGCCGGGTGGCACATAGACAAACGAACCGTCTGAAAAGACCGCCGAATTCAGCGTCGCGTAGAAATTATCACTGACCGGCACGACGGATCCGAGGTATTTCTTGACCAACTCGGGGTGCTCGCGGATCGCCTCGGAGATCGAGCAGAAGATCACCCCGGCGCGGCGCAGCTCCGCCTGAAAGGTCGTGCCAACAGACACAGAGTCGAACACCGCATCCACCGCCACTTTGCGGCCCTCGGCGGGCGCATCCTCAGCACCTTCAACTCCGGCAAGAATCATCTGCTCTTTCAGGGGAATACCCAGCTTTTCATAGGTGGCCAGCAACTTGGGATCGACCTCGTCGAGCGACTTGGGCTTTACCTCCATCGACTTGGGGCGCGCATAGTAATACTGCGCCTGAAAGTCGATCTTGGGATAATCCACCATGGCCCATTCCGGCTCGGTCTTGGTCAGCCAGCGACGATAGGCTTCTAGCCGCCACTCGGTCATCCATTCGGGCTCTTCATTCTTGGAGGAGATCAGCCGAACAATGTCTTCGTTCAACCCAAGCGGCGCGTATTCCATCTCGATATCGGTGTTCCAGCCATGCTTGTAGGCTTCGCCAACTTGGCGCACCGCATCGACGGTTTCACGATCAACACCGTCCTTGACCTGAACGTCATCCAAAGCAGCCATTCCCATCTCCTTCCGTATCAGGCCAATCGGCCCCGATGCTTTTGCAGTCGCTTCAGCCAAGCTTCGGCAAAGCGCAGTATATCGTCTTCTGTCGTCTGCGGCCCCAACGACACGCGGATCGCGCAGCCCGCCAAGACCTCGTCAAACCCCATCGCGCGCAGCACCCGGCTGGATTTGACCTTGCCACTGGAACATGCACTCCCGGCAGAGATCGCAAATCCGGCTAGATCCATCGCCATGACCTGTGTCTCGCCTTTCCAACCCGGAGTGACAAAGCAACTGGTATTCGGCAAACGTGCGGCAGCTTTCCCGACAAAAATAGTCTCATTTGAAAACTCTGCAATGGTATTTTCTAGAATGTTTCTAAGTTTTTCAATCCGGGCCCATTGACCGTCTTCAAGATCAAGCCCGCAAGCCTCTGCCGCAGCGCCAAATCCGGCGATACCGATTACATTCTCAGTACCGGCTCTGCGGCCCATTTCCTGACCTCCGCCGCGGATCTGCGCAGCCAGATCCGTGCCACGCCGGATGATCAACGCGCCTACCCCTTTTGGCCCCCCGAGCTTATGAGCGGAGACAAGCGCCATTTCTGCGCCGGACCAGTTAAAGGCTAGGGGCAATCTCCCAAAGGCTTGGGTCATGTCGCTGACCGCTAATCCCTCAGGCAGGGATTGGACCACGCCGGTCTCAGAATTGGCCAATTGCAACACCGATTGCGCGGGATCAAGGACGGTGACGCGCCCGTCAGCATCCACCGGCAAATCCGGAGTGATCCACGCGCCAACCGCATCATGCTCGACCAAACTTCCGTGCAGGGTGCGCCCGGCACAGGCAAGAGCCGCGGCTTCTGTTGCTCCGGACGTAAAGATCACATCCGCCCCATCGGCCCCAAAGGCTGTCGCGACCTGCGCACGCGCACGCTCCACCAGCCCTTTGGCGGCACGTCCTTCAGCATGCACACTTGAGGGGTTGCCGAGGAGTTCCATGGCATCAATCATGGCCTCTCGCGCCTCGGGACGCAGCGGAGCCGTTGCATTGTAATCGAGATAGACCCTGTGCATGATCGCCCATTCTTGTTGGTGAAATACGCTGGGTCTGTGACGGCAATGCCGTCACAGGTTTGAAATCAATCCTCATCCACCACAGCAAAGAGGTGCGGCACGGCGGGACAAGGGGCCAGCGAATTGCCCGCCACATCGCTCAGACGAGTCTGGTGTAGAAACACATAGACATGTGCGCTCAGGCCTTCCCACAACCGATTGGCCATGGATTGCGCCCGCGATCCGCTCGCCCCACCAGAGGCCCCTGCCCCCTTGTGCAGCGCATCAATCGTCTCATCCACCGCCGCGAGAATATCCGAGACCCGGATTTCCGACGCAGGCCGCATCAACCGATATCCGCCGCCCGGACCCCGGACCGAGGTCACAAGTTCAGCGCGCCGAAGTTTGACAAAAAGCTGCTCTAGATAAGGCAGCGATATATCCTGCCGTCGCGAAACATCCCCTAGAGTTACGACCGCCCCAGCCGGTTGCAAGGCGATATCGACCAGTGCAACCATGGCATAACGCCCCTTTGTGCTCAGTTTCATTGATCTTCCCCTACGCGAACTGATTGACCTTGCGCCGCGCAAGGCTTATCTCGCTCTGAGCCATCCTGGCCCGGATCACAATTTAGAACAGTTCTAAGGTGCCCGAGCGAAGTCGTCAAGATTATCGCACTCACCCATGAAGAGGACACAGGGAACCCATGCCCGAGGTTATCTTTCCCGGCCCCGAGGGTCGGCTCGAAGGCCGCTACCACCCGCAAAAGGAAAAAGACGCGCCCATTGCGATTGTGCTGCATCCGCATCCACAATTCGGTGGCACGATGAACAACAAGGTTGTCTATAACCTGCATTACGCCTTTTACAACATGGGCTTTACCGTGTTGCGATTCAATTTCCGCGGCGTAGGCCGCAGTCAGGGCGAATATGATCAAGGTGTTGGTGAGCTGAGCGATGCCGCTTCGGCGCTCGATTACCTGCAATCAATGAACAACAATTCAAAACATTGTTGGGTCGCGGGCTTTTCCTTTGGCGCATGGATCGGGATGCAACTCTTGATGCGGCGGCCGGAAATCACTGGCTTCATTTCGGTCAGCCCGCCCGCCAACATGTATGATTTCAGCTTTCTTGCCCCCTGCCCGGCCTCCGGGCTGATTATCAATGGCAGCAACGATAGGGTTGCTCCGCCTGCGGACACCAAGACGCTGGTGAACAAGCTGCATGAGCAGCATGGCATCACCATCACCCATCAAGAGGTCGACGGCGCGGATCACTTCTTCAAGGAACCGCATATGGACACGATGATCGGGTCGGTGAGCACCTATGTCAAACGGCGTCTGACCGAGAACACGCGCTGAGGATTGTCCCATGGGAGTGACCGAGGATCTGGCGGATGAACTGGCACGCGATGTGATCAAGGCGATCGAGGCCACGGGCGATGAGACCATCATCACCGACATTCAAAACATCCTCGGGGCCACCTCGCAAACGGCCGAAGAGGCTTTTTTGACCGCTGTTCGCGTACGCCGCGCCAATATCAAGGCGCGGGCACTGCTTTTGGACAAGCTTAAACGCTTCAAGGCCGCCCAGGAGGCCGCCGCCGACAAAGGCGACGGCTGACTCCTCAGGCGCGCAGGCGCGTGCCCTCAGGATCAAACGGAGCCGCATCCAGAATGCGCGCGCGGTGCGGTCGACCCAAGACCATGACGTCGACCTCATCACCAGGCCTTGCGCCCCCTTTGACATAGCCAAGCGCGAGACTCATGCCGACGGAATAGCCGTAGGCACCCGAAGACACACGGCCCACACCGACGCCATCCTTGAAAATCGGCTCTCCGCCCGTGGCATCCGCGTTCGACGCTGTGACATCCGCCTCACTCAGATGCAGGATCACCAGTCGCTCGCGCGGCTCCTGCGTGATCACCTCCTGCAGCGCGGCCTTGTTCAGGAACGCTTTGTCCATCTTGCAAAGACCATCCAGCCCAGCTTCTTGCGGCCAGTACTCTGGGCTGTATTCGCGACTCCAGGACCCATAACCCTTCTCAATGCGCAGGCTCATCAGCGCCCGACTGCCCACTGGCCCCGCGCCTATCTCACGCCCTGCTTCCAGCAGCGCCGCATAGAGCCGCGCCTGATCCTCAGCCGCGCAATGCAATTCCCAGCCTAGATCACCGGTGAAACTCACACGAATGGCTACGCACGCGACCCCGCCCAGCTCGATCCGGCGGCTTGCCATGAACGGGAAATCCGCCGTCGCCAGCGAGGCATTCGTCAACCGTTGCAACATCTCGCGCGATTGAGGCCCCGCCACGTTAAAACCACAGACTATGTCGGTCAGGCTCTCAAACGTGGTCCCCTCGGGCAACGGCACCGCATCAAAGAACCGCTTGTGATAGCGTTCCGCCATGCCTGAGGAAATGACCCAGAATTCATCCTCCGCAAGCCGCGTCACCGTCGCATCCCCCGCGATTCCACCCCGCACGCCAATCAGCGGCGTCAGGCATGACCGCCCGACCGCCTTGGGCATCCGGTTTGCAAAGACAGCGTTCAGCCAATCCTCCGCCCCCGGCCCTTTGACCCGGTACTTGGCGAAATTAGAAATGTCGATAATCCCTGCCCGCTCGCGCAGCATCTTGCATTCCGACCCCACCGGTGCCCACCAATTCTGCCGGGTAAAGCCGTTGGTATCCACGGTGCCGCGCGCATCCGAGAACCACAGCGGATGTTCCCAACCATAGTTGAGACCAAAGACCGCGCCCATGTCCTTTTGCATCTCATAAGCAGGCCGCGTGCGCAGCGGACGCCCGGCGCTGCGCTCTTCATTGGGGAAATGAATCGAGAAACGATGCGCATATTGGTCCCGCACCTTGGCCTTGACGAAATCGCGGTTGTTGGCCCAGAGGCCAAAGCGCGCAACATCCCAGGCGAACATGTCGTAATTCATCTCGCCGTTGATCAGCCATTCGGCGACCATCCAACCCATGCCTGCCGATTGGCTAAAGCCGGGGATGATGCCGTTGCAACAGAAATAGCCCTTGAGTTCGGGCACCGGCCCAAGAATGACGTTGCTGTCAGGCGACCAGATCATCGGCCCATTGATCACCCGCTTGATCCCCGCTGTGCCCACCACCGGCACCCGGTCGATGGCACGCAGCATGTTTTCCTCGATCCGCTCCAGATCATCGGGGAAAAGATCATGCGCGAAATCAAGCGGCGTGCCCTCTTCGGCCCAGAATCGCATATCGCGCTCATAGGCGCCGATCAGCAGGCCCTTGCCCTCTTGTCGCAGGTAATATTCCCCGTCCCGATCCGCGACCGAGGGCAAGCGCCGGTCCATTCCGGCAATTTCAGCGATCATCTCGGTCACAAAATACTGGTGCTCGGTCGGTTGCAGCGGCAGTTCGATCCCCGCCAGCTTGGCCACCTCACGCCCCCAGAGACCGGCGGCATTGATCACCCACGGTGTATGGATATTGCCCTTGGGCGTCTCAACGATCCAAGACCCGTTCGGTTGCGGCACCGTCCCCGTCACCGGCGTGAACCGATGAATTTCGGCACCCCGCTGCCGCGCCCCCACCGCATAGGCATTGGTGACACCCGACGGGTCTACATTGCCGCCATCCGGCTCGTACATAATGCAACGGATGCCGTCGAAATTCACCAGCGGATGCAGCCGCTCGGCCTCATCCCGCCCAATCTCGTGAAAGTTCATGCCATAGAGCTTGGCCTTGGACGCCTGAAGTCGCAATTGATGCTCGCGATTCTCTGTCTGCGCCAAGTAGAGACTGCCGGGCTGGAACACGCCACAGCTTTGCCCGGTCTCGGCCTCCAGCTCGTTATAGAGCTTCATCGTGTAATGCTGCAGGCGGCTGATATTGGCGCTGTCATGCAGCCCGTGGATATTGGCGGCGGCATGCCATGTGCTGCCGCTGGTCAATTCGTTGCGTTCAAGCAGGACGACATCAGTCCAACCCAGTTTGGTCAGGTGGTAGAGAATCGAGCATCCGATAACGCCGCCGCCGATCACGACGGCCTGTGCATGGGTCTTCATGGCGGGTCCCTTGATCAAGTTCCGGCACAAACTGCGGCGACCCCACTTCGGATGAATGCCATTTTCCGACATACTTTGTCGCGGTGATAAAACGAGGCACAAGTTTTCTTTGAAAATCGCTCCCCCCGCGATGACCAGCGTTTCACTTGGCACCAGAACAACAAATACGTCAGAATTTGTCGCTGACAGACATGATCTTTGACGCGTAGCGGGCAGGCTCTGGCAAAACATCAGGAGGCTCTCAATGAAAACCAGCACCCGTGTGGTCGTGATCGGCGGCGGTGTCGTCGGCTGTTCCGTGCTCTATCACCTGACCAAACTGGGCTGGTCCGATGTGATGCTTCTGGAACGCTCAGAATTAACCTCAGGCTCAACTTGGCATGCCGCAGGCGGGTTTCACACCCTCAACGGTGACACCAATATGGCTGCCCTTCAGGGCTATACGATCCGCCTCTACAAGGAACTCGAAGAGATTACCGGCATGTCTTGCGGCCTGCACCATGTCGGCGGCGTGACGCTCGCGGACAATCGCGACCGGTTCGACATGCTCTTGGCCGAGCGCGCCAAGCATCGCTACATGGGCCTCGACACCCATATCGTGACACCCGAAGAGATCGCAAAGATTGCCCCGGTCACCAATATCGACGGTATTCTCGGCGGGCTCTACGATCCGCTTGACGGACATCTTGATCCGTCCGGCACCACCCATGCCTATGCCAAGGCCGCGCGCATGGGTGGCGCGCAGATCGAGACGCATTGCATGGTGCGCGGAACCAATCAGCGCGCCGATGGCACCTGGGATGTGGTGACAGACAAGGGCACGATCCACACGGACCATGTGGTCAACGCGGGCGGTCTCTGGGCGCGCGAAGTGGGGGCGATGGCGGGCGTCTACCTGCCGCTGCACCCGATGGAACATCAGTATATTGTTACCGACGAAATCTCCGAAATCTACAGTCGCGATACCGAACACCCCCACGTCATGGACCCGGCAGGCGAAAGCTATCTGCGTCAAGAGGGGCGCGGACTTTGTATTGGCTTTTATGAGCAACCCTGCAAACCTTGGGCGGTCGACGGCACGCCTTGGGATTTTGGCCATGAGCTTTTGCCTGACAACCTCGACAAAATCGAGGCCAGCATCGAATTCGCCTACCGCCGTTTCCCCGTGTTGGAGCAGGCTGGCGTCAAATCGGTCATTCATGGCCCCTTCACCTTTGCCCCCGATGGCAATCCGCTGGTTGGCCCCATCCCCGGTTTGCGCGGCTATTGGTCGGCCTGCGGTGTCATGGCGGGATTTTCCCAAGGCGGCGGTGTCGGCCTGATGCTGGCGCAATGGATGATCGAGGGCGAATGTGAACGCGATGTGACCGCGATGGACGTGGCCCGCTTTGGCGACTGGATCACGCCGGGCTATACCCGCCCGAAAGTCATTGAAAACTATCAAAAACGGTTCAGCGTCAGCTACCCGAACGAAGAACTGCCCGCCGCCCGCCCCTTTCGTCAGACGCCCATGTACGACGTATTCGACAGCATGGGCGCGGTCTGGGGCGCGCAATACGGGTTGGAGGTGGTCAATTACTTCGCGACCGGCGACGAGCCGCGCTATGAGACCCCATCCTTCCGCCGCTCCAACGCATGGGAGGCCACGGCCCGCGAGGTCAAGGCGGTGCGAGAGGCCGTCGGCATCAACGAGGTGCATAACTTTGGCAAGTACCTTGTCTCCGGCCCTAACGCACGCAGCTGGCTCGACCGGATCATGGCGGGGCGGATTCCCAAACCGGGTCGTCTCTCGCTCACCCCGATGCTCTCACCCAAAGGGCGCCTCTGGGGCGATTTCACGCTGTCTTGCCTCAATGAAGAGAGCTTCCAACTCACTGCCTCTTACGGTGCACAAGCCGTCCATATGCGCTGGTTTGCGCAGAACGAGGCAGAGGGTGTCAGGGTCGAGAATGTCTCGGATCGGCTCAACGGGTTTCAGATCGCAGGACCACGCGCACGGGATGTGCTGATGGCCTGCACCCGCGATCCGCTGGGCGAGATGCGGTTCATGGATGTGCGCCACGCGACCGTGGGCATGGTCGATTGCCTGGTGCAGCGCGTCAGTTACACCGGCGATCTGGGATATGAGATTTTCTGCGACCCGATGGCACAGCGCGCGCTCTGGGATGTGCTATGGGCCGAAGGACAGAACCACGGGATGAAACCCTTTGGCATGCGCGCGATGATGTCGCTGCGGCTGGATCGGTTCTTTGGCTCTTGGCTCAATGAATTCTCGCCGGATTACACCCCCGGCGAGACCGGGATGGACCGGTTCATCAGCTTTACCAAGAACGCCGATTTTGTCGGACGCGCGGCGGCAGAGGTGGAACGCGCCAAGGGTGCCGCGCGCAAACTGGTGGCCTTTGAGGTCGAGGCAACGGACGCCGATGTGAACGGCTATGAACCGGTCTGGATCGCGGGTGAAGTGGCTGGGTTCTGCACCTCCGGGGGCTATTCGCACCACGCGGACAAGTCGATAGCACTCGCGCTCATTCCTGCGGGACAGGCGCAGGCAGGCTTGCGTGCAGAGATCGAGATACTCGGGCGTCGTTATGGGGCGACGATGCTCACCGAAGCGCTCTTTGACGTGGATGGCGCGCGGATGCGCGGCTAAAATCAGAAAGACGGCGCCTGCTCTGGGGCAGACGCCGTCTTTTTGAGTATTTTCAGAACGATGAAAGGCGAAGCTCAGTCTTTGCCTGCATCCGGGTCAGGCTGGCCCACTCCGATGAACACGCGCTTGAGCGGCACGATCCAAAGAAAGCCAAGCCCCACATAGATCAGCAATTCCACCCAGATCGACGGCCGGTCTATCCAATTCACTAGGCTCACGGCTACCACCACATAGGCTGGCAGGCCAATGAGCAAGACGACCAGTGACCAGCGTTTCCGGGCCTTGTAACTGAGTGGCATCGGGTCTCCTCAATCCGCGAAAGGGTCTGTCACGAGGATTGTATCCTCGCGCTCGGGTGAGGTGGAAAGTAGGGCAACCGGGCAGTCGATCAACTCTTCAACGCGGCGGACGTATTTGATCGCCTCGGCGGGCAGGTCGGCCCAACTGCGCGCGCCCTCGGTCGATTGCGACCAACCAGGCAGTTCCTCGTAAATGGGCGTGCAGCGCGCCTGTTGGTCGGCGGCGGTCGGCAGGTAATCCAGCCGCGTGCCGTCAAGGTCATAGCCGACGCAGATTTTCAGCGTCTCGAACCCGTCGAGCACATCGAGCTTCGTCAGCGCAATGCCGGTGACGCCCGAGGTCACGCAGGTCTGACGCACAAGACAGGCATCGAACCAGCCGCAGCGCCGCTTGCGTCCTGTCACCGTGCCGAATTCATGCCCACGCTCGCCAAGGCGCTGACCATCCGCATCGTGCAATTCGGTTGGAAACGGCCCCTCGCCCACGCGCGTCGTATAGGCTTTGACGATGCCCAGCACGTAATCAATCGCCCCCGGTCCAAGTCCCACGCCCGTGGCCGCCTGACCGGCGATCACATTGGATGACGTGACAAAGGGATAGGTGCCAAAATCAATATCTAACAGCGCGCCCTGCGCCCCCTCGAAGAGGATACGCTTGCCCGCGCGGCGGTTCTCGTTGAGCACTCTCCAGACGGGGGCGGCATAGGGAAGGATCTGCGGTGCGATGTCTTTGAGCTGCGCGATCAAGGCCTCGCGATCGACCGGCGCGATCCCGAGACCACGACGCAGCGGGTCGTGATGTTGGAGTGCGCGGTCAACCCGCGCGATCAAAGTGGCCTCATCCGCCAGATCCGCCACCCGAACGGACCGCCGACCCACCTTGTCCTCATAGGCCGGCCCGATACCGCGACCGGTTGTGCCGATCTTGGTGCCTTTGCTCGCGGCTTCTTCACGGGCGCGGTCCAACTCGCCGTGGATCGGCAAGATGAGGGGGGTATTCTCTGCGATCATCAGCGTCTCCGGCGTGATTGTCACACCCAGTTCGCGGATCGACGCTATTTCCTTGATCAGATGCCAGGGGTCCAGCACCACGCCATTGCCGATCACGCTCAGCTTTCCGCCCCGCACCACGCCTGAGGGCAGCGCATTGAGCTTGTAGACCTTGCCGTCGATCACGAGGGTATGGCCCGCGTTATGGCCACCCTGAAACCGCGCGATCACATCGGCGCGCTCACTCAGCCAATCGACGATCTTGCCTTTTCCCTCGTCCCCCCATTGGGCCCCGACGACGACGACATTTGCCATGATTTACCCCTCGGCATTTGGTCCAAACCGCGCGTTGGTATAGCGGGGGGACGCGCCGGGTGAAACATCTAATTCGCCCAAAGCTGTGAACGGATGCAGACATCTGCGGCACGTCAGGCTGAACGAGAGAGGGATCCACCGGCTGAGCGATCCGTCAAAATGGCCGATGATGATGATAAGACGCACCTGCGCCGATTGCCGGGTTGCGGGCAGGCTCAGAATTGCATAGATAGCGGCAGATCGAGACATAAGCGTAGGCCCCCTGATCCATGGAAAATGTCGTCCTGACCATCCACCTTCTTTTGGCGCTCGCCCTGATTGGCGTGGTACTGCTGCAACGCTCCGAAGGCGGCGGACTTGGGATGGGCGGCGGTGGCGGTGGGGCCATGACGGGGCGCGCCGCGGCCACGGCTCTGGGCAAGATGACATGGATTCTCGCGGCATCCTTTATTGTGACCTCAATTACACTTACCATCATTGCGGCGCAGAACGCGGCTGGGGTTTCGGTGCTGGACCGGTTGACTGATTCACCGCCCACCACAGAACAGTCTGTGCCTGCACTTCCGGATGCAGACAGCCTCCTGCCGCCGCCATCCGGCGATACGGCTCCGCTGACGCCCACTGCCGACTGACACAAATCTTTGAGGGCGGAGATTGCCGCGCAACAGCATCTAGCGGTTGGCTTGCGCAAACCTCGCGAATCCTGTAAGGGTTAAATCCCGTGGCAGAGCGGTCTTTTGAGGCCATCTCTGGGCTTTTGACCGACCATCAAACACGTAGAAACACGGGGGCCTCAGCGCATGGCACGATATATTTTCATTACGGGCGGCGTTGTGTCTTCGCTTGGCAAGGGACTGGCTTCGGCCGCCCTTGGGGCGTTGTTGCAGGCGCGTGGGTTTTCGGTGCGATTGCGCAAACTTGACCCCTATCTCAATGTTGATCCTGGCACGATGAGTCCGTTTGAACATGGCGAGGTATTCGTGACCGACGATGGCGCAGAGACCGATCTCGACCTTGGTCATTATGAGCGATTCACCGGGGTTCCGGCACGGATCAGCGACTCTGTCAGCTCTGGTCGTATCTATTCGAACGTCCTGGAAAAAGAACGGCGCGGCGATTATCTAGGAAAGACGATACAGGTCGTCCCGCATGTCACCAATGAAATCAAGGAATTCCTGAGCATTGGCGAGGATGAGGTCGATTTCATGCTCTGCGAGATCGGCGGCACCGTCGGCGATATCGAGGGTCTGCCGTTCTTTGAGGCAATCCGGCAGTTCAGCCATGACCGACCGCGCGGACAGTGTATTTTCATGCATCTCACCCTTCTGCCCTATCTGGCGGCAAGTGGCGAGTTGAAGACCAAACCGACGCAACACTCGGTCAAGGAACTCCAGAGCATCGGCATCGCGCCCGACATTCTCGTGTGCCGTTCGGAACAGCCGATCCCGGACAAGGAACGTGAGAAAATCGCACTATTTTGTAACGTCCGCAAAGAGCATGTGGTCGCGGCCTATGATCTCAAGTCGATCTATGAGGCACCGCTGGCCTATCACCGTGAAGGGCTGGATCAAGCGGTGCTCGACGTCTTTCAGATCAGCCCCGCGCCCAAACCGGACCTGACGGTGTGGCTGGATGTGGTGGACCGTATCCAGAATACCGATGGGGCAGTAAATATCGCTATTGTCGGCAAATACGTGCAGCTCGAGGATGCCTATAAGTCGATCAAGGAGGCGCTCATTCACGGCGGCATGGCTAATCGGGTCAAGGTCAACGTGGAATGGGTCGATGCCGAGATTTTCGAGCGCGAAGACCCCGCCGCCCATCTTGAGGGTTTTCATGCCATTCTGGTGCCCGGCGGCTTTGGTGAGCGTGGCACCGAAGGCAAGATCAAAGCTGCCGAATTCGCCCGAACTCGCAAGATCCCCTATTTGGGCATTTGTCTTGGCATGCAAATGGCGGTGATTGAGGCCGCGCGCAATGTGGCTGGTCTCAAGGACGCCGGATCAGAGGAATTCGACCACGAGGCGGGCAAGCGCCGGTTCGAACCGGTGATCTATCACCTCAAGGAATGGGTGCAGGGCAACGAAAAGGTGCAACGCAAGGTCAGTGACGACAAGGGCGGCACCATGCGTCTTGGGGCCTATGACGCCGTGCTCAAGGACGGTAGCCGCGTGGCGCAGATCTACGGCACGACGACGATCGACGAACGGCACCGCCACCGCTATGAGGTGGACACAAAATATCGCGAAAAGCTCGAAGGATGTGGCCTAACGTTCTCTGGAATGTCGCCTGATGGTCGCCTGCCAGAGATCGTGGAATGGTCGGATCACCCATGGTTCATCGGGGTGCAATATCACCCGGAATTGAAATCCAAACCCTTTGCGCCGCACCCTCTGTTTGCTGATTTCGTGCGCGCGGCGATAGCGACGTCGCGATTGGTCTGAGACGAGCGCCTCACCGCTTGACCGGGAACAGGAAACAGCGATCTCGGCGGATCATCAGCCACAGCGCCTTGCCCGGTTTCGGCAGGAATACATTGGGCACTGTTGCCTTGAGCAGCGAGCCGTCGTGATCCATCCGAAACTCGACCAGACTCTCGGAGCCCATGAAGCGCGCGCGCTCGACCACACCGCGCGCGGGCGTACCGTCCTGCGATGTGGGATTGGGGCCGCGCCCGTGCCTGTCAAAGTCGATCTTGATATGTTGTGGTCGGATCACGATTTCGACCTCGCTGCCCTCATAGGCACCGGGCGAGAGAAACTGGCCAAACGGCGTATCCACCAATGAGCCGCGCACCCTGCCCCGGATCACGTTGACCTCAGAGAAAAACGCCATGGCACTTCGGTCCACCGGGGCATTGTAGACGTTATAGGGCGCCCCCTGTTGCACGATCCGCCCATCACGCATAAGCGCGATCTCGTCGGCCATGCGCATGGCCTCTTCGGGCTCGTGCGTGACCAAGAGCACGGCGGTGTCCTGTTCACGCAGGATGTCCAGTGTCTCGTCGCGAATACCATCGCGCAAGCGGTTGTCGAGGCCGGAAAACGGCTCGTCCATGAGCATGATGCCGGGACGGGGCGCGAGCGCGCGGGCCAAGGCCACACGCTGCTGCTCGCCACCAGACAGTTCATGAGGGTAGGCGTTGAGATGCCGTTCCAAACCCACCCGCTCGAGCAATTCTCCAATACGGACCGCTTTGGCGGATCTGTCGCCACTAAGACCAAATCCCACGTTCTGCGCCACGCTGAGATGCGGAAAGAGGGCAAAGTCCTGAAACATCAAGCCAATGTGCCGCCGCTCTGGCGGTATGCGAAACACGGTGTTGCACACAAGATTGCCATCGACCCAGATCTCACCAGCATCCTGCATCTCGACCCCTGCGATCATACGCAGCGTCGTCGATTTCCCACACCCTGACGGCCCAAGCAGGCAGGTCACATGCCCCGGCATCACCCGGAGTGAGACGTCATTGACGACGAGGCGTCCATCATACCGACGCATCAGATTGTTGACTTCAAGCCGGGGAATTGGGGTCTGCACCGGAGCCTCTTGTTCTTTCCGATCAAATCTATCGGGTTTTATTCGCTGGAAATATCAACCCCTGCGACACCATGCAACCCATATGCCCTGCGGCCCGTTGACAGGTAGAAGCAGAGGTGTTTGTGTGGCGACGCATTTACATGATTGGAGTTTGTCCCATGCGGATTTTGAGTGGTGCCTTGTTGACCTTTTGTCTTGCGTTTCCTGCCTATGCAGACAGTGATCGCGAGGCGCGGGTCGCGGTTGCCAAGGAGTATGTGCAAGCGACGATGACGGATACCGATATCCAAGAGTTCATCAAACAACTTTGGCAGCCCATGATTCAACAAATGGCGGCAACCCGTCAGGCGATGACACCGGAACAGATCGAGCAAATTGGCCAGCTTTTCTCTTCAGAATTAACCGACCCTCTCACCGATGTCATGCTCCAGCAGGATGAAATCATGGCCGATATCATGACGCTGGAAGAGTTGACCGCATTGCGCGACTTCTACACGTCAGAGCATGGCGGCGCCGTGATGCGCAAAATGCCGCAACTGGCGCAGATCCAGCAACCGATGATTTCTGCTGTCTTGCAGAAGGCGATGCCAGAAATGATGCCAAAGATAGAGGCGATCACCGTTCCCAAGTGAAAAGAGAGGCGCGCCGTCACCCCGTGACGGCGCGCGAGTTGCAACAGGGACCGCTCACCGCCGCAGTTACTCTTTCGGCAAATCCATCATGGCGGTGAATTCGGCCTCAGCGGCCAACTCGCCCTCGACTTCGGCAACACCCGAAAACTTCCAGACCTTGCCGCCGGGCTTGCCACGCGTCGTGCGCAGTTTCATTTCAAGCACATCGCCCGGCACCACCATGCGGCGAAACTTGGCGCTGTCTATCGCCATGAAATAGACCAGCATGTTTCGGTCTTGCATGTTCAGAGCCGTGCCAACCATCACGGCGGCCGTCTGCGCCATCGCCTCGATGATGGTGACGCCAGGCATGATCGGCTTGCCCGGAAAATGTCCTTGAAAATGCGGCTCGTTCATCGTCACATTCTTGATGCCGCGCGCCGACTGATAGCCATCGATATCGACCACCTTGTCGACCAAAAGGAACGGATAACGATGCGGAATCAGCCGCTGGATCAGATGGATGTCCGCAGATTTGAGAGGCTCTGTCATGGGCTGTCCTTTCGCATAACACCTTGCTCGTCCCTAGCAAGCGGAAGACAAAGGAGCAATATCTCAAACCTGCCTATTCGACCGGGGTCTCCGGAGCAGGGTCCTGTTCTTTGTCGGATACATCCGGGGCCTGTGGTCCACGCCCTATGCGCTCATTTATGCGAACCACAGCAAGATCCGTTACATCCGCAGCCCCCGCATGCAGCATCACAGCACGCGCATCTATCATCACCATCGCGCCCGCCTCACGCAGCAGGTCCTCCAAGACGGGCTGCACGACGCGCATGAACTGCACCGGCACCAAATCCCGGCGGCGTTCGAGGTCGCGGGACATGCGTTCGCTTTCAAGCCGCAACTCTTCCACTTTTTGATCAAAGGAATCTGCAAGAGCACGAAATTCATTCGACGGCGTTGTCGCCCGCAGGCTTGTCAGGCTTTGTTCTTCAGCCTCCAACTCCTTGGCAATCCGGTCATTATGCGCAATGAGCCGGTCCCGCTCTGTCTGGATATCAACTTGAAGCCGTCGACCATAATCGGATTCGATCAACATACGCTCGGGATCAATCACAAGAACATCGCTCTGAATTACGCCCATCTGTTGCGCACGCGCCGTCTCATGGGTGCCAAGAGACAGCGCCACGATCAGCCCAGCCAGAGCAAGGGCCGTTCGCATGTTCAGAATTCCGTTCGAACCGTCAAATCGAACTGTTGCTCGATATCGCCCGGTTCTTTCTTGAGCGCGTTGGAGAAGTTCATCCGGATCGGGCCAAAGGGTGAAGACCAGAATATCGAGAAACCAACGACATGCCGCGCTTTGAACCCAGTCGAGGACAGCGTATTGCCCGGAGCAACAGACCCCCGGTTACCAATACCCCAGATCGAGCCGATGTCGTAGAACGCCCCGCCAGTGATGCCATATTCGTCGGGCAGGCCGAGGGGAAATTCTGCTTCGAATTTGAGTGCAGCGAAATAATCACCGCCCAACAGTTCGTCGTCTTCAATCGGCCCCATGCCATTCGGCTCAAAGCCGCGAATAACCTGTGAACCAAAGCGATTGAGAAAGCGGCTGCTTTGGCCTCCGGAAAACTCGATCGCACCGCCCTCGAGGATAGCCCTCAAGGTCACATCCTCATTCATGACAGTCGTTTGGCCGACCAGACGCGCCGTGGTCTTGATATAGTCGTTGTCACCGCCGAGACCGGCAAATTCCTGGCCAAATGACAAGAGAACCCCCGCATTGGGATTAAGCCCTGACTCCCGCGTGTCATAATTGAAATTGTAACCCACAGAACTGGTCCATAGCGCCCCTTGGTTGATCTCGTCCAGAAGAATACCGGACGTGCCCTGATAGTCAGACATGTCCTCGTAGCTGGCATTGTAGTAGACGCCAAGCCGGGTATTCTCGCCGGTCGGAAAGGTCAGGCTGGGGCGGAATGTCCCGATTGCGGTGTCAAACAGGCTGTTGTCGCTCTCTGTCTCCTGAAATGAGAAATCAAGACCCAAGGCCACATCACGCCCAAGAAAAGCTGGCTCAACAAAGCCGAGATTGTAGTTGATCGAATCGGCAGTGGCCAAAATCTGCGCGGTTAACCGTTGGCCGCGCCCGATAAAGTTGCGCTCCGAGAAGCCAAGAGAAATGCCAAGACCCGAGTTGGTGGAAAAGCTGGCACCGACAGACACCGTTCCAGTAGTTTGCTCTTCCACGTCGGTCTCGATCACAACTTGGTCCGGACGCGACCCTTCGCGCGCATTCACGTCCACCTCCTTGAAATACCCCAAGGCCCGGATGCGGGTTGCCGCCTGCTGGATCGAGCGCGGGTTGAACGGATCACCTTCGGCTTGATCAAACTGGCGTCGGATCACGCGGTCGAGGGTCGTCGTGTTACCTTCGATGTCGATCCGCTCGACAAAGATACGCGGCCCGCGTTGGAGGGCGAATTCCACATTCAGCGTCAAATCGCGGTCGTTTCGGGTGATGCGCGGCTCGACTCGCAGGAAATCAACGCCGTTCTTGATGGCCAGACGTTCCATCCGAGCGATCGAATTTTCGACCAGCGTCGGGGAGTAAACCACTCCCGGTTTGATCTTGAGTGTGTCGTGATAGGTCTCGGCCTCAACCCCGTTCATCTCGCTCACGGTTGTGATCTGGCCGAACTTGAACTGTTGGCCTTCCTGAACATTGAACGTGACAAAGTAAGCGTCCCGCTCGCGGGCCAATTCGGCATTGGTCCCCGTGACGCGGAAATCGACGTAGCCGCGCGAGTTGTAGAAATCGGTCAGCACCTGACGATCAAAGTTCACCCGATCCTCGACAAAGGTGTCGCGTTCGATCAGGGCGCGCAGGAGGCCGGTTTGCTTGCTTTCGACCACGCGACGGAGGCGAGTGTCGGAAAAGGCGCGATTGCCGACGAAGCCAATACGCTGCACCTCGATCTTGCGGCCCTCAAAAATCTCGAACACCAGATCAACACGGTTATCGCTCCGCCGGATTACCTTCGGCGTCACACGGGCGGCAATGCGACCGTTTTGGCTATAGGCTTCTGAAATTATTCCCGCGTCACGCTCGGCCTGCGTCGGGCTGAAGACTTGACGCGATTTGCTCTGGATGAAACCAGCAAGATCCTCGTCTTTGATCTTGTCGTTGCCCTCAAAGGCGATGCGATTGATGGTTGGAAACTCGGTGACGCGGATCAGCAGATTATTGCCCTGCGGGACGAGTTCAACTTCTTCAAAAAGTCCCGAGGTCAAGACTTTCTGATAGGCGTCGTTCAATTGACCGGCCGAAACGGTCTCGTTCCGCGCGATGCCTGCGTAGGAAAGAATCGTCCCTGCTTCGATACGTTGGTTGCCCTCAATGGACACCGAGGAGAAGCGATAGGATTGCGCCTCGGCTCGTTGGCCGGTTCCTAACAGGAATGTGGCAATGATCACTGACACAAGAGCGGCTTTAACGGTTCTCAACGCGAAAAAAACGTTGCGGCTATTCTGCCGATTCATGTCGCGATCATTCATTGCTCAAACCCAGTCAGACATCTCATTATGGATGTCAGTAACCCGTCTGTCTGGCCTTGTCAAAACGCGAGTGGCCGTGAAACAGGTCGCATGGATCAGAGCGCGCCAATAAATCCACCGGCAAAAAGAGCGAACCCAAGAGTGACCAGATAGAGCAACAGATCGGCATTGACCTGAAGCAACACACTAGCGCTTTGATAGCCATTTCTGAGCTGTTGCATTTCGCACCCCTTTGACAAAGTTGCCGCCACCAAAAAGAGTGCCATGCCGATCTGGCGAATTCGGGACAGGACTGTGGTGAAACTTTGGCGAACGGGCTTTAGCGCCCATTGCCCACTCAATCGCCCTGCCTGCTCTAGATGCTGCGTTGGTCCATAAAGCGCTGGAGCCGCGACAGCCCTTCTTCGATATCCGCCGTGGCGCGCGCATAGGAAAACCGCAGCGTTCCGGCACCGCGGACTGGGTCGAAATCCAATCCCGGTGTCACTGCGACCCCGGCCTTGTCCAGAATTTCGGCAGCAAAGGCGCGGCTGTCGTCGGTCAGATGGCTGACATCGGCATAAACATAAAAGGCCCCGTCAGGCGGTGCGATACGGTCAAACCCAGCTTTGGGCAGCCCATCCAGCATCAGGGTGCGGTTGCGCCGGTAAACCGCCATATTGGCCTCAAGTTCCGACGTACAATCCATTGCTGCGAGGGCAGCGATCTGACTTGCGTGGGGCGGACAGATAAAGAGATTCTGCGCCAGCCGTTCGACCACGCGTACGTCATCTTCGGGCACCACCATCCAGCCGATGCGCCAGCCGGTCATGGAAAAATACTTCGAGAAGGAGTTGATCACATAGCATTCGTCGGTGATCTCAAGCGCGCTGACGGCGCGTTGCTCATAGTCGATCCCGTGATAAATTTCGTCACTGATGAAGGATACCCCCTGCGCGTGACACGCCTCAATGAGCCCGCCAAGCGCTACCCGGTCCAGCATCGTACCGGACGGATTCGCCGGGCTCGCCACCAGAAGCCCGCTCAAGTCGCGCCCCGCGAGATCCCCAGGGGCTGGCTGCAAGCGGTTTTCCGCCGCCGTTTCTATATCCACCGGCACGAGATCCAACGCCCGCAGAATCTGGCGATAGCTGGGATATCCCGGCGCACCGATTCCGACCCGGTCGCCAACATCGAAAAGGGCCGTAAAGGCGAGAATGAAGGCCCCGGAAGAGCCGGGAGTGATGACAACCCTGCTTGGGTTCAGGTCGATATTGTACCAGTCTTTATAGAGCCGCGCGATCCGTGCGCGCAGGGCTGGCAGGCCGAGCGCCACCGTGTATCCCAGAGACTCGCGCGCCATTGTTTCGACAAGGGCATCCCGTGCGCCTTGCGGAGCAGGAGTACCCGGTTGCCCCACCTCCATGTGGATGATGTGGCGTCCCATTGCCTCGGCGCGGCGCGCGGCCTCCATCACATCCATCACGATGAAGGCATCAACCTGCGACCGGGTTGAGTTTCGCATGGGTTTTCTCCTAGACTGCGCGCACTTGCCGACCCGTCTCACTGGAAAAGGCCGCCAAGGTCAATGCTGCTTCTCCGACTCGCCGCGCTCTCATTGCTGCTGACCCTGACGCTGGCTGTTCCAGCGCGGGCCGTGACGTTGCTGCGTGATCCCGATATTGAGCAGGCCTTGCGCAGTCTTGCGACGCCTGTATTGCAAGCCGCAGGATTGAGTCCCGCACGGGTGGATATTCTGGTGATTGACGATTCGAGCATGAATGCCTTTGTGATCGATTCGGACAGTATTTTCATACACTCCGGGCTAATCTTGAGGATGGAGACCCCGGCCATGCTGCAATCGGTGATTGCGCATGAGGCGGCCCATATTGCGAATGGTCACCTCATGCGTCGCCCGATCAATGCCCGCAACGCCCGAACCGCTGCGGCACTTGGAACAGCATTGGCCGTCGCCGCCGGAGCAGCCGCCGGAAGTGGCGAGTTTGCCGCAGGGGCCGCAGCCGGGCTTCAGGGGGCCGCGATGCGCAGCTTTTTTTCGCACACGCGGGCCGAGGAAAATGCGGCCGATGCCAGCGGTATGCGGTTTATGGCCGCCGCAGGTATCGATCTGCGCGGTGCCGTGCAGGTCATGGATCTATTTCGGGGACAAGAATCCCTGTCGCTAGGCCGTCAGGATGCCTATGCGCGCACCCATCCGCTCTCTCGGGACCGGTTCCGGCGGATCAGCCAATTGGCCGACGCACAGTCAAAAACCGTAACGCCCGACCCTGAAGCAACCTATTGGTTTGCGCGGGCCAAAAGCAAGCTCTCGGCGTTTCAACGATCTCCGAAATGGACGCTGACGCGAGCCGGAGAATATGGCTATGAAGACGTCAAATTGATGCGTCAGGCAATTGCCTATCATCGGCAGGCTGATCTGCGCCGGGCTTTGGCCGCGATAGACGGGGCCATCGCACGGCGTCCGAACGATCCTTATTTGCACGAGTTACGCGGGCAGATTCTCATGGAAAGCAGACAGATCAAGCCCGCCGTCGCTGCCTATGCGCGCGCCGCCAATCTGGCCCCACGGAATGCGCTGATCCTTGGATCTTATGGGCGGGCTCTCTTGGCTGATGGTCAGGTGCAAAAGGCGGCAGAGTTTCTGGAAACCGCGAGGGGGCGCGATGGTCGTGACTCCCGCATCCTGCGCGATCTGGCACAGGCCAATGCAAAGTTAGGCAATAACGGGATGGCCTCGGTCCTGACCGCAGAGCGATATGCGATGGCAGGCCAGTTGAAAGATGCTAAGATACATGCGACGCGCGCTTCCTCCCTGTTACCCCGCGGTTCTGCCGCGTGGCAAAGGGCACAGGATGTACTTTTTGCGGCAGAAGCCGAAGAAAAACGGAGAAAATGACCCTGATGCTACGTTCTGTTCTGTCCTCTGCCAGTTTTGGCCTTTGCTTGATTCTGACACAGCCGGCCTCCGCGCTTGATCTTGAAAGTTTGAACGAGGCCGAACGCACGCTCTTGCGCGAGGAAATTCGAGCTTACTTGCTCGAGAACCCCGAAGTGATCATGGAAGCAGTTGCCGTGCTGGAAAAGCGCGAAGCCCAAGGCCAGGCACAGGCCGATAGCGATCTGGTCAGAAGCAATGCCGATGCCCTCTTCAACGATCCGAACTCTTGGGTTGGGGGCAATCCGGAAGGCAACCTGACATTGGTTGAATTCATGGACTATCGCTGCAGCTATTGCCGCCGCGCCTTTGATGACGTGAAGGGTCTCTTGGCCGCCGATGGCAATATGCGTTTCATTATCAAGGAATTCCCCATTCTGGGTGAGGATTCTGTGCTCGCCTCTCGCTTTGCCATCGCGACACGCCAAGTTGCAGGGGATGAGGCCTATAAATCGGTGCATGACGCGCTGATGAGCTATAGCGGCAGCATGAATGAGACCGGATTATCCCGTCTGGCGGATACGCTCGGCCTGGATGCCACTAAAATCATCGCGGAGATGAACAGCGAGGCGGTCTCTGAGGTGATCGCCGCCAATCATGCGCTTGGTCAGAGAATGCAGATCACCGGCACACCGTCCTTTGTGATGGGCGATCAAATGCTGCGCGGATACTTGCCTCAAGATGCCATGCAAGAGATCGCCAACGAGATCCGCGCACAATAGCCATGCGCCCTACCCTCTTCGTTGCTGCCCTGTTACACGGGACAGCCTTACCTGTCGTTGCGCAAGAGATACCGCAGCAATCGCGAACGGCACTCGGAGAGGCAATACGCGCGGTGTTGGTCGAGACACCAGCACTGATCTATCCATTGCGTGAGCGGCCACAGATTGTCGCAACCGATCTTTATAGTGAGGATGCCGCGCGTGATTTGGGACTGTTGGACCGGGCCTCCAGACAGCTTTTTTCACCCGGTCTGCCCGGCTTTGGGGCAGAGGGCGAGCCCGCCGCAATAGCGTTCTTCACGCAAGATGATTGCCCCGACTGTGCCGCCGCCGAAGACGAATTACGCCATCTCGCGGAACGGCTTTCGCTGCGGGTCAGCGTATTTGACATGGTGCGGGATGCGGCACTGGCCGCTGAGCTGGGCCTCGACATGGCCCCCTCGTATGTGTTGCCAGACATGTTGTTGCGTGGAGCCATGCCCGCAATCGTTCTTGAAAAGTATCTGCGCCCTTGAACGACACAGGCGCGCCACTGCGGCGCGCCTGTTTGGCTTGGCATTGGAATGAGGCTCAGTTGACCAGTGTCGCCGCGGCCGCCTGTGCCATGGCCTCGACTCCGAACATGTTGACGATGCCAAGCAGCATCACCGCTGCCGAACCCATCAGAAACGCCCATTGCACGGGCGAACGACCGGTCTCGACCCCGGTCCCCTCTTCTCCGAAATACATGTAGAAGACGATGCGCAGATAGTAAAACGCGCCGATGACAGACGCGACAACCCCGGCAATCGCGAGCCATCCAAGCCCACCTTCATAGGCAGCACGGAGCACATACAGCTTGCCGAAAAAGCCCAAGAGTGGCGGCACGCCCGCGAGGCTGAACAAGAGAATCAACATCGCCAAGGCGCGGCCCGGTTCGGCGCGGGAATACAGGGCGAGGCTGCGAATGTCCGTCACCGGTTGCCCATCTCGTTCCATCGACAGGATAAAGGCAAAGGTTCCCACGTTCATGGTGACATAGATTGCCATATAGATCAGCATCGCCTGCACACCAAACACCGTGCCGGCCGCCAGTCCCATCAGCGCATACCCCATGTGGGCAATAGAAGAATACGCCATCAGACGCTTGATATCGGTCTGGCCGATGGCTGCAAATGCGCCAAGGAACATCGAGAGCAGCGCCAGAAGCGCCAACACCTGCTGCCAATCCGCAACCACCCCACCAAAGGCGTCATGCACGACGCGGGCAAAAAGCCCCATTGCCGCCATTTTGGGGGCCGTCGCAAAGAACGCAGTGATCGGAGTTGGCGCGCCTTCATAGACATCGGGCGTCCACATGTGAAAGGGCACCGCCGAAATCTTGAACGCGAGACCGGAGATGACAAAGACCAGACCGATCAAAAGACCGATCGGAGCCTGCCCCTCGGCTGCTGCGATGATGCCGGAGAAAAGCGTTGTGCCCGCAAAGCCGTAGATCAGCGACGCCCCATAGAGCAACAGGCCAGACGACAGCGCGCCCAATACGAAATACTTGAGCCCCGCCTCAGTCGATTTTGCGCTGTCCCGGCGCAAAGAGGCCACGACATAAAGCGACAGCGATTGCAGTTCGAGCCCCATATAGAGCGCCATCAGATCGCCCGCGCTGACCATGACCATCATGCCCACGACGGCCAGGGCCACAAGGAGCGGATATTCAAACCGCAGAATACCGCGGCGCGACATGTAATCCTGTCCCAGCACCAGCACAGCCGCCGCTGAGAGGAGAATCATGACCTTGGCAAAACGCGCAAATCCATCATCGTTGAACATGCCACCAAAGGCGGTGCGCGTGCCGGTCCCCGATGCCCCGATCCAGATCGCCAGCAGCGCAAACAACCCCGCCGTGACCCAGACCAGCATGCCCGCCATTCGGTCCTGCCCGGTATAGGCCACACCCAAGAGCGCCAACAGCGCATAGGCCGAGAGCACGATCTCGGGCAGGATTATGGATAGATCAGCCTGCATGTCTCAGGGCCTCCGGTTCAATGCGAGGTTTCGGCAAGTTGTGTCGCAGCTTGCGCCACGGCCTGTGCCGTCTCAACGTTGGAAATCAGCGCCTCGACCGAGGGGCCGGTGATGTCGGTCACAAGCCGGGGGTAAACCCCAAGCAAGAGCGTCATCACCACCAGCGGCGCGAAAATCGCCCGCTCGCGTTTGTTCATATCTGTGATGGTGCGGAGACTTTCCTTGATCAGATCACCAAAGACCACCCGACGATAGAGCCAGAGCGCGTAGGCTGCCGACAGGATCACACCTGATGTCGCAACCGCTGCAACCCATGTATTGACCTGAAACACACCGACCAGCGTCAGGAATTCCCCGACAAAGCCAGAGGTGCCTGGCAGGCCGACATTGGCCATGGTGAAGAACATGAAGATCAGCGCATAGGCGGGCATCCGGTTTACGAGACCGCCATAGGCATCAATCTCGCGGGTATGCATCCGATCGTAAATCACGCCGACACAGAGAAAGAGCGCGCCCGAGATGAATCCGTGGCTGATCATCTGGAAAATCGCACCATCCACGCCCTGTTGATTGGCCGCAAATATGCCCATTGTGACGTAACCCATATGGGCGACCGAGGAATAGGCGATCAGTTTCTTCATGTCTTCTTGGGCAAGTGCAACCAGTGAGGTGTAGACAATGGCAATGGCCGACATCCAGAGCACCAGAGGCGTCAGCACCTCAGTGCCCACCGGAAACATTGGCAGGCTGAAGCGCAAGAAGCCATAGCCGCCCATCTTCAACAGGATCGCTGCCAGCACAACAGAGCCAGCCGTGGGTGCCTGAACGTGGGCGTCCGGCAGCCATGTGTGGACCGGCCACATCGGCATCTTGACCGCAAAGCTGGCAAAGAACGCGAGGAACATCAGCGTCTGCATGCCGCCGATCACATGGACTCCTAGGATCGAGAACGTCTCGCTCTCGAACTCATGCTTGAGCAGGTCCGCAATATCGGTGGTCCCTGCATCCGAGAACATTGCGACCATCGCCACAAGCATCAGCACGGAGCCAAGAAAGGTGTAGAGGAAGAATTTGAACGACGCGTAGATACGTTCCCTGCCGCCCCATATCCCGATGATCAAGAACATCGGAATAAGCCCTGCCTCGAAGAAGAGGTAAAAGAGCACGAGATCAAGCGCCATGAATACGCCCAACATGAGCGTCTCCAATAACAGGAAGGCGATCATATATTCCTTGACGCGGGTTGTCACAGTCCAAGACGCCGCGATGGTCAGCGGCATGATGAAGGTCGTCAGCATGACGAAAAGCACACTGATCCCATCAACGCCCATCTTGTACTGCAAGCCCAAGAGCCATTCCCGCTCTTCGACCATCTGGAACCCCGTGTTGGAGGGGTCAAACTGAAAGAGGATAAACAGCGACACGACAAAGGTCAGTGTGGTGGCGATGAGCGCCACCCATTTGGCATTACGCTGTGCCGCTGCGTCCTGGCCACGGAGAAAAACCGCAAGGATTGCCGCCGCGACCGCCGGAATGAAGGTCACAATGGAAAGCAGGTTGTCCATCAGTTGGCCCCCCCGAAGATCGTCATCCATGTCACCAGAACCGCAATCCCGATCACCATGGCAAAGGCATAGGTAAAGATGTAGCCGGACTGTGCCCGACCAGCGAGGCGGGTGACCCAAGGAATGAGCCCCATGGCCACACCATTGATCGACCCGTCGATCACGTCCCCATCGCCGCGCTTCCACAGGAGATTTCCGAGCGCCTTGGCAGGCCGGACAAAAAGAAAGTCGAAGATCTCGTCGAAATACCACTTGTTGAGCAGAAAGAGATACAGCGGGCGCTGTGTATCGGCCACTTTACGCGGCATTGAGGGATCAAGAATGTAGAACCAGACTGCCATTACAAACCCGATCAGCATGGCAAAGAACGGGCTGACCTTGACCCAGGTGGGGGCATGGTGCGCCTCATCCATGACGTGATTGTCGGGATGCATGAAGATGGCACCTTGTGGGGCCTCACCATGGGCTGCGACAGGGGCGTTGCCTTCGGTCGTGACGGCTTCGGCGTGCTCGGTTGCGGCTGCGGCCTCGCCGGTTGCATCAGCGCCATGTGCCTCAGACGCTTCCGCGTGATGCGCGGCAATGCCAAAGAATTTGTTGACGGCGTCATGGCTGCCAAAGAAACTGTTGTACCAGATCATCCCCGCAAAGACCGCGCCAAGCGCCAGTACCCCGAGCGGGACCACCATGACCATCGGGCTTTCATGCGCGTGCTCATGTGTGTGCTTGTCGCCGCGCGCCTCGCCAAAGAAGGTGAGAAAGATCAGACGCCAGCTATAAAACGAGGTGAAGAGCGCCGCAATCACCAGCATCCAGAAGGCATAGCCACCTTGGGTGCCAGCCCACGCGCTCTCGATCACCGCGTCTTTGCTGAGAAATCCCGCAAAGCCGATATGGGTCAGCGGGATGCCCACGCCGGTGATCGCCAGCGTGCCGATCATCATCGCCCAAAAGGTATAGGGCAGTTTCTTGCGCAACCCGCCATAGTTGCGCATGTCCTGTTCGTGATGCATGCCGTGGATCACGGAACCCGCCCCAAGAAACAACATCGCCTTGAAGAACGCATGTGTGAAGAGGTGGAACATCGCGACCGAATAGACGCCCACACCAGCGGCCACAAACATGTACCCAAGCTGCGAACAGGTCGAATAGGCAATCACGCGCTTGATGTCATTCTGGACCAGCCCCACTGTGGCCGCAAAGAACGCGGTCGAAGCTCCGAGGAAGACAATAAAGGTCTTTGCCTCAGGTGCATATTCCATCAACGGCGACATGCGGCAGACAAGGAACACGCCTGCGGTCACCATGGTGGCCGCATGAATAAGCGCGGACACAGGTGTCGGACCTTCCATCGCATCGGGCAGCCAGGTGTGCAAGAAAAGCTGCGCCGATTTACCCATGGCGCCAATGAAAAGAAGCACTGCAATCAGGTTGGCCGCGTTCCATTCGGACCAGAGGAACGTCACTTGCGTTTCCGCCAGCATTGGTGCTGCGGCAAAGATGTCATCGAGCTTGATGCTGTCGACAAGGAAGTAGAGCGCCATTATGCCAAGCGCAAAGCCGAAATCCCCGACCCGGTTCACCACAAAGGCCTTGATCGCGGCGGCATTGGCCGACGGCTTGCGATAGTAGAACCCGATCAGCAGGTAAGAGGCAACGCCAACGCCCTCCCAACCAAAGAACATCTGCAAGAGATTGTCCGAGGTCACCAGCATCAGCATCGCAAATGTGAAGAACGACAGATAGGCGAAAAAGCGAGGGCGATAGCTCTCGTTCTCGCGGAAATTCTCGTCATGCGCCATGTAGCCCATGGAATAGAGATGCACGAGCGCCGACACGGTCGTGATCACGATCAGCATGATCGCGGTCAGGCGATCCATCCGTATCGCCCAGGCCGTATCTAGCGTGCCAGACTGCACCCAATCGAGCAGATGTACCTTTTCCATGACGCCGTCATGCCCGAGGAACACAACCCAGCTTAGCAGACAGGAGAGAAACAAAAGGCCGGTGGTCAGCCACTGTGCGCCCTTGTCACCGATGATCCGCCAGCCAAAACCTGCGAGAAGCGCCCCGACGAGAGGCGCGAATAGGAGAATGGTTTCCATGGCGTCAGCCTTTCATCACATTGACGTCTTCGACAGCAATGGTGCCGCGATTACGGAAGAAACAAACAAGAATCGCGAGGCCGATCGCAGCCTCTGCCGCTGCAACTGTCAGCACGAAAAGGGTGAAAACCTGCCCGACCAGATCGCCCAGAAACGACGAGAAGGCAACAAGGTTGATATTCACTGAAAGCAACATAAGTTCGATGGACATCAAGAGGATGATCACATTCTTACGGTTCAGGAAGAGGCCAAATATACCGATGACGAACAGCGCCGCTGCCACCGTCAGGTAATGTTCAAGTCCGATCATCGTTTCACCCTCTGACCCTCAATTTTCTTCTTTTCATGACGCGCAGGGTGGCAAAACCCAAAAGCGCCTTTAGTCCCCAAAGTGCGGCCAAACCCGCCACACCGAGGGTTGATACCACCTGATGCGCGATGTCAGCCATTAAAGCCCCTGCCCCGGCTTCACGTCGCGCAATTCCATCGCTTTGGCCGGGTCGCGGTACATCTGCGCCAGCACATCCTGCCGTTTGACATCGGTCCGGTGCCGCAGCGTAAGAACGATCGCCCCGATCATTGCCACCAATAGGATCAGGCCCGCCAATTGGAACAGAATGAAATAGGTGTCATAGAGCAGAAGCCCCAAGGCGGCAGTATTCTCGACCCCGTCGGGGGTGACAGAGCGGCGCGCGGCCTCCGCGCCATCCGCCATCTGCCAATTGCCAAAGACCAGGCCGAATTGCATGAGCAGGATGACCCCGATCAGCAGGGCAAGCGGCATATACTTCGCCATTTCTGCTTTCAGTTCGGCAAAATCCACATCCAGCATCATCACGACAAAGAGGAAAAGCACCGCAACCGCGCCGACATAGACAATGATCAAGAGCATCGCGACAAACTCGGCACCAAGAAGCACGAAGAGACCAGCCGCACTTATGAAGGACAGGATCAGCCAGAGCACGGAATGCACCGGGTTGCGGCTGATGACAGTGAACAGTCCCCCGATCAGCAGCGAGACCGCAAAGAGATAAAAGGCCATGGCCGCAATCGTCATTTGTCTTTTCCTTCCTTATCGGCCTCGTCCATGACCTCGCGGGCGAAATCCATCGCGCGGGTCATCGAAGGGATACCAGCAAACATCGCCATCTGCGCAATGGTCTCGGCGATCTCGTCCTGAGTGGCCCCCGCTTCGAGCGCGTGGCGAACGGTCATGCGGATCTGGGTGTCGCTCTGCGCGCCCAACATGGTCAACCCCGCCAATGTGATCAGCAGGCGCGTCTTGGCATCCAGCCCCTCCTTGTTCAACCCCTTGCCAAAGCTCATTTCCATGAATTCCTTGGGCATGGTCGGCCATAACGACTCGAACCCTTTGGGAGAAAAGGATTCAAGTGCCGGGTTCATCGCCTTGGCCATTTCCTGAGCCTGACGCATCATCATCTCAAAGGGGTTGGTTGGATCGCTCATCTGTAGGGTGCATCCATTTCGAGGTTGCGGGCAATCTCGGCCTCCCAGCGGTCACCATTGGCGAGCAGTTTGGCCTTGTCATAGAACAGCTCTTCGCGGGTCTCCGTGGCGAACTCGAAATTCGGCCCCTCGACGATAGCATCGACCGGGCAGGCCTCCTGACAGAAACCACAATAGATGCATTTCGTCATGTCGATGTCGTAGCGCGTTGTGCGGCGGCTTCCGTCATCGCGGGGTTCGGCATCAATGGTGATCGCCTGCGCCGGGCAAATCGCCTCGCAGAGTTTGCAGGCGATGCAGCGCTCTTCGCCATTGGGATAACGACGCAGCGCGTGCTCACCCCGGAACCGGACCGAGAGCGGGCCTTTTTCATGCGGATAGTTCAGCGTGGCCTTGGGTGCAAAGAAGTATTTCAGCCCCAACCGGAACCCCTTGATGAAATCGGAGAGCAGGAAATACCCCGCCGCACGTCCGTAATCTATCTTGGTCATGGTTCAGCCTCCAATCGCCCAGCGGGCCCAAAAGCCGCCCAGCACTTCGAATTTCGCAAGGAAGGACACGATAACGACCCATCCCAGAGACATTGGCAGGAACACTTTCCAGCCAATCCGCATCAACTGATCGTAGCGGTAACGTGGTGTGATCGCCTTGACCATGGCGAAGATGAAGAAGAAGAACGCCATCTTGCCGATCATCCACAACACCCCATCGGGCAACCCCGGAATGGGTGACAGCCAGCCGCCAAAGAACAAAAGGCTCATCAGCGCGCACATCAGGAAGATCGCGATATACTCGCCGGCCATGAACAGCAGGAACGGCGTCGAGGAATATTCCACCTGATACCCCGCCACCAGCTCCGATTCAGCCTCAGGCAGATCGAAGGGCGGCCGGTTGGTTTCGGCCAAGGCGCTGATAAAGAACAGGAAAACCATCGGGAAATGCGGTAGCCAATACCAGCCGAAGAATCCGAAATCGGTATCCTGTGCCCGGACAATTTCGCTGAAATTGAGCGAGCCGGTCGAGATGATCACGCCAATGATGATGAGGCCCAAAGAGACCTCATAGGAGATCATCTGCGCGGCAGAGCGCAACGATCCAAGGAACGGGTATTTGGAGTTTGATGCCCACCCCCCCATGATCACACCGTAAACCTCAAGTGAGGAGATGGCGAAGACAAAGAGCACGGCGACGTTGATGTCCGACAAGACCCAACCCTCGTTCATCGGAATCACGGCCCAAGCCAGCACCGCCAACACGAAGCTCGTCATTGGGGCCAACATGAACACCGTTTTGTCGGCCCCTGCGGGAACCACGACCTCTTTGACCACATATTTCAGAGCATCCGCCACCGTCTGTAACAGGCCCCATGTGCCCACCACATTCGGACCCCGGCGCATCTGCACGGCAGCCCAGATCTTGCGATCGCCGTAAACCAGGAACAATAGCGACACCATGACAAAGCCAAGCACCGCAAGACATTGCGCAAAGATGATCACAAGAATCCCGAGCGGGGTTGTAAAAAATTCAGCCATCAGGTCCTCACACCATCGGTATTCCATTTTCCGCACAATTCGCGGCGACGACTTCGGCGTCGATTGTCAGTAGCCCCCGGGGCAGAGCCGCCGAGATCGTATAGACCGCATCGCCTTGCCAGATGCCAGCCTGTTCCGCAACACTGGTGCGCAGGTGGCGGGCAAAGCCATAGCCCCGGATCAGCGCATATTGCGCGGCGGCGCATTCGGCATACCGCTCCACATCCTTGGCGTCGCGCGCGCCACGCATACGGACGTGGAAATTCACCAAATCGCCATCCAAGAGCCGCGTCTCAATGCCCTGATACTCGGGCGCAAAGGGCGCGGGGGCCGCGCTCTCGGTACAGCCCGCCAGCCCAAACGCCAGAGGCGATATGAGGGCCATGACCATTCTCACTCTGCCGCCATCGGTTGCGTACCGCGCGCCTTAGCATTTGCACTGAGTTCCGCCATCAATTCGCTGGCACGGGCGATCGGGTTGCTCAGGTAGAAATCCGCAATCGCCAGCCGAAAATCGGCCTTGCCAAGTGCGGCCTTGGTCAGCGGTTGCCAGTCGTTCTGCGCCACCTGATCAATCTTTTTCAGATGGGGTACGGCCTTGACCAGCGCCTGCCGCAGTTGAGCGATGCTGTCATAGGGCAATACCGCGCCCAATTCGCCACTGAGCGCCCGCAGAATGGCCCAGTTTTCCTTAGCCTCACCCGGTGCAAAGCCCGCACGCAGCGCCAATTGTGGGCGGCCTTCGGTGTTGACGAAGAGACCTTGTTCTTCGGTATAGGCAGCCCCCGGCAGGATCACATCGGCACGGTGCGCACCGCGATCCCCATGGCTACCCTGATAGATCACAAACGGCCCCGCCGCGATCTCAACCTCGTCAGCGCCGAGATTGTAGATCACATCAGCACCGTCAATCGCGGCCTCTAGCCCGCCATTGGTCACGGCACCTACGTCCATTGCGCCCACACGCCCCGCCGCCGTATGCAGCACCAGCATCCGACCCGAGAGCGCCATCGCTGCCGCCAGAACCGCCGCGCCATCAGCCTCGCGCAGCGCGCCCATGCCGACAATGACAATCGTATCCTCTGGCACTTTGAGTGCATCAAGCGCGGCTCGATCCGTGCCCGCGTGGGTGTACTCATAGGTGAGATCAACCTTGGGACCAACCAGCGTGACATTGGCGCCCTTGATCCACGCCTTGCGCAGACGCGCGTTCAGAACCGGGGCTTCAACACGTGGATCGGTGCCGATCAGCACGACGTTCTTTGCCGTATCCAGATCCTCAATCGTGACATTGCCCACATAGCCACTGCGATTGCCTGCGGGCAGATGGGCCTTGTCGGTGCGGCATTCCACATGCCCACCCTGCCCCTCGATCAGACCTTTCAGGGCAAAGGCTGCCTCGACGGGAACAAGATCACCGACCAAACCCGCGACTTTCTTGGCACCCTTGATGGCCTGCGCGACCGACGCGAGCGCCTCTGGCCAAGAGGCCACCCGCAGCTTGCCGTTTTCACGGATATAAGGCCGGTCCAGACGCTGACGCCGCAACCCGTCCCAGACAAAGCGCGTCTTGTCGGAAATCCATTCCTCGTTCACACCGTCATGGTTGCGCGGCAGGATGCGCATGACCTCGCGCCCCTTGCAATCCACCCGAATGCTGCTGCCGAGCGCATCCATCACGTCGATGGTTTCGGTCTTGGTCAGTTCCCACGGGCGCGCAGTAAAGGCATAGGGCTTGCTGACCAGCGCGCCAACCGGGCACAAATCAATGATATTGCCCTGCAAATTGCTGTCGAGCGTTTGCCCCAGATAGCTGGTGATCTCGGAATCCTCGCCGCGTCCGGTCTGACCCATCTGCATAATCCCGGCCACCTCGGAGGTAAAACGCACACAGCGCGTGCAAGAGATGCAACGCGTCATATGGGTCTCGACCAGCGGGCCAAGGTCCAGATCCTCGCTCGCCCGCTTTGGTTCGCGATAGCGGCTGAAATCCACCCCATAGGCCATGGCCTGATCCTGCAAATCGCATTCTCCGCCCTGATCGCAGATCGGGCAATCAAGCGGATGGTTGATGAGCAGAAACTCCATCACCCCCTCGCGGGCCTTTTTGACCATGGGGCTGTTGGTCTTGACAACCGGCGGCTGGCCATCCGGGCCGGGACGCAGATCCTTGACCTGCATGGCGCAGCTTGCCGCCGGTTTGGGCGGACCACCCACGACCTCGACAAGACACATCCGGCAATTCCCGGCAATCGACAACCGCTCGTGATAACAGAAGCGCGGCACCTCGACTCCGGCGTGCTCACAGGCCTGAATCAGGGTCATTGCGCCCTCTACCTCGATCTGCTGATCGTCGATGATGATCTTGCGTAGGTCAGACATATTATCTCACTTTGCTTTCAGAAACTTGCCGATCGGGCTTTGCTTCGCGATTTCCGATTGGCCCAGCTCGCACAGGCTCGGGCCGTCATTGGGCATGGCCCCCATCGACCGGATGTAATCGTCGCTCCGCCCGCGTATCTTTCGTTTTTCGGCCTTGTCCGTGATGTAGGCGTCAATCTCGGCTTCGGTGTAGCCACGCGACTGCGCCTCGGCTTTGAGGGCTCGCATGTACGAGATGGCGGTCACGACACGCGGCGAGATGTCACCGCAGCGTTTGCGGATTTCATCAGCCACAGCCATATAGAAAAGGCCCTTATTTATATCAGCCTCCTGAGAGAGCGAGCCGGCACTGGCCGACGCCACGCTCCCGGATACACCCAGTCCAAAACTCAGGCCAAAGCTCAGGATAAAAGACAGGATCATACGCATCAGATCATTCCCTTCATATCAGTACGGGGCATCACCAACACGGCGCGCCCATCTGCACTGCAGATGGGTTTCATGGTGTCTGCTATGCAATAGCAAACAGCCCAAACCCCTGATATGAAACGGTTTACGACCATATAATGCAGCGTCCCCTGACTGATACCGTGTCCCCGGAGCGCCCGTAAACCGGTCCTTCAGCCCCGACAGGCACGCCGGACCAAGCAATCTCGGAGGTGCCGAAATTGGTCAGACAATACCGCGTTGCCTCGTACAGGACGGCCTGTTGCGCGCCCTCGAGTCCACGACCGGCACGCCGTACCGAGGCAGTGAAATTGCGCCGGTCCTCTTTCTGTGCCCGCGCCTTGCCGGGATAGTAATTGCCGTTGAACAGCACGCGCTCCTCGCGCTCTGCACAGCCTGCCAGCACGGTCATCGCAATCAGGGCAATCCCTGCGAGACGATATGTCCGCAACGCGCTCATTCCGCCGCCACGGCGCTGACGCGCCCGCTGCGTTTCGACTTGATCCGATCCTCGATTTCGTCGCGGAAGTTGCGGATAAGGCCCTGAATCGGCCAGGCCGCCGCGTCACCAAGCGCACAAATCGTGTGGCCCTCGACCTGCTTGGTCACGTCGAGAAGCATGTCGATTTCCTCGACCTCGGCATCGCCACGCACCAGCCGGTCCATGACCCGCATCATCCAGCCGGTGCCCTCACGGCAGGGCGTGCACTGACCGCAGCTTTCATGCTTGTAGAATTTTGAGAGCCGCCAGATCGCCCTGATCATATCGGTGGACTTGTCCATCACGATGACCGCTGCCGTGCCAAGGCCCGAGCGTTGTTCGCGCAGGTAATCAAAATCCATGATCGCCTCGCGCATGTGTTCGCCACGAATGCAAGGCACGGAGGAGCCACCGGGGATCACAGCCTTAAGGTTGTCCCAGCCACCGCGAATCCCGCCACAATGCTTTTCAATCAGCTCTTCAAAACTGATCGACATCGCTTCTTCAACAACGCAGGGGTTGTTCACATGACCCGAAATCGCAAAGAGCTTGGTCCCCGAATTGTTCGGACGGCCAAAGCTTGAAAACCACTCAGGTCCACGGCGCAGGATGGTCGGGACCACGGCAATCGATTCCACGTTGTTCACCGTGGTCGGACAGCCATAGAGGCCAGCGCCCGCCGGAAAGGGCGGCTTCATCCGAGGCATACCCTTTTTGCCCTCAAGGCTTTCAAGGAGGGCCGTTTCCTCGCCGCAGATATAAGCGCCTGCCCCATGTGCAAGGTAGATGTCGAAATCCCAGCCGGATTTGCAGGCATTCTTGCCAACCAGCCCCGCCGCGTATGCCTCATCAATAGCGACCTGAAGCGCCTCTTTTTCCCGGATGTATTCCCCGCGGATGTAGATGTAGCAGGCATGCGCATTCATCGCGAAACTTGCAATCAAACAGCCTTCGATCAGTGTGTGTGGATCATGGCGCATGATCTCACGGTCCTTGCAGGTGCCCGGCTCGGATTCATCGGCATTGACCACCAGATAGGATGGGCGCCCGTCGCTTTCCTTGGGCATGAACGACCATTTCAGGCCCGTAGGAAAGCCCGCACCGCCACGACCGCGAAGCCCGCTCGCCTTCATCTGGTTCACGATCCAATCGCGGCCGTTCTGCAGTATCTTGGCCGTGCCATCCCAATGCCCCCGCGCCAAGGCACCCTTTAGGCTGCGATCATGCATCCCGTAGAGATTGGTAAAGATACGGTCCTGGTCCTTGAGCATTCCGCTACCCCTGATTGTCTCGGCGCATGCGCCAGATTTGATAAGTCACCACCAACGCCCATACAAAGGCGGCAATGGCGGCCAGATCGAACAAAAAAACGAACCTTATCGGCCATTCCATCTGTGCGCCCAGCCATTGAGCGGCCATCCAGATCAGCATAGTCGCTGCAATCACCACACCCACGGTGCGGCCCTTGCGTGCCATTTGCCTGTCTCTGTTCTGCGCGCTCATCGCTTGCATCATTCCTCGTAAACGCCGCCCTTTGCGACGCGTTTCGAAAACTCGGTCTCGCCACCAGCGGCGAGCGTCTTGGCCTGTGCGGCCCAGTTGTCGCGTGTCACCCGCCCCTTGAACCCTTTGAGATTGGCATCAACCCAGGCAATCTCGTCTGCCGACCAGCCTGCAATCTGGTCAAAGTGGTAAAAGCCCATCGCGTTACAGAGCTTTTCGAGCTTGGGCCCCACGCCCTTGATCTGCTTGAGATCATCCGCCTTACCTCCGCGTGGCTTGGCCAATGCCTCAGGTTGCGTACCAACCGCCTCGTCGTCGCCGTCGTTGGCCCGCGTCGCGCTGCTTGGCCCCGTGTCGGTGCCCCCCGATTTCGGTTGGGCTTGGGGTGTCGGCACCGGCGCGGATTGTGCCGGTGATGCCGCGACCGGAGCGTCGTCTTCAACATCGGGGGCCTTGTAGCCCGTAATTCCCGTCACGCCGCGCAACGTTGCCTCGACATCGCTGACCGCGATCCCCCGGTCCTCCGCGCTGTAGCCGGTACAGACCAGCCCTGTCAGCACCAGACCAAAGAACACCGCACACGCCAATCCAAGCAGCAGCGCTGCGAAGAAACCGACGGCAGGCGTGGTTGACCAGACCACCAGTATCCCCGACAGGGCCGCGAGACCCCAACTTACGATCTGGCAAGTGCTCAATTTCGACGTATCAGACATGACAGTAACCCCCTGTTTTGTTCAAGCAGGCGTGTTCAGTAAACTCCGCCTTTCTTGGCCCGGGCAGAGAACTCCGTCTCTTTGCCGTCAGCCAGTAATTTTGCCTGCTCAACCCAGTTGTCCCGGCTGACCCGTCCCTTGAAACCTTCAAGGTTCTGATCGACCCAACTGATCTCCTCCTCCGTCCAACTTGCCACCTGATCAAAGTGGTAAAAGCCCATGCTGTGCAAAAGCTGCTCCAGCTTGGGACCGACACCCTTGATCATCTTGAGATCATCCGGGCCGGATTTCCGCGGTGACTTCATTACTTTGGGCTTCTTGCCCGGCGTGACCTCAGCCTCAGCCGCCGCTTTCACGGGCTTGGCCGCCGGTTCCACTGCCGGTTTCGCCGTAGCCGTCGCCTGCGCCTCGGCCTTGGTAGCCCCGGTGGCATCTGCAGGCGTGCCGGCTGCTACCTTGGGCACGATCGCCACCGGTTCGGCGTTCTGCTGTACCGCAGAGGGCGCGGGCTTGTGCATCGCACCCTTGTCGCGCCACGGCGTTAGAAGCGGAACCTCAGTTCCATCAATCCGTTTGACCGTATCACCAATATCCACCGCGGCCTGTGCGCTAGCATTATACTGTGCCCGACCACTCTCGAACTCCTTGAGGCTGGTCAACCCCGACTTTGGTTCAGCGGCGTAGCGGCCATTTTGCGGCCCCGGCACCGGCACCTTGCCTGCGGCCAGTTCGTCGATGATCTCGGCAAAGCGCGCGGTCGTCAGATCCTCGTAATAATCCTTGCCAATTTGCGCCATCGGCGCGTTGGCACAAGCCCCCAGACACTCAACCTCTTCCCAGGAAAACTTACCATCCGTCGACAGCTCGAACGCTTTGGGTGCGATCTTTTCCTGACAGACCGCTATCAGATCCTCAGCACCACAGATCATGCAGGTCGTCGTGCCGCAAATCTGGAAATGCGCCACGCTGCCCACGGGCTGCAACTGGAACATGAAATAGAACGTCGCCACCTCGAGCGCGCGAATGTAATCCATCCGCAGCAAATCCGCGACATGCTCGATCGCCGGACGGCTCAACCAGCCCTCTTGCTCTTGAGCCCGCCACAAAAGCGGGATGATCGCGCTGGCTTGTCGGCCTTCGGGATATTTACTGATCTGCCCCTCAGCCCAGGCCTGATTGGCGGGGCTGAAGGCAAAGCTCTCGGGCTGTTTATGATAGAGACGACGTAGCATTCTCAGGCACAGGCTCCTGTAGTCAGTTTCACGCCCCCATCAGGCAGCCGAACGGCTCCGCCCGAGGACAATTTATAGGCAGTGATATCAAGTAATTGCTGCCGCTCCAGCCCGGTCTGGATCTCGGCTGCCAGATAGTCAGGTTCGGTCACCATGGAGCACCCCAATGAAGCGGCAGCAGCATCGTAGAGGGCGATATCCTGTTGGGTCACTCCCTGCGGTGGCAGGCCACAGCCCGCAACCAAGGCCAAAGCGGCGAGCGCTGCGACACGTGCATGCATCATTCGGAACACACCTCTTGCGAAAGGGTCAGGGAATCGTCGTCGACATTCATCACGGCCTCGCCGTCCGCAATCATTTTGCCAATCACGGGGCGCAGTTCCTTGGTGGTGAAACCAGCGGCGGGAAGTTGGCTATCAGCGTCTGTTCGACCAAGTTTGCAATCGACGGTCTTCATATAAGCGATCAAATCTGTGCGCAATTGCGCGGGGTTGCGTGGGGCAACGGCGGTTTCGGGATTGCTCTTCATCATATCCGCCGACAGACCCTTGAATTTGTCGCAGAGGCTCTGTTCCAGAAATACCGCCTTTTGATCGTCAGACACGCGGATTTCCGACATCCGCTCCATCTTGTCCATCAAGAGCTGCACTTCGGTTATCTCGACACCCACACGCGGCAACAAGAGCTTGGCTTCTTCAATCGTCATAGCGCAATTATTGTCTGCAATCGCGGCAAAGAATCGCTCGCGGCCCGAATAATCAAGCTTGCCGCCACAGGCGCCTCCAAAGACCACCAACTGCCCATCGAGAATGCGCGCGCGCTCTTCGGTGATGAGCTGTTCAGTGATCGCCTTGCTCTCATCCTTGTCAGCGAACCCAGCATCAGGCATGACTTTGTCTGCTTGATAGGGCGACATCCGACAGGCATGCTCGGCCATTACGCCAACGAATTCCTCGATCCGCTCTGAAGGCACGGCCTGAGCCTGAGCCAACGCAGGGAGCGCCGCAACTAAAAGCGTAACGATACCCTTCATGCGCCCTGCCCCACTGCCAAGAGTGCCACCATCACCACACTCAGAGCAGCAACCCCGGCCCCGATATGCTTGGCCACCGATTGTCCTGCTCGGCTATAGATCCAGGCATCGTGAAACGCCATGTAGGAGAAGGCCACAAAGAGCAGCGCAATCACTTTGACATCACCATAAATCGTCGCCCCAACGGTCAGGATGAGCATGGCAACATATCGGTTTGCCATCACCTGCGGCAACTGTTCGGCGCGATGCGTCGTTGCAGCCATCCCTGCCACCGGGTCGCGCAGGAACAGGCCCGCAAGCAGCCCCGTCACCAGCACACCCGCACCCGAAAGTGCTATGGCAAGGCTTGCCCAACTCATTATCGGTCGATCTCCCCAAATACGACATCCATCGTCCCGATGATCGCCGCGACATCGGCCAGTTGATGACCCTTGGCGACATGATCCATCGCCTGCAAATGCAAGAAGCCGGGCGCACGGATCTTGGCTCGATACGGGCGGTTGGTGCCATCGGCCACCAGATACACGCCAAACTCACCCTTGGGTGCCTCGACCGCAGCGTAGACTTCGCCCGCAGGCACGTGGAACCCCTCGGTATAGAGCTTGAAATGGTGGATCAGCGCCTCCATCGAACGCTTCATCTCGGCGCGTTTGGGTGGGGTGATCTTGCCCCGTGCCAGAATTTCGCCCTGCCCCTCGGGGGCGCGCAATTTTTCAATCGCCTGATGGATGATCCGCAGCGATTGGCGCATTTCTTCCATCCGGCACAGATAGCGATCATAGCAATCACCATTCTTGCCCACCGGAATGAGAAAATCGAACTCGTCATAGCATTCATAAGGCTGAGCGCGGCGCAGATCCCACGCCATACCAGAGCCGCGCACCATGACGCCACTAAAGCCCCAATCGAGCGCCTCTTGCTGACTGATGACGCCAATATCTGCATTGCGCTGCTTGAAAATCCGGTTCTCGGTCAGCAGCCCGTCGATATCATCCAGAACGCGGGGAAATTCATTGGCCCAGGTCTCGATATCGTCGATCAACTCGGTCGGCAGGTCCTGATGCACGCCACCGGGGCGAAAATAGGCCGCGTGCAGACGCGCACCGCACGCCCGCTCATAGAAAACCATCAGCTTTTCACGCTCCTCAAAGCCCCAGAGCGGTGGGGTGAGCGCGCCCACATCCATCGCCTGCGTGGTGACGTTCAGGAGGTGGTTGAGGATACGGCCAATCTCGCAATAGAGCACCCGGATGAGGCTCGCGCGGCGCGGCACCTCAACGCCGGTCAGCTTTTCGATGGCCAGACACCAGGCATGCTCCTGATTCATCGGGGCCACGTAGTCCAGCCGGTCGAAATAAGGCAGGTTTTGGAGATAGGTCCGGCTCTCCATCAGCTTTTCGGTGCCACGATGCAGCAGGCCGATATGCGGGTCACACCGCTCCACCAACTCACCATCCAGCTCTAGTACCAGACGCAAAACCCCATGCGCTGCAGGGTGTTGCGGCCCAAAGTTGATGTTGAAATTGCGGATCTTCTGCTCGCCCGTCAGGGCGTCATCGAAACCTTTGCTGCCGTCCATTAACCACGTCCTCCGTCAAACTGATCGCGGAACGCCATGATCCAGAGCAGAACAAGTGCCCCAAGTGGGATGATGGCGACAAGACTGACCCAGTTCGGGATGCCGAACTTCGGCAACAATTTCCAGAAAGGAATCACAATCAGCACGGCAAAGATCAGCATGAAGATCAGGCCGCCGCCGCCCATACCGTATCCTCCCATCACTTCGCCCCCTTCTCATCACCCGGCAGGATGTATTCGGCACCCTCCCATGGACTCATGAAATCGAACTGCCGGTATTCCTGCACAAGGCTCACAGGCTCATAGACGACGCGCTTTTGCACCTCGTCATAGCGCACCTCAGTGTAGCCCGTGGTCGGGAAATCCTTGCGCAGCGGGTGCCCGCGAAATCCGTAGTCGGTCAGGATGCGGCGTAAATCTGGATGGCCGGAAAAGAGAATGCCAAACATGTCGAAAATTTCACGCTCGAACCAGTTGGCCGCCGGATAGGGCTCGGTGATCGAGGGAACCATATCCTCTTCGCGGACCGCCACCCGCAAACGGATGCGGTGATTTTGGTACATGCTAAGGAAATGGTAGACCACATCGAACCGCTTCGCCCGCTCGGGATAATCCACCGCCGTAATATCAACCAGCGAGGAAAAGGCGCAGTTCTGGTCGGTTTTCAAAAACTCCGCCAGCCCCGCGATATGATTGATCGCCACATCGACCGTCAATTCGCCATGCGCGACCTCCCAGCCCAGCACGCAATCCACGCGCTTCGCCTCGATATAGCCGCCAAGTTCCTTGAGTGTTGCGCTCATCTGACAATTGTCCCCGTCCGGCGAATTTTGCGCTGCAATTGCAGAATGCCATAAACCAGGGCTTCTGCCGTTGGTGGGCAGCCCGGTACATAGATATCCACCGGCACAATCCGGTCGCAACCGCGCACAACACTGTAGCTGTAGTGATAGTAACCGCCACCGTTGGCGCAACTTCCCATAGAAATCACATAGCGCGGCTCTGGCATCTGGTCATAGACCTTACGCAGCGCCGGGGCCATCTTGTTCGTCAGCGTTCCGGCCACGATCATCACGTCCGACTGGCGCGGGCTGGCGCGCGGCGCAAAGCCAAAACGCTCCACATCATAACGCGGCATGGCGGTATGCATCATCTCGACAGCACAGCACGCCAAACCAAAGGTCATCCAATGCAGCGACCCGGTGCGCGCCCAGTTGATGATATCCTCGGTCGAGGTCAGCAAGTATCCCTTGTCCTGCAACTCGGCGTTCAGTGCCTGCGTTGCGACCTCCCGGTCCGGCCCTGCGGTATTGGCACCGGTCATTACTGCCATTCCATCGCTCCTTTGCGCCATTCATAGGCGAAACCTGCGGTCAGCACGCCCAGAAACACCATCATCGACCAGAACGCTGCCATGCTCAGATCCTGAAACGCCACCGCCCATGGAAACAGCATCGCAATTTCGAGATCGAAGATGATGAAGAGGATCGACACCAGATAGAATCGCACGTCGAACTTCATCCGCGCGTCGTCGAATGCATTGAACCCGCATTCATAGGCGCTGACCTTTTCGGGATCGGGGTTGCGGACGGCCAGAATGACGGCGGCAAGGATGAGAACAAGGCCCAAACCAATGGCAACGGCCAGGAAAACGAGGATGGGAAGGTATTCCCTCAGCATCTCTTCCACGGGGTGGCTCCTTTCATGCGCGAGGATCGGCGCATCAAGATGGCTGCATGACTTACGCGGGTTTAAACCCGCCCTTGGCAGGGGTCAACCGAGCGCGCGCAGGTTTGACCCTCAAGTCTGCGGGATTCTCTTGTTATGCATGCAGCGGTATGCCGGAAATGGGTTAAATTGGCCATGTTCCCTGACCAGACACTCGTGCAGCGCGGCAAAAGCGCGCGACTCAGACCTGCCAGGCCGGTCTGCGCCGGTCAAAGAATGCGCCAATGCCTTCGCGGGCCTCGTCGCCTGACCAACAGGTCGTAAGCGCCGCGATGGTCATCGCTATCGTTGCGTCATCGACCTGCGGACCAAGGGCGCGCACCAGTGCCTTGGCCTGTCCCACCGCCCCCGGTGCGCAGTCCAGATAGGGTGTCACTTCAGCCTCGATGGCGGCATCCAGATCGCGCTCGGGCACGGCCCGCGCCAAAAGGCCAAGCTGCACCGCCTCGGCGGCGTCAAACCGGCGTCCCGACATGAATACGCGCCGCGCCCGCGCCTCTCCCATCCGCGCAACGACATAGGGGCCGATTGTGGCGGGGATCAAGCCCAGCCGAGTCTCGGTCAAGGCCATCAGCGCATGATCCGCACCAATCGCCACATCACATACACTCAACAGGCCGACACCGCCACCAAAGGCATTGCCATGCACTCGGCCAATCAGCGGTTTGGGCAGGGTATTGAGCGCCTGAAGCATATCCGCCAGTTTTGCGGCCTCACGCCCGCGCGCCTCAGGCTCCGCCTCGAACTGGTCCCGCATCCAGCCCAGGTCACCGCCCGCGCAGAATGTCTTGCCACGCGCGGCCAGGACGACCACCCGCACCTCAGCATCCGCGCCCAAGGTTTCCGCCGCATCGTGCAACTCGGCGATCATCTGCGCCGACATGGCATTGTGTTTTTCTTCCCGGTCCAGCGTGAGCGTCACCACGCCACGCGCGTCCCGGTTCACATGGATTGTCTCGAACATCAGCCCTCTCCCTGCCCCGAACGCATCGCTCGCGCCATCTCGGCAGCCTTGGTCAAGACCTCGCGATCCAACCCGGTCTCATAGCCAAGCGCCTCAAGACGCGCCTGCACCGCCTCGGTCGCCACATTCCCAGCGGCTCCCGGTGCATAGGGACAGCCCCCGAGGCCCCCGACGGCCGCGTCAAACACCCGCACCCCCTGCGCCAAGGCCACCTCGATATTCTCGAGCGCGCGCCCCGAGGTGTCATGGAAATGCCCCGCCAGCCGATCCACCGGCACCGCATCCGTGACCGCCGCCAACATCGCCGCGACCGCCTCGGGCCGGCCCTGCCCAATCGTATCGCCAAGGCTGATCTCGTAGCAGCCCATGGACCAAAGCGCCTCAGCCACCCGCGCCACCTCTGCCGGGGCCACCGGCCCGTCATAGGGGCACTCGACCACGCAGGATACATAGCCGCGCACGCGCAGCCCTTCCGCCCCCGCCGCCTGCATCACCGGCGCGAACCGCGCGAGGCTCTCGTCAATCGTGGCGTTGATATTGGCGCGTGAAAACCCCTCCGAGGCGGACCCAAAGATGGCCACCTCATCCGCCCCCGCCTCCAGCGCATCCTGAAGCCCACGCATATTCGGCGTGAGGGCCGCATAACGCACCCCCGGCGCGCGCCGAATACCGCGCAGCACCTCGCCCGAATCCGCCATCTGCGGCACCCATTTTGGGCTCACGAAACTCGCGACTTCGATGCGTGAGAACCCCGCATCGCTCAGGCAATCCACGAAAGCGATCTTGTCCCGCGTTGGAATGTGCCGCGCCTCGTTCTGCAACCCGTCGCGCGGACCGACCTCGAAAATCTCGACATGCTCTGCCATCACGTCCCCTCCGAGACCGGATAAAATTCTTGGGTGTAGATATCTTGAACCCCGTCCCGCGCCTTGGCCCGACTATAGCCCGGTCGCGCACGCAACCGCGCCCAGTAAGCCATGAGCCGGGGATAGGCCGCAAGATCGACGTAATAGCGCGCCAATTCAAACCCATAGGCGAACATCACATCCGCCGCCGAAAAGCCCGAGGGCAAGAGGTAATCCGCCTCCATCCGCGCTTCCATCGCCGCAAGGCTCGTGCGCAGGCGGGCATTGAGCAGCTTGACCACCACCGGAGATGGCTGCGCGGGCGGGCGCAAAAACACCTGATTGAGGTTGAGGTTCTCCAAAAGACAGCCCACCGTTTCGGCATAGCCGAATATCTCCAGACACCGCGCCCGCTCGGCACTGCCCAACGCGGGCATCAGCCCCGCCTCCGGATAGGTCTCGCACAAAAGCTGCACAATCGCGGCACTTTCGAACCAGACCGCGCCGTGATGCTCCAACACCGGCACGCGCCCGGCAGGCGACAGCGCCAGAAACGCCGCGCTGCGCATCGAGCCGTCGCGGATCGAATAATACCTCACCTCATAATCCAGCCCCATCTCCTCCAAGAGCCACATAACCCGAAACGACCGTGCGAGCGGCACGTGGTGTAGGGCAATCATGATACCGTGTCTCCTACCAACTCGGGCCGCGTGACTTCGGCGACGTGCGTTTCCCCGATCCACTGTGCCCATGCCCACAACGCGCCGCGCTGTGTCATCATCTGTCTTCCTTCCGGCAGCATGGCAAAATAATCCATCATCGGCCAGAGCAGACAGTCCGCAAGCGACAGGCACCCGGTCGTCAAGACCTGCCCCTCAGCGGCGATCTCCTCCAAGGCGTTCAGCACTCTGGGGGCCTCGATCAGCCCCGCATGGACTTCGGCAGGGTCGAACGCTTCGCCGACAAGCGGCCGAAACACGCCGTGCGAAAAGGCCTGCGTGATCAGAGGTCGATACAGATAGGAATCCGTGATGCACATGACCTGTCGGGCCCGGGCCCGGGCCAGTATATCGTGAGGCATCAATGCCAACCCCGGGAACGCCCCGTCGATGTAGTCCAGAATGGCCTGCGTTTCCGAAAGCCTGACGCCTCGATGCTCCATCACCGGCACCTTGTGGAACGGGTGGATTTGACCGAGCGTGTCAGCTTGGTTCGGCTCGAATGGGTCAATTTCCGAATAATCGTAGGCTACCTGCTTGAGAACGAGCGCCATTCGCACCGCGCGGGTATAGACGCTCGGCCCGTAGCCTATCACATGCGGGGCGTCCGTCATGTCTGACCGGCGTCTTCCAACCGCACCAGCGCCGCCCCGGCGCTGACCTGATCGCCCGCCGACACCAAGACCTCGGCCACGACCCCGTCGCGTGCGGCCAAGAGGCTGTGTTCCATCTTCATCGCCTCCAGCACCGCCAAGCGGTCGCCCTTGGCCACCGCCTGCCCCGGCGTGGCATAGACCGCCTTGACCAGCCCCGGCATCGGCGCTTCGATCAAGGTGGCATCGCCCCCGGCGGCCCCTTCCCGTGCCAAGGGATCGACCAGATCAAAACTAAGCCCATAGCGCGCAAAAACCGTGATCCGGCTGCCATCCACCGCCACATTCGGCGCAGGCTGCCCATCCAGCCGCCAGCGACCATCGACGCGCCGCACCTCGACCAGCGCCTCCCCTACCCGCAGATCATGCGCATCGCCCCCGTGTGTCATCAGCCGCACCGCGGTCTCTTCGCCGCCATAGATCATCACCACCTCCCGCTCGAGCGGTGCCCAGAGGACAAAGCCCGCATCGGGCGGCGAATCGTCCAGCAGCCCCAACCCTGCCAGCGCCGCCAAAGCCACCTCGCTTGACCCCGCCTCAGGCACCATCACCAGCGCCTCACTATCGCGCGCAATCAGCCCGGTATCAACCTCACCCGCCGCGAACCCCGCATGCCGCGCCAGCGCCCCTAGAAACCCGAGGTTTGTCACCGTCCCGGCCACCTCTGTTCCCGCCAGCGCCGCCGAGAGCCGTCGCAGCGCCACCGCGCGCGTTGGGCCATGGGTGATCACCTTGGCGATCATCGGATCATACCAGGGGCTGATCTCATCGCCGGCCCGCACGCCGCTATCGGCGCGAACACCCGCCGGAAACTCCAAATGCGTCAGCCGCCCCGTGGCGGGCAAGAACCCTTTGGGCACATCCTCGGCATAGAGCCGCGCCTCAAAGGCGTGACCGTTGATCGTCAACTCCTCTTGGACGAGCGGCAACCCCTCACCCGCCGCCACCCGCAATTGCCATTCCACCAGATCGACGCCGGTGATCAGTTCCGTCACCGGATGCTCGACTTGCAGCCGGGTGTTCATCTCCATGAACCAAAAGCGGTCCGGGCGCAGCCCGTCTGAGCCATCGACAATGAACTCGACCGTGCCGGCCCCCGCATAGCCAATCGCCTCGGCCGCGCGCACCGCTGCCTGCCCCATGGCGGCGCGTACCTCGGACGTCATGCCGGGCGCGGGGGCCTCTTCGATCACCTTCTGATGCCGCCGCTGGAGCGAGCAATCACGCTCAAAAAGATGCACCGCTTTGTGGCCATCACCAAACACCTGCACCTCGATATGCCGGGGCTTCTGGATGTATTTCTCGATAAGCACGGCGGCATTGCCAAAGGCCGTGCGCGCCTCACCCTGCGCACTCTCCAGCGCGTCGGCAAAATGCTCTGGCCGCTCCACCAGCCGCATCCCCTTGCCGCCACCCCCCGCTACGGCCTTGATGAGCACCGGATAGCCTATCGCCTCCGCCGCCCCGGCAAGATGCTCAGGGTCCTGATTGGCCCCATGATAGCCCGGCACCACCGGCACGCCCGCCGTTTCCATCAGCGCCTTCGCCGCATCCTTGAGGCCCATCGCCCGAATGGCCGCCGAGGAGGGGCCGATAAAGACCAGCCCCGCCGCCTCCACGGCCTCGACAAAATCGGGGTTTTCGCTCAGGAAACCATAGCCGGGGTGAATGGCCTGCGCCCCCGTCTCCAGCGCCGCCGCGATAATGGCCTCGCCGCGCAAATAGCTCTCGGCTGGTGCCGCCCCCCCGATCCATACCGCCCGGTCGGCCAGCGCCACATGTGCGGCCCCCCGGTCGGCGTCGGAATAGACCGCCACCACCTCGACGCCCATCGCCCGTGCCGTGCGCATGACCCGGCCAGCAATCTCCCCCCGGTTCGCGATCAATATCCGCTCAAACATGGCACATGCTCCCAGTTTCATCGTTCTTCAAATACTCAATCTTCACGGCATGCCCCATTTTGATTATCCTCAGCACCACCCAAGTCGCGCTTCGCCATCATAAGACCGCGCCATTCCACGGGCGATCATCGAACGCGCCACCGGAACGCCATCCACAGATGCAAAGACCAGAGCACGCCCATAGTGATCCGTCCCCTCTCGAACGAACGTCACCTCTTGGGCCGTCATCATCATCCATCTCAGCGCCCATTTCGCACGTATGGCATTCTTGAGTTCCGATGCGCATTTCGGCGAGAACAATTCTGGCGTGTCGAACCCCGTCAGCCGAGCAGAAATGAGCCCTCTATTCGGACAGTAGAGCCGAACCGTATCGCCATCAGTCACACCGGCCAATCGACACCCCGGGCTCTGACTCCCCGAAACCGCCAGCGTGCCAATGCGCGCCGTGGTGAAAATATCCGCCCCAAGCGGTAAAAGGATCAAAGTGACCGTCCCCAACACCATCACACCGCGCAGATAAAACGCGGGATCAAGCACTCTGTCACGCAACCCGCGTCGTGCGAGGCGTAAGGCAGAGCGGTCGCGCGGGTTCGGCGGCGTTCCAAGATCCCATTTCGGATGTCGGCGCGCCCCGCGATAGAACCGTGTGATCTTGCCTTTTCGCACGTCACCCGCCCCCTCACATCCGAAACACGCCAAAGCGCGTCTCTTCAACCGGCGCGTTGAGCGCCGCGCGCAAGGACAGCGCCAGCACATCGCGGCTCTTGCGCGGGTCGACGATCCCGTCATCCCAGAGCCGCGCAGACGCATAGAGCGGATGCGCCTGCCGCTCGAACATCTCGACCGTGGGGCGCTTGAACTCGGCCTCGTCCTCGGTCGACCAGGTGCCGCCCTTGCGCTCGATCGCGTCGCGGCGCACCGTCGCCAGCACCCCCGCCGCCTGCTCGCCCCCCATCACCGATATCCGGCTATTGGGCCATGACCACATGAAACGTGGCTGATAGGCGCGCCCCGCCATGCCGTAATTGCCCGCGCCAAAGGAGCCGCCCACCACCATGGTGATCTTGGGCACAGAGGTTGTCGCCACCGCTGTCACCATCTTAGCCCCGTGCCGCGCGATGCCCTCATTCTCGTATTTGCGCCCAACCATGAAACCGGTGATGTTTTGCAGAAACACCAGAGGGATGCGCCGCTGGCTGCACAGTTCCACGAAATGCGCGCCCTTTTGCGCGGCTTCAGAGAACAAGACGCCATTGTTGGCGACGATCCCCACCGGACAGCCCTTGATATGGGCAAAGCCCGTCACCAGCGTCTCGCCAAATCGTGCCTTGAACTCATCCAGCCGCGAGCCATCGACGACACGCGCAATGACCTCGCGGATGTCATAGGGCGTGCGCAGATCGGCGGGCACGACACCCAGCAATTCCTCGGGGTCATAGGCCGGCTCTTCGGGCGCCTCCCAACGGAGAGTCGGCGCGCCCCCGCTGCCCAGCGACGCAACCGCCCGCCGCGCCAGTGCCAGCGCGTGCCCGTCATCCTCGGCCAGATAATCCGCCACGCCCGAGAGGCGCGTATGGACGTCGCCGCCGCCCAGATCCTCGGCGCTGACAACCTCGCCCGTCGCGGCCCTGACCAAGGGCGGGCCTGCCAGAAAAATCGTCCCCTGATCGCGCACGATAATGGTGACATCGCTCATCGCGGGCACATAGGCGCCACCAGCGGTGCAACTGCCCATCACCACAGCAATCTGCGCGATGCCCTTGGCGCTCATCCGGGCCTGATTGTAAAAAATCCGCCCGAAATGGTCGCGGTCCGGAAATACCTCATCCTGATTGGGCAGGTTCGCGCCGCCGCTATCCACCAGATAGACACATGGCAGGTGACATTCCTCGGCGATCTCCTGCGCGCGTAGATGCTTCTTGACCGTCATGGGATAATAGGTGCCGCCCTTCACGGTGGCGTCATTGCACACCACCATCACCTCGCGCCCCATGACGCGCCCCACGCCCGCAATCACCCCGGCACAGGGGGCGGCCCCATCATAGAGCCCATGCGCCGCCGTGGCGCCCACCTCCAGAAACGGGCTGCCGGGGTCAAGCAGGCCCGCCACCCGGTCGCGCGGCAACATCTTGCCGCGTGACACATGCCGCTCGCGCGCCTGCGCGCCGCCTCCTGCTGCCGCCCAGTCGGCAGCCTCGCGGACCAAACTCAGAGCTTCGAGATGACCGGCGCGATTGGCCTTGAATACCTCGGACCCCGTCAGAACGGATGATGTCAAACGCATGAGCTTTCCCCTTGGCTGGGCAATCCTGTTGCATATTTACCGCAGCGCCGCAGCAACCGGGCAACTTGACCCAAATCAATGTTTTCCGAGTCGGATGGGCGCATACCCCGTCCGGTAAGAACAAGAGTGGACAGACCATGAAACATATCACCGCCCTCACCCTCTCGGCCCTGCTGGCTTCTGCGGCAGTTCCGGCCTTCGCCCAAGAAAAGGGCGACTTCCTTCTCGGTCTCGGCCTCGGCTGGATCGAACCCGGCGACGGCAGCAATACAGCCGCAGGCAAGGTCAGCGCCGATGGCGCCTTCAGCCCGACGATCACGGTGGAATACTTCGTTGCCGACAAAATCGGTATCGAGCTTCTGGCCTCTTGGCCCTTCGAGCATGACATCGACCTTGGCGGTGCCGGTACGGTTGGCGAGACCAAGCATCTGCCGCCGACCCTGTCGTTGCAGTATCACTTCACCAATTCCAGCGCCTTCACCCCGTTCGTCGGCGTCGGCATCAACTACACCTACTTCTTTGATGAAAAGGGCAAGGGTCCGCTGAACGGCGTCTCGATCGACCTCGACGACTCTTGGGGTCTCGCCCTGCATGCGGGTGCGGACTATGCCATCAGCGAGAAATCCGCGCTTCGCCTCGACGTGCGCTACATCGACATCGAAACCGACGCAAAAGTCGGTGGTGTAAACATCGGCAAGGTCAAGATTGATCCGTGGATCTTCAACGCCGCTTACGTGATGAAGTTCTGATCCCCTCCCAAACAGGATCGAACTGAAGGGGCTGGCCGATGTGCCAGCCCATTTTTCCTGTATCGGGACCATCATTCCAGCCCCTCCGCCGCCGCACGCGCTCTGAGATCCTTGCGGATCACCTTGCCCGTCACCGTCATCGGCAGAGCATCGAGAAATGCAACGTCCCGGGGATAGGAATAGGCCGAGAGACGTGCCTTGACGTGATCCTGCAACTCTGTCGCCAAGGCGGTCGAGGGCGATACACCTGCTTTCAGCACGACATAGGCCTTGACGATCTCGGTGCGCAGGCTGTCAGGCTTGCCCACCACACCCACGGTCGCCACGGCTGGATGGGTCAGCAGGCAATCCTCAATCTCAGCCGGTCCGATCCGGTACCCGGCAGAGGTGATCACATCATCCTCGCGCCCGACAAAACGGATATAACCGCCTTCTATCACACCGCGATCCCCGGTCAGGAGCCAGTCGCCGCGAAATTTCTCTGCTGTCTCTCTCGGTCTTTGCCAATATTCCAGCATCATTGAGGCCGATCCGCGCCGCACGGCAATCTCTCCCTCACCATCCGTGACGTGGCCCGCGTCGTCAATGACGGCCACCGCATGCCCCGGCACCGCCCGCCCCAGACAGCCCGGCATCGTCTCAAACAGCGCGCCACAAGACACCCCTACCATATTGCACTCCGTCTGCCCGTAGAACTCGTTGATCGTCAAATTCAACGCCTGTCGTCCCCAGTCGAGCATTTCCGCCCCAAGAGGCTCCCCACCGCTCGCCACGCTCCGCAATCCGGTGATCCGCGCATCGGTCGCTTTGAGCATGCGCAGCGCAGTTGGGGGAAAAAATACATTTTTTACAGAACCTTGCTCGATGATCTTAATGCATTCCTCTGGGCTGAACTTGACCATGCGCGCCGCGACCACCGGCACGCCAATCGCCAATCCCGGCATCAGAACATCGAAGAGCCCGCCAATCCACGCCCAATCCGCAGGCGTCCAGAGGCAATCGCCGGTCTGGCCCAGAAAATCATGGCTGATCTCGACGCCCGGCAGGTGCCCGGTCAGCACCCGGTGCGCATGCAACGCACCCTTGGGGCTGCCTGTCGTGCCGCTTGTGTAGATCAGCACGGCAGGCTCATCCGCGCCCGTATCGACCGTCTCAAACCGTGCCTCGGTCAGCCCTTCGTCCTCGGGCACCAACGTCGCGACCTCGGGCAAAGCACGCAGCATCCTGACGCCCTCAGGATCGGTCACGACCACCCGCGCCCCAGCGTCGCCCACTCGGCTGGTCAAGGCATCCTTCATGAAGAGTTTGAACAAAGGTATTGAGATTGCGCCGACCTTCCAGATCGCGATGTGGGCCGCGGCACACCACGCCCCTTGGGCGCGCAACACGCCAACACGATCGCCGCGCCGAACACCCCGCGCCACCAGCGCCTGCGCCAGACCATCCGCCATGCGCCGCAATGCGCCGTACCGGACCTCCGGTGGCCCCTCGCCCGAGAGGTCGATGATCGCCACGCGCTCAGGCTCTGACGCGGCCCAGACATCGCAGACCTGCGCCGCCATGTTCAGACGCGCAGGGATCTCCCAGCGGAACCCATCGTAAAGCGCCTCATAAGGCGCGCGCTCCAAAAGCGGACGCGCGCCGCTCATGACGCAGCCTCGGGCGCATTCACATGGACCAGTCTGCCATAGGCATCGACAAAATATTCATAGGGCCCACAGGCCACCACCAGCCAGAGATCGGCGCTCGCCGCCGGGCGCGCAGCACAATCCGACCGCGCGGCCCCCTCCCCCGCATCGCTCAGATAGACCGCCACCACACGCTCGATCACCTCAGTCTCGGTCGTCGTCGCCGCACGCCCTCCCAGCATGAGCCCAAACCCGGCCGCGGCCGCGATGAGCGCAATCAGAGGCAGGAACAGCAGACGGCGTGACATGACCTCAGTGCCCCAGTTGACTGGATTGCAGATAGAGCATCTGCCGCGCGGTCGCGTGCAAGTGACAATTCACCGCCGCAGGTCCAGCCCCGGTGCCACCGCCCCATTGCGCCGCCTCATACCCACATTTCGCGTCGCGAAACTCGATCCACGCCCTTTGCATGTCGCGCAGCGCCTCGGCTTGCTTTGGCGCATAGGATTGGATTTGCGCATCCTGAGCCGCCAGTTTCGCGTAAAGTTGCTGATAGACCGTGTTCAGCCACCCGTCCCACTGCGCCCGCTCTCGATCGAGACAACCGCCCATCCCGACCGTTGTTCCCCCGCCTGGCGTCGCCTCCATGCAGGCCGAAGCCGCCTTGCCCGCGCAGGCCTCGCCACCGTTTGCGCGAATACAGGCCTCGACCGGCGCGATGTCAAACACCAAGTCCTGTGCGACAAGCGGTGTTGCGCTCAAGATCAGCACGCCACATAGGTCCAGAACTCGCCTCACGGCTGTCATTCCATATCCCCCAGACTGCGTAGTTCCCGTGTGCGTGCCGCCGTCTTCTCCAAGTGGCACGCCGCAGCTATGATCGTTCGGATTGATCCATCAATCCAGTAGCCATAGCGCAGCCCGCATTCTGCCTCGCGATATGCGTTCCACGCGTCCTGCGCGACGGCCAACTGTGCCTCAAGGTTGCGCTCACCCTCGTCCAGCGCCTCGACCTGAGCGGCGTAGGCCGCGTGCATCAGATCTGTCCAAACCGCCGTTTCCGCCATGAGACATTCTGTGGTCCCCAAGGTCGTATCGCCGCCGGGTTGTGCCTGACACATCCGTGCCGCCGCACCGACGCAAGAGGGTTGATCCTCTCCCGGTCCAGCCTCGGCATGACACGCCTTCACAATGGTCTCATCGACGACGGCATCCTGACCCAGTGCGGCGCCCGCTATGACCATGAGGACCAAAGCCAGTCTCACCCCATCGCCCCCATCAATTCGCGTCCCACCAGCATGCGCCGAATCTCAGACGTGCCTGCCCCGATCTCCATCAGCTTGGCATCGCGGAAAAGGCGCGCCACCGGCGCATCGGCAAGAAAGCCTGCCCCGCCCATTGCCTGCACGGCCTGATGCGCCTGCACCATCGCCTGCTCAGAGGCATAGAGACAACAGGCCGCCGCATCCTGCCGGGTCACATCACCCCGGTCACAGGCCTTGGCCACCTCATAGACATAAGCCCGCGCAGAATTCATGGCCGTATACATATCCGCGATCTTGCCCTGCATCAGCTGGAACGAGCCAATTGCCTGCCCAAACTGTTTGCGCTCCGCCAGATAGGGCATGATCTCGTCGAGGCAGGCCGCCATGATGCCCGTGCCGATGCCCGCCAGAACGACGCGCTCGTAATCGAGACCCGACATGAGCACGCGCACGCCCCGGCCCTCTTCGCCCAAGACATTTTCGAACGGCACGTCAACGTCGTCAAAGATCAGCTCAGCGGTATTGCTGCCGCGCATCCCCAGCTTGTCGAAATGCGGACTCGTGCTGAACCCCTTCATCGTCTTTTCAATGAGAAAGGCCGTGATCCCCTTGGATCCGGCGTCCGGGTTGGTCTTGGCGTAAACCACCAAAGTATCGGCGTCCGGCCCGTTGGTGATCCAGTACTTGCTGCCATTCAGCTTGTAATGATCGTTCCGCTTCTCGGCCCGCAGTTTCATGCTGACCACATCACTGCCCGCGCCCGCCTCAGACATGGCCAGCGCGCCGACATGCTGCCCGCTGACGAGCCCCGGCAAGTACTTCGCCTTCTGCTCAGCCGTGCCATTCAACTTGATCTGATTGACGCAGAGATTGGAATGCGCGCCATAGCTCAGCGAGACCGAGGCAGAGGCGCGCGCAATTTCCTCGACCGCGATCACATGGGCGAGGTAACTCATCCCTGCCCCGCCATATTCCTCGGGCACGGTGATCCCCAAAAGGCCCAGATCCCCCATTTCCCGCCAGAGCGCGTTGGGAAAGGCGTTGCTGCGATCAACCTCCGCTGCCATCGGCTTGACGCGCTCTTGCGCCCAACGATGCACCATCTCGCGCAGGGCATTCACATCCTCGCCCAGATCAAACTGCATGACCGCATTGAACATCGCGCTTCCTCCTCCGAAACGGATTTATTGAACACTTGTTCATTTTATACACTCAAGGATTTCCATCCGTCAATCGTCGCAAATTTCCAACCTTAGGCGTCACACCGCCGATCCCAGTCCAATATTTTAGATATTCCAGACTTTTACCCCTGACTTGCCGTATTCAGCATGCAATACTTGTGAAAACGCAACTTTTTTTAGGCCCCAAAGATGGCGCATGCCGAGATCAAGACCGTGGTGCAATGGGCAAAAGGGAACGATTGGCGCCTCACTCTTCAGCATAGCTGTGACCATCACGCCTTGGTCTGGATCACACGAGGTCAGGGAATCGCCATTATCGACGGGGTGCGGCGCGGCGTGGGCGTGCATAATGCACTGGCCATTCCAGCCGGGACCATGTTCGCGCTCGATCTGGGCAAGACCGGGTTTGGACAGGTCTGCATCCTCCCTGCCGGTGGCCCAATCCTCTTGCCGGATACCGCCCAGCATCTGCGCATCCGCGACGTCACCAGCCAGAACGAATTGACCGCAATTCTCGAAGCGATGCAGCGCGAGCAATCTGCCCGCCGCGACTTTATGGACGAGGCGCTGAATGCGCAGGCGCGGATGCTGACCGTCTGGCTGCGCCGCGCCATGATTGCCCAAGGACCGCAAGAGCGCCCCAGTTCCAGCACCCGTCTGATGCAGGCCTATGCCGCCCTCGTTGCCCGCGATTTCACCAGTGGGCGCGCGATGGCGGTCTATGCCCGTGCGCTGGGCGTCACGCCGACCCATCTCACGCGGGTATGCAAGCAGGCTTCCGGCCTCACCGCCGCCGATCTTCTCACCGAACGCAGCTTGCACGCTGCGCGCGACATGTTGGAGGCGGGCGATCTACCGATAGGCCAGATCGCCGCAACCCTTGGCTTTGGCAGCGCTGCCTATTTCTCGCGCTTCGTCTTGCAGCATACCGGCCTTACCCCCTCTGCACTCCGCGCTGGAGCATCCACGCGCAAGCCCGCCGCCCTCGCGACCTGAGCCTCACCTGGCCCACAACGGGTTGCTCTTTATACGCACGCATTATCTAATGTTCAGGACCCGACCAACGACCCTACGAGTCTCCACTCTGCGAAAGCCTCAGATGCCGCGCCAGTTTCCGCACACCGCCACACTCGCCGACGCCCGCGCCCTGCGTGACGGTCATATGGGTCGACGTGAATTCCTGAGCCGCGCCACCGCCTTCGGCCTCAGCGCAAGTGCCGCCTATGCGCTGGGCGGCCTCACGCGCCCCGCGCAGGCTCAGCCGGCTCCCGCTCAGGGCGGCACACTTCGCATTCAACAGAGTGTCAAAGCCCTCACCGATCCGCGCAGCTATGACTGGAGCGAGCTTGGCAATCAGACCCGCGGCTTTCTCGAGTATCTGGTGGAATATCAGAACGATGGTACATTCACCGGGATGCTGCTCGAGCGCTGGCACGTGAATGAGGATGCCACCCGCTACCTCTTGCATCTGCGCCCCGGTGTGATCTGGAACAATGGCGATCTCTTCACCGCTCAGGATGTGGCGCGCAATATCGTGCGTTGGTGCGACACCTCTGCGGTGGGCAATTCAATGGCCGGACGCTTTGCCGGTCTGATCGACCCCGGCACCGGACAAGCCCGCGACGGGGGTATCACCGTGCTGGATGATCTGACGGTCGCGCTCAACCTCTCACAGCCCGACATCTCGGTCATCGCCAATATGTCGGACTATCCCGCGGCGATCGTGCATCAGAGCTACGAGGGCGGCGATCCTTTTCTACACGGCATCGGCACCGGTCCATTCCGCCCCGTCAGCCTCGTGCCCGGTGAGCGCTGCATCTTGGAACGTCACCCCGATCATAGCTGGTGGGGCACCGAGATTTTTGGCGGGCCGTGGCTCGACCGGGTGGAATTCATCGACTTTGGCACCAACCCCTCGGGCTGGCTCAGCGCGGCCGAGCGTGGCGACATCGACCTACTCTACGAAACCGTTGGCGATTTCATTGATGCGATGGACGCCATTGGCTGGATCGGCACCCGGACCGAAACCGCCGCCACCACCGTGATCCGCGCCTCTCAGACTGCGCGTATGGTGGGCACCAACCCGTATTTGAACCGCGCCATACGGCGTGCCTTGGCGTTGGCGGTGGACAATGAGATCTGTCTCGAACTTGGTTACGGCGGGCGCGGTACGGTTGCAGCCAATCACCATGTCAGCCCGATCCACCCTGCTTACGCCGATATTGGCCCGGCCCCCTACGACCCCGGCCGCGCCCGCGCCGAGATTGAGGCGGCTGGCCTTCTGGGATTCGAACATGAACTTGTGACCGTCGATGACGAATGGCAGCGCAACACCGGCGATGCGGTTGCGGCGCAATTGCGCGACGCCGGTCTCACCGTGCGCCGCCGTATCCTACCCGGCCCCGAGTTTTGGGCCAACTGGCGCGAGTTTCCCTTTTCAGCGACCCAATGGAACCACCGCCCGCTCGACGTGCAGGTGCTGAGCCTCGCCTACCGCTCAAACGCGGCGTGGAACGAAAGCGGCTTTGCCAATGAAGAGTTTGATGCCCTTCTCGACGAGGCCAATCACCTCGACGATCCCGATCGCCGCCGCGGGATCATGGCCCGGCTACAAACAACCCTGCGCGACGAGGGCGTCATCATCCAACCCTATTGGCGCGCGCTCTATAATCATCACCGGCCGGGGCTGGTAAATGCCGCAAAGCATCCCGCCAACGAAATTCACCTGTACAAAATCGGATTTGCGGCCTGAAACGGACAGATCAGCTTCCCAGAATGACCTTCACGTAATTCCGGGTCTCCTTATAGGGCGGCACACCGCCGTATTTCTGCACGGCGCCGGGCCCAGCATTATAGGCCGCCAAAGCCAGCCGCCACGATCCGAACATGCGATACTGCTTGGCCAGATAGCGCGCCCCGCCCTCGAGATTCTCAAGCGGATCATGCGGATTGACCCCCAGATTGCGCGCCGTCTGTGGCATCAACTGAGCAAGGCCAATCGCCCCTTTGTGCGACCGCGCATCGGCTCGCCAGCCAGACTCCTGTTGCACCAAACGCAGAAAAAGATCCTCGGGTACGCGATAGCGTCGCGCCGCCTGTTTCGCCATCTCGAGATAAGGACCACGATACGCCCCCCGAAAGGTCGGGGCCAGATCATCCCACATTGTCGGAGTTTTGACGCGCTGCGGCTGCAATCGCACCGAATTGTTGTATTGCTGTCGCGCCCGGTTATCCAGAACGCTGGTTTGCGATTTGAAAAGACTGACCCGACTCTTGCTCGACAGCACGTCTGCCTCTGCCACACCCGGCAACATTAGCCCAAAGGCCACAAGCGCGCTTGCGATCCGCTGCATTCCGGTACTGCCCCCATCCGTGTCTCTGCCGGGCACTATAGGCAATCCGGCGCGGAATTCGAGCATTTCTTTTCGCACTTTCCGCAACATCGGCAAGTTTCACCGCATTTATCGACAATTTTAACCTTTCCTTCACGCCAATGCGGTGGTGTAACCGTCAAACGCGAACCACGACATGATTCAAGGAGGGCGCGATGTCCGGCTCTGTCAACAAGGTAATTCTCATCGGCAATCTGGGCCGCGACCCCGAGGTCCGGACCTTTCAGAACGGCGGCAAGGTCTGCAACCTGCGCATCGCCACCTCCGAAACGTGGAAGGACCGCGCCACCGGCGAACGCCGCGAGCGGACCGAATGGCACTCCGTCGCCATCTTCTCCGAAGGGCTGGTGCGCGTCGCCGAGCAATATCTGCGCAAAGGCTCCAAGGTCTATCTTGAGGGCAAGCTGCAGACCCGCAAATGGCAGGATCAGTCAGGGCAGGACAAATATAGCACCGAAATCGTGCTTCAGGGCTTTGACGCCACTCTGGTCATGCTCGATGGCCGCGCTGAGGGCGGGGCTGGCGGTGGTGGTGGCAGCTATGGTGGCGGTCAGGATCAGGGCTACGGCGGTGATTACGGTGGCGACTACGGATCGGCTCCAGCCGCCGCCCCGGCCTCTGGCGGCAGCCGCCCCTCGCGCGACATGGATGACGAAATCCCGTTCTGAATCGGCACGACTTAACCCAGACTTAACGAACCATGCGCTTATGTAGGGCGCATGGATATCCTCTTAACGGACTTCTCTGCCCCCCCTGCTTCGGCGCCACTGCACCAGCAACCGCAGTACGCGCGTGCGCTCCGGGCCTTGGGCGTCACCGTGCAGACTCTGCGCGCCGTTCAGGACGGTCACACCTTGGCACAGGCGCAGGTGGTTGAGCGGCGCATCGGCCCTCTCACCTTTCACTGGATGCCGCGCGGCCCGATCTGGCGATCCAACCTTCCCCCAGCCTCCTGTCATGCCATTCTCTCCGCCTTGTCGCTGGCCTTGCCCCGCGGCCTATGGCTCACCAATGCCGCGACCGAGGCGGACGGCGATCAGCTTGCCGCCCAAGGTTACCGGGCGCTCATCCCCGGTCAGACCCTTGCCGAACTGGACCTGCGCCCGCCACGGGCGATGCGACTGGCCGCGCAGCATGGCAAATGGCGCAACCGACTGCGCCACGCGCAAGCGGCAGGGCTTGTGATCATCGAAACCTCGTTTGACCCCAATCGGCACAGCGCCCTCTTGCGACAAGAGGCCGTTCAGCAGCGCACATGCCGTTACCGCGCCCTGCCACTGGCCTTTACCCTCGCCTATGCGGCGCAAAACCCGGGCACTGTTCAGGTCTGGTCCGCCCACCACAAGGCTGAGAGCATCGCGCATCTGCTGATCCTCACCCATGGCGACACCGCGACCTATCACATCGGCTGGACCGGCTCAGAGGGGCGTCGCCTCTCGGCCCATACACTCCTGCTTTGGGAGGCCGCGACCGCACTGGCAGATCGGGGTATCGTCCGGCTCGATCTTGGTCCCGCCGACAGTGTGCAATCCCCCGGCCTCACCCGCTTCAAACTTGGCAGCGGTGCCTTGGCACAGCGCCTCGGGCCGAGTATGCTGACGTGGCCCCGCGCTGTGCCTCTGTTCCCAAAGCGACACAAGCACGCGGCATGATACGGCCACAGGGGCGCTTTGCCTCTGGTCATTCCGCGCTGCGGCGTATAGGGCGCAGGCGAACAATATCAGGACACGTCCCCCATGGATCTGCGCAATATCGCCATCATCGCTCACGTCGACCACGGCAAAACCACGCTTGTGGACGAATTGCTGAAACAGTCGGGCTCGTTCCGCGCCAACCAATCCGTCGATGAACGTGCCATGGACAGCAACGATCTGGAACGCGAACGGGGCATCACGATTTTCGCAAAGCCGACCAGCGTTCTCTACAAGAAGACCCGCATCAATATCGTCGACACCCCCGGCCACGCCGATTTCGGTGGCGAGGTGGAGCGGATTCTATCCATGGTCGATGGCGTTGTCCTGCTTGTCGATGCCGCCGAAGGCCCGATGCCGCAAACAAAATTCGTCACCGCCAAGGCGTTGCGCCTCGGGCTGCGCCCCATCGTCGTACTCAACAAAGTCGACAAACCCGATGCCGAGCCTGACCGTGCGCTCAACGAATGCTTTGATCTCTTCGCGTCGCTCGACGCCAATGATGATCAGCTCGACTTTCCGCATATGTATGCCTCGGGCCGCTCCGGTTGGGCCGATCACGAGTTGGACGGCCCACGCAAGGATCTGACCGCCCTCTTTGATCTGATCCTCAACCATGTGCCTGCGCCCCGACAGATTGCACATATTGACGAAGATTTCCGCATGCTGGCCACAACGCTTGGGGCCGATCCCTTTGTTGGACGTCTGCTCACCGGCCGCGTCGAATCGGGTCGCCTCAAGGTGGGCCAGACCGTTCAGGCCCTGAGCCGCATCGGCCAAAAGATCGAACAGTTCCGGGTGACCCGCATCCAGGCTTTCCGCGGCCTTGCCAGCCAAGACATCGAAGAAGCGACCGCTGGCGATATCGTCAGCCTTGCAGGGATGACCAAGGCGACCGTCGCCGACACGATCTGCGCCCTCGCCGTCGAAACCCCGATCAAGGCACAACCGATTGATCCGCCCACCATCACCGTGACCTTCGGCATCAACGACAGCCCCCTCGCCGGTCGCGAAGGTAAAAAAGTCCAGAGCCGGGTGATCCGCGAACGTCTGATGAAAGAGGCGGAATCAAACGTCGCCATCAAAGTCACCGACACACCGGGTGGCGACGCCTTCGAGGTGGCCGGACGCGGTGAATTGCAGATGGGCGTGCTGATCGAAAACATGCGCCGCGAAGGCTTTGAGCTCAGCATTTCCCGCCCACAAGTGCTCATGCGCGAAGGCGAGAACGGCGAGCGGCTGGAACCGATCGAAGAAGTCACCATCGACGTTGACGACGAATATACCGGTGCCGTGATCGAGAAAATCACCGGGCCCCGGCGCGGCGATCTGGTCGAGATGAAACCCTCGGGCGCGGGCAAGACCCGCATCATCGCCCATGTGCCCTCGCGGGGCTTGATCGGTTATCACGGGGAATTCCTCACCGACACGCGCGGCACCGGCGTACTCAACCGCGTGTTCCATTCCTGGGCACCGCATCGCGGCCCGATCCCCGGACGTCGTGCGGGCGTTCTCATCTCGATGGAAAACGGCGAGGCGGTGGCCTATGCCCTGTGGAATCTCGAGGAACGCGGCCGCATGTTCCTCGGCCCGCAGGCCAAAATCTATACCGGCATGATCATCGGCGAGCATAGCCGCGACAATGATCTGGAAGTGAACCCCCTCAAGGGCAAAAAACTGACCAACGTCCGCGCCTCCGGCACGGATGAGGCGGTGCGCCTGACCACTCCGATCACCATGAGCCTGGAAGAGGCGATTGCCTATGTCGATGACGACGAGTTGGTCGAGGTGACGCCGCAATCCATCCGCCTGCGCAAACGCTATCTCGACCCGCACGAGCGCAAGCGCATGTCGAAAAAGGACTAGAACCTGATCGCCCCGGCCCTGCGCCGGGGCTTTTGCTTTCAGGGGACGATGCTGAAACGCCCGACGGGGATCAGCCCCTCTGGCCCACGCCGCGTCAGGATAATTTCGCCCGATCCCACACCGAGCCCAGTCAGCGCGGTGATGTTGACCTGATGGGTCACGATCAGCACCCGCGCCGCCTCTGGCAGCGCGTTGATCAGGCGCAACGTCGCCGCTGTCTGCCCTTCGGGATCGCCCTGCCCCGCGTAAAAGGAATCAAGCGGTGGCTGTTCCCTGACCGCGCCCATTTCCATCAACGCGGCCGTGTCCAACGCCCTGCACCAGCGGCTTGACCAGACATGATCAAACGCGATTCCCGCCGCCCGCAACGCTGCTCCTGTCTCCCGCGCCTGCGCCCGCCCCCGCGCATCCAGATTGCGTTGCGTCGCACAATCCCTCAAACGAAACGCCGCCGGATCACCCGTTCCCGGTGCCAAGGCATGCCGCATCAGCGCCACTCCCCCCGGGGCCATGAGTGCGGACAGGTCCTGCGCGCCCGCTAAACTGCCCGCAACGACCAACCAAACTGTCAATAAAACCCGCATCGCCCGCTCCTGTCGCGCGACAAGAGGTAGGGCCGGACGGCAGGCGGTCCAGCTTATTCGGTGATTTCGACGATCACCAACTCCCGCTCAGACGCTCCCCGCGCATGATCCAGCGCGGCTTGATATTCGGCGCTGTGATAGCACGTCTCTGCCGCCTCGACGCTCGGAAAACGTGCCACCACATTGCGCGGCCGTTCCTTGCCCTCAAGCTGCACAAACCGCCCCCCGCGCGCGATGAATTCCCCGCCATGTTTGGCAATCGCCGGACCAGCAAGCGCCGCATAGCGGCCATAGGCTTCGGCATCGGTCACGGTCACATGGGCAATCCAGAGGGCTGGCATAGGGTAAAACTCCTGTCTCTAAAGTCAGATACCATCCACAAGGACGATATCGCGTTCGCTGCTGCTCATCGCAATTGGCAATATCCGCCTGTAGGCGTCAGACCCATACCAGTCCAGCGCGGTCGCCCGATCGGGAAACTCGATGATGACATGCCGGTCCGGGCAGATCCCTTCCAGCACATCCTGAACCCCGCCCTTGGCCAGAAACCGCCCGCCAAACTTTTCGGCTGTGGCCACGGTCTGACTGGCATAGGTCTGATAATCCTGCGGATTCGTCACCGTGATCCGGGCAATGATATAGGCGCTCATTCAACCTCCCTAGGAGGTAAAGACCCCCTCTATGATCCCGGTGGCCGCCGCAATCGCGGCCTCGGCCCCGTCCATGCTCGTGCCGCCGCCCTGCGCCATGTCGGGTCGCCCACCGCCACCCTTGCCACCCAGTTCGACCACCGCCACGCGCACCATCTCGACCGCCGAGAGCCGACCGGTTAAATCGTCGGTGACACCCGCCGCAACTGCCACCTTGCCGCCGGTATCGGCAATAAGCAAGACCGCACCCGAGCCAAGCCGCGCCTTATGTTCGTCAATCAGGGGGGGCAAATCCTTGCCCTGCACGCCTGTCATCACCTGAGCGATCAGCTTGACACCGCCTACGTCCCGCGCTTCTACGGTGCCGCCCTGTGCCGCACCTCCGGACATTGCCAATTCGCGGCGCAGCTGCGCCACCTCGTTGGCCAGCGCCCGGCGCTCGTCCATCAGCGCCTTGACACGGTCCGCCACATCCTCTGGCCGGGCTTTCAACTCCGAGGCCACCTGCCCCAGACGCGCTGCCTGACCGCTCAGATAGTCGAATGCCGCCGCTCCGGTCAGCGCCTCGATTCGCCGCACGCCAGCACTCGACGCCGCATCTCCGAGCGCGACAAAGACGCCGATATCACCCGTGCGCCGCACATGCGTGCCGCCACACAGCTCGATCGAATAGGTCCGACCATCGGCGCCCTTGCCCGATCCCGCCTCAGCGCCCATCGACACGACGCGCACCTCATCGCCGTATTTCTCGCCAAAGAGCGCCTGCGCCCCGAGGGCCCGTGCATCATCTGGCGTCATGATCCGCGTCTCGACCGGTGCATTCTGGCGGATAAACTCATTCACTTCGCTTTCGACCCGCTCCAACTCGGCGGTACTCAACGCCTTGGCATGGCTGAAATCAAACCGCAGCCGATCCTCTGCATTCAACGATCCGCGCTGCGCCACGTGCTCTCCAAGCGCCTTGCGCAGCGCCTCATGCAGCAAATGCGTCGCCGAATGATTGGCCCGGATCGCGTTGCGTCGGCTGTGATCCACTTCCAGCTTGACGCTCATCCCAACGCCCAGCCGTCCCTCATCCGGCGTAAACAGGTGACCAAAGAGACCACCCGGAAATTTCTTGGTGTCTGAAATAGAGCCACTCACTGCTTTCCCAACCAGACGCCCCTGGTCACCGACTTGCCCGCCGGACTCCGCGTAAAAGGGGGTCTGGTTAAAGATCACCCAACCTGTTCCACCCGGCTCAATCGCATCGACCCGTTTCCCCTCGGACACAATGGCAACCACCTGCGCCTCAGAGACCTCGGTATCGTAGCCCAGAAAATCCGTTGCGCTCACCTGTTCGGAAATATCAAACCATACGGCCTGATCCGCAGCCTCACCTGTGCCCGACCACGCCGCTCGTGCCTTGGCCTTCTGCTCGGCCATCGCCGCGTCAAACCCGGCAGTATCCACCTCGCGCCCCTTTTCGCGCAGCGCATCCTGCGTGAGATCAAGCGGAAACCCATACGTGTCATAGAGCTTGAACGCCGTCGCCCCCGGCAGGGCCGCGGAGTCATCCAGCGCCGTCAACTCGTCATCAAGCAGACGCAAACCCCGTTCCAGCGTTTGTTTGAAGCGCGTCTCTTCCAAGCGCAGCGTTTCTTCGATCATCGCCTGTGCGCGACCCAATTCTGGAAAGGCCTGTCCCATCTGCGCAACCAAGGCCGGCACGAGCCGGTACATCACCGGATCCTTGGCGCCCAGCATATGCGCATGCCGCATCGCGCGACGCATGATCCGGCGCAGCACATAACCGCGCCCCTCATTCGACGGCATGACGCCATCCGCCATGAGGAATGAGGTCGAGCGCAGGTGATCCGCAATCACCCGGTGATGCACGCGGCCCGGTCCATCCGGATCTTGGCTCGTGGCATGCGCGCTGGCCTCGATCAGACTGCGCATGAGGTCGGTGTCGTAATTGTCGTGCTTGCCCTGCAAGAGCGCCCCGATCCGCTCTAGCCCCATACCCGTGTCGATCGACTGCATGTCGAGCGCGCGCATGGTGCCATCCTCAAACCGCTCATTCTGCATGAAAACGAGGTTCCAGATTTCGATGAACCGGTCGCCATCCTCCTCCGCGCTGCCCGGAGGGCCGCCCCAAATACTGTCCCCATGATCATAGAAAATCTCGGTACAGGGGCCGCAGGGACCGGTCGGTCCCATCGACCAGAAATTGTCATCCGTCTTGATCCGGATGATCCGATCATCGCTGAGGCCCGCGTATTTTTTCCAGATGGTCGCCGCCTCATCATCCGTATGATAAACCGTGACCAGAAGCTTTGATTTGTCGATCCCAAAATCTTTGGTCAGCAGGTCCCACGCATAGGGGATCGCCTGCTCCTTGAAATAATCGCCAAAACTGAAATTGCCCAACATCTCGAAAAACGTGTGATGCCGCGCGGTATAGCCGACATTGTCCAAATCATTGTGCTTGCCGCCCGCGCGCACGCATTTCTGGCTGGTCGTGGCCCGCACATACTCGCGATGCTCCACCCCTGTGAAACAGTTCTTGAACTGGACCATACCGGAATTGGTGAACATCAGCGTCGGATCGTTACGCGGCACCAAGGGCGAACTCTCGACAACGCGGTGATCGTTGCGTTCGAAAAAACTCAGAAAGGTCGAACGGATTTCATTCAGCGTGGGCATGGGTATCTCTTTCCGGGGCGAGTGTGTGGCCTGCGTCTTGCTGATTTAACGGGGCCGCCGGACCATGTCCACCGCAAGAAAAAGGCCCAAGCATCGCCCGGGCCCCGTGGTGCTCTTGGCAGAGGCAATCAGGCCTCCATGATATCACCGTCATCCGTCCCTTCGGACATGTGAAAGTCCAATCCATGCGAGGCACGGATCTTGTCTTCGATCTCCAGAGCGGTGGCGGGGTTGTCGCGAAGATAGGTCTTGGCGTTTTCCCGCCCCTGACCGATCCGCTCATCGCCATAACTGTACCAACTGCCAGATTTCTCGACCACGCCCGCCTTGACGCCCATGTCGACCAACTCACCCGTCTTGCTGATGCCCTCGCCATACATGATGTCGAATTCAACCTGCTTAAACGGCGGGGCAACCTTGTTCTTGACGACCTTGACCCGGGTTGCATTGCCCACGATTTCATCCCGATCCTTGACCGCCCCGATACGCCGGATATCAAGCCGCACCGAACTGTAGAATTTCAGCGCATTGCCGCCCGTGGTGGTCTCGGGACTGCCGAACATCACGCCGATCTTCATACGAATCTGATTGATAAAGATCACAGTACAGTTCGTCCGGCTGATGGATCCGGTCAATTTGCGCATCGCTTGGCTCATGAGGCGCGCGTGTACGCCCACGCTGCTGTCGCCCATCTCGCCTTCCAGTTCGGATTTAGGGGTCAAAGCGGCAACCGAATCCACGACGATCATGCTGACCGCGCCCGAGCGCACCAATGTATCGACAATCTCCAGCGCCTGTTCCCCGGTATCTGGCTGCGAAATCAGCAATTCATCCAGATCAACCCCCAGCTTGCGGGCATAGATCGGATCCAGCGCGTGCTCTGCATCCACAAAGGCGCAAACCCCGCCCTTCTTTTGCTCTTCCGCCACGCAATGCAGTGTTAGCGTGGTCTTGCCAGAGCTTTCAGGGCCATAAACCTCGACAATCCGGCCCTTGGGAATACCGCCGATACCAAGCGCGATGTCCAGCCCGAGTGATCCGGTCGATGTCGACTCGATATCCTTGATGGGATTTTCACCGCCCAACTTCATGATAGAGCCTTTGCCGAACTGCCGTTCGATCTGCGCCAACGCACTGTCGAGCGCCTTTTGCTTGTCCGCGTTCCGCTTGTTATCCATGGAGAGAAGATCTGCCGTTGCCATTTGTTCGGTCCCTTATTCCACACCCTGCCGCGGGCGGCAATGATTGCCTGTGTTCGCCTCTTGTTCCCGCATCTTATGAGGACAAAGAGAGAACATTTCAAGAAAATTCTGGTGACTCCACTTTCCCGCACAACAATTAACAAGTAGTTTAAGCGGATCTAAATTGTCGGAACGGACCCCAAGAGGCGCATATGCTGGTTTTTTCCAAAGCAAGGCTGGTGCTCTTGTCGGTGCCCAAGACCGGAAGCACCGCCTATGAAGCGGCGCTCGCTCCTCTGGCCGCGATCGTCGTGTCAGCCCCGCCCGAGCTCAAACACGCGCCCGTGTTTCGCTACAATCGATTCTTTCGCCCGATGATCGACCGCTTTTTCGAAGGCAGCTTTGACGTCGCCGCAGTCATGCGCCAACCGCTGGACTGGCTCGGAAGCTGGTATCGCTATCGCCAACGGCCCGAAATGACAGGCCATCCCAATAGCACCCAAGGGCTCTCCTTTGACGACTTTGTTACCGCTTATTGCTCCGGCGATCAGCCCGATTTCGCGCGCGTCGGCAGCCAGGCCAAATTTCTGGAACCACAGCGCAACGGTGCTTGTGTCACACATCTCTTCCGCTACGAGGACCAATCGGGTCTGCGCCACTTTCTTGATACGCGGCTGGGCACAAGCATTGCACCCCAGACCCTCAATCTCTCTCCAAAAGTGCCGCTATCGCTGGCTCCTGACATTGAGGCACGGTTGCGCCGCAAATTTTCTGAGGATTTCTCACTTTGGGACGGGATTGGCTCAGCCGGAGCCTATACGCCGATGCGTGCCAGATCAAAGCCGGATACGCCCGCCTGACGCCCGTCTGACTCCCGCCGTCGCCCCAACTTCTTCGGTTGGTCTGCGCCTGGTCCAACAAGAGCGAGACGCGCTCACTCAGATCATTTGGCGCAGCACGATTTCCGTCAGCTCATTGAGAGAGAACGGTTTCGGCAGAAAGACGGAATTGGGAATGCGCGCCTGGGTGTCACCAAAGGTTTCCTCAGCATAGCCGGACATAAAGACAACGCGCGCCTTTGGCCGTGACGTCAAAGCACGGCGCACCCAGCCCGGTCCGTCAATCCCGGGCATAACCACATCGGTCACAAACACATCCACATGCAGGGTCGCATCCTCGAGAATCTCGAGCGCATCTTCGGCGGATTCGGCCTCCATCACCGTGAAACCGCGCAATTGTAACGCCCGGCTGGCAAAGGCGCGTACCGGGGCCTCATCCTCAACCAACAGAACCACGCCGCTGCCTTGCGACTCGGACGCCAACGGCAGAGAGGATTGCATCACAACCTTTTCCGCGCCCACATGTGCCGGAAAGAGCAGTTGAAAACAGGTGCCCTCCCCCTGCTTGCGATCAACAAAGATAAACCCTCCTGTTTGCTTCACGATGCCATAGGCCGTAGACAAACCGAGGCCCGTCCCCTCTCCGGTGCGTTTCGTGGTAAAAAAAGGTTCAAACACCTTTTGCAACTTGTCCGGGGCAATGCCGACCCCTGCATCACTGACCCGAACAGACACATAGCTTCCTGGCAACACCACCGCCCGGTCCCGCATCATCGGTTCAGTCAGCACCAAATTCTGAGTAACAATCCGAATTTCGCCCCCCATTGGCATCGCATCACGCGAATTGACGACCAAGTTCATTAAGACCTGTTCCAATTGCCGCTTGTCTGCGCGAATCGGCGACAAGGTCGGATCATGGCTGAGCGAGAGTGATACCTTTTCCCCCACCAATCGGTTGAGCAGATGCGTGAGATCCGACAAGGTATCGCGCAGGTCGATCACCTGCGGCCGCAGCGTCTGTTTGCGGGAATAGGCCAGCAATTGACTCACCAACGCCGCCGCGCGATTGGCATTCTGATTGACCTGCATGAGATCGCTGTAATCCGGATCACCCTGATCATGGCGTAGGAGCAACAGGTCACAATGCCCGGAAATAGCCGTCAAAAGATTGTTGAAATCATGCGCGATGCCGCCGGCGAGTTGCCCAATTGCCTGCATTTTCTGACTCTGGACAAACTGCGCCTCGAGCGATTTCAAGGCCGTCGCGTCAGTCAACACCGCAATCAGCACCACCGCACCGGCATCCATCGCCCGGTTCAGCGTCACCTGCACGAACATCTCTCGATCGTCGCGCCGAACCCTCAAAAACTCGGAATGAACAGTGCCGCGTCCCGTCGCCACATCACTCAGCCAATCCGTGATCGACCGGCCCAAGCCCTCCAACATATCGCTCAGGGCAAGCCCAGCAACGCTCTCGACCCCCAATACCTCTCGGGCTGGTCGGTTGGACAACTGGATCGCGCCATCTGCAGCCAGTTTCAAAAGGGGCACCGGCAATTCGTCAAAGAACGCCCAGCCATCCGGTGGCCGCTCTGGCCCCTGCACGCCGGGCAACAGGAACACCTCTCGCCGCCCGGCCATGCCTTCGCGTTCGACCACAAGACAGGGCACCGGCCCGTCCGGCGTCGCGATGTCATTGATCTGTCCAGACTTCAGAGGCAGGTTTCCGCAAATCCGGCTGAGCGCGCGCGCCCGTTCTCCGACCAGATCACGAGCGGCAGAGTTCATGTAGAGGACGGCATCGTTGCGCCCCACCGTCAGCATCGGCAATGGATGCGCCTCTGACTCTCGGGGGGCATGATCCGCCGATCTCTCGATTCGCCACAGGAAATGCGACTCGCCGCTGCGGTGCACACTGATCCGCACATGTCCCGCGCGCGTCACAAGATCCTCGACCGCAGCCCCCTTGGCCAGAGCGCGGGTTTCCATCCGAAAAAGAATGGCCCCCGGATTTGCCAAAATTTGTCGCAAGGCGCTCGTCAGCGTCGTTGCCCGCTCCGCATCCAATGTCCGGCGCGCCGCGGCATTGACGTAAAGCAGACGCCCCTCAACCTCTGCCAGAACCGAGGGCACCGGGTCTGCCTCCAGCATCAGCGCCGCTTGATCTGAGGTATCACGCCGATGCCCCTGTGCATGTCGGTTGATCATCACAACCCAAAGCGCCGCGAGACCCAAGGTTGCGCCGACCAGCCACAAGAGCCATTGCGCCTGCCCCCGCGGGACAATGAGAGCAGTCGCCCCAAAAAGAACCGCCGCCAACATCATGAAACCTGCACGCGGCCCAAGCCGCTGAGCGGCCTGATGAAACGGACCACCCGAATAGGGGATGAACGCCACGCCGGTCCCTCACTTTACAATTCTTCCACCTCTTTATCGGGTGAAAGCCTTAAGTGAGACTTAACGACGGGGCAGAAATCACGTCAAGGTTGCTCGAATTTTAACAATCACGCCGAAGTTGCGCGAGAAAGAATCCGTCCCCTTCGTCGGAAATCGGCCATTGCTGCATCCCAACGAGAGACCAGCCAGGATTATTACTTGAATAACTCTCAATAATGAATTGATTTTCTTCATTTAATACCGAACACGTTGCATAGACCAACTGTCCTCCGACGGTCACAAGCGGCGCGGCATCCGCTAAAATCTGCGCCTGAATTTCTGTCAGCTCCGTCAGCCTGTCCGGCGTCAGCGCCCATTTTGCCTCGGGGGTGCGCCGCCACGTGCCGCTGCCAGAACAGGGCGCATCGCAGAGAACCAGATCGAACCGCCCCTCGGGTCGATCAACGCACCGCACCTTGACGCCGGCACGTGCCGCCCGCGCGGGCAGGTCGCGCATCCGCGAAGGTGCAGCGTCATGGGCGAAAAACGCAGCCTCGATCCGCGCCGCAAGGGCCAGAACCTTGCCTCCACCTCCGGCACAATAATCCAGAACACGGGTCCCTTCCGGCACCTCGACCGCGTCCATCGCCGCTTGACTGCTGCCATCCTGAAGCTCAATCCAGCCCTCGGAATAGCATTGTGATCCTGCTATTCTTCGCTCGCCTTCAATAACGTGCAGAGCACTCTGCGCAATCCCCACGGGCCGCGCGACAATGCCCTCATCCAGCAGTCGCGCTATGATCTCATCCCGCGCGGCACGGCGCAAATTCACGCGGAGCATGATCGGTGCGCGCGTGCGAAGCGCGCGCGCTGCGGCCTCCGCGTCCGCCCCGAGCGACGCCTGAAACCGCTCCCAGAGCCACTCTGGCAGATCCCGCATCGCCGCGGCATCCGGTTCACCCAAAACACGCTCCGCCTCTGTCAAAGGCTCCGGCGCATGCCCATCTCCGGTAAATAAGTCATCAGGATCAATCCCTTGATCCCGTAGCGCCCCCAGCATCAAGGCGCGCCCCGTCTCACCGCCACCGCGCGCGGCGCAAGACTGCCAGCAGCGCAGCACCGAAAACACATGATCGCGCAGCGCCGCCCGATCCTTGGACCCGGCATAGCGCGCGCCCCGCGCCCAGTTTGTCAGCGCCTTTTCCGCAGGCTCGCCCGCGCAGATCCGGTCCAACACCTCGATGGCGGCGGCCACGCGCGCGCCGGGCGTCACCGCATCACCTCAAGAACGCGACGCAACACGATGATAACCCTATCCAATCCTGTAATTCGGACTCTCACGGGTGATCTGCACATCATGCACATGGCTTTCCTTGAGTCCCGCGCCGGTGATCCGCACGAATTGGCAATTGTGCCGCATCTCTTCGACCGTGGCACAGCCGGTATAGCCCATCGCGGCCCGCAGACCGCCCACAAGCTGATGGATCACGCTGCCCGCAGCCCCCTTGTAGGGCACCTGCCCCTCAACGCCCTCGGGCACCAGCTTGTCGCTCGCCGCGTCCTTTTGGAAGTACCGATCCGCCGAGCCGCGCGCCATGGCGCCAAGGCTGCCCATGCCGCGATAGGCCTTAAAGGTCCGCCCCTGATAGAGGATCACCTCACCGGGGCTTTCATCCGTGCCCGCCAGCATGGATCCGACCATCGCACAAGAGGCACCCGCCGCAATCGCCTTGGCAAAATCGCCCGAGAACTTGATCCCGCCATCGGCGATGACCGGCACATCGCCCGCCGCCCGCGCGCTGTCCATCACGGCGGTCAGTTGCGGCACGCCAACGCCCGCGACCATCCGCGTGGTGCAGATGCTGCCCGGCCCGATCCCGACCTTGACCGCATCGGCCCCGGCCCCGATGAGGGCGCGCGTGGCCTCGGCGGTGGCGACATTGCCTGCCACCACCTGCACGGCATTGGACAGCGCCTTGATCCGCTCCACGGCGCGGGCCACGCCCTCGGAATGGCCATGCGCAGTGTCGATCACCACCATGTCCACACCCGCATCAATCAGCGCCTGCGACCGCTCGAACCCGGCATCGCCCACGGTCGAGGCCGCCGCCACCCGCAGCCGCCCCAGATCATCCTTGCAGGCCGTCGGATTGAGAACCGCCTGTTCTGTATCGCGCAGCGTCAAGAGGCCGGTCAGCTTGCCTGCCTTGTCCGTCACGAGCAATTTCTCGATCCGCCGCGCCTTCATCAGGCTCTTGGCTTCATCCCGATCCGCAGGCTCTTGCAGGATCGCCAGATCGTTGCTTGTCATCATCACCCGCACCGGCGTGCGGTCATCCTCGGCAAAACGCATGTCGCGATTTGTCACGATCCCCACCACGCGGCCGGTCTCATCCACCACCGGAAAGCCGGTGACATTATAGCGCTCTTGCAAGGCCTTGGCATCCGCCAGCGTCTGATCGGGTGTGAGCGTGATGGGATTATAGACGATCCCGCTCTCGAACCGTTTGACGCGGCGCACCTCGCGGGCCTGTTCCTCGATGGTCAGGTTGCGGTGGATCACCCCCATGCCGCCCGACTGCGCCATGGAAATGGCCATGCGCCCCTCGGTCACCGTGTCCATGGCAGAGCTCAGCAGCGGGATGTTCAGCACGATAGATTGGGTCACCCGCGTGCGCGTATCCGCCGTGTTCGGCAAGACATTGGACGCCGCCGGTACCAGCAGAACATCATCAAAGGTGAGGGCCTCGCGAATCTCCATTTCACATCTCCATGGACAGCTCGTTTGGCGCTTCCCTATTGCATGGATGACCCCGAGGTAAAAGGGCGATTCGACCTTTTATTCCACAGGGTCGCGGCGGTGTCCCGGTTCAGGCACCGGGTCATGTCCACATTGCCCCCAGGGGTTGCAGCGCAGGATGCGCCATGCCGCCAGCGCACCCCCGCGCAACGCGCCGTGCTTTTCCAGCGCCTCGAGCGCATAGTGACTGCATGTCGGATGATAGCGGCAATGCCAGCCCACCCAGGGACTCAGGAGCAGACGATAGGCGCGAATGGGCAAGGCCAGCACATGCGCCAGCGGGCTCATCCCTGCCCCGCCAGCTTGCGCAGCGCATAGCAAAGATCACGTTTCAACGCCTCAAAGGGGCGCGTGGCCGTCTCGTCTGCGCGTCCGATCAGCACATAATCCCAACCAGACTTGCCTTCTGCGGCCAGCAGCTCCCGTGCCACGGCCCGGAGCCGCCGTTTGGCCCGGTTGCGCGCCACCGCATTGCCCACTTTCTTGGAACAGGTGAACCCCACCCGGATCGCCCCATCGCCATCCCGTCGGTCGCGCCCCTGCACCATCATCGACCCGGTGCCTTGACGCTGCGCCCGCGCCGCTGCCAGAAAATCCGACCGTTTGCGCAACACGCTCATCTTGGACGAGGCCTTGACCCCCGGACATGACGAAACCGCCGGTGGCATCCTCCCTGCATCGCTGCGCGGGGCCTCCGGCGGTGTCATTTTCGTCACCTTGCCTCAGCGCTTACGCGCAGAGAGACTTGCGGCCACGTGCGCGACGCGCATTCAGGATCTTGCGACCGGCCTTGGTGGCCATGCGCGCACGAAACCCGTGGCGATGCTTGCGAACGAGGTTCGAGGGTTGAAAGGTGCGTTTCATCGCTCCGTCTCCGACTTAATTGGCCGCGCAAATCAGGAATCGCGCCGCATTTATGTGTATCCGAAGCCCGGTCTATAGAGGCCCCTATTTCACAAGTCAAACCCCAGCCCCGGCTTTTGCAACAAAAACCTGCACGCCTGCGCAGTCAATGTTACAAGTCGCTTGTATCACGCCAGTCATGCGACGCAAACCATCACCCTTGATCACCCCCGCGTGAGGCCACTGGCGCATGCACCTCGGACAGGGCACCTAGAACACAACCGTCCTGAAACAGAGCGAGACCATGGATCAGAGCAGCCCTGAGACAAAATCGACCAAACCTTCCTCCTGGACGCGCCACGTGCCTTTGGCGATCATTCTGATCATGGCGGTGGTGGGGTTTGTCACCTTGCGCGATTACCTCACCTTTGACACGCTGCGCGACAATCGCGAAGCGCTGATTGCCTATCGGGATGCCAACATTGCGCTGATGGCACTGGCCTTCATCGCGATCTATTTCGTCATCGTGGCCTTTTCCCTGCCCGGTGCGGCGGTGGCCTCGGTCACGGGCGGCTTTCTCTTTGGCCTCGTGCTGGGCACCGGCTTTAATGTCATCGCCGCCTCGCTGGGTGCCTGCGCCATCTTTCTCGCGGCGCGCGCCGGGCTGGGCAAGACCCTTGCCGCCAAAATCGAAACCTCCGACGGCACGCTCAAGCGCCTCAAGGAGGGGTTGCACAACAACGAAATCAGCGTCCTCTTTCTCATGCGCCTGGTGCCTGCGGTGCCGTTCTTCGTCGCCAATCTGCTGCCCGCGCTGGTTGGCGTCAAATTCGTCAACTTTGCCTTCACCACCGTGCTGGGCATCATTCCCGGCGCCATCGTCTTTACCTGGATCGGTGTGGGCTTGGGCGAAGTGTTCGACCGGGGCGGAACCCCCGATCTTTCCCTCTTGTGGGAACCCCAGATCATCGGACCTATTCTTGGTCTATGCGCCCTTGCGGCGCTTCCCATGATCATCAAGGCCATTCGCGGCAAGAAGGAACTTTGAACATGACACGATTGAAAACCGATCTGCTGGTCATTGGGGCTGGCTCGGGCGGATTATCCGTCGCAGCGGGGGCCGTGCGGATGGGCGCCAGCGTCATTATGCTCGAAGGTCACAAGATGGGCGGCGACTGCCTCAACTTCGGCTGCGTGCCGTCCAAGGCGCTGATTGCCAGCGGCAAGGCGGCCTATGCCCAATCCCATGCCGTGCAATACGGCGTCGCGGATCAAACACCGCAAGCGGATTACGCCGCAGCCAAGGATCACGTGGCCGATGTGATCGCCCAGATTGAACCGGTCGATAGCCAAGACCGCTTCGAAGGCTTGGGCGTGCGCGTCATCCGTGACTATGGCGAATTCCTTTCCCCGACAGAGGTCAAGGCCGGCGAGCACATCATTACCGCCCGCCGCGTCGTCATCGCCACCGGCTCGTCCCCCCTTGTCCCCCCTATTCCGGGGCTCGACTCCGTGCCCTTTGAGACCAACGAAACGCTCTTTGATCTCCGAGAAAAGCCGGGGCATCTGCTGATCGTCGGCGGCGGTCCGATCGGAATGGAAATGGCACAGGCCCATCGGCGCTTGGGGTGCGCCGTGACGGTGATCGAAGGTGCCAAGGTTCTTGGAAATGACGATCCCGAAATGGCCGCTGTGGTGATCGACCAATTCCGGGCCGAAGGCATCGACATTGCCGAAGACGCCCTCGCTGCCGAAATTCGCGGCACTGCCGGGGCCATCGAGATCGAGACCAAGGACGGGCGCATTTTCAAAGGCACCCACCTGCTCATGGCGGTGGGCCGCAAGGCCAATACCCAACGCCTCAATCTTGAGGTTGCGGGAATCGAGACCACCAAACGCGGCATCAAGGTGGACGCCTCTCTGCGCACCACAAACAAACGCGTCTATGCCATAGGCGACGTCGCGGGCGGTCTGCAATTCACCCATGTGGCAGGGTATCACGCGGGTCTCATCATCCGTCAGGCGCTCTTGGGCCTGCCCGCCAAACAACGCACCGATCATATCCCTTGGGCCAGCTATACCGATCCTGAACTGGCGCAGGTCGGTCAGACCGAGGCGCAGGCGCGCAAAGAACACGGCGGCAACCTCGAGGTCGTGCGCTTTCATTACTCCCATAACGACCGCGCCATCGCAGAACGCAAGACCGCCGGTCTGATCAAGGTCATGGTCGTGCGCGGACGTCCCGTCGGTGTTTCCATCGCAGGTGCGCAGGCGGGCGAGTTGATCAACCTCTGGGCGCTGGTGCTCGCGAACAAGCTCAAGATGAAACATGTGGCCAATATGGTCGCCCCCTACCCCACGATAGGCGAAATCAACAAACGCGCCGCCGGGGCCTATTTTTCACCACGTCTATTTGACAGCGCAGGCGTGAAACGTATCGTCGGCTTCGTGCAACGCTGGCTGCCCTGATCGCAGCCATCCTCGGGAGGGGACATTTTGCTCAACTCACTTTCAGGACGCTTTCTGATCCTGACGGCCATCTTTGTGATGCTGGCCGAGGTGCTGATCTTTGTGCCCTCCATCGCACGCTTTCGCGAAGATTATCTGATGACCCGACTGGAGCGGGCGCAGATCGCCTCGCTCGTCCTGCTCGCCTCCGAAGAGGTGACACCCGACTTGCAAGAAGAACTCCTGCGCAACGCCGAGGTGTTCAACGTTGTTCTGCGTCGCGATGATGCCCGACAACTCATGCTCTCGTCACCCGTCCCGCAACCCATCACAAAAACGTTCGATCTGCGGGATGCTCCCGCTTTTACCCTGATCCGTGACGCCATGTTGCGCCTCGCCACCCCCGACTCTCAAGTGATCCGCATCATCGGTGAACCCGTTCGGATGGGCGGGCTGCTGATCGAAATCACCCTCGAGACCACCGGCCTGCGCGCCGCGATGATCGACTATGGGTTGCGTATCCTCTGGCTTTCGCTGGTCATTTCCATCTTTACCGCCGTTCTGCTCTTTCTGGCGGTGCGCGTCACGCTGGTCAAACCGATCAAACGCGTGGTCAGCACCATGCAGGCCTATGCCGCCTCCCCCGAAGATGCCCGGCTGGTGATCCGCCCCAGGTCGAGCGTCAAAGAACTGCGCGAGGCTGAGGAAACGCTGCAATCGCTGCAGACCCAGCTCACCAGCGCGCTCAAACAAAAAGAGCACCTCGCCCAGCTTGGCGGTGCGATGGCCAAGGTCAATCACGACCTGCGCAATATCCTCACCTCCGCCCAGCTTTTTACCGATCGGATCGAGACCAGCGAAGATCCGACCGTCAAGCGCCTCGCCCCCAAACTGTTGAACTCCCTGACCCGCGCCGTGCATCTCTGCGAGGCGACCCTCGCTTATGGCAAGGCCGAAGAGCCCGGGCCGACCTTGGCCCGCCTGCATCTGGCGGATGTCGTGGCCGATGTGATCGACAGCGAACGCTTAGCCGCAGGCGAGGCCAATGTCAGCTTTGCCGAAGACGTTCCCAACACCTTAATCTTGCTGGCCGATGCCGAACAACTCTACCGGATCATCGGCAATCTCGTGCGCAATGCCCGTCAGGCCATCGTGAACAGCGGTCGCCCCGGCGAAATCAGCGTCATGGCCGATGAGGATGCAGGCGAATGGTATATCCGCGTCGCCGATACCGGCCCCGGCCTGCCCGCCCGCGCACGCGAACATCTGTTCAAGCCGTTTCAGGGCGGCACCACCAAGGGCGGCAGCGGCCTTGGTCTGACCATCGCCGCAGAGCTGGTGCGCGGTCACGGTGGCACCCTCACGCTCGAACGCAGCGACGAGACCGGCACTGCCTTTTGCATCACCTTTCCCAAGGGAAATTTCGATCTCTCCGCCTGATTTCTGCCAAAACGCCCTTGCAATGCTCTGCGCCAGAGTCTAATTGCTGCCTCCACGGACCGATAGCTCAGCTGGATAGAGTACTTGACTACGAATCAAGGGGTCGGGGGTTCGAATCCTCCTCGGTCCGCCACTTACCCCCTTGATCCTGCTAGCATTCCCTAAAATCTCTGATCCGCGCTTATAGCGCCCCGCAGGGCTTATCTGCTCGTGCGCACCCGCATCATGCCCCCGGCATCGACCACCTGTTTCGGGCCGGCCTCAGCGCGCAAAACACGCCGTCGGCCCCTGCCCCGGTGCGCCGCACCATCCACCCTCTCAAAACGAAACAATCCCGGCACTACACCGGGATTGTCTACGTTTTGACAACAATGGGATCGCCGTTCAGCGCACCAGCAACTGTGCCTCATGCCGCTTGAGCGAGCGCCGCGCTGCCTGATAGGCGTCAATCCCCTCGATCGCACGAAGTTCCGGGAAGAGATCAAAGATCTCGTTCCGCTGCGCAGCCCCCATCCCGTCCAACACTTGCTCACCGGGCTGGAAACTCTCGGTCCAGGTGCCGTTGGACAGAACCACCTCATGCTGATCGCACATGAAGTGGATATAGGTGGCCGCCCGCGTCTCGACCTGTTCGACCCCCTCAATTCCCATCAGATGCTTGGCCGCCGCCAAAACCTCACGCTCTTCGAAGTAGAGCGCGGCCCGATCTGAATTGAGCAGAATCCGGTGCTGCGGGCTGAGCAGCATATCCCGCTCGGGCAGACCATGCCCAAGAGAGCCAGCACGGATCAGGATCGGGCGCAGATGCGGCGAGCGCATCAAGTCATCCCCACTGAGAACACGTTGACCGATCCAGCGGATCTCCTGCAAGCCGTTGTCGCGGGTGATCACCTTGTCGCCGACCTTCAGCTCTTCCACCAGCTTTTCGCCACGCGGCGTGGCAATCGCCGTGCCCGGGGTAAAGCAAGGAATGAGGTTCTCGATCTCGGTGAATTGCAGCGACCCAGTGACCGCGCCGTCCGTGCCAAGGAAATTGACAGTCCCCGAGGTCGAATCACCATCCGCATCAACAGTTTGCCCAACAATGTCGAACCGCCCAAGACCGCGCAGGTCGAGCGTGTCGAAATCGTCATTGACCCCGTCATCCGTGCTGTCGCCAGTGCCGCCGTCAATCACATCGCCCGCACCAGCCGCGAGGAATACATCGCGATCGTCACCACCGCTCAGACTATCGGCACCATCGCCACCGCTCAGCGTGTCGTTGCCGGTGCCTCCCGTGACCGTGTCGTCGCCCTGGCCCCCGGTCAGGACATCCGCCCCAGCCCCGCCATCAATCGAGTCATTGTCGATGCCGCCGTCGATCACATCATCTCCGGCGCCACCAAAAATCGTGTCGTCATCATCCTGACCAAAGATCGTGTCATTGCCATCGCCGCCATCAATCAGATCCCGACCATTGTCAGGCTCGGGGTCCGTCGCGTCGGGAATGTTGAATTCGTCCGGAAAGCTCGGATCAAGCCCGCCATAGATCACATCATCACCGGCACCGCCATTGATCGTATCCGATCCCTCGCCCCCGATGAGGGTGTCATTGCCCTCGTCACCATCAATCAGGTCGGCATCAATACCACCGTCGATGACATCCGCACCTGTGCCGCCCGTGATCGTATCGGCATCGTCGCCGGTCAGGATCACGTCATCGCCATCGCCACCCGATACGAAATCCCGGTCATTTTCAGGATCAGGATCAGCGGGAACGATCGTGCCAAAGCCCAGATCGGGGAGAGGACCTGTCGATACCGGAGACCCGGAGTCGATCGTGTCATTTCCCGCGCCACCAAGGATGCTGTCCGCCCCATCGCCACCAATCAGAGAATCGTCTCCGATCTCACCGAGGAGCGTATCATCGCCGTCGCCCCCGATCAGCGTGTCATCGCCCGGAAGCCCGGTGTCGATCACGCTGCCCGGCAGACCGAAATACACATCCGTCACGTTAATGCCGTCCGAGGTTCCGGCCTCATCGGAATACCGAATGACAAGCTGTGACACGGGCCCCGCGATTTCAACCAACAAACCATGCGTCGGATTATCGTCTGAACCGGACCCGGCACCAAGCGCCTCTTCCGGGCTCAGGACGGTGACAGCTGACCCCGCCGTGAATGTCACCGGGATGAGATTGTCATTGGCATCGAAGGCAAAGATCTGGACATGCTCAGTGCCATCCAGATCGTTGATCTTGAACGACACATTCTCCACCTCTGACGAGAACTGAAGTTTTAGATCGGTTTTTCCCGCCGCAGTGAGGTCCGCCGAGAGCGAACTGTTGGCATCCGCTGGTGCGCCACCCGTCACAACGCCCGAAACGTCCTGCGTGTTCGCCCCAAAGGTCGTATCATTTGTCACCGAGGTCTTGAGCACCGAGAACGTGACATCGACAGAGCCGGTATTCTGCGTGAAACCCGTGATCGGATCGCCCGCATCAATCGGATCCGCATCGTTGGGATCAGGGGCTTCGCTCCACTGAAACACCTCCCGCCCGCCCGCTGCAGGATCGGGCGTGTCGCCAACGAGCAGATCATTTCCCGCACCGCCCTCGACAGAATCGCTGCCAGACCCGGCAAAAACCGTGTCGTCCCCGGCACCTGCGAGAATCGTATCATCCCCACCCAGCCCGTCGACCACATCATCGTTGGAACCATCCGGTGCATCGTTCGCGTCAATACGATCCCCCTCGGGATCAGCTGTATAAGCAATATCAATGCGGTTTTCGGTGTTATCACCGTCAATTCTGTTAATTGCCATGTTCCATCTCCCGTGCTTCAAAAGCACATGCTTGCGACCCTGTTCAAAAACGCCTGCGCCATTCCTGACGATGCAAGACAGGAGCGGCCGGCACAGAACCAAAGGGGAAGCAATACCAACATGGCACTACACTTAGGGGCAAGACACCCAAAACTTCCAAATATCACGTTCAGGCAGACCCGTAGTAAGCGCAAGCGCATTACGGATAAACGCGATGGTTTTGTGCGGCCGCCCCCGCGACCTACAGACATAACCCCCCAGTTGGGCTGAGTAGACATTATCCTTTCGAATAGGCTGGCCCAAGGGAAATCTGGCGCAAAAGTGCCAAAATTGCGTCACGCTGGTTAACGCCAGCCTTGTTTTTGCCGCACAATGCTCACCCCATGGTAATGCACTGTTTCCCAAACCGACTGGGCTGATCTCTAAAAATATGAGAAAACTGGAACAACCTCCGTCGCCCCCGCCACACACCACACGCATAGCGTGTAGTTGTTTCAAATTCTGCGACAAGCGAGGCCCCCTTTCGACCCCCCTCCGCACCTGTGGCAAAATCATGGCACCGCGACGAAAGCCGCAACAATAGGGCTTCGAACTGACGTCTGTTGCGACTCTGGAAACTCAACGCTCCAAAGATATCGCCGAATCTCTTAATCACTGTGGATATGTCCAACAGGTAAAGCACCGCGTCCTCGGTGCTCACACTCTAGAATGTTAGGAATGGTGCCCCCACACGGACTCGAACCGCGGACCTACTGATTACAAATCAGTTGCTCTACCAGCTGAGCTATAGGGGCTTGCGCGCCTGATTAGACAAGCTGTCTCGGCACTGCAAGCGAAATTCTCACTCAATTGCCCCGCTTTACGGGGTTATGACCTGAACGCCCTGTATGCGCTGGACTGTGAACATGTCCTCGTCATAGAGCTCGGTCAACGTGCCCACCACAGCATCGGTCCAGCCGGGCACGTCTAGCTCTTCCTCGATGGCGGCCTCATCGGCAAACTTATCCAGAAACGCGGCAACGACCCGGCGTTTCTGCACTTCGGTCATGCCCGGATGGGCCGCCACATAGCCGCGAAACCGCTCGAGCCCTGCCGGCGTCATAATTTCTTCCAGCAGGCTGAACTCGCCTTCAAATTGCACCGTGGGGTCAATTCCAGCCAATTCACGCACGACCTGGCTCCAGATCAGCGGCGTATCCTCATTGCACCAGACGGTGACGGGAATATCCGGATGATGGGTGCGAATCCGGGTGACAAGCTCCGACCACCTCAGTTGCGCCACGTCATAGCCACGCAACAAGGCCTCGATCGTATCGAATTCGGTCTGCCTGAGCAGCGGCGGCAAGAAGGTCGCCGGATTGACCACTCCAAGAAACAACTCGATCTGATCGTCGGGAAAGAGTTGCCGAAAGAGATTGAGCCGATGCTCGGCCGCACCGTAAAAAGTCCCGCCGCCTACCGCCATCTTGGGTGTGCCGAAGAATCCCGGATTGGACAGGACAAGACGATCCACCGCCCCCTCATTGCTGATGGCATCAACCAGAATGTCGCGTGCATCCGGTGCCAGCCCGGAATCCTGCGCCTGATGCAGAATATCCCGCACCAAACGGCGATAGCGTTGCGGATCAGGCACATTGGTGCCGTGCTCAGCCAGCATCTCTCGATTGGCGGACAGGCAATTGATCAACCTGTCGTCATCGGTGTGATGGGCTCCTGCGTGAATGACGACCTGCATCCGTTTTCCGGTTTTTTGCTTCATAAGCCCCTACTATACGGTCTTTGCGCCCGAGTGAAACAGCAATTGCCATGCCATCTGGACAACTGAACTGATCGGTTTATTATCATTCCAAAGGCTGCAAAAAGGGCTGCGCGTGCAACTCACCGTCAACGGCACCAACCATTCTCTGGATGATCTCGAACCCGACATGCCACTCCTCTGGGCGCTGCGCGATGTTCTGGGGATCACCGGGCCGAAATATGGCTGCGGTATCGGCCAATGTGGCGCCTGCACTGTGCATATCGACGGGGTGGCCACTCGCTCTTGTCAGGTGGTGGTGGGCGATGTCTGGGGGCCTGTGACCACGATCGAAGGGCTGGGCACGCCCGATGCGCCGCATCCCGTTCAGGCCGCATGGATCGCGCATCAGGTCGCGCAATGTGGCTATTGCCAATCCGGCCAGATCATGCAGGCCGCAAGCCTCCTCAGTGAGACCCCCGATCCCACCGACACCGAGATTGACGACGCCCTGTCCGGCAATCTCTGCCGCTGTGGCACCTATCCCCGCATCCGCGAGGCGGTCAAAACCGCGGCGCGCAGCCTCAAGGGGGCGTGACCCATGGGCCGCGCCAAAACCATCGCCCGCCGCACATTCCTGATAGGCTCCGCCGCCATCGCGGGCGGTGTGGCCTTTGGTGTCTGGCGGTACAAGACGCCCTACGCCAACCCGCTCCTCACCGACCTGCCCGAGGGGGCAGCGGCGCTGACCCCCTATGTGCGCATCACGGCTGACGCGATCACCCTCATCACCCCCCGCGCCGACAAAGGCCAAGGGGCCGTATCCCTTCAGGCAGCCCTCATTGCCGAGGAACTCGATGTGGATCTTGACCAGATCAAAACCGATCCCGGCCCCCCCAGCCCCGCCTATTACAACACCGCCCTGTCGGGCGATGCCGTCCCCTTCCGCGCCACAGATGACAGTTGGCTTGCCGAAACCGTGCGCAGCCTTGCCGATGCGCCGATGAAATTTCTGGGCATGCAGATCACCGGCGGCTCCACCACTGTCCCCGACGGCTACGACAAACTCCGCCACGCCGGGGCCGTCGCGCGCGAAACGCTCAAGGCCACCGCCGCGCGGCTGCATAACATCTCCATAACCGATTTACGCACCGAACGCGGCGCGGTGGTCCTGCCAGATGGCACGAGCCTCAGCTATCAGAGCCTTGCCGCCGAGGCCGCAAACACCGATCCCGTGACCGATGTCACCCTGCGCGCGCCCTCCGACTGGCGTCTCCTTGGTCAGCCGATGCAGCGGATCGACATTGTCGCCAAATCCACCGGCACGCAAAACTACGGCATCGACGTGAGCCTCCCCGACATGGCCCATGCCGCGTTGCGCCTCAACCCCGCCATCGGCGGCGCACGCCTTAGCCATGATCCCACCCCTGCCCTCGCCATGCGCGGCGTGATCAAGGTGGCGGCCCTGCTCGACGGCGTCGCCGTCATCGCCGACACCTCATGGCGCGCGATGCAGGCGGTCGCCGCGATCCCGGTCGAATGGGGCCCCGCCCCCATCCCACCCGAGATGGACGCCCATTGGCAAACCCTCGCAGACAGCTTCACCGCCGACCGCCAAGACAGCCAATTCCGCGACGAGGGCGATGTGGAAACCGCACTCTCCGGGGGCACCGATATCGAGGTCGAATACCGCGCGCCTTACCTCGCCCACGCGCCGCTCGAGCCGCTCAACGCCACGGTTCTCTACACGCCCGAGCGGGTCGATATCTGGACCGGCACCCAGGTGCCGCGCTTTGTACAAAATAACGTGGCAAAGCTTACAAACCTTACACCCGACGCCATCCACATCCACGCGCTGATGATCGGCGGCAGCTTTGGCCACCGGCTCGAAGACGAGGTGACGCGCTACGCCACCCGCATCGCCATGGACTTGCCCGGCAGGCCGGTGAAACTGACCTATTCCCGTGAAGAGGACATGACCCACGACTTTCCCCGCCAGATCGCCATGGCGCGCGGGCGGGGCCGGGTCGAGAATGGACAGGTCGCAGCCTATGATCTGGGCATCGCCATGCCGTCGATCCTCGCCTCGCAGATGGGCCGCCAAGGCATCCCCACCCCCGGTCCAGACCTGCAAATCGTGGCCGGTGCATGGGATCAACCCTTTGATATTCCTCACTACCGCGTCACAGGCTACCGCGCGCCCGAATTGGCACCGATCTCGTCCTGGCGCTCGGTGGGGGCATCCTCCAACGGGTTTTTCCACGATGGATTGCTTGACGAACTGATCCACGCCGCCGGGGCCGATCCGCTGACCGAGCGCCTGCGCCTTTGCACTCACGCCCCGTCACAGCAGGTGCTGGAGGCGGTCGGCGAGATGTCGAACTGGGGCAGCCCCCTTGCCCCGAGCCAAGGCCGTGGCGTGGCCTTCTGCCTCTCCTTCGGCGTGCCCTGCGCGCAAGTGGTCGAGGTCACAAACACCGAAAACGGCCTCCGCCTCGACCGCGTCTTCGTCGCCGCCGACGTGGGTCGCATCCTTGATCCGATCAACTTTGAAGGGCTGGTCAAGGGCGGCGTGCTCTTTGGTCTGGGACATGCGATGCACGCCCAGATCACCTATGCAAGCGGCGCGGCGGAGCAAAATAATTTTGATACATTTCAATCACTTCGCCTCTATCAATGCCCGGAAATCACCGTCCGCGGTCTGGAAAACGGCACCAAGATCAAGGGCATCGGCGAGCCGCCCGTGCCCCCCGCCGCCCCGGCGCTGGCCAATGCGATCTTCGCGGCCACAGGCCAACGTCTGCGCGAAATGCCCTTTGACAAATTCGTCACATTCCTCTGATCCCCCCCTTGCCCCCGCCCGCGCCCGATGCTTGAACTGGCGCCATGCCGATCCACGCGACCACCCTTCTCCTGCTGATCCTCTCTGCTCTTTCGGGCTTTGCAGGCCAGGCCATCGGCCTGCCCCTGCCCTTTCTGCTGGGTCCGCTGACGATCTCAGCGCTCATCGCCACCGCGCTGCCCGAACGCTTGCCCACAGGCTACCGCTTTCCCCAGAAACTGCGCCTCATGTTCATCGCCATCATTGGCCTCATGATCGGTGCCCAAGTCACCCCCGCCCTCTTTACCGAAGCGCATCACTACGCGCTAACCTTCGGCGCAGTCACGCTTTTTGTCGGTCTGGCGCATGCTATGGGCTATACGATCTTTCGCCATCTTGGCGGCTATGATCCCACCACCGCCTTTTACGCCAGCACCCCCGGCGGGCTCTACGAGAGCATCGAACTGGGCGAGGCGGCAGGTGCCGACGTAACCCGCCTGATGATGCAGCAATTCCTGCGCATCATCGTGGTGGTGACGGCCCTGCCCCTTGGCCTCTCGCTCTGGCTGGGGGCCCCGGTGGGCAGTTCTGCTGGCATGACCATGGCCCGCCCCGATGTGCCCTGGTCAGACCTGCCGCTGATCGTGCTGGCGGGGCTTGGGGGCTTGGGTCTCGGTCATCTGCTCCGCCTGCCTGCGGGGCAAATGACCGGGCCGATGGCCCTTGCGGCGGCCCTGTCGCTCAGTGGCTGGCTCAGCTTTGACATCCCGCAATGGCTTGTGAACATGGCACAAATCGTGCTTGGCACTGCACTTGGCATGCGCTTTACCGGGCTCAGCCGCAGCCTCTTGCTGCGCGGTGCTGCGCTCGCCTTGGCGGCGGTGGGCGCGATGCTGACCCTCGGCGTCGGGCTGGCCCTCGCCCTGCATGAGATGACGGGCGAGGCGGTGGATGTGCTCCTCATCACCCTCGCCCCCGGCGGCGTCACCGAAATGGCGCTGGTGGCGCTCAGCCTTCAGGCGAATCCCGCCTTTGTGACGATCCACCACATCTACCGCATCGTGCTCACCGTGCTGACGCTCGGGGTGATCACCCGCTTACGACCGCGCCAAGAGTGAACGGAGCCGAGTATTTGGACCAAGAAAAAGCCCAAGACAGTCTTTGACAGCAGGGATCACACCCAGTATTTGAACACATGTTCATTTAAATCAAGCGAGGGCAAAATGCGCATTGACGAAACAGCCGCGATCATCACCGGCGGTGCTTCTGGTCTGGGCGAGGCGACAGCCCGCCATTTCCGCGCCATGGGTGCCGCGGTGACGCTGCTTGACCGCGATGCGGAGCGAGGAGAGGCCATCGCCGCGGAAATCGGCGCGCAGTTCGTAACGACCGATGTCACCGATGAGGCCTCAGTGTCAGCCGCCATCGCAACAGCCAAATCCGCCATGGGCCGGATCACAGCGGCGATCAATTGCGCAGGCATCGCCACCGGTGCCAAGGTGCTGGGCCGCGACGGCCCGCACCCGCTCGACCTCTTTCGGCGCACGCTCGACATCAACCTTGTGGGGTCTTTCAACGTGGCGCGCCTGGCAGCGGCGGAAATGGCGCAGAACGTCCCCGATACAGATGGCGCACGCGGCGTGATCATCAACACCGCCTCCATCGCCGCCTTTGACGGGCAAAAGGGTCAGGCCGCCTATGCCGCCTCCAAGGGGGGGATCGTCGGTCTCTCGCTGCCCATGGCCCGGGATCTGGCGCGCGACGGTATCCGCGTCATGGCCATTGCCCCCGGCACCTTTGCCACGCCGATGCTGCGCGGCCTGCCGCAAGAGGTTCAGGACAGTCTCGCCGCAGAAGTGACATTTCCCAAACGTCTGGGCGATCCGGTGGAATATGCCCAGCTCGCGACCTTCATCATCGAATGCGGCTATCTCAATGGCGAAGTGATCCGCCTCGATGGGGCGCTGCGGATGCAGTGAGGCGCAGCTATGCGCCCTCAGTCTCGATCCGGACCTCACGGCCACAATGCTTGCAGTGGATCGCATCCGGGTCATGCCGCAACAGGCCGCAGCCTTCGCATTTGTAGCGCACTTTGGAGGGCATGAAGATGGCCCGCGCAAGTCCGAGGAACAGACCAACCCCCACCACCATGATCCCAACCGCCAAGAGTCGACCGATGCCCGTGGTCATGATGATATCGCCAAACCCCGTCGTGGTCAGCGTCGTCACTGTGAAGTAGAGCGCGTCGACATAGGTCTCCAGTCCCGGCTCCTTGCCCCCGCGCAACAGAAAGACCAACGCCGTCATGGTAAAGATGAACACCAAAAGGTTCACAGCCGCGACAATCGCATCTTCATGCAGGCGGAATACCCGTACATCGCGGCGCAGATCCCGCAGCAGATGGTAAGAATGCACGAGTCGCAGCGCGCGCAAGAGCCGCAGCGCTGCCCAGCCCTGCCCCAGAAACGGCGCCACAATGAGCGACGCCAGAACAACGATATCAACGAGCACATAGATCTGGCGCAGATGGCGCAAGCGGTTCTCGGCAATCCACAGCCGACAGGAAAAATCGCCAAGGATGATGCATGCAATGACGACATCCGCGACGATCAGCGCCGGATTGAGGGTCAAGGTGGCCGTTGCCAGAAAGAACAGTATGCTCAACGCGTCAAAGACCAAGAGCGCATAGCGAAAACGGGTCGCGCGCGTGCTGCGCCCTTCATAAAGTCGCCTGATACGATCCTTGATCTTGTCGTCCGTCGCGGTCATGACAACCACCTTAGCGGCGACAGGTGTCCGACTACAGCAGAAATCAGCCTTCTGTCCGCTCGGCCAACGCCAACCACTCCTCCTCGGCCTCAGCCAGGGCCGCTTGCCGCGCCGCCAAGGCCTCCGTGGCCTTTTTGAATTTGACGGGTTCGCGCGTAAAAAGCGCCGGATCGGCCAAAAGATCTTCGAGCTTGCCAATCTCGGCACCAAGCCGTGCGATCATCGCCGGCAGTTCCTCAAACCGGTGCTTTTCAGTAAAACTGAGGCGCGTCGCAGCGGGTTTTTCCTGCTTCAACTCCGGCTTTTTACTATCTGTTTTTTCGGCTTTTTTCGCCGAATCCTCTGTGACATCCGCCAAGCGCTGCGCCCGGTAATCCGACCAGCCCCCGGCATAGGTGGTGGCATGACCATCCCCCTCCATGGCGATTGTCTTGGTCGCCACCCGATCCAGAAAATCGCGATCATGGCTGACCAGCAGAACCGTGCCGTCGTAATCGTCAAGCAGCTCCTGCAAGAGATCGAGCGTCTCGATATCCAGATCATTGGTCGGTTCGTCCAAGACCAGCAGGTTACTTTCGCGCGCCATCAATTTGGCCAGTAAAAGCCGGGCCTTCTCTCCCCCCGACAAAGACTTGACCGGGGCGCGCACCTGCCGCTCGTCAAACAGGAAATCCTTGAGATAACCCACCACATGCCGGGGTTGACCGCGTACCAGCACCTGATCCGCCTGCCCCGATACCCGCATATCGGCATCGCCCGTCAGGCTTTCCCAGAGGCTCATTTCCGGGTCTAATTGTGCCCGCGCCTGATCGAACACCGCAGACATCAGATTGGTGCCTTGGCTGACGGTTCCGGTATCAGGTTCAATTTCTTTGAGCAGCATTTTGAGCAGCGTCGTCTTGCCCACGCCATTGGGGCCAACAAAGGCCACCCGATCACCGCGCAGGATTTTGATGCTGAACTTGTCCAAGATGAGCTTGTCGCCATAAGCCTTTGAAATATCAAGAGCCTCGATGACTCTCCGCCCCGAGGACGGACCCGCCTCAAGCGCCATCGCTGCCGTGCCCTGACGCCTGATCTGACTGCTGCGCTCCGCACGCAATTCGGCAAGGGCACGCACCCGCCCCTGATTGCGCTTGCGTCGCGCGCTGATCCCTTCAACGGCCCAACGACCCTCAGACTTGATCTTGCGATCCAGCTTGTGCCGCTGCTGATCCTCATCTTCCCAGATCTTGTCACGCCAGACTTCAAAGTGCTCGAAGCCCTTTTCCTGTCGTCGCGTCATTCCTCTGTCAATCCAGAGAGTTGCGCGCGTCAGTTCACGTAAAAAAGCGCGGTCGTGACTGATGAGGACAAAACCTTTACGGGTCTCGCGCAACTCGGTTTCCAACCAGGCAATCGCCTCAATATCGAGATGGTTTGTCGGCTCATCGAGCAGCATCAGATCGGGGGCCTCAGCCATCAGCTTGGCCAGCGCCGCGCGCCGCCGTTCACCGCCAGAAGCAGTGCTAACCGGGCGTGCCGGATCGAATTTCAGCCCCTCGCCCGCCATCTCAACCCTGTATGTCTCGGCTGGGTCCAATTCACTTGCGGCATAGTCCCCCAGCGTGGTGAACCCGACCATGTCAGGCTCCTGCTCCATATAGCCCACACTGATGCCCGGCGTGACAACCCGCACACCGCGATCCGGCTCGACCAGACCGGCCATCACCTTCATCAACGTGGATTTCCCCGATCCGTTGCGCCCCACAAGCGCCACCCGGTCGCCGGGTTGCACCACAAGCGAGAGATCGTGAAACACAGGCTCACCCCCGAAGGTGAGCGAAATGTCGGTGAGTTGTAAAAGAGGTGCGCGTGCCATGGGCGCGGGCTATCCTGCCGCCCCGGCAGCGTCAAGGGACCTCAGCCTGCCAGCGCTCGGAGCAGTCGTTTGCGCGTGGCCGGAATGGCGCCAATCTCGACGCCGGTGAACACATGCAGCGTGTTGAGATGCCGGTCGATGACCGCATGGTCGCTCACCCACCCTCCCATCATCAAATAGGTGCGCAACAGAGGCGGCATATGCCGCATCGCCAATTTCACATCCGGTTTGTGCCGCCGCAGACGCTGCGCAAAGCGAAATACGCTTGGGGCCTTGACCTGCGGCCACCAGCGTCGCGGTGCCAGATGCCGCTCCCGCAGCATAGCAAAGGCATCGAGATAGGTGTCCGTTTCGGTTCCCTGAAACGACGAACAGCCAAAGAGCATCTCAATGCCGTTGGCATCGACAAACCGCGTCATCGCCGCCCAGGCCACTCTCAGGATATCGGGATCGTTCAGGCCGGGCGCGATGCAGAACCGGCCCATCTCGGCCATCTTGCCCTCAAATCCGGCCAGCGCGGACAATTCGTAGAACTGCGCAGAATAGCTCTGCGCGACCTCAGACCCGCCGGTCAGCATCAGCATCCGGAAGCAACAGACCAAAGCACCGCTCGCAGCGTCCTCGATCAGAACATGGGTGCAGATATCGTCGAACGCATCGCGATCCAGCCCCTCGGCCTCGCCCAGAAAGGCCCGCGCCCGCAACCGCTGTGCGGCGTGGCGATCCTCGGGCGTGGTGCCGATCCGTGCCTGATACCGCTGATTGCCAAGCCCTGCCATGCCGCGACCCCGTCTGCGCTGAGCGACCCTAGTCCCGGTCGCTCTAGCACGCAAGCTGTGACAGCGGCATGACCTCTTTTTACTCGAACGCGGAGGCGGGGTTGAGATTGCCGATGTTGCTCAGGATCTGGCGCAGGAAGCCATTCTTGATCACAGACGAATCCGTCACACGCCGCGCCAGCGGCACCACTTGACCGGCCTCAAGCCCGAACTCTTCGATATTGGCGATCGTGTCATCGTCATTGAACGAAATTGCCAGAACCCGACGCTCCACGACCTTTGGGCGGAACATGCCATATTCACGCACCCGGCTGCGCACGTAATAATAATCACCATCCGCCAGCACGCCTGACAAAGATGGCGGCCCAACGACATCATCCACGGTGGCACGGGTATCCACCCCCACCACGAGGTTTTGCAGGTCCTCTTCGGGCGGCACATAGCCGTGATTGCGGTAGGTGGCTGAACAGCCGGTTGCGACAATAAGACAGCAAAGCGCCAAGGCGCTGACCACTCGGTTTCGGATCGCTGTCATTTCTGCCCTCTTGTCTTGGCCGCCTGTGGCTTTTATCCCGCTTACAGCAAGGTGATGCAATGTTTCAAGAATGGAAGCGAGGGGAAAGATGTCACAACACCCGCAAAAGACCCAGGTTATTCGCGTGGCTGACCTTTCGACCCGCCGGCCCGTGACGTTTGATCTGGTGCCTGACACGGCGCAGACAGAAGCCATCTCCGCGGAACTCGATCTGCTCGGTCTGCGCAAATTGCGCCTTCGCGGTACGCTGAGCGCCGAGGGGCGCAAGGACTGGTTGTTGCAGGCCGACCTGGGCGCAACCGTGATCCAGCCCTGCGTGGTCACGCTCGAGCCCGTGCAGACACGCATTGATGAGAAAGTCACCCGACGCTTTTCGCCAGAGGCCGATCTCGACCCGGTCGAACCCGGCGCAGAGATCGAGATGCCCGAGGATGACACGTTTGAGCCCCTGGGTGCCGAAATCGACCTCTCTCGCGTGATGATCGAGGCCTTGGCGCTGGCGCTGCCCGCCTATCCGCGCCGCGATGGTGCCGAACTCGGCAGCCTCGCAATCGCCGAGGAGGGTGTTGCCCCCCTGCAGGACGAAGAGACCAAGCCCTTTGCCGCCCTCGCCAGCCTGCGAAACAAGCTGCAAGAGGGCAATGACGACTGATCGCCTCGCGCTGACCCCAAGAATCGCTTGCCCCGGCATTAAATCTCTGTATTTTCCCGCTCTCACCGGAATTTGGGGTTGAACCGGCGGCTCGTAACATACTATGAGCCGCGAACACCCGTGAAACAGGGCCAATCGGCCCACAGGAATTGAGGTTGCGACATGGCCGTCCAACAGAACAAAGTATCGAAATCGCGCCGCAACAATCGCCGCGCCCATGACGCGCTGGTTGCAGGCAATCCGAACGAATGCACCAACTGCGGCGAACTGAAGCGCCCGCATCATGTGTGCTCCGCGTGCGGACACTATGCCGACCGCGAGGTCGTGGCGCTGGTGGAAGAGATCGACCTGGAAGACGACGCGGCCTGAAGCCGCGATAGGCGATTTGCTGCATGACCGCTCGCACGGACCAATCCAAGGCGGGTGCAGGACGCACCATCATCTCGATTGACGCCATGGGCGGGGATCAGGGGCCGGCGACCATTGTCGCCGGCATTGCCGATTCCGCGTCCAAGAACCCCAATATCGGGTTCATCGTTCATGGCCCCCGCGAAGAGTTGGAGCGCCTGATCTCGAAACGTCGTGGCCTCTCCGAGCGATGCGAAATCCGGCACGCGCCCGAAGTTGTCACGATGGAAGACAAGCCGTCACATGTGGTGCGCCACGGGCGTGAGACCTCGATGTGGTCCGCGCTCGAATCGGTCCGCATGGGCGAGGCGACGGTCTGTGTCTCCTGCGGCAATACCGGCGCGCTGATGCTCATGTCGGTGCTGCGACTGCGCAAGCTACCGGGCATCTTCCGCCCCGCCATCGCGGTCATGTGGCCCTCCAAGAATCCGCAAAAGCACAATATCATGCTGGACGGCGGCGCAGACATTCGCGCCGATGCCAAGGATTTGATGCAATATGCCCTTATGGGGGCTTCTTATGCGCGCAACGGCTTCGGCCTTGCGCGCCCCCGGATCGGCCTGCTCAATGTCGGCACCGAAGAGCACAAGGGCCGCGCCGAGCTGAAAGAGGCCTATGACCTCATCGCCGCCAACGCCCGGATTGCGGATTTCGATTTCGTCGGCTTTGTCGAAGGGCGCGACCTGCCCGGCACCAAATGTGATGTGATCGTCACCGACGGATTCACCGGCAACGTGGCCCTCAAGACCGGCGAAGGCATCGCCAAACTGATTTCCGACCTGCTGCGCGAGGCCTTTGCCTATTCGCTGCTGTCGCGCCTGGCCTCGGTGCTCGCCTATACCTCGCTCGCCCGCCTGAAAAAGCGGATTGACCCGCGCCGCGCCAATGGCGGCGTGTTCCTCGGGCTCAACGGCACTGTGGTCAAATCCCATGGCGCGGCCGATTCCATGGGCGTATCCTCCGCAATCAAACTGGCGTTCGAATTGGCACAATCGGGCTTTTCCGACAAGCTGGCGGCGCGGGTTGCCTCTGCGGCCCTGCTGGACCAGGGTGCCCCCTCAGATCTGCAAACAGAGCCCCAACCAGAGGCTGAAACTGAATGACACTGCGCTCCGTCGTCCAAGGTATCGGGCATTATCTACCAGACCGCATCGTTCCCAACTCGGAATTCGAAAAGACTCTGGAGACCTCGGATGAGTGGATTCGCACCCGCTCCGGCATCGAACGCCGTCATTTTGCCGCCGATGGCCAACCCACATCGGATCTCGCCGTGCGCGCCGCGCGCGCAGCCCTTACGAATGCAGGCCTTGTCGCCGATGACATTGATGGGATCGTTGTCGCGACATCGACACCAGACCTGACATTCCCCTCTGTGGCCACGATGGTGCAAAAAGAGCTTGGCATGACGCGTGGCTTCGGCTTTGACATTCAGGCCGTTTGCGCGGGCTTCATCTATGCGCTCACCACCGCCAACGCGCTCATCCTCTCAGGTCAGGCGCAGCGCGTGCTGGTGATCGGCGCAGAGACCTTCAGCCGCATCATGGATTGGACGGACCGCTCGACCTGCGTGCTTTTTGGCGACGGCGCGGGCGCATTGGTGCTGGCGGCAGAAGAGGGCACCGGCACCTCCGCCGATCGCGGAATCCTGTCCTCCGACCTCAATTCCGATGGTCGCTATCGCGATATGCTCTATGTCGATGGCGGTGTTTCAACCACCGGCGAGGCGGGCAAACTGCGCATGCAGGGCAACCCCCTCTTCCGTCAGGCGGTCGAGAAACTCGCGTCGACCGCCGAGGCCGCACTGGAAAAAATCGGACTGACCGGTGCCGATGTCGATTGGATCGTCCCGCATCAGGCCAACATCCGCATCATTCAGGGCACGGCCAAGAAACTGGGCCTGCCTATGGACCGCGTCATCGTCACCGTGCAGGACCACGGCAACACCTCTGCCGCCTCGATCCCCTTGGCGCTCTCGGTCGGGGTGGCCTCCGGCAAGATCAAACAGGGCGATTTGCTGCTTGCCGAGGCAATTGGCGGGGGTCTGGCCTGGGGGGCCGTGGCCCTACGCTGGTGAATCTCACCAAAATGCGCGAAAAGGCGCAGGTTAACCGCTGCCTGTAAGTGGTTGAGATTGACTCGGAAATCTCTTCGCCGCAATGTAATGAAAAAAATCGCGGGGATGTGATGACCGACAAGACATTAACACGGATGGATTTGAGCGAGGCCGTTTTCCGCGAGGTTGGGCTGTCGCGCAATGACGCGGCGCAATTGGTCGAGAGCGTTCTGGACCATATGTCCGACGCCCTTGTGCGCGGAGAACAGGTCAAGATCTCATCTTTCGGCACCTTCTCGGTGCGTGACAAGACGGCCCGCGTCGGCCGCAATCCGAAAACTGGCGAAGAAGTGCCGATCAACCCACGCCGGGTGCTGACCTTTCGCCCCTCTCACCTGATGAAAGACCGCGTCGCCGACGGCACCAAGAGCTGAGGATATCGCCGCCCATGGGCAAAGCCGCCGACGCCTTTAGAACCATCAGCGAAGTCGCGGATTGGCTTGAGGTTCCGGCGCATGTGCTGCGGTTCTGGGAAAGCAAGTTCACCCAGATCAAGCCGGTCAAGCGCGCCGGTGGACGACGCTATTACCGCCCCGCAGACATGACCCTGATTGGTGGCATCAAAGCGCTCCTGCATGATCAGGGCATGACCATCAAGGGCGCGCAAAAATATCTCCGCGAGCACGGTATTCAACACGTATGCGGGATGTCGCCGCCCTTGGACGACGAGTCCACGGGCGAGATCAGCGGCATTGCACTCGATGTCGAAACAGCGCCCGCTCGCCCCGCCGACGTGCTGACATTCGCCCATCCCGGGCAAGAGCCTGAACCGGACTCCGGGACTGCGGACGCGATTGATGATCTTACGGACACGGCCAAAGACGAGAGCGATATCTCCCAGACGGCAGACCACGCGCGGGCCGCCTCGACTGAGCACTCTGCCACCCGTGACCCGGAGCCAGAGGCTGTCACGGCAGGGGACGAACACCTATCAGAACCCGAACCAGAACCCGCAGTCGAGCCGGATGACCTCCCACTCTCCACTCCCGCCCCGGTCCAGACGCCGGAGACCATAGGCCCTGTGGCGGCCGAAACCACCCCCCCGCCAGAGCCCTTCGCAGAGCCCGATCTCCCCGCAGATCCGAGCGACACCCTCGCCGCAGCCCCCGGTCTTCTGACCGCGCTCAGCACCCTGCCCCGGCCCGTGTCCCCGGAATTGGCCCGCCGCTTTGCCCCGCTCGTCGCAGCACTCCGGGCGCATGCGGCCTCTCACGCCAAAGACCGGTAAATCCCTGCGCGATTTCGGGATTTCCCTCTTGCCCCTGCGGACAAAATCGCTATGAACAGCCCATCGTCGGGCTATAGCGCAGCCTGGTAGCGCGTCCGTCTGGGGGACGGAAGGTCGCAGGTTCAAGTCCTGCTAGCCCGACCAAATTTACCGACGATTCCGCCCGCCTCGGCCCCTCGGGCACCCTGACCAGAATGCGGGGCGCAAAAAGAGGGGGCAAAGATGACCGGGGTTCTTTCCAGCCAACAAATCCGCGCCATGATCGAGACGGGCACCCTGTCCGGCACACCCGCGATCCTGCCCGAACAGATTCAGCCTGCGAGCCTTGACCTGCGTCTCGGTCAGATGGCCTACCGTGTGAGGGCATCCTTTCTCACCGGGACCGGGCGCACCGTCGCCGACAGGCTGGCCGAGTTTGAAATGCACCGGATCGACCTCGACGCCGGGGCGGTGCTGGAAAAAGGCTGCGTTTACGTGGTCCCTTTGATGGAATCGCTCGCCCTTCCTCTGGGGGTGCAGGCCGTTGCCAATGCCAAGTCCTCGACCGGTCGGCTCGATCTCTTGACCCGCCTCATCACCGACAGCGGGGTCGAGTTTGACCGTGTGACCCCCGGCTATGCCGGTCCCCTCTATGCCGAAATTTGCCCGCGCTCCTTTTCCGTGCTGGTGCGCCCCGGCATGCGTCTCAACCAGATCCGCTTTCGCGCAGGTCAGGCCGTGCTCTCGGATGACGCCCTGCGCACGCTCCACGCCCAAACGCCGCTGGTGGATGGTGCCGCCATGATCGACGAGGGGCTTGGCTTTTCCGTCGATCTGCGCCCTGCCACCGGCACGCTGGTCGGCTACCGCGCCAAGCCGCATACCGGCGTGATCGACCTTGACCGGATCGGCCATTACGATCCCGCCGCCTATTGGGAAGAGGTGCATTCCGACAACGGCCAGATCATCCTCGATCCCGGTGCCTTTTACATTTTGGTGAGCCGCGAGGCGGTGCATATCCCCCCCGAATGCGCCGCCGAAATGGCCCCCTACGTGGCCATGGTGGGCGAATTCCGGGTGCATTACGCAGGCTTCTTCGATCCCGGCTTTGGCCATGCTGCCGCAGGCGGCACCGGCTCTCGCGGCGTGCTCGAAGTGCGCTGCCACGAGGCGCCTTTCGTGTTGGAACACGGCCAGATTGTCGGACGCTTGGTCTATGAACACATGGACCGCGTGCCCGATCAGCTCTACGGCGCGGGCATAGCATCAAACTATCAAGGTCAGGGCCTGAAACTCTCCAAGCATTTCAAGGCTTAAAAGCGCCCCATCTTGCGGCCGATCTTCATCACCTGCCGTCCGCGCTGCACGGTCTTGCGTGCCGTCGCGTCATCGCCGCCGCTCATCCTCTTGCTCACCGCCGTCATGCCGCCGCGCATCACCCGTTGCAGGATCATGCGAACCACCATGTTGATCATCTGATTGGCGTTCATAGCACCGCTCCCCTTGCTGCCTCTTGCACCGACATAACCCTGAAACTTGCCAATTTCAGGGCAGACCAGGCGTGTTGTGCTTTTTCTTGGCCGAAATACTCCCGCCGGAGGCGCCGACCATCCAGCCCCTTCAATCCTCGAACAACTCGTTCTGCCCCGGCGCGCCCTCGTCCTCGTCACCGTCCTCGCTGCCCATCGTCGGCATCGTTCCCGGCGGCGGGCGATTGTCCAAGAGGCCAGCAGCGCGCAATTCCTTGAGCCCCGGCAGATCGCGCGCGCTCTCCAGCCCGAAGTGATCCAGAAACTCCTGCGTGACGACAAATGTCACCGGGCGTCCCGGCGTCATCTTGCGCCGCCCGAACCGGACCCACTCCATTTCCAGCAGTTGATCCACCGTCCCCCGGCTGACGGCCACACCGCGAATTTCCTCGATCTCGGCGCGCGTCACGGGTTGGTGATAGGCGATGATCGCCAAGGTCTCGATCGCGGCCCGACTCAGCTTGCGAGTCTCAATGGTCTCGCGGCTCATCAGATACCCCAGATCGGGCGCTGTGCGGATGGCCCAGGCATCACCTACCTTGACCACACGCACACCGCGCCCCTCATAACGCTTGCGCAGATGAACGAGCGCTTCTGCGGGGTCGCTGCCATGCGGCATCCGTTCGGCCATGTCACGCGTCGTAAGCGGCTCGGCGCTCGCAAAGAGCATCGCTTCAATCATCCGTTCCTGCTCAGCAACGGGAGGTGCCTTGAACAGACTTTGTTCTTTTTCTTCCGATACTTCTGACATGCTCTTAATCCCTGCGCCTTAGCTCGATGGGCGCGAAAACCTCCGCTTGCCGTAGTTCCGCCCGTCCCTCTTTGACCAATTCCAATGCCGCGGCAAAGGTCGAGGCCGTGGCCGAACGGCGACGTCCGGGATCGGCGGTAAATCCCTCCGGCAAATAGCTCACGATATCCGTCCAGGTGCCGGCAAACCCAATCAGCCCCCGCATCCGCTCCAACGCCTGCTCCATCGTGAACAGCGCGTCACGATCCATCACAAAGGGGCGGAATTCGTCGCGCGTCCTGATCCTTGCATAGCCCTGCATCAGATCAAGCAGCGTCGCCGTATAGGTCACACGCCGCAGCCGCGCCACATCCTCGGGAATACCGCGCGCAAAGAAATCGCGCCCGAGCCGGTCGCGTCCCATGAGGCGCGCCGCGCAATCGCGCATCGCCTGCAACCGCTCCAATTGAAACGCCAGATGCGCCGCCAAGTCCTCGCCCGACGGCCCGTCCTCTGTCGGGTCAGGCGGCAATAACAACCGCGATTTGAGAAAGGCGAGCCAGGCCGCCATCACCAGATAATCCGCCGCCAGTTCCAACCGCAGCGCCTTGGCTTGCTCGACAAAGGCCAGATACTGCCGCGCCAGTTCCAGCACCGAAATCTTGCGCAAATCCACTTTCTGCGTCCGACTCAGCGTCAGGAGCAGGTCCAGCGGCCCCTCAAACCCATCCACATCGACAATCAGCGCCTCGGCGGCCAGCCGCTCGGCCACATTGACCGGCCTCTCGTCCCTGTCGAAATCGTCCTCAACCATGCGAACACCCGCCCATCAGCGCATCAAGCTGTGCCGAGAGGGCGGAAATGTCAATCTCTTGGGGGGTCTTGCGCCATGTCAGCGCCCGCTCCGCGCGGATCTGCGCGGCATTGGTCATCTCACCCGCCGCCTCGGCCACCGCCGTCCGTTCCGGCAGCGTGCCGTTGCAATGCAGGATCACATCGCAGCCCGCCTCGAGTGCTGCACGCGACAGCTCCGGCAGCGTCCCCCTCAGCGCCTTCATCGAAATGTCATCGGTCATGATCAGCCCGTCAAAGCCGATCTCATCCCGGATCACCCGCATCATCGGCGCGGACAGCGTCGCAGGTGCGTCATCAATCGCGGTATAGACCAGATGCGCGGTCATCCCGAGCGGCAGGTCATTCAAGGCCTGAAACGGTGCAAAATCCGTGGCTTGCAGGTCACTCTTCACGGCTGTCACCACCGGCAGATCATGGTGACTATCCGCTTCGGCGCGGCCATGTCCGGGGATATGCTTCACCACGGGCAATACGCCCCCGTCCAGTAGACCACCCGCCACCGCACGCCCGAGCGTCGCTACCGTATGGGCCTCAAACCCGTAGCAACGATTGCGCAGAAAGGGATGCGTCGCAGGCCCCGCCACATCCACCAACGGCGCGCAATTGCTGTCAATGCCAAGCGCGTGCAACTCCGCGGCAATCAGGCGATAGCGCAGATACATCGCCTCCGCCGCGCCCGCGCCTGCCGCTTCGGCCTGATCCAACGGCGCGGGCCACTCCCGCCAGAGCGGCGCGCGCAGCCGCTGCACACGGCCGCCCTCCTGATCAATGGTGATCATCGCCTCATGACCAGCCGCCTCGCGCATCTCAGAGCACAGCGCGCGTACCTGATCCGGGCTGTCGATATTGCGGGCAAAGAGGATGAAACCAAACGGGCGCGTATCGCGAAACAGCGCCTTTTCCTCTACCGTCAGCCGCAGACCCTCCGCATCTAGGATCGTCGCCCCAAACCGCGTCACCGCGTGACCACCGGGATACATTCAGCGCGTTCCGCGACCAGCGCCGAACAGAACCGCCGCGCATCGCCCAGATCGGCAAATCCCATGGCCCGCAGCCGGTAGAACGTGCGCCCACCACTCTCGGCGCGCTGGATAACTCGTTGTTTGCCGTCCAGAAAGTCACCGAACCGCCCCGCCAGCCGGTCCCATTCTGCGCGCGCCACCTCAGCCGAATCAAAGGCCCCCAACTGCGCCAGCCGCGTCCCAAGCGGGATGGTGTCGGCATCCACCTCATCCGACGGGACAGACTGTGCCGCCGCCACCGCAAGCGCAATCGCCTCGGGAACCGAGGTCAAAGAGGCCGGTCGCGCACGCGGGCGCGTCACCGCGCTCGCGGTATCCGCCACAGCCGCTTCGGCTTCGGCCTCGGCCTCCTCCTCAGGGGCATCAACCGCCTCCGGCCCGGTGACCACTTCTTCCAACGGGGCCATCGGCGACGCCCCGGCTGCGATTTGATCTGCGAGCGCCAGAATAGAGGCATTGCGCAGCTCTTCCGGCGCAGCACTTGGATCGCTCTGCGTTGCCTCAGCCGTGGGCCGCGCCGCAGCCTCCTCCGTCCCTTGGGTAAGTGGCGCAACATCGTCCAGCGACAATTCAAGCGGTGGCGGGGCCAAAACCAGGCGATCCGCCGGGGCCGCCGCAATCCCCTCTGCGGCCACCGCATTGACCGCCAGACCCTGATGCGCGGCAGCATCGCCACCGGGATCGGCGGGGGTCTCCCGCATTGGTCCTTCAGCCGCGCGCACCACGGGCACGCCGGACACATCGCGCATGACCATCTTGTATCCCCAGACGCCCACGCCCGCGATCAGCGCGATCGACAACGCCGCGCCGGTCAGATTGGTCAGCCTGACAATGAAACTCGTCCGCTCAGGCCCCGCTTCGGGCCGTGCATAGTGCATATCTGCCATGGTCCGCCTCTTGCTCTCCGGCGATACATGGTCGCCGGGGATGTACTGTTCTGCCTCACCCCCGGCTTTGCTGCGTTAGCGCATTTCTTCCGCCGGAGTGACACCAAGAATACCAAGACCTGCGGAAATAACAACGGTTACAGCACGCGCGAGGGCGATTTTAGCCTGCGATGTGGCCACATCGCCCTCTTGAATGAACCGCAACGACGCGTCGTCATTGCCCCGGTTCCAGAGGGCATGCAGATCCGACGCAAGATCATAGAGATAAAACGCCACGCGGTGCGGCTCATTTGTACGCCCGGCAATCTCGACCAGACGCGGCCATTCGGCAATCTTGCGTGCGACGTTCAACTCTGCCTCGTGGGTCAAACCCGAGAGATCGGCTTGCGCCAGCGTGGCATCATCCACCGCCATCCCGGCCTCGGCGGCCTTGCGCAGCACCGAATTCACCCGCGCATTGGCATATTGCACGTAGAACACCGGATTGTCCTTGGACTGCTCCAGCACCTTGTCGAAATCGAAATCCAAAGGTGCGTCATTCTTGCGCGTGAGCATCACAAAGCGGGTCACATCAGCCCCCACCTGATCCACCACATCGCGCAGCGTGACAAAGGTGCCCGCGCGCTTTGACATCTTGAACGGTTCACCATTCTTGAAGAGCTTGACCAGTTGGCAGAGCTTGATATCGACCGGCACACGGCCATTCGACAGCGCCGAGACCGCCGCCTTCATCCGCTTGACATAGCCGCCATGATCGGCGCCAAACACGTCGATCAAGAGGTCAAACCCCCGGCTGATCTTGTCATAATGATAGGCAATATCCGGGGCGAAATAGGTCCAACCGCCATCCGATTTCATGATAGGGCGGTCCACATCGTCGCCATGTTCGGTGGATTTGAACAACGTCTGTTCGCGCGGTTCCCAATCCTCGGGCATCTTACCCTTGGGTGGCTCCAGCACGCCGCGATAGATCAACCCCTTGCTCCGCAGATCCTCGATCGCGGCCTCAATCAGCCCCGTGCCATAAAGCGACTTTTCCGAGTAGAATACGTCCATCTCGACGCCAAGCGCCGCCAGATCCTCGCGGATCAGCGCCATCATCCGATCCGTGGCGAAATCCCGGATCGGCTCCAGCCAGACATCCTCGGGCTGCCCGACATAGACATCGCCCACCTCAGCCTTCAGCGCCTCACCGACCTCAATGAGGTAATCGCCGGGATAGGTGCCATCGGCAAAGGCCACCGCCTGCCCATGCGCCTCAAGATAGCGCAGATAGACCGAGCGGGCGAGCACATCGACCTGCGCGCCGCCGTCATTGATGTAATATTCGCGCGTGACCTCATAGCCCACGAAATCCAAAAGACTCGCCAGAGCGTCACCGAACACAGCCCCCCGCGTATGGCCCACATGCAGCGGCCCGGTGGGGTTGGCGCTGACAAACTCCACGTTGACGCGGCGGCCCTGCCCCATGGTCGAGCGCCCGAAAGTGACGCCCTGCTGCAACGCTGCGCGCGCCACGTTTTGCCAGAGGAGCGGTGAGAGTTGCAGATTGAGAAACCCCGGACCCGCCACCTCGACATGCTCGATGCGGGGATCATCGCCCAGCCGCGCCGCAAGCGCTTCTGCAATCTCGCGCGGCTTGAGGCCCGCAGGCTTGGCCAGCACCATCGCCGCGTTGGTCGCCATATCACCATGTGCGGCATCGCGCGGCGGCTCGACCGTGACATTGGCCAGATCCAGCCCTTCCGGCAATTGGCCCCCGGTCTGCATCGCGGCCAGCGTTTCCACGACGAGGGCACGCATATCGGTAAAGAGGTTCATAAAAGCTTTCCTTGCTGCATTGCGGTGGGTTACTCAACGGCGAGAGGCGCGTCAATCACAAGCCTCGCCCACCCTTGGACCAAAGAGCGGATCGCAACGCGCTAAAGCCCCTCTCTCTCCGCAACCAGATCGGGATTGCCCGTCAGCCGCGCGTGTTCCTGAAGCGCGAAACGATCCGTCATGCCAGCGATGTAATCACTCACCAACCGGGCGAGACCCGTTTCATCTTCAGCCTGCGCCACATCCTTGCGCCATTCCTCCGGCAGGTGCTGCGGCGCATGCAGGTAATGCGGAAAGAGGTCACTCACCACGACATGCACGTGGTCGCGCATCGCATTGACCTCTGGCGCGCGATACATGCGGGCAAAGAGAAAGCCGCGAATTTCCTTCAGATCAGCCCAGAGACCAGCCGAAAACTGGATCACCGGGCGGCCCAGATGACGTACCTCCGCCACAGAGGCGGGGCGCGCCTCATCCAGCGTATGGCGCGAACAGTCGATCACATCGCCCACCATCACACCAAACACCCGACGCAGCGCCTCATGTCTGCGGCGCTTGGCATCCAGCCCCGGATAGAGCCGGTCCACGTCCGCATAACAGTCGCCCACAATGGGCAGGGCCGCGATTTCCTCATCGGTAAAGAGCCCCGCGCGCAACCCGTCGTGCAGGTCGTGATTGTTATAGGCAATATCGTCCGAGAGGGCCGCCACCTGTGCCTCGGCGCTGGCGTGGGTGTGCAACTCCAAATCATGCCGCGCGTTGTACTCCGCCAAGGCATAAGGCAGCGTCCCGGTCACCGGGCCATCGCCCCGGAGGGGCGTTAAGGGGCCGTTGTGCTTGGCCAGCCCCTCCAGCGTCTCCCATGTCAGGTTGAGCCCGTCGAACTCGGCATAATGCCGCTCCAGCGATGTCACGATCCGCACCGCCTGCGCGTTGTGATCAAACCCGCCATAGGGCGCCATCAGCGCATCGAGCGTATCCTCGCCGGCATGGGCAAAGGGCGGATGCCCCAGATCATGCGCCAACGCCACCGCCTCGGTCAGCTCGCCATTCAGCCCAAGCGCTCCGGCAATCGTGCGCGCCACCTGAGCCACTTCGATGGAATGGGTCAGCCGCGTGCGGAAATAATCGCCCTCATGCGCGACAAAGACCTGTGTCTTGTGCTTGAGTCGCCGAAACGCACTGGAATGGATGATCCGGTCCCGGTCGCGCTGAAAGGGTGAGCGAAAAACACTCTCCTCTTCAGGCACCAGACGCCCCCGGATCGCCGTGGGATCAGAGGCATAAAGAGCGGTCATGCGGGATATCCTTGTCGCCAGAGGCCATGGACCATATATTGCAGTTGAACCGAAACGTAAAACACCCCGGAGCCCGCCATGCAACTTCCACCCAAGGTGACCCATCGCGCCTTTGCCCGCCTCGCCGAAATCGGCGCGGGGGATCAGGGACAGGCTCTCCGCGTCGCGGTTGAGGGCGGCGGCTGCTCCGGGTTTCAATACGAAATCCGGCTGGATCAACCTGCGGCGGACGACCTGATTCTCGAAGGCGAGGGGCAAAAAGTGGTCGTGGATTCCGTATCCCTGCCCTTCTTGTCCGGGGCAACGATTGATTTCAGCGAAGAATTGATCGGCGCGCGTTTTGTGATCGACAATCCAAATGCATCCTCCTCCTGCGGCTGCGGCACCTCGTTCTCGATGTGACCGCTTGTCACCTCCGCGCCCCTGCGCGATAGAGGATCAAACGACACCACGGGGGGGGCCGCGCCATGAAAATCGCCACGTTCAACATCAACGGCATCAAGGCCCGGATCGACGCCCTGCCCGCTTGGCTTGATGAGGCCGCCCCCGATGTGGTCCTCCTGCAAGAGATCAAATCCGTCGATGACGGCTTTCCGCGCGAAATCTTCGAGGATCTCGGCTATAATGTCGAAACGCATGGGCAAAAGGGCTTTAACGGCGTGGCGATCCTCTCCAAACGTCCGTTAGAGGATGTGACGCGCGGCCTGCCCGGTGACGACACCGACGAACAGGCCCGCTGGATCGAAGCCACCGTCATGGGAGACCACCGCGCGCTGCGCCTCTGCGGTCTCTACCTCCCCAATGGCAACCCGACGCCGGGACCAAAATACGACTATAAACTGGCCTGGATGGAACGCCTGCAGGCCCGCGCGCGCGATCTGCTCGCCAGTGAAGAGCCGGTCCTGATGGGCGGCGATTACAACATAATCCCGCAGGATGAGGACGCCGCCCGCCCCGAGGCGTGGCGCGAGGATGCGCTGGCCCTCCCCGAGAGCCGCGCCGCCTTTCGCCGCATCCTCAATCTGGGCTTCACCGAAGCGTTCCGCGCGCGGGTGCAGGGTCCGGGGCATTACACCTTCTGGGATTATCAGGCCGGGGCTTGGAACAAGAATGACGGTATCCGCATTGACCACTTTCTGCTCAGCCCGCAAGCGGCGGATTTGCTGACCGACTGTGGTATCGACAAGGAAATCCGCGCCCGTGACAAACCCTCAGACCATGTTCCGTTGTGGGTAGAAATCGACGCCTGAAATCCGTCGCTACGGCACGGGATTGGACTTGATCTTGAGCGGTCATTTTGGCATGCGACCCGCGCCCGTAAGGTGAACCCCCTCACCCCGCCTTGCGCGTCACATCATGCCCATAAAGCCAGTCAAACTGTCGTATCATCCGGTCAGGGGCAAAGGCTCCCCCCGCCCGCAGCGCAGTATGCGCGGCCCATCTGAGCGGTGGAAAGCTCAGGTGGTATTTCCACGCATTGCGATTGGCCGCCTCGACCACCCGGCGCACCCGCGCTTCGCGCCTCTCCTGATACCGGGCCAAGCCCTCCGCCAGCCCCTCGGCCTCGCTCAATGCATCGACCAGAACCCAGGCATCCTCGAGCGCCATCGACGCCCCCTGCGCCATAAACGGCAAGGTGGGATGCGCAGCATCGCCCAAGACCGCCAATCCGTCGCGCTGCCAGACCCGCGCCACCGGATGCCGGAACAAACCCCAGAGATGCACCTCTTCAACCGCCGCCAACATCGCCTGAACCTCTGACCCAAAATCGCCAAAGGCCGCCCGCACTGCCAACGGATCATCCGTTTGGCTCCAGCTTTCTTCGGTCCAGGCGGCCCGTTCCTGCACCGCGACCAGATTGAGCAATGTGCCACCGCGCAGCGGATAGCTGACCATATGGCGCATCGGCCCCATATGCACCTGCGCCTCGGGACCGCGCCCCCAGAGGTTGGGCACCACCGCCCGCCACGCCACCTGCCGGGTAAAGAACGGGGCCAATGTGCCGTTGAGCGCACGCCGCACCACCGAATGCAACCCATCCGCTCCGATCACCAGATCCACATCGAGGCTCGATCCATTGACCATCCGCACCACAGGTCGCGCCCCAGCCTCGACTGCCGCCACCCGTTGCATCAGCCGCAGTTTGACGCCCGCAGCGCGCGCACCATCGGCAAGACTGTCAATCAGATCCGCACGGTGAATGAAATGATACTCTGGCCGCTCCAGCGTCGTCAGATCGAGCCTCAGCACCTCTCCGCCTCGATAATCGCGCAGGCTGACCGCCTCTGCCTGCACCGAACGCGCCTGCAACACCTCGTCCAGCCCGAGCGCGCGCAAGACCGCGAATCCGTTGGGGCTGATCTGTAATCCCGCCCCCACTTCGCTGATCTCGGGGGCCTGCTCCAGTAGGGTTACATCCGCACCGCGCAGGCAAAGGGCGCGGGCCACAGCCAACCCGCCAATTCCGGCCCCGATGACCGCTATGCTCAGCCCGTTCAACGTCATGCGCATGTCTTGATACGAAACGCGCCGGGAGGAAAGTCCCGGCGCGTCATTTAGGTCAAATTTCATCCCGGAGCCTGTAACCCCTTGGTCGATTAGTCGTCGCGATGCACCTTTTCGCGCCGTTCATGGCGTTCCTGCGCCTCAAGCGTCATCGTGGCGATGGGCCGCGCATCCAGCCGCTTGAGGCTGATCGGCTCGCCGGTCATTTCACAATAGCCGTATTCGCCGTCCTCGATCCGGCGCAGCGCCGCATCAATCTTGGACACCAGCTTGCGCTGACGGTCCCGCGTGCGTAGTTCCAGAGCCCGGTCGGTTTCCTCGCTGGCGCGGTCTGCAACATCGGGAATCGCCCGCGTGCCATCCTGCAACCCTTCGATGGTCTCCCGGCTGCCTTCCAGCAGCTCCAACCGCCACGCGATCAGTTTGCGCCGGAAATACTCCATCTGCCGAGCGTTCATGAACGGCTCATCCTCGGCAGGCTGGTAATCATTGGGCAGAAATACTTCCGCTTTCATCTCGATCCCCTCATCAAAGCCAGTGTCTGGCATAATGAACTCCTCAGACAGTCGGCGCCCCATGCGCGGTGATCTACACGCCACTTCGGGGATTGTCACTAGCCAATCACACGGCATTGATGTGAATTGTCGAACAGACTAGTTTAGCGCTGAACTCAGCGCCACTGGCCTGCAAGAGGATTGAAAAACCGATGAAATTCAAAGGCACCGATGCCTATGTCGCGACCGATGACCTGACCGTCGCGGTCAATGCCGCCGTCACGCTCGAACGCCCCCTGCTGGTCAAGGGCGAACCCGGCACGGGCAAGACTGAACTGGCCCGGCAGGTGGCAGGTGCGCTCGGGTTGCGCCTCATCGAGTGGAACATCAAATCCACCACCAAGGCGCAACAGGGTCTCTATGAATACGACGCCGTCAGCCGCCTGCGCGATAGCCAGTTGGGTGAGGCGCGGGTGCATGACGTTGGCAACTACATCAAACGCGGCAAACTCTGGGAGGCCTTTGCCTCGGATGAAAAGGTCGTTCTGCTGATCGACGAGGTCGACAAGGCCGATATCGAGTTTCCCAATGACCTCTTGCAAGAACTCGACCGCATGGAATTCCACGTCTACGAGACCGGCGAGACGATCCGTGCCCGCCATCGCCCGGTTATCATCATCACCTCGAACAACGAGAAAGAATTGCCCGATGCGTTTCTGCGCCGCTGCTTCTTTCATTACATCCGCTTTCCCGATCCCGAGACCCTGAAGCGGATCATCGAAGTGCATAATCCCGGCATCAAGACCGCGCTGCTCACGACCGCCCTCACCCAGTTCTTTGAGATTCGCGATCAACCGGGTCTCAAGAAAAAACCGTCCACCTCCGAGGTTCTGGACTGGCTCAAACTCATCCTCGCCGAGGATCTCTCGCCCGAAGACTTGCGGCGCGACGGGGCTGATGCTCTCCCGAAACTGCACGGCGCCTTGCTCAAGAACGAGCAGGATGTGCATCTCTTCGAACGCCTCGCCTTCATGGCGCGCCGTCAGCGGTAAAGGTCAAGCAAGACAGACATCTGATTTACAACGAAAAACAACCATGACATGTGTCGGCATCCGTGGTAAAATGTGGTTGCCACAATTTTGCCTTAAATGCTCCTTACCCGGAACAGGATGAACAGAAATTCTGCCCCCAACCCGGCTAAGGCCGTGGCAGATAAAAGGCGCGGTTCGCTGACACGACGACCGCGCTTTGCTCTGCCCGCCCCCACCGGCGATTGGCCCCCGTCATTCCGACGGCGGCGTCTGTTGTGACCGAAAACGATACGGGGGTCTGATGCGTCGCGTAATCCTGCCAATCTGCCTGATGCTCGGCGCCTGCGTGCCCGGTAATTACAGCTATAATGAACCCGCGTCCCGCGCCGCCATGCCGCAAGAGACCGGCATGCCTCCGATGAAGGCGTTTTCCGCGCCGCGCCCCGTGCCGGCGCAGCGCTCTAATCGTGACATCCAGCGTGACATACTGGATCTCGGCTTCCAGCTTGAATCAGGGCGGATGTTGCAACACTTCTCGCGCTTTGAGGGGCCAATCACGGTCCGCGTCACCGGCGCGCCACCGATCACCCTGATCTCGGACCTCAATCGCCTGATGCACCGCCTGCAAACCGAGGCCGGGATAAACATTTCCCGCGTCACCGAAGGCCCGGCAAACATCACCATCGAGGCCGTGAGCCGCGACGCGATCCAGCGTAGCTTGCCCAAGGCGGCCTGCTTCGTCGTCCCCAATATAACCCGCCTCTCACAGTATCGCGCGGCCCGCAATTCCCGTGTCACGGATTGGAGCCAACTCAGACGCCGCGAGACGATCGCGATTTTCGTGCCCAATGACACCAGCCCCCAAGAGGTGCGCGATTGCCTGCACGAAGAACTGGCGCAGGCCCTTGGACCGCTCAACGATCTTTACCGCCTCTCCGACAGCGTCTTTAACGATGACAATGTCCATGCGGTCCTGACCGGATTTGACATGCTGGTGCTGCGCGCCTTTTACGCTCCCGAACTGCGCGCAGGCATGACCCGCCGCGAGGTCGAAGAGCGTCTTCCCGGCATCCTGTCGCGTCTCAACCCCGGCGGCGACGGTCTCGCTCCGCGGTTTTCGGGCTCCACCCCGCGCGCTTGGATTGATGCCATCCAGACCGCTCTCGGGCCGGGCGCCCGCCAGATGGAGCGGCGCACCGCCGCGATGGACGCGGTCCGCATCGCGCAGGCCGTCGGTTGGACCGACCACCGCCGCGCCTTCAGCCACTTTGCGCTCGGACGCATCACCCAATCCACCGATCCCGACTTTGCACAGGATCAGTTTGTCGCGGCCGAGCGATTTTATGACGCCAACCCCGGCACCGAGTTGCACCGCGCCTTTGCCGCCGCCCAACTGGCCGCCTATGCGGTCTCAATGGGTCGCGACGAGGACGCCCTCATGCTGCTTGGACGGCATATTGCCACGGCAGAGCGCGCCGAGAACGCCGCCCTTCTCGCCACGCTGCTGATGCTGCGCGCCGAGGCGCTCGATCTCTCGGGCCGCGTCTCCGAGGCGCGCGCCGTCAGACTGGACAGTCTGGGCTGGGCGCGTTACGGGTACGGCGCGGATTGGGCAGTGCGTGCCAAACTGCGCGAAGTGGGCGCGCTCAGCCCGCTCAAAGGACCGAACGGGTAAGGCATGATTGTTATCATCGGGGCAATTCTGGGCGCGCTGACCGGCGCGCTCATGGCGTGGCGACGCAAAGGAAAATTGGCGGACATCCTCCAATATGCCTTTGTTTTAGCACTGATTTTCGCCCTTCTGGGTCTTTTCCTTACTCTGATCATCCACCGCAGCGCGCTCTGATCCGCGATGTTCCTGCCGTTCTTCGAGAACCTCAGACGCGCGGGCCTTCCGGTCTCCTTGCGCGAATACCTGACCTTACTCGAGGCCATGGGGCGCGGCCTTGTCACCTATGACGTCGAGGGTTTCTATTACCTTGCCCGCACCGCGATGGTCAAAGACGAGCGCCATATCGACCGCTTTGATCAGGCCTTCTCCGCCAGCTTTTCCGGGCTTGAGGCCATCAGCGCCCAGGACGTGCTCAATGCCGTCGACCTGCCCGGCGAATGGCTACAAAAACTCGCCGAAAAGCATCTGACCGCCGAAGAACGCGCTGAAATCGAGGCGCTCGGTGGTTTTGACAAGCTGATGGAAACCCTGCGCGAGCGCCTCAAGGACCAGCAAGGCCGCCATCAGGGCGGCTCCAAATGGATCGGCACCGCCGGCACCTCGCCATTTGGTGCCTATGGCTACAACCCCGAAGGCGTGCGGATTGGTCAAGATCAAAGCCGCCACCGCCGCGCGGTCAAGGTCTGGGACAAACGCGAATTCCGCAATCTCGACGACTCGGTCGAGCTTGGCACCCGCAACATCAAGGTGGCGCTGAAACGCCTGCGCAAATGGGCGCGCGACGGGGCCGCCGAAGAGCTTGATCTCGACGGCACCATCCGCGCCACCGCCGAACATGGCTATCTCGATGTGCAAACCCGGCCCGAGCGGCGCAACGCGGTCAAGGTGCTGCTTTTTCTCGATGTCGGCGGCTCAATGGACCCGCATATCAAGGTGGTGGAGGAGTTGTTCAGCGCCGCCCGCGCTGAATTCAAACACCTTGAATACTACTACTTCCACAACTGCCTCTATGAGGGCGTGTGGCGCGACAATGCCCGCCGCTGGAATGCCCAGACCCCGACCCAAGAGGTGCTGCGCACCTATGGCGCAGATTACAAATGCATCTTCGTGGGCGATGCCAGCATGTCGCCCTATGAAATCGCCTATCCCGGCGGTGCCAATGAACATTGGAACGCCGAGGCTGGCCAAGTCTGGCTCAATCGCGCCCGCACGCAATGGCCCAATCACCTCTGGATCAACCCGGTGCCTCGGGGCGAATGGGACTATACCCAATCCATCCAGATGATCCGTGAGGTTTTTGAGGATCGCATGGTGCCCATGACCCTCGCAGGTCTCGATCAGGGCATGCGCACGCTCATCCGCTGAGTGACGCCGTCACCAATCCGCGCGCCGATAGCTGCCCCAGGAGGGCTGACAGATCCGCCGCGATGATTTCTGCCGGGGTATCGGCAAACACGTCCCTCAACGTCGCGGCAATCTCATGGCCCGTCGCGGGCTCTTCCAGCCAATCCCACACCGCGCCAGCCACCGGATTCAGACGAAAGAAATTGCGCCCCTCCATTTGCCAGAGAAACACATCTTCACCGATCTCACGCGCGCTCACCTCCGCCGCGCGGCAATAAACCTCCGACAGATCGGCCGGCGACACATCGCCTTCGATCGGGTCTGGCGGCAAGGGCGCGTCGATCTCTAGGTCCGGCGCAGGCAGATGCCCCGCAGCAAAGGCGCGGTGGACCTGCGCCACCGCCTCCTCCAGATCGGAATAGACCAGCGTCACGCAAAAGCGCCCTGCAACGAGAGCGGTCAGCCGATCATAATGCGCCTCCGCCTCACCGGGATCTGCAATGTTCTGCCGGATCAGATGCGCTGCGGCCTCTGCCGACCGCATCCGGTGAAAACGCGCCCGCGCACCCTCCTCGCGCCTGAGCACAATCAACGCCGCCAAAGGGGCCAACGTGCCGGTGCGCGCCTGTTCGGGACTCTCGACATACCCATAGCGACTGTCCTGCACCGTCAGATGATCCGCAACATACCGGCGAAACCCATCCGACACTCTGTCTGGCAAGGGCAGCCGCAGGCGCGGCTGAATCCCAAGCGCCACCGCCTGACCATCCGGCCGCACCGGCAACACATCGTCGCAAAAGAGCCGCACGCCCGGCTCCGCCGCCAACCGCGTGACCAGTGTCGTCTTGCCCGCCCGGAACGGCCCGGTAAAGGCCAGGAGATGCCCGCCCAGCTCAACCGCCCCGCAATGCAGCCCAAGCGTGTCTGGCCGCGCATCGCAATAGCTCTGCACCAGATCCGCGACGGCGCCACAACTCGCCCCGGCGAGGCCCAGCTTCGTCAGCGGCGTCCGCGACCACCAGGATTGAAAACTATAGCCTTTGGGTGCCACATCCGTGATCACCGTCACAGGGGCACCGGGTGGCACCGGGCCTTCCACCGCGCGCAGACCCCAATCCGGCATCACCGTGTCCAACGCGCGGCCCACCGCCTCTGCCCCGCAAAGCTCCACCACCTGCGGCGCTTCGGCACAGGTCAGTTGGGTCTTGGCCCTGCCCGGTGCCGCCCATCGACGCGGCCCGGGCGGCCTCAAATGCGGCGGCTCCACGCGCATCTCAGCGCAACGCCCCCAGACCATCCAATGTGCCGATGATCTGATCGACAACCTGACCCGTGCTTAGGCGACCACGGCGACCCCTGCCTGACGGCCCCGAGCCATAAGAGCCTCCGCTGGATCCCCGCTCGTAATAATACCCGTTCCGATAATACCCGTTCCGATAGTATCCTCGCCCCGAGGCTCCAGACCCCCGCGAGCCGCGTGATCCACGCCCGCTGGCCCCCGAGGCATGCGCTGCCCCAAGATGCATCATCACCGGGGCGACATACGCCAACCCGGTCGCCAAACCCAATCGCGTCAACAACCGCCGCCGCGTCAGAGCCTTTGTCTCTTCCTGTGCTCTATCTTCCTGTGTCATGTCTTTCTCCTCTCGCGTGGTTCCTGTCGACGCAGAGCGCCAATAAATGGGTGACGTTCTACGATGCAATTTACCGCAAATGACCTGCTATTCTTCTCTGGCAAGCTGGATGCGCGAGGTTTTGCCGACATCGGACGGGCTCGCGCTCCGACACTTGGCCGAGATATACGCGGATCAGGCAAACGCACGCGCAGCGTTGCAAACGCCGCGCGTGCTCGTCTTCACCGTCCCGAGGGACCGGACCCACGGCCATCCGCCCCGCGCCCGGATGGGCCAGAGCCACGCCCACCGCTGGCACCACCGCCAGAACCGCCAGCGCCACCACCAGAGGCCCCACCGCCTGATCCACCGCCACCCGAGCCCCCACCGCCTGATCCGCCGCCGCCGTCACCGCCGCCGCCATCCCCACCGGCACCCGAGGCATGCGCCGCGCTCAGATGCATCATCACCGGCGCCACATAGGCCAGCCCGGTCATCAGCCCCAACCGCGCCAAGGCCCGCCGCCGTGTGAGGGCCATGCTATTGACCTCTGCCATGATCGTTCTCCTCTCATTTGTCTGAACACCGCCGCGTGGGCGGACATAAGACAAACGCCGAGGATCAGGGTTTATTCCGCGAACCCCTGAATTTTTTGGGGGTGTCCATATTTTGTGTGGGCCTATCGTTTCAATCGGACGACTTCGTGCTCACCGGAGTTGTCCAGCCGCTTGCTCGATCATGTCCCGCGCGTAGCGCACCCTTGCCGACACGCGACGACCGCGGCGCATGACGAGCCAAAGTTCGTGCCAGCGGCGCTTCGGAAGCTGGACAACGGAGAGGCTCGCCTTGTCGGCGAAAGCTTCCACGCCGCTTTTGGGCAGGAGTGTGTAGCCGACCCCCTTGGCCACGGGCGCGGGGATCTGACCGATCTGATTGACCGAACCGCGCACTCTCAGTCGGTCGGCGCCAGGGTAGTCCTCCGGGAAATTCAGCCTCAGCAAGTCATCGGCATAGCCGTAGCCATCGGGATGGGCGATAAAGCCACGAGCCTCAAGATCGGTGAAGGATGTAGGCGTGTCAGCTGCGTCCGCTGGCAGGACGAGACATAGTTCCTCGCGTCCGAGGTGTTTGGCCTCCAGCCGCGCGTGGTCGGGGTCCGCGCCCAGCACGCCCAGGTCGAAGCGCCCTTCCAGCAGCCCTGCCAGGATCTCGGCCTGCGGCGCCGCCTCGAGATGAACACTCAGGTCGGGCGCGGCGCGCATCCAAGGCAGCAGGATCGGGTAGAGCAGCATCGCAAAGCTGCCCGAGCATGCGATGTGAACCGGCCCCGCGTCCCGGTCGTCTGCCTCGATGGCGTCGCGCAGGCGTTTCTCCTCGGCGCGGCGCGACAGACCAAGCGCGAAGATTGCTTCGCCCGCTGCGGTGAGGGTGAAACTCTTGCCCTGCCGATTGATCAGCCCCTGTCCGACCTGCTGCTCGAGTTTCCTGAGATGCTGGCTCACGCCCGGTTGGGTCATGTTCAGACGCTCAGCGGCCTGGGTGAAGTGCCCGGTTTCGCAAAGCGTCGCAAAGGTCTCGAGCCAAGTGGCATTGAGCATTGGATAATAACACTTCATTATGATTCACATATAGAACAATAATTTCATAAAACGGCATGCGCTGTCCATATCGGCGTCAACGCAACGCGAATGGAGATACGAGATGACCCAAACACCCCGCACCTTTTCCCACATCGGCCTGTCCGTTCCGGACCTTGATGCTGCCGTGAAGTTCTACTCCGACGTGCTCGGCTTCTACGTCGTGATGGCGCCGTCCGAGGCCGTCGAGGACGACAGCGCCATTGGCATCATGTGCACGGACGTGTTCGGCCCCGGATGGGGCTCGCTCAGGATCGCGCATCTGTCGACCGCCGATGGCATCGGCATCGAGATCTTCGAGTTCCCCGGCAACTACGCGCCCGAGGACAAGCTCGAGCACAAGCGTCACGGAACATTTCACTTCGCGGTGCAGGACCCGGACGTCGAAGGTCTGGCCCAACGCATCGTCGACGCCGGCGGGCTGCAGCGGATGCCGGTGCGCGAATATTTCCCTGGGACCAAGCCCTACCGTATGGTTTACGTCGAAGACCCGTTCGGCATCGTCTTCGAGCTTTATAGCCACAGCTACGAGCTCACCTATTCCGCTGGTGCCTACGAATAGCTGGCCGCGCCAGCCTTACTGCTGACCACGACGTGTTTGATACCGCTCGGCGCTTCCAGGCTCTTGTACCCGTTGGCGCCGTTTGCGGACACTGCGAATTCTTGCGCCCCCGTCCGTCAAACGGACCCGAGCGCCTTCGCCAAACGCGGCAATCCCGCCTTTTTCAAGAGCGGGCGCATCTCCCAGCTGCCCGCCGACAGATGCCGCGCCTTGTCCAGAACCACCTGCGCCACATCCGCCACTAGTCCCGGCTGTGCCTTCCAGATACCGTGCAGAAACGCATCGGGATCAGCCCGCCACACCCCCTCTTCCGCCAGCGTATGGCGGGGGAAATCGCGCGCATTCAACGTGAGGATTCCATCAGCCGACCCGGCAATCGCGGCTGCCAATACATGGGTATCAGCCGGGTCCGGCAACCACAGCCGCGCCTCGAGCGAGGGCGCATAGCTGATACAGGCCCCCGGCCACCGTGCCGTCATCACTGCGGCCTCGCCTGCCACCTGTGCCTCGGCCTCCGGTCCCAACTTGACCACCGCGCGCCGCCATTCACCAAGGATGCGCTCGGACCAGAGCGGCGTGAACGCCCCGGCCTCAGCCACGCCAAGGATCATCTCGCGCATCACCTTGGGATAGATGACGCAAGTGTCCAAGAGCACCTTCATAGGCGGTAAAACAGCGCCTTGAGATAGCCCGACTCGGCCAAATTGGGATGCAAGGGGTGATCCGGCCCGGCAAATCCGGTATGGATCAACTGTCCCATGCGCCCCGCGCGCCCAATGCCACGCGTGCAGGCCGAGCGAAACTTGCTCAAATCCGCCGCATGCGAACAGGAACACAAGACCAGATAGCCGCCCGGAGCCACCAACGGGGTCGCCAACCGCGCCACCCGCTCATAGGCGCGCAGCCCCTTTTCCATCGCCTGTTTGGTCGGCGCAAAGGCAGGCGGATCGCAGATCACCACGTCGAATCGCGCGCCCTCAGCCGCCAACGCCTCCATCACGTCGAACGCATCGCCGCGCCGCGTGGTGAACCGCTCCGAGGCCCCCATCCGGGCCGCCCCGTCGGCAGCCAGGCTCAAGGCAGGCTCGGACCCATCGACCGCCAAAGCGTGATCCGCCCCCGACGCCAAGGCCGCCAGAGAAAATCCGCCCACATGGCTGAACATATCCAAGACCCGCGCGCCCTTGGTCAACCGCGCCGCAAAGGCATGGTTGGGGCGTTGGTCGTAGAATAGCCCGGTCTTCTGCCCCCCCAGGAGATCGGCCATATAGATGGCCCCGTTCATCGCCACCGGCACCGGTGCAGTCGGGGCCTCGCCCACCAGAACCGCGCTCTGATCGTCCAGCCCTTCCAGTCCGCGCGCGCGCCCGGATGCGTTCTTGAGCACGGTGCCCACGCCCGTGACCTCTTGCACCGCCGACACCAGATCGGCCAGCATCGCCTCGGCCCAGGCCGCATTGGGCTGAATCACCGCAATATCGTCAAAGCGGTCGATCACCACACCGGGCAACCCATCCGCCTCAGCATGCACCAGCCGGTAAAACGGCGCGTCATGCAGCCGCGCGCGCATCTCATGGGCGCGGGTCAGACGCGCCACCAGCCATGCGCGGTCAATAGCAACGCTCACATCGCGTTCCATCATCCGCGCCATGATCTTTGAGGCCATATTGACCGCCACCAGCCCCAGAGGCGCGCGTTCGGCATCCTCCAAGAGGGCGATGGTGCCCGCAGCCAGCGCCTTGGTGCGCCGGTCAGTCACGATTTCATTGTCGAATACCCAAGGCGCACCATGACGGATGGCGCGCGGCTCGACATTCGGGCGAAGGCGGATCACAGGATAAGGGGACGGTGTCATACCGTCCCCTTACGCCCATTGCTGTCTGTGGAAAAGATCAGATTTACTCGGTCACGCTCAGCGCCGCGACCTGATCGGCGTCCGTGCGCACGGGCATGCCCAATTCGGTCTGGATCACACTGGCCAAACGCTCAGAGATCCGGACCTTCTGCGTGATGCCGCGTTGCTCGGCGGCAACCGCTGCACTTCCTCCAAACGCCTTGAAGCTGACCGTGACCGGTTTCGGCGCGCCGTAAGCCTCGCCCGTCACCGGATTGCGGAGGGTCATGGCAAAGTGGATCGTATGCATACCGCCAACAGTGTACCGTGCCTTCTCGCTCAACGCATGGAACCGCGTCACCTCGACATCGAGAGCCACCGGGATCGTCCCAGGCTGCAATCCGGCCACGCCTGTCGCCAGAGCCTCTTCCATGATCGTCTTGACCTGAGCATGGCGATCTCCCGGCGCATCCTCGCGCCAGACGATATCACCCATCGGGTAATAGCTGTTGGCCTCAGAGACTTTGAGCGATTTGGGAACGGTGACCCGAATTTGCTGCACATCCAACGAGATCGGTGCGGCCCGCAGCACGGGTGCCTCGAGCGGCGCATTGCGGGTGGCCGTATCCACACTGCCACAGGCCGACAGACCGAATCCGAGCATCATCGCAGCCATCAATTTCAGTTTGCTCATGTCTTCCTCCATGGGCCTGCTTCTTGTCGCACCCTATGGATTACGCCCGATTAGGGCGCATTTGCGACAAACTCTGTGTTTTACCGTGTCAACCGTCCGAGCAACGTCGCATTACATAACGCAAACAAGCGATCCTAAGATTGGCCCTCAGACCCACGCGGCCGTGACCGCCAGCCACCCCGCCTGCGCGCCGGACCCGCGCTAGCCGTGCCTTCACTCAAAACCTGCGTCATCGGATGCGCGGGATGATCTGTCCCATAGCGCCCGATCATCTCGGCAATCGCGCCCTGCACCTCCTGCCCCGCAGGCAGCGACAGCGCCCAATCGAGGAAAACCGACCGGCATTCCGGCTCAGTGATGCCTTCGATCCGGTAGGATTCGTAAATCAGCCCTTTGGGGTCCATGGGATCACGCGCCATATCTCAGCGCCCCTTGGGCAGACGCATCAGCGCCGCATCCATCACCGACGCCGCCCGACGGCAGCGTGTCTCCAGCCGGTCCTGCAACATGCCCAGATCCTCCTGACCTGTCTCGCGCAGCAGAAATGCCGCGCCGCCCTCGCCCATGCGCTCCGGATCAAGCGGCTTGTCACTGATCAACCGCGCCACCATCTGCAACCGCCAGCAAAGCGCATAAGCCTCTGACAGTGCTGCGCCATCCCCGTCACTCAGCCAACCGATTGCGACACCGGCCTCAAGGCCTGCCGCCACATCGCGCGCGGCTTGTCCCGCCATCAGGTTGCCCGCCTGCGCCATCAACTCCAATTCCAAGAGCCGCCCCGGCCCCAGCTTGGCATCCCAAGGTCCGGCCGGCGCCTTGGCACTCGCGACCCGCGCGCGCATCTCGGCCACCGCCTCCAAAACCGCCTCGGGGTCGCCCTTCTCCGCAATCAACCGCTCACGGAACGCCTCGACATCGCGTGCCAACTCTGGCTCGCCGGTGATCACCCGCGCCCGCGTCAGCGCCAGATGCTCCCAGGTCCAGGCCTCATTCTGCTGATAGCTCTGGAAACTTGGCCAGCTTGTCGCCACCGGCCCCTGATTGCCCGAGGGGCGGAGCCGCATGTCGACCTCATAGAGCCGGCCTTCGGCCATGGGCGCGGTCAACGCCGTGATCATCGCCTGTGTCAGCCGCGCATAATAAGGGCGCGCCGCCAGCGGCCTGCGCCCCTCCGAGCCTTCGGAATCCTCCGCATCGTAAATCACGATCAGATCAAGATCAGAGCCCGCGTTCAACCGCGCCGCCCCCAACGATCCCATGCCCAGAACCACAGCCCCCCGTCCCGGCGGTGCCCCATGCTTCTCAGCGAATTGCGCCACCACCATCGGCCAGACGCCGGCAATCACCGCCCCTGCCAGATCCGCGTATTTCCGCGCGGCGGCATCCGCCCCGGTCAACCCACGCAGATGATGCACCCCGATCCGGAAATGCCATTCCTTACGCCAGCGCCGCGCCGCGTCGAGCGCGCGCTCATAGTCACTCTCCGCCGCCAGCCGCGCCGTCAACTCCGCCTCCAACGCCGCCTGCCCCGGCCACTCGGCAAAGAAATCACCCGCAATCACCGCATCGAATACGCCCGCATTGCGCGACAGATGCGCCGCCAGTGCCGGGGCCGTGCCGACAATATCCACCAGCAAATCAATCAACTGCGGATTGGCTTCAAAGAGCGCAAATACCTGGACCCCGGCGGGCAGGCCCGACAAAAACCCATCAAAGGCCAACAAGGCCTCATTGGGATGCGCAGTGCGCGCCAGCCGCCCCAGAATATCCGGCTTCAGCCGCTTGAAAATCTGCACCGCCCGATCAGACCGCAGCGCCGGGTAACTCGGCCAGCGGGCAATCACATCGCCATTGAGCGCCTCTGCCGCCTCGGGCGTCGCGGGCGCTTCTTCGGGGCGAAAGAACCCTTCGATCAGATCATGCACCTCGGTCAGCCGCGCCACGATCTCGGCGCGCAACTCAGCCGTCTCTCGCCCCATAAAGGCTGCCAGCCGATCAAACTCCTCCGCCGAATTGGGCAGCAGATGCGTCTGTGCATCACGCAACATCTGCACCCGGTGTTCGACCTCGCGGTGAAAGCGGTAATGCCCCGTCAAAGTGTCCGCCGCCGCCTTCGGCACCCAGCCTTTCTCGGCCAGCCGCGCCAGCCCCTCGACCGTGCCGCGCACCCGCAGATCGGTATCGCGCCCGCCCGCGATCAACTGCCGGGTCTGAGTGAAGAACTCGATCTCGCGAATCCCGCCACGCCCCAGCTTCATGTTATGCCCCTCAAGGCAGAGCGTGCCGCCCAGCCCCTTGTGCTCGCGAATGGCCAGCCGCATGTTATGAGCATCCTCGATGGCGGCAAAATCCAGATGCTTGCGCCAGACAAAGGGCTTGAGCGTGCGCAGAAACCGCGTGCCCGCCTCGAGATCCCCAGCACAGGGCCGCGCCTTGATATACGCCGCACGCTCCCAAGTGCGCCCCAGACTCTCGTAATAGGTCTCTGCCGCCGCCATCGCCATGCAAACGGGTGTCACGCCCGAATCGGGGCGCAGCCGCAGATCGGTGCGAAACACATACCCCTCGGCGGTGCGGTCGTTCAGCATCGCCGACATCTTGCGCGTGGCCCGCACATACGACGCGCGTGCCTCGTGGAAATCCTCCCGCGCCAGCCGCGTTTCATCAAAGAGGCAAATAAGGTCAATATCAGAGCTGTAATTCAGCTCATGCGCCCCCATCTTGCCCATCGCCAGCACCACCATGCTCGCGCCTGTGGCAACATCCGCCTCGGTCATGCCCGGCAGCTTGCCGCGCTTGATCTCCGCCGCCAAGGCCGCTTTCAGCGCCAGATCACAGGCCAGATCGGCAAAATCCGTCAAATGGCCCGTCACCTCTTCCAAGGGCCAAACACCCCCCAGATCGGCCAGCCCGGTGATCAGCGCCACCCGCCGCTTGCCCTCGCGCAACGCAGACCCCAGACGCTCCGCCGGGGTATCCTTCAACGCCGCAAAGAGTACGGCCAAGGCCGCTTCAGGATCGTCAAACGCCCCCTCCAGCCACGCCGCCTCTTGCAGGATCAGCGATTTGAGAAACGGGCTGCACCCCGCCGCCCCCGCCACCAGATCCGACAGCTTGGGGTCAAGACCGAGCAAGGCGGCACGCGCCTCCTCTCCCTCGGCAGGATCAAAGGCATGTGGCAGGCGGGTCAGGCGATTGCTAAAACTCATGGTCCGAGTGATACAAGCCGCGCAAGGCTGGTCAATGCCCCACGCGCCTGAAATACTGTGAAAAAATCCGGAGAAGATCATGAGCAAGAGCCTCAAACGCGTGACCGCGGCCCTGCAAGCCGCCGGGCTCGACATCACACCGATCGAGATCGGCGACGCCACCACGGCGCAGATGGCTGCCGACCTCGTGGGCTGTGACATCGCGCAGATCGCCAAATCCATCATGTTTCGCGGCGAGACCAGCGGCGCGGCACTGCTCTTTGTCACCTCCGGCGCCAACCGCGTGTGCGATACCCGCGCCTCCACGCTGGCAGACGAACCTCTGGGCAAGGCCGATGCCGCCCTCATCCGCGCGCAAACCGGCTTTGCCATCGGTGGCGTCTCGCCTTTGGGCCATCTCATCGCCCCGCGTGCGTTCTTTGATCCGCATCTCCTGACCTTTCCACAGGTCTGGGCCGCCGCGGGTACACCGCGCCACCTCTTCGGCATAGATCCTCGCGACCTCTTGCGCCTCAGCGGCGGCGATCTGGCGGATTTTACCACCTGACCCCTTGCAAACCCCGTCGACGCCCCCAACCTTGAGGGCTCAACGAGGATCCGCACCCAGACCATGACCGACACAAGCTGGCATCTGCCCAACCCAGACACCCAACCGGAGTTTTACGCCGATGTCCCGGTCAAACGGCTTGTTGCCTTTGTCGTGGATACGGTCGTGATCATAGGGATCAGCCTGCTGATTGTGCCCTTCACGGCCTTCACCGGCCTCTTCTTCTTTCCCATTCTCATGGCCGTAGTGGGCTTTGCCTACCGCGTCGCGACCATTGCGCGCGGCTCTGCCACTTGGGGCATGCGCCTCACGGCCATCGAATTCCGCGACGCCACGGGTGCGCGCTTTGATCTTTCGCAGGCTTTTCTGCACACGCTTGGCCTAACGGTTTCCTTCGCCATACCGATCCTTCAGGTTGTGTCCGTCGTGCTCATGCTCACCGGCGACCGTGCGCAGGGCCTCACCGACCGGGTGCTTGGATCCGTCGCGATAAACCGCCGCGCCGCCGCATAACGCGCCGTGTAACGCAGCCATGACAAGCCCCTTGGCGGGGGCGGATATCATTGTTATCGTCCGCCCAAGACAGACAGCGGATTAACCATGCGGCACACACTTCCCATCGCGCCCCAATTCTATGTGACGGCACCGCAACCCTGCCCGTATTTGCCGGGCCGGATGGAGCGCAAGCTGTTCACCGCCCTGCAAGGCGAGGGCGCGCAGCGTCTGAATGACGGGCTCTCCAAACAAGGCTTTCGCCGCTCGCAAAACGTGCTCTACCGCCCGTCCTGCGCCGATTGCGCCGCCTGCCTTTCGGCGCGGATCAACGTGGCCGAGTTCACCACCTCCAAGAGCCAGCGCCGCACCCTGCGCCGCAACGAGGGCCTGAGACGCCGCGCCACGTCACCTTGGGCAACCGAGGATCAATACAGCCTCTTTCGCCGCTACCTCGAAAGCCGCCACGCGACCGGCGGCATGGCTGATATGGATACGTTCGAATTCGCCGCCATGGTCGAGGAAACCCCGATCCGCACCCGCGTCGTGGAATATACCGAGGCCGAGACCGGCGCGCTGATCGCCGTCTGCCTCACCGACATTCTCGATGACGGGGTCAGCATGGTCTACTCCTTCTACGAGCCTGACCGCACCCGCGAGTCGCTTGGCACCTATGTGATCCTCGATCACATCGAAATCGCGCGCGAAAACGGCCTGCCTTATGTCTATTTGGGCTATTGGGTGCCCGGCAGTTCGAAAATGGGATACAAGGCCACCTTCACCGGGCTCGAAGTCTATGTCGGCAACCGCTGGCAGAAAATGCGCGACCCCCAAGAGTTCCGCGCACAGGCGCATCCTCTGGTCAATGATCCGATTTCCGAACAGGTGGCGAATATCTCGCTGCCCGATGGCCGCCCGCTGCGCTCGCGCTCGGTCTAGGAACCGCCCCTATCCCGCCGGACAGCCCTGAATGTCCACCGCATCGCCCGTGCTCAGAATCGTGAGCCGCAGGCCACCTCGATCAAGCATGAACCCACGACCCTCGGCGTGGAAAATATCCACCTCGGCCCGCAGACGGTTGCCGCGTCGCTCACTTGTCGCCTGTGTCACCCACAGGGCGGGATTGCCGGTCTCGACCACGACCAATTCCTGCAATCCCATCGCAGAAACATCGACTTCGGCCACCAGATGCACGCCCCCTTCGATCGGTGCCACCTTGCACACCACGCGCCCCACGCCCGCCTCGGACTGCGTATAAGGCCGCGCAGCCAAGGCCGCGGCGATCTGCGGATCGGGGTGCTTCGCCGTCCCGTCCAATCGCTGCGACACGGACAGGCTCATCGGCACGCAAATATCGCTGCAAACCCCAATCTCCATCTCCGCGCTCAAGGTGATCGGCTGGCCAACACGCGCCGGTGTCAGGCGCACGGGCAAAACCAAGACATGCTCATACCCAATGGTGCGCATGCCATTGGTCACGGTCTGCTTTGGCGTGGGCCACTCGATCTCGGCCCGCGCCAGATTCGCTGACCCGCGCCAATCGAACTGCGGCGGAATCCCCGCCTCGCCGGGCGCACGCCAATAGGTCTTCCACCCATCCGCAAGCACGAACTTGAGCGCCGCAATATGGCTGCCATCCGCCATCTGCCATCCCGGCAAGACGCTGACATTCACCATATTATCCTGCGCCCGCGCCCGGTCGAGCGGCAGGACGAGCCACAGGCTTGCCATGAAAAAGAGAGCGATAGATTTTATCATGAGTGTGAAATGGGGTATTCTGCGCCAATTGCCAACTCACAATCGAGCGAGAATTCTTGCCAGACTGTGAAGAGATCGCTTGCACCCCTTGCCCGCTCACCCCATTTTCAAGGCAGGACAGCACAGAGGCCGCCCGTGACACTTGCCCACCCGGATATGGATCTGACAGGGAAATTGCTCATCGCCATGCCCGGCATGGGCGATCCGCGCTTTGCGCATGCCGTCGTGCTGCTCTGCGCCTATTCCTCAGACGGCGCGATGGGCCTGATCGTCAACAAACCGACACAGGATCTCAGAATGCGCGACCTTCTCGAGCAACTCTCGATTTCCCACACCCGCCAGACTCGCAACCTCCCGGTACATTTCGGCGGCCCGGTTGAACATGGGCGCGGCTTTGTCCTGCATGACCCGGGCTATCGGTCACCCATCTCGTCGCTCGACGTGAACGATGACTTCGCGATGACCGCCACGCTCGACATTCTAGAGGATATGGCCCGCGGCGCAGGCCCGTCACGCGCGCTGCTGGCGCTCGGCTATTCGGGCTGGGGTCCGGGGCAACTCGAATCCGAACTGGCGCAAAACGGCTGGCTCACCTGTGATGCCGATTCACAGCTGGTGTTTGACACGCCCGACGCGGCGAAATGGGAAACGGCGCTCACCCGACTGGGGATCTCACCCCTGATGCTCTCGTCCGAGGCCGGGCACGCCTGAGACAGGTATTCCCGCTGGTCAACAGCCTCGGCGCGCTGGTAGATTGCACGCCATGTTTCTCAAGTCGCCCCTCATCGTGATTGTCGCGCCCTTCTTGCTGATGGTCGTCCTGATCAGCGGCACGCTCTGGCATTATGGCTATCGCGCAGCGCTCTCTGATCTGGCGCGACGCGGCAGCGCCGATATGGCGCTGGTGCTGGGCGGGCTTGTGTCGGACCTGCAACGCTACCGGGATCAGGCGGTGGCGCTGGCCGATCATCCCACCTTGACCGCGCTGAACCGCCCCAATGCCCGGCATCAGGATTCCGCCGCACACCGCCTGCTCACCGCCTCCGCCGACCGCACCGGTGCCGCCGGGCTCTTTTACGTCGACCGAGGCGGCAATCTGCTGGCGGGCACCGGCACGCGCCTGCCCGAGGGGCTGGCCACATCCGCGCCATTTCTGCGCGCCATGGACGGCGCGCTTGGCACCGCCCATACCATGAGCGCCGATGGCACAGAGCGGCTGTTTCACTTCGCCGCTCCCTCATTCGGCCCCGATGGCAAGGTGCGCGGCGCGCTTGTCGCCATCGCCGATGCCGAGAATGTCGAATTCGGATGGCGCGGGCTGCAAACGGCGGTGTTTCTGGTCGACGACCGGGGGCGGGTCTTTATGTCCAACCGCTCGGAACTCTTGGGCTGGCGCAAGGTGCCCCAAGACACGGTGTTGATCCCGCCAAATGGCGCGCCCATCCCCTTTTCCCGCAGCCTCACGACCGGATATGAAATCTGGCAGATCGACCTTGGCCCCTATCTGCCACGCCGCGCCCTTCAGGTCAGCCAGACCTTGCCGCGCATCGGCATGACGGGTGCAGCACTGGTGAATGTCGCCCCCGCCCGCCGCATCGCGGGGCTTCAGGCGGGCGCGGTGGCGGGCGTGCTCCTGTTCTTTGGCGCGCTGCTCTATCTCGCACAGGAACGCCGCCGAACGCTCGCCCGCGCCAATGCCCAGCTTGAGGGGCGCGTGGCCGAGCGCACCGCCACCCTCACCCGCACCAACCTTGCGCTGCGCCACGAAATCCGCGAACGCCAAGAGGCCGAGGCCGCCCTCAAACGCGCGCAGGCCGAACTGGTGCAGGCGGGCAAACTCAGCGCCCTCGGCAAGATGAGCGCAGGCATCAGCCACGAACTCAACCAGCCCCTGATGGCGATCCGCCAATTCGCTGCCAATGGCGGCGCGTTCCTGCACCGCGGGGAACCCGACCGCGCCGCCGAGAACCTCTCCCGTATTGACGAGATGGCCCACCGCATGAGCCGTATCATCCGCAACCTGCGCGCCTTCGTGCGCAATGAAAACGAACCGATGGGCCGCGTCGACATGGGCCGCGTGATCGACACCGCCCTCGAAATGACCGACGCACGCCTCACCGCCGATGCCATCACGCTCGACTGGCAGACACCGCCCGCCCCCGTGTGGGTGCGCGGCGGCGAGGTGCGGCTGGGTCAGGTGATGGTCAATCTCATCACCAACGCCGCCGACGCTATGGCCAAGAGCACCAACAAACGCCTCACCCTCACCCTCATCCCCGGCGCCCCCGTCACCCTCTGCGTGCGCGACACCGGCCCCGGCATTCAGGAACCGGAAAAGATCTTCGACCCCTTCTATTCCACCAAACTCGTGGGCGATGGCGAAGGCATGGGCCTTGGCCTGTCGATCTCTTACGGGCTTGTTCAGAGTTTCGGTGGACAGATCACAGGCCGCAACACCGAAACCGGCGCGGAATTCACCGTGGCATTGGAGCCATGGACAGACCCCGCCCACGTCAAGAAAGGTGCCGCATGATCCGCAAGGTTCTGGTGGTCGATGATGACAAACCCGTCCGCGAGGCCCTCTGCCAGACATTGGACCTGGCTGAATACTCCGTGCGCGCCGCCGGCTCCTTTATCGAGGCCAAGGATCACATCAGCCGCGATTTCGCAGGCGTGATCCTCTCGGACATCCGCATGCCGGGGCGGGACGGCTTTCACCTGCTGGCCCATACCCGCGCGCTTGATGACGAACTGCCGGTGATCCTGCTCACCGGCGAGGGCGACATTCCCATGGCGGTCAAGGCGATGGGTCAAGGGGCCTTTGATTTCCTCGAAAAGCCCTGCGCGCCGGATGCCCTCATTCCCGTGCTGGACCGCGCCTTGAAAAACCGGGCGCTGGTGCTGGAAAACCGCCGCCTCAAGGCCCAGCTTGAAACCGGTGATCCGGCGGCGCGCATGCTCTTTGGCACCTCGCGCATCGCCGAGGATATGCGCCAGACCGTGCGTCAGGCGGCCCGCACAGGGACCGAAGTGCTGGTGATCGGCCCGCCGGGCGCGGGTGTCTCCAAAGTGGCCGAGGTCATTCACCTGATGTCGCCCCGCGCCGGCGGCACCTTTGTGAAACGTGCCGCGGCCCGGCTCGACCCCCGCGACCTCGATATGGCCCTGCACGAGGCACATGGCGGCACGCTCTTTCTCGACGAAATCCCGGCCCTGCCGATGGACAGCCAATATGCCCTCCTCGATCGGATGGAATCCGGCTCCGAGACGCGGCTCATCGCTGGCAGCACCGCCGATCTGGAAGAGGCGGCGCGCGCCGGCCGCTTCAACGCAGATCTCTACTACCGGCTCGAGGTGATGCGCGTCCGCATCCCCGCGCTCTCGGAACGCCCCGAGGATATCCCCGTGCTCTTTCGCCACTATGTCGCTCAGGCCGCCGAACAGGCCGGGTTGCCTGCGCCTGAAATCGGCCCCGATCACCTCGCAGCCCTCATGGCGCAGGATTGGCCGGGCAATGCCCGCTCCCTCATGTCTGCGGCCATGCGCTTTGTGCTGGGCATGCCGGACAACGCCGCAGAGGCGGCCGAACTGGGATTGGCCGAACAGATGGCGCGGGTCGAACGCTCGCTCCTGATCGCCGCCTTGGGGCGTCAGAACGGGCGCGCGGCACAGGCGGCGCAGGTGCTCAAACTGCCGCGCAAGACCTTCTACGACAAGCTGACACGCTACGGGATTCGCCCCGAGGATTACCGGCGCTGAGCCCGACGGAATCTGTGCGAAATCCCGCACAACGCCCGAATTGCCTGTGCGAAATTTCGCACAAGCCATGCACAGGGCGCAAACCCGCTACCCTGATAATGCCGCACAACCCTCTGTAAAACCGTCATAAAACAGGCATCCCGCCTAGGAATCATACAAATCCTTGAGCGGGAAACCGCTTTCTCTCACCATGTCACCACCGTGCCCCACTTGGGCGCAGTCCAAAACATGACCACTTGGGAGGAGACCCACATGAAATTCCTGACCGCTGCCGTATCGGCACTGGCCCTGACCGTTGGCGCAGGCGCTGCCATGGCCGCCTGCGAAGACGGCGAAATCGTCGTCAAGTTCAGCCACGTCACCAATACCGACAAACACCCCAAGGGCATCGCCGCCTCCTTGCTGCAAACCCGCGTCAACGAGGAAATGAACGGCAAGATGTGCATGGAGGTGTTCCCCAACTCGACCCTCTATGACGATGACAAGGTGCTCGAGGCGATGTTGCAGGGCGATGTGCAACTGGCCGCCCCCTCGCTCTCGAAATTCGAGAAGTTCACCAAGCAATTCCGCCTCTTCGACCTGCCCTTCCTCTTCACCGATGTCGCCGCAGTCGACCGCTTCCAAGGCTCCGAGGCCGGTCAGGCGATGCTCGACTCGATGCAGCGCCGTGGTCTTCAGGGTCTCGCCTATTGGCACAATGGCATGAAGCAGATGTCGGCCAACAAGCCGCTGCTCGAACCCTCGGATGCCAATGGCCTCAAGTTCCGCGTGCAATCCTCCGACGTGCTCGTGGCTCAAATGGAAGCTATCGGCGGCAGCCCGCAGAAAATGGCCTTCTCCGAGGTTTACGGCGCGCTCCAGCAGGGCGTGGTTGATGGGCAGGAAAACACCTGGTCCAACATCTATGGGCAAAAGTTCTTCGAGGTGCAGGACGGCACCACCGAGACCAACCACGGCATCATCGACTATCTCGTCGTGGCCAGCGTCGACTTCCTCGACAGCCTCGATGCCGAAACCCGCGACCAGTTCCTGACCATCGTCAACGAAGTGACCGAACTGCGCAACGCCGAATCCACCAAGGTCGATGAAGACGCCAAACAGGCCATCATCGACGCCGGCGGCGTGGTGCGTGAACTGACCCCGGAACAGCGTGCCAAGTGGGTCGAAGCGATGAACCCCGTCTGGGACCAGTTCAAGGAAGACGTGGGCCAGGACAACATCGACGCCGCCGTTGCCTCGAACGAAAGCTCCTGATCCGGCTTTAAACGGTGCGGCCCGCCATCGTATTGGCGGGCCATTGGTGCATCGGGCGGGTTTCTCTATCACCCGCCCGACTTGCAACCCGCGACACACTCACAAAATTTGGGAATGGGACGATGCAGCACAAGACTGGGCTTATCGACCATATCGAGGAGACGGTGATTGCCGCGCTCCTGGGGGTGATGACATTGCTGACCTTCGCCAATGTTGTCGCTCGATATGTGTTCAACGTGAATATCCTCTGGGCACTCGAACTGACCGTATTCATGTTCGGTTGGCTCGTCCTCTTGGGCGCCTCCTATGCGGTCAAGAAACATGCGCATCTGGGCGTCGATGCCGTGATCAACCTGCTCTCGGTCCCCGCGCGGCGGATCGTGGGGCTGGTTGCGGTCGTGGCCTGCCTCTTCTTCTCTCTGCTGCTGCTCAAGGGGTGCTATGACTATTGGGCGGTCTTCGCCGACCTGCCTCCCACCTCCGGGCGCTGGGTTCCCACCGGCTTTGACACCACCGCCCGCTCCCAGAGCTTTTACGAGGTGCAGGATGTGCCCATGCTGGCCGTCTTCCGCTTTCTCGAAGACCTGATCAACTACGGCGACTCCTACGAAAAACTGCCCAAGGTGATCCCGTATCTCGTTCTGCCGCTCTCGGCTTTCCTGCTCGTCCTGCGCTTCACACAGGTCGCCATTGCCATCTGGACCGGCAAGATCGACCGCCTGATTGCCAGCCACGAGGTCGAAGACGAGATCGAAGAACTCCGCGCCGCCCAGGCGCGTAACGCCGATGGAGGGCAAAACTGATGGATGTCGCTCTGCTCTTCACCATGGTCGTCGGCCTGATGCTGATCGGCGTGCCAATCGCCGTCTCGCTCGGTCTCAGTTCCACGCTCTTCATGCTGCTCTATTCCGACACGTCTCTGGCCTCGATTGCAGGCACACTGCTCAACGCCTTCGTCGGTCATTACACCCTGCTCGCGATCCCGTTCTTCGTTCTGGCTTCCTCCTTCATGTCCACCGGCGGCGTGGCGCAACGCATCATCCGCTTTGCCATCGCCTGCGTCGGCCACCTGCCCGGCGGCCTCGCCATCGCCGGCGTGTTGGCCTGCATGATGTTCGCCGCGCTCTCGGGTTCCTCGCCCGCCACCGTGGTCGCGATCGGCACAATCGTGATCGCCGCCATGCGCCAAATGGGCTATACCAAGGAATTCGCCGCCGGTGTGATCTGTAACGCGGGCACGCTTGGCATCCTGATCCCGCCCTCCATCGTCATGGTTGTCTACGCCAGCGCCACCGATGTCTCGGTGGGCCGGATGTTCCTCGCGGGCGTCCTGCCGGGTCTTCTGGCGGGGTCGATGCTGATGATCACCATCTATGTCATCGCCAAGGTCAAGAACATGCCACAGGGCGAATGGCGCGGCTGGCGTGAAATCTTTGACAGCTTCCGCGAGGCGGCCTGGGGTCTCTTGCTGATCGCGATCATCATGGTGGGGATCTACGGCATCCCCGGCATCACCGGCGCGATCTTCACCCCGACCGAGGCGGCGGCGGTGGCCGCAGTCTACGCCTTCTTGGTCGCCAGCTTCATCTACCGCGACATGGGGCCGCTGGCGCGCGGTGACGGTCAGGCACCGCTGGCGCTCTACCAACGCCCCACAGCGCTCCTCACCGCCTTCTTCCACCGCGACACCCGCAAGACGCTGCTTGATGCGGGCAAGCTCACCGTGATGCTCATGTTCGTGATCGCCAACGCGCTCATCCTCAAACATGTGTTGACCGAGGAACAGATCCCCCAGCACATCGCCAACGCCATGCTCGGCGCAGGTCTGGGGCCGGTGACCTTCCTCATCGTGGTCAACGTGATCCTGCTCATCGGCGGGCAGTTCATGGAACCGTCGGGCCTTCTGGTGATCGTCGCCCCGCTTGTGTTCCCCATCGCTCTGGAACTCGGGATTGACCCTATTCACCTTGGCATCATCATGGTGGTGAACATGGAGATCGGCATGATCACCCCTCCGGTCGGCCTCAACCTCTTCGTGACCTCCGGCGTGGCAGGCATGCCGATGATGGCGGTGGTGCGCGCCGCCCTGCCCTTCCTCGCCGTGCTCTTCGTGTTCCTGATCATCATCACCTATGTGCCCTGGATCTCGACCGTCCTGCCCAACGCGGTCATGGGTCCAGAGACCATCATCAAATAGGCACACCAAGGACGGACCAACCGTCCCCCTGACCACGCAGGCCCCGGCTTGCGTGGTTTTTTCATGCCCCTTCGCCGGTGCGGTTTGAAAGCAGATCACACCACGCTACCTGACCCCCGGGCACGGGATTTCCTTTACCCCGCCACATTTCGGCGTTACCCAAAGACCCCGGACCCCGACAGGAGAGACGCGCGTGACTTCAGACACCCTCAGCGTTGAGCGCGACGCCTTTCTCGCCGCCATGCGACAGGTGGCAGCGACCGTCACCGTCGTGACCACGGACGGGGTGGCAGGCCTCGCGGGGGCCACGGTCAGCGCCTTTTCCTCGCTGTCCGCCGATCCGCCTTCGGTCCTGATCTGCCTGCGCTCCGACAGCCGGATCGCGCGCAGCGTCATCGAGAATGCGGCCTTCTGCGTCAATGTCCTGTCCGAGGATGCGGTCGAAGTGGCGCGTGCCTTTGCCGGACCGTCGCCCGACAATCCCGCTGAGCGCTTTCTCGGCCTCAACTACACGCCCCGGCCCGAAGGCCCGGTGCTGCCGCGCGCCACCGCCTTCTCCTGCCGGCTCACGGATCGCATCACCCATGGCAGCCATGCCATCTGCATCGGCACCGTCACGGCCCTCACCAACGCCGGACAAAAGCCACTCACCTATCTCAGCGGCGATTACCACATCGTGCGCCCACACGGACTCTAAGGCGGCCCCGCTTTTCTTGGTCAAAATACTCAAATCCGCCGCTGGCCAAAGCGCACGCGCCCTGCCATATCTGCGCCGACCTCAGCCACCGACCGCAGACAAGGAGCCGCCCATGACCCGCATCATCACCGCCCTCAGCGAGATTTCCGCCAATTATGACGCGCTCTTTGTCGATCTTTGGGGCTGCGTGCATGACGGCGTGCGCGCCCTGCCGGATGCTGTCGCCGCCCTTCAATCCTACCGTGCAGACGGCGGCACCGTGGTGCTCGTCACCAACTCGCCCCGCGCGCGCGGCGGCGTCGAAAAACAACTCGATGGCTTCGGCGTGCCCCGCGACGCCTGGGATACCATCGCCACTTCCGGCGACAGCGCCCGTGCTGCGATGTTTCAGGGCGTGGTCGGCGAAAAGGTCTGGTTCGTCGGTCAACCGTTCGATGGTCGCTTTTTCGATCCGCTGCATTTGATCGAAAACCCCGTGCCCATCACCCGCGTCCCCTTGGAAGACGCCGAGGGCATCGTCTGCATCGGCCCGTTCGATCCCTTGGCGGACCCCAGCGATCTGCGCCCCCAGTTCCTCTATGCCAAGCAGATGGGCCTGAAACTCCTCTGCGCCAATCCCGATATCGTGGTGGATCGTGGCGAGGTGCGGGAATGGTGTGCGGGCGCTCTGGCCCGGCTCTATACCGAAATGGGCGGTGAGAGCCTCTATTTCGGCAAACCGCATCCTCCCATCTATGACCTCGCCCGCCGCCGCCTTTTGGCCCTTGGCCGCGATGTCGAGAACGCCCGCATCCTCGCAATCGGCGACGGGGTTCATACCGATGTGGCCGGTGCGATGGGTGAGGATATCGATTCTCTCTTCATCTCCGGCGGCTTGGCCGCGACAGAGACCAAAACGTCGCACCAACCGGATGAATCAGCGTTAAACGATTATCTTGCAAAGGAAAAATCCTCACCCACCTTCACAATCGGATTCTTGCGCTGAGAGAAAACACTTGATCTTTCTGCATCCGCAAAGTAATTAAATTCCAACTTGAGGCGAAATACAGCCTGATAATTACGCACCAAACCTGTTGGAGGGGCGAATGTTGGACAACATGCCGCGCGGCACGATCTGTATCGAAGACATCGAAATGGGCATGACCCGCCATCTGCGCAAGGTCGTGACCGACCGCGACATCGAGCTGTTCGCCGAGGTTTCGACCGACCGCAACCCAGTGCATCTCGATGACGCCTATGCACAGGATACGATTTTCGAGGGGCGCATCGCGCATGGCATGCTGACCGCTGGCCTCATCTCTGCGGTGATCGGCGAGCAATTGCCCGGACACGGCACCGTCTACATGGGCCAAACCCTCAAATTTCTCGCCCCCGTGCGCCCCGGCGACATGGTCCATGCAGAGGTCGAGGTGATCGGCATCGACCACGGCAAACGCCGGGTGCAACTCGATTGCCGCTGTCTGGTGAATGGCAAAAAGGTGTTGATCGGCGAAGCCACGGTTCTCGCCCCCTCGCGCAAGTTCGACTGAGGCTGTCAGCCAATTTCGACGCGAGGATAGCGAACGGCCTAAAGCCGAACTTTGCCCCAATCTCAAAAGCGCGGAATCAAGGCGCGGCACGCGCCGCCGCGCAGCGCCCGTCCGCCCCACCGGGCGGGCGCTTTTGCATCGTGGTAGTTGCTTGATAACGCGGAAGTATTTGGCGAGCATTAAGTGCTAGCTAGATAGGTAACAGCGCCCACCCGGCGGACGGGCACCGCGCGGCTCATCGCATGGGGCCAATGTCAGCAACTGGCCAGTGTCGAGCACTCCACCCAATCATAACCCACTATTTGTGCGCAAAACACGTCAAATCCCTAAACACACCTGAGCCCTTGCGGCGGGCGCGCGGCTTGCGCATTCTGCGCGCATGAACGCAGCACCCACCTGGGGCGTGGTCGCCACGATCAAGGCCCCCACCCAAGACATCCTCAATTTCGCCGCCCATCATCTCGATCTGGGTGCCCACCGCGTGCATGTCTATCTTGACGACCCCGACCCAGAGGCCGAAGCCGCCCTGCGCGCGCATCCTAAATGCCGTGTGATACTCTGCGATGACGGGTACTGGCGCAGACGCTCCCGCACTGGGCGACCAGAGAAACATCAACCGCGCCAAAGCGTCAACGCCACGCATTGCCTCAACAAGCGACCACAGGTCGATTGGCTCGCCCATATCGACGTCGACGAATTTCTCTGGTCGGACAGTCCCCTGTTTGGTCACTTGGCGCAGCTCTCCCCCGATACGTTCAGCGCTCGCGTGCGCCCGGTCGAGGCACTTGCCCCCGATCCGTACGCTGAAGCCGCACAAACGTACGGGTGGTTCAAATCCTGCGCCCTGTCTCAGACCGAACGCCGCAGCCAGACCAATGCCATCTATCCCACCTTTGGCCCCTATCTGAATGGCGGCTTCATGAGCCATGTCGCGGGCAAGGTCTTTGTCAGAACGGGTCTGCCAGAAACAAGCATTCGCATCCATAATGCATTTAAAAACAAGCTTATGGACGGTGATGCTAAGGAACTACATGAAGTTTTGCTTTGCCATTTGCACGCCGCAACGTGGGAGCATTGGCACGCCGCGTATCGCTACCGACTCAACCACGGCTCCTACCGCGCCGACCTCAAGCCCGCACCACAGTCTGACGGCTATGCCTTTAATATGCATGAGTTTTTTCAAATGCTAGAGGCCGATGGCGGTGACTTGGCCCTCCGTCGCTTCTTCACCGAAGTCTGCACCGCCACCCCAGATCTGCGCCATCGACTTGAGGCATTTGGACACCTGCACCCCATCAATCTCGACCTCGACACCAAACGCGCGCGCCACTTTCCAAACCATGCGTAAGTGTTTCCAATGAAAGCATAATCTTCGGGTTGAACCCCGGTATTGTTGCCAAGAAAATGCGATGCATTGACGCTGGCGCCGATCTCAGGTAAGTGCTGCGCAGCGGGTCATCCATGTGGAGAACCACAGGCCCATGAGGGGCCCGAACCCGCGCCAGACGTACGGGCCAGGATTGTGTCCGTAAACCACGGATACACATGACAAAATTTTCTGATCTGAACCTGAATCCCAAGGTCCTTAAAGCCATAGAAGAGGCTGGTTACGAGACCCCGACGCCCATTCAGGCCGAAGCCATCCCCCACGCGCTGCAAGGCCGCGACGTCCTAGGGATCGCCCAAACCGGCACCGGCAAAACTGCCAGCTTCACGCTGCCGATGCTGTCACTGCTGTCCCGCGGCCGCGCCCGCGCCCGGATGCCACGCAGTCTGGTTCTGTGCCCGACACGCGAACTCGCAGCCCAGGTAGCTGAGAATTTTGATACATATTCCAAGCACTTAAAGCTGACAAAGGCGCTGCTCATCGGCGGTGTCAGCTTCAAGGAACAGGACAAACTGATCGACAAGGGCGTGGATGTTCTGATTGCGACGCCGGGCCGCCTGCTCGATCATTTCGAGCGTGGCAAGCTCTTGCTGACCGGTGTTCAAATCATGGTCGTAGACGAGGCCGACCGCATGCTCGACATGGGTTTTATCCCTGATATTGAACGGATTTTCAGCCTCACCCCCTTCACACGTCAGACACTTTTCTTTTCGGCCACGATGGCGCCTGAGATCGAGCGCATCACCAATACCTTCCTGTCAAACCCCGCCCGCGTCGAGGTTGCTCGACAGGCCACCGCGTCCGAGACCATCGAACAGGGCGTGGTCATGTTCAAGCCCACACGCCGCGAGAACGCAGATAGCGAAAAGCGCAGGCTTCTGCGCGCATTGATCGACCGTGAAGGCGAGGCCTGTAGCAATGCAATCATCTTCTGCAACCGCAAGGTTGATGTAGATGTGGTCTCTAAGTCCTTGATAAAGTACGGTTATGACGCAGCCCCCATTCACGGCGATCTGGAACAGAGCCAACGCACACGCACCCTAGACGGCTTCCGTGCTGGCACCTTGCGTTTTCTCATTGCGTCGGATGTCGCCGCGCGTGGACTCGATGTCCCCGCCGTCAGCCATGTTTTCAACTTTGACGTGCCCAGCCATGCCGAAGACTACGTTCACCGCATCGGCCGCACCGGCCGCGCCGGTCGCGCCGGCAAGGCATTGATGATCTGTAACCCGCGCGACGAAAAGAACCTCGCAGGCGTTGAGGCCTTGCTTCAAAAGGAAATTCCCCGGGTTGAGAGCCCCATTACCTTGGGCGCACCGACAACCAACGCAGAGCCTCCGCAAGGCAGTGACGAACGCCCCGTCAAGCCCCGCCGTTCGCGTACTGCGAGCCGCAGCAGAGGAAAGTCCGACAACGCCCCCCTGCCCGTGCAAAATCCTACAGAGCCTGTCGCGGAAGTGATGGCTGTCAAACCCGAGCAGCGCACGACAAGCTCCGAGCGATCTGCTCCTCGCCAAGAGAGTCAACCCGAACGTTCACAAGAACGCCAGAGCGAGCGCCCGCAAGAGCGAGGCCAGCGGCAAGGCGGTGGGAACAGCGGTGGCCGCGGACGGCAGGATCAAGCTGGTGGCCCGCGTGTTGTGGGCTTGGGGGATCACCTGCCTAGCTTCATCGCACTCAGTTTCGATGAGCGGCGCGCAAGCTAACCTGCTAATATTAAAATATTTTTCATCGGCACAGGTGGCCCGTCAGGCCCCACCTGTGTTGTGGATGGTCTGCATCCAGTTTGATTCCCTTCAGAAAAAAACTACGATACGTTCCGATTTCGCATCACCGCGCGATCACAATATCAGCGCACAAGCCGCCCAAACGCACACTTTCGCCCAAGCGCAACGTACCCCCATGTGCCCGAGCCACATCCAAAACAATTGATAAACCCAAGCCGACTCCCATGCCACGGTTCTGATTTCGCGCAGGCTCCAGACGCGTAAACGGTTTGATGGCGTCGCCCCGGCTGTCAGGCGGAATGCCAGGTCCATCGTCTTCCACCCGGATGCGCAGGGATTTTTCTGTCATAACGACAGAAACCTCTGCTCGCGACCCATAGCGCACAGCATTGTTGATCAGATTCTCAACAGCTCGTCGGATGTTCGCTGGCCGCAGAGCAATACTTCCTTCTCCGCGCGTCTCAACCAGTGCCACAGGAACCTGCGCACGTTGCGAATCCTCGACAATTTGCCTCACGAGATCAATTGGATCAATGGGCTCGGCTTCGCCTTCATGCGCACCACGGGCAAAGGCCAAAAACCCATCGAGCAATCTCTCCATATCCACCACGTCGCGCAACATTGGCGCGGCCTCTTCGTGATCCAACATCGCAAGGCCTAATCGAAGTCGGGTCAACGGGGTGCGCAAGTCGTGGCTGACGCCCGAAAGCATCAAGGTGCGTTGTTCGATTTGTCGTTCCAACCGTGCGCGCATATCAAGAAACGCATTGCCCGCAGCGCGCACTTCTATGGCGCCTGCCGGGCGGTAGGGTACATGCCGACCGCGCCCAAAAGCCTCTGCCGCCTCTGCAAGGCGCGTAATTGGTCGCAGTTGTTTGCGCATGTAAACATAAGAGACCACCGTCATCAAAATCCCATAAAACGCAAGGTTTACAAGAACTTGATAGGGTCTCCGCGCTGATACTCGACGACGGTCGAATACAAGTTCGATCACCGACTCGTCTCGCTGAAAATATAATATGACATACTTGCTATCGGCCAATGAAACGCGTTCCAAATCGTCGAAATACTCTCGCAACTCGCGGATGACCACATTCCCAGACAGATCGAACCAGTCGTACTCATCTGCACGAGGAATCTCGGACATTGGTACGCGCCGCCGCTCGATCTCAAGGATGTCGGCAACCGCGCTCCCCTCAGGTTGGGCCAACACCAGCCGAATCTCGCGGGCCACAGTCTTTACCATCTGCTGTGTGACGTCGTCGAAGAGCCTTTGTGTAAATACCAAAGACACGACCAAAAGCAGCGTTATAACCGGCAAAAGCAGGATAAGAACCGCTCGCCCATAAAGGCTTCGGGGCATATAGGGTTTGAGCCATCGAACCGACATGGTTAAACCTAGCTGCGTGGGTTGCCAGAAGGAAGAGCCATGCAAACGGACCAAGAAAAAAGACCCCCCGTAGGCATAGCGCAAGATCTGGGCAGCGACCTCCGGAGGATTCTTGCGCCCAACCCCTCGCCGATGACGTTTTGGGGTACAAATACCTACGTTCTGGGCACCCGACAATTGGCCGTAATCGACCCTGGCCCAGATGATACCGCGCATTTGCAGGCCATTCTGCGTGCGATTGGCCCCGGACAGTGCGTCAGCCACATCCTCGTCACGCACGCACATCTCGATCACTCGCCCTTGGCAGCGCGCCTCTCGGACGAAACGGGTGCACCGGTCTTCGCCTATGGCGACGCAAGAGCTGGCCGCAGCCCCGTGATGCAACACCTCGCCGACACGGGTATGATCGGCGGTGGAGAGGGTGTGGACGTGACTTTTACCCCGGATCAGTTGCTCTTCGATGGAGAGTCCGTCGTTGGCGATGGATGGCAGATTACGCCACACTGGACGCCGGGTCATTTTGGCAATCACCTGTGCTTTGTGATCGAAGACACAATTCTGACAGGGGATCTGGTGATGGGCTGGGCCAGTTCTCTTGTCTCGCCGCCAGATGGGGACCTCACACAATTCATGGCATCCTGCAGGCGGCTGAAAGCGCTCCATGCAAGACGATTTCTGCCGGGCCACGGTGGACCAATAGAAGACCCGGCCGCGCGCCTCGACTGGCTGATATCACACCGTTTAGCGCGCGAAGCTGCGATTCTCGAGGTCTTGCACGCAGGCCCCCGGTCAGCCTCTCAAGTGACAGCGATCGTCTACGCAGATACCCCCGCTCACCTCCTCCCGGTCGCGAGACGAAATGTACTTGCGCACCTCATTGATCTAACTCAGAAATCTCGAATTATTCCACTGGGTGAACTGCACGCCGACACAGCATTTGCGTGCCTTTGACGGATACACGAAAGCAGTCGATTTTTTGTGACAAATCCTCTGGACCTCCTCCAACTCGGTTGCTATACGGCCCAAGTGTTCCGGCGTAGCTCAGCGGTAGAGCAGTTGACTGTTAATCAATTGGTCGTAGGTTCGATCCCTACCGCCGGAGCCAAAACTACCGCAAGGTATTGATAGCAAAGAGAAACCCGCAACGGCTTCGTTGTGGGCTTTCTTTTATCACTCAAAGGAATTCCCCGCGAGGCATCGGTCAGTGCGACCTCTGCCGGAGGTCAGCGCCATGGATCATGCTTTCCGCTTTCTCCTGCGCGGCACGACGTGGCAGTATCGCCGAAGGCCGCCGGGCTCCAGAAACGCGTTTAGCAAGCTGTTACACAGGCTCTCGGCAATACTTTCCCACCGGCACAGCACCGAGATACTTTCCTCGCCACGCGAACCGGCCAAGATAACGCGGATTTTCCTTTCAGCAGAATAGGTCTGGCGGATTTTGTGGCGGATGGTCTTGACCAGCTTGCAGCGGCGTCCGTCGAAGTTTCAGGTTTCTGCATCATCTCGATCTCCTAATTGATAGGATGAACCAGAAATTATCCGTTTGAGCTGCTGCCGATTTCGTGGACACCGTGGTAAGGTGTTTATGAAATTGGAGAAACGATCAGTGGCAGGTCACAGCGCCAAGGTTCTCATCAGGCCGCCCTGGCGATGGGGCGCAAGGCAGGATTCAAAGCGGTCTTAGTACACCGGTGTCTTGGCAAAGCCTTTCGCCAGGATCGGACCCGTTGGAAGGTTTGTGGGAGAGCCCCCCAGAGGCTCGAAGGTGATCTCGTAGAGTTGGTCCGCGCGGGGGGGAGGAAGGCCGTCCACCGACAGGGTAAGAGAGCGCGCCGTTGACAGCAGGCCAAGGGACACCGGGCTGCCGTCATCCTGCGGCTTGGTCCAGACCTGCATCACGCGATCGTCCGGGACACGGGCGTTCTCCAACAATGTAATCAGGGTCTGGTTGCTCTGCGTGCCTTCGACCACGGCAATGGGCTGTCCTTGGTCGTCGAGCAGAACGGCAATGACTGTTGGGTCAACCGCTGTCACTAGTGACCAACCCAAAACGCTTGCAAGCATGAAAGTTGCAGCGATGCCGCTCAAAGCGGCCAATCGCCATGTCTTGAGCCTGTGTTGAAGAGGAGCAAACGCGATCACTTGTGCGGTGGCAGGAATTTCATCCGCGTGTGGCCCGGCTTCGGTCAAGGATGTTTCGACTCGTGCCCATAGGCCGTCAGGGAGGGGCAGTATATCGGCAGTTTCATCCAGAGCCAAAAATCGCTGGCGCGCGCGCTCTAGCATCGCGGCCACTTTGGCATCCGCCGCACAGAGCCCTTCGATCTCGAACAGCTCCGCCTCGCTGGCCAGACCAAGAACGACCTCGTCGATCCGTTCTGACAGGGAACGGTCGGTCATGACAGACACTCCCGCAGCATCAACAGACCGCGCCGCACCCAAGCCTTGACTGATCCGAGTGGCGCCCCCATGCGTCCGGCAATCTCGCCATGGCTGTAGCCAAGGATATAGGATGACAGAATGGCCATGCGTTTATGAGGGTCCAAGGATTCAAGACAGATGCGCAGATCATGCGTGCGCTCAAGACGATTGTAGGCGATCTCTAGAATTGCATCATCAGATGCTTCTTCAGCCTCTGCGGGATCAAGTGCGGTTTCCGGATGCGCGTTGCGCAAGAGCGTGAGACATCGGTTGCGCAAGATCGTATAGATCCAAGCCTTGGCTTGACCCCTCTCGGCATCGAACTGGTGCGCTTTCCGCCAGAGCAAGACGAAGCATTCCTGCACAGCGTCTTCGGCCAGATCCTGTCGTCGGAGCATCCGACGGGCAACGCCGAGCATTCGCCCACCTTCGGTCTCCATGATCTGTTTTAAGGCCGAGCGCTCGCCGGCGGCACAGGATTGGATCAACAGGGAGAGGTCTGTCACAGAAGGGCTCTTTTTCCATCTTAATGCTAGGAGTCGACTCCTTCTGTTCAGGGGTAAAGACTGGACACCTCCCGGTCAAACCAAGATCGGCGGTAACTGGGCACAAAACATCCGCCAAACTGGGGGATGATCTTACCGGGAGGTGCTTGCCGGCCCCACGTGCGGAGCCGACAATCCGGTTACATCGCCGTCATGAAGGTGATGTCGCGCACGGCGGCGCCGTCTGTTCCGGTCAGTTCCCAGCTTTCGGCAACGGACCCGGAGTCAAGCGAGACCGTGTGCAGCATGGAACCTGACACCAGCCACGCGGTATTCTTTCCCTCGGCATCGGTCGCGATATCGAAGGCATAGGGCGCCGCGCCGTCAATTCCAAGTTTGCCGATGGCAGCGAGCGTGCCGTCATTGGGTGATGTCTGTTGAATAAGGGCGACGATGGTGCTGTCGATGTCGTACATCGCCGTTGCTTCAGGCGTGCCATAGGAATTGCTGTAGGCCGCCGCGACGATGGCCGGGGCTTCGCCTGCGTGCATATCAGCGCTGTCAAAGGTCAGACTGCCGTCGACGGTAACAGCGCCGCTCTCGATATCGACACGGTGGTTGGTTGTGCCGGACATAAAGCGCAGCTTGTTGGCTTTGGGGTTGAAGTCCACGATCACGGCCGCATCGCCGTCAATCGGAAGCTCTTTGTCCATTTTGGAGATTACCGTGGTAGCGCCGGTTTCCGGGTCGATCTCGACAATCTCAAACCCGTCGGTGACGCCGATCAACTGACCTGTGGCTGGTCTCAGGTCAATTCCGAGCAGTCTGGAGACCCCCTCGACCGGCATGGAGGCTTTGACCGTCGCAGTGGCAACGTCGATCTTGTGCAACATGTTATCGCCCGAAAGGGCAATTGCGGTCAGGCTGTGGTTGCCATGATTATCTGCGGTGGCCAACGATGTGCTCGTCAGCAGGGCAGTGGTCGCGAGTGCAAAAGTCAGTTTGGTCATAAGTCAGTCCTCGGATATCAGAAGCCGCAGCCTATCTGCAGCTTGGATACTTAGGAGACTCGGGCGAGACGGTGTTTGGATGCAGGGGTGGTAAAAAAATTCAAACAGCCCGACTAAAGTGACGGGTCTGGCGCTGAAATTTTCCCGAAAATATCGGTGTCAGGGGTTGGTGGCCAAGTTCGAGAAAGAGATCAACCGCTTACTGCTCTCGTCCCAGAGGTGCAGGCGTGTCGTTGCAAAGCTCTGACGAATCGTGAGTCGATGCGACTCAGCCAAGGCTGCATGGTCGCGCAGCACCTCAGGCAGGCGGTAGAACGGGATGCGGCTGTAGAGATGATGCACATGATGTATCCCGATATTGGCACTGAGCCATTGCAGGACCGACGGCAAAACGTAATGTGAACTGCCGTGCAGGGCCGCATCGTGCAGATCCCAATCGTCATCCTCCTCCCAATGCGTGTCTTCAAACTGGTGCTGCACGTAAAAGAGCCAAACGCCAGCAGTGGCAGCAAGGAGGGTCGTGGGCACGAAAATAAGCAGGATTGGCAGAAGCCCACCAAAATATAGGATGAGCCCAAGCAGTGCGAGGATCGCCGCATTGGTGCCCATCGCGCTGATCCAGTATCGCGACTGTGCCATAAGCCCCATGGGAAGGCGGTTCTGCACAAAGAAAAGGTAACCTGGCCCTAAGCCAAACATCACAATCGGATGTCGATAAAGCCGGTACATCAGACGTTTAAGTGGCGACAGAGCGCGGTATTCGCTCACGGTCAGGGTGGTGATATCGCCTATTCCTCGCCGCCCGAGATTGCCCGCCGAACTATGGTGGATCGAGTGGGCGCGCCGCCAGACATCGTAGGGTGTGAGAGTAAGCACACCTATGACACGCCCGAGCCAATCGCTGAGGTTGCGGCTTTTGTAAAATGCACCATGGCCGCAATCGTGCTGGATCGCAAAGAGACGCAAGAGGAAGGCAGCGTTGACGAGCGACAGCGCAAGTGTCAGCCACAGGCTGACCGATAACGACCACCATGCAGCCGCCCAGAGCAGCAGGAACGGGCCAAGCGTGACCCCAAGTTCGAAGGTGCTACGCGTTGGGCTCGGGTCGCGATAGGTCGACAGAATACGAACCCAGTCGCGCGCATCTTTGAGAACCGGTGCGGGTGTTTCAGGAGCAGTGTCTTTGGGCATGCGTCAGCTTCTTGTTCTTGTGCGTGTTCTTGATAAACGAAAGCACGGCACGGGCAAGGATTAAGGCATGTTTTATGCCAAAGCGGGCGAAGGTGCCGCAGGCGGTGAACTAAGGAGATCGAGATACTTGTCGTCTGCGGCGTTTGGGTTCGAGGTCATTGGGGAGCGCGGTCTCGTAGGGCTGTGACAATAGCAGGAATTTGATGAAGGCACCATGAAGGGGCAAATCACGGCCTCAAAGAAGAAATCCAATCTCGTCATGTGTTGCCTTACGAGGCGTTGGCACCATTGCTTCTTGCAGATGAGGACAAACTCAAACGCTGCGGATTTCGAGCAACGTCCAGTTGGCACCTTAGCGACAGCCCTCTCAGGATCCCTTCGCGGGGGCCCAAGCATTCCACCATCATAGATCGCGGAACTGGGCCTCTTGGCGCGCTGTCCAGTGGACGGTCAAGTCAAAGCCATCGTCGGTCTGACGCTCCGACTCGACAAGCTCCTTTTCAAAGAGCCAAGCCCGTTTGCGTCCCTCGCCAAACTGAAGGTGTAACACCGTCTCATGGGTCACATCGGCCAGTTTAGCGCCGATGGCGGCAACGAGGTCGTTGATCCCCTGCCCTGTGATTGCAGAAATCGCGAGAACATCATCCTGCCTCTCGGCCTGAGTCACCGCTGCAGCGCGGGCCTCATCCTCGAGCTGGTCGATCTTGTTCCAAATCTCGATCTGTGGGGTCTTGTCGCTCACCCCAAGACTTTCGAGGATTGCTGCGACATCCCGCGATTGAGACACGGTTTCCGGATGTGAAATATCACGCACATGGCAGATAAGATCGGCAGAGAGGACCTCTTCGAGAGTTGCGCGAAAGGCCGCGACCAACTCAGTGGGCAGGTCACTGATAAAACCCACAGTGTCAGACAGGATCACTTCGGGACCACCCTCTGGCAGGGCAACTCTACGCATGGTCGGGTCGAGCGTCGCAAAGAGCATATCCTTGGCCATAACATCCGCCCCTGTCAGACGGTTGAAAAGCGTGGATTTCCCCGCATTGGTGTAGCCAACGAGGGCCACAATCGGAAACGGCACCTTGGCACGGGCGGCGCGGTGAAGCGTGCGGGTCTTGGCCACCTTTTCCAACTGACGGCGCAGGCGCACAAGTTGATCGTCAATCGCACGACGATCCGCCTCGATCTGTGTCTCGCCGGGACCGCCGACAAAGCCAAGCCCGCCGCGCTGCCGCTCAAGGTGGGTCCAGGCCCGCACAAGGCGCGTGCGCTGATAACTGAGGGCTGCCATTTCAACTTGAAGCACGCCCTCCCGAGTGGCGGCACGGTCGCTGAAAATCTCGAGGATAAGGCCGGTACGATCAAGGAGCTTCACACCCCAAGCCTTTTCCAGATTACGTTGCTGAACGGGCGTCACCGGCCCATCGACCAGCACAAGCTCGACGTCGGCAGCCTCCATCGCTTGGTGAAGCTCCTCAAGCTTGCCCTTACCAAAGAGACGACCAGCATCGGGTTTGCGCAGGCGCACCACATCCGACCCGACCACGTCGATATCCGGCAAAGCCTGCGCCAAAGCCACGGCTTCTTCGAGTGCTAAAGCAGGCTCACGTGTGCGGCTTGCACCGGCTATCTCGGGGTGGATGACCCAGGCCCTTGTGATCGGGCGTGCATGGTCCATCAATTGGGTTCATCACCGTCATAGAGATTCACGGGCTGCGAGGGCATGATGGTTGACACCGCATGCTTGTAAACAAGCTGCGACTGACCGTCTCGGCGCAGCAGAATGCAGAAATTGTCAAACCAAGTGATCACACCCTGCAACTTGACCCCGTTGATCAGAAAGACGGTCACAGGAATTTTGGTCTTGCGTACCTGATTCAGAAAAGCGTCCTGCAAATTTTGTCGATCAGAAGCCATGCGTCTTCCTGCCTTTTTTTATTGCGCGCACCGCGAACCGGCGCGAGGGGTCTTACATATGCAAAAGAGTATGTCTTGCCCTTGCGAGAGTTTCCAGCCCAAAAATAAAATCGTTCCAATCTGAAAGGTTGATAGGCACGGGGTGCTAGTCTCGCCAGATGGACGGATTGAGCAATGCAATAAGGGCCAAAGTCTCGAGTCGTCCCAATACCATCGCCATCGCATAGACCATCTTGGCCCCGGCGCTCAGCTCCAACAAGCGGATTGGCGCCTCACTCGCGGTGAGGATCAATGGTCCAGTCGTTGAGAGGCCCGATATGGTAAGAATCAGTGCGGATTCGAACCCTTGGCCAAAGAGCGTCAACAGCGCTGTGACAAAGGTAAGTGACATCGCAAATAGCATGAAGAAAACCCATGCAATATAGGCCCCCTGACGCCGGATACGTCGCCCGAGGCCGGTTGCCCGCCCGACCGAGGAGGGATGCACCAGACGCTCGGTTTCGCGTCGTGCATGCAGATAGAGCGCATAGACCCGCAGCAGTTTCACACCACCTGCCGTCGTCGCCACTCCACCGCCAATCAGGGACAATCCCAATAATATGAGTCCAGGGGTGCCCAAGCCTGACCAGTCGCGCGCCTCTTGCCAGTCCGCGCTCTCAAAGCCTGTGGTGGATAGAAACGACAGCACGGTAAAGAGCGCGCCCCAGAGTGCCCGTAGCGCCACACGCCAGTCTCCAGTTTCCTCTATGCCCAAGGTCGCAAGCCAATGACGCACAATCAGGATCAGGGGAACACCGATCACCAGCATGACGCCAAGCCGGAACTCTGGATCATTGATGACACCCGGCCGCGCGGCGGTAATCGTATCGGATGAGAAAGTAAGCCGGGACAGTGAAAAAAAGAGAAAGAGAAAAATAGCAAATTCACCAGCAAAGCCCGCAGCGCCATTCTGTAGGCCTCCAATCGAGGATATGCCGCTGGTCGCCATGGTTGACATCGCATGCACCGCTGCGACAAAGGCGCGCTCCCCACCAATCATCAGGATGATCCAGAGCGCAGCTGTCAGCCCGATATAGACCGGCGCCAATACGGCCGTGGATTGTGCCAATCGCTTGGCCGGGGCTGCTCGCTCAAACCGGCCAAGCACTGTCTCATCCTGCCCCGGTTCGCCGCGTGCTGTAACTTCGAAACCGCCGAGGCTGAGCGGTGCCAGAACCGCAGACGCTGAAATCCAGATCAGGAGCCCCCCGCTCCAGCCTACCAGTGCACGCCACAAATGCAGACTGTCCTTCAAACGCCCCGGCGCATCAAAGAGCGAAGCGCCGGTGGTCGTGAAGCTGGATACCATTTCGAAATATGCATTGAGGAATGTGGTATTTCTGACCCCTTCATAGAAGGGCAGCGCCAGAAAGACTGGCAGCAAGAGATAGGCTAGCAAGAGCGAAATCAGATTTTGCGTATCGTTCATCTTTTGATTGGTTCGGCCGGACAGAGCCAACCCCACGCTCATAACCAAAGCCAGTCCAAGAATACCGGAAAAAGCAAAGGCTCGCCCCACGCCGCTGTAGCCGCGCATCGCCGCGTCGATGGCAGGCAGAAACATAAGAAACGCCGCCACCCCAGCGAGGATCAGGATCAGGGGAAATGTCAGAAGCCGGGCGATCATGGGATCAAAAGAAGTCGATCGAGACCTGCAACAGCTGTTCAACCGCCGCCACATCTGCCGCCATTGCAAATATCACGATCACATCGCCCGCCTCCACCCGAAGGCCGCCTGCGGGCTTGTAGATCTTGCCGCCCTTGCGCACCGCTCCAACCAGCACGCCCTCGGGAAAGTCGATGTCGCGGATGGCCGCGCCCGCAATGGAAGAGGTCGACATCACTTCTGCCTCGATCACTTCGCCCTCGGCATCACCTATGGAATAGACTCCGCGTACCTTGCCGTGACGGATATGCCGCAGAATCGAGCTTACAGTCGTCGCACGCGGGTTAATATAGGCGTCGATGCCCAAGGGTTCGAGTAGTGGCACCATCGTCGGGTCATTGATCAACGCCACGGCAAATGGGCACCCTTCGGACTTGGCGCGCACGGCGGCCAGCATGTTGGTCTTGTCGTCATCAGTCACAACCAAAACCGCATCTGCGCGCGATATCCCCGCCTCGGCCAAGAGGGCGGCGTTGAGACCATCTCCGTTCAGAACAATCGTGCGCTCCAGCGCATCCGCCGCACGCTCTGCCTGAGGCCGGCTTTTCTCGATCACCTTGGCGCGGATACGACCGCCCTGTCTCGTCTCAAGCGCCTGCGCCACCGCAAGACCGATATTGCCGCCCCCGATAATGACCACCCGCTCCTGTTTCTTTTGCGATTTGCCGAACACCTCGAGTGTGCGTGGCACATCTTCCACCGGGGCAAAAAGATAGCACTCGTCCCCTTCAAAGAGCTGATCACCTGCTTCAGGCGCAAACAGTCGTCCCTCACGACGAACCGCCAGAACCACCACACGCAGAGTTGAGAAGAGATCGCTCAACTGGCGCAACGGCGTATTGAGGACCGGACAGTCCTCTTCGAGCCTGATGCCCATGAGTTGCGCTTGCCCGCCCATGAACATTTCGGTGTCGAATGCAGCGGGTGCCGCGAGGCGTTGCAACGCGGCCTGCGCCACCTCTCGTTCGGGACTGATCACGACGTCGATCGGCATGTGATCGCGGCGGTAGAGATCGGAATAGATCGCATCGAGATAAGACTGACTGCGCAGTCGCGCAATCTTGCGACTGATGCCAAAGACCGAGTGTGCCACCTGACAGGTCACCATGTTGACCTCATCCGAATAGGTGGCCGCGATAATCATGTCCGCATCGCGCGCGCCTGCCCGCTCAAGCACATCGGGGTAAGAGGCAAAGCCCGTGATCCCCTGCACATCGAGCGTTTCGGTGGCGCGGCGCACAAGATCCGGGTTGTTGTCCACAACCGTAACATCGTTGCGCTCGCCCGAGAGATGCCGTGCGATCTGCCAGCCGACTTGGCCAGCCCCGCAGATGATGACCTTCATCGTCTTCGCCTCACCTTGACTGAGCCTGCTGCATGACAGATGGCCCCCGCCCGGTCAATTGCGTTCTGGTTCAGGCGCGCGCACCGGTTGCCGCATGATCGAGCCAATCGAGAATGCGCGCGAGGTCCGGGCTGAGCGCTTCTGCCAGCCCATCGGAAAAGGCCAACAGATGCGGCGCGTTCAGCCGATTTGCCCCAACCAGCACCGGCACGTCCCGGCTCAGTGCCTCGGCAATCAGATTGCGAAACCCGCGCCCCTCGGCCTCGTGCTTGCCGAATTTGTTGACGATGACCAGATCGCAGCCCTCCGCTAGCCGTGCCTCGGCTGCGGCGACCGCCAGCTCGAGCGCCGATGGGTCCAACCGACAGCCGCGCGCACCAGGTCCTAGACTTTGAGAGATGCGGATCACCGGTCCGTCCGGCAGCACCTCGACATCCATGTCGCAGGGTCGATCAGCACCGCAATTGGTGTTTACCTGTACCGTTCCGCACAAACGCAGGCCGCGCGCCTGCGCCGCTCGCGCCACGTCATGCAACAAAAGATCGGTTTCCCCCCGACCTTCTGCCATAACATAGCCGATCCGCATACCTCTGCCCTCTCTGGCTCAGACCGTCAGGCGACTGATGACCACCGTCACCTCTGGCCGCTTGCCGATCTCGGTCTGGGCGCTTTGCCGTGCGACACGGCGCAACCCCTCTTCGAGCTTGTCATCGTCAGTCAGTGTCTTGGCCCCTGCCCGCCCCATGAACTGCGCGAGATCCTCTTCCAGGACATCTACGAGGGGCGCGCGGCTGCGCCCAGTCTCGGCAAGGCCCATGACCTCGACCCAAGGCTCACCCAAAGGCTCGTCTTCTTCATCGAGGATGACATTGATCATCACATGCCCGTTCAAGGCCATTCGGATACGGTCCCGGACCACGCCATCCATCGCCCCCACCTGCACAGACCCATCCAGATAGGTGCGACCGGTCTCGACATATTCAGCAATTTTGGGTGCTGTGCCACTGAGATCAATCATCATCCCATTGACTGCCAGAACACCCTTGAGCCGGTTGGCATTGGCCAGTTTGACGTGCTCGCGCAGGTGTCGATGTTCACCATGCATCGGAATGACCATCTGCGGTTTGATAAGCTTGTGCATCTCATCGAGATCAGGGCGGTTGGCATGGCCCGAGACGTGATAGCGGTCATCGCCCTCGACCACATCGACACCCATTTCAGAAAATTGGTTGATGATGCGAATGACGCCGCGCTCGTTACCGGGAATGGTCTTGGATGAGAACAGGAACGTGTCACCATCCTTGAGGACGATGCCGTTGTATTTGCCATTGGCAAGTTGCGCACTGGCCGCACGCCGCTCGCCCTGACTGCCGGTGACAATCAACATCAGACTGTCGCGCGGTACGGAGCCCGCTTCTTCCGGACTGATCGTCTTGGGAAATCCCTTGAGCACGCCTGTGGCTTGCGCTGCCTCGATCATCCGCTGCATTGCACGTCCCATGAGACAGACAGAGCGTCCCGCCCGGACGCCAGCCTCGGCCAACGATTTGACGCGCGCAACATTGCTGGCAAATGTCGTGCAAACGAACATACCCTTGGAGGCCGCAACCAGATCCGTGATCGGTCCGCCCACTGTGCTCTCGGAGCGTCCTTCGTGATGGCTAAACACATTGGTAGAGTCACAAACAAGCGCCTTGACACCCGGCTCTGAGAGGCTGGCCCAGAGATCACGGTCAAACGGCTCTCCAACCACCGGATCGAGGTCGATCTTGAAGTCCCCGGTATGCACGATGCGCCCACCGGCGCTATCAATCACCAGACCAGAGCTTTCCGGGATAGAGTGCGAAAGCGGCACGAATCCAACCGTGAACGGTCCCGCTGCCACAGTTTCTGGCCAAGGGGAAACGGTCTTGACCGCCTTGTCAGGGTGGCCATGTTCTTCCATTTTGCGGCGCGCGATATTGGCGGTAAACGCGCGTGCGTACACCGGCGCGCCAAGACGCCCGTAATAATGCGCGACGGCGCCAACGTGATCCTCATGTGCATGAGTAATAAAGATCGCCTCAAGCTGCCCCTTACGCGCCTCAAGCCAACTGATATCTGGCAGGATCAGATCAACCCCGGGTGTCCCGTCCATATCCGGAAAAGTAACCCCCAAGTCGACAAGGATCAGTCGCTCCTTGCCCGGTTTACCATAGCCGTAGACATAGGCGTTCATACCAATTTCGCCCGCCCCTCCGAGGGGCAGGTAGATAAGTCGTTCGCTACTCATGGGGCGTCAGCCCTCCTTATTATATGCGTATATCACGGTCAGGCCGTGCATCGTCAGATTGTCCTCGAACATGTCGAACACGTCCGTACCTTGCTGGAAGAGAGGTGCCAGCCCACCCGTTGCGATCACCCTCATGGTGCGGCCACGCTCGGCCTTTATCCGTTCACATAGCCCATTGATCAGACCGACATAACCCCAGAATACGCCGGACTGCATGCAATCGACGGTATTCGTGCCAATCACGCGCTCTGGTTTGGTGACGTCGATATGGGGCAAGGCGGCGGCGGCTTCATGCAGTGCCTGCAACGACAGGTTGACCCCCGGCGCGATCACGCCGCCGATGTAGGCCCCATCGTTGTCGATCACGTCAAAGGTGGTCGCGGTGCCGAAATCCACCACGATCAGGTCGCCGCCATAGAGGTCGAATCCAGCCACCGTATTCACCAGTCGATCCGGTCCCACTTGGGTGCCCGCATCCACTCGCACATCGACGGGCAGGCGGCACTCGGGTTTGCCGACCACGATTGGGCGGCAATTGAAATAGCGATCCGAGAACACCCGGAGATTGAACACCACGCGCGGCACGGTGGACGAGATGATGACGCCGTTAATATCGGCCTTTATCCCGTAGTGGTGCAGTAAAGTCTTGAACCAGACGAAATACTGGTCGGCAGTGCGTTGATGATCCGTGGCGGTGCGCAGCGTGCAGAGAAATTTCTGTCCGTCCCAGATTGAAAACACCGTGTTGGTATTGCCGCAATCAATCGCCAAGAGCATGCGCCCGGCCCCTTTTCGTCAGAAAAACACTTCGGCGGCCGCGATCGTCTGCCGTCCCATTGCGGTCAATAGAACAAGATTGCCAGCCTCGTCCACCGTTTGAAACGTGCCCTCATAGACCTCGCGGGTCGTGCGGGCGGTAATCACTTCGCCTAGGCGCGCTGCCCGCGCCAACCAAGCGGTGCGTATGGGCGCAAATCCATAGGTGACGAACTGCGACTCAAGTCGCGCATAGGCGGGGGCGAGCAAGTCCAGGAACTCCTCAGGGTCAAGAACGATCCCGGTCTCAGACAGGAGCGATACAGGCCGCAACGCGCCTTGCTCGACCTCGGACACGTCAGGGGCGCTGCACAGATTCACCCCGATGCCGATGGCAAAATGGCTGAGGCTGCCCCCCGCCCCGGCGCTTTCCAGCAATATCCCCGCCAGTTTGCCCCCGTTCAGAAGCACGTCATTCGGCCACTTGAGAGCAAAGACCTCGGCCCGCCCGGTGGCAGCGACCAGTGCCTCAAAGAGCGCCAGCGACGCTACGAAAGACCGCAGCGCCACACGGTCCGGACTCTCGGTCGGACGCATCACCAAAGTGGCGGCAAAATTGCCTGCCGGATTGACCCATGCCCGGCCTCGCCGCCCACGCGCCGCTGTCTGCTGATGTGCCAATATCCATTCTGGCCCCGTCAGGTAGGGCGCGAGCCGCGCGGCTTCGGCATTGGTGCTATCTACCGTGGTCAACACCCTGCGACCATAACCCGAAGGCCAGCCAGATCCCTGATCCATCTTCACCTTGCTCCACCTACGAAGAACCGACGCGCGGTTTCAATCCCACCACGGACCATGATGCAGCCCGGTCCGACCCAGACGTTCAAATCCGTGATGGCCAAACATGTCACGCTGCGCCTGAATGATATTGGCGCTGCCGTGACCCAGGCGCATACTGTCATACCATGCGAGTCCCGCCGAAAGTGCTGGGACCGGATGCCCGCCATGCACCGCACTACAGACCACCTGCCGCAGCGAGGGGATGCAGCGAGAAAGGGTCTGCGCCATTTGCGGTGACAAGATCAACTCATCCTGCGGCAATCCCAGATCGAACGCCGCAGCAATATCATCGAGTAGGGCAGAGCGGATGATGCAGCCCGCCCGCCAGATACGAGCAATGGTGGCTGCATCAAGCGACCAGTGATACTCCTCTGACGCCGCTGAAAGTATGCGAAAACCTTGGGCATATGCGAGAATGCGCGCGGCGAGAAAAGCCTCGGCCAGCACTTCGGGCGTGCCATCAAAAGCTCCGACCGCCCCACCAAGAAGGGTCTCGGCCCGCTGCCGAGTGTCCTTTTCCGAAGACCAGCCCCGTGCGCCCACCGCGGCCTCGATCATGCTGGCCGACTGACCCATACGCAGCGCCTCGATCACGGTCCAGCGCCCGGTGCCCTTTTGCCCCGCCGCATCCTTGATCACGTCGACCATCGGATGCCCTGTTTCGGGATCGGTGTAGGTCAAAAGCTGGGCCGTGATCTCGACCAGATAGGATTTCAAAAGTCCACGATCCCAATCGGCAAAGAGCGCGCCAATCTCGGCGGGGGGCATCGCGGATCCGTTGCGGAGCAGGCTGTATATTTCGGCGATCACTTGCATATCGGCATATTCAATGCCGTTGTGCACGGTCTTGACGAAATGCCCCGCCCCGTCCGGCCCCAGATGCGCTACGCAAGGTGTGCCATCATATGTCGCGGCGATGGAAGTCAGGATTGGCTCTAGTTGCGCCCAACTGTGGCGGCTCCCGCCCAGCATCATCGACGGGCCATGACGTGCGCCCGCCTCGCCGCCAGACACCCCCAAGCCGACGAAATGCAGATCGCGTTCAGTCAATTGGGCTGCACGACGGCGGGTATCGTGAAAATCGGCATTGCCGCCGTCAATGACGGTGTCGCCGGGGCTAAGCAAAGGGGTAATCTCTTCCAGCATCGCGTCCATCGGCGCACCCGATGGGATCATGAAGAGGATGACGCGCGGTGTCCTGAGGGCTGCGACAAAATCCGTCAGCCGCTCCTTTGGGTACAGCCGTGCTGAGAACGCAGATGCTTCTTCAACGAAAGGCGCGATCCAATCAGTCTCACGATTGGTCACAGCCACATCAAAGCCGTGCTCGGCCATGTTGAGCGCCAAGGCGCTGCCCATTGTCCCAAGTCCGTAGATGCCGATCTGCGCCTGCGCCATTCGCCCCCCTGATACCGCTAACGCCACGATGTCAGGCTAAGCGGATTAGGGACGGTATTGCAAGCGGCTGTGTCTTCACACCCCAAGACACCAGCGCATGACAGCTTTCTGTGCATGAAGGCGATTCTCCGCCTCATCAAAGATTACGGAGGTCGGTCCATCCATCACATCAGACGTCACCTCTTCGCCACGATGAGCCGGCAGGCAGTGCATGAAAAGCGCATCGGGCTTCGCCGCTGCCATCAGTTTGTCATTGACCTGATAGGGCCGGAGCATGTTATGGCGGCGCTCCTTCATGGACTGGCTGTCATGCATACTGACCCAGGTGTCCGTGACGACAAGGTCGGCCCCGTCGACAGCCTTGAACGGATCGCGCTCAATCGTGATCGTGCTGCCTGCCTTGCGCGCAAGGCCGATGAACTCCGGCTCCGGGTCAAGCTGCATCGGGCCGGTAAACGTCAGGTCGAACCCGAATTGCCCAGCGGCGTGCAGCAAGGAGGCACAGACATTGTTGCCATCGCCGGACCAAACGACCTTTTTGCCTTGGATCGGGCCGCGGTGTTCCTCGTAGGTCAGGATATCAGCCATGATCTGGCAGGGATGGGTGCGGTCCGTGAGGCCGTTGATCACCGGCACATCGGCATGCTCCGCCATTTCAAGAAGAACGGATTCATCAAAGGTCCGGATCATGATCAAATCGACATATCGACTCATGACACGCGCGGTGTCGGCAATGGTTTCCCCATGCCCCAATTGCATATCGGCCCCCGAAAGCACCAAAGTCTGCCCGCCCATCTGCCGGACGCCCACATCAAAGGAAACGCGGGTCCGGGTTGAAGGTTTTTCGAAGATGAGCGCCACCATGCGCCCGGCCAGCGGTTGCTCGTCATCCGGCGTGCCGCGCGGGCGGTCAGCGCGGGCCTCTTTCATGCTGCGGGCCTGATCAATCATAGCCCGGAGGTCAGCTTTAGATGTTTTGTGGATATCTAGAAAATGGGTCATGGACGTATCGCTTCTTCCTGGGAGGTTGCTTGGGGGCCAGCCCCCCCAAACCCCCGGAGTATTTTGGGAACGAAGAAATCACGCGCATTCCAAGGTCGTTGCGACCGCATCAAGGCGCGCCACGGCTTCGGCTATTTCATCATCGGTGATGGTGAGCGGAGGCAATAGGCGCAGGACATTGTCGGCAGCAGGCACCGTGGCAATGAGCGCAGCATATCCTGCTTGAACCACATCCGTATTCAGCACCCGGCATTTGAGACCCAGCATGAGCCCCATGCCCCGCACCGCCTCGAATATAGTTGGATGGGCTGCCACCAGACCTTCAAGTCTCTGTCGCATCAGACCCGCCTTGCGGTTCACCTCTGCCAGAAATTCAGAATTTGCCACATGCTCCATTACAGCGCAGCCAACGGCGCATCCCAAAGGATTGCCGCCATAGGTGGACCCATGCGTGCCCGCAGTCATACCGGAGGCCGCGTGTTCCGTTGCCAACACCGCACCCAAAGGGAAACCTCCGCCGATGCCTTTGGCAACCATCATGATATCAGGCGTGACGCCGGCCCATTCATGTGCAAAGAGCCGCCCCGTTCGCCCCATACCGCACTGCACCTCGTCAAGTATGAGCAGGATTCCCGTCTCGTCGCAGAGCGCACGCAGGCCCTTGAGGCATTGATCTGGCAACGGGCGGATGCCGCCCTCACCCTGCACGGGCTCGATTAGTATTGCGGCCGTATTCTCATCAATGGCCGCATGCAGAGCATCGTGATCGCCCCAAGCGACATGCTTGAAACCGGGCAATAGCGGTCCAAAACCCTTTGTCATTTTCTCCGAGCCTGCCGCGGCGATTCCCGCCGCAGAGCGCCCATGAAACGAACCCTCAAAGGCGATGATATCTGTGCGCTCAGGCTGGCCCGCGTCATAGAATTGTTTGCGCGCCATCTTGACCGCCAATTCGCACGCCTCAGTCCCGGAATTGGTGAAGAACACCGTGTCGGCGAACGTGGCCGCAACCAGCCGGTCCGCCAGTTCCTGTTGCTTGGGGATCTGGTAGAGGTTCGAGGTATGCCAAAGTGCGCCCGCTTGTTCTGTCAGCGCCGCCACAAGTGCTGGATGGGCATGCCCCATGGCATTGACGGCAATACCCGCGCCCAGATCGAGAAACCGTCGCCCGTCAGCTTCGATCAACCAGGTTCCCTCGCCCTTGACGAAAGAAAGCGGTGCGCGATTATAGGTTGGCAGGATCGAAGGGATCATGGCTATATCCTTGTCAAAGAGGCCCTTTGAGTGCCGCAAGGGCGAGGCCAAGTCAATCATTTGGGACCATTCGGGGATTTGGCACGCAGACGCGCCGGGATCACAAGACGAAAGAACGTCAGGCGCAGAAGCGTCGGCGTCGGGTCTGGGCATATGTTGCGTGCGTGATCATAGGTCGTGATCTAGCCGGTCTTTTGGCTCAAGGGAAGCGGAATATTGAGAGATGGTCCCTGTTCCATTGCCACACGCACAGCCCCCAGTCGCGGATGCAGCCGCCGCGCCAGATGCCAGCACCCCATGAGGCCAACACCCGATACCACAAAGATTCCCGGCAATGGGGCGATGAGCAGCACCAGCCAGGCCGCCCCTGGCGTGAGAATGCCCGACACGTCGCGGAAACTTGCGTAGATGGCCGACATCTCGGTGCGCTCTGATGGTTTTACCGCCATCAGAAATGGCAATCCCGCCGAGACATCCAGCAACACCAAGAAAACAGATGCGCAGGCGAGGCAGGCCACTGTAACCCAGGGCAAGCCGCTCAGCGCCGCGCCAAAGACAAATAGCAGCCCCGACATCAAAAATCCTGCCCGAACAGCATGGCGGATAGACCGACGCTGCATCCAGCGCAGCATCAGCGGCGTCAGAAACAGCATGCCATTCGAGACAGAGAGCAGCATACCGCCGAGATCTTCGCCCAATCCCTGCTCAAGCGCGAAGATCGGCAAATAGACCACATAGGCCCACCACCCGCAGGAGCGGATTACGGCAAAAATCCAGCCGGCCACCAATCGGGGCTGTGCAAAAAACCTTGGCATCCAGGCAAGCGGATTGGGAGCCGGACGGCGTGCGCGGGTGATCAGGCGTCCATTCCCGAGCCGCATATAGAGAAAGAGCACCATCATCGTGAGCGCGGCCACCCCGGCAATCATAAAGGGCAACGGTCGCCAGACACCCAGAAGTGTAACGCCGAGCCATGGCCCCACCGTCCAGCCTAGCGCACTGTAGAACATGCGCGACGTCTCGCATCGACCGAGCTCAGTCTTGGCGATGAAATCGAGGACATAGGCATTAAAGCAGACAAAGACGGTGACCGTCGCGGCGGTGATAAGAGCCAGCGCGCCGATCATGCCCAATGCACCGCCCTGTGCCCCCAAGGTTGCGCCCCCCGCAAACATCGCACAGCCCATAACGTAGATCCAGCGACGCGGCATGAAGCGTGAAACGAACGGCACCATAAGCCCGGTGACAAGCGACAAGATACCCACAAGGAAATAGACCTCGGACACGAGTGCCGCGTCCCGGAGGGCGCGGTACATCTCGAGCGGCATAACGGATATCAGGATGCCACGCGCCATCGCCTCAGTGCCTGCCAGCGTGGCGAAACCTCGAACGGAGGGCGCGGGTGCATGGCGGAGCCATTCAGGAATGCGGCGTTGGTGCATCGTGTCGTTCCAATTTTTCGTAAGACTGACCACGGATATCGAGGGCGTGATTGGCAAACGACGACATCCTGTCGTTTTTGGAATGAGAGCCGCAAAATTTTATTGGACCGTGTCGGCTGCTTCGAACTTGCAGTGCATCGAGCGGCGCGGCAAAGCTGTCGTGATGTTCCATCCGCGCGCACAAGATCCTGTCCTTGCGGCCTTGCTTACCCTTCTGGCCGCCGCTTTGCTCGCGGGCACAACGCTTTTGGCCAAGGCGATAGGGACCGGGGCGCTCGGTACACCGCTGCCTGCGCTGCAGATCAGCCATGGAAGATTTCTTTTTGCGTTCCTCGTGATTGGCACGATGATTGGGGTGAAGCGGCCGCGCATGACCCGTCCTGACTTTGCCACCCACACCAAGCGATCAAGCCTTGGCTGGGCGGGGGTCACGTTAATGTTCGCCGCAGCGGCTTTTATTCCTCTCTCGGATGCAACCGCGATCAGCTTTCTCAACCCGGTGTTTGGCATGATGCTGGCAATCCCGCTTTTGGGCGAACGCGTGGGTCCGGTTCGATGGGCGGCGGCGGGCATCGCCTTGATTGGTGCGGCAATTCTGATGCGTCCGGGTAGCGGGATCGTCGAATTTGGCGCGATACTGGCACTTGGGGCCGCGCTCTGCCTTGGGGCGGAACTGATCTTTATCAAACGCCTGTCGGGACGCGAGGGTCCGTGGCAGATTTTGCTCGTCAACAATGCCATTGGTCTCACAATCGCCAGCCTTGCCGTTGTCTGGGTCTGGCAGGCTCCCAATGCGGCACAATGGGCGGCGCTTGCGGCGATTGGTGTCCTGATGGCAGCGGCGCAGACCTGTTTTGTCAATGCCATGGCACGGGGGGATGCGAGCTATGTGGCCCCGTTCTTTTACACCGCGCTCATCTTTGCCGGGATCTATGACGGGGTGGTGTTCGGTGTCTGGCCTGACACCGTGTCCCTACTTGGTGCGGCTGTGATCCTCTGCGGCGCGGCCCTCCTTCTGTGGCGCGAGGGACGACGACGGGTTCCGCCTGCCTCGATCTCAGGCGGATGACGTAACGCCACGTTTGACAAGTTCATAAATTCTTTGGCTAAACTTGTGGCGAGGGAGGATACCATGCCGTTGAGCATCCTGTTGCCGATGGTTGTGCTTGGAATAGCGGGCATTGCGGTGCTTTTGCATGTGCTTGGTCTTTCGCACAGAGCAATCCTAGCCGACGAGGGCGCCGCAAGCAGGGCATGGCTGCGCGAGTTTCCCGGACATAGACCCACCCGCGTCATCCTATGCCAAAACCGCTTGGCCGCATTGGTCAAAACCGAGCAAGGCTACGGCGTCGTTTGGCCGATGGGCGCGGATACGACGGCTCGTTATCTGACCCAAGCACACATCACCGCCGACGCAAAGGGCCTGCGCATCAACCTACCCGATTTCACAGCTCCGCGCATAGGCCTGTCTCTGGACCCTGACGAAGCGGCTCGCTGGCTCGAAACCCTGAAGGAACCAGCATGACGGACATGATAAGCTTTCCCGATGTGGTGAACTGGGCCGTACCGTTTTTCATCGCCGCGATTCTCGCAGAACTTCTCTGGATCACCTTCAAAGGGCGTGGCGGGCGATACGAGACACGCGACGCGTTGACCTCGCTTGTCATGGGTGCCGGCAATGTGGCCTCTGGTATTCTGTTCGGCTTCATCGCCTATGGGCTTTTCATGCTGCTCTGGCGGATCACACCGTTTGATCTGGGGACCTCTCTTTGGATCGTTGCGCTCTGCTTTGTGCTGGACGATCTGAGCTATTACTGGGTGCATCGCTTTGGTCACCGCGTTCGTTGGGTTTGGGCGAGCCATGTCAATCACCATTCTTCGCAGCATTACAATCTGACGACCGCGTTGCGTCAAACCTGGACCGGAACATTCACCTTTATGATGATCCTGCGTGCGCCGTTGATCCTGTTGGGGTTTCACCCCGCGATGGTTCTATTCGTAGGTGGTATGAACCTGATCTATCAATTCTGGATTCACACTGAAACGATTGGACGCCTTCCGCGCTGGTTCGAGGCTGTAATGAACACGCCCTCGCACCACCGCGTGCATCACGGGCGAAACCCGCGCTATCTTGATTGCAACTACGCCGGTGTCTTCATCATCTGGGACAAGCTATTTGGCACATTCGTGCCTGAACTGGACGAAGACAAGGTTGATTACGGGCTCGTCCACAACCTCGGCACTTTCAATCCTCTTCGCGTTGCCTTTCATGAGTGGGTCGGGATTTTCCGCGACGTGTTGCAGCCGGGTCTTTCTTGGCGAGAGCGGGCACAATACTGTCTGATGCCGCCGGGCTGGAGCCATGACAACAGCCGCGGCACATCCGAGGTGATCAAGGCACGGTATGTCTCCCAGCATCCCGAGCTCGCTGGCACGCCAGGATTGCCACACAATCCCATTGGGCAAGCTGAGAAAATTAACGCCGCCCACAAAAATGTTATTTGACCGATCATTCCAAACAAAGTCATGTGGTCGAAGGCACATTGCGCCATCACTCAAGAACAGGTGCCGCTCCGCAGACTGTCGTGGGACGGACCACGAGCACCCGGCATCTTGGGCAAGGGCCCATTACTCACCCTTGTCCAAGGTGTCGGGGAAGTTCTAACGTTGTGACTATTGGGTGGCCGGTTTAATCCCTAATCATGCCGACATAGACGGATCAACCATGCCTTGGGAAAAGTCCTATGATGAAGCTGAAGTGCTCGAGTCTGCCATGCTCGCCTTTTGGACACAGGGCTATCAGGGTACCTCTATCGCTGATCTGGTATTGGCCACGGGTCTCAACCGTGGCAGTCTTTACGCCGGGTTTGGCAATAAGCGTGACCTCTTCCTAAGGGCCCTGAAACATTACGATCAGAGCTACAGGGTCGGGTTTCTCATGAAACTCCGACAGGACCGAGCACCGCGTGACACAATTCTTGCAACATTCGACGCCATTGCCAGAGGCAATGACACGATGCCGGGAGGTTGCCTGATGGTGAATTCAGCCATGGAACTCGCCCCCCATGATGATGAAATCGCCGCCTTGATCGAAGACAGCATGGGGCAGGTCGAAGCCTTCTTTGTTGACTGCCTAGCTCAGGACAATCTCGAAAATCGGACCGAGGCTCAAATCACGGAAACCGCCAAAGTCCTGCAAGGGCTCATGGTGGGCCTTTTGGTCATGACCCGTGCCAATCGCGAAAGCCCCTCGATCGGCGCAATCCTCGCACAGGTGCGCAACCTCTTGGCCTGATCCGCCTACCAGCGCCCCGTCAAACTGCGTGCCAGCAAGCTGAGCTGCGCACGGGCGGGTGCCACACCAAGTCGCCCCTCGGCCACCGCCCGCGGATCACGTAGCGCTTGCCGCAGCACCGGCCCCGCCAGCCAGAGCGGCAAGAGCGCCGCCCCTGCCGCGCGTGACACCTGCCGTCGTGCAGCCCGCGCACGGCGCAGCCGCGCCAACCCGTCCTTGGCCAAGGCCCGTACGGCCTCGGGGCGACCATCCACCAAGGGCTTGCGCCCCGCCGCCTCCAGCGCCGGAATGGCGCGAAACCAATTGGCAAGGCCAAGGGCATAGCCCGCATCGCGCAGCACCTCCGGCGCCGCCGGACCAAGCGCAAGCGCCGCCGCCTGCAAGAGATTGCCCGATGTGGTCTCAATATAGTGGGTAAAGGCAGCGGCATCCTCGAAAGGCTCGCGCGTAATGTCCCATCGCCGCGCCTCAACCAGATCCGTCAGCAGCGCGGCCCCGGACGCATCCAGCACATGCGCCAAAGGCGTCACCACCTCATGCCGCCGCATAAGGCCGCCCGCCGCGATTTCCTCCAGCGCATCGGCCCACCATTGCAGCCGCATCTCAGCGATCATCGGCTCTTGCGTGACCCAGGGCGCGCGCGCCACCTCGATATTGAAGGCATAGACCGGAAAGAGCACTGCGCGTGCCGCAACAGGTGCCGCCATCGCTGCCAGAAACCGCTCAGGATCGGCCCGGCGCACCAAATCGGCACAGGCGGTTAGATCCGCGTCAAAACTTTGGCTCACGCCGCCCCCTGCCCGTGCAAGAGCTTCCAGTTGATCGCATCCAGCAGCGCCTCGAAACTGGCGTCCACGATATTGGGGCTGACCCCCACCGTGGACCAGCGCCGCCCCTGCCCGTCCTCACTGTCGATGATGACGCGCGTCGCGGCCTCGGTGCCGCCTTGGGTGATGCGCACTTTAAAATCCACCAGCCGCATATCGTCGATCTGGCCCTGATAGCGGCCCAGATCCTTGGCCAGTGCCTTGGCCAGCGCATTGACCGGCCCGCGGTCACAGCCGTGATCGTCCATCGACTCGGACACCGACAGCTTCTTGTCACCGTCCACCTTGACCACAACCACCGCCTCCGAGAGGCTGACCATGCGGTCATACTTGTTCTTGCGCCGCTCTACCGTCACCTTGTAGCGCTTGACCTCAAAGAAGTTGGGCATCTGACCCAGCTCCTTGCGCGCGAGGATTTCGAAACTCGCCTGCGCGCTGTCATAGGTATAGCCCTCTTCTTCGCGCGCCTTGATCGTTTCCAGCAGCCGCGCCAGCGCCGGATCACCCGGCTCCACCACAATCCCCGCCTCGCTCAGACGCTGGCGCAGGTTCGATTGGCCCGCCTGATTGGACATCGGAATAATGCGCGCATTGCCAACGGCGGCAGGGTCGACATGCTCATAGGTCGAAGGGTCCTTGAGGATGGCACTGGCATGCAGCCCCGCCTTATGAGCAAAGGCCGAGGCCCCCACATAGGCCGCCTGCCGCAGCGGCACGCGATTGAGGATCTCGTCCAACTGGCGGCTTATGGCAGTCAGGCCACGCAACCCGTCAAGCGTAACGCCTGTCTCATAGCCGCTGGCATAGGGTTCCTTGAGCAGCAGGGTCGGAATAAGCGTGGTCAGATTGGCATTGCCGCAACGCTCGCCCAAACCATTGAGCGTGCCCTGCACTTGCCGCACGCCTGCGTCTACCGCCGCCAGACTGCCCGCAACCGCATTGCCGGTGTCGTCATGGGTGTGAATGCCAAGCCGCGCGCCGGGAATACCCGCCGCTATCACCTCGGTCACGATACGCCCGATTTCAGGCGGCAGCGTGCCGCCGTTCGTATCGCAGAGCACGACCCACCGCGCGCCCGCGTCCATCGCAGCGCGCAGGCAACTCAGCGCATAGGCGGGATTGGCCTGATAGCCGTCAAAGAAATGCTCGGCATCGAACAACGCCTCGCGCCCCTCGGCGACGACATGCGCGATGGAGCGGGCGATATTGTCGGTGTTTTCCGCAAGGCTGAGCCCGAGGGCGGTTGTGACGTGGAAATCATGGGTCTTGCCCACGAGGCAGACCGCTTTGGTCCCGGCGTTCAGCACCGCCGCCAAGACCTCGTCATTCTCAGCTGAGCGCCCGGCGCGTTTGGTCATGCCAAAGGCGGTCATCGTCGCGCGCGTGGCGGGGGCATCCTCGAAAAAGGCATTGTCCGTCGGGTTCGCCCCCGGCCAGCCGCCTTCGATGTAATCGACCCCCAGCCGGTCAAGCGCGTGGGCGATCTGGATTTTCTCCTGCGTGGAAAAGCTCACGCCCTGCGTCTGCTGCCCATCGCGCAGGGTGGTGTCGTAAAGGTAGAGGCGCTCGCCGGTCATTTAGCACCCCCGCGCGGAATCAAGGCACCGCAGGTGCCGCCGCGCAGCGCCCGACCGCCCCCCCGGGCGGGCGCTTTTGCAACGTGGCAGTCTCGCGCCATCGTTGGATGTATTTGGCGACCATAAACTGCACCAAACATCGGCTGCAGCGCCCCCCCTGCGGTCGGGCATCGCGCGGCAGGCAGGCGGTGTGCAGAATGGCGCGTCACTTCAACGCCTCCAGCTTGGTGGGGTCGAAATCGGGGCCTAATTCTCGCTTTATACCTTTAGCTGTTACCTGAATACGCACATCTGCCTCCAACAAAGCATCACGTATTTGATCAGAAGTCTTCCAATCTTTCTTGGCCCTCGCTTCTTCCATTTGCTCGATCAATCGGTCCAATAAGCCTGATGTCGTGAACGCCTTTTCGACTGATTTGCGAACGCCATCGCGCCAGTTTTGCCCAATGCCCAAAAGACTAAGAGTACTGAAGAAACGGTTTGCGTCGTCCTGTGTCCTTGCTTCCTTGAATTTCTGGTGAAGCAATGAAATCGCAAGGGAAGTGTTCAGATCATCCGACAATGCTTCAATGACGTCTAGATAGGGCCGACGGTTGCGCTCAGCTCCATCTGTGAGATTTTGCCATTTCCAAAGCGTTTCCTTCGCCTCCCGCGCCTTCTCCGCCGTCCAATCCATCGGCTTGCGGTAATGCGTGGAGAGGAACACGAACCGGATCACCTCGCCCGGTATGCCCTGCTCCAGCAAATCCCGCACCGTAAAGAAATTGCCCAAGCTCTTGGACATCTTCTTGCCCTCGACCTGCAGCATCTCGTTATGCAGCCAGTAGCGCGCGAATTCCCCCTCGGGATGCGCACAGCAGCTTTGGGCGATCTCGTTCTCGTGGTGCGGGAACATCAGGTCATTGCCGCCGCCGTGAATGTCGAAACTCTCGCCCAAGAGCTCATGCGCCATGGCCGAGCATTCGATATGCCAGCCGGGCCGTCCGCGCCCCCACGGGCTGTCCCACCCCGGCAAATCATCGCTCGACGGTTTCCACAGCACAAAATCCATCGGGTTGCGCTTATACGGTGCTACCTCGACCCGCGCGCCTGCGATCATGTCATCGACCGACCGCCCCGACAGTTTGCCATAGTGCTCGCGCCAGCTATCCACAGCAAAGAGCACATGGCCTTCCGCCTCATAGGCATGGCCCTTGGCGATCAGCCCTTCGATCATCGCCACCATCTGCGGGATATATTGCGTCGCGCGCGGCATCGCCTTTTGGTGGTCCGGATCATTTCGAATGGAGGGTTCCAGCGCCCCCAAGGCCGCCATATCGTCCAGAAACCATTGCGTCGTTTCCGCTGTGATCTCGGAAATCGAACGCCCGCTCTCGGCGGCGCGGGCGTTGATCTTGTCGTCCACATCGGTGAAGTTGCGCACATAGGTCACGTGCTCCGGCCCGTAGACATGGCGCAGCAAACGATAGAGCACGTCGAACACCACCACGGGGCGCGCATTGCCAAGATGCGCCCGGTCATAGACCGTGGGCCCACAGACATACATCCGCACGTTATCTTTATCGAGAGGCTCGAAAACCTCTTTCCGCCGGGTCTTGGTGTTGTGCAGTTTGATCGTTGTCATTTTGTCCTCGCGCGCGGTCCCGCGGCGGGCTTAGCAACTTCGTGATCACTTGGAAACACAAGACCGGCCCGCCTGAGAAAACTCAGGTGATATTGCAGCAGATAATGCAAGGTGCGGTGCTCATCATGCTGTCCTAGCCCCCGCCGCAGCACCCGTCAAGCACGACGATCGGGGGCGCATTTGCGACACGGGTCGGAAATGGGACAGACAGCAGATGCAGAATCAGATGCTCTGGGTGTGTTCTGAAGGAGAGCCTCATGCACCCACGCAGCAAGATCGCACTTGTTGTCCGCACCATCGGTGCGGAACGGGGCAGAGCGGCGCGCGGGCGCCCTGTGTTGATCTGAGATAAGCACAGCCAACCCGTTCTTCTTTAACAGGAATTCTGAGATATGACCGAAACAATCACGCGCCGCGCAGGTGGCCGCGCGGCCCGCCGTGAGGCCCGCTCCAACCCCCTCGCCGCCAATCTGCGCCCCGTCCATCCGGGGCAAGAGGGCGGCACCTATCGTCCGCTGAGCCAAGTGCAGATGGACCGCATTCATCACGCCGTTCTGGACGCGCTCGAACAGATCGGCCTCGCCGATGCGCCGCCGTCTGGGGTGGCCTATTTGACGGGTGCGGGGGCTATTCTCGGGTCGGATGGACGCATTCGGTTCCCGAGGGCGCTGATTGAGGACACGATTGCACGCGCAAACCGGTCGATGACGCTGTTTGGTCGCGATCCCAAACATGACATGCTCTTGCAAGGCAATCGGGTGCATTATGGCACGGCGGGCGCGGCGGTGCATCTGGTTGATGTGCATAATCGCACATATCGCGAATGCACGGTGCAGGACCTGCACGATGCCGCCCGCATCGCTGATCAGCTCGACAACATCCATTTCGTGCAGCGTCCCATGGTGTGCCGAGATATTGTCGACAACCGCGAGATGGATCTGAACACGCTCTATGCCTGCTGTGCGGGGACCACGAAACACGTAGGTGTGTCCTTTACTGAGCCGGGTTTTGTGGCCGATGCAATGCAGATGCTTCACCTCATTGCGGGCGGTGAAGACAAATGGCGCGAGCGGCCTTTTGTCAGCAATTCCAATTGCTTCGTCGTTCCACCGATGAAGTTCGCCACCGAGTCTTGCCTTGTGATGGAGGAATGTATTCGCGGCGGAATGCCCGTTCTACTGCTCTCGGCAGGCCAGGCTGGGGCCACCGCACCCGCCCCCATAGCTGGAGCCATCGTGCAGGCGACGGCGGAATGTCTGGCAGGACTGGTCTATGTCAACGCGATCAAACCGGGCTTTCCGGCGATCTTTGGCACCTGGCCATTTGTCAGTGATCTGCGCACCGGAGCGATGTCGGGCGGATCGGGTGAGCAGGCGCTTTTGACCGCTGGCTGTGCGCAAATGCACAAGTATTATGGGTTGCCGGGGGGGGCGGCGGCGGGGATTGCGGATGCGAAACTGCCGGATATGCAGGCTGGTTGGGAGCAGGCGACGTCGAATGTCATGGCCGGGCTTTCGGGGCTCAACATGGTCTATGAGGCGGCGGGAATGCATGCCTCTCTGTTGGGATTTTGCCTTGAATCACTGATACTTGGCGACGATCTCATTGGGCAGGCCCTCAGGTGCACGCGGGGGATTGAGGTGGATGAGGACACGCTGAGCCTTGAGGTGATCCGCGCCACCTGTATTGGCGGTCCCGGTCATTTTCTTGGGGCAGAACAAACACTTAGCAGGATGCAGACGGATTATCTCTATCCCTGCCTCGCCAACCGATCCTCGCCCAAGGAATGGGATGAGTTGGGAAAACCTGATTTGATCGCAAAAGCCACTGAAAAGAAAGAGAAAATTCTGTCAGAGCGCGCGTCGGCGCGGTTTGATCCAGTGACAGACGCGGAGATCAGGGAGCGCTTCAAAATTCACCTTCCTGCGTGAGCTTTGCACCATAACCATCGGATTAACAACACTTAAAAGTAATCTCAAACTTCTCGCATCTACCCGCGCCTGCTTGGCGCGGGTAGATTGAGCCGTTTGAGGCTGACCGTACGGATGTGCGGTCCCACCGTACGTTCATGCGATGCTCAGACTTGTGCGAAAATGCAGCGCCGCGTTCAGAAGAAAACATCCGCCAATGCGTCGCTTGAGTCTTGCGGTGCGGTGGCGTGTGGCACTGGAAAATCTGATTTGCCCGAGAAAACACGGTCATGGCCCCGGCGCTCGGATCCCATCGTATAGATCGCATAGAGTTGATCCAAACGACCCTGTTCTGAGGCAAGAACATCATATTCGGTCCGCCCGCAGTTGGCGGGTGAAATCAGGCCATGAAGATCCGAGATGAAGGAGGCAAGATCGGAGTCAGCCCTCTCGAAAGAAGACAGGGCCTTGTGGCTGGCGAGCAGAGCGGTCTTGAGGGCATAGCCCTCTCTGGCACAGGCCGCCTTGACCCCACCGACCGCCTGATCGGTGCCCTGCAGCCGTTCTGTGAGGTCACACGCGATGGCGATTGTGCGCGACATCGTGTCGGCGGCGCGCAGGACATCGGGCATGGGTGTCGCGGCAAGTGCCGTGGTCGTCGCGTCGATCTGATCAAAGATCTCGTTGGAAGTTCTCGTCAACGACAGAACCTGACGCGAGAGTTCCTGCAAGGCACAGGCCTCGGAGCCGATGTTGCAGCAGACGATGAATGTATTGAGCCCGAGCAATCGGATTTGATGATCCAGCAGCCCCATATCAGCGGCGAGACCCTGAATCGCCTCGATATGGTCTTGGGTCATCCGGGTGATCCGCAGGAGCGTGTCCAGATTGACCTGTGACGACGTCAGAGCCGCAGACAGGCTATCGGCGCAGGCAATCATCGCCGAAACGCGCTTTCTCTGGGTGTCGTTCGGATCAAGATAGACCTGTTCCGCAGCGGAGAGAACCTGTTCGGCCCGGAGGTGTATGGCCGTCAGCCGTTGGAGCACCGACTGGACATCGCCCGTGATGTCATCACGGCTTTCTTCAGCCTGACAGACGGCGAGATATGTGAGAGCGTCGGAGGCGTCCTGACGCTCTTGCGCCAGCGCGGCGCCGAGAGCGGCGCGCGCGATGACATTGATATGTTCCAGACGTTGCCGGACGGAGTCCCCTCTCTGAAGTTCGCCGACGATGGCGGAAACCTCGGCGAATATGTCCCGCATTCCGGTTTCGATCACGGCGTTTCCGGCGGCCAAGTCGTGACGGTCGCGTTGAGTCTTGCTGACTTGCTCTTCCAGACCGCGAAGGGCCGGACCGACCGTTTCCGTCATGTCTCGCGACAGGTTGAGAGACCCAAGATCAAGATCCGTCATATCGTGCTCGATGATTTCAAGGCGGTCCTGAAGCGATTTGAGTTGTTCGTCGGCGGTTGACGCGATGCGGGCCAATTCGATGGAGAATTCATCGATCTTTGGCTCTCGCGTGATCAGCGAATTGCCCAGGATACGCGAAATGGGCGCAGAGGCGGACATGGTGCGGATCACCACGGGGATAGGCCGTTGGGCCATGATCTTGCGCAGGAAATCCAGCCCGGACATGCGCGGCAGTTCCATATCCAGCAGCATGACATCGGGCAGACCCGCTTGCATTTTCGAGACCGCGATGAAGGCATCCGCCGCCGTGGCGAAGAGTTTCAATGTCGGATCGGTTTCCACGATGCGCATGAGCATGGCACGCGCCGAGGCGGAATCGTCCACGATCAAGACGGAAATCTGAGGTTTGCAGGCAACATCCAGCATCACGCGGTCTACTCTTTTTGATAAACAGCCGTTGTGAGCTGTTTGAGATTGGGCTGTTTCACGGTCATGGATTCCGAATGGCCGACCACCAGATACCCTTTGGGCGCGAGGTGGCGTGCGAGGCGCGCGATCACCCTTGCCTGATCCTCGGGCTCAAAATAGATCAGGACGTTGCGCAGGAATATGATGTCGACGTCCTGATCCACGGGGTAGCTGTCATCCATCAGGTTGAGATGCGTGAAATTTGTCTTGCCCCGGAGAGCTGGCACGATCCGTGCCATCCCGCGCATGTCCTCTGTCTGACCCGGCATGGTGTAGCGCGTGCGCAGGGCTTCGGGGACCAGTGCCAGGGCCTGCGTGGTATAGATCGCACGGCGGGCGGCCGCGACCATCCGGTTGGAGATATCGGTGCCGAGAATGGCGTATTGAAAGGCCATGCCATTGCGCGCGGCCTCTTCGAGCAGCATCGCCGCCGTATAGGCCTCGGAGCCATCCGAACAGGCGGCGCTCCAGACCTTGAGGTCGACGGTCCTGTTGAGGCGTTGCTTGCGGTCGATGATATCGGGGAGCATATCCGTGACAAGACAGCGGAAATGGGCCGGTTCCCGGAAGAAATCGGTCTTGTTGGTGGTGATCAAGTCGATGACATCGCTGCGTTCCGCGCCAAACCCACCATCCTCGAAGAGATGGCGGAAATACTCATCGAGCGAGGTGAACCCGAGCGTCTGCACGCGGCGGCGCAGACGGCTCTCGATCATCACCTTTTTGCCGGAGGGGAGTTTGATCCCAGTTTCGCGGGAAATCACCTCTGCGAAGTGGTCGTGGTAGGATCTGGCGCGGGACAGGCTCATGTCAGGGCAAGCTCTTGTGGGGTCTCGATGGGGCGTTGGGTGGCAAATTCGGGGGATTTGCGTCGGACGCCTTCGGCAAAGAGTTTTTCGAGATTGAGAATGCAGACAAAATTGCCGTTGCGGCGGCCGATGCCGGTGAGCACACTTTCATCCCAGGTGGTGATGCCGGCGTCGGCGGGGGATTTTATCCCCCCCCTCGTCCAGGTCCGTCACCTCGATCACCCGTTCGGTTTTCAGACCGACGGTTGAGCTGTGCTGGCCGTTGAGCAGGCTCAGGATGAGAATGCGCGTCTCGGAGGTGTCCTTGGTCGGGCCTCGGGACAAAAGCTCTGAGAGGTCGGTGACGGCGATGCTCTCGCCTCTGACATCAATCAGACCCAGAAGTTCCGCCGGGCTGTTGGGCAGCGCGGCGATGGGTTGGGTGTCGAGGATCTGCTGTACCCGGTTCACGGGTACAGCAAAGAGTGAGCCACTCGATTGGAATGTGACGACTTGGGTGTTTTCGTTCATCGGTCAGCCCTCACGCCGCGTCGCGGGATGAAAAACCATGGTCGAGATCGTCCTTTTCGGCACCAAGGTTGAAGCTGAAGCCAGCGGAGTTCCGTCCGGCTTTGCCCGAGGAGGATTTGACCGAACGAACAGTTGCGCGGGCTGGGGCGGACCGTTCCGGTGTCTGAACACCTGCTTTGTCGGACAGGACAAAGTAAGACACCGCTTCCTGCAACTGCTCGGATTGGCTTGAGAGTTCTTCGGCCGTGGCCGAGAGTTCCTCGGCGGCAGACGTGTTCTCTTGGGTTACCTTGTCGAGTTGCTGGATCGCCATATTGACCTGATTGGCCCCGGCAGAAAGCTCCTGCGAGGCCGCAGAAATTTCGCTGACGAGAGAGGATGTGCGTTCGATATCCGGCACGAGACCTTGCAGCATGGCGCCTGCGTTCTCCGCTGACCGGACCGTGGTTGCAGAGAGGGCAGAGATTTCTGTCGCCGCTGTCTGGCTGCGTTCGGCCAGTTTGCGCACCTCTGCGGCCACCACCGCGAAACCGCGTCCGTGTTCACCGGCGCGCGTAGCCTCGACTGCGGCGTTCAACGCAAGCAGGTCGGTCTGGCGCGCAATCTCTTGCACGACCATGATCCGGTTGGTATCGGTGCGGCAGCGGTGATCACGCTCTCAATCGCGCGGCGGGTGACAAAGGCCGCTGATCTGGCTCATGGACTCTCGCAAGGGGATCTGCGTCAGACGCTCGACGTGACGGGGCGCGATGAGGTTTCGACCTTGCAGGCCTCGATCAACGACATGGTCCTGCGCCTGCGCGATATCGTGGCCGATGTGACAAACTCGGTACGCAACGTGTCTTCGGGCGCGACCCAACTGGCGGAAACCTCGGAAGACCTGGCGCGCGGCGCGTCCGATCAGGCGGCCGCCACAGAAGAGGCCTCTTCTGCCGTGGAACAAATGACCGCGAATATCACGCAGAGTGCCGAGAGTTCGCAGACGACCGAAGGCATTGCGATCAAATCCGCCGAGGATGCGCGCGCCAGCGGCCGCGCCGTGGCCGATGCGGTCAGCGCGATGCAGACGATTGCGGACCGTATCATGATCGTTCAGGAAATCGCGCGGCAAACCGATCCCTTGGCGCTCAACGCCGCCGTCGAGGCCGCACGCGCCGGGGAACATGGCCGGGGATTTGCCGTGGTGGCCGCCGAGGTGCGCAAGCTGGCCGAGCGCAGCCAGACCGCCGCCGCCGAGATATCCGCGCTATCCGCGACAACTGTGAGCACGGCGGTCGGCGCCGGAGCGATGCTGGCAGAGCCGGTGCCCAATATCGAGCGCACCTCGGGGCTGGTCTCGGAAATCAGCGATGCCTCGCGCGAGCTCTCGACCGGATCGTCGCAGATTGCGCTCTCGATTCAAAAGCTTGACCGTGTGACCCAGACCAACAACGCCGCCTCTGAGGAATTGTCGAGCAGTGCGACCCAGCTTGCCAGACTCGCCGAGGAGCTGACGGTTGCGGGTGGGTTCTTTAAGGTGTCGGATCAGCCCGCCGCAACGGCACTGCGCGAGACCCGGAGTGTCGCGCCCAATTCGGTCATCCCGCTCAAGCGTGGGACAGGCCCGGCGCGGGCGACACAGCCTGTCGGTGTTCAATCCGAGAGCGGATTCGAGTTTGATCTGGGTGGTGTGGGCGACGCGTTGGACGCTCGCTTTACGCGCAAGGAACGCGCCTGAGCGCGCGGTCGGGGCAGGTTGGGAAACCCACCTGCCCCGAGCTATTGGTTCAGTCGTTCCACGCCTTGTCGATGCCGTTGATCTGGACGCGGGTCGGCAGACCCAGCTGGTCCAGAACCGTAAGGAAGGGTTTGGGGTCCAGTTCTTCGACATTGCGCATGGTGCCGGTATCCCAGTCGCCCTGCGCGATCAGGATGGCGGCGGCGACGGGCGGCACGCCAGCGGTGTAGGAAATCCCCTGGCTGCCAACCTCGTCAAAGGCTTGCTTGTGGTCGGCGACGTTGTAGACAAAGACCTCGACCGGCGCGCCGTCCTTGGTGCCTTTGACCAGATCGCCGATACAGGTCTTGCCAGTATAATCCGGGGCCAAGGATGCGGGATCGGGGAGCACCGCCTTGACGACTTTGAGCGGCACGACCTCCAGCCCCTCGGCGGTTGTGACGGGATGTTCCGATAGCAGGCCAAGGTTTTGCAGCACGGTGAAGACGTTGATGTAATGCTCGCCAAAGCCCATCCAGAACCGCACATCGGCGTTGGGGTAATTGGCGGCCAGCGAATGCACCTCGTCATGCCCCGAGAGGTAGGCGCGGCAGGTGCCGACGACGGGCAAATCCCAATCGCGGCCCACCTCGAACATCTTGTTCTCTTGCCAGGCACTGTTCTGCCAGGAATAGACGGTGCCAGTGAACTCACGGAAATTGATCTCGGGGTCGAAATTAGTTGCGAAGTAGCGCCCATGCGAGCCGGCGTTGATATCCACGATGTCGATGGAGGTGACCGTGTCCATATAGTCATCGGCAGCCAGCCGCGCGAAGGCATTGACCACGCCGGGATCAAATCCGATGCCGAGAATGGCGGTCACGCCGTTCTGCGCGCAGAGGTCGCGCTTTTTCCATTCGTAATTGGCATACCACGGCGGCGTTTCGCAGATCTTGGCCGGGTCTTCGTGAATGGCCGTGTCGATATAGGCGGCCCCTGTTTCGATACAGGCGTCGAGCACGGACATGTTCACGAAAGGCGAGCCGACGTTGATCACGATCTCAGCCCCGGTCTTGCGGATGAGGTCTGCCACGGCAGCGCTGTCCATGGCGTCAATTTCATGGCTGGCGAAGGTGCCGGGCTGTTTCATCGCGGATTTTGCGTGAACCGAGGCGATGATCGCATCGCATTTGGCGAGCGTGCGCGAGGCGATGTGCAGATCGCCCAACATATCGTTATTCTGAGCGCATTTATGGGCGGTGACCTGAGCCACGCCACCGGCACCGATGATAAGCACGTTACGTTTCACTTCTGCTGTCTCCTTTTGTTGCAGGACAGGGGAAGGAGGGCGATCAGCCCCGGGAAAGAGAGAGGGTGGTCCTCATGAGAGCGAGGCGGCATAGTCCTCGAAGGTAAAGCTGCGGATCAGATCGACGGTCCCATCGGGGCGCCGGATGGCGATGGCGGGCATGTTGACGCCATTGAACCAGTTTTTCTTGACCATCGTGTAACCGGCGGTATCTGCGATGGAGATACGGTCGCCGATGGACAGCGGTGCCGCAAAACGCGCTTCGCCGAAAATATCGCCCGCAAGGCAGGATTTGCCGCAGATTTCATAGGCATGCGATCCCTCCTGCGGCAGCTTGGCGCTCTCGCGGTAGATCAGCAGGTCGAGCATATGCGCCTCGGTGCTTGAATCGACGATGGCGAGATCCTTGCCGTTGTCGAGCAGATCGAGCACCGTCACCTCGAGCGTGGTCGACCCGGTGATCGCCGCCTCGCCCGGCTCGAGATAGACCTGCACGCCGAAGCGCTCGGCAAAGCCCTTGAGCCGCGCGGCAAGCTTTTCGAGCGGATAGTCGTCGCCGGTGAAATGGATACCGCCGCCGAGCGAGACCCATTGCAGCCGCTCGAGCACCGGCGCGAATTCCGCCTCGATGCGGGCAAGCTGCTGGTCGAAGAGGTCGAAATCGCTGTTCTCGCAATTGTAATGGATCATCACCCCGGAAATCCGGTCGATCACGCCCAGGATCTTGTCCACGTCCCATTCGCCCAAGCGCGAAAAAGGCCGCGCCGGATCGGCGAGATCGAAACTTGACGTTGAAAAGCGCGGATTGAGGCGCAGGCCGCGTTCGATCCCGGCAGACTGGCTGTCATAGCGTGTCAACTGGCCCACGGTGTTGAAGATGATCTTGTCGGCGTAGGACACCGCGTCGTCGATCTCGGCATCGGACCATGCCACGGAATAGGCATGGGTTTCCTTGCCGAACTTTTCGCGCCCCAGCCGCAATTCAAAGAGCGAAGAGGAGGTGGTGCCATCCATATAGGGCTGCATCGTTGGAAAGGCCGACCACGTAGCAAAACACTTCAGCGCCAAAAGCGCCTTGGCCCCCGAGAGCGCGCGCAGGCGCTCGATCTTGTGCATGTTCTGCAAGAGGCGCTGTTCGTCGATCAGATAATAGGGTGTCGGGATCATCTGGCCCCCCTTTTGCTGTCACAGGGTCATGCGGTGTCGCGCAGCGCATACCCCCCCGGGTCACGCGATGCAATGGCAGAGCGGCCCAATGCGCCCGGCAAGACCGCCGAACGGATTGACACAAAACGGGAACATGTGTAGAACAAAACCAAATGACCCCTGAGAGGATCCGGCCCATGCTGACCAAAAAACAACTCGATTTGCTGGAGTTTATTCAGAAGCGTGTGCAGCGGGACGGGGTTCCGCCCAGTTTTGACGAGATGAAAGAGGCGCTTGATCTGCGGTCGAAATCCGGCATTCACCGCCTGATCACGGCGCTGGAGGAACGCGGGTTCATCCGACGTCTGGCGCACCGTGCGCGGGCGCTGGAAATTGTGCGTCTGCCCGAGAGCCTCGGGGGCGAGGCGCGCCACAGTTTTACCCCCCGCGTGATCGACGGCGACCGCCCGAATGGCCCGCGCCCGGCCAATTCCCAGCCGGTCGAGGTGGCGCATGCCTTTGAGGTGCCTCTGATGGGACGCATCGCCGCTGGTGTGCCGATCGAGGCGATTGCCCATGTGCAACACAATGTGTCGGTGCCCAGCACCATGATCCGGGGCGCGGCCAATCACTATGCGCTCGAGGTGCGCGGCGATTCGATGATCGAGGCCGGGATCAACGATGGTGATGTGGTGATCATCCGCGAAACCTCGGTGGCGGATAATGGCGATATCGTCGTGGCCTTGATCGAGGATCAGGAGGCGACGCTGAAACGCTTTTATCGTCGGGGCAATGCCATCGCGCTCGAGGCGGCAAATCCCGCCTATGAAACCCGCCTCTTTCCCGAAGATCAGGTGCAGGTTCAGGGGCGGTTGGTCGGGTTGATCCGCAGCTACTGAGAATTCCAGAGCCTCTGTCCGATGAGATCGCGCGCCGTGACAAGGCGCAGGCCATTCGCGGTGGCGTAATAGGCCAGTGATCCTGTGGCGCGCAGAGTGTCGGGTGTAACGATCTGGCAATCGAGGGTTTCGGCCGGAGCGGTGTCAGGTGTGACGCTGAGAACGACCAGCTTGGCCCCGTCGCAGCTGAGCGGCTTGGCGGCTGCGGCCTTGCCCGCCACGACGCGGACTCCGCGGCTCTGGGCCAGACCCTCGGACCAGCGGGCAAAGGCCGCATCGCGGCTGGCGTCGTCGCCGTCATTCTCGAGCCAATTGTCTGCCACGAACCCACCCCCTGTCGGTTTGTTGAGCGCGCGCCCCGCCTCGGTCATGATCCCGATCAGGGTGCCAGTGTCCGAGACGACCATGACGGGCCGCTCTGTGAACGACCAGAACAGCGTGCCCAAGATGATCGGCAAGACGCCCAGAAACCGCGTCCGGCCCTGCCAGAGCACTATAAAGAGCGCCCCAAAGGCCAGCAAGGGCAGCACATAGGGGCCGGGTGCCACCACCGGCACCCGCGCCCCGTCCAGTGCCGTAACCCATTCCGCGACGCCGAGAATCCAGCGCAGGCCAAGCTCCATCACGCGCAGTGCGATCCAATCCATCCCAAGCGGCACCAAGAGCGTGGCGATGACCGCCGCAGGCATCACCAGCGCCCCCATCAACGGCACGCTCACAAGATTGGCCAAGAGACCGAATTGCGCATATTGGTTGAAATGCGCGGCGGCAACCGGCGCCGTCGCGGCCCCGGCCACGGCTGAGGAGATCACCACCGCCAGCACCGGGCGCAGCCAGCGCGGCCCGCGCGCGAGCCCCGCATCACGCAGCCAGCCAAACACCGCGACCAAAGCCACGGTCGCCGCAAAGGACATCTGAAAGCCGGGACCAAGCAGCGCCTCGGGGTGCAGGGTCAGCACGATCATCGCCGCCACCGCCACCGCGCGCAGGCTGAAGGCACGACGTTCGAGCATCACAGCCCCAAAGATCACCGCGACCATGACAAAGGCGCGTTCGGTCGCGACATTGCCGCCCGAGAGGCCGAGATATCCCGCCGCCGCCAGAATGGCCAAAGCGGCCGAGATCTTCTTGGCCGGAAGGCGCAGGCCAAGGCGCGGCGCGGCGGCATGGCCGAGGCGGACGGCGGCAAAGACAAATCCCGCCAACAGCCCCATATGCAGCCCGGAAATCGCGAGCAGATGCGCCAGGTTAGAGATGCGCATGACGTCGAGTGTCGCAAGGCTCAGCCCCGCGCGGTCGCCGGTCATGATCGCCGCGGCAAAGGCACCGGTCTGCCCCGGCAGGCGGCTCTGCACATGCTGCGACAGCGCCATGCGCGCCCGAAAGAGCGCCTGGCCACCCTGCCCCGCCTCGAGCCGCAGAACCGGCGTGCGGGTATAGCCGACAGCACCGATCCCCAGAAACCACGCGTGGCGCTGGAAATCAAAGCCGCCCGGTTCGACCGGCCCACCTGTCGGGCCGAGATGCGCCGTCATGATGACGCGCAGGTTGGGCTGTGGCGTAAAATGGGGTTGATCGCCGTGCAGGGAGACACGCACCCGGCGCGGCGTGCGGTTCGGGTCGGTGCGGTGCAGAACCACATGGTCGAGCGTCAGGCGCAGCGCGTCCGAGGCTGAGCGGTCGATGCCCACGATCCGCCCTTCGACCGGGCCATAGTAGCGCCAGCCCAGCGTCGGCCCCGCCACCAGATGCGCCCGCAGGCCCGCAAGCGTAAAGCCCGCCAGTATCAGCGTCATGGCCCAGAGAAGCGGGCCGGTCCATTCGCGCCCGCGCGCGGCCAGAAGCGCCAGCAAGAGCGCGGCTGCGCCACAGCCCCAGAGGGCCGCAACGGAGGGTTCGCGCAACAGCGAGAAAAAGGCCCCCACGCCACAGGCCATAAGAACCGGCACCCAAGGAAAGAGCGCGTCGCGCTGTGCCAGCCAGATCGACTCAGCCCGGTGCCAGATTGGGTGCCAGGTCGGGTGCCAGATGCCCAAGGCTTGTTTCCCCCATGACGGGCCGATAGACAGGCGACAACGCTAGCCCCATCATCGTTACCGAGAGGTTAATCTGTCCCATGTCGCAACAGGTCGTGACCCGTTTTGCCCCGTCGCCCACCGGCTATCTGCATATCGGGGGGGCGCGCACGGCGCTGTTCAACTGGCTCTTTGCGCGCGGGCGCGGCGGCAAGTTTCTGCTGCGGATCGAGGATACCGACCGGGCGCGCTCGACTCCTGAGGCGACTCAAGCGATTCTGGATGGGTTGGCCTGGCTCGGCCTCGAGCATGACGGCGCGGCGATCAGCCAATTTGAGCGCGCCGACCGCCACGCCGAGGTGGCATGCAAATTGCTGGCGGAGGGGATGGCCTATAAATGCTTTGCCACGCAGGATGAGATCGAGACCTATCGCGAGTCCGCGCGCGCAGAGGGGCGCTCGACCTTGTTCCAGAGCCCGTGGCGCGACGCCACGCCCGATCAGCACCCCGAGGGCGTGGCGCATGTGATCCGCATCAAGGCCCCGCGCGAGGGCGTGACGGTGATCAAGGACGAGGTTCAGGGCGATGTGACCATCGGCAACGATCAGCTTGACGATATGGTCCTGCTGCGCGGCGATGGAACGCCGGTCTATATGCTGGCCGTGGTGGTGGATGATCACGACATGGGTGTCACCCATGTGATCCGGGGGGATGATCACCTCAACAATGCCGCGCGGCAGATGATGATTTATCAGGGGATGGGCTGGCCGCTGCCCGTCTATGCCCATATCCCGCTCATTCACGGACCCGACGGCAAGAAGCTGAGCAAGCGGCATGGCGCGCTTGGCGTAGAGGAATATCAAAAGATGGGCTATCCGGCGGCGGGGATACGCAACTATCTGGCGCGGCTTGGCTGGAGCCATGGCGATGCGGAATTCTTTGACGATGCACAGGCGCAGGCGTGGTTCGATCTCAAGGGAATCGGCAAATCCCCGGCGCGTCTGGACTTTAAGAAGCTGGAGAATCTCTGCGGTCAGCACATTGCCGCGGCCGACGATGCTGCGCTGCTGCATGAATTGTGCGATTTCCTTGCGGTGACGGAGCAACCGGCCTTGGATGACGCAAAAATGACGCTGTTCGCCAAGGCGATGTATTGCCTCAAGGAACGCGCCAAGACATTTCCGGAACTCCTTGATAAAGCGGCTTTTATCCTTGCGACGCGGCCCATTCAGCCGGAGGAGAAAGCCGCCGAGCAGCTTGATTCAGTATCCCGTGGTATACTGGGAGAATTGACGCCGCAGTTGCAAACTGCTACGTGGACACGTGAGGCTATCGAGGGTCTGGCGACCCAATTCGCCGAAGACCATGGAATGAAGTTCGGCAAGCTGGCAGGCCCCCTTCGGGCGGCTCTGGCGGGCCGCAGTGCGACACCGAGTGTGTTCGACATGATGCTGGTTCTCGGGCGGGATGAAACCATCGCCCGGCTATCCGATGCGGCCTGTAGAGGGGATTAATCCCTTGGCAAGGCGTTACGTTTATCCAGCCTGAAGCGCAGATGGCGCATGCGGGCGCTGAAAGGGAGGACCCCTGATGTCAGACGACAAGAGAGTGGCGAAGCTGGAGATTGCGGGCAAGACCTATGAATTGCCGATGTATTCCCCCACGGCGGGCCCGGATGTGATCGACATCCGCAAGCTCTATGCCGATGCGGGCGTGTTCACCTATGACCCCGGCTATACCTCGACCGCAAGCTGTGACAGCACCATCACCTTTATCGACGGCGACAAGGGTGAATTGCTGCATCGCGGCTATCCGATCGACCAATTGGCCGAGAAATCGCATTACCTCGAAGTGTGTTATCTGCTGCTCTACGGCGAATTGCCGAGCCCCGCACAACTCGAGGATTTCGAGAGCCGCGTGACCAACCACACGATGATCCATGAGCAGATGCATTTCCTGTTCCGCGGCTTTCGCCGGGATGCGCATCCGATGGCGATCATGGTGGGGGTGGTCGGCGCGCTCAGTGCGTTCTATCACGACAGCACCGATATCACCGATCCCTGGCAGCGCGAAGTCGCCTCGATCCGGCTGATCGCCAAGATGCCGACCATTGCCGCGATGGCCTATAAATACACCATCGGCCAGCCGTTCGAGTATCCGCGCAACGACCTCGACTATGCGTCGAACTTTCTGCGCATGTGCTTTGCGGTGCCGGCGGAGAATTTCGTGGTCAACCCGATCCTGAGCCGTGCGATGGACCGGATTTTCACGCTTCATGCCGATCACGAGCAGAACGCCTCGACCTCGACCGTGCGGCTTGCCTCGTCTTCGGGGGCCAACCCGTTTGCTTGCGTCGCGGCCGGGATTGCCTGTCTCTGGGGGCCGGCACATGGCGGTGCCAATCAGGCCTGCCTCGAGATGTTGCAGGAAATCGGCACGCCCGATCGCATTCCGGAATTCATCGCCCGCGCCAAGGATAAGGACGACCCCTTCCGCCTGATGGGCTTTGGTCACCGGGTCTACAAGAATTTCGATCCGCGCGCCAAGGTGATGAAGCAATCCGCCGATGAGGTTCTGGAACTGCTGGGTGTCGAGAACAACCCGACGCTTCAGGTGGCCAAGGAGCTGGAAAAGCAGGCGCTGGCCGATCCGTATTTCGCGGATAAGAAGCTGTTCCCGAATGTGGATTTCTACTCGGGCATCATCCTCGAGGCGATGGGTTTCCCGACCTCGATGTTCACGCCGATTTTCGCGGTCAGCCGCACCATCGGCTGGATTTCCCAATGGAAGGAAATGATCGCCGATCCGCAGCTCAAGATCGGACGCCCGCGCCAGCTCTACAAAGGGGCAACGCTGCGCGATTACGTGGATATCGAAAAGCGCTGAGGCGCATGCGCCCTCCCAAGACGAAAGCCCGGCTCCATGCCGGGCTTTTGAGTTTTAAAAAGTCGTAACCTATCCGGGTGCCAGCCCCGCGCCGATCATCATGCCTGCACCAAAGAGACTAGCCGCCGACAGCAGCGCCCAGCCAAAGAGTTTTGCCATCGAGAAAGGTCGCTCGCCAAAACAACGTCCGTCGATCCCAGACACAACAATGCGGTATGGCTTGCCCGCATAGCGATAATGCAGGATCCACAGCGGCAAGAGCACGCGTCGGAACCGGATTTCCGAAAGGTGCCCGGTCCAGGTGATATTCCTGATCCGCCCGCCGCCAGCATCCACCTGAATGCGCCGCCTTACCTGCTCTTCTATGTCCCGGCGCAGCTTGATCAACCCGTCAGACACCCGGCTCCCGTGCAGATCCGCCGCAAACCCAGCCAGATATTCCGGCTGATAAGGTTTGAGCCATTGAGGATAGAACCCGTGCATGATCCCGTCGCGAATATCCGGCGTGACATGGTCCGAGGCCCCGATCACCACGTCATCAAGCACCATCATTACCTGCCCGGAGACCCTCCGCCAGCGCGCAGATTTTCCGTGTCCAGTACGCCGTTGGGCCGTGTAGTTCACGTCTTTGGCCGCATCGAAGGTCCAGAAAGGTGCATAGACCGCCGCGATCTGGCCCGCTGTCACCACCTTGGAAAGCGGTGCGGCGCTGACCAGAGCCCACGCACCCAGCAAGCGATTGCATCACCTGCGTCGGCCTTTGTATTGCCAATGGGGATAAGAGCAGAAGGCGTATAATGCGAATGCCCCCCGAACAGGACCACCGAACCGTTGCAATAGGGGCATTGTTCGGACACCGCACGGCCCACAAACACGACCTCACCGCCACAGGTATCGCAGCGATGTGCGTGCTCAATCTCGGGCGTCTCATCCTCGGGCGCGCCGGGATCATAGGCCGCCTCGCGCCGCGGGTTGAGGCCCGAATCTACAACGCTCTCTGTCAGACGCCCACAGGAGTCGCATCTGAGGGACTGTGTTTGCGGATCAAACCCTTTCTGCCCGCCGCACGACGCACACCGCAGGGCCGCCTGCACAGCGTCGAACTCTGGTTTGGTCTGCGCCCACGGGTTCATTGGTCGGACCCCATGATCATCACGGCAAGTTCGGTCACGAAACGCAACCGCTCCATCGCCCGCATCGCGGCCCCATCCAGATCCCCGGTTTTGGCCCAATCACCGTAGAAGGCACCGACAAAGAGCAATAGCAGCCCCCAGACCCCGACAAAGGACCACCCGCGCATACGCCGCAGCAGGCTCGGTGCGCTCGCCTGCATGCCGCATTTGCCTTCCATGATATCAATGCTCTTGCGTATCGGCCAAATGCCAATCAGCGCCATAACGCCAAGACTGCCAAGCGCCGACAGGACAAGCATCATGCGCCCGGCCCTCGCGGCTCAGCGCCCCTCAAACTGTGCGGGGCGTTTTTCGAGGAAAGCCACCACGCCTTCTTTGAAGTCGCGGCTCTGGCCGCAGGCGCCTTGCAATTTGGCCTCAAGGTCAAGCTGGGTTTCAAGCGTGTTGTCCCATGTGCTGCGGATCGCCTGTTTGATGGCACCATAAGTTTGCGTTGGTCCCTTGGCCAGATGGGCCGCACGGGCGCGCCAATGGGCGGCAAAGCCTTCGTCGCTGACCGCCTCCCAGATCATGCCCCAATCGCTCGCCTGACGCGCGGAGATGGGTTCCGCAAAGAGCGCGGCCCCCATTGCCTTGGCCATGCCCATCTGACGCGGCAGCGCATAGGTGCCGCCCGCATCCGGAATGAGGCCGATGCGGGCAAAGGCCTGAAGGAAATAGGCGCTCTCGGTCGCGATCACCACATCCGCCGACAGGGCCAGATTGGCCCCTGCCCCGGCCGCCGGTCCGTTGACCGCGCTGATCGTCGGCACCGGGCAATCGGTGATGGCGCGCAGCATCGGCACATATTCCTCGCGCAGCACCCGCTCGAGATCGAGCGTCGTGGCATTGCCCCCGTCGCCCAGATCCTGCCCCGAGCAAAACGCACGGCCCGTGCCCGTGAGCACCACAACACGCGCCTCGCGTCCCGCGTGGATCACCGCATCGGTGATCTCGGCCCGCATCTGGGTGTTGAGCGCGTTCATCTTATCCGCGCGATTGAGGCAGAGGAGCGCCACGCCGTCGGCGATCTCCAGCGTGATGGTTTGATAGTCTTTCACGGATTCGGGCCTTTCGGTCTGGTTTTGCGTATCAAACCCCAGACCTCCGTCCACGCCAAGCGAAACCGGGCGTCAGTCCTTGAGGATTTCGCGCAGGCGGCTTTCCTCGGCCTCGCTCAGCCGGGCCACGTCGGTTTCGGGCGCGCGTGACCGGCCCCGCAGATAGACCGCGCCAATCACCAGCCCGGTTCCCAGCATCAGCGGCCCAGCCAACCACAGGAGGATGTTGGACCCGCCGATCCGGGGCTTGAGCAGGACATATTCGCCGTAGCGGTCGACGATGAATTGGACCGCCTCTTCGTTGCTGTCGCCCGCCAGCAACCGTTCGCGCACCAAGAGGCGCAGGTCGCGGGCCAGTTCGGCGTTGGAATCGTCGATGCTTTCGTTACGGCAGACCAGACAGCGCAGGCCCGAAGAAATATCCCGCGCCCGCGCCTCGAGTGCGGGGTCGTCAAGAACCTCATCCGGCTGCACAGCGAAGACCGGCGCGGCAATCACGCAAAGGGCGAGGATCAGGCGTTTCATTCCGCAGGCACCGCATTGGCCATTTTGCGCGCGCCAGCGGCCACGCGGTAACGCCGGTCGCTGAGCGACAAGACCCCGCCAAGCGCCATCAAAAGGGAACCGCCCCAGATCCAGTTGGCCAGTGGTTTGTAATAGCTGCGCACCGCCCAGCCGCCGCCGATCTGCGGATCTCCGATCACGACGTAGATGTCACGCAAGAAGGCATTGTCGAGCGCGGCCTCTGTGGTGGGCATCTGCGCAACGGGGTATTCGCGTTTCTCGGGCTTCATCTTGGCGATTTCGCGCCCGTCCTTGGACAGGGTAAAGGTCGCCAAGGTGGCCAAGTAATTGGGGCCATCCTCTTTGTGAACCTCGTCGAGTTGCAGCGTATAGCCCGCGATGTCGAACTGCTCACCCACCTGCAAGACACGGATGTCTTCTTGTTGCCAAGCCATCATCGCGGCAATTCCGGCCATGGTCACGCCAAGCCCGCCATGCGCCACCGCCTTGCCCCAATCGGCGCGCGGCAGGCGGGTGAGGCGTGCAAAGCGTCCCGCCCCACGCCCGGTGCGCGTCCAGATATCGACCATTGCGCCGCCAATCAGCCACGCCGCCAGAAAGAGCCCCATGGGACCGAGCGCCGAGCGCCCGGTTTGCATCGCCCAAGCCAGAGCGCCAATCGCCACGGCGAGCGCGAAGACCGGGGCCAGTTGCCGGATGATCCGGCCCAAAGTGGCGCGTTTCCACGGCAGCATCGCCCCCACCGGCAGAATGAGGCCAAGCGCCACCATGAAGGGGGTGAAGGCCGCGTTGAAGAACGGCTCTCCCACCGACAGTTTGCGATCAAACAGCATTTCGGCGATGAGCGGCCAGATGGTCCCGATAAAGACCACGAAACAGGCCACCGCCAGTAGGAGGTTGTTGAGCACCAGCACGGATTCGCGGCTGACAAGGCTGAACACGCCCTTGGCCTGCATCACACCGGCGCGCGCCGCAAAAAGCGTGAGCGCGCCCGCCATGAACACCGCAAGGATGGCGAGCAGAAACACGCCGCGCTCCGGGTCCGTGGCAAAGGCATGCACCGAGGTCAGAACGCCAGATCGGGTGATGAAGGCACCGACCATGGAAAAGCCGAACGCGATGATCGCCAAGAGGATCGTCCAGCTTTTCAGGCTTTCGCGCTTTTCCACAACGATAGCGGAATGCAGCAGGGCGGCGGCAATCAGCCATGGCATGAAAGACGCGTTTTCCACCGGGTCCCAGAACCAGAACCCGCCCCAGCCCAATTCGTAATAGGCCCACCAAGAGCCAAGACCGATGCCGATGGTCAGGAAGATCCACGCGGCCAGCGTGTAGGGCCGCACCCACCGCCCCCATGCCGCATCAACGCGCCCTTCGATCAGGGCCGCAACGGCAAACGAAAAGGTCATCGAGAGGCCGACATACCCGAGATAGAGGAACGGCGGATGGAAGGCGAGACCGGGGTCTTGCAGCAGCGGATTGAGATCCTGCCCGTTGAAGGGCGGAACTGCCATGCGCAGGAACGGGTTGGAGGTCAGAAGGATAAAAGCAAAGAAGGCCACGCCCACCATCGCCTGCACGCTCAGCACCCGCGCGCGCAGCGACGGCGGCAGATTGGAGCCAAACCACGCCACCGCCGCGCCAAAGAGCGTGACGATCAGGACCCACAAGAGCATCGAGCCCTCGTGATTGCCCCAGACGCCCGTGACCTTGTAGAGCATCGGTTTGTCGGTGTGGCTGTTGAGCACAACCAGACGCAGCGAGAAATCCGAGGAGACAAAGGCCCATGTCAGCGCGGTAAAGGCCATGGCTGTCAGCAAGAACTGAATCGTCGCCGCCGGTTCGGCCAGGGCCATCCAGCCCGGCCAGCGCTTATAGGCGCCAATCAGCGGAACGGTGGCCTGAACACAGGCCACCAGAAAGGCAAGGATGAGGGCGAAGTGACCGAGTTCTGTAATCATGCCCTGAGTATAGGGCAGGACCACGCCCCGGCCAATCGCAATCGGCGCGCGCGCCGGATCACATTGTCGCGGGGTTCAGCCGCGCCGCCGCCATTCCGCCAACGCGGCATTATCGGTTGGGGTCAAGGCGCTCAACGCCACCTCCGCATCGCCGCCGCTATCGGCCACACCGGGGCTGGTGGGGCTGAGCGCGCGCAGGGTCCGGATGCTCTCGGCCACCTGCGGCGCACGGGCGATGGTGCTGGCGATGGAGCGTTGAAAGTCCTGCCCTTTGGCCTGATAGCGCGCACCGAAATAGAAACTGACAATCGCCCCCAAAAGCCACCAGAGCGGCTCTGGCACCAGCGCCAGCCCTGCCATGCGCTCGCCGAACCACAGGGGATCAACCATCGCCGCCACAAAGAGGCCAATCGTGCCAAGCGCCATTGCCGGGCGCGGAATGCGGTTCAGCCCGTCGATGATCCGGTCGAACAACCCGCGGTTCTCCAGCCGGAACTCGCCTGCCATCTGCTCCAGTGCCGCGCGCTGCGTCTCGACGCTGCGCTGGTCAGCGGCCTCGGCGTTGACGCGAAACACCTCGGCGGTCTCGCGCACCACATTGGCGCCGCTGCCAAAGAGCACCCGCAGAATATCCATCACCATGCGCTGATCCTCGCGTTGAACTGGGCCTGGCTGAGATGAAAGCGCGGCGAGATGAAGTCTTCCGCGCGTGTGATCCAGCCGCCCTTGCCGCCGGCGCGGCTGCGGGCGAATTTGCGGCTGGCGGGGCGGGCGTCGGCGAGGCTGAGGTAATAATTGCGCCGCGCAATCCCATAGGCATCGGCAATATGATCCGGCGCGGCCTTGGCTGCCACCTCAGCTGCCGTCACGGTAATTGGCCCGATCAGCCCATCCACCTCGATCCCCTGCCCCATCTCGCGCAACAACCGTTGCAGGATCTTGACCGCATTCACCCCGGCGTTGACATACATGTCGAACACGCTGGCCTGCAGGCTCTCTGGCAGGCGCGCGATGCCGGGACGGCGATAGTAATGGTCGATCAAGAGCGCCACAGCCCGATCGCGCGTGAGCGCGCGCACATCGGAGGCATCCACCGCCCCGTCGCCTGTGAGGTCCAGACCCAGACGTCGCAGCGTGTGGATCGTCACGGCAAAATTCGTGGCCCCGCCGGGATCATCGGGATCGTCCACATAGCCGCCTTCGCGGGCGACGATCTCTTGCGCAATCCGCTCGACAGTTTGCATCAAATGGCCCGCCTTTTCCCGTGAAACACGAGCCTCAGCATCGGGACCAATCGTTAACGCCGCCCTGTCAGACCGCACGCACCCCGGCCTTGGCCGACCGGGGCTTTTTCTTGGGAGAAATACTCTAATCCGTCAGAGGCGGCCTTAGCTGCCATTCGGGTCCTTGTAGACGCCCTGCGCCTTGAGCGCATCGACCACTTCCTTGGGCATATAGGTCTCGTCATGTTTGGCGAGAATTTCGCTGGCGACAAAGGTCCCGTCGCGGTAGCTGCCGGTGCCGACCATGCCCTGATTTTCCTCAAAGAGATCGGGCAGCACGCCCTTGTAGGTCACTGGCACCACGCCGTTGCCATCGGTCACGTTAAAGCGGATGGTCTCGCTCTCGCCGCGTTTGAGGCTGCCCTCTTCCACCAGCCCACCGATGCGGAACACCTCTGTGGGGCTGGGCGGTTCCGCCAGAACCTGGGTTGGCGAGCGAAAGAAATTGATCCCGTCACGCATGCCATAGCCGATCAGGCCGGTGGCCAGCACAAGTGCCACGGCGGCAATCGCGATGACCTGCACGCGGCGCTTTTTCTTGAGCGATTTCATCGGTGTCATCCTTACGGAAAGACCGGGGCCAGCATCAGCCCCGTGGTCTCTGGTTCAGATAACATCAGATTGGCGTTTTGCAACGCCTGCCCGCTGCTACCTTTTGTCAGGTTATCAAGGGCTGCAATCACGATCGTGCGTCCGGCACGCCGATCCGCCACCACGCCGATATGGCAAAAGTTGCTGCCGCGAATGTGGCGCGTGCTGGGTGTCTCGCCCATCGGCAGAACCACGATGAACGGCTCCTGGGCATAGGCCGCCGCCAGTGTGGCGTGAATCTGCGCGGCCTCGCCCCGGACATAGCCGGTGGCGAGAATCCCGCGATTGGCGGGGATGAGATGCGGGGTAAACTGGATTTCGACGGGGCGCCCGGCAAGGGCGGAAAACTCCTGATCGAACTCGCCCAAGTGCCGATGCGTGCCGCCGACCGAATATGCGTGATAGCCCTCGGACAGTTCCGCATGCAGCAGATTTTCCTTGAGGCTGCGCCCCGCGCCGGACACGCCGCATTTGAGGTCAAGGATGATCTCGTCGAGATCAATCACCCCGGCAGAGATCAGCGGCCGCAGGATAAACTGCCCCGTCGCCGCGTTACAGCCCGTGCCCGCCACCAGCCGCGCGCCGCGAATGTCCTCGCGGTAAAACTCGGTCAGCCCGTAAACCGCCTCTTTCTGAACCTCAGGCGCAGCATGGGGATTGCCATACCATTTCTGATAGGCGCTCGGATCACGCAGCCGGAAATCTGCCGACAGATCCACGATCTTGAGGTCGCGCGGCAGCGCCGCGATCACCTCTTGGCTGGTTTTGTGCGGCAATGCGCAGAAACAGAGGTCGATGTCAGAGAAATCAATCTCGTCGATGGTGACAAGATCAGGCAGATCGAGATGCCGCAGATGCGGAAACACCTGTCCCATGCTCTGCCCCGCCTTGGAATTGGCGGCGAGTGCAGTGATCTGCATGGCCGGATGGGTTGCAATCAGCCGGACAAGCTCGGCCCCGGTGTACCCCGAGGCGCCCAGAATGGCGATGTTATGGGTCATGGTGACCTCACTTTCAGATGGGTTGAGGATAGGTCTATTTCGGACCCGCCGCAATGCGTCAGGCCTGTGAGATACGCCCGAAACGGATGCGATCAGGCTGCCGAGAACTTGATTTCTCGTCGCAGGAATTGCGTGGCGCGGGAGGACACCCGCTTGGGATCGCCGGTGGTCAGGAACGCGGACTCGGTGCCCGCTCCGATCTTGTTCGGGTGCCGCCCCAGGTAATCGGCAAGGCTCGACGCGACCAGATTGGGCTGCGAATAGACCGCCACATCGGGGCCGAGCGCGTCCTGAAACACCTCTTGCACCAACGGATAATGCGTGCAGCCCAGCACCGCCGCCTCTGGATGCGGCATCTTGCGCTTGAGCGCGTCGACATGGCTGCGCACCAGCGCCTCGGCCAGAATCATGTCGCCCTCTTCGATGGCATCGACCACGCCGCCGCAGGCCTGTGCCTCGACATCGACACCTATGGCGCGAAACGCCAATTCGCGTTGGAACGCCCGGCTGCGCACGGTCGCGGGCGTGGCGAACAGGGCCACATTCTTGACCGCCACTTCGCGGGGCGGGGAATTATCGCCCCATTGCCGCTCGGTCAGCGCCTCGATCAGCGGCACAAAGACGCCCAGCACCCGCTTGTCACGCGGCACCCAGGATTCCTGCATCCGCCGCAGCGCCGCCGCCGAAGCGGTGTTGCAGGCCAGAATCACCAGATCACAGCCCGCCGCGAACAGGCGGTCCACCGATGTTGTGGTCAGATCGTAGATATCATCGGCATCGCGCACGCCGTAGGGCGTATGGGCATTATCGCCCAGATAAACAAAGGGCACATCCGGCAAGCGTTTGCTCACCGCATCCCACACCGTCAGGCCGCCCAGCCCGCTGTCGAAAATCCCTACTGCCATGTCCCATGTCCAGTGCCGTTATTCGAATTCGAACCCGATTTCAGAGGAGACAACCGGGCTTGGCGACAATTCATAAGTCTTGGCGCGCAGGAATGCCATGAGGGATTTCGTGTCGCCCGCATATTGCGACAGTGTGCTACGCGGGATCGGATCGCCCACCACCACGCGCACCGGTGTATCGATGCGCTTGCGGAATTCCTTGATCAAGAGGCCCATGCGCAGCGTCACATGCAGATGGCTGGCGAGTTGAAAGAGGCGGCTGGTGTGTCCATCGAAATAGACCGGCACCACGGCGGCTTGGCTCTTGGCGATCATCTTCGCGGTAAAGCCGCGCCAACCGGGGTCCATCGGGTGCGAAAACGGCTTGGCCGCCGTGCTGACGGTGCCGCCCGGAAAGATGCCGATAGCCCCGGCCTGCCCCAGATAGTCGAGGGCTGTCTTGCGGGTGGCCAGATTGAGGGCGACCGCCTCCTTGGTCTCGTCGAAACTGATCGGCAGTATGACCTTGTTCAGATCCTCGGCCTTGCGAAAAATCTGATGCGCCAGAATGCGGAAATCGCCGCGGGTCTGGCTTAGGATATGGCCCATCATCAACCCGTCGAGAATGCCGTAGGGATGATTGGCGATCAGCACCAAGGGCCCCTCTTTCGGAATGTTCGAGAGGCTGCCGCCCACCACATCAAGCGTGAGGCCATAGCGCTCGACGATCACGTCCCAGAAATCACGCCCGCCCGCCACTTCGCTCTCATAGCCAGCTGCGCGCTTGATCAACGCGATTCGCCCGGTGAGGTTTTCCATCGTGCGGATCATCGCGCGCCCGCTCTTGGTCTGAGCCGAATAGGCGTAGGAAATGTCACGGGCAATCTGGCGATCTGGGCGCATGGGCGATCCTCGGCTGAGTCGCGTCTCGTTAAGATTATGCGACAGATGTGACCAGATCCCATGACAGTTTCGTGACGCCTATTCCGCCGCCTGTGCCATTTCCGCCCCGCCCGACCGGATCACCGCCAAGAGCTCTGTGCGCCGAGTTGCGGCCTTGGCGGCGTTGGCCTCCTTGACCGGACCAAAGCCCCGGATCGACAGCGGCAAGAGCGCCAGTGCGATGATCGCATCGCGGGTGCGGGCGGTGAGCAGCGGCAGAACCTCGGCCATATCGCCCTCATATTGCGTGATCAGCGCCCGTTCCAATTTACGCTCGGCGGTGCGGCCAAAGGGATCAAGCGGCGTGCCGCGCAGGATTTTAAGTTTTGCCAGCAAACCGAACGCCCGCAGGATGCCGGAGCCGAATTCGCGCTTCTTGGGCCGACCGTCGCTGCCCATCTTGGACAGCATCGGCGGGGCGAGGTGGAATTTCAGCGTGAAATCCCCCCCGAACTCGGCCCGCGCCTTGTCCGCCGTCTCCAGATGCAGGCGCGCGACCTCGTATTCGTCCTTGTAGCTGAGCAGTTTGTGATAGCCCTGCGCCACCGCGTCCTTGACCCCCGCATCGGTGATCCCGCCCAGCAGGCGCAGATACCGCCGCGCCAGCCGCTTGCCCTGATAGGCGGTCAAATGCGTTTCGCGGAAAGCAATGCGTTCGGCCAGCGTTTTCGGCTTGGCAATCACCGTCGGGGTCAACAGTTTCCCGACCTCCGCCGGATAGAGCGCCGCCCAACGCCCCACCTCAAACGCCCGCAGATTGGCATCGACCGCCGCCCCATTGAGACGAATGGCCTCAGTGATGGCGTCATGGCTGATGGGCAACAGCCCGCGCTGCCACGCCGCGCCAAAGATCATCATGTTGGAATAGATCGAATCGCCCATCACGGTTTTGGCCAGTTCGGAGGCATCGAACATCTGCACCGCATCGCGCAACCGCGCCTCAAGTGCGAGTTGCAGGCGGTCGGCAGGCAGGGTGAATTCGGTGTTGCGGGTGAAATCGCCGGTGATGATCTCGTGGCTGTTGACCACCGCGCCGGTGCGGCCCGGACGTGTCAGACCCAGCGTCTTGGCCCCTGCACTGACCACCAGATCGCCACCGATCAGCGCATCACATTCGCCGGTCGCCACGCGAATGGCGCTGATATCGCCGGGATTTTCGGCCAGACGGCAGTGGATATGCACCGCGCCGCCCTTTTGGGCGAGACCGGCCATTTCCATCATGCCCGCCCCCTTGCCGTCAATCTGCGCCGCCTGCGCCATCACCGCGCCGATGGTCACAACCCCGGTGCCGCCCACGCCGGTGATGACCACGTTATAGGTGCCGTCAATCGCGGGCAGCGCGGGGGTTGGCATCTCGGGCAGGGTCAGATCGGCGGTGCTGTCCTTGCGGATCTTCGCGCCTTCGAGCGTCACAAAAGACGGGCAAAACCCCTTGAGACAGGAAAAATCCTTGTTGCAGCTCGATTGATCAATCGCCCGCTTGCGGCCCAGTTCGGTTTCCACCGGCACGATCGAGACGCAATTCGACTGCACCCCGCAATCGCCGCAGCCCTCGCAGACGTCGGTATTGATGAACACGCGGCGGTCGGGGTCGGGGAACTTGCCCCGCTTGCGGCGGCGGCGTTTTTCGGCGGCGCAGGTCTGGATATAGAGGATGACGCTCACCCCCTCGACCTCGGCCAGCCGTTCCTGCACGCTCATCAGATCGGATCGTTCTGAAAATTCAATACCTTGTGGGAAGGACTTAAGGTCCACGTCCTCTTTCTCGTCATAGACGACCGCCAGATTTTTCACCCCCATGGCGCGCAATTCGGCGGCGATGCGCGGCGCGTTCAGCCCGCCCTCGTTGGCCTGCCCGCCGGTCATTGCCACGGCGTCATTGTAGAGGATTTTATAGGTGATCGTGGTGCCTGCGGCCAAAGCTGCGCGAATGGCTTGCACGCCGGAATGGTTATAGGTGCCGTCGCCCAGGTTCTGGAACACATGTTTGCGCGTCGAGAACGGCGCCTCGCCGATCCAATTTGCCCCCTCGCCGCCCATATGGGTAAAGCCGGTCGTCTCGCGGTCCATCCACTGCACCATGTAGTGACAGCCGATCCCGGCATAGGCGCGCGCGCCCTCGGGCAGCTTTGTCGAGGTGTTATGTGGGCAGCCCGAACAGAAATAGGGCAGACGGGTCGCAATCTCGGCGGCGTTGTCATTGCGCCGCGCCTCGCTCAGCGCCTCGAGCCCCGCCTTGATCCGGTCGGTGCCGCGCCCCTCCTCAATGAGGATGCCGCCCAGCTTTTCCGCGATCCAAATGGGATCAAGCGCGCCGCGCGTCGGGAAGAGTTCCTCGCGGTGCATGCCCCCGGCACCGCCCTTGTACCAGCCATAGACGCGTCGCCCGCGCCGGTCGTCAAAGATCGCCTCCTTGATCTGCACCTCGATGAGCTTGCGCTTTTCCTCGACCACCACGATCAGATCGAGGTCTTCGGCCCAATCGTGAAACCCCTGCATGTCGAGCGGGAACACCTGCCCGACCTTGTAGGTGGTGATGCCAAGGCGCTCTGCCTCATTCGCATCAACCCCCAACAGCTCCAACGCATGCACCAGATCGAGCCAGTTCTTGCCCGCCGCAACAAAGCCGATCTTGGCCCCCGGCTTGCCCAGCATACGCTTGTCCATGCCATTGGCGCGGGAAAACGCCTCGGCGGCAAAGCGTTTGAAGTCGATCATCCGCGTCTCTTGCGCATGCGGCGTGTCGATCAGGCGAATGTTCAGCCCGCCCTCTGGCATCGGGAAATCGGGCGTCACAAGCTGCACGCGGTCCGGGCGGCCATCGACCACCGAGGTTGCCTCGACCGTGTCCTTCATCGTCTTGAGCCCCACCCAGACCCCGGCAAAGCGGCTGAGCGCATAGCCGTAGATGCCGTAATCGAGGATTTCCTGCACGCCCGCCGGGCTGACCACCGGCATATAGGCATCGACCAGCGCCCATTCGCTCTGATGCAGCACGGTCGAGGATTCGCCCGTGTGATCATCGCCCATCGCCATGAGCACGCCGCCATGTTTCGACGTGCCCGCCATATTGGCGTGCCGCATCACATCGCCCGAGCGGTCCACCCCCGGCCCCTTGCCATACCAAAGGCCGAACACGCCGTCATACTTGCCCTCGCCCCGGAGTTCCGCCTGTTGCGCGCCCCAGAGGGCGGTGGCTGCCAGATCCTCGTTCAGCCCTTCCTCGAAGCGCACCTGCGCCTCTGTCAGGACCTTTCCGGCGCGCCGCATCTGGAGATCGACGGCCCCCAAAGGCGAACCGCGATAGCCCGTTACAAAGCCCGCCGTGTTCAGCCCTGCGGCGCGGTCACGGGCTGCTTGGGTCACCATCAAACGTACAAGCGCCTGCGTGCCATTGAGCAGAACGGGTGATTTCTCCAGATCGAAGCGGTCGTTCAGCGTTACCTTTTGCGTGGTCATAGCGTGCCTCCCTTGGTTGAGGGCCATGCCTCAATATAGAGCAATATTAGGTCATAATTCATGACCTACCAAGTGGAATTTTACGAAAATGTCGCACCTCCCCTATAGTTGACCGAGGATTATCTGCTATTGCGTCATAGGCGTTGGTTTCCTCAGAAAGTTAAATTTATGGATTGGGACAAGCTCAGAATATTTCATGCGGTGGCGGATGCCGGGAGTCTCACCCATGCCGGAGAGCAGTTGCATCTGTCGCAATCGGCGGTAAGTCGCCAAATCCGCGCGTTGGAAGAATCGCTGAATGCCACCCTGTTTCACCGCCACGCACGCGGGCTGATTCTCACCGAACAGGGGGAATTGCTGTTCGATGCCACCCGCGCGATGATGAAACGGCTCGATGCCGCGACCGCCCGCATTCGTGACAGCGAGGAGGAGGTGTTTGGTGATTTGCGCGTGACCACGACCACCGGGTTCGGCACGCTCTGGCTGGCACCGCGCCTGCCCAAGCTCTATGAAAAATACCCGGATCTCAAGATCGACCTCATGCTTGAAGAGCGCGTGCTCGACCTGCCGATGCGCGAGGCCGATGTGGCGATCCGCATGAAAGAGCCGTCACAGGCCGATCTTATCCGCAAGCGGCTCATGAGTGTGCATATGTGCCTCTATGCGACGCAGTCCTATCTGGAAGTGCACGGCGAGCCAACATCGCTGGATGATATGAACGCGCATCGCCTGATCTGTCAGAACCCGCGTTCGGCGCAGGTCGGGGCCGGTGCGATGCTGGTGAACGAGTTGATGACCAATGACATCTCCTCGCTCTTGACCGTCAACAACTACTTTGGCGTTCTCCAGGGCGTTCTGCACAATCTCGGCATCGGCGTCCTACCAGATTACCTGACGCGTGATTTCCCGCAATTGGTGCGCGTTCTGCCCGAGGTGCAATCGGTCGAAGTACCGGTGTTTCTTGCCTATCCGGAAGAGTTGCGCCACTCCAAGCGGATCGCCGCCTTTCGGGATTTCGTGCAGGACGAGATTATATCCTATCGCAAAACGCTGAAAGAACAGGCGGTTAGCTGAGGTTCCGGGCTAAACGGGTTTCAGCCATGCATCTCTTGCATAGCGGACATGCTGCATGTGCGGCATTTTTTTCCTTGAATGGACGGAGAGGCACCCTTAATTGCCAATCGTGACGGTGATAGCCGCAAGGCAGTCACCCTCATACCTCCCTGTTGGACTTCGGCCGAGCTTAGTGCTCGGCCTTTTTTTTCGTGGTGCCAGAATTTGAGGCAGGCCGCTCAGATCACCGGCAGGGCGGATGGGGCAAACCGGGACAGGCGCTGTGCCCGACCTTCGCGGATCACGATGTTTTCCTCATGCACCATGATCGACCCCGGTGCGAGTTCCACCCCCGGTTCCAGCGTGATCACCATACCGGGCTTGAGGAGGGTATGATCCTTGGCCGTCAGGGACAGACCTTCGGTTAGTTGCATGCCCAGACCGTGCCCCAGACGGCCCGAGGTTTCATCGCCGCCGGTGATCCGCGCCATCGCCCGCCAGACATCAGAGGCGGTGGCACCGGCGCGCGCCGCCTCTTCTCCGGCCTCGGTGGCCTCGATCAACCGCGCATGCGCCGCGCTTTGCTCTGCCGTGGCATGGCCAATCGCGAAATTCCGGTCATAGTCGCAGAAATACCCGTCCCAGACCGCGCCGGTGTCGAGCATGAGCACATCGCCCACCACCAGCGGCGTGTCGCCGGCGGGCGAGATCACATCCCCATAGCCCAATGGCCCGGCGCCTCCGGCCAGATACGGCACCCAATCAGCGCCCTTTTCGAGCAAAAGCCGCTGGAAATCGCGAAACACCGCGCAGAGCGGCACGCCGGGCTCTGCAATCTCGGCCACCCGGTCAAAGGCGCGCCCGGCGATATCGCAGATATGCGCGATCTTGACGATTTCGGCCTCGGATTTGACGGCGCGCAGCCCCGCCATGATCCCGGCATCATCGCGAAACGCCAGAGCACTCGCACGTTTCACCCGCTCGAAATCCGCCAAGGGCATGCGCAGATGGCTCTCGGGGCCCGAGGGCACACCCACGGGGCCGCCAATCTCGCGCAGCGTCTCGGCCAGCAGCGACACGCCATCATCCTCGGGGTCCGGGGCCGCCCAAGTGCGAATATCGCGCAGCCCTGTCCGCGCCATCAGCGGCGCTCCAATCGTGGGGATCACCGCCACCGGATCACCCGAAGCAGGCAGGATCAAAAACCACGGGCGGCTTGGGCTTTCCCAGAACCGCGTGAGATAGCCAGTGAAATAGCGGATTTCCGGCTCTGTCGTCAGCAAGAGCGCGCCAAGCCCTGCCTCGGCCATGCCGAATTGCGCCGCGCGCAACCGCGCCCGGAACTCTGCCTGCGAAAACCCGCGCCTCATGTCTCTGGTCCTTCGCTCAGGATGCAGAGCACCCGAGCGTCCGCGCCGAGCGCGAGTCCCGGCAGCGCCGCCAAACCCGCCGCGCCCGACGGCGTCGTGGCCAATCCCTGTGCTGCCAATCCAGCCAGCACCGCCTCGGCCTCTTGATCCGTGATCGTCACGAACGCATCCGCGTCCCGCGCCAATCCCTTGAGCGCAATCAGCGACGGCACCTTGCAATCGAGCCGCCCCATGGTGGAGGCAGGTCCAGTTGTCTCCAGTGGACGGCCTGCGCGAATGCTCTCGTAAAGGGCTGGCGCGCGGTCAGGCTCGACCACAATGATCCGGGGCGCATCGCCCCAGACCTGCCGGAACCATGCCGCACAGGCCCCGGCCAGCCCGCCAACGCCCGCCTGTAGCAGAATATGCGTTGGTGCCTCGGGTATTTGGCGCGCGGCCTCTTCGGCCATGGCCAGATACCCCTCCATCAACCGGTGCGGCAGATCGAAATATCCCGGCCAGGAACTGTCTGACAATAGGGTCCAGTCGTTCTCCATCGCCGCGCGCCCCGCCGCGACCATGCTGGCCTCGTAATCTTGCCCTTCTCGCACCACGTCGGCCCCTTTGGCCCGCAGCCGCGCGGCAAAACTCTCGGGCACGGTCTCGGCCAGATAGATCACCGCCCGCGCGCCAAAGAGCCGCACCCCCGCCGCGACAGACATGCCGTGATTGCCCGCACTCGCCGTCACATAGCTGCGCCCCACAAGCGCGCGGCTCATATCTTCGGGCCCGGTCTCTGCCGCTTCATGGGCGATCACATAGGCCGCGCCCAGCGCCTTGAAACTGCCCAGCCCCATGCGCCCGCGTTCGTCCTTGGCCCAGATTTTTGGCCCAAACCCCATGACCGGCACAAGCGGGGTCTCTGTCGCCGCCGGACAGCGCCCCAAGAGCGCGCGCACCGCGTCCACATCGACGCTCGGCCATGGCGCGTTGGTCAGCACGGCGTCGGGCAAGCCCTCACCACGCCACGGATTGTCGATTTCTTGCATCTCGCCCCCTGTCCCTCACGAAAATGGCGGGTCTTGAGACCCGCCATTTCAAACCTCACCGCAGTGTAACAGCGCTCAGCTTGCCGCCGCAACCGCGCGGCGGGTCATCACCCCCACCAGATGCGCGCGGTAGGCCCCCGAGCCATGCATGTCCGAGATCATGCTATCGCCCGAGAGCGTCAGCCCTTCGAGAGCCTCCGGCGCGAAGTTGGCCGTGAGCGCCGACTCGGCCTCGGACCAGCGGAACACGCCGTCTTCCGAGGCACCGGTCACCGCCACGCGCACGCCGTCCGCATATTTCGCGACAAACACACCGACGAGGGCAAAGCGTGAGGCGGGTTGCTCGAACTTCTGGTAGTTGGCCTTGTCCGGCACTGGAAACCGCACTTCGGTGATGATCTCGCCATCTTCAAGCGCGGTGGTGAACATGCCCTGAAAATAGTCATCCGCCGCGATGCTGCGATTGGACGTGATCACCGTCGCCCCCGATCCCAGCACCGCCGCCGGGTAGCAGGCCGAGGGGTCGTTATTGGCGAGGCTACCGCCGATGGTGCCACGGTTGCGCACCGCCGGATCACCGATATGACCCGCCAGCGCAGCAAGCGCCGGATAGGCCCCGGCCCCTGCGGACACAGCGGCATGGGTGGTTCCCCCACCGATGCAGAGCGCGCCGTCGTCGGCGCTGCAAATCCCCTGCATCTCCTTGATCGCCGAGAGGCACACCAGCTTGGCGGGTGCCGCCAGCCGTTGCTTGAGCGTCGGGATCAGGGTCTGCCCCCCGCCCAGCGCCTGCGCCTCCTCAGACCCGAGGGCCGCGATGGCATCAGCGATGGTGGCAGGGCGTTCGATATCGAATGCATACATGATCGTTCTCCTTACCCTTGCATCGCTTGCCAGACGCGCGATGGCGACAGCGGCATATCAATATGGGTGATGGTCCGGCCCGAGCGTTGCAGCGCGTCAATCACCGCGTTGACCACCGCAGGCGGGCTGCCGATGGCCCCCGCCTCGCCACAGCCCTTCACGCCCAAGGGGTTGTGCGTGCAGGGCGTCTGAGAGGAATGATCGACCTGATAGAACGGGACATCATCGGCGCGCGGCATGGCATAATCCATGTAAGACCCGGTCTGAAGCTGACCGTTCTCATCATAGACGCAAGCCTCGAGCAGCGCCTGCCCAATCCCCTGTCCGATCCCGCCATGTACCTGCCCCGACACGATCATCGGGTTGATGATATTGCCGAAGTCATCCGCAGCGGAGAATCGCTCGATTGTGACCTTGCCGGTTTCGGGATCGACCTCGACTTCGCAGGCATAGGCCCCGGAGGGATAGGTGAAATTCGACGGATCGTAAAACGCCGTCTCCTCCAGCCCCGGCTCCAGATCGGCCAGCGGATAGTTGTGCGGCACATAGGCAGCGAGGGTCACATCGCCCCAGGCCACGGATTTATCGGTGCCCGCAACGCTGAACTTGCCATCCTTGAGTTCTATATCAGCATCCGATGCCTCCATCAGATGCGCCGCGATCTTCTTGGCCTTGTTGATGATCTTTTCGGTCGCGCGCACCATAGCCGAGCCCCCGACAGCGATAGACCGGGAGCCATAGGTGCCCATGCCCATCGGCGTGTTGGCGGTGTCACCATGCACGATCTCGATCATATTGGCGTCAATGCCGATCATCTCGGCCACCACCTGCGCGAATGAGGTCTCATGCCCCTGCCCGTGGCTGTGTGAGCCGGTCATCACGACAAGCCCCCCGGTGGCATTCACGCGCACCGTCGCACTCTCATAAAGGCCTGCGCGCGCGCCCAATTGCCCGACAAGGTTCGAGGGCGCGATGCCGCAGGCTTCGATATAGCAATTGATGCCCAGACCGCGCAGCTTGCCCTTGGCTTCGCTCGCCGTGCGTCGCGCCTCAAAGCCCTTGAAATCAGCGATCTCTTCGAGCTTGTCCATGGTGGCGTGATAATCGCCTGTGTCATATTCCACCGCCACGGGCGTGGCATAGGGGAATTCCGTGATAAAGTTCTGGCGGCGCAGCGCGATCGGATCGACCCCCAATTCCCGCGCCGCCTTGTCGATGACCCGCTCCAATTGATAGGTCGCCTCGGGGCGGCCCGCGCCGCGATAGGCATCGACCGGCACGGTGTTGGTAAACACCGCCTTGACGTTAACATAGATCAGCGGTGTGCGGTAATTGCCCGCCATCAGCGTGCCATGCAGCCAAGTCGGCACCGACGGCGCAAAGGTGCTCAGATAAGCCCCCATATTCGCATGGGTATCGGTGCGAATGGCGGTAAAGTTGTTGTCCGCATCCAGCGCCAATTCGATCTTGGTCACATGGTCCCGCCCATGCGCATCAGTCATGAAGGCCTCAGAGCGCGAACAGGTCCATTTCACCGGGCGGTTGAGTGCCTTGGCGGCAAAGGTGCAAAACGCCTCTTCCGCGTAGTGAAAGATCTTGGAGCCGAAGCCACCGCCCACATCGGGGGCCACCACGCGCAATTTGTGCTCCGGGATGCCCAGCACGAAGGCCCCCATCAAGAGGCGGATCACATGCGGGTTCTGCGAGGTGGTGTAGAGGGTATGATCGCCCGTCGAGCGGTTGAAATCGCCGACCGCCACGCGCGGTTCCATCGGATTGGCAATCAGGCGGTTGTTGATCAACTCGAGCGAGGTGACATGCGCGGCCGTCTCAAAGGCCTCGTTCACCGCCGCCTTGTTCTCTTCGACAAAGCCCCAGTCATAACACAGGTTGCTCTTGAGGTCGTCGTGCACCTTGGGCGCGCCGTCCTCGAGCGCCTTCTTCATGTCCACGACAGCAGGCAATTCCTCGATGTCGAGGACAATCGCCTCAGCGGCGTCGCGCGCCTGCGCATAAGTCTCGGCCACCACTGCGGCAATCGGATCGCCGACATGGCGCACCTTGCCACGCGCCAGAACCGGATGCCCCGGCTCCTGCATCACCTCGCCGAACCGGTCCGTCACCTGCCAGCCGCAGGGCAACCCGCCGATGCCTTCGAAATCCGCACCGGTAAAGATGCGGATCACGCCGGGCATCCCCTCGGCGGCGCTCGTGTCGACCTTGTTCAGCCGCCCATGCGCCACATCCGAGCGCAGGAAATGCACATAGGCCTGCCCGCGCAGGTTGATGTCATCGGTGTAATGGCCATTCCCGGTCAGAAACCGGATATCCTCGCGGCGCGGGGTCGCGGCCCCAATGCCTCCGTCTTTCGGCATGTCATTCTCCTCCCTGATCGAACGGGGTCACCCCCATGATCACCCGCAGCGCTTTCTTCTTGCCCGAAATATCCCGGGGGGGCGCCGCAGGCGCGGGGGCAGCGCCCCCAAATGCACCTTATTCCGCGGCGATACGGCTCACGTCCTGACCGCTCGCCGCCAAGATCGCCTTGACGATGTTGTGATAGCCGGTGCAGCGGCAAATATTCCCTTCTAGGTAATCGCGCACCTCGGTCTCTGTCGGCGTTGAGTTCTCAGCCAAGAGGGCCGCGGCCGACATCACCATGCCCGGCGTGCAAAAGCCGCATTGCAACCCATGGTGATCCTGAAACGCCTGCTGAATCGGATGCAGGGTGCCGTCGGGTTCGGCCATCGCCTCGATGGTTGTGATCTCGGCCCCCTCCGCCTCGGCCGCGAACATCGTGCAGGATTTCACTGCCTTGCCATCCACATGCACCACGCAGGCACCACATTGGCTGGTGTCACAGCCCACATGCGTGCCCGTCAGGCCAAGCGTCTCTCTCAGAAATTCGACAAGAAGCGTGCGGCCCTCGATCTGGCCCGACGCTGGCTTGCCATTCACGGTCATTTTGACCTCAGGCATTGGCTCCTCCCGGTTTGATGTGTTCGTCTCCCTCTGAGACCTTAGTAGGAAAGGCCTCGCTGTCCAGTGCGACTAAAGCATGCCTCCCGCGACTTGAGAACCCGATTTCTTTGGCCTCAGCTGCGCCCGGCCCGGCGCGGCTGTGGTCGGGTGGGAATTTCCTTGAGCAGGCCACCCACGCCCATCGCCGCAATCTCCGCCGCGCCGCAGGGCAGACCGCAGGCGACCCGCGCCAGAACCCAGTCGGCCCCATGTAGAACCGGGCTACGCGCTGATCCGGGCAGGCCAATGACAGGCCGCGCGCCCAAGCCGCCCAGAAAGAGCAGATTGCCCGGATCCACCGGCATGCCAAACCGCTCGACCTGTCCGCCCGCCGCGCGCAGCGCCTGAGGGGCGGTATCAAACGGGTCCGACGTGGCCGAAGCGGTGAGAATCAGCACAATCTCACCCTTGGCGCTGGTGATCGCCGCCGCCAGCGCCGCCTCGTCATGCGCACAGAGCACCGTTTCCACCATCTCCATGCCCAGCCCGGTGACACGCGCCGCAATCGCATCGCGCCCCTTGTCTCCCGGCCCGCCCGGGACATCGGTGATGATCAAGCTCGCCGTGCGGTACTGTGCCACCGCCAGCCGCACCGCGCCCTGCGCTGCCTCTGCCGCGCGTTCCAGCGCCGCGCGAGGCACGCCGTAGGCGATGATCTTGACCGTGGCGATCATGCCGCCTGCGTGGATCTGATGATGCTGCGCCACGGTGGCCACTGTGATCATCGGATCGACCGCATTGGCCGCATGGATGGCCGCGACATCAAGGCAGACCACACCGGGCCGCTCGGCACTCAGGTTGACGCGGCCGGTGAAGGGCGTGCTCAGGGCAAGGTCGGGGGTCGTTGCGCGCAAGGCCGTCGCCAGGGCCTCTGCCGCTGCGTTCTCGTGGACATCCTGCGCATCGAGAGCCGCCACCGTAACCGCAGCATAGCCCGCTGCGCGCAAGGCCGCGATCTGCGTGGCGTCGAGCACGACACCCTTGCGCAACCGCCCCCCGGCCACCTGTTCGGAATGCGCCAGAATGCCGCCCTCGGCCTGATCCAGCGGCACGGGGCCGAATTTCATGCGCCTTTCCTTAGCACGCGGGTCATCTCGGCCAGGATGCTCACCGCGATCTCAGACGGGCCAGCCGCGCCGATATCGAGACCGATGGGGCCATGTATGCGAGAGATGTCAGCCTCTGAGAACCCGACCTCCTGCAACCGCGCCACCCGCTTGGCATGGGTGCGGGTCGATCCCAGCGCGCCGATGTAAAACACCTCCGAGCGCAGCGCCTCGATCAGTGCCGGATCATCGAGCTTGGGGTCATGGGTCAGCAAAACCAATGCGGTGCGGGCATCCAGACCAAAGGCACGCACGCCCTCATCCGGCCAGTCGTGCAGCACAATCTCGCCTGGAAACCGCGCCTCTGACGCAAAGCTCTCACGCGGATCAATCAGCAGCGGATCATAGCCCGCAATCCGCGCCATCGGCACGAGGGCCTGCGCAATATGCACCGCCCCCACGATGATCAGGCGCAGCGGCGGGTTGTGAATGGCCACGAATGTCTCGCCATCCTCCTCAAAGCCAGAGCGGTCCATGCGGAACCGCGCGCCGTGCCCCTCGCGCTCCAATCGCTGTCCGTCCCGCCCGGTGACATAGGCCACGGGAATACGGGCATCCCGTGCCAACACCAGATCCGCCAGCAGATCCTCGGGCATCACCGACCCGATCGGCTCCACCAACACGCGGATCGTGCCGCCACAGGCGAGCCCCACGGCAAAGGCATCGCCATCCGACACGCCGTAGTGCAGCACCACCGGCTTGCCCGCCGCTATGGCCTCGAGCGCCTCGGCCACCACAGCGCCCTCGACGCAACCACCCGATACCGACCCGGCAATCTCACCCTCTCCGGAAATCGCCAGTTGGCTGCCCACCCGGCGCGGCGCACTGCCCCAGGTTTCGACCACCGTGGCCAAGGCCGCCCCCTTGCCCGCCCGATACCACGCCAGCGCGGTTTCCGGGATGTTGTCAAAGCGATCCATTTTGCTCATCTCCCCTGCATCGCCGCCATCAGCCGCGCCTTTTCGCCACTGTCGTCGCGGCGCGAGATGGCCTCGGCCAGCTCCTCCAGCGTGGCGATGGAATGGCCGGCGCGAAAGGCGTCCACATGCGGCAACATCGCTCGGATGCCTTGGGCCTTCGGCGCAAACCCTTCCCACCTAAGCAGCGGGTTGAGCCATATCAGCCGCCGCGCTGATAGATGCAGCCGCTCCATCTCATGGCTGAGCGCCTCGGGCGCATCACGGTCCAAACCGTCCGTGATCAAGAGCACCACCGCCCCCTGCCCCATCACCCGCCGTGACCAGTCGCGGTTGAAATCGTGCAGACAAGCGCCGATGCGCGTGCCGCCCTCCCAATCCTGCGCCTGTTTTCCGGCGGCGGCAAGGGCCGCATCGACATCCCGCGTCGCCAATTGCCGTGTGATGTTGGTCAACCGCGTGCCAAAGGTAAAGGCATGCACCCGCGCCCAGCCCGCGCCCTTTTGATTGGCAACGGCATGGAGAAAATGCAAAACCATCCGGCTATACTGGCTCATGGAGCCTGAGATATCGCAAAGCACTACCAGATTGGGCCAGCGCTCGCGCGGCTTTTGCAGGTGAATGCGGCGCATTTCGCCACCATGGCGCAGCGCCGCGCGCAGGGTCCGGCCCGCATCAACCCGGCGACCATTGAACGCGGCCATACCACGACGCGACGCAAAGGGTTTGACCGGCAAGGTCAGCCGCGCGAGCATGCGTTTCGCCTGTGCGACCTCTGCCGTACTCATCTGCTCAAAATCGAGGGTGCGCAGCCGTTCCTCGCCCGAGAGGGTGGCGCTGGCGTCCACGTCGATCTGCACCTCATCGCTGTCGTACTCTTCGATCTGTGGCGCGTCGCGTGTCACCCCGTCCAAGAGCGCTTCGGCTGCACGCTTTTCCGCCGCCTGCGCGCTGCGGTCCTCCTGCACGCCGCGAATGGCCGGGAGCATCATCGCCATCATATGCTCCATGTAGCGCGGATCGCGCCAATAGAGGCGAAAAATCTGCGCGAAAACAACCAGATGCTCGGGTCGCGTCACGAGGCAGGCGCGCAGCGTGTAAAAGAAATCACTCCGGCTGGAAAATCCGGCAACCGCCACGGCGCGGATCGCATCCAGCACCCGACCAGTGCCGATTGGCAACCCCGCCGCCCGCAAGGCCCGCGCGAAATGCGTGATGTTATGCGTGAGCTTGGGATCGTCCGGCAATTCGAGGGTCGGCAGCTCAGTCATGCCCATATAACTCTAGGGTTCGTTGAACATTCTGGGCATGGATATCGGCGTAGGGCGCGAACCATTCCAAAATACCGGTCACCAGATCATCCGCGATGATCTCTTGCAGCGGTGTCACGCATTTCTCTGGTGCCGCTTCTAGTCCCATAAGCCACCGAATATAGCGTTGCGTCGCGCGGATAACCTCGGGGTCATACCCACCGCGCGCCAAAATGTCCGGTGCCCCGTGATCCGGTAGCACAAACTGCGGCTCAAGCGCGGCCAACCGATCGAGATCTCGCAAATGCGCGGCGAAATCCGCAGGCTCATCCACATAGGTCACACAATCCTCGACGGTGTCACCTGCCAGCAAAATCCGCCGCTCTGGCAACCACAGCACTGTGGCATCATCGCTGTGAATATTGGCCTCGATCAGCGTGACCCTCTGGTCGCCAAATATCATGTCAAACTGCCCGGAAAAGACCTGCGTCGGCAGGATCAGCGGCTTGATCTCTGGCAGCCCATGATAGGTGCCCGATTCAATCGCATCACGCCGCTCTGCAAGATGCGCAGCCGTGCGCGCGTTTGCAATCACCTCGCAGCCGGCAAAGGCTGACGTGCCGGCAACATGATCCAGATGCCAATGGCTATAGATGACCGTGAACTCGGTAACACCCTTCTGCTCAAGATGCGCCCGTATTGCCGCGCCATGCTCGGATGAAACGCTGGTATCATACACCAGCGCCGATTGTCCTGCGACCAGCGCATAGGTGGCAATACCCAGACCGATTGCCCCTTCGTCAACCCAGTTGTCACCCTCCATGAATCGGTAACCCGGCACCCGGCCATCGTAATAGGCGTATAGTCCGGGATGCGGTTGAAGGATGCGCAAGTGCTGCGTTTTGCCCATTATTGCGACTCCAACCCCGCACGCACCTCATCCAGCAGGCGCTTGGCCTCGGAGCCCTGCAATTTTGAGATGTCATCCTGATATTTCAGGATTGCCCCCAGCGTATCCGCAATCACCTCGGGGCTGAGCGCTATCACATCAAGCGCCAGCAGGCATTTGGCCCAATCAATGGTCTCCGCCACCCCCGGTTTCTTGAAGAGATCCTCGGTGCGCAACCGCTGCACAAAGGCCACGATCTCGCGGCTGAGCACCTCTGCGGCCTCAGGCGCGCGGGCGTGCAGAATCTCGATCTCCCGGTCAAACGTCGGGTAATCCACCCAATGATAGAGGCACCGCCGCTTCAATGCGTCATGCACCTCGCGGGTGCGGTTGGAGGTGAGGATGACAATCGGCGGCTCGGGTGCGTGGATCGTGCCCAATTCTGGAATCGTCACCTGAAAATCGCTGAGCGCCTCCAGGAGAAACGCCTCGAACGGCTCGTCGGTGCGGTCGATCTCGTCAATGAGGAGGACCGGCGCGCCACCCGGTTGCGGGCGCATCGCCTGCAAAAGCGGACGCTCTATGAGGAACTCTTGGGTGAACAGTTCGTCCTTGAGATGGCCCCGGTCCACGCCCCCCGACGCCTCGGCGGCGCGGATGGCGATCATCTGCCCGGTGAAATTCCACTCATAGACCGCGCTCGCCGCATCCAGCCCCTCGTAGCATTGCAACCGGATCAATCGCCGCCCCAGCGCCTTGGCCAAGGCCTTGGCGATCTCGGTCTTGCCCGTCCCGGCTTCGCCCTCGAGAAAGAGCGGTCGACCAAGCGTCAAGGCCAGATAGGTCACGGTGCCAAGCGCCCGCCCGCAGACATAATCCTGCCCGGCCAACAGGCTTTGCACCGCGTCGATGGATGTGGGGGTCTGCACGCTCTTGCCTCCGGTTGTCTCTGCTTGCACCAGAACTGCATCGCAACCCTCGGCGGGTCAAGGGCGGCCCGCTCACACAAACGTGGGAGCCTCCCCCGGAAAGCCCTTGGTTTCTCCAAAGTTTTGCCTGATTTCAGGAACAGTCTATATACCAACAGGACCGCAGTCGAACGGTTCCGACACGACCGAGGGCACGAGTGATCATGCAGGACAACGCCGATATTTTTGATGCCGATCTCTCTGGTCTTGGCTGGGCAGAGTGGTGCGAACGTGCCAACGACCTCGCTGGCGACGACGGCTATGCCGAGCGGTTGGGTGACAAACATGTCGCAGTCCTGATCGAGCGCAAGCCGACATTGCTGGTGACGTTCGAATGCTTTTCCCGACTGCCGGACCTGTCACCTCAATCCCAACCGCTGGGCTGGTCGATGACCAAAGCGCTTGGCTGGTCGCATCTCTGCCTGATCAGCGCACAGGATACATGGTTTCGCGACAGCCGGGTCTATGGCTATTTCGACCGGTTGATCGACGACGGATTCTTTGACGAGTTCGAGCAGGTGATCTTTTACGGAGCCGGCCCCTGTGGCTATGCGGCGGCGGCGTTTTCGGTGGCCGCCCCCGGTGCCAAGGTGGTGATGCTCAGCCCGCAGGCGACGCTCGATCCACGCGTGGCCGAATGGGACGACAGGTTCCTGCGGATGCGCCGGGCCTCGTTCAGCGACCGCTACGGCTATGCGCCCGACATGCTGGATGCCGCCGCCTCGGCGGTGCTGCTCTATGATCCCGAGATCGAGCTTGATGCGATGCATGCGGCGCTTTTTACCCGCCCCAACGTGATGAAATTCCGCACTCGCTATCTGGGGTATCAGATCGAGCCGGCCTTGTTGCGGATGGGGGTGATCTTTCGTCTGCTGGCGCAGGTCAGCGCCGATAAGCTGACACGCCTCAGCCTCGCGCAACTCTATCGCAAGCGGCGCGAGGATACGCCCTATCTCGTGAGTGTTCTGCAACGGCTGATGGCTGAGGAGCGACCGCACCTGACAATCCTGCACTGTCAAAACGCCATTGCGCGCGGCGTCGGTGGCCCACGGTTTCGCAAGGCATTGAAGCTCATGCAAACGCGGATGCAGGAAGAATAGGACGGGCCCGCGCCGACTCTCTGGTCTTGGGCGGTCCGATTGTGTATGCGCGAGCGCATGACCCAGACCCTGACCCTCCGCCGCCCCGACGATTGGCACCTGCATCTGCGCGATGGCGCGATGCTGCGCGCCGTCCTGCCTGAAACCACGCGCCATTTCGCCCGCGCCATCGTGATGCCCAATCTGGTGCCGCCGGTGGTCACCGGACAGGATGCCGCCGCCTACCGCGCACGGATCATGGCCGCGATGCCCGAGGGCACGGATTTCACCCCGCTGATGACGCTCTATTTGACCGAAGAGACCGATCCAGAGGATGTGGCGGCCGCCCATGCCGCGGGGCTTATCTCGGCGGTCAAGCTCTATCCCGCCGGGGCCACCACCAATTCCGCGAGCGGTGTGCGCGATTTCGACAAGGTGCGCGGCGTGCTGGAAAAGATGGCCGACATCGGCCTGCCGCTCTGCGTGCATGGCGAGGTGACGGACCCGAGCGTTGACATCTTCGACCGCGAGGCGGTCTTTATCGACCGCGTGCTCGATCCCGTGCGCCGCGCCACCCCCGGTTTGCGCGTGGTGATGGAACATATCACGACCGCCAATGGCGTCGACTATGTGCGCGCCCATGATCAAGACCTTGGGGCCACGATCACCACGCATCACCTCGTGATCAACCGCAACCATCTCCTCGTGGGCGGGATCAAGCCGCATTATTACTGCTTGCCCGTGGCCAAGCGCGAGGAGCACCGCCTCGCTCTGCGCGCCGCCGCCACCTCTGGCGATGCGCGGTTTTTCCTCGGCACCGACAGCGCGCCGCATATCGATCCGCTCAAGGAAAGCGCCTGTGGCTGCGCGGGGTGTTTCACCGCGACCAATACGATGTCCATCCTTGCGCATGTGTTCGAGGACGAGGGCGCGCTTGGGCGGCTCGAGGGCTTTACCTCGCTCAACGGCCCTGCCTTCTACCGCCTGCCCGCCAATGAGGCCACGCTGACCCTGACCAAGGGCGATGCGGTCACCTACCCCGAAAAGATCGACACCGGCGACGGCCCCGTCACCGTCTTTGACCCCGGCTTCGCGCTCCATTGGCGCGTGACCTGAGTTTCATCGTTCCCTCAATACTCCCGCCGGAGGCCCCAAAACTCTTCGGCGCACGGCTCAACCCAAGGACCACGCCATGATCCCCGCCACCTACCCGCCCAAGGACGAAATCGCCCGCCTCACCGCCCGGATGCTGCTGGAAATCGGCGCGGTGCATTTCAACGCGGCCGAGCCCTTTACGCTGGCCTCCGGCCTGCCCTCGCCCACCTATATCGACTGCCGCAAGCTCATCAGCTACCCGCGCATCCGCGCGACGCTGATGGATTTTCTCACCATCACCGTGATGCGTGAGGCCGGGTTCGAGGCGTTCGACAATATCGCGGGCGGCGAGACGGCGGGCATTCCCTTTGCCGCCCTTGTGGCCGAGCGTATGGCCCTGCCGATGACCTATGTGCGCAAGAAACCCAAGGGCTACGGGCGCAACGCCCGTATCGAAGGCGCCATGACCGAGGGGCAGCGCGTCCTTTTGGTCGAGGATCTGACCACCGATGGCGGCTCAAAGCTGAGCTTCGTGGATGCCGTCCGCGAAACGGGGGCCACCTGCGGCCACACAGCAGTGATCTTTTACTACGGCATCTTCCCCGAGACCGAGAAAACCCTTGGCGATCACGGTATCGCGCTGCATCACCTCTGCACCTGGTGGGATGTTCTGGCCGAGGCGCGCGCGCAGGCCATTTTCGATGCCGCAACCCTGAACGCGGTCGAGGATTTCCTGCGCGATCCGCGTAAGTGGCAGGCGGCACACAAGAAATAAACTTGTCCTCAGGGGGTGGGGATAACCCATCTCTCGAATCGCAAAGCGCGTCCAGATGTGGTAGGCTAAAGCGATGAGGCCACAGGATAGGGGCGCTTCGTTTGCGGCGCGCCCCTATCCACCGGCTTATCCCGCCAAATGTCCACAGACTTATACAAGTGGCGAGCGTCGCGGGATTGGCCTAGAACACGCGAACCAAGACGACCGAAACGATAGCAATAAAAAACCGATAGACGGGGACCGCAGGCATGAATGAAATCAGCGCTTTCAATCCGACCGGAGCAGAGATTCAATCCGCCGATAGCGTGCCGCATTCCATCGAGGCCGAACAGCAACTCCTCGGCGCGATTCTGACCAATAATGACGTCTATGATCGCATCGCCGCCATCATCGGGCCACAGCATTTCTACGATCCGGTGCATGCCCGTATCTTTGAGACCGCCGCCGCCCGCATTGCCAAAAACAACCTCGCCTCGCCCGTGACCCTGCGCGCATTCCTGGAGAATGATGAGGGATTGAAAGAGCTTGGCGGTCCCGCCTATCTCGCCAAACTGGCAGGCGCTGCGATTTCGACCTTTGCGGTGCGCGACTATGCGCAGATGATCTATGACCTCGCGATCCGCCGCGCCCTGATTGCCCTTGGCCATGATATCGCGGGCAAGGCCGCCCGCGTCAACGTGGATAGCGAGCCCAAGGATCAGATCGTCGAGGCCGAGCAAAAGCTCTATCAATTGGCCGAGCAGGGCCAGTCTGAGAGCGGATTTCAAAGTTTTCTCAAGGCGGTAACTGACGCTGTTAATGTGGCCAATGCCGCCTATCAGCGCGAAGGCGGGCTGGCGGGCATCTCGACCGGGCTGGTCGATCTCGATGGCAAACTGGGCGGGCTGCACAAATCCGACCTTCTGATCCTCGCCGGTCGCCCGTCGATGGGCAAGACCTCGCTGGCCACCAATATTGCCTTCAACGTGGCCAAGGCCTATCGCCGCGGCACCCTGCCCGATGGCACCGAAGGTGCGGTGGATGGGGGCGTCGTGGGCTTTTTCTCGCTCGAGATGAGCGCCGAACAATTGGCAGGCCGGGTGCTGGCCGAAGCCTCGGAAATCTCGTCGCATAAAATTCGTCAGGGCGATATGGACGAAAGCGAATTCCGCCGCTTTGTCGAGGCTGCCAAGACGCTCGAATCCTGCCCGCTTTATATCGACGACACCGCCGCCATCCCGATTTCGCAGCTTGCGGCCCGCGCGCGGCGGCTCAAGCGGACCCATGGTCTTGACCTGCTGATCGTCGACTACCTGCAACTGGTGCGCGGCTCGTCCGACAACCGTGTGCAGGAGATTGGCGAAATTTCGATGGGACTCAAGGCGATAGCCAAGGAACTTAATATCCCCGTGGTCGCGCTCTCGCAGCTCTCGCGTCAGGTCGAGAACCGCGAGGACAAGCGGCCGCAATTGTCGGACCTGCGCGAATCCGGTTCTATCGAACAGGACGCAGATGTGGTGATGTTCGTGTTCCGCGAGGAGTATTACAAGGAACGCGAAAAGCCGGGCGATCACGAAATGGACAAGATGGCCGAATGGCAAGAGGCGATGTCGCGCTTGCATGGCAAGGCGGACGTCATCATCGGCAAACAGCGTCACGGCCCGATTGGCACGGTCGAGTTGAGCTTTGAGGCTCAGTTCACCCGGTTCGGCAATCTGGTGAAATCCTGGCAACAGGGCGGCAACGCCGACTATTAATCCGCCCGTTGACGGGGGCGCTGCCCCCGGCCCCCCGAGGTATTTCGGGCCAGATGACACCCAATCCAGAAGCAAGCCAAGTCGCACCATGCCCCGCTATGCCCTCAAGATCGAATATGACGGCGCGCCCTTTGCCGGCTGGCAGAGGCAGGTTGACCACCCGTCGGTTCAAGGCGCAATCGAGGCGGCGCTCGGACGCATTGAACCGGGCCCACACACCATCGCCGCCGCCGGGCGCACGGATGCCGGGGTGCATGCGCTGGCGCAGGTCGCGCATTGCGATCTGCCGCGGGATTGGGGGACGTTTCGCCTGTCAGAGGCCCTCAATTACCACCTCAAGCCGCTGCCCGTCGCAATCACTGGCTGTGCGCGTGTCCCCGAGGACTGGCACGCGCGATTCTCCGCAACCGAGCGGCAGTATCTCTTTCGCATCCTGTCACGCCGGGCGCCGGTCACACTCGATCAGGGGCGCGTCTGGCATGTGCGCCCCATGCTGGACATCGACGCGATGCGGGCGGGCGCGGCGCATCTCATCGGCACGCATGATTTCACCACCTTCCGCTCGACCATCTGTCAGGCGGCCAGCCCGATCAAGACATTGGACTCGATAGAGATTTCAGAACATTCCACGCCCACCGGAACGGAGATCCATTTCCAATTGCGGGCGCGGTCCTTTTTGCACAACCAGGTCCGCAGCATCGTTGGAACGCTCGAACGCGTGGGAGCGGGATCGTGGCATCCCGATCAGGTGCGCGGCGCGCTTGACGCCCGCGACCGCGCCGCCTGCGGTCCGGTTTGCCCGCCCTATGGGCTCTATCTTGCGCATGTTGTCTACGAAAGGGAGCCCTTCGAGACGGATTAATCCCCGCGCAACGGTCCCGTGACGCACCCGTGACGCGGTTGACGGAGCGGTGGGCGCCTGCGCATCCCGTCGGAACGAAAAGAGGAATCAGAACAGGTGGCTGGACAGGGGGAGCGTGGTTGCGCACCGTTTTCCGAACGGTTATCAGACTGATATGGCCCCGTAGCTCAACTGGATAGAGCACGGACCTTCTAAGTCTGGGGTTGGGGGTTCAAGTCCTCCCGGGGTCGCCATGTCTGCATCGCATTCTCTCTGCGATGTTCGCTGTCTCAGGCGATCATTTCGATTCGGGTGCCCGGAAACTTTTCGACCGCCACAATCGCATGCTCTCGCCGCATGAGCGCAATCGCGGTGGAAAGCCCGTCGGCCACGGCCGCAGAGGGGGACGAGACGCTGACGATCTTGTGGCGGGGACGATGGCCATTCGGGCAGACGATATACACGCCGTCATCCGATTTTTTAACGCCCATCGGTTTCGTGGTGGCGAGCGCCCGGTTGCAGAGCGCAACATGATGATCGTACTCACCATTAGCAGAGTTAATCCTCGCCTTCCAAGTATTCCCAATTGGGTTCCGCCCAATCGCCTGCAACTCCCCAATGTCAATGAGCACATCGGTCAAACCCTCGGCGCGCAGAAACGCGGCGATCCGGTCTGTCACATACCCCCGTGCGATTCCGTTGAGGGTTAGCGCCATGCCGGCGCGCTCAAAGGATATTTCACGCGCATCAATTTTGACCTTGTCCCAACCAATGAGCCCGAAGACCCGTGCCCGTGCGCGCGCCATCATACCAGCCTGCAAAAGCGGCTGCACCGTGGGGTCGAACGCGCCACCTGTGGCCTTGTTCAGACGATCCGACAGGTCGATCACGTTAAAGAACTCGGGCGGTGGGGCCACAAGGCGCCCGGTCTGGTTGAGCTGAACCAAAGTGCTGTCGGGGCGAAAGAGGCTGAACAAGCGATCAAGCCGATCCAATTCGGCCTCAAACGCCGCAAAGATAGGCTGTGCGGCCTCGGGATTCAGTCCTGCCAAAACCAAGCTGGCGGGCGCACCCATTGCCCGACCTTGCCAGCGGGCACTTTGGGACGCCAAGGCAAACGAGGGTGCCGCGATGGCTGTGGCAGCGATGGTCAGAAAGCGGCGGCGGGTCAAATTCATTTATAAAACTCCGGGGCTTGACTATGAGAGCCATGCCGGAGGTACTCAAAGAGGATGGATAAAAAGGGGACTAAAGAACCTCTGAGAATCACACCGAACAAGTGGCCTTAACCACAACCTATGGGCTAGGACAGCGGGGCTTTTTGATCCAAATCAAAGTTTCCGGGGATTGCATAAAAAGATTACTCGAATTGGCTCTTTTACACCCAATGCGAAATCGGTGGTCGCCTCAGAGGGGCCGCCACCGTTGAGAGAGGCGCACAAGGCCGATGCCGCAGGCAGCCCCGAGACCGTCAGCGAAAAGGTCCGCCCATTCGGCACCACGCCCCACATAGGGCTGCACAATCTCGATCAGGCCGCCATAGGTCAGCGCCGCGAGCCAGATCAATCGCCAATGCTTGGGATGACGCGCGGCCATGGGGAGCACAAGCAGGCCAAAGGCCAGCACATGCGCCGCCTTGTCGAGCCCCATAGGGGGCGCAACGCCCGTCGAAGAGGGCATCAGTGTCGTTATGCCAATCGCGAGCGCCAGCAGAAAGGTGAGAACTTGGGCCATCCCTGCCCTTACCCTCCGCACGGGCCCGCTTCAACCCAAAGGCTCAGAAGTCGAAGAGGTCTTCCAGAAATCCGCCACGCTTTTTCCGCCGGGGTTGCCCATGGTCCGAATGGCGCCGGTCCGAATACCCACGGCCTCCATGATCCGGAGCGGCCTGCGGTGCCGTTGCTGTGCCCGCTGCGCGGTCGATGATCTTGTCCAACTCACCCCGGTCGAGCCAGACACCCCGGCATTGCGGGCAATAGTCGATCTCGACCCCGGTGCGTTCCGCGAGAATCAGTTGCGTGCCGTCTATCGGACATTGCATGGGCGCTCTCCTTATTTAGTGCGTCAGAGGGCATGTGGGCATGCCCTGCCCTCTGTGCAACCCAGAGCGCCCAAGGACCGGCTCAGCGGATCACATGCACCGCGCAATTGGCATGGCGCACGACCTTGGCCGCGGTGGACCCGAGCAAAAGATCCTGCATACCGGGGCGGTGGCTCGCAATCACGATACAATCCGGCGTGTACCGCTCGGCCCAGTCGAGGATGGTGCGACCCGAATGCCCCTCGACCACATGACAGGAGCCATTTGGCAAAGTGGCGGCAATATCGGCCAATTCCGCTTCGATTGCCTTGCGCGCCTCGTTGACATAGCCCTGTGGCAGGTAGGATATCGCATAGCCCGGCACCTGCTCGATCACATGCAAAAGGCTGATATGTCCGGTCTCCTCGGCCAAGAGCCGTGCCACCCGAAGGGCCGCCTCCGAATCACGTTCCTGATCGAACGACACCGGAACCAAGATGTGAGAATACATGGCGTTTCCTTTCCTTTTGACTGATCCGATTATGGGACGGTGACGACACAAGCACCATGATCCAGATCAGGACCGGATCAGTTCTGCATGTCTCGCACTTGCGCCGCGATTTGCGCCGCCCATTCGCCAATGATTGGCAGAAACTCGATCTGGCTCAACATCCAGATCATCACCGAAATCAGCACAGTCGCCCCAAGCACGGTGCCCAACCCCGCGGCCAGCCCCCGCGCCAGATTGAAGGCCAGCATGCGCGGGAATGAATTGTGCACCCGGATGAATCGATGCGCATTCAGGGTCTGCAACTCGCGGCGCAGCGCCGCCACTTCGCGCATCAGGTCGTCGGATGGTCCGGTGTCCTCACTCATCCGAAGGTCGCCACCACGTCATACATCACCGGCTCAAAGCTCTTGCAGAGTTCGTTGATCTCGCGGTTGCGGGCGCGCATGTCGTCACTTCGCAGCATCGCCTGAAAATCCGCCCGCGCGCGCCATTGCGAGTAATTGGCGATCCGGGTCTGCGCATCGTTCACATGCAGCCCGGCCGAGATGAAGCCCGGTTGATGCGAGATGAAATCGCGGTACGCGGCAGTCAGGAGATCCATGAGATCCTGACAGGTACCGGGCGTCACCTCGAATGTCGTGATCACGGTCTGATGGTCGGTGACGGTACTGATCTGGGGCATGGCGGACCTCCTTTGCAAGGCGAGCGTAACACGCGGTTCCCGAACGGTAAATTCCCCGCCGATCTTAACCCGCGCTTTACCCTTTTTAACGAGGGTTAACGCAGAGGTAGCCATGCTGAGATGTCTTACCCTTGCACTCATGCTGCTGCCTTGGCTGATCACCACGGCAGAGGCGGGTGCCTGGCCGCGTGACAAGGGCCAAACCTTTCTGGCAACATCCGGACAGATGGAGGGGCCGGATGAATTCGGTCTCTACCGACAGAGTTTCACACTCTACGCTGAGTACGGCCTGACCGAACGGGTGACGCTGGGGCTGGATCTTGGGGGCGACACCCTGCGCATGACCAAGAGCATTGCCTTTGCCCGCTGGCCGATTGGCCGGGCAGGACGCAAGGTCAGACTGGCATTTGAGATTGGCCTGGGTGAAGTGGACGAGACTGCGGCGCTGCGCCCCGGTCTGTCATTGGGGCGTGGCCTCACTCTCTGGGGGCGTCATGGCTGGGCGGCATTTGACGGGCGCGCCGTGGTCTTTGGTGACAGCCGGATGACGCTGGAAAGCGACATCACCTTTGGCCTCAATACCACCCAACGCAGCAAGGCGATCCTGCAACTCCAGACCGGGCGCCCGTCCTTTGGTCGCGCCTACAGCCGATTTGTCCCGTCATTTGTCTACGAAACCAAACCCGGCGCGCATCTCGAATTCGGCGTGATCTTACCGTTCTCGGGGGGCGGGGAGCGTGGTGTGAAACTGGGTCTCTGGCGACAGTTCTGACGCGTCGCCAGAGACGGGACCGCCTCACAGCGGATCGTCGATCCGAAGCCGCAAGATCACAGAGCCCGCCACCGGGCTCGGCCAATGCAGATTGATCCGATCCTTGTTCGGTCCCTGCTGCGCCTCGAAATAGGGGGTGGCGTGGATCACTGCCTCCGCCGCATTGCGCAACGGTCCCACCGCCATGACCGACTCGACCCCCTGCGCCCAGGCGCCGAATGGCAAGCGTGGAGCTGGCTCTACGACCCAGGTCGATGCCGCGCTGGCTTGGGTGTGTTGCATGACCAGCGGAGTCGTGACGGGGATGTCCACATTGTGAAAGCTGTTGTCGGCAAAGGTGACATTGCGCACCCGGTCATAGTCAAGATCGGCAAAGCTGGTATCGACCGCCTCGACCCGCGTGATGGTCCCTATGGTCCGAAAGGTATTGCCAGTGACGGTCATCCCATCCAGAAAATGCCCCGCCCCATGCGGTTTGACCACGAGAAAGGTGAACCAAGGTGCCATGTCACTGGCCAGAAATACATTGTCCGTGATGCTCAGCGCACTGAACGAGAACTCGCTGGCAAACCCCGGCTCTGCGTCATGCTCATTGACCCATTCGACAAAGCAGTTGTCGATGTAATTCCCGGTGATGGTGCCGCGATTGTTGATCCGCGTCAGAACCAACCCCGCCGCACGCACACCGTTCGTGGCGCTATCGCCCTGAAACACATGATTGCCCGAGATGATCGAACTGCTACCGGCCATGACGGCAAAATGGCGAAAGAGAACCACCCGATTGTCGCGGATCTTGAGGTCATTGGCGTTTGAGTTGAACCCGATCGAGCGCCGCTCCGTCGATAAAAGCGGTCCCTCGTCGGAGATGAATTGACAGCGGTCGATCATCATCCCCTGATCGCCCTCGCCATGGCTGGTGATGCCGCGATCCTTGGGACGGGTAAAGAAACAGTCGCGGAAATGGTTGGCGGACCCCTGCGGCGGCAAAAGCACCCCGCTGCAATCGCCGGTGCATTGAAAGTCCACCTCGGAAAACACCATGCGCGACACATCCTCGAAGCCGCTGAAATCCAGCAGATACTTGAACCGTCGGAAGGTATAGACCTGCGTGCCTGCCGCATCGAAAAGCGGCTGGCTGATGTCGAGCCGCTGGGCCGCTACGTTCTTGGCGGTGACATAGATCTCGCGCCCCACGCCATTGCCTTCGATCAGCGCGCCAACAGGAATATTGGCCACATTCGTCACATTGGTCAGGCGTTTGGAATTGGCGATGTCATAGCTGGCCTGCGAGGTCATGACCTCTGTCTCCCATGCCGGACCCGGAAAAACTGAGATCTGGCCATTCTGGATCACATGGCGCTGATTGTAGGTTGTCCGATTGACCACCGCCGCCGCCATGTCGACAGGTGCGCGCAGCGACACTTTGCGGCCGGCCAGATCAAGCGTGACATGATCCGGATTGTTCAAGAGCGCCTGATACGCTTTCTTGAAAGCCAGTTCGCTGTCGCCGAACGCATCTATATAGGCGGGCAGGTCAAAATTCTTGGTCAAGGCAAGGGTCGCGGCATCGGGCATTTCGACAGTGCCTTCAAACCGGATACGGCTCTGGATCGTGGTGCTCTGACCTAGAACATACTGCCCCGCCGGAACAATGATCTCTCGCCCTTCGGCCGCGGTATCAGCCGCCTCAAAGGCTGCGTGATCATCCGCCACCCCGTTGCCAAGCGCGCCATAGTCACGCACGTCGACGGTGCTGATCACGCCGCGCAGAAAAAAGCGGCTGACATCCTCGATGACGATATCGTCGATCCGAACCACGCCCCCACTCGGGCCAGTCAAATCGAGACCGAAATGTCCAAAGATCGCGGCGCGTCCCCAGGCCATGTCAACGCCGGTCCGGGTGCCCGTGCCCACGATGGCCGTTACCTCGACCACGTCGCCATAGGTGGTGAGCGCGACCTGCGGTCCGGTCACGGTGACGCCGGACAGCGCCACGCCGCCCGCGCCTCCGGCAAAGGCCGCGATCCGAACACTGGGCAGGTTGCCCGCAATCGCCTTGATCCGCACCCGGATCTGAAGATAACACCCGGGCAGAATCGGCGTCTCGCCCATGTACCGCAAGCGCTGCACGCTTTGCGTCTTTTGCAACTCCAGCGCCCCGCCGAAATCCTGATCCGCTGGCACAAAGGCCGAATCGGCGGCATTGGCATAGGTGTCAGAGCCGGGTCGCCCGTCCTCGCGCGACCATTGGTCGAGACCGATTGCGAAGGGTTGCGGCATGAAAACGATGCCGTCGGTGATTGCCTTGTTCATGGATATCCCTTTCCTTTTGCCGCACCGCATGCGTGCTGCCCGTGGCCAGAGCGATGGGCCAGAGCAATGGGAAAGGGATGTATCAACGGACCATTAACCGTATGTCATGGCACCGTCACGGTGCCCGGCAGCACGCGCCACACGGATCAGGCTCACGGGATTGTGACGCCAACCTTGCCTGAAACGCAAAGAACCCTGCCGATTGGCAGGGTTCTTGACTCTCGCGCGGGACTATCGCGCGGGAGCGAAATCAGGACGCTTCGGTGATGAACTTGACCGCGTCGCCAAAGGTCTGGATCGTGTCCGCCGCATCATCGGGGATCTCGATGCCGAACTCTTCTTCGAATGCCATGACCAGCTCGACCGTGTCGAGGCTGTCCGCGCCGAGATCGTCAATGAAAGAGGCTTTGTCGACAACCTTGTCCTCTTCAACGCCCAGGTGTTCCACAACGATCTTCTTAACGCGGTCTGCGATATCGCTCATGTCTTGTTCCTCGTTTTGTCTTGGGCAGTCTTGCCCGTTGTCTGCCCCCGCCCAAGCCGGGAAGTGGCGATGATTATGCCCCAATGGGCGGTTCTCGACTGCCTTCATACAAAGGCCACCGGGAGAATCCGCATATCCCTCCGGCTAATCTCGGTGGCCTATAGCATATGCGCGGGCAATGGCAAATGCTTTCACTCAGGTCGATTGTGACAGAGAGACCAGCCTCGACTCAGTACATGGACATCCCGCCATTCACATGCAGGGTGGCGCCTGTCACATAGCCTGCCTCGGGGCTGGCAAGATAAAGAACAGCCGCCGCAATCTCCTCGGACGTGCCCATACGGGCCATCGGGATCTGAACATAAAGCGCGGACTTCTGATCCTCGCTCAATTTATCGGTCATCGGCGTTGCGATAAAGCCCGGTGCCACCACATTGGCGGTGATGCCCCGGCTTGCCACCTCTGCGGCGATGGATTTGGTCATGCCCACCAGCCCGGCCTTGGCAGCGGCATAATTGGCCTGACCGGGGTTGCCGCTCGACCCGACGATTGAGCCGATATTGATGATCCGGCCCCAACGCGCCTTCATCATCGGGCGCACAGCCCCCCGGCAAAGACGCATCGCAGAGGTCAGGTTGACATCGAGCACGTCATGCCAGTCCTTGTCCGACATCCGCATAAAGAGCTGATCACGCGTGATCCCGGCGTTGTTCACCAGAATATCGAGCCCGCCCATCGCGGCGATGGCATCCTTGGTCAATGCATCGACCGCCTCGGCATCGCTGAGGTTGCAGGGCAGGACATGCGCGCGTTGGCCCAGGTCCGCCGCCAGCGCCTCGAGAGGCTCGACGCGGGTGCCACTTAGTCCGACGGTTGCACCAGCGCCATGCAGCGCGCGCGCAATCGACGCGCCGATGCCACCAGAGGCGCCCGTCACAAGCGCGGATTTCCCAGTCAAATCAAACATCTTATGTCCTTCTCTCATTAGCGCTGCACAGCATCAAATATCGGCGACGACTTGGGCCGTCGCTTTCACCTCTTCCGAGGTGCCAATCGCGCGGCAGGTGATCTCGCGCTCAATGCGCCGGATCATACCCGAGAGCGCCTTGCCCGCCCCGATCTCCCATATCTCGGTGACACCTTGTGCCGCCATATAGATCACCGACTCGCGCCAGCGCACAGAGCCGGTGACCTGCTCCACCAATAGCGCGCGGATCTCCGCCGGGTCCGTCACGGCGCTGGCGCGCACATTGGCAACCAGCGGCACCACAGGTGCATGGATCGTGACATCCGCCAAGGCCGCCGCCATCACCTCGGCGGCGGGTGCCATCAGGGCACAATGAAAGGGCGCGCTGACTGGCAAGAGCATCGCCCGTTTTGCCCCGCGCGCCTTGGCGAGATCCAGCGCGCGCTCCACGGCTCCCTTGTGGCCAGATACCACAACCTGCCCCGGATCATTGTCATTTGCAGCCTGACAGACCTCGCCTTGCGCGGCCTCTTGCGCGACATCGCGGGCTGTCTCAAAATCCAGACCCAACAGCGCCGCCATCGCGCCCACACCCACCGGCACCGCCTGTTGCATCGCCTGTCCCCGAATGCGCAGAAGGCGCGCGGTATCTGCCACGCTGATCGCGCCCGCCGCCGCAAGGGCCGAATATTCCCCAAGGGAATGCCCGGCCACATGGCCCGCGACCTGCGCCAGATCCACGCCTTCGGCCTCAAGCGCGCGCAGGGCCGCCAACGACGTGGCCATCAGCGCCGGTTGGGCATTTTCGGTCAGGGTCAGCGCCTCCTGCTCGCCCTCCCAGATCAACGCCGAAAGCTTTTGTCCGAGCGCCTCGTCCACCTCGTCGAAAACTGCTCGTGCCGCCGGATAGTTGGCCGCCAGATCCGCCCCCATGCCGATCACCTGCGCGCCCTGCCCCGGAAATACGAATGCTCGGCTCATCTGCTCACCTCCCTTGAAAAGTGCCTCCCGATACATCGCCGCGTCCGCCAAAGCAACGTGTTTGCCAGAGATTGCACAGTGTTTGCGCAAGGATTGTGCAGACCCGCAAAGACGCAGCCCCCCTGTGCGCGGGCAGTCATTGCGCCTCTGGCATATCCAGCTAGATTGGCGCTGCAATCATGAGGACGTCTGCGATGCAAATCACCAACTCGGCCACCAGCTATGGCAGCATCACCAAGAGCTTTCATTGGCTCACCGCTTTGTTGATCCTGTCCAACCTGCCGCTGGGTTGGCTTGCCACCCAGGTTGCGCATCAGATCGAGGCAACGCCGACCGAGGACTTGATCGCACGCGCGACAGTCTTGTTCTCCCTGCACAAGACCCTCGGGGTCGCCATCTTCTTTGTGGCGCTCGCCCGCATTGTCTGGGCAATCAGCCAACCCAAACCGGGGCTGCTCAACGGTGACAGGACGATCGAGGCATGGGCGGCGGAAACCGTGCATTGGCTGCTCTATGGGTCGCTGGTTCTGGTGCCGCTCTCAGGCTGGGTGCATCATGCCGCAACCTCCGGCTTTGCGCCGATCTGGTGGCCGCTGGGGCAAAACCTGCCCTTGGTGCCGAAATCCGAAACTCTGTCCGAGACCGCCTCAACGCTGCATTTCGTGCTGATGCTGGTGCTTGCGGCTGCGATAACCGCGCATGTGGCTGGCGCGCTCAAACATCACCTGCTCGATGGCGATGCAACTCTACGCCGGATGCTGCCGGGGCGCATGGACGCCATCCCCACCGCAAACCAACCAAATCACGCCCTGCCCCTCGTTGCCGCCCTCGCCATCTGGCTCGGCGCAGTCGGTGGGGCCACCTGGCTCGGCTGGTTCGGCGCGGCCGAAACCAGCAGTCCCGCAACACTGGCCGCGGTCGAGAGTGACTGGCAGGTCGAGAGCGGCCAGTTGCAAGTGACCGTCCAGCAATTGGGCTCCGCCGTCACCGGCAGCTTTGCGGACTGGACCGCCAATATCGCCTATTCCGAATCCCCCGATGACGCAGGACAACACGGCACAGTGGAGGTGACCGTCGGCATCGCCTCTCTGTCCCTTGGATCAGTGACCCAACAGGCGATGGGCACGGATTTCTTCAACACCAGTGAATTTCCGACCGCGCGTTTCGCCGCTGACCTGATGGCAACCGAATCCGGCCCGGTGGCGCGCGGCACGCTGACGATCCGCGATCAATCCGTGCCGGTCGAGATGCCCTTTGATCTGACCATCACAGGCGACACGGCCACCGCACAGGGCACGCTCACGCTGGACCGCCGCAATTTCAACGTCGGTAACGGGGTTAAGGATGAAAAATCGCTCGGCTTTGGGGTCGATGTCAGCTTTGATCTGACTGCGACGCGGGCAAATTAATCCAGCTTGCGCGCTTCGTCGATCAACATCACCGGGATGCCGTTTCGGATAGGATAGGCCAAATCGGCAGACCGGCTGATCAATTCCTGCGCCGCCACATCGTATTCCAGCGTGGCATGAGTCTGCGGGCAGATCAGCGCCTCAAGCATACGACGATCAAACGCCGGAGGAAGCTGGATGTCATCGCTCATTGCATGATGTCCTCATTGTCACCGCCTCGCAGCACATATTCGATCAGTGTCACCAACGTCTCGCGCCGTGTGCTGAGCGACGGGGCCTCCAAAAGCGCCTGTTTGTCCTCCGGCTCAAACCCAAGGAGCATCGAGAGGGAGTTGATCAGCAACTCATCCTCGGCCTCTTTCAGCGAATCCCAATCCGTCTGCAACTCCCGCGCCTGAAAATAGCGGCCCAGAAGGCCAAGAAAGGCGTTCCGATCAAATCCGGGATCACTGTCCACCGGCCCCATATCACGCTCGAACCCGGTCCAGGAGACGCGCGCCCGCCGATAGGGCGTGAACCCCTCGACCTCGTCCTGCACGCGAAACCGCGACAGGCCCGTCAGGGTGATCATATACCGCCCGTCCTCGGTCTCGGAAAACTGCGTCACCCGGCCAACACAGCCGATCGCATGAAGCCCGGTGCCGCCCTCGCGGCCCGGCACCCGGTTGGGTTGGATCATGCCGATCAACCGCCCCGGTGTCTTGAGGCAATCTTCGAGCATCGCCAGATAGCGTGGCTCGAACAAATGCAGGGGCAGGCGCGACCGCGGCAGCAACAGCGCACCGGGCAGCGGAAAGACGGGAATGATCTCTGGAAGATCGAGCTTATGTGTCATGCCGCTTACCTAGCCCGCACCGGAGCTCAGGCAAATATCATTGAGCTCAATTTACGCCGCCCACTCAACAAGACCGGATCATTCGGCTTGAGCGCCTCGAAGATGGTGAAAAGTTGGGTCTTGGCCGCCCCGTCGTTCCACTCCCGGTCACGCCGGAACAGGTCGAGCAATTCATCCACCGCCTCTTGCGCCTGCCCATTGGCATAGAGCGCCTGCGCCAGATCGAACCGCGCCTGCGGATTCGCTGGGTCCGCCTCGACCGCCGCGCGCAAGTCGGTCACAGGACCGGCATCCTGCGCCTGCCGTGCCAGCGCCAGTTGTGCATGTGCGGCGTCAATCTCTGTCGCATGGCTGATCTCGGCCGGGGCACCGTTCAGGATCGCTTCGGCCTGATCCAGCTCTCCCAATGCGATATGCGCACGGGCCAACCCGGCATAGCCACGGGCATTCACCGGGTCTTCTTGCAGGATGGCGGCATAGGTCTGTGCGGCATCGGCCACGGCACCGGCCTCCAGCATCTCATCAGCGGCATCAAGCGCCTCGTCCAGACCGCCATCCGCCTCGCCGCCTGCCGCCGCGACAACCCGCGCGACAAAGGCGTCAATTTCGGAAGGGGGCAAGGCGCCCTGAAATCCGTCAATCGGCTGACCCTGCCAAAAGGCATAGACGGTGGGAATCGATTGCACCCGCATCTGGCCCGCGATCGCTTGATTCTGATCGACATTGATTTTGGCCATCTTGACCGCCCCTTTGGCGCGCGTCACCGCCGCCTCGAGCGCCGGGCCCAATGTCTTGCAGGGACCACACCACGGCGCCCAGAAATCGACGATCACCGGCACGGTTTGCGAGGCGTCCACCACATCCGCCATAAAGGTGGCCTCGGACACATCCTTGATCAAATCGCCCGCCGCAGGGGCGCTGTTGCTTTTGCCAAGTTCCAGCATGTTCAGCCTCCTAATGATATTTGCCCCCTATATGTGGGCGCACCCGGCGGAGTCAAAGATCAAATGTGGCAAACACCGGCGCGTGATCCGAGGGCTGGTCCCAACCGCGTGCGCCGCGCAGGATACGGCTGGAATGCGCCGCCGCACGGATGTCACCGCTGGCCCAGACATGGTCGAGCCTGCGCCCCTTGTTCGCCGCATCCCAGTCGCTCGCACGGTAGGACCACCAGCTATAGAGTTGCCCCTCGGGAATATCGGCACGGGTGACATCCTGCCATCCGCCAGCCTCCATCACATCACCCAAATGTTCCACCTCAACCGGCGTGTGGCTGACGATCTTGAGAAGTTGCTTGTGGTTCCACACATCGTCCTCACGCGGGGCGATGTTGAGATCGCCCACAAGGATCGACTTTTCGGGGCGGCTGTCCCGAAACCAGTCGCGCATCTCGGTGAGGTAATCGAGTTTCTGGCCGAATTTGTCGTTCACCGCCCGGTCGGGGATATCGCCACCGGCCGGCACGTAAAAATTATGGATGACGGTGCCATTCTCGAGTTGGCCGGCGATATGGCGGGCATGTCCGAGACCCGCGAAATCCATCGCGCCCACCTCTGCCATCGGCAGCTTGGACAGGATGGCGACGCCGTTATAGCCCTTTTGTCCACGCGCCACGACATGCCTATACCCAAGCGCGGCAAAGGCCTCGAGCGGCATCTTGTCCACCGGGCTCTTGCATTCCTGCAAACACAGAATGTCCGGCATCTCTTCCTGCATCAACCGCGCCACCAGACCTTCGCGCAGGCGGACCGAATTGATGTTCCATGTGGCGAGGGTAAAGGGCATGCGGCATCTCCTGTCTGGGTTCGGGCAGACAGTAGAGCGATGCGCCCGGCGTTTCCAGCCGCGATTGCCGTGCCTCTGGACTAAATAATCCACCCAGGTCGAGACCGCCAAAACCGGCCCCAGAAAAAGAGTCCCCGGCACAGGGGCCGGGGCAGTCCAACAGGGAGGTTCATGTGTGAAACCGCACACATACTGAATAATAGCAGATTAAACGTCACGCGCAGATACGACTTTGATACAGGTCAAGAAACCGTGGTTTTTAAACCACAAGGCGATATCCGCCGGATTCCGTTACCAGAAGGCGAGCGTTGCCGGGATCAGGTTCGATCTTTTGCCGCAGGCGGTAAATGTGGGTTTCGAGCGTGTGGGTTGTGACCCCCGCATTATAACCCCAGACCTCGTGCAGCAGGATATCGCGCGGCACCACACCTTCGGTGGCACGGTACAGATATTTAAGGATATTTGTCTCTTTTTCGGTCAGCCGAACCTTGCGCTCATCATCCGTGATCAGCATCTTCATCGCCGGTTTGAAGGTGTAGGGCCCAAGCTGGAACACCGCATCCTCGGATTGCTCATGTTGGCGCAGCTGTGCGCGAATCCGCGCCAGAAGCACCGGGAACTTGAAGGGCTTGGTGATGTAGTCATTGGCCCCGGCATCGAGACCCAGAATTGTATCGGCGTCGCCGTCATGGCCAGTCAGCATGAGAATCGGTGCCTTGACCCCTTGCTTGCGCATCAACCGGCAGAGTTCGCGCCCATCCGTGTCGGGCAGTCCCACGTCAAGGATCACCAGATCATGAATCATGTCCTTGATTTTTCCCATCGCAGCGGACCCGCTGGCGGCTTCGAACACGTCGAAATCCTCGGTCATGACCAATTGCTCGCCCAAGGCTTCTCGCAGGTCATCATCGTCATCCACGAGAAGAATTTTCTTGACTTGTGCCATCTCGGTATCCCCTTCCGTGACAAGAGCATGCGGTACAAGCGACTTGGCGGCAAGATGTGCAACAACACATTCACGCCCAAGTGTTGCGTTGCGAGCGTTTCTTTCAATTCGTTACAAAAGCTTATATCTAACTCTGGTCCAAAGACAGGAGCGTCGCATGAGCCTTGCCCCAGATATCACCGAAATCGCCGCCCGCGCGCGCAGCGACCTGCGTATGGGCGTGCCTGTTGTGCTGGCCGGGCCGCAAGGTGCCGCGCTCATCATGGCCGCCGAAACGCTGGATGCTCAGCGTCTGGCCGATCTGCGCGCTCTGGGCGGCGCGCCGAGTCTGGCGATTACAGCACGCCGCGCCACCACACTCAAGGCGCGCGCCTATGACGGCGATCTGGCACGGGTTGTGGTGCCGCCCGATGCCTCGCTGGGTTGGGTTCTGGGCGTTGCCGATCCGGCAGATGATCTCAAGAGCCCGATGAAAGGGCCGCTCACTTCCGAACGCGGCGGCAACGTGGAGCTGCACCGCTTGGCATTGGCGCTGGTGAAATCCGCGCGGCTCCTGCCTGCTGCTCTGGTTCTGCCCATGAGCGAGGGCGCGGGCTTTGCCGCGCGCAATGGGTTGACGCTGCTCGACAGTGCCGCAGCCCTTGGGCTTGAGGCCACCAGCCCCCTGCACCCGGTTGTCAGCGCCCGCTTGCCGCTGGCGGTGTCCGAGGCGGGACGTCTGCACATCTTTCGCCCCGAAGACGGTGGTGAGGAACATTATGCTATCGAAATCGGTCAACCAGACCGCACCGCGCCTGTTCTGGCGCGGCTTCATTCGGCCTGTTTCACCGGCGATCTGATGGGCAGCCTCAAATGCGATTGCGGCCCGCAATTGCGCGGTGCTCTGGCGCAAATGGGCTCCGAAGGGGCGGGCGTGCTGCTCTATCTCAACCAAGAGGGGCGCGGCATCGGCCTTGCCAACAAGATGCGCGCCTATTCTCTGCAGGATCAGGGATTTGACACCGTCGAGGCCAATCACCGTTTGGGATTCGAGGATGACGAGCGCGATTTTCGCATCGGCGCGCGCATTCTGTCGCTCATGGGCTTTTCCGCCGTGCGCCTGCTGACCAACAACCCCGCCAAGATCGAGATGATGCGCCAGAACGGCATCGACGTGGTCGAGCGCGTGCCGCTGAAACTGGGCGAGAACGCGCATAACCATGCCTATCTCGCGACCAAGGCGGCAAAATCCGGGCATATGCTCTGACGGAGAGGGTTTAGAGCGGACAGTGGCCCCAAGCGGTGAGCCGCGCAGTGCCGGTCCGCCGGGTGGGCGCTACACCATAGTCGGCTGGCACTTTATCTCGGCCAAACACTCCCGCAATTTCAAGAGACTGCACCGTTGCAAAAGCGCCCGCCCGAGGGGGCGGACCATGCCAGAGGCATGCCTTCAGCATGACCGCTGCGCGGCGGTGCCTGCGGCACCTTGATTCCGCGCGTTGGAGATTGAGGCCAATGTCCCCTCCAATCTCTCGACGCCACGCCTCCCGCTACGATCCCTGCTTCTCAAACCAGATGATCACCTCGCCGATTTCCACGCCAAACTTGTCCATATAGGCCCGGTTCAACACACGACCCTCGTTCATCTGCCACATCCAATCGTCAAAGCTGACGCGCAATGTGCCCTCCGGCACCGGCAGATCAATCGTGTAGCGCCAGTTGAAGGCATCGCCGCGTTCTTCCCCCATCGCCAGACCGATCACCCCCGGTGCCGTGCCTTGCCATGTCTGATCGCCGGTTTTGGTCAGGGTCCAGACGCGGGTCTCGGTGCTTCCGTCCTCATAGGTGAAATCCTCATCAAGCGTCAGGACGCGCCCATCCCAGTCGCCTGCGACCTGCACCTCGAACCGACGCCGCACCGTGCCGAACCGATCCTGAAATTGCCCATAGCCCACCACCTGCCCGTCAAAGAACTCTTCGAGGTTGAACTCTCGCGCAGACAGGCGCTCGTCACTCAGATCGGGCCGCCCGGCACAGGCACTCAGCAGTCCCAGCGACAACAGGATAAAGACAATGCGCATAAGAAAAGGCCCTCTGCGGTGATCACCGCCGAGGACCTAAGCCGAAGTCGCCTCTTAGCAAGGTTCAGACGCGCCGCGCCCCAAAGAGCACAGCGCCAAAACCAACGATCAGCACTCCGGCGCAGATCAGCAAGAGCTGCTCGTATTTATGCGCCTCGGGCAGGATCGCCATGGCCCACTCCGCCTCGCGCGCGAAATAAACGACCGCCCCGACCATCGCCGCCCCAAAGGCCACCAGATACGACCAGAGCGGAATGCGCCACCCCATCACCAGCCCAACAATCAGGATGGGCGTGAGGAACATGCTCGCGGTGCCACTGACCGCCACCGCGTCAAACAATGTCTGATTGCCCCAGAGCGTGAGGCCAGTCCCCAGCACCATGAAGGCGACCATCGCCATCCGCCCGCCCGCAAGCGACCGCTGGCCGAGTTTCAGCTCGTCCACCACCAGCCGCGCCGCACTGGCCAGCGCGGAATCGAGCGTGCTGATCGCCGAGATCAACAGCGACACCAGGAGCGCGACAAATAGCCAAGCCGGGAACATGCCCGCCCAGGTTCCAATCAACTCCCCCTCATATTCCGCACCGATCAAGCCTGCCTGAATCCCGAAAAACCCAAACCCTATGATGCAGAGCGTCGAGATCCAGAACGCGTGCAGAAAGGATTTGCGCGTCGTCTCAGGATCAGCAAGAAAGCCGCGATCCATCATCACAGGATCATGTGCCGGATAAGAGAACACCTGCAACAGCGCGACCAGCAAGAGTATCTGCCCGTTCCACGCCCCCGCTGTGCCCGGTGCCGTCAGCACCGCTCCGATGTGAAACCCGGGGCTGAGCACGAGCGCGACAAAAGCCACCGCAAAGACCGCGAGAAACACCAGCATCTGCAAGACATCTGTGCGCAATGCGGCGCTTAGCCCGCCCCATGCGCTATAGATCAGGCCCAGCACCGCCACGATCAGGATCGACGCATCACGCGCCACGCCCATTTCCGGCAGGGCCGCCGCAAAGATCAACCCCACCACCAGCAAATTGGCGAACACTTCGGACAAGAGCCGTAGCCCAATCACCAGATTGTAACAGGCATTGCCCGTGGCCCCGAACCGGCCCCCGAGCCAATCCTGCACCGATCCCGCCCCTTGGGCGCGCAGACGGCTCACGATAAAGCCGCCCGTCACAAAGGACCCGTAATAGGCGGCATAGGCCAGCGTGCCCCAGATTCCGTAGAAATATCCCAAAATGGCCGAATTCATCAGTGACCGAGCAAAGATCCACGTCGTGACCTGACTCAGCACCAGCACCCAGAGCCCCGGCGCGCGGCCATCCGCCCCCGTGCCATTGAAGAACCCCTCAATGGTGGCACGCCGTGGCGCGACCAGCAGGCTACCCAAGATGACCAGCCCAAAGAGGCCAATGATCGCCAATGCTTGCATGTTATCTTTCCCCGACCGGTTGTGTTGCCTTAGCGCTAGCCACACAACCCCCGCGACACCAGCCCAAAATCAGCGACTTTACAGTTTTGTGATCTCTCTGCCCGCACCCGTGCCTTGGGCAAAGCTGCGGTGCCGCTTAAAGCGTCGCGTTCACACCGCCTCCATCCAAGAGGATGTTCTGCCCGACGATAAACCCGGCATGCTGGCTGCACAGAAAGGCACAGGCGGCGCCGAACTCATCAGCCGTGCCATAACGGCCCGCCGGAATACTGGCACAGCGGCGCGCGTGGGCCTCCTCCATGCTGATCCCCTGCGCCTCTGCCACCCCCTTGTCGAGCGAGGTGGCACGGTCCGTGGCATGAATGCCCGGCAACAGATTGTTGATCGTCACCCCCTTGCCCGCCACTTGTCGCGAGGTGCCTGCAACATAGCCGGTGAGCCCGGTCCGCGCCGCGTTTGACAGCCCCAGTGCTGGAATAGGGGCCTTGACCGATTGCGAGGTGATGTTGACCACCCTGCCCCAGCCCCGCGCCATCATCTCCGGCACCAGCGCCTTGATCAGCGCGATGGGGGTCAGCATATTGGCATCGAGCGCGCGGATGAAATCCTCCCGCTCCCAATCCGACCAGAGCCCCGGCGGCGGGCCGCCGGCATTGTTCACCAGAATATCCACGCCCTGCGCCACCTCTAGCACCGCGGCGCGCCCGGTCTCGGTCGTGATATCCGCCGCAACCGTTCTCACCTCAACCCCGAATTCGGCGCGAATCGCCGCCGCTGCGGTTTCCAGCGCCTCGGCTCCGCGCGCGTTCATCACCAGATCGACACCGGCCTCGGCCAAAGCCCGCGCACAGCCAAGCCCCAACCCCTTGGATGAGGCGCAGACCAGCGCCTTCTTGCCTTTGATGCCCAGATCCATCTCGCGTCCTCCTGCTGCTTCAACGCGGAATTAACACTCTGCGCGTCAGAATGGCCAGATGTTTACCAAAACCCGCCTCTCAGGGGGACGTGACGGGGACCACCCGCCGAGGCCCGGTTTCTCCGCCACATTGACGCCATGGGGCCATACACCTAAGCTAGCGGACCTGAATGGAAATCGCTCTTTTCCCAGCTTTTGGAAACGCCCCCGTCAATGACCTCTGACACTGCCCTGTCCGATCACATCATCTCAGTCTATCAGGGGCTTGATTTTCGTGTGGTCAACGGGGCCAATATGGGCGACGCACTGTCCTTTGCCGCCGAACTCGATCTCGATGATGTCTACGAATTGCAGGCGCAGGCCCGGCAATTCCGCCTCTCGCTGTCGCTTCAGGGGGGCGCTCCCTTTACCATCGCGCAGAATTCCGACATGGGCCGCCCCGGCGCTCAGGTGCATCTGGACAGCTGCCTCACCCTGATGTCCGGCACCGGGCGCACCACCGAAATGCTGGTTCTGGTCGAGGTCGATGACGCGGGCAATGTGGTCGAGGTCTTTGCCATGCCGCTGGCCCAGATGCGGCCCAAGACCGGCTATGCGCTGGTCGGGATCGACACTGACGATGTGCTGCAACGTTTTGCGCAGGTGGCCTGCGTGTCCTTTTCGCGCGGCACCCATATCACCATGGCGACAGGCGAACAGCGCCGGGTCGAAACCCTCGCACCCGGCGACATGGTCCTGACCCGCGATGACGGGGTGCGACCAATCCGTTGGGTCGGGCAGTCGACAGTGCGCGCAGTGGGTGATTTCGCGCCCATCCGGATCGCGGCGGGTGCGCTGCACAATGAACACGACCTGCTGGTCAGCCCCGACCACCGGCTCTTCATCTATCAGCGCTCCGATGCCTTGGGCGCTGGCCGCGCCGAGGTGCTGGTGCGCGCGAGGCATCTGGTCAACGGCGATACCGTGCGCCGCGAGAGCGGCGGTTTTGTCGACTATGTGCAATTGCTCTTTGATCGGCATCAGATCATCTATGCCGAAGGCATCGCCGCCGAAACCCTGCTGGTCGATCCCCGCACCAGTGCCGCCCTTCCTGCCGATCTCAAAGAGGCGCTGAGCCAGCAAATCGCGGGCAAGAACGCCCCCAGCCACCTGCAATTCGAAGTCGGTCAAGCCTTGCTCAATCACCCCAATGCTGCCGACATTCTCAAACGGGCGTCGACGCGCTGAGCATATTGCGCCGCACCGTCCAGCCCTCTATATCCGGCCCCATGTTCGACACCCTTTCAAACCGCCCCGATCTGCCGGCAGAGATTGCCCGCCGCCGCACCTTTGCGATCATCTCGCATCCGGATGCGGGCAAGACGACCCTGACGGAAAAGTTCCTCCTGTATGGCGGCGCCATTCAGATGGCCGGGCAAGTGCGCGCCAAGGGCGAGGCGCGGCGCACGCGCTCGGACTTCATGCAGATGGAAAAGGACCGGGGCATATCGGTCTCGGCTTCGGCCATGTCCTTCGACTTTGGCCGCTTCCGCTTTAATCTCGTGGATACGCCCGGCCACTCGGATTTCTCCGAGGATACGTACCGCACGCTGACGGCAGTCGATGCCGCCGTGATGGTGATCGACGGGGCCAAGGGCGTTGAGAGCCAGACCCAGAAACTCTTTGAGGTCTGTCGCCTGCGCGATCTGCCGATCCTGACCTTTTGCAACAAGATGGACCGCGAGGCGCGCGATACCTTTGATATCATAGACGAAATTCAGCAGAACCTTGCGATCGACGTGACCCCGGCCAGTTGGCCCATCGGCATGGGGCGCGATTTTGTTGGCTGCTATGACATGCTGAACAATCGTCTCGAACTGATGGACCGCGCCGACCGCAACAAGGTAGCGGAATCGATCAAGATCAACGGGCTGGACGATCCAAAACTGGCCCAGCATGTGCCCGCTAACCTCATCGAAAAGCTGCGCGAAGAGATTGAGATGGCGCGCGAACTCCTGCCCGCCCTCAATCCGCAATCGGTGCTTGAGGGTCATATGACGCCCATCTGGTTCGGGTCCGCGATCAACTCCTTTGGCGTCAAGGAATTGATGGACGGCATCGGCACCTATGGTCCCGAACCGCAGGTGCAAAAGGCCACTCCCCGCGCCATTGCCCCCGAAGAAACCGCCGTCACTGGCTTTGTCTTCAAGGTGCAGGCCAATATGGACCCCAAACACCGCGACCGCGTGGCCTTTGTCCGCCTCGCCTCGGGTCATTTCAAACGCGGCATGAAGCTCACGCATGTGCGCTCAAAGAAACCGATGACGGTCTCGGCCCCGGTGCTCTTTCTCGCCGCCGACCGCGAACTCGCCGAAGAGGCCTGGGCCGGCGACATCATCGGCATCCCCAATCATGGCCAATTGCGCATCGGCGACACCCTGACCGAAGGCGAGGCCCTGCGCGTAACCGGCATCCCGTCCTTTGCGCCGGAACTCTTGCAACAGGCGCGTGCAGGCGATCCGATGAAGGCAAAGCATCTGGAAAAGGCGCTGATGCAATTTGCCGAAGAGGGGGCCGCCAAGGTTTTCAAACCGGCCTTTGGCTCGGGCTTTATTGTCGGCGTCGTGGGCGCGCTGCAATTCGAGGTTCTGGCCAGCCGGATCGAGCTGGAATACGGTCTGCCGGTGCGCTTTGAGGGCTCGCAATTCACCTCTGCCCGTTGGGTATCGGGTGACAAGCTGGCGGTTGAGAAATTCACTGACGCCAACAAGCAACACATCGCCCATGACCATGATGGTGACATCGTCTATCTGACACGCCTGCAATGGGACATTGACCGCGTTGCACGCGATTACCCCGATGTCACGCTGACGGCAACCAAAGAGATGATGGTCTGAACCGGCGCGGCATCCGTCGCGCCGCGCTCAATCGCGTTCCACCTTTGGCAGCGAGTGGGCAATGCCCTTGTGGCAATCTATACAGGTTGAAGACCCGTCTGGCGCATGGCCCTCCAAGGCCACAACTTCCATCTTTTCGCGGGCGCGGCGTGCCTGCTTGTCGAAATCCATGGCTTCGAAACTGTGACAGTTGCGGCATTCGCGCGAATTTGTAGCTTTCATCGTTGCCCAGACATGCATGGCAAGCTGCTCGCGTTTGGCCTCGAATTTCTCCGGCGTGTTGATGGTTCCGCGCAGCGTATGCCAAAGCTCATTGCTGGCTTGGATCTTGCGCACCACCTTTGGGCCCCATTCATGCGGGACATGGCAATCCGAACAGATGGCACGCACTCCAGACGCATTCTTGTAATGCACGCTGGTCTTGTATTCCTCATAAACCGTGTCTCGCATCTCATGGCAGGAGACGCAGAACTCTAACGTATTGGTTGCCTCCATGGCGGTGTGAAATCCGCCCCAAAAGATGATCCCACCGATCCCACCAATCACCAGCAGCACCCCTTGCCCAATCAGAACGCTAGGCCGTGTGAACCAGTGCCACAGTTGTTTAAAACGTTTCATCATCACTGTTGCTTCCCAAAGAGTTGCGCCGGGCACATCAATGTGCGCCCGGTCGTTCATGTGGCGCGGTCGCGCACTATTCCTTGGGCAATTCCGCCTCGATATAGGCGATCACATCCGCTGCGTTCTGGTGATCGAACGCCCGCAGCGCAGGCATTACTTCTTTGGGCTGACCGTTCAGCACCTTGTGCATCAACTCCCACGGGTTGCCGGTGAGCGAGGCCAGCGGAGGCATTTCCTTGGGCAGCTTTCCGTCTGCTCCATGGCAATTGGCGCAGACGGTGCCAAAGACCTGCTTGCCACGCTCGACGTCCCCGACAATCTTGCTGTCGCTGACGTAATCGGCATAGGCGTCCTGCCCTTGGACCACGAAATTCGCCAGATCAGTCAGATCTTGCTCGCCAAGATAGTCACCATATCCATGCGCCGGGGCCGACAAGAGCGCAACAACCGCCGCCGGATCGCCACCTTTCATGCCATTTATGCCCTTGATCCCGGAAAAATGCTTGCCCCCGGAATAGGCGCCATCCACACCCATGCCGTCCCAGCCATGACACTCCTTGCAGCGCCAATTTGTTCCGGGCTTGTCGGCGTATTCCGCCTCCGTGGGATACAGCTTGTGCGACGCGGCCGGTGCGTCTTGTCCGATTACCGAATACCACTTGTCATAGAGCCGGCCACCCCGCGCGATCGAGCCTTCATCGGCGGCATAGGCCGCAGTTCCGGCTACCATAGACAGAGCCGCCAACATCACTGGCAAACCACACGTCTTGGTCTTTGCTTGAAAAATCATTGCATTCCTCCAAAACCACAAGGGAGGAATGGACCTGAGAGCCAATTCTCAGATGACCTCCCCGTTCGGAGTATATGCCAGTCTCAAAAGGTTTATCTTGATGCAGATCATCACGTTAAACCAAAGGCTCTTGACTGCGGTCGCGTGACAGGCCGCATCTGACCTGCCACCACGGACCGCCTACAGAGCCGAGATACGCCCTCAGGCGCGTTCGGAATATTCCATGGTCTCGGTGTTGACGATGATATCCTCATCCGGACCAACGAACGGCGGCACCATGACCTTGACTCCATTGTCGAGGATGGCAGGCTTGAAGCTGTTGGCAGCCGTCTGGCCTTTGACCACCGGCTCGGTCTCGACGATCTTGCAAGTCACCTTTTGCGGCAAGGAGGCATGCAGCGCTTCGCTGTTGTGGAATTCCACCGTGATGGTCATGCCATCCTGAAGAAACGGACGACGCTCGCCCAACAGATCGGCGGGCAGTTCGATCTGCTCATAGGTTTCGGTATCCATGAACACCAGCTTGCCGTTCTCTTCATAGAGGAATTGCTGGTCCTTCTGTTCCAGCCGCACCCGCTCCACCTTGTCGGCGCTGCGAAACCGTTCGTTGAGTTTGGTGCCGTTGCGCAGGTTCTTCATCTCGACCTGAGCAAAGGCGCCGCCCTTGCCGGGTTTCACATGATCGACCTTGACCGCGGCCCAGAGGCCACCGTTATGTTCCAGCACATTGCCGGGGCGAATTTCGTTTCCGTTGATCTTGGGCATTGCGTTCAAACCATGACAAAAGGTTGATAAGGGATTGTTGCTCCCTATATCTGGAGGGATGATGGGTGGCAAGACAACGAAATGTCGTTACGTGTCGGGCGGAGATATGCAGTATTTGCATAGAAGTTATGCATATGTGCTCTATCCGAATCACAAAAACTCCGCCATAAGGTCCGTCACGCCCAAAACGCAAGAGCAATAAGAACAAGGACGAATGATGAAGGATTTCGTTGACGGTACGGCTTTCAATGCCGAACAGGGCAACCGTGCTCGTAAACTCTTTGCGGCCGTCGTACTGGCCGCGCTGGATGATGCCATTTCCGACGACAAGAAATATGGCAACGGCCCCGAGCAGATTGCCCGCTGGGCACGGTCCCGCGATGGACGCGAAGTATTGTCCTGCGCCGGAATTGACCCGAATGAACGCGTTGTGTCTGGCCTGATGGATTTCGTATCCAAAGGCGTGCGCACCTCCGTGGCCCTCTCTCGCGAAGAGAGCGAGCGCCGCAATGCCGCCGCACAGGCCGAAGCCGCCTGAGAGGCAGCACACTCCGCCGAATAGTCGAGGCCCTGCCAATTTTGGCAGGGCTTTTGCTTTTGGGTCGGGAAAACGGCACGCTGTGACGTGATCTGCCTTCCGCTGCGCCCCGGCACTTTGTATCACCGCCCAAGGACAGCAACGGGACATCGGAATGACACGCGCGATCATGATTCAGGGGGCTGGCTCGAATGTGGGCAAGTCGATGCTGGTCGCAGGGCTCGCCCGCGCCTTTGCCCGACGCGGCCTGAACGTCGCCCCCTTCAAGCCGCAGAACATGTCCAACAACGCCGCCGTGACGGTGGATGGCGGCGAGATTGGCCGCGCACAGGCGCTTCAGGCCTTGGCCGCCTTCCGTGCGCCCCACACCGACATGAACCCGGTCCTGCTCAAACCCGAGAGCGACATCGGCGCGCAGGTGATCGTGCAGGGCCGCCGCTTTGCCACACTGCGCGCCCGCGATTATGCCCGTGCCAAGCCACAATTGCTCGCTCCGACATTGGAGAGTTTTCACCGCCTCGCCACCACAGCCGATCTTCTCTTGATCGAGGGCGCAGGCAGCCCGGCGGAAATCAACCTACGCGCCGGTGACATCGCCAACATGGGCTTTGCCGAGGCTGCTGGCGTTCCAGTGATCCTTGTCGGCGATATCGACCGGGGCGGCGTCATCGCGCAAATCGTCGGCACCCAAGCCGTGCTTCCCCTCGACGATGCCACACGGATCAAGGGGTTTGCCATCAACAAGTTTCGTGGCGATGTCAGCCTGTTTGACGACGGCCTGCACGAGATAGCGGCGCGCACGGGCTGGCCCTCACTTGGAGTCGTGCCGTGGTTCGCCGATGCCTGGCGCCTTCCGGCAGAGGATGTGATGGACATCGCCTCGACAAAGGGCGGCGCGTTCAAAGTGGTGGTCCCCCGACTGGGTCGCATTGCCAATTTCGACGATCTGGATCCTCTGAGCAGCGAACCGGACGTCACCGTCGAGATCATCGCCGCAGGCCAGCCCCTGCCCGGGGATGCCGATCTGGTACTGATCCCCGGCAGCAAATCCACCATCGCCGATCTGGCGCATTTCCGCGCCCAGGGTTGGGATATCGACCTTGCCGCCCATATCCGGCGCGGCGGGCATGTGCTGGGCATCTGCGGCGGCTATCAGATGCTGGGCCAACGGATCGAAGATCCCGAGGGCATCGAAGGCCCGCCCGCGTCGGTCGCCGGGCTGGGGCATCTCGATGTGGTCACTGTCATGAAGCCGGAAAAGCGGCTGGCCTTGACGCAGGCCACCTATCTCGCCAGCGGCGAGACCGTCGAGGGCTATGAAATCCATCTCGGCACCACAACCGGCCCGGATTGCGCCCGCGCATGGCTTCACGTCGGGGATCGCCCCGAAGGGGCCGCTTCGGCCAGTGGTCGGGTGCGCGGCGCGTATCTGCATGGGCTTTTCGCCTCAGACCCGTTTCGCGCTGCGTTTCTCGCGGGATTGGGTGCCGTGTCAGACCTGCGCTATGGGGCCGATGTCGAGACGACGCTCGATGCCTTGGCCGCACATCTCGAGCGGCACATGGACCTTGATCTGCTCTTGTCGCTCAGCGCGGAAATCCCGGCTCAGTCGAAATCCTGACTGGTCAGCGCCCGGTGAATCTCGCGGCGCACGAGTTTGCGCACATTGCGGGTGATCCGCTCCCCTAACGCGCCTTGCAACTCCTGCCGAACGATCTCGGCGACCAGATCGCGCAACGCGTCCTCGTCCAGAACCGCATCATCCATAAACAGAGCATCGGTGCGCCCCGCCCCAGACGATTGCTCCGCGCTCTCCTGCGCGTCCTCCGCATCCTGCCAGTTTTGCGTATGGCGCTCTGAGCCAAGATCATCCGCCTCGGCCCAATCAGGATCGGCTGATGCCTCATCCTCTTCTGAAGGCTCAACCGCCTCAGTCCAGGTGATCGCCGAAACCGGACCCCCAGCGTAATCGTCCCCGGATGCACCATCCGGCTCCCATTGATCGTCCCGTCCGGCCACGAGCGCCTCAAACTCGGCAGCCTGCGTGCCCAGCTCGGATTGAAGGTCACGTTGCAGCTCGGCTTCGGGCTCACCCTGCGCCTCGGTCTCTGGCTGCTCAACCACAAGAGCTTCCGGCTCGTGATTGTCCGACTCCAGATCTTCTGGTGTGGTGTCCTCGGACAGGCTGTCCTGCACGGGTGTCTCGGGATCTGCTTCGGACTCCCATATGCTCATGTGATCCGACAGAGTTTCCTCAGCAAGCGGCACCTCTGCGACATCGGGCGCGGTGTCCGCCCGCCGCGTGCCATCCACCCGCAAGGACGGGGTCAGCACCAACCGCTCCGCCCCGGCGTCAAAAACTCCATGCGGCACGGCTTTCGTCTCAGGGCTGCGATCGGATTGACCGTTCGACACCAGCCGCCTGATCGACGACAGGACATCCTCGATTTCCACATTGGTCACGGGGTCGGACATATTTTTATACCACTCTTGCCTGAGGGCAGTTTACCCCTCAGGACGACCTCGCACAACCGATTCAAAAACTTTTCAGTTCTTTCCAATTGCCCGCAACACCCGGTCGAGTTTCCGACCCTGTGGGCTGATGGCGATCGGGGCATCCTTGACCAGATTGTAATAGGCGGTTGGATCATAGGTCTGCACACCCAGATTGAGATCCCGCGCCGTCAATTCACCAATCGACGCCAACACCGAATAGGCCGCAATCACCACATCTGCATTGGCCGAAATCAGATTGGCCTGCGCATCCAGCAGATCCTGTTCGGAATCCAGCACGTCCAGCGTGGTGCGCGCGCCCAACGTCGCCTCTTCGCGCGTACCCTCAAAGGCGACCTGAGCGGCGCGCACGGCCTCGCGGCTCGCGGTGCGGCTTGCCCGCGCAGCGCGCAGATTGGCATAGGAGTTGCCCACGTCCTGCTTCACCTGAAGCCCGGCCAGATGCAGCTGCGCCAGTTGCGAATCGCGCTGCGCCATTGCCTGACGCTGAGCCGAATTCAAACGCCCGCCCTGATAGATAGGACCACGCAATTCGACCCCGACGCTGCCGGTGCGCGACATGTCGGGCCCATCCAGATCCTCAGACGCTCCGATCCGCGCCGTCAGATTCACCGTGGGCATCAAAGCGGCCTCGGCAGCCCGGATGTTCAACTCTGCCGCCGCAACATTGTGCTGCGCCTGCAAGATGTCGGGATGACGCCGCACGGCCACGGCCTTGGCGGCATCGACATTCTCGCCAAGTTGCGGCAAATCCCCCGGTGTTTGCAAAGGCCCCGGATCGCGCCCCACCGCCTCGCGGAATTCCTCGATCGCGCTGGTCAGGTCGCCCTGCGCCGCCGCCAGCCCGCTCTGCGCCAGTGCCACGGCGGACTCCGCCTGCGCCACATCGGTCCGCGTGACTTCACCCACATCAAAGCGATCCTGCGCAGCCCGCAATTCTTCGCGCAAGAGCCGCAAGTTATTCTGACGCAGCGCCACGAACTCCTGATTGCGGATCACGTTCATATAGGCCTGCACGCCGGTCAGCAGCACAAATTGCTCAACGCTGATCAGGGTCTGTCGCGTCGCAAGAACGATCTCTTTGGCCGACTCGGTCAAAAAATCACTGCGTCCGAAATCATAGAGCAGCAGGCTCCCCGTGATCCCAAGGTTGAGCGAGGTCGAGGTCGTATTGCGGTTGATCGTTTGAGACCGCGTATCACTTGAATCAAGACTGATCCCAGAGGTCCAGTCGATAATCGGCCGCAGGCTGGCCACAGCCTGCGCCACATCCTCATCGGCAGACCGCAGCAAGGCACGGTTCTGGTCCAACAAGCCGCTGTTGATATAGGCACTCTTGAGCGTGTCAGCCAAGGTCTCCGCTCGGACCGCAAGCGGCACGACGCTCAGAACCGTCAGTCCAAACACAAAGCCGAGGGCCCGCACGTTTCCTGTTTTCATGCTCTGCACTCTCTCTTTTTTTGCCGCGCCCGTCCCGTCACAGGGTAAAGGCCGCGTGCCTTTCAAATCCGGGCAGGATCGGCGCGCCCGCATTGAACGCGTAACGCCAACTGATCTGACCGTCGATCTTGTAACCGATCCGCACCACACCCAAGGCCCCCTCCATGAACAGACAGGCGATGCGCCCGCCGTCCTTGAGTTGCGCAAGCAACGCCTCGGGCAGATGGGCAACCGCACCCTGCACAGTAATTACGTCGTAGGGTCCATGCTCCGGCGCACCATCCGCAAGCGGCCCCTCATGCATCACCACATTGTCGGCACCTTGCTCGGACAGAGTGCGCTGTGCCTCTTCGACCATTGCCGCTGTGTCCTCGACCCCGACAACCGCTTCGGCCATGCGGGCAATCACGGCTGCGGAATACCCATAGGCCGGCCCGATATCGAGCACCAGATCGTCGCCCTCGATCTCCAGCGCGTCCAACATCTTGGCCAGCGTGCGCGGATCGAGCATCACCCGCCCCTCACCCAGATCGAGGTTCTCGCCCATATAGGCCGCCTCGCGCAACGCGGTCGGTACAAACACCTCGCGCGGGACCGAGAGCATGGCGTCGATGATCGGGAATTTGGTTACATCAGACGGGCGTACTTGCGTATCCACCATCATCGTGCGCCGCGCGGCATAGTCTGTCATGGTCTAAACTCTTGCGTTCGGAATCCTATCCTTTAGGTTTTCGCACAGAAGCCACCCGGCGGCAACGGCAATAGGTCCAATGCGCTTCGGGCAATCTGGCCATGCAAAACACCGCATTGCCCACTTGCGCCGCCCCGCCCGATCATATAATTCACCCCAACCACTTGGAGCGGCGAGTTGGCGGAGTGGTGACGCAGCGGATTGCAAATCCGTGAACAGGAGTTCGATTCTCCTACTCGCCTCCATTGGCCCCCTCTTCATGATTGCCCCATAGCGGCGCCGTCGGCAGGATAAGGCCGCAACTAATCCGGCACGGCTGGTTCGACGCCATGACCTCTGGCCGTTGAGGTAGAGAACCGGCACGCCTCCAACAGACCGCTCCGAGACGCCCGCGCGGCCCTGTCTTGCCGGTGCCGCGCCTGCAGGATCACGCCACCAGAGGGGCGGGCACGGCATCCGAAGATGCCGCGCGACCACTTACTTCAGGATGCTTCGTCCCGCGTAAATCGCGGTCTCGCCCAGCATTTCCTCGATGCGGATCAGCTGGTTGTATTTCGCCAGCCGGTCCGACCGCGCCAGACTGCCGGTCTTGATCTGCCCGCAATTGGTGGCCACGGCCAGATCGGCAATGGTGGCATCCTCGGTCTCGCCCGAGCGGTGCGACATCACATTGGTCATCCGCGCGCGATGCGCCATATCGACCGCTTGCAGCGTCTCGGTCAGCGTGCCGATCTGATTGACCTTGACCAGCATCGAATTGGCGCACCCGCGCTCGATCCCCATCGCCAGACGCACGGGGTTGGTGACAAAGAGGTCATCCCCCACCAGTTGCACCTTGTCGCCCAACGCGTCGGTCAGGGCGCGCCAGCCGTCCCAATCGTCCTCGGCCATGCCGTCCTCGATGGAAATGATCGGGTAATCCGCCACCAGAGCTTGCAGATATGCAACATTTTCGGCGCTGCTCAGGCTCAGACCCTCGCCAGAAATTTCATATTTCCCACCTTTGTAGTATTCTGTCGCGGCACAATCGAGCCCAAGGTAAATCTCCTCACCGGGGCGATACCCGGCTTTCTCGATCGACTTCAGAATGAAATCCAGCGCATCGCGCGTCGAGGACAGATTGGGGGCAAAGCCGCCCTCATCGCCCACGCCGGTCGCCAGCCCCGCCGCCGACAGTTCCTTTTTCAGCGTGTGAAACACCTCCGACCCCATGCGCACGGCATCGCGAATATTCTCCGCCGCCACCGGCAGGATCATGAATTCCTGAATGTCGATGGGGTTGTCGGCATGCTCGCCGCCGTTGATGATGTTCATCATCGGCACCGGCAGCACGCGGGCCGAGGTGCCACCGACATAGCGATAGAGCGGTTGGCCGGAAAAATCCGCCGCCGCCTTGGCGCAGGCCAGGCTCACACCCAGAATCGCATTGGCCCCAAGCCGCGCCTTGTTGGGTGTGCCGTCGAGCTCGATCATCGCCATGTCGAGCGAGACCTGCTCGGTCGCATCCATACCCGCCAGCGCCTCGGCGATCTCGCCATTGACGGCGGCCACAGCCTCGAGCACGCCCTTGCCCATGTAGCGCGCCGTGTCACCATCGCGCCGCTCGACGGCCTCATGCGCGCCCGTAGACGCGCCCGACGGCACCGCCGCGCGGCCCATGGTGCCGTCCTCCAGCGTCACATCGACCTCAACCGTGGGATTGCCCCGGCTGTCCAGAATTTCGCGGGCGTGAATGTCGATGATGCTGCTCATAGCGGGGAATCCTTTGCTGGAATTGGCTCGCGCCTGCCTTAGCAAGTTTTCCGCGCTTTGCAAACGCGGCAAAGCCCGCGCTACTCCGCCGCCTGCGCCGCCGTCTCCGCCTCGATCTCCGCCGCCCGCCGCTCGACCTGTTCGACGATGTGGTCGATCATCTGGACGTTATCCATCCGGTGGCTCTGCTTGCCCGCCAGATAGACCATGCCATTGCCTGCCCCGCCGCCGGTAAAGCCGACATCGGTCATCAGCGCCTCGCCGGGGCCATTGACCACACAGCCGATGATGCTCAGGCTCATTGGCGTCTTGATATGCTCCAGCCGCTTTTCCAGCGCCTCGACCGTGCGGATCACGTCAAACCCCTGCCGCGCGCAAGAGGGGCAAGAGATGATATTCACCCCGCGATGCCGCAGGCCCAGCGATTTCAGGATTTCATAGCCAACCTTGACCTCTTCCACCGGATCGGCGCTCAGGCTCACCCGGATCGTATCGCCAATCCCCATCCACAACAGGTTGCCCAGACCAATCGCGCTCTTGATCGTGCCGGACATGAGGCCCCCCGCCTCGGTGATCCCCAGATGGATCGGCGCATCGGTGGCCTCGGCCAATTGCTGATAGGCGGCGGCGGCCATGAAGACATCCGACGCTTTCACACTGATCTTGAACTCGTGGAAATCATTGTCTTGCAGAATACGGATATGCTCCAAACCGCTCTCGACCATCGCATCGGGGCAAGGCTCGCCGTATTTATCCAAGAGATGCTTTTCCAATGACCCGGCATTGACGCCGATCCGCATCGAACAGCCATGATCCCGCGCCGCCGCAATCACCTCGCGCACGCGGCGCTCATCGCCGATATTGCCCGGATTGATCCGCAGACAGGCGGCCCCCGCCTCGGCGGCCTCGATCCCGCGCTTATAATGGAAATGAATATCTGCCACGATCGGCACCGGGCTTTCGCGCACGATATCCTTGAGCGCCTTCGCACTCGCCTCATCGGGCACCGAGACCCGGACAATATCCGCCCCCGCCTCTGCCGCCGCCTGCACCTGTGCCACCGTGCCCGCCACATCGGTGGTCAGGGTGTTGGTCATGGTCTGAACCGTGATGGGCGCATCGCCGCCCACGGGCACGCTGCCCACCATGATCTGACGGGATTTGCGGCGATAAATATTGCGCCACGGGCGGATATGGTTGAGCGACATCGCGTCTTGCCCCGTTTCATCTGAGAGTGACCGTTACCCCTAGATAATACGACAGGGGGGTCGGGGCAATCGCGCGACGCTGATTGCCGCTTATTGCAGCGGTGCAGCCTCTGGCGCAATCTGCGCCTCTGCGACATAGCGCATCAGATCCTGATCCGCCTCGATATTGGCCAGCGCATAGCGTCCCGTCAATTCTTCCGCAGTCAAGGCCAGACCAGAGGTCACAGCGCCCCGCTCTCCTGCGGGGCCGTAATGCGCGCCGTTCACCGCGAAATAAACAGCTCCCGATTCGCCCACCCGCAAGGTCGGCGGCTCTTCTGTCGCAGGCACCGGATAGGTGTCACCCGCGTTCAGAATGCCCTCAAAGATCACACTGCCATCGGCGGCCCGCACCCGCACCCAAGCCGGGCGTACGGCGACCATTTGCACAGCCGCCATCGTATCGGCCACAACCTGTGGACGGTTCGGGCCGGGGAGCTCATCGCCAAGCGGTTCAAACCCTTGCGCCTCATTCAGCGCAAGCGCGATACCGCTGTCACGATCCGCATTCGGTGCAACCGGACTCAAGGTCCCCACGTCGCGCGGGTCCAGCGTGGAAATCGGCGCATCCCGCGCCACCATCACCGGCACATCCAGCGCCTTGGGGCGATAGAGGCGGCTCAACCGTTCATCGCGTGGTGGCTGAAACACACCCGACGCGGCATCCTCTCCGGGGATCACATCGCCGGGGATCACAGTGGCGCCGCTCAGCGGGTCAAGATCGGCCAAGACCACCGGCGTATTTTCGACCGGGGCAAGTTGCACCTGTTGCACCTGACGCAACACGCTCCACCCGCCATAGCCAATAGCGCCGATCAACGCGACGAGGACCAGAGCAGATCCAATAGCCCCCGGCTCGATGCGTGACAAAAAGCTTTCGGAGGCTGGCAGAAACGGGGTGTTTGGGGACATCAGCGGATCTTGCAGCGCCGCCTTGCGTTGCTTGGCCGGACCCGGTTTGCGGATCGAAGACGCCTCCGCAGACATGCCATGAGCAATGGAAAAGCCGGACTCAAGACAAAATGTCTTGAACGCCTGATCCGGATCCATACCGAGATAGCGCGCGTAGGACCGCACGTAGCCGGGAATGAAACCGGGGGTATCAAAGGCCGAGGGCTCGCAATTCTCGATCGCAGCCACGTAATTGGCCTTGATCCGCAACTCACGTTCCACGTCCAACAGGGATTTTCCGAGCGTCGCGCGCTCACCGCGCATCAGATCGCCAAGGCGCAAATCAAAAGCGTCAAAGCCACGGGCCTCAACCTCTTCCACGTCGGCCTTTCGCGAAAATCGCCGCCCAATCATGCGGGTCCCTGCCTCTCGAGTCTTTTGCCCAACTGCCCGAATGTCCCGATTCGAACTCAGAACTTTTCTTCATCAGACGGTAACACAAGGCAAGGTATAATGCACGCGCAGAGAGACTAGCCGGCCAATTCGGCGCGATTCAGCGCACAATGACTCCACAATTCATCCATCGCACGCACCAATGCATCCATCTCCTTGGGCCCATGCACCGGCGAGGGCGTAAAGCGCAGCCGCTCGGTGCCGCGCGGCACGGTCGGAAAATTGATCGGCTGCACATAAATGCCATAGCCTTCCAAAAGCATATCGCTCAACTTCTTGGTATGGACCGGGTCTCCGACGATCACAGGCACGATGTGGCTGCCGTGGTCGATCATCGGGAGCCCCATGCCCTTGAGCCGGGTCTTGAGGATGGTCGCCTGCGTCTGATGCTGCACGCGCAGCTTTTGTCCCTCAGAGGTCTTGAGCAAGGCAACCGATGCCGTCGCCCCCGCCGCCAGCGCCGGTGCCAGCGATGTCGAAAAGATGAATCCCGGCGCATAACTCCTTACGGCGTCGCACATTTTAGCCGAGGTCGCGATATAACCGCCCATCACGCCATAGGCCTTGGCGAGCGTGCCGTTGATGATGTCGAGACGGTGCATCAGCCGGTCGCGTTCGCTGATCCCTGCCCCGCGCGCGCCATACATGCCCACCGCATGCACCTCGTCGATGTAGGTCAGCGCGCCAAACTCATCCGCCAGATCACAAATCGCCTCGATCGGACCAAAATCGCCATCCATCGAATAGACGCTCTCAAAGGCAATCAGCTTGGGTGCTGTTGGATCATCGGCGGCCAGCAATTCGCGCAGATGCTCGACATCATTGTGCCGGAAAATCCGCTTGGCCCCGCCATTGCGGCGCACGCCTTCGATCATGCTGGCATGGTTGAGCGCGTCGGAATAGATGATCAGCCCCGGAAAGAGCTTGGGCAGCGTGCTCAGCGTCGCGTCATTGGCGATATAGGCCGAGGTAAAGAGCAGCGCCGATTCCTTGCCATGCAGATCGGCAAGTTCCGCCTCCAGCCGCTTGTGATAAACCGTGGTGCCGGAAATGTTGCGCGTGCCGCCAGACCCGGCACCCGTGGCATCAAGCGCCTCATGCATCGCCGCCAGCACAGCCGGGTGCTGTCCCATGCCCAGATAGTCATTGCCACACCAGACCGTGATCGGCTGCTCCACCCCGTCGGGCTTGCGCCAGATCGCATGCGGGAAATTGCCGTTGCGGCGCTCGATATCAATAAAGGTCCGATAGCGACCTTCCTGATGCAGACGGTCAATCGCTTGATCCAGCTTGGCTGTGTAATCCACTGGCTGTTCCTTCCTGATCGGTACGGGCGAGCGGTGCCAGCCGCCTTTCGGGTCTTGGTGGCAAATCCTGTGCCACTTATTCAACATTTAGAATGGATATATAATCCTACCCTCTGAGACAACAGGTTACAAATTGCCGCTCCCCTCTTCCTTGACTTGGGTCAAGTCACTGGACAGTGCCGCCCGGCCTGATACCCTCGCCACAATCCATAGTCAAAACCCAAAGGCCAGTCATGTCGCTTTCCGCCGTTCTCTCCCGCATCGACGACCAATTGCCCAGCGCCCTCGACCGGCTCATGGGCTTGCTCCGCATCCCCTCGATCTCCACTGATCCGGCCTATGCCGGCGAGTGTGACGCCGCCGCCGATTGGCTGGTTGCAGAGCTGCAAGCTCTTGGCGTCACAGCAGAAAAGCGCGCGACGCCGGGCCGCGCAATGGTGGTGGGCCATGTCGATGGCCCCTCCGGTGGCACCGGACCGCACCTGCTCTTTTACGGCCATTACGATGTCCAGCCGGTCGATCCTCTGGCGCTCTGGCACACCGATCCCTTCGCCCCCGAAATTCAGGACACGCCGCACGGAAAAGTGATCCGCGCGCGCGGGTCGTCAGATGACAAGGGCCAGCTCATGACCTTTGTTGAGGCCTGCCGCGCCTATCGGGACGTGACCGGCACCCTGCCCTGCCGCATCACCTTCTTTTTCGAAGGCGAAGAAGAATCAGGCTCACCCTCGCTCATCCCCTTTATGCGCGAGAATCCCGCCGAGCTTTCCGCCGATCTGGCGCTGATCTGCGACACCTCGATGGTGGCCCCCGGCGTGCCCTCCATCGCCTCGCAACTGCGCGGCATGCTCAAGGACGAGTTCACCATCACCGGCCCGCGCATCGACCTGCACTCCGGCCATTACGGTGGCCCCGCCCTCAACCCCTTAAGTGAACTCTCGCGCCTCATCGCCTCCTTCCATGACGATCAGGGCCGCGTCGCGGTCGAGGGATTCTACGAGGGCGTGCATGAGGTGCCCGCCGACCTCCTGCGCCAATGGGAAAGCTGCGGCTTTGACGAACACGAGTATCTCTCGTCGGTCGGCATGACCCGAGCGCATGGCGAAGAGGGCTATTCCACCCTCGTCCAGCAATGGGCGCGCCCAACGCTGGAAATCAACGGGCTATGGGGTGGCTATCAGGGCGCGGGCACCAAAACGGTGATCCCGTCAGAGGCGCATTGCAAACTGACCTGCCGCCTTGTTGGCGACATGGACCCTGATAAATTGCGCAAAAAGGTCCGCAAACACGTCGAGGATCGCCTCTCACCCGATGCCAAAATCACCTGGAATCAGGATCTTGACGGCTCACCCGCCGCCGTGATGAACATCAACCGCCCCGAATTCGAGGCCGCCCGTCAGGCGCTCTCGGACGAATGGGCGCGCGAAGCGGTCTTTACCGGCATGGGCGGATCCATCCCCATCGCCGGGTTTTTCAAAGAGGTGCTCGGCCTTGACGCCATGCTCATCGGCTTTGCCCAAGAGGATGACGCCATCCATTCCCCAAATGAGAAATACAACGTCCAGAGCTTTCACAAAGGCATCCGAAGCTGGGCGCGGGTGCTGGATGCGCTGGCGAAGTGAGAAGAGTTGGCTGAAGGGGACATTGGCCTCAAGCAGTAACCCCCGCGATCCCTGGGCCGGCGACTAACGATGCGACGGACTTGGCTGCCAGTTTATGTCAGCCAAGTCCGTATGATTTCAAAGAGGTATGCACCCTCTCGTAATCGCTAGGCCGCGGGACGGCCCAGCGATCGCGCGGCTTACCGCTTGAGGCCAATGTCCGCTCAAGCCCCCTCACACCTGCGCCTGATACACCGCCCCCACCTCGGCCCGAATGATCCGCGCAATCTGCGCGCAATCCTCGAGGCTAAAGGTCAGCGGCAGGCGCATATCGACAATCCCACGCAAAATCCGGTCGCTCGCGGGCATCGGCAGCGACGGCGCATAGCGCCAACTGTCATAACGGCTGGTGAATCCCACCGGCTCCGCCCCGCCAAACCATTTCAACTCCACCCCGCGCGTAAGGCATCGCTTCAACACCTCGGCAATCCGTCCCCCGTCCCAGTCCAGCAACAGGAACTGAATGGACGATCCCACATAGCGCTCCGCCTCGGCCCGCTCCACCACCGTCAACCCCGGCGTGCCGCGCAAGCCATCCTCAACCACGCGGTAGCGCGCATTCCACTTCTCGCACTGCGCGCCCAGAGCCCGCAATTGCGGCCGCAATATCGCCGCGCGCAGATGATCCATCCGCCCTGAAACATTGGGCGTGTCATATTTCACCCGCTCAAAAACCTCGGGGGCAGGCACCGTGCCATGCTTGCCATAGAGCATATAGGACCCTGACAGCATCACCGCCCGCGCCATCACCTCGTCATCATCCGTGATCAGAAACCCGCCCTCGCCGGAATTCATATGCTTGTAGGTCTGGGTGGAATAGCACCCGATCTTGCCCCAGCGTCCCGAGGGGATACCGCGCCACGCCGCCCCCATCGTATGCGCGCAATCCTCGATCACCGTCACACCGGCCGCATCACAAATCGCCATGAGCGCATCCATATCCGCCAGATGCCCGCGCATATGGCTCAGCATCAACACCGATGCCTCCCCCACCTTGGCGGCCAAATCCTCAAGATCAATCGTCAGCGCCTCTGTGACACCCACGAAAACCGGCACCGCCCCCACGCTGGCAATCGACCCCGGCACAGGCGCGAGCGTAAAGGCATTGGTAAGCACCCTGTCCCCCGGCCCCACGCCCAAGGCCCGCAGCGCCGTGGCCATCGCATAGCCGCCCGATGTGACCGCCAGCGCATAGCGCGCGCCGGTATAGGCGGCGAACTCGCGCTCCAGCGCCGCCACCTCGCCCGCCTCCTCACCCACGAGGTTATACCGATGCAACCGGCCCGAGCGCAGCACCTCGAGCGCCGCCGCAATCCCCTCTTCGGGGATCGGCTCCTGTTGCGTGAAATTGCCTGTGAATCTCTCTGTCATACCCATGTTTTGGGGCGCTCCCCCGCCCTCGTCAATGGTTTTGCGGCGCGTCCCCGGCTTCCTTCAGAAAATCCGAAACCGCCCTGCGGCTCAGCCGATAAGACGCCGCACAACGCCGGGCAACTCGTCGTAATGCCCGATCACCGCCTCGGGATTCAGCGCCGCCACCGCCGCCCCGCCGGGGCCGAACCCCACCAGGACCGACGGCACGCCCGCCGCCCGCGCGGTCTCGTGATCCGTGACCGTATCCCCCACCATCAGGGCGCGGTTTGGGTCACCCCCCGCCCGCCGCACGGTTTCGCGCAGATGCTCCGGGTCCGGCTTGCGCACCGCCAGCGTATCGGCGCCGGTCAGCGCCTGAAACGCCCCCAACACCCCCAACCGCTCCAAGAGGATACGCGCCAGACCCTCGGGCTTGTTGGTGCAGACCGCCACGCGGTAGCCATCTCCGCTCAACTGCGCCACCGCCGCCATCGCGCCGGGATAGAGCACGGTATGCACATCAATCGCCTCGGCATAGGCCTCCAGCAGCACCGGGTAATAGCGGTCGATCGTGGCCTCGTCCCCGGCCCGCCCCAACCGCTCCATCCCCAGCCGCAGCATCGCACGCCCCCCGCGCAGCGCGACGCCAGTATCGGTCTCCAGCGTCAAGAGATCGCCCGCGCCCATATCCCGAAAACAGGCATTGGCCGCCGCCAGCAAATCGCCGCTGGTATCGGCCAGCGTCCCATCCAGATCGAAAACAACCGTGCGCATGCCCTGCCCCCTATCCGCCTCTCGCCAGCGGATAGAGCGAGCCTGCCCGAAATACAAAGGAAAAGACGCGCAGGCTTAGTCTGCCAGTCGGTAAACCCGCAGTTCCGGCAGCGCCGTCAGCGCCGCCCCAACGGCCCGGAACCCCGCCAGCGACAATTGGCTGCCCGCCCCCCGCTCCGCCTCTAGCGGAATGAGGTCCACCGCCACCGACTGCCCGGTCGGCGCATAATCCACGCGACCCCGCCCCGGTGCATCGACCAAAGGCGTCTTGAGCCAGAGCCCCGGCTCAGCGGGCGAGCCAAGCGAGGCCACGGTTGTTCCCAGCGCCCCCGCCGGCGCAGTCGCGGCCTCAACCCGCGCCGCCTTGCGCTCGGCGGGCGTCGTGGCGTCCAGCGTTTCAGGTGTCATCGGTGCCACCGCTTCGGGCACGGGCTCCGCGCGCGGCGCGAACACCCGTTCCACCTGCGCACAGCCTGTCACGCCGCCTGCCACGCCCAAAACACCCAAGATCATGGCCAAATGTCTCATATGTCCACCCTACCCACCTGAACTTGCCCCTTCAACGGCCAACTTGTCCCTTGCCCCGCCTCGCCCCCCCGCCTAGATTTACGCCATGACAGCACCTCTGATAGACCCGTTCCAGCGCGCCATCTCCTACCTGCGCGTCTCCGTGACAGACCGCTGCGATTTCCGCTGCGTCTATTGCATGTCCGAAAACATGACCTTCCTGCCCAAGCGTGAATTGCTCACGCTCGAAGAACTGGACCGCATGTGCTCGACCTTCATCCGCATGGGCGTCGAGAAACTGCGCATCACCGGCGGAGAACCGCTGGTGCGCAAGGGCATCATGACCTTCTTTGACGCCATGACACGCCATTTGGAAACGGGCGCGCTCAAGGAACTGACCCTCACCACCAACGGCAGCCAGATGGAACGCTTCGCCGGCGACCTCTTCGCCGCTGGCGTGCGCCGGGTGAATATCTCGCTCGACACGCTCGATGATCAGAAATTCGCCGATATCACCCGTTGGGGTCGCCTGCCGCAGGTGCTCAAAGGGATTGACGCGGCCCAGAACGCCGGGCTGCGCGTCAAGATCAATACCGTCGCGCTCAAAGGCTTCAACGAGGACGAGCTCTTCACCCTGACCGAGTGGTGCGCCTCCCGCGACATGGATCTCACCTTCATCGAAGTCATGCCGATGGGCGACATCGGCAATGAGGACCGGCTCGACCAATACTGGAAACTCTCGGACCTGCGCACCCGCCTGCGCGAGCGCTTCACGCTCACCGATTTGCCCGAGCGCACGGGCGGCCCCGCCCGCTATGTGCGGATCGAGGAAACGGGGCAGAAAATCGGTTTCATCACGCCGCTCACGCATAATTTCTGCGAAAGCTGCAACCGCGTGCGCCTCACCTGCACCGGCGAGCTTTACATGTGCCTGGGTCAAGAGGATATGGCCGACCTGCGCGCGCCCCTGCGCAACAATCCCGGCAGCGATGTCCTGCTCCAAGAGTCGATTCGCGCCGCCATCACGCGCAAACCCAAAGGCCATGATTTCGACTATTCCCGTCAGACCGTGGATGGCCGCGTCTCGCGCCACATGAGCCACACTGGCGGCTGATGCCCGCCCGTGCGTCTCATCGTTCCAGAAATACTCAAATCAGACGGGGCGATCCGCCGCGCGCTCACCGGAGATGCGCCACGGCCTCGATCGTCCCATGATCCAGGTATTGCAGCAGAACGACGGCATTATCCTCGCGCGCCAATTCCACTTCCAGTTCCAGCGGTTCGCGGCTGTCCCAGACGGTCAGAGGCGTCATCTCGGTCACGATATTGGCATAGGTGATTGTTTGGCCTGCATTCTCACCCCGCTCGATCGCAACGGTTTCCTTCGGAATGTAGCGCACCAATTGCACCACCAGCGGCATGGCGCGCGCCGGGTCGGCGGTGGCGCGGATCTGCACCCGTTTCTCATCGCGCGTGACCTCGACATCTATGCCATTCGTCGCCTGCGCCCGGTGCTTTTCGATCAGATCGGCCACATCCTTGAGGCGCGTGCCCACAACATGATCCTCGCCATTGATGATCATCTGCGGCGTATAGACCATCTTGCGCTCTGCGGTCTTGGCATACCCGCGCTGCCGCGCGCTATTGTCCGGACTGCCAAAACTGTCCGTCCAGCCGATGTAATCCCAGTAATCCACATGCAGCGACAGTGCGACCACATCCTCCCGCGCCACCAGTTCAAGAAAAAACGCATCTGCCGGCGGACAAGAGGCGCATCCCTGCGACGTGAAAAGCTCCACCACCACAGGTCTGTCAGGATCGGGTCGCTCCTGCGCCCCGCCCTGCGCCGCCCAAAGGCACAAAAGTCCCGCGACCACGCTCGCTGCCATCTGTCGCATAACGTCTGCTTCCCGTTGGATCTGCCCTGTCACACCGCGACTGTATCATATCGCTCACCGCTCGTATCTAGGTCGCGTGCCCTACAATAACCAATCAACGTTTCGAGAGTCGGACGTGATTTCTTGAAATAACCATCAATTGTGTGCAATAGTATACAAATCTATCTTCACCCCTCTTGATCGAGCGTTTCAAATCGGTCAGAAGCAGGGGCAAGTGATCCAGCCTCGACCATGAAAGGACGGCCCCATGCCCATCAGTGTCGGACAAGACAGCGCCAAGACCCGCAAGACCCTCACCGTCGGTGACCAGTCGGTCGCCTATTACTCGATCGCCGCCGCCGAAGAGGCCGGACTTGGCGATTTCTCGCGCCTGCCCGCCGCCCTCAAGGTCGTGCTGGAAAACATGCTGCGGTTCGAGGATGCCAAGACCGTCTCGCTCGACGACATCCGCGCCTTCTCGGACTGGGCAGAAAACGGTGGCCGCGCCAACCGCGAACTGGCCTATCGCCCGGCCCGCGTGCTGATGCAGGATTTCACCGGAGTGCCGGCCGTCGTCGATCTCGCCGCCATGCGCGACGGGATCAAGGCCCTGGGTGGGGACGCCCAGCAGATCAACCCGCTCAATCCCGTCGATCTCGTCATCGACCACTCGGTGATGATCGACGAATTCGGCAATCCCCGCGCCTTCCAGATGAACGTCGACCGCGAATACGAGCGGAACATGGAGCGCTACCAATTCCTGAAATGGGGCCAAGGTGCGTTCAACAACTTCCGCGTCGTGCCGCCAGGCACCGGCATCTGCCATCAGGTCAATCTCGAATATCTCGCCCAAACCGTCTGGACCGACACCGACCAGAATGGCGAGGTCGTGGCCTACCCGGATACGCTCGTCGGCACCGACAGCCACACCACCATGGTCAACGGCATGGCCGTGCTTGGCTGGGGCGTGGGCGGGATCGAGGCCGAGGCCGCGATGCTGGGGCAACCGATTTCGATGCTCATCCCAGAGGTCGTCGGCTTTGAGCTGACCGGCCGGATGATCGAGGGCACGACCGGCACAGACCTTGTGCTCAAGGTCGTCGAAATGCTGCGCAAAAAGGGCGTTGTCGGCAAATTCGTCGAATTCTACGGTGCCGGTCTCGATCACCTGCCGCTGGCGGATCGCGCCACCATCGCCAATATGGCCCCCGAATACGGCGCCACTTGCGGCTTCTTCCCGATCGACGACGAGACCCTGCGCTACCTGCGCAACACCGGCCGCGATGAGGCCCGCGTGCAATTGGTCGAAGCCTATGCCAAGACCAACGGTTTCTGGCGCGGTGCCGATTACGCGCCGGTCTATACCGATACGCTCAGCCTCAATATGGGCACCATCGTGCCCGCCATCTCCGGTCCGAAACGCCCGCAGGATTACGTCACCCTCGACAAATCCGCGGCGGCCTTCCTCGATGTTGTCTCCGAATACCGGGGCAAGGATACCAGCCCCGCCGCCACAGACATGGCCGCCGAGGGACCGGCCACCGCCGTGGCCTCCGACCCGCGCAAATCGGTCAAGGTCACGGGTGAGGATTACACGATCCGCGACGGCTCTGTGGTGATCGCCTCGATCACCTCCTGCACCAACACGTCGAACCCCTATGTGATGATCGGTGCCGGTCTCGTCGCCCGCAAGGCGCGCGCCCTCGGCCTCAACCGCAAGCCCTGGGTCAAAACCTCGCTCGCCCCCGGCTCTCAGGTGGTCTCCGCCTATCTCGAGGCCGCCGGGTTGCAAGAAGATCTCGATGCCATCGGCTTCAACCTCGTGGGCTATGGCTGCACCACCTGCATCGGCAACTCCGGCCCGCTGCAAAAGGAAATCTCCGAGGCGATTGCCGAAGGCGACCTGATGGCCACCTCCGTGCTCTCGGGCAACCGCAATTTCGAGGGTCGCATTTCCCCCGACGTGCGCGCCAACTACCTCGCCTCGCCGCCCCTTGTTGTGGCCTATGCCATCGCGGGCGACATGAACATCGACCTGTCGACCGAGCCGCTGGGCACCGACCGGGACGGCAACCCGGTCCATCTCAAGGACATCTGGCCGAGCCAGAAAGAGATCGCGGATCTGGTGGAACGCACGGTGACGCGCGAGGCGTTCCAGTCGAAATATGCCGATGTCTTCAAAGGCGACGAAATGTGGCAAGCCGTTGAGACCTCCGAAGGCGAGACCTATGATTGGCCCGCGCAATCGACATATGTGCAAAATCCCCCCTATTTCAAAGGCATGGCCAAAGAGCCGGGCACGATCTCCAACATCTCGGGCGCACGCGTTCTGGCGCTCTTGGGGGATATGGTCACCACAGACCACATCTCGCCCGCTGGCTCTTTCAAGGACAGCACCCCCGCCGGCAAATACCTGACCGAGCGTCAGGTGCCCGTGCGCGAGTTCAACTCCTACGGCTCGCGGCGCGGCAACCATGAGGTGATGATGCGCGGCACCTTCGCCAATATCCGCATCCGCAACGAGATGCTGGCCAATGAAACCGGAGGCGTCGAGGGCGGCTACACCAAGGGGCCGGACGGCGCGCAGACGTCGATCTTTGATGCGTCCATGGCCTATCAAGAGGCAGGCACGCCTCTGGTGATCTTTGGCGGCGAGCAGTATGGCGCGGGCTCTTCGCGCGACTGGGCGGCCAAGGGCACGGCGCTTCTGGGCGTCAAGGCCGTGATCGCCGAGAGCTTTGAGCGTATCCACCGCTCCAACCTCGTGGGCATGGGCGTGATCCCGTTCGAGTTCACCGGCGGTGACACGCGCAAGACGCTGGACCTTACCGGCGATGAAACCGTGGCCATCTCGGGCCTCGACACGATCAAACCGTTGCAAGAGGTGCCCTGCACCATCACCTATGCCGATGGCTCGACCAAGACGATCACGCTCAAATGCCGGATCGATACCGCGATCGAGATCGAATATATCGAACATGGCGGTGTCCTGCATTACGTGCTGCGCAACCTCGCCAAATCCGTGGCCTGATTCAGTCCACGGCATCATCGACAGGGCGGCCCCGCATACGGGCCGCCTTTTTCATTTCCTGCGCAGGGTTTCGCCACCTCTGCCCAAATTCCGGCCAATCCCTGCCGATCGCGCTGATCTGATGTCATTGTGACGTGAGTCCCCTTTCAAACACGGTGTCGCCCCCCAATCTTGGAGGCAAGACATTGAAGAAAGGTAAATCATGCGTAGCACCGCACTTATTCTCGCTCAGGCCGGTCTGATCAGCCTGCTTGCCGTCTACGGCGCTTTCGGCGAAGGCACGGCACGGCACACCTGTCCTCTGCCCGAAACGACCACCGGATCAGCGACCTGTCACGTTCCTGACTGACGGATGCCGTCGCCTGTGTACAAAACCCGCGTACACAAGGTGCATCCTGTACACCTCAGCGCGCCGCCTCGATCGCTGGCAGGATCGTGTTCTGCATCACCCGTTCGGTGATTGGTCCGGCAAAGCGCAACACGATATTGCCTTTGCCGTCAATGACATAGGTCTCGGGCACGCCATAGACACCCCAGTCGAGCGCCATCCGTCCCGTTTCATCCGCCCCTAGCGCGGCATAGGGATTTCCAAGTTCTTTAAGGAAATTCAAAGCGTTATCCGGCTTATCCTTGTAATTCACCCCATAGATCGCCACACCATCCTTGGCGAGTTTCTCGAGATTGGGATGCTCCACCCGACAGGGCGCACACCAGCTTGCCCAATAATTCACAAGTTTGACAGTTCCGTCTCGCAAATCATTGTCATCGAACGTTTTTCCATCACCCAGCGGAGTCACCAACACCGCGGGTGCCGCCTTGCCTGCCAGCGCCGAAGGCAGCTCGTTGGGGTTGTCCCGTTGCAAGCCGACAAAGGCCAGACCGGCAAATCCCGCGAAAATGACCAGCGGCAGCACCATCAACGGTGAGATCTTAGCCATTTGATTTCACCTTGCTTTCAATCTGTTGCAGCTCTTTCTTCACGCGATTTGAGCGCATCACACTGACCGTGATGAGGCCCACGATCAGCACAATCGCCACCGCATAAGAGGACAGAACCGCCTCGGCGTATTTTCCAAGTTCCGGCATCATACCCCCATCCTCTCACGCGCCAAGAGCGCCCGCATCCGCCGCGCGCGGATTTCCGTGCGCGTTCGCATCAGCACCAAGGCTATGAAAAGAAAAACAAATCCTGCCATGCAGACCAGCAGAGGATACCAAAACACATCCGCCACATTCTCTTCTTTGTCGAGGCTGAGCGACGCCCCTTGATGCAATCCTTGGTTCCAGAAATTCACCGCATAGCGGCTTAAGAGGGCAAAGACCGATCCGACAAGGCACAGAATGCTGGTCAGATCCGCCGCCGTATCATCGTTCTCGATTGCTTCCCACAGGGCTATGTATCCGAGATAAAAGAGAAAAAGGATAAGAAAGCTGGTGAGTCGTGGATCCCAGGCCCACCATGTTCCCCACATCGGCTGACCCCAGATTGCCCCGGTCAAGAGCGCAATCACGGTCATCACCATCCCCACCGGTGCCGCAGCCCGTGCCGCCAAGGCGCTGACATGATGCCGCCGCACGATCCAGACCAGCGAGGTGACCAACATCATCAGCCAGGCATTGATCGCCATCAAGGCGCTAGGCACATGTAAATAAATGATTTTAACGGTCGAACCTTGGCGGTAATCGGCAGGCGTGAAGAAGAATCCCCAGATCAGCCCCCCCACCAACGTCACCGCTGCCAGCCCGGCAAACCAAGGCAAAACCCGGTCCGTGGTCTGGATGAATTTCTTGGGATTGGCATATTCCCAGAGTGCGTTCAGGTTCATCGCTTTCCCCGTGTCATCAGCGCAGGTTCACTCTCAATACCGCAGCCGAGGCAAAAGGCAAAAGCGCGATGGTGCCGCAGGTGATCCCCGCCAGCATCAAGAGCGGTGTCGTGGTGTCAAACCCGTCTGCCCCTCGCCGCGCGACCTCGGCCCCGAAAATCAGTGTAGGCACATAAAGCGGTAGCACAAGCAGGCTCAGCAACAGGCCTCCGCGCTTGAGCCCCACGGTCAGCGCGGCCCCGAAGGTGCCGATAACACTCAGGGCAGGCGTTCCCACAAAAAGAGATATAATCAACCACTTATAGCCCGCTTCTGGCAGGCTGAGCAGGAGACCAAGGACCGGTGTCACCGCTACCAGAGGCAAGCCAGTCGTCACCCAATGTGCGAGGGCTTTCACGCTGACGACCCCCTCCATCGGCAGCGGAGACGTCGCCAGAAGGTCGAGACTGCCATCCTCCCAATCGAGCGCCAGAATGCGATCGAGCGACAACAGGCAGGCCAGAAGCGCCCCCAGCCAAAGCATCCCCGGCGCAATCTTCGCCAGAAGCACGCTCTGTGGCCCGACGCCAAAGGGAACGAGCACGACGACTATGAGAAAGAACGACACCCCAAGGCCAAAGCCACCGCCCGCCCGCATCGCCAAACGGATATCGCGAAGCAAGAGGGCGATCACAGGAAGGCCCCATCAAAATCGTTCTCTGCCAAAGGCTTGGCACGATAGCCCCCGACATCGAGCACCTGCGCTTCGCTTAGCCCAAGGTCGATATGCGTCGCGATCAGCGCCAAGCCCCCTGCCGCCAGATGTCCGCGCACAGCGGTTGCGAAAAGCGCAACGGCCTCTGCATCCAAGGAAACTGTCGGCTCATCGAGAACCCAGATTGTCCGTCCCGTCACCAAGAGCCGCGCCAATCCGAGACGGCGCTTTTGCCCCGCTGACAGTGCGCCAGCCGGCCGGTCGGCAAGAGGAGCCAGCTTGAAAGCATCAATTGCATGAGAATAGTCTTTATTTCCAAATACCTCCGCCCAGAACTTCAAGTTCTCGGCAACGCTCAGCGTCGGTTTGATCCCATCCGCATGCCCCGCATAAACGAGGCTTTCAGGCGGCACGTCGATGCGCCCCAACACCGCCGGTTGCAGCCCTGCCACCGTGCGCAAGAGCGTGGTCTTGCCGCTCCCATTCGGCCCTCGCAAAACAAGCGCCTGGCCAGAGTCCAGCGCAAAGCTCAACCCTTCCAGCACCGGAATTCCGCCGCGCGCAATCGTCAGGTCTGAGACTTTCAGCTTCATGCGCTTTGCTTAACCCAATGCACCATAATCGAAAAGCGCGATCCTTGCGCGGATCGTCACACTGGCAACACCGCCGCCGCCACCCTGCGCCCTTCGGACAAGAGCACATTATAGGTCCGGCATGCTGCGGGTGAATTCATTGTCTCAGCGCCAATTCCAGCCGCATCAAGAGCGGAACGTAACTCACTGGGAATATGCGTAACTTCTGAACCGGTGCCGATGAAAACCACGTCGATATCATCCACCAGCGCGAGCAATGCATCGACATCATCATAGCCGCCCCAGCTTCGGGCCCCGGTGGGAGTGACCAATATCGCACCCTCCATCACCTGTCCGGCCACCCGAAAGAACCCCGCCCCGTAGCCATCAATCGGAGTCGCGCCAGAAAAACTGATCTCAGTCATACGCATGGCTCATACCCCCTTGTTCCAGATTGGCAGGCCGCTCAAAACCGCAAGGCCGATCACCGCATAGGCCACCCAACGGTAAAGCCGCTCGTGACGTGGGTCAAACAACGATTGACCAATGAGCGAGGTGATAAAATACGGCACGGCTAGGACCAGCGCCAGCAGAAAGATCTGACCGTTGACCGCTCCGCGCAGCAGCAGGTTCACGACAATCACCACATCAAGTGCCGCCAGAAACAAGATCGTGTTGGCCCGCACCGACTGCGCCACCGACTGACCTGCGAGGTAAAAGAGGATCACCACCGGGCCGGTCAGGCCGGTCAAGCCACCAATCACCCCGGCCACGCCGCCGATTGCCACGAGCACGGGTCGACTCACATGCCCCGAGAACCGCCAACCGGTGATCAGGGCACCAAGGGTAACGGAGCCCACACCAGCAACCACCCAACGGATGCTGACCGGATCAAGCTGCGCCATGAGCCAGAGTCCGACCGGAACGGTCACAAGGGCTGCACATGCCAGAACCGCCACCTCTCGCCGGTCTGCGTGCTTCCAGGCGCGCGGCAAGAGCGCAGAGGTGCTGGCAATACCTGTAAGTGTGATCACCCCAACGATAATTTGCGGCGGCAGAAATATTCCCGCCACCGGTACAAAAATCAACGCGGTCCCAAACCCGGTGAATCCCCGGACAATGCCGGCCAAGCCGATCGCCAGCAGGAGCCAGATCAGGCCTGGTGTTGCTCCGACTGCGCTCAGCGCCTCAGGCATCTATATTGGCGAACTGAGTGCCTGCATTGGCATCCGGTTTCGACCAATCGCGCTTGATTCCAAGCCACATGAGAACCGTGCTTGCCACGAAAATCGAAGAATACGTTCCCACGATCACGCCCCAGATCATGGCAAACACAAAGCCCCGGATCACATCTCCCCCCAAGAAGTAGAGCGCGACCAAGGCCAGCAATGTCGTGACCGAGGTCATCATGGTCCGGCTCAGGGTTTCGTTGATCGAGAGGTTGAGCACGTCACGCAGTGGCTTTTGCTTGTACTTACGCAGGTTCTCGCGGACCCGGTCAAACACCACCACCGTATCGTTGAGCGAGTAGCCGACGATGGTCAAGAGGGCCGCAATGATCGCCAGATCGAACTGAATCTGAAGCTCTGAAAAGACACCGATCGTCAAGGCAACATCGTGCACCAAGGCAATTACGGCCCCGACGGCGAATTGCCACTCAAACCGCATCCAGATATAGACAAGCACCGCTCCGATGGCGAGCGCCACCGCCAGCATGGCCGCTTGAATGAGTTCGCCCGACACCTTCGGCCCGACGCTTTCAACCGAGGTGAACTGAATATCCGGCACGGCCTGCTGCAACGCCGCCTCCACCGCTGCAATCACCTCTGGTGTGACACTTTCGGCCTCATCCTGCGCCTGAATTCGAAGCATCGCGACGTTTTCATCTGGGCCAAAGGTTGGATCGAACACCTCCGTAATGCTGATATCGCCCAATCCCAGCCCGCCAATCGCCTCGCGATAGGTGCCGATATCCACCTCCTGCGCGCTTTGCGTGCGGATTGTGGTGCCGCCCTTGAAATCAATGCCAAAATTCAGCCCCTGCACTGCAAAAGAGCCAAGCGCCACGAGGATCATAACCCCGGAAATTCCCAACCAAAGTTTCCAACGGCCAAAGAAATCCAGTGATGTCACCTCTGGCACAATTCGAAGGTATCGTCCTGTCAGGACCGTCTTGGGACGCCGCCGCTCGAACCAGATGACCGCAATCAGGCGCGTGACAAAGAGCGCCGTAAAGACGGAGGTGATAATCCCCAGCCCAAGCGTGATGGCAAACCCTCGCACCGGACCCGAGCCCATCACATAGAGAATGAGAGCCGTCATGAAGGTGGTGATATTGGCATCAACGATGGCGCTCATCGCCTTCTCATAGCCCAGATCAATGGCGCGCGCGGCGCCTTTGGCCGATTTCATCTCTTCGCGGATGCGCTCAAACACCAACACATTGGCATCCACCGCCATCCCGATGGTCAGCACGATCCCGGCAATACCCGGCAGGGTAAGCGTAGACCCGATCAGGCTGAGAAGACCAAAGATCAAGCCAACATTGATGATCAAGGCGATATTGGCAAAGATGCCGAAGACGCCATAGCTCAGCACCATATAAACCAGCACCAAGGCAAAGGCCACGAGACAGGCCAGCTTGCCCGCTTCAATACTGTCCGCCCCGAGTTCCGGCCCGACGGTCCGCTCTTCGAGAAACTCGAGCCCCGCCGGCAACGCTCCCGCCCGCAGCAGAACTGCAAGATTGGTGCTGTCTTCCACATTGAAATTACCAGTTATGATGCCAGAGCCACCGGCAATGTGGCTTTGGATCACCGGTGCGCTGATCACCTCGCCATCGAGCACGATAGCAAATGGATTGCCAATATTCTCAGCCGTGTAATCACCGAATTTGCGCGCGCCCGTCGGGTTGAACCGGAACGACACCGCTGGTCGCCCGTTCTGGTCGAAATCGGGCTGCGCGTCGACCAGTTCCTCACCTGTCACCACTGGGGCTCGCTCTAGGATGTAGAACACGCCTTCCTCATCCAGCGACGGCAAAACCTCGTTGCCCGCACCGGCCTGCGCGTCCGCAGACGACGCGCGGCTTATGACCGGTTGAAAGGTCAATTGCGCGGTGGTGCCGATCAGCGCCTTCAACTCGGCCGCACTGCCAATTCCCGGCACCTGGATGAGGATACGGTCCGCGCCCTGCCGTTGAATGGTCGGCTCCCGCGTGCCCACCTCGTCGATCCGGCGTCGGATAATCTCCAGCGCCTGCCGCACGGTGCGATCATCGGTGGCGCGTCGCTCGGCCTCGCTCAGCCGTACGATGATGTCAGCACCTTCACTTGTCACATCGATGTCGCTGCCCCCGACACCGGTCAGAGTATCGGTCACAGGCCGGGCAATACCACGCACCAGAGCGGCAGCCTCAGCTGCCATCTCGGGCCTCTCCACAAGACGAATCCGCAATTCCGGCGCCTCGGTCGTTTGCAAGCGGATCGGTCCGACCCGATCACGCTCCTCGCGCAAAAGATCGCGCACCTCTGGCCACATGCCTTCGACGCGCGCCTGATAGACGTCCTCAACCTTGACCTCAGCAAGAAGATGCGCGCCGCCCCGCAGATCAAGACCCAGATTGACAAGGTTGGACGGCATCCACTCCGGCCAAACCGCGAGGTCCTCGGTCACCGTCGCCGGATCAACCCCCGCTTCCACAGCGGCCACGGCATCGTTATGCCGCTCGACCTTGCCGTAAAAGCCGTTGGGCAGGGCCAGCATCAGACCAAGAGCAACGAGCCCCCAGATGCAGAGGCGTTTCCACAGGTCGATTTGCAGCATTTTCCTGCCCTTTCAGTGCTTTGGCGCGGGTAGGATGGGCTTAGCCCTCGGCGGGCTCGGTTTTGGAGAGCACCTGCGCGATGGTGGCGCGCACGACGCGAACCTTCACGCCGTCGGCCAATTCAACCTCGATTTCACTGTCATCCTTGACCTTCGACACCTTGCCGATCAGACCGCCTTGCGTCACCACCTGATCGCCCCGACGCAGCGCCTCGACCATCGCCTTGTGTTCTTTGAGCTTCTTTTGTTGCGGACGGATCAGCAGGAAATACATGATCGCAAAGATCAGAATGAGCGGGATGAACTGGCCAAAGGCTTCCATGGGGTATCCTCTATCTGTGGCGCGGACACCTGCCCGCGAATTGCCCGGAAACCTAGGCGCGGCGGGGGGTATTTGCAAGGCGCGAAAGCATGGCGCAGGCCCGGTTTCTGGTGCATAACGCCGCCCAAGCGATTCACCGATAGCTCCAAGGACCAAGGCCATGCACGATATCCGCGCCATCCGCGAGACCCCCGACGCCTTTGACGCCGCCCTCGCGCGCCGTGGTCTGGCCCCGGTCACGCCAGAGATCCTCGCGCTCGATGAGGCCCGTCGCACCCGCATCCACGCGGCTGAAACCGCGCAAGCCGAGCAGAACCGCGCCAGCAAAGAAGCAGGTGCCGCCAAAGGGCGCGGCGATGAAGCGGAATTTGAGCGGCTTCGCGCATTGGTGGCAGATAAAAAGGCTGAAATGGCCGCAATGCAGGCCGAGGCTAAGGCGCTCGACATGCAACTGACGGATCACTTGATGGCCCTGCCCAACCTGCCCTTTGACGATGTGCCAGACGGCACAGACGAGAGCGGCAATGTCGAGCTGCGCCGTTGGGGCACGCCCGCCATTTTCGATTTCCAACCCAAAGAGCATTACGAGATCACCGGCGTGCAGCCGGGAATGGATTTCGAGACCGCCGCCAAACTCTCCGGCGCGCGCTTTGTGGTCCTCTCTGGCAGCATCGCCCGCCTGCACCGCGCCTTGGCGCAATTCATGCTCGACACCCATATCGAGGAAAACGGGTTGCAAGAGACATGGACCCCCGTGCTCGTGCGCCCCGAAATGATGCTGGGCACCGGGCAATTGCCAAAATTCGGCGAGGACAGCTATGAGACCACCAATGGCTGGTGGCTGGTGCCCACCGCCGAGGTAACGCTCACCAATATCGTGCATGGCGAGACGGTCGAGGCCGCCACCCTACCGCGCCGCTACGTGGCCCACACCCAATGCTTCCGCTCCGAGGCAGGCAGCGCGGGTCGGGACACGGCAGGCATGCTGCGCCAACACCAGTTCGAAAAGGTCGAAATGGTCTCGATCACCCACCCCGACGAGAGCCGCGCCGAGTTAGACCGCATGACCGGCTGTGCCGAAGGCATCCTCGAGCGGCTTGGCCTGCCCTATCGCACCATCGTGCTTTGCACCGGCGACATGGGCTTTGGCGCGCGCCGCACCCATGACATCGAGGTCTGGCTGCCGGGGCAAAACACCTACCGCGAGATTTCCTCGGTCTCCGTCTGCGGCGACTTTCAAGCGCGCCGCATGAACGCCCGCTTCAAACCGCAAGGCGGCGGCAAACCCGAATTCCTCCATACTCTCAACGGCTCCGGCCTCGCCGTCGGTCGCTGCCTGATCGCGGTCTTGGAAAACGGCCAACAGGCCGACGGCTCCGTCCGTATCCCCGACGCCCTGCACCCCTACCTGCGCGGCAAGACGATCCTCAACGCGGATGGCAGCCTGGGGTAAAGCAGCTTGCGTCTGATCCGGCTCGCATCGCCCCGGGCCTGACCCGGGGCCTCCACGCGGCCTCGGCGCGGTCCCGGGTCAAGCCCGGGACGGATGTGGTTTCGATCGAGCGCGAAAGTCCAGAGAGCGGACGGGGCTGTAATTGGCCTCGAAGCATTCAATGACCGCAACAAGCTCAATCCTACCGTTCGGCGCTGGTGCGTACAAATTCTAGAAGCCACGGTTTATAGCCAGTCCGGCGGCGGCCCCATAGGCTGCACCCATTCGAGGCCAGTCTTTTCCGTTAATCGCTTCAACTGCTTTTCGGTTTGTTCAAACAAGAATTGACCAAGCCACTTGATAAGTTCTTCCCACTCAGGGGGGGCACCAAGACACATCGCCATTTCCGCGCCAGTTTTTAAGGTAACTCGTTCTCCTTCAATCAAAATATTTACTGAGTTATCTACAGATGCGTGAGCGCCGTCATGCGCATACCGCTTATTCCTTAGCTGAATTATTTCTTCATGAACTGACTTTAGGTGCTGCGGAACCTTACCGTTGCTTACTTTTCTAGAACCACTGACAAAAACTCTTGAATACTCAACTGCGAGAGCGGCTTGCATCATGTCAATTTCGAAGATCAGCTCCATACTAAAGTCTTCTGGCTTCCATGGTCCCAGCTTCTTTAGACGCCCATATATGAAGGAGACTTTTGAGAACGAATAAGCGTTCTGTACGTCTTGGGCTAATCGGGAAATATCATCTCCGTGCTCGGCATAAAGTCTTTCGATCGCAGGATCTTGGTCTGACATTCGGGTCTCACTTGTCGCTACTTAGCAGGTCAATTTGATCAGCATAGCAGCCGATTACGCATTACGCAGCATCATGCACTATGGACTCAAACCTGACCCACCGCATTCCAGCGCGAATGTCCGATTTCGGTTTTAGCTCAACGGTATGACGTGAAAGTCATCTCACCTGCCAACTCCCCCTACTCCGCCGCCACCATGCGCGCCGTTTCAGCCTTTGGAAACGGCACCAGCCGCCCCGCCGCCTCATCCCAGAGCTTCAACCGGAAACTGCGGATCGCCTCGGGCCAGCGGATCACGTCATGGGACCGCAAGCTGTCGGGTAGATCATTCTGACACCGCCGCAGGTTGTAGGACGGGATGCCGGGGTTGTAGTGGTGCAGGTCGTGATAAGCGATATTGCCCGTCCCCAGATCCCACAACCATCCCAGATCAAGCGAGCTTGACCCCACAAGCGTCGCCTTGCGGAAATCCAGCGACGGTTTGCGGTCCCAATAGGTCTCTTCGAAATTATGCTGGAGAAAGACCAAAAAGACCCCGATCACCCCAGCAATCACCGCACTCAGACACCAAACCAAGACACCCGTCACGCCAAACATGGTCCACACAAGCCCAATAAAGCCCATCAACATCACGTTATGCGCGATGACCCCCCATACGCCCACCAGCCGGGTGTTGCGCGGCCAGCGATAGGCGATGAAATAGGCATAAATCCCGCCCAACGACAGCATCACCAGCGGATTGCGATACATGCGATACCACAGCCGCCGCGACCAAGGTGCGGCCTGCCATTCGGCCAGCGTCATCGTATAGACCTCGGTCGTCTCGCGATGATCCAGATTGCCGAGATAGGCGTGATGCTGATTGTGATTGTATTGCATGACCCGGTAAGGGGTCAGGGAAAAGATCGACAGCAGATGACCCGCCGCGTCATTCATCCGGCGATTGGCAAACAGCGACTGATGCCCACAATCATGTTGCAGCACATAGAGCCGAACCGAAGCAAAGGCCATCACTACGATCAGCACCCCTGCCCCGACCCACTGCTGGTGCATCGCGAGCCACGCTCCAAAGATCAAAGCGCTTGCATAGGTCGCGAATGTCCCTGTCAACGACACTGCGCCGCGCAAGTCGCTCTTGGCCGTATAGGGTTTTAGAAACGCGCGTAGTGCAGCCTGATCGGGGGTCTCGGTCACGTCAGCCTCCTTGCCACAGAGAGGTAACAGTCTTACGTACCAAGGATTTGAACTTGTCGGCGACGAATGCAAGAGGGCAAATTCGATTTTCATCTCGATGCCCCCTTGATAGGAGCATCGGCTAGTCGCTCGGACGGCCCGACAAATGCTTGCGTAGGCTCGACGGGCCCGCCTTCTTTTTGGCCTTGTAGGGGTTCTTGTCCGCCTGACTGCGGAAATAGAGGCGGATCGGCGTGCCGGGCATGTCGAAATCCGTGCGCAACCCGTTGACCAGATAGCGCGAATAGCTCTCGGGCAATTTTTCCGGATGGCTGCACATGACGACAAATCCCGGTGGTCGCGTCTTGGCCTGGGTCATGTAGCGGAGCTTCACGCGCTTGCCACCCGGTGCGGGGGGCGGATGCTGCTCTAGCATTCCCACCAGCCAGCGGTTGAGTTGCGCCGTGGTCACACGCCGGTTCCAGACTTCATGCGCCTTGGAGACGGCATCGCGCAGCCGGTCGAGCCCCTTGCCGGTCTTGGCGGACACTGTCACCAGCGGCGCACCGCGCAACTGCGGCAAGAGTCGCTCAAAGGCCTCGCGCAATTCGCGGATCTTGTCGCTCTTGTCGGGTTCCATATCCCATTTGTTGATGGCGACCACGACCGCGCGCCCCTCGCGCTCGGCCAGATCAGCAATCCGCAAATCCTGTTGTTCAAACGGAATCGCAGCATCCAACAGAACCACAACCACTTCGGCGAATTTTACCGCCCTTAGCCCATCCGACACGGACAGCTTTTCCAGCTTGTCTTGAATCCGCGCCTTTTTTCGCATGCCCGCCGTGTCGAAAATCCGCACCGGCAACCCATCCCAGTCGATCTGGAGTGAGATGGCATCGCGCGTGATCCCGGCCTCAGGGCCAGTCAAGAGCCGCTCTTCGCCAAGGATCTTGTTGATCAGCGTCGATTTTCCTGCATTGGGTCTCCCCACGACCGCGACCTGCATCGGGCGCGCCTTGGTGGGCTTGCGGTAAGTCAGATCCTCGTCGTCCTCGTCTTCCTCAAGGGCAACGTCAACTTCGGGCGCTTCTGCCTCGGCACGTTTTTCAAAGGCGTCCGACAGCGGCATCAATTGGGAATAGAGGTCGTTCAGACCCTCGCCGTGCTCAGCCGACAGGCGAATAGGCTCGCCCAGCCCCAGACCCCAGGCCTCTATCACGCCCGCATCCGCTGCCGACCCCTCGGCCTTATTGGCCGCAAGGATTACATGGGCTGAGCGTTTGCGCAGGATTTCAGCCAGAATCTCATCGGTAGGGGTCACGCCCGCGCGCGCATCAATCAAAAAGAGGCAGACATCTGCCATGTCGACCGCGCGCTCCGTCAGCTTGCGCATGCGACCCTGAAGGCTCTCGTCCGTGGCCTCTTCCAGACCGGCGGTATCAATGACGGTGAACCGCAGATCACCCAGCCGTGCCGCACCTTCGCGCAGATCACGCGTGACGCCGGGCTGGTTATCAACCAGAGCAAGGCGCTTGCCCACCAGACGGTTGAACAGCGTCGATTTGCCAACATTGGGACGGCCCACGATGGCGAGAGAAAAGGTCATGTTGCGGCTCCGGTGCGGATCAAGTGGCCCTGATACAGGATCGCGCGCTCAACGGAAAGCCAGCAATTGACCCTTTTTCGATACGACGTAAAGCGTGTTGCCAGCCACCACTGGATTGGACGTGGCCCCACCCGGAAGACTGCGCGCGCCCGTCAACTGACCAGAGGCCGGATCGAAAAATCGCAACTGCCCATCACCAGAAGCCAGAATCAACTGACCACCGGCCAGAATGGGTCCGAAATGGCCGACGATCTCGGCTTGGCGCTTGGGTTTGCGATCCGCAAAGAGCGGCAGTTCGTGGCCCCAAATGCGTGTGCCATCCTCGGTCGAGAGACGCACCAATTCATTGCGGTCCGTAACCATAAAGACCGAGTCACCCGCAGGCCACACCGGATTGAGCGGACCTTCTTCAGCCGTCCACAGCCGATTGCCGCTGCCAAGGCTCAGGGCCACCATGCGGCCAGAGTGACTGCCAGTGTAAATCCGGTCGCCCACAACCACCGGATCGCCGGTGATGTCATCCACGCGCGCACTCGCCACGCCCAACCGCTCGCCAGCGATTTGGGCATCCCATAGACGCAGACCACCTTGGCGGAACGCTCCCTGCAATTCCCCCGCACCAAAGGCAAAAACCACATATTTGTCGGTAATCGCCGGGGCCGGCCCGCCCAGAACGTTGTGAATATCCGGCGTGCCGCTCAACTGCCATGCAATCCGCCCGGTATCTGTTTCCAGCGCCCAAGCGACGTCGTCGCCCGCAACCACATAGACCAGCCCGTCCAACACGGCAGGATTTCCGGTTCCCGTCGATCCAAGCTCTTGTTGCCAGACCACAGCCCCCGTTGCAGGATCAAGCGCGGTCAAACGGCCAAAACCTGATGAAACAAAGAGCTTGCCGTCGCCATAGGCCAAACCGCCGCCGCTTGCGTTGCTCGAGTTGTCATTCGCCGGAGTGAGATCGGTTGTCCAGAGCAGTTGTCCAGCGGTCGAGACCGCCGCCACCTGTGCCTCTGCGTCAAGGGTGAACACCCGCCCTTGTGCCACGACCGGATCTGCCGTGATCCGAACACGCCGCCCGTCGCCTGCACCGATATTGACGGTCCACGCCAATTGTGGCGCGCGCCCAAGCGCCGGATGCGCCGTGCGTGTTGCAGGCGAGCCGATCCGTTGCCGCCAGTCTGCATTCACCGTCGCTGCTGGCAAGGCAACTGGACGAACCTGATTTTCCGGGGTCACGTCGGTCTGCGCGCGTGCCGCCTCGCTCTGGAGCACCTCGCGAATACCTTCCCGCTCGCCACTTAGAATCTGTGTTTTCTTACTACAGGCCGTAAGGGCAAGGACTGCAACCAGTCCAAGGATCAATCCGTTCGGTTTCACTGCTCTTGCCCTCATGCTTAGTCTGCTGCCGCCCCGTCAGCCCTTGGCCCGAAGCCGCATCTGTTATTCACCCACGGTCGTCGCACCCTGCACCGGTTCCGGCAAGTCGGGCAAGTCTTCACCAAGGGCCACAATCACTTGTGTAACCCGTCTACGCAAGCCTGTCGTGGCCTCGGCATCGGTGGCGATCGCGGTCAGCCGCGCGACAGCCTCGGTGCGATTGCCGGTTTCAAGATCAATCAAGGCAAGCTGTTCCTCGGCCAAAAGCCGCAAAACACCGCCGCTGAGGGCCAAACCGTTCAACCGCGTGCGCCGTGCCTCGGCATCAAGCCCAGACCCCGGCAGCATCACAGCCTTGAGTGTGGCGAGGTTGCGATATACCGCATCCACGTCCGGGCGATCGGCAAGCGCCAGCAGGCGTTCCGCCGCTGTCTCGGGGGTCTCCGCCGCCGCCTCTGCCGCAGCCAAAAGCGCAATCACCGCCTCTGTCTGCGGGTTCTGCACCTCGATGGCGTTCAGGGCATCGGCGCGCGCAGCGCGGTCTTCCGTCGCCAAAGCGGCAAGCATCGCATCGCCAAGCGCCTGCGCAGCAGCCCGGTCCTGCGCCTTGCGCCATTCATTCCACGCAGCCCCGCCCACCAGCATGAGGATCGCCAGAACCGCAATCCAGCCATATCGACGCATCAGCGCGAAAAGCCGATCGCGGCGGACCTCTTCTGTGACCTCGTCGATGAAACTGTCGGTATTGCTCACGCCGCGCCCCCTTTGGAGTTTTGCCCCTCTTAACCCGAAGCCTGCGCCCTGCCAAGGGGCGCTGCGCCCCAGACGCAGAGACATGCTTGCAGCACGCAACGGAAAAGAATAATCTGAACCGGTCAGTTTAGCGTATCTCGTTCATGTCTGTTGCCCCTGTACCAGACACCCCGTTACGCCACCGCGGTCCAAAGGTATATACATGCGTTTGCTTCCTGTTTTCATAGCCTTGGTGGTGACCGCCCTGATCTATACCCTTGTGTTCGAGCATGAGCGCTTCACAGACACTCCGCCAACCTCCGCCGCCGAGAGCGTCACGCCATCAACCACCGAGGACGGCACATTGAGCGAGACTGACATCATGCGCGTTGTCGCCGTCCGATCTGTGGGCCGCGACGTGGACAGCGCCGTCGTCGTGCGCGGCCGGACCGAAGCGGACCGAACTGTCGAGTTGCGCGCCGAAACCTCTGGCCTCGTGATCAACGATCCGCGGCGCAAAGGCACGATGGTCGAACAAGGTGACCTCCTCTGTCGCCTTGATCCCGCCGCCCGCGAGGCAACTTTGGCCGAGGCACGCGCCCACCTCCTCGAGGCGCAAAGCCGTGTTCCCGAATCCGAAGCGCGTGCCAACGAGGCCCGCGCGCAACTGGAAGAGGCGCAGATCAATGCCAACGCCGCCGAAAACCTAGTGCAGGACGGCTATGCCTCACAGACCCGCGTCGCCGCAACCCGTGCAGCTGTCAGCTCTGCCCAGGCGGCGGTGCAATCGGCGACCTCTGGCCTTGAGGCGGCGCGCGCCGGGATCGAATCCGCCCGCGCCGCTGTCGCCGCCGCTGAACAGGAGATCGAGCGCCTGACCATCTCCGCACCCTTCGCTGGCGTGCTTGACACCGACACCGCCGAAATCGGCAGCCTGCTGCAACCCGGCGCGCTTTGTGCCACAGTACTGCAACTAGACCCGATCACCTTGGTGGGCTTCGTTTCCGAGATGCAGGTGGCCCGTGTGGAACTGGACGCGCCCGCGAGTGCTCGCATGGCCTCCGGTCGCGAGGTCGAAGGGCGCGTGACCTTTGTCTCCCGGTCCGCCGATGACACCACCCGGACCTTTCGTATCGAAGTAAAGGTGCCAAACCCGGACATCAGCCTGCGCGATGGCGAGACCGCCGAGATCATGATCGGCGCCGAAGGTCGGATTGCCCATTTGCTCCCGCAATCGGCCTTGACCCTGAATGACGAGGGGACCTTGGGTCTCCGGATCGTAGACACAGAAAAACGCGCGCAATTCACAGCCGTCACCCTCTTGCGGGATAGCCCCTCTGGCGTCTGGGTGACCGGCTTGCCGGATGAGGCGGATGTCATCATAATCGGACAGGAATATGTGACCGACGGTGTTCTCGTCGAACCTGTCTATCAGGAACTGGGCCAATGACCGGCCTTGTCGACTGGGCCGCTGCCCGCGCGCGCATGGTGCTGGCCTTTATCGCGCTCTCGATCCTTGCGGGGACCATGGCCTATATCGGTCTGCCCAAAGAGGGCGAGCCAGACATCGAGGTGCCCGCTCTCTTCATTTCGGTTCCCTTTCCCGGCATTTCCGCCGAGGACAGCGAGAAACTGCTCGTCAAGGTGATGGAAACCGAGTTGAGCGACCTTGACGGGCTCAAAAAAATGACCGGCACCGCCGCCGAAAATTACGGCGGCGTGGCGCTCGAATTCGAATTCGGCTGGGACAAGACCAAGACCCTCGCCGATGTGCGCGACGCGATGGACACTGCCGAGGCGGATTTTCCCGAAGGGGCCGAGAAATACACCCTGAACGAGGTGAATTTCAGCGAATTCCCGATCATCATCGTCAATCTGTCCGGCCCGGTGCCAGAACGCACCATGTCGCGACTCGCCAATGATCTGCAAGACACGCTCGAGGGGTTGGAGCCGGTTCTGGAGGCGGGAATCGCGGGCAATCGTGAAGAGATGCTCGAGGTCATCATCGACCCCCTGCGCCTTGAAGCCTATAACGTCACGGCCCTTGATCTCATCAATGTCGTGCGCAACAACAACCAGCTTATTGCGGCAGGCGAGGTGGATACCGTCCAAGGGGCCTTCGCTGTCAAGATCCCGTCGTCCTTTGAGGATACCAGCGATTTCTACAACCTGCCGGTCAAAACCAATGGCGACAGTGTCGTGCGGCTTGGCGACTTGGCCACGATCAACCTGACCTTCGAGGATCGTCTCGGCACGGCGCGCTTTAACGGAGAGACCACGGTCGCACTGCAAGTTGTAAAACGCAAAGGCTTCAACATCATCGAGACCGCAGATCTGGTGCGCAAAGTGGTGGCCGAGGCCGAAAAGACATGGCCGAAAGAGTTGCAGGTTGCAGTCAATGTCGGCACATCGAATGATCAGTCGCGCACCGTGGCCTCGATGGTCAGCCAACTCGAAGGCTCTGTTCTGACAGCAATCGCACTCGTGATGATTGTCACGCTGGCTGCCTTGGGCATTCGGCCAGCGTTGCTCGTTGGCTTCTCGATTCCCACCTCATTCCTCTTGTGTTTCGCTCTCCTGGCCGTGATGGGCGTCGCGATTTCCAATATCGTCATGTTCGGCTTGATTCTCGCCGTGGGCATGCTGGTGGACGGCGCAATCGTGGTGGTGGAATACGCCGACAAACGCATCTCCGAAGGCGAAGGCCCGATGCACGCCTATGTGGGGGCGGCCAAGCGCATGTTTTGGCCTGTGGTCAGTTCAACCGCGACGACGCTTTGCGCCTTCCTTCCGATGCTCTTTTGGCCAGGGATTCCGGGTCAGTTCATGGGCATGCTGCCGGTCACGCTGATCTTCGTGCTGTCAGCCTCGCTCTTGGTGGCACTGGTCTATTTACCTGTCATGGGCGGCGTCACGGGTCGATTGGAGCGGTGGCTCAATGATCGCACCGAACAGATTGCCGCCGGCTACTGGCTCTGGCACGTGCTGCTCTTGCCGGGTGCAATCGCAGTGGTGCTTTTGGCCGGTCAGACTTTACCTGCACTCTTGAAAGAGGTCAGCGCACAATTCGCAGGCATGGACGGCGGACAGATCATCGGGTCGGTCGTGCCAGTGCTGATCACGGTGTTTGGCTTGCTCTTGGGGGTGTCACTTCTGGCCGCTTGTGGGCTTGCCGGGGTCATCGCCACACTCCTCTCATTGCTGGCATTTCCACGCCGGGCAGGCAATCTCCTGCGAGCAAAACGTAGGCAACTCTTTCCGCCGCGCAAACCGCGGGTTCAAAGTGGCTATCAACGGTCGGCCTTTGGCTGGGTGATCCATATGATCACCGGCAATCCCATCGCGCCACTTCTGGCTTTTGCGGCGATCTTCGTGCTCGTGGGTTCTGTTTTGATGTTCTACATCAACAACAGCAACGGCACCGAATTCTTTGTGGACAGCGAACCCGAACGGGGCGTTGTCTATGTCCGCGGTCGCGGTAACCTGTCGATTGAACAAAAAGACCAATTGGTCAATCAGGTCGAAGATATCATCCGCGCGCATCCCGGTATTCAAACGGCCTTTGCCTTTGCCGGAGATGGTGGGCTCAACACCAATACCGGCGGCGCTCAGCCTCCGCGCGACACAATCGGCCAGGTGCAGTTTGAAACGATCCCATGGGAGGATCGCCCACAGTCCCGCGAGACATGGTTTACAATCCCGCTGCTCAATGTGGCAGTGTCGCGAGACGTTGTTGCCGCCGAGTTTGACGGCGACGCTGTGATCTCCGAACTGACAGCCGAGATGCAACAGATCCCCGGCATCAAGATCGAAATCCTCGCGCAGTCCCGTGGTCCCGCTTCTGCCAAACCGCTGCACCTGCGCATCAAGAGCGACAACTGGGACGATCTCATCGCCTTCACAGAAGTGGCGCGGCAGAAATTCGAAGCGACGCAAGGCCTGCATCAGATCGAGGATACCTTGCCCCTGCCCGGCATCGACTGGCAGATCGACGTTGATGTCGAGAAGGCCGGTCGATTCGGCGCAGATGTCGCGACCGTGGGCGCTATGGTCCAACTTGTCACGCGCGGCATCCTACTCGACACGATGCGCGTGGACAGCAGCGACGAGGAAATCGAAATTCGCGTGCGCCTGCCCGACGAGGACCGCGTGCTCTCGACCCTCGACAGTCTGAAGGTGCGCACAGACGACGGACTTGTGCCGCTCTCGAATTTCATCACCCGCAAACCGGTCAAGCAATTGGCCCAGATCGACCGCATCGACCAGACGCGTTTCTTTGACATAAAGGCCGCCGTTGAGGATGGATTATTTCGTAACATATCCGGCTCAGATGTTACAGAACGTAAGGTCCCGATCACCGCAAATGAGCGAACAGAGCATCTAACCGAATGGTTGGACTCGGGCGTTCTGCCGCCCGGGATCAGCTATGAATGGACCGGCGACGCCGAGGATCAAGAGGAATCCGGCGCCTTCCTGCAACAGGCCTTTGCGGGCGCGCTTGGCCTGATGTTCATCATTCTACTGGCGCAATTCAACAGTGTTTACAATGCTGTACTGGTTCTTTTGGCAGTCGTTCTGTCGACCACCGGCGTCCTCATTGGCATGCTGGTGATGGATCAGCCTTTCTCGATCATCATGACCGGCACCGGCATCGTGGCCCTCGCAGGGATTGTCGTGAACAACAACATTGTCTTGATCGACACCTACCAAGATTACGCCCGCTACATGCCAAAAATCGAAGCCATAACCCGAACGGCTCAGGATCGCATCCGCCCAGTCCTGCTAACGACGATCACCACCATGGCAGGCCTTGCGCCAATGATGTTTGGGCTCAGCCTTGACTTTGTGAATGGCGGCTATGCCTTTGATAGTCCTACAGCTTTATGGTGGAAGCAGCTTGCGACAGCGGTGGTTTTTGGTCTCGGCATTGCCACGGTTCTGACGTTGATTTTCACACCCGCGATGCTGGCACTCAGGATCTGGGCAGGGACCTATCTGCTCTGGGGGGCTCAATTGCTGGCCAAACTCTCAATGGGTCGTACCAGCCGTGCGGCACGGGACTGGGCGCTCGCAGCGTCAGCCCGGCAAATGCAGCAGGCCGATATCGTGTGGCCGGACGAAACTATGACGCCCTCTCCTTACGGCAAACACGCAGAGACCGAGACTCCGCGACTGAAAGACATTGAGCCCGTTCAAGACACGCGTGGCGACGGGTCGCCCCTACGCGCCGCAGAGTGATTCCGTGAAATTGCAGGCTGAACCGAAGACATCGGAAGCATTCTGCCCTAATTTCCGGCAAGCATCTATGGCTACAGGAAACAAAGCGACCATTTGCGCCAGATCGTTTCCATTACAGGGTTTCGCTTAGCGCAATGCTTGAAATATGTCGAAAATCTGGCATAACTCAGGCTTGAATTAGACGCATATTCTTGGGGAGACTTTAAATGTTTGACTGGTTTTGGAACGGATGGGTCGGCACAACATCAATAGACGGATCGTCCTCTGCTTCCTCTGTTCCTGAAATGGACGCGGCGAGCGGCACACTCGCAATTGCAGTCGTGCTTGCCGCGCTTGTGCTAGCTTGGGAAATCAAACGCCGTCGCGCGCGGAACTGAACAGTTTAGGTCAGATCAGCGCCCAATCCCCCCTCCAAAGGGCGACGGCGGCGATAACAGCATTGGCAACAGAATGGGCGGCAATGGCATCAGCCAGCCGCCCTTTTTGCATGTAAAGGAGAGAAAAAAGAACACCTGCCAAAGCCGCCTCGATCCAGCGTCCATGGACAAGGGCGAAGAGGCCAGCGGAGACGGCAACCGCGACAACTCGGCTCACTACCGTTCCACGATCCAGACGCGCCTGAACATAACCCCGAAATAGCAATTCCTCGATCACGGGAACCAGAGCGACTGTTCCGAGAATGCGCAGAGTGGCCCATGCGGCGAATGCCATTCCGCTCAGATTGAGAAGCGCCTCAACGGGAGGCGCAGACGGAGGGGCCGTAGCGATCCAAGCCACCCCGACAATGAGACCCGCGAACACTGACAACATTGAAGGCCACGCAACGTAGCGCGCGAGCGTCCCTCGAACCCACCACAAGGCAGTGAGCATCATTCCCACTTGTAGCGGGTAGGCAAGGGTCGGTTCTGTCCAGAAGGCCTGTGCAATCAGACCAGAGATCGCGAAGACGATAAAAGGCAGAATACGCCCTGCCGTATCGTCCTCTGCCAGCGGAGAGCACGTTCGCAAGTGTAGTCCAGATATCGCCTGAAGCGCATAGCCGCTGCGTCCAACCACGACGAGGACCCCGATCGACAGAGCCGTGAACATGAGCCAACCGGCAAAGCTGTGAAAGCCATTGACCGCCAGTTCGGGCGACACATGCACGCCGAGTAGGATCAAAACCGTGATCCGGACGGCGTTGAACAGCCAACTGACCAACAGCGCCAACGGCCAGATCACGAGACCGAACCGACGTAGCCGTAACTCATCGCGAAAGAGCACTCCGTAAAGAGCCAGAAAGGCGGTGATCAACACCAGACCTTCTATGCCGGAACAGCTGTCGGCCACCATAACCTGAAACTCTGGCGTACCTATTACATAGCTTGCGGGATCAACAACGACGTCTTCCGAAAATAAACGCAGCAACAGGAACACGGTGATGAACGTGACATCGGTCACAGCCTGCACAGTCCAAAGAGGCCCCGCCAGAACCACCGCTCCCGGAAGCGCTGCGGCAAAGATCGCAATTGCAAGCAACGACCGGCGACGCCCATGCAACCACTCAGACCATGCCTCAATTCGCATAAGCCAGAAGACTCCGCCAAAGGCTGCCATCATTGCGCCCAAACCAGCCAACGGAAATATTCCCTTGAACTGCGCGCTTAGGTCTTCAGGCGAAATCAGGAGCAATGGGGCTATCATGCAAAAAACACCAGCGCCGTGCAAAACCGCCCATCGACGCCCACCTGGCGCATGTGCGGTGGCTCGTGCAAAGTCAACCTGCGCCGCAGGCCGCGCCCAGAGATAAATCCCCATAAGTGAACTGGAACAGACCAACCAAAGCGCCAGCAACCGCAGCCCTCGGCAAGCGTCCTCGATTCCCGTAGCTCGGCATTCCAGATCGCTGAAAACCTGATACCCCAGAACAAGTAGCGCCATCTCGGCGATATAAAGCGCGCCAAGGTTTATCGCCCGTCTAGGCAAGGTCAGGGTTTCAGATTGCTGAGTCATCCTCACGCTATTAGATCATCCACGCTGTGATAATGTGGCAAGGCTAGGGCGATTTGCGGGACGCCTTCATAGTCCTAGTTTGTCGCGCATGAACGCCAGAGCCACCGACAACCCATCAGGTGCGATACCGTGCCCCGTTCCCTTCATGATATGCGCGTAGACATCCTGCCATCCGGCGCCCTGTAATGCCTCGGCCGCCTGTGGCAGAGACTGCACCGGCACCACCTCATCGGCATCGCCATGCACCAATAGAACCGGCGGGCGGCTCTGCACGTCGTCCGCAAGAGATTCGGGCGACAAAAGCCGTCCGGAAAAGGCGACAACACCGGCCAAGGCGTCTTCGCGTCGAGGGGCCACATGCAGCGCCATCATTGTCCCTTGGGAGAAGCCAAAAAGAACCACTTGCTCGGGCAGGAGATCTTCGTCCACCATCAGAGCATCAAGGAATGCGTTGAGATCCGCTACTGCTGACACCAGCCCTCGGTGGGATTCTTCCTCGCTGGACCCATCGATCCAGGGGATCGGGAACCATTGCAGCCCAAAGGGCATGCCTGGAATGCTCTCAGGCGCGTCAGGGGCTACAAAGAGCGTGTCAGGCAAATGGTCTGCCAGTGGGTCCGCCAACCCCAACAAGTCCGCCCCGTTCGCACCGTATCCATGCAAGAAAACCACAGCCGAGCGTGTCTCGCCTGAAAGCGGCTCCTTGCGATCTGCTGTCAAAACCCGTGTCATCTGATCCCTTCCCTATCCTTGGCGATCCGGTAATAGGCCCACAGCAACCGCGCCGCAACGGACCGCCATGGCGACCATGCCTCTGCCATTTGACGCAGTGCACGTTCCTTTGGTCGCTCGGGAAGGTCGTAGAGCAGCCGCGCAGCCTCTTGCAAGGCCAGATCGCCCGGTGCAAAGACGTCGGCACGGCCAAGGCTGAACATCGCGTATATTTCTGCCGTCCAGACGCCAATTCCAGGCACTTGTGTGAGCGTAGCGATCACGTCTTGGGTCGGTTCCGTGCGCAGAGCAGGATAGTCAATTCTTGCCTCTGCGAGCGCGCGGGCGTAGCGCGCCTTTTGTCGGCTAAGGCCCACCGCGCGCAGGTCGTCGTCACTGACCGCGACAATTCGCTCGGGTTCAGTAAACCCGGCCCCCTCAAGCCGTGACCAGATCGCATTGGCCGAGGCGACGCTGACCTGTTGGCTGACGATCGCACTGAGAAGTTGTGCAAACCCGTCCGGGTTCCGCCGCAGAGGTAACGGCCCGGTCAACCCTTGCGCGTGACGCATGCGCGGACAGATCGCGGCGAGATGTGCCGCCCCAGCGGCCACGTCCAGATCTGTCTCGATGGTCCGCCCCGTCATAAGCCCCGCACCCAATCCAGTGCCTCCGAGACGGTTTCGACCCGCATCGCAATGGGTTGGGGCGGGCGAGCGATCATGGCAACCGGCAGGCCGAGCGTGCGCGCCGCCGCGAGCTTGCTTTCAGAATCTCGACCACCGGCGTTTTTGACAACAAGCCAGTCCACGCCAAGGCGCTCAAATAGACCGCGTTCTGCTTCAATGGTGAAGGGTGGGCGACCCACGAGATACTCTCCATTCTCAAATGGAAAAGCCTCATCTGGCAGATCCACTACCCGGCAGATCAGGTGTCGTCCGGTCAGATTCGCAAAGCGAGTGACACCTTGCCGCCCCGTAGCCAGAAAGACGGTCATCCCCTTGGGAATATGCGCCGCCGCGTCCTCCTCTGCCGTTAGTAACGTCCAATGATCCCCCGCGATGGGCGCCCATTCCGGTCGCAAGAGCTGGCAATATGGCACGTTTTTGGTCGCGCAGATCCGCGCTGTCCGCTCTGAAATGCGCGACGCAAATGGATGGGTAGCATCAAGGACCGCTGTGATCCCTGCTTCCACAAGATATCGGACAAAACCGGACTCTCCGCCAAAGCCACCAATCCGGGTCGGCAATTCTAACGGGCGCGGCCGCCGTGTGGCACCGGCAAGCGAGGCAATAGCGGCGCGTCTCTCAGACGCCAAGACCTGAGCCAAATATCTTGCCTCCGCCGTACCCGCCAGAAGCAAGAGCGTCATTGGCTGCCCGCCCTCGCCAGGATAGTACCGGCGCGGTCAATCACCACAGTATCGACCTCGACACCCTCTGGTAGCATCGCAAGCACCTTATCACGGCTTTCATGCGCAACCCATTTTGCCATATTTTCCCCCGCGAATTCAGATGCTTGCAGTGCTGTATTCATGTACTTTAGATTCGGTAAATCCAACGCGTCGGCAAGGCCTTGAAAATCTACCTGACTGCGTCCCGAATGGAGATCACGGGCCCCTTGCGCCAGTTTGACCATCTTACCGATACCTCCACCGATGGTCAGGCGCGGCAACGGATGTTTTGCAAGGTATTTCAGCAAACCACCGGCAAAATCCCCCATGTCCAACATGGCGTGGTCAGGCAAATCATAGAGTCCTTGGACCACGCGTTCGCTGGTAGCCCCGGTGCAACCCGCCACATGGGTCAAACCGGACCCGCGCGCAACGTCGATTCCGCGATGTATGGAAGCGATCCATGCCGCACAGGAAAACGGTCGCACAATCCCTGTGGTGCCAAGGATCGACAATCCGCCCTTGATTCCCAACCTCGAATTCCACGTCTTTTGCGCAAGGGACGCGCCCCCGGGAACGGATACTGTGATCTCGATATCGGGGCTCTCGCATAGACGCTCAGCCATGTCGCTTACCGTGGCCTCCATCATCTGGCGTGGCACCGGATTTATGGCGGGCTCACCCGGCGGGATGGGCAGGCCTGGCATGGTGACATGCCCTACGCCCTCGCCCGCGCGAAATACCACGCCCCCCGCAGACCGTGCCACGCGCGCGATAATCATCGCACCATGCGTTACATCCGGGTCGTCGCCCGCATCTTTGATGACCCCTGCCTCGGCCCAGCCTTCACCGCTTGCATGATGGGCGATGTCAAACTCTGGCGTCTCGCCACGCGGCAAGGTGATGCGCACCCGTCGCACAGCACCTTCTCCCCATAGCAAACTCAGCGCCGCCCGCGTCGCAGCGGTGGCGCAAGCGCCCGTGGTCCAGCCACGGCGCAGAGGAGTGTCAGGTTTGCGGGTCATCTTCACGCGGAACTATAGGCGCGCCAACGCCCGAGGCCAAATGCCAAATCCAAGGGCATGCAACAGCGCCCCGCGAACCGCGCGGGGCGCTGTCTGTGTCATTCCGCGGCGATATTCGCCGCCTCGACCTTGACGGCCGAGAATTTGAACTCAGGGATCTTGCCATAGGGGTCGACCGCTGGATTGGTCAGGATATTCGCGGCTGCTTCAACAAATGCAAAGGGCAAGAACACCATATCCGGTGCCACCGCGCGATCAGCACGCGCCATGATACGGATCGAGCCGCGCTTGGTGGTCAACTGCACCAGCCCTCCCGGCTCTACACCCAACTTGCGAAGTGTCGAGGGGTGAATCGAGCAGTTCGCCTCTGGCTCGACTGCATCGAGCACGCTGGCGCGGCGGGTCATGGACCCGGTGTGCCAATGCTCAAGTTGCCGCCCCGTGGTCAGAATCATCGGATAGTCGGCGTCTGGCACATCGTCAGGCGGGATGATGGCCGCCGGAGTGAATTTCGCCCGTCCCTCGGGACGTGGGAAACCATCACCGAACACAACCGCCTCACCCGGTTGATCGGGGCCTTTGCAGGGATAGGTCACAGCCCCTTCCCGCTCCAACCGCTCCCATGTGATATTGTCGAGCGACCGCATGTTGACCTTCATCTCGGCAAAGACATCGGCCGGGCTGTCGTAAGACCAATCAAGCCCGATGCGGTTCGCCAACTCAACCGTGATGGCCCAGTCCTCGCGCGCCTCGCCCGGAGGGGAAACCGCGGAACGGCCCATTTGTACCTGACGGTTGGTATTGGTTACAGTGCCAGATTTCTCATAAAACGCGCTCGCAGGCAGGATCACATCGGCATAGTTTGCCGTCTCGGTGATAAAGATATCCTGTACGACGAGATGCTCGAGCTTGGCCAATGCATCGCGGGCGTGCTCCACGTCCGGGTCGGACATCGCCGGGTTTTCGCCCAGAATATACATGCCCTTGATCTTGTCTTCATGGACCGCATCCATGATCTCGGTCACGGTCAGGCCCTTTTGGTTCGAGAAGTCGCCCGATTGCCAGACTTCGGTGAAGGCGCGTCGCACGCCATCATCGGTCACGGTCTGATAATCCGGCAGGAACATCGGCACCAGTCCCGCATCCGAGGCACCTTGCACGTTGTTCTGGCCGCGCAGCGGGTGCAACCCTGTACCGGGACGGCCCACATGGCCGCACATCAGCGCCAGAGAGATCAAGCAGCGCGAATTGTCGGTGCCGTGGATATGCTGGCTAACGCCCATCCCCCAAAAGATCATGCCTGCCTTGGCCCCGGCAAAATCGCGGGCGACGGCGCGCAACGTCTCGGCGGGAACGCCGCAGATTGCTGCCATTTTCTCGGGCGGGAACTGGGCAAGATGTTTCTTTTCGGCCTCCCAGTTCTCAGTGAAGGCAGCGATATATTGCTGGTCGTAAAGCCCTTCCTCAACGATCACATGGCAGATCGCGTTCAACATTGCCACATCCGCACCCGGACGGAATTGCAGCATATGGGTGGCAAAGCGCTTCATGCCCTGGCCGCGCGGGTCCATGACGATGAGCTTGCCACCGCGCTTGGTGAATTGCTTGAAATAGGTCGCGGCGACAGGGTGGTTCTCAAGCGGATTTGCCCCGATGATGATCGCTACATCGGCATTTTCGATCTGGTTGAAGGTCGCCGTCACGGCACCCGACCCGACATTCTCGATCAGCGCCGCCACTGAGGAGGCATGGCAGAGTCGCGTGCAGTGGTCGACGTTGTTGTGACCAAAGCCCTGACGGATGAATTTTTGAAAGAGATAGGCTTCTTCGTTGGTGCATTTTGCGCTACCGAAACCCGCCACGCTGGTGCCGCCATTGATGTCTTTGAGACCTTTGAGCGCCCCAGCCGCCAAATCGAGCGCCTCGTCCCACTCAGCTTCCCGAAACACTTCCTGCCAGTTTCCGGGATCGACGTTCAGGCCCTTGGCGGGCGCATCATCGCGGCGGATCAGCGGTTTGGTCAGACGGTGCGGATGGTGGATATAGTCAAACCCAAAACGCCCTTTGACGCACAGACGTCCTTCATTGGCCGGGCCGTTGATTCCTTCGACATACTTCACTTTGCCGTTCTTGACCTTGAGAGACACCTGACATCCCACGCCGCAGAACGGACAGATGCTTTTGACCTCTTCGTCAAAATCCGCGCTGTCACCCTGTTGGGCGTCATCCAGCACGGTGGCAGGCATCAGGGCGCCAGTCGGGCAGGCCTGCACGCATTCACCGCAGGCCACGCAAGTACTCGCACCCATCGGGTCGGCCAAGTCAAACACCGGGTAGGCATCATGCCCACGCCCTGCCATGCCAATCACGTCATTGACCTGCACTTCGCGGCAGGCGCGCACGCAGAGGCCACAGGAAATGCAGGCATCCAGATTTACCCGCATCGCGATGTGACTGTCGTCGAGCAGGGGAATGCGGCTGCGTTCGACTTTGGGAAAACGGCTTTCGGATACGCCATTGGCCGCAGCCATGTCCCACAAATGACTGGAGCGATCATGTGAAACCTCGCGTTCCGGCTGGTCTGCGAGCAGCATCTCGACCACCATCTTGCGCGCGGTTTCCGCACGAGAGGAGTTGGTCGTGACCACCATGCCCGCTTTGGCCTCGCGGATACACGACGCGACCAGCGTCCGTTCGCCCTCGACTTCGACCATACACGCGCGACAATTGCCATCGGGGCGATAGCCTGGTGCCGGCTTGTGACAGAGATGAGGGATGACCAGCCCGCGTCCGTTCGCGACTTCCCATATCGTCTGCCCCGCCTCTGCTTCGACTTCGTGGCCGTCCAGTACGAATGTGATCTTGTCGGTCATCAGCGCGCCTCCCTAGCTTTGGGCCTTTTTAAAGCATGCAGTGGCATCCAAGTGGCTGTCAATCCCGACACCTCACCCCATTTTTGCGCCACATTCGTCGAGGGGCTCCGGAATTGGCGATTCATTCTGGTCTAAATTCATTCTGGTCTAAATTCATTCTGGTCCAGACGTCACCTTGCTTTGCCGACGGCTCGCCGATGGGCGCTGTTCCAGATTATTTTACGCCGCACCTTTAACCCTCCGGCAACCGGCGCTAACGTCGCGCTGAAATCGGGAGGCGTTTAACTTGGCAGAGCTAATTCTGGTGCGGCATGGGCAGGCCAACAGCCATGCCACGGATGAGGCAGGCTATGATCGGCTTTCTCCACTCGGCGTGCAGCAGGCTGAATGGTTGGGTACGCATCTGGCTATGACAAATCCGCATTTCGACCATGTGATCACCGGAACTCTCAATCGTCAGGTCGGCACCGCCCGCGCCATGGGCTATCATATTACCGAGCAAGACCCGCGGTTGGATGAACTGAGCTATTTTGCCCTCGCCCGCGCCATCGAGGCGCAGCACGGGATTCCCGCGCCTGCCGACGCCACTGAATTTGCCCGCTACCTGCCGCAGGTGATCGAACACTGGGCGCGGGGCGATCTTGACGATGTGCCCGAGAGTTTCGAGCATTTCACGACCCGCATCACCAGCTTGATCGACGACATCTGCCACCACAACGGACGCATCCTGATCGTGACCTCGGGCGGCGTGATTGGCATGGTCATGCGTCACGTCCTCGGCCTCGATATTCCCGGCATGGCCAAGGTCATGTTGCAGGTGATGAACAGTTCCCTGCACCGGCTTGAACATGTGCATGACATGCTGATGCTGGGCACGTTCAACGCCACACCACATCTCGACACACCTGACCGGGCGCATGCCCGCACCTTTATCTGACAGTGAGAGGAACGCGCCATGAAACTCTACTACGCCAAAGGCACCATCTCGATTGCGGCGGTGATCGCGCTGCACGAGGCGGGGCTCGACTTTGAACCGGTGCGCCTCGATTTTCGGGCGGGAGAGCAATCCGGTGCCGCCTATCTCGCGATCAATCCCAAGGGACGAGTGCCGACACTCGTCACCGACCGGGGCATCCTGACCGAAACCGGCGCATTGCTTGATTACATTGCCGACATCGCCCCTCAGGCCGAATTGCGCCCCACCGATCCCTATCAAGCCGCCAAGATGCGTGAGGCCATGTATTATATCGCCTCCACCATGCATGTGAACCACGCCCACAAGATGCGCGGCCACCGTTGGGCCGACCAACAGAGCTCTTTCGACGATATGAAAACCAAATCGGTCCAGACCATGACCGACAGCGCGACCTATGTGGAACATAATCTCATCACAGGCCCCTTCGTTACAGGCGACACCCTAACGCTCGCCGACCCATATCTCTATGTCGCCTGCAACTGGCTCGAGGGCGATGGGGTAAAGCTGGCCGAGTTCCCAAAGATTGCCGCGTTCATGCAGGCAATGCGTGCCCGGCCCTCAGTGGCACGCGTGATTGCGGACGATATGATCTGAGGATTTGTAATGACACATCTCTGGGTGCGGGCCGAACAAAGACCGAATGAAGAACGCGTGGGACTAACGCCCGAAGGGGCGGCGCAACTGATCACCAAGGGCATTCGTGTCACTGTCGAAGAGAGCCACAACCGCGCCATTCCGATTGAGAGCTATCGCGCAGCGGGCTGCGAAATTGCGACTGAGAACTCTTGGCCGTCCGCGCCTACCGAAGCAATCATTTTTGGGCTCAAGGAACTCCCCGAGGATGACACGCCCCTGCCGCATCGGCACATCATGTTCGGCCACGCCTTCAAGGGACAGCATGCCGGGCGACGTCTCTTGCAGCGGTTCAAGGCCAGGGGCGGCACGCTCTATGATCTGGAATACCTCGTCGATGAAACGGGCCGCCGCGTCGCCGCGTTTGGCTATTGGGCGGGCTATGCGGGGGCGGCGGTGTCGCTCATGGCATGGACGGCACAACAGGGCGGCGCGATCTGCCCGCCCGTCGATACCTATCCGGGGCGCGACGCGCTGCTGGCCGATCTTGGCGCCCAGCTGGATGCCACGGGTGCGTCCCGCCCGCGCGCCATCGTCATTGGGGCCTTGGGGCGCGTGGGCACCGGTGCTGCGGATCTCTGCGAAGCGATGGATGTCACCGTCACCCGCTGGGACATGGCCGAGACCGCATCGGGGGGGCCTTTCCCGGAAATCCTCGCGCATGATATCTTCCTCAACTGCATCTTCGCGCGCCCCGGCACGCCGGTTTTCGTGCCGAAATCCGCGCTTGACCAGCCCCGCCAATTGACCGTGATCGGCGATGTGGCCTGCGACCCCGACAGCGATTACAACCCGGTGCCAGTTTATGACGCGGCGACCTCATGGGCAGCCCCGGTGTTGCGCGTGCATGACGCCCCACCGCTCGACGTGATGGCGATCGACAACCTGCCCTCGCTCTTGCCGGTTGAATCCTCACGGGATTACGCCGGGCAATTGCTGGCCTCGTTGCTGACCCTCGACACGCTGGATCAAGGGGTCTGGGGGCGCGCGGCAGAGACCTTTCACACCCATATGAACGACATCTGAATGGCACCCTATGTCGGATATCTGGCCGCCTTTCTGGGTACGATCTGCTGGATTCCGCAGGCGATCAAGGCCTGGGCCACGCGCGACACTTCGGGCCTGTCGCTCCCGTCGAACCTGCTCTTTCTGACCACAGTTTCCCTGTGGCTGGTCTATGGGCTGATAATCGGCGACTGGCCTCTCATTCTGGCCAATATCTGCGCCGTTCTGGCGATGCTGAGCATCGTCGCGGCGAAACTCCGTTATAAGTAAAAGGAGAGACGGACATGACAATCCACTGGTGCGGCACCGGCCTATCGGCCATCCCCGGCCTGCGACGGCTGATCGAGGCGGGGCATGAGGTGGCGGTCTGGAACCGTTCGACCCACAAGGCGCGGGCGGCGGTGGGCGATCTGACCGACAATATCCACGCCTTTGACAAGGATGAACTGGCGACGGCGCTCGAACCCGGTGACGTGGTCGTCTCGATGCTGCCCGGTGACTGGCACGTGCCACTGGCGGAACTCTGCCTTGAGAAGGGTGCGAATTTTGTGTCCTCATCCTACATCGCACCTGAAATGCGCGCGCTCGATCAGGCGGCGCGCGATAAAGGGCTGCGCTTTGTCAATGAAATTGGTCTTGATCCCGGCATCGATCATCTGATGGCGCATCATCTGGTGGCCGAATATCGCGCCTCCCCAGCCTTTGACGCAGGCAATGACCTCTGCTTCACCTCCTATTGCGGCGGCGTGCCGAAACGGCCCAACCCATTTCGATACAAGTTCAGCTGGTCGCCCTTGGGCGTGCTCAAGGCGCTGCGCTCGCCCTCGCGCTCAATCCGGAATTTCTCGGAGCTCAAGGTCGCGCGGCCATGGGACGCGATTTCCAGCTATGACGCCCCTTTGCCCGACCCCGAGATCTTCGAGGTTTACCCCAACCGCGATTCCCTGCCCTTCATCGCCGACTACCGGTTCGATCCCGACTGGCGGATCAAGGATTTCGTGCGCGGCACGCTGCGTCTGAATGGCTGGTCAGAGGCATGGAAGGAGGTCTTTGCCGAGATCGAGACGCTCAACGGTGCCGCGGGCGATGCCCGGCTCAAGGAGATGTCGGATCAGTTCTGGCAAGAGAACGCCTACGAGGAGGGCGAGCCAGACCGCGTGGTGCTCTGCGTTGATCTCAAGGCGGAAAAAGCCGGTAAACCCGTCTGGCATAAAACCTATGTGATGGACGCTTGGGGCGATGCGCGTGGCACGGCGATGGCGCGGCTGGTCTCGATTCCAGTCTCACTTGCCGTTGAGTCGGTGCTGGCGCGGGAAATACCCGCGGGCGTTAGCGCGGCACCGCATGATCCCAAGCTGGTCACGCGCTACCTCGACGAGGTCAAACGGCTGGCACAGCATCTGACGGTCGTGGATCACGTCGGCTGAGCGTTTCGGCGCAAGGTAAGGCTTGAGTATTTGCGCCAAGAAAAAGCCAAGTCGTTTTTTCTTGGCAAAAATACTCAAACCGGCCGCTGCACCCGCTCAGAACGGCATGTCATCAGCACCCGTGATGAAGCGCGCAACGACCTTCTTGGTGCCTGCCTTGTCAAAGGCGATCTCAAGTTTGTCGCCTTCGATCCCGATAATGGCGCCATATCCAAACTTCTGGTGAAAGACGCGCTCGCCGACCGTGTGCGCGCTAATCGCCTCAGCCTCAATAACCCTGTGCCTCGCCTCGCTTGGCTGACTCATGGGCCGTTCGCCGCCCCGCGCCTGAAGTCGCCGCCAGCCGGGACTGTTGTAGACATTGGCCTCGGCAGCACGGCTCTCAATCCCACTGCCGGCGGCGGCACCATAGGCTCCGCCATAAAGACCCGGTGGGGTGAGAACCTCGACATGCGCCTCGGGCAATTCGTCGATGAAGCGCGACGGCATTTGCGATTGCCACTGGCCATAGACGCGGCGATTACCCGCAAAGGATATGGTGCAAACCTCTTCGGCGCGGGTTATGCCGACATAGGCCAGCCGCCGCTCTTCCTCCAGCCCGCGAACGCCGCTTTCGTCCATCGAGCGTTGCGATGGGAAAAGACCATCCTCCCATCCCGGCAGGAACACGGCCGGAAACTCCAGCCCCTTGGCGGCGTGCAGTGTCATGAGTGTGATTTTCTCGCCGTCTTCGCCCGCCTCATTGTCCATGATGAGGCTCACATGTTCCAGAAAACCTTGCAGGTTCTCGAACCCTTCCAGAGCCTTCACCAATTCTTTTAGGTTCTCGAGCCGCCCGGGTGCCTCGGGCGTCTTATCGAGTTGCCACATCTCGGTATAGCCGCTCTCGTCAAGGATCATTTCAGCCAGTTCAATGTGGCTGAACTCGGCATCGCCTACCATCCGGCCCCATCGCGCAAGCCCGTCTATGAAACGGCGCAACTCAGCAGCACCTTTACCGGTTATCCCTTTATCCTCGAGCAATATCCGCGCGCCCTCGACCAGCGGCACACCATTCTGACGAGCTGTCACCTGAATTTTTTGCTGCGCCTTGTCGCCCAACCCGCGTTTGGGCGTGTTCACGATCCGCTCAAAGGCCAGATCATCGGCGGGCGATACCACAAGACGGAAATAGGCCATGGCGTCGCGGATTTCCAAACGCTCATAAAACCGCGGGCCGCCGATCACGCGATAGGCCAGACCGATGGTCAAAAACCGATCCTCAAAGGCACGCATCTGGTGGCTGGCGCGCACGAGAATCGCCATCTCATCCAGCGAATAGGGCCGCATGCCGCGTGTACCGCGCCGCATGCTTTCTACCTCTTCTCCAATCCAGCGCGCCTCTTCCTCGCCGTCCCAATGACCGATCAGGCGTACCTTCTCGCCCTCTTTGGCCTCCGTCCACAGCTCCTTGCCCAGCCGGTCCCGATTGCCCGCAATCACGCCCGAAGCCGCCGCTAGGATATGCGGCGTCGAGCGGTAGTTCTGTTCCAGCCGGATCACCGCCGCACCGGGAAAATCCTTTTCGAACCGCAGGATATTGCCCACTTCGGCCCCGCGCCAGCCATAGATCGACTGATCATCATCACCCACGCAACAAATATTCTTGTGCCCCCCCGCCAAGAGACGCAGCCAGAGATATTGCGCGACGTTGGTATCCTGATACTCGTCCACGAGGATATAGCGGAACCAACGCTGGTATTGCCTGAGCACATCGTCGTGCTTTTGAAAGATCGTGACCACATGCAGCAGCAGGTCGCCGAAATCGACCGCGTTCAGCTCGCGCAGGCGGGTTTGATACTGCCGGTAGAGCGCCGGCCCCTTGCCATCATAGGCGCTCCCCTCAGAGGCGGGTAGATTGTCGGGCGTCCAGGCGCGGTTCTTCCATTGATCGATGATCCCGGCCAGCATCCGCGCCGGCCAGCGTTTGTCGTCAATGCCCGACGCCTGCACCAGTTGTTTGAGCAGGCGCAGTTGGTCATCCGTGTCGAGAATGGTGAAATTCGATTTGAGATCAACCAGTTCAGCGTGACGGCGCAAGAGCTTGACGCAGATCGAGTGAAAGGTGCCCAGCCACGGCATCCCCTCGGCGGGCTGGCCCAAGAGGCGGCCTACACGCTCTTTCATCTCGCGCGCGGCCTTGTTGGTAAAGGTCACGGCTAGGATATCGCCGGGCCCCGCGCGCCCGGTGTTCATCAGATGCACGATGCGCGTGGTCAGCGCCTTGGTCTTGCCCGTCCCCGCCCCTGCGAGCATCAGCACGGGACCATCCAGCGTTTCCGCCGCGCGGCGCTGTTCGGGGTTGAGGTCATCAAGATAGGGCGCGGGCCGCGCCGCCATGGCACGCGCCGAGAGGCTGGCGCCCTCAAAGGCATCGGATTCGTCAAATCTGTTCATGCCCGTGACAATAGCGCGGAGGCGGCGAGAGTTAAAGAGATGTTCGGGGATTGTTCCACCCACATCTGCCCTCTGGACAAGCCCCTGAAAACCCGCGCAAATGCGCGCCATGACCCTGCATGCCACCTATCCCGCCCTGTCTGATCTGCGCGCCCGCGCGGCGCGGCGCATTCCGCATTTCGTCTGGGAATACCTAGACAGTGCCACCGGCACCGAGGCGACCAAGGCGCGCAACCGTCTGATGCTGGATCAGGTGCGGCTGAGCCCATCGATCCTGCACGGCGAATTCACGCCCGATATCACGGCCCCTCTCTTGGGCCAGATCCATGCGCTTCCAGTAGGCATCGCGCCGGTGGGCATGTCGGGCCTCATCTGGCCCGATGCCGAGCGGCTCTTGGCGCGGGCGGCAACGCAGGTGGGCATTCCCTATGGCCTCTCGACCGTGGCCAGTCAAAAGCCAGAGGATATCGGGCCGCATCTGAACGGCAATGGCTGGTTCCAGATGTATCCGCCGCGAGACACGGGCATTCGCACCGACATGCTGAACCGCGCCCGCAACGCCGGGTTCTCGGTACTTGTGCTGACTGTGGATGTGCCCGTGGGCAGCCGCCGCGAACGGCAGGTGCGCTCTGGCCTCACGCAGCCGCCCAAACTGACCCCGCGCCTTTTGGCGCAGGTCGCGCGCTGTCCGACATGGGCGCTTGGCACCGCGCGGCTTGGCATGCCGCGCATGCGGCTGATTGACGATTACGCTGGCCAGACCAAGGGCCTGCCGTCAAACAAGCATGCGGGCTATTTGCTGCGCACCTCGCCCGACTGGGACTATCTGCGGTGGCTACGCGATGCTTGGGATGGGCCCCTTGTGGTCAAAGGAGTGCTGCGCGGCGACGACGCGGCAGCGCTCGAGAAAGCGGGCGTGGACGCGATCTGGATCTCGAACCATGCAGGCCGCCAATTCGACGCCGCCCCCGCCACCATCGAGGCGTTGCCCGAAGTGCGCGCCGCAACCACCCTGCCCGTGATCATGGATGGCGGCATCGAGGGCGGGCTCGATGTGCTGCGCGCCATTGCCCTTGGGGCGGATTTCGTCATGTTGGGGCGTGGCTGGCACTATGCGCTTGGTGCCTTGGGCGAGATTGGCCCGGCGCATCTGGCGGATATTCTGGCCGAGGACCTGCGCGCCAACATGGGCCAGTTGGGCACGCGCACGCTCTGGGATGTGCGGTCGCGGCTGATCCCTAACGGGTAGGGCCGACCACCCGTCGGGACAGGAAATTTCCCTTGCCGGTGAATACCCAGTTTGCCGGATTGCACAAACCTTTCACAAATCTTACAAGGATGCAGCGCTGCAATGCGGCATAGACTGTCGCGCCGCCAGAACTGATAAACCGGGGGGACAGGCATGGCCGACTTCAAGAAAATTCTCATCGCCAACCGGGGCGAAATCGCCATCCGCATCATGCGGGCCGCCAATGAAATGGGCAAGAAAACCGTCGCTGTCTTTGCCGAAGAGGACAAGCTCGGGCTGCACCGGTTCAAGGCGGATGAGGCGTATCGCATCGGCGAGGGCATGGGGCCGGTTCAGGCCTATCTGTCGATCGAGGAAATAATCCGCGTGGCCAAGCTCTCGGGGGCGGATGCGATCCACCCCGGTTACGGCCTGCTGTCCGAGAACCCGGCCTTTGTCGATGCCTGCGACGCGGCGGGCATCACCTTTATCGGGCCGCGAGCCGAAACCATGCGCGCACTCGGCGACAAGGCAAGTGCGCGACGCGTGGCGATTGAAGCTGGCGTGCCGGTCATCCCCGCCACCGAAGTTCTGGGCGACGACATGAAGGCCATCCGCAAGCAGGCCAAGGAGGTCGGTTATCCCTTGATGCTCAAGGCATCCTGGGGCGGCGGCGGGCGCGGCATGCGCCCCATCGAGAACGAGAGCGAGCTAGAGGATAAGGTCCGAGAAGGGCGGCGCGAGGCCGAGGCGGCCTTTGGCAATGGCGAGGGCTATCTGGAAAAGATGATCCTGCGCGCGCGCCATGTCGAGGTTCAGATCCTCGGCGACAAACATGGCAATATGTATCACCTCTTTGAGCGGGACTGCTCGGTGCAGCGCCGCAACCAAAAGGTGGTCGAGCGTGCCCCTGCCCCGTATCTGTCGGAGACGCAGCGAGAGGAAATCTGTCAACTTGGCTACAAGATCTGCAAGCATGTGAACTATGAATGTGCGGGCACCGTCGAATTCCTGATGGATATGGACACCGGCAAATTTTATTTCATCGAGGTCAATCCGCGCGTTCAGGTCGAGCACACCGTAACCGAGGCTGTGACCGGCATCGACATCGTGCAGGCTCAGATCAAGATCGCCGAGGGCAAGAGCCTGATGGAAGCGACCGGCAAGGCCAGCCAATATGACATCACCCTGCATGGCCACGCGCTCCAGACCCGGATCACCACCGAGGACCCGCTCAACAATTTCATTCCCGATTATGGCCGCATCACCGCCTATCGCTCGGCCACCGGCATGGGCATTCGCCTTGATGGCGGCACCGCCTATGCGGGGGGTGTGATCACGCGCTATTATGACAGCCTGCTGACCAAGGTCACGGCTTGGGCACCCACGCCCGAACAGGCGATTGCCCGCATGGACCGTGCCCTGCGCGAATTCCGTATTCGCGGCGTGAGCACCAACATCGCCTTTGTCGAGAACTTGCTCAAGCACCCGACATTCCTGAACAATACCTACACGACTAAATTCATCGATACGACGCCGGAGCTGTTCAAATTCGCCAAGCGGCGGGATCGCGGCACGCGCGTTCTGAGCTATATCGCCGACATCACAGTTAATGGGCATCCCGAGGTCGAGGGGCGCACCCGCCCAGCCGCCGATCTCAAACTGCCGCGCGCGCCGCGCCCAACCAACCCCGAGATCAAGGATGGCCCAAAGCAGATCCTTGAACAAAAGGGCGCGCAGGCCGTGGCCGACTGGATGGCGGCGCAAAAGCATCTCTTGATCACCGACACAACCATGCGCGACAGTCATCAATCGCTCTTGGCCACGCGGATGCGCTCGATCGACATGATCGGCATCGCGCCCAATTACGCCCATGATCTACCAGGGTTGTTTTCGGTCGAATGCTGGGGTGGCGCGACGTTTGACGTGGCCTACCGCTTCCTTGACGAATGCCCTTGGCAACGGTTGCGCGACATTCGCGCCGCCATGCCCAACCTGCTTACGCAAATGCTGCTGCGCGGCTCGAACGGGGTGGGCTATACCAACTATCCCGACAATGTGGTTGCGGCCTTTGTCAAACAAGCGGCCGAGAGCGGCGTTGATATTTTCCGCGTCTTCGATCCGCTGAACTGGGCCGAGAACATGCGCGTGTCCATGGATGCCGTGCTCGACTCGGGCAAGGTGCTGGAGGCCGCGATCTGCTACACCGGAGACATGCTGGACCCGGCGCGTTCCAAGTATGATCTGAAATACTACCTCTCAATGGCCAAGGATCTGAAGGCCGCAGGCACGCATATCCTGTGCATCAAGGACATGGGCGGGCTGATGAAACCAGCCACGGCGAGCGTGCTCTTCAAGGCGCTCAAGGAAGAGGTGGGCCTGCCGCTGCATTTCCACACCCATGACACAGCGGGCATCGCCGGGGCGACGATCCTTGCGGCGTCCGAGGCCGGGGTGGATGCGGTAGATTGCGCCATGGATTCGCTCTCGGGCAATACCTCTCAGGCGACGATTGGCACGATCATTGAGGCGCTGCGCCACACGCCGCGCGACACGGGCCTCGATATTACCGCCATCCGGCACATCTCGAACTATTGGGAATCGGTGCGCAACCATTACGCCGCTTTCGAGAGCGGGATGCAGTCGCCCACCTCCGAGGTCTATCTGCACGAGATGCCCGGCGGGCAGTTTACCAACCTCAAGGCGCAAGCGCGCTCGATGGGGATGGAGGACCGCTGGCACGACATCGCGCGCACCTATGCCGATGTGAACCAGATGTTCGGCGATGTCATCAAGGTGACACCGATCGCCAAGACGGTGGGCGATCTGGCGTTGATGATGGTGAGCCAAGGCCTGACTTGTGAGGACGTGCTCGACCCTACGACCGAGGTTAGCTTTCCCGACTCGGTGATCACACTGATGAAGGGCTATGTGGGACAGGCACCGGGCGGCTTCCCCCCCGCCATCGTCAAGAAGGTGCTGAAGGGCGAAGAGCCCATCACCGTGCGCCCCGGCACGCTGTTGCCGCCCGAGGATCTGGACGCGCGGCTTGCAGAACTGACCGAGCGTTTTGGCAAGAAGATCGACAACGAAGACCTGATGGGCAGCCTGATGTATCCCAAGGTTTTCGCCGATTACATGGAGCGTCACGCTCAATTCGGGCCCGTGCGCACCCTGCCCACACGCACCTTCTTTTATGGGATGGAAACCGGCGAGGAAATCACCGCCGAAATCGACCCTGGCAAGACCCTTGAGATCCGGTTGGTCGCGGTGAGCGAGACGCAAGAGGACGGGGAAGCGCGGGTATTCTTTGAACTCAATGGTCAGCCGCGCACCGTGCGCGTGCCCGACCGGCGGATCAAGGACAAGGTCGCTGCCCGGCCCAAGGCGGAATTGGGCAACGCCAACCACATCGGCGCGCCAATGCCCGGTGCCGTGGCAACGGTCGCGGTCAAGGCGGGGCAAAAGATCAAAGCAGGCGATCTCTTGTTGACCATCGAGGCAATGAAGATGGAAACCGGCCTGCACGCCGAGCGGGACGCGACCGTCAAGGCGGTGCATGTCCAGCCCGGCAGCCAGATCGACGCGAAGGATCTGCTGGTGGAACTGGAGTAACGCCTCCCTGTCACCCTCGGGCTTGTCCCGAGGGTCTCTCCCCGCAAGAGATCGCCGGGTCAGGCCCGAGGATGACAGGCAGGCGACACCACCGAAAGCCCTTTTGCAATCCCGTCAATTCGGCCATGCTACGCGCCATATGCCCCGTGACAGGCCGCGCCATGCAGAAAATACTCGTCTTCACTGATATTCACATCGTTGCCCAAGGCCAGTCCATCATCGGCCTCGATCCCTTCGCGCGCTTTACCCAAGGACTTGCGCACGCGCTGACGCGACACCCTGATGCTGCCCGGATCGTGCTCTGTGGCGACCTGACCCACCGCGCCGCACCCGAGGAATACGCTCGCCTGCGCGGGGCACTCGCGGATTGCCCCCTGCCCGTCAGCCTGATGCTGGGCAATCACGACCGCCGCGCACCATTTCTAGACGCCTTTCCCGAGGCCATGCGCATGGAAACAGGGCATATCCAGCATCATGCCGACATCGGGACACATCGGCTGATCTGTCTCGACACACTGGATGAGACGGCTTCGGATCTGCACTCGGGCTGGCTCTGCCCCGTGCGGCTTGACTGGCTGGAGCACAGTCTGGCTGAGGCGGACACCCGCCCGGTCATTGTCTTTACCCATCACCCGCCGATCGACACGGGCTTTGCCGGGATGGATGCCATTGGCCTTCGCAACCGGGCCGAATTCATTGCGCGGCTCAAGGCGGCGGGTAATGTCGTTCAGATCGTATCGGGCCATGTTCACCGCACGGTGCTGGGGTCGGCAGGGGGCATTCCCACCGCCATCCTCAAGAGCCCCTGTCACCAGATGCCCATGGCGCTGGACGCTCAGGACACGAGCCTCTCAATTGACGAGCCGGGTGCCTATGGCCTCTTGTTGCTGACCGAGACAGGGGTGATTTTCCATACTGAGGATTTCACCCTGCCCCCGGCCCGTTCCGCAACCTATTCCTGACCAGAAAGCACAGCGCATGTCCCTTGCCATCAGCCCTCTTTACGCGGGCCTCATCGGCCTTCTCTTCGTCCTCCTGAGCGTGCTGGTCATCGCCGCCCGATTTAAAACCAATGTTTCTTTGGGCGATGGCGGGGAGAAGTTGTTGATCCGCCGCATCCGGATGCAGGCCAATTGCGCCGAATACGCCCCGCTCGGCCTGATCCTGCTGGGCATGGCCGAACTTCAGGGCGCGCCGGGATGGGTTGTTCATCTGCTGGGCTTGATGCTGCTCTTGGGGCGGGTGCTGCATGCAGTGGGATTTGGGCGCACGCCAGAGATCATGCCGATGCGCAGTGCCGGAGTGGTGCTGACCTTTGCCATGCTGATCCTCAGCGCGCTTGCCAATATCGGTCACGCGTTGCTATGACGGATGTCAGCGTGCAGGCCGTGACGGCGCAGAAGACTTTCCCTGCTGGCAAAAATCGTCCATCATCCTAGAACGTACTGAGATCCGCGTCGCACGCGTCCCTGCCGCGACCCGGATGAGGGAGGACCTGATCATGTGCCGAATTTTTGCCGGACAAGACCCCGACCGCTATGAGTTGGTCACGCGCCGCATGCGCCTGAATGGCCAGAGCACCAGCATCCGTCTGGAGAAATCCTTTTGGGGTATCCTCGACGAAATCGCCGAGAGCGAGGGGCTGACGACCCCCGGTTTCGTGTCGAAACTGCATGCCGAAGTGCTGGAACTGCACGGCGAGCCTGCCAATTTCACGTCGCTCTTGCGCTGTACCTGCCTAGTGCACCGCGAAAACCCGCTGGAGGCCGAGGCACGCCATATGGCGGCGGAGTAAGACAAATCAAGGCGTAGTATCCCCTTACTACCCGCCCTGCCTCTGCTTTGGTAACTTTTCCGAACCAAATACAGTATTCGGAGGGCATGATGGCCAAAGCCATTCACAGCATGATTCGCGTTCTCGACGAGGCGCGGTCAGTTGATTTCTATTCTCGGGCCTTTGGGCTGCGCGTTGCGGACCGGCTGGATTTCGAAAAATTCACCCTCGTCTACATGTCGAATAACGAAAGCCCCTTTGAGGTGGAATTGACCATCAACAAGGGACGCACCGAGCCATATGACCGTGGCGATGGTTACGGTCATCTCGCCGTGCTTGTGGAAGATCTTGCCGCCGAGCATTCACGATTCGAGGCAGAGGGATTGAGTCCGCGTAAGATCGTGGAATTCGCCCCTGACGGCAAACTCGTGGGCAAGTTTTTCTTTGTCGCAGATCCTGATGGTTACGAAATCGAAGTACTGGAACGCGGCGGGCGTTTCAAATGAGAGCAAGGGCGCGTCCGGGGAGGGACGCGCCCATTTTTTGCATGGGAGGATAACACATGACTGACACCAAACCCCGCAAGGGGCTTAACCGGCGCGAGTTGCTCTCGCGATCTATCGCGGCGGGCGCAAGCTTTGTCGTCGGAACGGGCTTTGTCGCCAGCACCGATGCCGCTTGGGCGCTCGAGACCCAAGCGCTCAAGCCCGAGACCATGGCGGCGCTGATCCAGATGGCGCGCGATATCTATCCGCATGACCATCTGGCCGATGAATACTACGCCATCGCGGTCAAGGGCTATGACACGGCAGAGGCGGCCGAAGCCGTAGAGGCCGGGATCGCAGGCCTCAACGCCGTAGCACAGGGCAAAGGTCACGCCGATTATCTCAGCGTCGGCTGGGAGCGTGACCGCGTGGACATCCTGCGCAGCATTGAGGACAGCGCGTTCTTTCAACAGATCCGGGGCGGGCTAGTGACAGGGCTTTATAATCAAAAGGCGGTCTGGCCGCTCTTTGGCTATGAGGGCGAGTCCTTTAGCCAAGGCGGTTACATCAACCGCGGCTTTGACGACATCAATTGGCTTTAGGCCATAGCCATCGAGGGAGGAAAGACTATGGCTGCACCTTTTGATTTTAACGACGACTCTGTGATCGTCGTCATCGGCACCGGCGCGGGCGGCGGTGTGCTATCTAACGAACTGGCGCAACGCGGCGTGTCCGTGGTGGCGCTTGAGGCGGGCGGGCGCTATCTGCCGGAAGATTACATCAACGACGAATGGGAAAGTTTCGGGCAACTGGCCTGGCTCGATCCACGCACAACGTCCGGTGACTGGCGCGTGGCCAAGGATTTTTCTGGCCTACCCGCCTGGATCGTCAAGGCGGTGGGCGGCACCACAACCCACTGGGCCGGGGCCTCGATCCGGTTTCAGGACCATGAATGGAAGGCCAAGACCAATTACGGACCCGTCCAGGGGGCAAATCTGCTCGACTGGCCCATCGACGCGGCCGAAATGGCCCCGTGGTATGATAAGGCCGAGGCAAAACTGGGCGTGACCCGCACCAACAATCTGGCTGGACTGCCGGGGAACAATAATTACAAGGTATTCGAGGCAGGCGCCAAGGCGCTTGGTTACAAAGAAGTCCACACCGGGCGCATGGCCATCAACTCTGAGGACTATGACGGGCGCATGGCCTGCCAGCAGACGGGCTTCTGCTTTCAGGGCTGCAAATGGGGCGCGAAATGGTCATCGGCCTACACAGACATCCCGCGCGGCGAGGCTACGGGCAATCTCGAGGTCCGCTCCAAGGCGCATGTCGCGCGTATCCTGCATGACGACAGCGGCAAGGTGACGGGTGTCGAGTATTTCGACGAGGCCGGCAACCTTCAGATGCAAATGGCGCGTGCCGTCTGCGTCGCGGGCAATTCGTTCGAATCGCCCAGGCTACTGCTCAACTCTGCCTCGTCGATGTTCCCCGATGGGCTTGCCAATTCCTCGGGTCAAGTGGGCCGCAACTACATGCGGCACATGACCGGCTCGGTTTACGGCGTGTTTGACAAGCCGGTGAAGATGTGGCGCGGCACGACCATGGCGGGCATCATTCAGGACGAAGCGCGGCACGATCCCTCGCGCGGTTTTGTGGGCGGCTATGAGCTGGAAACGCTGGCACTCGGCCTGCCCTTCATGGCGGCGTTCCTCGACCCCGGTTCGTGGGGCCGCGAGTTCACCACCGCGCTCGACGCATACGAGAACATGGCCGGTATGTGGATTGTGGGCGAAGACATGCCGCAGGAAACCAACCGCGTCACGCTCAACCATGACGTCAAGGATCAGTGGGGCCTACCCGTGGCCAATGTGCATTTCTCCGACCATCCCAATGACGTCGCGATGCGCAATCATGCCTATAGCCGTGGCATCGCGGTATACGAGGCCGTGGGGGCCACGCGCACCTTCCCGACGCCGCCCTATCCCTCGACCCACAATCTCGGGACCAACCGTATGTCTGAAAACCCGCGCGACGGGGTGGTGAACAAATGGGGGCAAACCCATGACATCCCCAACCTCTTCGTCTCGGATGGCTCGCAATTCACCACGGGTGCTGCGGAAAACCCGACGCTGACGATCGTGGCTCTTGCGATGCGGCAGGCGGATCACATTGCAGGTGAACTCACACGCGGCAACCTCTGATCGGTTGCCCCGTCCCTCCCCCGGTGCCTCAGACTCTCCCCGAGGCGCCGGGGGAAATGGGCTTAGCCTTTTGGAAGATAGGAGATGGAACCGGCGGCGTCCGTGTCGTCTATCACCCAAAAATGTCCCTCGCTCCCCGCCTGACGGGATTTGGCGAGCGGAGCATACTCAGGGTCATGTGCAAAGGCGTGCGCAGCCTCAGCCGACGGAAACTCAATCAGCGCGATAAGAGTGGTATCAGGCGCGAGTCCTTCCAAGGTCTCAATATTGGCGCTACGCGACAGATACCGTCCTCCGTGTTTTGCCGCGATGTCATGCGTCCTAGCAGCATAGTCCGGCACCCAGGCATCATTCGTGATCTTCACCTGCGCGATTAGATAGGCTGGCATGCGTTTCCTCCTCCTATTGCAGGCCCTCTTCCCACGACCCAAACGCCGAGCGAGCCTAGCATGCTCCAGGAAATTACGGGGCTTTTTGACCATCCTACTTACGTCGCACCTGACCCATTCAAGTTGACGACAAAAATTTACGGTCCCTGGCAATTTTCCTCTTGCAGCCGCGCGCCAGAGTTTATAGATCACGCCTCACCCAAGGATGCGGGCGTAGCTCAGGGGTAGAGCATAACCTTGCCAAGGTTAGGGTCGGGCGTTCGAATCGCCTCGCCCGCTCCAAATTTCCTTACAATTAAAGAAATTTGGGGCGATCCGCCGGGGGGATCGTGACATTCCGCGCTTGGCGCTTGGCCTGCACCGCAGAGCGCAGTATAGAGCCACAAAAGCTTGACGGAGGCCCCATGCGCAGCGCCACAATCACCCGTAAGACCGCCGAAACCGACATCACCGTTGACGTCAATCTTGACGGCTCCGGTCGCTATGACACTCAGACCGGCGTGGGGTTCTTTGATCACATGCTGGATCAACTCGCGCGGCATTCTTTGATCGACATGACAATACGATGTGCTGGCGACCTGCACATTGACGATCACCACACGGTCGAAGACGTGGGAATCGCTCTCGGTCAGGCGCTCTCGCAGGCCCTCGGAGACAAACGTGGCATCCGCCGTTACGGAGCCTGTCTGTTGCCAATGGATGACGCGCTGGTGCGCGCGGCACTTGATCTGTCGGGGCGACCCTATCTGGTGTGGCACATGGACCTGCCCACGCCCAAGATCGGGACATTCGACACCGAACTCGTGCGTGAGTTCTTTCAGGCCCTCAGCACCCATGGCGGCATCACGCTGCATGTGGACGCGCTGCACGGGATCAACAGCCACCACATGGCAGAGGCCGCGTTCAAGGCGGTAGCGCGCAGTCTGCGCGAGGCGGTTGAGACCGATCCGCGCAAAGCGGATGCGATTCCCTCTACCAAAGGCAGTCTCTGACACATGACCACTGTCATCGTCGACTACGAGAGTGGCAACCTGCACTCGGCTGAAAAGGCGTTTCAGCGCATGGCGTCCGAGACCGGCGCGGGCACTGTCATCGTCACCTCAGACCCCGATGTCATCCGCGCCGCAACCCGGATCGTTTTACCGGGGGACGGCGCATTTCCCGCATGCCGCAAGGCGCTCTATGATCACCGCGGTGTCTTTGAGGCTATAGAGGACGCAGTGATTACGCAGGCCCGCCCCTTCATGGGGATTTGCATCGGCATGCAGATGTTGGCAACGCGCGGAATGGAATATGAGGAAACAGCCGGGTTCGATTGGATTGGGGGGGCGGTCGAGCACATTGAGCCATCTGATCCCGCGCTCAAGGTGCCACATATGGGCTGGAATGACCTGGTGATTGACAACCCGCACCCAATCTTTGACGGAGTTAGTACCGGCGATCACGCCTATTTCGTGCACTCCTACCACTTCCGCGTGACCGACCCGGCACATCTTCTGGCGCATGTTGATTATGCTGAGGCAATCACCGCCGTTGTCGGACGCGATACGATCGTCGGCACGCAGTTCCACCCTGAGAAAAGCCAGCAAACCGGCCTTCGACTGATTGCCAATTTCCTGCGCTGGAAACCTTGAATGCCTCGCGCAGCTGCCGCGCTCCAGACTGTGCTGGATGAGATCACGGAGATTGCCCGGGCCTCTGAGAACCGGGGCAAGGTGGCGGACTACATTCCAGAGCTGGCTGGGGTGAACCCCGACCAATTCGCCATAGCCGTTGCTCGCCCCGGCCAACCGCCGCTGGTTGCGGGTGATGTGGATGTGCCGTTTTCCATCCAATCTGTGTCAAAGGTGTTCATGCTGGCGCTTGCGCTTGGCAAACTAGGAGACAGGCTCTGGTCACGAGTCGGACGTGAGCCATCGGGGCTGTCGTTTGACTCGATGCTGCTTTTGGAACTGGAAAAAGGCTATCCACGCAACCCGTTCATCAACGCGGGCGCTATCGTCACAACCGATGCGGTCTTGCAAGGGTCAACCCCGCGAGAGGCCCTTGGTGCACTTTTGCGATTCATCCGTGCCGCAGCGGGGGACGAGGCGATTCACATCAATGAGCGCGTCGCGCAATCCGAGATTGCGACCGGTCACCGCAATTTTGCGCTCGCCCACTACCTGAGCTCGCACGAAAACCTCAAGAACGCCCCAGACTTGACCCTTGGTACGTATTTTCACCAATGCGCGGTCGAGATGACCTGCGCGCAATTGGCCAATGCAGGGCTCTTTCTGGTTGGTGGGGCTGGGGCACCGCGACTGGTGTCAGAGGCGCGTATCCGTCGAATCAATGCGTTGATGATGACCTGCGGGCATTATGACGGGTCAGGCGACTATGCCTTTCGTGTGGGGCTGCCGGGCAAGAGCGGAGTGGGCGGCGGTATCCTGTCGATCGTGCCGGGTATCGCCTCGATTGCGGTCTGGTCGCCGGGGCTCAATCACTACGGCAACTCCAAGCTTGGCACCGAAGCAATGGAGCGGCTCGCGTCGCGCACAGGCTGGTCGGTCTTCGGGCCCGACACCCGGCAGACTGACGGATAAGGGCCGATCTCAAAACTCAGCCACTGAACGCCTATTTCTCCCACAAACGCGGCTCTGCCATTTCAATGGAATTCCCCGCTGGATCGCGAAAATAGAGGGATCGTGCCCCGTTCGGCCAGTGAAAATCCGCCTCGATCTCGACACCTGCAGCCTCAAGTCGTGCACACCAATCATCGAGCGCCAGCCCTTCGACCGCAAAACAGAAATGGCCCGGCCCTTGGGCGCCATGCGCCGGGACTGGCAGTTCGGGATTGTTTGGTGGTTTACACGTTTCTTCGGGGTTGAAGATCAACAGGATGCCGGCACCCACTCGGTAAAACACATGGCGATTTCCAACCCGCACGATCGGATCGAGCCCGAGGATGTCACCATAAAACCGCTCTGCCGCGTCAATATCCGACACGTAGAGGGCCGCCTCAAGAAGTGCGGCTGGCGGCGTGGCGAAGGGAAGGTTGTGATCCATCATGGTGACATCATAACGCAGATGCAGATCTGACCAAACCGTCCCCTCGCGAATGCAATGCGACGTCGCGCTTACTTGACCTTTTGCCAAGTGCCTCCGTCGCGACAAATACCCAGAACGCAGCCACTAACCTTGAGCGTCTCGCCGGTCAATTGCAGCTTGGAATTATAGGTCTTGTCGCGGTCGGGCGAATAGACTTTGCCCTTGTATTCCCCGTCGCCAGTAGGGGCGGTTTCGGAAATGATCTGACGACCGATATTCTTGCTTTCCATCTCCTTGCCGTCGACATCAAAAGATTTGACCAACGTTCCGCAGAGCTTTGCACCACAGGGCGCAACCACGATCAACCCGGAATGGCCGTTGTCATCCTTGGCGGTGCGCCACGTTCCCAAGAGCGGTTCAGCCATCGCCATCCCGGCCCCCATCGTGAACACCACCGTCATCATCACCAGTTTACGCATGTCTGTTCCTCCCTGACATCCGCAGGAAACCTGTGCCATTGGCATGGCACAAATCAAGTCTGACGTCGGGTCGCGTTGCATTTCTCCCGCTCTCATGCCAAAGGCCGGACACCCAAAGATGAAAGGCCCCGCGATGATCCTCTATCCTGCAATCGACCTCAAGGACGGCAAGGCCGTGCGTCTCGTGCGTGGCGATATGGAGCGCGCGACGGTGTTCAATGAAGATCCGGCAGCGCAGGCTTTGGACTTTGTCGCCGCGGGCTGCGAATGGCTGCATCTGGTGGATCTTAATGGTGCCTTCGCCGGGGCGCCGGTCAACGCGGCACCGGTCGAGGCGATCTTGGCCGCCTGCAAAGTGCCTGCACAACTTGGCGGCGGCATCCGAGATATGGCGACCATTGAGGGCTGGCTCGACAAGGGGTTGGCCCGGGTGATTCTTGGAACAATAGCGGTGGAGAATCCCGCCCTCGTGCGCGAGGCCGCGCGCGCCTTTCCGGGGCAGGTGGCGGTGGGGATTGACGCGCGGGGTGGCCGTGTGGCGACCAAGGGCTGGGCCACCGAGACCGATGTTGACGCGACCGATCTGGCACGATCCTTTGAGGATGCCGGGGTGGCGGCGATCATCTACACCGACATCAACCGCGACGGGGCCATGCAGGGCCCCAATGTCGAGGCGACGGCGGCGCTTGCCCGTTCTGTCAGCATCCCGGTCATTGCCTCGGGCGGCGTATCGTCGCTCGAAGACCTGATCGCGCTGCGCGATTGTGGCGTGACGCTGAATGGGGCCATTTCGGGTCGCGCGCTCTATGATGGAGCACTCGACCTCACGGCAGCCTTGGCCGCGCTCAGGGGCTGAACGCGGCCAAGGCTGTCGCTTACTGTTCTGCGGCCTTGGCCGTCAGTTTCCCAAGCGCGCCGGTCATCATCTTGATATAGTCAGCGTCGTCGTTGATCCCGGTGTCTTCAAACATATCCTCGGGGTCCTGATAGACGAGCCATGTCTCGCCCGCGCCATCCTGATAAACCAGCACTTTCATAGGCAAAAAGAGCCCTGCCACCGGGTCATCCTGCATCGCCGCCGTACCCATTTTCGGGTTGCCGAAGATCAACACTTGTGAAGGATCAAGCGCCAGATCCACACTTGCGGCACCTTCCGCATGATCCACCCGTGCAAAGACCGTGGCCCCAGCACCGGTGACGGCCGCCTCCAAGCGGTCCATGGTCGTTGCGACGTCACTGGTGGATTTGACCTTGATGATGTCATCTTCATCACCGAGTGCAGGAAACGCAGTGAGAGTTATCGCGGCTGCGACAAGAAAACGCTTCATGGTAAACTCCTTCATTTGCAACTCTTTTATGGGTCATATCCTCTGGCATGTGAACCGATTTGCCCATAAACAACGGCGTGAAATCTTTGTAACAGCGGTAAAATGCTCAAGACCCGTATCATCCCCTGTCTCGATGTTGCCGATGGCCGCGTGGTCAAAGGTGTAAACTTTGTCGATCTGCGGGATGCAGGCGATCCAGTCGACGCCGCGCGTGCCTATGATGCAGCGGGGGCAGATGAGCTTTGCTTTCTGGACATACACGCCACGCATGAGAATCGCGGCACAATGTTCGATGTGGTCCGGCGCACTGCTGAACACTGCTATATTCCGTTGACCGTAGGGGGCGGCGTGCGCAGTGCGCAGGATGTACGCGCTCTGCTCCTCGCAGGGGCGGACAAGGTCAGCTTCAACTCCGCTGCCGTGGCTGATCCCGATGTCGTAGCCCGTGCGGCCGATCAGTTTGGCAGCCAGTGCATCGTTGTAGCCATCGACGCCAAGACCGTATCCCCCGGCAGATGGGAGATTTTCTCCCATGGCGGGCGCAGGCCCACGGGCATTGACGCGGTGGACTTCGCGCGAACGGTTGCAGCCAAAGGCGCAGGTGAAATTCTGTTGACCTCGATGGACCGCGACGGCACACGCGCCGGCTTCAACATCCCTCTCACACGTGCGATTGCCGATGCGGTGCATATTCCCGTGATCGCCTCAGGAGGCGTTGGCACACTTGACCACCTCGTTGAAGGCGTGACCGAAGGCCATGCCTCGGCCGTCCTCGCCGCCTCGATCTTTCATTTCGGCACCTACACCATTGCAGAGGCCAAGGCGCATATGGCCGCCGCTGGCATTCCCATGAGGCTGGCCGCATGACGCTTGACGATCTCGCCCGTACCATCGCCGCGCGCGCAAGCGCAGATCCCGAGAGCAGTTGGACAGCAAAGCTGTTGGCCAAAGGCCCCGAGAAATGTGCCGAGAAGTTCGGGGAAGAAGCGATTGAGGCAATCATTGAGGCCGTTAAAGGCGACAGAACCCGTCTCACGTCAGAGGCCGCCGACGTCCTATTTCATCTTCTCGTCATGCTGCAATCGCGCAACGTCGCCCTATCTGATGTGATGGTCGAACTGGACCGCCGTCAGGGCAGCTCTGGAATCGCAGAAAAAGCCTCTCGTTCGAAAGACTAAGACATGATTCGCCATATCGTATTCTTTTCCGCCACCAACCCGGATGACGTTGAGCGCATTCGCGAGGGTCTGATGATGCTCGCCAGCATTCCGCATTCCACCCATTTCGAGGTGGGGCGCAACCTTCAGAGCGATGCCATCTCAGCCGAGCGGGTTGATTTGGTGGTCTATGCCGAATTCACGGATGAAACGGCCCTCGCCGCCTATAAGGCGGATCCGATTTACGCCGATTGCATTGCCTTGGTTCGCCCCTTGCGCGAATTGCGCATCGCTGCGGACTTCAAGTCTGACTAGGGCCGCGGTGCGGCCGCACGTCGCAGCCGGTCATTAATTGCACGCCCAAGCCCGATGTCCGGAATTGGAGAAACTGCGATACCCGCGACATCCAGTGCATCCAGCGCATGCAAATGACCAAAGAGATTGGCCGCAGCCTCTACCAGATCGCCGGACGGCGATAGATTGAGATCAGCGTCGATCGGGCCAAAGCCCAACAATACTTCACCCTCCTGCCGATCAGTCGCATTCAATCGCACGCGCACACCGGGGGCGTAATGTGAGTGCATCTGCCCCGGCGCGACAGGCGCATCGCCTGTTTGATAGAGTTCCAGATGCACGCCCAAAGCCGCTTCGAGCACTTCGCCTGGGATCCCTCCGGGACGCAACAAAGTGGGCTCGCCTGCGAGGCCGACGATGGTTGATTCCACGCCCACCGGACAGGCCTCGCCGTCTAACACGGCCTCAATCCGGCCAGAGAGACCTGCCAGAACATGTTCTGCCGAAGTCGGGCTGATCCGGCCTGAGGGGTTTGCAGAGGGCGCCGCCACAGGACCACCAAACTCTGCCAGCAAAGCATGTGCTATGGGATGTGCAGGCACGCGAATTGCGAGCGTTGGCAAGTCCGCAGTCACAAGGCGGGAAAGCCCACAACCGGGCAGAATCGGCAACACGAGCGTTAGGGGACCGGGCCAGAACGCGGAGGCGAGGATTTCCGCAGCATCCGACCACTCGACATATGTTTGCGCCATTGCGGCACTCTCAACATGCACGATCAGCGGGTTGAACCTAGGCCGTCCCTTGGCCTCGAATATCCGCGCTACGGCCAGATCGTTGCGTGCATCAGCCCCCAAACCGTAAACCGTCTCGGTTGGAAAGGCTACGAGACCGCCTGCGCGCCAGATCTCTGCGGCGCTTGCAAATCCGGCCGGATCGGGGGAAAGAGAGCGCGTTTGCAACGAAGAGGCCTTTCTGACGCGGCGTAGCAGTTGAAGGTGCGCCGCGATGGATTACGCTAGGATCAGGATAGATTTCATACAGGGGTCGGGCGATGGTGCCAAGACGCCCCGGCAGTCTCAGGAGATTTCAATGCCGTATCGCGCACCGGTTGAAGAGTATCAGTTCCTGTTCGACCATATCGTCGATCTTGCTCAGGTGGTCGCGACTGATCGCTTTGCCGAAGCCACACCGGACGTGACAGCCGCAATCCTGTCCGAAGCGGGGCGGATGTGTGAAGAAGTGCTCTATCCGCTGCAACGCAAGGGGGACCTGCACCCCGCCCGACTCGAAAATGGCGTCGTGCGCACCTCGCCGGGCTATGCCGAGGGCTATCGCGCCATAGCTGACGGGGGCTGGGTGTCCATTAGTGCGCATCCCGATCATGGTGGCATGGGTCTTCCGATGACCGTGACCGCAGCAGTCAACGAAATGATGTCCTCTGCGTGTCTCTCGCTGCAACTCAACCCCTTGATGACGCAAGGGCAAATCGAGGCGTTGGAGCATCACGCCTCTGACGAACTACGGGCGGTTTACTTGCCCAAACTGGTCAGTGGCGAATGGTCTGGCACTATGAACCTGACCGAGCCGCAGGCCGGGTCCGATGTGGGCGCATTGCGTTCCAAGGCCGAGGCCGACGCCGATGGAACCTACGCGATCACTGGGCAAAAAATCTATATCTCTTGGGGCGACAATGACTTTACTGAGAACGTTTGTCACCTTGTGCTCGCCCGCCTGCCGGATGGCGTGCAAGGGACCAAGGGAATCAGCCTCTTTCTCGTGCCTAAATTCATCCCCGATGAAAGCGGCAATCCTGGCAAACAAAACAGCCTCAAGGTGGTCAGTCTGGAACACAAGATGGGCCTGCATGGCAGCCCTACGGCAGTCATGCAGTATGATCGGGCAACCGGTTGGCTGGTGGGTAAACCGCATGACGGCATGCGCGCGATGTTCACCATGATGAATAATGCAAGGCTGGGCGTTGGGGGACAGGGCATCGGCGTTGCTGAAGGGGCCTATCAGCACGCGCTCGCCTATGCGATGGACCGCAAACAGGGGCGCACCCCCAGCGAGGCGGGTACGGGTAGCATCATAGAACATGCCGACGTGCGCCGAATGCTGGCGACCATGAAAGCCGACATTTTTGCCGCTCGTGCCATCGCACTGGCCTGCGCGCAGGCCATCGACATGCAGACCTCCACCGGCAAGGCGCATTGGTCTTCGCGCGCGGCGTTCCTTACGCCCATTGCCAAGGCATTTGGCACCGACACCGGCATTGCTATGGCCGAAATGGGAGTGCAGGTGCATGGCGGCATGGGTTTTATTGAGGAAACTGGCGCGGCGCAATATTATCGCGACGTGCGTGTCACGGCGATCTACGAGGGCACCAACGGTATTCAGGCCATGGATCTGGCTGCCCGCAAGCTGATGGATGGTGGCGAGGCTGCGCACGCAATCCTGGATGAAATCGAAGCGCAGGCCGAAACGGCCCGTAGCAGCCTGCCCGGACTGGCCGAACCCGTTTGGCAAGCCTCCGAAACACTGCGCGAGACGGTGGAATGGATGCTGGGGCAAAAGGATCTGAACCACCGTTTTGCCGGTGCAGCGCCATTTCTGCGCGGGTTTGCGCGTGTCCTAGGCGCACATTTTCACCTCAAGGCGGCACTGGCCGAGGGGGGCGATGGCCCCCGCACTCGGCTCGCAAGGTTCTATATTATGCGGCTACTGCCCGAACATGCTGGCCTTCTGGCCCATGCAGCGCAAGGAGCTGATGATCTCTATGCGCTAACCGCAGAGGATTTTGCAGCCTGATGGATGGCGGACAGATCATACACAGCCCTTGGGAAGATGCCCCTGCCGCCGGCAGCGCTACACAGGTCGCGCCGGGCGTCTTGTGGCTACGACTGCCCCTGCCCATGGTCCTCGATCACGTCAATATCTATGCCTTGGATGAGGGTGACAGTTGGACCATCGTCGACACGGGCATCTCCTCCAAACGGAGCGTGGCGCTCTGGGAGGATATACTTGTTGGCCCCTTGCAGGGTCGCCCTGTCAGCCGGGTGATCCTGACCCATCACCATCCTGATCACATCGGCATGGCCGGCTGGTTGATGGATCGGTTCGGGGCCACGCTCTGGGCATCGCGCACCAGTTGGCTGATGGCGCGCATGTTGATCCTTGACGTCGAGGACCGACCGACCCCTCAGGCGCTTGCGTTTTCGCGTGCAGGTGGCATGGACCCTGACATCTATGAAACGCGCAAGGCGGAACGCCCCTACAACTTCTCGGATATTTGCGCCCCAATTCCGGTTGGGTATACCCGCGTCCAAGACGGTGAGGTCATCCGCGCAGGGGGGCGCGATTGGGACGTCCACATGGGGGGCGGACATGCACCCGAGCATATCACTCTGTGGTCTCGCGAAGACAATCTGGTCATTGCGGGGGATCAGATTCTCCCATCTATCAGTCCCAATATTGGCGTATATCCAACCGAGCCAGAGGCCGATCCGCTGGCCGACTGGCTCGCTGCCTGTGACCGGCTGGCCGCTCATGCCCGCGACAAGCATTTGGTCTTACCGGGGCACAAGCTGCCTTTCACCGGCTTGCCCTTTCGCATGCAACAATTGCGTGACAATCACCACGGCGCGCTCGACCGGTTGCGCAGTTTTCTGACAGAACCGCGCACTGCAGCCGAGTGCTTTCCACTTCTCTTCAAGCGTCGGATCGACGGAGGCACCTATGGGCTAGCCCTTGTCGAGGCCGTTGCGCATCTCAATCATTTGCGTCACGCTGGAGAAATAACGCGTTGGCGCCGCGCAGATGAGGCTTGGCTCTGGCAGATGAAGGGCAATTAATTCGGAAGGCTTTTGTCCGATGGACGACAAGATTCAAACGACGGCGGAACATGCCGAGGCCGACGCAATGCCCCGTGTTCATGAGGTACACTCCGACCCCAATCAACCCTGTATCCAGACGGCGGCCCTGGACCTTTCTCAAGGGCTGATGGCAGGCAAGAGTCAGGCGCAATGGGCCTATGAGAGATTGATTCTCTACATTGAGAATTTCGAGAAATCCCTCGACGAGGCACATGAGGTCGCGATGGGATTTGCCGGCAGCGACAGCGGCGTGATCCGGATCGAGGGGATGGGGTATTTTGAGCCCGACATCATAACCTTTTACGGGCAGGATCAAATGGGCATGCGCACCCAGTTGGTGCAACATGTGGGCCAGCTCAGCGTGATGCTTCGCGCCCTGCCCAAACAGATCGAAACAGCAGAGCCGAAACGTATCGGATTTCGCCTCGCCGAAGATCTGAACAAAGCCTAAGCCTGCGGCAGCTTGGGACGTGACAGGGTCTTTCAAATGGGCTATCCAACGGCGGAATTCGTACTGCAAGCAGCAAAGGACACGCGCGTGATGGCCGAGCATAAACATGGCGACATGAATATCGACGTTCAGGAAAAGACCTTTGATGGTTTCATCAAATGGGTGACCTATACGGCTGTGGTATGTATTGCGGTTCTCCTCTTCATTGCTGCGGTCAACGGTTGATAGGTCAAGAGCGGTTCCGGGCCGAGGGGAAGTGATGCGGTCTTTGGCTTTGGCGGTTGCCGCCTCTCTGACGCTTGCGGGCTGTGCCGCGGAATCGGTATGGGCGCCGGATGAAGAGGTGGCCCGCGCAGCCTATCGCCATGATGGTCCCCCGAGCCTGACTGTCTATACGATGATCAACAACAACAACGGATCGGGTGCGCATACATCCCTCATGATCAATGGATCGCAACGCGTCATCTTTGATCCTGCTGGGTCCTTCAACAAAGGCAAGCACTTGCCTGAGCGCAATGATGTGCTCTTTGGAATCACGCCTGCCGTCGAGGATGTCTACACCCGCTATCACGCGCGCAAGACCTACCGGGTTCAGATCCAGCGTCTTGATGTTTCTCCACAATTGGCCGAACGCGCTATGCAGCTTGTCAAAGCTGCCGGTCCTGTACCGCAGGCGCAATGTTCTTTGGCAACGTCTCAAATCCTAGCCGAACTTTTCGCCGGACAGGTGAGCAGCTCTTGGCTGCCGCGCAAAACAGCTGACGAGTTTGCGAAAGTTCCCGGAGTTACCGGGGAAACGCTCTACGAATATGATGATGATGACAATTCAAACGTCCTTGCAGCGTGGGACCCGGAGCGCGCAAAGGCACAGTAGCGCCCGGCATGGTTCTATCTCGTGCGAGGGTCAAGACCGGGTCTTATGGTGAATGAATTCACATCCAGCAGGCAAAATCGTCCTGCACTCTGATCCTGAAAGACTTAAAAACCCCGCCCGTTTATCTCGGGCGGGGTTTTGCCGTGTGTTGGCAACGGGCTAGTTTTGGCCGCCGCCCATCACGGACAATCCACGTAGAATATCAATGGCATAGGCCAGTTGATAATCATCTTCGCGCAGTTTCGACGCCTGTTCGGCGCGGGCACGATCTTCTTCAATCTGCTTGATCTCATCCTCGGTTAGGCTGTCGTTGTTAAGACGTCCACGCAGATCCGCCTCAGAGCGGCCCGGCGGCGTGCTTGTCTCTTCCTCTTCCGTCTCCGGTGCGCGGCGGGGCTGTTCCACGAGGATATCCGGACTTACGCCGAGCGCCTGAATGGATCTGCCTGATGGCGTGTAATAGCGTGAGGTTGTCAAGCGCATCGCGCCATTGCCACGCAGCGGCATGACCGTCTGGACCGACCCTTTGCCAAAGCTTTTCGTGCCGACAACGATCGCGCGATGGTGGTCCTGCAGCGCCCCTGCAACGATTTCTGAGGCACTGGCTGAACCGCCATTGATCAACACTACGATGGGTTTGCCATTGGCAAGATCGCCCGGCGTGGCGTTGAACCGCTCGCCATCCTGTGGGTTACGTCCACGGGTGCTCACGATCTCGCCCTTGTCGAGGAAGGCATCGGAAACCTTGATCGCCTGAGTCAAAAGACCACCAGGATTGTTGCGCAGGTCAAGAATGATGCCGCTGACCTTGTCCGCGCCGCCCAGTTCCTCGACCTTTTCCGCCAGCCCGCTTTCAAGATTGGCATAGGTCTGATCGTTGAAGGTGGTCACACGCAGGACAACCGCATCCTGTTCTGCCCGGGCGCGTACCGCCGTAAGCTTGATCGTGTCACGGATGATTGAGACATCAAAGGGCTCTGGAGTTTCTTCGCGTACGACGGTGATGATGATCTCGCTGCCCACTGGGCCACGCATCAGATCCACCGCCTCGTCCAACGTAAGACCCAGCACGCTCGCGCCATCAACATGGGTGATGAAATCACCCGCCTCAATCCCCGCTTGATCCGCCGGAGTGCCATCCATCGGCGAGACGACTTTGACGAAACCGTCCTCTTGCGTGACTTCGATGCCAAGACCACCAAATTCGCCGCGCGTCTGTACCTGCATGTTCTCAGCGTCATCAGGCGAGAGGTAGCTGGAATGTGGGTCGAGCGACGTCAGCATTCCGTTGATCGCCGCCTCAATCAGATCCTTTGTCTCAACCTCTTCGACATATTGCGCGCGGATACGTTCGAAAATATCTCCAAAGAGATCAAGCTGTTCGTAGACGTTTTCTGTCGTTTCGGCCTCCTGCGCCAGCAGCGGTGCGGCCACCTGCGTCGTCACCACCGCGCCGGTCAGAATGCCAACGGAGGCAGCCATCAGGAATCTTTTCATATCTCAACCATCCTTATCGGTCTTGAACCACGTGAGCGGGTCCACTGGAGAATTGTCTTGCCGGACCTCTATATAGAGCGTTTGTGTTCGTCTGGCACCCGTATCCTGCGCATCGGCGGCAAGCAGCAGATCGCCCTCGGTCCCCGCTCCGCCCATCAGGCCGACCGGGCTTCCATCCGGCAGGACTTGCCCTGCCTGACCATAAACAACATCGAGACCTGCAAACACCAGCAAAATTCCGGCCTGCGGCTCCAGAATGATCACATTTCCGTAGTCGAGCAAGGGGCCGCGATACCGCACTGTGGCCGCACTTGGAGCGGTCACAAGCGCGCGTGGGCGGGTGGCCAGCAGGATGCCGGGTCGCACGACCCCTGCGGCATCGGCTTCGCCTGCGCGGTGCAGGATGATCCCCTCGGCGGGCAGTGGCAGGGAGCCCTTGCGTGCCGTGATATCAGGCAGGCTGCCCACGGCCTCGTCAACCGCTATCTGACTGAGACCACTGGCAAATCCCTCGAGGGTTTCGGTCGATGCAATCAGCAACGCCGTCCGAACCGGGTCTTCGGTGAAGCGGCGTGGCAGATCTGTGCGTTCCGCCATGGCGGTGCTGAGCGCTGTGCGCGCCTCTTGCACACCCTCGAGACCCTCTTGTAACGTGTCGGCGGCACTTTGTTGCAATATGCGCAGCACACTCAGTTCCTGAACCTGATCGCGCAACGCGAGGGCTTGGGAGTCAAGAGCTGGCGCGACTTCGGACAGGATCATCCCCGCGCGCGCCGTACCCACCGGACCTGAGGGGTGCATCAGGAGCACCGGCACCGGGGCATTTCCCATCGTCGAGAGCACGCCGAGTAGCTGAGCGATCTCATCCTCACGGGCTTGCAATTCAGCGCCAAGGGCACGCTCGCGCACGGAAGCCCGGCGCAGCCCGTCGCGCATCGCTTCGAGCCCGTCCTCGTAGGCTTTGATCACCTGTGTCAGCGCTTTGACGCGGTTTTGCGCGCCCTCAGCGTCCGCAAGAGCCTCTGCGGCGCGATTGAGCTGTTCTGCGGCTGACCGCGCCGCTGCGGCGGGGTCCTGTGCCGCAGTCGGCACAGCCAAGCTGCAGAGCAGGAACAGACCAAGCGCAGTCGAAAAGCGCCTCATGTCAAAAGTGTCTCCCCGGTCATTTCCTCAGGCTTTTCAAGGCACATAAGTTCGAGAACCGTGGGGGCCAGATCGGCAAGCCGCCCACCTTGCCGTAAAGTTGCATTCTTGGGTCCGCCCACCAGAATGACCGGCACGGGATTGAGGGTATGGGCCGTATGGGGCCCGCCGGTTTCGGGATCGACCATCACCTCGCAATTGCCGTGATCGGCCGTGACGATCAACGTGCCCCCGACCTCATTGAGCGCCTCAATCGCGCGGCCCAAGCCCTTGTCCACGGCTTCACAGGCGGCCATTGCGGCTTTGAGATCGCCGGTGTGGCCGACCATATCGGGGTTGGCATAGTTGACGACGATCAGATCGTAGCGTCCTCGGATCGCCGCGACGAGTCGGGTCGTGACTTCTTCGGCGGACATTTCGGGTTTGAGATCGTAAGTCGCGACGTTTGGCGAAGGCGCCATATAGCGGTCTTCGCCGGGTTCGGGATGTTCCTTGCCGCCGTTCAGAAAGAAGGTAACATGCGGATATTTCTCGGTTTCTGCCAAGTGAAACTGGCGCAGCCCGCTCTGCGCTACCCACTCTGCAAGAGTGTTGACGATGTCGCGCGATGGAAAGACGGTTTCGAACCACGCGTTGTGCGTCTCGGAATATTCCACCATCCCCAGAAGGGCCGCCCAGTTCGGGCGGGCGCCACGCTCAAAGGCAGAAAACTCTGGATCAGCAATAGCTTGGAGGATTTCCCTCGCACGATCTGCACGGAAGTTAAGGCAGAAGAGACCGTCGCCGTCGCGGGCGCCGAGATACTCGCCGATCACCGTGGCGGAGATGAATTCGTCCGTCTCAAAGCGGGCGTAGGCGTTGCTGATCGCCATGCGCGGATCGGCGCAGCGGAGACCTCGACCCAAGACGATGGCCTCATAGGCTTCTTGCACGCGGGACCAGCGATTGTCGCGGTCCAGTGCAAAATAGCGCCCGGTCACCGTAGCAATTGTGACCTCCAATGGCATGATTTCACGTAGTTTTTCAAGTTGAACCCGTGCCGACTTTGGGGCCACGTCGCGGCCATCAGTGAGCGCATGCAAGAGCACCGGAACACCTGCGTCGGTCAGGGCTTTGGCCGCTGCGGCGATGTGATTGATATGACCGTGAACTCCGCCATCCGACATCAATCCGAGCAAATGCGCGCGCCCGCCGGTCGACTTCATTTTCTGAATAAAGGCTTGTAACTGTTTGTTTTCAAAGAACGATTTATCTTCTATCGCCAAGTCGATCTGGCCTAGATCCATGGCCACCACCCGGCCCGCGCCGATATTGGTGTGACCAACCTCTGAATTGCCCATCTGGCCGCGCGGCAAACCGACGTCCGGCCCGTGTGTGATCAGGGTCGCATGCGGGCATGAGGCCATAAGCCTATCAAAAACAGGGGTTTTTGCCAGATGCGGGGCATTGGCATCGGGGCAATCGCTGAGCCCCCAGCCATCGAGGATACACAGAACGACGGGTTTGGGCATACTCTCTCCAAGCGTGGTGTTGCCGCCTTCTAGCCTGTTGGGACCGCAGGGTGAAGCGGCTTTGCGGCCCTGTGTCTGTGTGTACAGGATGTCCGTTGTGTACGCGGGTTTTGTACACATCCGGCAGCCCGCGTTCCACGAGGCAAAAGCGCGCCATGCCCGCCGCGCTAACCTGATGTTAACCTGACCCCATCAAGCTGGCACCATGACAGCGATTCTCCTCTTCTGGATTTGCGGCGTCTTGATGCTGATGTCGGTCCACCCGGCAAAGGGTGGCTGCGCTTATGCGGCCCGGTCCCGGTCTGACCTTGACCGCCGGGATCGCGACGCAATCGTGCCTGAAGATGTCGCCGCCTGTCCGGCCATGACCCTCGCATGGTTTACCAAGGCGGAACGGGCCATCGTCTGGCAAGGCTTTGCAGCGCGGAGACCTTGCGGATTGTGCGGAATTCCGCTTGAACGGGCCTGCGAACAAGGAAAGGCGCCCGATGACAAGCTGGATCACCATCTGCGACACCTGCAAGCGCGAGGATTGGGACGCCACCACAGATGCGCGCCCGCATGGCGAAGATCTGGCCGAACTGATCGAACGCGCCGCACAGGGGCGCGCGGATATTCGCACACGGCGGGTTTCCTGCCTGATGGGCTGTGGGCAAGGGTGCAATGTGGCCATCCAAGGCGCGGGCAAACTGGCCTATACGCTGGGCAATTTCCCCCCTGACGCCGAGGCGGCGGAGGCGATTGTGACCTATGCCGGCCTGCATGCCGAGAGCAGCACCGGCCAAGTGCGCTACAAACAATGGCCGCAGGGCGTGAAAGGGCATTTCGTGACCCGCCACCCGCCCTTGCCCTCTGAGCCCGAGACATGACGTCCTTGGGTCGGGATCATGGGGGCCGGGACCATGTGGGCCGGGATCATGGCGGGGGGATTGATGCGGCTCTGGCGCAATACGGCGGGACGCGGGCGGAGTGGCTCGACCTGTCGACCGGGATCAATCCCCTGCCCTATCCGGTGGGTGAGGTATCCTCGGAGGCTTGGAGCGCCCTGCCCGACCGCAGCGCGCAAGAGGCGCTGATCCGCGCCGCGCGCGACTTTTGGCAGGTGCCGGACGGGGTATCGGTGTTGGCCGCCCCCGGCGCCTCGGCGCTGATCGCGCGGTTGCCGGGGCTGCACGCGCCGGGTGTGGTGCATATTCCCGGCCCCACCTATAATGAACATGCCGCCAGTTTTCGCGCCCATGGGTGGCAGGTGATCGAGGAGCGCCACACCGAGGAACCCGTGCAGGCGCGGGTGATCGTGCATCCGAACAATCCGACAGGACAGTTTTACGGGACGGAGGATCTGGGTGCCGCCCTGACCGTGATCGACGAGAGCTTCTGTGATGTGGCCCCGGAGCGGTCGCTGCTGCGCCATGCGACGGTGCCGGGGGTGATCGTGCTCAAGAGTTTTGGCAAGTTCTGGGGCTTGGCTGGTCTGCGGCTCGGCTTTGCCATCGGGACGCCGGGGGATCTGGAGCGTTTGGCAGAGATGCAGGGACCTTGGGCGGTCTCCGGTCCGGCGCTGGAGATCGGGACGCGGGCGCTCTGCGATTCAGCTTGGGCGCGCGAGACGCGGGTGCGGCTGAATGAAGAGGCGGCGCGTCTTGATGCCTTGATGTGGCGCGCGGGGGCCGAAGCGGTGGGCGGCTGTGCCCTGTTTCGGCTCTACCGGGTGAGGTCGGCGGCGCAGTGGCAGACCCGGCTGGCGGAGCGGCGGATTCTGGGCCGGGTGTTTCCCTATGCGGAGGATCTGATTCGGCTGGGCCTGCCAGGGCCGGATGGCTGGGCGCGGCTTGAGGCCGCGCTGTGACGCTTGTGCTGGCCATGCTGCTTGATGCGGCCTTGGGGGAGCCGCGCTTGCTCTGGGACAGGGTGCCGCATCCGGCGGTTTTGATGGGGCGGGCGGTGGGCTGGTGCGACCGGGTGCTCAATCGCGGGGCGCTGCGGCGCGCGCGCGGCGTGGCGGCGATGGCCGGCCTCGGACTGCTGGCTCTCGGACTGGGCTGGGCCCTTACGCAAGCGGGTCCGGTGGTGGAGGTCATCGTCGCTGCGATCGTGCTGGCGCAACGGTCGCTGGTGGATCATGTCGCCGCGGTGGCCCGCGATCTGCGGATCTCCTTGGGGGACGGACGCCGCGCGGTGGCGCAGATCGTGGGGCGCGATACCGGCGCAATGGAGGCGTCCGATGTGGCGCGCGGAGCCATCGAATCAGCGGCGGAAAATCTGAGCGACGGGGTCATTGCCCCGGCATTCTGGTTTCTCATCGGGGGGCTGCCGGGGCTCTTGCTCTACAAGATCACCAACACCGCTGACAGTATGATCGGGTATCGGACGCCACGGCATGAGGCGTTCGGCTGGGCGGCGGCGCGGTTTGACGATCTGCTCAATCTGGTTCCCGCGCGGCTGACGGCGGGGCTCATTCTTGCGACGCATGGGATCTGGTCGCAGTGGGATCAGGTCGCGCAGGAGGCGCGGCACCACCGTTCGCCCAATGCCGGTTGGCCAGAGGCGGCGATGGCGCGGGCCCTAGGCGTGGCCCTGTCCGGCCCGCGCTCTTATCACGGCGCGCGGCAGGAGTTTCCCTATGTCAATGCGGACGGACAGCGCGACATCGGGGCCGTCGAGATCGAGGCCTCCTGCCGTGCGCTCTGGCGGACATGGGGCGCTGCGGTGGTGGTGGCGGGCGCGCTGGCCCTGGCGATCTAGACGGTCAACCAATCAGCATCTTGAGCCCTTGGGTCACGTCAGAGCGCACCGCGAGACGCAGGCTGGGCTCGTCCCCCGCCTTGAGCGCGGCGATGATGAGGCGGTGATAATGCGGCGGATCCTTGCGTCGCAGACGGCCATAGAGGGCGCGCATGGTGGGGCCAAGCTGAAGCCAGACTGTTTCGGCCATAGCCAGCATGGCCGGCGCTTGGGCGCGCAGATAGAGCGTGCGGTGAAATTCAAGATTGCGGCGGATATAGGCCACCGCGTCCTGACGGGCGATATCCTCGGACACGCGGGCGTTGATGCTCTGGAGGCGGTCGATGAGCGCGATATGGGCGCGTGGCAAGGCGCGGCTGGCCAGCTCCACCTCGATCAGAGAGCGCAGGGCGGCCAATTCTTCGATCCGCTCGCTGTTGAGTTCCGGTGTGGACACGCGACCCGAGCTAGACATCGTGAGCGCCCCCTCGGCGGAGAGGCGGCGCACGGCCTCGCGCGCCGGGGTCATGGAGACGCCGAATTCGGCACCAATGCCGCGCAGGGTCAGGGCCTGACCGGGGGCGATCTCGCCATGCATGATGCGCGAGCGCAGGCCGCGATAGACGCGGTCATGGGCCGAGGGAGAGGGATCGGGGCGCGGTGGGAGCAACATAGCGCTATGTGATCACAAATCGCGCGTCGGTCAATCGCTGAAACGATAGCGATGCAGCGCGCTGCCTTCGCGGCGCAGCCAGCCGCGCGGGGTTTCATAGTCGGGCATGAGGCGCGCGACCTCGGACCAGAACGCGGCCGAGTGATTCATCTGCGCCAGATGCGCCACTTCATGGGCGGCCACATACTCTAGAACCTTGGGCGGGGCCAGGATCAGGCGCCAGGAATAGCTGAGCGCGCCGGTGGAGGAGCACGACCCCCAGCGCGAGCGCGTGTCGCGCAGGGTGAGGCGGGTGTAGCGCCGCCCCAAGAGGCCCGCGTAATGATCCGAGGCCGCCGCAAGCCGGTCGCGGGCGCGCGCCTTGAGCCAGCCTTCGAGACGCGCGGCGACGGTATCAGCCGGGCCGGGCACGCAGATCTGCGCCGCCGCGCACGTCACCCGCCGCCCGGTGCCGGGCACGATGAGCAAAGTCTCGCCTTCGACGGGAAGATCGGAGCCAAGCCCCACGACCCTGTGATCGGGCCGCTCGGACAGGTGGCTGCGCAGCCAATCCGCCCGTGAGCGGGCAAAGGCCAGTGCCTCGGCCTCGGTCACGCCGCGCGGAATCGTCAACGTGACCCGCCCGTCGAGACCCGATACGCGCAGCGAAATCCGCCGCGCTCTTGGGCTGCGGCGCAGGCAGAGCTCAACAGGGGGGTTGCCCGCAAGCACGTGATGGCCCATATGACCTCCTGATTAGGGTCCGGGTGTCTCTGTCAAAGGCTTTGACAGCTGTTGAATGTTATGGCAGGGGACGCGGATCATCGACAAGTCCAGAGATTCAAAGGGGATCACCCATGCCCAAAGAAGAATGGGGCGTCAAGCGTATCTGCCCGACCACCGGCAAACGCTTTTACGACCTGAACAAGACCCCGATCGTCAGCCCCTACACGGGCGAGGTTGTGGAGCTGTCCACGAGCAAGACCCGCTCGATGACACCCGATGCCGAGGATGCGGAAACGAAGAAGCTGAAGTCCGGGAGCGTCATTGATGATGATGGCGATCTGCTGGATGATGATGACGTCGATGTCGAGTTGGATGATGATCTGCTCGAGGATGACGAGGACGAGGATGTGTCGCTTGACGACATCGCCGATGTGGCCTCGGACGACAACGATCTTTAATGATCCTGGGGCGGGATTTTCCACTTGATCCCGCCCGCCGCTTTGCTTAGAGAGCGGCGCACGGCCTGAGGGCCATACGGAATTGGGGCCTTAGCTCAGCTGGGAGAGCGCTTGCATGGCATGCAAGAGGTCAGGGGTTCGATCCCCCTAGGCTCCACCAATTCCGCAACTCCACACTTTTTTCTGCACATAAGTCAGCGGGCGACACAGGCGCGCGGGCGGTTCTTTGCCAATTGCGTTTCATCCTGCGATAAACGCTCTCGTCAAACGCGTCTGGGGCGAGCCGCTGAAATACAGTCCACGAAAGACGTGGAATTGCGGGAAATTCGGCGGGAGAATCCCTTGACGCGCCTGCGGTTTGGGCCTAAAGACCCCAAACGGAATTCGGGGCGCTGCCTGTGGTGGTGCCCGTTTGTGTTAAGAAGGGCCAGCACGCGCCCTCAGCAAGAACGAGGATGACCCCATGTCGCGCCGCTGTGAACTGACTGGAAAAGGCCCGATGGTTGGCAACAACTCCAGCCATGCCAATAACAAGACACGTCGTCGGTATCTGCCGAACCTGAACGACGTGACCCTGCAATCCGAGACCCTGAATCGCGGCATCAAGCTGCGGATCTCGGCGCATGCCCTGCGCAGCGTCGATCATCGTGGTGGTCTGGATGCATTTCTGGCCAAGGCCAAGGACGACGAGCTGTCGGCCACCGCGCTGAAGGTCAAGAAAGAGATTGCAAAGGCACAGGCCGTCGTCGCCTGAGGCCTGTGATCTAGAAGACTGGCGTGCAGCCCTGCCCAATGTGGCGGGGCTGTTTGCGTTTGTCGCTTGCCGAGCGTGACGGTGCGGGCCTATATCTCGGTCCCATGAGACAGCATCGCCCGATAATGGCCTTGGGCCTTTGCCTGCTTCTGGCACTGACGAGCCAGAGCCTTGCCGTGGCGCGCGGGGCCGCACAGCCCGTGGGCGAGATCGTGCTCTGCACCGGAACTGGTCCTGTGACGGTCACAGTGGATGGTGAGGGCCAGCCCGTCGTCACACCGCATCTCTGCCCGGATTGCCTGCCGGGGTTTGCCGTGGTTCTGGAGGCGCGCCCTGTCCTGACGGAGTGGCACGCGCCCGCGCGGCGTCTTTCGCTCACGACGGTCATCTCGGATGTGGTGACACGCAGCCTGCCTGCGGGCGTCGCACGGGCACCGCCCTTGGCGGTCTGACCCCCACGCCACTACTGACACACAGACCTGAAAGGAGCGACTGATGTCTCTCACATCCAAGCTATTCGCGGCGCTTGCCGCAACCGCCCTTGCCGCGCCCGCTCTGGCGCAGGAAATTCACGTGCTTGACACCTATGCCCGCAGCGCCAGCCCGACGGCCAAGACCGGCGCGGCCTTTATGCTGATCGAGAATATCGGCGATGCCGATGATCGTTTGATCGGCGCTGCCTCTCCCGCCGCACAGAAGGTGGAGTTGCACACCCATATCGAAGAGGGTGGCGTGATGAAGATGGTGCATGTCGAGGAAGGCTTTGCGGTGCCAGCCGGAGAGATGCTGGTGTTGCAGCGTGGTGGGGCGCATGTGATGATGATGGGTCTGACGGAGAGTTTCGAGCAGGGCATGATCGTGCCGCTGACGCTGGTCTTTGAAAAGTCCGGAGAGATCGTGGTTGATGTGCCTGTCGATTTGACGCGCAAGCCGGAAGACGGTCATGGCAAAGGCCATGGGACCGGGAACTGAGCCACGACAACCTGAGTGAGCGTCAAGGGTGAGTGGGCGCAGAGGGGCCTGTTGCTGACGTTGGCCTCAAGCGCTTATGCGCGGAATCAAGCCCGAAGGGCGCCGCGCGATCGCTGGGCCGTCCCGCGGCCTAGCGATTTTGAGATGTAGTGCATCTCTTTGAAGTCATACGGAGTTTGCTTGCATTAAGGGGCAGTTGCCGCCGTTGCATCGCTAGTCCCCGGCCCAGCGACCGCGCGGCTTACCGCATGGGGACATCGTCAGCAACACGCCGAGACTGACCAGAGAAGTCCCATGCGCGCCGGGACACTCTCGCGGATCAGCCCACCGCGCGACCGGCGACCTTGTCGAGATGGGAGCGCAATTGCTCGGCCTCGTAGCGGGCCTCGCGCAGACCGTCCATTGTGGCGGCCAATTCGGCCTCGGTCTGGCTGATCTGGTTGGTCAGCTCCGCCTCGCGCTGTTGCAGATAGGTGATCGCCTGATCGCGGGTTTCTTCAGCCTCGTGAAGTTCCTGCGCCATGCGTTCGAGTTCGCCGACATCAGACCCCGGCACACGGATGAAGCGATGCACCAGCCAATTGGCGAACCAGCCCATGCAAAACGCCACAAAGAGGACGATGGCGGTCGCGATGATAAATTCGGTTCTGTTCATTCGGTGGGTTGGTCCTGCGTGGTCTCTTCGGCCTCAGTCCCTTCTTCCCCCGGTTCTTCGAGGCTTTCAAGCGCTGTTTGCTCATCTGGCACCGGCTCGGGCCGGATCAGGCGGAATTCGATGCGCCGGTTGGTCTCGCGGCCCGCTTCGGTCTCATTGTCGGCGATGGGGGTGCTCTCGCCGTAGCCCTTGGCGTCGATCGACGAGGTGAGCACCCGGCGCAGGCGCAATTCATCCAGCACGGCGCGGGCGCGGGCGAGGCTGAGCTGCTCGTTCATTTCTTCGCGGCCCTGGCTGTCGGTATGGCCACCGATCACCATGGGAATTTCGCCGCAGTCTTTGAGGATGTCGGCGATGTCATCCATGATCGCGGCACCCTGCGCGTCGATGGTGGCCGATCCCGGTTCGAAGTTGATCTTGCGGGTGGATTGGATCTCGGCGATCTGCGCCTCGCATTCGTCTGGCGTTGGCAGGCCTGCCACCGGATCGAGCGCCTTTTTATAGGTCACGTCGATCGAGTATTTCTCGGCTCCGCCCAATTTGTCCGAGAGGAACTGGGCGATTTCGGCGCTGGCGCTTTTGCGGCCTGTGTTGCCTTGGACGCTGAGATTGTCGGGGGTGACAGTGACGACCCCGTTGGACAGATAAGACAGCACCTCGAGCCCGGTCAAAACGCGGATGGACCAGTCGCGCGGCAGGCCCTCGGCGACGCGGGCGGTCAGATGCACCGCATTGGACGAAAACCGCGCCTTGGCAAAGCTGCGCACGGTTTCGCGGCTGGTTTCGCTGCCGACGCGGCCACGAATCAGCACTTGGCCTTCGGGCGAGAGCGTGGCCACAAATTCAGGCGCGACGGGTTCTGCGGTATCGGGGGGCGGCGGCAGGGTCGCGGTCAGGGCGAAGACATCGGGCAGATCGGCCTCGAGCTTGCCTGCGACATCGTCAAAGTCGCTTTGCGGGGTGCCTTCGGGGGCGAGAAGGGCGACATCGGCATCCGAGAAGGTGATCGAGCCACCGCCGAGGTCGGCGAGGGCCGCAATCGCCAGTTCGGCGGCACGTGCCCATTGTGGCGAGGGCACGCCCATGCCAACCACACAATCGGTCCGCTTTTGCATGCCCGCCTTGCCGGCCGCGCGCAGGATACGGTCGCGCGCCTCGTCGGTATCGGCGGAGCAGGCATCGAACCGCGCGCCTGTCCCGTCGATCACGAAGCGCAGGGTAAAGGGCGTGATCACCGGTCGGGGCGCCGAGATGGCGAGCGCAAGGCGCACATCGTCCGGGGCGCTGCGGGCCAGCTCTGTCTCGATCTGGCGCTGCGCCTCGGGGCTGTCGACCATGGCCGTGATCTCAACGCGCTCAGCGCTCACCGAGATTTTGGTCCGGGGCAGTTTGCCCAGCGAGCGCACGGCAAAGCGCAGCGCATCGGGCCAGGTTTCGGGATAGGGATAATCGGCGGCGTCCAGCAGGTCGGCCACAGGCACGTCATTGGTCGCAGAGGCGATATCCGCCAGAAGTTTGTCGCGGTCCGTGGCGGCGGGGACGAGGCCAATCAGAGAGATGCCGCTGTCATTCCGCAGGATTTCGATGGCAAAGCGCGGCGGCGCGATATCGGCCGCATCCTGCACCAGCATCTGGTCGATCACCCGCGCGGCATCGACCACGGTGCCCGCGAGCGAAAGCGCCTTGAAGCGGGTCGCCTCGGAGGGGGCGGTGCCCGCGAGGAAAAGCTGGAGTCCGTCGCTGTCGACATCGGCCCAGACAAGACCCGCGCGGTCGAGCGTGTCACGCACGGCACGGCGCGAGCTATCCTCGATGGCGCTGACGGCAAAGCCAGCGGCGACGACCGCAAGCACCGCTGCGCCGGCAAAAGTTCCTGCGATCGTGAAGGCGGATGATAAACGCATCGGGCAATGGCCAATTTATGAGTGCTGCCCACGTCTTTAGGCGTGCGGCGGGGTGAGTTCAATCACAGCAAACAGGCAACGGCAAAAAACGGCACAGGCAAGAGGCCTGCGTCACGGTTCGAGCGAAAGAGTTGAAGCAACCGCGCGGTATCGTCAAGACGCAAGTGGCGCATCTGGCGCTGCATATGCCAACCCATCGCCCAAGGGCCGCAGAGCGCCAGAAGGAGTGCGGTCAGCCGCGCGTCAGGCACCGCAAGAATGACCGCCACGGCCATCAACGACACTGTCGCCACCAGAAACCAGCGCAGCCAGCGGGGCGAGTTGTCACCAAAGAGCCGCGCGGTGGATTTCACGCCGATCAGCGCATCGTCCTCGGCGTCTTGGTGGGCATAGATCGTGTCATAAAAGAGCGTCCAGGCGATGCCCGCGAAATAGAGGATCACCGCCGGGGCCTCCAGCTGCCCGGTGTGGGCGGTCCAGGCGAGGAGCGCGCCCCAGTTGAAGGCAAGGCCGAGAAAGACCTGCGGCCACCATGTAAAGCGTTTGGCAAAGGGATAGACCGCCACCGGCAGGAGCGACAGCACGCCCAGGGCAACCGCGGCGGTGTTGAAGGTCAGGAGGATGGCAAAGGCGATCAGCGCCTGAGTCGCCATCCAGATCAGCGCGCCACGCACCGTGACCTGACCCGAGGGAATCGGGCGCGAGGCGGTGCGCGCCACGGACCCGTCGATATGCCGGTCGGTGATGTCATTCCAGGTGCAGCCCGCGCCGCGCATGAGAAAGGCCCCAAGCGCACAGCCTGTGAAGATCCAGAGATCATGCCAGCCCGCCTGCCCGTCCGAGAGCATGGCCAGTGTCAGCCCCCACCAGCAGGGCAAGAGCAGGAGCCATGTGCCGATGGGCCGGTCCGCGCGCGCCAGCCGCAGATAGGGGCGTGTGGCGGCAGGGGCGAGACGGTCCACCCAATTGCCAGCATAGGCATCGGCCACCTGCCCCGTGGCCTCTGGCGTCTGGTTCTTTGCGGTCATATGTTGGCCCCATGAAAGCAGCGAAGATCAGGCTTTATCTAGAGCACCCGTTGGGGGAAGGGCAAACCATTCCTCTGAGCCAGCCTCAGGCGCATTACCTCTTTGGGGTGATGCGGCAGGGCGTAGGCGATGCGGTTCTGGTGTTCAATGGTGAGGCCGGGGAATGGCGCGCCGAGGTGATCGAGGCGGGCAAGCGCGGGGGCATTTTGCAGATCGCGGAACAGACAGCACCGCAGCGTGATCCGCCCGACCTGTGGCTGATGTTCGCGCCGATCAAGAAGGCGCGCACCGATTTTATCGTCGAGAAAGCCGCTGAAATGGGGGCCGCCCGTATCATCCCGGTGCAAACCGAGTTTACAAATTCCGAGCGGATCAGACAGGATCGCTTGCAAGCGCATGCCGTCGAGGCCGCAGAGCAATGCGGCGGCACCTATGTGCCCGAGGTCAGCGATTTGCACCGGCTGGACCGGATGCTGGCGGATTGGCCGGAGGCGCGGCAGGTGATGTTCTGCGATGAGGCGCTGGCGGGGTGCGCGGAGGGGCTGGGCCGCGATCTGCCCCGCGGCGCGCCTTGGGCCATTCTGATCGGCCCCGAGGGTGGGTTTTCGGAGGCCGAGCGCGCGCGTCTGGCCGCGCTGCCGCAGGCGCATGCCGTCAGCCTCGGGCCGCGTATCCTGCGCGCCGATACGGCGGCGGTGGCGGCGATGACGCTCTGGCAAAATAGCTTGGGGGACTGGACATGAGCTTTATGCGCGCCGAGGCACGCGCCGCCCTCTGGCGCTGGCGCGAGGTGGTGAGCGGGCTCGGGCTCACCGCGCTTGGGCTCTGGTGGGGGATTGGCAGCTACGGCCTCCTGCAATGGCTGGGCTATGCGCTCTTGATCCTTGCCGGGGCGGTTCTGCTGATGGGTCTGCAACGGGCGCGGTTTCGGGCGGGCGCGGGCGGTCCCGGCGTGGTGCAGGTGGATGAGGGACAGGTCGCCTATTTCGGGCCGCTGACGGGGGGCGTGGTGGCGATCCGCGATCTTGAGGCGCTGACGCTCGATCCGACGGGGCAGCCCGCGCATTGGGTGCTGAGCACGCAGGGCGCGCCCGCGCTGCATATCCCGCTGACCGCCGAAGGGGCGGAGGCGCTCTTTGACGCCTTTGCCGCCCTGCCCGGCCTGCGCACCGAGCATATGCTGGCACAGATGCGCCGCCTGCCCGATCACCCGACTGTGATCTGGCAGAAAACGCAAACCGCGGCCTCGCACCTTAGGCTGCATTGACAGTCCGAGCGTTTGACGCCAACTGTGTCGCCCGAGACAATGCCCTGATCAGGAGGCCCGAACATGTCCATCCCACAATCCGGCGGCGGGCCGATCGAACGCCATGAGCAACTGGCCGAATATCTGGCAAGTGGTTGCAAACCCAAGGAAGATTGGCGCATTGGCACCGAGCACGAGAAGTTCGGCTATTGCAAGGACACGCAGCGCCCTATCCCCTATGAGGGACCGCGCAGTATTCTGGCGGTCCTCGAAGGGCTGCGCGATGGGCACGGCTGGGCCCCTGTGGAAGAGGGTGGCAAGCTCATCGGCTTGGAAAAGGACGGGGCCAATGTCAGCCTCGAGCCGGGCGGGCAACTGGAGTTGTCCGGCGCGCCGCTGGAGACAATTCATCAGACCTGCGACGAGGTGAACGACCACCTGCGCGAGGTCAAGGACATCGCCGACAAGGTGGGCGTGGGCTTTATCGGGCTCGGGGCTGCCCCGGTCTGGATGCATGACGACATGCCGCTGATGCCCAAGGGCCGGTACAAGCTGATGGACAGCTATATGCAGAAAGTCGGCACCATGGGCCGCACCATGATGCGCCGGACCTGCACCGTGCAGGTCAATCTCGATTTTGCCTCTGAGGCGGATATGGTGCAGAAACTGCGCGTGGCGCTGGCGTTGCAGCCGGTGGCGACCGCGCTTTTCGCCAATTCGCCGTTCTTCGAGGGCAAGCCCAATGGGCACAAGAGCTGGCGCGCGCGGGTCTGGCGCGATCTGGACCCGGCGCGCACCGGCATGTTGCCGTTTGTGTTCGAAGAGGGCTTTGGCTTTGAGGCCTATGCCGATTATGCGCTCGATGTGCCGATGTACTTTGTCTATCGCGATGGCAAGTATATTGATGCTCTGGGGCAGTCGTTCCGCGATTTCCTGCGGGGCGAATTGCCGGCCCTGCCCGGTGAAAAACCGACGCTCAGCGATTGGGCCGATCATCTGACCACCACCTTTCCCGAGGCGCGGATCAAGAAATTCATGGAGATGCGGGGGGCCGATGGCGGCCCGTGGCGCAGGCTCTGCGCACTGCCCGCCTTTTGGGTCGGCCTCATGTATGACCAAGCCGCGCTCGATGCCGCTTGGGACATCTGCAAGGGCTGGGATGCCGAGACGCGCGATGCGCTGCGGGTGGCGGCCAGTGTGGACGGGTTGCAGGCGCGGGTGGGCGACATCCATATGCATGAACTGGCCCGCGCGGTGCTCAATATCTCTGAGGCCGGTCTGAAGGCGCGCGCGCGGTCGGGCGGTGGCGGCATGATCCCGGACGAGACGCATTTCCTCAATGCGCTGCGCGAGAGCGTCGAGACCGGCAAGACCCCGGCCGATGAATTGCTCGACCGCTACAACGGCGATTGGAAGGGCGATCTGAGCCGGATTTACGCCGACTACAGCTACTGACAGGTGGATCACGCCGGCAGGGCGCTGCCGGTCCGCGTCCGGGTGCGCAGCAGGATCAACACGATGATCCCGATGTTGAGGAAGTTCCACGCGATGCCGTTGAGAAACGCCATGTGATAGCTGCCGGTCAGATCATAGATCCAGCCCGTCATCCAGCCCCCTAACGCCATACCGGCGATGGTTGCCATCATCACAAAGCCCACGCGGCGTCCCGCCTCGGCACTGGGCATGTATTCCCGCACGATGACGGCATAGCTGGGCACGATGCCGCCCTGCGCCAGTCCGAAGACGAGGCTCACAATATAGAGCGAGGTCAGACCACCCGAGGGCAGATAAAGGAACAGCGCCAGACACTGCAGCGCCGAGCCGATCAAGAGCGTGCGCACGCCGCCCAAACGGTCGGCGAGCAGGCCTGAGACAATGCGCGAGGCGACGCCCCCCAAGAGCATGAGCGACAGCATCTGCGAGCCCACAGCGGGGCCGTAGCCCAGATCGACGCAATAGCTGACGATATGGACCTGCGGCATCGACATGGCCACGCAGCAACCAACCCCGGCGAGGCCCAAGAGCAGGGCCAGAGTGCGCGGCGAGAGGCCTGTGGCCCCGGCGCGGGCCGAAGAGAGGCTATCGGCATGGGCGCGCGCCGCAAGCGGCACCCGGCGGCGCAGGAGCAGGGCCAAGGGGATCACCCCCGCCACGGTCACCACGGCCAGCACCATATAGACCGCCCGCCACCCCTGCTCTGACAAGATCCCCGCAAGGATCACCGGCCAGATTGCGCCCGAGAGATAGTTGCCGCTGGCGGTGATCGCCACCGCGATGCCGCGTCGTTTGAGAAACCAGAGCGAGATGTCGGCGATGAGCGGGCCAAAGCTCGCGGCGGTGCCGAATCCGATGAGAAATTGCAGCGCCGACAGGATCAGCACCGTGGGGCTGATCGCGGCTAGCGCCGTGGCGCAGGAAATCAGGATCGCCGCGCCGATCAGGGCTGTTGTTACGCCGTAGCGGTCCACCACCCGGCCAATCCCGAGATTGCCCAGCGCAAAGCCGATCATGGTCAAAGTATAGGGCATCGAGGCCGCCGCGCGGTCGACGCCAAACTCGGCCTGCATGGCGGGCATCACGACGATGATCGACCACATGCCGACATTGCCGATCGTGGCAATGGCCAGCGACACGGCAAGGCGTGTCCAAGCATAGCGGCTGTCGAGAAGGGCGGCGTCGGCGTTCATGGCGCGACGATAGGGCGGCGCGCAGACGCTTACCAGCCACAAAATCGCACGCGCCGGGGGACGCTGTCCCCCGGACCCCCCGGAGTATTTTCAGCAGGGTGAATGCCACAGTTTCGCAGGGTTCATTTTGCCGCAAATCAGCATCCTCCGCTTGGCCCCGGGCGCATGACACGCTAACAGTTGGCGCAAAAGGAGGGCTGCGCCCATGTCTACCGCCAAGACCCATACCGAGGCTCACAGCGAGACCCCGAGTGAGATTGCCCGCGACGTCATCCGAATCGAGGCCGAGGCCCTGACCGCGATGGGGGCAGCCCTGCCCAGTGACTTTGACGCGGTTGTGGCGCGGCTGTTGGAGGTGCGGGGGCGGGTGATCGTCTCGGGCATGGGAAAGTCCGGTCATATCGCCGCCAAGATCGCCGCCACCATGGCCAGCACCGGAACTCCGGCGCAATATGTCCATCCCGGCGAGGCCAGCCACGGCGATCTGGGGATGATCACCCGCGAGGATGCGGTGATCCTCATGTCCAATTCCGGCGAGACCCGCGAGTTGGCCGATATCATCGCGCATTGCCGCCGGTTCGCGATTCCCTTGATTGCCATTACCAAGAAGGCCGAGAGCACCCTGGGGCAGCAGGCGGATTTCCTGCTCACCCTGCCGAACGCGCCCGAAGCCTGTGCCATCGGCATGGCCCCCACCACGAGCACGACCTGCACGCTGGCACTGGGCGATGCGCTGGCCGTGGCGATGATGCGGTTGCGCGGGTTCGAGCGCGAGAATTTTCTGGCGTTTCATCCCGGTGGCACCTTGGGCGCGCAGCTGTTGCGGGTGTCGTCGGTGATGCATCGCGGCGATGCCTTGCCGGTCGTGCGCGAGAGCACACCGATGGGGGAGACATTGCTGGAAATGACCGCCAAGGGCTTTGGTGTGGCGGCGGTGGTCGAGGATGGTCGGCTCTTGGCGGTGATCACCGATGGTGACTTGCGCCGGAACCTGTCGGACCTGATGGCGCGCACCGCCGGAGAGGTGGCAACCCGCAATCCCCGCAGCATTTTGCCGGATGCTCTCTTGTCAGAGGCTTTGGGGGTGATGAACACCAACAAGATCAGCGCATTGTTTGCCGTGGACGAGTCCGGGCAGCTTTGCGGGCTTGTGCATATCCATGATGCGCTCCGCGCCGGGGTGGCGTGACGTCGGTCAGGCGCTGAGAAAGCTCGCATAGGGGATGTAGCGGACCGGGTCGCCGGGCTGAAGAGTGGCCGCGCCGTCGGGCAGTTCCACCAATCCTTCGGCCCAGCTCAGGCCACTGATGCGGCCAGAGCCCTCGGAGGCAAAGACCTCGGCGCGCCCATCACGGATGCGGGCGCGTAGATATTCGCGGCGGCCGGGTTTCTTGGATTTGGCAAAGGCTGCGGGCACATCAAAGCCTTGGGGCACGGACCACCCTGCGCCAGACAGAAGCCGTAATGCGGGGCGCGCGAAGATGAGCGCGCAGACGAGGGCCGCGACCGGATTTCCCGGCAGGCCAAAGACCGGCACGCCGCGCCAGAGACCCAGCGCCAGCGGGCGGCCCGGTTTGAGCGCGATACGCCACTGAGCCATCGCGCCCGCCTCATTCAGCAAGGCCGAGACGTGATCTTCATCCCCCGCCGAGGCCCCGCCGGAGGTGAGGATCGCATCGGCATTCTGGGCAGCACGATCAAGCACCGCGCGGAGTGCGGCGCGGTCATCGGCAATACGCCCGAGATCAAGCGGTGCATAGCCCATCTGCTGCATGAGACCCAAGAGCATGGGCCGGTTGGCGTCATAGATCTGCCCCTCGCGGGCGGGGCTGCCCGGCTCGACCAACTCATCGCCGGTCGAGATGACCGCGACGCGCAACTGATCGTGGATGGGCAGGTCAGAGAGCCCGACGGCGGCGCAGAGCGCCAGATCGGCAGAAGTGATGACACGGCCCGGCGTGAGCACCGGCGCACCTGCCGCCACATCCTCGCCCGCGCGGCGGGTGTTTGCGCCGGGTTTGAGGCCGGCGCGAAAGGCGATGCGGCCCTCGCCCAAGGTCACATCCTCTTGCAGGATCACGGTATCGACGCCCGCAGGCAGGGCAGCACCCGTCAGCACGCGGACCGCGTGACCGGAGGGCACTGTGCCCGGATAGGGCACACCGGCGGCGGCGCGGCCCTCGACCAGCGAGAGGATCTGATCGCCGGTGGTCAGGCTGGCGTGGGCAAAGCCGTAGCCGTCCACGGCGGTGTTCGCCTCGGGCGGATTGGCGCGAGGGGCGGTGATGGGTGCTGCCAGAACGCGGCCAAGCGCCTGCGCCAACGGCGCGCGGGTCTGGCCCACCACGGGGCGCAGCCGGTCGCGCAAGAGGGCGAGTGCATCGTCCACAGGCGTCCAGTCCACGCCAGCGGGCAGCGCAAAGCAATCGTTGCGCAGGGGCGGCGGTTTGAGCGGGTCATCGCAGGCGGCGATCAACTCCGCCTCATATCCCAACCCCAGAATCCAGCCTTCCTCGGGGGCATCCACCGCCAGCATCTCGGACAGCCGGTCCTGCGGCACGCGGGCCAGCGCGCGCGCCAAGAGCCGCACCTGATGCGCGTCGCGGATGCCTCCCTGCGCCTCGGCGCGTTTGACGGCGGCATTGATCAGCCCCGGCCAGATTTCGACCAGCGCCACGGGCTTGTCCAACACCTCGAACGGCCAGACGGACACCTGCCCGTAGAACCTGCGCCGCAACCGATTGAGCACCGGCAGCCCGGTCAGCATCTGCCCGCCCACGGCCCCGGCACCGCCCATCTGCCAGCAGGTGAAGGCCCCCGGCGCCCGCGCCTCTGCGGCGCGCCGCTCGTCCATGCCATGACCCGCGCGCGTATCCTTGCGCGGCAAGCCCTCAATCTCGCGCTTCAGTCCGTTGAACCAGAACGGTCCCACGCCGGGAAAGCGGCCGTTGATCTCGGCCGCCACGTCAAAGCGGTTATTGCCGTCCGGCGCGTCCTCGATCACCGTTTCCAGCCAATCCCAGACCGCAAAGGGATTGTCGCACCCGGTCAGACCCTGTGCAAATCTCGCCGGAAAGCCAAACGGAAAATCCACCCCGATGAGCAGTCTGCGCCCCGCTGCAAGCTCTGCCTTGATCAGGGCCACAAGCGCCGCTTCGGCCTCTGCCCGGTTGCGCAGATAGAGGGAGGGCTCCTCCGTCCCGTGGCGCGTGACCCCGAGCCAGATCGCATCCCGACACGGGCGCGGGCCGGTATCCTTGGCCCCCGACCAATCTAGCATCGCAAAGGTGTCGAACGGGGTCACAATCCCACCTCGGCCAGAATGAAATCGGCAATCGCCTTGGTGTCGTTGAGGTCAAAGAGCGGACGGTCGATTTCAAGTGCTGTATCGCTGGCCACCGCGCCGATGGTGGGATCATCGGTGGCAATCAACGGATTGCCGGTCTCGGCCCGAAACGCCTCGACCTTGGGGTGGCGGTCACGCTTGTAGCCCTCGACCAGAACCAGATCGACCGGGGCAAGTTTTTGCAGCAGGGTTTCGAGGCTGGGTTCCTCAGCCTCGCGCAGTTCATGCATCAGGGCAAAGCGGTTGCGCGAGGCCAAGAGGACCTCGGTTGCGCCTGCGACGCGGTGGCGATGGCTGTCTTTGCCGGGTTGGTCCACGTCAAAGCTGTGATGCGCGTGTTTCACGGTCGAGACAGTATAGCCGCGCCCGGTGATTTCGGCCACAAGCCGCTCCATCAGCCCGGTTTTGCCAGCGTTCTTCCAGCCGGTGACGCCGTATATCCTCATGCTGCTGCTCTCCTGCGTGCCACGTCGAGATCCTCGGGCGTGTTGACGTTGAAAAAGGGATCAAGGGCGTCGTCGAACACCGCCTCGCGCCCGTGGTGTTTGTCGGTCCAGATCACGACCTTGCGCAACCCGTCCAAGAGCGCCGCGCGCAGGTCGTGGCGTAGCGCCGTGGGCCAGAGGCCGAAGGTGGGATGTCGGATGAGGCCGCTGCCGCTCATGGATTTGGTGTCCGTATCGCCGCGCGGCGTGGCGGCAAGGACGAGGGGATGCTCCATGCCCTCTGCCGTCTGTGTCAGATGCACGACCAGATCGGTCGGGAAAAACGGCGTATCGGCGGCGACGGTGACGATTGTGTCGGCCCCCTGCCCCGCTGCCCAATCGAGACCGGCCAGAACGCCCACCAGAGGTCCGGCGAAACCGGGGATGGGATCGGGCAGCACCGGCAGACCGAAGGCCTCAAAGCGGGCGGGCTCGCCATTGGCATTGAGCGCCATCGCCCCCACCTGTGGGGTGAGACGGTCGATCACATGCGCAAGGATCGGGCGCTCATCAAGCGGCAAAAGCCCCTTGTCGCCGCCCCCCATGCGCGTGGCCTGCCCGCCTGCCAGAATCACCCCGAGGGGACGGTTCATACGTCTGCCCCTTTGCGGCGGTGTTTCTTGTCCTCATCCCCTACGCTGTCGGGGTCTGCATCGCGCAAGAGGCGGTCATCCCCCGCAAGACAGACAAACCGCTTGCCGCGCATCCGGCCTATCAGCGTCAATCCCACTTGGCGTGCAATCTCGACCCCCCAAGCGGTAAAACCAGAGCGCGAGGCGAGCACCGGAATCCCCATCATCGCGGTCTTGATTACCATTTCCGAGGTCAGACGCCCGGTGGTGTAGAGGAGTTTATCGCCCGCCTCGACACCCTCGCTCAGCATCCAGCCCGCGATCTTGTCCACAGCGTTGTGGCGGCCGACATCCTCCATATAGACCAGCGGGCGGTTGCCCTGACAGAGCACGGTGCCGTGAATCGCCCCCGCCTCCAGGTAAAGCGAGGGGGTGCGGTTGATCACGCTGGCTAAGGCATAGAGATCGGAGGTCTTGACTGTCACGGCAGGCAGGGTCACGCCCTCGAGCCCCTCCATCATATCGCCAAAGACCGTGCCTACGGCGCAGCCGCTGGTGCGGGTCTTCTTCTTGAGCTTTTCCTCATAGTTGGTCTGGCCATCGGTGCGCACGACCACAGTTTCCAACTCTTCATCATAGTCCACGCCCAAGACCGTTTCTTGCGGTCCGAGCATGCCCTGATTGCGCAGGAAGCCAAGCGCCAGATATTCGGGATAATCGCCAATCGTCATGGCGGTCACGATTTCCTGCGCGTTGAGGAAAATCGTGAGCGGGCGTTCCTCGACCACCGAGATTTGCGTGCGGTTGCCGTCATGATCCATGCCCTCGACCGAACGGGTCAGACGGGGGGCTGCGGGATCGGGCGCGATGAGATAAGACAGGAGGTCGTCGGTGGTGGCCAATTGCATCTCCTTCTGGCATTGGGTAGGCGGTGTCAGAGCACGGGGGCAACTTAGGGGCAAGCGGTGCATAGGCAAACCACCAATTCGACCTATTGGCAAGGCGTGCGCGACGGCGCGCCCTTCATTCTGGTGATTGTCCCGTTTTCGCTGCTCTTTGGCGTGGTGGCGACAGAAGCCGGGCTGAACGTGTTTGAAACGCTCAGCTTTTCGGTTCTGGTGATCGCCGGGGCGGCGCAATTCACGGCGCTGCAACTGCTCAGCGATGGCGCGCCCACGGCGATTGCGCTTATTTCAGCCTTGGCGGTCAATCTGCGGATGGCGATGTATTCGGCCTCGCTCACGCCCTATATCGGCGGGGCGAGTTTGGGACAGCGGGCGCTGGCCGCCTATTTCACGGTAGATCAGAGCTATGCCTGTGCGATTGTCAAATTCGAGCAGAACCCCGATTGGACAGTGCCGCAGCGGTTGGGGTATTTCTTTGGGGTGGTCACGCCGATCTGTCCGCTCTGGTATATCTTTACGCTGGTGGGGGCGCTGGTGGGCACCTCGATTCCCGAGGGGTTGGCGCTCGATTTTGCGCTGCCGATCACGTTTCTTGCGATGATTGCGCCGATGCTGCGCACGCAGGCGCATCTGGCGGCGGCGTTTGTGTCTGTGACCTTGGCGCTAATCTTTGCCTTCCTGCCCTATAACCTCGGGCTGCTGGTCGCGGGCCTTGCGGGCATGATGACTGGCGCGCAGGTCGAGCTGATGCTTGAGCGGCGCAAGGAGGCGCGTTTGCCATGATCGACAAGACAAGCCTCTGGATCGTGATTGTGTTGCTCGGACTCGGTAGTTTTGGGCTGCGGTTTGTGTTTACCGGGCTGATCGGCGACCGGCCCCTGCCCGCGTGGCTGTTGAGGCATCTGCGCTATACGGCGGTCGCGGTCCTGCCCGGATTGGTGGCACCTTTGGTGGTCTGGCCAGCAGCCACGGGCGGCACGCTGGATGCGCCGCGCATGGCGGCGGCGGCGGTGACGTTGATTGCGGGCTATGTGCTGCGCAATGTGATCGTGGCGATTCTTCTGGGTGCCGTGACGCTCTATGGCGGGCTGGCGCTGATGGGGCAGATCTGAAGCGGCGACGTCAGGCGAAGATTTGCGCTGCATGCTCGGCCATGTAAATGCGCAACCACGGCGTATAGCGGGTGGGATGCATGCGGATCGCGGCATAGAGCGCGTTGAGCGAAATCCAGCGGGTGTCCATCACCTCTTCGGGATTCGGCGACAGGGCGCAGCGCGCAGGCAGGCGACACATGAACATATCCACGACCTCATGCTCGGTCAGCCCGCCGCCGACATCGGCGCGGTACTCGACCTGATCACGGTGGGTTAGGGTGAGGCCGGTGATGCCCAATTCCTCGGACAGCCTGCGATGCGCGCAGGCGAGCGGGTCTTCGCCCCAATGCGGATGCGTGCAACAGGTGTTGGCCCAGAGGCCGGGGGTATGATATTTTTCCAAGGCGCGACGCTGGATCAAGAGATCCTCGCCCGCCATGACAAAGACCGACACCGCCTTGTGCCGCAAGCCGCGTTGATGCGCCTCGAGCTTATCGACAGCAACAAGATCGCCGCCGATCCATGTGGGGATGAGCGCGGTCATACGCGGGTGGCGGAGACCAGCCGCGTCAGATGGGCGAGGTTCTTCAACCCGATCTTGAGATGCGCCATCGGTCGCGCCCGCACCAGTTTCTTGTTCATATAGGCCTCGAATGTCAGCCGCTGCACATCGACGTCATGGCAGAGCGAGACAAACCGCTCGCGTCGCTCGTCGGACTTATAATAGGCATTCTGCATCGAGGCCAGAACCCGGAACACGGTTTTATGGTCGCGCATGAAGAGTTGACGGGCAAGTTTTAGATCGCGTGTGCGACCGGAGGCGAGGCAGGCGCTGGCGGCTGTCGCGGCAACCCGGCCTCCCACCATGGCGTAGTAGATGCCCTCGCCCGAGGACGGAGCGACGACACCCGCGGCGTCGCCTGCCAACACGACGTCACGGCCATTGTCCCAGCAGTCCATCGGTTTGAGGGGAATCGGTGCACCCTCGCGTCGGAGGGTCGGGCAATCGGTCAGGCCGGAGGCCGCACGCAGATCGGCGGTGGCCTGTTTGAGATCCACGCCCTTGACCATTGAGCCCATGCCGACGCTGGCGGATTTGCCATGCGGAAAGACCCAGCCGTAGAAATCCGGCGAAATCGCCCCGTCATAGATCACATCACAGCGTTTTGGGTCATAGGTCGCTGTCGCGGCCGGGGCCTCGATGATCTCGTGATAGGCGATCACATAGGGGATCTTGTCGCCGCCCGGCACCTCGGCACGGGCCACGTTGGAGCGCGCACCATCCGCGCCTATGATCAGGCGGGTGGGCAATGAGCGCTCTTCGCCTGTGGCCTTGTCACGGTAAATCACGGCAGGGGTGGTGCCTGTGCGGTCAATGCGCAGATAGGTGCCAGTGGCGCGGATTGCCCCGGCCTGTGCGGCGCGGACGCGCAGAAATTCGTCGAACTCTTCGCGATCCACCATGCCGACAAAGCCGTTCTCGATGGGAATATCGACATGCCGCCCGGTGGGTGAGATCATGCGAGCGGTGGTGATCTTGGCGACGATCTGATCGTCGGGCAGGTGGAAATCGGCAATGAGGCGCGGGGGAATTGCGCCGCCGCAGGGCTTGATCCGTCCGGCGCGATCCAAGAGCGCCACCTTATGCCCCGAGCGGGCCAGATCCTCGGCCGCTGTTGCCCCTGATGGCCCGCCCCCGATTACGACGACATCAAACATGGTCATTCCCCCGGAACAAGTGTCGCGCCCCGGTCGCGACCGTGATCAATCACCCTGAGCGCGAGCAGCGCCGAGAGCACGAAAAGGCCGGCTTCAAAGAGAAAGACCGAGCCAAAGGCTGTTGCATCCGTATTCGAGAGCGCCCGCATGATATCGACGAGAGCGGCGCCAGAGAGGCCGCCAAAGCCTGCGGCCATCGCCTGTGCCGCGCCCCAGAGGCCCATGCGCGTGCCTTCGCGGGCCTCGCGCCCCTGCCCGGCCAGCGCCATCATCGCGCCGATGGCGCCCACCGCGAACATTCCGTTGAAGAACCCGAGCACGACGACGATCGGGACGAGTGCCGCCGCCGCGCCCGAGGCCCCGAGCAGCGCAATGGCTGCAAGCGCCGATGCCGATCCCAGACAGCCCGCAACAACCCAATGCCGGATAGACCCGAGGCGCAGGCCGGTGGCCGCGATGCCCACCGTCAGCATGCCGAGAAAGACCCCGCCATTCTGCGCGCCAGAGAGTTGGGTGGATTGGCCGGGCGTGAAGCTGAAGACGAGACCGGCATAGGGTTCAAGGATAAGTTCCTGCATGAAATAGGCAGTCATCGACAGAAAAACAAAGATCGTGAAATGCCGCGCCTCGCGCTCACCCCAGATCTCGGCCAGCCCCTCGCGAAAGCGCAGGGGGGCATCGGCGCGGGCGGGCTGAACGCCGACACGCGCCTCAATGCCGTGGATGGCCAGTGCTGTCAGCACGACCGCGCCGACCGCGACGACGCCGACGATTTCGAGCAGCAACGCAGGGCTGTAAGGGTCCAGAAACCCGCCAACAACGGTCGCGGTCACCGCGATGCCGCCGATCATCATGAGCCAGGTGATCGTGGCCGCTGCCGCCCGGCGACGTGGGGCCGTGGCCGTGGCCAAGAGCGCCAGAAGCGAGGTGCCAGAGGCCCCGACCCCCACCCCGATCAGCGCATAGGCAAGGATTGAGAGGGCGAGGCCAAGCGCGAAATGCGACTCCATCACCACGACGCCAAAGGCCGCAAGATAGCCGCCCGAGGCCAGCACCGCCATGCCGCCAATGATCCAGCGGGTGCGATGACCGCTGGTGTCGGAGAGATAGCCCCAATTGGGCCGTGTGATCTGAATCCCGTAATGCAGCGCCACCAAGAGGCCGGGCAGAACGGCGGGCAGCGCCAATTCCACCACCATCAGGCGGTTGAGCGTCGAGGTGGTCAGCACCACGACCGCGCCAAGGCACATCTGCACCAGACCCATGCGAAAGATTTGCAGCCAGTTCAGTGTCATCCTGCCCCTCCGACGATGCGGACGGCAAAGGCGGCGATCATCATGCCCGTGACATATGCGGTCACGCCCGTGCCGTTATACCAAGGGGCGCGGCCCTTGGGATCAGAGAGCAGAATACGCATCGCCCAGAACTGACCAAGGACAAGTATGCCGATTGCGGCGGCATGCCACGGGCGGTCCCATGCGAGCAGCAGGCCGATCACGGCCAGTTGTGGCAGGGCCATGACGATGCAGGCGACGCGCGCCGCGCGCTCTGGTCCGAGCGTGACCGGCAAGGAATTGACGCCGGTCTGGCGGTCGCCCTCCAATGCCTTGAAATCATTGAGGGTCATGATGCCATGCGCGCCGATGGCATAGAGAGCGGCGATCAGGATGACCGGTGCGCTCGGAGCGCCAGCGGCCAGAACAGCCGCGCCCGTGAACCATGGCAGGCCCTCATAGCACAGCCCGACAAGGCCCGGCCCCCAGAGACCCGATCGCTTGAGGCGCACCGGCTCTGCCGAATAGGCCCAGGCGGCGAGCACTCCGAACACGGTTGCACCAAAGCCCCAAGGGCCAAGAAATGCCCCCATGATCAGCGCCAAGACCGACATGGCGAGCGCCACCCAGAGACCCCAGCGACCCGGCACGCGACCTGAGGGAATCGGGCGATGTGGTTCGTTGATCGCGTCGACATGGCGGTCACACCAGTCATTCGCGGCCTGACTCATGCCGCAGACCACTGGCCCCGCCAGCACCATGCCAAGCACCACCAGCCCCCAATTGCTCAGGGGGGATACGCCTGAGGATATCACCCCGCAGAGGTAGGCCCAGATCGGCGGAAACCATGTGATCGGCTTGATCAGGGTGAGCAGAGCCCGAGGCTCTGGCAGGCGGCGCGCAATGTGTAAGGACTCTGTGACACTCATATTGTCAATTAAACTATACATTCACCTGTGAGGGAAGCAGTTTCTCGGGCCAAGCGAACACAACGCGGCTTATTCTTCGTCCTGCGTGTTGATCAGACCGAATTTGCGGAGCTTTACATAAAGGCTCTGACGGGAGAGCCCCAGCATTTCCGCAGCGGCCACGCGGTTGTTGTTGGTCAGACGCACGGCGGTTTCAATGCACATCTTCTCGACCACATCCGAGGTGGCCGAAACCAATTCCTTGAGCGAGGCGGTGCCTACAAGGTCCATGACATTGCGCATCGCCTCTTCGCTGACCACAGCAGAGGCCTCTTCGACAGTTGGCATGTCGCGCGGCGTCGTATCGCGGATGATCAGCCCGACTCCCAGATCGACATTGCGCCCGCGCAGACGTGCCGCCGAGATGTCAACCGAGGCGCGGCTGCCGACGATGCTCTGGATATGCGCGCCATAGTTGCGCATGCGCCCCGTCTTGCGGGTATTGTCGAGAATGAGTTTGAGATCGACGCTGCCGCGCGACAGGAAATCCGCCATGGACCGGCCCTGCACGTCGCGCAATTGAGCCGCATCGGACAGCACCAGAAATCCTTCGTTGGCATCACGAATGAGACCGTTGGAATCGAGCAGCACGATGGCATCGCTGGCCGCCTCGAAGAGCGCCGTCAGCGATTGCGTGGATTCGGGGCGCGCCGCCTCTTCATCCTCGATCGGGGCCATGCGGCAGAGCATGAGAACTTCGCCCGAGGCGCGAAAGAGATCAGGGGTCAGCTGGAGCAGGCGACCATTGCGTCGGGCCACGGCCTCGATCCCGGTGATTTCATCCGAGGCGGCGGCGGCACGCAGCTGGTCCATGAACGAGCCACGTCGCTGCCCTTCAAAGGCCTGCGCAAAGGCATTGCCGTTCAGCACGTCGCGCTTGGAGCCCAGCAGAAGCGCCGCGGCGGAATTGATATCGCGGATGCGACCCTGATCGGGGTCGATCAGCACAAGCGGAGTCTCGGACGCTTCGAGCACGACACGGTAACAGGTCTCTATGCCGCGGAATTTCTCAAGCTCGCGTTCGCGAGCCATCTGTTCGCGCACAAGCCGCTGCTGGATTTCGGCCAAGGGCTGCATATCCCGGCCCAACAGCAGAACGCCACCGCTCTCGGGTTCGCGGTGGAGTGTGTAGCGCACCGGAAATTCCCAATTGGCATTGTCGCGGTGATTGAGTTCGATGGGGCGAGGCAAGCTGTCGGGGTCACCGCGCATGTCAGCGATGCGGGCGTCGAATTTGATCCGGCTCTCCGAGGTCAGGAAATTGCGAAAGTCGCGCCCGATCCAATGTTCAAGGCTGCCCAGTTCGGGCAAATCAGGGCTGACAGATATGGCAGTGACAACCGTCCTGTCATCGACCATGACGGCGATGTCAGAGGCTTGTTCGATCAGGCGATCGACGCTTGACGACCCGGGCAATCCACCCGTGTGAGGCCGCTCAGTCGTCCTGTTCTGCTTCGTCACGCTGTCATCCCAACTCTCGCGCGCGAGGCGCGCGGATTACGCATTGGCGTCGATTGATAACGGATCAACAACGGATGCAAGACCGCACAGCTCAATCGCTTCCCGTGCTGTCCGTACTGCAAAATCCGCGCCGGTCCTCTTTTCCACTTCTCTCGGCTTATCTACAAGACGCCCCCCAATGACGATTGGCGGACAATATTCCAGATTAGAACGTAGGTAATCTATTAGTTCTGTCAATCGTTCAAGCGTTTTCGCGCTTCCTGCGGTAATGCCCGCCATTGCAAATCGGCCCGAACCGAGAAGGTGCTGCAACTCTTGATCCTCAAGCCCGATGGCCATGTGAACCCAGATGCCATGCCGCCGGAATTGATCCGCTGCGACAAATGCGCCGATGGAGTGGTCCTCGAACGTCGGCACGATCATCAGGACCGATTGGCCCAAGGGAATGCTGCGATCCATCCAGCCACCGAGATCCGCCGCGTCGCGCGACCGAAACAGCGCCTGAAGGCGCGCCGCCCCCACGGTGACATCGACAAAGCTGGCCTTGTCCTGCACCCACATTTCGCCGAGAAAGCGCGCCGCGTCCGGCACGTAACTGTGATATATCTCATTCGACGGGATGCCATTGGCCACCATCGACGCGACTACGCGCTGATGTGCGGCCTCGGATTCATCTGTCAGCGCGGCACAGAGTCTGGCAATCCACTCGCTCCGGCTCTTGGGAATTTCCCCGCCCTGTTTGTCGAGCGCCACCTTGCGCAACGCGGATTCGACGAGAAACCTAATTCCAGATGCTTGCGGACCAGACCCACTATCGTCGGGTTCTCTCATGCGTTGCCCTCCCAGGCGACCCTGCTGTCCCACGATCCTCTGCGTGCCGCTATATTGCGAATCGCACATGGGACAAAAGGGCGGCGCGTTTTCTGCTCCGTCTGATTTAGTGTGCGTCTGCAAAGGTCAAATGTCAAATTATCCTGACAGATCGCTCTTAGAAATCGTACATCTACCTGTTATCTCCTCATATTCCTTGTGAACAAGGCGTAAGGCGTACTTTATTGCTTAAATTTTGCCCTGAATGGCCCATCGGGATCAGACGCGTCCAGCGAGAATGACAGATGCGCGGCCGATTAAAGTGTAAATTATAATTGACACATTTGGACTTCAAATCGTAGCATCAAGGAGAAGTGACCAGACAGGACCGGAGGGGATATGGCGCGACAGGCGCATCATCAACAAGCGACCGGGACGCTGTACACCGCCGCAGAGCGGATGCGCCGCGATGCTACGGTCTGGACGCTTGTGCAGGGCATTCTGGCACCGGTGCAGTTTCTGGTCTTTCTGGTCTCGCTGGGTCTGGTGCTGCGCTATCTTGCCACCGGCGACGGATTTGCGGCCGCCACCTGGTCGATCGTTGTCAAAACCGGCGTGCTCTATCTCATCATGGTGACCGGGGCGATCTGGGAAAAGGTCGTGTTCGGTCAATACCTCTTTGCACCTGCGTTCTTTTGGGAAGATGTGTTCAGCTTTGGCGTCATCGCCCTGCACACCGCCTATCTCTGGGCGCTATGGACCCACGCCCTGTCACCGCAGGGCCTGATGGGCCTCGCACTGGCGGCCTATGCGGCCTATGTCATCAACGCCGGACAATTCCTGTGGAAGCTGCGCATGGCGCGCCTTCAGGCGGGGGAAGCGGCATGAGTTTCGACACGCCCCCCAGCACGGGATGCCGCGATGCCCCGGTCCTGCGCGAGCGCGGTCAGCATGAGGTATTTTGCGGACTGACCGGCATCATCTGGTTGCATCGCAAGATGCAGGATGCCTTCTTTCTTGTGGTCGGCTCGCGGACCTGCGCGCATCTGCTGCAATCCGCCGCTGGCGTGATGATCTTTGCAGAGCCACGCTTCGGCACCGCCATTCTGGAAGAGACCGATCTGGCGGGGCTGGCGGATGCTCAGGCCGAGTTGGAGCGCGAAGTTGGCCGCCTGATCGCGCGTCGCCCCGATATCCGGCAGCTCTTCCTTGTGGGGTCTTGCCCGTCGGAGGTCATCAAGCTTGATCTCGCGCGCGCCGCCGAGAAGCTGAGCGTACAGCACGCCCCCCATGTGCGGGTGCTGAATTATTCCGGGTCGGGCATCGAGACAACCTTTACCCAAGGCGAGGATGCCTGTCTGGCCTCAATGGTTCCGGGCCTGCCCGAGACCGACGCCCGCCAGTTGATGCTGGTCGGCGCGCTGCCCGATGTGGTCGAGGATCAGGCGCGCGATCTGTTGGCGCAGATGGGGATCACGGATGTGACCATTCTGCCCGCGCGCCGTGCCGATGATCCGGTGGCCGTTGGAGCGAATACCGTCTTTGCGCTCTTGCAGCCCTTCCTTGGCGATACGCTGGCCGCGCTGGAGCGGCGCGGCGCACGGCATATCCCAGCCCCCTTCCCCTTTGGCGCGCAAGGCACGACCGGCTGGTTGCGCGCCGTGGCCGATGAGTTTGGCGTTGACGACGCCACGTTCGAGCGTGTCACCGCCGCCCCGCGCGCCCGCGCCACCCGAGCCGTCGCCCAAGCCGCCGAGAGCCTGAGCGGCAAGTCGATCTTTTTCTTCCCCGACAGCCAGTTGGAGATCCCGCTGGCCCGGTTCCTGACCCGCGAATGCGGTATGCGCGCCATCGAGGTGGGCACGCCATTCCTGCACAAGACGATCCTTGGCCCCGATCTCGACCTGCTCGAGGCAGGTCCGCAATTGACCGAAGGGCAGGATGTCGAGCGGCAACTGGACCGTTGCCGCGCCGCACACCCCGATCTGACCGTCTGCGGTCTGGGCCTTGCCAATCCGCTGGAGGCTGAGGGTCTGACGACAAAATGGGCCATTGAGCTGGTGTTCACCCCGGTGCATTTCTATGAGCAGGCGGGCGATCTGGCGGGGCTGTTCTCGCGCCCGATGCGCCGCCGCGCGGCCCTCAAGCTGGGGGCGGCATCATGAAGCTGACGCTCTGGACCTATGAAGGCCCGCCGCATGTCGGTGCCATGCGCGTCGCCACCTGCATGAAGGGTCTGCATTACGTGCTGCATGCGCCGCAGGGCGATACCTATGCCGATCTGCTGTTCACCATGATCGAGCGGCGCAACCACCGCCCGCCGGTGACCTACACCACCTTTCAGGCGCGCGACCTTGGGGCGGACACCGCCAATCTCTTCAAGACCGCCTGTCAGGCCGCCTATGACCGGTTCAAGCCCGAGGCGATGATTGTCGGTGCCTCCTGCACTGCTGAACTGATCCAGGACGACCCCGGCGGCATGGCCGAGATGATGGGCCTGCCGGTGCCGGTCATAGCGCTCGATCTGCCCAGCTATCAGCGCAAGGAAAATTTCGGCGCGGATGAAACCTTTTTCCAGATCACCCGCACGCTGGCCAAGCCGGTCGAGAAAACCACGCAGATAAGCTGCAACCTGATCGGCCCGACCGCCCTCGGGTTCCGCCACCGGGACGACATCACCGAACTGACCGGCATGCTGGCCGATATGGGCATCGCGGTGAATGTGGTGGCTCCCTATGGCGCGTCCCCTTCGGATATCGCACGGCTTGGGGCGGCGCATTTCAACGTGCTGATGTATCCTGAGACTGGCGAGAGCGCCTGTCGCTGGATGGAGCGTGACCTGGGTCTGCCCTTTACCAAAACCGTTCCTATCGGTGTTGGCGCTACGCGTGATTTTATTCGTGAAGTCAGTCTTCTGGCGGGTGTTCCTCAAGCGATAGATGAAGATCGTTTGCGTCTGCCTTGGTATTCGGCCAGCGTCGACAGCACCTATCTGACAGGCAAGCGCGTGTTCATCTTTGGCGATGGCACCCATGCCGCCGCCGCCGCCCGCATTGCCCGTGACGAGATGGGGTTCGAGGTGGTCGGCCTTGGTTGTTACAACCGCGAAATGGCGCGGCCCATTCGGGCACTGGCCAAGGACTATGGGCTCACCGCGCTGATCACGGACGACTATCTCGAGGTCGAGGCCGCGATCGAGGCCGCCGCCCCCGAGATGATCCTTGGCACCCAGATGGAGCGGATGATCGGCAAACGGCTGGGCATCCCCTGCGCCGTGATCTCTGCCCCGGTGCATGTGCAGGATTTCCCGGCTCGCTATTCCCCGCAGATGGGGATCGAGGGGGCCAATGTGATGTTCGACACCTGGGTGCATCCCTTGGTCATGGGTCTGGAAGAGCATCTCTTGCATATGTTCCGCGACGATTTCGAATTCCACGATGCCGCCGGGGCCAGCCACCATGGCGGGCAGCATGTGGCCAATGACGCAGGGTCAGCCCCCTCTCACCCTGCGGCCAGTGTGCCCAAAGAGACAGCGTCCGGTTTGGTGATCTGGCTTGCGGATGCCGAGCGCGAGCTCAAGAAAATCCCGTTCTTCGTGCGCGGCAAGGCCCGGCGCAACACCGAGATTTTCGCGACGGAAAAGGGACTGAGCGAGATCGGTATCGAGACGCTCTATGAGGCAAAGGCACATTATGCGCGATGACCTGACCCCGATGGCCCCGGCGGCCCCCTACCGCGTCGTGATCGTGACGCTGGATGCCCATGCCGCCGGGGCCTGTGCGCGGGTGGCAGAACGGATGGCGGCGGAATTTCCGGGTCTCACCTTGAGCGTGCATGCCGCCGCCGAATGGGGCGAAAACCCCGAAGCGTTGCAGACTGCGCGCGCCGATGTGGCGCGTGGTGATCTGATCCTTGTGAGCCTGCTCTTTCTCGAAGAGCATCTCAAGGCGATCCTGCCCGACCTGCAAGCGCGGCGGGATCACTGCGACGCGATGATCGGTATCATCGCCGATGCGCAGATCGTCAAGCTGACACGCATGGGCACGCTCGATATGGCCGCCCCCGAAACCGGGGCGCGCAAACTGATCAAGCGGTTGCGCGGGTCGGACAAGCCTTCGGTCGAGTCCGGCGAAAAGAAGATGAAGATGCTGCGGCGGCTACCGCGGATTCTGAAATTCATTCCCGGCAAGGCGCAGGATCTGCGCGCGTGGTTTCTGGTCATGCAATATTGGCTGGGCACGTCGGATGACAATATCGAGGCGATGTTGCGGTTCCTCATGTCGCGCTATGGCCATGAGGCCCGCTGGCGCGGATTGCGCGTTGCGGCACCGCAGGATTATCCCGAAGTGGGGGTGTATCACCCCGATTTGCCGGAGCGGATAACGATTGATGCCGCGCGCATTCCGGTGCCCGCAGGGGCCACCGGAACGGTCGGCCTGCTGGTGATGCGCAGCTATGTGTTGTCGGGCGATCATGCGCATTATGACGCGGTGATCCGGGCGCTTGAGGCGCGCGGCCTGCGGGTGATCCCGGCCTTTGCCTCTGGTCTGGATGGACGCCCGGCGATCGAGCGGTATTTTGAGGGACGCGTCGATGCGCTCTTGTCGCTGACCGGGTTCAGCCTTGTGGGGGGACCGGCCTATAATGACAGCGCGGCGGCGGTCGATCTGCTGAGCCGCCTTGACGTGCCCTATGTGGCCGCCCATCCGCTGGAGTTTCAGACCTTGGCGCAATGGGCCGGGTCTGCGGGCGGTCTGGGGCCGATCGAGACCACGATGCTGGTCGCCCTGCCCGAGATTGACGGGGCGACCAATCCGACCGTTTTTGCCGGACGGCACGGCGATGTCGCCTGTGAAGGCTGCGCGCATCGCTGCACCGGCGGAGGGGATGGAGCCAAGGCGATGGCCCCCTGCCATGAGCGGATTGACGTGCTGGCGCGGCGGGTGGCACGGCTCGCGCATCTGCGGCGGCAAAAGGTGGCGGCACGCCGGGTTGGCATCGTGCTCTTCGGCTTTCCACCCAATGCGGGGGCTGCGGGCACGGCGGCCTATCTCGATGTGTTCCAATCGCTGCATAACATGCTGCATGCCATGGCCGCAGAGGGCTATGATGTGACTCCGCCCGAAACGGTCGAGGATCTGCGCCGCGCCGTGCTGGAAGGCAGTGCGCGCCAATATGGCCAGGAGGCCAATATCGCCGCGCATGTCGGCGCGGATGATATGGTGCGCCATACGCCTTGGCTGCGCGAGATCGAGGCACAATGGGGGGCGGCCCCCGGCAAGGTGCAATCGGACGGGCGCGGTGTCTTTATCCTTGGCGCGCAATTCGGCAAGGTGTTCGTCGGATTGCAGCCGGTCTTTGGCTATGAGGGCGATCCGATGCGGTTGCTCTTTGAGCGCGGATTTGCCCCGACCCATGCCTTTGCGCAGTTCTATCTCTGGCTCAGGAACAGCTTTAACGCCGATGTGCTCTTGCATTTCGGGATGCATGGCGCGCTGGAGTTCATGCCGGGCAAGCAGGCCGGGCCGGGCGCAGGCTGCTGGCCCGACCGCCTGATCGGCGATTTGCCCAATGTCTACCTCTACCCGTCCAACAACCCCTCGGAAGCGAGCCTTGCCAAGCGGCGCAGCGGTGCGGTCACGGTCACGCATCTGACGCCGCCGCTGGCAAGCTCTGGTCTCTACAAGGGTCTGACGGAGCTCAAGGACAGTCTCAAGCGCTGGCGCGAGATGGCCGGGGACGCCCCCGAGCGTGCGGAACTCCGCGCCTTGATTGCGGAACAAGCGACCGTGGTCGATATGGGCGGACGCGAGCCGGATACGCTCTGGCTGAAACTGCTGGAGACCGAAGAGGCGTTGATCCCCGAGGGCATGCATGTGCTGGGGCGGCCCATGAGTGCCGAAGCGCGGGCGGGCTATCTTGCGATCATGGACAGCACCGATGCCGAAACGCACGCTCGGGTTGATCTGATGCTGCAACAGGAAACCGAGATCCCCGCCCTGCTGCATGCGCTGGGCGGACGGTTCACCGCGCCGGTGCCGGGGGGCGATCTGATCCGCTCGGCGGATATTCTGCCCACGGGCCGCAATATCCATGCCTTTGATCCCTTCCGCATGCCCACTGAATTCGCCTGTCGGGATGGCGCGCGGCAGGCCGCCCGCCTGCTCGAGACGCACAAGAGCCTGCCACGCTCGGTGGCCTTGGTGCTCTGGGGATCGGACAATATCAAATCCGACGGTGCGCCGATGGCACAGGCGCTGGCGCTGATGGGGGCAAAGCCACGGTTTGACTCCTTCGGCCGCCTCTCCGGTGCGGACCTTATCCCGCTCGAGGTGCTGGGCCGCCCACGCATTGATGTGATGATGACGCTTTCGGGGATCTTCCGTGATCTTTTGCCCTTGCAGACGCGGATGCTGGCCGAAGCGGCCTTGGTGGCCGCACAGGCCGATGAGCCCGACGAGATGAATTTCATCCGCGCCCATGTGCGCGCTCACATGGCCAAGACCGGGTGTGATCTCGAGGCGGCAGCGCTGCGGGTCTTCTCGAATGCCGAGGGCGCCTATGGCTCGAATGTCAATCAGATGGTGGACAGTTCCGCCTTTGACGACGAGGACGAGCTGGCCGATGCCTATCAGGCGCGCAAGGGCTTTGCCTACGGCGTCAATGGCAAAGCAACGGCCCAAGGCGCGCTGTTGCAAGCGGCGCTGGAACGGGTCGAGGTGGCCTATCAGAACCTCGAGTCGGTCGAGTTGGGTGTCACCACGGTGGACCATTATTTCGACACGCTGGGTGGGATCTCTCGCGCCGTGCGCCGGGCGCGCGGCGGCACGGAGGCGGCGATCTATATCTCGGACACCACGCGCGGCACCGGGACCGTGCGCACGCTGGCCGATCAGGTGGCGTTGGAGACGCGCTCGCGCTCGCTTAACCCGAAATTTCACGAGGGTTTGTTGCGCCACGGGGCCGAAGGCGTGCGCCAGATCGAGGCGCATGTGACCAATACGATGGGCTGGTCGGCCACCACCGGACAGGTGGAGCCGTGGATCTATCAGCGCATTTCCGAAACCTTCGTTCTGGATGAGGTGATGCGCAAGCGGTTGAGCGATCTCAACCCGGTGGCCTCGTCGCGCATGGCGAACCGCCTGCTCGAAGCGCATGACCGCGCCTATTGGCAGACCGATGCCGCCACCCTCGCCGCCCTGCAATCGGCGGCGGCGGCGATGGAAGATCGGATGGAAGGGGTGGCCGCAGAATGACGACTGTTTGCACATGTGACGAGTGCCGGCGTGGGGGCCAGCCCCCACACCCCCGGAGTATTTCGGGAACGATGAAACACAACATCACGGCGCAAGCCGATTGGAGGACAACATGAGCCCGCGCGACGACATTCCCAGCTTGAGGGGACAGGACGGCGAGGGATCGGTGCAGGTGCATCAGGACGCCGATATGAAAATCGAAGGCGCCAAGGTGTTCTCGGTCTATGGCAAGGGCGGGATCGGCAAATCGACCACCTCGTCCAATCTCTCGGCGGCCTTTGCCGCCATGGGCAAACGGGTGTTGCAGATCGGGTGCGACCCCAAGCATGACAGCACCTTTACCCTGACGGGTCAGTTGCAACCCACGGTGATTGATATCCTCAAGAGCGTCGATTTCCATGCCGAGGAATTGCGGCCCGAGGATTTTGTGACGATCGGCTGGGGCGGCGTGAAATGTGTCGAGGCGGGCGGCCCCCCTGCGGGCACCGGCTGTGGCGGCTATGTGGTCGGACAGACGGTCAAGCTACTCAAGCAGCATCACATGCTCGATGATGCCGATGTGGTGATCTTTGACGTGCTGGGCGATGTGGTCTGCGGTGGCTTTGCGGCACCGTTGCAGCACGCCGACCGGGCGCTGATCGTCACCGCCAATGATTTCGACAGCATCTATGCGATGAACCGGATCATTGCCGCCGTGCAGGCCAAATCCGCCAACTACAAGGTGCGGCTGGCGGGCTGTGTTGCAAATCGGTCCAAGGATACGGACGAGGTGGACCGCTATTGCGACGTGGTGGGGTTCAACCGCATTGCGCATATGCCCGACATCGACGCCATCCGCCGCTCGCGCCTCAAGAAAAAGACGCTGTTCGAGATGGAGCTGGATGACGAGGTGCAGATGGTGCGCGACATCTACACCGGCCTTGCGCAGCATCTGTGGAATGGCACCGATCCGTTGGCCCCCGCGCCGATGGAAGACCGGGACATCTTTGAATTGCTGGGGTTCGATTGATGCGTGACTTTAGCTCGCCTCCGGCCCTTGGTGCCCCTCAGGACGGTTGGGCGCAGACGCGTGACCGGGTCGAGACCTATTTCGACCGCACCGCGACCCAGGTCTGGGAGCGACTGACGTCGGATGCGCCGGTGTCAAAAATCCGCCAGACGGTGCGGATCGGTCGCGACGCGATGCGCGCGCAGATGCTGGCGCGCCTGCCGCAGGACATGCGTGGTCTGCGGGTGCTCGATGCGGGGTGTGGGGCGGGGCAGATGACGGCGGAACTGGCGGCGCGCGGCGCCGAGGTGATGGCGGTCGATATCTCGCCCGCCATCATCGACCTCGCGCGGCGGCGGTTGCCGGAGAGTCTGGTCCCGCATGTCAGCTTTCACGCGGGCGACATGCTCGATCCGGCGCTTGGCATGTTCGATCATGTCATGGCGATGGACAGCCTGATCTATTACACCGAGGCCGATCTGGCGCGCGCGCTTGATGCCTTGGCGGCGCGGACCGAAAGCACGGTGATCTTTACCGTGGCGCCGCGCACGCCGCTCTTGATGACGATGTGGCGCATGGGCAAGCTCTTTCCCCGCGCCGACCGCTCGCCCAGCATGGTGCCGCAGTCGTCGGCGCGGCTGCTGCGGGCTCTGCGTTATGCGGGCAGCACATGCAGTTTGAAACCGCTGGAGCGGGTGACATCGGGCTTTTATATCTCTCAGGGCATGGAGGTGCTGGGATGAGCACGCGCCGCCCCTCCCCCCTTATGGCGCTGACCACACGCTGGCTGCCGTTTGCCGATGCGGCAAGCGAGGGTCTGCCGCTTGGGCAACTTCTGCGCCTGTCGCTCTTTCAGGTGTCGGTGGGGATGGCGACGGTGCTGCTTTTGGGAACGCTCAACCGGGTGATGATCGTGGAGCTTTCGGTGCCGGCCCTCGTGGTTGCGACGATGATCGCGCTGCCGGTGCTGATCGCACCGTTCCGGGCGCTGATGGGGTTTCGGTCCGACACACACCGCTCGGCGCTGGGGTGGAAGCGTATTCCATATCTCTGGTTTGGGTCGCTCTGGCAGATGGGTGGACTGGCCGTCATGCCCTTTTCGTTGTTGGTCCTGTCGGGCCAACAGGTTGTCGGCCCGACATGGGCGGGCGAAGTGTTGGCGGCGCTGGCCTTTCTGATGACCGGCCTTGGCCTTCATATGACACAGACCGCCGGTCTGGCGCTGGCCAGTGACCGTGCCACCGATGAGACGCGGCCGCGCGTCGTCGCGCTGCTCTACGTCATGTTCCTTTTGGGGATGGCGATTTCGGCCATCGTGATCGGCTGGCTGCTTCGGGATTTTGCGCCTTTCACGCTGATCCGCGTGGTGCAGGGGGCGGCATTGGCAGGTATCCTGCTCAACCTCGTGGCGCTCTGGAAACAGGAAAAGTTGAACCCGATGAGCCGCGCCGAACGCGAGGCCCCACGCCCCGAATTCCGTGCCGCCTGGGCCGACCTGATGGCCGGGGGCACGGCGGGGCGTTTGCTGGCGGTGGTGTTCCTCGGAACGATGGCCTTCAATATGCAGGATGTGCTGCTGGAGCCCTATGGCGGTGAAGTCCTGGGGCTTTCGGTGTCATCCACGACGATGCTGACCGCCGTTTGGGCGATCGGCGCGCTCCTGGGATTTGCGCTTGCGGGGCGCGCGCTCTTGCGGGGGGCCAATACCTATCGGATGGCAGGCACCGGCCTCTTGATCGGGATTGTCGCCTTTTCCACCGTGATCTTTGCCGCGCCGATGCAGGCGCCTGCGCTGTTTTTTGCCGGGGCTGGTCTCATTGGTCTGGGCGGCGGGCTCTTTGCGGTATCCACGCTGACCGCCGCCATGGCGCTGGCTGCGGGCGGCATGGCCGGGCACGGTCTCGCACTTGGTGCTTGGGGGGCAGCGCAGGCCACGGCGGCGGGGCTCTCGATTGCCATTGGCGGCGGCGTGCGCGACGCGGTCAATCATCTGGCCCTATCCGGGCAGATGGGCGAGGCGCTGAGCACAGCAGCCACCGGCTATTCGGTGGTCTATCACGGGGAAATTGCCCTGCTTTTCATTACCTTGGCCGTTTTGGGACCGCTGGTGCGGTTCAAGCAATCCGGCAGCACAACACAATCCTGGGGCGGCCGCATCGGGCTGGCCGATTTCCCCACATGACCTGCGTTCGCTCGAAAGGAGTCTGACATGACCGAGCCGTTCTTTGGAAATTTCGATCTCGCGAGCCTCTCACTTTGGCTTTTCTATGGGTTTTTCGCACTGCTGATCTTTTACATTCAGCGCGAGAACATGCGGGAAGGCTATCCGCTGGAGGATGACGATGGCAGGCCGTCGGCCAATCAAGGGCTGTTCCCGTTGCCCGGCGACAAGACGTTTAAACTGCCGCATGGCCGGGGCGAATTGACGGTGCCGTCGGGGCAGAACCCCGAGCGCACCGATCTGGCGCTGGAAAAGACCGCGGCGGGCAACGGGTTTCCGTTTGCGCCCACCGGCGATCCGATGGTTGACGGTGTTGGTCCCGCCTCTTGGGCACCGCGCCGCGATGTGCCGGAACTGGATGGCCACGGCCACCCCAAGATCGTGCCAATGGCTGCGACCGAGCATTTCGTCGTCGCCGCCGGTCGTGATCCGCGCGGATTTCCCGTGGTCGCAGGGGATGGAGAGATCGTGGGCAAGATCAGCGACATGTGGATCGACGAGCCCGAGCAACTGGTGCGCTATCTCGAGATTGATCTGGCGGGCCCGTTTGGTGACGGCAAGCGACTGGTGCCGATGACCTTTGCCCGGATCAAATCCGACCGCGTCAATATTCGCTCGATTTTTGGCAAGCATTTCGCGGGCGTGCCGCACCACGCATCGCCGCGTCAGGTGACCTTGCTCGAAGAAGACAAGATCAGCGCCTATTACGGCGGTGGGACACTCTACGCCAGTGAAGCGCGGCAAGAGCCGCTGCTGGGATAAGGACCGAAGCCATGAGCCACGACGATTTCGCCTTTGAACCCGTAAAGGGCCTGCCAGAGACACCGCCTGAAGGCGAGCGTATTCTCTGGCAAGGTCGACCCGACTGGTGGCACCTGAGCGTTGAGTCGCTCAGCCTGCCGTGGGTTGCGGGCTATTTCGTCGTGCTCGCGGTTTGGCGGTTCGTGACCCTGATGGATCAGATGCCGCTCATCGGGGCCTTTGCCGCCGCCTCGCCGCTCTTGATTATGGGCGTGGTGGTGTGCCTGATGCTGATGTTGGTCGGCTACATTCAAGCGCGCGCCACGGTTTATACGATCACCAACCGCCGCGTTGCGATGCGGATCGGGGCGGCGCTGACGGTCACGCTCAACCTGCCCTATACGCAGGTCGGGCGCGCAGATTTGAAGCTCGGGCGTGGCGGCACCGGCACTATCGCGCTGGATCTGATGGGTGAAACCCAGCTGAGCTATCTGGTCTGCTGGCCGCATGTGCGCCCTTGGGTGATGCGCCGCACCCAGCCTGCGCTGCGCTGTATTCCCGAGGCCGCCAAAGTTGCACAGATGCTGGCCGAAGCGGCAGAGACCCGCATTGCCACGCCCAAGATCATGCGCAGCGCGCCCGCGTCTGCCATGGCGGCGGAATAGACAGGAGCCGATGACATGACCGATACAAGCGCCCCACGGTATAAAGCTCCGCCAGATCGCGACCTCGTGCCGCGCATGATGATCCGCGCGATGCTGGGGCTGGTGCTGGCGGTGCTGGCGCTGGTCACCTACGCGCGCCTCACCGATGCGCCGCTGGTGGCGACCCCGCCCGACAGTGAAATCGTGCTGGAACGCCATGTCTTTCTGAGCGGCGACATGAGCGGGGCGGCGACGGTTCTGGATGCCAATGGCACCCTGATTGCCAATCTCTCGCCCGAAGAGGGTGGATTTATCGCCGGTGTCGCCCGCGTTCTTGACCGCGAGCGCGCCAAGCATGGCGTGGACCTCACCGGCCCCGTCACAATCATCGCCCGCAAGGATGGCCGCCTCTCGATCCATGACCCCTCGACCGGATGGGGTGCGGATCTGATGGGGTTTGGCCAAACCAATTCGATGGCTTTCACCAAACTTTTGACCCGCTAGGAAAGGAACACCACGATGGGACTTCTGACACGCGAGTTTGAACGCGCGCCCTGCACGGTCGAGATCAGCCACTGTTTCGACAGCCTGCACGCGCATGTGCGCTTTAACAACGGCACCACCGTCTATCCCGGCGACAGCGTCAAGGTTCATGGCCCCGAGATCATGGCCCCCTACGGCATGGTCGTGAGCGAGGACCGCGAGGCCACCATCATCCGCGCCAGCGCGCTCGAGCGCCTCTGGACACGGTGGACGGGGGATTTCGAGGTGATGGAACTTTGTGAATTCTCATTCTCCGACGAGGTGACGCTATGAATATCGCCGTCAAACATTCCGCCGACGCCACCACCGTCGAAGAGGGTCTCGCCATCCAAGAGGCGAATGCGAAATTCGACAGCAAGGCCGCCACGGACCTCGCGATGCAGAACACCCTGCTCACGCCGCGCTTTTACACCACCGACTTCGACGAGCTTGACGCGGTCGACGTGTCCTCGGTGCGCGAGGACTGGGACAAGCTCATCGACCAGATGGAGGCGGATCCCAACAGGGGCCATTTCAAGAAGAACGAAGACTGGGACCATGTCGATTGGGAGGGGATGGAGCCGAAGCTGAAGAAAGAGTTCATTGATTTTCTGGTCTCAAGCTGCACCGCCGAATTCTCTGGCTGCGTGCTCTACAAGGAAATGAAGCGGCGCGGCAATAACAAGGACATCACCCAGCTCTTTCAACTCATGGCGCGCGACGAGGCGCGGCATGCGGGCTTTATCAATGACGCGCTGCGCGAAGCGGGCGTTGCGGTGAACCTCGGGTTCCTGACGCAGCAAAAGAAATACACCTATTTCCGGCCCAAGTTCATCTATTACGCCACCTATCTCAGCGAAAAGATCGGCTATGCCCGCTATATCACGATCTTTCGGCATCTCGAGGCGCATCCCGAGCATCGGTTTCACCCGATCTTCAAATGGTTTCAGGAATGGTGCAACGACGAGTTCAGCCATGGTGAGGCCTTTGCCCTGTTGATGAAGACCGACCCCAAGCTGACCAGCGGCAAGAACGTGCTGTGGATCAAGTTTTTCCTGACGGCGGTCTACGCCACCATGTATGTGCGCGACCATCAGCGGCCTGCCTTTCACAACGCGCTCGGGGTTGATCCCGATTGGTACGCGCATGAGGTGTTCACCAAGACATCGGACATCAGCAAGCAGATTTTTCCGATCACCCTTGATATCGAAAATCCACGCTGGCAAGCGGGGCTGGTGCGGCTGCAAAAGGCCAATGCCGACCTCGCGGACGCGCGGGCACAAGGCGGGTTTGGCGGACGCTTGCGGTCATTCGGCGCGCAGATGCGGGCGGCGGCGGCCTTTGTCGGGCTCTACACGATCCCGGCCAAGAAACACGCGCTGCCTGCGTCGCCCCGGATGGTTCCGGCCTACTGAAGCAATGTATTTGGATAGATTTGGCAAGATGAAGGACTAAGCCGTGCAAAGCCCCTGGATCGCAGCCCTCTTGGCGCTTTTTGTCTGGTGGTTCGCCACCGGGGCGATCCTCTTGGTGGTGCGCCTGTGCGAGCGCAAAGGGGACAGGGCAGGCCGCCGCGCGGTGGTTCTGGCCCTTCCTGTGCTGGGTCTTGGCATCTGGGGCTATGAGGCCAGTTTAGGCTTGACCGGCACCGGGGCGGCCTGCGGCGCATTCCTTGCTGCACTGGCGATCTGGGGCTGGATCGAGATGAGCTTTCTCACCGGCGCGATTACCGGACCCAACACACGCCCCTGCCCGCCGCATGTGGTCGGGTGGGAACGCTTCATCCGCGCCTGGGGCACAGTCGCCTATCACGAGATGCTGCTCACCGGCGTTCTGATCCTGCTCTGGTTCTATGCCGCCGGTGCGGTCAATACCGTCGGTTTGTGGACGTTTACGATCCTCTATTTCGCCCGCATCAGCGCCAAGCTGAACCTCTATTTCGGCGTGCCCAAGATCAATACCGAATTCCTCCCCGCGCAGCTGGCACATCTGGCCAGCCATTTCCGCGTGGCCCCGGTGGGCTGGTTCTTTCCGCTCACGATCTCGGCGCTCAGCTTTGCCGTGGCTTGCTGGCTGGAGCGGCTTTGGTCCGCGTCGACACCCGAAGCGGCTGTGGGATTTGCGCTTTTGGCGGCAATTACCGCGCTGGCTCTGCTCGAACACTGGTTGATGGTGCTGCCATTGCCGGATGCGAAACTCTGGCGCTGGATGCTGCCCGCGCCCAAACCAACATCTGAAAAATCAAGACCGGAGGGACATCATGGATTTTGATGCCATGTTCACGGCGCAGTTGGACGCGCTGAAAAAGGAAGGCAACTATCGCATTTTCGCGGAACTGGAGCGGCAATGCGGTGCTTTTCCCAAGGCCAAGAGCCATGACGCGGATGCGCCTGGAGAGGTCACGGTCTGGTGTTCCAATGACTATCTCGGCATGGGACAGCATCCCATTGTGCGACAGGCGATGAAGGACGCGATCGACGCCTGCGGCACCGGTGCTGGCGGCACGCGCAATATTTCCGGCACGGCGCATCATCATCTGGTGCTGGAGCGCGAGCTGGCCGATCTTCATGGCAAGGACGCGGCGCTTCTGTTCACCTCGGGCTATGTGTCGAACTGGGCCGCGCTCTCGACCTTGGGCGCGCGGCTGCCGGATGCCGTGATCCTCTCGGATGAGTTGAACCATGCCAGCATGATCGAAGGCATCCGTCACAGCCGCGCCAAAAAGGTGATCTGGCGGCATAACGACCCCGAGGATCTGGACCGCAAGCTGGCCGCCCTGCCCGCCAATGCGCCCAAGATCGTGGCATTCGAGAGCGTCTATTCGATGGATGGCGACATCAGCCCGATGGCGGAAATCGTTGAAGTTGCAGAGAAACATGGCGCGATGACCTATCTCGACGAGGTGCATGCCGTGGGTCTCTACGGCCCGCGCGGCGGCGGTGTGTCAGAGGAACGAGGTCTTGCGCATCGGATCACGCTGATCGAGGGAACGCTGGGCAAGGCCTATGGCTGCATGGGCGGCTATGTCACCGGCTCGGCGGCGATGTGCGATTTCATTCGGTCCTTTGCGAGTGGATTTATCTTTACCACGGCCCTGCCCCCTGCTGTGGCGGCGGCGGCGACGGCGAGTATTCGGCATCTCAAGGTGTCGCAGGACGAACGGCAGGCGCAGCGGGCGCAGGTGGCGCGGCTGCGGTCCTTGCTGGACCGGGTGGGGATTCCGCATCTGGACAACGCGAGCCATATCATCCCGGTGATGATCAAGGACCCGGTCAAATGCCGGATGCTGGCCGATATCCTGATGCGCGACTACGGGATCTATGTACAGCCCATCAACTATCCCACTGTGCCTAAAGGCACGGAAAGGTTACGTTTTACCCCCGGACCGCTGCATTCGGATGCCGATATAGATCATCTGGTCCGGGCGCTGACCGTGCTGTGGAAGCAATGCGCCCTGGCGCATGCGGTGGCCTGACACCGCCACCTCACACAGGCTGCGCACGCGGGCTGACAAGCGCGTGATCCGAGCCCTACACTGATTGACTCAGCCGGTCTGCCGCCCACCTATTGAGGGGGCGCGCAGAGGCGAGAGGGATACACAGTGTACAATCTGTACGCGATTTTTGTACTCGGTTTTGTCGGTCTCGCCGGACCGGCCTTCGCCGGGGATGTGGCGCGCGGCAAGGCGCTGTTCAAGGACTGCCGTGCCTGTCATTCGATCATCGACGAGACCGAAACGCCGGTGGTGCGGGGCGGGCGAACCGGTCCCAATCTCTATGGTGTGATCGGGCGGCATGCGGGCAGCGTGCCGGGATTCCACTATTCGACCTCGATGATCGCAGCGGGCAAATCCGGCCTGCGCTGGAACGAGGAAGATTTCGTGGTCTATGTGCGCGACGCCACGGCCTATCTGCGCAATTACCTTGATGATGCCAATGCGCGCGGCAAGATGGCCTATCAATTGCGCGACGTGCAAAAGGCGCGCGATGTCTGGGCCTATCTCCAGACCGTGACGCGGCCCGGCGGGTTCTGAAATCAGCGCACCTGACGCAGCGGCACCACCTCTGCGCGACCCGCGAGGGATGCACGGATCATGTCAGCGATCTGCGGGGCCGAGAGACCGGCATCGACATACATATCCTCGGGGTTGGCCTGATCAATGAACCGGTCGGGCAGGCAGAGGGTGCGCAGGATGAGACCCTTGTCAAAGGCGCCGCGCCGGGCCAATTCGTGCATCACCATGCTGCCAAAGCCGCCCATCGCCCCCTGCTCGACGGTGATGAGCGCGCGGTGGTGGCTGACGAGTTGCATCAAGAGATCCGTGTCGAGCGGCTTGGCAAAGCGGGCATCGGCCACGGTCACGGAGATCCCGTCATCGGCGACCATGTCGGCCGCGACCTGACATTCAAAGAGATGCGCGCCAAAGCTGAGGATCGCCACATCTGTGCCCTCCTCGATGATGCGACCCTTGCCGATGGCAAGGGGTTTGCCGCGTTCCGGCAGGGCCACGCCGGTGCCGGAGCCGCGCGGGTAGCGGAATGCGATGGGGCCGGCATCATGGGCGGCCGCCGTGGCGACCATATGCACAAGCTCGGCCTCGTCTGCGGCGGCCATCAGGGTCATGCCGGGCAGATTTCCGAGGTAGCCGATATCGAACGCCCCCGCGTGGGTCGCGCCATCGGCCCCGACCAACCCGGCGCGGTCGATGGCAAAGCGGACGGGGAGCCCCTGAAGGGCCACGTCATGCACCACCTGATCATAGGCGCGTTGCAGGAAGGTCGAGTAAATCGCGCAGAAGGGTTTGAGCCCCGAGGCCGCCATGCCGGCGGCAAAGGTCACGGCATGCTGTTCGGCAATGCCCACGTCGAACACCCGCGCCGGAAACCGCTCGGCCATCTTGGTGAGGCCCGTGCCATCGGGCATCGCGGCGGTCACGGCCACGATGCGATCATCGCGCGCCGCCTCATCCGTCAGAGCCTGCCCGAAGACGCCCGTATAAGAGGGAGCGCCGGGTTTTGATTTGGCCTGTGCGCCGGTGGCGGGGTCGAATTTTGACACGCCATGCCCGCGGTCGGCGGCCCCTTCGGCCGGGGCATAGCCCTTGCCCTTAACGGTGCAGCAGTGAATAAGGACCGGCCCGGTCGCCCGCGTGCGCGCGGCGCGCAGGACCGAGAGAAGCTGCCCCATGTCATGCCCATCGATGGGGCCGACATATTGAAAGCCTAGTTCCTCGAACAGCGTGCCGGAGCCGGTCAGCCCCGTCACCAATTGGCGCGCGCGCTTGGCGCTCTCGCGCAGGGGCGCGGGCAAGGCGGCCTCGAACCCTTCGGCGAGCGAGGCCATGCGCGCCAAAGGCTCGCTGGCATACATGCGGCTGAGATAGGACGACATGGCTCCCACCGGCGGCGCGATGCTCATTTCATTGTCGTTGAGAATGACGAAGAGGCGGCGGCCCTCGGCCCCCGCATTGTTCAGCGCCTCATAGGCCATGCCCGCGCTGATCGAGCCGTCACCGATCACCGCGATGGCGTCGCCTGTGGCCTGTCCCATGTCGCGGGCCACGGCAAATCCCAATGCGGCACTGATCGAGGTCGAGGAATGGGCCGCCCCAAAGGGATCGTAGATGGATTCCGAGCGTTTGGTGAATCCCGAGAGCCCATCCTTTTGCCGCAGGGTGCGGATGCGGTCACGCCGCCCGGTCAGGATCTTGTGCGGGTAGCATTGATGGCCCACGTCCCAGACGAGTTTGTCGATCGGTGTGTTGAAGACCGCATGAATGGCCACCGCCAATTCGACCACGCCAAGCGATGACCCGAGATGCCCGCCGGTTTCCGAGACAGCGGAAATCACCTCGGCGCGCAGTTCATCCGCAAGCAGGGCCAGTTTCTCATCGGGCATCTGTCGCAGATCCGATGGTCCGGCAACGCGGTCCAGAAGCGGTGTGTTGGGTCTGTCTTGGGTCATGGCGGCCTCCTCCCCGGTGGCGCTGATGCCACCCGCGCGAGGGGCGGCAAGGGGCAACGGGGGCGCATCAAGCGCCCCCGTGCAGCATCAGTTGCTGTAATCCGGCGCGCCGCTGGTGGTGGCGAGTTCCGGCCAGTTGCCGATCACATTGGTGCCCTGCAGGGGCTGCTGATAGCCCTTGTGGCAGGTCTTGCAGGCGGCCTTGGGCGCGTCTGCATAGATCGGGCCCAGGCGCTCTTCGGGCAAGAGACCTTCGAGCGGCACGAGATAGGTATTGTTCAACTCCAACACCATCTCGATGCCCAAAATCTCTGTGCCCCATTGCGGCGTCACCTGAGACCCGTCGTAAAAGGCGCGGCTGTTGTGGCAAAAGACACAGTTCACCCCGAGCGAGTTGCTGACATAGTTCATCAGCGCAAAGGTCCGCTCTGCCTGTTGGATGCCGGGATAGTCATCGGTGCCCGGAACACCGGCCACGCGCGATTCCAAGTCATGCACCTTGATGCTCTCGCCATCGAGCAGGTATTTCTCGAGCGCATCCGAGGGCAGCGAGGTATATTGCGACTGCACCGTCACCCGGTTCTGATTGGCGGACCAGCCTTCGGTGCTCTCGTTCACCGGGTTGATCTTGAACCAGACATCGGACGGCACCGGCTGACCACGGTGACAGGTGTAACAGGTCACACCCACCTGTTTGTTGGCATTGACGTGGCCTGACCATTCCTCGTTGAGGTTTTGGGTCATGCCGATCATCACATGGCCAACAGCCGTCTGGTAATTGGCCGGATCCTCGAAGAGATCGGGAATCCCGGTCCAGACGCGCATCGCCGCAAGCAGGCGGTCATAGTTCTCGACCGTCAAATCTTCGAGTCCCGGCGGTACGTTTTCACGCGCCTCGCCCGCTGTCTGCTCACCGCCCTGCGGCACCACCGGGGCCGACGTCGAGGCAAGGAAACTCTCGATCGAGGGATCGGGCTTGGCCAGATCCAGCTTGAACTCGGGCACCGACATGCCGGTGCCGCGCGGGCCGGTCTGCAGGCTCTCGGTGGCATAGGGCTGGCCCCATGTCACCAAGAGGGCTGCCACAAACACCGCGCCGCCCACTGTTCCGATGGCCACCGCCGGACCAAAGATATTGGTCGGATTGTCACGGTTCCATTTGTCAAACCATTTGGGAAACATGGCTTACTCTCCTTGTCCGATGAAGGCTTCGTAAGAGCCGTAAGCGTCGTAGCCGTAAGATCCGTCATAGAGGGGCGCAAAGTTGTGTTCCTGTGCCCAGATGAACCAGTTGTCCACGACCGTGCCGGTCAGAAGGATGCCGATACCACCCGTGATCGGGGTGAGAACCGCAAACCACCAGGCCCAGCGGTGAATCCCCTCCATTGTCGCGTTGAACCCCATGGTCCAGCGCCAGAAGAGGGCGGCGCGCTCTGATGCCGTGCCACGGTCGACGATCTGCTCCAACTCCCGGTCTCCGCCGAAACGGCTGACCGCGAGAATGGTGGCGCCGTGCATCGCAAAGAGCAGGACCGAGCCATAGAGGAAGACGATCGAGAGGCAGTGGAACGGGTTGTAGTAGAGGTTGCCGTAGCGGATCGAGAACGCGGTGGTCCAGTCAAGGTGCGGGAAGATGCCGTAGGGCACCGCCTCGGACCACGATCCCATCAGGATCGGCCGGAAGAGGCCCAACACCAGAAAGAGCCAGATGGCAGAGGCGAAGGCCCAGGCGACATGCTTGCCCATCTTGTGGCTTGCGGCCAGTTGATAGGTGCGCAGCCACCAGGCGCAGACAGCCACCAGCAGAAAGAACGAGCTGATGATATACCAGCCGCCATCATTGAGCGGGGGCATCGAGAGGCCGTGTTCGGGCCCCGGCGGCTCGAGTGCCAGCCAGAAGAGTTGCCGCAGGAATTCCGGCAGCGACCAGCCGACCTGCGCCAGCATGTTGAGGCCCACGATAAAGAACCACATGAAGCCGCTGATGAGGCTGATCACACCGAGCATGCCGAGGTTGATCGGACCGATCTGCGCGTTGCCCAGCCAGCCGATGAGGGTCGAGAAAAACGGCTTGCCCGCGCGCTCTTCCATCATCCGGCCAGTGTCGTCCATGCCCCATTCAGGTTGGCCCTGAACCTGCACTTGGGTGAATATATTCTGATACTCAATCATGGTCACATCCCCACTTGGCTAGGCCAGATCGGCAGGTCGAGCCACCAATTCCACCATTCGGGCCAACCCTTGGTCCAGACCGGGCCGGAGATGATGATACAGACAGCCGAGAAAAAGACCGCATTGATCGCCAGAAGAAAGCCGACACGGTGAATGCCCAATGTGCCGACAGAGTAGCCAATGAAGTCGCGAAAGAAGGTATCCTCGTGATCGGGCGTTTTCATCTCTTCGCCCTTCTCGGGATTGGCCGCCGACAGGATCAACCCGCCATGCAGCGCCAGTGCAAAGGTGGTGGTGAAGAACAGCGTCACCGCCAGCATATGCGCCGGGTTGTAGTGGAAGTGCAGATAGGCATATCCGGTGTTCGAGACCCAATCGAGGTGACTGAAGATCCCGTAGGGAAACCCGTGCCCCCAGGCCCCCATCAGAAGCGGGCGAAAGATCACCAGCGTCATATAGGCCAGGATCGCGAAGCTGAAGGCGAAGGGCACATGATAGCCCATCCCCAGCTTGCGACAGATTTCCACTTCGCGCAGCGCCCAGCTGATAAAGGCACCGGTGGCGCAGAAGGTGATGATTTGCCACAATCCCCCCTCCATCAGCGGTGCCAGACCCAGACCGTAGCTGAGGTCAGGCGGCGCGATATTGATGAGCCATGGGTTGAACGTCCCTTGTTGCGACGCCCCCCAGAAAATCAGGATCGTGCCCAAAGCGGCGAAAAATGCTGTCGTGACCCCGAAGAAACCGACATAGAAGGGCCCGACCCAAAAATCGAACAGATCGCCGCCTACCAGCGTTCCTCCGCGGACACGGTACTTTCTTTCAAAACTGAGCAAAGCCATCTCGTGGTCCCCGCGTTGTGCGGCTGTGCGGATGACCCGACCAGCCGTTTCGTTACGTTAGGTAGCCGCGGGCGAAGGCCTGCCCCGCCCGCAGCGATCATTTTGAGAGTGACGTCACTGCCCGTACTTTGCTGCGGCGATTTCAAACCAGTTGAAACCGTCGGTGCTCAGAAGCACGAGATGGATCATCGCTGCCAAAAGAAACAGGAACGCGCCCTGCGCCACGAATACGCGGCGGGGGTCGAAGATGAGCCAGATCTTGTAGAACTTTGCCATGTCTTAACCCCTTTCCTAGAACCACGGGAACCAAATGAAGGTTGCAATATGTGCAACCACTGCAATCGCCGTGAACAGCCATAGGCCGCTCATGTAGACGGAATGCAGCTCTTGGGCCTGCTCGTCTGTGAGACCTGTGAACGACAGGTCAGATTTATCAGCCATGAACTTTCCTCCGGAACGTTATGCTGACGTCGCGTGCCCCGCGACCGGGTCCTTCGAGGCCTGCATGGCCCCGCCGGTTTCTGTCCGCCCCATCATGGGACAGGCAGTCCTTGATCCCGGTCCTTGTCAGGCCGAGAATATCAATGGCGTTGTGCGGTCCGCCTCGGCCCAAGCGCGGGCCAAGGGGCCGCGCAGGTCGAGGGTGCGGTACTGAACCGCCTCGCGCATCCAAAGAACCGTTGCGAAGGGCAGAGCCAACGCAAAGATCATTGCGAAATAGAGCTGAAATTCCAGACCCCTGCGGCGTGCCTGCCGGCTGCGCACACGGGGCGGGTTTGATGTCATGTCAGTCATCGTCTCAGTCCTCCTCTCGAACTGGGGCCCCGGCCATACGGGGTGAAATCGCTTGAACGGTTTGCAGCACGACACGTTCGTCGCCCTGCCGCAGCGCGGCCTCTTCGGCGGCGTCGCGCAATGTCTTGGCTGCGGAAATACGGGTGAGCACCGGATGGGAGGCGACGATCCGCTCCAATTCGCGGGCGGCGTCCGAATCCCATGGGAAATCCCGGCGCAGGGGCGTGGGCGTCGCCTGGACCGCGTCCATTTCCGTGCCCAAGGGCAGGATGTGAAAAAGCGCATCAAAGAGGCTGTTGCACACTTCCTGAACCAGCCATGTGGCCCCCGCATAGCCCATCACCGGCGTGCCGGTCGCGCGCCGGATGGCAGCGCCCGGAAAGCTCATTGGGATGAAAGACGGCTGCGGGCCAAACCCGGCCTTCATCTCAGCCAGATACATCTTCTCGTTGATCGACCCCATCAGGATAAGGGGTCGTTTGGTGTGCACAAGGCTGCGCACCTCCTCGTTGTTGGTCTTTTTCCCGGCTGTCCGGGCCACCGCAAAGGCGCAGGGCAGGCCCATGTCAGTTTCGAGGAAATTGCGCACGCCGCGCGCGTAGGTTTCATTGGCCACGATGCCAAAGTTCGCCGTGGCAAAGAAATCCTGCGTCACCGAGCGCCAGAGATCCCAGACGGGTTTCAGCGTCGAGTGCTTTTCGCGGGCGATGAAGGGTTCTGGGTCAAGCCCGAGCATCTCGCCCAGTGTCCGCAGGAACAGCGTGGTCGATTCGACCCCGATGGGGGCCTGAAGATAGGGCTTGCCCAGAACCTCGGCCAAACCGCGGCCAAACTCTCGGTACATGACGATATTGACATCGGCGTTGACCAGATTGCGCATCTCGGCCAGATGCGCGCCCAGAGGCATCACCATGTTGACCTCTGCCCCGATCCCTTCGACGAGACGACGGATTTCGTGCAGGTCCGAGGGCATGTTGAAGGTGCCATACATTGGCCCAAGGATATTGACGCGCGGGGCGCTGCCCTCTTCGCGCTTTTTCTCGGGGGGCATGCGCCCCTTGGTCATGCCGAATTCGCTGAAGATCCAGGTCATTGCGCGATCCGCCGACTGCCATTGATCCTCATCAATAGTGCGCGGCAGGAAGCGTTGAATATTGGTGCCTTGCGGCGTCACACCGCCGCCGATCATCTCGGCAATGGAGCCGGTGACAACGACGGCTGGCAGGGCGGGATCAAGCGTGCCCCAGGCGCGTTTCATCGCCTCTTCCGTCCCTGATCCCATTTCGCTCTCGCCCAGACCGGTGACCACGATGGGCAATTCATGGGGGGGGAGCGCGTCGGTGTAATGCAGGACCGATGTGACGGGGAGGTTTTCACAGCCCACGGGGCCGTCGATCACCACCTGCAAGCCCTTGACGGCGCAGAAGGCATAGACCGCCCCCCAATATCCGCCTGCGCGATCATGATCCTGAATGAGCATCAGATCATCTCCTGCGCGGCCGCCGCGCGGGCCTGCTTGTCGAGTTTCTTCTGATGCTGCGCGCGGAAATCGGGGCGCAGGTTCGGAGCGCCCTCCCAGATACCGGCGGTATCGCCGTCGCCCACACCGGCAAAGAAGGCGCGCATGTGATCCATCCGGGCCTTGTTGCCCATGGCGGCATTGACCACCTCGGCCAAGCTGCCCGCACCGGCCGGCCCCATGAGGGGACGAGCGGAGATGAGATTGGTGAAATAGAGCGCCGGGATGCCCTTTTCCTTGGCCTTTTGCACGACGGGGGTCGTGCCGATGGCGAGATCAGGTTTGACCGCCTCCATCGCGGCGCAATCATCCTCGAGCGAGGCGCGGAACTTGACCTTGACGCCGTTGGCCGCCAGCCAGTCTGCATCCGCCGCCGACCACGGGGTTTTCGGGCAGGCGGTGCCGACATAGGGCACATTGGCCCCGCTTTCGATCAAGAGACGCGCCACCAGCAATTCGCTGCCCTCATAGCCCGAGAGCGTGATCGTGCCGGTGATGGGCGCATTGGCGAGCGCGCCTTTGATGGCGGGCAGGAAGGCGTTTTGCGCCGCTGCAACCTTATCCGGCGCGAGGCCAAAGGCGTCGCCGATACCCGCCAGCCATGCGGCGGTGCCGTCATGGCCCACGGGCGCAGAGCCCACGATGGGGCGGCCTGCGGCCTCGAATTCGCGGATCGCGGCGGTGTAGAACGGATGGATCGCCGCCACCGCGCCGCAATCGAGCGCAGCATATAGCTCGCGCCACTCACGGGCCGGCACCACCGGCCCGGCAGCCAGCCCCAAGGGGGCCAACATCGCGCCGATCATCATCGGGTCCGCCGGGAACATCTCGCCCAGCAGGGTCACAGTCGGGCGGTCGGATTTGCCGCCCTGAGGGGCCGCAACCGGGCCTGCCATCACTTCTTTGCGGGCGTAATTCAGCATCGCACCGGCCAACACATCCTTGGCCTCGGCATGGGTGGGGATACCAAAGCCCGGCACGTCGATGCCGACGATTCGCACGCCGTTGATTTCGCTGGGGAGCAGACGCAGCGGCACGCCGCTCGCAGTCGGCACGCAGAGGTTGGTCACGACAATGGCGTCGAACCGATCCGGGTCGGCCATCTCATGCACGCTCTCGCGGATATCCTCGAAGAGCTTGCCGGTGACGAGCGTTTCGGAATTGAAGGGGACGTAACCCACCGAGCGGCGCGCCCCGTAGAAATGCGACACGAAGGTCAGGCCATAGACGCAGCAGGCGGACCCGCTCAGCACGGTCGCCACGCGCTTCATGCGCAGGCCGACGCGGAGCGAGCCAAAGGCCGGGCACATGCTCTGGGGTTGGTCATGCGGTCCCTTGGGATAATCGCGGGCGTATCGGTCGAGCAATTCGGATTGCCCCGCCATGCGCGCGGCCTTGTCCATCTCGGCACCGGAATGGCAGCCCCCTGCCCCGTCCGACACCTCGGGCGATGGCTCTACGGCGGTGCCGGAGATCACATGGGCCTCGGCAGCCCCGTCATATGTGACTTCATCGCTCATGACGCCCGCCTTTGGGGGGATGCTTGCTCATCCCGGTCTGCGGTCGTAGAGGACGCGGCAATATCGGCCAAAAGGCGGCGCAGTTGCTCGGGGCGGGCGTGCGCCAACAGGCGCTGCACCTCGGCCAATGTCTCGCGGCGGGGGTGATCAGGCGTCGTCATAGACCACCTCCAGCGATGCTTTGGGCGCTGCGTATTTGCCGCGCATATCCTCGTCTGTTGCAGGCACCAGAACGTAATCTCCGCCTGTGTCCTTGCTGTCGAAGAGCGCCAGAAGCCCATCCTGATCGAGCGGATTGGGGCGCACCGGCGGGGCGACCGAGACCGCCTCGGCCAGTTCGGCAAAGAGACTGCCCCATTGGCTCTCTGCTGTGCCAACGATCTGATAATTGGCGGATTTCTTGCGCAGGTCGTCATCCTGCGGGATCGCGGCCAGCACGGGGATATTGACGGATTTGGCAAAGGCCTGCGCCTCGCCGGAATGGTCATCCTTGTTGATCACCAGACCCGCGACACCGACATTGCCGCCCAGCTTGCGGAAATACTCAACCGCGGAGCAGACGTTGTTGGCGACATAGAGCGATTGCAAGTCGTTCGAGGCGACAAGAATGACCTTTTGCGCCATGTCCCGCGCGATGGGCAGGCCAAAGCCGCCGCAGACCACATCGCCCAGAAAGTCCAGAAGGACGTAATCGAAATCCCAATCGTGAAAGCCGAGTTTCTCCAGCAGCTCAAAGCCGTGGATGATCCCGCGCCCGCCACAGCCCCGGCCCACTTCTGGCCCGCCCAGCTCCATCGCAAAGACGCCGCCGCGTTTGAAACAGACATCGCCGATCTTGACCGGCTCACCAGCCAGGTTCTTCTTGGCTGAGGTTTCGATGATTGTGGGGCAGGCCTTGCCGCCGAACAGCAGGCTGGTGGTGTCGGATTTTGGATCGCAGCCGATCAGCAGCACGCGCTTGCCCATTTCGGCCATCATATGGCTGAGGTTGGCGAGCGTGAAACTCTTGCCGATGCCACCCTTGCCGTAGATCGCAATGATCTGCGTCTTGGACTTCGGCTCGGCTGTGATGATGTCCGCCAGGTCTTCATGCGCTTCATCACGCAGCCGTTGGTCGAACTCTTTTAGGTTCGGCACGTCGTCTTTCATGCTGCGTCCTTCCAGTTGAGTATCATTTTGAGGCAATCTGGATCGCTGAAGGCGGTCCGATAAGCCTGCGTTGCGTCGCGAGATGTGGCCTGATGCGTGATCAGCCCAGCAAGGCTAAGCACACCCGATTCAACCAAAGCGCGGGTGGCGGTCAGGTCGTCATGCGCCCATTCGGCGGCAACGCGCAGGCGCGCCTCTTTCATGAAGGCCATCGGAAAGGCAAAGCTGAGCGCCTGCGGATAAAATCCCGCAAGCACCACCTCGCCCCCCTTGGCCAGCCGGCCAATCAGGGTATTGAGGATCGTGGGATCGCCAGAGGCGTCGTAAATGGCGCGGTAATCGCGGCGCGTGTCCGTATCGGGATGGATCACCGGATAGCCCTGTGCGCCCTTGCAACGATCCGCTTGGGTTTCCCAGACGGTGGGCGCAGGCGCACCGGCGGCAATCGTCAACCGTGCGAGCAAACGGCCCAGAACGCCGTGACCGACGATGAGATCCGGCACCGCCTTGTCCAGCCCCGCCATCGCATGGCGCGCTGTTGCTGCGAGCGCCAATAGCGCGCCCTCGGCCCCGAAACCCGCATCGATTCGACAAACCCGCGAGGCCTTGGTCACGAGGCGCGCTGAGGCCCCACCAAAGAGACCAAACGCCCCTTCAAAACAATCGGCACCGGGCACGAACACATGATCGCCGGGTTTGTAGCCTGTGCCGGGGGCCGCCTCGACCACTTCGCCTGCGGCTTCGTAGCCGGGCACCAGCGGATAGCCCATGCCGGGAAACGGCGGCATCTGGCCGGACCAAAAGAGTTTTTCGGTGCCGGTGGAAATGCCTGAATGGGTGACATCGACCACCAGATCGCCCGCACCCGGCGCCTTGAGCATCAGGGTGTCAACCGAGAGGTCTTCGGGACCTCTGAGATGGACGGCGCGGGTTTCGATGGTAGCCTCCTATCCGTTGCCTGACACTGTCAGATTTTGGATTCCTCTTCCTTGTAAGTGTAACCGGACAGGTCAATGTGTCAATCTTTCTTTACATGTATATTCACATTTCCGTCAGGCTGACTTGACACACGACAGCGCGCTGGCAACGAAAGGGCGCAGGCTGCGCGGTGTGTGGATCTGGTCAAATCCAGCGGCCCGGCAAAGCGCGGCGATGCGCGCGGCCGAGCGTGCGCGTCCGGTGCCCATCGCCATGGTATAAAAGGCAAAATACACGTCACCCGCACGCTCTGGCCGTGCGCCACCGGCCATTGGTTCAGCCACAATCAGCCGTCCGCCGGGGGGCAAGGCGGCATGGATCTTGGCCAAGAGCGCCGTCACGGTGGCGTCGTCGTGATCGTAAAGCACCCGAATGAGTGAGATTGTATCCGCGCCCATGGGCAGGGACTCTGTGCGAAACGAGCCGGGAACGAGTGTCAACCGCGCGCTCAACCCAGCCTGTGCCAAACGGGCGCGCGCGGAGGGGATCACCTCGGGGAGATCGAAGAGCGTGAGGCTCAGCCTGGGGTAACGCGCGGCGACCGCGCCCAGAAACGCGCCGCTGCCGCCGCCGATATCCAGCAGGTGACGCGTGTCCTTGAACGGGATCATCCGCAGCACATCCTGCGCCACAAGTCCCTGAGATTGCGCCATGAGGTCCGAATAGCGATGGGCGACCTCCGGCTCCATTTCTGCGGCCGCGCCAAAGACATAGGGCCAGAAACGGGCCAATTCCGTCTCGCCCTGCCCGCGCAAGAGGGCGACGGGATCTGCCATGTCAGCGTAGAAGGCGTGATGATGGCGAATCATCGCTTCAAGCCCCGGCACCCCGAGAATGGCCGCACCTTTGCGGGCCAGAGCATAGCGCCCGTCACGGCGACGTTTGAGGAGATGAAGAGCCGCGCCCGCCTGAAGCAGAATCGTCATGCGATCTTCGGGCACACCCGTGCGTCGCGCCAGACCGGCGGGGTCCTGCGGTCCATCGGCGAGACGATGCAAAAGCTCCAGCTCGACCAGCGCCGATAGCACCTGCGACTGCACAAACCCTTGGACGATATCGAAAATCTCGGCCCCGTCGCGCCGCGCAATGCCACGTGTCAAGGGGAAGCCGCTGGCCCAATGCTGAAAGCGTGGATTTGAGATCAGGCGCGTGAGCCAGCCGCCACGCCTCTGCGGGCGACGCTCTGTCAGGTCGCCTGCCACAGTCATGCGGTCAGGCCCGCATGCGCGCGGGCAGAACAGAAATGATCCGCTCGGCCTGCATCTGTACCATCTTGGCCAGACGCGCCTCGCCGGGGCAGGACGGGATCGAGGAAATCGCCCCCGCCAGAATATCCTTGAGCCGCGTTACGGCCCCGGGCACGCCGAGTTCGGCCACCGCATTGGGACGCCCGTGCAGATCGTCCTGCCCCACCGGCTTGCCCAGGGTCTCGGCATCCAAGAGTGCATCGCGCAAGTCGTCGGCCACCTGAAACGCGGCACCGATGCGCGCGCCAAGCTCATACCACGGTTCGGGCTCATGCCCCGCCGCGATGGCCCCCATCTGGGTTGCGGCGATAAAGAGCGCGCCGGTTTTGGAGCGGTGATAGGCCTCGAGATCGACCTTTGGTTCGCTCTCCCAGCCCTGACCAGCACAGATGCCATTGGGCATGCCGCTGCGTCGGGCAAGGGCAAGGATCAACGCCGTGGCGCGGCCGGCATCGTGATGGGCCACGCGGGCGAGAATTTCAAAGGACATGATGATCAGCGCATCGCCGGTCAGCACGGCCAGCGGTTCGGAATAGGCGCGATGCACCGAAGCCTTGCCGCGTCGCAGATCGGCATCGTCGAAACAGGGCAGATCATCATGCACAAGGCTTGCGCAATGCATGATCTCCAGTGCTGCGGCGGCGGCATCGCTGAGGTCGGGCCGGTCATCGCCACAGGCCATTGCCACAGACATGAGAATCGTCGGGCGGATGCGCGCGCCCCCGGGGCTTGTCGCGTAATCAAGGGCGTCGGCCAGCCGTGCCGGGGTCTGCCCCGCCTGCCCCCGCGCAATCGCCTGCGCAATGGCCGCCTCAATGCGGGTCTCGATGGGCATGGCCACTCCTTTTTGCCGATTGTATCACAAATCTGACACATCATGTGTAAATCATACTGGACACATTGCGCGCATGAGTCAACAATCGCATTATGAAGTCAGACACCCCTCTTTCAGACGCGCGCACCCGAGTCGTAGTCGTCGGTGCCGGGATCGCGGGGCTGGCTGCTGCTGTGCGGCTGGCGCATGCCGGCCTGCCGGCTATGGTGCTGGAACGCCACGCCGGTCCGGGCGGCAAGATGCGCGCCCTGCCCTCGGCGGCCGGGCCGGTCGATGCGGGGCCAACTGTTTTGACCCTGCGCGGCGTCTTTGACGCGCTCTTTGCCAGTATCGGCGAGCGCCTTGAGGATCACATTGACCTTGTTCCGCAAGAGATTCTTGCGCGGCATTTCTGGCCGGATGGCAGCATGCTCGACCTCTTTGCCGATGAGACGCGAAGTTGCGCAGCAATCCATGCCTTTGCGGGAGCGCGGGCCGCGCGGCAGTTTACCGAATTCTCCAAGCGCGCCCGCCGCCTCTTCACGGCCTTTGACGGGCCGATGATGCAGGCGGCCGCGCCCTCTCCGCTTGCCCTGAGCGCCGTTGTTGCGCGACAACCGACGCTGATCCGCGCCATGGCGCCGCTGTCCACACTGGCGCAGAGCCTTGCGCGGCACTTTGACGACCCACGTCTGGCACAGCTCTTTGGGCGCTATGCGACCTATGTCGGCGGGTCGCCCTATCACTCCCCAGCCCTTCTGTCATTGATCTGGCAAGCCGAGGCGGCGGGGGTCTGGGTGGTGCGGGGCGGCATGCACCGGCTGGCGCAAAGTCTGATGGATTTGGCGCGCGCGCGCGGGGCCGAGTTCCGCTTTCAGGCGCATGTCGCGCGGATTGATACGCACGCGGGGGGCGCGACCGGCGTCACCCTTGCCGATGGCACGCATATTCCTGCGGCGCATGTGGTGTTCAACGGCGATCCGCGCGCTTTGGCCTCGGGGGCGCTTGGGCCCGACCTGTCTCATATTGCCCCGCAAACACTCAGGAGCGCGCGCAGCCTCTCGGCTCAGGTCTGGGCCTTTGCCGCCACGCCCTCGGGCGTTGATCTGGCGCATCACAATGTGTTCTTTGCCGCCGATCCTAGGTCCGAATTTGACGACCTGCGCACCGGGCGCTGCCCGCGTGATCCCACGGTCTATATCTGTGCGCAGGATCGTGGACTGCTCGAGCCGCCCCCAACGCGGGAGCGGTTCGAGATCATTCTGAATGCTCCGCCGCTCGACGGCCTCACCCAAGCAGCCGAGGATTTTGCCTCATGTTACACCCGAACCTTTCAGACCCTCGCGGGTTTTGGTCTGCGCTTCAATCCCTTGCCGGGCGAGGGGGCGCTGACGACGCCGGCGCGGTTCGACCGGATGTTCCCAGCCTCGCTCGGATCGCTCTACGGGCAGAGCCCGCAGGGGATGATGGCGGCCTTTCAGCGCCCGGTGGCGCGGACGCGGGTGACGGGCCTCTATCTGGTGGGGGGTGGGGCGCATCCGGGGGCGGGCGTGCCCATGGCCACGCTCTCCGCCCGGCACGCGGCCGAGGCGATATTGAGCGACCGAATTTCAATCTCGACATCCCCAGCATTGGCTACGCCTGGTGGTATATCGACGGCCTGAGCGACGATGGCCGCCGTGCGGTCAGCGTCATTGCCTTCATCGGATCGGTATTCTCGCCATGGTATGCCTGGTCAGGCCGCAAGAACCCGGCCAACCATGTCTGCATCAACGTGGCCACCTATGGGCAAGGGGGGCGGTTCACGATGACCGACCGAGGCACGTCTGCTTTGCGCCAGACAGAGGATTGCCTGACGGTGGGGCCATCCTCGATGCGTTGGCAGGACGGGCAGTTGATCATTGAGATCAACGAGATTTCATCGCCGCCCGTCATCAGCCGCGTGCGCGGACGTATTACCGTGACGCCGACGGCGTTGACGGGGGTAGAGTTACCGCTGACCCCCGAAGGTACACATATCTGGCGGCCCTTTGGCCCCACCTCGACCATCGAGGTCGATCTCGACGCGCCCGGATGGCAGTGGCAGGGGCACGGCTATTTCGACGCCAACTTTGGCACGCGCGCGCTGGAACAGGATTTTCGCTATTGGACCTGGGGGCGGTATCCGGCGCGGGGTGGATCGACCTGTTTCTACGATGCGGTTCGGATGGATGGATCAGAACTGGCGATGGCCGTGCATTTTGATGCAGCAGGCAACGCGGAAACCATTCCTCTGCCACCCAAGGTGGCGATGCGCCGGAGTCTCTGGATGGTGGCGCGCGACACCCGTGCCGACGCTGGCTATCAGCCCAAGCAGGTCAAGCCGATGCTCGATGCGCCGTTCTACAGCCGTTCGGCGGTGCGCACGCGGTTGGACGGTGAGGAAACCGTGGGGGTGCATGAAGCCTTGGACCTGACGCGGTTTCGTGCCGGTGTGCTCAAGCCGATGCTCGCCGTGCGCGTGCCGCGCCGATCACGGTGGCGGTTTGAATAGAGACGGGAAACTGAGCCAAGATGACAGTGCTCGAGGTCAGAGGGACCGCGTGGTTAAACCGCAATCAAGGTCCGCTCAAGACCAATCGCCGCCGCCTAGCGCACCGCATCCGGGTTGAGCCGCAGCACCGAGAGGTTGAGCAGCCCCGCCACGCTGACCCATGTGAGATAGGGCACAAAGAGCAGCCCGGCGATCCAATCCACGGACCAGAGCGCCACCAACGTTGTCGCCACCGAGACCCAAAGGGCGCAGAGCACGATCAGCCCCAACCGCATCCGCCGCAGGCCAAAGAAGACCGGCGTCCACAGCCCGTTGAGTGCGATTTGCAAGGACCAGAGCGCCATCGCAATCCCGTTGCCGGGGCTGACCGCCACGCGTGCGCCCGCCGCCGCCATGCAGATATAGAGGGTGGTCCATGCCACGGGAAAGAGCCAGTTGGGCGGCGTCCACCACGGCTTTTTCAGGCGCGCATACCAGTCACCCGGCGGAAACAACCCGCCGGTCGACCCTGCCGCAAAGCAGGCTGCCAGAAAAATTCCGAAGGTGATCCATATCATGCAGTCTCTCTAACCTGCCCGACATCGCGGCTCAACCCTGTCTCGCGCTCGATATCCTGCGCCTTGAGGCGGGCCAGCGCCTCGTAAAGCGTATCGCTCCAGTCGGCGGCACGGGGGGCGTCCTGAGCGGCGGCGCGCACCAGAAACTCGGTTTCAGGCAGGGATTTGGCGTAGATCATGGGGGAGTGGGGCAGGATCACCGTGCCGCCCGCCCGCAGCATGGCCAGCATGAGCCAGCCCAGTTTCTGCCGACCATTGGTGCGGGCGCGCCGGGTGATGCTGTCATAGCCACCGGCCCGCACCCGCCCGCCAATTCCGGCGTAGATGAAGCGGGCGGCAAAGATGCCCGGCCGTGCCGCGAGCGGAAGCGCAGCAATCCCGGATTCAGAGCGGTTATAGAGCGCGTCGGCCTCGTGCAGGAGTTTGCGCACCATGCGACGGTTCTCGGGGGTTGCCGTTGTGCTGTGCAGGAAGTCGTCGGGCGTCATGCCTGCCTCGGAGAGCCAGTCGAGCGGCAGATAAAGCCGCCCCTCGCGCGCGTCTTCGCCGACATCGCGGGCAATATTGGTGAGTTGCATGGCAACGCCCAGATCGCAGGCCCGTGCCAGCGCATCACGGTCGCGCACCCGCATCAGCACGCACATCATTGCGCCCACGGCAGAGGCCACGCGCGCCGCATAGGCCCGCAGCTCGGACAGGGTTGCATAGCGCCGCCCTTCGGCATCCCAAGCCAAGCCCTCGAGCAGCGCATCCGGCAGGGCGCGCGGCATGTCGAACCCCTCGATGATGGCGGCAAAGGCGCGGTCGGCGGGGGCATTGCGGGGCCGCCCCGCATAGGCGAGATCCAGCCGTTCGTGCAGCGACAGGACCGCCGCCGCCTTTTCGCGGTTTTCGTCCACGGCGTCATCGGCCAGACGGCAAAAGGCATAGAGCGCCAAGGCCGGATCGCGGACCCGGCGCGGCAAGAGTTTGGAGGCGGCGTGAAAAGAACGTGACCCGTGGCGGATCGCCTCGGTGCAATGCGCCAGATCATGCGGGTCAATCATCGCTCTACCCCCACGGGCACCGCATCGGGCACCAATTGCGCCAGCACTTCGGCGCTGGAAATCACCCCCGGCAAGCCCGCGCCCGGATGGGTGCCTGCCCCGACAAGGTAGAGGCCGCGCGCCTCTTCGCTGACGTTATGGGGGCGGAACCACGCGCTTTGCAGGATGCGCGGCTCGATGGAAAATCCGGTGCCATAGGGGCTGAGATAGCGGTCGCGAAAGGTTTCGGGGGTGAAGACCTCGGACGCGGTCAGATACGCGCCCAACCCCGGAAGCAATTGATCTTCGAGCACCTTTTGCACCTTTTGGCGATAGGGTTCGGCCTCGGCGGCCCAATCTACCGGATCGGCATGGCCCAGATGAGGCACCGGGCTGAGCGCGTAAAACGTGTCCCCCCCCGCAGGGGCAACACCCGGATCGGTGACCGAGGGGCGATGCACATAGAGGCTCATGTCCTCGGACAGAATGCCACGCCGGAAGATGTCGCGAACCAGCCCTTTGTAACGGGGGCCGTTGAGAATGGTGTGATGGCCCGCATCCGGCCACATCTCGCGCGTGCCTTGGGTGCCGAAATACCAAACAAAGAGGCTCATCGACCAGCGCGAGCGTTTGAGCCGTGCCGGTGTCCAGCGCCGTTTCGTGTGATTGCGCAACAGGTGGTCATAGGTGTGCCCGGCATCGGCATTGGAGACGACGATATCGGCGTTGATCGCCTCACCACCCAACAGCTTGACGCCCGTTGCATGGCTCTTGGTGATGACGATCTCATCGACCTCGGCCCCCTGCCGGATCAGACCGCCCTGCCCCTCGATCACCCGGACCATGGCGCGGGCGATGGCATCGACACCGCCGATGGCGTAATGCACGCCAAAGGCCGCCTCCAGATGGCTGACGAGCGCATACATGGACGTCACGTTGAAGGGATCACCGCCGATAAAGAGCGGATGGAACGACAGCGCCATGCGCAGGCGTTCATCCTTCATCCGCCCCGCCGCATGGGCATAGACCGAGCGGTCGGCCCGCAGCCACGCGAATTTCGGCAAGACCTTGATCAGGTCTACCAGACGGTGCATGGACCTGCGCCCCAGATCCTCGAAGCCGAACCAATAGCGCGTCTCGCTGTCCTTGACGAAGCGATCATAGCCCGCCAAGTCGCCGGGCGACAGGCGCGAGACCTCAGCGCGCATCGCCTCCCGGTCCTGACGCGCCGTAAAGGTGCTGCCATCCGGCCAGCGGATTTCGTAGAAAGGATCGAGCGCGCGCAGATCGACATCGGTATCGAAATCGCGCCCGCAGGCCGCCCACAACTCGCGAAAGAGCTGCGGTACAGTGACAATTGTCGGCCCCAGATCAAAGCGGTGACCGTCCTTGGTGATGCTGGAGCCGCGACCGCCGGGGCTGTCAAGGCGGTCCAGAACTGTCACGCGGTATCCTTTGGCCCCCAGTCGCATCGCAGAGGCCAACCCCCCGAGCCCGGCCCCAATGACCACTGCATGCGGGGCATCGGCGCGTGTGGCCTGTTCCATCAGGCGCGGATCGACTCTTGTCAACATAAGATGACCCTACATGTGTCTAGTTTAATTGACAATCATTTCTCGCGCCTCTTTTCTTGTGCGTCAAACCGTGTCAGACTTATCTGACAGCCCGGAAAGGAGCGGTGCCATTCAAACCGTCAGCCTCAGTTTTTTCCGCTTCTCGCGCGGTATCGACCGGCTCTGGGCGCTGACCATGATGGGCGCGGCGCGTCTGGCCCTGCCAAAGGTGCCGGACATCGGGTTCTGGAAGCTGTTGGGGTCCGGAACAGGTGAAGGCTTTACCCCCATTCCGAACACTGGCGTCTATGCCATTCTTGCCGTCTGGCCGGACGCGGCCACGGCCCGCAAACAGACAGAGACCGCGCCGATTTTTGGCCGCTACCGGACGCGCGCCACCGAAAGTTGGACGCTATTCCTATCGCCCACCTCGGCGCGGGGGCATTGGTCGGGCGAAGCCCCGTTCCAGATCACCAGCCCCGCGAGCACCGGCCCGCTTGCGGCGCTCACGCGTGCCACCGTGCACCCACGCAAGGCGCTGCAATTCTGGCGTCGCGTGCCGGATATCAGCGCGGTGATCGGAGCGGACCCCAACGTTGCGTTCAAGATCGGGGTGGGCGAGGTGCCGTTCTTGCATCAGGTCACATTCTCGATCTGGCCCGATGCACAGAGCATGACAGCGTTTGCCCGCCATGACGGCCCGCATGCCCGCGCCATCGCCGCCGTGCGCGATGGCGATTGGTTTCGCGAAGAACTCTACGCCCGCTTTCGTGTCATCGGCGATCATGGCACATGGGGGGGCACGAGCCCGCTCACTCACATCAAAGGACAGATATGACCGCAGCTTTTCCGTTTTCCGCCATTGTCGGTCAGGACGACATGAAACGTGCCATGATCCTCACGGCGATCGAGCCGGGGCTTGGTGGCGTGTTGGTGTTTGGCGACCGGGGCACTGGCAAATCCACAGCCGTCCGGGCGCTGGCCGCTCTGTTGCCGCCCATTCGCATGATCGACGGCAGTCCGATCAATGCAGAGCGTCCCGAAGACACGCCCGACTGGTCCACCGCGCCTCTGGGCGACATGGTCGAGCGGCCAACCCCGGTGGTTGATCTGCCCTTGGGTGTGACCGAGGACCGCGTGACCGGCGCGCTTGATATCGAACGGGCGCTGACCTTGGGCGAAAAGGCGTTTCAACCGGGACTCTTGGCACGGGCCAACCGCGGCTATCTCTATATCGACGAGGTCAATCTTCTGGAGGATCACATCGTCGATCTTTTGCTCGATGTGGCCCAATCCGGCGAGAACGTGGTCGAGCGCGAGGGTCTCTCGATCCGCCATGCGGCGCGCTTTGTGCTGGTGGGCTCTGGCAACCCCGAAGAGGGCGAATTGCGCCCGCAACTCTTGGACCGCTTCGGTCTCTCGGTCGAGGTGCGCTCGCCCAAGGACATCGAAGAGCGCATCGAAGTGATCCGCCGCCGCGACGCTTATGAGCGGGACACGGCCGCGTTCATGGAGAAATGGCAGGCCGAAGATGGTCACATTCGCGCCGCCATCCTCGCCGCGCGCGACACCCTGCGCCGCGTGGGCACGCCCGAGGAGGCCTTGCGCGATTGCGCGACGCTCTGCATCGCCATCGGCGCAGACGGGCTGCGCGGCGAGTTGACCTTGCTGCGTGCCGCCCGCGCCTTGGCGGCCTATGCGGGGGATGCCGCCGTGACCCGCGATCATCTTGCCCAAGTGGCGCCTCTGGCGCTCAGCCACAGGCTGCGCCGCGATCCCTTGGACGAGGCGGGCAGCGCCACGCGCATCGCGCGCGCCATGTCCGAGGTCTGGGGATGACGCCCAGCCCGGCATGGGGGCGCGCGCTGCGGGCGCTCAGCTTGCTGGCGATTGATCCCGAAGGGCTGCGTGGTCTGACGCTGCGGGCCCGCGCCGGGCCGGTGCGACAGGCGTTTGAAATGGCCCTCGCCCGCCTGCCCGGCCCCGCCCGCCGCATCCATCCCGACCTGACGGATACACAGCTGTTTGGCGGGGCTGATATTGCCGCGACACTGGCCGCCGGACGTCTCATTCAGAGCGCGGGACTGGCGCAGAGCCCGTCCCGGCTGATCCTGACCATGGCCGAGCGCACACCGCCGTCGCTTGCCGCACGGCTGGCGCAACTGCTGGATCAGAGCGGCGCGCATGCGCTGGTGCTGTTGGACGAGGGGATCGACGGCGAGGAGGCGGCACCGGCAACCCTGACAGAGCGGCTAGGGCTGCATGTCACACTGGACGATATTCGCCACGATGCGGCCCCCGCCCTGATGCCGGCCCCCGCCGATCTGAGGGAGGCGCGCGACAGGCTTGCTGGCGTGACGCACAGCCCCGAAGATATTGCCACGCTCACGGCGCTGGCTGCCAGTTTCGGCATTGACAGCCTGCGCGCGCCGCTCCTCGCGCTGTGGGCCGCCCGCGCTCTGGCGGCCTTGGCGGATCGCGGCACGGTCACGCAGGACGATCTGCGCGAAGCCGCAGAGCTGGTGTATCCGTCGCGGGCCACGCAGCTGCCACAAGAGCCCGAAGACGAGAGGCCCGACGAGACACCCGACCCCGAGGACCAATCCAGCGCGGACACGCCCGACATTCCCGATGAGGTGCTGCTCGAGGCGGTGGCGGCCCTGTTGCCCCCCGCGCTGCTGGACAGTCTGGCCAGCCGCTCGGGTCAACGCCGCGGGGCTGGCTCGGGTGCGGGGGCGCGGCGCAAGGCGCATCAGCGCGGTCGCCCGCTTCCGGCCCGCGCCGGTGCGCCGGATGGGCGCGGGCGGATTGATCTGATTGCCACGCTGCGCAGCGCAGCCCCCTGGCAAGCCCTGCGGCGGCGCACCCGACTCGATGCGCCGGGTCTCATCATTCACGCCTCGGACATCCATATAAAACGGTTCGAGGATCGCGCCGACCGGCTGGTGATCTTTGCCGTGGATGCCTCTGGTTCGTCAGCCCTGGCCCGTCTGGCCGAGGCCAAGGGCGCAGTTGAACTGCTGCTCGCGCAGGCCTATGCGCGGCGCGACCGTGTGGCGTTGATCGCGTTTCGGGGTCAGGGCGCAGAGCTGATCCTGCCGCCGACGCGCGCGTTGGTGCAGGCCAAGCGGCGGCTTGCAGGTCTGCCCGGTGGCGGCGGCACGCCGCTTGCTGCGGCGATTGAAGCGGCGCTGATCCTGGCCCGTCAGGCCGAGACCCACGGGCTGAGCCCGGCGCTGGCGCTGCTGACCGATGCGCGGGCCAATATCACGCTAGATGGCCACGGCGACCGGGTGCAGGCCGGGTTGGATGCCACGCGCATGGCCCGCCTCTGGCGCGACCGGAGCCTGCCCGCCATCGTCATCGACATCTCAGCCCGTCCCGGCCCGGAACCGGCACATCTTGCGGCCGAGATGGGCGCGCGGCACCTGCCTCTGCCCCGCGCCGATGCGCGCGCGATCTCTGCGGCTGTGACCTTGGCCTTGGGAGATTGAGCCATGGACTGGCAGCGCGATCTGGCGACATGGCCCCATAGCGCGCACTCCCGGCGGCTATACCATGCGCCACATCACTGGCATGTGCAGGAAATGGGCAGCGGTCCGCTGGCGCTCTTGCTGCATGGGGCCGGGGCCTCGACCCATAGCTGGCGGGATCTGATGCCGCTTTTGGCGCAGAGCCACCGGGTGATTGCGATTGATCTGCCGGGTCAGGGATTCAGCCGTGCCGGTGCCAAGCGCCGTCTGGGCCTGACCGGTATGGCCGAGGATATCGCAGCACTTTGCGAGGCGCAGGGGTGGCAGCCCGATCTGATTGTGGGGCATTCGGCTGGGGGCGCGATTGCGCTCGAGCTGGCCACGCGTCTGATGACCCCCGAGGGCAGGCCGCCGGACATTGCCTGTCTCAATGCTGCCCTTGGACCCTTCGAGGGCGTCGCGGGCTGGCTGTTTCCAGTGTTGGCCAAGCTGCTGGCGCTCAACCCTTTGACAGCGGCGCTCTTTACGCTGGGTGCGGACAAGGTGACACGCGCACGTCGTCTGATCGAGAGCACCGGATCGCGCATCCCGCCCGAGGGTCTGACGCTCTATGGGCGTCTGATCGCGGACCGGGCGCATGTCGATGGCACGCTGCAAATGATGGCGCAATGGGATGTGGCCCCTTTGCTGGACCGGCTGAGCACGATTCCCAACCGGTGCCTCTTGATCACCGGTGCGCGGGATCTGGCGGTGCCGCCCGATACCTCGACGCGCGCGGCGGCACGCCTGTCCTGCGCGCAGGTGGTTGCGTTGGACGGGTTGGGGCATCTGGCCCATGAAGAGGACCCTGCCCGTATTCTGGCAATGTTGACCGACAGCGCAAACTGGCCCGGCTGATCCGGCTCAGGCGAGGCCCGGCAGAGGGGGTGTGCGGCACAGGTGCGCGGCGTGGACGATCGCGCGTCCGCGGCCGGACGCCTTGACGGCATAGAGCGCCAGATCGGCATCGGCCATCATCCGTACCGGCTCTGGTATATCATAATCACAGCTCAACGTGACGCCGATACTGGCTGAAATCCGGCACTCCTGCGCGTGAAAGACCACGGGCTCTTGCAACCGGGCAATCATGCGCGTGGCAAGGTCTTTGGTCGGTGCGTGATCTGTCATACCCAAGAGGAGAATGACGAATTCATCCCCGCCCACCCGCGCAATCAGGTCGTCGGCGCGCACTTCGGTCAAGAGCCGCTCGGCGACCACTTGCAACACGTGATCGCCCGCGGCATGGCCCAGTGTGTCATTGACCTGCTTGAAGAAATCGAGATCCAGATGCAGCAGGGCGAAATCCTGCTCGCTCTGCATCAGCCGATCGAGCACATGATCGAGCGCGCGCCGGTTTCTGAGACCGGTCAACGTGTCGGTGAAGGCCTGTTCTTCGGCAGCGATGCGCGCGCCCTGCAGCCGCAGATTCAGCTTGCGCGAGGCCTCCATCGCGGCGGATTTTGCCTCGATCAGATAGAGCATCTCGGTCGTGAGATCGGTCGCGGCGAAATCCGCGCCGGTGAGGCCAAAATCGCGCACCGCCTCCCCGACCGAAATCCCGAACGAGAGGTTTACCACCGCGCCGCCGTCGGGCAGGGCCAGCAGCAAACCCTTGAGCGTGGTCCGTGGCGCGGCCCGCAGACGAAGCCGCAGACGCACGCCGTGACAGGCGCGCAGTTCCGCCATATCGCGCGCTGTCTGCGGGCGGCAGAGGTCGATCAGGTCCAGAAACCGAGCGCCGTGCATCGGCCTATCGCCAAAGAGCTTGGCAAGGGTTGGCCCCGCCCCCACCACATGCCCGGTTTCGTCCAGCACGGCATGCATCGGGCAAAAGCCCGTCAGAATCTGGCACAGCACCTGATCGGGATCCGTCATGGCGCCCCCCCTCCGGCCCCCAGAACAAAGGCGCGCCCATGGGCAAACCCCTCGTCCAGAATCCGAATTTCGAGGATCTCACAGGTCCCGCTCTCGCCCTGATGCTCGACCACCGCGAGCGCACCGTAATCATCCGCCATCGCCCGCAAAAGCCCGACCACCACTGGCCCGAACCGCACACCATCCGCTTTGGGACAGCCAACATGCAGGCGGTAGAGCCCGCCGCCCTGATCGAGCAGTTCCAAGGCAGGCAAGTCGAGGTCAGAAACCGCAAGGCGCGCGCGCTCAGGCAAATCATCAAGCGAATGCAGGAAATCGACAAAATCCACACCGCTGAACCGCAGCAGGCGGCGCAACGCCTCGGTCGCCGGATTGGAGACCAGATAGGTGCCGATATCCTCAAGCACGTCGTCGCGCCCGCGCGCAAGCCGCGTGCCGACCGCCGCAAGTACCTGTGCGGTCACCTGCGGCTCATAGATCATCATCGATTCAAATTCGGTCAGACCCAGATCCAATCGCCGGATCGTGTCAATCCATACATCGCGCCCATAGGTATCCCTGACAAATCTCTCGATGGCGCGGTTGACCAGCCCGTGCATGACACTCTCCCCTCAGATGGCGCCAGCCTGACAGCCAAGTCCTAACAAGCGCTGAACATCTAAAATGCAGGGTATATTCCATGCGACACCGCAGCCTTGCCAACTGCAAGACGCATTGCTACACCTGAGATATCCGTTGGGGTGCCCGCTTGGGGCTGAGAGGTGAAGAGCCAACCCATCGAACCTGATCCGGCTTGCACCGGCGGAGGGAACGGAGACCGCGCAGCCTTGCGCCCTTCTTCCCCTTAGCCTGCGGCCCAAGTTTGAAGAGGCCGCGCATGACCGCACCGCCCAGTCTGACCCTCGATGGCAGCGCCCGGATTGGGGCGTTGCCGGTCTTTGGACCGCTGCGGCTAACCCTGAAGGCCGGGCGCATCACCTGTCTGCTCGGACCGTCCGGCGTGGGCAAGACGACGCTCTTGCGCCTGATTGCCGGGCTGGACGAGGTGACGGAGTTTGCCGGGACAATCGCGGCCTCGGACGGCCTGCCGCTTCCGGGGCGCATGGCGCTGATGGCGCAGGGTGAAATGCTGATGCCCTGGCTTGATGTGCTGGGCAATGTGACGCTTGGGGCGCGGCTGCGCGGCAGTCCGCGCGACATTCTGCGGGCGCGCGAGATGCTGGCGCGGGTGGGGCTGGCGGATCATGCCGACAAGCGGCCCCATGCGCTTTCGGGCGGGCAGAAACAGCGCGTGGCGCTGGCCCGCACGCTGATGGAGGATCGCCCCATCGTGCTGCTGGACGAGCCGTTTTCGGCGCTGGATGCCCGCACCCGCGCGCAAATGCAGGATCTCACGGCCACGCATCTGACGGAGCGCACCGTGCTGATGGTCACGCATGACCCGGCCGAGGCCGCGCGCATGGGACACGCCATCCATATCCTGACCGAGACCGGGCTGGAGGATGTGACGCCGCCCTCTGCCCCGGTGCCACGCGCGGTGGATGACCCCGAGACTTTGGCCGCGCAGGGCCGGCTCTTTGCCCGCCTGCGCGCGCCCGCCTGAAAGGAAACAGCCATGCGCCCCACCGACCATCTCAAATCCCTTGTGGCCGAGGACTGGCAGGCTGCCACCCGGCACGCATTTACCGACCAGCTTGCGGCGGGCACGCTGCCCGAGGCACTGATGCTCGCCTATCTGCAACAGGATTACCTCTTTATCGAGGATTTCGTGCGGCTCTTGGCCTCTGCCATCGCCCATGCGCCCAGCCTGCCGGATGCCATACCGGCGGCACAGTTTCTGGGGCTGATTTCAGGACCGGAGAATACCTATTTCCTGCGTGCGATTGACGCTTTGGGCGGCACAACAGAGCCGCCAGCCGCCGCCCATCCGGTGACAGCCGAGTTTCAGGCGCTGATGCGCGCGGCGGCAAGATCAGGGCGCTATGCGCAAATGATCGCGGTGCTGAGCGTCGCCGAATGGACCTATCTCGACTGGGCCAGCCCACATGCGGACCGCGCCACAGACCTCCACTTTTGGTTCGGGGAATGGATCACCCTGCACAGCGGGCCGGGGTTCGAGGGCGTCGTGGCCTATCTGCGCGGCCAGCTTGATCAGGTCTGGCCCGGCCTCTCGCCCGAGGATCAAGCCGCCGCGCAATCCGCCTTTGTCACCGCCACAAGGCTGGAACGCGCTTTCTTTGACGCGGCCCTTGCCGGATACCCGAGCGCATGAGCCGCCTTGTCACCATCGCCACCTCGACGGCGCTTGCGCTGGTGCTCTGGCAGGCGCTGGTGACGCTGGCAAGCCTGCCGCCCTTCATTCTGCCGGGGCCGCTGCGCGTGGCCGAAACCCTCTGGGCCAGCCGGGCGCTGATTTCTCATCATGCGACCATCACGGCGGCAGAGGTGCTGATCGGTCTGGCCTTGGGCGCGATTCTTGGCGGGCTTTCGGCCATAGGCCTTGCCTCCTCGCACATGGCGCGGCGCCTTATTCGGCCGATGATGGTATTCTCCCAAGCGATCCCGGTCTTTGCCCTCGCCCCCATCCTGACGCTCTGGCTGGGCTATGGGCTCTGGTCCAAGGTCGCCATGGCGCTCTTGATCATCTATTTCCCGGTGACATCTGCGTTCTTCGACGCGCTGATGCGCACGCCGCCACATTGGCTCGACCTTGCGCGCGTCATGGGGGCAAACCGCCGCCGCCTCATGTGGTACATACGCGTGCCTGCGGCCCTGCCCGGTTTCGCCTCCGGCCTGCGTCTGGCAGCGGTCTATGCCCCCATCGGGGCCATTATTGGCGAATGGGTGGGGGCGTCCAAAGGCTTGGGCTACCTCATGCTTCTGGCCAATGGCCGCGCCAAGATTGATCTGATGTTCGCCGCCCTGATCGTGCTGGCGATCCTGACGCTTTGCCTTCATGCTGGGGTGGACCGGGCCTGTCGTCGCTGGCTGGATGGCAAGGTGGTGGGGTGACTTTTTCTTGCACCAAATACTCATGTCCCCTAGCCCCGCAGTCACGCACCTGACGTGCGCGCCATAAAAAAGATCTCCCGCCGTCCCAATTCCATCCATATTCACCTCCTAGGCTGCGGGCATGAGCACATTGCCCCCGACCCGCCTTACTGTGCCGTTGCGCCTCTCGGTCTTTGTTGATGCCGACAATATCTCAGTGACGCACGCCCAGACCATCCTTGATCTGGCCCGCCGTCACGGCGCGCCGGACCAGCTGCGCGCCTATGGCAATGTCGGTCTTCTGCCTGATTGGGACAAGGTTCCCGGCTTTCAGTTCATCCATTCCGGCAGCGGCAAGAATGCCACCGACATGCTGATGTGCATCGACGCGATGGAACGCGCGCTCTCAGATCAATGCGCGGCGGTGCTTTTGGTCAGTTCGGATCAGGATTTCACCCATCTTGCCACCCGTTTGCGGGGCTATGGGCTGACCGTGATCGGAGCGGGAGAGGCCAAGACGCTCGAGAGATTTCGCGCGGCGTGTTCGGAGTTTCAAGTGCTTTCGTTCAACCCACCAATTTCCACGCCGGTATCGCAAGCAAAGTCAGAAGCCGCGCCGCCAGTCTACGTCACAGACTTGGATCAGAAAATCCGCAACGTGATACGAGACTGCAAGGATCCAAGCGGGTTGGAAGTCAGAATACTATCGACGCGCATGTTCAGGGATCAGGGCGTGAAGCTTAGCGACATACACGTAAAAAACTGGCGCGCCTACCTTTCAAAATACCCTGACCTCTACACGCTTGACTCCAAGGGGCCAAACGCCAAGGTGCGCTACAGGCCCGAAGCCTTCCGCAACGCGCCCGCCTGAAACACTCCGTTTGTCGTCAAGACTTATCACCACTTCTGGGTCTGATCTGACCTTGGTCATAAGCGCCCCCGCGCGGAACAAGGCGCGGTACGCGCCGCCGCGCGCATCGCCAAAAATGGACCTTCCCCCCTCAGAAATCCGTCGGTGCCCCGCCCTCTGCCTTGCGGCGTGCCACGAAATCCGCCAGTTCCTCGCGCACGGCGTCTTCCATCGGCGGCGGCTCGAACCCGGCGATGATGTCCTGAAACACCTGATGGGCGCGCGCGGGGGTCCAGACCGCGCCGGCCGCCTCCCAGGCCTCGTAATTGCGCCAATCGCTGAGGAAGGGCTGATAGAAGGCGGTGGTATAGCGGTCCTGCGTGTGCTGGATGCCGAAGAAATGCCCCTTGTCACCGACCTCGCGGATGGCCTCTATGGCGATGTCATCGGGTTCGGTGGCCGTCAGCATCGGGTCCATATAGCGTTGGATTTGCTGCAAGATTTCGCAATCCATGATGAACTTCTCCGGGGATGCAATCAACCCGCCCTCGAGCCATCCGGCGGCGTGATAGACCATATGCGCCCCTGCCTGCACTGCGGACCAGAGGCTGTTGGAGGTTTCCCACATGGACTGACCGTCGGGCACGTTGGCCGCACAGACGCCCGAGGCGCGCATCGGCAGCTTGTAGAACCGCGCCAATTGCCCGGTCATCTGGGTGGCGCGCATATATTCGGGCGTGCCAAAGGCGGGTGCGCCGGATTTCATGTCGACATTGCTGGTAAAGGTGCCAATGGCACAGGGCGCGCCGGGGCGGATGAGTTGCGCCAGAACCACAGCACAGAGCGCCTCGGCAATGGATTGCGCCACCGCCCCCGCCATCGTCACCGGCGCCATTGCGCCCGCCAGCGTGAAGGGTGTGACCACAAGCCCCTGCCCCCGCCGCGCCAGCCGCATCCAACCATCCAGCATCGGATAGTCGTGTTTCAACGGCGAGGTCGAGTTGATGTTGGTATACATCCGTGGCGTCGCCTCGAATTCCTCGTGGCTGAGGCCGCCCGCAATCCGCACCATCTCCATCACGTCCTCGACCCGCTCTGCGCCCAGGCTATAGGCATGCATCGCCTTGTCGGTCAGCGTCAGCTTGTCGTAGAGCACGTCGAGATGCCGGACGCTGGCGTGAATGTCCTGCGGTTCCACCGGGTAGCCGCCCGCGAAATGGATGCAGTTGAAATACTGCGTCAGTTTCAACAGGTTCTGGCACATCTCGCGGGTGCCCGAGACCTTGCGCCCGATCTTCATATCCCAGTAACTCGGCGGCGAGGAGACATTGCCGAAATTGAGATGATTGCCTCCGATAGTGATCTGCCGCTCGGGATTGCGCGGCGTGATGGTCCAGCTTTCCGGTGCCTTTCCGATCATCTCCATGACGAAATCGCGGCCCATGCGGACATTCTCGCCATTGATCTCGCAGCCACCCGAGGCGCGCAGGATTTCGACCGCTTCGGGGTTGAGGAACTCGATCCCGATCTCTTCGAGAATGCGCATCGCCCCATCGTGAATCGCCAGCACGCCCACATCGGACAACGGCTCGGTCGGTCGGTCGCGGTTGATGGGCGGGTTCCATGGCATCTGTTCGATGACAGCGCTGCCCCGGCGGGCGGCCCCGCCTGCGCGTCCGCCACTACGTGTTCTACGTTTGAGATCTTCGACCATGTGACGCCCTCCGGTGCTCGTTTGACCTCACGAAACACCGCGCAAGGCAGCGTCACATGCCGCTTTGCGACTTATGCTGTCGTTTTTGTTTTTTGCGCATCACGTTTGCCGCGCCATGCGCCGCCGCCCGGTCTGCCAGAGGTAGAGCGCCAGACTGATCACCACGATCACACCCCCCGCCAGCATCATGGGCGTCGGCCCCTCGCCCGTGCCCAGCCAGACCCAGAGCGGCCCCAACACCGTTTCAAGAAGGAGCAACAGGCTCACATTCGAGGCATGGGTGTAGCGTGAGGCAAGCGACAGCGAAAAGAACGACACCGGCAGGATCACGAGGCCACAGATCGCAATCGCCCAGACCTCGCCCTGCAGCATCAATGCAGGCCCGGTGACGATCACGCCAGAGGCCCCGGCCAGCACCGCGCCCAACCCGATCACCAAGAGGATCGGGATTTGTGGCTGCGCCCGCAGGATCACGAAATTGAGCGCCAGCACCATCGCCACGCCCAGTCCCGCCAATGCCCCCCAGAGGGCGGCGCGATCCAGTGTCACCTCACCGTGCCCGCCGCCAAAGACCGCCAGCGCGATGCCCGCCAGGACGACGGCAATGGTGATCCATGTGGCGATGCGCGTCGGCTCTCCGATGATGAGCCGGGCAAAGAGGGCCGCGAACACCGGTACGGTCGCCACGGCACAGAGCACGACAGCGACCGGCGCATTGGCGATGCCAAGGCTGAAGAGCGTGGCATTGGCATATTGGCAGACCACGACGCCAATCCCGTAACCGCTCACCAGAAGGCCCAGATCACGCAACCGATGCTTGGAGGTCAGACCCCAGAGGATCAGGAACACCAGCCCCATCAGCAACCCGCGCCAACCGACCATCTGATAGCCGCCCATACCCGACCACCGCATGAAAAGCGCATCCGGCGTGAGCATCAGCGCACCGAAGGTCGCCAGCGCCAGCCCGAACAGGGGATGTTGCCTCATGCAGTCAACCAAGCCGGGATATGGCCGATGTCGGGCAGCACGATATCGGCGAGCGTTTCCAGATCGCCGCGCGTGGCAGTGCCGGTCAGCACACCCACGCATTGCATCCCCGCTGCGCGCCCCGCCATCAGGTCATGGGTGCTGTCACCCACCATGACCACGCGGGCAGGCTCCATGCCCATAGCGCGGGCAAAGGCCAGAAGCGGCCCCGGCGCCGGCTTGGCCCCATAGCCGGAATCAAACCCGGCGATGAAATCGAAATGCGCCAGCACACCTGCCGCAGTCAGATGCGCGCGCGCCCCGTATTCGCTGTCATTGGTCATCACACCCAGCCGCAGCCCCCGCGCTGCAAGCCCTTCAAGATAGGGGGCCAGCGGCACGGCAGGGGCTAAGGGCGCGGTGCCCGAGGTCAGCAGCAGATGTTCCTCGATCTCTTCAATCGCGCGCCCCGGCAGGGCGCGCCCCAAACATTCGGCAGCCGCACGGTTGGTGCCCGCGATGATCGGGCTTGTGGGCCGAAACAGGCGCGCGTCCAAATCGTAATGTATTTCCTGCGCCAAGCGGTCCATGATGGCGGGATCGCCCGTTGCCAGATCGTGAATGACGCCATGCGCCCAAACGCTCCAGGTGGCGTGGAAATCAAAGAGCGTGCCGTCCTTGTCAAAGAGGACGCCGTCGGCGCGGCTCATGTCCAGCTCATCTGTGCGCCGCCCGGCAGCGCCGCGCGCGCCATCATCGGCGTCTCGTATTTCAATCCCTGCGCATCGCAGAAGCCAACAACCCAGGCATCATCCATCATCAGGAAATCCAGCACTGCGCCCAAAAACTCCGGCTCTGTCGCGCGTGCCCGCACATCGTCCTGCGAGGCCCCCGTCGCCCCCAGAAACACAGGCAAGAGATCGTCCTGACCGGCCAGCCAACTGAGAGCCTGCAACGCGATTGTTTCGGCGGTTTCCTGCTGCATCGTCATCCCGGTTAATTTCTGGAAAGGTTTTCTTAACCTCTGCAATGGATAGTGAACCAATCGTAAAGGGCAAGAGCAAAGGCGCTACGTCCATGTCAGGTAGAATTCTGATCGTCGACGATCTTGCGACCAATCGGATCGAGTTGAAGGTCAAACTTTGCGCTGCGCATTACGAGGTTTTACAGGCGTATTCGGCCAAAGAGGCCATGACGCTCGCGGTGCGGGACCGTCCTGATCTCATCCTCGCCAATGCCCGTCTTGCCGATGTCACGGCGACAGAGTTCGTGACCGCACTGCGCCGCTCCGACGCGGTGCGGGGCATTCCGGTCATGCTCTTGCAGCCCGGCACCTGTCAGACGGAACGCCGTGCCGCACTCTGTGCCGGGGCGGATGACATTCTGATCAAACCGGTGTCCGAGGCGTTGCTTTTGGCACGATTGCGCAACCTCTTGCGGCAATATCACAGCGAATTGGAACTCAGTGGCCAGATTGGCACCGCACAGGCCTTGGGATTTGCCGAGGCGCATGCCGGTTTCGATCTGCCGGGACGCATCGGCATCATCGCAAGATCACGCACCGAGGCACATGCCCTGCAAAGCTGTCTCGCCGGGGGCTCGATCCACGGCACCAGCATAATCGACATGGATCACGCGCCGCCCCTTTCGGGGATGCAGCCGTCTGCCGATATCTACTTGCTGCGCATCGCCGCTGTCGACTCAGAAGAAGGGTTACGCCTGTTGGCGGAATTGAAGACGGCGCAACGCACCCGGTGCAGCCCGGTTATCGTGCTCTTGGATGCCGAGGCAGACTCCCTTGCGGTGACGCTGTTGGATATGGGGGCGGATGACGTCATCAATGGCCAGTCGGATCACGAAGAACTGATCCTGCGCATCGCCACGCAACTGCGGCGCAAGCGGCGTGCAGAACGGCTTCGGGCGGCGTTGCGCGATGGGCTGAAGGCGGCGATGATTGACCCGCTTACGGGCGCGCATAACCGCCGGTTCGCCCTACCCTTCCTGCAACGGGTGATAGAAACGAGCCGGAGCACCGGCAAGAGCTTTGCCGTGATGGTCGCCGATCTCGACTTTTTCAAACAGGTCAATGACCGATACGGTCATGCGGCAGGCGACCGGGTGCTCTGCGAAGTGACGCGCCATCTTCGGGCGCATCTGCGCGAGGGCGACATGCTCGCCCGTATTGGCGGCGAGGAGTTTCTGATCGTGACGCCTGCGACCACCCGCCTGCGCGCCCAACGCACCGCCGACCGGCTTTGCGCCATGATCGCTCAGACCCCGATCACCCTCTCGGGGCACAAAGCCACGCTGCATGTGACCGTGTCGATTGGTGTCACAATGGCCAATCCCTCCCCTAGCCGGGCCGCTCCGCCTGTCGGTCAATTGCTGGAAGAGGCGGATCGCGCGCTCTATGCGGCCAAGGCACAGGGCCGCAACACTGTCACCTTCTGCGCCCGGTCCGCCGCCTGATCACCTGTCCTGTCCCAGCCGGAAGGCGCGCGGCGACTGCCCCCATGCCTCGACAAAGGCACGGGTAAAGGCGCTCCGGCTGGCGAATCCCACCATCTGCGCCACCCGCTTGACCGGCACACGCTGATCGACCAAGAGCTGTGCGGCCCGCGCCAGACGCAGCGCCCGGAGAAACCCCATCGGACCCTGTCCATAAGTCGCCTGAAACCGCTCGGCAAAGCGCGACCGGCTCATGCCCGCCGCTTCGGCGAGGCTCTCGAGTGCATGGGGCGCGCCGGGATCTTCCAGCATCGCACAGAGCGCCCGCCACAGCCCCGGATCGGCCAGCGCGCCCAGCCAGAGCACCGCCGGATCGCCTGCCTCGAGCCGTCCGCGCAGCATCTCGATCACGCATTGCAAGAGCAGCACCCGCACCATGGCCCGACCACCGGGGCGCTCTTGTGTGACCTCGCTCATCAGCGTCTCCATCGCGCGGGCCGCGCCCGGCGTCGTCGTCAGATCAAGGGTCAATGGCGCGCGCATCAGATCAATCAGACCATGTGTGCCGCGCAAGCCCAGATTCAGGCGGGCGCAAAGCACGACCATCGTGCCCTCGCCCTCGCCTCGTGCGACATGTTCTTCGAGATCAAGCCCCGCAGGTCGACACTCGGGCAGGCCTGTCGCCCCCGTGCCATTATGACTGAGCGAATGGCGCGCGCAGGATGGCACCAGTACCATCCGGCCCGGGGCCAGGAGAATGGCGGCGTGATCTTGCAGGCTCAGATGCCCCTCGCCGCTCAGGACATAATGCAGTGTCGCCCCCGGAACCCGCCCCAACCCAAGGCTGCACATCCCCTCCAACGCACAGAGCGCGAAAGGTTCGGGCTGAATATCCAGCTCGCTCAGGATGCGGTCATGGGCCGCTGTGATGTGCTCAGGGACAGGCATAGACAAACAGTGCCACGCCTCGGCGGCATTGGCACGAAAATAAGATGTGACGCCCCGCATTCGGGACGCAAAGGCACATTAGCCCTGTCACAGTCAAGGCACTCACACATCACTCAGGAGAGAGACCATGTGCAATTGCCCCGATCACAACCACGATAAGACCCTCACCCGCCGTCAGGCGCTGACCGGCACTGTGGCCCTTGCCGCCGCCGCGACCGGCCTTGCCGCCACCGGCGCACAGGCGCAGGACAATCCCTACGCGGAGCCGGCAGAGCCAGCCCTTCCGCCCAGCGACATGAAAATCGACCTCGCCCGTGTCGCCCTAGTGGTTACCGACCCGCAAAACGATTTTCTCAGCCCCAATGGCGTCACTTGGGGCGTGGTCGGCGCCAGCGTCGAGCGTCACAACACCGTCGCCAATATCGAGAGCCTGTTCAAAGCGGCCAAGGCTGCGGGCATCACGGTCGCCGTGTCGCCGCATTACTACTACCCCACCGATCATGGCTGGAAATTCGAAGGCGCGCTCGAAAAACTGATGCACAAGATCGGCATGTTCGACCGCAAGGACCCACTGTCGCTGGACGGCTTCGAAGGCTCCGGCGCCGATTTCCTCGATCTTTACAAACCCTATATCCATGATGGCAAGACCATTGTCTCGTCGCCGCATAAACTCTACGGGCCCGAGCATAATGACCTAGCCCTGCAACTGCGCAAGCGGGGCATTGATCAGGTGATCCTTGCGGGCATGTCCGCCAATCTCTGCACCGAGAGCCATATGCGTGAATTGCTGGAGCAGGGCTTTGAGGTGGCTGTGATCAAGGACGCTACCGCCGCCGCCATGCTGCCCGAAGGCGATGGCTATCTCGCGGCGCTGATCAACTTCCGCTACATGGCCAACGCCGTCTGGAGCACTGAAGAGGTCGTGGCGATGCTGGGCTGACACCCGTCGCCACTTTGCCTGCCTGCCGGGGATGACAGGCAAGCCGCCCGCGTGGATCACGGACCGCGCGGGCATTTTCATTTGCCGCGAACCGTCGTAACCATGAGCGCAAGGGGCATCAGACAGGACAGCAGCATATGACGCAGACCATGATCGGGGTGATCGGCGGTTCCGGGCTTTATGAGATTGACGGGCTGCAAGAGGCCGAATGGCGCTCGGTTGAGACTCCATGGGGCGCGCCCTCGGATGCAATCCTGACTGGCACGCTCGACGGGGTGCCGATGGCCTTTCTCCCCCGCCACGGGCGCGGCCATGTGCATAGCCCCTCTTCCGTCCCCTACCGCGCCAATATCGACGCGCTCAAGCGTCTGGGCGTCACGGATGTCATCAGCGTCTCGGCCTGCGGTTCCTTCCGCGAGGATCTGGCACCGGGCGATTTCGTCCTTGTCGATCAATATATCGACCGCACCTTTGCGCGCGAGAAATCCTTCTTCGGCCCCGGCTGCGTGGGCCATGTCAGCGTGGCGCATCCCACATGTCCGCGCCTGTCGGACGCCTGTGAGGCGGCAGCAGAGGATGCAGGCATCACCGTGCATCGCGGCGGCACCTATCTTGCCATGGAAGGCCCGCAATTCTCGACGCTTGCCGAATCGAAACTCTACCGCACGGTCTGGGGCTGCGACGTCATCGGCATGACCGGCATGCCCGAGGCCAAGCTCGCCCGCGAGGCGGAACTCTGCTACGCCTCCGTCGCCATGATCACCGACTATGACAGCTGGCATCCGGATCACGGCGCGGTCGATATCACCGCCATCATTGCCACCCTCACCGGCAATGCCGACAAGGGCCGCAACATGGTGCGCCGCCTGCCCGCCCTTTTAGGCCCCGACCGCGCACCTTGCCCGCATGGCTGTGACCGGGCACTCGATTTTGCCCTGATCACCGCCCCCGAGAAACGCGACCCAACGCTTATGGCGCGGCTCGATGCGGTGGCGGGGCGGGTGCTGGGCTGATCGCACCTGCTCAACTCTTCGCGCGTGGGCTGTCACACCACTGGACGCCCGCGCGCGCCATGCCCACAACAGGGGCATGGCACATCTCATCGACAAACTCACCGATCAAAACTGGCGCTATGCCATGGGCCGCCGGTTTGAGGCGCTCACCGATGAGATATTTCAGGTCATCCGCTGGGTTCTGGTGGTGGGCTTTGCCAGCTATCTGGCGCGCACCAATGATCAGCCCATCCTCACCGTCACCTATTGGTGTCTCTCGGCGCTGCTCTTTGGCTATATCGCCTCGCGATTTCTTTTGCGGCCTGAAATCGCCTTTCTCGGCAATCCGGAGGGGCGGCTTGCTCAGCTGGCCCAATCGGCCCTCAATTTCCTCCTTTGCATCGTGGTCTTTGGCCTTACCCTCTGGGCCATCAGCACCCTGACCGAGGTCATCGCCCTCTATCGCACCACGCACTGAGCGCTTGCGCCCACGCGCGCCCTGAGCCACAACCCTGCCGCAGCCAGCCGGAGCCACGCCATGCCGCCCATCAAAGCCGTCCGCGACTATATCCGCACCATCGTCGATTTCCCGCATGAGGGTATTCTCTTTCGCGATGTGACCACGCTCTTTGCCGATCCGCGCGGGTTTCGCATGGCCATCGACCAGATGCTGCACCCCTACGCAGGCCAGCCCATCGACAAGGTGGCAGGGCTCGAGGCGCGCGGCTTCATCCTTGGCGGTGCCATCGCGCATCAGCTCTCGGTGGGCTTTGTGCCGATCCGCAAAAAGGGCAAGCTGCCCGGCGCGGTGATCTCGGAAGACTATCAGCTCGAGTATGGCGAGGCCGTTGTCGAAATCCACGATGACGCCATCCAACCCGGCGAGCGGGTGCTACTGGTCGATGACCTCTTGGCCACCGGCGGCACGGCGGCGGCCGGTATTCGCCTGATTGAGCGCCTGGGCGGGATCATCACCGGCTGCGCCTTCGTGGTCGATCTGCCTGACCTGGGCGGCCACAAGCGGCTGACCGACATGGGCATGGAGGTCCATACGCTCTGCGCCTTCGAGGGGCTCTGAGAGCAGCTTTCATCGTTCTTCAAATACTCACAATGCCCCGCCAGCCACGGGACAAACCGCATCGGCCTATTTCAACGCGTCCCAAAAGAGCGCCAGATGCCGTTGGACAATCTCGCCATAGCGCCCGCTCTCGCGCAGCTTAGCGAGCCCCGCATTGAGCCGATAGAGATGCGTGGTGCCGCGCCAATGGGTCTTGGAAATCACCGCATAGAGCGCCTCACGCGAGAGCGGCTGATCGACCGGCACCACCTGCCCGCGCAGGCCCATGGCCACGATCTTGGCCGCGCCCTCAAAGACATCAAGGCTCACCGCATCGACCGCCCCCGCCATCAAGAGGGCAAAGCATTCCTCGGGGCTGCCGGGCGGGGTCAGGCTGATCTTGCCCTCCGCCAACCAGCGCCGGTCGGCGCGGTCGAGATCATGGGTAAAGCGCCCCGCCGGGCGGCAGAGCCGCTTGCCCAGAATATCCGCATCCTGTGAATAGGCAAATTCACGGTCGGCCCGCCGGAACAGCATCACCGGCAGATCCATCACGGGGTCAGAAAAATGAAACTCTGTGCAGAGCGTCACCTCTGGTGTCATGGCGCAATCGGGCTTGATCCAGGGAAAGCCCATATCATAGCGCGTCTGCCCCAAAAGCGGCTCCAGAGTCTGGCTGCGCTCTGCCTCCCACACGATTTCAAAGGGTACGGGCGAGGGGCTCAGCTCCAGCGCGGCATTGACCAATTCCGTGACCATACCCCCACCGGGCCAGTCCTGATCAACAAAGGGCGCATCCCCTCCGGCGGTGAGCAAGGTCAATTCCGCGCCGCGCTGCAAGAGCGGCGTGGCACCGGGATCAGGACTCTGCGCCGGACAGGGAATATAGACCTCGCTCCCCGCCACGAGGATCTGCGCCTGACCCGCGACAGCGGCGCCATTGGCGTAATAGATCAGCGTCCACTGATCGGCATCCTCGTAATGCACGGTGGCAATCGAGGTTAGCGTATCGCCGGGTTGCACGCGATATGTCACGTCACAGAGCGCCTGCGCGCCACCCGGCAGTATCAGGCCAAACGCCAGAGCCCAGCCTGCGAACCAGCCCCGCATCCCTCAGAGCCCCGCCCAGACGCGGGTCATATGGGCATCAATGATCTGTTGATAGGTGCCGTTGGCCCGGATTTCTTCCAGACCTCTGTTGAACATGGCAAGCAGCGCTTGGCCATCCGGGTGCGATTTATGCACGACCATATGGGCACCATCAACCGAGATCGGCTGACCATCGGCCACCATGACGCGATCCTCCAGCCCCAAGTCCTTGACCTTGCGCCGACCCTGAAACTCGTTGAGGACCACACCGTCAACCGTGCCCTCCACCAGCATGCTCAGGCAGGCCTCCGCCGTTGCCGGCGTCTCGAGCGTGATCACTCCCGCCTCTAACCAGTTGCGGCCCTGCTGTTCGAAGAGGGCAGTATCAAGGCCCGCAGGCTGACAGAGCGTCTTGCCCTGAAAATCCGCCGCTGAGTGAAAGGAGATGGGGCGCGTTCTGTCCACAAAGAGCAGGATCAGCATCTCGAACATCGGGGCAGAGAACAGCAGGTTAACACAGCCGTAGACCTCGGGAGCCGTGGTACAATCCGGCTTGGGCCAGGGAAAACCAATATCAAGGAGCCGATTGGACAGGAGCGGATCCTGATGCGCGGACCAGTCATCTATCCAGTGGATGGCAAAGCCCTGCGCGGGGTTTGCCGCCCCCATCGCCGCACGCACGACCTCTGTCAGCATACCGCCTTCGGGCAGGGACTTGTCGGCAAAGGGCCACAGATCGCTGCCAGTGAGAATAGTGATCCTGTCCTGCCCGGGCGCCATGTCGCCGGCGACCGCCCGAGCCGCGGAGGTTGCTTTTTCGGGCTTTACCGTCACGGAGGTCGCTGCGTCCAATCCGACGGGCAGACCATTGATACAACGCAGGTGCAATCGCATCCCGGCCCGGACCGTGTTGGGGTCACTGCCGATCTGATCCAGATTGGACGATTGGATCACCGTCCACTTGCCCGCATCCTGATAGTAGCGCTCGGCGATCATCGACAGGGTTTCGCCGGTCTGGACCACATAGCTGCCCCCGCAGCCCTGCGCCTCGGCCTGCCCACCCAACGCAGCGGCGACCAGCAACACACCCCCACAAATAGCGCTTCTCATACAAACTTCCCCAGATAATGGGGGTACTAAGGCTATTCTGGCAGATTCGGTCAAGACGTTTCCACCCGGTTGCCGCCTTTGCAGGCTCAGTGCGCCCCCGCGTGACCAATCCGCGCCGCCAACCGCAGCGCATGGCTTGCGTCCTGACTGACAGGCGGCAAAACCGGATCATAAGCCGCCCGGATCAGCGCCCCGATCTCGGGGCGCAGCACCACAGCACCCCCCGGCAGCGCGGCCAGCGCCGAACGGTCCTGAAACGCCCAGTCCGACCACACCAGCACGCTCTGCACGATCTGGCTCAACGCCAATGTCTCGGCGGGCACAGCACTCAGATGCGCGTCCATCCGCAAGAACACAAAGCACGCCCGAATGGCCCCCGCCGGATCAAAGCGGAAAATACGGTATTGATTGGCCTCCGCCGCCTCCAGCTTGGCCACCAGCGGGCCAAGATCGGGGATCAGCCGATCCAGCCCCGGCACCTCGGGCAATTCCTGCCACTCGCGAAAGAAAAACAGCATGAGATTCGCGCCCAGTTCCGGGTCGGTTTCGGCCATCTGATGCCCGGCCAGCGCCACCACCGCCTCGACCGCGCCCTTGACCACGCTCAGCGTCGCATCATCCGTGCCAAACACCACCGGCACAATGGGCCGCCCCCAACGGGCAAAGAAAAATTCGCCATCCGCGCGGGTAAACAGCGCTGCAATCTCGTCGGGGGTCAGGGTGTCGCTCATGGGCAGGTCTCCGAATTTTGCGCCCATCTATCAACCCGCGCCATTTCTCGCAAACCCGGCTTTTCTTGCCAAAAAATACTCAGATCAAACACCCGCCCCCAGCGCTTCAACCTTCGGATGGATCACTCTGCCTCTTTGGCCCTGTTGCAAGACCTACGGTACAATCACCTCGTCTCCCGTGTAGTCAATGGCCACCAGCCGGACAGCCCTATCATTTCAATTTCTCCTCCGAGAGGGAAATTGCAATTTCTGAAGTTTCTGAAATACGAACTAACCTAGGTGGTTGCGTCCAGACAAAATCATCTGGGAATTCAATCGGCACCTCGTCGATGAACTCCTGAATGATCAACTGTGCGTTCAAGATGAGAATACGCAGGTTCCTCTTGGGGAATGGGCCAATCTCGATGCGAAAATTTCCTGAGCTTGGATACGCCGTAAGCTGACATGTCGGATTGGGAACGGCCTCAAGGGTAGAACACTCCACACGGGCAAAAATCTTTTCATCATCCATCAGAAGGTAGTTTCTTGGCAATTTTGCAGAGCCTCGATCATAACCGGAAAAGCAATGTTCAATTTCTTCGGGCACAATACTGGCGGATACGTACTTTCGGTCCTTGGAAAAGGTAAGGCTTCGCAGCAACACAGCTTGATCCAGTTGCGTGCAGTACGATGTCGCCAGTTCATATTGCGGCAGAATTCTATTCCTTAAAGGAATAGGAAAATCTCCTATAGGAGGGAGTATATTCTGGAGCATTTCCAGATCTGAAATCGGTTGGCCACCAGCGCGAAGAACGTATGCATAGGCGTAATATTTACAGGGAAGGTCTTCATAGTTTTGCATACAATTTTTCAACAGTACCCCTGCAGGACGCTGTATCCGATACTGAAAATCTGATTCCCTTTCCGATACATCTAAGCCTTGGGCAAGCCCCACGTGGGTGTACGAGACAATCATGAAAACCGTTACACTCAAAAAACGCGCAAAGGCCCGCTTAGCCATTTTGATGCGCCTCAATTGACTGCTCGAACGTCGTAAGTCTCTCCACGAAAACCTCGCTCTCACGAAAAAACGGCACCACTTTCACTACCAAAAAACTTCCCCAGACCGCCAATCCTGTCGCGCCTCTATGCTCCGGCCCCATGCCTCCACCCTCCCCGGACATCATTTGCCACTCTCAAACAGATCACTCTGCCCCTTTGGCCCCGGTGCAGCCAGCCCCAGATGCGCCCAGCCGCCCTGCGCTAGCATCCGTCCACGCGGCGTGCGTTGGATCAGGCCTTGTTGCAGGAGAAACGGCTCGATCACCTCTTCCAGCGCATCGCGGCTCTCGGACAATGCGGCTGATAAGGTCTCGATCCCCACCGGCCCGCCCTGATAGGCCTCGGCAATCAGGCGCAGATAGCGCCGGTCGGCGCCGTCAAGCCCCAGATGATCCACACCAAGCCGCGTCAGCGAACTGTCTGCCAGCGCGCGGCTGATCTTGCCGCCGCCCTCGACCACGGCGAAATCAACCACGCGGCGCAGCAAACGCCCGGCAATGCGCGGCGTGCCGCGCGCACGGCGGGCAATCTCGCGCGCGCCCTCGGTGTCGGTGGGGATGTTCAAGAGCTTTGCGTTGCGCGTCACGATTTCGTGCAACTCGTCAATTTCGTAGAATTGCAGCCGCGTGGGAATGCCAAAGCGGTCGCGCAGGGGCGTGGTCAAAAGACCCAGCCGCGTCGTCGCCCCGACCAGTGTGAAGGGCTGCAATTCGATCCGCACGGTGCGCGCCGCTGGCCCCTCGCCGATCACCAGATCCAGCTCGAAATCCTCCATCGCCGGATAGAGCACCTCTTCCACCGCCGGGTTGAGTCGGTGAATTTCGTCGATAAAGAGCACATCGTTGCGCTCCAGATTGGTCAGGATCGCCGCCAGATCCCCGGCCTTGGCCAGCACCGGGCCAGAGGTCATGCGAAATCCCACCCCCAATTCGCGCGCCATGATCTGTGCCAGCGTCGTCTTGCCCAGACCGGGGGGGCCATGAAACAGCGTGTGATCCATCGCATCGCCGCGCTGCCGGGCGGATTGGATAAAAACTGCCAGATTGGCCCGCGCTTCCTTTTGGCCGATGAACTCTGACAGCGCCTGTGGCCGCAGGCTCCGGTCCTGATCCTCGGGCAAGGCCGCGCCGCGCAATGTCGGGTCTGGTTCGGCCATAACTTACCCCTTCGGTGCCAGCCGCCGCAGGGCGGCGCGGATCAGATCGGCAGTGGCGGCCTCTGGCATCTCACCCGCGACCTGCGCCACAGCGCCCGCCGCCTCGCCGGGGGAATAGCCCAGATTGGTCAGCGCCGACAGCGCCTCGGCCTGCGCGCCGGGATCGGTCGGGGCGTGTACGGGGGCAATCTGTATCGGCCCTGTTTCGATCACTTCGCCCGCGTCCTGCGCGGGGGGCGGGGCGGCCCCCATCGCCATAATCAAGGGCGCCTTGTCCTTCAACTCATTGACCACGCGTTGTGCGGTCTTGGCCCCGATGCCTTTGGCCGCGGTCACCGAATGCCAATCCCCAATCGCAATCGCCCGGCCCACACCCTCGGGCCCCAATGCGCCCAGAATGGCGAGCGAGGCCTTGGCCCCTACCCCCTGAACGCTCATCAACAAGCGGTGCCATTCCTTTTCCACCAAGGTTGGAAAGCCGAAAAGCTGCAAGAGATCCTCGCGCACCAGCAAATCTGTATAGAGCGCCGCCATCCCCCCCACACCCGGCAGGGCCGAGAGCGTCCGCTCAGAGCAATAGACCAGATAGCCCACGCCGCGCACGTCGATCAACACGTGATCGGTGCCGCGATAATCAATCCGCCCAGCGATCCGCCCGATCATGCGCTGGCCCTCTGCACAGCCCGCGCCAGCATGTCGCTCGACCGGGAATGATGCGCGTGACAGATCGCAATCGCCAGCGCATCCGCCGCATCCGGCCCGGCCAGCAGGACACCGGGCAGTTGCACCTTGACCATATGCGCCACCTGTTCCTTGGCGGCATGGCCCACGCCCACCACTGTTTTCTTGACCGTATTGGGCGAGTATTCCCCGACCGTCAGCCCGTATTGCGCGGGCACCAACAGGGCAATGCCCCGCGCCTGACCCAGTTTCAGCGTCCCCGCCCCGTCCTTGTTGACAAAGGTCTGCTCGACGGCCGCCGCCTGCGGGTCAAAGCGGTGCAGAATATCGGTGAGTTGCTCATAGAGCGACAAGAGCCGCGCCGCAAGATCCGGACCGGTGGAATGGCAGATCCCATTGGCCACATGGCTGAGCCTGCTGCCCTCGACCTCAATCACGCCCCAGCCAAGGTTTCGCAACCCGGGATCAATGCCCAATACCCGCATGTCTCTGCCCTGCCTTTTCGCTTTTTTTCAGCATTAGCACGAAACGGGAACAGGCACCAAGCGGAATGCGTGTTCACAAACTGCCCGATTTGGCATCATTGCGTTGCAGAATTGTCGCTACTTGGGACGTAGCGTCATCCAGGGAGAATATTAAATCGTTTAAAAACAAGTAGCTTACCCGTAGTTATACCCATGCATAAAACGCATAAGAACTATGCAATAAACTCGCCTTGTGAGAACGGAATTGCCGGACTACCTGCCACTCAGAAACAGACATGCTCTGTCCCCTCAATTCACAGGAATAAAATCATGGCCGCTCTTGATAGCACCCGCTCCCACACCACGAACGCCGGCTTCGGCGCAGTCTTTTCCCGCGTATTTTCGGTTCTTGCCGCATGGAACGAGCGTCGCGCCACCCGCGCTGCACTGTCTCGCCTGTCGGACCGCGAGCTTGATGATATCGGTCTGAGCCGTGGCGACATTGACCTGGTTGCGCGTCAGGTTTGACCCTCCCTCGCTCCCATGAAAAAGCCCGCGCCGGTATTACCCGCGCGGGCTTTTTACATTTCGGAGCCGACTGTAGACCGCTCAGAGCAACCTCAGTGCAGGATCGGACGCAGATAGGACGCGAGTGTCAGGCTCAGCGGATCGGCCCGCATCACAACGGACCCGGCCTGCTCGACAACGCTGCCTTGGGAAAGTTGTGACAGGCGGTCTCCGTAGAGAGGCAGCCCGAGATGCGCGATGATCACGGCCTTAAAGAACATGAACCCGAGAAACATATAGAGCAGACCGCGCAACGGAATGCCGGATCTGCGACGCTTTGGGCGAAAAATAATCAGCCCATCCTTGTCGACCTTGCTGACATAGCCCCGCGCTAATTTTGTCCGTTTGCGGCCAATCGTCTTGAGGCGCGCGTCGAACTCTTGAAATGCGTCACTCATATCGAGACATCCCGTTATCACGACCCCCACCGCGATAAGGAAAAAGGTATGCCCGAAATGTGGCGAAAGCAAGGCAGACCCTCTGGCTAGCCCTAATTCTGACGCATTTTCATTGACTTTTAGATAGGGTCAGCGTGGTCCAGTCACCAATCTCTTCGCGATGCTCGAGACTGTTTCCAATCGCGCAGTAAACGTCGCGAACCTCATCCGCTTGCTCGTTCAAAATACCCGAGAGAATCACCTTGCCCCCGGGCGTCAGCGCCGCCGTGATGCCCGGTGCCAGCTGGATCAGCGGCCCCTTTAGGATATTGGCAAACACCAAATCATAGGGGGCTGCCGCGCTCAGGCGCGGATGCTCCAGCCCCTCGGCCTCGATACACTCGACCCGGCCTTCAAGGGCATTTGCCGTGACATTGGCGTTTGCCACATCAACCGCCACCGCGTCGATGTCGCTGGCCAGCATGACACCGGGCCAGATCCGCGCCGCCGCCATCGCCAGAACCGCCGTGCCGCATCCCAGATCCAGCACAGAGCGCCCGACAAAGCCTTGGCCCGCCAGCCGGTCCAGCGCCTTGAGACAGCCCTGCGTCGTGCCGTGGTGCCCAGTGCCAAAGGCCATCGCCGCCTCGATGAGAAGCGGCTCGCAATCCTCGGGCACCTTGTCGGCATCATGGCTGCCATAGACAAAAAACCGCCCCGCAACGACCGGAGTCAAATCGCGGCGTACCTTGGCCACCCAATCCACCTCTGGCAACTCCGAGATGACAAAGGGCTTGGCCCCATGCACCTTGGCCAAAAGCGCCAGCGCCACCTCATCGGGGGCGGCCTCGAAATAGGCGCCAATCTCCCACAGGCCCGATCCGTCCTCCATCTCGAATGATCCGATGCCGGTCGGTTCCGGCTCCAGATGCTCCAAGGCTTCGGCCAGCGCCTCGGCATTGGCGCGTCCGGGCAGGGTCGTGAGGGCGGTAAAGGTCGGCATGCAGTTTCCTTTTCGGGAGAACGGGATCACTCGGCGGGGGCGGGCATAAACTGCGCAAAGATCGTCTCATTGCCCGGCTCCGGATGGCGCGGGATCAACAGCGCAAGGCCGAATGACACCCCCGCCATGCCCGCCGCCCCGAAAAACACCGCCGCAGGCGACACCAGCCACAAATAGCCCAGCGCCGCAGGCAGAAACACCGCCGCGATATGGTTGATGGTAAAGGCCACGGCCGCGGTCGGGGCAATATCGCCGGGATCGGCAATCTTCTGGAAGTAGGTCTTGAGCGCCAGAGCCAGCGAAAACAGGATATGGTCGATCACATAGAGCGTCGCCGCCAGCACCACGCCCCAACCAAAGAAATAGATGCCGCCATAGGCCAGAAACACGATCGCCAGCCCAGCATATTCAAACAGCAACGTGCGCCGCTCGCCGAAATGAAACACGGCCTTGCCCATCAGGGGTGCGAAAATCATGTTCACCACGAGGTTGATGAGAAAGAGCGCCGTCACCTCATGCACGTCAAAGCCGAATTTCTCGACCATCATAAAGCCTGCAAAGACGATGAAAATCTGCCGCCGCGCGCCCGCCATGAATTGCAGCGCATAATAGAGCCAATAGCGCCGCCGCAGCACCATCTTCTTGAGTTGTGGATTGGGGGCCTCGAACCGGGGATAGGCAATCAGGCAGAACACCGCCACCACAGCCGTGAACCCGCCCGAGACGAGATAGACAAAATTGTAACTCAGATCAAAGGCCTGCCATGTCAGCACAATGAGCACATAAGCCACCAGCGTCGCCGCCGATCCCCCCGCCATCAGCCAGCCCAGCATCTGCGGCGCGCGCAATTTATCCAACCATTGCAATTGCAGCGATTGGTTGACCGTCTCGAAATAGTGAAACCCGATGGAACTGAGCATGGTGATCGTGAGAATCCCGCCCAAACTCGGGAAATGCGCGGTAATCGCGGTCGCCACCCCCAAGAGCAGCAAAGACACCAGCGCCAGCACCTGCTCATGCATGAAGAGGATCAGCGCAATGACACCAATCGCCAGAAATCCGGGGATTTCCCGCACCGTGTGCAGCCAGCCGATGTCAGAGCCGTTGAACCCCGCCACTTCGATCACAAAATTATTGAGAAGCGCCGACCACGTGGCAAAGGCCACCGGCATCGCGGCAGCCATCAGAAAGAGCAGCGTGACAGGCCTGCGCCAGAATGGCAGCTCTTGCGCTCTGCCCAAGGGAAACTGTGGTCTCATGTTTTCCCTTTACGCCCAAGATGCCGCCTTGGCGAGGGGCTGCGCCCTTGGCCCAATCGAAATCTTGCAAAGATTTCGACGTACTTTCTTTTCAAGAAAGCCTCAGTAAAAACTCTGCGGATCAATATCAACCGTCAACCGCATCTGTGCAGGCAACCGCACCTGTCCAACCCACTCAGATACCGCCGCCTGCAACGCCGCCCCTTTCGACGCCTTGACCAGCAGCCGCACCCGGTGTCGCCCCCGGATACGGGCAATCGGTGCCGGTGCCGGGCCAAAGACCTGCGCCCCCACCGCCCGAATGGGTCCGTCGCGCCGCGCCAGCGCCTCGCCCAGATCGAACACCGCCTGCATATCGGGTGACGACAGGATGATCCCCGCCATCCGACCATAGGGCGGCACACCCGCCTGCCTGCGCCCCTCGGCCTCGGCGCGCCAGAATCCCTCTTCGTCCCCGGCCAGAATGGCGCGAATGACCGGATGCTCCGGCTGAAACGTCTGCAAGAGCGCGCGCCCGGCCCGCTCTGCCCGGCCCGCACGCCCCGCCACCTGCCGCATCAATTGAAATGTCCGCTCGGCGGCGCGCAGGTCCAAGCCCTGCAAGCCCAGATCGGCATCAATCACCCCCACCAAGGTCAGCAACGGGAAATTATGACCTTTTGCAACAAGTTGCGTGCCGATGATGATGTCAGCCGCCCCTTGGGCAATCTCGACAATCTGCTCTTTCAGCGCGCGCGCAGAGCCAAACAGATCCGACGACAGCACCGCAATCCGCGCCTGTGGGAAAAGCGCGGCGGCCTCTTCCGCCAGCCGCTCCACCCCCGGCCCGACCGCCGCCAGCTTGCCCGCGACACCACAGGCCGGGCAGGCCTCGGGCATGGCAGCACTCTCGCCGCATTGATGGCACATCAACCGCTTTTGAAAACGATGCTCGACCATGCGCGCGTCGCAGTGCAGGCATCCGATTTGATGCCCACAGGCGCGGCAAATGGTGGTCGGCGCATAGCCGCGCCGGTTGAGAAACAAGAGCGCCTGTTCCCCCGCCGCCACCCGCGCATTGACCGCCGCCTGCAATGTGGGCGAAATCCAGCGGTTCGACGGCAATGTTTCTGCCCGCATATCGATGGCCGCCAGTTCCGGCATCACCGCCACGCCAAATCGCGAATCCAGATCCAGCCGCTCGTATTTCCCGGCTTCGGCATTGGCCCAACTCTCAAGGCTTGGCGTGGCCGAGGCCAGCACCACCCGCGCGCTACACAGGCTCGCACGCAAAACCGCCATATCGCGCGCATGATAGAGCGCGCCATCCTCTTGTTTGTAAGAGCTGTCGTGTTCCTCATCGACCACGATCAACCGCAGATTCTGAAACGGCAGGAACAGCGCAGAGCGCGCCCCCACCACCATCTGTGCGCCCCCCTGCCCGACCATTTTCCAAACCCGCCGCCGCTCGGTCATGGTGACGCCGGAATGCCATTCCGCCGGGCGCGCGCCAAACCGCGCCTCGACCCGCGTCAGAAACTCTGCCGTCAACGCAATCTCGGGCAAGAGCACCAGCGCTTGCCCCCCTTGACGCAATGCCTCGGCCACAGCCTCCAGATACACTTCGGTCTTACCCGATCCGGTCACACCGCGCAGCAGGGTTGTCCCATAGCCCTGCCCGCGCAGCCCCGCGCAGAGCGACCGCGCCGCCGTCGCCTGATCCTCGGTCAGCGCCTTGGCGGGCAGGTCGGGATCAAGTCGGGCAAAGGGCGTATCGCGCGGCGTGTCCTCCTCAAGCACGGCCCCTTGCGCCACCAACCCTTTGACCACCGAGGATGTCACCCCCGCCAGATCGCTCACCTCCTTGAGCGTGAACCCAAGCCCGCCATGATCGCGCAGCACCTCCAGCACCCGCGCGCGGGCATCGGTCAGGCGCGCAGGCTCCATATCCCCCAGCCGGTAAATCTTTTGCATCGAGGGCGGCTCGCTCAGCCCCGGCGCGCGCGTCGCCAGCCGCAGCATCGCAGGCAGCGGTGTCAGCGTATATTCCCCCGCCCGGCGCAAAAACTCCTGCATCTCGCCCCGCATCGGCGCAACATCCAGAACGCGGCCGATGCTGCGCGCCTTCTTGAGGTCGAATCCACCCCGCCCCGGCCCCCAGACAACACCCAACACCCGGCGCGGCCCCAGCGGCACCTCGACAAAGGCCCCGGCCATGACCCCACCCTCAGGGGCCAGATAATCCAGCGGGCCGTCCAATGGCTGCGCCGTCAGCACCGCCACCAACTCGCCCTCGTGATAGAAGTCGGGCAAGGCTTGGGTCAACGGGCGGCTCCTGTCGCGTGAGGGGTTTCGGCGGGCGTGCCTATGAGGTAAACGCTTCGGCAAGCAAACCCAACCCGCCACAGAGGGCCACCCCATGAAATTCTTTGTCGATACCGCCGAAACCGATCAGATTGCCGAACTCAATGACCTTGGCATGGTGGACGGCGTCACCACCAACCCGTCGCTCATCCTGAAGTCAGGCCGCGACATTCTCGAAGTGACCAAAGAGATCGCCGAAATGGTCGATGGCCCGGTCAGCGCCGAAGTTGTGGCCCTCACCGCGGACGAGATGATCGCCGAGGGACGCAAACTCGCCGCCATCGCGGGCAATATCGCCGTCAAGGTGCCGCTCACCTGGGATGGTCTCAAGGCGTGCAAAGTGCTCTCGGGCGAGGGGCACATGGTCAATGTGACGCTTTGCTTTTCGGCCAATCAGGCGCTCTTGGCGGCCAAGGCGGGGGCCACCTTCATCTCCCCCTTTATCGGGCGGCTCGATGACATCAACCTCGATGGGATGGAACTGATCGCCGATATCCGCACGATCTATGACAATTACGGGTTCGAGACCCAGATCCTCGCGGCCTCAATCCGCACCGTCAACCACGCCTTTCAGGCCGCCTATATCGGCGCTGACGTGATGACAGCCCCACCGTCCGTGATCAAGAAAATGGCAGAGCATCCGTTGACCGATCAGGGGCTCAAGACCTTTATGGCCGATTGGGAAAAGACGGGTCAGAAGATCCTCTGAGCCTCTGCTCTGGGTCTCACGATCCACCATCTTCACCGACTTATAAGGGGCGCTCTTGGGCGTCCCTTTTGGTTTTTTCAAGCCTATACAGCGTCTTGTGGTCAACAGGACCAAATCAGCCGGTGGTCGGGATCAGATCCTTTCGACGGCTGTGCATGGAGGTCTTGATGAATTCCATCACGGCGCGTTCGCGCAGCATGGCGCGCACATCGCGGTGACAGGTCAGCCAATAGCTGCGCAGGATCGTGATCTCGTCCGGCAGAACCGGCACCAAATCGTCGTAATGCCGCGCGATATAGCAGGGCAGCACGCAGAGACAGAGACCAGCGCGCACGGCGGCCAGTTGATTAAAGATCGACGAGCTCTTGAACACGGGGCGAACCTTGGGGTGCACGTCCCCCAAATAATCAAGACCGCGCGCAAAGATCATGTCTTCGATGTATCCGGCAAAGGGATGGTCAAGCAGCTGCTCGCGCCGCGTGATCGCGGTCCGGGCCTGCAAATATTGCCGTGTTCCGTATACCCGGAGCGCATAATCGACAATCTTTTCAGAATGATAAGGCGAGGCTTTGGTCGGATCGAGTGTCACGGAAAGATCAGCCTCGCGGCGCGACAGGGACATGACTTGTGGCAGCGTGATCAACTCCAGCGCGATGTTTGGGAATTTGTCCATGAACTGCGGCAGCAGGCTCTCGCTGAAAAAACTGGCGAATCCTTCTGGCATGGCGACGCGCAACAACCCGCGCTGCGCCCGGATGTCTCCGGTCAAATCCAGCAACAGCCGATCTGCCTCCTGCTCCATCCGCTCGGCGGTTTCAACCAACCGTCGCCCGTTACTCGTGAGTTCATAGCCACGTGGATTGCGCTCGAACAGGCGCAGTTCAAGACCGGCCTCAAGCCGATCGATTCTGCGCGAGACCGTGACGTGGCTGGTTTGCAATTGACGAGCGGCCCGCGACAACTGCCCCTCACGCGCCACCGCCAGAAAAAACTGCAAATCGTCCCAAGTGAGATGTGCCATATGACCACTTCTGTTCATTTTCGTACAGACAATGTATGAAATTAGCCAAAAGTGAACTGTTGTGTCAAAGTCTAAAAGTTGTATCACTGGGGCGTCGGGACGTCTGGGGAGGCGACCGATGGAACTGAATCGAAATCATAGCTCAACCTGATGGGAGTTCCGCAACCGGACCCCACAATCGTAGGTTGGCTTGGGAGGATACTCATGCGTAAACTGCTTACATCCGCTGCGGCGATCGGCTTGCTGGCCGCGCCCGCTCTGGCGCAAGTCAGCGACGACAAGGTCAAGATCGGCATTCTGAACGATCAGTCCGGCGTCTATGCCAACTTTGGCGGTCGCTATTCCTATGAAGCGGCCCTGATGGCCGTCGAGGATTTCGGCGGCACTGTATTGGGCGCGCCGGTCGAAGTGACCACCGCCGACCACCAGAACAAGGCCGACATTGCCTCGAATATCGCGCGTCAGTGGTATGACACCGAGCAAGTCGACAGCATCATGGAACTGACCACCTCATCGGTTGCCCTTGCTGTGCAGGCGCTGTCGAAAGAGGCCAACAAGATCACGATCACAACCGGCGCCGCCACCACCGAACTGACCGGCGCACAGTGCTCGCCCTATGGCTTCCATTGGGCCTATGACACCCACGCTCTAGCCGTGGGCACCGGCGGCGCGCTCGTCGAGCAGGGCGGCGACAGCTGGTATTTCCTGACCGCCGACTATGCCTTTGGCTATTCGCTGGAAGAGAACACCGGCAATTTCGTCAAGGCGAATGGCGGCGAAGTGGTCGGTGCCGTCCGTCACCCGCTGGCCTCCACCGATTTCTCGTCCTTCCTGCTTCAGGCGCAGGCCTCTGGCGCCAAGGTGATCGGTCTTGCGAACGCAGGGGCCGATACGCAGAACGCCATCAAGCAGGCTGCCGAATTCGGGATCGTGCAAGGTGGTCAGCGTCTTGCGGCGCTCCTGTTCACCCTGTCGGAGGTCAATGGCCTCGGCGCAGAGGCTGCACAGGGTCTGACCCTCACCGAGAGCTTCTACTGGAACCGCACCGACGCCTCGCGCGAATTCGGCAAGCGTTTCTTTGAGCGCACGCAGGCGATGCCCAACATGATCCATGCCGCGACCTATTCGGCCGTGACATCGTATCTCAAGGCCATCGAAGCCGCAGGCACGGATGAGACCGAAGCAGTCGCTGCCAAGCTGAAAGAACTGCCCGTGCAGGATCTTTTCGCTGAGAACGGCGTCGTCGCTCCGAACGGTCGCATGATCAAGGACGTCTACCTGATGGAAGTCAAAGCGCCCGACCAGATCACCGAGCCATGGGACTATTACAACGTCCTGTCGACGATCCCCGGCGATGTGGCCTATATCAAACCTGCCGAGAGCGGCTGCCCGCTCGTGACGCAGTAAGGCATCTCAGGTCGATGAACGCACATCCTGTGAGCAAGCAGGACCAGCCGCGGGTGGTACTTTCCGCCCGCGGCCTTGGTAAGGACTTCTCGGGTTTCACCGCCGTCAACAACGTCGATCTCGACGTGCAGCACGCGCGCATTCATGCCCTGATCGGCCCGAATGGCGCGGGCAAGACGACGGTATTCAACCTGCTGACCAAGTTCCTGCAACCCACCCGGGGCAAGATCACCCTGCTCGGGGCGGATATAACCAACATGAAACCTGACCGCGTGGCCCGGATGGGTCTTGTCCGGTCTTTCCAGATTTCCGCTGTCTTTCCGCATCTGACGGTGCTGGAAAACGTGCGCGTGGCGCTCCAGCGACCCAACAATCTGGCGACGCAATTCTGGTTGCCCATGTCGGCTCTGGACCGCCTGAACGGTCGGGCAGAGGTGCTGATTGACGATCTGGGACTGAGTGAATACCGCGACACCCGCGCGTCGGACCTGTCCTATGGCCGCAAACGCGTGCTGGAAATCGCAACCACGCTGGCCCTCGACCCCGAAGTCCTGCTTCTGGACGAGCCGATGGCGGGCATGGGGCGCGAGGACGTCACGCTTGTGGCAGATATCATCCGCGACGTGGCCCGGCACCGCGCGGTGCTGATGGTCGAACATAACCTCTCGGTCGTGGCCGACATCTGCCACCATGTCACCGTGTTGCAACGGGGCGAAATCATCGCCGAAGGCGATTACGACAGCGTCTCGCAAGACCCGGTCGTGCGCAGCGCCTATATGGGGAGCGAGGCATGAGCGAACCACTGTTGAAGGTCACGGACCTGCATGCCTGGTATGGCGAAAGCCATGTTCTGCACGGTGTGAACCTGCATGTGAACGAAGGCGAGACAATCTGTATTCTCGGTCGCAACGGCATGGGCAAAACCACCACATTGCGCACCGTCATGGGCATCCTGCGCAAGCGGACCGGCCAAATGGCCTTTGCCGGGCAGGATCTGATGACCATGCCCCTGCACCGCACCGCCCATACCGGACTGGGATTCGTCCCCGAGGAACGCGGGATTTTTGCGACGCTCAACGTCGAGGAAAATCTGATGCTTCCGCCCAAGGTGGCCGAGGGCGGCATGACGGTCGAGGAAATCTTTCGCCTCTTTCCGAACCTCAAGGAACGGCGCAATAGCCCCGGAACCAAACTCTCGGGTGGCGAACAGCAGATGTTGGCGATGGCGCGCATCCTGCGTACCGGCGCGCGCTGTCTTCTTCTTGATGAACCGACCGAGGGTCTGGCCCCGGTCATCATCGACGCCATTGGCGAGGTGCTGACGGAACTCAAGAGCCGGGGCATGACGGTTGTTCTGGTCGAGCAGAATTTCCGCTTTGCCAGCCGGGTCGCAGACCGCTTTTACCTGATGGATCACGGACAGATGGCGATGGAATTCCCCGTGGGCGACCTAGAGGCGCGCCGTGAAGACCTGAACCAAGCGCTGGGAGTGTGACATGATAACGATATTCGGAGTGCCCACAGCCGCCCTCTTTGGACAGCTTCTGGTCGGCCTGATCAATGGCTCGTTCTACGCCCTGCTCAGCCTTGGGCTTGCGGTGATCTTTGGCCTGTTGCGCGTGATCAACTTTGCGCATGGGGCGCAATATATGCTCGGCGCCTTCGCGGCCTACCTTCTGTCGCTCTGGCTCGGTCTGGGGTATTGGTCAGCGCTGATCCTTGCGCCGGTTCTCGTCGGGCTTGCCGGCGCGGTCGTCGAGCGGACGATGCTCTCGCGCCTCTACAAGCTGGATCATCTCTACGGCCTGCTTTTTACCTTCGGCCTCGCGCTGACCATCGAAGGCACCTTCCGGTACATCTATGGGGCGGCGGGCCAGCCGTATCCAACCCCCGAGGCCCTGGCAGGGGGCGTAAACCTGGGGTTCATGTTCCTGCCGATCTACCGTGGCTGGGTGGTGGTCGCCTCTATGATCGTCTGCCTCGCCGTCTGGCTCCTGATTGAAAAGACGAAACTCGGCTCCTATCTCCGGGCGGCAACGGAAAACCCGATTCTCGTCCAAAGCTTTGGGGTCAACGTGCCGCTTTTGCTGACCTTCACCTATGGCTTGGGGGCGGCCCTTGCTGCCTTTGCCGGGGTTCTGGCGGCCCCGATTTATCAGGTCAGTCCGCTCATGGGGTCCAACATCATCATCATCGTTTTTGCGGTCGTCGTCATCGGTGGCATGGGGTCGATCCTGGGCGCGATCGTGACAGGCTATCTTTTGGGAATTGCCGAAGGTCTCACCAAGGTCTTCTACCCCGAGGCGTCAAACATCGTGGTTTTCGTCATCATGGCGATTGTCCTCATCCTGCGTCCCGCAGGGCTGTTCGGAAAGGATGTGTGACATGGCAGGCAAATCTGAACCCATCACAAACCAAACCACCACCATTCTGCCGAATGCCGGGCCTGTGCGGATCGTGCTGTTGCTCATCGCTCTGGCCCTCCTTCTGGTGGCGCCGTTCTACCTCTATCCGATCTTCGTTATGAAACTCCTGTGTTTTGCTCTCTTCGCAGCGGCCTTCAACCTGCTGCTGGGCTACACCGGATTGCTCAGCTTCGGACATTCCGCCTTTTTCGGTGGTGCAGCCTATTTCACCGCCCATGCGGTCAAGGAATGGGGCTGGTCGCCGGAATTTGGCATCCTGCTGGGGGTTGCGGGGGCTGCGGGGCTCGGGCTGATCATGGGGGCGATCGCCATTCGCCGTCAGGGCATCTATTTCGCGATGATCACACTCGCGCTCAGCCAGATGTTCTTTTTCTTCTGCTTGCAGGCAGGATTCACCAAGGGAGAGGACGGCATCCAGTCGGTGCCGCGCGGCGAGCTGTTCGGCTTTATCGACCTCTCGGATGCAACCAACATGTATTATTTCGTGCTGGGCGTGTTCCTCTTGGGCATGGTGATCATCTGGCGCATTGTGAATTCGCCCTTCGGCATGATCCTCAAGTCAATCCGCGAGAATGAGAGCCGCGCCACCTCTCTTGGCTATTCCGTGACACGCTACAAGCTGACGGCCTTCGTGATGTCGGCGGCCCTCACCGGCCTTGCGGGTGGGATCAAATCGCTTGTTTTCCAGTTTGCCACGTTGACCGATGTCACATGGCAAATGTCGGGCGAAGTCATCCTGATGACCCTGCTCGGCGGCATCGGCACGCTGATCGGTCCGATCTTTGGCGCGGGCATTGTCGTGACCTTGCAGAACTATCTGGCCACGTCCGACTTTCCGGTGACGATCATCACCGGCGTGGTCTTCATGGTCTGTGTGCTGCTCTTCCGCCGGGGCCTCGTGGGCGAATTCTACGCCTCCCGACTGGGCCGCCGCCTTGGGTTCAACCCGGACAATTGACGCTCTGGCCGGGCCGCAAATCGCTGGCCCGGTCGTTTTCTGATCAAAAAGCGACCGGGTGCGGCCCGGTCAGGTGACTCCTGTGGCCAAGCGGCAGGAACGAGAGAGGGTGCATGGATCACTATGATTACATCGTCATTGGCGCAGGCAGCGCGGGTTGCGTGCTCGCCAACCGACTGTCGGCTGATCCCGCAACCCGCGTCCTTCTGCTCGAGGCGGGGGGGCGCGACAATTACCACTGGATTCACATTCCGGTCGGATACCTCTATTGCATCGACAATCCCCGCACCGACTGGCGGTTTCGCACCCAGGCCGAACCGGGGCTGAACGGTCGCACCCTGCTCTATCCACGCGGCAAGGTGCTGGGCGGCTGCTCGTCGATCAATGGCATGATCTACATGCGCGGACAAAGCCGCGATTATGACCAATGGGCGCAACTGGGCTGCACCGGCTGGGGCTGGGATGATGTGCTGCCGCTCTTTCGCCGCGCCGAGGATCATCACGCGGGCGAGAGCGACCTGCACGGTGCGGGCGGCGAATGGCGTGTGGAAAAGACCCGCGTCCGCTGGCAAGTGCTGGACAGCTTTCTTGAGGCTGCCGAACAGGCAGGCATCCCGCGCACCGACGATTTCAATTCCGGCGACAACGAGGGCGGTGGCTATTTCGAGGTCAACCAACGCGCAGGCATCCGCTGGAACACGTCCAAGGCCTTTCTGCGTCCGGCCAAAAACCGCAAGAACCTGCATATCCTGACCGGGGCTCAGGCCGAACGGTTGATCATTCAGGAGGGCGAGGTCAAGGGCGTGGTCTACCATCACCAAGGCCGCAGCCTTACCGCCCATGCCGCCTGTGAGACCGTGTTATGCGCGGGCGCAATCGGTTCTCCGGCGCTGCTGGAACTCTCGGGCATCGGCAATGGCGCGACCCTTCAGAGCGCAGGCATCGCCCCCGTGGTCGAAGTGCCGCAGGTCGGGGGCAATCTTCAGGACCATCTGCAATTGCGCCTCGTCTACAAGGTTCACGGCGTGCCGACCCTCAATGAACAGGCGAGCAGCCTGCGCGGCAAGCTGGGGATCGGGCTGGAATATCTCCTGACCCGCTCGGGCCCAATGTCGATGGCCCCCAGCCAATTGGGCATCTTCACCCGCTCAGGCCCGGAAAAGGAAACGCCGGACCTGCAATACCACGTCCAGCCCGTCAGCCTCGACAAGTTCGGCGATCCGGTCCACCCCTTTCCTGCCATGACCGCCAGCGTGTGCAACCTGCGCCCCGAGAGCCGGGGCAGCGTGCATGTGACCTCGCCCGATTTTCGCGCGAGCCCGGCGATTCGCCCCAACTATCTCTCCGCAGAGGCGGATCGCGATGTGGCGGCCCGCGCCATCCAACTGACCCGCCGGATCGTGGCGCAACCCGCCTTTGCCAAATTCCACCCCGAGGAATACCGACCCGGACCCGACTATCAGACCCGCGAAGACCTGATCCGCGCCGCAGGCGATATCGGCACCACGATCTTTCACCCGGTCGGCACCTGCCGGATGGGTGCGGATGAGGCTGCGGTGGTTGATCCGCGCCTCCGGTTGAAAGGCTTGGGGCGGCTGCGCATCGCCGATGCCTCGATCATGCCCACGATCACATCGGGCAACACCAATTCCCCCACGGTGATGATCGCCGAAAAGGCAGCGCGCCTCATTCTCGAAGACGCGCGCGGCTGAGGGCCGACCTCATATCCGGCCCATACAGAGACAGGACAAGGGGCACCCGTGGACGCCTCTCCATCTTGCCATGTCACCGAGGACATGGACGCAGAGACCTATCCGCATTACACAGCACCTGAAATCCATCGACGCCTGCGCGGTGTTCACAAGAGGAGAGTTCATGAAACTGTTTGCCCTTGCCCTGCTCGGCGCGCTGACGCTGAGCGGAACGGCCGATGCGCATAGCGTGAAGAAAGACAAGATCGAGATCATCCATCCGCATATCAACGAACCCTTCGCCGGTGCCAAATCGGCTGCTGCCTATATGGCGATCAGCAATGAGGGCGCAGCAACCGAGCGCCTGATCGGCATCGAAACGCCTGCGGCCAAGAAGACGAGCCTGCACACCACCGACCATGCCAGCGACGGGGTGGCGCGGATGCAACCCGTTGCCGGGATCGAGATCCCGGCAGGCGAGACCGTGGTTCTGGAACCGGGTGGCCTGCATGTGATGCTGATGGGCCTCACCGCCCCGCTCAAGGACGGGGACATGGTGCCCTCAACCTTCGTGTTCGAGCAGGCTGGCCGGATCGAGGTCGAATTCATGGTCGATCCGACCGATGGGGTGGACCATTCCAAGATGGACCACGGCACCGGGACGAACTGAGCCGGGGCGCGACCGACCACGGTGCAGCACAGAAAAAGGGGCGCCCGAGGGCGCCCCAAGTTTTGCTGATCAGGCTCATCATTTGACCGCTCGGTTTCTGCCTGCGGCCTGATCCGCCCGGGGCGAGCGCACCCGCCCCGTGTCTCAATTCCTCAGCTACACCCGCTCGTTGCCCCACAGGTGTTGCACTTCATGCAGGTGCCGTTGCGCACCAGCGTGTAGTTGCCGCAATCGCCGCAGGCCTCGCCCTCGTAGCCCTGAAGCCGCGCCTTGGTGCGGGCGTCCATGCTCACCGACCCCGAGGCAACTGCCGTGGTCGTGGTCATCGTCGCCGCCATCGAGGCGCTTGACGTCTCGGGCACCAACCGCGCCAACATGCTCATCGCATCCATGCCGTCGCCAGCGGCGCGCGCCATGTTTTGGCCGCCTTGGAACACGGTCAATTCCTGCGGCAGACGCTTGCGCAGATAGCCTGTCGAGCTGATCTGACGCAGCACTTCCAAGGACCGGCTGGCGGCGGCCTCGCTCATCTCCGAGACATTGCGCACGCCCTCTTCCTCGCCCCGACCGAGATCGTCAAAGCTGGCCCCCAAGGGTTTGACATGCGCCAGATCGGTCCGGTCGAGATAGCTCACCGCCAGTTCGCGGAAGATGTAATCGAGGATCGAGGTGGCATTCTTGATGCTGTCATTGCCCTGCACCATGCCCGCCGGTTCGAACTTGGTAAAGGTGAAGGCATCGACGAATTCCTCCAGCGGCACGCCATATTGCAGACCGACCGACACCGCGATGGCAAAGTTGTTCATCATCGCGCGGAACCCGGCACCTTCCTTGTGCATGTCGATAAAGATTTCGCCCAACTGGCCATCTTCATACTCGCCCGTGCGCAAATAGACCTTGTGACCGCCGACAATCGCCTTTTGGGTATACCCCTTGCGCCGTTCGGGCAGCTTTTCGCGGTGCGACTTCTGGATTTCCTTGACGATCACCTTTTCGACAATCTTCTCGGCCAGCACCTGCGCCTTTTGCTGCGGCGTGCCGGATTCAAGGATCTCAGCGGCCTCGTCATCATCCTCGACGAGGCTCGCCGCAAGTGGCTGGCTCAGCTTCGATCCATCGCGGTAGAGCGCATTGGCCTTGACGCCCAAGGACCACGACAACTCATAGGCCTTTTGGCAGTCCACGATGCTGGCGTCATTGGCCATGTTGATGGTCTTGGAAATCGCCCCCGAGATAAAGGACTGCGCCGCCGCCATCATGGTGATGTGGCTCTCGACCCCGAGATAGCGCTTGCCCTTCTTGCCGCAGGGATTGGCGCAATCAAAGACGTGGTAGTGATCCGTCTTGAGATAGGGCGCGCCCTCAAGCGTCATGGTGCCGCAAACATGGTCATTGGCCAGCTCGATATCCCGCTTGGAATAGCCCAGATGCGCCAGAAGGTCGAAGGTCGGATCGTTCAGCTTTTCATTGGGGATGCCCAATACCTTGGTGCAGAACTCCGCCCCCAGGGTCCACTGATTGAACACGAACCGGATATCAAAGGCCGAGCCGAGCGCGGCATCCACCTTGGCCAGCTCCGCCTCGCCAAACCCATGACCGATCAGCGAGGTGTGGTTGATCCCCGGCGCATTGCCGATGGTGCCATGACCCACGGCATAGCTGACGATTTCCTCGATCTGCGCCGGACCATAGCCGAGCTTTTCCAGCGCTGCTGGCACCGACTGGTTGATGATCTTGAAATAGCCACCCCCCGCCAGCTTCTTGAACTTCACCAGCGCGAAATCGGGCTCGATGCCGGTCGTGTCGCAATCCATCACCAGACCGATGGTCCCGGTGGGGGCGATCACAGTCGATTGCGCGTTGCGATAGCCGTGCTTTTCACCCAGCTTCAGCGCCTCGTCCCAAGACGCCATCGCCAGATCAACCAGCCGCGCATCCGGGCAATTCTTGTGGTCGAGCGGCACGGGTTTCACCGCCAGCGCCTCATAGCCCTCGGTCGCGCCATAGGCGGCGTTGCGGTGGTTGCGGATGACGCGCAGCATGTGCTTGCTGTTGCGCTTGTAGCCGGCAAAGGCCCCCAGCTCCGCAGCCATTTCTGCGCTTGTGGCATAGGCCACGCCGGTCATGATCGCCGTCAGCGCCCCACAGAGCGCACGGCCCTCGTCGCTGTCATAGCCAAAGCCCATGTTCATCAACAGGCCGCCGATATTGGCATAGCCCAGACCCAGCGTGCGGAACTCATAGCTGAGTTGCGCGATTTCCTTGGACGGAAACTGCGCCATCGTCACCGAGATTTCCAGCGTCACAGTCCAGAGCCGCGTGGCGTGCATATAGGCGTCGGCGTCAAACTTGCCGTCCACGTAGAACTTCAAGAGGTTCATCGAGGCCAGATTGCAGGCCGTATCGTCCAGGAACATATATTCCGAGCAGGGATTCGAGCCGCGAATCTCGCCGTCTTCCGGGCAGGTGTGCCAGGCGTTGACCGTGTCGTGATACTGAATACCCGGATCGGCACAGGCCCAGGCCGCGTGCCCCACATCTTCCCACAGATCACGCGCCTTGATCGTCTTGGCGACCGACCCGTCCACCCGGTTGATCAGCGCCCAATCGGCATCGTCCTTGACCGCCTTGAGAAAGGCATCGGTGACGCGGATCGAATTATTGGAATTCTGGCCCGAAACGCTGGCATAGGCCTCGCTATCCCAATCGGTGTCATAGGTCGGGAATTCGATGCTCTCATAGCCCTGCTTGGCATAGTCCAGCACGCGCTTGACGTAGGTCTCGGGGATCTGCACCTGCTTGGCGCTGCGAATGGCGGATTTCAACTGATCGTTCTTCTTGGGATCAACCGAATCCTCAGAACTGCCATCCCAGGCGCGGATCGCGGCAAAGATCTCGTTGAGCTTCTGCTCGTGCATCTTGGAGCCCGCGACGATGCTGGCAACCTTTTGCTCTTCCTTGACCTTCCAGTTGATGAATTCCTGAATGTCAGGGTGGTCGGCGTCACAGATCACCATCTTGGCCGCACGCCGTGTGGTGCCGCCCGATTTGATGGCCCCCGCCGCCCGGTCGCCGATCTTTAAAAAGCCCATGAGGCCAGAGGATTTTCCACCCCCCGACAACCGCTCGCCCTCACCGCGCAGGCTGCTGAAATTCGTGCCGGTGCCGGAGCCGTATTTGAACAGACGCGCCTCACGCACCCAGAGGTCCATAATGCCGCCATCGCCGACCAGATCATCCTTGACCGACTGGATAAAGCAGGCGTGCGGCTGCGGATGCTCATAGGCAGAGGCGGATTTTGTCAGTTCGCCACTCTGGAAATCGACGTAGTAATGCCCCTGGCTCGGACCGTCGATGCCATAGGCCCAATGCAGGCCGGTGTTGAACCATTGCGGGCTGTTGGGCGCGGCCATCTGGCGGGCCAGCATATAGCGCATCTCGTCGAAATAGGCGCGGGCATCGGCCTCTTTGGTGAAATAGCCACCCTTCCAGCCCCAATAGCACCACGCCCCCGCCAAGCGGTCAAACACCTGCTTGGCCGATGTCTCGCCACCGAATCCGTCATTGTCCGCCGCGGGCACTGACCGCCAGAGAAACTCGGGAATGCCCTCTTCCTTGACCTTTTCGATCCGGTTGGGGATGCCTGCCTTGCGGAAATATTTTTGCGCAATCACATCGCTCGCGACCTGACTCCAGCCACGGGGCACCTCGATTTCGTCCAGCCGGAACACCGTCGTTCCATCCGGATTGCGGATCTCGGAACTGGTGGTCACAAATTCAAGCGCGGCATAGGCGTCTTGTCCGGCGGTGGTGAATTTTCTCTCGATTTTCATCTGTGCTGCCCCATCGCAATAGTTCTTGGACCTTTGGCCCGGTGTGAGTTGTTCAATCCGATCCAAAACGGCGTCACCTCGGCGTCACACACGCTCTGCGCGCAAACGATCCGGATCGATAGTTGGTCGGTCATAGCGAATTCTGATGTCATGTCCCTGCCCGGGCTAACCACTATATGTTGTGGCCTTGATGCCCGCCCACACAAACTGACGTATATTGCCATATGCGGTCAACGAAAACTTTTCTGATTAATGCAGAAAAAATGTTTGACAGGTTTCCGGCCAACCCAGCCACCTACATCCCAATGATTCATCCACAGGCTGAGACGCAGGATGCGCAGCCGCAGCGCCCAAAACACACAGGCAATAAGCCGTTATTTCCGGCACAGTTGGACGCCACAGTTGTCAGATTGCTTGAACTGCGCCCTGCACCGGGCACAAACGCAAACAGCGCGCCAGAGTGGCACGCTGAGCGTTTGTCATCTTGTGACGAGAAGCATTGGTCGGGGCGATAGGATTCGAACCTACGACCCCCTGTTCCCAAAACAGGTGCGCTACCAGACTGCGCTACGCCCCGGACCGTGCGCCTGCATACTGACGATTGCAGCGCTTGAAAAGCCAAAAACCGGCATCACGCCGCTTTATTGGCTTTCTGAACAGGGCCAAGCGGCCTTGGTCTGATCTATGGCGGTATGGCGCATGGTCCAACCTTCGGAAATACCGATCTTGCGCGCCAGACCACCGTTGATTTCAAGCACCGCCAGAATCTCCTGACCACCAAAGATGGGGGACTCGTCCAAGGGCTGTGCCTCGTGATGCACATTCTTGACGGTCCCGGTCTCGTCCATGAAAATCATGTCGAGCGGGATCAACGTGTTCTTCATCCAGAACCCGACTGGCTGTGGTTCTGGATAGATAAAGAGCATGCCCGCGCTCATCGACATGGTTTCACGATTCATGAGACCCTGCGCGCGTTCCTCTTTGTCATCGGCAACCTCGATCCGGAATCGTGCCGTGCCCGCATCGCTGCGCAGCATCGCCACATCCTCGCGGCATGATTCCGCTGCCGCAACACTTGCCAGACAGGCCAGCAAGGCCGCCACTGTCACTCTGACGATTTTACCGCCGTTTCCCATCCACACACCTCGGTTGCCATACGCCCCCTTTTACCATCAATCACGCGAATAGCCAGCGCCTCACCGGGCTGAACATCCGCAAGACCGGAGCGGCGCAGAACCTCGACGTGAACAAACACGTCCTCTTCCCGCCCAAAGGTATTGGCAAAACCGAATCCCTTGCCCTTGTCGAACCATTTGACACGGGCGGGCTGTAGTGGCGCATTGCGAATGATCTCGGGATCAATCTCATCGAGATCGGCCAGTCCCGTATGCTCGAGATCGTCCGGCGGATTTATCGCATGCACGGCGACGGCCTGCCGACCGCGTTCGGTCTGCTGCACGTCCAACTCAACCCCGGCGCGATCGGCCACGGAACTTTGACCAAAGTTCCGCAGAACATTGGCATGGAGCAAAATATCAGGGCCACCTTCATCGGCAATCACAAACCCGAACCCCTTAACAGGGTCAAACCACTTAACGCGCCCCTTTACTCTGCGAATTTCATCATCGTTTATCGTCACTTTGTCCTACCTTACAGCCTTCATCCCCAAGACTGCGTTAACACTTGCTTCATATTCACACCTGCTTGCAAGCGGTTAATAATACCTACTTTCAAGCCCTTGCATTTCACGCAACGTGAAATTCATGGGTTGAGGCGTTGAATTTTCCAGGTTTCCGTCGCGGAAGCCCGGCGCCAGACGAACCGATCATGCAGGCGAAAGGCTCCATCTGCCCAAAACTCGATTTCAACCGGGGCGATTCTAAAGCCGCCCCAAAAGGCGGGTCTCGCAGGATTCGGCCCCTTGAGTGCGGTGATCTTGGCCACTTTCGCCATCAATGTCGCACGGCTATCAAGCGGCTGCGATTGCTCCGACGCCCAAGCCCCGAGCCTACTCTTGAGCGAGCGCGAGGCGTAATAGGCATCCGCGCGCTCGCCCTCTTCGCGGCTCACGGTGCCACGGACGCGAATCTGTCGACGCAAGGATTTCCAGTGCAACACCATCGCCGCCTTTGGGGTCGCCGCCAATTCCTGCCCCTTGGCGCTGTTGTAATTGGTATAAAAGATGAACCCGTCAGAGGAGATTTCCTTGAGCAAGACCATCCTCACATTCGGCAGTCCCTCGGCATCCACCGTCGAAAGAGCCACCGCATTGGGGTCATTCGGCTCTGACTGTTCCGCCTCAGCAAGCCAGTTGCGTGCAATCTCAAACGGGTCATCACCCGCAAACTTTCCATCTCGTTCCATCAAACTGTCCCGATGCCATCTCTCAAAAACTGAACGCTGCGGATCTATCTAACGCACATAGCGGCATTTGACAGGTTGTGCGCCTGAATGACCAGCCCTTGATGCAATCCCCCCAATCGCCTAAAGGTCAGAAAAATCGTGATGGCCGGGGGCTGGGAATGTCGAATAATCTGATGGCGGGAAAACGCGGGCTGATCATGGGGCTCGCCAATGACAAATCAATCGCCTGGGGCATTGCCCGCGCCTGTGCCGATGCAGGCGCAGAGCTTGCCTTCAGCTATCAGGGGGATGCGCTCAAAAAGCGGGTCGATCCTCTGGCAGCGGAACTGGGGTCAACCATCGTCCTGCCCTGCGATGTGGGCAACATGGCCTCGGTCGATCAGCTCTTTACCGACCTGCACAGCCACTGGGACAGCCTCGATTTCGTGGTCCATGCCATCGGCTTTTCCGACAAGAACGAATTGCGCGGGCGCTATGTCGACACCAGCCGCGACAATTTCCTGATGACCATGGACATCTCGGTCTATTCCTTCACCGCCGTGATGCAGCGCGCGGAAAAGATGATGGGCGAGGGTGGGTCGGCCCTCACCCTCACCTATTACGGCGCCGAACAGGTCATGCCGCATTACAACGTGATGGGGGTGGCCAAGGCCGCTCTTGAGGCATCGGTCAAATACATGGCCGAGGATCTGGGTAAGGACGGCATCCGCGTCAACGCCATCAGCGCGGGACCGATTAAGACGCTGGCCGCCTCCGGCATCGGCGATTTCCGCTATATCCTCAAGTGGAACGAATTGAATTCCCCCCTGCGCCGCAACGTGACCATCGACGACGTCGGCCGCTCCGCACTCTACATGCTCAGCGACTTGGGCTCGGGCGTCACCGGCGAGACGCTGCATGTCGACGCAGGCTACCATATCGTCGGGATGAAGGCCGTGGACGCCCCCGACATCGACGCAACCTGAGAGGCGCCCCCATGACCGCGTTCGATCTCCTGGCCTTTAACGCGGTTCTCGCCGCCGCCATCCTCAGCCCCGGTCCGGCTCTGCTCTTTGCCCTGCGGACCGCGCTGGCCGATGGGCGCGGCGCAGGTATTGCGGCCGGTTTGGGCCTTGGCCTCGTCGCTGCACTCTGGACACTGGCGGCTCTCTTGGGACTAGAGGCGCTCTTCAGCCTTTTTCCCTGGGCCTATATGGCGCTGAAACTCGCCGGGGCCGCCTATCTGCTCTATATCGCCTGGAGCACATGGCGCGCCGCCCGTCAGCCCGTGACCGAGGGTCCGCGCAAACCACGCGGGCGCGCATTTCTGGATGGCGTCCTGATCAACCTCGGCAATCCGAAATCCGCGCTCTTCGCCGCCTCGGTTCTGGTTGTGATCTTTCCCAAGGGACTATCGGCGCTGGAAATTGCGCTCATCACCGCCAATCACATGATCGTTGAGTGGCTCTTTTACGCGGGCTTCGCCACGCTTCTGAGCGGGGCACAGGCCCGCCGCGCCTATCTCGGCGCGAAACCCTTGATCGACCGCGCGGCAGCCCTGCTGATGGGCGCGCTCGGGCTGAAACTCTTGCTGAGCAGGTAACGACATGATGGACCGCCTCCCCCATGAAAAGGGCTTTCACGTAAGCTGGGATCAGTTGCACCGCGACGCCCGCGCCCTTGCATGGCGATTGCAGGACAAGACGCCCGAAGACGGCTGGCGCGCCGTGGTGGCGATCACACGCGGCGGCATGGCCCCGGCGATGATCGTCGCGCGTGAACTGGACATTCGCACCGTCGACACGATCAGCGTCAAATCCTACAACCACCAGACCCAGACCGCACCCGTGGTGATCAAATCCCCGGATATGGCGATCATGGGCGATGGTGCGGGCGTCCTGATCGTCGATGATCTGGTGGACACTGGCCGCACGCTCGAGGTGGTGCGCCAGCATCTGCCACTGGCGCATGTCGCGACGGTCTACGCCAAGCCGATGGGCCGCGCACAGGTCGACACCTTTGTGACCGAAGTCAGTCAGGACACCTGGATCTTCTTCCCTTGGGATATGGCGCTGCAATATGTCGAACCCTACCGGGGCACCTGACATGACCAACCCGCCCCGCACCGCCTGCACCTTTTCGCCGCCTGTGATGGAGGCGCGGCGCTGGCTCGACGGGGTGACTTTCCCGCCCGAGCGTCCGCTCATCAACGTAAGCCAAGCCGCCCCCGTGGCCCCGCCCCCCGAGGCGCTGCGCCGCGCGGTGGCCGAGGCGGCGCTGAACGATCCGCAAGCGCATCTTTACGGCCCCGTCCTCGGCCTGCCCGATCTGCGCGCCGAGGTGGCGGCGCAATGGTCCGCCACCTATGGCGGCATCGTCGTCCCCCCTCAGGTCGCCATCACCTCTGGCTGCAATCAGGCCTTTTGCGCGGCCATCACCACGCTCTGTGCCGAAGGGGATGAGGTTATTCTACCAACCCCTTGGTATTTCAACCATAAAATGTGGCTCGACATGGCAGGTGTGCGCGCTGTCGCGCTGCCTGCGGGAGCGGAACTATTGCCCGATCCGGATCATGCGGCGGCGCTCATCACGCCGCGCACCCGTGCCATCGTGCTCGTGACCCCCAACAATCCGGGCGGCGTGGAATATCCCGCCGACCTCACGCACGCGTTCTACACGTTGGCCAAAGAGCGCGGTCTTGCCCTTATCGTCGATGAAACCTATCGCGATTTCGATGCCCGGCCCGGGGCGGGCCATGATCTCTTTCACGATCCCGACTGGGCCGATACCCTCATTCAGCTCTATTCCTTTTCCAAGGCCTACCGCCTGACCGGGCACCGCGTCGGCGCAATGGTGGCGTCCCCGACCCGTCTGGCCGAGGTCGAGAAATTCCTCGACACGGTCACGATCTGCCCGAACCAACTGGGCCAGATCGCGGCCCTCTGGGGCATGCGCAACCTTGGCCAATGGCTGGCAGGCGAGCGCGCCGAAATCCTCGACCGGCGCGCGGCCATCCATGACAACATGCCCAAACTCGCCGGGCAGGGCTGGCGACTCTTGGGGTGTGGTGCCTATTTCGCCTATATGGCACATCCCTTCGCCATGGCCTCCAACCAACTGGCACAGGCGCTGGTGCCCGAGGCGGGTATCCTGCTTCTTCCCGGCACCATGTTCCGGCCCTCCGACGACCCACAGGGCGCACGCGAATCGCGCGTGGCCTTCGCCAATCTAGACCGTGCCGGCATCGACACGCTCTTTGACCGGCTGAGCGCGCTCCGCTGGCCTCTTGTCCCGAGCGGCGACACCGCGTAGACAGTCGCCCAAGCAGGCAGAAGCCACAAACGGACAGGGGGCCATCATGGCGGTCAAAGGTATTTCCAAAGGCGCAATGTGGGTTCTGATGGGGCTCTTGATCGCGGGCCTCGCCGGGTTTGGCGCGACCAACCTCTCTGGCACCGTACGCAGCGTCGGTCATGTCGGCACGGCCGAGATTGACCTGACCACCTATGCCCGCGCATTGCAGAACGAAATCCGCGCGCTCGAGGCAGAGCGCGGCTCCGCCATCAGCCTTGCCGAGGCCCGCGCGGCCGGCGTCGATACCGATGTGCTGTCGCGCCTCATCGCCCGCGCCGCATTGGAACACGAGGCCGATCGTCTGGGGCTGTCTATCGGCGACGCGAACCTGCGCGAGCAGATTGTCGAGATTCCGGCCTTTCAGGGACTGGACGGCAGCTTTGACCGCGAGGCCTATCGCTTTGCCCTCGACCAAGCCGGGCTGAACGAGACCCAGTTCGAGGAAAACATCCGCGCCGAAACGGCGAGCACATTGGTGCAGGCCGCGGCCCTTGCCGGGTTACAAACCCCTGCGACCTACCTGGACACGATGATGACCTATCTGGCAGAGCGTCGCAGTCTGGCCTTTGCCGTTCTGGATCGCAGCGCGTTGCAATCCGGCCTGCCCGTCCCCTCGGAAGAGGATTTGCAAGCCTATCATCAGGCCAATCTCCCGAGCTTCACCACACCTGAAACCAAGAAAATCGCCTTTGCGTGGATCACGCCCGCCATGATCATCGACAGTGTTGAGGTCGAAGAGGCCGCCTTGCGCGACGCCTATGCCGAACGTGAGGCAGAGTTCAACCTGCCGGAGCGGCGGCTGGTGGAACGTCTGATCTTTGCCGATACCGAGGCCGCTACCCGCGCCCGAGCCCGCATTGACGAGGGGATAGCCCTCGAAATGCTCGTCTCCGAGCGCGGATTAGAGATGTCCGATGTCGATCTGGGCGATGTCGCACGCGAGGATCTCGGCAGCGCTGCGGAGCCAGTCTTTTCGGCCGAGGCCGGAGAGGTGGTTGGCCCGATTGACACCAGTCTTGGCCCAGCTCTCTTTCGCGTCAACGCCATTCTAGCGGCTCAAGTCACCCCGTTTGAAGAGGCAGAGCCGCAGCTGCGCGATCAACTTGCCGGTGACCGCGCCCGCCGCGTGATCGAAGCGCAGATCGACACCGTAGACGATCTTCTCGCCGGGGGGGCGACGCTCGAAGATGTGGCCAAGGAAACCAACATGGAACTTGGCAGCATCGACTGGCACCCCGGCCTGACCGAAGGCATGGCGGCCTATGACAGCTTCCGCGAGGCCGCCGATGCCGTAGCAACGGGCGATTACCCGGAGGTCGTGCAGCTCGCCGATGGCGGCATCTTTGCCCTGCGTCTCGACGGCATCGACGAACCACGCGTTCAGCCGCTTGAGGATGTCCGTGACGCGGTTCTGAACGGCTGGCGTACCAAAGCGACAGTAGAGGCGCTCAAGACCCAAGTGGAGCCGCAACTCGCAGAGTTGCGCGCCGGGGCGAGCTTTGCCGATCTCGGCCTGACCGCGACCGACATCAGCAACATGACCCGCCGCGATTACCGCCCCGAGGCTCCGGCCGAATTCATCGACACCGTGTTTGACATGGAAGAGGGAGAGGTTCGCGTGATCGAGGGCGAAGGCCGTCTTTTCGTCCTGCGACTCGACAGCATCGCGCCGCCCGCTGAGGATGCCGAAGACGAGGATCTCACCCGCCTGCGCTCAGCGCTTCAGGATCAGGTGGCCGGCGATCTTGGTCAGGATCTCTTTCAGGTGCTGGCTAACGATATCCGAGCCCGCGCGGGTGTCGAACTCAATCAGGCGGCCCTCAACGCCGTGCATGCCAATTTCAACTGAGGACCGCCCAATTGGAACTGACCCCGTCCTTCGAGGCATTCGCCCGCGCCTATGAGGCTGGCGAAAATCAGGTGGTGCATGCGCGGCTTGCGGCCGATCTCGACACGCCCGTGTCGCTCATGCTCAAGCTGACAGGCGCCGCGCGCGACGCCTTCCTGCTCGAATCCGTGACCGGCGGCGAATTGCGCGGGCGCTATTCCATCATCGGCCTGAAACCCGATGTGATCTGGCAATGCCACGGCACCGCCAGCCGCATCAATCGTCAGGCGCGGTTCGATCACGACGACTTCGAGGATCAGTCTGGCGACCCGCTCGACAACCTGCGCGCCTTGATTGCCGAGAGCCGCATCGCTTTGCCCGAGGGCATGCCCGCCGCCAGCGCCGGGCTCTTTGGCTATCTTGGCTATGACATGATCCGGCTGGTCGAACACCTACCGAATGTGAACCCGGACCCGCTTGGCCTGCCCGATGCCGTGATGCTGCGCCCATCCGTGATTGCCGTGCTCGACGGCGTCAAGGGCGAGGTGATGGTTGTGGCCCCCGCTTGGGTCGGCACCGGGCAATCGGCACGCGCGGCCTATGCGCAAGCCGCCGAGCGGGTGATGGACGCGGTGCGTGATCTGGAACGCGCCTTGCCGCAATCCAGCCGCAGCTTGGGCGAGGCGCATGAAGACGCAGCGCCCGTGTCGAATTTCACCCGAGAGGCCTACAAGGCCGCCGTGGACAAGGCCAAGGATTACATTCGCGCGGGCGACATCTTTCAAGTGGTCCCCTCACAGCGCTGGACTCAGCCTTTTCGCCAACCTCCATTTTCACTTTACCGATCTTTACGGCGGACAAACCCGTCACCATTCATGTTTTTCTTTCACTTTGGCGACTTTCAGGTGATTGGGGCCAGCCCCGAAATCCTCGTCCGCGTCTTCGGCCAAGAGGTAACGATCCGCCCCATCGCAGGCACCCGTCCTCGCGGCGCGACACCCGAAGAAGACCGCGCACTTGAGGCTGATCTTCTGGCGGATCAAAAGGAACTGGCCGAGCATCTCATGCTGCTTGATCTGGGGCGCAATGACGCGGGCCGCGTCTGCAAGGTCGGCACCGTGCATCCGACCGAGAAGTTCATCATCGAGCGCTACAGCCACGTCATGCATATCGTCTCGAACGTCGTGGGTGTGTTGGCCGAGGATCAGGACGCGCTGAGCGCCCTCCTTGCCGGTCTGCCAGCGGGCACGGTCTCCGGCGCGCCCAAGGTCCGCGCGATGGAGATCATCGACGAATTGGAACCCGAGAAACGCGGCGTCTACGGCGGCGGCGTTGGGTATTTCAGCTCAGGCGGCGATATGGATGTCTGCATCGCCCTGCGCACCGCCGTCGTCAAGGATGAAAAGCTCTATATTCAGGCGGGCGGCGGCGTGGTCTATGACAGCGACCCCGAGGCGGAATATATGGAAACCGTCCATAAATCCAACGCCATCCGGCGGGCCGCAGCCGATGCCGCACGCTTTGGCGGCGACAACAACGGCTGATCCCATTTGACTCAGGTCAAGGCGTGCGCGCTTTTGCCAGCATAGCTCTGTTATATCACATTCCAATCGAGGAATATAACGGAGGGAAGCCAATGATCCGCATGACCCGATTCGTCGCCCCGGCCCTTGTGGCCCTCGCCCTGGCCCTTGCACCGCTCTCCAGCGCCGCCGGGGGTGCCCTACACCTGCAAGACCCCATCGCCGCTGAGACCCTGAGCAAGAGCAAACAGACCACCCCCGGCCTCTACATCACCGCCGCCGACGCAGGCCGCGTGCTGGGCCAACACCCCAACGTGGCGCTTATCGACGTGCGCACCCCGTCCGAGGTGAACCTGATCGGCTATGCCACCGCCGCCGCCGCCAATATCCCCTCGAAACTGATGGACCCCGCCCTCGCCTTCGACGCCAAAAAGGGCGCATACAAGATGGTGGACAACCCCGCCTTCGTGGACGAAATGACGGCGTGGCTCGCCAGCGACGCCGCCGCAGGCGTGGATACCCTGCTGGTGATGTGCCGCTCTGGGTCGCGCAGCGCCGAGGCCATCGCCAAACTGGTCGAGGCCGGTGTCGATGTGACGCTCTACAACGTCGTCGACGGCTTTGAGGGCGACACAAACGACGCAGGCGCGCGCGCGGTCAATGGCTGGCGCAACGCCGGCCTGCCGTGGGCCTACAAGATCCGCGAAGGCCTGCGCCCCGGCTATAACTGACACTTGCGGTGGGCCTTGCCCTCGGGCAAGACAGGGACATGGCCCGCCTCATCCTCTTCAACAAACCCTATGACGTGCTGTCGCAATTCACCGGTCGCGGCTCTGCGGATAGCCCCCGCGCGACGCTCTCGGATTTCATCGACGTGCCGCGCGTCTATCCCGCCGGGCGCCTCGACCGCGACAGCGAGGGGCTCTTGGTGCTGACCGATGATGGCCAACTTCAAGCGCGGATCGCAAACCCCCGTTTCAAAACTGAAAAAACCTATTTCGCCCAGGTCGAAGGCCTGCCCGATGATGCGACCCTTGCGGCGCTGCGCCAAGGCGTGACGCTTAACGATGGTCCAACGCGCCCCGCGCGCGTGGACCGGATGGAGCCGCCAACCCTCTGGCCGCGCACGCCACCTGTCCGCTTCCGCAAATCCGTGCCGGACTGCTGGCTGAAACTGACGATCTCCGAGGGGCGCAACCGTCAGGTGCGCCGCATGACCGCCCATATCGGCCACCCCACCCTGCGTCTCATCCGCTGGCGCATCGGCGACTGGACCCTGGATGGCATCGGCCCCGGCCAGTGGCGGGGCTGACACCGCGGGGTCAGATAAACTCGGCCTTCGCTTCAGGCACCGCCCGCGCGACCTCCAGAGCCTCGGCCAGATCGACATCCTTGGACAATAGCGCGCGCCCGATGAGTGCCCCAGCGATATTGGGAATATAGCGCAACCGCGACACATCATCGACCGTGCGCACCGTGCCACGCGCAATCACCGCATGCCGCGTCTTGGCTGCCAGCCCAGAAATCACCCCGAGACTGCCGTCACTATCCTCGATATCGGCATCAATATCGGTAATCAAAAGACCTGCCAGCGGCACACCGTCAAAGGCCGCAATGAATTCGGCCGGACCAAAGGCGGAGGCCGTGCGCCAGCCATCCGTCATCAACTGACCCTGATAGATATCCACGGCCACAACGATCTGATCCGGGTGATATTTGGCCAGGGCCTTGACCGCCTCAGGATCCTGTATCGCCATCGTGCCCAGCACAATCCGCCCCGCGCCTTTGTCGATCCAGCGCTCCACCGCCTCACGCGACCGAAAACCGCCGCCCAATTGCACCGGAATACCCACGGCACGGATGATCTGCTCGATGAGATCATTATTGTCCACCGCGCCACGCAGCCCGCTCATATCCGTAAGATGCATCCATTCGGCGCCCGCCGCCACGAACCCGCGCGCGGTCTCGACCGGATCCAAATGCCATCGCACCGGCTCATTCAGCCGTCCCCGAGTCAGGGTGACACATTTGCCATCGAGAATTTCCAAGGTGGGATAGAGGATCATCACCATGCCCTTTCGCTATGGGTGTGAGCATATCCTGAGGTCAAACCACCCCTCCGGCTGTCTCCGGTGCGGCATGATACGCGCGTTTAGCGGCCTGAGCGGCACAGGCCCTCTTGGCATCCCTCCCCCGGATCAGTCCGACCGCAGCACCGCCGACACGGGTGCCAGCGCCACGCTCGCGGCCCGGTCCTGCAATCCCCACAAGAGCAGCGCGCTGATCGTGTCCGCCCGCATCCGGCCCAACATGATCACGCCCTCCTCCTGCTGATCCGCCTTCATTGCGGCCTGATCCAGAAATCGTCGAATCGCAGCGGCATTCTGCCCCTCCCCGTCAAAATCCCGGAACAGACTGGCCGAAGGCACGCCTTCCCGCGCAATCAGTTTTTGCGCGGTGTTCAGCCCATTGGGATGCATCACCAACCCATGCCCGCTCTCCTTGAGAATCGGAGCCAGTTGCGCACTCGCCTCGCGGCTCGATTGCAAGCCGGTGCCGGTGCCCTCCAGCACGGCCACCGCCTGCGGCACCTGAGCGAACCATGCCTGCATCGCGACCTCTGCATCCTCGGGGCGCGCACCCTCTGGCAGATCGGTCATCGCCAAGACCTCGAATCCGGCAGCGCGGTACCGTTCCGCCGCAGCGGCCGCCCCGGGCCATCCGACATCGACCGCGAAATTCAACGGATAGGGAAAACTCTGAAGCGCCTCGAGCCCAATCGGGCTCTTCCCGTCATCCATGAGGATGATCGCCATCAGAGGCTTGCCCTCGGGATTGTCGAACGCCACCCGATTGCGGGCCAGAGCCCCCTCCTGCGTCACGGGCTCCACCGCCGCCTCGACCTCTGGCGCCGGGTCAGCCAGACTGGGGAGGCGATTTGTCGTCACCCCGTCCGCGCGGTTGCCAATGGTCCCGAGTGCGGGCAGCGTCTTAGAGACGGTCTCGTCTTCGGGCGCGGTTGCCGTCGCCGCCTGCGCTTCGGCCTCCGGTGACATATCCGTCATGTCGTCCCCATCGGATGCCTCTGGAATGAGCACTGGGGCTGGTTCTTCTTCAGGAAAGATCGACATGTCAGTCTCTGCCTCGGCAGCGTCCGCCGCGTCTTCTTGCGGCACGCTCACACCGGCGCTCTCTTCCTCCGGTTCCGGGGCGGGCGGCTGCGCCGGATCAGTCGAGATCGCCAAGGACTCCTCGCTGGACGGCACGTCTGGCGGCGACAGCAGCGGGCTGGGCAGCACCGGATCATCCGTCTGCACCGCAACGCCAGAAGTCTCGCCCCCGACCGAAGGGGCCGCAGCCAGCTCCGCCGCCTCGCCGGTCTCAGGAGACTGGGACGGCGTGGTATCCGCGCCGACAGAGGCCAGATCATCCGGTGTGGGCGGTGCGACTTGCGACACAACCCCACTTTCAGGCGCGCTCTGCGCCTCTGGCAAGGCCGCTTGCTCATCTTCTCGCCGAAGGTCGAACCCTGATCCGGCTGGCACCTCTAGGCTCACCGCCTCTGGCGGAGTGACGCCCGGTCCCCCGCTCAGAACCGACAGCGTGCCCAAGGCCAGTCCCGAGACCAGCGTTCCCGTCATCATGCCTGCCAATACCCCGCGTGCCACTGCCTTTGCCCCCGTATCTGCCTGTTTTGCCTGTTATCCGGCCTAGCGCCTCTTGACGGTACCGCGCAAGACTGAACAAGTATACCGCGACCGGGCCCTTGGCCTCCAGCCCCCTTTGCATGAGGACAGGCGCGAATGCTGCTCTTGATCGACAACTACGACAGTTTCACCTATAATCTCGTCCATTACGTCGGCGAATTGGGTGCAGAAACCCGCGTTCTGCGCAACGATGCGCTCAATGTGCAAGAGGCGATGGCGATGCACCCCGATGGGATCCTGCTGTCGCCCGGTCCCTGCGACCCGGATCAGGCGGGCATCTGCCTGCCGCTGACACTGGCCGCCGCCGAGGCGGGGATTCCCCTGCTTGGCGTCTGCCTTGGACATCAGACCATCGGTCAGGCCTTTGGCGGCAAGGTCATCCGCCACTCCGAAATCGTGCATGGCAAGATGGGCCAGATCCATCATCAGGGCAAAGGCGTCTTTGCCGGTCTGCCCTCACCCTTCGAGGCCACGCGCTATCACTCGCTGGTGGTGGAACGCTCCAGCCTGCCCGATTGCCTCGAGATTACCGCAGAACTGGCCGATGGCACCATCATGGGGCTGCAACACCGCGATTTGCCAATCCAGGGCGTGCAGTTTCACCCCGAATCCATCGCCTCGCAACACGGTCACGCCCTGCTCAAGAACTTCATCGACATGATGCAGGTCCCGGCATGAGCGACCGGCTCAAACCCTTGATCGGCGCGGCCGCCGACCGGTCGCTCACGCGACAAGAGGCCGAAATCGCCTTTCAGATTCTCTTTGAAGGCGAGGCAACACCGGCCCAGACCGGCGGCTTTCTCATGGCCTTGCGCACCCGTGGCGAGACGGTCGATGAATATGCCGCCGCCGCCGCCGTGATGCGCGCCAAATGCAACGCGGTGCGCGCACCAGAGGGCGCGATGGACATTGTCGGCACCGGCGGCGATGGCAAGGGCACGCTCAATATCTCGACCGCGACGGCCTTTGTGGTGGCGGGTGCTGGCGTGCCGGTGGCCAAGCATGGCAATCGCAATCTCTCGTCCAAATCTGGTGCTGCGGATGCGCTGACCGAGATGGGAATCAAGGTCATGGTCGGCGTCCCCGTGGTCGAACGCGCACTCAGGGAGGTGGGCATCGCCTTTATGATGGCGCCCATGCATCACCCGGCCATGGCGCATGTCGGCCCGGTGCGCACCGAGTTGGGCACCCGGACCATTTTCAACATCCTCGGCCCCCTCACCAACCCCGCAGGCGTCAAACGCCAACTCACCGGTGCCTTTTCCCGCGACCTCATCCGTCCCATGGCCGAAACGCTGGGCCAATTGGGGTCAACCCGCGCTTGGCTCGTGCATGGCTCGGACGGCACAGATGAGATGACGATCACCGGCGTCTCCTGGGTCGCGGCCCTCGAAGAAGACGGCAGCATCCGCGAGACCGAATTGCACCCCGAGGATTTCGGGTTGCCCGTGCATCCCTTTGAGGCCATCTTGGGTGGCACCCCGGCGGAAAACGCCACCGCGCTGCGCGCGCTGCTCGATGGGGCACCCGGCGCTTACCGCGATGCCGTCCTGCTCAACGCCGCTGCGGCCCTGACCGTGGCGGGACATGCCAGCGACCTGCGTGATGGCGTGGCCCAGGCTGTCGAGAGCATCGACAGCGGCGCGGCCCGCGCGAAACTCACCGCTCTGGCGAAACTGACATCGGAGACCGTATGACCAGCCCGACCATTCTGGACAAGATCAAAGCCTACAAACTCGAGGAAATCGCGGCAGCCAAGGCCGACCATCCCACCTCTGAAATCGAAACATTGGCCAACGAAGCGCCCCCGGTGCGCCCCTTCGCCGAGGCGCTGCACAAAGCCAGCAAGTCCGGTTACGGTCTCATTACCGAGATCAAAAAGGCCAGCCCGTCCAAGGGGTTGATCCGCGCCGATTTCGATCCGGCCGCTCTGGCAGAGGCCTATGCGACGGGCGGTGCCACATGTCTTTCGGTGCTCACCGACACGCCCAGCTTTCAGGGTGCACCAGACTATCTCAAAGAGGCGCGTGCCGCCTGCGACCTGCCCGTGCTGCGCAAGGATTTCATGTATGACCCCTATCAGGTCGCCGAAGCGCGCGCTTGGGGGGCCGACTGCATTCTGATCATCATGGCCAGCGTATCCGACGCGCAGGCCCTCGAGTTGGAAGAGGCCGCGACGCACTGGGGCATGGATGCCCTGATCGAGGTTCACAACCGCGAAGAGCTTGACCGCGTCGGCCACCTCACGTCGCGGATGGTCGGCATCAACAATCGTGATCTCAACAGCTTTGAAACCTCGCTCGACACCACCCGGCAATTGTCGAAATTCGTCCCCCCCGAGCGGATGATCGTCTGCGAGAGCGGCCTTGCAACGCCTGCCGATCTCTCGGACATGGCCCGCTACGGCGCGCGCAGCTTTCTTATCGGCGAAACCCTGATGCGCGCCGACGATGTGGCACAGGCCACCCGCGACATACTCGCCAATCCGCTCATGCCCGGGGGCTTTTGATGGCAGGGCTCAGCCATTTTGACGGCCAGGGCCATGCCCATATGGTCGATGTCTCTGACAAGGACATCACCGCGCGTGTTGCAGTGGCCGAGGGTCACATCAAGATGGCCCGTGAAACCTTTGATATCATTACCGAAGGTCGTGCCAAAAAGGGCGATGTTCTCGCCGTCGCCCGCCTCGCCGGGATCATGGCGGCCAAGCGGACGCCAGACCTCATCCCGCTCTGCCACCCGCTCTCCATCACCAAGGTCACGGTGGATCTGACACTCGATCCCGAGCTACCCGGCGTGCGCATTGCCGCCACGGTCAAGACCACCGGCCAGACTGGCGTCGAGATGGAGGCTCTCACCGCCGCCTCCGTGGCCGCGCTCACCGTCTATGACATGACCAAGGCGGTAGACAAGGCGATGGAAATCGGCGGCATCCGCGTCATCCTGAAAGATGGCGGAAAATCAGGACGGTATGAGGCGACATGATCACCGTTGACGCGGCTCTCGCGCATCTCTTCAGCCTCGTGCACCCGCTCGACATCGAAGAGGTGCCACTCGCACAGGCTGCGGGCCGTATCCTCGCCCGCGATGTGACTGCGACCCGTGACCAGCCGCCCTTTGCCGCCTCCGCGATGGACGGCTACGCAATCCGCGAAGAAGAAGCCGCACCCGGCGCGCGATTTACCGTCATTGGCGAGGCAGCGGCGGGCCATGCCTATACCGGCACCCTCGACGCAGGCGCGGCAGTGCGCATCTTTACGGGCGCGCCGCTGCCCAAAGGTGCCAGCCGCGTGATAATCCAAGAGGACGTGACCCGCGACGGCGATCAGATCACCCTCAGGGATAAACTGGATACCAAGGACCACATTCGCCCCTTGGGTTGCGATTTCCGCCATGGGCAGGCGATCACAGCCCCCCGCCGCCTGCGCCCCACCGATATCGCCCTTCTGGCCTCGATGAACATCGCCGCCGTGCCGGTGCGCCGCAAACCACAGGTGGCGCTGATGTCCACCGGCGACGAATTGGTCATGCCCGGAGAGACCCCGGGCCCCGATCAGATCATCGCCTCCAACACCTTTGGCCTCAAGGCGCTGCTGGATGCGCTCGGGGCAGAGGCGCGCATCTTGCCCATCGCCCGCGATACCGTGGCCTCACTCACCGCAGGCTTTGCCCTCACCCGAGGGGCCGATCTGATCATCACCATCGGCGGTGCCTCGGTCGGCGATCATGATCTCGTGGGTCGGGTGGCGGGCGATCTGGGCATGGAACGGGCCTTTTACAAGGTCGCCATGCGTCCCGGTAAACCGCTGATGGCCGGTCGCATGAACGGCGCGGCCATGGTCGGCCTGCCGGGCAATCCGGTCTCGGCCATGGTCTGCGGCCATGTGTTCATCGCCCCGATGATAAACGCCATGCTGGGTCTGGGCGCGCAGGCCGCGCCCCGCCTGCGCGCCCCGCTGGCGATCCCCCTGCCACCCAACGGCCCGCGAGAGCATTACATGCGCGCAGCCCTCACACCGGCGGGCATTCACCCCGAGGACAAGCAGGATAGTTCGCTCCTCAGCATCCTCGCCAACGCCGAGGCGCTCATGGTCCGTCCCGCCAGCGACCCGGCTCGCAACGCAGGTGACATGGTCGCGTATCTGCCGCTCTAGGCTAGGCAGGCTCACAGATTGGATTTGGCCGCGATCTCCAAAGCGCGACCTCAAGGCGCGGCATGCGCCACAGCGCAGCGCCCGTCCCTTACGGGCAGAAGATATCGTTGAACAAGGCGAACAGCATCAACGACAGAACCAGCGTCAAGCCCATGGTCATCAGCACCCGCAGCGCGCGCTCACTCGGTGGACGGCCCGACACGGCCTCATAGGCATAAAACACCAGATGCCCCCCATCCAGCACCGGCACCGGAAAGAGATTGAGCAAACCCACAGCCGTTGACAGCACCGCAATGAACCAGACGAAACTCTCCGGCCCTTGGCTCGCCATCGCCCCCGAAACCTGCGCTATGCCAATCGGCCCGGACATGTTGCAACTGCTGATCGCCCCGGTGATCATGTGATAGAGACCCGAAAGCGAGCTCTGGATGATCTCGCCGGTCTGCCCCACCGCATTGCCGACGGCCTCGACCGGACCCAACCGTTCGGTTGCCGGCTCGAACGCCATGCCGCCCGCGATGCCAATGCGCCATTCGGTGCGAAACCCGCCCTCGGGCTGCGGCTCGTCCACCCGGCGCGGTGTGATGTTGACCTCATAGGTCTCGCCCCCCGCGCGCCACAGCGTCAGCGCCAGAGGCGCGCCATTCGATCCCTCAACCACATCCTTGAGCTCTTCAAAGGCCATAACCGGTGTGCCATTGATCGCCGTGATCACATCGCCCGGCTGCAAATCTGCATCGAACGCCGCTGATTGCGGGGCGAGACCGCTGATCAATGGCGGCATAAGCTGCGGCCCCGCCGCAGTAACCCGGCTCCCCGCGCGCTCGACCTCATAGCGCAAGAGCGCTTGCCGCGGCAGCGCGTCAATCAGATCGTCATAGACTTCGCCCACCGCCACATCAGGCAGGCTTTGCCCCTCAATGCTCAGCACCCTGTCACCCGGCTCCAGCGTGATGCCTTCCACCGGCAAGGGTTTCAGCGCACCGACTGTCAAAGGATCAGCGGTTTTGCCGCCGCTCATCATCACGGCGCTGAAAATCAGGATCGACAGGATGAAATTGAACACCGGCCCCGCCGCGACCGTGGCCGTGCGCGCCCAGAGCGGCGCCCCGTGCATGGTCTGGCGCAGGCGCTCCGGCGGCAGCGCCGCCATTGCGGCGCCATCCTTGCCGCTCGCAGCATCGGCATCGCCCAAAAACTTGACAAAGCCGCCAAACGGCAGCGCGGCCAGTTGCCAGCGCGTGCCATGTTTGTCGGTGCGCGCGAAAAGCACCGGGCCAAACCCAAGCGAGAACACCTCGGCTTTGATCCCGGACCAGCGGCCGACGATGTAATGACCATATTCATGCACCGCCACAATCACCGAGAGCGCGACAACAAAGGCCAGTATCGTCAGGAAAACATTACCGAATTGCGGCAGAAAGGTCAGAATATCCAAGCTTTATCCTTGCGTTGTTCGCGTCAACACGACCTGATCGGCCTGCGTCCTTGCCAGATGGTCCATATGGGCCACCACATCAAGGGTCATCTCGGAATTCCGTGCCTCTGGCGCATGGCCGAGTGCGTTCAGCACCTCTTCGACCACCATGTTCATATCGGTAAACCGGATGCGCCCCGCGATGAAATGATCCAGCGCCCGTTCCTTGGCCGCGTTGAAAATCGCACCCGACAGACCGCGCGCCTCCATCACCTCGCGCGCGAGGCGCAGGGCGGGATAGCGCTCGGGATCGGGCGACCGGAATTCCAGCGTGCCGATGGCCGCCAGATCCAGCACCTCGACCGGCAAGGCCTGCCGTTGCGGCCAGTTCAGCGCATAGCCGATCGCATGGCGCATGTCAGGTGGCCCCACATGAGCCATCAGCGCCCCATCGCAGAACCCCACCAGCGCATGTACCAAGGATTGCGGATGGATCAGCACCTCGATCTGCTTGGGGGTAAAGCCAAAGAACTCCCGCGCCTCGATCATTTCCATCGCCTTGTTGAACATCGAGGCGGAATCAATGGTGATCCGCTGCCCCATCGCCCAATTCGGATGCGATGAGGCCTCGGCCACGGTGGCACTCGCCAGTCGCTCCAGCGGCCAATCGCGGAATGCCCCCCCAGAGGCGGTGATGATTACCCGGCTCACGGCGGCAGAATCCTCACCCACCAGCGCCTGAAAGATCGCCGAATGCTCGCTGTCCACCGGCAGGATGGTGGCGCGGTTGGCGCGCGCGGTGCGCATCATCAACGCCCCCGCCGTGACCAGCGATTCCTTGTTGGCCAAGGCCAGCGTCGCGCCCTGCTCCAACGCCGCCAGACCGGGGGCAAGCCCAGCCGCGCCGACAATCGCCGACATCACCCATTGCGCCGGTCGGCGAGCGGCCTCGATCAAGGCTGCCTTGCCCGCCGCCGCCTCAACCTTGCTGCCCTTCAATGCCTCACGCAGCGATACCAGCAGATCGTCATGCGCCGTCACCGCCACATCCGCCCCAAGCGCGATGGCATCGCGGGCCAGCCTGTCGATCTTGCGCCCTCCGGTGAGCGCCACGACGTCATAGGCTCCCGGTGACCGCTTGATCAGATCAATCGTGTTTTGCCCGACAGAGCCGGTTGCCCCCAAAATGGAAATGCGTTTCATGCCACCCCCGGCAAGAGGCCCACGGCCCACAAGATGACAACAACCAGCGCGGCACCCAGCATCGCGTCAAACCGGTCCAACACGCCGCCATGACCGGGAATGAGGTTCGAGCTGTCCTTGACCCCGCGCAGCCGCTTGACCGCACTTTCGGCAATATCGCCCATCTGCCCGGCAAAGCTCACCAGAACCGACAACGGCACCAGCGCCAGCCCCGCACCGGTCGGTGCCGCAAAGATCAATCCAACGCCCGCCGCACCAATCCAACCGGCAATCGTGCCCGACCATGTCTTCTTGGGGCTGTAGCGCGGCCAGAACTTGGGCCCGCCCAACGAGCGCCCCGCGAAATAGCCCGCAACATCAGAGATCACGACCACCGCCACCAGCCACAACACCCAAATCAAACCAGCCTCGGCGCGCAGCGTGCCCATGGCGTAACAGCCCAAGAGCGACCAGATCGCCAGCGCGAAAAACGGCCCGCGTTCCCGCTCGACCGACCTCGACGCGACGACGACCGCCGCCAAGAGGATTGGCAAAACCATGATCCCCGGCAACCACAGCGCCAAGGCCACCGCCACAGCCGCCAGAACGCCAGACCGCAACGCATCTGGGGCCGCGAACATCCGCGCCGCCTCCCAAATCATCGCCCCAGCGAGCACACAGACCAGTGCCGCAAAGGGAACCCCGCCAAGCCAGATTTCAACCGCACCGACAACAATCAGCACGATGCCCGACATCAGACGCGGCCAGAGATCGGTCCAGCGTGCCGCCCCGCTCATGCAGGTGCGGCCCCGAACCGACGATCCCGCGACCCGTATTGTGACAGCAAGCGGGCAAAAACATCCGGGGTGAAATCCGGCCAGAGCGTGTCGATGAACTCATATTCCGCATAGGCCGATTGCCAGAGCAGGAAATTGGAAATCCGCGCCTCGCCAGAGGTGCGGATCACCAGATCGGGATCGGGCAATACGTAAGTATCCAGATAGCGCGGCAGCGTTTCCTCATTGACGTCCTCCGGGCGCAGCCGTCCCTCGGCCACGTCAATCGCCAGGCGCTTGGTGGCGCGCGACACCTCGTCCCGCCCCCCGTAATTGAGCGCGATGGTCAGATTGGTGCCGGTGCAATGCGCGGTCATCGCCTCGGCCTCATCCATCAGATTGCGCAGCTTGGCATCCAGCCGGGGGCGATCACCGATAAACCGCACCTGCACATTCTCGCGCACGAACTCCTGCATTTCCTTCATGATATAGCGGCGAAAGAGACTCATCAGCCCCGCCACCTCGGTCTGTGTCCGCTTCCAGTTTTCCGTGGAAAAAGCAAATATGGTCAGGTACTTGACGCCCAACCCGGGGCAGGACTGCACGATCTCGCGCACCCGCCGCGCGCCGGCGTGATGACCGAACAGGCGCGGTCGCCCGCGCTTTTGCGCCCAGCGGCCATTGCCGTCCATGATGATCGCCACATGGCGCGGCCCCTCGGTCGGGGATGATTTTCCTGCCATGGGCGCGACTTTCGGCATCAGACCTGCATGATCTCCGCTTGTTTGCCGTCCAGAACCTCGTCCACATGCTTGATAAAGCGGTCGGTCAGGCTCTGCACTTCACCTTCCCAGAATTTTTGATCGTCCTCGGACATGCCGTCGGCCTTGGCCTTCTTGATTTGATCCATCCCGTCGCGGCGCACATTGCGCACAGCGACGCGGGCATGTTCGGCATATTGCGCGGCAACCTTGGTCAGCTCTTTGCGGCGCTGCTCGTTCAATTCCGGGATCGGCAGCATGATGATCGTGCCGTTGAGCTGCGGATTGATCCCCAGCCCACTCTCGCGGATGGCCTTTTCGACCTTGCCGACCAGACCCTTGTCCCAGACGTTGATCGTGACCATACGCGGCTCCGGCACGTTGACCGTGCCCACCTGATTGATCGGGGTCTTCTGGCCATAGGCATCGACCATGATCGGCTCCAGCATCGAGGCCGAGGCGCGCCCTGTCCGCAGGGACGCAAATTCGGTCTTGAGCGCGCTCATCGCGCCTTCCATCCGGCGTTCCAGATCGCCCGTGTCGATTTCGATATCTTCCGCCATGTCGTCTTAGTCCTTCTTCCGGCTCTTGTCCTGTCAGCCTTGTTTTGCCTCAACCGTGGACGGTTGTATAGGTGCCCTCACCGGCCAGAATGCCCTTGAACCCGCCCGGTTCGTCAAGAGAGAACACGATAATAGGCAAGTTATTATCCCGCGCCAGCGCAATCGCAGAGGCGTCCATCACGGCCAGATGCTGGGCCAGCACCTCATCATAGGTCACGCGATTATAGCGTTTGGCGTCCGCATACTTGATCGGGTCTTTGTCATAGACACCATCCACCTTGGTTCCCTTGAAGATCGCTTCACAGGCCATTTCATTGGCGCGCAGCGTCGCCGCCGTATCGGTGGTGAAATAGGGGTTTCCGGTGCCCGCCGCAAAGATACAGACGCGCTTTTTCTCCAGATGCCGCACCGCGCGGCGACGAATATAGGGCTCCGCCACCTCGTCCATACGAATGGCGGAAATCACCCGGCAGAACACACCGATTTTTTCCAGCGCCGATTGCATCGCCAGCGCGTTCATCACCGTGGCCAGCATTCCCATGTAATCGGCGGTCGTGCGCTCCATCCCCTGCGCGCTGCCTTGCAACCCGCGAAAGATGTTGCCGCCCCCGATCACCATACAGATCTCGACTCCCAGATCATGCACGATCTTGACCTCGCGCGCGATCCGCTCGACGGTCGGCGGATGCAGCCCATAGCCCAGATCCCCCATCAGCGCCTCCCCGGAAATCTTGAGCATCACGCGGCTGAATTTCGCTCGGTCCGGGCTGGTCATGGGCATTCTCCGCTGCGTCAGGGTAATCGCGCGCAAAATGTCGCAAATGCCGCCCATGTGCAATCGCTGATCACCCCGTTTCGCGGGGAAAAGGCGGCAAACCGCCTCGCCAAACCGAGCAATTGACGCTAACCCGGTCGCATGAGCCTGCCCGTTGACATCCCCGCTGACCGCCCCATTCTGATCGCCGGCCCCACCGCCAGCGGCAAATCCGCGCTCGCGATGCGCATCGCCCGCACCCAAGGCGGCGTGATCGTCAATGCCGATGCTCTGCAAGTCTATGAAAACTGGCGCATTCTCAGCGCCCGACCCAGCGTGGCGGATGAGGCGGCCGTTCCCCACTGCCTCTATGGCCACGTCGGGCCGCGCGCCCCCTATTCCACCGGCCACTGGCTGCGCGACGTGGCGGCCATTCTGCAGACGCCCGCGCGCCCCATCATCATCGGCGGCACCGGCCTCTATTTCACGGCCCTGACCGAAGGCTTGGCCGATGTCCCCACACCCCCCGCCTCACTCCGCGCCGAGGCGGATCACCTGCTGGCCACCCAAGGGCTATCCACGCTTCTCGACGCGCTCGACCCCCTGACCCGTTCCCGGATCGACACCCGCAACCCCATGCGCGTGCAGCGCGCCTGGGAGGTGCAGCGCGCCACGGGCCGGGGATTGGCCGCGTGGCAGGATGACACGCCGCCCCCGCTGCTGCCGCTCCACGCCTGCACGCCGCTCTTGATCACCGCCGACAAGGAGTGGCTCACCGCCCGCATCGCCCGCCGCTTTGACATGATGCTGGCGGCTGGCGCGCTTGATGAGGCGCGCGCCAACCTCCCCCTCTGGGACCCCGCCCTGCCCTCGATGAAGGCCATCGGTGCGCCCGAACTCGTCGCCCATCTGCGCGGCGAAATGACCCTCGATCAGGCGCGCGAGGCCGCGACCATCGCCACGCGCCAATATGCCAAGCGCCAACGCACCTGGTTCCGCGCCCGCATGCGCGCCTGGCACCCCATCGCGGCGGAAACACTCACCGCCTGACGCATTCGCATTTCGTGCAGCTATTTCGCATCTCGTGCAGCGCACCGCGATTTTCAGGACATGTGAGGCGACAAATCGCCTCTGCCCTCGCCAAATCCGCCCAAGGCCATCCGGCCCCGTCTTTGGGAGGAGACCACATGATTCCAGCCGCATTCGAGTATCACCGCCCCGGTGATCTTCCCGCCGCCTTGGCCCTCTTGCAGGAACATGGCGACGACGCCCGTGTGATTGCGGGCGGTCATAGCCTCATTCCGATGATGAAGCTGCGCATGGCCGAGGTGCCGCATCTCATCGACCTGCAAGCCATCGAGGCACTGCGCGGCATTACCATAGATGGCAGCCGCATCACCTTGGGTGCGATGGTCACGCAGGCGGACCTCATCGCCAACGCCGGTCTCACCACCTACGCCCCCATCCTGCGCGAGGCAGCACTTCAGATTGCCGACCCGCAGGTGCGCGCCATGGGCACCGTGGGCGGCAATGTCGCCAACGGCGATCCCGGCAACGACATGCCCGGTCTCATGCAATGCCTGAACGCCACCTTCCACGTCACCGGCCCGGCTGGCAGCCGCACCATCGCCGCGCGTGATTTCTATGAGAGCGCCTATCTCACAGCCCGAGAAGATGACGAGATCCTGACAGCCGTCAGCTTTGACGCCCCGAACGGCGGGCAAGCCTATGAAAAGCAAAAGCGCAAGATCGGCGACTACGCCACCGCCGCCGCCGCCGTGATCCTGACCCGCGACGGCGATCACTGCACCGCCGCCTCCATCGCCATGACCAACCTCTCCGACACGCCCATCTGGGCCGAGGCCGCAGGCGACGCCCTCATCGGCACCGACTGCAACGAGGATGCCGTCATCGCCGCAATCACCGCCATGCAGGACGCCATCGACCCCACCGAGGATAATCGCGGCCCTATCGCCTTCAAACGCCACGCAGCGGGCATTGTCCTTGCCCGCGCCATCGCCCGCGCTTGGTCGCGCGCCTGAGGGAGAGAAAACCATGTCCAAGAAAATGCAGATCACCCTCACCGTCAACGGCACCCGCCACGAAATCCTCGCCGAACCGCGCGAACTCCTGATCCATGTCCTGCGCGAACGCCTCAACATCACCGGGCCCCACATTGGCTGCGAAACCTCGCATTGCGGGGCCTGCACCGTGATCATGGGCGACCGTTCGGTCAAATCCTGCACCGTCTTTGCCGCTCAGGCCGATGGCGCGACCATCACCACCATCGAGGGGCTGGGAACCCCCGACGCGCTGCACCCGCTGCAAGAGGCGTTCCGCGAACATCACGGGCTGCAATGCGGCTTTTGCACCCCAGGCATGATCACCCGCGCCGCACAACTGCTCAAGGAAAACCCCGATCCGACCGAAGAAGAGGTGCGGTTCGGCATGGCCGGCAATCTCTGCCGCTGCACCGGCTACCAGAACATCGTCAAGGCCGTGCTCGCCGCCGCGAGCGACATCAACACCGCCAAGGAGGCCGCGCAATGAACGACCTGACGCCAGACCGCGACGACCGCACCGCGAAACTCAAGGGTATCGGCTGCGCCCGCAAGCGCGTCGAGGATGCACGCTTTACCCAAGGCAAGGGCAATTACGTCGATGATATCAAACTGCCCGGCATGCTCTTTGGCGATTTCGTCCGCTCGCCCTACGCCCATGCCCGCGTCACCTCCATTGACACCTCCGCCGCCATGGCGCTTGACGGCGTGATAGCGGTGCTGACCGCCAAGGATCTCGAACCGCTCGGTCTGCACTGGATGCCCACGCTCGCGGGCGACAAACAGATGGTGCTGGCTGATGGCAAGGTGCTCTTTCAGGGGCAAGAGGTGGCCTTTGTCGTCGCCCGCGACCGTTATGTGGCCGCCGATGCCGTCGAACTGGTCGAGGTAGAGTATGAGGAACTCCCCGTCATCACCGACCCGTTCGTGTCGCTCAACTCCGACACCGTGCTGCGCGAGGATCTCGCCCCCGGAGCGGACGGCGCACACGGCCCCCGCCGCCATCCCAACCACATCTTCCTCTGGGAAGAGGGCGACAAGGCCGCCACCGAAGAGGTGATCGCAAGCGCCGATGTGGTGGCCGAGGAAATGATCTATTACCACCGCACCCACCCCTGCCCGCTGGAAACCTGCGGCTGCGTCGCCTCCATGGACAAGGTCAATGGCAAGCTGACCGTCTACGGCACCTTTCAGGCCCCGCATGTGGTGCGCACCGTGGCCTCGCTGCTCTCTGGCATCGACGAACACAACATTCGCGTCGCGTCGCCTGATATCGGCGGCGGTTTCGGCAACAAGGTGGGCGTCTATCCCGGTTACGTCTGCTCTATCGTCGCCAGCATCGTCACCGGCGTGCCGGTGAAATGGGTCGAGGACCGGATGGAGAACCTGATGGCCACCGCATTCGCCCGCGACTACTGGATGCAGGGCAAGATCGCGGCCACCAAAGAGGGCAAGATCACCGGCCTCTGGTGCCATGTTACCGCCGATCACGGCGCGTTCGACGCCTGTGCCGATCCCACCAAATTCCCGGCTGGGTTCTTTCACATCTGCACCGGCAGCTATGACATCCCGGTGGCCTATGTCGGCGTCGATGGCGTCTACACCAACAAGGCCCCCGGCGGCGTCGCCTATCGCTGCTCCTTCCGCGTGACCGAGGCCGCCTATTTCATCGAGCGGATGATCGAGATATTGGCGATTGAACTCGGCATGGACGCCGCAGAGCTGCGCCGCATCAATTTCATCCGCGCCGACCAGTTCCCCTATCACTCGGCGCTTGGCTGGGAATACGATTCTGGCGACTATCACACCGCTTGGGACAAGGCGCTGAAGGCCGTGGATTACGCCGGTCTGCGCGCTGAACAGGCCGACCGCGTCGCGGCCTTCAAACGCGGCGAAACCCGCAAACTGATCGGCATCGGCCTGACGCATTTTACCGAAATCGTCGGCGCAGGCCCGGTCAAGAATTGCGACATCCTCGGCATGGGCATGTTCGACAGTTGCGAGATTCGCATCCACCCCACCGGATCGGCCATCGCCCGCCTTGGCACCATCTCTCAGGGTCAGGGCCACGCCACCACCTTTGCCCAGATTCTCGCGACCGAAATCGGCATCCCGGCCGACAAGATCACCGTCGAGGAGGGCGATACCGATACCGCGCCTTATGGCCTTGGCACCTATGGCTCGCGCTCGACGCCTGTGGCCGGGGCCGCCACGGCCATGGCGGGCCGCAAAATCCGCGCCAAGGCGCAGATGATCGCGGCCTATCTCCTGGAAGTTCACGACAATGACGTCGAATTCGACATCGACCGCTTTGCGGTCAAGGGCGCACCGGAACGGTTCAAGACCATGGCCGAAATTGCCTATGCCTCCTATCATCAGGCCATTCCCGGCGTCGAGCCGGGGTTGGAGGCGGTCAGCTACTATGACCCGCCCAACATGACCTATCCGTTCGGCGCCTACATCTGCGTGATGGAAATCGACATCGACACCGGCGAAACGCAAATCCGCCAGTTCTACGCGCTCGACGATTGCGGCACCCGGATCAACCCGATGGTGATCGAGGGGCAGGTACATGGCGGCCTCACCGAGGCGCTCGCCATCGCGATGGGACAGGAAATCGCCTATGACGAGATGGGTAATGTCAAAACCGGCACGCTGATGGATTTCTTCATCCCCACCGCGTGGGAAACGCCGCATTACACCACCGATCACACCGAAACCCCCTCGCCGCATCACCCCATCGGTGCCAAGGGCGTGGGCGAAAGCCCGAATGTCGGCGGTGTCCCGGCCTTTTCCAACGCGGTGCACGACGCCCTGCGCCCCTTTGGCCTGCGCCACACCCAGATGCCGCATGACCATTGGCGCATCTGGCGCGCCGCCCATGAGCTTGGGCTGCATGGCTAAGGACGGACGGGGGGCGCTGCCCCCTGGACCTCCAGGAGTATTTTCAGCAAGATGAAAGAGCGGGACAGCATGGCGGACTGGCGCGATTTGCAGGCAGGCATGGCGGATCACGGCTATATCGCCGGTGACGATCTGACCATGGCGCTGCATATCGCGCTCTCGCTGGGGCGGCCCCTGCTGCTCGAAGGGGCGGCAGGCGTGGGCAAGACCGAAGTGGCGCGCGTGCTTGCGGCGCTCAAATCCGCGCGCCTGATCCGCCTGCAATGCTACGAAGGGCTGGACGCGGCACAGGCGATCTACGAATGGAACTACCCGCGCCAACTCCTCGCCATCCGCGCCGCCGCCGAAGGGGGCGAGACCGGCGCAGGCGTCGAGGCGCGGATATTCTCGGATGAGTATCTGCTGGAACGACCCCTTTTGCAGGCGATAAGACAGGCAGAACCGCCGGTTCTGCTGATTGACGAGATCGACCGCGCCGATGAGGAATTCGAGGCCTATCTTCTTGAAATCCTGTCCGATTTCCAGATCACCATCCCCGAGATGGGCACCATCACCGCCACGGCGCGGCCCATGGTGATCCTCACCGCTAATGGCACCCGCGACCTCTCGGACGCGCTGCGCAGGCGCTGCATTTACGCGCATGTCGACTACCCGGACCGCGCTGCAGAGCTTGCAATCCTGCAAAGCCGCCGCCCGGAAATCGACGCGGCTCTCACCCGCCAGATCATCAGCTTCGTGCAGGCACTCCGCCGCGAAGACCTGGAAAAGACCCCCGGCATTGCCGAGACCCTCGATTTCGCCGCCGCCCTCGCCGGGCTCGGCATCAACGATCTGACCCATGATCCGGTGATCTTGCAAGCCGCCCTTGCCACGCTGCTCAAGACCCAAACCGACCGCGCCAATATCACCACCGAAGTGGCGCAGCGCCTCGCAGGTCAGGCCGCATGAGCCGCGCCACCCGCTTTGCCGCCCGCGATCCGGGACCATCTGCACGCATCGCGGGCTTCATATCCCACCTGCGCGACAACGGCTTGCGCCTGGGCGTGGGCGAGACACAAACAGCCCTCACCGCCCTGACGCATATCAACGCCACCAACCCCGACGAGACGCGCCGCGCCCTCAAATCCATCTGCGCCAGCACCGCCGATGAGGTGGCGCAGTTCGACGCGCTGTTTGACAGCTATTGGCTGAACGCCGGCCGGGTGCGCGAAAAATTCAGCCAAAGCGACCGCAAGGGTGCACTGCACACCCGCGACTCCCGCAATCCGGATGGTGAGGACAGCGCGGCACGCGGCCAAATCCACGCCGCCGACGATGGCGCAGGCTCTGCCCATGGCGACGGCACCGGCACCCTCATCGCCAGCCGCACCGCCAGCCTGATGCACCACGACATGCGCAAACTGGTCAGCTCGCAGGACATTGCCGAGGCCGAAACCATCGCCCGCCGCCTTGCGCAATCGCTCGCTTACAGGCGGTCCCGCCGCCGCCGCGCCGCCCACCGCGGCGATCAAATCCACTTTCGCCGCCTCATCCGCGCCAGCCTCTCAACAGGGGGCGAGCCACTCTCGCTCCCACGCAAGAAACGCCCCGACAGACAGATGCGAATCGTCGCCCTCTGCGATGTCTCGGGCTCGATGACGATCTATGCGCGGGTGTTTCTCGCCTTTCTCACCGGCCTCATTCGCGCCGATGACGCGACGGATGCCTGGCTCTTTCACACCCGCCTCGTGCGCATTTCAGACGCGCTGCGTGACCCTGACCCGCTGCGCGCCCTCAACCGCCTGTCGCTCTTGGCCGATGGCTTTGGCGGCGGCTCGAAAATCGGCGCATCCCTCGCGCAATTCGCCCGTGGTCCGGCGCGCCATTGCGTCAATTCCCGCACAGTCGTGGTGATCCTCTCGGATGGCTATGACACCGACCGGCCCGTGCAATTGACCGAAGCACTCACCCACCTGCGCAAACGCGGCGGGCGCATCATCTGGCTCAACCCCTTGAAAGGCTGGAAGGATTACGCCCCCGTGACTGCCGCCATGGCCGCCGCCCTGCCACATCTCGATTTTTTCGCAGCCGCCACGACGCTGAACGATCTGGCCGCCCTTGGCCCGCAACTGGAGCGCCTGACATGATCCCCGACACGCTCAACACCGCCACCCGTCGCCTTGCCTCTGCCCGCACCCCCTATGCCATCGCCACGGTGATCCGCACCGTGGGTGCCACTGCCGCCAAGCCCGGCGCGCGGGCGCTGATCCTCGCCGATGGCACCATATCCGAGGGCTGGATCGGCGGTGGTTGCGTGCACGGGGCGGTTGCTCGCGCCGCCCAGAGCGCCATCGCCGAAGGCACGCCACGCCTCATTTCCATTCAGCCCGACGAGGATCTGACCGCGCAGGGCCTCACCCCCGGCCAGACCCATCAGGGCCGCGACATCGCCCGCAACGGCTGCCCCAGCAAGGGCGCGATGGAGGTTTTCGTCGAACCTGTCCTGCCCCGCCCCGAACTGGTGATCCTTGGCGCGTCGCCGGTGGCCTTGGCCCTTGCCACCCTCGCCCAGCCCTTCGGCTTTGACATCACCACGCCGGATTCTGGCCCCCTGCCCACAGCCAACCATGCGCGGATGGTGGTCATCGCCACCCAAGGGGCGGGCGATCTTGACGCCCTGCGCACGGCGCTGGCCTCTGAGGCCGACTATATCGGCTTTGTCGCCAGCCGCCGCAAATTCGCCACCCTCGCGGCGCGGCTTGACGCCACCCCAGAGGCGCTCGCGCGTATCCAGTCCCCTGCGGGCCTCGCAATCAACGCCGTCACGCCCGAGGAAATCGCGCTCTCAATTCTGGCGCAGATCGTCCAGCACCGCCGCCAAGGCCAGCGCCAGACCTGACATTTTCCGAACATATCAAGGAGACCCCATGGACCTCGCCGATGAAATCATCATCAACGCACCCAAATCCCGCGTCTATGCCGCGCTCAACGATCCCGAGATCCTGCGCCAGAGCATTCCGGGCTGTGAGGAACTGATCAAACATTCCAATACGGAATTAGAGGCGCGTGTCGTGCTCAAGATCGGCCCGGTTAAGGCGCGCTTTACCGGCACCGTCACGCTCGACACCTCCGGTGCGCCGGATGCCTTCTCGCTGACGGGTCAGGGCAATGGCGGGGCTGCAGGCCATGCCAAGGGCGGCGCGGATGTGATCTTGACCGAAGAAAACGGCGTCACCACCCTGCGCTACACCGCCCGTGCGGACATTGGCGGCAAGCTCGCGCAATTGGGCAGCCGCCTCATACAAAGCACGGCGAAAAAGCTCGCCGCGCAGTTCTTTACAAATTTTCAGCAGGCCGTGGCCCCCGCCGAAGTTTAGAGCTCCGCCAGAAACGTCGCGATCCCGGCCTCTGCGACCTCGCGGTCCTGCATCGGCGTGCCTGAACTCACGCCGATTCCGCCCACGACCTCGCCGTCCACCAGCACCGGCAGACCACCGCCCACCACCATCAGCCGCCCGCCAATAGCCGAGGCGATGCCGTAGACCGGCTTGCCCGGCTGGCTGACCTCGCCATATTCATGCGTCGCCTTCTTGGCCCCGGCGGCGGTAAAGGCCTTGTCGATGGCGATGGTGATCGACGTGACCTTGCCGCCATCCATCCGCTCGAAGGCCACCAGATTGCCGCCCTCGTCGGTGATGGCGATGCACATCGGCACGCCCACCTCCACCGCCTTGGCGCGCGCGCCCGCCAAGAGCACCCCGGCATCCGCCAGATCGAGCCGTTTCACTGTCATCATGGCCTTGCCCCTTATGCCGCCTTGACCCCACGCCGCGCCGCATGCAGCAACGGCTCGGTATATCCCGAGGGCTGCTTTGCCCCCTCAAAGATCAGATCCCGCGCCGCCTTGAACGCCGCCCCGTCGAAATCGGGCGCCATCGGGCGGTAGGCCGGATCCTGCGCGTTCTGCGCATCCACCTTGGGGGCCATCCGCCGCAGTGACGCGTCGATCTCTTCGGCCGAGCATATGCCATGAATCAACCAGTTGGCCAGATATTGCGACGAAATGCGCAAGGTTGCCCGATCCTCCATCAGCGCCACATCGTTGATGTCCGGCACCTTGGAACAGCCAATGCCCTGATCGACCCAGCGCACCACATAGCCCAAGATCGACTGACAGGAATTGTCCAACTCGCGCCGCACTTCCTCGCCCGACAGGTTCCGCCCCACCATCAGCGGCGGCGTCAGCAATTCAGCGCGTGATGCACAATCCCGGCCCTTCAACGCCGCTTGCAGCCCCGCCACATCAACTTGGTGATAATGCGTGGCATGCAACGTCGCCGCCGTGGGCGACGGCACCCAGGCGGTATTGGCCCCGGCCTTGGGATGCGCGATCTTGACCTCCAGCATATCGGCCATGTCATCGGGTCTGGCCCACATGCCCTTGCCGATCTGACCGCGCCCCGTCATGCCCGCCGCAAGGCCCGCATCGACATTCCCGGCCTCATAGGCCGCAAGCCAGATCGCCTTCTGCATCTCGCCCTTGGGAATGACCGGCCCCGCCTGCATCGAGGTGTGGATCTCGTCGCCGGTGCGGTCCAGAAACCCCGTGTTGATGAAGACGCAGCGATCCTTGACCGCCTTGATACAGGCCATGAGGTTTGCCGAGGTCCGCCGCTCCTCGTCCATCACGCCCAGCTTGACCGTATTTCGCGGCAGCCCCAGCATCTCCTCGACCCGCCCATAGAGCGTATCGACAAAGGCGCATTCCTCCGGCCCATGCAGCTTGGGAATGACGATATAAACCGATCCCGCCCGCGAATTGCCCGCCGCGCCCCGCGCCAGATCATGCATCGCCGCCGCGACCGTGACGGCTGCATCCAGCATCACCTCGGGCGTCTCCTTGCCCTCCAGCAGCACCGCATCGGTGGTCATCAAGAGACCCACATTGCGCACCAGCATCAGCGCACGCCCGGGATGCACCACCTCTTGCCCCTCTGGATCAATATACCTCACATCCGGGTTGAGCCGCCGGGTCAACAAACGCCCACCCTTCTCGAACCGCTCTTCCAGATCGCCGCGCATCAGGCCCAGCCAATTGCCATAGACCACGCATTTGTCGTCGGCATCCACCGCCGCCACCGAATCCTCGCAATCCTGTATAGCGGTCAGCGCGCTCTCGATCCGCACATCGGCAATGCCTGCTGCATCGTCGCGACCAATCGCCGAGGCAGGATCAATCACGATCTCGATCATCAGTCCGTTGACGCGCAGCATCACACTGCCGCCCTCGGTATGGCCCGCAAACTGCGCCGCATCGGCCAGCCCAGTCACTTGGCCTCCGACCGTGACACGCAACCCGCCGTCCACCTCCAAGGCGTCAACATCCGCCCAGGACCCGGCAGCCAGTGGCACAACCTTGTCGAGATGCGCCCGCGCCCATGCAATCACCTGGCGGCCGCGCACAGCGTCATAGCCCGGCCCCTGCGCCGTGCCGGAAATCGCATCGGTGCCATAGAGCGCATCATAGAGACTGCCCCACCGCGCATTCGCGGCATTGAGCGCAAAGCGCGCATTCATCACCGGCACGACCAGTTGCGGCCCGGCCACTTGCGCGATCTCTGCATCAACGTTCTGCGTGCCCAGCTCGAAGGTCTCGGGCTCCGGCACCAGATAGCCGATCTCGGTCAGGAATTCGCGGTACGCCGCACCGTCAAACTGCTGCCCGCGCCGCGCCCGGTGCCAGCCGTCAATCTGCACCTGCAACTCGCGGCGCTTGGCCAAAAGCGCCGCGTTCTTCGGGGCCAGATCCCGCAGGAGCGCGGCATAGCCCGACCAGAATGCGTCAGCACTCAGCCCCAACACTACCTCGTCCTCGATCAGGCGGGCCAGCGGTGCCGCCACGCTCAGGCCGTGACGCTCAACATATGTGGTCATGGTCGTCCCTTCCGAAAATCAGGAAATTCATTGGATTTGCAGCTACTTCAGCGGCACTGTACTTGTAAGGACGGGAAAAATGTTTTCCATTGTATGGAAAGGTATACCGAACATGTCAGACCCTCAATCCCAAGGCGTTCAATCCGTCGCCCGCGCGCTGCGCCTGCTGCAACTTCTCAGCCAGCAGGACGAAGGCGCACGGGTGTCGGACCTCGCCCGTCTGGCAGGCTTGGCGGTCTCGACCACGCATCGGTTGTTGACCACCCTGGAGTTACAGCATTTCGCCCAGTTCGATTCCGACCGCGCGCTCTGGCATGTGGGGCGTGGTGCCTTTTCGGTGGGGGCGGCGTTTTCCCGGCGGCATAATTTCGTGGCCCCGGCCTTGCCGCTCCTGCGCCGCTTGCGCGATGCCACGCGCGAGACCGCCAATCTCGGGATTCTCGATCAGGATGAGCTTGTCACCCTCTCACAGGTCGAAAGCCGTGAAATCATGCGCGCCATCTCGCCACCGGGCGGGCGCGTGCCTGCCTTTTGCTCCGGCATGGGCAAGGCGATTCTCGCGACTTGGCCAAACGCCGATATTGCGGATTTCGTGGCGCGGACCGGGTTTCATCCGATGACCAAGCGTTCGCACCGCAGCCTGAGCACTGCCATGGTCGACATCAAACGCATCCGCGCCCAAGGCTATGCGCTCGATGACGAAGAACATGTGACCGGCCTGCGCTGCCTTGCCGCCGTGGTCTGGTCGCCTCAGGCCGAGGCGGTCTGTGCCATCTCGGTCTCGGGCCTTGCCGCCCGCCTGCCGGACGCCCGCCTCAGCGCGATCGGACGTCAAGTGGCCGAAGCCGCAGCAGATCTGACGCTCAAGATCGGCGGGCAGAGGCCGGTTTGAGAGAAGGGGGCTGTTGCTACCGTCCAGCACGCCACCCGCGCGGAATCAAGGGCGAAGCCCGCCGCGCGATCGCTGGGCCGTCCGTCGCACCGAAGGTGCGCCGCTTTACCTCGACACGCCTTTGGCGTGACGGCCTAGCGATTTGGAGAAGTCGCGCAACATCTAGGGGTTATGCGGGCTTTGCTGGGATAAAGTGCCAGTTGCCGCCGTAGCTTCGCCAGTCCCCGGCCCAGCGACCGCGCGGCTCATCACTCGGGGCCAACGCCCCTTCAGACCCCACCCCGCTCTCTTCTCACCGCAGTTTCAGCGTCGCCAACCCGACCATCGCCAGAATAAGGGCGATAATCCAGAACCGGATCACGATCTGCGGCTCCGCCCAGCCCTTTTTCTCGTAATGGTGATGGATCGGCGCCATCAGGAACACCCGCTTGCCGGTGCGTTTGAAATAGAGCACCTGAATGATGACCGACAGCGCTTCGACCACAAAGAGCCCGCCCACGATGCCCAGCACCAGCTCATGCTTGGTCGCCACCGCAATCGCACCCAATGCCCCGCCCAGCGCCAATGATCCGGTATCGCCCATAAAGACCGCCGCAGGCGGCGCATTATACCATAGGAACCCCAGACCGCCGCCCACCAGACCGGCGACAAAGATCAGGATCTCCCCTGTGCCCGGCACATAATGCAGCCCCAGATAATCGGTGAAATCAACCCGACCCACGGTATAGGCAATCACGCCCAGCGCGGCCGAGGCGATCATCACCGGCATAATCGCCAGACCGTCCAGACCATCGGTGAGATTGACCGCATTGGCCGCCCCCACGATCACGAACATCGCAAAGGGGATGAACAAGAACCCCATGTTGACCAGCACATCCTTGAAGACCGGCAGCGCCAATTGATATTGCAATTCAGTAGGATGATGCAGCCCGGCCCAGTAGGCCGCGATAAAGGCGATCACAAAGCCCAACCCCAACCGCGCCTTGCTCGAAACGCCCTTGACGTTCTGCTTGCTCACCTTGGCGTAATCGTCGGCAAATCCGATCAGGCCAAAGGCCACCGTGACGAACAGCACCAGCCAGACATAGGGATTGTCCAACCGCGCCCAGAGCAAGGTCGAGGTCAAGAGTGCGCCCACGATCAAGAGCCCTCCCATAGTGGGTGTGCCCGCCTTGGAAAAATGCCCCTCCGGCCCGTCGCTGCGAATGGGTTGCCCTTTGCCCTGCCGCTTGCGCAGCACAAGGATCAGGGGTGGCCCGAACAGGAACCCAAAGATCAGCGCCGTCATAAAGGCTCCGCCCGCACGGAACGTGATGTAGCGGAAGAGATTGAAGAAATCCCCGCCATCCGACCAGATGGTCAGCCAATAGAGCATTTCGCTATCCTTCCTCTGCCACTCGGCCCGCGCGCCGCAGCGCCTCGACCACAAGGCTCACCCGGCTCCCCTTGGAACCCTTTACCAACACAACATCACCCGCATCGATCAGTCGGTGCGCCTGCGCCGCGAGATCCTCGGCGGTCGCGGCCCAGCGGCCCTGCCGGCCCTCGGACAACACCTCCCAGAGCGCGCGCATGCGCGGCCCCACGCAATGGATTTCGTCGATCTGCGCCATATATGGCAAATCGGCCAATCCGGCGTGCATCGCCACTTCATCCGCGCCCAATTCCAACATATCGCCCAGAATTGCAATACGCCGCCCACGGGCCACGCGCCCGACACCATCGCGCGGCTGCGCCGCCGCCAGAACCTCGAGTGCTGCGGCCATCGAGGTCGGATTGGCGTTGAATGCGTCGTCGATCAGATCAATGCTCATCCCATCGCTGGCCAGATCAAGCACAAGCTCCTCGCGGGTGCCGCGCCCGGCAGGCGGGGCCCAGCCTGCCAGATCGGCCATCGCCACGGCCCGGTCACAGCCCAGAACCTGCACCACCGCCAGCACAGCCAACGCGTTCATCGCGAAATGCCGGCCCGGCACACCGACCTTGTAGACCAGCGGCGAGCGCCAGGCGCGGGCGTGGCCCACGGTGACACGGTCATGCAGTTCGACGTTGAGCAGGCGATGATGCGCGCCCCGCGCGGTGCCAAAGCTGAGGATCCGCGCAGCATGGCGCACGGCCTCGGCCCGCAGGATCGGCGCCGTTGCGATATCGGCATTGATCACCGCCACGCCGCCCGGCTCCAGCCCCTCAAAAATGCTGGCCTTCTCGCGGGCGATGCCTTCAATATCCTCGAACGCCTCCAGATGCGCCGCCGCCACCGTGGTGATGACCGCCACATGCGGCCGCGCCATCCGCGCCAGAGGCGCGATTTCGCCGGGATGGTTCATGCCGATCTCGATCACGGCAAACTGCGTATCGACCGGCATCCGCGCCAGCGTGAGCGGCACCCCCCAATGATTGTTGTAACTGGCCTCCGCCGCATGCGTACGGCCCTGATGTCTCAGCACGTCGCGCAACATCTCCTTGGTCGAGGTCTTGCCGACCGATCCGGTCACAGCCACCACCTTCGCCCGGCTGCGCGCCCGGCCTGCGCGGCCCAAGGCCTCCAGCCCCGCCTGCACATCCTCCACGATCAGGAGCGGCGCATCACCACCAACCCCTTCGGGCACATGGCTCACCAATGCCGCCGCCGCCCCCTTGGCCAGCGCTTGGGCGACAAACTCATGCCCGTCGCGCGCCGCCCTCAGCGCCACGAAGAGATCACCGCGTTGCAACGTGCGCGTGTCGATCGACACGCCCGACACCTGCCAGTCGCCCGTCACCCGCCCCCCTGTGGCCGCAGCGGCCTCCTGCGCCGACCAGAGGCTCATATCCGCCCCCCGTCCAGCACCGTCACCGCCAAACTCGCCTGCTCCGCATCGTCAAAGGGCAATACATCCTCGCCCACGACCTGCCCGGTCTCATGCCCCTTGCCACAGATCAAGAGCGCATCCCCCGGCCCCAGCGCATCCACCCCGCGCAAAATCGCCTCGGCCCGGTCGCCCACTTCGGATGCCCCAGGACAGCCCTGCATCACCGCCGCCCGGATACTCGCCGGGTCCTCAGAGCGCGGGTTGTCATCGGTCACGATCACCAGATCGGCATAGGTGCCCGCCGCCTGCCCCATCAAGGGCCGCTTGGCGCGGTCCCGGTCGCCGCCCGCGCCCACGATCGCAATCAGCCGCCCCATGACATGCGGACGCAGCGCCTTGATCGCGGTGGCCACGGCATCCGGCGTATGCGCGTAATCCACGAACACCGTAGCACCAGTGTCCCGCGTTGCAGCCAGTTGCATGCGCCCGCGCACCGTCTTCATTCCCGGCAGAGTTTCGAACACGCGCTCGGCATCGGCCCCGGCCCCGATCGCCAGCCCGGCGGCCAAGAGGACATTCTCCGCCTGAAACCCGCCAATCAGATCAAGGCGAAGCTGATGCACCTCATCTTCCCACTCAAACCGCAACACCTGCCCCGTGGCATCGAACCGCTGCGCCTTCAGACGCAGATCGGCCCCGACCTCGCGCCCGACCGTGATGAGATCCTGCCCGCGTTCGGTGGCAATCGCCGCCATCTCGGCCCCTCGGGAATCTTCGATATTGATCACCGCCACCCCATCCTCGGGCAAAACGCGGGAAAACAATCCCGCCTTGGCTGCGAAATATTCGTCAAAGCTGGCGTGATAATCCAAGTGATCCTGCGTGAAATTGGTGAATCCTGCCGCCACCAGATGCACACCGTCCAAACGCCTCTGCGCCAATCCATGCGACGACGCCTCCATCGCGGCATGGGTCACACCCGCCAACTCGCATTTCGCCAGCATACGGTGCAGGGTGATCGGTTCGGGCGTGGTATGGCCAAGGGGCGCACTATAGGCCCCCTCGACCCCCGTCGTGCCCAGATTGACGGCATCAAAACCCAGCCGCTCCCAGATCTGCCGGGTAAAGGTGGCGACGGATGTCTTTCCATTGGTGCCGGTTACGGCAATCATCGTCTCAGGCTGAGCGCCGAACCAAAGGGCAGCGGCATAGGCCAGCGTTTGACGCGGGTCTTCGGCCACCACGAGCGCCGCATCGCTCAGGCTGAGAAAGGCCTGCGCCAACCGCGCGCCGATGGCATCGGTCAGAATCGCACCCGCCCCTTGCCGCAACGCATATTGAATGAACTCGGCGCCATGCACCTTGGTCCCCGGCAAAGCGGCAAAGAGATAGCCGGGCTTTACCTCGCGGCTGTCCACTGCCAAGCCTGTGATGTCAGCCTGCCGTCCGGCTTGGGCTGTTAATCCCAACGCCGCCAATGTTCTGATTTGCCCCACCGCACTGCCCCGTTCCGGCTTAATTCGATGTCAGGCTTATAGCAGCAAGCGGGCTGGGTTCAATCTCGGGTCGCAGCCCAAGCAAAGGCGCTACGCGACGTATGATTTCTGCGGCCACGGGCACAGCGGTCCACCCCGCTGTGCGGCGGGGCTCATCCCCAGAGGTCTCGACCGGCTCATCCAGCGTGACCACCAGCACATATTTCGGGTCATGCGCCGGAAACATGCTGGCAAAGGTAGAGATGACCTTGTCCTTGTAATACCCGCCCCCGCGTTCCTTGGGCTTGTCGGCGGTGCCGGTCTTGCCCCCCACCGCATAGCCGGGCACCTCGCCAAGGCTTGCCGTGCCCTCGGACACGACCTGCCGCAGCATCTTGCGCATGGCGGCGGATGTCGCTTCGGACATCACCCGCTCGCCCGGCGCGCGGGTCGGATCGCGCAAAAGCGTCGGCGTCACCCGACGCCCGCCATTGGCAATCGTTGCATAGCCGGCCGCCAGATGCATCGGACTGACCGACAGACCATGCCCGTAAGAGATCGTCATGGTCGACAACTCTGACCAGTTCTTCGGCAAGAGCGGCGTGCTCCCCGAGGCTTCGGCAATCTCCAACTGCACAGGGTCGATGAACCCAAGCTGATCGAGAAATTCGCGCTGCCGCTTGGCCCCGATTTCCATCGCGATGCGCGCGGTGCCCACGTTCGAAGATTTGACGATCACCTTGGTGACGCTCAATTCCGGTCCGTAATTCTTGAAATCCCGTATCCGGAACTTGCCCCATTGCATCGGGCTCTTGGTGTTGACGATCGAGTCCGGCGTGACAAGTTTCAGCTCCATCGCCTGCGCAATCGGAAACACCTTGAACGTGCTGCCCAGCTCATAAACCCCCTGCACCGCCCGATTGAAGAGCGGGCTGTCACTGGGACTGCCGGATGTCGGCAGCGCGGGACGATCATTGGGATCAAAATCAGGAAGCGAGGCCACCGCCACCACCTCGCCGCTCTTTGCATCCATCAGGATCCCCGCCGCGCCTTTGGCGTTCATGATCTTCATGCCACCATAGAGCACCCGCTCCATCGCCGCCTGCACACTCAGATCGAGCGACAGAACAAGCGGTTCATGCGCCTGCGCCGGATCGCGCAGCCGCGCGTCCTGATGCCGCTCAACACCGGCGACTCCAACCAATTCGGCGGCATGCACCCCCTCACGGCCAAAACTGGTGCCGCCCAGCACATGTGCCGCCAGCCGCCCATTGGGATAGAGCCGCATTTCGCGTGGGCCAAACAACAGACCCGGCTCACCGATATCATGCACCGCCTGCTTTTGCTCGGGGCTCAGCTTCTTCTTGATCCACAGGAATTTACGCGGGCCCGTGAAATCCTTGATGAGCCTTTCCCGCTTGAGATCGGGAAAAATCTCGACCAGCCGGTCAGCGGCATGGCCCGGATCAACCATCATTTGTGGCTGCGCATAGAGGCTATGCGTGTCGAAATTGGTGGCAAGGATGCGCCCCTCGCGGTCCACTATATCCGCGCGCTGTGCGAAGATCTGCGATCCGGCAACGCTGGTCGCCGGTTCCGCCGGCTCGGTTCCCGCCAGAACCGCCATCCGTCCGCCGACAACGGCAAAGGCCACAAAGAACACGGCAGACAGAACCAAAAGCCGCCCCTCGGCACGACGTCGCGCCCGATCGCGCATCTCCTCATGCCGCAGGCGGATATTCTCGCGCTCGATGGCGTCGGGATTCTCGCCACGACTGCGGGCCTCCAGAATACGCGCCAACGGGCGCAGGGGGGTGCGGATCATGGAAACTGCTCCATGTTCGAGACATCAACAGGATTGGTGATCGGCACTTCGACCGGCTTGGGAAAGGCCACCTGATCCACCCGACCGAACTGATAGGGTTGCAAGGGCAAAAGACCCAGCTTGTCGTAGTTCAACTCCACCAGATCCATCAGCCGGTCTGGCCGGTTGAGATAGGCCCATTCGGCATTGAGCACCCGAAGCCGCGCGCGCGCCTCGCCAATGCCGCGCTGCAACGCCTGCGCCTGCGCCTGCGCCTCTTGGGTCCGGTAATTCTCGCGATACGCCCAAAACGCCAAACCGATGACCGAGAGCGCGGTCAAAACACAAATCAGACTGCGCATCATCGCTCTCCTTTCAACATGGGCATCCCAAGCTGTGACCGTTCCGTACGTCCAGCCCGCACATCCGTACGGACCGCCACGCGCAGTCGGGCCGACCGGGCGCGCGGATTGACGGCCAGTTCGTCGTCATCCGGCCCGATCGCCTTGCGCGATTTGAGGGAAAATTGCGGCGCTTCACGCTCTATTTCGGGCGCGTGGCGGCTGCCGGTGCCACCGCCACCAGAGCGTAACTGCATGAATCTCTTGACCATTCTGTCCTCGATGGAGTGAAACGTCACCACCGCCAACTGCCCCCCGGGCCTCAACGCCCGCTCGGCCGCCTCTAAGCCCTCGATAAGAGATCCATATTCGTCATTCACAGCAATCCGTATCGCCTGAAAACTCCGAGTAGCCACATGCGCCTGCCCCGGCTTGGAACGCGGCAAACAGCGCTCGACAATGCCCGTCAGTTGCAGCGTCGACTCGATCGGGGTGACTTCACGCGCCTTGACAATGGCCCGCGCGATACGGCGGCTCGCCCGTTCCTCGCCATAAAGATAAAGGATATCAGCGAGTTCCGCCTCATCCGTGGTGTTCACCAAATCTGCCGCAGTCGGCCCATCCTGACTCATCCGCATGTCAAGCGGACCATCCCTCATAAACGAAAAGCCCCGCTCCGCCCGATCCAACTGCATCGAAGACACCCCCAGATCGAGCACAACACCGTCTAGGTCCGCGGCATAGTCATCCATCTGCGCGAAATTGCCCTGCACCAACCGCAGCCGGTCGCCATACTCCGCTCCCCACTCCCGCGCCATCTCCAACGCCAGCGGGTCGCGGTCCACACCGACCACCTGATCCGCCCCCGCCTCAAGCAACCCGCGCGCATAGCCCCCGGCCCCCAGCGTGCCATCCAGCCAGACGCCGCGCACCGGCGCCACCGCCGCAAGCAACGGGCGCAGCAGGACGGGGATATGTGGGGCGGTGTTTCTAGGGGCGGCGGCAGCAGCCATGGCTTACGCCCCTTTCGGTTGATCCAAGAGGATCAGCGGATCGAAATCTTCGGGGAATTCTTCCAGCCAATTCTCGGTTTTCGACAATTCATCGGCATCGTAGGTCTCAGGCTTCCAGATTTGAAACGTATCGCCCGCCGCGATAAAGAACGCCTCATCCTCAAGCTCGATCTTCTTGCGCAGCTTGGCGGGCAGCACCAGCCGCCCGGTTTCATCCACCGATGTGGGAAAGCTCTGTCCGTGGAACATCCGCTGCAGCATCTTGCGTTCCATAGACCCGCGCGGCAGGGCATTGATCTTGTCATCGACCTCCTGCATCGCCTCAATGGTATAACACTCAAGGTAGCGCCGCCGATGGTCGCCATAAACGATGATCAGTTCGGGATTGAGGCCGTCGGTCCAGTTCGGGTCCGAGGCCTCGATCACACGGCGAAACAGGGCCGGGATTGATACCCTGCCCTTTCCATCCACCTTGTGGAGACTCTCGCCTCTGAATATCCGGCCCACTGTCCCGTTGGTCCTCTTGTTCGCCCCAGCTTGAAATCGAACCCCTGAGACACGAAACGGCGGGTTGATCTGCTGCCACTGATCAACCCGCCGCCCTCGTCCCGCCTAGCGGGGGGTGTCCGACTGCGCGCGCCACCTGGGGGGATGTCTGCTCGCTCGCGCGCCGGATCTCTTTATTCGATGAAAGCGGGGGCCTGTATGAAACCTGACTTGGGAGTTTTCGGGGTCTTTGCGCCCCTCTGTGATCCCGTCCTCATCGTGTATTCTTCATACAATGGGAAATGCTCCCATAGCAACGATTTTTTACGATACTCGGTACAGGATTTAGTTCTTAACATACCCAGAAAACAACATCATGTGGCAAGTTATCACAATTTATTACCGTATATGGTGCAGTATACTTCATGAATAACAATATATGCACCAATGACAACATCAAAGAATGTACCGTGATTTCCCATGATAATATGAAAATTCCCTCCGAAAAGCCATCTCGCCCCACAACTTCACCCTTAGCAACCTGATTAACCCAAACAAAGGCACCCGAAATCCCTGAGTGATTCGCGGAAATCTGCTTACTTTTCGCATTGAAGCTTCTCCGTCCCATCTATTCCCATGCCAACGCCTTTCCTGGCCTGCAAAACGACAGAACCCCGCCTGATGGGCGGGGTTCTTGGAGTGGTGGCTGTTGCCAAGTCGTAACGATCAGGGGTGCGCGTCCTCGCTCAACTCACCAATCGCCGCAAGGCAGGCAGGCGAGACAGGATCAGAGCGTCGAGTGCGAGCACTGTGATCAACGTCACCCCCGCAAGCGGAAAGGCCAGCGACACCGCCAAACCGACCAGCACAGCGCCCTGCCACATCGGCATATCCTTGGGCAGTGGCGGTGCCGAGAGACGTCCACCTGCCCCGGCGGGGCGGCGTTTCCACCACATGACCACGGAGCTGACGCAGAGAAACAACACCGCGAGGCAGAACACGGTATTGGCCAGCACGCTCCAGAGCCCCAGTGTGCCCATATGAAGCGCGATTCCTACCGCCATCGCCTTGCCCGCCAGCGAATAATCTGCATAGCGCACATCGGCGAGGATATTGCCGGTATATTGATCTACATGCACCGTGCGGTCGCTGGTAGGATCGGTATCGTCGGTATTCATCGAGTCCCGGTTGATCGTCCAGACGCCAGTTTCGCCGTTGGGGAGGTTGAGCTGATACCGCGCGTCAAAGCCGATCTCGCGCGCCAAAGTATCCAGCGTGTCGATATCGACCGCCGTTCCGGCGTCGACATCAACCCCGTCATGCCCCGCGTGACTGCCAGAGGCCGGCATTGGTGTCAGCTCCAACGCCCAAGGCACCTCTTTGCGATCATGGTTCATGCTGGCATGAATATCGTCCGAGAGCGGCACGTTGTCCCACTTCTCAGCGGGAAACTGACTCCATGCCTGAACCATTTTCTCGCCCCAGATGCCCGCCCAAGCGAGGCCCGAGACAAGAAAAAAGGCCAGAACAATGGATATCCAGAAGCCCAGAACGCCATGCAAAGACCGCCAGAGCGCCCGCCCACGCCCAAATGTGGGGATCAGTGCCGCACGCCAGCCTGCGTCTCGCGGCCACCACATATACAGACCCGTGGCAATCAGAACCATTCCGAGAGAGGCCGTAATTTCCAGCATGCGATCACCGGTCACGCCAAGCATCAACTCGCTGTGAATTCCATCCGCAAAGTCATACCAGCCAGTGCGGCGCGGGAAAATCTCAAGCACCTGCGCCGTATAGGGATCGACGACGACCATATTGGCCTCGCCCTCGAGATCGACACGGAAAATCGCGGCCAGATCATCGCGACGCGGGGCCACGTATTGTTTGAGCGTGCCGCCGGGAATAGCGCTGAGCGCCCCCTCAGCCTGAACCGACACGGACAGCGCCACCTCTTGCGGCACCACCGGCGTGCGTTCTCCATCACGCCCGTCCACCCATGAAATCCAAAGCATCATCATGCCGGTAACGGCCAATATGCAGAAGAACGGGATCACGAACAGACCGGCATAGAAATGCCAGCGCCACGCCGCAAAATAGAACTTGTTAACCCCGGGGCGCGCCTGCGCAGGGGTGTAGGCCGGATCAATCGACGTCATGGATATCTCCATCAGAGATGGCCCTCTAACGCGAGGGCAGAGTTTGAAATGAGCTGGGGTTTTGAATAATCAGACGCGCGGCGGAGCGCGGCTTTGTGGCAAGACATTCGACCTTGCCAGTCGCAGACCATGAGAGCCATCGGGCCGCAAATCCACGATACGCGGAGCGAGCCAGGCCGTGCAGGGCATCTCTGCGGACGGCAGTAGCACGCCATCGACCAGACGACAGGCCTCGCAGCCGTTTGTCGCCTGATGCTTTGAATGCCCCGACGGACCGTCTTGCGCCACATGGTCTTCACAGAGATCCTGCGCCGTGCCCCCCGCCGCCACAAAGGCGAGGTAGTCCGGGTCCATGCTCCGCTCGTCATTGCCGCGGTGCGCAAAGCCCACAGCGGCCATCGCCACACTGAGGGCGAAGACCAAAATCAATCGCGGAAAAGGGCTCAATGAAACGCGCATCACGGACAAGACCCTGACACAGGTCACAGAGTCGCACCAGCCTCAATTACCTCCGGTCGCGGTGCAATTCCCTGCTCCAACTCGTGGCACATCTGCGCAGCGGGCAGGCTCACTTCCGGCGAGAGCCCCAGAACCACCTCACCCATCGACTGAAACCCACCTGCAGTGCAGAATGGCACGGCATTCAGAGGACAGAGGCAATGCAGGCGATGCACGCCTGCCCGGCCCGCCGTCACCTTGAGATGCTCCAGCAGAGCCCGGCCAATTCCCCGGCCCTGCCAATCCGGCGCAACGGCCAGATGCCGCAGATGCGCATGTCCCAGAGGGCAGGTCCGACCAAATGGGCTTATATCGCTCCAACCCGCAATGCCCAGCACATCCTCGCCCACCTCAGCCAGATAGTACCGCCCGCCAAACAGGAGCGTCGGTGCCGAGCGGGTGAGAATGGGAACGGCTTGGCGCACCAATGCCTCGGGATACACGCGTTGCATCTGCAGACCGTAGGCCGAACGGAGCAAATCTGAGATCGCGGCATGATCGGCGGGAAAGACTGGGCGGATCAGAAACTGGGGCATGGGAGACACTCTTGCGGTAAAATCACCGGCCACCGGAGCGCCCCAAAAGAAAAAGCCGCGCTCGGGTTGGCGCGGCTTTGGCTGTCTGGTCTGAAAGGGGGATCTTACTTGATCTTGCCTTCCTTGTACTCGACATGCTTGCGCACCACGGGATCGTACTTTCGTACGGTCATCTTTTCGGTCATGGTGCGTGCGTTCTTCTTGGTCACGTAAAAATGGCCCGTGCCCGCGGTCGAGTTCAGACGGATCTTGATGGTCGTCGGCTTCGCCATTGGTTATCTCCTGCGCCGGGCAATAGGATCACCCGTGAATATCTCATGAAGCCTGCCTTTTACCGACGCGCGCGCCCGAGTCAACCGCGATTGTCGTGAAAGTCAGCTATTTCCTTGTTCAACCCACTCAGTTCGAGGACAGACGCGTCGGTTGCCGATAGAAATGATGCACGCCAATAGAGGCCGTGCGTGGAAACTGCCGGGCCCAACGCGGGGCGACGGCGCGGGTATGGTAATGCGTTGCTCCGCTGGTCAGGCTGCGAGGGGCACCATCGACCATCAACCGGGCAACTTTGCCCACCGTCTGATAGGCGGCGCGCTCTGCAATGACGTCGGAATGCCCGTCGCAAGTGTAGGTAAATTGGCATTCATATTTTCGGCCGGTTCCCTGATGGATCACGCCGCAAACTGTATTGGGATAAGAGGGATCATCAACCCGGTTCAGGATGACTTCGGCCACCGCGAACTGTCCCTTGATGCTTTCACCTCGGGCTTCAAAGTAAAGCGCCTCTGCCAGACAGCGCCACTCTGCTCCGCCTTCGGCTGGGCTTTGCTGATCAAGCCATGTGCTCGAATAGCTGATCTCGGTCTCGGGGCGGCTCAAATAGCTCGCCATTCTGTCACCTGAGATCGCGCGCAATGCGCGCATTTCCTGTTCCATCAATCGGGTCACGGGCGCGTCTGCGACGACCGGACCTGCCAACACTGCGAGTGCCGCAGCGAGTGCAATCCGTCTCATACATCTTCTCCAAGCCGATGGACGTATGGTCCACTGCATCCGCGCCCTCTAGACAAAAAGGCCCGTTGCGTCCACCCGAGCCACCGGCAAGTTCCCGCCTATGGCTTTTCCTGTCTCAAAAAGCGCCTCGACTTTGTCTGATGTTGCGCAAACAGCGGTTCTGACTACCGCATCTTGTCTTTGACGGTCAGCTGTGCGGCAGCAAGTCGCGCCACCGGAACACGGAAGGGAGAGCAGGAAACATAGTTGAATCCGGCATCCCGGCAGAAAGCGATTGATTCGGGGTTGCCACCATGCTCACCGCAGATCGACAGGCTGATGTCAGGATTGGCCGCGCGCCCACGCTCTGCCCCGATCTTGAGCAACTCGCCCACGCCATCGACATCAAGCATGTGGAACGGGTCCTCGGGATAGACGCCCTGCTTGACATACTCCGACATGAACCGCCCCGCGTCGTCGCGCGATAGCCCATAGGTCATCTGCGTCAGGTCGTTCGTGCCGAAGCTGAGAAAAGACACCAACGGCGCAAATTCACCGGCGCGCAACGCCGCGCGCGGCGTCTCGACCATTACGCCCAGATGATAGGTGAAATCGCGCCCAGTCTCGTTTCGCACTGCCGCGGCCACCGCATCGACCCGGGTTTTCACCAGTTCAACCTCACGCTTGGCACTGACCAGCGGAATCATGATCTCCGGCACCACCGGCGCACCGTCGCGGCTGGCCTCGAGCGTTGCTTCAAAGATGGCCCGTGCCTGCATGTCGTAGATCTCGGGCACGGTGATGCCCAGACGCACACCCCGCATGCCCAGCATCGGATTATATTCGCTCAGCGCCTCAACCCGCCGTGTCACATCCGACAAGGGCAGATCCAGCGCCTCGGCCAATTGCAAATGCCCCACCCGGTCGGTCGGCAGAAATTCATGCAGCGGCGGATCAAAGAGGCGAATACAGACCGGCAGCCCTTGCATGATGCGGAACAAATCCGCCAAATCGGCCCGCTGCATCGGCAAGAGCCGCTCGAGCACGGCGGCGCGATCCTTGCTGCCATCGGCAAAGATCATCTCGCGCATCACGGTCAACCGCTCGGTGTCAAAGAACATGTGCTCGGTCCGGCACAGCCCAATGCCACGCGCATCAAAATTTCGCGCAACCACAGCATCGGCCGGAGTGTCGGCATTGGCCCGCACCGCAATATCGCGCACATCATCGGCCCAACTCATCAGCGTCTGAAACGATTCATCCCGCGCGGCCTCGAGCAACGGGGTCTCTCCGGCCAGAACCAAACCGTTGGTGCCGTCGATGGTGATCACATCCCCAGCCTTGACCACCCGACGGTCGGGCATGGTCAATTGCTTGCGATGGGTCTGGAAATGGATTTCTGACGCCCCCACAACGCAGGGGAGGCCAATGCCGCGCCCGATCACCGCTGCATGGCTGGTCATGCCACCGCGCTCGGTCAGCACGGCCACCGCCGCATGCATGCCGCGAATATCCTCGGGGCTGGTTTCACGCCGCACAAGGATGCAGGGTTCGCCGCGCGAATGGCCCGCCTGCGCCTCGGCGGCGGAAAACACCACCCGGCCCGTGGCGGCGCCGGGACTGGCGGCAATTCCGCGCGCCAGCACATCACGGGGCGCATTCGGGTCCACTTGACGGTGCAGCAATTCATTGAGCGAGCGCGGCTCGATCCGCATCAGCGCGTCGTCACGGGTAATGATCCCGTCCTCGGCCATTCGCACCGCAATGGCCACCGCCGCGCGCCCGTTGCGTGGCACCCGTAGACCGTCGAGAATCCAGACCTTGCCGTTTTCGATGGTGAACTCAGCCTGCATTTCCTCGCGCAGCTTTGTACGCATCAATTCCGTATGCGTCCTGATCTCGGCAAAGGCGTCTGGCGCCAGCTCCTCGAGCGAGGGACCGCGCGGGTCACGCGTCAGATAGAGCGCATCCACCCCGCCGCTCAGCGCATCGCGCCCTTGGCTCTGACTCAGGTAGCGTCCGATGATCTGGCGCGCGCCAGTCACGCCATTGACCAGTTGCATCACGCCAGAGCCGCATTCCCCCTGCCCCAGCCCAAGCGCCAATTCCTGCACCACAAGGCCCAGTCCCGCATCGGCAGGCGCGCCCTTGGCCTGCCGCAAGAGCCGCGCGGTGGTCCCCTCCCAGGCCCGCGCCATAGAGCGCAGCACCTCGGTCAATTGCTTGCCGGGATCTTGGGGGAATTCCTCTTCGGCCTCGACCTCATAGGCCTTGAGCGCTTGACTGAGGCCCAGAACCGGGTCTTCGGACACATCCTCGAACACATCTGGGTCCAGCCGCGCCACATGGATCGCATAGGCCTGCACAAAGCGCAGATAGATGTCCGACGCCGCCTGCTTGCCGATCCGGTCCGACAGTTCGACAAACCGCGCATCGTTGATGCCAATATTCAGAACGGCCCCCGGTCCACCCCAATCGGGGTCTTCCGATGAGGGGCGCACACAGAGGAGCGGCGCATCGCCGAACGGAGCCAGAAACCGCAGCATATCGGGAACTTCGCCGGCCGCGATCCGGTGCACCGCCTCGAACGACAGCGCGACGGTGCACGGCACCGGCAGATCGAGCCGCACGAGGCGTTGCAGGCATTTCGCCCGCCCCCCGTGGGTGTGGGGCTGCACCGGGGCCGAAGGGGTGATGAGGGTGATATGGCTGTCGTCTTGCTGCACTGCGGCACCTTTCCTTTGACCGCACCATACGCCCGCTGACGCGCAAGGCAAGGGAAAGGATGACGGGTTGGGTTACCCTTCAATCCGTGTGAGGTCAGCCGCTTGCAGACAGATGTGCCGGATGCTGCTCAACAGGTTGAGGCGGTTGCGGCGGATGACTTGGCTTTCGGCATTGACCTGCACGGCAGTAAAGAAAGCGTCTATGGGGGCGCGTAGGGCTGCGATGGCCCCCATCGCCCCGGCGAAATCCTCGGATTTGAGCGCGATGGCAATGGCGGGTTCCGCAGTGGCGAGGGCGGCAAAGAGCGCCTTTTCCTCATCCGTTTCCGCGAATTTCACATCCGCGCCATAGGAATATTCCACGCCATCCTTGGCCTCGGCTTGGGTGAGGATATTGTTGGCCCGCTTGAAGCCCTGAAGCAGGTTCTCACCGTCATCGGTCTTGAGGAAATCAGCGAGCGCCGTGGCGCGCTTAACCAAAAGGGTGAGATCGTCGTTGCCCTCCATCGCAAGGCAGGCGTCGATCACGTCATGGCGGATGCCGTCGTCCTTGAGATGGACCTTGAGGCGGTCGTGGAGGAAGGACAGGAGGTTAACGGCTCTTGCGTCTACTCTACGCCCATCGACTTCTGGAAGTACTTGGAACGCACCACCGGAAATATTAATACCACCAAGCTTCTGTTTGTTCTGCGAGGCGGTCTCCGAAATTGCAATGCCGACACGATTGAATGACCCGGTAAGCACATCCAGAAGTTTCACGGATAGCTGGCCATGGACAACTAATCGATCCACCCCCAACGCCGCCCGCCGCAGCGCGTAGGGGTCTTTCGATCCGGTGGGTTTCTCGTCAATCGCCCAGAAGCCGGTCAGCGTGTCGATCTTGTCGGCGAGCGCCACGGCCACCGACACCGGCGCGCTTGGCACGGCGTCGCCGGGCCCGAGGGGCGAGTAATGCTCTTGGCAGGCTGCCGCCACCTCTGCGGGCAATCCTGCCGCCGCCGCATAATACCGCCCCATCAACCCCTGCAATTCGGGGAATTCGCCGACCATTGCGGATTGCAAATCGGCCTTGGCCACCTTTGCCGCCTGTTCCGCCAAATCGGCATCGGCGCCCACATGCGGCGCAATCTCGCGCGCCAGTGCCGCGATACGGGCGATGCGGTCGGCCTGTGATCCCAGCTTGTTGTGGAAGGTGACATGCGCCAGCCCTGCGCCCATCCCCTCCAACCCCTGCGCCTGAACGGTGCGCAGGTCATTTTCCCAAAAGAATTTCGCATCCGACAGCCGCGCCGCCAGCACCTTTTGATTGCCCGCCAGAATGGTCGCGCCCTGATCGGCGGTCTCGACATTGGCGACGGTCACAAAGCGTTCGATCCGGCCTGTCTTGGGATTCTTCACGGAAAAGAACTTCTGATGCTCTTTCATCGAGGTTTGCAACACCTCGGGCGGCAGGCCCAAAAACGCCTCATCAATCCGCCCCATCAGCACCACGGGCCATTCCACCAGCCCCGCCACCTCGGCCAGAAGCCCGCTATCCTCGACCAGTTCCAAACCAGAGGCAAAAGCCTGATTGCTGGCCTCTTGCCAGATATGTTGCGCGCGTTCCTCGGCTTCCAGAATGACATGCGCGCGGCGCAGCTTGGTGCGGTAATCATCAAAAGAGGTCACGGCAAAGCGCCCCGCCCCCATGAAGCGATGCCCCTCGGTCGAATTACCCGCGCGGATGCCGTCCACATCGAGATCAACGACCTTCACCTCGCCCGCCTCATCGGTCAGGATGCAGAGGATGGAATGGAGCGGGCGCACCCACCGCAAGCTGCCCGCACCCCAACGCATCGACTTGGGCCAAGGGAAATTGCGGATGATCCGGTCGAGTTCCTCGGCCACAATCTCGGCCGCCGGGCGTCCGGGCTTGGTGATCGTGGCGAAATAGACCTGACCCTTTTTCTCGTCGCGGATTTCGAGCTGTTCACGAGTAAGCCCCGCACCGCGCAGAAACCCCTCGATTGCCTTTTCGGGTGCGTCGACACGCGGGCCTTTACGCTCCTCTCGGGTGGTCGGGCTCTGGCCGGTCAGCCCCTGCACCGTCAGCGCCAGCCGCCGGGGGGTGGAAAACGCCGCAGCACCGGCATAGGTCAACCCGGCCTCGACCAGCGCCTCGGTCAGCCGCGCGCGCAAGTCCTCTGCGGCCTTCGTCTGCATCCGCGCCGGGATTTCCTCAGAGAAGAGTTCGATCAAGAGGTCAGGCATGGTTCAGTATCCTTGGGGCGGTTCGGGACAATCGGCGGGTGCGGGCTGGCCATCAAACACCACCTCGCCGCAGCGGTTGATCTGGTGCCAGACATAGCCGCGCCCGTCCTCTGTGATAGCGACCACGCGGTCCACGCCGTAAATCACGTCACGCTGGCCAAGAAAGGCAAGCGCGCTACCCTCTTCCAGCGCTTGGCCTATGGCTTGGGCGTCGTAGCAATCAAACCATGAAGGTGCAGTCAGCGGCTCTGCCCGCTCGTATATCTCATAGGTCTCGCTCAGCATCGCATGGCTCATCGCGGTGGTGAAACAGGCGCGGTAGCGGATCGGGCTGCTGCTGGCGTCGATGGCGGTGAAATTCTCATAGAGCACCGGTTCGGGCGCGCCCGTGACCAAGGAGGTCAGGACCACATCGTTGGTGCCATCCGCCGCGACCTCTTCGTAGAAGTGATAGACTTGGAGATAATACATGGCCGCACCGGCCACCAATGCCGTGATCAAGATCGCCCCCGCCAGTATCTTGCCCATTATGCCGCCTGCCCCCCTGCGTTTGTCTGCACGAACGCATCGGCGCATTGCTTGGCCAGCGCGCGCACCCGCCCGATATAGGCCTGCCTCTCGGTCACAGAGATGACACCGCGCGCGTCAAGCAGGTTGAAGAGATGGCTGGCCTTGATGCATTGGTCATAGGCGGGATGCGCCATGATGATGCGTTTGCCGGTCTTGGGGTCCACGGCCTCTTGCGCGAGGATCGCCTGACATTCGGCCTCCGCCTCTTCAAAGTGGCGCAGGAGCACGTCGGTGTTGGCGACGTCGAAATTCCAGCGGCTGTATTCTTCTTCGGTCTGGCGAAAGACATCGCCATACTTCAGCGGAATGGGGGCGGCGGGATCGTTGAAGGGCATGTCCATCACGTGATCAATGCCCAGCACATACATCGCGAGACGCTCGAGACCATAGGTCAATTCGCCCGACACCGGCGCGCAATCATGCCCGCCGACCTGCTGAAAATAGGTGAACTGCGACACTTCCATGCCGTCGCACCAGACCTCCCAGCCAAGCCCCCAAGCGCCCAGCGTGGGGCTTTCCCAGTCATCCTCGACAAAGCGGATGTCATGCAGCGCCATGTCAATGCCGATGGCGCGCAGGCTGCCAAGATAAAGATCCTGCAAATTGGGTGGGCTGGGTTTGATCAGCACCTGATACTGATAATAATGCTGCAAGCGGTTAGGGTTCTCGCCATAGCGCCCATCGGTGGGGCGGCGCGAGGGCTGCACATAGGCCGCGGTCCAAGGTTTCGACCCCAAGGAGCGCAGCGTGGTCGCAGGGTGAAAGGTGCCCGCCCCCACTTCCATATCATAGGGCTGCATCATGGCACAGCCCTGAGCGGCCCAATAGGCCTGAAGCCGCAGGATAATCTCCTGAAAGCTGCGCGGTTTTTCGGTGGTGTCGCTCATGCCTGACCCCAATGCTGCCCCTGATTTGCCGCCCCTACCTAGGCCGGGTGCGGGGCGGGGTCAATCGGACGTTTGACGCGCAACACGCCTCGGCCCGGTCCAAATATTTCGAGTGCATCGCCCGGCAATTTTGTTAAAACGCCCAAAAGGTCTTAATGACCGCAACATGTCACGATTTAGGGAAGCTGATGGTGCGTTTTTTTCTGGGGTTCATCTTTGCGGTATTCATGGCCGCTCCCGCAGTACAGGCACAGGAGGACGTGGTCTGGGTCCAGATTGAGGCCCAGCCGAGCCTCAACGAAGCACAAATCGCAACCCGCCGCTATGCAGCGACACTGGCCGATGTGAACGGGTTTTCACTCGGTCGCGGCTGGTATGCGATAGCACTTGGCCCCTACCGGCGCGACGAGGCCGAGCGCGTATTACAGGTCTACCGGGCAGAGGGCGTGATCGCGCGCGACAGCTACATCGCGGAGAGCCGCGATTATCAGCAACAATTCTGGCCGATTGGCGCGAACCTGCTCGCGCAACCGACCGTGCCCGCAGTCCCCATTCCCGATAGCCCGCCTGTTGTATCGCTGGACTCTGCGCCGGAACCTGTCCCCACACCAGCGCCTGCGGATGAGACCCCGTCTGAGGCCCGCGCGAGCGAGAGCCGTCTCACCCGTGACGAGCGTGCTGATGTACAAGTGGCGATGGCGTGGGCCGGTGTCTATGACGGCGCGATTGATGCGGCCTTTGGACAAGGCACCCGCGCCGCGATGGCGCGCTGGCAGACACAGAACGGCTTTGACACAACAGGCATTCTCACCACCCGGCAGCGCGCCGAATTGCTGCGCCAATACAATGCGGTGTTTGATGGGCTAGGTCTTGAGATCCTGCGCGACAATGCCACCGGCATTGCCATGGAATTGCCCACTACGGTCGTTACATTCGAGCGTTACGAGCCGCCCTTCGCGCATTTCAACGCCGTGGGTGAGATCGAGGCCCGGGTTCTGCTGATCAGCCAAGAGGGCGATCGCGGCACCCTGGCGGGGCTCTACGACATCATGCAAACCCTTGAAATTGTGCCAGAAACGGGTCTGCGCAGCCTGGAGGGGGATAGCTTCACGCTGATCGGCGAGGGGACGCAGAAGATTTCGCAAACGCGGGTCTGGCTGCGGGACGGAGAGATCAAAGGGTTCACCCTGATCTGGCCTGCCGGGGACGAGGCCCGCCGCACCCGTCTTGTGGGCCGAATGCAGGACAGCTTTACTTGGCTTCCCGGCACACTCGATCCCACCGAGGGCGCTGGCGCGCAGGACATCGACCTGATCTCCGGGTTGGAAATCCGCAAGCCGAAGCAGTCGCGTTCTGGTTTTTACGTTGATGCGGGCGGTGCCGTATTGACCACCGCCGAGGCGGTCGAGAGCTGTGGACGGATCACAATCGACGAGAGCTACGAGGCCGATGTTGTCTTGTCCGATGCAGCCCTTGGGGTGGCCATCTTGCGTCCGCGGATGGCCCTTGCCCCGCTGCGTATTGCGACCTTTCAGGAATCCACACCGCGTTTGCTGAGTGATGTGGCGGTTGCAGGGTATTCCTATGGTGGCCTTCTGGGGGCGCCGACGCTTACCTTTGGGCAACTCTCGGAATTGCAGGGGCTGAACGGTGAACCGCACCTCAAACGCCTCGCGCTCGCCGCGCTGGACGGCGATGCTGGTGGCCCCGTGCTTGATGTCGGCGGCGCGGTGTTGGGCATGTTACTGGCCCACGCACAGGATGGGCGGTCTTTGCCGGATGACGTCAGCTTTTCGGCCACCAATGGCGCGCTGCAAGAGGTGCTGACCCGTGGTGGCATCACCCCACGCACCACCTCAGCGCTGGACCGGATATCGCCCGAGGCGCTGACGGACCGTGCAGGCGACATGACCGTGCTGGTCAGTTGCTGGGACTAGATGCGGCGCGGACAACGCCACGCGCTGCTGCATATCCCCGCACACTCCAAGAGCTGCCGCAGTCTCTAATTGACGCCGTGACCTTTGATCTGGACGGAGAAGCTGCGTTGCGCGCCTTGGGGCGGTGCCGGAAATGGCGCAGCGCGTTGCACGACCGTAAGCGCGGCGCGATCCAGCCGGGTAGAGCCTGACGAGCGAGCGAGACTCACCGAGGCCAACCGCCCACCCTCGGCGATGGAGAATTGCACGAGCGCCTGGCCGCGCGTGTCAGCGCGCGGGCGCGGCACCCGCGCAAGGTGCCGCATGACCTGTCCGGGATAGTTGCTGGCGGCAGCGTTGCCCTGCGCGGAGCTTTGAGACGTTGTGTCCCGCCCCGCGCGGGCGGCAGTTGCGGTCTCTCGCCCCGTGATGCTGCCCCGGCTGGCATCTTGGGTCGCCGTATTCCCGGATCGTTTGCGTGTCTCATTTTTCTTTTCAGGTTCAGGGGCTTGGCGGGCAGCCATCTCTGCTGCCTCCTCTTCAACCTCACGCGGGCGCGCCTCTGGCCGACGCGAGATCTGCAGGCCGGTCTCAGGCTCAGGTTCAGCCTTGAGAACCTCTTGCGGCGCGGATTGAGCAAGTGCTTGCGACGTATCTGCAGGCAGAGCCGGCTCTGTGATCTCGCTGGGCTTGACCCGAAGGTCGGGCAAAGCGGCCTCGGTCGCCTGTGAAACGTCGGGAGATGACGATGGGCGTTCCGGTGCCGGAACGGCCTGAGCCTGGTCTGGCTCTGCGGGTTTTGCCGCCTGTGCGGTTTGCCGGATGGGCGTGGCCTTGGTGGCTGTAGCAGGCTGGGCGCTGCCTGCCACCATATCGGCAAAGCTGCTGCCCAAAACCACCTCGGACGCGCCTGCGCCGCCCTCTGTCTCGATCTCGGCACTGGCCTCGACATACCATGCGCCCAGCCCGTGCAGTGTAACGGCTGTGGCCATCGACAGAAATAGAATGCTGCGTGACGTGCGGATCATTCGAGCCCCCGTTCCGTGATCATCACCACCCGCGTGGCCCCGGCCCTGCGCAGGGCCTCACCAATCCGGATCAGATCTTGGGCTGGCAATTCCGCGTCGGGGACAATGCGTACAGCCTGTACAGTTTCCCCCCCGGTTGGGTACGCAGCCCGCACATAGGCGGCGGCGTCGGCCAGCGTCGCCCCGCGATAGGTGAGATGACCATCGGCGTGGATCACCAAAGCATCAGGCGGTGCACGCCCCTCGAGGTCCGCCGTGTGCACCAACCGCAGATCGCCGTCGAGCGGCGGTGCCAGTGTCGCGGCCGCCATGAAGAAGATCAGCATCAGGAAAACGATGTTGATCAGAGCAATCGTCGGCTCGCGGCGAGAGCGGGGGATGGGGCGCGTCATGACGGGGTCAAGACCTGAGCCGAGAGGCCAGCGACCCCCCGCAATGCCAAGAGAAGATCGGTCAACCTTTGCGCCGTGACATCCCCCCCGGTGCTGATCAGCGCGCGGGCGCGGCCCTCTGGCATCAGCGGGGTCAGAGTGTCGCGCAGGGTCTCCAGCGTCACCTCTCTGGCATTGACGCGCAGGCCGCCTGCGCTGAGTTGCACAAAGATCGGCGGTGTTTCGGATGTCGCAGGGCGGCCTGCCCCAGCCGTCGCCAAATCCACTTCGGAAAATTGCGAGAAGGTCGAGGACAGCATGAAGAACAAGAGAAGCAGAAAGATCACGTCAATCAGCGAGGTGAGCGACAGCTTGCGCCGGTGAAAGGGGGGGCTACGCACCTTGGGGCACCGCCTGACCCAGCGGGGGCGAGCCGCGCACCACGCGGTTGTCAGGGCCAAGCACGACGCTGAGCGCGTGATCGGCCAGCGCGCGTTCTTCGGCCATGCGCGATTCGAACCACGACAGCACCACAGAGGCGGGCATCGCTACGGCAAGCCCTGCGGCGGTAGTCAGCAGTGCCACCCAGATGCCGCCAGCCAACAGCGACGGGTCCACTTGAGAGCCCGCCGATTGCAGCGCCTGAAACGCCTCGATCATGCCCAGAACTGTGCCGAAGAGACCAAGCAGCGGCGCCACCTGCGCCACCGTGTCGAGAAAGCGAAACCCGCGTTCGAGCCGGGAAAACCGCGCGTCGGCCTCGGCCTCCAGCCGCCGGACGGCGGCGCTGTCGCTGGCCCCGTCGGTCGCGAAGGCGCGCGCGATCACCGGGGCCAGATAGCTGCGCGACCCCTCCAAGGTGCGGCGCGCAGCCGTGCTTTGGCCTTGGTCCCATTCGGCGACAGCGGCGCGCAGTGCCAGATGCCGCCCTACGCCAGAGGCGCGGAACTGCCAGATCTTGTAGAGGACAACCGCCAGTGTCGCCACGGACATCACACCGATGATGGCAATCACCGGCCCACCCATCTCGATCAACCCATGCAGGCGGTCAAGCATTGTCTCGGTTCCGTTCATCCTGTCACCTCGATCGTGGTCTGGGTCGAGAGGCGCAGCGCGTCGAGGCAGGCACCGGGCGCAATCCCAGCCCCTTCACAGGTGCCGATCCCGTTGATCAACACCTGTCCGATGTTCTCACAAGTTTGCCCCGCCAGATCGAATTGCCGCACGCGGGGACGCCCCGCAGGCAGGGTGCCAAAGTCAAAGAGTGTCAGCGTGGCCACCTGCCCCTCGGCATCAAAAAGCACCGCTTCGGCCTCCAGTTTCTCAATCGCCGCCCCCAGATCGTTGCGAATGACAAAGCTGAGCCGACAGCCCCCCGCCTCGGTCGGGGTCACGGCATTGAGTGCGAGGTCAAGCTGGGGGGACGGGCTGGCGTCTTGCGCCGCACTGGGCGTGGCTAGCGTGAGGCTGGCGGCACAGAGGACAGCCGCGAGGCAGGGAATGGCGCGATGCGGCGCAGTCATGTCAGGCTCCTTTCGCCCCCGTTTCGGAGGGCGTGTAAACCGCATGGCTGGCGCTGGGCTGGCACGGTGTGACGAGTAAGATCGGATCGGATCGGTCCGATGGTCGGCATGTGTTATGGCAGAATAAGTAAAAGAGTCAAGTTTATCATCCGGGCTTTGGGACATCTGCCCGCTGCCGGGGTGCGGTGCGTTGCGATGGCGTGACAGGTCTCAAGCTGCGGATTCTAAACCACTGGTATCAAACAAAAGAGCCAAACGTCACCGCTTTAGCAGATCGTCTCTTTCGTCCAATAGCCGGCCGCTGTGAAGCTGGACCGGTCAAACCCTTGAGACGTCAACCAAAGGCGCGCCTCTGTCGCCTCGGTGCGTTCGGCGGCGAAAAAGACATGGCCGTCGTCGGGCGGCGGCGCGAGCGCGCGCAGCGCGTCAAGCGGGCCGGTCTGACCCCCGCGCAGCACCCATGTCACGACAAGTCCTGCCGGATGGGCAAGCGGACGGATATCCCCCCGCTCGGGCACGAAGAGTGTGGCGCTCCCTCGAGTGTCGTCCGGGGCCTCAGCCAGTATCCGGGCGATCACCGGCAGGGCGGTTTCGTCGCCGACAAGGCCACGCCATCCCGCGCTGGGGGCCCCGGCGCCGCCGGGACCGGTCAGACCAAGGATGGTGCCGGGTGTGACGCGCTCGGTCCAGCCGGTGGTGCGCCCGCCTGCGTGCAGGAAGATGTCGATCTCAAGCCGCGCCGCCTGTCCGGTGCCATGGAGGATGCGCCGGATCGTGTAGACGGGGCGGTGCCACGCCGTCAGACCGCCGGGCCATTGCGTGACGCCCTGCACGTCAAGCCTGGGCCACCCTGCGCCCTCGGGACCGAACAGAAGGCGCAGGTGATGACCACCTCCGGCAAAGCGCCCAAGGTCTGGCCCCTCGACAATCAAACGGCGATAGGACGGCGACAGACGCCGCATCTCACAGACCCGACCCAGGGCAAAATTGGCGGGATGCGCCCCGGAGGGGGCAGCGTCCCAGGCAAGGGAGAACGCGCCCTGTGCAGCCTGTTCCGCGAGAAAATCCCGGAGCGATTGCAAGGCGGCGGGGGTCTCGGCGCGCAGGTCTATGAGGGTCTCATCCGGCTGCGGCACCACGGTGATCAGGGAGTCACCGAAGGGCAGGCGCAGCCCCTCGCCGATGCGAATCGCTGGCAGATTGACCGCCCGCGCCATGTCTTCAAAGAGCCGTGTGGCTTGGGGGCCAGCCATAGGCAAACGGGCCTGAGCGGTTTGGGTCATCGTGTCTCCGGGGTCATTTTCGCCTTTGTGATCCAATACCTGATGTAATTTGTCAACATTTTATCTTTTCCGTCCCGGCACCGCCTTGACCCCGGCTGTGGAATGCGACAGAGCCAGAGATGCTCAGCGAGACACCTCACGGCAGGTGGGCCAGGCCCCTTTCGTTCCTCCCTTGGACCGCCCTAGCCCCGGATCGCCCCGTCATGAGCTTTATGCCCCGCATCACCGCCGAAACACGCGCCATCGAAACGCTGCGCCCCTTGGCGTGGCGGCGGTGGCCGGGGGTGATTGCCGATGTCTGGCATGTGCGCGGTGCGGCGGGGGGCGGTGGCTATTACCTGTCCCCCTACCCCCGGCTGGTGGTCTTTCTTGAGGGGGGGGCCGCGGCAATGCGTCTGCGTGCGCAAGCGGATGCCGCATGGTGCGCAGGTGTTGGAGCGTTCTATGTGCCGGGGGGGCAACCGCTCTGGAGCGACCTGCGGCACACACAGGATTTTGCCCATCTCGACCTGCATCTGGAACCGGGGCCGCTGTTGCACCGGCTGTGCCCCGTGGCCTCGGAAGCGCGGACCGAGGCGCTGCATCTCTTGCCTGCGGAGGGGGCGGGATATGGCCGCGTGCGGTCCATGGCCGAGATCATCGCGCAAGAGGTCGACAGCCCACAGCGCTCTGATCTGATGCTGGACGGGTTGGTGACCGCCATTCTGGCCGAGGTTCTGGGGTTGGAGGCCGTGCCTGCCGATCCCATGGGGCGCGGCGGTCTCTCCCCCCATATGATCCGGCGACTGGATCAGTTCACGCGGGACAATCTGCATCGGCGGATGACGGTGCCGGATCTGGCAGAGGTTGCGGGTCTCTCGGAGAGTTGGTTCGCGCGGGCCTTCAAGCAGAGCCTCAACACAACGCCGCAACGCTGGCTGATGCAGACCCGCATCGCCCGCGCGACCGAGTTGATGGCGGATCCCGCGCTGGGACTGGCCGAGATCGCCGCCGCGACCGGGTTTGCCGATCAGGCGCATCTCACGCGCGCCTTTGGGGCGGTGCATGGGCAGACGCCCGGTGCGTGGCGGCGGGCAAGATTGGGCGGGACTCGTTCAAAGCCCGGAGGTCTGGTTCAAGCGACAAGTCATATCCTGAGTTAAAGAGTCGGAAAATATATGACATGGAAACCGATATGAAACAGACCGTCCGCCTTTCTTTGCTGGCCAGCGCGAGCCTCTTGGTGCTGGCCTCTGCCGCTGCGGCCCAATCCACCGCTGACCTGATGTATCTGGGCGAGCTTGACCTGGAGAGCGGCTATGATCCGTCGGCCCCGGTGCCGGGTTATGTCGCCACCACGGCGCAAACTGCCACCAAAACCGGCACGCCGATTCTTGAGACGCAGCAATCGGTGTCGGTGATCACCGGCGAGCAGATCGAGGATCAGGGGGCGACGACGCTGGGCGATACGCTGGGCTTTACCGCTGGCGTTCTGGCGCAGCCCTTTGGCACCGATCCGCGGTTCGACAGCCCGTCGATCCGGGGGTTCAGCGCCAACAATGCGCAATATCTCAACGGGTTGCGGATCCTGCGCGATTTCGGCGCGCCCTCCTTTGAGATCTATTCGCTGGAGCGGATCGAAGTGCTGCGCGGCCCGTCCTCGGTGCTCTACGGGTCGGGAAATCCGGGCGGGATCATCAATCAGGTCCAAAAACGCGCGCAACGGCTCAGCTTTGGCGAAGTGGGTGTCGGCGTCGGTGACCCCAAGGCGACGGAAGGCTTTGTCGATTTCAACCATGTCTTTTCGGACAAGTTCTCGGCGCGGTTGACCACGGTGGTTCGGGACAGTCAGGAAGATATCGCGGAGCTCGAGACCACGCGCAAATATCTTGGCCTGGCCACACGCTGGGATGTCACCGATGCGACGGTGCTGCAATTTCTGGGCTCTTGGCAAAAGGACGATCCGATCACGCCCGCCGGGGTGCCGTTTGATCTGACCCTGACCGAACAGGGCAAGGATCTGCGCGAATTCTATGCCGGTGATCCCAATGATGACCGCAGCGACCGCGAGACACTCAACCTCGGGTTTGAGTTGCGCCATGAGTTCAGCAATGACTGGGCGCTCGACGCAGGATTCCGTTACCAGAAGTTCGATTGGGATTACAGCGGGTTCTATGTCGATAACGCGGTGCCGGACGGTGACACGATCACGCGCGGCGGCATCAATCAGGTCGAGGACAGCACGACGCTCAATCTCGACACCCGCATCACCGGTTCGGCGCAGACCGGGGCGGTGACGCATGATCTGCTCGTTGGTGTCGATCTGCGGCATTACGATATCGAGGACAGCACGGAGTTCATGTTCGCCGACCCGATCAGCTTTGACACCCCGGTCTACAACGGGGCCAATCTGACCGCGCCGTGGTTTATCCAGAGCAATGATCTGGAGCTGGAGCAGATGGGTATCTATGCGCAGGACGAGATGAGCCTTGGCAATTGGCGCGGCTCGCTGGCGCTGCGGCATGACTGGGCAGACCAGAGCGGCACCACCTTTACCAATTTCGCTGGCGCATCTCCGGTCGATCAGAGCGACGAGGCCACCACCTATCGGTTGGGTCTGTCCTATGTCACGGATCAGGGTGTTGCGCCCTACCTGAGCTATGCCACCTCGTTCGATCCTGAAATCGGGGTGGATATCGCCGGCAACACGCTTGATCCAACCGAAGGCAAGCAATGGGAAGTCGGGGTGAAATATCAGCCGCTCGGGTTCAACGGGTTCTTCAGTATCGCCCTCTTCGATCTGGAACAGACCAATCTGAGCACCACCGTCACCGAAGGCGGCATCACCGGCATCCGGCAGATCGGCACCGTCCGCTCGCAAGGGTTGGAGATTGAAGGAACGGTCGATCTCGAGAATGGCTGGAGCCTGCGCGGCGCCTATACCTATAACGAGGCCGAGCAGCGCCGTGGCGACAATCCCGGCAACGATCTACCCAATGCGCCGCAGCATAACGCAAGCCTTTGGGTAAGCTATGAATTCGCCAACACCTCGGCGCTCGACGGGCTGCAACTGGGCGGTGGCGTGCGCTATATCGGCGAACGGTTCGGGGACGCGGCCAATCTCTTCAAGTCCGAGGACGTGACACTGCTCGATCTGCGCGCGGCGTATGAAATCACCGAGAACACGCATTTTTCGGTCAATGTCACCAATCTGACCGACGAGGTCTATGTCGCGAATTGCGGCGGGTTCGGGTGTTTCTACGGGGATGGTCGAACGGTGCAGGCGCGTTTGACCTACAAGTGGTAGACGCGGCACGGATCGGACGCCGCGCCTTTCTCGGAGGGATGATCGCGCTCTGGGGACTGCCCGCACAGGCGGGCGGTCCCCGCCTCGCGGCCATCGACTGGGCGATGCTCGAGACCGCTATGGCGCTGGGCGTGGTCCCGGTCGCGGCCTGCGAGTTGATCCGCTACCGCGCCGATGCGGTCCGGCCCGAGATTCCGGCGCAAACCGTCGATCTGGGGCTGCGCGGATCGCCGAATTTCGAACTGTTGCAGCTCACCCGACCCGAACTCATTCTGTCGTCGCCCTATTACACAGGAATCGCACCGCGTCTTGGGTCGATTGCAGAGGTGATGAGCCTGCCCTTTTACATCCCCGGCGAGTCGCCTTGGCCCAAGGCGCTGGCGGCGTTGCACGCGCTGGCGGACCGGCTCGACCTGCCGCATGTGGCCGCACGCGTCGCCGCAGAGACAGAGGCGGAACTGGCCGCGCATGCGCGTCGACTGACCCTGTGGCGGGATCGACCGGTCTATATCATCGAGATCGGCGATGCGCGGCATGTCCGGGCCTTTGGCGCAGACAGCATGTTTGGCGCGGTCCTCGAACGGCTGGGGCTGGAAAACGCGTGGTCGCGCAGCACGCGCTTTGCCTTTGCCGCACCCTTGCCCCTCGAGCGGTTGGCAGAGCGACCCGAGGCGCGAATCGTGCTGGTGTCAGATATCCCTATTGTGGCACGGCGGGCGCTGGCGCGTTCGGTTCTGTGGAACCGGTTGGGGCCGGTGGCCAATGGTCGGGTGTCGATGTTGGGCGAGATCAACCCCTTTGGCGGCGTCCCGGCCGGGCTGCGGTTCGCGCGGTTGATGACCACCGCTGCCACGGCGGAGCAGGCCGGATGACCGCGCGCGCGGCGCTCTGCTATGGGGTGGCCTTGGCGCTGTCCCTGACGCTCTGGGTCTTGGCCGCACCCGTGCTTCCGACCGGTGGCTGGCCTCTGCCACCCTATGATGCCGAGGTATTGGGGCTCGATGCAATTCTGCTGGCCTATGGGCATATGCCGCGCGGGTTGATCGCCTTGGTTGCCGGGGCGGCCCTCGGGTTGTCGGGGGCGCTCTTGCAACTTGTGCTTCGCAATCCCATTGCCGATCCCTCGACGCTGGGCCTGTCGTCGGGAGCGCAACTGGCGCTGATCGCTGCGACGGTCCTGATGCCGGAGCTGCTCGGATTTGGCCGGTGGCCGGTGGCTCTGGCCGGAGCGGCGGTGGCGGCGGCGCTGGTGATGGGGATTGGTGCCGCGCGGAATTTTCATCCCGTGACCATGGTGATCGCGGGCATGCTGGTCGGGCTCTTTGCCTCGAGCCTTGCGGCGGCGATGACACTGGCACAGGGGCAATACCTGTTTTCACTGGTGGTCTGGACGGGGGGATCGCTGGTGCAGACCGGCTGGACCCCGGTTGGCACGCTGGCGCTAGTTCTGACAGCGGCTGGCGGTGCGGCGGCGTTGATCCTGCGCCCGCTGGAGGTGATGCGGATCGAGGAGACAGGCGCACGGGCGCTGGGGCTCAATGTCGGACGGCTGCGCGTCTTGGCCGTGCTGCTGGCGACCGTGCTCGCGGCGAGCGTGTCGGCAACGGTGGGGCTTGTCGCCTTTGTCGGGCTTGCGGCTCCGGCACTCGCGCGGGGTCTGGGCGCGCGCAGCCCGGCGCAGATCCTGATCCATGCGCCCCTTGCCGGGGCGCTGCTGCTGTCATTGTGTGACGGGCTGGTGCTGATGGCAGCGCAGGCCGGGGGCGAGATGTTTCCGACCGGGGCGATCACCGGGCTGATCGGTGGGCCGCTCCTGCTATGGCTTTTGCCGCGATTGCGCGGCACACCGCCACCTGCAAGCGAAGACATACCGCGCCGTCTGAGGCGGCCGAGCCTGTTGCTCTGGGCGCTGCTGGGACTGAGCTGCGGGGCCTTGACGGTGCTGGCGCTGGTCGGGCGTGTGCCGGGGGGCTGGGCGCTGCTTGACGCCGAAACGCTGGCGATGTTTCTGCCCAACCGTTTGCCGCGCCTTATGGGGGCAGCGGCGGCGGGTGGGTTGCTGGCCTTGGCCGGTGCGCTCTTGCAACGGCTGACGGCCAATCCTCTGGCCTCGCCAGAAGTGCTGGGTGTCTCTGGCGGTGCAGCGATGGGCTATGCGGCGGTGCTCTTTGCCACGGCGGCACCCTCGGCTCTTGGGCTCACCGGCGGGGCGGCAGCGGGGGGGTCGCTGGCCCTTGTGGTTCTGGCGGGCGTCGCTCTGGGGCACGAGATGCGGCCCGAACGGGTGCTCTTGGCAGGCATCGCGGTTTCGGCGCTGGCGGCGGCCGTGCTGTCAACGCTGATGGCGGCGGGAACGGCGAAATCCTTTGCCATTCTGGCGTGGCTGAGTGGCTCGGCCGCCACTCTTGGACCGCTGGGCGCGGCGCTCTTGTGTACTATCCTGCTGGTGCTTTTTGCGGTGGCGGTGGCGATGGGGCGCTGGCTCTCGATCCTGCCGCTCGGCGGGGCTGTGGCGCAGGGATTGGGCGTGCCGGTGCGCCGGACCTCGGGGCTGATCGTGCTGGTCGCGGGACTGGCAACGGGGGCCGCGACGGTCCTGGTCGGGCCGCTGAGCTTTGTCGGGCTGATGGCGCCGCATCTGGCGCGGCGGATTGGATTGGCGCGGGCGGTCGATCATGTTGCGGGCAGCGTGTTGATCGGGGCGATTCTGATGCTGGCCGCCGATTTCGGGGCGCGCATGGCGAGCTTTCCCTATGATCTGCCGCTTGGTCTCTTTGCCTCGCTCTTGGGCACGCCCTGGCTGATCTGGTTGATGGTAAGGAGACCCGCATGACGGACGCATTCGAGATTGACCACCTGTCCTATGCGGTCCCTGCCCGCCGGTTGCTGGAGGATGTCACCCTGCGCCTGCCTGCGGGTCGGGTGATCGGGCTGATCGGCCATAACGGATCGGGCAAGTCGACGCTCCTGAAACTTTTGGCGCGGCAGATCAAGGCCACGGCGGGTCATATCCGGCTGGATGGCAAACCCTTGACCACGTGGCCGAACCGCGCGTTTGCGCGGCGTCTGGCCTATCTGCCGCAGCATCTACCGCCCGCCGAGGGACTGCTGGTGCGTGAGTTGGCGGCACTTGGGCGCTATCCCTGGCACGGGGCGCTCGGGCGACCGGGACCCGCCGATCACGCCGCGATCGAGGCCGCTCTGGTGGCCTGCGCGCTGGGGTCACTGGCCGACCGGCGGGTGGCGACCCTATCGGGGGGCGAGGCGCAGCGTGCATGGCTTGCGATGCTGATTGCACAGGAGGCGGGCGTCTTGCTGCTCGACGAGCCGATTTCGGCGCTCGACATCACCCATCAGATCGAGGTTCTGCGCCTTGTGCAACGCCTCAGTCACAGGCAGGATCGCACGGTGATCCTCGTCCTGCATGATCTCAACATGGCGGCGCGGTTCTGTGACCATATCGTTGCCCTGCGCGGTGGGCGTCTGGCCTATGAGGGTCCGCCCGACGCGCTGATGACCCGCGGCATGCTGCACCGCGTTTACGGCACCGGGATGGAGGTTCTGACCCGCGCCGATGGTACGCCTGTGGCGCTGCCCGACTGAACCCGACCAATACGGAGAACCCGCCCGGATGCTACGCCAATTCGCCGAATACTACCGCCCTCACATGGCCCTTTTCTGGCTCGACTTCGGCTGCGCCGTGCTGTCGGGACTGTTGGAGCTGGCCTTTCCTCTGGCGATTGCCGGGTTCATCGACCATTTGTTGCCACAGGGCGACTGGACGCTGACGGTCCTCGCCGCCTGTGGTCTCATTGCGGTCTATGTCGTCAATACCGGGCTCATGACGGTGGTGATGTATTGGGGGCACAAGCTGGGTATCAATATCGAGACGGAACTGCGCGCACGCGCCTTTGCACATCTCACGCGGATGAGTTGGGGATGGTTCGACCGCGCCGAAACCGGCAAGCTGGTGGCGCGTGTAACCCGCGATCTCGAAGAAATCGGCGAAGTCGCGCATCACGGTCCAGAGGATCTCTTTATCGCGATCATGACCTTTGCCGGGGCCTTTGCCCTGATGCTCTGGCTGCATCCGCCGCTGGCGGTCATCACCCTAGCGATTGTGCCGGCGATGGTCTGGCTGGTGGCGGTCTATGGCGGGCGGATGACGCGAGCCTGGCAAGAGATTTATGGCCGGGTCGGAGCATTCAACGTCCGGCTGGAAGAGGCGATTGGCGGGATTCGGGTGGTGCAGGCCTTTACCAACGAGCCCCATGAGGCCACGCTCTTTGCCGGGGACAACGGGCGCTACCGCAAGACCAAGCTCGAGGCCTACCGGATCATGGCCGCCCTCACCGCGCTGCAATATATGGGGCTGCGGCTGGTGCAGGTGGTGGTGATGGTGGCTGGTGCGGCCTATGTGTTCGAGGGCACGCTGACGACCGGGGCCTTTGTCGGTTTCCTGCTCTTGGTGGGGGTGTTTTTTCGCCCGCTGGAAAAGATCGCGGCGGTGCTTGAGGTCTATCCGCGCGGCATTGCCGGGTTTCGGCGCTATCTGGACCTGATCGGGGACGCGCCGGATATCGTCGATACACCGGGGGCCGTCGCCGCGCCGAAGCTGAAGGGCGAGATCGTTTTTGACACTGTAGAATTCAGCTATGATGGCCACCGCCCGGCCTTGTGCGGCGTGTCGTTGCGGGTGTTGCCCGGTCAGACCGTGGCCTTGGTCGGTCCCTCAGGGGCGGGTAAATCCACGCTGATGGCTCTTGTGCCACGGTTCTACGAGCCGACAGGCGGCGAGATCAGGATCGACGGCGTGCCGCTCCGCGACATGACGCTGGCGTCGCTGCGGGCGCAGATCGGGCTGGTGTCGCAGGATGTGTTCCTGTTCGGTGGCACGCTGCGCGAGAATATCGCCTATGGCCGTCTGGACGCGACCGAAGCGGATATTCGCACGGCTGTGGCCGAGGCGCAGCTTGGGCCGCTGGTCGAGAGCCTGCCCGACGGCCTAGAGACGCTGGTCGGTGAGCGGGGTGTCATGCTCTCGGGCGGGCAGCGGCAGCGGGTGGCGATTGCACGGGTGTTCCTGCGCAATCCGCCGATCCTGCTCTTGGACGAGGCGACATCGGCGCTTGACCGGGGGACGGAACGCGAGGTGCAGGCGGCCTTGGCGCGTCTGTCAGAGGGGCGCACGACGCTGGTGATCGCCCACCGGCTGAGCACGATCGAACATGCCGATCATATCGCGGTGATCGAGGATGGCAGGCTGGTCGAGGCAGGACAACATGCGGAGTTGATGACGCGGGGCGCGAAATATTTCAAGCTCGCCAGTTGAGACCCTAGCCACCGATCATGGCCCCGCTCTGCGCCCTGTCTTGCGGAGTGGCCGATCATCGGCGCGGGCCTGAGGCGCGGCCCATGCCGGAGTCGGGCGCGGTCAAATCAGAGCCGACGCGCGGCACTGTCAGTGGCGGGCGCGTGGCCGGTGGTGTGATGGCCCGGTCTGCCGATGGACGCGCCGCACCCGCCCGCGCCGCACCAGCCCGCGCCGCCTGAAGCGACTGAAGCCCCCGGTGGCGGGCCTGACAGGTGTCACACTCCGTCAGCGGCGCGACGGCGGCCTCCTGAGCACTGAGACCGGAGGCGCCGCAGAGCAAAACTGCGAACAGGACGCCGACCCTCATGCGGGCACGGGGGCCGAGGCGAGATAGCGAACGAGCGGCGCGTAGGACTGCGCCGCGCCTGCGTTTTCCAGCGCGAGATAGTCGAGTGCGGCGACCTCATGCTCGGTCAAGAACCGCAGGCGGGTTTGATCCGCCTCTGGCCCCATCGCCTCAAGCGCCTCAAACGCCGCGAGATAGGCGGGGTATGTGCGGTTCATCTCGTCCAGAAGCCCCGCCCATGTGCCCGGCGCGCGGCGCGCCTGTTCGTGGCCGCTCATGGTCAGGCTCTCGACCGACCGGGGGGTAAGATCATAGTGCGCGATGAGCGGTGCGACGCCTCGGGCCGCGTGGCGTTCGACCTCGGCCAAGAGCATCAGGCGCTTGTGCTGCGCGGGGTCGGGAAAGCGGCGGGCGAGTGCGTCGAAATAGGCCTCGCCCTCGATTTCCTCCTCGTAATAGAGCAAGAGCTTGGCAAGATAGGTTTGGTCCGGTCGGGTCATATCGGCTGTTCTCCTGTCGTCCAGGCGGCACCGCCGGGCGCGCCCACGTCGATCCGGTCGTGTTTCATCGGCAGATCGGGATCAACCGGGGCGTCCAGCTCCTGCGCATAGCGGTGCCCGGCATGGACCGCCGCTGCGATGATCGCCGGGGCCTCGCAATCGCCGATCCGTGTGAGGGTAAAGGGGAGCGGGTCGGCCAAGGCGCGCAGATCTTGGTAGAGCCCATCCTCGGGACGCCGCGCGCTGACCATCACGAGATGGGTGGCAGGCAAGGTCAACGCCGCCCCGCCATAGGCGCAGGGCAGGACGATCGCGCGACCGTCAAACCCCGCAATCTCGCGCGCAGGCTCAAACCGGACGCCAAGGCCTTGCAGATGGCTCCGTACTCGCCAGCGTTCGGCGGTATTGCCCGCCCAGCGCGACAGGCTGTCGTCGGGCGTGGCGAGGGTCACGTCGAGCCCCGCCGCGCGCAGACGCTCGGCCACGACGCCGCCCATGTAATAGCCGTCGCCATCATAGACCACGGTCGGCCCATCCGGCAGGCGACCGGCCATGATATCGTCGGGCGTGAGGATATGCGCCTCTGCCGCGCCCTCGGCCACGGACTGAAACACCTCGCCGTCGAACACGTCCTTGCGCCAATGCGCGCCGGTGGCGATGGCGACGTGATCCGCGCCGACGTCGAGCACGTCCTGCGCGGTCAGGCGGCTTTCGCGGAAAATCTCGACATTGGGCATGTCGCGCAAGGCTTGCTCGCGGTAGTCGCGCACGCGAATATATTCGCGCAGACTTGGCAAGCTGGCCTCGCGCAGAACGCGCCCGCCCAGATCGCGCGTGGCCTCGGCCAGCGTCACACGGTAGCCGCGTGCGCCCAAGGCGCGCGCCGCCTCCAGCCCCGCCGGACCAGCGCCGACGATCAGCACATGCGCGGCGCTTCCGCTTGGCGCGATGCGTTCGGGATGCCAGCCGCGCCGCCATTCCTCGCCCATCGTCGGGTTTTGCGTGCAGCGAATGGGCACGCCAAGACTGTCGCCGGAATAGCAGATATTGCAGCCGATACATTCGCGGATCGCTGACAGCCGGCCCTCCGCAATCTTGCGCGGCAAGAACGGATCGGCAATCGAAGGTCGCGCCGCGCCGATGAAATCCACGATGCCGCGCTTGATCTGACTGGCCATCGTATCGGGCGAGGTAAAGCGGCCCACGGTGACAACCGGCTTGGTCGTGACCGATTTCACCCATGTCATATAGGGCTCCAGCGCGCCCTCCTTGACGAAGCGCGAGACACCCATTTCCAGCGAATAATCGGCGATGTTGATATCCCAGAGGTCCGGCAGTTCGGCCAGCATCGCGAACATGTCGCGCCGCTCTCGCCAGACCGGGTGCCCGTCGCGATCCACCTCTTCATCCGCCGAAAACCGCACCGCCACGGCGCAGCGGTCGCCGACCGCGTCTTTGGTCTCGGCGATCAACTCGCGCACCAGACGCACCCGGTTTTCAAGGCTGCCGCCATATTCATCGCCCCGCGTATTCATGCGCGGGTTGAGGAAATTCGAGATCAGATAGCCATGGGTGGCATAGACATAAACGATGTCAAAGCCTGCGTCGCGGGCGCGCAGCGCGGCGCGTTTGTGCCAATGGCGGAATTGCCGGATGTCGTCCTTGTCCATGGCGCGGGTCTGATAGGGGTGTCCGGCCAGATTGGGCACGGAGGCCAGATCCATCGGCGGCAGGCGGGTCATCATGTTGGGCGTGCGCGCCCCGCCATACCAGAGCTCCGCCCCTGCCAGCGCGCCATGTGCATGCACCGCCTCGGTCATCAGGGCGTGGGCGCGCACGTCGCTGTCGTCCCAGAGCGAGGCGGACGGGTGAGGCATGTCATCCGACGTCGGGTGGATGGAATTGTATTCGGTGCAGACCACGCCCCAGCCGCCCTCGGCCTTGACCCCGCGCATGGCCGCAAGAGTGCGCGGGCGCATCCAGCCCATGCCGGTGCAATGCGGCACTTGATAGAAGCGGTTGGGCGCGGTCACAGGACCGATGCGGACCGGCTCGAACAGGATGTCGTGGCTTGGGTTTCTGCTCATCTGCGGCGCTCCATTTGAACCAGCCGTCCCGCTGTCTCTTGCTGCGGCAGCTCGAAATGGCGGGGAAAGGCGAGGGCCAGATAGGCATGCACGTTGGCCCGCGCCGCATCCCGGTCAAAGGTCTCGGGATACATCAGGATATTGAGCCAGAGCCCGTCATAGAGCCCTTCAAGGGTGCGGGCGATGGTCGTGACCGGATGGCCAGGATATCCGCCCTCGTCTGTGATCTGCTGGCATAGCCCTAGCGACAGGGCAAAGCGTTCGTCGTCGATGGCATCCACCAACGCGCGATAGACCGTGCGCCGCCCCGCCTCGCCAAAGAACGCATACCAGACAGCCAGTTTCCGACGCGTGCAGATCTTGGAATGGAAATGCGAGTCGACAATCGCCAGAAGTTTGTCGCGCGCGCTCAGCCCCGCATCCTCATAGGCGCGGCGCCAATGGTCATGGTGTTCGCGCGCCAGAAATTTCAAGGTTTCCTCGAGCAGGTTCTGCTTGCTTTGGAAATGAAAATTGACCAGCCCGATGGAGAGACCGGCAATGTCCGTGACAGTCGACATGGTGGTGCCCGCGATCCCGTATTTCGCAATGGAATCGATGGTCGCCTCGATCAATTGTCTGCGCCGGACCTGTTTGGGTTCGGTGCGGCGGGGCTTGCCTGTGTCAGGCGAGAGCGGGGGGGCGGTCCTTTGCATGAGCGTGTCGGGGTCACGTCCGTCCTGCGGCCTGCCCCTCTCCTTTGATCAATCGGTCTCGAGAATGACGATGGCCTCGGGCGACCACGAGAGCCAGAGCGTTTGGCCCTCGGGTGCGTCCTGCGCACCGATCAGGCGATGCGTGTTCGGCGAAGACACCGCGACCGGCTCGTCCTTGCCGGGGATGCTCAGGTAATACTGGCTGCGCTCGCCCATATAGGACGCGGTGCGCAACGCTCCTTCAATTGCGAGGCCGGTGTCCGGTCGGGTCGGTGAGAGGCTGAATTTCTCGGGTCTGAGGCCAATCTGCACCGGCGCGCCATCGGGCTTGGTGAGCTCAGCCGTCGACATCGGGATGGTGCCCAGCCCCTCGGCCTCTATGGCCGCCATGGCAGAGCCATTGCGCCGCACCGTGCCACGAAAGAAGTTCATATTGCCGATGAAGCTGGCGACGTCGCGCGTCTTGGGCGTCTCGTAGAGGCCTGCGGGCGTATCCACCTGCAACACCTTGCCCCCCGCCATGACCGCGATCCGGTCCGAGAGGGTCAACGCCTCTTCCTGATCGTGGGTGACAAAGACAAAGGTGATGCCGACCTGCCGCTGCAAGGCGCGCAATTCAAGCTGCATCTGCTCGCGCAACTGCTTGTCGAGCGCGCCCAAGGGTTCGTCGAGCAAGAGCACCTTGGGCCGCAGAATGAGCGCGCGCGCCAAGGCGATGCGTTGGCGTTGACCGCCCGAGAGCTCGTTGGCCTTGCGATTGCCATAGCCCGGCAGCTTGATCAGATCGAGCATGTCCTCGACCATTTCCGCACGACGGGCGGCGGACAATTTCTGTTTGCGCAGGCCATAGGCGATATTGTCGCGCACGTTGAGATGCGGAAAGATCGCATAGCTCTGGAACACCATATTGACCGGGCGGTGATGCGGCGGCACATCCGACATCGGTTGGTCGTCGATGAAAATCTCGCCCTTCGAGGTGGATTCGAACCCCGCCAGCATTCGCAAAAGCGTGGTCTTGCCACAGCCCGAGGCCCCGAGGAGGGAAAAAAACTCGCCCTGCCGGATATCCATGGAGACATCGTCGATGGCCTGAAAGGCACCAAAGGATTTGCTGACTTTGCGGATGGATATGAACCGGTCGGCGGATGCCATCTCTGAGGTGCCCTTCATTCTTGATCCTCCAGCCCCTTGCGCCCGACCCATTGCGCGACAAAAACCAGTGCGAACGAGACGAACAGGATCAGCGCGGCCATGGCCAGCACCGAGGGGAATTCCTTGGGAAAGCGCAATTGCCCCCAGATATACATCGGCAGGGTCGGATCGGTGCCGGTCAGAAAGAACGCCATGATGAATTCGTCAAACGAGATGGTGAAGGTCAACAAGAGGCTGGCCACGATCCCCGGCATGACCATCGGAAAGGTCACCCGCCAGAAGGTCCACCAGCCGTTTTCCCCCAGATCGGCCGAGGCCTCTTCGATCGAGGGATCGAACCCTTCAAAGCGCGGCAACAGCGTGGCCACGGCAAAGGGCAGGCAGATGATGAGATGTCCCAGACCCACCGTATACAGCGAGAGCGGCACGCCCATCCGGCTGAGCAGCACCAGAAGCGCCACGCCAAAGATGATGCCGGGAATGACCAGCGGCATCATGATGAAGGTGACGAGCGCCCCCTTGCCCCTGATCCGGGTGCGGGTGATCGAGCGCGCCGCCATCACCCCCAGAACGGTCGAGATGACCGAGACCACCAGCCCCACCTTGACGCTGTTCCAGAGCGCATTCCACACCGGCTCGCGCGTCCAGAGTTCGCCATACCATTTTACGGTAAAGCCCTGCAGCGGAAAGCGGACGTAGATGGAATCGTTGAAGCTGAAGAGCGGGATAAAGAGCACCGGCACATAGAGCACGATCAAAAAGATCACCGCGTAGAGTTGCAGCGCCCGGTTGGGGCGTTTGATATAGCTGCTCATGTGATGCGCCCCTGCACCTTGCGCGTGACGAGCAGAAACACCAGCGCCAGTGCCGCAATCCAGAGCATCAGCACAATCGACAGCGTGGCCCCCATCGGCCAATTGTTGACCGCGCCGAATTGCAGCTGGATGAGATTGCCGATCATCGCCCCATCCGGCCCGCCCAAGAGCGCGGGGGTGATGTAATCGCCGGTGGTGGGGATGAAGATCAGGAACGAGGCCGCGATCACCCCCGGCATCGAGAGCGGCAGCGTGACGCGGAAAAATCGCGCCATCGGTCCGTCACCCAGATCCGTCGCAGCCTCGAGCAGCGATTTGTCGATCTTTTCCAGCGACACATAGAGAGGCAGGATGGCAAAGGCGGCCCAGGCATGCGCCAGCGTGATGATCACCGCCGTGGGGCTATAAAGCAGGAAACCGAGCGGCGCGTCGATCAATCCCGCCGACATCAGCCCGGAGTTGATCACGCCCTCATACCCAAGGATCACCTTCCACGCGAAAACCCGCAAGAGATAGCTGGTCCAGAATGGCAGGGTCATCAGGATGATCCACATCATCTTGTTTCTGTGGACGTGAAAGGCGACGTAATAGGCCATCGGATAACACAGCAGCACCGTGGCCACCGTCGCCACGCCGGAAATCCAGAAGGACCGCAGCATCAGCGCGCCATAAATCGGCTCGGTCCAGCTTCGGCCGTAGTTGGCGAGCGTGAGGGTCGTGTCAAACCCAAAACCCTGACGGGTCCAGAGGCTGATCACCAGCAGGATGAAAAACGGCACCACGATACCAAAGGTCATGATCAAGAGCGTGGGCGACATCATCAGATACCCGCGCGCGCTCTCGCTGCGGCGCAAGAGGCGCAGGAGGGGCGAGGCAGGGGCGCGGGGCGGCGCGCCTGCTGACCGGCGTTTCGGTAATGAGGTTTCGGCCATTCCTGCGCGGTCTCCTCGATGGGCGGATCAAGAGGCTCGCCCGCCGGGGCGGGCGGGCGGTGCAGGCGGGATCAGAACCCGGCCTTGATCTGCTCGAAGAGCTCGTTCATCCGGGTTTCCCATTCCTGCGTCTGCGGCTGCTGGAAATGCCCCGCATTCAGGATCTCGACCGGGTTCTTGCTCAGGCCCAGCCCCGCCAGGGTTTCTTCGTCGAACTGATCGAACGCCTTGCTGTTGGAATGGCCATAGCCCCAGTCGTTGATCATGAAATGGCCAGTCTCAACGCTGAGCAGCGAGTCGATCACGTCATAGGCGCGGTCGAGATTGGGCGCGTCCTTGTGGATCATCACGCCGCAGACCCATGTCAGCGCGCCCTCCTTGGGCTTGGCAAATTTGACCGGGATACCCTCGGCCTGCAACAGCACGGCGGAGCTGTTCCAAGTCATAGAAGCCACCATTTCCCCCGCCGAGAGCGCCTGTTCCAGCGTGGTCGTGTCATCGGTATAGAGCCGGATCAGCGGGCGCTGCTCGCGCATCACGGCGGCGATCTTGTCGAACGCTTCGGGCGTGTCGATGCTGGCAAAATCAACGCCCGCCTTGATCGCCCCGCACCACCACGCGTCGCCGCCCGAGGCCAGCGACCCCAGCCGCCCGGAATAGCGCTCGTCCCACAGGATGTCCCAGCTTTCCTCGCCCTCAATCTCCACAAGATCGGTGCGATAGGTGACAGAGGTCTGCCCCCAATCAAAGGGCGCCATCCAGACCTTGCCCGCCTCGGGGTCATTGCCCGGCAAATCGACCAGTTCGGGGATCACATCGCCCCAGTTGGCGACACGTGCGGTGTCAATCGGCTGGAACAGCCCGGTCTGCACCCAGCGTGGCATCGACTGGTTGCAGGGGTGCGACACATCCACGACAAAGCCGCCGCGCATCTTGGTCAGCGCCTCTTCCGAACCGCCGAAAATGGCGAAATTGGGCAGTGCGCCGTTCTTTTCCTGATAGGGGCCAAAGAGTTCGGGGATGTCATAGCCACCCCAGGTGAAATAGGTGGCCTGATCGCCCTCGGCGGCCAAGGCGCGACGCGCCGGTAGCGGCACCGTGGTCATCGCCACCCCCGCCGCAAGCAAGCCCTTGGTGAATTTCCGACGGCTGAGCTTGCCTTCGCGCACAGCGCCCAATTGGTCCAGAATGTCCATGTGGTCCCAGTCTCCCCTGTTGGCGCGGGCCCACCTTGGCGGTGGGTCCCGTCACGCAATCATTAGTGTTGCATGCGTCCGGCGATCACTTTGGGCAGTTGACATTTGCCGTCGCTCGGGCATGTCATTGAATGGTTATTCAATCATTTCAGGGTTTCCTGAATCGAGTCAAGAGTTTTGCGCGCGGCCCGCCTGCGACGCGAGACGGATGATCCGAATGACCGAAGATTAAGCAGATCACGGCAGGCCGGACATATTACTTTCAAGGAGACCGCCATGAGCGAGACGACCGGGATCATCCGCCTAAGCCCGACGGGGCCGCATGGCCTGACGCCGCTAGCGGTTGACGCGGCTGACTTTCAAACCCCGCCTGAAGCGCAGAACCTACATGTCTGCTTTGCCGATGAGACGCTCGGCCTCAGCGTGGGGGTCTGGGATACGACAAGCATGCAAGAGGCGTTCGGCCCCTATCCGGGCGATGAGTTCATCGTTGTGCTCGAGGGCGCGTTCCGCCTGCTGGATGACACAGGCGCGGGTGTGGCGGCCAAGGCGGGGCAGTGTGTGGCAATCCGCAACGGCATCCCGGTCAGTTGGCTACAGGACGGGTATCTCAAGAAATTCTACATGACCTACAAAGACCCACGCGCCACATCCCCGCAGGGCCTGACGGCGGAGGGGGGCGTGATCGTGCTCTCGCCCGACATGAGCCTGACCGATGCGGACTTGATGGAGGACACCAGCACGCCGCAACGTGACCGCAACCTCTTCAGCAATGCCCATGGCAATTTCGAAGTCGGTCTCTGGGATACGCAGGTGCTGAACACCGAGCTGGAGCCCTTTCCCTATCACGAAATGGCGCAGATTCTGGAGGGCGAGGTCTCTCTGACCGAAGCGGATGGCACGCGGCATCATTTCACCGCTGGCGATGTGTTCTATATCCCGGCGGGCACGCCCTGCATCTGGCATGTGCCCACATACCTGCGCAAATTCTACGCGGCGCTTGATCCCACTAACCGCCCCGAGGGGTGATCACGCGGCGTCACGCGGGCGGCTCGCGCAGCAGGTCCGGCACCAACCGCGACAGGCACACTTTGCTCGCGGCAAGGGCGCGTTGCCGGTCATAGCTGTCTGGGGCCAGATGCAGGCGCTGCCAATAGCCATCGGTCAGCGATTCCATCCATTCCGCCAGTTGATCCGCCTCGGTGGATCGAGCCTCGGGCAAAAGCTGCGCCCAGATTTCGGACAGGACCGCGTGCCGCGTGGCATCGAACTCTGCCGCCACCTCGGCATAGTGGCCGGTAAAGCGCAATTCGCCCCAAAAGGCGAACCAGACCGGCAACACATCGGCCCCGCAAGCCTCGGCACTGAAATCCGCCGCGAGCAGGGCCATCAGGCGGTCGAGCGGGGCATCGCCCGCGCCCTCCAACGCCCGCATCCACTGGCTCTCGTAGCCTTCATAAAGATCGCGCAGCGTTTCGGTGAGCAAGCCGCCCTTGGACTTGAAATAGAAAACCGCCACGCCCTGTGACAGCCCCGCCTCATCCGCGACGGTGGCGAGTGTGGTGCGCGCCAGACCATGCGTCAGGATCGACCGTCGCGCCGCATCCAAGAGCTGCCTGCGGCGGCGTTCGGCATTCTCCTTGCGCTCTTTTCGCGGTTTTTTGGTCGTCACCTCGCCCACGTCTGACCCTTTGTCCGATGCTTTCCCCATCCATGCCACAGGCCGTGCGGCACGTCAGCCCAAAAAAATTTATTTGAGCGCTCAAAAAAACTTTACGGCGAATTCGGGTTTGGCTAGGATGACGACAGGAGCAAAGCCATGCGACCCCAATCCTCATTTGACGCCATCATCATCGGCGCGGGCCATAACGGGCTGACCGCCGCCGCGTATCTGGCACGCGCCGGCCGTCAGGTGCTGGTGGTGGAAAAGAACGACTGGATCGGCGGCGCGGCGGTCAGCCGCTCGCTGCACGAGGGCTGGACCTATTCCAACTGCTCTTATGTCTGCTCGCTCTTGCGGCGCGAGATTGTGCGCGATCTCGACCTGCCGAAATACGGCCTACAGGTGATCCCCTATGAGGGCGGGGCCAGTTTCACGCCGGACGGCGATTATTTCGCCTATTACTCGGATCACCACGCCCTGCACCGGGAAATGGCGCGCCATTCGCCCCGCGATGCCGATGCCTATCCGCGCTATGCGCAGATGATCCTGCGGCAATGCCGGTTCATCCGCCCGTTTCTGTTGCGCGACGCACCGGATCCCGCTTCGCTCCACCCCCGCGATCTGGGCGAGATGGCCTATATGGTGAAACAGGCGCATGGGCTGGGGCGGCGCGAACTGGCTGAAACCCTGCGTTTCTGGACCATGTCGATCGGCGACCTTCTGAACGAACATTTCGAGAGCGATCTGATCAAGGCGCATCTGGCCGGGTCGGGTATCATCGGGACGGGCTTGGGTGTCTATTCACCGGGCACCGCCTATGTGCTCTTGCATCATTACATGGGCGATATCGACGGCGGCATCGGGGCCTGGGGCTTTGCCCGGGGCGGCATGGGGGCGATTTCCGCAGCACTTGGCGCGGCCTTTGAGGCGGCGGGCGGCACCATTCATGTTGGCGCAGATGTCGCGCAAATCCTCGTCAAGGAGGGCCGCGTGACCGGCGTGGCGCTGGAGGATGGGCGCGAGTTTCACGCGCCGGTCGTGGCCTCGAACATGGATGTGAAACGCACGTTTCTGACCCATGTCGAGCGCGCCGCCCTGCCCGAGGACTTCACCCGCGCGGTGGAGCGGTTCAAGATCCGCGGCTCCTCGGCCAAGCTCAACATCGCGCTCGACCGCCTGCCCGCCTTTCCGGCTGCCCCCCAACATGCCAGCTTTCTGCGCGGCGATCTGCATGTGTCCCAAAGCCTCTGGGAGTTGGAGCGCGCCTATGACGACTGGAAGGCCGGACGCTGGTCGGCGCGCCCCTATATCGACATGCTGATCCCCAGCCAGATCGACCCGACCATGGCCCCGCCCGGCAGCCATATGATGACGGTCTTTGTGCAATATGCGCCCTACGACCTGGCGGCCGAGGGCCAGCGCAGCGGCCAGAACTGGACAGACGCCGCGCGGCACGCGCTGGCCGAGACCGTCTTGGACCAGATCACCATCGCCTGCCCGGATATCCGCGACCGCATTCAGCATATGGAGGTTCGCTCGCCCTTGGAGTTGGAGACGGAGGTGGGGTTGACCGAGGGCAATATCTTTCAGGGCGAGTTGACCTTTGATCAGCTCTTCTTCAACCGCCCCGTGCCGGGCTATTCCGGCTATGGCTCGCCCATCGCGGGCCTCTATCTCTGCGGCTCATCCGCCCATCCGGGCGGCGGGGTGATGGCGGCACCGGGGGCCAATGCCGCCCGCACGATCCTGCGCCGCGAATGGCCCCGCGCCCCGCGCAAGGGCTATGCGGCATGAGCGCCACGCGCACATTTGATGCCATCGTGATCGGTGGTGGGCTGAATGGTCTGGCGGCGGCGGGGGTGCTGGCGCGGGCGGGGCAATCGGTCTGCCTGCTGGAACGCGCACCGCATCTGGGCGGTCTGGCCGCCCCCGATGCCAGCGGCGCGCCGCGCATGGCGCATCTGCTCTATAATCTCAGCCCTGTGGTGCGGCGCGATCTGGGGCTGGGTGCACGCGATTGGCCGTTCAAAACCGTGGCCTTGCCCACTGTCGCGCTCTCCGAGGATGGGCGTCATGTGGTCACACAAGGCGCAAAGGCCCGCTTTGCCGATGGCGGCACCCATCCAGATGCGGCGGGTTTTGCGGCGCTCCACCAACGCCTGACCTCCTATGCCGCGCTGTTGCGACAGTTGGCCGAGGCAGCTCCGCCGGGGGGCGATGCGCCGCTCCTCTCATCCGCACGGCTGAAAGAGGTCTTGCGTCTGGGCCGGGTCGGTCTTGGCCTGCGGCGCATGGGCAAACCCGAAATGCGGCGGTTCCTGCAAATCCTGCTGTCGAATGCCTATGACCTCATTCTTGATGACATCCCCGATAGCCCCCTTGCGGGCCTTTTGGCGGCTGATGCCGTGCGCGGCGCGGCGGCGGGACCGCGCGCGCCCGGCACGGTCTTTGGCCTGCTCTACCGCATGGGGCATGGCGGTGGGGCAAGTCTGCCAATGGGCGGCATGGCAGCGGTGATCGACGCCTTCGCCGGGGCCGCACGACAGGCAGGGGCGGTCATCGAGACAGGCTGCGGAGTGGCGCGTATCCTGACCGATCAGGACCGCGTGACCGGCGTGATCACCGACGAGGGCGAGACACTGAATGCTGCCCGTGTCCTGAGCAGCGGCGGGGCGCGGATCACCGCAGAGATGGCCGGGTTGGCGCATTTCGACATCGAAGCATCCCGCCGCCTGCGCCATGTCCGCGCGCGCGGCACGGTGGCCAAGATCAACCTGACGCTTTCCTCTCTGCCCGCGATCCCCGGCCTGCCCGATGATCTGCTCTCGGCCCGCATGGTGATCGCGCCCTCCGCCAGCTATGTCGAAGAGGCGTTCAACCCGTCGAAATACCGCGAAGTATCGCCCCATCCGGTGATCGAGGCGCTCTTGCCCGGTCAAACGGACCCCGCACAACGGGGTGCGCAGGGCCACGCCCTCTCGCTCATCGTGCAATATGCGCCGGTCGATCTGGCGGGGGGCTGGCATGCGGCGGCGCGTGATACGCTGCTCCAGACCACGCTCAACACGCTCAGCCGCTACGCCCCCGGCCTGCCCGACCTTGTGACCGGGGCCGAAGTCATCCCCCCCGACCGGATTGAGGCCGAGACCGGCGCGCCGGGTGGACATTGGCACCATGCGGAAATGAGCCTTGATCAGCTTCTCACCCTGCGCCCTGCCATCGGCATCGGGCGCTATGGGATGGGTCCATCGGGGCTCTTCCTCTGTGGCGCCTCCGCCCATCCCGGCGGCGATCTGATGGGGCTGGCGGGGCGCAACGCGGCGCACGCAGCCCTGAGAGGCACGCCATGAGCATCGCCACCGATCCCAAGCTGGGCCTGATCGACGGGCCGGTGCATCCGCGCCTTGCCGCGCTCAACCGGGCGCAGGGCTGGTATGGCTGGGCCGGATATGCGGCCCCGTCCATGCTCGACACGGTCGAGTTCGAATATTTCGCCCTGCGCAATCAAGCCTCGCTCTTTGATATCTCGCCGATGCACAAATACCGCATCACCGGGCCGGACGCGGCGCGCGTGCTCAACCGTCTCGTCACCCGCGACGTGGCCAAAATTGCGACAGGCCGGGTCGGCTATGCGCTCTGGTGCGACGAAGAGGGTATGGTGATCGACGATGGCACGCTCTTTCACCTTGGGCCGGAGGATTGGCGGCTGTGCTGTCAGGAGCCGATGCTGACATGGCTGTTGGAGGCGGCATGGGGCTTTAACGCGGATATTCTTGACGAGAGCCGAGAGATTGCCGGGCTGGCCCTGCAAGGGCCGACCGCCTATGCGGTGCTGTGCGCGGCGGGGCTCGATGTGGCGCATCTGCGCCCCTTCGATCTGGAGGAGGTGGAACCGGGGCTGATGATCTCGCGCACCGGGTTCACCGGCGATCTCGGATACGAGCTTTGGACCGCGTGGGGCGATGCCCTGCCCCTCTGGGACCGCCTCTGGCAGGCGGGCGACAATCTCGGGCTGCGCGCCATCGGGTATGAGGCGGTGAATATCGCCCGGATCGAGGCGGGATACATGGTCGCGGGCGTCGATTTTCAGCCCGCCCATGCCACGGAACGCCTGCACCGGGGGCACACGCCGCTAGAATTGGGCCTTGGCCCCATGGTCGATCTCACCAAGGGGCATTTCAACGGCCGCCGCGCGCTCTTGGCCACCAAACCCCGCAGCCTCTTGATGAGGCTCGATGTCGAGGGGTTCAAACCGGCGCAAGGCGCGCTGGTCTATCAGGCCAAGCGCCGTGAGGTGGGGCATGTCACCTCAGGCGTGTGGTCGCCCACCGCCAAGCGCAACATCGCCCTCGCGCATGTGCAGATTCCCTATGCGGCGCGGCACCCGAGCACCCTCTGGGCCGAGATTTACACGCTGGAAGAGGGCCGGTGGGATCGGCGCATGGCGCGGCTGACGCCGGTCAAATCTGCCTTCTTCCGCCCGCCCCGCGCCCGCGCCACCCCGCCAGACCTGATCTGACCAGACCTGATCTGACCGGACCTGATTTCAGACGGAGATGACCATGAACACACACGCAAACACCCCCGCCCCCGATGACCTGACCCTCTGGGATCGCCGGCACAACCTGCACCCCTGGACCGGCATCCGCGACTGGCGCAAGTCTGATCTCTTGCGGGTCAACACCGCGCAGGGCATCCATATCTGGGACAGCACGGGCAAGCGCCATATCGACGGGCCGGGGGGCATGTGGTGCGTGCAGATCGGCTATGGCCGGGCCGAGATGGCCGAGGCGATCGCAGCGCAGGCGATGGCGATGCCCTATGCCTCGCCCTGGTCGTTTACCACCGAACCCGCCGCCCTCCTGGCGCGCAAACTGGCGGAGCTGACCCCCGGCGATCTCAACACGGTGCATTTCACCACCGGCGGCTCGACCGCCGTCGATACCGCCATCCGCGTCATGCAGTTCCTCAACAATCGACTTGGCCGCCCGGACAAGAAAATCGTGCTGTCGCGGGAAAAGGCCTATCACGGCTCGACCTATCTGGCGGCAACCATGACGGGCAAGGAACGCTTCAAGACAAGGTTCGACAAGGCCGATGATCTGGTGCGGTTCCTGCCCGATGTGAACCCCTACCGCCGCCCCGCGGGCATGAGCGTGGCGGATTGGGGCGATCTCAAAATCGCCGAGTTCGAGCAGATGATCGCAGAGGTTGGCCCTGGCCGCATCGGTGCCTTTATCGCCGAACCGATCCTGTGTTCCGGTGGCGTTGTCGTGCCGCCCCCCGGCTATCACCAACGCACCCACGAGATCTGTCGCCAGCACGACATCCTCTATATCTCGGACGAGGTTGTGACCGGCTTTGGCAGGCTTGGCCATTGGTTCGCCTCTGAAGATGTGTTCGGGTTCACCCCCGATATCATCACCTGCGCCAAGGGTCTCACCTCGGGCTATGTGCCGCTGGGGGCCTGCATCCTGTCCGATGCGCTGATGGAGCGTTTGGCCGGGGTCGAGGGCGATGATGTGTTCTACAACGGCTATACCTATTGCGGACATCCCGTGGCCTGCGCCGCGGCGCTCAAGAACATCGAGATCATCGAGCGCGAGGATATTCTGGCCCATGTCCGCCGCATCACACCGCAGTTTCAGGCGCGGTTGCGCAGCATCGGCGAGAGGTTCGACATTGTCGGCGACGCGCGCGGCATGGGTCTCTTGGGCTGTCTCGAATGTCGCCCCGACCTCAGCGACGAAAGCTATGCCAAACACCTGCAATTCGGCGCCAAGCTCGATGCCGCCTGCGAGGCGCGCGGCCTCTTGCTGCGCCCCTACGGCAATATGGCGGTGTTTTCACCGCCCTTGATCATCACCCCAGAGGAGATAGATGAAATGTTCGATATCATGGAGGCGGGGCTGACCCAACTCAGCGCCGAATACAATGGTTGAGGTCGCGCGCCTGACGGCAGATGCCGACGCGGACCTCGTCGCCGACACCCTGCTCAGGGATGGCGGCGTGGTGGTCAATGCGGTGGCGGGGTCCGCGCTGCTGGATCGCATCACCGCCGATCTGCGCGGCCCGTTCGACGCGCAGGGGCATAAGTTCGCCAATGATTTCAACGGTTACAAGACCCGACGTCTGGGCAGCATCCTCAAGATTTCCGAGGCGGCGGCGGATGTTCTGGCACATCCTCTGGTCATGCAGGTGGCCGACCGCGTGCTCAAACGCCACTGCGTCAATTACCGCATCGGCTCGTCCACCGCGATCGAGATCCTGCCGGGAGAAAAGCCGCAGGTGCTGCACCGCGACGATGATTTCTATCCGATCCGCATTCCGGGCGTGGAGTTTCAGCTCTCGGCCATGTGGGCGCTGGATGATTTCACCGCTGAGAATGGCGCGACACGCGTCGTGCCGGGGTCGCAGGATCTGCGCCCGATCAAGAGCATCACCGAGGATCAGATCACGCAGGCCGTGATGCCGCGCGGCTCGGTTCTGTTTTACCTTGGGGCCACGGTGCATGCGGGCGGGGCCAACCGCTCGAACGCGCCGCGCAAGGGGTTGATCACCACCTATTCGCTGGGCTGGCTCCGGCAGGAGGAAAACATGTATCTCTCGGTGCCCAAATCCAAGGCCGATGCCTATCCCGACGCCGTGCGCCGCCTGTTGGGCTATCAGGGCCACGGGCGCAATCTGGGCGTCTATCCCGGCGATCCCGATGGCTATTGGTTCGACGCCTGAGCCTGCCATTCGGCGCGGGTCATCTCGAACCACGCCACGTCACTGGCATAGGCGCGCGCCGGACCGCAATCGCGCAGTCCGCATTTGCGCAGCACATGTTGCGAGGCGGAATTGTCCGGATCGGTGCAGGCCACGACCTGCGCCAATGCCGTCTGCTCAAACGCAAAACGCAGCAGGCGGGCGCAGATTTCGGTGGCAAAACCCTGTCCCCATGCGCCGGGCTTGAGCAGATATCCCACCTCAATCGCCGCCTCGGGATAGGTGTCGGGCACCAATTGCGCCCAGTCCGGCTCCTCGGTCTCGATGGGGATCGGCGTCAGCACGCCATCGCCGATTTTTTCGCCGGTGGCACGGTCCTGCACGCACCATATTCCCAGCCTCCCCCCCGCGCCGCGCCGCCGCGCGTTGGGCATGTGGGCGCGCGCCTGTGCCTCGGTCAGCGTCTCACCGACAAATCGCATCACTTGCGGATCACACAGCAGCGCAACGCATAGATCCTCGTCCTCATCCGCCCAAGGCCGCAAGGACAGGCGCGGCGTGTCGAGCACCAGCGCCGCTGGCTCTATTGGCGCGATCATCCCGGCTTGCGGCCTCGGATGTGATGGGGACAATGCTCGCCTGATTGAATGACCGGCACCATCGCGGCCCATGTCTCGATCTGATGCGCGATAAAGTCCGGCCCATGCCGCGCCTCCCATGTCGCGCGGCGCGGGCCGGACAGCGCCTGCAATTCCGCCGCTGCCACCTCGGCATACCACGGGCTGCGGTCGACCAGAGTGACATCGCCAAACCCCGCCGCCGCCAGCGCCGCGCGGTAGCGCGCTGGCGACGCCATGGCGAAATCGAGCGCCTCAAGGGCGATGTAATGCGCCATCTCGGGCGACGGCGCGTCGTCATGTGCGCGCAACCAGTCCGAGGCGGCAAAGATGCCACCCGGCTTCAACACGCGAAACACCTCGGCCGCCAGCGCCTCTTTGTCGGGGATATGGATGATCGAATCCTTGGAAAACACCACGTCAAAGCTCTGATCCGGATAGGGAAACGGCCCCGGCGTGACCTTGTCTATGGTGATCCGTTCGCTCAGCCCTGCGGCATCGGCCCGGGCACGCGCGGCGGCACAGACCGGGTCTTCGACGTCGATGCCCGTGACATGCACCGCGCCGTGGTCGCGCACCATGAGCACCGCAATCGCCCCCGAGCCACAGCCGATGTCGAGCACCTTGGCGCCTGTCAGATCGACACCATCGAGCACCCGCGCCACTTCTTCCGGGCCACCGGGGGACAGAAATCCCTCGCCCCAGAGCTCCTCGAGAAAGCCGATATGGCTCTGATCATAGAGAATATCTTCTGACATGCGTCGCCCCCGACTGAATACCCATTCAGCCGAGTATTCCGCGAATAAGCCCCTCAGACAAGCCCCGCCTCAGAGTTGCCCCGCCGCCTGCAACCGATCCCACGCAAAGCGCAGATAGCTGCTGCGAAACGAATGCCCGCCCGGATGCAAGCAGAAATCGAGCACGTCGCCCGTGGGATTGCGGCGGTTCTGACACTCGAGATCCTCGAATTCCGTTTCGCCATTCGGGCGGAATCCACCCAGCGCCTGATACATGTCCAACGATTCGGCCACATCGCCCTGGCGCGTCTCCAGAATGGGCCGCCCGGCCAAGGGCACCGTCGGATCAGTCGTGCCGTGAATATGCACCAGGCTCGCCGCAGGCGTGGCGCAGGTCTCGGGCGGTTTCATCCAGAAGGTGCCGGAAATCGCGGCAAAGCCCGCGAACCGCTCTGGCATGGTGCAGGCGAGGTTCCAGACCATCATGCCGCCTGCGGAAAATCCCGCTGCCATCAACCGCTTGGTATCAATCGGAAACCGCCGCGCGGCATCCTCGATCACCGCCTCGACATAGCGGAATTCCACCGATCCGTCACTGTCCATATGGCGTGGCGCATAGGGAATCACCCAATCGTCATCGGCGGATTTGAGCGCGATCAGCGCGAGCCCCATGTCCGACACCATCCGGCGCAGGTTCTGATTCTGCATCACCGCCGCCGCCGACCCGCGATAGCCATGGGCATAGACCACCGCCCCCACCGGGCCACCCGTCTGCCCTTCGGGCATGGCAATGCGGTAATGCCGGTCGCCAAGCATGCAGTCGGTGTCCGGCCCGCAGGCCAGCGCGGGCCCCGTAAGTGCCGCCAACGTCAGCAAAATTGCAATAACCCGCATCGCGCCCTCCTGAAACCGACTGGCTCTAATCTGTGCCTAACCCTGACAGAGACAAGTCACAAGCGCGTGGCGCGTGTCCCCTGCTCACGCGGTTGTGATCGGAGTGCCCGGCGCGGATCAACCCTTTGGTAACGTCAATGCGCTTGGATGGACGCAAAGCTGCCCGATGACGGAGATGCCGCATGACACGATTAGCCCTCTTCGCCTTGCTGGCGCTCAGTCTGTTTTCCGGGACCGGCGCTCAGGCGCAATCGCTGACAGAGGTGCGCACCCAGCTTCAGGCGGCGCTGCAACGCAGCCTGAGCCGGTCGATGATGGATGGCGCGCTGCCGCATCTCGACCTGACCACCGGGCAATTGACCAAATTCTACCCGACCGAGAACCACGAGATCATCCTCAAGATGGAGGCGGTCTATGTGATGTGCGCCACCCTCCTCGGCCCCGATGGCAAAGAGGTGCCGGTGGATTACTACATCACGCAGAGCGGCGGAAGGTATGGCGTGATCCGGACCGAGATCGACAATCGCACCCCGCTCAAGGCGCTGATGGACGCGGGCCGCGCCACCCGGCTGGAGTGACCCCGATGGCCATGACGGATGGGGCGGCGCTGCGCACGCCGACGCTGGGACTATATCTCAAGCTGACGGCGGTCATGGTGCCGACCTTCTTGCTCTTTGCCGCCTCTGGCCTCTTGTGGCTCAGCGAAAAGAACCTCTTGCGCAGCGAAGAGGCGATGGCCATGCGCATCGGCAATGCCACATCACGGCTGGGGGGCGCGCTGGAGCGCTTCAGCGATCAGGGCGATGGCGCGGTGGATTGGGCAAGCCCCTATGTCACCGACCTCATGCAGACGCTGCTGGGCGATCCCGCAATCCGCTGTGTCGAATTGGTCGACCCGGCCAATCGCGCCGTGCTGGCCGTGGTGCCCGAGGGGCTGGGTTGTCAGGGGGCCGATACCGCGGTCTCGCTGCCCTATGAGGTGTTTTCCTGGCCCATCACCGAGCTTGTCACCCGCTTTGACGAGCGCGAGATTGCGACCGTCAAACGCTATCAGCGCGATTTCCTGCTCTTGCTGCTGGCGGGCGGCATCCTCATTGCCGCGCTTGCCAATTGGCTCTCGTTTCGCGTCATCGTGGGCCGCCCGCTGCGCCGCCTCATCACCCGGTTGGAAGAGGCGCGCGAGGTGGCGGTGATCGCCAATGACGCGAAATCCGATTTCCTCGCCAAGATGAGCCATGAGATCCGCACGCCGATGAACGGCATCATCGGCATGGCCGACATGCTCTCGGAAACCGATCTGACCCCGGAACAGGACAGCTATGTCAGCACAATGGTCCGCTCGGGCGATGCTCTTTTGACCATCATCAACGACATTCTCGATTTCTCCAAGATCGAGGCGGGCAAGCTCACGCTCGCCTCCGAGCCCTACCGCCTGCGCGAGATTGTCGAGGATGTGACGCAACTTCTCGCCCCGCTGGCCGCGCGCAAGGGGCTGATGCTCTATTCCGATGTCGCGCCCGACCTGCCCGAAATCATGCTCGGCGATGCCGGGCGATTGCGCCAGATCCTTGTGAACATCGCGGGCAATGCGGTGAAATTCACGCTTGAGGGCCATGTCGCCCTGCGCGCCAGCGCCGGCGGCCCCGGCCAGATCGTGATCCGCGTCCATGACAGCGGCGTGGGCATTCCATCGGATCAACAGGACAAGGTCTTTACCGCTTTTGAGCAGGTGGACAACACCGCCACCCGCAGCTTTGGTGGCACCGGCCTTGGCCTTGCGGTCAGCCGCCAGTTGGTGACGCTGATGGGGGGCACGCTGACGCTCCATTCCCGCGAGGGTGAGGGCACGCGGTTTGACATCACCCTGCCGCTGATCCCGCAAGAAAGCGGCGGGCGGGGCCTGCGCGCCACGCCTCTGGCGCAGCCCGGTCTGGATGCGCCGGTGATCTGGCTGCTTGATCCCTGCGCCGACCGCCGTGCCGGGATCGCCGCCCCGCTCACCCATCTCGGGGCCCGCGTGATCGCAGGGGGGAGCGTCGCCGATATGCCCGCTGCGGCCAAGCCGGCGCTCATCCTGCGCGATGACCGGGTGGCTGACGGTGATCTGACCGAGGGGGCAACGCCACAGATCCTGCTGTCCGACCGCGCCGTTGCCCCCTCGGATGCCATCCGCTCCGTGCTGCGCAAACCGCTGCGCCACGCGCTTTTGATCGAGGCGGCGCGCGCCGCCCTCAACGGCCATCTCACAGCACGTCCGTCCGAGCCTGCGCCCGCGCGCCGCGCCGAGGACTGGGCCGAGGGGCTGCATATCCTTGGCGTCAATGACAATGCCACCAACCGCCTCTTGCTCGAGCGCTATTTTGCCCGCTCCGGCGCGCAGCTCCGCCTTGCCGCCAGCGGTGCCGAAGCGGTGGCGCTCTATGGCGCGGCCCCTGCCGATCTGGTTCTGATGGATGTCTCGATGCCCGGTATGGACGGCTATCAGGCTACCGGCCTGATCCGCACGCAAGAGGCGGCGCAGGATCTGCCGCCCGCGCATGTGGTGGCCGTGACCGCCAATGTGCTCGAGCAACACCGGCAAGAGGCGCATCTGGCGGGCATGGACGGCTTTCTTGGCAAACCGCTGCGCAAGGCCGATCTTATCGCCTATATCGCCCGCCTGCGTGAGAGCGGCGATCTCATGCCGCGCCCCGCCGCACATCGCCCCGCCGCCGAATAACCCGAGTCGCGCTCAGCCCTCTCCCGATCCGTCCCGCCAGCGATTGACGATCGGATAGCGGCGATCGAGCCAAAAGGCCCGATGGCTCAGCCGCGTGCCGGGGGCGGCCTGAAACCGCTTGTACTCGCTGATGTAGAGAAGGTGTTCGACCCGCTTGGCATCGCCGAGCGTGTAGCCCGCCGCCACACAATCCGAAATCGAGCCGTCCTGATCGACCAGAATGTCCAGAATGCCGTCCAACACCGGATAGTCGGGCAACGAATCGCTGTCCTTTTGATCGGCGCGCAATTCCGCACTGGGCGGTTTGTCGATCACCCGCGCGGGGATCACCACGCCCGCGCCGCCCATCATCCAGTCGCGATGCTGGGCATTCCGCCAGCGGCAAATCTCGAACAGCCGCGTCTTGTAGAGATCCTTGATCGGGTTATACCCCCCCGCCATATCGCCATAAATGGTGGCATAGCCCACCGCCACCTCGGATTTGTTGCCCGTGGTCAGCAGCATCTCGCCAAACTTGTTGCTGAGCGCCATCAGCAAGAGCCCGCGCAGGCGCGACTGGATATTCTCCTCGGTGAGATCCGGTTCTATGCCGTCAAAGAGGGGGGCCAGCGTCGCCGTGATCGCCGCACGCCCGGCATCAATCGGCACGAAATCATAGCGGCAGCCCAAATTTTCCGCGACAGCCTTGGCATCCTCCAGCGACTCGGGCGAGGTAAATTCCGACGGCAACATCACGCAGCGGACGTTCTTCGCCCCCACCGCATCGACGGCAATCGTCGCCACAATGGCGCTGTCGACCCCGCCCGAAAGGCCCAGCAAGACCTTTGAAAGCCCGGATTTGCGCAGATAGTCGCGCAAGCTGAGAACCATCGCGGTATAATCCTGCTCCAGATCATCCGGCAGATGCGCCAGAACGCCCGGAGCCGCGCGCCAGCCCTCCGGTCCCCGCTCCAGATCGACATGCACCACCGCCTCTTGGAACATCGGCAGTTGCACCGCCAGCGCCCCACCGGGGTTGAGCACGAAAGAGCCGCCATCGAACATCTGATCGTCTTGCCCGCCCACCATGTTGAGGTAGATGAGCGGCAAGCCGGTCTCGATCACCCGCGCCACCATCATGTTCTGGCGCAGGTCCATCTTGTTGCGGTAATGCGGCGATCCATTGGGCACGAGCAGGATTTCGGCCCCGGTCTCGGCCAATGTCTCGGCCACATCCTCGTGCCAGGCATCTTCACAAATCGGGCTGCCGATCCGCACACCTGCCACCGTATAGGGCCCCGCCACCGGCCCGCTCTCATAGAGCCGCACCTCGTCAAACACGGTCTCATTGGGCAGGTGATGCTTGAGCACGCGGGCGCGCACCGCCCCCCCCTGCAAGACGTAATAGGCGTTAAACAGCCCAACACCGTCGAGTGCCGGGCCGCCAATCGCCAGCGCCGGACCCTCGGCGCAGTCGCGCGCCAGCGCCTCGATCGTTGCAATCGCAGCCTGATGAAGTGCGGGCTTTCGCACAAGATCCTGCGTGTTGTAGCCGGTGATGAACATTTCCGGCAGCGCCACCAGATCGGCCCCCGCCGCGCGTCCCTCTTGCCATGCCGCACGCGCCATGCGCGCATTGCCTGCCAGATCCCCCACCGTCGGGTTCAACTGCGCCAATGTCAGGCGAAACCTGTCACCCATGTCCGTGCCCTCTGCTTATCCTCGGGCCTGATGTAGCAGATCGCCGCCGGAGGGAAAGACGATTTGGCCAAAACCCGTTGTCAGCCCCTGCCCCGTCCTCTAGATTTGGCGCAGCCGCCGTATCATCGGGCGGGATCGGGCATCGGGGCAGATATGAACTTTTCGCGCACAAGAGCCATCCTTCTGAGCATCGCCCTCAGCGCCGCCAGCATGGCCGCCGCTCAGGACGCCGAGGTCCAGACCAAGCAATATGACGATGGTGGCATCTATGAGGGCACGTTCAAGGACGGGCTGCAACATGGCACCGGCACCTACACCCTGCCCAATGGCTATGAATATACCGGCGACTGGGCCGAGGGTGAAATTCGCGGCACGGGTGTCGCCCGCTTTCCCAATGGCTCGGTCTATGAGGGCGAATTTGCACGCGGCAAACCCAATGGCATCGGCAAGATCGTGTTCACCGACGGCGGCACCTATGAGGGCGCGTGGGAGGATGGCAAGATCACCGGCCAAGGCGTGGCAATCTACGCCAATGGCGTGCGCTATGAGGGCGGTTTTCTCAATGCGATGCACCACGGACGTGGCCGGATGCAGAGCCCGGGCGGCTATATCTATGACGGCGATTGGGTCAATGGCGTCAAGGAAGGCATGGCCAAGATCACCTATCCCGATGGCGCCGTTTACGAAGGCGCGGTTGCGCGCGGCGCGCGCGAGGGGATTGGCACGCTGACCATGCCCGACGGGCTGATCTACGAGGGCACATGGCGCGCCGGAGAGATTGACGGCAAGGGCAAGCTCACCCAGCCCAATGGCGATATCTATGAGGGCGATCTTGTCGCGGGGCGGCGCGAAGGCATGGGCCGCGTCACCTATGAGAATGGCGATCTCTATGAGGGTGCCTTCAAGGATGACCGCCGCCACGGTCAGGGCACGTTTACCGGCACCGATGGCTATCTCTATGAGGGCGAATGGGTCGCGGGCAAAATCTCGGGTCAGGGGCGCGTGACCTATCCCGATGGCTCGGTCTATGAGGGGCAGTTCCGCGACGATCTCGCCAATGGCGAAGGGCGCATCACATACCCTGACGGCTCCACCTATGAAGGATCATGGGTCGGCGGCGTGATCGAGGGCACGGGGCGTGCAACCTACCCCAACGGTCTCGTCTATGAGGGCGAGTTCGAGAATGCCCGCAACCATGGCTCCGGGGTCATGACCTACCCCGATGGCTATCGCTATGAGGGCGACTGGCAGGACGGTCAACGCCACGGCACCGGCACCGCGAGCTATCCCGATGGCACGATCTATGTCGGAGAATTCGTCGACGGTCAGCGCCACGGGCAGGGCAAGATCACCATGCCCGATGGCTTTGTCTACGAGGGCGAATGGCAGACCGGTGAAATTTCGGGGCGCGGCGTGGCCACCTACACCAATGGCGATGTCTACGAGGGCATGTTCCGCGCCGGCAAACGGCAGGGCGAAGGCACCATGCGCTATGCCAGCGGTCAAGAGGCCAGCGGCACATGGGACGACGGGGCCCTGTCCGAAAACACCACCCAGACCGAGTGATCAGACGGGTCGGCCTGCGTCCAGATCGCCCAGCACCCGCGCGGCCTCGTCCAGAACGGCCGCGCGCCGTGTCTCCTCCATCTTGTCCCATGTGCGGTAAACCGGCCCCATGCGCGGATTACGCCCGAATCGCCCCCTGTGCCGGATCAGGAAATCCCAATAGAGCAGGTTGAAGGGACAGGCGTTCTCGCCGGTCTTCTCCTTGACCGAATAGGCGCAGGACCGGCAGTAATCCGACATCTTGTCGATATAATTGCCAGAGCTCACATAGGGTTTGCTGGCAATGATGCCGGCATCGGCAAACTGGCTCATGCCGATCACATTCGGGGCCTCGACCCATTCAAAGGCATCGGCATAGACCGCCAGATACCACTCATGCACCTGCGCGGGGTCAATCCCGGCTAGAAGCGCGAAATTGCCCGTCACCATCAGCCGTTGAATGTGATGCGCATAGGCCTCTTTTGCCGTCGTCCCAACCGCATGGGCAACACAGGTCATGCGCGTCTCGCCCCCCCAGAACATCGCGGGCAAGTCGCGCCTGTGCCCGAGCGCATTGCGCGTCACATAGTCCGGCCCCTCGCGGAAATAGAGGCCGCGCATATATTCGCGCCAGCCGATCACTTGCCGGATATAGCCTTCGCCGGCATTGATCGGCACCCGGCCTGCTTGCCATTCCTCTACAACACGGGCGCAGATATCGGTCGGGCTGAGCAGGCCGATGTTCATGTAGATCGAAATCACCGAATGATGCAGAAACGCATCCCCTTCCAGCATGGCATCCTGCGTGTCACCAAACCCCGGCAGCAGATGCAGCGCGAAATGGTCAAACGCCTGCGCCGCGTCGGCCCGCGTCACTCCAAACCAGAACGGATGCAACGCGCCAAAATTCCCGGCAAAGCGCGATTCGACCAGATTTAGCACCTCTGCCGTGATCTTATCCGGCTCAAACCGGAGCGGCCCCTCGCGTAGCAAATCGGCCTGCGCCCGCTTACGGTTGTCATGGTCAAAATTCCACTTGCCCCCCGCCGGTTGGTCGCCCTCCATCATCAGCCCGGTCTTGCGCCGCATCTCGCGGTAAAAATACTCCATCCGCAATTCCTTGCGCCCCTCCGCCCAGCGGTCGAACTCCTCCAATGAACAGATGAACCGATCATCGGGCAGTTGCCGCAGCGTCAAAGGGGCATCCGATAGGGCCGCAATCAACCGCCATTCCCCCGGCTGTGTGGCGATCACCTCGCCTGCACCGTACTCCTCTGCCCGCCGGATCAACTCCCCGACAATCGACGGCATGGCCTCGGGATCATCCAGCCGCGTATAGGCCACCTGCCAGCCATCGGCCTGTAACTCATCGGCGAAATGCCGCATCGCCGACAGGATCAGCGCGATTTTCTTGGGATGGTGCGGCACATAGCGGCCCTCGTCCATCACCTCGGCCATGACCACCACGTCGCGCACCTTATCCGCCGCGCGCAGCGCCGACAGATCAAGGCTCAGTTGATCCCCCAGCACCAAAATCAGCCGTGTTACCATGGCACGGGTTTCCCCTGCCAATCAAAGAACCCACCGCTCGCCTCGGGCCGCAACCCGTCGATGACGCGCAGCAGGTTTTCCGCCGCCTCTGCCGCGGGCACCGCCGGGTGCCGCCCCAGATATTTGCGGGTAAACGCGGTCTCGACGGTGCCCGGATGCAGCGCCACGCAGATCGCCCCCCGGTGACTGCGCCCCAGTTCAATCGCGCCAGTGTGAATCATCTGATTGAGCGCCGCCTTGGCGCTGCGGTAACTATACCAGCCGCCAAAATTATTGTCGCCAATCGACCCCACCCGCGCCGAAAGCGCGGCAAAGACCGCCCGCCCCTCGCGCGGCAAGAGCCGGACACTGTGCTTGAGCACCAAGGACGGCCCGACGCAATTGAGCGCGAATTGATCCATCATCGCCTGCGCGCTCACCTGCCGCAGCGCCTTTTCCGGCTCCGCCCCGGCAATTTCCAACGCGCCCGTTGCGACCAGTATCAACTCATACGGCCCCTCAAGCCGCCCAAGCGCCGCCGCAATCGACCCCTCGTCGGTCAGATCAATCCCATCGCCGCTCCGCGACAATCCCGTGACCATCACACCACGCGCCTGCAAGGCGGCGCTCACCGCGCGCCCGATCCCGCCAGAGGCCCCTATGATCAATGCCTTATCCATGCGCCAGACCTAGCCGAAGCCCGCGCCGCTTCAACCCCGATCACCCGTGCAATTTCGGGGTTTTCATCGCCGCACGGCATGCCTATAGTTTCGCCCATGTTGATGCAGGATCATAACACGCACTTGCCCCACGCCCTCCGGCGTGCCGCTCGTGCTGTCCTGCTAGGCCTAAGCCGCCTCTGAGCGTGCCGTCTTGGCGCGACCGCTCAGAGGATGTGCCGTTTCGCGCCGCAGGCTTAGGATTTTTTGAAAGAGACCAACATGACCAACACTTCTAAAGACCGTGTTTCACCACAGGTGACCAAAGACCGTGTCGTAATCTTTGACACCACCTTGCGCGACGGCGAGCAAAGCCCCGGCGCGACCATGACCCATGCCGAAAAGCTCGAAATTGCCGGGCTGCTCGATGATATGGGCGTCGATATCATCGAGGCGGGGTTTCCCATCGCCTCCGAGGGCGATTTCAACGCCGTCAGCGAGATTGCGAAGAACTCGAGGAACGCCGTGATCTGCGGCCTCGCGCGCGCTAATTTCAAGGATATCGACCGCTGCTGGGAGGCGGTGAAACACGCCGCAAAACCGCGCATCCACACCTTTATCGGCACCTCGCCGCTGCACCGCGCCATTCCCAATCTCGACCGCGATCAGATGGCCGAGCGTATCCACGAGACCGTGACACATGCCCGCAATCTCTGCGACAATGTGCAATGGTCGCCGATGGATGCCACCCGCACCGAATGGGATTATCTCTGCCGCACGGTCGAGATTGCGATCAAGGCGGGCGCCACCACGATCAATATCCCCGACACCGTGGGCTATACCGCGCCCGAGGAATCCGCCTCGCTCATCCGCCGCTTGATCGAAACCGTGCCGGGCGCGGATGACGTGGTCTTTGCCACCCATTGCCACAACGACCTCGGCATGGCCACGGCCAACGCTCTTGCCGCCGTCGCAGGCGGCGCGCGCCAGATCGAATGCACCATCAATGGCCTTGGCGAGCGCGCTGGCAACACGGCGCTGGAAGAGGTGGTGATGGCCCTCAAGGTGCGCGGCGACATCATGCCTTATGAGACCGGCGTCGATACCCGCAAGCTGATGAATATCTCGCGCCGGGTTGCCGCCGTGTCGGGCTTTCCGGTGCAGTTCAACAAGGCCATCGTCGGCAAGAACGCCTTTGCCCATGAATCCGGCATCCATCAGGACGGCATGCTCAAAAACGCCGAGACATTCGAGATCATGCGCCCCGAAGATGTCGGTCTCACAGAGACCAATATCGTCATGGGCAAGCATTCGGGGCGTGCAGCCCTGCGTTCCAAGCTCAAGGATTTGGGCTATGAATTGGCCGACAATCAACTCAACGATGTCTTCGTCCGCTTCAAGGAACTCGCCGATCGCAAAAAGGAAATCTACGACGACGATCTTGTGGCCTTGGTCAACGCAGGGGTGGATTCCGAGAACAATCGCTTGCAAATCAAGCATTTGCGCGTGATCTGCGGCACTGATGGTCCGCAACAGGCGACCCTCACGATGGAAATCGACGGGCGCGAGGTTTCGACCGAGGCCACTGGTGACGGTCCCGTGGATGCCACGTTCAACGCGGTCAAGGCGCTCTTTCCGCATGAGGCGCGGTTGCAGCTTTATCAGGTCCATGCCGTGACCGAAGGCACAGACGCGCAGGCCACCGTGTCCGTACGGATGGAAGAGGCGGGGCGCATCGTGATGGGCCAATCGGCGGACACTGACACGGTCGTGGCCTCGGCCAAGGCCTATGTCCACGCCCTCAACCGCCTGCTCGTGCGCCGCGAAAAAACCGGCAGCGATGCCCGCGAGGTCAGCTACAAGGACGTGTCATAACAGCCCATTGAGCGCAGAACTGCAAAGCCCGGATGACAGGATCATCCGGGCTTTTTTTGTCGTTGCTGTGGTCGTATGCGGCTTCCGTTGACCGAGCCGCGCGGTCGCTGGGCCGGGGACTAGCGAAGCAACGGACTTGGCTGCCACTTTATGCCAGCCAAGTCCGTCTAACCTGACAGCCTAACGCTTCCTCTCAGCATCGCTAGGCCGTCACGCCAAAGGTGTGCCGATATATAGCGGCGCACCTTCGGTGCGACGGACGGCCCAGCGATCGCGCGGCGCCCTTCGGGCTTGATTCCGCGCGGGTGGCTCAAGCGCCCCCCTACTCCGCCCAATCCCAAGGCCGCACGAACTGTCCCAGCACATGCCCCACGGCCGCGCTCTCGGCACTGGCGGAGCCAGAAACCTTCGCCACCAGCCCGCGTTTCTTGTCATCCACCACCGATGTCACCCGCGCGGCAATCCCGGCATCGGCCAATGCCGCGTTATAAATCCGCGTGATCGCCAGTTTGCGCAGATCCGGCTTGAATACCTTGCCCACCGCCGTCTTTGGCAATTCCGGCAAGACCTCGACATGTTTCGGCACCGCCGCGCGCTCGTGTACATGCAGCTTGCAATGCTCGAGCAACTCCTCGCCCGTCACCGTGGCCCCGGCCACCAGCTCCACATAGGCGCAGGGGATTTCACCTGCATGCGCATCCGGCTGCCCGATCGCCCCGGCCATCGCCACCGCCTTATGCACCATCAGCGCCTCTTCGATCTCGGCGGGGTCGATGTTATGACCGCCGCGGATGATCAGATCCTTGGCGCGGCCCGTGATCCACAGATAGCCATCCGGATCAATCCGCCCCAGATCGCCGGTGCGCAGATAATCACCATGATAGTAGAGATCCTTGTTCTTGACCGCCTCGGTATAGGTGCCACCGGAAACGACACCGGGGTTCGAGATGCAAATCTCGCCCACCTCATCCACCGCGCAATCCATCGGCCCATCCGCCGTGCCCTTGATGATCCGCACATCGGTATAGGGAAAGGGCACGCCCACCGATCCAACCTTCTTTTCGCCCTCGGGCGGGTTGGCGGAGACAAGGCATGTCGCCTCGGTCAGACCATAGCCCTCGATCACCGCAATGCCCGTGGCCGACTCGAACCGGTTGAACAATTCCATCGGCATCGGTGCCGATCCGGAAAAGGCGTTCCTGACGCTTGAGACATCCGCATCCACCTTGCGCTGCATGAGCGCGGAAACAGCGGTCGGAACCGTTATGATGAAACTGATCTTCCAGCGCTCGCAGAGCTTCCAGAAATTGTTGAACACCCCCTCACCGCGATAGCCCGCAGGTGTCGGAAACACCACATGCGCCCCAGATTTGATCATCGCCATCAAGATCACATGACAGGCAAACACATGGAACAAAGGCAGCGGGCACATCACATTGTCCTGCTCGGTAAAGAGCAGCGTGTGCCCGATCCAGCCATTGTAGATCATGCCGGAATACTTGTGCTGCGCCACCTTGGGCATGCCGGTGGTGCCGCCGGTGTGGAAATAGGCCGCCACGCGGTCGCCCGCGCTATCGGCAAAACTCAGGGTCTTGGGCTGCCGTGCGCTGGCCTTGTTGAAATCCATGCAATCGGCATGATGCTGCACCGGGTTCTTGGGCCGCACGAGCGGCACAATCCAGCTTTTGGGCGGGCTGAGATAGCGGTTGAGATCAATCTCCAGCACCGTATGGACATTCGGCGCATGGCGCACCGCTTCAGCGGTCTTTTGCGCGATATCGGTCTTGGGGAATGCCTTGAGCGTGACCACCACTTTGGCACCGGTCTCGCGGAGAATGGCGCTGATCTGCTCTGGCTCCAACAGCGGGTTGATCGGGTTGACGATGCCCGCGATCATGCCGCCAATGGTCGCCGCCGCCGTTTCCAGACAATTGGGCAGCACCAGAGCCACCACATCGCCTTCGCCCAGCTTGAGGCTGCGAAAGAGATTGGCGGCCTGACAGCACTGATCGTGAAACTGCTGCCATGTCAGGGTCTGCGCCTTGTCGGTGGCCCCGGAAAACAACTGATAGCTGATCGCAGGCCGGTTCGGAAACTTGCCCGCAACCTCGTTCAACATCTGATAGATGGTCTGAGGGCGCTCGCGCGCCGCCCAAGGCATCTCATTCTGAATATCAAGCGCATCCTGCCGCGTCTTGAACGCCATCGGTCCGTCCTCCCTGATTGCCCCCGCGTTCCCGGCGCAGGGTTATTCCTTTCGGGAGAGAATGTGCGGGAATTCACAGGCGCGCAAGTTTAACGCTGCGTTTTGACGAATTCGTCAGATGCAGGGCGTCTCTAGCTTGCCCCGCCAAGGCAGGTCGCCATCGCCCCGGCCATATCCCGAAGCATCTGCGGATAGAGGCCCGGACCCGGCTCTAACTGACTTCCCATCGGGTCAAGCACGCCGTGGGTGGCGGCATCGCCAAACACGGTCTCGACCAGCTTGGGATCGAATTGTGGCTCCGAGAAAACACACTGAATGCCACGCGCCTCGGCCATGTCGCGCAGCGCCGCAACCCGTGCCGGTCCCGGTGCGGCCGCATCGCCCAACGCAATCGCCCCTGCTGCGGTCACGTCAAACGCGTTCTCGAAATACTGATAGGCATCGTGAAACACCAAAAAGGGCTTGTCCTGGACCGGGGCCAACTCTGCCGCGATCTCTTGGCTCAACGCCTCGAGTTCAGCCTGCCCTGCCTCTGCATTCGCGGCATAGGCTGCGGCATTATCCGGGTCATGCTCGGCCAGTTCCTCGGCAATCAGCCGCATCCAGGCCCGCGCGTTTTCCGGAGCAAGCCAGGCATGCGGGTCTGCCCCCTCATGGTCATGGTCGTGGTCGTGATCATGCGCGTCCGCATGCCCCGCCTCTTCTTCTGCATGGTCTTCTGCGTGGTCTTCGCCATGGTCTTCTGCGTGGTCTTCGCCGTGTTCCTCGCCGTGCTCATGCGCCGCAAACTCTACCCCCTCGCGGAACGGCAAGACCTGGCTGCCCGCTGCGCCCAGTAACTCCACCACATGTGCCTCACTGGCCAGCGACTCGATGGCCCCCTCAAGCCAAGGCGTCAGCCCCTCGCCCATCCAGAACACCAGATCAGCCTGCTCCAGCGCCGCCGCCTCTGACGGGCGCATCGCATAGCCATGCGGCGAGGCACCGGGGCGCACGATCACCTCCGGCGCACCCACCCCCTGCATCACCCGCGCCACCAGCGACTGAACAGGCGTAATATCGGTGGCCACCTTTGGTACGTCCGCCATGGCCACCCCGGCCAGTGACACCCCGGCCAGTGACACCCCAAGACTCACGGAGAGTAGAAAACGCATCGGCATGTTAGCCCTCATATGTGATATCATAACATTCAACATCGCTTGATAAATGTAACCCTATAACATATCAACCCCAAAATGATCCCAAGGTGAACCCGTTGGAGGACCAGATGGACACGATCGGATTCGAAGCGCATGACCACAAGGGCTGCGTGCGCGACGCCATCGCGGCGGTCGAGACGCATTGTGCAGAGCACAAGTTGCAATTCACCCCCGTCCGCCGCCGCGTGCTGGAGATCCTGCTCAGCGAGCACCGCGCGATGGGGGCCTATGAGATTCTCGACATCCTGCGCGACGAAGGGTTGGGCTCTCAGCCTCCCGTGGTCTACCGCGCCCTCGATTTTCTCGTGACACATGGCTTTGCGCATAAGATCGAGCGGCTCAATGCCTTTATCGCCTGCACCCACCCCGGACAGAACCACACCCCGGCCTTCCTGATCTGCCGCCAATGCGACGCGGTGGCCGAGGCCCATGCCGAACCCTCCAAGGGCATGTTGGGACGCGCCGCCGCCGACACGGGTTTCGTCATCGAACAGGCCGTGGTCGAGGCGATGGGCCTCTGCCCGAAATGCTGCAAAGGGGCCGCGAATTGCGCCTGATCGAAACCAGAGGGCTGACCGTCTCTTTCAACCGCACAACCGTGCTGTCCGACGTCAATCTCGTCCTCGACCGGGGCGAGATCGTGACCATCGTTGGCCCCAACGGATCGGGTAAATCCACCCTCCTGCGCGCCCTCATCGGGGCACAGAAACCGGCACGCGGCGAGATCATCCGCCGCCCCGGCCTGCGCATCGGCTATGTGCCCCAAAAGCTGCATATCGACCCGACGCTGCCGCTGACCGTCACGCGCTTTCTCGGCCTGCCAAGGCGGCATACTGCAGACCAAACGCGCGCCGCATTGGATCAGGCGGGCCTGCCTGACCTGCGGGATCGGCAGATGGCAGACCTGTCGGGGGGCCAATTCCAGCGCGTTCTGCTCGCCCGCGCGCTCTTGGAAAAACCCGACCTGCTCATTCTCGACGAGGCCACACAAGGTCTCGATCAACCCGGCTCCGCCGCCTTTTACCGCCGCATCGAAGAGGTGCGCCGCGAGTTTGGGTGCGGCGTGCTGATGGTCAGCCACGAACTCCATGTGGTGATGAGCGCGTCTGACCGGGTGATCTGTCTCAATGGTCACATCTGCTGCGAAGGCCACCCCGAGGTTGTCGCGCAGGCTGATGAATATAGGGCGATTTTTGGCACTGGAACCCAAGGCGCACTGGCGCTCTACCGGCATGAACACAACCACGCCCATGATCATGACCATGATCACTCCCACGATCACCCTCATAGCCACGAGGCCGCCGAATGATGCTTGATGATTTCATGGTCCGCGCCGCCCTCGCAGGTCTTGGCGTGGCGCTGGCCGCCGCCCCCTTGGGCAGCTTTGTCGTCTGGCGGCGCATGGCCTATTTCGGCGATGCCACGGCCCATGCGGCCATCCTCGGGGTGGCGATGGCGCTGGCGTTTTCCGTGTCGGTCTTTGTCGGCGCACTGGCGATGTCGCTGATCATGGCCACCACCGTTTCAACCCTCTCGGGCCGCGGCTTTGCCATGGACACGATGCTGGGCGTTCTGGCGCATTCGGCACTGGCCTTTGGCCTCGTCGCGGTGTCGTTCCTCTCAGGCGTGCGAATTGATCTCATGGCCTATCTCTTTGGCGATATTCTGGCCGTCAGCCGGGGGGATCTGCTGGTGATCTGGGGCGGTGCGGCGCTTGTTCTCAGCCTCCTCGCCTGGCGCTGGCAAGCACTTTTGACCACCACGCTCAGTCCTGATCTGGCCTGGTCGGCAGGCATCGACCCGCGCCGCGAACAGCTTGTGCTGACCCTGGCGCTGGCAGTGGTGGTGGCGGTGGCGATCAAGGTGGTGGGCGTGCTGCTCATCGCCGCAATGCTGATCGTCCCCGCCGCTGCCGCCCGCCCCCTCGCCATCACGCCCGAGCGTATGGCGGTCATCGCCACGCTCATCGCGAGCACCTCGGCACTGGGCGGATTGCGGCTGTCTTTTCACTTCGACACGCCGACCGGGCCGACCATCGTCTGTGTTGCGGCGCTGATCTTTGCCACGACCACGCTGATCGGCAGCGGCTTGCGGCAGCGCGGACCGGCATCCGACTAAAACTGTCAGAAATTACCATTGACTCTTTTAGTCAGAGATACGAGAGATACCCCATCAAATCACTCGGATACCTTGAAAGGACTCTCGATGCACCCGATCAAAGCCGCCCTGAGCGTGACTGCGCTCTTCGCCCTGACCGCCCCCGCACTGGCGCAAGAGGTCAATCTCTATTCCAGCCGGCATTACGATTCGGACAATGCGCTCTACGACGCCTTCACCGAAGAAACCGGCATCAAGATCAACCGGATCGAGGGCAAGGAAGCCGAACTGATCGAGCGCATGAAAGCCGAGGGCGCGAATAGCCCGGCGGATGTGTTCATGACCGTGGACGTGGGCAATATCTCGCGTGCTGTGGACGAGGGTCTGTTGCAGCCTTTCGACTCCGACCTGATCGAGACCAATGTCGCGGCCAACCTGCGCCACCCGGACAATCTCTGGACCGGCCTCTCGCAGCGCTCGCGCATCATTTTTTATGCCAAGGACCGGGTCGACGCCCCGCCCCAGACCTATGAAGAGCTGGCCGATCCGAAATACAAGGGTCAGATCTGCATCCGCTCCTCGTCGAATGTCTACAACCAGTCGCTGCTGGCCTCGATCATCGAAGTACATGGCGAGGAAGTGGCCAAGGATTGGGCCGAGGGCATCGTCGCCAACATGGCGCGCGCGCCCGAAGGGGGCGACACTGACCAACTGCGCGGCATCGTCTCGGGGGAATGCGACATCGCCGTGTCGAACACCTATTACTTTGCCCGCGGCCTCGCCGGTGATGTGGACGGGCTGACCAGCGGCATCGACGGCATTGGCTGGGTCTGGCCGAACCAGGACGACCGCGGCGCGCATATGAACCTCGTGGCGGCCGGCATCACCGCCCATGCGCCGAACCCGGACGAGGCGATCGCTCTGCTTGAGTTCCTCGCCAGCGAGACCGCGCAGGCGCAATTCGCCAATGCCAACAACGAATTCCCGGTCCTCGCCGGTGTCGATATCGGTGAGCATGTGAAAGAGCTGGGCGAATTCAAGCCGGACAGCACCACGCCCACCGCCTCCTTTGGCGCCAATGCGGCCGCGGCTCAGGCGATCTTCAATCAGGTCGGCTGGAACTGATCCGTCAGCGGCCAAGCGCGATTGCGCGACCTGCATGATTGACCTAAAGTCGGGCTCCTGAACAGGGGCCCGATTTGCATATGACATCCGTCCGGCTGCGATTGCTGATCTTGGCACTTCTGCCGCTGGTGGTTCTGATGCCGCTCCTCTTGCTGGTGGCGATCAATCGCTGGTCCGCCAATTACGACAGCCTGCTGATCACCAATGTCACCAGCGATCTGCGCATCGCCAATCAGTATCTGCAACGCATCCTCACCACCACGGGCACCGAAGTGACCGCTCTCGCGCGCTCGCTCAACTTTGACGCGGTGGCACAAGGTGATCCGGCAGACATGTCGGCGTTTCTCGACACGAACCGACGCAGTCTCGGGCTTGATTTCCTCTATTACCTGCCCCTGCCCGAGGCGCGGCGACGCGGGGTCGACTGGCCGGTGATCGACACGGCCGCCAAGGGTCGCCCGGCCACAGAGATTGACATTTTTTCATCCCGCGATCTGGAAAACCTGCCCGACACCGGCCAAAGCCTCGCCACCCGCGCCGTGGTGCCATTGGTCTCGACCCGCGCTGCCGTCCCCACCAACCGCAGGGTTGAGGATCGTGGCATGGTCGTTCACACCGCCACACCGGTCAGCACGCGCGGGCGAGAGGGCATTCTGGTGGGCGGGATTCTGCTGAATCGTAACCTTGATTTCATCGACACCATCAATGCTCTGGTCTACCGCGACACGGGACGAACAGGCGACCGGCAGGGCACCGCGACACTCTTTCTCGAGGATGTGCGCATCTCAACCAATGTGCGGCTCTTTGCGGATGAGCGCGCGCTTGGAACGCGGGTGTCAGCCGCGGTCCGGGGCACGGTTCTGGACGAAGGGCAGACTTGGCTCGATAGCGCCTTTGTGGTCAATGACTGGTATATCTCGGCCTACCAGCCCCTCATCGACAGCTTTGGGGACCGGGTCGGCATGCTTTACGTCGGCTTTCTTCAGGCACCCTTTGATGCGGCCAAGCGCAATGCCTACCTGCTGGTTCTCGCGGCCTTTCTGATCGTTCTCGCCGTCAGCGCCCCCCTCTTTCTGCGTCTCGCGCGCACCATCTTTGCCCCGCTCGAACGGATGACGCGGACCATGGAACGGGTCGAGGCCGGGCATCTCGACGCCCGTATCGGTCCCGTCGCCGCGCGTGATGAAATTGGCACCGTGGCCGCCCATCTCGACAGCCTGCTCGATCAGGTGCAGGAACGCGACCGCGCCCTGCGCGCATGGAACGACGCGCTCAATGCCCGCGTCGAGGCGCGCACAGCCGAGTTGCGCGAGGCCAATGCCAAGCTCGAGATCACCTATCAGCAATTGGTGATGTCCGAAAAGCTCGCCTCCATCGGCGAAATCACGGCAGGCGTCGCGCATGAAATCAACAACCCCGCAGCGGTCATTCAGGGCAATCTCGATGTGATCCGCCAGACACTTGGCGCCGGGTCCTTGCCCGTCATCACCGAACTTGACCTCATCGACCGGCAAGTCGGGCGGATCAGCGCGATCGTCGGCAAGCTCTTGCAATTCGCGCGCCCCGGCGAATTCGGCACCTTCGAGGAAGATGTCGAGATTGCCTCGGTCCTGCGCGATTGCCTTGTGCTGGTCGATCACGTTGTTGCCAAGGCGGGCGTCACGGTGGTGATCGACGCGCAGCCCGACACGCCGCTGGTGCGGATCAATCCGGGCGAATTGCAGCAGGTGATCATCAACCTCGTGACCAATGCGGCTCAAGCCATGAAGACGGGGGGACGGCTGGCCGTGACAACACACGCCGAGTCTCGCGAGGGGCATCCGGGCGCCGCGCTGATCGTGGCCGACAGCGGGCCCGGCATCCCCGAGGACAAGCTGGCGCTGGTGTTCGACCCGTTTTTCACCACCAAACAGGGCGAGGGCACGGGGCTTGGCCTCTCGGTCAGCCAGACCCTGATCCGACAGGCGGGCGGCCTCATCACAGCCCGCAACCGCCCCGAGGGCGGCGCGGAATTCACCGTCTGGTTGCCTGCACAGGTGGGCTGAGGGCCTTAGCCCTGCCGCATGCCTCTCGCCTGATAAAGCGCCGCCACGGCGCAGGAGGCCAGCCGCGCCATATCATCATCCGCCCGCGAATTGAGAATGATCGGCACCCGCGCGCCCAGCACCAGCCCCGCCGCCTCGGCATGGGCAAGATAGGTCAATTGCTTGGCCAGCATATTGCCCGCATCGAGATTGGGCACGACCAGAATATCCGCGCGCCCCGCCACAGCCGAGGAAATCCCCTTGATGCGCGCCGCCGCAATATCGACCGCATTGTCCATCGCCAGCGGACCATCGACCAACCCGCCAGTGATCTGCCCGCGCTCCGCCATCTTGGACAAGAGCGCGGCATCCATCGACGACGGCATATCGGGATTGACCGTCTCGACCGCCGAGAGCACGCCGACCTTGGGCAATTCGATCCCGAGGCTGAGGGCGAGATCAATCGCGTTCTGCACGATATCGACCTTGGTGCGGAGGTCGGGGGCAATGTTAATGGCCGCATCCGTGACCATCAAGAGATGCGCCAGCCCCGGCACATCCATCACAAAGATATGGGTCAACCGCCGCCCGGCGCGCAGGCCAAGCGCCTTGTCCAGAACGGCGCGCAACAGTTGATCGGTGTGCAGATGCCCCTTCATCAGCGCCCCGGCCCGCCCCGCATGCACCAGCGCCACGGCACGCCGCGCGGCGGCTTCGGGGTCGGCTTCCGCGATGATCTCGAGTCCCGTCAGATCAGCGCCCAGTGTCACCGCCGCCGTTGCAATTCGTCCCGGATCACCAATCAGGATCGGCTCGATCAATGTATGCGCCCGCGCCAAGAGCGCGCCGCCTAGGGAATTCGGCTCTTCGGGACTGACGACCGCTGTGACCAGCGCTGCCAAAGGCTCCGCTTGCTTGAGCAGTTTCTCGAAATGCCGATGCCGCTGCACAATCAATCCCGGCAAATCGTGGCTCGAATAGTTCAGTTTGCGGCGCGGTGCCTCGACCACCGCCACGCCAGACACGATCAGCGCGTCATCCCGCAGACGGCGCACCTCGGTCGCCAGGGTGACGGTAAAATCTTTCTCGGATTTGTCCGTCACCGTGACCCGACTCTCCAATTCATCCCCCGCATGGGCATGATTATGGAACACAAGACTCTGCGCGCGGTAGAGCGTCCCCGCCCCCGGCAAGAGATTTCCCAGCACAGCAGACACCAGCGATCCCAGAAACATCCCCGGCACGAAGGCCTCTGGCTGACCATCGCCATCGCCGTCGAGATCATAGAGATGCATCGGGTTGTGATTGCCCGAGACATTGGCAAACACCAGCAGATCATCCTGCGTGCAGAGCCGCCGAAGGCTCTGGCTCTCGCCGATCTGCAACTCGTCAAAGGTGCGGTTTTCGATCTTCATGGCCTGCGCCGTCCTGTTCCCCGGGCCGGGCACATCCCGTCAACTCAAACGCCCGCGTTGCTGCATAGGAGTGACACCATAGGCGGATTTGTAAACCCGCGAAAAATGGCCAGGGCTCTCGAATCCGCAGGCAATGGCGATTTCCACCACCGAGGCCTCAGACTGAATCAACAGATGACGCGCCCGATCCAGACGCAGATCCATAAAGAATTTCTTGGGGGAGGTGTTCAGACACTTACCAAACAGTCGCTCCAACTGCCGGGTGGAAATGCAAAGCTCCGACGCGATTTCCGCCGGGCTGAGCGGGTCTTCGACCGTCTCACGCATCCGGGCAATCGCCTTGCTCAGATGGGCATTGCGGATGCCATTGCGCGATTGCAATGAAATGCGCTGCGCCACGCTTGCCTCGCGGACCGAGGCATAGACCATCTGATCGGCCACCGCGACGGACAGATCATAGCCGTGATCGCGCTCGATGAGGTGCAGCATCAGATCCGCCGTCGCCGTCCCGCCCGAGGCGGTCATGTGCCGCTCATCCGCGACAAAGACGTTGCGCACCAGATTGACCTCGGGAAACCGCTCCATAAAGGCATCGTGATAATCCCAGTGGATCGCGGTTTTCATGCCATTCAGAAACCCTGCCTCCGCTAGAATCCACGCCCCTGAACAGAGCGCCCCAATCGGCGTTCCATGCCGATGGGCGCGCCGCAGCAGGGTCTGCAACCGACGCGTGCCATGCGCCCGCATGTTGATCCCCGACAGCACGAACAGCAGGTCGCAGGGCGGCACGCTTTCGAATCCCTGATGCACAAGCGTCACAGACCCGTTGGAACAGGTCGCCTGCGCACCACCCTCAGACAGAAAGGACCAGCGATAGAGCGCCTTGCCACTGATCAGGTTGGCGATGCGCAACGGCTCGACCGCGCAGGAAAACGCCAGATGCGAGAATTCCTCGACCAGAACAAAGGCGAAATGCTGCGTGTCAGACATGGCGGGCCCATCGGCTGTGACTGGTTCTCTATGGGATGAATTTTTCAATTACACAATATAAATTTCTTGCGTATACAGTTTGTATTTAGTAAATCCAACCCACAGTCCCCAAAAGGAGCCCCCAATGGCCGCGAAGGATCGCAAATCCGCCCTCGCCGCGCATCTCAAGGAATCGGTGCTCACCACCGTCTTGCGCCCCGGCGAGGATCTTGATGAAGTGGCGCTCTGCACCAATTTTGGCCTCTCCCGTACGCCCGTGCGTGAGGTGTTTCGCGAATTGGCCGGGCTTGGCTATATCGACCTGCGTGACAATCGCGGCCCGCGCGTCTCGGACCTCTCGCACACCACCCTGCGCGATTTCTTTCTGGCGGCCCCGATGATCTATGGCGCCATCCTCCGGCTTGCCGCACGCAACGCCTCAGAGCTTCAGGTCGCCGCCCTGCGCGCCGCACAGGACGCATTTCGCGCGGCCCTGCGCAGCGGCACCCCCGCCGAGCGGACCCTCGCCAACACCCGCTTTCACGAGATCACCGGCGAGATGGCGGGCAATGTCTTTCTCCTGCCCTCGTTCCAGCGCCTGCTGATCGACCATGCCCGCATCGGCATGACCTTCTACCAGCCCCAGACCTCCGAGATGGTGGAAAACCTTTCTGAGGCCAGCGCGCAGCATGATGCCATCATCGACGCCATCGCAGCGCGTGACGAGGCCACCGCCGCGCAATTGGCCGAAGATCACTGGAACCTGTCGCGCAACCAGATCGAACGCTTCGTGATGCCTGCGGCACTCGATGTGCCTATGGGCAATCTTGCCCGCTCCACCCCCGCATGAGGACCGCCATGACCCCGATATTCAGGTTCGACGGGATCTATACCCCCGTCATCACACCCTATAACGCCGATGGATCGGTCAACCATGACGCCCTCTCAGACGTGATCGAACATCTGATCGCGGCGGGGGTGCATGGCATCATCTCGGGCGGCTCCACCGGCGAGAATTACGCCCAGACCGTTCAGGAACGCGTCGATCTCGCGCGTTTCGCCCATGCCTGCATCAAGGGGCGCGTGCCGCTTGTCATAGGCACCGGCGCGATGCTGACCGATGATTCCATCGCTCTGGCGCAAGCCGCACGCGACATCGGTGCCGATGTGATCCTCTTGGCCAGCCCGCCCTATGCGGTGCCCACGGATCGCGAGAATGCGCTGAATGCGCTCGCTATCGACCGCGCCGCGAACCTGCCGGTGATGCTCTATAATTATCCCGGTCGCACCGGCACGATGATGGGCGAGGAATTTCTAGACCGCGTCGGGCGCAGCCGCAATTTCTGCGGCATCAAGGAAAGCTCGGGCGATATCAACCGCGTACACCTATTGGCGCGCGACTATCCGCACATCCAGCTTGGCTGCGGCATGGACGATCAGGCGCTGGAATTCTTTGCATGGGGCGCGCCCTTCTGGGTCTGCGGTGGCTCCAACTTTCTGCCACACGAGCATATCGCGCTCTACAACGCCTGCGTGGTCGAGGGGAATTTTGCCAAGGGACGACGCATCATGTCGGCCATGCTGCCACTGATGCATGTGCTGGAACAGGGCGGTAAATTCATCCAGACCATCAAGCATGGCGTGACCATGACCGGCATCGACGCAGGCATCATGCGCGCACCGCTCAAAGGGCTGAACAAGGACGACAAACGCGCCTTGGAACAGGTCGTGCGCGTTCTCAAAACCACCATTGCAACCATCACGGCGGAGGGCTGATCATGGCTTTGCTGACACGCGACGACTATGCGGCCATCGCCGCCACGCTCGACTTTCCCACCGGCGCCTTTATCGACGGCAGGTCTCGCCCGGCCATTTCGGGCAAGACATTTGCCAGTGTAAATCCCGCCACCGGCGCGACCTTGGCAGAGATTGCCGCCTGCGGGGCCGAAGACGTAGAGCTTGCCGTCACCAAGGCGCGCGCCGCCTTTGACGACGGCCGCTGGTCACGCCTGCACCCGTCCGAGCGCAAGGCGGTTCTGATCCGGCTGGCCAAGCTGATCACCCGCAACGCCCGTGAATTGGCGGTGATGGAGAGCCTCGATTCCGGCAAGACCATCTATGACTGCGAAACCGTGGACCTGCCCGAAACCGTCAACTGCCTCAAATGGCACGCCGAGTTGATCGACAAGATTTATGATCAGGTCTCGCCCGCCTCTGACAACCACATCGCCATGGTCCTGCGCGAGCCGATTGGCGTCGTGGGCCTCGTGCTGCCGTGGAATTTCCCCCTGCTGATGCTGGCATGGAAGATCGGCCCGGCCTTGGCCGCTGGCTGTTCCGTGGTTCTCAAACCCGCCGAGGAAACCTCGCTCACCGCGCTGCGTATCGCCGAACTGGCCCATGAGGCCGGTGTGCCGCGCGGTGTGCTCAATGTCCTGCCCGGCACTGGGCCAGAGGTGGGCGAACCCTTGGGCCGTCACATGGATGTGGACATGGTCAGCTTTACCGGCTCGACCGAAACCGGCAAACGCTTCTTGCGCTACTCCGCCGACAGCAACGCCAAAGAGGTGGTGCTGGAAATGGGTGGCAAGAATCCGGCCATCGTCATGGACGATGCCGAGAACCTCGACCGGGTCGCGGCACATATCGTCAACGGCGCGTTCTGGAACATGGGCGAAAACTGCTCGGCCAGCTCGCGGCTGATCGTGCACCGCGCCATCAAGGACGATCTCTTGGCCCGCATCACCGCCCATGCCCGCGCATGGGTGGTGGGCGACCCGCTCGATCCTGAAACGCGCATTGGCGCTCTGGTCAGCAAAGGGCATTATGCCAAGGTTTGCGGCTATCTCGATCAGGCAGACACGATCCTCTTGGGCGGCAAGGCCGAGAATGGGTTTGTCGAGCCGACGATCGTTTCCGTGCCTGGGAACGATCACCCGCTCGCGCGCGAGGAGATCTTTGGCCCGGTCCTGACCGTGATCGAGGTCGGCAGCTTTGACGAGGCGATCTCTGTTGCCAATGACACCGACTACGGTCTCTGCGCCGCGCTCTTTACCGCCAATGCCAAACGGGCAATCCGGGGCGCGCGGATGCTGCGCGCGGGCACTGTGACCGTCAACAGCTTTGGCGAGGGCGATATCACCACACCCTTTGGCGGTTACAAGCAGTCGGGTTTTGGCGGGCGCGACAACAGCATCCACGCCCACGACCAATACACCCAGTTGAAAACCATCTGGCTTGATCTGGCCGATGACGCGGATGAGGCGGTGGATTGACACGCTACACCGCCCGCACCCTGCCCGCCCATCTGGGCCCCGCCGCCTGGAACGCGATCCTGCCGCCGCAGGACGCGTATCCCCGGCTGGAGGGAAACAAGACCGCCAATGTCGTCATCATCGGCGCGGGCTTTGCCGGGTTGTCGGCGGCACGCCGGCTAACACAGATTATGCCCGGCGCGCGGGTCGTGATTCTGGACGCAGGCCGCATTGCCGAAGGCGCGGCGGGGCGCAACTCTGGCTTCATGATCGACCTGCCGCACGAGTTGACCTCGGAAGACTACGCAGGCACGGGCGATGACCGTACGCTCATCGCGCTCAATCGTACGGCGTGCACCTTTGCGAGAACCGCCGTCGAGGACTATGACATCGCCCCCGCCTTCTTTGATCCGGCGGGCAAGGTGAACGGTGCCGCGAGCGAAACCGCCCATGCGCATAACCAGAGCTACGCGCGCCATCTCGCCAGTCTTGGCGAGACCTCCGAAATGCTCGACGCCAAAGCCATGCAAGAGCTGACCGGTAGCGCGCATTACCGCTCGGGCCTCTATACCCCCGGCACGGTGATGCTCCAGCCCGCAGGCTATATCCGAGGGCTCGCATCTGGTCTAAGCCGTTCAGGTGTAACGGTTTTTGAGCAAAGCCCGGTGACTGAATTCACCCGCCAAGGCGACGCTTGGCAGGTCAAAACACCGTATGGCCAGATCTCCACAGGCAAGGTGATCCTGACCGTCAATGGCCATCTAGAGAGCTTTGGCATCGCGCGCGGACGGTTGATGCAGCTCTTTCTCTTCGCCACCATGACCCCTGATCTGGACCGCGACACGCTGGCACGGCTGGGCGGCCACACCCGTTGGGGCGTCACCCCCTCTGACCCCATGGGCACCACCCTGCGCCGCATCGACACCGCCCAGGGCGGCAACCGCATCGTCACCCGCACCTGCGCCGCCCTGCGCCCCGACATGCGCGCCACCAAGGCCGATCTTGCCCGCGCTTCTTGCACCATGCAGCGTAAATTTGATCAACGATTTCCGAAGCTTGCAGGCATGCGAATGGAGCACGCATGGGCCGGACATCTCTGCCTCAGCCTCAATGGAGTTGCCGTTATGCGCGAGATTGAACCGGGGCTTTTCTCCGGTTGCGTGCAAAACGGCCTCGGCACCGCGCGCGGCACCCTGACAGGAATGGGCGCAGCAGAACTCGCGGCAGGCCTCTCAACCGAGATTACCCGCCATTTCACCGCAGAGGCAGAGCCCAAACGCCTGCCCCCCCAACCGCTGCGAGAGATCGGGGCCAATGCCGTCCTGCGCGTGAGGGAATGGCGCGCGCGTGACGAGTGACGCGGCGGATCAGAGCGCGCGGGCGCTCTGCCGCAGTTCGAATTTCTGAATCTTTCCGGTCGCTGTCTTGGGAAGCTCTTGAAATACAACCGCTTTTGGCGTCTTGAAACTCGCCAACCGTTCGCGGGCAAAGGCAATCAATTCGGCCTCACTGACCGTGACCCCATCCTTCAACTCGACAAAGGCACACGGCACCTCGCCCCATTTCTCATCCGGCTTGGCCACCACGGCACAGAGCATGACGGCGGGATGGCGCATCAACACACCTTCGACCTCGACCGAAGAAATATTCTCGCCGCCCGAGATGATGATGTCCTTGGCTCGGTCCGCAATCTTGAGATAGCCGTCAGGATGCTGGAACGCGATATCCCCCGAATGGAAATAGCCGCCGTGAAACGCCTCTTCGGTGGCGGCCGGGTTCTTGAGATAGCCTTTCATCACCGAATTGCCCCGGATCATGATTTCGCCGAGGCTCTCGCCATCCATTGGGATCTGAGTCATCGTTTCCGGGTCCATCGCGGTGATGTCCTCCATCATCGGCATAAGAACCCCTGTGCGCGCCTTGATCGAATATCGCTCGTCATCGGGCAGGTCATCCCAAGCCTCTTGCCAGAGACATTCGGTAACATGGCCATAGGTCTCGGTCAGACCATAAACCTGCGTCACCTTGAATCCCAACGGCTCGATTGCGGCCAGGGTCGCGGCAGGCGGCGGCGCACCGGCGGTGAAGACGTCGACGATATGGTCGAACCTGCGCCGCTCGCTGTCCTTGGCGTTGACGATCATGTTGAGCACGATGGGCGCACCGCCGAAATGCGTGACCCCCTCGTCTGCAATCGCATCGTAAATCGCCTTGGCAGTGATATCACGGCAGCAGACAAGGGTCGCCCCCAGCATGGGCATCAGCCAGACGTGGTTCCAGTTGTTGCAGTGGAAGAGTGGCACGATCGTCAGATAGGTCGGATAGCGCGGCAAATCCCAACTCACCACCGTGCCCATGGTCATCAGATACGCGCCGCGATGGTGATAGACCACGCCCTTGGGCCGCCCCGTGGTGCCCGAGGTGTAATTGAGCGCGAGGCTCTCCCATTCATCCTCGGGCATGATCCAGGGGAAATCGGGATCGCCAGAGGCCAGCAGTTCCTCATATTCCATGTAATGCCCGTGGGCATGCACCCCCGCCGCATCATCGGCCACCTCGACAACGCCGGGAGGCGGTCCCTCCATCAGGTCGATGGCCTGCGCCAGCGTGGGCAGAAATTGCGGATCGCAGAGCACGACGCGCGCGCCGCCATGATCAAGAATATAGGCGATGGTATCGGCCTCGAGCCGGGTGTTGATCGCATTCAGCACCGCGCCACAGGCGGGCACCCCGAAATGCGCCTCGCAATGGGCGGGGATATTAGGCAGAAGGGTGGCCACCACATCGCCGGGCTCGATCCCCAGCTTGACCAGCGCCGAGGCAAGCCGCGACACACGCGCGTGATACTCTGCATAGGTCCGCCGCGTGTCGCGATAAATCAGCGCCTCGCGGGTGGGAAAGAGATGCGCCGCGCGCCTCAGATGCGACAGAGGCGTCAGCGCCACGAAATTCGCGGCGCATTTCTCAAGCCCGGTCTCCTCCTTCATCCAGCCCATCGCACTCTCCCTGATTCTCGCCCCTCGGTTGGGCGAGATTAAGGAAATCCGTAGGGTTTTCAAATCCAGACTGCGTTTGACACCCCGGATCATCCAGGGCCGGGCACGTTACAGCCCCAGCTTCGCCATCACGATGTCATTGACCGCCTTGGGATTCGCCTTGCCGCCGGTGGCTTTCATCACCTGCCCCACGAACCAGCCCGCGAGTTTGGGGTTGGCCTGCGCCTTTTCCACCTGTGCGGGGTTGGCGGCAATGATCTCGGCCACAGCCTGCTCAATCGCGCCGGTATCCGTCACCTGCTTCATGCCGCGCGCCTCGACGATCTCTTCAGGGTCGCCGCCTTCGGTATAGACAATCTCGAAGAGGTCCTTGGCGATCTTGCCGGAAATGGCGTCAGACTTGATCAGCCGGACGATACCGGCCAATTGCGCCGGGCTTACCGGGCTATCCTCGATCGAATGATCCTCTTTCTTGAGCCGACCAAAGAGCTCGTTGATCACCCAATTCGCCGCCAGCTTGCCATCGCCCGCGCCCGCCGCGACCGCCTCGAAATAGGCGGCATTGGCGAGATCGGCCGTCAGCACAGAGGCGTCATATTCCGATAGCCCAAATTCCAACACGAACCGCGCCTTCTTCGCGTCGGGCAGTTCCGGCAGGTTGGCGGCAATCTCATCGACCCAAGCCTGCTCGATTTCCAGTGGCAGAAGGTCAGGATCGGGGAAATAGCGATAATCATGCGCCTCTTCCTTGGAACGCATGGAGCGGGTCTCGTTCTTGTCCGGATCATAGAGCCGGGTTTCCTGCACCACCGTGCCGCCCGCCTCGACAATCGCGATCTGGCGGCGCGCCTCGTAGTCAATCGCCATCTGGATAAAGCGCATGGAGTTCATGTTCTTGATCTCGCAGCGCGTGCCCAAGTGGCTGAAATCCTGCGTCTCCATGTATTTCTCATACTGTCCCGGACGGCAGATCGACACGTTCACATCGGCCCGCAGATTGCCGTTCTGCATATTGCCGTCGCAGGTGCCAAGGTAGCGCAGGATCTGGCGCAGCTTGGTCACATAGGCGGCGGCCTCTTCCGGCCCGCGAATATCGGGGCGGCTGACGATTTCCATCAGGCACACACCGGTGCGGTTCAGGTCCACAAAGGACATCGCCGGGTCCATGTCATGGATCGACTTGCCCGCGTCCTGTTCCATATGGATGCGCTCGACCCGCACCAGCCGCGCCACGCCAGGGCCCATATCGACAAGGATCTCGCCCTCGCCGACCAGCGGATGATAGAGCTGGCTGATCTGATAGCCCTGCGGCAGGTCGGGGTAGAAATAGTTCTTGCGGTCAAAGGCCGACCAGAGGTTGATCTTGGCCTTGAGACCCAGCCCCGTCCGCACCGCCTGCTCGACGCAGAATTCGTTAATCACCGGCAACATCCCCGGCATCGCCGCATCCACAAAAGCGACGTTGGAATTGGGTTCCGCCCCGAATTGCGTGGACGCGCCGGAAAACAGCTTGGAGCGCGACGCGACCTGCGCATGCACCTCCATCCCGATCACCAACTCCCAATCATGCTTGGCCCCCGCGATCACGCGTGGTTTCGGGGCTTTATAGGTGAGATCAAGCATGGCACGGCCTCCGGTTGATATATCAGAGGCGTTCTAGGACAGGGGCGCGGATGGGGCAAGAGGGCTGGGAGCGTCAGAGAGCCGGAGGCATATTTTTCCATCGCAACAGCGCTGTCAAACACAAGGGTTCAATACCATCAGGAACGAGGGTAGTGTAGGCGGATGAGCCCACCCACACGAGTGGTGTGAACAATCGAATCTTAACGCGGGTGAGAAAAATGGCATTTGCTTCGCTTGAATCTCCAGATGGATTTACAGTTTTTGAAGGTCAGACCCTGGACTTTCAAATCGTTTTCAATGATGCCACTTTTGTATCCGCGAGTTATACATACTCGTTTTCAACAGTCGGGGGCACTGCTGATACAAGCGATTTCGTGGGGACCGGCAACAGCGAAGCAATATTCTTCAGCATCAATCCTCCAGAGGACGTGACTATCGAGTCATTTTCAATGTCTGCTGTTCTCGATGATCTCGACGAGGGGCAAGAAAGCCTCTTTCTGAACGTATCGTTCAATGGCATCGCCTTTGAGGATTCGTCCACGTCAAAATCGTTCGAGATTTTCATCCGGGATGTAGCCGAGAACGTTCCACCTCAGGGGACGGTTACCATAGAAGGAGAGGCCTTCGCCGGGAATACCCTGACAGTGGACCCTTCGGGGTTGTCAGACGCGGATGGGATCGGGGAATTCTCTTATCAATGGCTGCGCAACGGGATACCGATCGTCGGAGCGGTTGATGTCAGCTATGTTGTGGTGCCCGAGGATATCGGCACGTCACTGACTGCGCGCGTGTCCTACACCGACCTTCTCGGAACAGACGAGAGCGTCGTTTCAAATGCAGCGCAAGTGGTTCTGGAACCCGGCACTGACGGAAATGATCTTATCTTTGGCACACCGCTGGACGACACCTTAAGCGGCGGTGCAGGCGACGACACCCTGTTCGGTATCGATGGAAATGACGTGTTGGCAGGCGGTATTGACAATGATTCAATCGAAGGCGGCAACGGTAATGACTCGATCTCTGGATCGGATGGCAATGACGTGATCAATGGCGGTCTGGGCGCTGACAATATCGGCGGCGGTCTGGGCACTGACACGATTGATGGCGGTGACGGCGATGACATCATCGGGGGCGGCTTTGGCGCGGATAGCATCAGCGGCGGGGCTGGCAATGACGTGGTTGCAGGCGGCGCGGACAATGACACGCTGGACGGCGGAGATGGTAACGACTCGATGTCCGGAAGTTTCGGAAATGACCTCATCTCGGGTGGTGATGGCGACGATGCTATCGGCGGCGGCACGGGACAGGACACGATAGACGCAGGCGCTGGCAATGACAGCGTTGGCGGTGGCGAAGGCGATGACAGCATCCTTGGCGGCGACGGCAATGATTTCCTTGCGGGCGGCGGGCGTGATGACGTGATCGACGGCGGCGCGGACAATGACACGATCAACGCAGGCGCTGGTAATGATGTGATCACCGGCGGCACCGAGGCCGATCAATTCGTGTTCTCGTCCTTCTTCGACGGCGAGGCCGATGTGATCACCGATTTCGAGGACGGGATCGACAGCTTCCTGATCCGTCGCGTTGACCCGGACACGGGCGAGACCAATATCACCAACGGTGGCAATGGTCTGGCGGGTTTCGTCGCGGCGATGAATATCGTCGATGTAGAGGGCGGCGCACAGATGAGCGTGAACGGCAACACGATCCTTGTCGAGGGCATCACGGCCGCGCAACTCACGCTGGATGATTTCACGTTCCTCTGAACGGCACTCAACGATTGGCAAGACGCATAAGGGCGCCCCATGGGGCGCCCTTATGTCACAAGACCCTGTAACCAAAGGCGAATAATCATTTCCAGACTTGATCATCGCACCGCTTCGAGATAGCGAAGACAGGTGTAGCAACGTGTGGGTGAGTTGATGAATCTCTTTACGATTAACGGCTTTGCGGCGCGTATTGATGACTTTTTCTTGCTGCCGAACGGCACACTCTCCGTCATCGCTGGCAATTTCAGAACAGTGTCGCTGGAAATATCCGTGCCGGGCGATCAATTCTCGTATAGCTTCGCGGAACCCGCAACAGCCGGAGACGTTCCAAATGTCTTCATCAACAATCTGGGGAGCTTTCAGATTGCGCGGCTTGACGGCCTTGACCTGACCTCAAATAATACTGTGATCGATGTCCCAACCTTGGGTTTGGCGACGACCACATCTGGCCCGGTCGTGATGTTGTCGTTCTTCAATTTTGCGACGAATGACAATTACTTCTTCCAGCTTGGCACCTCAAATGTGCCGCACCCCACTGATCTTGCGTCTTTCCGGCAATTTGTGTCCTCCATCGTCGGAGGCAACCCCGTGACCCAGGGAGCCTTTGCTCCAAATCAGCCCATCTCGCTCAACGACTTTGCGAATGCATCGGTGTCAGAGCTTTCTGCTGATGAATTGATCATCGGCACGAATGGCCCCGACTTTCTCACCGGCGACGACGGGCAGGATACCATCGAGGGCCGCGGCGGCAATGACGTGCTGAACGGCGGCGAGGGCGATGACCTGCTGGACGGCGGCGAAGGTTTCGATACGGCCACATATAACGTTGGCTCGCGGAACGAGTTTCAGTTCACTCTGACCGAGACCGGCTTGCGCATCGCCTCGCCCAATGACGGCGTGGATGATCTGGTCAACATCGAGCAGGTCGAATTTCTGGATCAAACCGTTCTGGTCAGCGATCTGATCGAGGAAATCGTCGGGCGTCCGGGCGTGTTTCTGGTGGCCGAAGAGGTTGACGCGGTGTTCACCGGAACAGCTGACAACGACACATTGATCGGCTCCGAAGGGAATGATTTTCTGGGCGGTGGGCTTGGCAACGACAGTTTTGAGGGCGGTGGCGGCAATGATTCAATCGCCGCCTCGGATGGGAATGATCTGGCCTTTGGCGGAACCGGCAATGACAATATCGGCGGCGGAGTTGGGAATGACACGCTCGATGGCAACGAGGGCGATGACACAATTGGCGGCGGATTTGGTGCCGACTCCGTGTCCGGCGGCGCGGGCAATGACGTGGTTGCGGGCGGTGCGGGTGACGACACGCTCGAAGGCGGCGAGGGCAACGACAACATGTCCGGCAGCTTTGGCAATGACAGCATCGACGCGGGCGATGGGGCTGAAGACATCGGCGGCGGCACTGGGCGCGATACGATTGACGCCGGTGCTGGCGATGACCGGGTTGGCGGTGGCGAAGGCAATGACAGCATCCTTGGCGGCGACGGCAACGACTTCCTCGCCGGGGGCGGGCGCGATGACACCCTCAACGGCGGCGCGGGCAATGACACGATCAACGCAGGGGCTGGCAATGATGTGATCACCGGCGGCGCGGATGCCGATCAATTCGTGTTCTCGTCTTTCTTTGACGGCGAAGCCGATGTGATCACCGATTTCGAGGACAGCATCGACCGCGTCGTGATCCGCACCATCGACCCCGATACCGGCGCGGCCAATATCAACAGCGGCGGCAATGGTTTGGCTGGGTTCGTGGCGGCGATGAATATCATCGACACCGCAGCGGGCGCGCAAATGACCGTCAACGGCAACACGATCCTCGTTGAGGGGATCACGGCGGCGCAACTGACAGTGGATGATTTCCAGTTCCTGTAATCGTATGTGACACAAGAGACCTAAAAGGGCGCCTCCGGGCGCCCTTTTGTCATGGGGCAGACAATCGCGATCCTCCCACACTAATCCGCCATTTTGCGTTAGCGCAATCACCGGCGAACCCGCGCCCAATCTCCCTAGGTTAACGCTAACATCCTGTATTCCAACTGGAAAACGACTTTTACCGCTTTCCGGCATCCTCTGCCGCGTCTATATGGACGCCAAGTCAGCTATCAGGAGTCGCCCATGACCATCACCGTAGGCATCAACGGTTTCGGCCGTATCGGTCGCGCCACCCTCGCCCATATTTCCGAGAGTCTGCGCAATGATATTCAGGTGGTTAAGGTGAATGCCACCGGCCCGATCGAGACCGCAGCGCATCTCATGCGCTATGACAGCGTGCATGGCCGCTTTTCGCATCCGATCACGGTCGAGGGGCGCACGATGGATCTGGGACGCGGGCCGATCCAGATGTTCTCGACCTATGATATGACCGAATTGGATTGGGACGGGGTCGATGTGGTGCTCGAATGCACTGGCAATTTCAACGACGGCGCGAAATCGCGCACCCACCTAGAGCGCGGCGCGCGCAAGGTGCTGATCTCGGCCCCGGCCAAGAACGTGGATCGCACCGTGGTCTATGGCGTGAACCATGAGGCGCTCTTGGCCTCTGAGCGGATGATCTCGAACGGGTCCTGCACCACCAATTGTCTGGCTCCGCTGGCCAAGGTGCTGAACGACACCATCGGCATCGAGAGCGGCATCATGACCACGATCCATGCCTATACCGGCGACCAGCCGACGCTGGACCGCCGCCACAATGACCTCTACCGCGCCCGCGCCGCCGCCATGTCGATGATCCCGACCTCGACCGGGGCGGCCAAGGCGCTTGGCGAGGTGCTGCCGGAACTCGCAGGCAAACTCGATGGCTCTGCCATCCGCGTGCCCACGCCCAATGTCTCGGCGGTGGATCTGACTTTTGTGGCCAAACGCGACGTGACCAAGGCCGATGTCAACGCAGTGGTCGCCGAGGCCGCCGCTGGTGCGATGAAGGGCATCCTGGCCTATGATCCCGAACCCAAGGTTAGCATCGACTTCAATCACACCGAGGAAAGCTCGATCTTTGCCCCCGATCAGACCAAGGTGATCGGCAACCGGCTGGTGCGTGTGCTGGCGTGGTATGACAATGAATGGGGCTTTTCCTGCCGCATGGCCGATGTCGCGGTTGCGATGGGACGGTTGCAATAACCCCTCACGCGCCCTGCAAAACCCCTGATGCCCCGAGCGCAGGGGGTTTTTCTTTGGCTGATCCGGCTTGCGTGGCCGGTGCCTCTGCGGCATACCCGAGCGGACGGACTAAGCGAAAGCGCGCGGCATGACCAACACACTCGCGATTGGCCTTGGGGGCATCATCCTTGTGGCGCTCGGGGCCGATGTCATGCTGAACGACGCTCAATCCACCCTGTTTCTCGGGCGCAAGCTGATTGATCTGATCGAATACCTCGCCTTCTGGCGATAACCGCTCTGTGAGTCCCCCGGCATTGACTCGTTTCGAAATTCGTTTATGTTCGCTTTCAATTGTTAGCGCTAACATATCTCTCGGAGGATGCCATGCCCTTGAAACTCGCCATCAACGGATTTGGCCGGATCGGTCGCAACGTGCTGCGCGCTTTGCTCGACTCGGACCGTCACGACATCGAAATCGTGGCGATCAACGACCTCGCCCCGGTCGAGACCAACGCCCACCTGCTGGAATTCGATAGCGTGCATGGCCGCTTCCGGGGCCAGATCACCACAACCGCCGACAGCATCGACGCCGGTCGCGGGCCGATGCGCGTGACCGCCCTGCGCGACCCCGAAGCGCTGCCGTGGGCGGATGTCGATATCGTGCTCGAATGCACCGGCATCTTCACCGACCGCGACGCCGCTGCCCGCCACCTCAGGAACGGCGCGCGGCGCGTGCTGGTCTCTGCCCCCTCGACGGGTGCCGACCGCACGGTGGTCTACGGCGTCAATCACACGGACCTGACCGCCGCCGATGTGATCGTCTCGAACGCCTCCTGCACCACCAATTGCCTCGCGCCCTTGGCCAAGGTTCTGCATGAGAGCATCGGCATCACGCGCGGCTTTATGACGACCATCCATAGCTACACCGGCGATCAGCCAACGCTCGACACCATGCACAAGGATCTCTACCGCGCCCGCGCGGCGGGGCTCAACATCATCCCCACCACCACCGGCGCCGCCCGCGCCGTGGGTCTGGTGCTGCCCGATCTGGCCGGGCGACTCGACGGCACCGCCATCCGCGTGCCTACCCCCAATGTCAGCGTCGTCGACCTCACCTTTGAGGCCGCGCGCGACACCAGTGTGGACGAGATCAACGCCGCCGTGACCCTAGCGGCCGCTGGGGCGCTCTCGGGCGTGCTCGATGTCACCACCCGTCCGCTGGTGTCCTCAGACTTCAACCACGATCCGCACAGCTCGATCTTTGCCACCGATCAGACGCGGGTCATGGAGGGGCGGCTCTGCCGCGTGCTCAGCTGGTATGACAACGAATGGGGCTTTTCCAACCGCATGCTCGATGTGGCCGCCGAAATGGGCCGTCACGTGGAGACAGGGCGCGGCCCTGCATCGCGCCACACGCGGGTGATGGAACATACCTGACAGACCTCAGGCGAAATCTGGCGTCAGGAAAACTTGGCCAGCAGGGCCGCGCGCACCGGGGGGGTGACGAACTTGGTCACATCCCCGCCCAGCCGGGCGATTTCCTTGACCAGTTTGCTGGCAATCGCCTGATGATTGGCATCGGCCATGAGAAACACGGTCTCGACCGAATTATCCAGCGCCCGGTTCATGCCGACCATCTGGAATTCATACTCGAAATCCGCGACCGCCCGCAGGCCGCGCACGATCACCTGCGCGCCCACGTCATGCGCGCAATTGATCAACAGGTTCTCGAAGGGATGCGCCACGATCTCGGTGCCGGTCTGCGCGCTCAGCTTGGCGCATTCGGTCTCGATCATTTCAACCCGCTCTTCCAAAGAGAAAAGCGGCCCTTTGTCACGATTGATCGCCACGCCCAAAACCAGCCGATCCACCAGAACGGCGGCCCGGCGAATGATGTCGATATGGCCCAAGGTAATAGGGTCGAACGTGCCGGGATAGAGACCTATGCGCATGCGGCCCTCCATTGCTGCAATCGCGGCTCACGCAACAATAATATGCAAGGGAATGCAAGCGCTTAGTAGCCCATGATCATGCCTTCAAGGGCAGTCTTCTCCATAGACAGTTCTTCGAGCCGTGCCTTGACCACGTCGCCGATCGTTACGATCCCCACCAGCTTGCCCGCCTCGACCACCGGCATATGCCGAAACCGGCCGTCCGTCATCCGCGCCAAGACAGCATCCGACGTATCCTGACGGGAGCAGCAAACGGGGTTGCGGGTCATCATTTCCGAGACCGTTTCGGTCATGCAGACAACGCCCCGCACCGCAAGGCTGCGCACGATATCACGCTCCGAGATGATGCCATCAACGGTCTCACCGTCACGCGATACCACCAGACCGCCAATCCGACGCTCGGCGAGGATCTGGGCCGCCTCGGATACCTTGGTGGTGGGGGTGATGGTAATCACCGCGCTGTCGCCCTTGGATTTCAGGATTTGCTGCACGAGCATGACATGACCCTCCGCAATAAAATGCTGTCTAAACCAGCGTGCTTGATAATAAAATTTCTGTCAAGTGCGCGCCTCCAGGCTCTGCACCTCCTGCCGCAACCCCTCGACCAGGGCCGTGGCAAATCGGTTCTGACGCTCAAGTCGCCGATCATCAGCATGCCGCACCAGATAGAAACTGCGGGTGAGGGAAAACACCTCTGGCAAAACCTTTTGCAGCCCCCGCGCCCAAGGCAGGGAAAAATCGTGCAGCACCCCTATTCCGCCCCCCTGCCGCACCCAATTGAGTTGTACCGAGACGGAATTCGACGCGAGGCTGACACGCTCCACCCCCGCTTCGCTGAGGTAATCGAGTTCCTTGTCAAAGATCATGTCGGGGATATAGCCAACCATCCTGTGCGCCCCCAGGTCGGTGATCTGCGCGATCGGCGGATGCCTGCGTAGATAGCGGACCGATGCCGCGAGATGCAGTTGGTAGTCGGTGACCTTCTGCACGGTCAGGCGCCCCGCCGTGGGCGGGCTGACCGCGATCACCATATCCGCTTCGCGCCGGGTCAGGTTGAAAACCCGCGGCAATGCCACGATCTGGATCTCCAGATCGGGATTCTGCGCCCCAATTGCGGCGCAGACCTGCGGCAACAGGAAATTGGCACAGCCATCCGGCGCGCCGATCCGGATTTGCCCGCTCATGCCCCCCGCCTGCCCGGCCATTTCCTCGGCGGCATCCTGCATCGCAGTTTCGGCGCGCATCGCATGCCCCATGAGGCGCTGCCCTGCCTCGCTCAGCGCATAGCCCGTGGGCGATTTGGCAAAGAGCGGCGCGCCCACCTCTTCCTCCAACCGCGCGATACGGCGGCCCACCGTTGCCGGGTCGATCCGCAGAATACGACCCGCCCCCGACAGGCTCTCGGAGCGTGCAACAGCGAGAAAGATGCGGATGTCGTCCCAATGCGGCTGCATCACCGGCCCCCTTTGCAGAAATGCAAATCACTTTTGGAATATTGCCTCTTTTCGCAGGAGTTTTGCAAGACTACCCTGCCGCCAACGGATAGGAGGATTCCAAATGCAAGAGCTTACCCACTATATCAACGGTCAACATGTCAAAGGCACCTCCGGGCGCTTTTCAGATGTGTTCAACCCCGCCACCGGCGAGGTGCAGGCGAAATGCCCGCTCGCCAGTGTAGAAGAAATGGATCAAGCCGTGCGCGCCGCGATGGCCGCACAGCCTGCTTGGGCGGCCACCAACCCGCAACGCCGTGCACGCGTGATGATGGAGTTTGTCCGCCTGCTCAACCGCGACATGGACAAGCTGGCCGAGGCGCTGAGCCGCGAGCATGGCAAGACCTTTCCAGATGCCAAGGGCGATATCCAGCGTGGTCTGGAAGTGGTCGAATATTGCGTCGGCGCGCCGCAACTGCTCAAGGGTGAATTCACCGACAGCGCCGGTCCCGGCATCGACATCTATTCCATGCGCCAACCGCTCGGCGTGACCGCAGGGATCACCCCGTTCAACTTTCCGGCGATGATCCCGATGTGGATGTTCGCGCCCGCTCTGGCCTGCGGCAACGCCTTCATCCTCAAGCCATCCGAGCGTGACCCCTCGGTGCCGCTCATGCTGGCCGAACTGATGGAAGAGGCTGGGCTGCCCAAGGGTATCTTGCAGGTCGTCAACGGCGACAAAGTGGCCGTGGACGCGATCCTCGACCATGAGGTGATCCAATCCATCGGCTTTGTCGGCTCGACCCCGATTGCACAGTATATCTATGGCCGTGGCTGCTCCAACGGCAAGCGGGTGCAGTGCTTTGGCGGTGCCAAGAACCATATGATCATCATGCCCGATGCCGATATGGATCAAGCCGCAGACGCCTTGATCGGTGCGGGCTACGGCGCGGCAGGCGAACGCTGCATGGCAATCTCCGTCGCCGTACCTGTGGGCGACGAAACCGCAGACCGCCTGATCGAGAAACTCGTGCCGCGCATCGAAAAGCTCAAGGTCGGGCCGTACACCGCTGGCAATGATGTGGATTACGGACCCGTTGTCACCGGTGAGGCGAAGAAGCGCATTCTCGGACTGATCGACTCTGGTATCGCGCAGGGGGCGACACTCGTCGTCGATGGCCGCGATTTCAAACTGCAGGGTTATGAGGATGGCTTCTTTGTCGGTCCCCACCTCTTTGACCATGTGACGCCGGATATGGACATCTACACGCAGGAAATCTTTGGTCCCGTGCTCTCGACTGTCCGCGCGGGCTCTTACGAAGAAGCCCTCAAACTGGCGATGGACCATGAATATGGCAACGGCACCGCGATCTTTACCCGCGACGGTGACGCCGCCCGCGACTTCGCAGCGCGTGTGAACGTGGGCATGGTCGGCATCAACGTCCCCATTCCGGTGCCGCTCGCCTATCACACCTTCGGTGGTTGGAAAAAATCCGGGTTTGGCGATCTCAACCAGCACGGCCCGGATTCGTTCAAGTTCTACACAAGAACCAAAACCGTCACGTCCCGCTGGCCATCCGGCATCAAGGAAGGTGGCGAATTCAACTTCAAGGCAATGGACTGATCCTGCGTCCAATCGCCCAAGATCAAAGGCCCCGGCAGAGATGCCGGGGCCTTTTGCGTCACCCCACAGGCCCAATCCGCATTGCCTGTTCAATCATCGCCACCGCAGATCCATGTACATCGCCATCCGTCCAATAGGCATTATGCGACAGCGGATTCCACGCGGTCAGAATATTGCCCGCGCTGATCCAACGATCGCGCAACTGACCATCTGCCGCCAGAACATCATAGCCTGCCCCCGAACCAGCCAGAGGCATGCCCAGAATGTCATTGCGGCTGTTGAGGTTGATCCACCACGGCTTGAACCACTTTCCCGCCGGAATGGCAGTACCGGGCCGGTCGATGGCCTTGACCTCTCCGGGTCTACAACTGAACGTAAAGACCGGAATATTGCACCCAAACGTGAGAAATCCGGCCATCGTCTCAAAGCGCTGAAACTTGGTTGGCGCGGCGCTATGGCCCTTTTGCAAATCCCAGATGTGGTTTGAAATGATCTGGCCGCCCAATGAATGCGCCAGCACGATGAGCGGCGTTCGCGCGCCAGTCACCCCCTCCAAATGGGCCATGGCACGGGTGACGCGGGCATGCACCTCTGGGTAGACATAGGCATGATCGCCAGTTTCCCAACGATAAGAGGCTGCATCGGCCAACCTGTGCATCACGAAATCCCGCGACCCCATCCAATTGGCCTCGCCCTTGAGCGCACGGTCCATGTAACCCTGCTGTCTCTCTTGCAGGATGTCCGACCAGAAGATCTCGCGCCACCCGACAAGACTGTCAAATCGTGCCTCCCCCATCCGGCGGCGTAACGCCTGATAAAGATCGCGGGAAAAGCTGACCGCGTTGTCGGCTTGTGGTTTGTCGCCCTGACTGCCCATACCGTGAATGACCGCCACGGCGACCCGGTGTTCTTCTGGCATAGTTATGCCCTCCGTTGAAATAGGCTGCTGAAATGACTTGCTCTTGGGTGAAAGAAAAGCACGGCAGTGCCAGTCGCGCAACCATGAGGTGCAAACGTGCCGCATAACGTGAGAGCACAAGCACCTGAGAACACCTGATGACAATTCCGTGAGGTGATGCGGGTTTCTGCCCGTCAACCCCTTCGCTTTACCCGCTGCTGTCCCTATGTTCCTGCCAATAGTCACAATAAAGAGGATCGAGCCCAGTGACCCCCAGTCGACTTACCCGCCGCCACGCGATTGCCGCTGGCCTTGCAGCACTTGCAACCCCCGGCATCCTGCGCGCTGACCCCCTGAGCGAAGTGACGAACCGTCGCAACGCGTCCGCCTTTGTCACCCGAGATTGGCGCGATCACTTCGATACTCTGGGTAAAGGCGCCATTCTGGCCGATATCGACAGCCGTGCGCTGCATTACTGGGGCCCCGATGGCGAGACCTATGCGCTCTACCCGTCGTCGGTTCCGCTGACCGAAGAACTCACGCGGCGGGGCTATACCGAGGTGGTGCGCAAACGGGTCGGCCCCGACTGGACCCCAACCCAGTCCATGCGCGAGCGTGATCCCTCCCTGCCCGCCTACATGCCCCCGGGTCCGGGTAATCCGCTTGGCACCCATGCTCTCTATCTCAGTTGGCCCGCCTATCTGGTCCATGGCACCCACGACACCCGCAAGATCGGTCGGCAATCGTCTTCCGGCTGTATCGGTCTCTATAACCCCCATATCGAAGAGCTGTTCGCCAAGGTGGCAGTGGGCACACAGGTGCTGTTGCTCTGAAACCGTCTCGATGGGAAAATCAAAGCGCCCCGAAACCGAGGTGCGGGGCGCTTTGATTTATGGGTTCGAACTTTCGTTCTGCGCATGGTTGACAGAGGTTTGATGCGGCCGGACACATGGCCTCGTTCCTGAGCCAGTGATTGCCCGTTCCGTATCCGGCTTGGACCATTGGACGCTCAGGTCATGCACAGGGGGCTCTCGTCCCCAATCGCCAAAAAGGACTTTGGCCTCCTTGAAACACCCTTGCAGAGGTGCGATATTATCCAGCGAGGACGACCTCCACATCTGGACAACAGCCCGGGACGACCCGGCACCTAGTTTGAGGTCGCCATGCGCTCCCCGCTTGATCGTCTCCGCCACGCCTTGAGTTTTGAAATCATCGCTTTGCTTCTCGTCGTCCCACTTGGCGCGGTCGCGTTTCATGTCCCGATACACGACATCGGTGTGGTCGGCATTGTGAGCGCCACCCTCGCAACGCTGTGGAACATGATCTACAACTATGTGTTCGATGTGGCCCTGCAACGCTTGTCCGGCACAACCAAGAAATCGGCCTCGCTGCGCATTCTGCACACCGTTCTCTTTGAAACCGGCCTCTTGATCGTCTTGATGCCGTTCTTCGCATGGTATCTTGGTATCTCGCTCTGGCAGGCCTTCGTGATGGATCTGTCCTTTGCGCTGTTCTACATGATCTACGCATTCGGGTTTAACTGGGCCTACGACAGGGTCTTCCCCCTGCCCGTATGGAGCGGCGCGCCAGCCTCCGGTTGAGGGCCGTCAACGAGATCTGCGCCCTCTGGCGGCGCGGCGTGAACCTCTATGACAAGCCAATGCCGATGCACTGTCACACCTCGCACCCCGGCCTCACCGCCGCCCTGCGCCGCGATCCCCTCTGGGCGCAGGTCTCGGCCCTCCTCCTTGCCGAGGCCAAGGAGCGCAGCATGCGTAACGAAGGGCGGAGAGCCGAGGTTTGCCGCGTTTGATATGAGCATCTGCTCTTGAACTTCGCCGACAGCTAAACAGGAACACCTTGTGCCGGTGACGATGCGCTCAACGATTGGAAAATCGTCAGTATTTGCGAGTAATTGAAACTGTTTCGCGGTTGGTTTCGTGGCTCTTTGTATCGCCGCACAAAAGCGTGGCACATTTACAAGGAGAACAGCTATGACACCCATTAAATCTACACTCTTCGCGCTCACCTTTGCGATCGTATCAACCCCCGCCTTTGCAGATGATCATACGGGAAATCCAAAGGTTGGTGGCGCGGAGATGCTTGTTGAACGCAACATCATCGAAAACGCGGTGAACTCTCCTATCCACACGACACTTGTTGCGGCAGTTCAGGCAGCAGATCTGGTTGACACGTTGCAAGGCGAAGGACCTTTCACTGTGTTCGCCCCTGTCAACGATGCGTTCGCCGCCTTGCCCGCTGGTACTGTCGAAACGCTGCTGTTGCCTGAGAACAAGGCGATGCTACAAAAAGTCCTGACCGCACATGTCGTCGCAGGTGATTGGTCGGCTGCCGAAATTATCGCCGCCGCCCGGTCAAGCGCTGACGGTTTTTACCACTTTAACGCGGTGTCTGGTGACGCATTGTCTGCACAGGTGCGCGGCGACAACGTCTACATCTACGACGAAAGCGGGAACGCTTCACGGGTGACCGTCGCTGATGTCAATCAGTCGAATGGCGTGATCCATGTTGTCAACGCCGTTTTGGTTCCAAAGTAAGCCAGCGCTTTGAAATACGTGACCCTCTCTGCAAAATGCGGCGGGGGTCACTCCTGCCTGACAGCGCTCCCAAAAAACCCGTTGCTGTAAACTTCACTGTAATTCACTGCAAACTTCGCTGTCACGCTACACACGCTGTAGGGTTACACCTTAGTTTACAGTGATGCCGGACGACTTAGGACGAGGCCGGAAGAAGGCGGATCACCCAATGAAATAACGGGGTTCGAGCGCCAAGAGGCCCCCCGGGACGCGCGAGCGCACAGTTTACAGTAAATCGGCAAAACAGCGCCATTAGGGCGAAAACTAGAGCGTTGACCGGAGCATGAGCGCAGAAGTGGCGAACCGCACCAAACCCCATTAAAACAGGGTTTAAGCGTCTATTGGATAGGTGCTAAACACGCCATTGAAGGGCCTTTTCCGCATCCGGAACCGGGACCCAAACCGCCCAGTTCTACTTTGCCCTCCCAGATCCCTGCTACGACTTTTGAAATCAAAGGCTTGGAGATTCCAGGCGTAAAGGCGTCAGAAAAAGAAGTGGGACCCTTTTTGAGATCGAGCGACAGCCGTAACTGCCGGTGCGAAGCGGGTCCGACCCGCCTTCGAATGACCGGATCGAGCCCAAATTGTCGGTCGTTAGGTCTCTATGAATTGCACCTGTAGGAGCATTGGAAATGCTTGTACGATCTGTTGCGCTTCATTCCAATGATCACTGATAAGTTCGGGCGGAACCTTAAGGAAACTGTCGGTGTCGTCCAAGAATACGAATTCAAAGCCAACGTCAGTATTCGATTTATCGAGCTTCTCTATCGCTTTTACTTTCCTTCCGGCTTCAAGGTGGAAGACCAGCTCATCAATGAGGAAATTGTAGCCGTACTCATCTAGTTCTGAAATCCAACCTTCACGAGGCATTTTCTTAGCATCCCTTTTGGACCCCTAGTACACGCACTGTAGAAGTTTTCTGAGACGTATCAAAGGCAGCTCCGTCCGCACATCCGCCGATCTGCCAGTCAGGCTGTCAGGCTTGTGAACTCACGCTGAAGCGCAATTTCTGTGGGGTCATTTTATCTGGATCATGGCCCTCCTTCCATCAGTTTTGCCCGGAATACCTCAGCCGGTGTTTGATACCCCAGACACTTGCGTGGGGTCGCGTTGAGGCGGTCACAGATTGACCTCAAATATCGATCTGTGAACGCCGTGGGATCAGCCTTGCGGGACAGGTAGCGGCGCAGGCGATTGTTGGTGTTCTCGACCGTTCCTTTTTGCCACGGCGACTGAGGATCGCAGAACCATGGTTCGACGCCCAGACCATCCTTTAGATGCTGCCATGCGCTGAACTCAGTGCCGCGATCAAAGGTGATGCTGCGACGCGCTTCAGCTGGCAGGGGAGACAGGTTGGCGATCAGGCTCTCCATCACCGGTTTTGACTGGCGATCCGGGTTCTTCAAAACGAGAGCAAACCGGCTGACACGCTCGACCAGAGACGTCACATTGGCTTTGCCAAACTCCTTGCGGAACATCACCAGGTCGCACTCCCAGTGACCGAACTGGTCACGTTCGGCTATCGCTTCAGGGCGGTGCGCGATGGCCAATTCATCAAGGATATGACGCCCATGATGCCTCCGAGTTCCACGTGGCCTGCGGCGATGGCGATGCATGGGTAAGTGGCGGTAGAACTTCTCAGCACGGCCGGCTTTTGAATAGGCATATCGATAGATCGTCTCGTGGCTCACACGCATCGGATGGCGTTCCAGGCGCATACGTCCTGCAATTTGTTCAGGGGACCATCCGGCGTCAAAACCACACCGCACGGCAGCCATGATCTCGGGATATAAGATCAGCTTGCGATGCACCGCACGGCGATCTTCGCTCCGATCCTGCGCGGCCAACGCATGATAGCCGTTCAACTCAGGTTGATCGTCGAAACGGCACGAGTTGCGCTTGATCTCGCGGTAGATTGTCGATGCATCTCTGCACAACCGATCAGCGATCTCTTTGATTGATATCTTCGCTTCAAGCCATTTGGCCAGATTACGCCGTTCGTCGAGGTTCAGGTGAGGGTAGCAGCGTCCCATAAATTAACTCCATGCAATTCAATACCTTGTTAAAGAAATTGCACTTCATTTGTGAATTCACCGCTGTCATACAGCCAGTCTCGTAAGGGATCATATGTTACCTAAAAATCGTTTACTGCCGGGAAACCTTACGCCAGTTCGCTACCTACCCTAACAGGCGCGCGGCGCGGGATATGTGACCCATCCTGACAAGCCACCCCGCCCCGCCGGAAACTGCCGCCAACTAAACCGATTTGTGTCGGAACCAGCCGGGCGCAGCTAGGCTCGCAATCTTAGAAAAAGCTAAGGCGGCCCGTTGCGAATATTGCACTCCACTAAAAATGCTGCAGCGGAACAGAGATTTCTATCAGTGCAGACGTGCAAAATATCAGTTTAGTCTACCAAACAAAAGCCAGCTGGTGTACTCCCGTTTGAGTTGCGTTTCTTGGATTCAATCAATGTACATAAGAGAATTACGTCTCAAGAATTTCCGTTGCTTTGGCGACCATGAAGAGGTCATTAGTCTTGATCCAGAGATGACGGCTTTCATTGGTGATAACGGCAGTGGAAAAACGACCGTTTTAAAGGCCCTTCAAAGGCTGTTCGGCAGCACTTCCAATGAACGAAGTCTGAGACGTGATGATGTTCACTTCGGCGCTGGCGAAGTTCCTGGCCCCGCTAACCAAGGCGACGATACTGAGGCTATGCCAGTTGTCTCCAGCCGGGAAATTCATATTGAGGCTATACTGGACTTCCCTGAACTGACCGACGCCACGGAAGTGCGCTCCGACACTGGGCTAGATGTCTCGGTCGAGACTTTTCATGCAATGTCATGCGCCGGCCCAGGAACGCCCCTTCAAGCTAGAATTAGGCTTGAAGCCAACTGGGAATATGGAATCGACGAAGACGACATTGTTCAAAGGATATATTGGGTTACTACCACTGAAGAAGTTCCTTTTGGCGAAGACGACATAGCCAAGATCCCTATGTCTACAGCGCAACGCAGACGGATCCAATTGAAGTACCTACCTGCGACGCGCAATAACTCCGCCGTAGTGAAGAGCGCGATGAAAGAGCTTCTTGTTTGGCTCGAGAGATTTGGAGATCTAACCTCTGGGAAACAGCAACTTGAAATCCAGAGGACCGAGCTTCAGAAGGTTTTTGACGATCTTCCTGCCGTGAATGGCGTTGTAAACGAGTTGACGAAGAACTGGGGAAAGCTGTTCAAAGGCGAACTGTATTCAGAAGCCAAGCTCAACATACTAGCTACGGAAATTCACAAGGCTCTTCGCGATCTTACTTTGAAGTTGAGCCCATCTGAATCGGGGGCAGAATACGCGATCGAGGACCTAAGTGAAGGCCAAGCATCACTTTTATACATCTCTATCGTTGCAAGTATAATTCAGCTCAATGAACGCCATATAGGCAAGTCTGTTACCGGATATCGTGATGTCCCAGAGTTAAAACCTTGGTTAACCATTATTGCGCTCGAAGAACCCGAAAATCATCTTTCGCCCTTTTATCTGTCTCGCATGATAGCCCTGATGTCCTCGCTGTGTACTGGTGATAGCGCTATGGGGATACTGACGACACATTCCGCCGGTGCAATTCGGAGAGTTAAGCCCGAACAAATCCGTTATATGCGGCACGATGAGCAAAATCGAGTATCATATTCAAAAAGCATAAACCTCCCACCAAAGACTGATGAGAAATACAAATACATCTATGAGGCCGTTCGTTCAAATCCCGAGCTGTATTTCGCAAAGCTGGTTGTTCTCGGCGAAGGTCGTTCCGAAGAGATAGTAGTTCCAAGGCTGGCAAAAGCATTTCATCCTGATTTGGATTTGGACCCTGCGTTTGTTGCATTCGTTCCTTTGGGTGGTCGCCATGTCAACCATTTTTGGAAACTCCTAAATGATCTAAACATCCCTCATGTAACACTGCTGGATTACGACTTGGGGCGCTATAATGCAGGATGTCTGCGGCTCAAGTATGCGGTTGATCAGTTGTCGTCATTTGGAATTATGCCTGACTTGGAAAAGCCCAAAGATGCCAACGCATGGAGAGGCTTGGATAAAGACGAGTTGGTAAAATGGTACGTTTGGGTGAAATCCAATGGAGTGTATTTTTCACTCGCACTCGATCTCGACATGATGATGTTGAAGGCGTTTCCTAAACAGTATCAATCAATTTCAAGCATCAAAGATACCTCCACACTCAATGCAGATGACTTCGTGGCGAGCGTATTTGGAAAGGCTGGGAATGGCCTCGCTGATTATAAGAAGAATGCACCAAGCACCGCTGAGCTAGCCATTTACGATGACTTGTTCAAAAAAGGGAGTAAGCCAATTGCTCATATCGAAGCGATGGCATCGTTGACTGACGACGAGCTAAAGGCACAATGTCCCAAGTCACTTAAGAAACTTTTCAAAGACTGTGCTAAGCGCCTCGGGATTGAACTTGGCCCTAGGACGTCCGAATGAGATTCACTTCGGCAGATGAGTGGAGTCCGAGCGATGGCGTACAGCTTGATAAAGATAGCTTCGATGTCGTTCGTAGTCCGGTTTCCCAAGCTGTCCAAGCGGGGCCAGGAGCTGGGAAAACAGAACTCTTAGCGCAGCGGGCCGCATTTCTTTTACAGACGAATAGCTGTCCCGCACCTAAAAAAATTCTGGCTATAAGCTTTAAGCGTGATGCTGCCAAGAATTTGCGGGAGCGAGTATCAAGGAGGGTAGGGCCAGAGTTTTCTGAACGCTTCGATTCTTATACCTTTGACGCATTTGCAAAAGGAATATTAGACCGCTTTCGTGAAGGATTACCTGCATGGATACGGCCCAGACGCGACTACGAAATACCTCCTTTGGACTGGCGTGTCTGGAAAGCGTTTGGGGATCGCCCCAATTTGGATGCACCGTTCGAGCAAGAATCTTTTCATCAAGACACAGTGAAGAATGGTCACGCTTACTTGGGTATAGCTCCGTCACCTTTCCCAATAACGCGCCCGAACCCAGCCTCAGCCGTTGAAGCTATGACACTTGGCTGGTGGGAAAATCAGCTATCAAGAAGCCCTCAGACACTGACCTTTGATATGGTTAAGACCCTTGCGCAAACAATTATTCACCACAATTCTCCCATCAAGAGAGCATTCCTCAACACTTATTCGCACGTTTTTCTAGATGAGTTCCAAGACACAACCTTGCCACAGTATGCTTTGCTCAAAGAAATCTTCGGCGGATCGAATGCAGTTTTGACCGCAGTTGGGGACAACAAGCAGCTAATTATGACGTTTGCAGGAGCAACCAACGAAAGATTCCGCCAATTCTCGATTGATTTTGGCGCTCAAGATGTTGCACTGGCATCCAACTTTAGATCCAATCAAAGGATCGTTGACATTGTAAACTCAATGGCAAAGGCGATTGAGCCTAATTCAATAACTGTAAAATGTTCAAAAGCGGCAGATCCAATACCTATAGCTTCAGACGGCGTGATCCATTTTTCAAGCGATGATGAAGAGCGCAAAGGTCTTGCGGAATTTATCTCCCGTGAGATCCAGAATGGTTCCCTGAACGCCAATGACTTTATTGTTTTGGTAAGGCAGAAGGCGGACGAGCACGAAGATAATGGTTTGAGGGCGGCACTCGAAGAGAAAGGTCTAACACTTAGAAACGAAGCAAGAACAGTCGGTGAAAGTGGCATTTCGATACAAGATCTATCTTCAGAACCTTTGGCCGAAGCCGTCATTTTATTTATTCAAGTAGCAACCGGCGATCGTCGACGCCGGGCCTATCCCGATTTGATTCAATTGATGTCTACTTCGCATGGTTCAATGAGTGAACATAGTGCGGAGCAGTTTGGCCTTGAACAAACTTTGCGAAAGGCAACAAAGGCGTTTGATGAATTTGTCAAATCATCTAACAAATCGTTCTCCTGGGAGGCCTTAGTCAATTTGATCACTTCGCAACTCGGAGAGGACAAACTGCGAAGGCTCGCGCAAGAATATAAGAACCCTGCGCGATTGGACAAAGTTAAAGCTGGCATCGCTGCATTTCTAGATGAATGCTCGCAGGGAGCTAAAAACTGGCAGGAGCTTGTCGACCGGTATCAAGGCGTAGACCAAGTTCGACTAATGACAGTGCATAAGAGCAAGGGATTGGAAGCGCATACAATCATATTTTTCTCTTTAAAGGATAGCTCATTTTACTACAAAGCGGATATGAATGAGGAGGCGCTGACCTTTTTTGTTGCAGTCTCTCGGGCAGAGCAACGAGTTTTTTTTACAAGGGGTCGTGGTAGTATCGAAAAATTGACTCCCCTCTATGAACTACTAGCGCAAGCCGAGGTCCCAAACATCGAAGCATTTCCCTGAGGCGAGAGGTTCCTTACCGATCCAAGCGTATTTTGAAAAGTAGCAAACGTCCTCATTCCGCCTTTATCACAATCGAAGATAAGGTGACACTAACTGTCGCCCCCCTCACCACGCATGCGATGACCAAACGATCTCACCTAGAATGCGAATGCGGTTCATATCTGGGCCCCGACGCGTTTCGGTGGGGTAATTCGGGTTGTCAGAGCTAAGAATGATCATCTCATTTTCAACCAGCTCGACACGCTTTACCCGCGAAGAACCATCTACATCGACCAGCGCATAGACGTGGCGATTACGGATCGTGGTTTTGCGTTGATCGATCATGACCACGTCGTCGTCACGAAGCATTGGGCACATACTATCGCCAGAGACGCGCATCAGACAGGCCTGGGACGGTGAAATATTGTGTTCGTTCAACCACTTGCGGCAGAAAGCAAGTGCGCCCTCATATGAAACCTCGCCATTCTCTACGCCCGCCCCGGCAGCAAGGCGGGCATCAAGGCGTAGGATCACGTCGAAATCATCATGTCCGAGTTGGGTTGTATAGACCGTGCCAGCTTCGCGCGGTGGGCCAAAATATAATTCCAGATCAAGCACTTCGGCCAGCCGTTCCAACGAAGCCCAATTATACCGCTTATCGCCGTCTCGCTTCATTCGAAAGTTCTTAATCAAAGACGGATGGCCGACGGCAAGCCGTGAGGCTTTAGCGTCTGAATAGCCCTTCTTTTTCAGGGCCTCATCTATCTGGTTAAGAATCACATCCATCTGATCACGATAGCCAGTAATGGCCAATTCGTAAACATAAAGCTTCTACTGGCTTGCATACACGGGCTAGTAGTGGCTATACTGATCTCATGAAACAGAGAGACGCCCTCATCACACTCGCCACCACGCTCTCCGCGCATCGCGGGGTAACGCATTATGCGATCTCCATGCGCGCCTTGGGTAAGGGCGATTTTTTCAAGAAAATGATCGAGTGCGGCTGGGATTGCCGCACTGCGACCGCCGAGCGCTTGCTCGCTTGGTTCAATGAGAATTGGGATCGGGACCTCGAATGGCCCCGCGACATCCCCCGCCCTTCCTCCAAGCAGGAGGGCGCATCATGAGCCTTGTCACTACCGAAAGCGAGGTCCGCGCAATCCGTTTAGCCTGCGCACGGGGCGAATTGCGCTTTTACGATTACAACTGGTCGGACTTCCGCCGCGCGAAAGGCATAAAGACGCTGGAAGATGAGCGCGAACTGTACGAGACGCGCCCTGTTTACGAATTCCACGAATTCACCGTCTGCTGCTACAAACGTATCCCGCTTCCTCGCCCGGTAGCGTTGGCCTTGGCGGGCGAGATAGCTTTTTGCATGGAACATGGGCTTAGCCATGCTGAATATGAAACGCGAAAATCGCTAATCCCAGGTCTAATCCGCGAAGTCCAACAGGCAGCTTTTCTAGAGCGCGTGAAGAGCGTGGAGGGGGCGTGATGTCAGATATCGTCCTATTCAGCTCTGACCTCAAAGAGTCGCGCTCACGTGCGGAGGCGAAGCGCAGAGGGTCGAAAGAGCCGGTCTCGGCGACACGCGCGAGCATGGGAAGCGCATCCGGGAGCGTGTCTTCGCCCGACAGTGTGCGGACTTCACCATCGCCGAGCAGTCGCCTGATCTCCACAAGCGCAGCAAGCGCCTCGCCCGGCGCAACATCAAAGTGTTTGCAAGCCATGTATTCGCGCCCGAGTACGCGGCGACAAATGGTGCTGACGACCTCAGAGCCGGTCAGTTCTCTCATGGGTTCCCTCCCTCGGTTTGTTGGCAACGACGATGGTAGGGCGCGCGCGGACGGGGTGTCGAGCCTCGTCCGCGCAACCGGGGGTGTAGCATGAACCTGCGGCCCGAACCCGAACGCAACCTTCCACCCGGAAGCGGCTTTGCCATAGCCTTCCTGTTCGCCCTCGTTTTTTGGGCCGTGGTTGCCACAGGCCTGTCCGTCGCAGTGCTGCGCCAAGGTGCCGCCCCTGAAACACCCCCTTCAACACAGGATTCAATGTGATGCGGATTTCCGATCTCATTCCCGATGCGGGCCAGTTGCAGGACGAGATCGCGGCCATTCCGCAGGCGCAGCGCGTGGCGTTGGCCCTGCAATTGGTGCGCGACATCGACGAGCCGTGTTGCGCGCTGCCGCTGATGCGCCTGAGCCGCTTGGCCGAGGATCATCATCTGTCGATCCGCAAGGAAGCGTTCGTTCGGGAGCATGCCCGATGATCCGCCGCTTTGCCCATAAGTTTCGTCTCCGCGCGCGTGCTGGCCTGTGCGCCGCGCGGCTCCTGCGCCCCGGCTGTGCCCAGTCTGCTTGCTCCGGCCGGGGCGTTTTTTCTGTCATCGGCGACGTGTTGGGGGTTTTGGCGATGTTCGTCCTGCTCTTTGCCCTCGCAAGTTTTGGCACGTGAGGCCTCAACATGATTGAACGCCTCACTACGATCATCGAATTACCGGTGAATACAGTTCGGATCGAAGGCCGCCTCCGTGACGTTTCACCGAGTGGCGTGGCCACTTTGGTCGAAGCGATCCGCGAGAATGGGTTCGTGGGCCGGATCACGGTGCGCCGCAAGAAGGACGGCGATTACGTGCTCGACGGCGCACACCGACTGACGGCGATGCGCGAACTGGGGGCCGAGGCGATCCCCTGCGACGTGGTGCGCTGCTCGGACGCCGAGGCGGCGATGTTCGAGATCGACGGCAACCTTGCAGGGGCCAATATGAGCACGCTCGACGAGGCCTATTTCCTCGCGCGACGGCGTGAGGCCGTCCAAAAGTTGCGCCCTGAATTGAAACGAGGTGGAGACCCGTCGCGTTGGTTCAAACTGAACTTCAGTTCACTTAGCGAAGTCATTGCCGAGAAACGCGGCGTCTCCCCTCGTCAAGTCTACAAGATTATGGCCGCCGGATCAAAGCTCTCGGCGCGGGATTATCAATTGCTGCGCAGCGCACCAAAGCCCATCGCGCTCGCCGACTTAATCGAAATCGGCAAGATCGAGGAGACGGTCGAGCGCTACGATGTGGTTGAGGTTCTGGCCGCAGGCGCAGCGAAGAGCGCCAAGGCCGCCCGCAAAGCTTATCGCGCCGCACGCGGCGAGGCTCCTGCCCCGGTCAGCGATAAAGATCAGAAGCTGTCACGCCTCTTGGACGCATGGGACCGCGCGGGCAAGCGCGAACGCCGGGCCTTCCTTGAAGAGCGCAGCGCAGAGGTTGCGGCGCTCCTTGGCGAGCTTGACCAAGGGGATGCGGAATGATTGGCCCAGCCCCTGCGCAGGAGTGGTGGAGCGCTGCCGATCTGGCGGAGGCCGGATTGCCCGACCTGCCCGGCACCAAGCGCAAGATCAACCTATTGGCAGAGCGCGAGGGCTGGGCGCGGCATGCGGGGAAGGTGCGGCGACGCAAAGGAGCGGGAGGCGGCGTCGAGTATCACTGGAGCCTCTTGCCTATCCGCGCCCGCATGCGTTTGAGCGCGGATTTGGTCAACTCCCCTGCGGCCCGGCCCGGCAAAGACGAGGCGTGGGAACGCTATGCGGCGGCGGGCGACAAGGCCCGCACTGAGGCCGAGGCGCGGCTGGAGGCCATTGCCGAGGTCGAGTTGCTGGTAGGAGCCGGGCTGACACGCTCAGCCGCTGTGCGCGAGGTGGCACGAAAGTTAGGACGGTCCGAGAAATCCCTCTGGAATTACCTCGGGCAGGTCGAGGGAGTAGCCCCCGCCGACCGGCTGGCCTACCTGATCGACGGGCGCGCGGTGCGGCGTGCCCCCGCCCAGCGGGGCGATGTCGACCCGGCCTTTCTGGCACTGGTGCGCAGCGATTGGCTGCGCCTGTCGCAACCCTCTCTCACCAGTTGCTATGACCGCGCCGTGCGCGTCTGGACCTCCGAGCGGCGCAACAGCGCTGTGCCGCCCCTTCATCAGGTGCGGCGCTGGATCAAGGCCAACGTCTCCGCCCCGACTGAAACCTACCTTCGCAAGGGCGAGCAGGCACTCCGCCGCCTCTATCCCGCGCAGGTGCGCAGCAAGGCCTTTATGGTCCCGCTGGAATGTGTCCAGGGCGATTATCACAAGTTCGACGTGTTCGTGCGCTGGCCCGGCATCGACACACCCGTGCGACCGCAGATGATGGTCTGGTCGGACGTCTATTCCGGCAAGCTTTTGGCATGGCGCCTGTCGGACACCGCCAACAGCCACACCGTGCAGCTTGTGACCGGTGATCTGATCCGGACCTATGGCATTCCGCAATCGGTTCTGATCGACAATGGCCGCGAATTCGCCGCCAAGGCGATGACGGGCGGCACGCCAACCCGGTTTCGGTTCAAGGTCACGGACGAGGATATTCCCGGGCTCTTGCCGCTCTTGGGCGTGCATGTCCACTGGGCCACGCCCTATTCGGGGCAATCCAAACCTATCGAGCGCGCCTTTCGCGATCTCTGCGACCGGGTGGCCAAGCATCCCGCCTTTGACGGGGCCTATACGGGCAACAAACCAACGGCAAAGCCTGAAGATTACGGCACCCGCGCCATCCCGCTCGACGAGTTCCGCCTCGTTTTGGAAGAGGAGCTTGCGCATCACAACGCCCGCCCCGGTCGGCGTAGTGAAGTCGCCATGGGGCGGTCGTTCAACGAGGTGTTCAACGAGGGCTATGCGCGCGCCACGATCAAACGCGCGACCGACGAGCAGCTGCGCCTCTGGCTCCTACGGGCCGAGGGAGTGCGGGCCAAGACCAGCAATGGCGCGCTGAAGCTCTACGACACGGAATACTGGTCCGAGTGGATGTACCGGATCGCAGGGGAAAAGGTGGTTGCGCGGTTCGACGCGGATGATTTGACAGCCGGGCTCGAGGTTTATGATCTGGCGGGCCGGTATCTCGGCCATGCCAAGTGTCTCAAGGACGCCAAGTTCCGCGACGTCGAGGCCGCACGCGATCACAACCGAAAGCGCAAGACGTGGATGCGCGCGCAGCGCGACGAGGCCAAGGCGGCACGCGAGTTGACGGCGGCAGAGGTGGCGGCGCGGGTGCGCGCAGCCTCGGGGTTGGCGGCAGACGAACCGCTGCCCGAGGCGCAGGTGCATCAGCTGGTCACGCCGCATCGGGCCGCCCCCAAACGGCGGCGCACTCAAAGCGTTGAGGAGATCGAGCATCTGGCGGAAATCGACGCCCGCGTGATGCGCCTCGCCGAGCATCGCACCCGCCCTGTTGAGGCCGATGCCGACGATCCCAAAGCCCTGTTTCTGCGTGCCCGCGCCCTCGAGACCGCGCAGGCGGAGGGAGAGACGCTGACGCAGGCGCAGGCCGATTGGCTTGCCGACTATCAGCAGAGTTCCGACTACCGCACCCAGCTGCGCATGGAGCGTCGCTTTGGTGCCCAAGAGTAACAAGAAAAGGAGAGCAGCATGACCCCATCCATTGCGCCCCTGCGAAACGTCGCAGCGCTGATTGGCCTTGTCGATCGTGTTCAGACCCGCGCCTTTGGCTTGCCCGGCATGGCCACGTTCTACGGCCCCTCCGGCTGGGGCAAGACCACCGCCGTGACGGTCGCAGCCAATGAATATCAGGCCCATGTTGTCCAGGTCAAAGACTGCTGGACACCAACTTATCTGGCGCAAGCGATCCTGCGCGAAATCGGCCTGCCGTCCCAACGCGGCGTGGCCGCTATGGTGGATGCCATCGGCGCGCAGCTTGCCCGCAGCGACCGCCCGCTCATCATCGACGACGCGCAATACCTCCTGCGCAAGCGGATGATCGAGCTGGCCCGAGACATCTATGAGAGCTGTCAGGCCCCGGTCATTCTGGTGGGCGAAGAAAAGCTGCCGCAGGACCTCACCCGCTGGGAGAACATCCACAACCGCCAGCTCGCATGGGAACCCGCCCTCGCCTGCAACCTCTCGGACGCAGAAAAGCTCGCGCCGATCTACGCGGCAGGCATCGACGTCGGCGCTGACCTGCTCGGGGCCATCGTCGACGCCTCGGGCGGCTCGATCCGCCGGGTGGCGATCAACCTTGCCCGCGCCAAGGAACTGGCCATGGGCCGGGGGCGGCGGTTGGCCGACCTCGAGCTTTGGGGCAACAGGATCTTTGACACCGGCCAGCCCCCGGCCGTCCGGCGGGTCGACGATTTCCGCCCCGTCGCCCCACGCGCCCCCGAAAAGATCGTGCCGCTCGCAGCTGAGAAGAAGGCAGGCCGGGCATGAGTGACCTCTTTGATCGCCTTTGGACGCAAGTCCGCGAGCTTGAAGAGTTCGACTGGCAGGCCGTGTCCAGGCTCGGCTGCAGCCGCGAGAACGCCGTGCGCTACCTGCGCCACTGGCGGGACGCGGGTAAGATCCGCGTGAGCCGCGTCACCCGCAATGGCAAACGCTGGTATGCCCCCACAGACCGCCCCCTGCCCGGCCCGCAGCCGGTCTCTGGCGAGGCCACGCCTGAGGGCAATATGTGGCGCGCCATGCGCACGCTGCGGCATAGCTTCAGCCCCGTCGACATCGCAGCCCATGCCAATGCAGGCGGCGTCGCCGTCACCGTCGAGAAGGCCCGCGCCTATTGCCGCCAGCTCTTGGCCTCCGAGCATCTGCGCGTGGTCGAAATGGCCATCCCCGGCCGTCGCGAAGCGCTCTATCGCCTTGTCGAGGATACCGGCCCGCGCGCGCCCAAACCGGTGCGTCTGGCGGGCATCCTCGATCCCAACACCGGCGAATTTGCCCCCGCGAAAGGTGGTGCGGCATGAGCGCGCTCGACACGGCCCGGGAATTTTGGGGCGAGGATTTGCCCGATTGGGTGGCCGCCTTGGCGCGCGCCTGCGACGAGACCAGCCAAAACAAGGTCGCGGTCAAGATGGAGCGCAGCGCGACGCTCGTGTCGAACATCCTGCGCAACCGCTACCCAGCGGACACCAGCATCGTCGAGGACGTCGTGCGCGGGCATTTCATGCGCGCGGTGGTCAACTGCCCCGCCTTGGGCGAGATCGGCAAACAGGTCTGTCGCAAGTGGCGCGGGAAGGCTGCGCAGTTCGAGAACGTGAACTCGCAGACCGTCACCATGTACCGCGCCTGCAATCGGTGTCCCATCCACAAGGGGGCCGACGATGACGCGGCATGACGACAGTCTCGATGCGCCGGTGTCGGCGCTGGCCACTCAGGGCGTGCCCGCCAGTGAGATCGCGCGCCGCCTTGATGTCACGACCCAGCGTGTTCACTCCGTGCTGCACTACCTGCGCCGCCACGGGGCCGCGTTCCCGCCTGTCCGGCTGGGCAAACCCTGTGGGCCTCAAGGCGCGCAGCTGACCCGGCTCAACGCCGACGTCCGGGGCGCGCTCGAGCCGCATGCCATCGCGCGGGGCATGGAGACCAAGGCCCTCGCCGTCCGCATTCTCGAGGTCGTGATCCGCGACAATCTGATCGACGCCATTCTTGACGACAAGGAGACCGACGCATGAACGCCCCAGAAATCGCCCGCTGGAGCCCCGACGAGATGCTGCGCCTCGCGGCCTCGGGCGTGGCCAAGGTGGACCTCCTTGGCCCGCGCGGCAGCACGCTTTGCTCGATGGACGAGATCGCCGCAATGGCCGCCGTCTGCGCCCTCCATGGCGTGGGTCCACGCCTGCTTTCAACACCCCCTTCAACAGGAGAGTAAAATGTCTGAATTCACCCCCCTTTCGATCCCGGACGGACGTCGCGAAATCGACGGTAATATCTATATGGGCGACGGCCGGGGCGGCTGGCAGCCGCTCGAGACCATCAAGCCGCAACACATGCTCGAGGATGAGACCGTCCGCAAGATTGTCAGCTACGGCCTGCCGCTGTCCGAACAGGTGAAGCGTTTCAAGGCCCATACCTTCGACGACATTGGCGCATTCGAGGCGATCCTTGCGCAGGAATATGATGCCAGGATCGGCGGCAAGAAGGGCAACAAGACGCTGATGAGCGTCGATCAGCTCTATAAGGTCGAGGTGCGCGTGTCGGACCGGATTGACTTCGGCCCCGAGCTACAGACGGCAAAGCAGCTCTTTGACGAATGCCTGAATGAGTGGTCTGCCGAGGCGCGCGCCGAGCTGCGCGGCCTTGTGACCGATGCCTTCAACACTGACAAGCAGGGGCAGATCAACCGCGCTCTGATCTTCATGCTCCTGCGCCGCGACAGCACCGATCCGCGCTGGAAACGCGGGCAGGACGCGATCCGGGATGCAATGCGCACCGTCGGCTCAAAGACCTATGTGCGGTGCTGGCACCGGGCGGCGCATGACGCACCATGGGAGCCGATCACCATCGATCTGGCAAAGGTCTGAGCCGATGAACCGCGCCCTGCAACACCTGATCTTTGCGGCCTGCCGTCAGTTGGGCCTCGACGAGGACGCGCGCCGGGATTTGCAGGTCAGCGTCACGGGCAAAGCCTCCTTGCGCGACATGAACGACGGCGAGTTGAAGCTCGTCGTCAACCGGCTGAAGCAGGCCGGGTTCGAAGATCGCCCCCGCAACCCGCGCCACAAGCCTGCACCGCGCGCCGATCTGCGCATGATCCATGTGCTTTGGCGCAAGCTCGGGCAATCCGGCGCACTCCGCGACCCCTCCCGCGTCGGGCTTAACAAGTTCATCCGCGCGCGGTTCGGCGCTGTCTGGGGGTCGGTCCCGGCCGATGTCGACATGCTGCGCGAGTGGAAGCTGATCGACGACGTGATCCAAGCGCTCAAGTCCTGGGGCGAGCGACAGAACATCGACTTCGACTGGGAGGATCACCGCCGGTGAAGAAGCCCCGCCACCCCGCCTCTGACCATGCCGTGATCCGCTATCTCGAGCGGGTCAAGGGCGTGGATATCGACGCGGTGCGCCGCGAGATCGGGCGCGTGGTGGATCAAGGTCTCGCGGCCGGAGCCTGCGGCGTGATCAGCAACGGGTTCGTCTACAGGATCGAGGGCGGGTGCGTTGTGACCGTGACCCGGCGTCATACGCCACACCCGGGGCGGCGGCGCAGGAAGGTGCCCAATGGAGAATGAACCTCTCTGGGTCGACGAGATGCGCGCCGATGTGGGCGACGCCCCGGTCGAGCGTTTCTTGCTCCGCGCTGGCGGCATGCGCCTTTATGTGCCCGGCACGCGAAAGACCAAAAGCCAGCTGATGGCGCTTGGAGGGCCGGATATTGCCAGATGGATTTCCGACCGCTACGCTGGTGACTACGTGGACGTGCCCTCCATCCGGGCGCAGACCCGAGACGGTCTGAGACACGCGCTGCGCGAGGCACCGGATACGCCGGTCAATGAACTGGCCAACCGCTTTGGCGTGACCGCCCGCCGCGTTTTGCAGGTCAAGGCGGCGCTGGCAGAGGAGGAAGAGCCACCCCTCCTCAAGGTCATGCGAAGGGCTTCATCTGAATAAGCTGTGCGTCCCTCTTTATCCTGATGGGAAAGGGGGCACCCATGCAAACAGTCCGAACCATTGCCGAAGAGATTGTCGCCCGCGAAGGCGGCTTCGTGAATGACCCCTCCGACCCCGGCGGGGTCACCAACTTTGGCGTCACGATCCACACCATGCGCAGCTTGGGCCTTGATCTCGACCGCGACGGTGACGTGGACGTGGCCGACGTGCGCCTCATGACCCGCGCCCGCGCCGTCGATATTTTCATCGAGCACTATTTCGTGCGGCCGCGCATCGCGGAACTGCCTGAGGCTCTGCAGGCGAGCGTCTTCGACATGCAGGTCAACGCAGGCTCCAATGCCGTGAAAATCCTGCAGCGCCTCGTGACAGACATGGGGTTTCCCGCCACGGTCGACGGCGTGATCGGCCCGGCCACTTTGCGCACGGTGCGCGCCGCCCATGACGCGGCCCCGGCCCATATCGCCGACGCCTACGCAATCGCCCGGCGCAACTACTACCTCCGCCTCGCCGATACGCGGCCCGCAAGCCGCAAGTTCGCGCGTTCGCGCACGGGCGGCAAAGGCGGCTGGATCAAGCGCGCCGAGGAATTCATGTCAGCGCGCTACCGCATGACGGACGCAGATTTCAAAGAGAGGGTGGCATCATGGGGCTGATCAAGTTTCTGGGGGCGCTCTTTGGAGGAGGCCGCAATGTGATCGCCGAGACGGCCGAGGTCTTTCGGCCCAATGCCGAGAAGGCGGACATGCGCGAGGCCGCGTTTCAGCAGGCGGCACTTTCCCAAATGGCGGCGGAGTTCACCGGTGCGCCGGGTCTTTGGCGGCAGTTCGTGGACGGTCTCAACCGCCTGCCGCGTCCGGCCATGGCCTTTGGCTGCATTTTCCTCTTCTGGTCGGCCATGTCCGACCCGGTCTGGTTTGCCGAACGGATGACCGGCCTCGCCCTCGTGCCCGAACCGCTCTGGGCGCTGATGGGGGCCATTGTTGCCTTCTACTTCGGCGCGCGCGAGTTGCATAAGTTCCGGGGCACATCGATGCAAAAGGAGGCCGTGCGGATCATCGCGCAGGCCCCGCAAGTGGCGCGCAGCGTCGCCCAATTGCAGGCGCTGCGCGCCGACAGCCCGGGTGCGGCCGATACAGGACCAGACGCCGAGGTCGCCTTGGCCGCCGTCCAAGTGACGGACAACCCGGCGCTCGACGACTGGAAGCGCTCGGCATGATGGATTGGGACCTCTTCTGGAAGGGGCTGGGCGTCGTCTTTCCGATGCTGGTGGCGCTTTACACATTCATCGCCACGCGCCGCAAAGACCTCGGCCAGACGCTCGCGGAAGGACACGAGCGGATGGACCGGCACGAGGTCCGGATTTCCCGGCTCGAGCAGGCGGTGCAGAACATGCCCGGCAAGGATGACATGCACGCGCTCCAGCTCGAATTGGTCAGACAGACCGGGTCGATGGAGAAGATGGCCGCCGTCATGGAAGGCAACGCGATGATCACCGCGCGGCTAGAGGCCATCGTGTCACGGCACGAACAACACCTGCTAAACGGAGGCAAGACGTGAGCGATTATCAGGCAACCTTGCGCAAACACCGCCGCCTCGCAATTCTGCGGCATCTCGAACAGGTCTCGGGCTACACCGCCAATGCCTCGATCCTGCGCGACGTGCTCAATGGCGTGGGCGTGGGCTCCACCTTTGACCAGGTGACCACCGAACTGGCATGGCTGCAAGAGGTGGGCATGGTGACGGTGGCCGACCACGGCGACTTTGTCATTGCCGAGGCCACGCGGCGCGGCATCGAGGTCGCGCGCGGCGAGGCCGTGCATCCGGATATCCAGCGTCCAAGCGCGCGGAGGCTCTGACATGCCCCCGCCCCGCAAGGTCGAGCTGCTCCCCGCCGAGCTGCGCCAGTGGCTGCATGATTGGTGGAAAGCCAAAGGGTTTCACGGCTACGAGGAGCTGGCCGAGGAATTGAACTTCCGCCTCGCGGAGGACGGGCTCGAGCTGCGCATCGGCAAGAGCGCGCTGCATGCTTACGGTCAGGAATACGAGCAATTCGTCAAGCTGCAGGACGAGGCCGGAGCCTGGGCGCAACAATGGCTCGCCGACAATGACCTCTCGGAAGAGGCCGACCGGCATCGCGTCCTGTTCCAGATGATGACAAGCGTGGCCTTCAAGGTTCTGAAATCGCAGATGAGCAAAGAGGGCGAGGACATCGACCCGCGCGAGCTGCATTTCTTGGGCAAGATGATGAAGGACATAATGTCGAGCGCGGGCATTCGCGAGCAGCTGATGGTCAAGGAACGCGCCCGCATTGCCGCCGAGGAGCGGGCCAATGCCGTCGAGGCACTGGACAGCGCCCGCGATGAGTTGGGACTCTCCAGCGACGTCATCGGCACGCTGCGCCGGGAGTTTCTGGGGGTGCGCGCGTGACCACCCCCGTCCTCACCCGCGACCCCGACGCGCTCCCCGAAGAACTGCCGCGTGGCTCGGAAATCCCCGAGAGTCTAGATCCGCTGGCCGACGGCATCCTGATGGCGCATCAACGCTCCTGGCTGGCCGACGAGAGCGATCTCAAGCTTTGCGAGAAGGGTCGCCGCACGGGCATCACCTTTGCCGAGATGCTGGGCTGCGCCCTCATTGCTGCCGCCGCACGTGGCGCGGGCGGGCAAAACTGCTTTTACATCGGCGACACCAAGGACAAGGGCCGCGAGGCCATCGGCTATGTCGCGCATTTCTCGCGGGTGATCGCGGGGGCCGCCCACCCCATCGAGGAGTTTCTCTTCGAGGATCAACAGCCCGACGGCACCACCAAGTTCATCTCGGCCTACCGGGTGCGCTTTGCCTCCGGGTTCCGCGTCGAGGCGCTAAGCTCCAACCCCGCCAATATCCGGGGCCTTCAGGGCACCGTGGTGATCGACGAGGCCGCTTTTCACAAGGACGTGCGCGAGGTGATCGACGCCGTGAATGCCATGCTGATCTGGGGCGGCAAGGTCCGGATCATCTCGACCCACAACGGCTATCTCAACGCCTTTAACGAGCTGATCCGCGAGGCGCGCGCGGGCAAGAACGGCTTTGCCGTGCATCGCTACACCTTTGGCGATGCGGTCGCCAACGGGCTCTATAAACGCGTCTGCATGATGCAGGGCAAGGATTGGAGCGCAGAGGCCGAGGCCGCGTGGGAGGCCAGTGTTCGCCGCGCTTACGGCTCACGCGAGGCCGCCATGCGCCAAGAGCTTGACGCCGAACCCGCCGAGATGGAGGGCGCGGCCCTCACGCGCGTGCAGATCGAAGCCTGCATGGCCAAGGGCATCCCGTTCCACCGCTGGACACAGCCCGACAGCTTCAAGAACGCCGACGAGGCGGTGCGCAAGGCCGCCGCTGTCGCTTGGTGTAAAACCCACCTTGAACCCGTGCTTGAAACCCTCGATCGAACCCGCCCGCATTTCATGGGCGAGGACTTTGCGCGCTCGGGCGACGCGACCGACATCATCATTCTCGAGCAGGGCGTCGATCTCACCCGGCGCACCAAGCTCATCGTCGAGCTGCGCAACATTCCCTTTGACCAGCAGCGCGACGTGCTCTTCTGGCTGCTCGACCGCCTGCCCAATTTCCAGAAAGGCGCGATGGACCGCACCGGCAACGGGGCCTATCTCGCCGAGGTCGCAGCACAACGCTACGGCGCGCGGATCGTCGAGGTCTCGTTCACGAGGGCATGGTACGAGCTCGAAATGCCGCCCTATATCGAGGCCTTCTCGGATCGCACCATCGTTCTGCCAGCGCATGAGGACGTGCTGCGCGACCACCAGGCGCTGCAATACACGAACGGCATCATCCGCGTGCCCGAGAATTTCCGCTTCAAAGGCTCAGACGGTCTCGACCGGCACGGCGACAGCGCCATCGCAGGCGCGCTCGCCTGGCATGCGAGCAATCAGGACGTGGTGCCGATGGAGTTTCAATCGACCGGGCGGCGCACCGCTTTAACGGCCGAGGATTTCACCAGCCCTCTCGGCGGGCGGCGCATGGGCTTTACCCGTGGGGGTGGCGGTTTGGACTTCGGAGGGTTCTGAGATGGCGAGAAAGACCAGCACCATGCGGCTGCGGTCTGTGCGGATGCGCAACCCGATGGAGCTCGCGGGCATTCAGGGTGGCCGCGACATCACCCGCCCGTGGATCGGCCCGCTGCTCGAGCCGACGGACCCGATCCTGCGCACCCGGGGCGGCGGCAGTTTCGACATCTACAAGCCCATCCTGACAGACCCGCAGGTCAAATCGGTGATGACGCAGCGCATCTCGGCCGTCACCAGTCGGGAATGGGAGGTGGTACCGGGCGAGGATACGGCAGCAGGCAAACGCGCGGCCGACTGGCTGCGGGAGGAGCTCGCGGCCCTAAAGTTCGACCGGCTGACCGAGAAAATGCTCTGGGGCCTCTTCTATGGCTATTCCGTCGCCGAACAGATGTTTCGCCGCGACGGGCAGCTCTGGGGCTGGGAGGAAATCCGCGTCCGTGACCGCGTGCGGTTTCGCTTTGATGAGGAGTGCGGCCTGCGCCTGCTGACCATGTCCAACATGCTCACAGGCGAGGAGATGCCGCCCGAGAAGTTCTGGGTCTTCTCGACCGGCGCGGATCACGACGATGAGCCTTATGGGCTGGGCCTCGCGCATTGGCTCTATTGGCCGGTCTGGTTCAAACGCAACGGGCTGAAGCTCTGGCTCATTGCCCTCGACAAATTCGGCATGCCGACCGCGCGGGGCAAGTATCCGTCTCAGGCAACCGCCGAGGAGCAAAAAACGCTGCTCGAGGCGGTTCTGGCCATCCGCTCGGAAGCCGGGATCATCATCCCCGACGGCATGGATATCGAGCTTTTGTCGGCACCCGCGGGTGCCAGTTCTCTGGATTATCAAAAGCTGCACGACACGATGGATGCCGCGATCTCCAAGATCGTGCTGTCGCAGACCATGACCACCGACAATGGCTCGAGCCGGTCGCAGGCCGAGGTGCATGACGACGTGGGCGACGCCGTCAAGAAATCCGATGCCGATCTCGTCTGCCAATCCTTCAATGAGGGACCTGTCGCACGATTGTGTGAATTCAACTTTCCCGGTGTTGCGCCGCCACGGGTCTGGCGCAAGATGGAAGACCCGGAGGATACAACCGCCGCCGTCGACCGCGATGAGAAGCTGCATCGCATCGGCTGGCAGATGACCGAGGATCGCGTCAAGGAGACCTATGGCGACGGCTATGAGCGCACAGCACCTCCCGAGCCTACCCCACCAGGGGAAGACCCGCCCGAGGCTGGTTTTGCCGAGCATGACGGCGCAATCTCGGGCTCCGTTGGCGCGGTGGTCGACCGGCTGGCTGAAGAAGCCTCAGCCCCCATGCTGGCGATACTCGAACAGGTCGAGACGATGCTGGAGACTGCGTCCAGCCTCGCCGAGTTCCGCGAGCATCTGCTGACAGGCTTCCCCGACCTCGACGACACGGCGCTGCGGGACGTGATTGCAACGGCCCTCACGGCCGCCCATGCCGGAGGCCGCGCTGCTCTGGAGGAAGACAGTGGCTGACCTCAGCACCACGTTCCGCCGTCCGTTTCGCGAGCAGATCGCGGCCTTTCGCTTGCGGCTGGGCGACCTCGTTCCAACGGCGCGGTGGGATGACATTACCCGCGCCCAGCACGACCGCGCCTTCATGGTGGCCGGGGCGCAAAAGGCGGACCTGCTGGCCGATCTGGCGGCCGCCGTCGACAAGGCCATCTCGCAAGGCACCTCGCTCGAGGAATTCCGGCGCGATTTTCGCGCCACCGTCACCCGGCGCGGCTGGCACGGCTGGACGGGTGAAGGCAGCACGCGCGGCGAGGCGTGGCGCACCCGGGTGATCTACCGCACGAACATCGCGACCAGCTACGCGGCCGGGCGCATTGCGCAGCTCATCGAGGGCAACTTCGCCTTCTGGGTCTACCGGCACGGCGGATCAACCGAGCCGCGCGTGATCCATTTGGGGTGGGACGGGCTGGTCTTGCCGCCTGACCATCCGTTCTGGATCACCCATGGCCCACCCAACGGCTGGGGCTGCAGTTGCTATGTGATCGGCGCGCGCTCTGAGGACGGCGCGCGTCGTCGCGGCGGCGACCCAGACAAGCGCCTACCTAACGATTGGCAGTCGCGGGACCCGCGCACTGGCGCGCCAAAAGGGATCGACAAGGGCTGGGATTACACACCCGGGGCCAGCGTGGCGGATGACATCCGGACGATGGCAGCCAAGGTCGTCGACTGGCGGTATAACCTCGCGGTGGCCTACATGACCAGCCTACCGGACAGGACACGGGACCTTCTGATAGAAGGATACCGGGGCCTGCCGTCCCTAGCCGATCACATCCGGCGATACGCGGCGCGCGTCGAGGCGGCGAACACCGTCGCCGCGCGAAGGACAATCTCGGAAACGGAGCCGATCCAGTCCCTCGGGCTGATGACCACCGCACAGGCCCGGCTCTACCGCGAGGGCGCGCAGCGCGATCTGGACCGTTACGACGTGGCCATTGACGCTGATGCCATCCGGCATGTTTTTGCCCGCCACGGGAACCGGGAGCGCGAAGCCGCGCGGGGGCAGATAGCTGTCACCCCGGCAGATTTGGGTCGGTTGCCAGAGATGTTTCAGAACCCGGACAGTTTTGAATGGATGGATGCCCGTAGTGTACAATCAAGGGTCTTGCGCCTGACCAAGGCAATTGGTGCTCGGCGCTATATCGCGCATTTCGTCTTGCGGCCGCGTCGCCAGCGGCTCGTGCTCTTGACGTATTGGGTGGAAAACATCGGCTGACCTCTCCCGTACGCCCTTTAGCGTTCCCGCAACCTGAATGCGGTGGGTGGATGCACAGCCGACAATAGGAGAATAGCCATGATCACCGTCGAAATCAACGAAGAGGAAATCACCCAAGCGCTCGCCCGGGTGTCCGCAGCCCTGTCCGACATGACCCCTTTGATGCAAGATATCGGCGAACTGATGGTCAACAGCACACGGGAGAACTTCAAAGACGGCACCGATCCGGACGGCACTCCTTGGGCACCAAAGAGCCCCGCGACACTCGAGGCATACCGGCGGCGCGGCGACGGTCAGCCCACCCGGCCCCTGATCGGCCCTTCGCGCACCCTTTCGACCACGATCAATGCTGAGCCTTCCGCTGACCGAGTTGCTTGGGGGTCAAATGTCATTCAGGCCGCCGTGATGCAGTTCGGGGCCGAGGCCGGGGCGTTCGGCGCGCGCGTCGGGCGGGACAAGAATGGACGCGAGTTCTCCATGTCGATCCCCTGGGGGGCCATTCCCGCGCGCCCCTATCTCGGGGTGGGCCAAGAGGACACGGACGCCATCGTCACCACCATCGAGGAGTATCTGGACAGCGCCCTCGGACAGTAGTCTCCGTGCGTGTTCTGAGCTAAATCCCCCGCCGATTGCACCTGCAACCGACCCCGCCAGACGCAATGGCCTCTCAGCGCCTCATTAAATACCCATTTAATACCCCCCTCGGGGATTTCGCGACCCAACCCCCGCCGGAGCCAGAGACGCACTCAGCGGGCCGTTCTGGGGCCGTTTGCATTCCGGGCTTGCCGCCTGCCCTCAGAGGGCGCTAGTCTGACCCAAGGTGGCGCGCGCAGCACCCCACCCTTTCCCCTGAAGCCCTTCATCTGATCTGGCCCGTCGCCCCGGCTTAATGTCGGGTCATGACAAAACCGCTTCACATCTTCCGCGCTGGCTGCCACACCGCCCAATCCGGGCAAAGCTTCGAGTTTTCCGAGGCCGAGGTTGAGGGCATCGCCACCGCCTATGATCCCGCCCTCCATGAGGCCCCCATCGTCGTGGGCCATCCCCGCACCGATGCCCCGGCTTACGGCTGGGTCAAACGCTTGCGCGCCGAAGGGGCCGAGCTTTTCGCCGAGCCTGACCAGGTGGAGCCCGCCTTCGCCGAGATGGTCCGCGCGGGCCGCTTCAAGCGGATCAGCGCCTCGTTCTATCCCCCCAAGTCGGCGGCAAACCCGGCACCGGGCACGTACTACCTCAAGCATGTGGGATTTCTGGGCGCACAGCCCCCCGCTGTGAAGGGCCTCAAGGCGGCCGAGTTCTCTGAGGACGCCGAGGCCGTGACGCTTGAGATCGCCTTCTCGGAAGAGGACGCGCCTGTCGCCAGTTTCACCGATGCCCTGAAAGGCGCGATCTCTGCCGTGCTGTCCTGGGCACGCACGCCCGCAGGTCAGGAGGCGCTCCGCGACGCCACAGGCGCGCCCGAGACCACGCAAATCCCATTCGCCGAACGCCAAAAAGGAGAACCCGATATGTCCGGCACGGACACGCAAACCCCCGAAGACCGTCAAGCCGCGCTCGATGCGCGCGAGGCCGAGATTGCCACCAAGGAGGCGGCTTTCGCAGAGGCGCAGAGCAAGACCCGCCGCGCCGAAGATGCCGCCCTGCTCGACGCCCTTGCCAAGGACGGGCGCATCGCGCCGGGCCTCAAGGACGAGATGGCCGCCTTCATGGAAAGCCTCGATGCCCACGACGAGGTGGCCTTTGCCGAAGGCAAGAGCGCCAGCCCGCGCGACTGGTTCCGCGACCTGCTTTCCAAACAGACCAAGCCGCTGATCGAATTCGGCGAGCGGGCGGGTGGCGACGCCCTGCCACAGGTCAAGGGGTCGGACGACATTACCGCCGCCGCCAAGCGTCTGATCAAGGACGCAGAGGCCGAGGGCCGCACGCTGAGCTTCGCCGAGGCGGCCCGGCAGATCGAGGACACCATGGAGAGCGACAATGCCTAATCCCGGACTGTTCATCAAATCCTTCACCGCCGAGGCGGCAGTGCCCGGTCGCCGGATCGTCAAGTTTGGTGCTGCTGGCGGCATCCTCGCGGCCGCCTCCGCGACCAATCTCGCGATTGGCATCTCGGACCAGCTCGACGCAAAGCCGGGCGACCTTCAGGACGTGATCATGTCCGGCTCGGCCGAGCTCGAGCTTGCGGGCACGGTTACTGCCGGTGCGCCCGTCGCGTCGGACGCCTCGGGCCTTGGCGTGGCCGCCGCTGCCGGGGCCGGAAACATCGCCATCGGCTACGCGCTGCAGGCGGGCGTGGCTGGCGACATCATCGACGTGGCGATTGCCCGTCACTCCGTCACCTGATCTTTAGGAGCGCTGATCCATGAGCACCCCCACCCCCTTCGTCGTCGATCCGGTCCTGACCGCCATCGCCGTCAACTACCGCAACCCCGATATCTTCTTCATTGCCGACCAGGTGATGCCCCGCGTGCCGGTCATGGGGATGGATTTCAAATGGACCTATTATCCGCCCGAACAGATGTTCACCGTGCCCGACACGGAAGTGGGCCGCAAAGGTCTGGTCCAGCAGGTCGAGTTTACCGGCGAAGAGCGCACCTCTTCGGTCAAGGACTACGGTCTCGACGACGTGGTGCCGCAGCGTGACATCGATGCCGCCCGGGCACTCCGCGCCGCTGGCAACTCGGCCTTCGATCCCGAGGCACGCGCCGTCGAGGGCCTCACCCATCTGATCCAGCTCGACCGCGAAAAGCGCGTGGCCGCCATGGTGCAGGACGCCGCCAACTATGACGCCGACAAGCGGGTGGTGCTGTCGGGCGCGGGCCAGTTCACCGATCCCACATCTGACCCCATCGGTGTGATCTCTGCCGCCCTCGACGCCACCTTCATCATGCGTCCCAATGTGGCCGCGATGGGGCGCAAGGCCTGGACGGCGCTCTCGACCCATCCCGATATCCTGAAGGCCATCAACCGGACCTCGGGCGACAAGGGTCGCGCCAGCCGCGAGGCGGTGGCCGAGCTCTTCGAGCTGTCGGAAATCCTCGTGGGCGACAGCTATATCAACGCCGCCCGCAAGGGTCAGACGGCGGCCTTCGAGAAGGTCTGGGGCGGCAATATCGCCCTCATTCATCGCAACATGCAGGCAGGCCCCGACGGCACCGCCCCCGCATGGGGCTGGACCGCACAGTTCGATGGCCGCGTCTCGGGGCGCTTCTTCGACCCCAAGGTCGGCCTCAAAGGGGCCACCACGCTGCGCGTGGGCGAGCAACTCCGCGAAGTCATCGCCGCCCCCGCCACCGGCTATCTGATCGAGGACGCAGCATGAGCTATCGCATCAAACGCACTGTGATCGCGGCCAAACGGCTGGAGATCGGCGACCAGGTCAACGCCAAGGATATCGGCAGCGAGGCGCAGGTTGCGCGCCTCCTCGCCCTGGGCGCAATCGAAGAGGCCGGAGACGAGGCGGGAACCGTGGCCCCACTCGAGATTGACGACGCACTGCGCGTGGCCTTGATCAATGCCATCAACGACCTGCCCGGCGACGCCTTTGACAAGAGCGGCAAGCCTAAGGTCAAGGCGCTGCAGGACGCAGCCCCCGGCATCGCAGACCAGATCACCGCAGCCGCGCGGGATACCGTCTGGGCTGAGATGCAGGCCGCCGCCAACGCGGCCTCCTGAGAATACCCCCGAGGGGACGCCGCCTAGGATCAGGCGTGACAGCTGGGAGAGACCGGCACCCAAACACCGGACCCGGAGGCGGACATGCCCTATCTTTTGCCCAGCGACATGATCGACCGCTACGGCGAGGGGTTTCTCGCCGAAGTCACGGCGCGTGACACAATGCCTGGGGTGATCGACACGGTGGCACTGCAGGTGGCCGTCGACGATGCCGTCTCCGTCGCCGAGAGCTATGTCGCGGGGCTTTACGATGCGTCCAACCCACCGCGTGCGCTCACCATGCACGCCGCCGCGATTGCCTGGTATCGGCTTCTCGGCGCGCGGGCCGCTGCCTTTGACGGGGCCAAGGAAGGCTATGAGGACGCCGTCAGTTTTCTGCGGCAGGTGCGCAAGGGCGAGGCCTCGCTCGGCGACGAGACGCCCGGGGACACTGTGCGGGGCAACCCCCAGCTTCCGCAGATCAGCGCGCCGGAGGGCACCTTCAGCCGCGACCGCCTGAAAGGGTTCTGAAATGATCGGCGACGTCATCACCCGGATCGAGGCTGAGGTGCCCGAGCTTGCCGGTCGTGTCGACGGCGGGCGCGCCTTTGTCGATCTGATCCGCTCCAAGAAGCTGCCCGCGCAATCGGTCGCGGCCTATGTCTTTCCCTCCGGCATGCAGGGCGGGCGCGCCGATGCCGCGTCGGGCGTCTACAGCCAGATGCTGACCTATCGCACGAGCGTGGTGATCTTCGTGCAGTCCTTTGACCGCACGGGGGCCGCCGCCCTGGACAAGATCGACCAGTTCCTGATGCGCGTGATCCGCGCCTTGGCGGGCTGGGCACCCGGTGATGAGGTCGGCGTGCACCGTTTTGAGCGCGGCCAGCTCATCGAGAGCGGAGCCGGTCGCCTCGCCTATCAGCTCGATTTCTCCATCGACGATCAACTGAGGATCATCTCATGACCAATCTTCCCACCTCCGGCGGATCCTACACCCGCGACGACAAGGGCGCGCTGAAACCTGCCGGGGCCAGCCCCAAGCCCACGCCAGCGCCCAAATCTGACAAGAAGGATGCCAACAAATGAGCCTGCTCTGGAGACGCAAAGTCCTGCTCGCGAAGCTGGAAACCACCTATGGAACGGACGCCACCCCTACTGGCGGCGACGCAATCCTCGCGACCGACGTGCGCCTGTCGCCGATGCAGGGTCAGGATCTCGACCGCAATCTCGACACGCCGCACGGCGGGCCCACCGGCACGATCCCGGTCGATCTGCACCGCACCATCTCGTTCAAGGTCGAACTGGCAGGCTCCGGCACCGCCGGAACCGCGCCCCGCTGGGGCCGCCTCCTGCGGGCCTGTGGCTGTGCCGAGACCGTGACGGCGGCGACCTCTGTGGTCTACAATCGGGTTTACTCGAACCTTGAGAGCGTCACGCTGCACCTCAATATCGGCGGCACGCTTTATGCCATGGTGGGGGTGCGCGGGACCGCCGCATTTGACGTCTCGGCCTCGGGCATTCCCTATATCGAGTTCGAGTTCACCGCCCTCTACGTGGCCCCGGCCGACGTGGCGGTACCCACGGCGGATTTCACCGGCATTCCCGATCCGCTCGCGGCCTCGGATGCCAACACGCCCACCTTCACGATTGATGAGACAGCGCTTGTGATGCGGAGCTTCAAGCTCACCCTCGCCAATCGCGTCGAGGCGCAATTCCTGATCGGTGAGGAGGAAGTGCTACTCGACGGGCATGAGAACACCGTCGAGGCGCGGGTGCGTGCCGTGGCGCTGGCCACGTTCAACCCGTTCACCATGGCCGCCACCCAAGCCAAGGTGCCGGTCGAGATCGAGCACGGCAAGACGGCAGGCAACATCGTCAATATCGCCGCCCCGAATGCGCAGATGCAGCGTCCTGAAGGGCTTGAGGACGGTCAGGGTCGCAAGGAGTGGCCGCTGCGCCTTGTGCCGCTGCCCACCACCGCTACCGCTGCCGACCAGTGGACGATGACGCTCACCTGAGGGGCTTTAACGCGCCCTTCAACGCCACTTTGAAAGAGAGTTTACCCCATGTTCAAGATCGACCCGACCCCGACCTTTACCCACCGCGTCGAGATCAAGGTGCCCACCGACGGGGGCCATGACTTGCAGGACCTGCAAGTCACGTTCCGCGTGCTGCCCGACGATGAAATCGAGGCTTTCGACATGCGCACCACACGCGGTGAGCGGGAATTTCTAGCGGCGGCCGTGGTGGGTTTTGACGACGTCGAAGACGAGAAGGGCAAGACGCTGCCCTACAGCCACAGCCTGCGCGACCGGCTGATCGGTCTGGCCTATGTCCGCGTGGCGATGATCAACGCCTATTACGCGGCCCTCATGGGGAAACGGGTAAAAAACTGAAATGGGTCGGGCGGGCATGGGCACGCGGCGACCTGATCGGCGATGACCAGGGCAGCGACCATGACGACGAGGCGGCCTTCTGGGGGATCGACCCGGGCCAGCTCAGTCGTGATCCGTCCGGCCCCGGCTCTGGTGTTTGGCCGCAGAATGTCCCTGCCGTGCGCGCCTTCCTCGCGGTCTGCAATCAATGGCGCACCGTCTCGGCCGGGCTGGCAGGGTTCCGCGTGGTGGGTCTCGATTACACGGCGGCGCGGGCGGGCCTGCGCATGAGCGGCGTTCGGATCACGCCCGAGCTTTGGGCCGAGGTGCAGGTGATCGAAGGCGCGGCCGTGGCCGCGATGCGGGAGAACTGAGATGACATTGCGTGTCCAGGGCGAAATCCTGATGGACGCCGATCAGGCGAAGGCGGAACTGCAGGCCACCGGCACCGCCGCCAAAGGGACTGCCCGGGACATTCGCGGCGTGGGCACCCAAGGTGCTGCGGCCGCGCGCGGCGTGGGGCAACTCGGGACCGCAGCGCGAACCTCGGCGACGGGCCTGTCGACGGCCAGCGCCGCCGCGAATGTTAACGCCGCTGCAACTCAGAAATTGTCCGGCGCAACCAGCCTCGCCGCCGGGTCGATGGGCAATCTCGTCTCGCAGGGCAATGATGTGATCGTCATGCTGGCCGCCGGGCAAAACCCGTTTCAGCTCGCCATTCAGCAGGGCACGCAAATCACTCAGGTAATCGGGCCGCTCGGGGCTGCGGGGGCGTTCCGCGCCTTGCGCGGCGCTTTCCTGTCGATGCTGAGCCCGATCAATCTGATCACCATCGGTGCGCTGGCGGCCACGGCGGCCGTGGTCAACTGGTTCACCTCCGCCTCTGACGAGGGCGAGAGCTTTGCCGATACCGTCGAGGCGTTAGAGACCCGCATCGACAGCCTGCGCGACAAGATTGCCGAGGCCTCCGCCACACGGCTCGAATTGGCCGAACGGTTCGGCGAAGGCTTCGTCGAGCGCGCGCAAAACATCCTCGACCGGATCGTCGAGGCCGAAAAACGCTCGGCCCAGCGTGAGGCGGCATCGAGCATCGGCTCCTTTGTCGACGAGACAGGCATAAACCCCGCGCGTGGCGTCGGATTTAACCGTCGCGCCATAGAAGACGAGTTCGATTTTGGCGGGATCATCAGAAACCGTGGCGTATTTGACGAGCAACGCAGGCTTGCGGAGGCCGTCGCGGAGGACCTGATCGCGCTGCAGGACGCCGCAGGCGGGACAATTGAACAGCAGCAAGCTGCAATTGAGGCCCTCATTCTAAGCTACACCGCCGCCGCAAAAGCTGTGGGGGATATCTCCGAGACGGAGGAAGCCCGGCTTCTGACGCTGGATCAGATGCGCATCCGGCTGGCAGAAGTCGCCCAACTGCAATCCGAAGACCCGGACCAGAACCGCCAGACCGAAGAGTTGCTGACCTTTCTTGATCTGGTGACCAAGGCCACCGGCGAGCAATTGAAGGCCGAGGCCGCCGCACAGGCCTTGCTCTCGACCATGACTGAGCAAAACGCAATCGCCGAGGCCATCGCGCGCCATGGTGCCGACAGTGCCGAAGCGACACGTTTGCGCGCGCAGTTTGCACGCGACACCAAGCTCGAGGAGATCAAGGCCTCCAATGCCAGCGAGACGACGAAAGCGGCCCTGCGCGAGGCGGCACAAGCCGCATTCGAGATCGCCACGAGCGACATTTCCGGCGGCATCCGCGCGGCCGCCGACGAGGCCTCACGCCTTGCGGCCGAAGTGCGCGGCGCGGTCGACGCGATAGCTGACCTGCAGTCCCAAGGCGAAGTGGGACTTGAGAACGCCCGCATCCGGGCAGAGTTCCGCGATGATCCAGTAGGCCGCGCCGGGGCCTTGGCAGGGGCGCGGTTCGATCGGGAAACCGCCGTCATTAGGGGCGAGGCCAGCGGTGATCTGGCAACGGTCGACGCCCTCAACGCGCGACGGGACGCCGTGGTCGAACTGGCCCGGGAAACCGCGCGTCTCAATGAACTCGCCCGGCCCGTGCGCTCCACCGGCGGCGCGCGGGGCGGATCGACCAACGAGACCCTGCGCGAACAGCAGGCGCTCGACCGGCTGATCGAGAGCAAGCGGCGCGAGATCGAGGCCCTGCGCGAGAGCGACCCGGTGCAGCGTGAATTGATCCGCCTGCGCGAACGCCTGACCGCCGCGACGCCAAAGCAGCGCGAAGAACTCGAGAAGCTGGTCGAGGCGCATGAAGCCGAGCGCGTCGCCATGGAGCGCAAGGAGGAATTCAGCCGCGCCGTCGATGACGTGCTGCTTGAGGCCGAAAGCGTCCGGGACGTCTGGGAGGGGATCGGCGACATGATCATCCGCGCGACCAAGGAAGCGCTGATCCTCGGGTCAGGTCCCTTGGGCGGGCTCTTTGGCGGCAGCGGTCTTCTAAGCGGAATTTTCGGCGGTGGCGGCGGGCTTGGTGACCTCTTCGATCTCTTTTCCGGCGGCTCGCTGCTCTCCTTTGGACATGGCGGCCTGCCCGCCGCCGCCCTGCCCGGTTTTGCCACCGGCGGCGATCCTCTTGTGACCCGGCCCGGGATCCTTCTGGGCGCAGGTACAGGCCGGGGCGACAAGATCCCCGCCTTTGTCAGCGCGGGGGAATTCATCATGACGGCCGAGGCCACGGCGCGCAACCGCGCGGTGCTCGAGGCCATGAACGCAGGCGCGATCATTCCGGGCTTTGCCGGGGGCGGCCTGCCCCTGTCCGCGCAGGCTGGGAGTGCCGCCGGGGCGGCGGGCAACTCCGGCGCGCAGAACAATGGCGTCACGCGCCTGCGCATCGAGCCGTCCGAGCTTTTCCGCGTCGTGGCCGAAGAGCGCGCGCGCGACGTGGCCATCGAGGTGGTTGACGATTTCTCGGCGCAACAACTGCCGGGCCGGGTCGAGGCGATCCGGCGCGATCCATTGGGGAGAGGATGATGGCGGTACAGGATTGGCCCCTTCCGGTCTCGGGCTTTTTCGGCCTTCTGGGCATCGAGGAGGCCACGTTTTTCCTCAGCGGCGAGAGCACCAATTCGGTCACCGCCGGGGGCGAGGTCATCGTGCATCGGCGCGGCACGCGGCTTTGGCAAGGCGAAGTGGTGTTGGGTAAATCAGAGCCTGAGGCGATTGCCGCGCAGGATACGTTGATCGAAAGCCTGCTCGAGCCGGGCGCGTCCTTCATGGTCTACGACCGCCGCCAGCCCGCACCGCAAGACCCTGCCTATCCGGCGGGCATCAACTGGTCCGCGCAGTCGGTTACGATCCAAAGCCTGACCCCCGGCAACCGCGAACTGAGCCTTCAGGGTCTGCCGCCCAACTTTACCCTGCGCCGGGGCCAGAAGATCGGCTTTCAATATCTGGCGAGCCCCGTGCGCTTTGCCATCCACCGGATCATGAATGCCACGGTCTCGGCGGATGGTACCGGGGCCACGGCCCCGTTCGAGGTCACGCCCTTTCTGCGGCCCGGCGTGGTCGTGGGGGCCTCTGTTATCCTTGACCGGCCCCAGCTGCGGGCCAAGCTGCTCTCCTTCAAACCGGGACCGGGCCGCTCGAGCCTCACCCAAGGCGGCAGCTTCACCTGGCAACAGACGCTGGGGGGCGGCGTATGAGCTTTGACCTTGCCCAGACGGATCAGTTTGCCGAGCGCAGCGGCACCGATGTCCATATCCTCGTACTCATCGAGCCGCGCGACCGGATCACCGGCGAGATCGTCCCCTTGGGGCTCTGGACCGGAGACGATCACCAGACCTTCACCGTCGACGGCGAAACCCATCTTTTCCTCGGCGCGGGCAATGTGATCGAGGTGCCGCCGATCCGCGCGGGCATCGGCCTTGAGGTGCGTCGCCACCGCGTGATCCTGCCGCCCATGACCGATGCCGCAAAGCTGGCGCTGCAGGTTTATCAGGCGGCGCAAGCCCGGGTGCGCGTCTGGTCGCAGCCCCTCGATATCTACACCGGCGCGCCGCTCGGGACCCCACATCGCGTGATCAAGGGGCGGCTCGAGACGGCACCCGAGACCTTGGCCAAGCTCGGCGATCAATCGCGCACAGAGCTGGTGATTTCCTCGGCCACGCGCCCGCTCACCTTCCGCCAGCCGCTCTTCAAATCCGATGCCGCACAGCGGCTGCGCGACCCGTCCGACCGCTTCCGCGAACACGCCGCCAGCATTGCCGACCGCCCGATCCCATGGGGCCAAGAGACGGTCGTGACAGAAATCCCGCCGCCTCCGCCGCCCTTGAACGTGGACGGGGATAACCGGAAATGACCGACCGGGCGCTTCTCCTGCGGCAGTTCCTTGACGCGCGGCGCACGGCGACGTTCCGACCGGGCCTGCTCGACTGTGCGCTGTTCGCAGCCGACTGGATTGCAGAGCTGACCGGCGTCGATCCGGCGGCCAGCTGGCGTGGAAAATACCGCAGCCTTGAAGAGGGCCGCGACCTATTGGCCGCTGACGGCTTTGCCTCTCCCGCCGAGGTTCTGACCTCGATCCTCGTCAAGAACGCGGGCTGGATGCAGGCGCAGACCGGCGACGTCGCCGTCCTGATCGAGGCAGATGAGGAGGCCATGGGCATCGTCGGCGGTGGGCATATCCATGTGCTGCGCCCCATGCGGGGCTTGGGCGCGGTGCCGCTTGATCGCGCCATCAGGATTTACCGGCCATGAGACTGCTCGCATGGGTCACGGCATTCCTACTGGCCTCCGCCGCCCCGGCCTCGGCCGGGCCAGTGGCTGCCGCAGTAGCGGCCGTCTTTGCCGGGATTACAGTCAAAGCTGTTGCCCTCTTTGCCCTGCGCCTCTTTGCCGGTGTCGGCCTATCGATCCTGCAACAGCGCCGCGCCCGGCGCGGGCGCAACACGGCCTTCGGGTTGCAAGTGACCGCCACCACGCGCGGCGAGCTGGAGAGCGAGACGACCATTGTCGGCCTCTACGCCACCAAGGGACATCTAATCTACCACAACAGCCATGGCTCCAATAACAAGTATTACCAGACCGTGATCGAGCTGGGCGGTCTGCCCGGTGCTGCCTTCAGCCGCGTGATGGTGGACGGCGTCTATTCCGAGCTGGCTGAGGAGGCGCATCCCGACTACGGCTTCCCGCTCATCGCCAAGCGCGACCTCGGCCGAGACTATGCCTGGATCAAAGTCTATGACGGCACTCAAACCGCCGCCGATCCGATGCTGGTTGCGAACTATGCCGAGGACCCCGAGACGCCCTGGACGGAGGCCCATATCGGGCGGGGTATTCCTTACGCCATTCTCACGATGGAGGTGAGTTCAAAGGTCTGGCCAAATGGCGCACCGGAGCAACGCTACGAAGAAAACGGCGTGCCCTATTACGACCTGCGCCGCGACGGCACGGCCGGGGGCACGGGGCCGCATCGCTGGAATGATCCCACCACCTGGGAGCCCACGCGCAACCCGGTGGTCCAAATCTACAACATCCTGCGCGGCATTGACCTTTATGACGGATCGGTCTGGGGCGGCGAGGCCGAGGCCGAGGACTTGCCCGGCTGGAACTGGGTACCTGCCATGAACGCCTGCGACGTCGACCTAGGCGACCGCCGGAAGTACGAGGCGGGCTATGAGATCAAATTCGCCGAGGACACGCCCGGCGAGGTGATCGACGAGCTGCTCGCCGCCTGCAATGGCCAGATCGCGGAGTTCGGGGGCTTCTTCTACATTCAGGCCGACGCCCCCGATATCCCTGTGGCCAGCATCACCGATGACGATCTTCTGGTGACGGATGCCGCGACCAAGGACCCTTTCCCCGAACTGCTCGAGATCTTCAACCGCGTCACCGCCAAATACGTCTCGCCCGGCGCGCTCTGGAACGGCGTGCCCCTCAATCAGATCCGCAATGCCGACTGGGAGGCCGAGGACGGCATCGCGCGGAACTTCGAGCTCGATCTTCCGGCCGTTTACAACCCGGGACAGGCCGGGCAACTGGCGCAAGCCATGCTCAACGATCATCGCCGCTGGCGGCGTCACGCCTGGCCGCTGCCCCCCGATTACGCCGGGCTGCGCCCGCTCAATACCGTCTCGGTGACGAGCGCGTGGAACGACTACGCGGACAAGCTCTTTGAAGTCACCGAGATCGTGCTCGATCTGCACCGCCTGACCGTCGTTGCCTCGCTGCGCGAACGCGACCCGGAGGATTTCGAGACCGACGGGGCGTATGAGATCCCCGACCGCAGCTCGGTCCTGCCCCGCCCCGTGCCCACCGACGCGGGCCTGCCCTTCTTTGATGCCGCCGCGCGCATCGTCACGAACGCCGAAGGCACTCGCGCCCATGCGGCCGTAGACGTTGTTTGGGACGCCTCGGGTATTGCCGAGACCATCAAAGGCATCGCCATCGAATGCCAAAAGCGCGATACCGAGGAAGAGGTCTGGAGCGGTACCGTCCTCGATGTCGAGCGCGGTCTCTCGACCATCCAGCCCGTGCCCGCCCTCACCGACCTGCGCGTCCGCGCCAAGGCCCTCTCCGACAATCGCCAAGGGATTTGGAGCGGGTGGATATGGGTCACAACCGACGACGTGCGTCTGACCGGTGCCGATCTTGATCCTGTGCTCACCGCCGTCACTGTGCCAACCGGACTGGCGCTGGCAACGGTGCTGGTCGCCGACGCCCTCTCGCGGGTCTCCGCAGTCTGGGGTGCTGTAGCGAATGCGGTCAGCTACGAGGTGGGGGTCACCACGGGCGGGACCGAGACTATCTTTCCGGCCGGAGGGCCTGCGTGGTCTCGCGATGGCGTGCCGGGAGCGGTGTTTTCGATGCGCGTGCGTGCGGTGTCGGCGATTGGCACCAAGTCGGCTTGGTCGGCGGCGGTTGGCATCACGGCGGCGGTCGATACGATACCGCCCGCCGTTCCGAGCGGCATCACCGCCGAGGGGATGTTCGAGGGCATCTGGGTCAAGTGGACCGCCAACACCGAAAGCGATCTGTCGCGCTATGAGATCGTCGAGCGGGTGTCGGCCACGGCTCCGGGCGTCAGCACTGTGCCGACCTATATCACCACCACGCCGCAATTTATCAGCCAGAACCTGACAGCAGGCCAGACCCTGAACTATTGGGTGCGCGCGGTCGACACCTCGGGCAACAAATCAGGCTGGTCTGCGAGGGTGACGGCCACCGCGCGCGCGGCGGGCGACGTGATCAATCAGGAGGCACTTCAAGGGCTGATTGACGCGACGAGCTTTGCGGCGGGTCTGGAGCCGATCACGGTTGTGGGGTCTCTGCCCACGGTCAAATCGACTGAGCTGGTCGCGTTTGGCGGCAAAATCTATCGCTGGAATGGCACGGCTTATGTCGCCTCGGTCGCCAGCACCGATGTGGTGGGGCAATTTACGGCCGCTTCCATCGCGGCAGGCGCCATTGGCGCGGATCAGTTGGCGGTGAACGCCGTCCGCGCGCGGAATATGGCTATCGGGTCCTTTGATAACTTGAACGTCGACGCCAACTTTGATGATCATTCCGCATGGACCAACCCCACTGGCGTCGACTGGATCACGACTTCTGCCATCTCTAGCTGGGGATCCACCAACCTCGTGCGCTTGCAGGGAGACGGCGCGTCTTACACCGTATCCAATGGCCTCTTTACCATTGAGTTGAACGGTGAAGGAGAACAGCTCTACTTCCGTTATTTTGCACGGATCGTCGCCGGAGCAGGCAACGTTTATGCGGACCTGCAGTTGTCCAGGAACCCGACATTTTCCGGCGTGAACGGGACCGATTACATCTTCGCGAATATTGGTGCCGTCTCCTCTACCTCCATCACGAAGATTGAGGGCGCTATCAATGTTCCGGCTGGTTACAAATTCGCTCGGATTCGCCTGATCAAGGGCAATAACGGCACCACCAACTGCTATATCGGCGGCGTCATGGCTCGCCGGATGAATACTGGAAAGCTGATTGTTGATGGTGAGATTCAATCCAATCATATCAACACTGGAAGTTTCGCGGCCGCTGGTCTGGCTCTGTTTGGTGATGCTCTTCAATCTGATGATTTTTCTGCCGGTTCTATTGGATGGCAGATCAACAAAAACGGTGGTGCCGAGTTCAACAGTCTGATCGTTCGATCTTCGCTTGTCGAAGGTTCTGTTTCTGATGGGGGAACTGCACTTAGCACTGCCGCTCAGCACGTTGCACATAACTCAGTTCACTGCCTGACCACACTTTCGTCTGGAGACGCCACACCAGAGTCAATGTATACAATTGGTACCTTCTTTGAACATAGGCCGGCGGGAACATCGGCTTTTGATGGCCGAGTTGTGAACACCGCATTCCTGTTACAAGAACGGATCAACTTTGCGGGCTCTTGGAGCGCTTGGGCGAACCTTTACAATAGTGGTTATGCTATCGGCGGTATTGGCGCAACTTACACTCAAAGACACTTTGTAACCAATCGCATTTACAATGCGGACAGCGTCCAGCTTCGTCTTTTGACGGTCTATGATTTTCCGACAGGAGGTTTGTCAACAACCCAAAACTGCCTGAGAAACGCAACTATTAGTCTAAGGGCAGTAAGGAGGTAACATGGGATATTTTGTGAAATTGAACGAACAGGGCATTGTCCAGGAAGCAGTTTCTACCAGCGGTCAGCCCGAGGGATTTATGAGGGTTGTGGTCGATCAACCAAGCGACGGCGAGATTCAAACACCCGTTCCGGTGACTCTGTATGAGCTGAGTAACATGATGCTTGTCGAAGGCATCCTTGTTTCAAGACCAAAGTCGCCCCAACCTTATTCAAGCGATGGCAAGATAATTGTTCCGCCTTGCTCCGAAGGAACGGCGATCAATGTATTTGATCAAACTGGTCAAGAAGTCATGGCAACAATCATTGCCGAAACAGATGATCACGAGGAGGCATTTGAATTTATTGACCCCGGAACATACCGGGTCGAGGTCGAAGCACCATTTCCCCATGTTCCAACATTTGCGGAGGTAATAATTGAATGACACGCATATTGTCCCGCTCCGAAGTGAGCAAAGCGCGCGAACTGAACGTTTGCAAGGCTAAAGCCAAGGATACCGTCAACAAGAGAATGGATCAGATCAGGTCCAAGTTCATCACTCCGATTGCGGGTCAATCCATGATCTACATGGCCAAGGAAGCCGAGGCTTTGGCTTATGTTGCGGCAACACCCGAACCAAACACGGTGGCAGGCTGGGAACAAGACTATCCATTTATTGCCGGAGAAGTCGGATCTACGAGCTCAAGCCCTTATGAGGTTGCCCAAGTGTTTCTGAATCTGGCGGCCCAGTGGAGAGGCATTGGCGCTCAGCTGGAAAAGGTGCGGATCGAAACGATCCAGGCCATTAGTCTGTCGCAATCTGTAACGGATGCTGACGATGTGCTTGGGCAGTTCGAGACTGAAATGGCCGGGTTCGACAGCTAAGTCCTGACTGCGCTGCTGGCCATGGACCCGATCCCGGCGGATTATTCCGCCGCGACGTGGTGGCCCTGACAGGTCTGCCTTAATGGAGGCCTCGGGACGCAGGGAGAGCGCGTCCCGAGGCACGGGGATGCAAAACGCACGGCCCCGCCGACCAACACAACACAACGTCGCCCCAAGCTCGGAGGAGAGCCGCGGCACCAATGAGCGATTCTCTGGGCAGGGTCGAGATCTGCGGGGCTGCATAAGGCCTCACTCCCGTTCACATCCCGGCGAGATAGGCGTGTCTCCGGCGGCCCGCTCAGAGATTGGCAGCGTCAAAGGGGTCGAACAGCGCAGGGGACCGTGGGACCCTCGGAAATCCTTCATCTGGAACGGCGAATTGCCCCGCGCGAAACTGGCGAACCACACCGGCCGCAGGGTCCCGTGTGGCGCTTAAGAGACCCTAGGGCGCGCGCTTCTGACACGCGCCCTAGGGCACGGGGCCAGTCACCAAACGGGACCCCGCCGACCAGACAGACCTCATGGCCGCTCCCTGCCCCAAGGGGGCGGTTATCTTATGAGGTGATTCTAAGTGGAAGATCGAGATGCTCGTTGCTGCGCATGTGGCCGTTTGTTATTCAAGTTTTCGAGAGGCGCGCGGATATCCGGCATCTCGATCAAGTGCCCAAGATGCCGGGCCATGAACACACCGAGGCCAAGAGCCCTTCCCCCAAAGCGCGATGCGCTAAGAGAAGGAGCCAAACTTGGCCAGATCGTCCACCCTCCCGAAACCTGAGCTGCCGCCCGGTGCGCCGGGCCTCCCCAAGGGCACCCGCTACCGGCGGCAATATGGCGTGATCGTCCTACTTGAGGACGAGGCCGCCCAAGTCGACGCCTTTGGCCGCCTGCGCCGTCAGGGCTTCAAGTGCCGCGTGGTGGTGACATGAAGCTCGCCATTCACCACGCGAGCCCCATCCCGGACACCTACCGCGCGGCGCGGGTCTCCAGCCTCTTCAACGTCGAGGGCGACGCGGATTTCCGCATCGAGGTCGAGGCCGACCTCTTGACCCGGCCGTGGCAGATCGGCCTCATCGTCGGCCCCTCGGGCAGCGGCAAATCCTCGCTCGCCCGCGCGGCCTTTGGCGCTGGGCTTGACCCGCACCCGTGGCCCGAGGGCGCGCTGATCGACGCGATTGATCCCGAGGGGGAATTCGACGCGGTGGCGGCGGCTCTCTCGGCCGTGGGCCTTGGCACGGTGCCCAGCTGGCTGCGCCCCTTTCGCCATCTCTCGACCGGCGAGCAGTTCCGCGCCGAGCTGGCGCGCATTCTGGCCGAGCGGCCGAGCTTTGCCATTCTCGACGAGTTCACCTCGACCATCGACCGGCGCGTGGCCCAAATAGGTGCTGCCGCCTTTGCCAAGGCGTGGCGGCGCGGCGCAGGCCAGTTCGTCGCCGTCACCTGTCACGAGGACGTGGTGTCCTGGTTGCAGCCCGATTGGGTGATCGACACCCGCCGGGCCGAGTTCCGCTGGAGGCGTCTTCGACGGGCACCGCGCATTGCCATGGACATTCACCAGACAGACGGCTCCTTCTGGCCCGCCTTTGAGCCGCATCACTACCTGAAGCTGCCGCGCATGATCGCGGCCAATTACTACGTGGGTTTCGTCGACGGCGCGCCCGTGGCGCATCTCGCCGTCTCGACCCGGCCGGGGCTGGTCGAGGGCCGCGCCTGCCGCCTTGTGGTCATGCCCGAGTGGCAGGGCGCGGGGCTGGGCCTGCGGTTTCTCAACGAGGTCTGCGCCCTCTGGCGGCGTGGGGTGAACCGCTATGACAAACCGATGCCGATGCTCTTTCACACCTCGCACCCGGGCCTCGCCGCAGCCCTGCGCCGCGATCCCCTCTGGGCGCAGGTCTCGGCCATCCTCTACGCCGAATCCAAAGAGCGCAGCATGAAGACCCTCGCCGCCTCCCGGGCGCGCAGAGGCCTCAAGCCCGCCGGGACCGGCTACGGCGGGCATTTCCGCGCCGTGCAGGGGTTTCGCTATGTGGAGTGAAAGGGGGGTTTAGGGGGTTGTTAAAGGGGCGTTTTAAAGACCGGCACCGGCATGCTGTCGGAAGTCAGTCAGCTTTGATCCGCTATGGGTTTTCGCGGCACGCCGGACCATGGTCGGTAGTGCGCACGAAGCACTCAATTGGGCAGAGGTCAAACGATTCACGAGTATCGACCTAAAACTGCTATAAAGAATAGTGACCGATAGGTGACGCTTACCACAACACCCGCGCCATTTCTGACTGGATAGAATGGACGCTAATTCGTGCGGCTTGCCCGACTGCCTACCCTGTGCCAAATACAGATAAACCCACTCAGTCGCATCGAAAGAACCAACAACATGGGCATAACCAAACACGGCCTGGAGCTGGCGGGGTTCAAATCGCTCGGTAAAGATGAGACCGTGAGAGGCATTTTCACACGCATCGAAGTATTTGAGATTCAGGGTTTCACTCTGAATGCGCCATGCCACCTGCCAATCGAAGAACGTATTTTCAACATTCCGTTTAAGCTGGGGTTTGGAGACAGTCTAAATGAAATCTGTAATTCTCTGGTTGGGGATGACTTCGTTGATGATGAAGAGCAATGGAAGAAAGACAAGTTGTCCGCCCCCCCATTCATGCTAGTCGCGTTCGGGCCAACGGGCGAACATAGCAGTTCAGGGACTCACGTTAAGAGGCACGAAACGTCTATCGCGACCTACGACAGCTTCCGAGAAGCCAAAGATGAGCTTAAGAGCCAAGTTGATGCGGTAATCCCGCCCCTGTTGACAGCGCTTGCAATTACTTTCTCAAATGAACAGCAGTTGGTGCGCTTCATTCCTCGTCAGTCTGCGTTCGTGGGGACAACTAGAGACGGAACAACGATCTATGATCTTCGTTTCGAATTTTCAGGCGGTAGCTATTCTTCCCAACGTATTAGCGCTGAACAGCTAAATGAACAAACTGGTATAGCCCTCGACAGGGCAAACCAATTTACGAACAAAGTAGCCGATTTTCACTATCTTGCGGCCAATGAGACAGATCCGCTAAAGAGATTTCTGTTTTTCTTTCTATCCTTAGAACGCATGATAAACTCTACATTTGAATGTATTTCTAATCCCTGTGATTTGGCGGCGGTTGTACTTCTGACGTCGAATCGTCCTAAATTAACAGAGAGTTTGGGTTGGCTACTCCGCGAGCTTCAGCGGGGAAATGGAAAAGTGTTTGCGGGCCTTCGCGCCCGATTCTTATGGTGCGTGACCCACAGGTGGAACCACATGACAGACGCCGACTTCGAAATATTCAGAACACTAATTGAAGTGCGCAATGATATTGCGCACGGTCACGAGTCGAAGCCAAACGGTGCCGCCGTCACAGAAATCGAAACGCTAGCGCTTCGCATTATGGGCGACGTTTAGCTTTACTCCCGCTGGTAGCGATTCTTTAGCGGCGCTCAGGGCACGCCTGCCCTAACCGTTCTTTGCGGCGGAAGCCAACAGAAGCTTTTCACGCCGATGCAGTTTGGGTTGGCAGCATGACGGAAACATCATTTTTTTGCCTCGCCTGCCCCTCATCGTTTCAAAATCGCGTTGCTGTAAACTTCACTGTAATTCACTGCAAACTAAGTTGTCACGCTACACACGCTACAACAAACCCCCTTTTCCCCATCCCCCCTTTGCAATAGTTCTGAAATAGTTGTTAATTAAACAGCCGTTCATTTCAGCGCAGAGGAGCCGCCGATGGATTTCGCCCTTACCGAGGAACAGACTGCCATTTTCGACATGGCCCATGCCTTTGGACAGGACCGCATCGCGCCCCATGCCCGCGAATGGGAGAGGGCCGGCACCATCCCCAAGGACCTGTGGCCGGAAATCGCGGCGCTTGGCTTTGGCGGGCTCTATGTGAGCGAGGATGCGGGTGGCTCGGGCCTCTCACGCCTCGATGCGACGCTGGTGTTTGAGGCGCTCTCGATGGCCTGCCCCTCGGTCGCGGCGTTCCTGTCGATCCACAACATGTGCGCCAAGATGATCGACAAATTCGGCTCAGATGAGATGAAGTCGCGGGTGCTGCCCCGCGCGCTGACCATGGAAACCGTCCTGTCCTACTGCCTGACCGAGCCCGGTTCCGGCTCTGACGCCGCAGCCCTCAAGACCCGCGCCGACCGCACCAATGAGGGCTACACGCTCAACGGCACCAAGGCCTTCATCTCGGGCGGGGGCTATTCTGACGCTTATGTCGTCATGGTCCGCACCGGCAGCGACGGCCCCAAGGGCATCTCAACCGTCTATGTCGAGGCTGGCACAGCGGGCCTCAGCTATGGCGGGCTCGAGGATAAAATGGGCTGGCGCAGCCAACCAACCCGGCAGGTGCAGTTTGACAATTGCAATATTTCTTCCGAAAATATGGTGGGAGAAGAGGGGAAAGGTTTCACTTATGCGATGTCCGGCCTTGATGGCGGGCGCCTCAACATCAGCGCTTGCTCGCTTGGTGCGGCTCAGCAGGGACTGACCCAAACTCTGCGCTATATGGCCGAGCGCAAGGCCTTTGGAAAGCCGATTGACCAGTTTCAAGCCCTCCAATTCCGACTCGCCGACATGGAAATAGACCTCCAAGCCGCCCGCACCTTCCTCCGCCAAGCGGCGTGGAAGCTCGACAATGACGCCCCCGATGCCACCAAATTCTGCGCCATGGCCAAGAAATTCGTGACCGAAACCGGCAGCCGCGTCGTCAACCAATGCCTGCAACTGCATGGCGGCTACGGCTATCTCGCCGATTACGGCATCGAAAAACTGGTCCGCGACCTGCGCGTGCATGAAATCCTGGAGGGCACAAACGAGATCATGCGCCTCATCGTGGCGCGGCAAATGCTGGCGGGCCAATGACCACAGACATCTCGATCCGCAAAGAGGGGCGCGCCGGGCGTATCACCCTCACCCGCCCCAAGGCGCTGAATGCGCTCAGCTACGACATGGCCACGGCGATCGAGGCGGCGCTGGACGACTGGCGCACGGATGACGAAGTGGCCCTCATCCTGATCGACGCGACAGGGGATAAGGCCTTTTGCGCAGGCGGCGACATCCAGCAACTCTACGACACCGGCCGCGCGGGCGATTTCGCCTTTGGCCGCCGCTTCTGGGCCGATGAATACCGCCTGAATGCCAAGATCGCGGGCTATCCCAAGCCCTATATCGCCCTGATGCAGGGCTTTGTCATGGGCGGCGGCGTGGGCATTTCCTGTCACGGGTCGCACCGCGTCACCTGCGAGAGCACGCAAATCGCCATGCCGGAATGCGGCATCGGCCTTGTGCCGGATGTGGGCGGCTCGCTGATCCTTGCCCGCGCGCCGGGGCGCTTGGGCGAATACCTCGGCACCACCGGCACGCGCATGGGACCGGATGACGCAATTCATGCCGGATTCGCAGATAGTTACGTGCCACAGCTCATGTGGCCCACCCTCACCGCCGCCCTGATCGAGACCGGAGACCCGGCCGTTATCGCCGCCCATGCCGAGGCACCGCCGCCCGGCCCCCTGCGTGCCCTCACCCCCCAAATCGACCGCCATTTCAGCGGCGAGACCCTGCGCGACATCGCCAACGCCTTGCGCGCCGAGGACAGCGATTTTGCCCGCGACACGCTCAAAACCCTGAGCCGCAATTCCCCCCTCTCGATGGCCTGCGCGGTCGAGATGATTCACCGCCTGCGCGGCCCCGCCGCCGATATCGGGCGCGCCCTTGGCCTTGAATACCGTTTCACCTATCGTGCGATGGAACAGGGCGATTTCCTTGAGGGCATTCGCGCCGCGATCATCGACAAGGACAGAAAACCAACTTGGAAACATGGGCTTGACAGCCTGCCGGACGTAGCCGTCGCGCAGATGCTGCAACCCTTGGGCAAGAACGCCCTGACGCTGGAGGAGGCAAATACATGAAAATCGGGTTTATCGGGCTGGGCAATATGGGTGCGCCGATGGCGGCCAATCTGGCCAAGGCGGGGCATGATGTCACCGGCTACGACATGGCCGAGGTCAGCATCGACGGCGTAACGATGGCCGCCAGCGCCGTTGACGCCGCCCGGGGCGCGGCAGTTGTCATTACCATGCTGCCCAACGGGTCCATCCTGCGCAAGGTCGCAGCCGAGGTGATCCCGGTCATGGACAAGGGCGCGGTTCTGCTTGACTGCTCCACCGTCGATGTCGCCAGCGCCCGCGATGTCGCGGCTCAGGCGCAGACGGCGGGCCTCTCGGCCCTTGATGCGCCGGTGTCGGGCGGCGTCGGCGGGGCCACCGCAGGCACGCTCACCTTCATGGTGGGTGGCGATGAGGCTGGCTTTAACATCGCCCGAGACCTCTTTGATATCATGGGGCAAAAAGCGGTGCATTGCGGCCCTTCCGGCAATGGGCAGGCGGCCAAGATCTGCAACAACATGATCCTCGGCGTCACCATGATCGCCACCTGCGAGGCCTTTGCGCTCGCCGACAAACTGGGCCTCGACCGGCAGGCGATGTTCGACGTGGTCTCGACCTCTTCGGGCTATAGCTGGTCGATGAACGCCTATTGCCCGGCGCCCGGCGTGGGCCCCAAATCCCCCGCCGACAACGATTACAAACCGGGCTTTGCCGCCGACCTCATGCTCAAGGACCTGCGCCTCTCGCAACAGGCCGCCGAGGCGGCGGATGCCGACACCCCAATGGGTCGCGCCGCCTGTGATCTCTACGCGCAATTCGTGGAAAACGAGGATGGCAAGGGCCGCGATTTCTCGGCCATGCTGCCCCGGTTCGAGACGCGCGGGCGCGGCTGATGGCGTGGGTGGCGCGCGCCCCCGGCCTGCCGCCGCTCGACCCCGAGGCCATCGCCCTCCTTGACCGCATGACGCCGATGACCGCCCCGGCGGGCACCGTGCTCTTTCACCCCGGCGACACCGTCAAGGGCTTTGTCATCATGCTCTCGGGCCGGGTCGAGGTTTATCTCACCGGCGCGTCGGGCCGTGAACTCCTGCTCTACGCCGTCGAGCCGGGGCAAAGCTGCGTGCAATCCACCCTTGGCCTGATGGGCGGTGACGCCTATTCCGGCGAGGCGATCACCCGCACCGCTTCCGAACTGGTGCTGGTTCCCCGCGACACCTTTCTGCACCTCATGGACCTCTCCGATGGCTTTCGCCATTTCGTCTTTGCGGCCTTCGCGCAACGCCTGCAATCCATGATGCACCTGCTCGACCGCGTGGCGTTTCAGCGCATCGAAACCCGCCTTGCGCAATGCCTGCTTGACCGGGCGACGGGCGATACCCTGCGCGCCACCCATGCCGAGATTGCGGTGATGATCGGCTCCGCCCGCGAGGTCGTGTCGCGTCGCCTCGATGCGCTCGCCCGGCGCGGTATCGTGGCGATTGAGCGCGGCATGGTCCGCATTCTCGACGCCGAAACCCTGTCCGAGATTGCCGAAAGCACCGAGTAAGCGCACCCATGAGGCCAATCCGGCCCCCCACATAAGACCAGCGCAATCTTGCCCCTTCCCCTTGCCCTCTGCTGCGATATGTTGCACGACGATACCTGAGAAACGACCCGATTGAAGGACCGGCGCAATGGCTGACGGAACGATGGACATCAACGCAAAACCGACCGAAGAAATCTCTGTCCGCGAGATCTTTGGCATCGACACGGACATGATCGTCAAAGGTTTTGCCGAGCGTACCGAGCGCGTGCCGGAATTCGACTCGACCTATAAATTCGATCCCGACACCACACTCGCGATCCTCGCCGGGTTTTCCCACAACCGCCGCGTGATGATCCAAGGCTATCACGGCACCGGCAAATCAACCCATATCGAACAGGTCGCCGCCCGCCTCAACTGGCCCTGCGTGCGCGTCAACCTCGACAGCCACATCAGCCGGATCGACCTCATCGGCAAGGACGCGATCAAACTGCGCGACGGCGTGCAGGTGACCGAATTCCACGAGGGCATTCTGCCTTGGGCGCTGCGCAACCCGACCGCCATCGTGTTCGACGAATATGACGCAGGCCGCGCCGATGTGATGTTCGTGATCCAGCGCGTGCTCGAGGCGGATGGCAAGCTGACGCTTCTGGACCAGAACGAGGTGATCGCGCCCAACCCCTATTTCCGCCTCTTCGCTACGGCCAATACCGTGGGTCTGGGCGACACCACCGGGCTCTATCATGGAACCCAGCAGATCAACCAGGGTCAGATGGACCGCTGGTCGCTTGTGGCCACGCTCAACTACCTCAGCCATGACGCCGAAACCGCCATCGTGCTGGCCAAGAACCCGCTCTACAACACCGCAGACGGGCGCAAGACCATCAGCCGCATGGTGACGGTTGCCGATCTCTCGCGCACCGCCTTCATGAATGGCGAACTCTCCACCGTGATGAGCCCCCGCACCGTGATCGCATGGGCGCAGAACGCCACCATCTTCCGCAATGTGGGCTATGCCTTCCGGCTGACCTTCCTCAACAAATGCGATGAATTGGAGCGTCAGACCGTCGCCGAATTCTATCAGCGCTGCTTTGACGAAGAACTGCCCGAAAGCGCTGCGAATGTGAAAGTGCGATAGCCCGCTGGGCGTCAGGGATACCCCGATGAACAAACCCACCGACAACCCCGCCGATCCGTTCAAAAAGGCGCTCGCCAACGCCACCAAGGTGATGGCGGACGACAAGGAACTGACCGTCAGCTATTCGGTGGACCCCAGCGGCATCTCGGGCGAGGCCATGCGCCTGCCGCAGGTCTCCCGCCGGATGTCGCGCGAAGAGGTGCTCTTGGCGCGCGGCACCGCCGATGCGCTAGCCCTGCGGCATAAATTCCACGACGCGGGCACCCATGCCCGCTACGCGCCCCCCGGCGACATGGCGCGCGACCTATATGAGTCGATGGAAACCGCCCGCTGCGAGGCGGTGGGTGCCCGTGACATGCCCGGCACCGCCACCAATATCGACGCCAAGATCGCGCAGGACGCCAATCGCTTGGGGTTCGAGCGGATCACCTCCACCGCTGACGCCCCCCTGCCCGCCGCCGCAGGCTATCTCATCCGCCATCTCGCCACGGGCCGCGACATGCCCGCAGGTGCGCAAAACGTCATGGACCTGTGGCGCGGTTTCATAGAGGAACAGGCGGGCGGCACCCTCGACGCGCTTCAGGACACGCTCGCCGACCAGACCGCTTTCGCCAAATTCGCCCGCCGGATCATCGAGGATCTGGGCTATGGCGATCAGTTGGGCGATGATCCCGACAGCATGGATGACGACCAGCAGGACGAGGCCGAAGACTCCGGCGACGAGCAGGAAGAGCCCGACAGCTCTGGTCAGGACGACAGCGACGAGACGGAGGCCGAAGCCGATCCCGAACGGTCACAAGATGAACAGCGGGACGCAGCTCAGGCCCAGGTCAGCATGGAGGACATGGCCGACGAGGACATGCAGGACGAGACCGAGCTGCCCGAAGGCGAGGCCCCGCTGGAGCCGCCCGCCCCACATCCTGTATCCGATGCCGACCCGAATTACGCAATTTACAATGCCGATTTCGACGAGGAGATCCGCGCCGAGGATCTGGCCGACCCGATTGAGCTGGAACGCCTGCGCGCCTATCTCGATCAACAGCTTGAGCCACTCAAGGGCGCAGTGAGCCGCCTTGCCAACAAACTGCAACGCCGCCTTCAGGCGCAGCAGAGCCGGTCTTGGGAATTCGACCGCGAAGAGGGCATCTTGGATGCAGGCCGGTTGGCGCGTGTGGTGGCCAACCCCACCACACCGCTCAGCTTCAAGGTGGAAAAGGATACAGAATTCCGCGACACGATGGTGACGCTGCTTCTCGACAATTCCGGCTCGATGCGGGGCCGCCCCATCTCGATTGCCGCCATCTGCGCCGATGTTCTGGCCCGCACCCTGGAACGCTGCTCGGTCAAGGTCGAAATCCTCGGCTTCACCACCCGCGCGTGGAAAGGTGGGCAGAGCCGCGAAAAATGGCTCGCCGAAGGCCGCCCGCAATTGCCCGGCCGCCTCAATGACCTGCGCCACATCGTCTACAAATCCGCCGACGCTCCCATGCGCCGGACCCGCGACAATCTCGGGCTGATGATGAAAGAGGGGCTGCTCAAGGAAAACATCGACGGCGAAGCGCTGGAATGGGCGCACCGCCGTATGGTGGCCCGCAAGGAGGCGCGCAAGATTCTGATGGTGATCTCCGACGGCGCGCCGGTCGACGACAGCACCCTCTCCGTCAACCCCGCCAACTACTTGGAAAAACACCTGCGCGATGTGATCGCCATGGTCGAGCGCCGCAAACAGGTCGAACTGCTGGCCATCGGCATCGGCCATGACGTCACGCGCTATTATCAGCGCGCCGTGACCATCACCGACGCCGACCAACTGGCAGGCGCCATGACCGAACAACTGGCCGCGCTCTTTGATAGCGACCCCCGCGCCCGCGCACGGTTCATGGGAATACGCCGCGCCAGCTGATCCGGCCTGGCTTCATCTGGCCCAAAATACTTCGGGGGAGTCCCGGACAGGGTCCGGGACGGGGGCAGCGCCCCCATCCCTCGACACCACGACTCGCACAGCCCCGCAGGAGGCCCCATGTTTCAGTCCTTCACCGAAACCGCCCGCCCCGATCAAGGTCCGCCCCGCCTCGAGGCGCTGCGCCGTGCCATGGCCGATGCCGGGCTGGCGGGGTGGCTGGTGCCGCGCGCCGATGCCCATCAGGGCGAATATGTCGCCGCCTGCGATGACCGGCTCGCGTGGCTCACCGGCTTTACCGGCTCTGCCGGGTTCTGCGCGGCGCTGGCAGATGCGGCGGGGGTCTTCACGGACGGTCGCTACCGGGTGCAGGTGCGTGCGCAGGTCGATACCGGCCATTTCACAGCCGTGGATTGGCCCGAAACCCGCCTTGGGCCTTGGCTCAGGCAGCATCTGCCAGAGGGCGGAACGGTGGGTTTTGATCCTTGGCTCTATACGCCGGAACAGATCGAGGCGCTGACCGAAGCCCTGACAGGCAGCGCAATCCATCTCACCTCTCACACCAACCTGATCGACGCTGTCTGGCCTGACCGCCCCGCCCCTCCGCAGGGTGCCATCACCCCTTGGCCCGACAGCCTCGCAGGGGCCAGCCATGCCGAGAAACGCGCAGCCTTGGCGGAAACCCTGCGCAAAGCAGGCCAAAGATCGGCGGTTATCACCCTCACAGATTCCATTGCTTGGCTCTTCAACATCCGGGGCTGTGACATTCCGCGCAATCCGGTGGCGCAGGGCTTTGCCATCATACATGACACCGGGCACGCCACCTTCTTCACCGACCCCGCTAAACTTGATGCCACCGCCCGCACGCATCTGGGCGACGCGGTGACGCTCGCGCCGCCCGACGCCTTCGAGACAGCCCTTGCCGCCCTCCCCGGCCCGGTGCGCCTCGACCGCGCCAACGTGCCGCTGCGTGTGGTGCAGGTGCTGGATGCCGCCGGCGTCGCCCATCAATGGGGCGCCGATCCCTGCATCCTGCCCAAGGCGCGCAAGACGCAAGCCGAAATCACCGCCACCCGCATCGCCCATCTGCGCGATGGGGCCGCCATGTGCGAATTTCTGGCGTGGTTCGACGCGCAGCCCCCCGGCACGCTCACCGAAATCGACGTGGCGCGGCGGCTCGAGGCGTGTCGCGCGGCCACCGGCCAGCTTTTGGACATCAGCTTTGACACAATCGCCGGGTCCGGCCCCAATGGCGCGCTGCCGCATTACCGCGTGAGCGAGGCAAGCAACCGGACGCTTGTAGACGGCGACCTCCTCGTGCTCGACAGCGGCGGGCAGTATCTCGACGGCACCACCGACATCACCCGGACCCTGCCCGTGGGCATCCCCGGCGCGGACGAGCGCGCCGCCTTCACCCGCGTGCTGCAAGGCATGATCGCCATCTCGCGGCTGCGGTTTCCGCGCGGTCTTGCAGGACGCGATCTCGACGCTATCGCACGCTACCCCCTCTGGCTGGCCGATCAGGACTACGCCCATGGCACCGGCCACGGCGTCGGCGTGTATCTTTGCGTGCACGAAGGCCCGCAACGCCTCTCGCGCCTCTCCGAGGTGCCGCTTGAGCCGGGCATGATTTTGTCGAACGAGCCGGGCTATTACCGAGAGGGCGCCTTCGGCATCCGAATCGAGAATCTCATCGTCGTGACGGCGCTCGATCCCCTGCCCGGCGGCGACGGGGTCACGCAGTTTGGGTTCGAAACACTGACCTATACCCCGCTGGATACGCGCCTCATCGACGCCGATCTGCTGACAAAACCGGAACGCGACTGGCTCAATACCTATCACACCGCCTGCCGCGACAAGATTGGCCCTCTGCTTTCGGCCCCGGCGCGGCTATGGTTGGATAAAGTAACGCAGACAAGCTGACATATTCCTGTTAGATTTCTGCGTCAGACCAAGATCAAGACGACGTAACAAGGGGGATGGACGATGGCACGAATAACGATTCGCAAGGCACAGGGCACATGGACGGTCCGCGCGGGCGGTGCCGTTCTGGGCGAGAGCCGCAATGCACTGGAACTCACCGAAGGCGATTATCCTTTCGTGATCTATTTCCCGCGCGAGGACATCGCCATGGCCTTTCTCGACGAGAGTGAACAGTTCAGCCATTGCCCCTACAAGGGTGACGCGCGCTACTACTCGATCATCACCAAGAGCCAGACGTTGCAAAACGCCGCATGGAGCTATGAATCCCCAAAACCAGAGGTGGCCGAGATCAAGGATCACATCGCCTTTTATGCCAGCGATACCGTCACTGTGGAACGGGTCTGAGCCTGCGGGCCAAGCGGCGCGAAACAAGCCTCAGCTATGCTCTTCCTCTGACACCGCCGCCAAGGCTCGGTTATAAGCCTTGAGCGCATCCACATGAAACAGCGCGCCCGACAATTCGGGCGGCTGATCCCCCCCAACAAGCGTAACCACCGGCACAAAGGGCACAGCGGCCCGCTCAAACACCGGCATCGCCTGCTCCAGCGTCGCGGTCACATCAAGATAAACGCCCTGCTCGATCAACGACCAGCATTGATCCACATCCGCAGCCTGCTCATGATCCGGGCCGCGCATCACTTTGGACACCCGGAACATACCCAAGAGATAGTCCTGTGGCCCCGCCACCAGCCTGATGCCGCGCCGCATGAGCTGCGTCAGAAAGAACGACCGCCGCACCAGCTTTGATCCAAGGGCGGTCGAGGTCGAGACCGCCACCATGACCGCCAGCCCGGTCTGCCAGTCGCCAGTCAGTTCAAACACGATCAACGTCGTGGAAATCGGCGCGCCCAGTACTGCTGCTGCCACGGCCCCCATTCCCGCCAAGGCATAGAGCGTATGTGCCCCCGACACTTCGGGAAAAGTCGCTGTGGCCACATACCCAAACGCCAGCCCGGTCAGCGCGCCCAACATAAGCGAGGGTGAAAACACGCCGCCGCCCATGCGCCCGCCAATGGTGATCGCCACCGCCAGCACCTTGAGCACCGCAAAGACCGCCGCCTCATGCCACAAGAGCTTGCCGGTGAGCGCCGCCGAGGTGGTTTCATAGCCAACCCCGATGATATGCGGAAACCAGATGGCCAGCAGCCCCAACAAGAGCCCCGCCCCCACCGGCCGCAACCAGCGCGGCAGCCCCAGCCGCGTCTGCACATGCATCGCCACATCCTCGGCCAAGAAGATCGCCCGCATCAGCGCCGCCGCCACCACGCCACAGATCAAGCCAAGAATGAGAAAGGCCGGCAACTCCGCATAGAATTCCAAGGCTCCGGCTTCAGGCAGGGTAAACTCGGTCACACCCCCAAATTCCAATCGGTTGATCACCGTCCCCGCGACAGAGGCAATGGCAATCGGGGCAAAGGCATGCACAGCGAAATGCCGGAGCACCACCTCAAGCGCAAAGAGCGCCCCCGCAATGGGCGCGTTGAACGAGGCGGAGACGGCTGCCGCCACCGCACAGCCCAAAAGATCGCGGCCCGTGACGCCATCGGCATGGATGCGCTCGCTCACCCAGGATGAAATCACCCCCGCCAGATGCACCACCGGCCCCTCGCGCCCTGATGATCCCCCGGTTCCCAACGTGATCAACGAGGCCGCAGCAGAGGCCAGCCCCTCGCGCCGCTCGACCCGTCCCTCATAGAGCGCCGCGCCCTCGATCACATCCGCCACCGAGCGCACCCGCCCATCCGGCGTGAACCGATGCAGGATCAGCCCGACCACAAGCCCCCCCGCCACAGGCAGCATCAGGACCCAGTACCACGGCAATTGTCCGGCAAAGCTGTGCAGTTGCGCCACGTCATCGGTGCCATAGACCAGTTCTTGTAGCGCGGTGATCCCCTTGCGAAAGAACAGCGCGGCAAAGCCTGCGGCAATCCCGATGATCAGGGCGATCAGCCAGAACTGAAACTGGCTTGGACCGCGCTTGCGCAGGACGCGCCAGCCCTCGCGCAGGCCTTCGCTCACGCCCTGGCTCAACTGGCCCAGAAAGGACGGTTCGTCCGCCTGCATCGCCTCCCCTTCGCGCGGCAGCCCCGCGCTTTCGCTTGTCCTCGGCTTGGAATACTCTGTGTTCAAACTCACGAAAGAAAGTTTCCCGATGGACATGCCAAGCGCAATTGCCGACCTCCTTTCCTGTCTAGGCCAACAGGTCACCCTGTCCAAGTCCGATCTCGACCTGCATGGCCAGAGCGAGTCGTATTTCCCCCTCAGCCCACCCGATGCCGTGGTCTATCCCGAAACAACAGAACAGGTGACGCAGGTCGTGACCATCTGTGCGCGCCACCGCGTTCCGGTCGTGGCTTGGGGCACCGGCACCTCGCTGGAAGGACAGGCGCAGGCCTTCAACGGCGGGATCGTGGTGGATTTCGCCCGGATGAATCAGGTGCTTGAGGTGGCGCAGGCCGATATGACCGCGCGGGTGCAACCGGGTGTGACCCGCGAGGCGCTCAACGACGCGCTGCGCACGACCGGCTTGTTCTTCCCGGTCGATCCCGGCGCCAATGCCTCTTTGGGGGGCATGGCCTCGACCCGCGCCAGCGGCACCACAGCCGTGCGCTATGGCACCATGCGTGACAATGTTCTGGCACTCCAGGTGGTCACCGCCTCAGGAGAGGTGATCCGCACGGGCACCGGTGCGCGCAAATCCTCATCAGGCTACGATCTCACCGGGCTCTTTGTGGGGGCGGAAGGGACGCTTGGGCTGATCACCGAACTCACCTTGCGCCTTTCCGGCCAGCCCGAAGCGATATCCTCGGCGGTCTGCGCCTTCGACACCGTCGCCGATGCCGTCGCAACCGTGATCGACACCATTCAATGCGGCATCCCGATGGCCCGGATCGAACTGATGGACAGCGACAGTGTCCGCGCCGTCAACGCCTATTCCAACATGGCCTTGCCCGAGAAACCGCATCTCTTGCTAGAGTTTCACGGCACCGCCGCCAGTGTTGCCGAACAGGCCGAAACCTTTGGCACCCTTGCGGCCGATCACCACGGCTCGGACTTTGACTGGGCCACCCAGACAGAGGCGCGCACCGCCCTCTGGACCATGCGCCACACGGCCTATTACGCTATCCTCGCCGCGCGCCCCGGCGCACGCGCGATTGTCACCGACATCTGCGTCCCGATCTCACATCTGGCCCAAGCGATCGAGGAGACCCGCGCCGATCTCGCACAGGCGGGCGTGCAGGGGCCAATTCTGGGCCATGTCGGCGATGGCAATTTTCACGCCGTCCTGCTGGTGGATATCACGGATCAACAAGAGCTTGCCCGTGCGAAATCCGCCTCGGACCGCATGGTCGAGCGCGCCTTGGCCCTTGGCGGAACAGCCACCGGCGAACATGGCATCGGGATTGGCAAACTGGGCTACATGCAACGCGAACATGGCGGAGGATGGGCGATGATGGGGGCCATCAAACAGGCGCTCGATCCCTTGAACATCCTCAACCCCGGCAAACTGGTCCCGCCGCGAAACTGACCCGCCCCCCTTCATCTGACCAAAATACCTCGGGGGACGCCCGGCACCGGCAGCGGGGGAAACGCCCCCACGCCTACCCCTCCATCAACGCCTCAGCGGCGGCTCGCGCCTCGGGCGTGATCCGCTCGCCCGAGAGCATGCGCGCGATCTCATCCACACGGTCAGCGCCCGTCATCGCCCGCACGGTCGAGAGCGTTTCTTCCGCCTCGACCCGCTTTTCCACCCGCCAGTGATGCGCGCCGCGCGCGGCCACCTGCGGCGAATGTGTGACCACCAGAACCTGACCACCTGCCGCCAATTGCGCCAGCCTGCGGCCCACGGCATCCGCCGTGGCCCCGCCCACGCCCCGGTCGATCTCGTCAAAGATCATCGTGACGCCACTGTCCGTGCCCGTCAGACACACCTTGAGCGCCAGCAGAAATCGGCTCAACTCCCCCCCCGAGGCGATCTTGCCCAACGCTCCCGAGGGCGCGCCGGGGTTGGTGGCCACGCGAAAGGTCACCTCATCCTGCCCGGTGGCACCCGGCTCCGCGTGCCGAATATCGGTGGTGAACACCGCGCGCTCCATCTTGAGCGGCGCCAGTTCCGCCATCACCGCCCGGTCGAGCGCCAAGGCCGCCGTCACCCGCGCCTCGGTCAACACCTCCGCCGCGTGGGCATAGCGGCGCTCCGCGTCCGCCAAGGCCGCCGCCAGCATGCGCATATCCGCGTCGCCACGATCCAGAGCCGCCAATTGCCCGCGCAGATCCTCCGCAAATGCCGCCAAATCATCGGGGATAATCCCATGTTTTCGCGCCAGCGCCCGGATCGCAAAGAGCCGCTCCTCGGTCTCTTCCAACTCCAATGGATTGAAATTGAGCGCCTCCAAACAGCGCTGCACGCCACGTCCGGCCTCGTCCAATTCCACCAGCGCCCGACCAATCGCCGCCACCGGTTCGTCCAACTGTCCCTCGGCCTTGTCCGCCACCGACTCAAGCCACCGCAGCGCATCGCCTGCCGCACCCTCTGCGCCGTTGAGTCCGATCGCTTCAGCGGCCTTGGCGATATCTGCCCGGATGCGCTCTGCCCCCTGCATCATCCGACGACGTGCATCCAGCTCTGCCTCTTCACCGGGCTGCGGGCCAAGGGCATCGAGTTCCGTCACAGCATGGCGCAAAAACTCCTCCTCAGCGCGCAGCGCAGCCTGCGCTGCCTCTGCCGCATCGCGCGCCTTGCGCCGCGCCGCCATATCTCGCCATGCTACGCGCACGGCCTCGCGCAGCGCAGCCAGATCGCCGTAAGCATCCAGCAAATCCCGATGCCCCTTGGGATCAAGCAAACCCCGGTCATCCTGCTGCCCATGCAATTCAACCAGCACATCCGACAACTGCCGCAACACCTCGCCGGACACCCGCCGGTCATTGACCCAAGCGGTCTTGCGCCCATCGGCACTGTTGACCCGGCGCAGGATCAGCGCCTCTTCATCCGGCAATCCAGCCTCGCGCAGGATCGCGCGCGCCGGATGCTCCGCGGTGAGATCAAATTCAGCGATCACCTCGCCCTGATCCGCCCCGTTGCGCACCAATTCGGCCCGGCCCCGCCAGCCCAGAACGAACCCCAGACTGTCGAGCAGAATCGACTTTCCCGCTCCGGTTTCGCCGGTCAGCACATTGAGACCCGGCTGAAAGGTCAGGTCCAGCCGGTCGATGATCAGCATGTCCCGGATTTCAAGCGTGCGCAGCATCAGGCCAACCCGTCGGGCAGGGTGTTCCCCCGTCCCCCCTTATAGCCAGCGGCCCTGGACGGTCTGGCGATAGATCTGCTGCAACCAGCCATCTCCCGCCGCCTCCAATGTATAGCCCCGCCCGGTCAAGAGCTTGTAGCTGTCCTCATACCAATCTGTCCCTTGGAAGTTATGTCCAAGAATTGCGCCCGCTGTGCGCGCCTCGTTGACCAACCCCAGCGACAGATAGGATTCCACCAGCCGGTGCAACGCTTCGGCGGTATGGGTCGTGGTCTGGAAATCCTCGACCACCACCCGGAACCGGTTGGCAGCAGCGGCAAAATTATCGCGCTTGAGGTAATAGCGACCGATTTCCATCTCTTTTGAGGCCAGATGGTCAAATGCCAGATCGAACTTCAGGATCGCGGCATTGGCGTATTCGCTGTCAGGATAGCGCTCGATCACCTCACGCAGAGATTGCAGCGCCTGAAAGGTCAGCCCCTGATCGCGCCCGACCTCGTCAATCTGATCGTAATAGCTCAGCGCCAAAAGGTATTGCGCATAGGCCGCATCCTCATCGGTCGGGTAAAAGTCGATGAACCGCTGTGCGGCGGCGCGGCTTTCTTCGTATTCCTTGGCCTGATGATGGGCAAAGGCCTGCATGATCACCGCCCGCTTGGCCAGATCGGAATAAGGATAGAGCCGCTCAACCTCGGCAAAGCTCGTCGCCGCCAATTCAGGATCGCGCTGCGCCAGATCATATTCGCCCCGCTCGAAAATCTGCTGGGCCGTGTAATTCTCGTAATTGACCGTGCCGCGCTCGACGCTTTCCTTATTGCCACAGCCCGCGATGGCCATTGCCACAGCAAAGGCTCCGAACAGCTTGGCCCGGGACGTGCCGATTCTCATGCGCGATCTCACTCTCAGTTACGAAAACGCGGGGCAGTTCGCCCGCATCGCCTTGGTCCTAGCACATTAATTTGCGGTGCAAAACGTCTTTGGCACATTTCGCTCGGGTGATCTGAGGCGCGTTGCGGAATTCCACCGTCACGCTCCACGACCCCCGCCGCTCACCCCTCAAATAGAAAAAGCCGCCTTGACGGGCGGCTTTTCCAAACACCCGGCAAAGCGCCGGATCAGTTCGCCTGACGGCGCAAAAATGCCGGAATCTCGATCTGCTCATCCTCGTCATGGGCCCGCGCCGGAGCGTGCTGCGGTTGCGCGTTGCCCATGGTCGGCTGTTGACGTGTCGGGCGCGCGGCCGCCTGCGGACGCTCCGCCTCGGGGGCGGCATGCCCGGTCATCCGGTTGATCAGCGAGTTTATGCCAAAGCGCGGACGCTCTTCTGGCGCACGGGCCTCGGGCTCGGGGCGACGCTGTTGTGGCTGCACCGGGGTGCGACCGACAGCGGCCTGCAACCGCTGCAATGCCTCAGGAGTGGGCGTGCCGGGGGCCGGGGCGCGCGGCGCGACATAGGCATCGAGATCATCCTCTTCGGCATAGGTGCTGCGCGCGAATTCCTCGACGCGCGGCTGATAGGCCGGCGGCGGCAGATCGTCAGCGGCGATCTCGTCGTCAAAGATATCCTCCATCTGCTCCTCGGCAGCGGCGCGCTGCGCGTCCATCGCACCAAAGAGCGAGGGCTCAGGCTCGGCCACTCGGGCGGCGACCGGCGCAGGCTCGGGCTGTGCAGCGGGGGCCGGAGCCGGGGCCGGAACTTCGGCACTGACTTGCTGCTTGAGCGGCTGCGCCATCGAGCGGCGCGGCACGGGCAAATCGGCGGCCACTTGGCTCACGTCGATACCCGTCGCCACAACGCTGACACGGATCGAGCCTTCCATCGACGGATCAAGGGTCGACCCCACGATGATATTCGCATCCGGGTCCACTTCCTCGCGGATGCGGTTGGCGGCTTCGTCCAATTCGAACAGCGTGAGGTCATGACCGCCGGTGATGTTGATCAACACACCCTTGGCCCCGCGCAGGCTGATTTCATCCAGGAGCGGGTTGGCAATCGCCTTTTCTGCGGCCTGGATGGCGCGATCCTCGCCGCTATCCTCCCCGGTGCCCATCATCGCCTTGCCCATCTCGTCCATCACGGCGCGGACATCGGCAAAGTCGAGATTGATGAGGCCGGGGCGCACCATCAGATCGGTCACACCCTTGACGCCCTGATAGAGCACATCGTCGGCCATGCTGAACGCCTCGGTAAAGGTCGTTTTTTCATTGGCCAGACGGAACAGGTTCTGGTTGGGGATGATGATCAGCGTGTCGACCATCTTTTGCAGCGCTTCAACGCCTTCTTCGGCCTGACGCATCCGCTTGGCGCCCTCGAACTGGAACGGCTTGGTGACAACACCCACCGTCAGCACGCCCAACTCACGCGCGGCCTGCGCGATGATCGGTGCGGCCCCGGTGCCGGTGCCTCCGCCCATGCCGGCGGTGATAAAGCACATATGCGCACCCGCCAGATGATCAACGATCTGCTCGATGCTCTCTTCGGCGGCGGCAGCGCCCACAGAGGCCCGCGCGCCTGCGCCCAGACCCTCAGTCACCTTGACGCCCAGCTGAATGCGGCTTTCCGCATTGCTCTGGCTCAGGGCCTGCGCATCCGTGTTGGCCACCACGAAATCCACACCATCGAGTTGCTTCTCGATCATGTTGTTCACGGCGTTGCCACCCGCCCCACCCACACCGAAAACGGTGATACGGGGCTTCAGCTCGTCATGTCCGGGCATAGTGAGGTTGAGTGTCATAGCTTGTCCGCCTGTCCTGATGCCCACATTCGCGGGCTGTTTTCCGCCTGATTGGCACCATTCTTACCGATGGTTGGCCCAATCGTCACCTAAAAAACACGAAATAGCCACTAAATATGGCGTCTTTCGTAGTCTTTTTCGCGGGATTTCGCCGATGACGCCACATCTTGCGGTCACCAGTTGTCCCGAAACCATTTCATTGCCCGCTTCAGCGAGCGCGCTGGATAGCGATCGACGGGAATCTCGAAATCCCACCATTCGTCCTGCGGATTGGCCGCAAAGAGGCACATACCCACTGCACTGGCAAACCCCGCCCCGGTCGCCGCCTGTGGCAACCCATGCACCCGCAGGGGCCGCCCCAGACGCACCTGCTGCCCCAAGATCTTGCTTGCCAACCCGTCAAGACCGGGGATCTGGCTGCCGCCTCCGGTCAACACGATCTGTTGGCTGGGCAGATGATCGAACCCTGCGGCATCCAACCGCGCGCGCACCTCTTCGAGAATTTCCTCGACCCTCGGGCGCATGATCCCGATCAGTTCGGCCCGGCTCACCCGCCGCCGATCATGCTCGTAATCGCCGGTGTCGCCCCCGATCTCGATCATCTCGCGGTCATCCATGCCGGTGGCCACGACACCGCCGTAAAAGGTCTTGATCCGCTCGGCGGTGGCCTGCGGCACCTGCAACCCCATGGAAATGTCATTGGTGACATGATCGCCGCCCATGCGGACGCTATCGGCATAGATCATGTGTTTCTTGATAAAGATCGACACACCCGACGTGCCGCCGCCCAGATCAATACAGGCGGCACCCAGTTCCTGCTCGTCCTCGACCAGCGCCGCGATGCCCGACACATAGGCAGAGCTGGCAACCCCTGCCAGTTCCAGGTCACACCGCTTGACGCAATAGGCTAGGTTCTGGATCGCGGCGCCGTCCACCGTCAGCATATGCATGTCGGTGGACAAGACCTGCCCCATCTGCCCGCGCGGATCAATCAGGCCACTGCGATGATCCAGCGCAAAATTGACCGGCTGCGCATGCAGCACCTCGCGGCCCTCGCCGAAATCCGGCACGTCGCAGGCGCTCAGCACGCGGCTGATGTCCTGTTCGCTGACGGTATGGCCTTCCAATTCGACTTGCCCGGCCAGACCATAGCTGCGCGGCCCTGCGCCCGAAAAACAGGCAATGACATGATCGACCCGGATATTGGCCATCTTCTGCGCCGCCTGAACGGCGGTGCGAATGGCGCGCTCGGTCTCAGCCATGGCGTCGATCTCGCCAAAGCGAACCCCGCGCGAGCGTGTCGTCGCCGCCCCGATCACCCGGAACCCGGCTTGCCCGGCCATCCGGCCAATCCCTTCGGCCTCGTGCAATCGCTCGGTGCCATCAAACCGCAGCACCAGACAGGCGATCTTGGAGGTGCCCACATCCAGCACCGCGACCACGCCCCTCTGCATCGCCGCCTTGCGCATATGGCGCATCGCCCTTTGGGATTCATACAGCTCGATCATCGTCAGTTCGTCCCCAAGCTCATCTGAGTTATCGTCCACCAGTCTTCCATGGCCGCTTCATTCAACCGGATCGTCGGACGCGCCGCGATCCGCATATCCACCGCCGCCAGATCCCGCTCCAGCATGTCCTGCGCCCCATGAAGCACCATCACCCGCTCTAACGCGCGCACCGCCCCGCTCTCGGGCAAGAGAACGCGCTTGCCATCCGATAGAACCAGATCCCAACGCCGCTCGCCCATCCGCACAAGACCGCGCAGCTCCAGCCCCATCGGAGCCGCAGCGTGCAGAACGTCCAGCGCTTCTGCCACCTGCTCGGGTGCGCCTTCGCCTGCCACCACCGGCAAATCGGCGCGCTCAGAGCGGGCATTGATCACCCCGATCACCTGACCTTCGATATCAATCACGTTCAGCGCATCCCGCGTTTTCCAGAGCGCGACCGGCACGCGTTCGGTGATCTCGGCCACCAAAACGCCACCCTGCCGAATGCGCACCTCAGCACGCGCCACGGCAGGCAATTCCTCGATCATCACCCGAATGTCGTCGAGCACGAGGTCGAACGAGCTCGCTGGCAGGTCATAGGGGAAAATCTCGCGAATATCCTCTTGCACGCTCGTGCTCGCGCCTTCGACCGACAAAAGGTTGACCATGAATTCGGGGCGCGTTTCAATCTGGTGGCGGAGGTCCGCAATCTGCTCAACCAGCGCCGTGCGCCGCGCCTCGCTGCCCAGATACCCTCCGACCAGCCCAGCAATCACGAGCACCGGCAAACCGAACCGGATCAGCCGTCGATAAAGCGGCGTCAGCATCAACCGCTGGAGGCGATATGACATCCGTGATGGTGCCGGATCAGCCCGCGGAATTACCGGTTGCATGACGCATCCTCCACCATCCAGCGGCACAATTCAGGAAAGGAAATGCCCAGCGCCTGCGCCTGTTCCGGCACCAAGGAGGTCGGCGTCATCCCCGGCTGCGTGTTGGTCTCAAGCAGGATCAACCCGTCAAGACCGCGCGCTTCATCCCAGCGAAAATCAGTGCGGCTCACCCCGCGACAGCCCAGAACCTCATGCGCCCGCAGCGCATAGTCGAGGCATGCGTCGAAGATCTCCTGCGGCACATCGGCAGGCACCACATGGCGCGAGCCACCGGGCTTGTATTTGGCATCGTAGTCATACCAGCCTTCGGTCAGGATATCCGTCACCGTCAGAGCCCGGTCGCCGATCACCGTGGTCGTGAGTTCACGCCCCGGCGCATAGCTCTCCACCATCACCACATCCGGCATATCATCCGAGAGCGCAGGCGGCCGGTTGGCCCCGGCCTCGACCAGATAGACGCCTACGGACGATCCCTCATTGTAGGGCTTGACCACATAGGGCGGCGGCATCACATGCCCGGCCCGCACCTCGTCACGCCGCGCCAACACGCTGTCGACCACAGGCAGACCGGCCGCGCGGTAGGCCACCTTGGTGCGCTCCTTGTCCATGGCGAGAGCGGACGACAGAACGCCCGAATGAGTATAGGGCAGGCCCAGCCATTCCAGCATCCCCTGCACGCACCCATCCTCACCCCAACGCCCATGCAGGGCATTGAATACCACGTCCGGCTTTATGTCTTGTAAACGCGTGCAGAGGTCTGTCGCGGCATCCACCTCGACCACCTCAAACCCTGCTTCCCTCAACGCGACGGCGCATTCACGCCCTGAAGAGAGCGACACGTCCCTCTCCGCCGAGGGGCCGCCCATGATCACCGCCACTTTCGGGGTTGTTCTGCTCGAACCAACCACCATGTGCCTCAATGTCCCGGACCGGTTTACCGGCCCTGTTGTCGTATTGTTTTTGTTAGTCTGCCTGAGGGCTTGCGCCCGGAGCCGGTTCACCGACCCTCATGATTTCCCACTCTAACTCTATTCCACGCATTTGAAAAACCTTTTTTCGCACCTCGTCGCCGAGGCCCTCAAGATCAGCAGCAGAGGCCCCGCCCGTGTTGATCAAAAAGTTGGGATGCATCTCGCTCATCTGCGCCGCCCCGCGCCGCGCGCCGCGCAATCCCGCCTCGTCGATCACCTTCCAGGCCTTGAGATCATGCACGTCATCGGCCCGCCCGGTCGAGGAAAACCCGGCCGGATTGCGGAATGTGCTGCCGGCACTGCGCTCTTTGGTGGGCTGTGTGGCATCACGCTTGGCGATCTGCTCGGCCATCTTGGCCTCCAGTGTCGCCGGATCACCCGGCACGCCTTCAAACGTCGCCTCAAAGATCACCCAGCCGTCGGGCAGCGCGCTGTGCCGGTAGGCGAATTGCAGCTCTCGCGGGCCAAGTGTAACCACCTCGCCGCTCCGTGTCACGGCCCGCGCCTCGATCAGATGATCCGCCACATAGGCCCCATAGCAGCCCGCGTTCATCCGGACCGCGCCACCGATGCTGCCCGGAATGGTGCGCAGAAACGTGAGATCCACACCCGCCTCCGCCGCCCGCCGCGCGACATGCGCATCGAGCGCGGCCGCCCCGGCAACGACGCGCGGACCCTCAACGCGAATACCGTTGAACCCGCGTCCCAACCGGATCACCACGGCGTGAAGGCCCCCATCGCGCACGATGAGATTGCTGCCCACACCCATGGGAAAAACTGGCACCGACGCATCCAGCCCAGCCAGAAATGCTGCCAGATCCTCCAGATCAGCCGGTTGAAACAGCCAATCCGCGGGCCCGCCCACGCGCAGCCAGGTCAGATCGGCCAAAGGCCTATTCGGGGTCAATGCGCCCCGCGTATCAGGAAATCTCATCATGGCAGTTCTTCTGCCTTCTGCCGCGCCCAAGGTAAAGCCCCATGCGCCCGAGCTACCCCAAGCGCTGCCTGATCCAACGCCCGAGATAGATCACCGGCCAACGCAAAACGCTCATGCCCGCGACCATCACCAACAGACCAATCCAGGGTCCGTTCTGCCATGTGACAAACCCGAGGATCGGCACGCCGAGCGCAATCAGAACATAGGCCCGCCGCCAGTAATTGTCGCGGCTTGGCAGCATCGCCAAGACATTTGCAGCCACCGCCCAGAGGCAGGCCAATATCAGAGACAGTGTCATCCCAACCCTCCAAGGCTCGCGCCCAAGGCGGCCAACGCCACCACCACACCAAAGACCGGCACCGCCATCGGCACCCGAAACGCCGCTTCGGGCACCCGCCGCTTCATCAGGATCAGCGCGCCATTGACCAACACGAACACCGTCAAGAGCAACGTCGAGGTCACACCCGCCAGCTCCGCCACCGGCAAGGCCAGCGCGCCCCCGATGACCGCCACACTGATCAGCACGGTCGCGCGCACTGGCGTGCCAAACCGGGGATGCGCGTGGTGAAACACGGACAGCCATGCACTGCGCCGTCCCAGACCAAACAGAACCCGGCTCGCCATCACCATCTGCGCCAGAACGCCATTCAGTGCCGCCACCACCGCGATCAACGACAAAAACGCAGCACTGCCGCCCTGCCCCATTTGCCACACCAGCGCCAAGGGCTGCTCACTCGCGCCAAGCCGCTCGAGCGGCACCGACCGCACCGCCGCCCAAGTGACCAACGCGTAAAGCAGGCTCGTGATGATCAGGGACAACAGGATTGCACGGGGCAGGACGCGCTCCGGTTCGCGCACCTCTTCGGCCATGTTGACGATATCCTCAAACCCGATGAAGGCGAAGAAAGCCAGCACCGCCCCGGCCGTCACGCCCGACCAGACTATCTCTTGCGGCATCTGAAAATCCGCGACAGGCACGGCGCTGAACCCTGCATAAACCACCAGACCCAGTCCCAGAACCTCAACCACCGTAAAGATCGCGGCAAGCGCAAGGCTCTCCAACACGCCGACCACGGCCACCGCCGCCAACAGCGCCCCGATCACCACCATGCTCGGCCCCGCAGGCCATCCCGTCACTGCGCCCAGATACCCCACGCCACCACGCAACACTGCCGCTGCCGATACCGCCCCGGCCATCACAATCGCCAGCCCGACGAGCGTGCCCAACCATGGCGCTTGCACCCCCTTTGCGACAAAGGCCGCCTCGCCGGCGGCTTCCGGAAACCGGGTGGAAAACTCAGCATAACTCAGCGCTGTGGGGGCGGCGATGACCCCCGCCAGCACAAAGGCCAAGGGTGCCCAGATTCCGGCTTCGGCGGCCACGGCCCCGACCAGAACGTAAATCCCGGCCCCCACCATGACCCCAACACCGTAAGCGGTCAGCAATCCTAGCCCGATCCTGCGTTTGAGGATCTCGGCCATGTCTCTATCCCTTGAGACGCGCAGGAAGCCCGTTGGCCCAGGCACTGATCGTGCCCGCGCCCAGACAGACAACCATATCCCCCGGTCCGGCCTGCTCGCGCACCAGCCGCTCCAGATCGTCTTCGTCACGGATCGCGCGGGCGTGTCGATGGCCGTGCCGGATGAGCCCCGCCACAAGATCATCCCGGCTCGCCCCCGGAATGGGATCTTCACCCGCAGCGTAGACCTCGGCAATCGCCACCACATCCGCCTCGTTGAAGCAGCCGCAGAAATCATCAAACAGGCTCGCCAATCGCGTATAGCGATGCGGCTGATGCACCGCGATCACCCGACCGGTCGTGGCCTGACGTGCGGCGCGCAGCACGGCGGCAATCTCAACCGGATGATGACCGTAATCGTCGATAATGGTGACACCGTCCACCTCGCCTACGCGGGTAAACCGCCGGTTGACGCCGCCGAAACTGGCCAAGGCCGCGCGGATTTCATCGGCCTTCATGCCCAGATGCCGGGCCACCGCCACGGCACTCAGCGCATTGCTGACATTGTGATCGCCGGGCATCGGCAGGGTGCAGCCTTCGATCACCCGCCCTTCGGCCTGAAGAGCCACATCAAAATGCGCGACACCCTTCTCGTAGGTCAGATTGACCGCGCGCACATCGGCCTGCGCGTTGAAACCATAGGTCAGAACCCGACGGTCAGTGATCCGCCCGACCAGCGCCTGCACTTCGGGATGATCAGTGCAACAGACAGCCAGACCGTAAAACGGAATATTGCTGACAAAGTCGTAAAACCCCTGCCGCAACCGCTCGAAATCGCCCCAATGCTCCATATGCTCGGGGTCGATATTGGTGACGATCGCAATGGTCGCGGGCAGACGGTTAAAGGTGCCGTCGCTCTCGTCGGCCTCCACCACCATCCACTCGCCCTGCCCCATACGCGCATTGCTGCCATAGGCATGGATCACACCACCGTTGATCACCGTGGGATCAATCCCGCCCTTGACCAACAGCTCCGCGACAAGCGTCGTTGTGGTCGTCTTGCCATGGGTGCCCGCCACGGCGATGTTGGACTTGAGCCGCATCAGCTCTGCCAGCATCTCGGCCCGGCGCACGACCGGCAAGCCACGCTTGCGTGCCTCATCCAGCTCGGGATTGCCCGGCTTGATGGCCGAAGAAATGACCACCACCTCTGCCCCGTCCAGGTTCTCCGCCCGCTGCCCCTCGAATACCGTGGCGCCGATACCCGCCAACCGCTCGGTGATGGGGGTGGATTTCAGATCAGACCCCTGCACCCGGTAGCCATGGTTGATCAGCACCTCGGCAATCCCCGACATGCCAATACCGCCGATCCCCACGAAATGAATCGGTCCAATATCGGTCGGTAGCTTGGTGGCTGCATTCATCGGCTCTGCCCTTTATTCGCAATGTCTTCGACCATATCGGCCAGATGTTGTGGCGCGTCCGGCATCCCGCAGCTCAGCGCCGCCTGCGCCATCATCGACGCGCCCCTCGGATCGCTCAGCACAGCGGCAATCTGTTCGGTCAGCACCGCCTCGGATAGCCGGCTCTCGGGGATCACGATTGCCCCGCCAGCCGCCGCCAACCCGCGCGCATTGGCGGCCTGATGGTCCCCCGCCGCGGCGGCATAGGGGATCAGGATCGCAGGTCGCCCGATGATGGAAATATCGGCGATACTCGACGCTCCCGCCCGGCTGATGACCAATTGCGCCTCAGTCATGCGCCGCGGCACATCGCGGAAAAACGGCTGAACATCCGCATCAATCCCGGCCCCGGCGTAGAACCGCGCCACGCGGTTCATATCCTCTTCGCGCGCCTGATGGCTCACCCGGACATTGCGCAGGATCGCCTCCGGCAGCGCGGCAATCGCGGCGGGCACCACATCGCTGAGGATCCGCGCGCCTTGAGAGCCGCCGATCACCAGCACCGACATCGGATAATCTCCGGGCGCGATATACCCCGCCCCCGCCCGCTCCAGCACGGCCGCACGCACCGGATTGCCCACCGGCACGCCTTCGGCACCCTCCGGCAGCGTTGTCGGCCATGTGCCGCAGGCCACCACATCGACCCGCCTCGCAAAAATTCGATTGACCCGGCCCAGAACCCCGTTCTGCTCATGGACCATGCGCGGACGCCGCAACGCCCATGCCGCGACCAAGGCCGGAATGCTCGGATAGCCACCAAAGCCCACCACCACATCCGGCTTGTCGCGCATCATCCGCAGTCCGGCTCCCACCACGCCGCCCGCGACCTGAAACGGCACCATCACTTTGTTGAGAAGGCCGCCCCGCGCAAAGGTGGCGCTAGCCACCTGCTCGATCTCGACGGAATGCGGAAAGCCGCCCACATAGCGCGCCCCGCGCGCATCGGTGCTCAGACGCACCCGCCAGCCCCGCCGCAGCATCACCTCGGCCAGCGCCTGCGCCGGAAACATATGCCCGCCCGTGCCGCCCGCCGCGATGATCAAGAGGGGCTGCCGCGCGCTCACCGCCGCCCCCGCAGAATATCCCCGATCTGGCCCTGTGGCCGCGTCCGGGTAAAGGCAAGAAGCATGCCCACGGCAATGCCCCCCGCTACCACAGAGGATCCACCATAGCTCACGAACGGCAGCGTCATGCCCTTCGCAGGCAGAAGGCGCACCGCCACACCCATGTTGATCATCGCTTGCGCCCCAAACATGATCACAAGCCCGGTCCCCGCCAACCGAATGAACGGATCGCGTTCCCGCATCAACCGCATCAGCGAGCGCACGACGACACTGGCATAAAGGGCAATGATGCAGAGCACGAGAACCAGCCCGTATTCCTCAGCCGCCACCGCGATGATGAAATCCGTATGCGCATCCGGCAGGCTCCATTTCACCTGTCCCTCACCCACGCCGACGCCAAAAAATCCGCCCTCGCGGATCGCATTGGTGGCAAAGCCAAGCTGCGTTGTCGGGTCCACCTCCGGGCTCAGAAATCCGTCGATCCGTCGCGCAAAATGCTCGGAATTGGAATAGGCAAAGGTGCCGACAAGCACCACGCCCCCCGCCATGCCCAACAGCAGCGTCACCGGCGCACCGGCCACAAAATACATCACACCCCAGCCAAACAGCACCAGCGCCGCCTGCCCGAAATCAGGCTGCATCGCCAGAAAGGCAAGGATCACGATGGTCAGCAGAAACGACCAACTCAGCCCCGGCGGCCCATTCACCTGTTGGCTTGCGGCCATCATCCAGGCAGCGACCACCACAAACACCGGCTTGAGAAACTCTGACGGCTGAACCGAGGCAAAGCCCAGACTGTACCACCGCACAGCGCCCTTGCCGAAATCGGTGCCGAGAAACGGCAGCGCCATCAGGGCAAGAAACGCAGCAAGGAACCCCAACACCGCCAGACGTCGCACCATCTCTGGGCGCATCATCGACACCAGCACCATCACTGCCAGCGCCATCCCGCCAAACAGCGCCTGCCTCTGCACGTAATAAAACGCACCAAGCCCGTTTTTCTCTGCCAAGGGCGGCGAGGCCGCAAGGCCCAGCAAGATCCCGATACTGAACAGGATCAGAACACAGGTCAGCGACCATTTGTCGATCGTGCGCCACCATTTCGGAAGGACGGGCTCTGCGTCCCGCAGGGGCATTGCCCCGTAGACCATTTCTGTCATCTGACTGCCGCCTCATGCATCTTGCGCCCCTTTTCGGGGTCTGACACATATCCTAGCGTTATTTTCACCTTAATGCCAGAACTATCCCCTTGCCAATCGGCAGCATTTCGCGTCAGAGGCATGCCCATGCGCCACGCCTGCACCACTCTTATTCTCGGGGCCGGGGCCGCCGGCATGATGTGTGCCGCCCATGCCGGGCCGGGCACGCTGGTGATCGACCATGCACGCGCACCGGGCGAAAAGATCCGCATCTCGGGCGGCGGGCGCTGCAATTTCACCAACCTTGGCACGACACCGGCGAATTTCATCTCGGCCAACCCGCATTTCTGCAAATCGGCGCTCTCGCGCTATACCCAATGGGATTTTCTCGATCTCATCGCGCGCCACGGCATAGCCTGGCACGAAAAAACCCTGGGCCAGCTCTTTTGTGACGACAAGGCGACCCAAATCGTTGCCATGCTGGTCAAGGAACTGCGCCAAGCCGGGGCCGAACTCTGGCTCTCGACGCAAGTGTCAGATGTCACCCATGACGGCCGCCACTTCTGCGTCACGCTCGACCGCGAGGGGCGGCGTGTCACGGTCACGGCCCGCAACCTCGTGCTCGCCACGGGGGGCAAATCCATTCCCAAGATGGGCGCCACCGGCATGGCCTATGACATCGCACAGCAATTCGGCCATCAGTTGACGGACATTCGCCCCGCCCTTGTGCCGCTCACCTTTTCCGACGCGCCCTTTGCCGCGCTCTCGGGCACCGCTCTGCCGGTGCGCGCCAGTTGCGACGGGATCAGCTTTGACGAGGCGGCGCTGTTCACCCATCGCGGCCTCTCTGGCCCCGCGATCCTGCAAATCTCGTCCGTCTGGCGTGAGGGTCAGCCCATATCCCTTGATCTTGACCCCAACGCCACGCTCTATGACGCACTCCGCCAACAGCGTCAGACCGCAGGTCGCCGCAACATCACCACCGACCTCAGCCATCACTTGCCCACGAAACTGGTGGCCTATCTCGCCCCTGCCCTTGGCCTCACAGGCAATCTCGCCGATCACTCCGACGCACGGTTGGCTGCGATCACCGACGCGCTGCGCGGCTGGACGCTCAAACCCACCGGCACCGAAGGCTACCGCACCGCCGAAGTCACGCTTGGCGGTATCGCCACCGACGGGCTCTCGTCCAAGACCCTCGAGTCCCGGCATCTCCCCGGCCTCTATGCCATTGGCGAGGCCGTGGATGTAACCGGCTGGCTTGGCGGCTACAATTTCCAATGGGCGTGGTCGTCGGGCTGGGCCGCAGGCACAGCGATTGCCCAAGCCGGGACAGACGCCTAGCCGTTCGGTCCCAGCCCGCCTCGGTCAGGCCGACAGACCAAAGACTGTCTTGCGGCCTTTTGCTGACCTTGGCCTCAATCCCCAATGCGCGGAACAAAGGCGCGTAGCGCCGCCGCGCGGCGGTCGGGCACCACGCGGCTCATCGCTTGGGGTCAGCGTCAGCAAACGCCCCCACCGCCCCCCTTACACCCTATCCACGCGCCTCGCGAATGAGCCGCAGAATGTCCTTGGCCGCCTCGGGAATATTCGTGCCCGGCCCAAAGATCGCCTTGACCCCCGCTTTTTGCAAAAAGGCATAGTCCTGCTGCGGAATGACGCCGCCGCAGATCACGATAATATCGCCCGCATCGCGCGCCCTCAGCGCCTCGATCAGTTTGGGGGCCAGTGTCTTGTGCCCTGCCGCCTGAGAACTGATCCCCACGACATGCACGTCATTGTCTATGGCATCCTGCGCCGCCTCCTCGGGCGTTTGGAACAAGGGGCCGACATCGACGTCAAACCCGATATCGGCAAAGGCCGTGGCAATCACCTTGGCCCCCCGGTCATGCCCGTCCTGCCCCATTTTGACGACCAGCATGCGCGGCCGCCGCCCCTCTACCTCGGCGAAATCCTCCACCGATTTCTGAATGGCGGCAAAGCCCGCATCGCCCTCATAGGCCGCGCCATACACCCCGGCCAGCGTCTTGACCTCGGCGCGGTGCCGCCCGAATTCCTTTTCCAGTGCCATGCTGATCTCTCCCACAGTGGCGCGCGCCCGCGCGGCATCCACCGCCGCGTCAAGCAGATTGCCCCCCGCGCGCGCGCGGCGCGTCAATTCGTCGAGCGCGGCCTGACAGGCGGCCTCGTCCCGGCTCGCCCGAATACGCTCCAACCGCGCGATCTGAGACTCCCGTACCTTGTCATTGTCGATGTCGAGAATGTCGATCGGGTCTTCCTTGTCCTTGCGATACTTGTTCACGCCGACGATCACCTCGTCACCCCGGTCGATCATCGCCTGCCGGGTCGCCGCCGTCTCCTCGATCCGCAATTTGGGCATGCCGCTCTCGACCGCGCGGGTCATGCCGCCCATGTCCTCGACCTCCTCGATCAGCGCCCAGGCCTTCTCCGCCAGATCATGCGTCAGCTTCTCGACGTAATACGACCCCGCCAGCGGATCGACCACCTTGGTCACCCCGGTTTCCTCCTGCAGGATCAACTGCGTGTTGCGCGCGATCCGCGCCGAGAAATCCGTGGGCAGGGCAATCGCCTCATCCAGCGCATTGGTATGCAGCGATTGCGTGCCGCCCAGAACCGCGCTCATCGCCTCATAGGCGGTGCGAATGACATTGTTATAGGGGTCCTGCTCCTGCAAACTCACGCCACTGGTCTGACAATGGGTGCGCAGCATCTTGGAGGTCTCGCGCGTCGCGCCGAACTCGGTCATGATCCGGTGCCACAAGAGCCGCGCCGCCCGCAACTTGGCCGCCTCCATGAAGAAATTCATCCCGATGGCAAAGAAGAACGACAGACGCGGCGCGAAACTGTCGACATCCATCCCCGCCTCAATCGCGGCACGCACATATTCGCGCCCATCCGCCAGCGTATAGGCAAGCTCCTGCACAAGGTTCGCGCCCGCCTCCTGCATGTGATAGCCGGAGATCGAGATCGAGTTGAACTTCGGCATATGTTCGGCGGTATAGGCGATGATATCCGACACGATCCGCATCGACGGTTTGGGTGGATAGATATAGGTGTTGCGCACCATGAATTCTTTCAGAATGTCATTCTGAATGGTGCCCGACAGCAGGCTCTTGTCATGCCCCTGCTCTTCGCCCGCGACAATGAAACTGGCCAGAACCGGGATCACCGCACCGTTCATCGTCATGCTGACGCTGACCTTATCGAGCGGGATGCCATCAAAGAGGATTTTCATATCCTCGACGCTGTCAATCGCCACCCCGGCTTTGCCGACATCACCCTCGACGCGCGCATGATCGCTGTCATAGCCGCGATGCGTGGCCAGATCAAAGGCGACCGACACCCCCTGCTGCCCCGCCGCCAGATTGCGGCGGTAAAAGGCGTTCGACTCCTCCGCCGTGGAGAATCCGGCATATTGCCGGATCGTCCAGGGACGCCCGGCATACATCGTGGCCTTGACCCCGCGTGTGAACGGCGCTGCCCCCGGAATGCCCCCCATATGCGGCAGCTCCGCCACATCCTCGGCGGTATAGAGCGGCGCGACGGGAATGCCCTCCAGCGTCTTCCAGGTCAGATCTTCGAGCGGCCGTCCCTTGAGTTCCGCCGCCGCCAGCTTACGCCAATCGTCTTTCTTCAAAGCCATTCTGATGTCCTCTTGCATTCTGGCCAGAGGGCAGGTGTCTCCCCGCCTCATCCGGTCCGGTTTCCTCACATAGTCGCGCCAGACCCTCCGCCCCGGCGGCAAGCCAGAACAGATCGTCGGCATAGGCCTCTTGCAGGGCCAATCTCTGATCCCGGTCAAAGGGCTGCCAGCGCCCCTCGCCCTCGGGCAATTGCGTCACATCTCCGCCCCGCGCCGCCACAGCGCGGCGCAAAGCCGCCAGATCGGGCGCGCGGTTGAGCCAGAGCCGTGACGCCTTGCGCGGCAACGCCTCTATTCCGGTCATGGCGCGCAAACGATCCTCGGGCCGCCCGGCATGTGCCTCATGCGGCAGCACCACCAGATCGACACCGGGCAGCGCACAGGCCAGATCGCCGATCACCTCGCGCCAATGGCGGTTGACCGTCACCAAGCGGTCCAGATCATCGACCTCCGGCACAGCATGACCACGCCCCACGCCATAGGCCAATGCCGAGGCCCACCAACTGTCTTGTCCCCGCACCGACAGGGCCACGCGGGTGATGCGCCCATCGAATGCATGCGCAAACCGCGCCATCCGGTCGCCTATGCCCGGATAGAGCCGGCCGCGCCGCAGGTTGCGCCGCGCCGCGCCGATCATGTTCTCGTCGCTCACCAGCACGCGGTTCAGCCCCTGCGCCCGCGCCTCGGCCAGCCGCAGCGCGATGCGCCCACGCGCACGGTCCAACTGCGCGGTGGCGCTCATCGCTCCGGCTATCGGAATGACCCCGCTCAGCACCCCGTCGCGCGTCACCTCCGGGCCCCAATAGCCAAGGCCCTGCGCGGCCAACTCGGCCGCATTGGCCCGCATGTAATGCTGAAACGATGTCGAGGCGGTGCGATGCGCCCCCAGATGCAGGATGATCTCCATGTCAGGTCTGACCTTTCGAATCGCCGCAATCCGCGGCCGGAAACTCTTGCCTCCGATCCTGCGACCAATTCCTGACCATGCGCTTAACCCTGAAAAATTCACGCGGCTGCGGCATTCGCCCTTCGCAAACGCCACCAACCGGCCTATATCTGTGCCAGCAGGAGAGCCCATGAAACCCATCTTATCCCTTGTTTTAGCGGCATTTATCGCCACTACCGGTTTTGCGCAGGACAGTGGTACAGCCCCCGCATCCGCCTCAATCCTCACGGCCGATGCGATCAATTTGAATGATTTCCTCTGGCTCAAAAGACCGCTCGTGATCTTTGCCGATACCCCCGCCGATCCGCGATATGTCGAACAGATGGGGTATATCAGCGACCGGCTCGATGTGCTCACAGCCCTCGATGTGGTGGTGATCACCGATACGGATCCCGACGCCCGCTCGGACCTGCGCAAGACACTACGCCCGCGCGGGTTTGGCCTTGTGCTCATCGGCAAGGATGGCGTCATATATCTGCGCAAGCCCGCGCCTTGGCATGTGCGCGAGATCATCCGCACCATCGACAAGCTGCCGATGCGCCAACAGGAACTGCGCGAGCGCCCCGGCGACAGCTGATCCCCGCGCCCCATCAGCCCTCTCCCATCGCCACGATCAAGAGCCCGGTGCCGGGGTCCATCAGCATCAGCGCGCCGGTCTCCGCCTCCCAGGCCAGAACCACGCCGGGCGTGCCCAGCAAATGATGAAACGCGCTCTCGCTCACCTCACCCATACAGGCCCGCGCCTCAAGCCCCGCTCGCCGCATGGCCATGCCGGTGGGTCTGTCGACATTGGCCATTGCGGTCATCGCGGCATCGGGGGCCTGCCCCGGCGCGCCCCATGCCGCGCGCCCCCGCGCGCCCAGCACCCGCGCCATCTCAGGCGCAGAGCCTGCCACCGGCATCGCCGCCTTGATCCGCCCGTCGGCCACCCGGTAGAGACCGACGGCACAGTGCATCATCGCCGTGAATTCCACAGTCTCGCCCAAGGCAAACCACGCCGCCAACCGCCCCCGCTGCGCCGCCTCTGCGTCCCGCGCGCAGGCGGACAGCCCCACCAGTCCCGCCAAGCCGAACCCAAGGCCCGTGCGCCCGACACGGCCACATCGCTTGCGAAAGCCGACCAGCCACCCTATATTCAACGGGCAGAGCATGGTGCCCTGCGCAGGTTCAATCGAGGACACGGAACCAATGGAAAAAGATCCTGACATTCCCTTCACTCCGATCCCTGTGACCGGGCGGACAGGTCCGCGTCCCGGCTATTGATCAGCAGACGCTCCGCCGCAGATGCCCCATCGGCGGCATAGGCCTTGATCAGTTTGAGCGCGAATTGCCCGGTATCAAAGGCTTGGCGCCGCATCTCCAGATAATCTGAATACAGCAGAATGCGCCGGTCCTGAGACAGGCTTTGAAACCGATCTCCCCGCATGTCATCGGCAAGGTTCGCGATTCCCTTGACCAGACTGTAATAGGCCACAACTGCGTCAATCGTCTGCCGGGGCAGAACATCAATCTGCGTGGTGATCGCATCGAAAATGTGATCGTGATGCTCCCGCGGAATGAACGGGATGTAATCCGGCTCACGCTGCATCCGGTCTATGGTCTGTCTTGCATAGTCTTGCGCCCTGCCGCTGTCCCACAACGCCGCCAGAGCATTGCCAATCTCGGCATAAATCGCCTTGTGGAAATCGCGCAACCGCTCGGCCTTGGCCTTGGCCTTGCCCAACTCGTTAAAGATTGCCCCCGTAAGCCAGCCACCCGCGATCACCAGCCCCGCGATCAAGGCCTGCATGATCGGCACGCTCACCCCCAGCCAAGTGGCCAAGAGCAGCAAGGGCGTCACCACCAACACCAAGAGCGGCAAGGCAATCACAAACATGAATTGCCCGAACACCCGCCGCGCCACCGGCGCCTCCTCCATCACGAAGAAGGCGACCAGCAGAATGCCGACGGCGCAAGCCCCCAGCAACAGCAGGTTATTCAGGGCAAGCTCAATCATCCCCTCATTCGAACTCCATGATCACATCATCAACCGCAAGGCTGTCGCCCGGTCCGGCATTGACCTTTGTCACCACGCCCTTGCGTTCGGCGCGCAGGATGTTTTCCATCTTCATCGCCTCCACGGTGCAGAGCGCCTGCCCCTCCTGCACCTCGTCGCCCGGCGCGACATTGACCTTCACGATCAACCCCGGCATCGGGCAGAGCAGCAGCTTGGATGTATCAGGCGGCAGTTTCTCGGGCATTAACGCGGCCAGTTCCGCCTGACGCGGCGTGCGCACATGCACCTTGAGATCAGCGCCCCGCGTGCGGATACGGAACCCGCCGCTGATCTTGCCCACCTTGAGCACCAAGGTCCGGCCATCCACATCAAGCCGCGCCAATTGATCCCCCGGCGTCCAGTCGCTCGTGACCCGCAGCGTGTCACCATCCTCAAAGCGCACAGTCGCCCCCTCACGGTCGGCGGCCACCACCACGCCAAAGCTCTTGCCCTGAAGGCTCACAACCCAGTCCTCGCCGACATGGCGCTCGTGATTGTCCATCCGCCCCGACACCCGCGTGCGCCGGATTTCCGCCACCCGGTGCATCGCCGCTGTGCTCGCGGCAATCGCGCGCAGCGCCTCTTCCGGCAGGGTCACGCCGGTAAAGCCTTCGGGATATTCCTCGGCAATGAACGCCGTGGTGATCTCACCACTGACAAAGCGCGGGTGATCCATCACCGCGCTCAGGAACGGCAGGTTATGGCCAATCCCCTCAACTTCAAAGCTGTCCAGCGCCACGCGCATCCCCTCAATCGCCTCGGCGCGGGTATGCCCCCAGGTGCAGAGCTTGGCGATCATCGGATCGTAATACATGCTGATCTCGCCACCCTCAAAGACGCCGGTGTCATTGCGCACCACCGCGCCGTCCATCGCCAGTTCCTCGGGCGGGCGATAGCGGGTCAGACGGCCAATCGACGGCAGGAACCCGCGATAGGGATCCTCGGCATAGAGGCGGCTCTCCATCGCCCAGCCCTTCAGCGTCACATCCGCCTGCGCGATGCTCAGCGCCTCACCATTGGCCACCCGGATCATCTGCTCGACCAGATCGACACCGGTGATCAGCTCCGTCACCGGATGCTCCACCTGCAACCGCGTGTTCATTTCAAGGAAGAAGAAATTCTTCTCGCCATCGACGATGAATTCGACCGTACCGGCACTCGCATAGCCCACCGCCTGCGCCAGCGCCACGGCTTGCTCGCCCATCGCCTTGCGCGTGGCCTCATCCAGAAACGGGCTCGGCGCCTCTTCGATCACCTTCTGGTTGCGGCGCTGAATGCTGCATTCCCGCTCGCCCAGATAGATGCCGTTGCCATGGGTATCGCACAGCACTTGAATCTCGATATGGCGCGGCTGCGTGACGAATTTCTCGATGAATATCCGGTCATCCCCAAAGGAACTCGCCGCCTCGTTCTTGGAGCTTTGAAACCCCTCGCGCGCCTCCTCGTCCGTCCAGGCGATCCGCATCCCCTTGCCTCCACCTCCGGCAGAGGCCTTGATCATCACCGGATAACCGATCTGGTTCGAGATCGTCACCGCCTCTTCGGCATCGGCGATCAGACCCATATAGCCGGGCACAGTGCTCACGCCCGCCTCCTGCGCGATCTTCTTCGAGGTGATCTTGTCCCCCATCGCCTCAATAGCCTTAACGGGAGGCCCGACAAAGGCCACACCCGCCGCCTCCAGCGCCTGTGCAAACTTGGGATTCTCGCTCAGAAATCCATAGCCGGGATGCACGGCCTCGGCCCCTGTGGCCTTGACCGCAGCCATCACCTTGTCGATGACGATATAGCTCTCAGACGCAGGGGCCGGTCCGATATGCACCGCCTCATCGGCCATGCGCACATGCAGCGCATTGCGATCCGCATCCGAATAGATCGCCACCGTGGCGATGCCCATCTTGCGCGCGGTCTTGATCACGCGACAGGCAATCTCGCCCCGGTTGGCGATCAATATCTTCTTGAACATCTTCCGTCCCTTCCTCACGTTACGCGGCAGCCCCTCAGGCGGCGCGCCGGATCTCTCTTGGCACAACAAAAAAACCACCGGCGCAGGGCGCACCGATGGTTCGGTTTGAAATCTTGCGGCGGGCAGGCAAATCGCCTGCGTCCGCCTTGTGGATCAGAGTGTCAGCACCGGCCGGGATAGGCTTGGCAATAGACCACATTGCCCGCAGCGCCGACTGCGGCCCCTGTGATAACGCTGCCCCCGACAGCCGCCCCTGTAAGAGCGCCGGCACCGCCCCCCAACAGCGCCTGTTCGGGAACCGTGTCACCGCAGGCGACAAGCGTGCCAAGGGCAAGGACGGCCAAAATGGGGGCAATGCCCCGTCGGATCGGGTGCAATCGGATATTCTGCATGTGTGGCGTTCTCCTTTGGTGATGCATAGGATATCGCGGGCATAAAACGCTGCGAACAGGGCCGCGTCAAAGCGATTGCGCCTGCGGCCGCCTGCATCGGCGAATGCCCGCCCACCCGCACCAAGTGATGACTCCTCATCTGCGCGGATCGAAAATGTGGGCGATCCATGCACGCCCGCATAGGATCGCCCACAAGGGGAAGGGCGGCGGGACCGACGCAAGGTCGCAACCTCTGGGGAAAGGACTCCCGCCACTTGGCTTAATCTGCCAGCAACGCGCCGATGCGCCAAGCACGAGCTGCGCAACAGACCGGCGTCGGCAGACCTTTGCCCGTTTACACAACCTGTAGGCAAAATGCCGCCCAAAGCGCCACCAAAAACTGGGTCACCCCCTCCCATTCTCACTCGAACACCTCGGGAAAGGACGATCGCGCCACATCGAGATCAAGCACCAGCAGTGCCTCATAACTCGTGGGATCAAAGGGCTCCTCGGCAGGCTTCACCTCGCGCCCCAAAAGCCAGCTCAACCGCCCGGCATCCAGATTGCCCCGCTCAAAGGGCTCTGCGCCAAAACACTCCCAGATGGCGCGCAGGAATCCGACATCCGCCCGCTTGTCGGCGGGCCTACGGTCGCGAAACCGCTCACGAGGAAGCAGAGGGCTGGCCCCTTTGGGATTGGCGCGGCGAATGGTGAATTGGAAATCCGTGCCCGGCAAACGACCGGGAAAACCGCGATGCTTCAGCATGTTACGCCCTCCGAATCACCGGGGCGTTGCGCGGAAAGTTTGGTGGACGGGACGGCCCAACCGGTCCGTCCCGTACCTAGCCCAATGGGCTTACTTGTACTTGCCGGTCGAAACGGGCTCTGTGGTGATCGGCTCGACCACAACAAACTCTTCTTCGGCCTGCTGGGCACATGCTGCAACAAAGGCAACGAGGCCGATTGCGAGAATGCTCTTAACGCTCTTCGACATGTATATCTCCTGTCTCTCGTATCTTCATGAAAAGACGCGCAAGGACACCATGTCCCTGCCCGCCTTAGGGGCGAGGTAAAGGTCGCTTGGGTGCAACCTCGATTCAGCTTATCGGAATTTTTTGGATTTGAACATCTGTCTTCACCAATCCCGTGCGCCTGTGTCCCCAAAGCCTCAGTTGCTCCAAGGTCTTGATTTCGCGGCGCAACATTTTGCGTTTGCATTAGAACATCTCCCAGATGCAGGCTCCATCCTGCGGCCTGTAGGCCTCAAAGACCTGAATGACAGTGGGGTCGAAAACCCCGAATTCCGACGGTCGATCCGCCAGCGAAATCACAACCTGAGCGGGCGTTGGCCCAGTATTTGCCAATCGCGGCAGCGCGTAGCTCTCGCACAGCCAGATCAGATCGGCCAGCACCGTTTCCAATTCCGCCTCTTCCTCGGACACGCCCTCGAATCCTTCCGCCACAAACCGGAACCGATAGGTGAGGCCCACGCCGGGTCGATCCGTCAGCACTTCCTGTATCCGCGCCACAAGACCCGAGGGTAGCGGCAGCGCCTCCTCCTGCGCTGCCGCCCCTTGGGCGAGAGCCAGCCCGGCGCTCAGCGCCACAGCCCGTCCCACCCGTCTCATCATGCGCGCCTCATCCAGCGCGCGCGATTGTCCGCATCCTCCAACACGACTGCGATCAGGGCCTCGCATTTGGCGCGATCGAACCGTCCCGCCACAGCCCCTCCGGCCCGCACCTGCATCACGTCCGCCCGGCGTGTCACCTGCACCACCGGGGCGTAGCCGCGCAGCGATTGCAACGCCCGCCACAGATCCTGTCGCACCAGATGCGCCAACCGCCGCCGCCCGGTGACGCCGGGCAACACCGTCTCCACCGCCAGATCAAAGCGCACAGGCACCCGCCGCGCCAGCGTCAGCGCGCCCTCCTCCTCGATCACATGCCAGCGGTCCCTGCCCATCCTGCCTCTCTTGCGCATCACGGTTCCGAAAATACTCCGGGGGTTTGGGGGCAGGCCCCCAATCCTTACTCCTCACAGCGGAATATTATCGTGCTTTTTCCAAGGGTTGCTCAGCTTCTTGTTGCGCAGGCTGGCAAACGCCCGGCTCACCCGCATCCGCGTGCTGCGCGGCTGGATCACCTCGTCGATAAAGCCGCGTTCCGCCGCCACGAACGGATTGGCAAACCGCGCCTCGTAATCCTTGGTATGCGTCGCGATCTTGTCGGGCGCCCCCAGATCGGCGCGGTGGATGATCTCTGTCGCCCCCTTGGCCCCCATCACCGCAATCTCGGCCGTGGGCCAGGCATAGTTGAAATCGCCGCGCAGATGCTTCGAGGCCATCACGTCATAGGCGCCACCATAGGCCTTGCGGGTGATCACCGTCACCTTGGGCACCGTCGCCTCGCCATAGGCAAAGAGCAGCTTGGCGCCATGCTTGATCACGCCGCCATATTCCTGCCCCGTGCCCGGCAAGAACCCCGGCACATCGACGAATGTGAGGATCGGGATCTCGAACGCGTCGCAGAACCGTACAAAGCGCGCCGCCTTGCGGCTGCTGTCGATATCCAGACATCCCGCCAACACCATCGGCTGATTGGCGACAACACCGACGGTCTGCCCCTCCAACCGGATGAACCCGGTGATGATATTCTTGGCGAACTCCGCCTGAATCTCGTAGAAATCCGCCTCATCCGCAACCTTGAGGATCAATTCCTTCATGTCATAGGGCGTGTTGGCATTGTCGGGGATCAGTGTATCGAGGCTTTGCTCCACCCGCCCCGGCTCGTCAAAAAAGGGACGCACCGGCGGCTTCTCGCGGTTGTTCAGCGGCAGGAAATCCACCAGCCGTCGCACCTCGGCCAGCGCCTCCACATCATTCTCGAACGCGCCATCTGCCACGCTCGATTTGCGGGTATGCGTGCTCGCGCCGCCCAGTTCCTCGGCGGTGACAACCTCATTGGTCACCGTCTTGACCACATCGGGTCCGGTCACGAACATATAAGAACTGTCGCGCACCATGAAAATGAAATCTGTCATCGCGGGGCTATAGACCGCCCCCCCGGCACAAGGCCCCATGATGAGGCTGATCTGCGGAATGACCCCGCTCGCCATGATATTGCGCTGAAACACCTCGGCATAGCCGGCAAGACTGGCCACACCCTCCTGAATGCGCGCGCCGCCCGAATCGTTGATGCCGATGACCGGCGCACCGTTCTGCATCGCCATATCCATGATCTTGCAGATCTTCTCGGCATGCGTTTCCGACAGAGACCCGCCGAACACGGTGAAATCCTGCGAAAAGACATAGACCATGCGGCCATTGATCGTGCCCCAGCCGGTCACAACCCCGTCGCCATAGGGCCGCTCTTGTTCCATCCCGAAATCGGTGCAGCGATGCGCCTTGAACATGTCGAACTCTTCAAAGCTGCCCTCATCGAGCAGCAATTCGACCCGCTCGCGCGCCGTCAGCTTGCCTTTGGCGTGCTGCGCGTCAACCCGGCGCGTACCCCCGCCCTTGCGCGCCTCGGCGCGGCGGCTTTCCAACTCCTGAAGGATGTCTTTCATGGAACTCCCCTAGCGATCCCTGCGATAATGCGCGCAGCATAGGGATTAGAGCCGCGCGGACAAAGGAAAATCGGGCAAATTTGCAAATGTTCGCAAAACATATTCAGCAAATATGTAAACTTGCAAATAATGACCCACGCGGCATGGACTTCACCGGATGCCGCTCCTAGCCATAAGCGATGACCACCGCTCAGCCCCTCCGGTATCTGAACCGCACCACCCCACCGCATATTTCAACGCTGATCCTTCTTGCGGGACTATCGGCGCTTGCGATGAACATCTTTCTTCCCAGCCTGCCGGGTATGACCGCGTATTTCAACACCGAATACCGGTTGATCCAACTGTCGGTGGCGCTCTACCTCGGGGTCAATGCCGGGCTGCAACTTCTGATGGGACCAATTTCGGACCGTTGGGGGCGGCGTCCGGTGATTCTCTGGGGGCTCGGCCTCTTCCTCGTCGCCACTCTGGGTTGCATCTTTGCGCCCAACGTCACCGTCTTCCTCACCTTTCGCATGGTGCAGGCCAGCGTCGTCGTTGCCATGGTTCTCAGCCGTGCCATCGTGCGCGATATGGTCCCGCAGGACCGCGCCGCTTCGATGATCGGCTACGTGACCATGGGCATGGCGGTGGTTCCGATGATCGGTCCGGCCTTTGGTGGGCTGTTGGACGAGGCCTTTGGCTGGCAGGCGAATTTCTGGGCGCTCTTTCTTCTCGGCGCGGCGCTCTTTGTGGTCTGTTGGCGTGATCTGGGCGAAACCGCGCCGCTGTCGGGCCGCACCCTGATGCAGCAATTCCGCGACTATCCCGCCCTTCTGACCTCGCGCCGGTTCTGGGGCTATGCACTGGCGGCAGGGCTGTCGTCCGGCGCATTCTTTGCCTATCTGGGGGGCGCACCCTTTGTGGGAGACAAGGTGTTTGGCCTGCCGCCCTCGACCCTCGGCATCCTCTTTGGTGCCCCGGCGATTGGCTATTTCCTTGGCAATTTTGCGTCGGGGCGGTTCTCGACGCGCGTCGGCGTCAACCGCATGGTGCTCTGGGGCACATTCTTCAACGCGGCTGGTATCGCCCTCAACCTCTTTCTCTTCTATCTCGGGTTTGGCACGGCCTTCACGTTCTTTGGGCTGATGATGTTCATGGGCTTGGGCAATGGCATGGTGATCCCGAATGCGACCGCAGGCGCCCTCTCGATCCGCCCCGATCTTGCAGGCACCGCCAGTGGCCTGTCGGGCGCGCTGATGATCGGCATCGGCGCAGGGCTCTCGGCCTTGGCGGGACTGCTGCTCACACCCGGCAGTGGGGTCTTTGCGCTTCTGTGGATCATGCTCACAACAGCACTGGCCGCCATCGTCACCATCCTCGCCGTGATCCGGCGCGAACGCAGGCTGGGTCTGGCAGGCTAGGATACACGACGGACTCCGCCTTTTGCCCAAGAGCCAAGTCTTTCAACCTCAATCACAAATCCTTCATCGCCTCTGGTCCCCGTCCGATCAGGCCCCCACCTGTGACCTGTGCAACCAACAGGAGGCCACCATGTCAAACCGGAACACTCAACCGCGCGACCCCTCCGCGCCTCTTCATCATCCCCCCGTCCTCGCCCTCTTCACCGATTGGGCTGCGATCTGACCCGAACACGCGACCCTATCGCCACAGTCTGGCTCGGAACGTGAGCATCAACCGCTTTTGATTTTTTCAATCGCGAACGCAGGCTTTATATCTGAGTCGACATTTCAGGAGGTTCCGATGATTCATCGCCGCACATTCATGTCCACCGGCCTTGCCACCCTCGGCACGGCAACCCTCGCCCCGAATTTTGCCGGTGCCTTTGAGCTCAACCCGAAATTCGCCCCTCAAGAGGTGTCCTTTGACCCCGTCTATCAACCCGGTCAACTGATCGTGCTGCCGCGCGCGCATTTCCTCTATTTCGTCACCGCGCCGGGCCGTGCCCGCCGGTACGGCGTCGGCGTCGGCAAGGCAGGCTTGGAATTTACCGGCACCGCCACAATCTCTGTCAAAAAAGAATGGCCCACTTGGCGCCCGACGGACGAGATGATCGAACGTGAGCCCCGCACTTATGGCCGCTTCAAGGACAATGATTATGTTCAGCCCGGCGGCTCTGACAATCCGCTTGGCTCGCGCGCCCTCTATCTCTTCCAGAATGGTCGCGATACCTATTACCGGATTCACGGAACAACCCAGCCCTCCTCGATCGGGCAATCAGTGTCGAACGGCTGCATCCGGATGATCAACGAGCACGTTCAGGATCTCTACGCGCGTGTGCCGATTGGGACGGTCGTCACCGTTCTCTGACCGGGGCGCGACCGCTCCTCTGGCAGGGATCGCGTGAACGTACGGTCTGACCGCACAAGCGTACGGGGGTCAGATGCGGGGGTCTTGCTTTTCATTTTGGAACTGGCCATATTTCTTGGTGCGACGTTACCGCTATCGACCATCTGTCCTTTACGGCTCAGTCACTCGATCTTGCACGACTTTGCCGGGCTGCCGCACTCCCGCGGGCAGCAAAAACAAAAGGATATCAGTACGATGGCTACTGGCACCGTAAAATGGTTCAACGCCACCAAGGGCTATGGTTTCATTGCGCCCGATGGCGGTGGCAAGGACGTTTTCGTTCACATTTCCGCCGTTGAGCGCGCAGGCCTGACCGGTCTGGCCGACGACCAGAAAGTGACTTTCGACATCGAATCCGGCCGCGACGGTCGTGAATCAGCGTCGAATATCTCCCTCGCCTGAGCGCGAGACGAAGCGATAAGCTACCTGAAATCAAAGACTTATCGCGCCTTGTTGTGGCGCGATAATATATCGGGCGCAAATATTCCCGAACCCTGCCTTTCCCCTTGAAACCGCCCGCTCGAACGATGACATAGGGCCTGTATCAGGAGGCGAACAATGGCGCTCCCCGTTAGGGAACAGATGAAATACTGGGGCGCGGCAGCCGTCGTAGCCTTTGTTTTGCTTTGGTTTTTGGGTGATGTGATCCTCCCCTTCGTGCTTGGCGGCGCAATCGCTTATTTCCTTGATCCGGTAGCCGACCGGCTGGAACGTCTGGGTCTCAGTCGCGCCACGTCGGTAGGGGTGATCACGCTTCTGGCCATCTTGGCCTTTGTTATCATTGCACTTTTGGTGATTCCCTCCTTGGTCAATCAGGCCGTTGCCTTGTTCAACATAGCACCGGAACTTGCCAATGATCTCCATCGCTTTCTCACCACGCATTTCCCCTCTCTTTTCGAGGCGGATTCGGCACTGAACAAGACGCTGCTGTCCGTGGGAGAGACCATCCGCGAACGCGGCGGCCAATTGCTCGAGACAGTGCTCAGTTCGGCCGCATCAATGGTTAACATATTGATATTGCTTGTCATTGTTCCCGTCGTTTCAGTCTACCTTCTCTATGATTGGGACAATATGGTCGCTGAAATCGACCGCCTCCTGCCACGCGACCACGCCCCCGTCATCCGCCGCCTCGCACGCCAAATCGACAACACGCTGGCCAGCTTCATCCGCGGCATGGGCACGGTCTGCCTGATCCTTGGCACCTATTATGCGGTCGCCCTGATGCTGGTCGGCTTGCAATTCGGCCTCGTGGTCGGCGCCATCGCCGGACTGATTACCTTCATCCCCTACGTCGGTTCCATCGTAGGCGGCGTGCTCGCCGTCGGACTTGCCCTGTTTCAGTTCTGGGGCGATTGGGTCAGCGTCGGCCTCGTAGCCGCAGTCTTTGTGTCGGGACAGATCATTGAGGGCAATTTTTTGACGCCCAAGCTGGTCGGCTCCTCAGTGGGCCTTCATCCGGTCTGGCTCATTTTCGCACTCTCTGCATTCGGTGCACTTTTCGGCTTTGTCGGTATGCTGGTCGCGGTGCCCGTGGCCGCAGCGCTTGGGGTTATCGCCCGCTTTGCGATCGACCAATACCGCGACAGCCGGCTTTATCGCGGCATCGAAAGCGTTGACCGCGAATGACGCCCCACCAACTCAGCTTTGATTTGCCAGTGCGGCCCGCACTGGGGAGAGAGGATTTTTTCGTCTCGCCGGCCAATGCCGAAGCAGTGGCCATGATCGACTCCTGGGAGACATGGCCTTCACGCAAGCTGATCCTCGCGGGGCCCACCGGTTCCGGGAAAACCCATCTTGCACATGTTTGGGCGGCTCTTTCCGGCGCGCGTATCATTGCTGCCGCTGATCTCGCCGATGCTGATATTCCCGCTCTTGCGCTCAGTCCTCTCGCGATTGAAGATGCAGAGCAGACAGCAGGCAATCGCGCCGCAGAAGAGGCACTCTTTCATCTGCACAATCTTAGCCTCGCGGAAGGCCATACGATCCTTCTCACGGCAGAGCGCCCCCCGCACCTCTGGCCACTCAGGCTGCCCGACCTGATGAGCCGCATGCAGGGTACGCTTGTGACCCAATTGCGCGCGCCCGATGACGCTTTGCTCGCCGCTGTGTTGACCAAACTCTTTGCTGACCGCCAGATTGCCCCGAGCCCAGACACTGTCCCCTATCTCTCGCGCCGCATCGACCGCTCCTTTGCCGCTGTGCGAGAGGTGGTCGAGACCCTCGATGCAGCAGCCCTCGCAGAGCGCCGCGCCATCACCCGCGCATTCGCCGCGCAAGTGCTGGACAAAATGGTGTAATAGCGCCACGCTGCGTCACCAATCCGTTACATATCAGCGCGATAAGCCCGTCATGACCCAATCAGATTTTCTGAAACACCCCGCGCCCGAAGCTGTCGAACTGCCTGATCTGGACCTCACCGGGCCGGGGCGGTTCTATAACCGTGAACTCAGCTGGCTTGGCTTTAACTGGCGTGTGCTGGAAGAGGCACAGAATCCACGCGTGCCGCTCCTTGAACGGCTGCGCTTTCTGTCGATTTCCGCGACCAATCTGGACGAGTTCTACAATGTGCGCGTCGCGGGCCTGAGAGAGCTGGCGCAAGCGGGCAACACCACCCCCGCTGCCGATGGATTGACCCCTGCCGAACAGCTTGTCCTGATCAACGAGAACGCCCGCAAGCTTTTGGACTCGCAACAGAAAACCTATGACAGCCTGCGCCGCGAGATGGAGGCCGAGAACATCTCTATTCTCGAGCACACTTCACTCGGCGAAGACGACAAGACCTATCTTGCGGATGTCTTTCTGAACAAGGCTTTTCCAGTGCTCTCACCGCTGGCCATCGACCCGGCGCATCCTTTTCCGTTCATTCCCAATCTGGGCTATAGTCTCGCCCTGCATCTTGAGCGCAAGGCGGACAAACGCCCACTTCAGGCGCTCTTGCCGATCCCACAACAGATCGCGAGATTCATCCCGCTGCCCGCGCCCGAGGGCACCTATCGCTTCCTGCCGCTGGAAGAGTTGCTCTTGTTGCATCTGCACAGCCTCTTTCCGGGCTATCGGTACAAGAGCCATTGCGCTTTTCGCGTGCTTCGCGACAGCGATCTGGAGGTCGAGGAAGAAGCCGAAGACCTCGTACGCGAATTCGAGGTGGCGCTGAAACGTCGGCGCCGCGGCGAGGTGGTGAGGATGAAGATCTCGGCCAATGCGCCAGAGGATCTGCGCCGCGTGATCATGCAGGAACTGCATGTCATCCCCGAAGAGGTGGTCGAGGTCGAGGGCATGATTGGTCTAGCAGACCTCAAGGAACTGGTGCTGGATGCCCGCCCTGACCTACTCTGGCCGCCCTTTACTCCGCGCGTGCCGGAACGGGTACAGGACCATGGCGGAGATATGTTTGCGGCGATCCGGCAAAAGGACATGCTGCTGCATCACCCCTATGAGACCTTTGACATGGTGGTGCGGTTTCTAACGCAGGCCGCGCACGATCCCGATGTCGTGGCGATCAAACAGACGCTCTATCGCACCTCACGCAATTCTCCCATCGTCGAGGCGCTCTGCGAGGCGGCGGAGGATGGCAAATCCGTCACCGCCCTTGTCGAACTCAAGGCACGGTTCGACGAAGCGGCCAATATCCGGCAATCTCGGCGCTTGGAACGGGCGGGCGCGCATGTGGTTTATGGTTTCATCGACCTCAAGACACATGCCAAAATTTCGACCGTGGTGCGGCGCGAGGGCGAGAATCTGGTCACGTATACGCATTATGGCACGGGCAATTACCACCCGATCACGGCCCGGATTTACACGGACCTCAGCTTTTTTACCTGCAACACGCAGCTTGGGCGCGATGCCACAAAGGTGTTCAATTATCTCTCTGGCTATGCCGAACCTGAGGGGCTGGAGAATCTTTCGATATCGCCCAAGTCGCTTAAACCTCGCCTGCTTGAACTGATCGGCCGAGAGGCCGAGCATGCGAGGGTCGGCAAACCTGCGGCGATATGGGCCAAGATGAACTCGCTGATCGAGCCCGACATCATTGACGCCCTCTATGCGGCGTCAGAGGCAGGCGTCAAGATCGACCTCGTGGTGCGCGGCATCTGCGGATTGCGTCCAGGAATCAAAGGCCTATCCAGCAATATCCGGGTGAAATCCATTGTTGGACGTTTTCTCGAGCATTCCCGCATCGTCTGTTTCGGCAATGGGTTCGGTCTGCCATCAAAAAGGGCGCGGGTGTTCATTTCCTCGGCCGACTGGATGGGCCGAAATCTGAACCGCCGCGTCGAGACCCTCGTCGAAATCGAAAACCAGACCGTCAAGGCACAGATCGTCAGTCAGGTCATGGCCGCCAACATGGCCGATGTTGCGCAGAGTTGGGTCATGGCACCCGATGGCAGCTTTACCCGTACGCCCGTCCCCGAAGGAGCATTTGCCTTCAACTGCCATCGCTTCTTCATGGAATACCCGTCGCTCTCTGGTCGCGGTTCGGCAGGCGCATCGGATGTGCCTAAATTGACCCATACGGATGATTGACCCGCGCGCGCCCGTGTCGCATAGAGGGGGCGCGTAAGACTGGGACGGATATGGACGGCACCAACGATCCAACAGAACCCGACGGCGGCCCATTCGGCCGTCCCCTGTTCGATAGCCCCACCGCGCGCGCGCTCAGCCGCGTGGGTGTGGTTGATGTGGGCTCGAACTCCGTGCGCCTTGTGGTCTTTGACGGCGCTGCGCGCAGCCCCGCATACTTTTACAACGAAAAAATCATGTGCGGCCTCGGTGCGGGCATGTCCGAAAGTGGCCGACTGAATCCGACCGGTCGCAAACGCGCTCTGGAGGCGCTGAAGCGGTTTCAAATGTTGGCCGACGGCATGGACACCGGCCCGCTTGTGGCCGTCGCCACGGCCGCCGTGCGCGAGGCCAGCGATAGTGCAGAGTTCTGCGCCGAGGTTGAACGCGAAACCGGTCTCAAGCTCTGGGTCATCGACGGCCGAGAAGAAGCGCGCCTATCGGCGCAAGGCGTTCTCTTGGGTTGGCCGGGGTCTTATGGGCTTGTCTGTGACATTGGCGGTTCATCAATGGAACTGGCCGAGATCAATGGCGGCAAGGTCGGCGCGCGGGTGTCCTCGCCACTTGGTCCGCTGAAACTTCGCGATCTCAAGGGCGGCAAGAAGGCGCGCAAGACCTATATCCGTCAAACCTTGACTGCCATGCGCGACGAACTTGGTGAACAAAAGAACCGCCTCTTTCTGGTCGGCGGCTCTTGGCGGGCGATCGCCCGAATTGACATGGCGCGGCGCAATTATCCGCTACATGTCCTTCACGAATACCGCATGAGCCCCGCCGATGTACGCGCGACGATCAAGTACATCGAAAAGCAGGATGCCGAAACACTCCGGCTGCAATCAGGCGTGTCGATGGCCCGGATAGACCTTGTCCCGCAAGCGGTCGAGGTTCTGGGCGAGTTGATCAAAACCTTCAAACCACGAGACATCGCCGTGTCCAGCTATGGCATCCGCGAAGGCCTGCTTTATGAGCAGATGCCTCAAATGCTGCGCGACCGTGATCCATTGATAGAGGCCTGCCGTTTTGCCGAGCAGAAGGATGCGCGTCTGCCCGGATTTGGCAAAGTCATCTACCATTTCATTCTTCCGCTCTTCAAATCCGCCAAGCCAGAGCGCCGCCGCCTGATGCGAGCTGCATGCCTCTTGCATGACGTCAGTTGGCGCGCACATCCGGATTACCGCGCCGAAGTCTGTTTCGACAATGCCACCCGCGCCAATCTGGGCGGCCTCAAACATTCAGAGCGGGTCTATCTGGGCCTCGCCCTGTTGCACCGCTATTCAAACAAGCGCGAGAACAGTCGATTTGCCGATCTTGACGGGCTGATTTCGGACAAGGACCGCCACGAGGCAGAGGTTCTCGGCAAGGCCATGCGCTTTACCGCAATGCTCTGGCTCAAGCGCAATGCCCATTTGGGCGAATTGCGCTGGTTTCCTCAGAAAAAGGTGCTTGAACTGCGCCTCTCGGCAGAGGCCGCCCCGCTCTTTGGCGAGGTGGCTCAGTCGCGCTTTGCGTCGTTGGCCGCAGCATTATCAGCCCGCGTCGTGATCAAGACCCCGTAGTGACAGGGAACTTGAGCAGACCAAACCAGCTTAGAGTTCGATTTCACCTTCTGGCAGAGGGGCATCTTTTATCTCTTGCGGAGTCTTGCGGCGCAGGATGATGTCCCCATTGGGTAGAACCTCGGGGGCATGATAGGCGCTCAAATCGCCGACCTCGTCCATCAGGTCGCGCAGCGCTGGCCCCATTTCCTCGACAAACTGACGCAAGGCGGGCTCCATCTCTTGCGCCCTGTCGCGCAGCCCCTCAAGAGCGGGCCCCATCTCTCGCTGGAGACCCTCGAAAAACAGCCGCGCGCCTTCTTCAATCAGAGAGCGCCCCTCATCTTCAGCCTCTTGAGCGGCCAGAGGGGCCGCGCTGAGCGCTGCAATCAGAAAGACAGTGCGGATCAGGCGAAATGGTTTCATTCCACTCATATAGGCAGGTCTGATGAGGATTTTAAGATCAAAGCTCAAGATCCAGTGTGACGGGAAAATGGTCTGATGCCGCCAGAAGCGCCTCGCGGAGATCGCGATTGTCCCAGCACCCCGGATCGTCGAACGGATGCCAGATCCGCCAGACAGGTCGGCGCGCCATCAGATCCGGTGAGATCAGGATATAATCCAGCAGGGCCTGCATGTAGCGCTTTTTATCGCGGATGTAGAACCGTGCTGTGGTGTGAATAGCCCCGATCCGCTGGGTTAATGCTCCATGTGCATGCGGATCAAAGAGTGTCAGAGCGGTCTCCTGCCCTTCGCCCGTGATAATCTCGAGGGATGAGCGGCCAAACAGATGCTCGTATTCATCAAGTCCGGGCCCGTCATTCAGATCCCCCAGCACGATCAAC
>NZ_CH902584.1:4066055-4112222 GCF_000152845.1 Roseovarius sp. 217
CGGTGCGGCATTGATGCTGACCATCGTACTTTACCCCTACGTCTACCTGCTGGCGCGCGCCTCGTTCCGGCAGCAATCGGGCAATGCCTTTCTGGTGGCGCGCACGCTGGGACGCTCGCCGATGCAGGCGTTCTGGCGCGTGGCTCTTCCGATGGCGCGTCCGGCGATTGCGGGCGGTGCGCTCCTTGCCATAATGGAGACGATCGCGGATTTCGGCACCGTGGCATTCTTCAACGTTCAGACCTTTGCCACAGGCATCTATCAGGCGTGGTTCAGCCTAGGCGACCGGGCCGCAGCCGCGCAACTGGCGCTCTGCCTGCTGGCCTTTGCGCTGTTGCTGGCGGGGCTGGAGCGTAGCAGCCGGGGGCGGTCGCGCACCGCCGGACGCGGCGCGCGGTTCGAGACGATGGAACGGCCTGTTCTAAAGGGAGCGGCGGGCTGGGGGGCATTCTTGCTCTGTTTCCTGCCGGTGCTCCTGGGGTTTGTGCTGCCGGTGATCATGCTGGGGGTGATGGCGATCGGCTCGGGGCAGAATATTCTCTCAGCGCGGTATCTTGGGTTCATGTCCAACTCGATCCTCCTGGCGAGTGTGGCGGCCGTGTTGACCGTCGCGGGGGCCATCCTTGTGGGATTTCGCGCGCGCACCCGTCCGGGGCGCAGTTCTCGCTGGCTGGTGTTGGGGGCCGGGCTTGGCTATGCGGTGCCGGGCGGGGTGATTGCGGTCGGGCTGATGGTGCCAATGGCGGGGCTGGACAATGCCATCGACGCCGTCATGCAAGAGACATTCGGCATCCGCACCGGGCTTTTGATCACGGGATCAATCTGGTTGATGATCCTCGCCTATATCGTGCGGTTCATGGCGGCCGCGCTCAATGCCTATGACAGTGGCATGGCGACGGTGCCGGGGCATCTGGATGCGATCGGCCGCTCCTTGGGACAGCCCGGACCCAAGCTGCTGACCCGTGTGCATTTGCCGGTGGCGCGCACCTCGGTGGTGACCGCGCTCTTGATCGTTTTCGTCGATGTGATGAAGGAACTCCCGGCCACGCTGATCCTGCATCCCTTTGACGTTCAGACGCTGGCGGTGCAGGCGCATCGCCTCGCCGCCGATGAGCGGCTCTCAGAGGCGGCGGTGCCCTCGCTGGTGCTGGTGGGCTTTGGCCTGATCCCGGTGCTGATCCTCTGTCGCACGCTGGGACGTGAAAGCATGGGACGGCGTGCGGCGAAACTGGGCACGGCGATTTCGGCGGGGTGATGGGAGGGGCAGTCGCCCCAAACGCCCCCGCGCGGAGTCAAGCCCGCAGGGCGCCGCGCGGATCGCTGGGCCGTCTGGCGGCCTAGCGATTTCGAGAGGTAGCGCCGCTCTGAGGGCTCATACAGGCTTTGCTGGGATTAAGTGGCAGCCACGGTTGTCGCGTCGCTAGTCCACGGCCCAGCGGTCCGCGCAGCTTACCACACCACACCGCGTTACTCCCCCGGACGCCGCAGGCTGAATATCTCGCGGATCACCGAATAATCCTGATACCCAAGCCGAGTCAGAGGCGTGTAGCGGGTGATGTCAAAGCGGCCATCCACCATGCAATCATCGCGCATGTGAATGCCTGTCACTTCGCCGAACACCACGAAATTCGCCTCACCCGGCAATTGCACGATCTCGGTCAACTTGCATTCCAGACTCGCCGGAGAGGCCGCCACCCGCGCGCAGGAAATCGTGCTGCACTCGGCTTTCTCCAGCCCGGCATCGACAAATTCATCCACGTCACGCTCCCATGCCCCAGAGGTGCGATTCATCGCGTCGCGCAAGGCCTCGCTTACGATATTCACGCAAAACACGCCGGTCTCACGGATATTGGCCACACTGTCCTTGGTATCGCCGCGATCCGCCTTGGCCGCAGTCGAGGCGAACATCACCTGCGGCGGCACATAAGCCACGGCATTGAAAAAGGAATAGGGGGCGAGGTTATCCTGCCCATCGGCACCCCGGCTCGAGATCCAGCCAATCGGGCGCGGCGTCACAATGGCGTTGAACGGGTTGTGCGGCAGGCCGTGGCCATCCTCGGGTCTGTAAAACATCCACCTCTCCTTGGTCATCGGGTTTGTGCCTGTCGTAGCGTCGTGCTACGCGCATGACCAGTTGATTTTCGCAAGGACAGAGCCCGGCATGTTCACCCTCGAGACGGAGAAAGCCGTTGATTATTGGGAGGTTGAGGCCCTCTATGACCTGTGCTTTGCACCGGGGCGCGAGGCGCTGTCGTCCTATCGCCTGCGCGACAACGTGCCAGCCGTCGCCGATTTGTGCCTTGTGGTGCGCGATGGTGAGGGGATTTTGGCCGGGGCGATCCGCTACTGGCCTGTGCGGATCGGGGCGGCGCGCGCGCTCCTGCTGGGGCCAGTGGCCGTGCATCCCACCCATCAGGGCGAGGGGTTGGGCGCGCTTCTGATCCGCGACAGCTTGGAGCGGGCAGAGGCGCTGGGCTGGGAGCGGGTCATTCTGGTGGGCGATGCGCCCTATTACAGCCGCTTTGGATTTGCCAAGCTGGCCTCGGTGGAAATGCCGCCCCCCACCAACCCAGAGCGCGTTCTGGGGCTGGAACTGCGCCCGGGCGCATGGGACACTGTGGCGGGCAAAGTGGCCCGCGATGCTTGAATTCTAGCGCCGCCGTGGCCAGTTCAACCGGGTAAAACCCTTGCGGAGCACGCAGATGGAGCTATTGGGCCGACCAATCGGTGAGACCGAGATCGAAACGCGCATGAACGCGTTGGTGCAGCGCAATGCTCGGGCGGGCAATGGGGTCATTGACCTGCTCAACCTCGTGGGGGGACAGGCCGAGGGGCTGCTGGACCGCCTGCCACCGGCGCTGCGGATGCGGCTCAACGAGACCACCGAAGAGGCGCTCCGCCGTGCTGCCGAGATAGCGCATCGCTCGCGCAGCGTCGTCGGCGAACAGCCCGGATGGCGGACACGCGCGCTGACCGCTTCGATGGGGGCTGTGGGTGGCATGGGCGGTCTGCCATCGGCCTTGGCAGAGTTGCCGATGACGGTGACGGTGCTGCTGCGGGCGATTCAGGATGTGGCAGTAGAGCACGGGTTTGATCCATCTGAGCCCAGTATTCGGTTCGATTCCATCGAGGTGTTCGGTGCGGCTGGTCCGCTTGAACGCGATGATGGGGCCAATGCGGGCTTTATCGGGACGCGGATGACGGTCACTGGCCCTGCGCTCACGGCGCTGATCGCGCGGGTGGCCCCGCGTCTGGCGGCTGTGCTTGGGCAAAAACTGGCGGCGCAAACGGTTCCGATCCTGGGCGCTGCGGCGGGGGCGGCCACCAACTATGCCTATACCCGCTACTATCAGGATATGGCGCAGGTGCATTTCGGGCTACGGCGGCTGGCGATTGATGCCGGGCGCGAGAGACAAGATGTGGTTGCCGAATTTCGCGCCAAAGCCGCCAAGACGCGGCTGCGAAAAGGGTAAAAGATACCGGGTCCAGATTGATGGATGTCGTGGGCATAAGTTTATCAAAATCAATTTTATAGGCGTTATGAAATTTACCCAGAACGGCCCGGACACCCGTGGGTTCCAGTGCCGAAGACCACGACCCTCGCGCGGCGTGCGCCTCTTGGCGAGATAGGAGCAAACAGCACCCGAACCGGGACCGCGACCGGGAAAAATGACCACTGCACTGCCAAGGGCTGCGAATTTTCTTGATATTCTGTGCCGAGATCATACCGTCGGGACAATGAATTTAAGCAAGGTGTTCGATATGGCAGCAGAATCAGATCATGGACACGCTCTGCCGTCATGGTTCGCATCTCCCGGTGATGGGGATGTTCTTGCGTGGCTGTCTTTGGCTTTGATCATCGGGGCGCTTTACGCGCTCGTGACGCTCTATGCGGCATTTGACCGTTGGGCAGAGCATCAGTCACACGGAACGCCTTTGGCCAAAACCATTCCGACAATGCTGACGGTTGCCTTGCTGTACGAAATATTTCCTCTTGGACATTTCAACATCCTGCTCCCGATCAGTGCGATCCTGATTGCCTTGATGGCGGATTGGGCGCGCTTCAATCTGAGAGGGGCGACGGCGGCTGAGAGTGATCCGCGACCGGATGTCGAAATCCAGACAAGCGAGGCAGACCGTGTTTGAGCTGCTACTGACCTCGTTTCCGGTCATCATCCGCTATTTCCAGTTAAAGCGCCGAGGGGAGGCTCTGACCGTCTGGAACATGCGCACGGCAGTTCTGATCTGGGCTGTGCTGGCGTTCCTGCTGTTCCTCGTCATCTTCTATTTCCACCCCAAATCCTATTCGGGCATCGTCCCCTTTCGCACCATTTCCGTGGTTGCGCAGGCCAGCGGGCCGGTCACCGACCTTCCAGTTCGCAATGGTCAACGGGTCGAACCCGGTGATCTCCTGTTCCGTGTTGACAGCCGGTCCCAAAAGGCGGCTCTGGCACAGGCAGAGGCCGAGTTTGCCAAGATCAGCGCGGCAGAAACCAAGGCTGGTGAGACCCTGAAGGTGGCGCAGTTCAGTGTGGTCGAGGCGACGGCGTCGCTGGAAAAGCTGAGGGTCGATCTGGAGAATGCGCAGACTTTGGTGTCCAGAAATGTCGGGACACGAGATGCGGTTCGCGAGCTTGAGGCCTCGGTCGCAATGGCGCAGGCGGCATTGGAGTCCGCAGAGGCACAAGTGGGCCTCGCCCAAACGGATATTTCCGAAAGCCTGCCGGCGCAACGTCGGGCGGCTGAGGCTGTGCTGGAGAGTGCAAAGGTCGCGGTCGATCAGACCGAGGTACGCTCTTTCTCAGGCGGGGTGGTAACACAGCTTGCGATGAGCGTGGGCAGTCCGGCCTCGACCCTGATCCTCAGCCCGGCCATGGTGATCATTCCGGATCGGCCCGAGGGATGGCCGGTGCGGACGATCGCGGGGTTTTCTCAGGTCGCTCGCGGGACCATTTATGACGGAATGCCCGCTGAAATTGCCTGTGACAGCAACGTCAGCCTGTCGTTCCGCAACGCGGTCCTGCCTGCGCGGGTGGTTGCAGTCCAGCCTGCGATTTCCACGGGGCAGATCGTGCCGGGTGGGCGCTTGTTGGACCCTGCCGATATGCTGCGACGCGGCTCGATTCTGGTTTATCTCGAGCTTGAGTATCCCGAGCACGAAAAGATCATGCTGGATGGCAGCGGGTGCTTGATTCAGACCTATACCAGCAATCTTCCGGGATTTTGGGGGCATGTGATCGCGGCGACGGGCGTGATCAAGGCGGTCGGGTTGCGCATCAAGGTCTGGGGATCGCTGGTGTCGGGGGTGGGTCTTGCCGGGGGTGGTGGGCACTAAGTCCCCTTCGCCCTACATCTGCTCGCGTAGATAATCCATCACAGCCGGGCGCACGCTTTGGGCGCCGCGCGCGCGCTCGATATGAATCACATCACGCAATCCCCCAAGGTCGATCCGCCGCAACAGGCTTTTGACCGGGCCGATAGAGGCGGGGCGCATCGAGAGCGTGCGAAATCCGATCGCGGCAAGACACGCAGCCTCAACGGGGCGGCCCGCATCCTCGCCACAGAAACTGAGCGGCGTGCCAAGGGTGGCGCAGCGATAGACTATGCCTTCGAGGAAATTCAGAAAGCTGATGTTGAGCGTGTCGTAGCGGCGGCGCACGCGCTCGTTCTCGCGGTCGGCGGCAAAGAAGAACTGCTTGAGATCGTTCCCCCCGACCGACAAAAAGTCCACCTCGGAATAAAACGCATCCGGCGCAAAGGCGAGCGATGGGGTCTCCAGCATCGCCCCCACCTCGATCAGTTCGGGAATCGGATGGCCCAGAATGCGCTCGCGCTCCAGCGCCTTTTCCATCTCGGCGCGGGCGGCGGTGAATTCGTCGCGCTGTGCGACAAAAGGGAACATGATGGTCAGCGGGCGGCCCTTGGCCGCACGGATGAGCGCCTGAAGCTGCATCCGCATCACCCCCGGCTTGTCCAGCCCAACCCGGATCGCGCGCCAGCCCATCGCCGGGTTGGGCTCGTCATTGGGCTTCATATAGGGCAGCACCTTGTCCGAGCCGATATCAAGCGTGCGGAACACCACGCGCTGTTGGCCTGCGGCATCCATCACCCGCGCATAGAGCTCTGACAATTCGGCCCGTTTGGGCATGTGGTTGCGGATGAGAAACTGCAACTCGGTGCGAAACAGACCCACCCCCTCGGCCCCGGATCCGGCAAGGCTCGGCAGATCCGCCATAAGCCCCGCATTCATCTTGAGTTTGATATGCTGGCCACAGAGCGTCTCGGCGGGCTTGTCCCGGATCGAGGCATAGCGTTGCTGCGCCTCGGCCTGCATCGCCATCTTGTCGCGAAAGGCCGACACCACGGTATCGTCTGGGCGCAGATGCACAATGCCCTGATCGCCATCGACAAGGATCAGATCGCCGTTCAACGCCTCGGTGGTGATGCGATTGGCATGGATCACCAGCGGAATCGCCAGGGCTCGCGCGACAATGGCGGCATGCGACCCGACCGATCCCTCTTCCAGAACGATCCCCTTGAGGCTGCGACCATAGTCCAGCAATTCCGCCGGGCCGATGCTGCGGGCGATGAGGATCGGATCGGGCGGCATATCCGCGCCAGTCTCGTGGCCCTGACCGGTGAGGATACGCAACAGGCGGTTCGACAGGTCATCCAGATCATGCAGCCGCTCGCGCAGGTAGGCATCCGTGACCTGTGTCATGCGGGCGCGGGCGGCGGATTGTTCCTTTTCCACGGCGGCCTCAGCCGAGAGGCCGCTGTCGATATTGGCCTCCATCCGGCGCATCCAGCCCTTGGAATTGGCGAACATGCGATAGGCCTCGAGCACCTCCATCTGGTCCTTGTCGCCGCCCTTGGCAGACGTCAGCATACGATCAACGCCCACGCGCAACGTCTCGACCGCCTCGTTGAGGCGCGCCAACTCGCGCACCGGATCATCGGCAATTGGGTTGGTGACAACCACGCGCGGTTCGTGCAGCCAGACACGGCCCTGCGCGGTGCCCTCTTGCGCGCTGGTGCCACGAAAGAGCACGGCCTGCTGATGGCGGGCCGACATGGCCGCCCCTTCACCCACGAAGGCGCCAAGCTCGGCCATTTCGGCCAACACCATGGCGACCACCTCGACCGCATAGATTTCCTCATCCGAGAACAGTCGCGCCTGTTTCGATTGCACGACGAGAACGCCCAGTTTTTCACCAAGCCGCTGGATCGGGACGCCGAGAAAGGATGAATAAGCCTCTTCCCCGGTTTCCGGCATATAGCGAAAGCCGCGCTCCGCGGGGGCATTGTCAGTGTTGATCACCTCGCCGGTGCGCGCCACACGGCCCACCAGACCTTCACCCATGCGCATCCGGGTCTGGTGCACGGCCTCGGGTTTAAGACCCTCTGTGGCACAAAGTTCCAGCGTGTCCTCGTCGCGAAACAGGTAGATCGAACAGACCTCGATCCGCATTTCCTCGGCGATCAGGCGTGTAATCTGGTCAAGACGGGTCTGGCCGCCTGCATCCTCGGCCATGATGGCGCGCAAGCGGCCCAACATCTGGCGGCTGTCGGTCTTGAAATGGTCGCTCATGCGCGGCGGTCCCCCGGGGCGGATTCAGGGATTGGCCAGACCCGGGACCGGTGATGTGGGGGCCGGGTCAGGCCGCTTTGTCTAACTCGAAGGCATCATGCAGCGCCTGAACCGCGAGTTCCATGTATTTTCGGTCGATCAGCACGGAAATCTTGATCTCGGAGGTTGCAATGACTTTGATGTTCACACCTTCATCGCTCAGCGTCTTGAACATCTTGGCGGCAACGCCCGATTGGCTGCGCATGCCAATGCCCACAGCCGAGACCTTGGCCACATTCGTATCAGCGATCAGGTCGTGATAATTGATCTCGCCGCGCTCTTTGGCATCGCGCAGCGCCTTTTCGGCGCGGATCACCTGATCGACCGGGCAGGAAAAGGTCATGTCGGTGCGCCCCTCCTCTGCAATGTTCTGAATGATCATGTCGACATTGACGCCCGCCTCTGACAGCGGGCCAAAGATGGCGGCGGCGATGCCGGGGCGGTCAGCCACCGAAATGAGGGTCATTTTCGCCTCGTCGCGAGAATAGGCAATACCGCTGACAACCTTTGATTCCATGATTTCCTCCTCGGCGCATACAAGCGTGCCGGCCGCGTCCGATGGTTCCTCGAAACTGCTGAGCACCCGCAGTTTCACATTATAGCGCATCGCCAGTTCTACGGAACGGGTTTGCAGCACCTTGGCCCCGAGCGATGCCAGTTCCAGCATTTCCTCAAACGCGATCTTGTCCAGCTTGCGCGCCTTTGAGGTGATGCGCGGATCGGTGGTATAGACCCCGTCCACATCTGTGTAGATATCGCAGCGCTCCGCGTCAAAGGCGGCGGCAAAGGCCACGGCGGTGGTGTCAGAGCCGCCACGCCCCAATGTTGTGATCCGACCCTCAGGAGAGATCCCTTGAAACCCGGCCACCACGGCCACGCGCATGCCTTGGGCGAAGCGGCCATTGATGTTGTCGGTCGGGATTTCTTCGATCCGGGCGGCGCTATGGGCGGAATTGGTCTTGAGCGGCACTTGCCAGCCTTGCCAGCTGCGCGCCGGAATTTCCATTTCCTGAAGCGTCAGAGCCATCAGACCGGCGGTGACATTCTCACCCGAACTGACCACGGCATCATATTCGCGCGCGTCATACAGCGGCGAAATCTCTCCGACCCACCCCACCATTTCATTGGTCTTGCCGGACATGGCCGAGACGATGACGATGACGTCATAGCCCTTGGCCACCTCAAGGCCCACGCGCTTGGCGGCGCGGCGGATGCGGTCGATATTGGCGACCGAAGTGCCGCCGAATTTCATCACGAGAACGGGCATGGATGCAGTCCTGAGCCGATTTATCGCGCGGGGTGTACGCGCGGGCAAGGCGCGGCGCAAGGGGGGAGGTGTCGTAGGGGGTTCGGGCGCCGCCGTCGCCCTCTACGTTCAATAGGGATGGTCGCGCCCGTCCCATGTCTGAAAGCAGCCCGTCGAGGCGATATCCAGCGCGGCAAAACGCTCCGCCAGGCCCGTTGCGGCCTCGTCCACGGAAATCTCCGCAGTGTCACCGCCCATGTCGGTGCGCACCCAGCCGGGGTGATAGATGCCCACCGAAATCCCGTCCCCGCGCAACTCACTGGCCAGATTGCGCCCGAGATTCAGAGCCGCCGCTTTCGAGGCGCGGTAAATGTAACTGCCGCCGGGCGCGCGGGTGTGGCTTGCCATCTGGCTAGAGATGATCGCGATCTTTGCCGATTGGCCCGCGCGCAGATTCGGCAATAGCGCCTGAACGGTCAAAAACACGCCGGTGACATTTGTGGCAAAGGTCTCGGCCCACATCCCGACCGGATAGCCAGTCTCCAACGATTGACCTTTGTCGGCATAAACGCCTGCATTGCAGATCAATAGGTCAATCGGCTGACCGGCGAGGCACTCGCCAAGGGCCGCACAAGAGGCAGGGTCCGTCACGTCGAGGGCGATTTCCCGTTCAGCGGGCCTGCGCGCGGTGGCGGTGACGCTGTGCCCTTGGCTGCGGTACTGATCGGCGAGCGCGCGGCCGATACCGCGATTGGCCCCTGTGATGAGGATATGCATGTCAGACCTTTCAGATCAGTTGGATTTGCGGCGCGGAACAAACGGCAGCGGGGCCACGGGCACCCCGTCCTCGATCAGCTTGCGCGTCTCTTCGGGCTTGGCTTCGCCGTAGATGCTCCGCTCCGGCGTCAGCCCGTCGTGCATGTCACGCGCCTCGCGGGCAAAGTTGAGCCCGACATATTCCGATTGTGTCTCGATTCGATGCTTGAGCAGGGCAAGCGCCTGTTCGGCAGGGCCGGGAGCATTCGGCGCTGCCTCAGGTGTGTTGTGCAGGCTGGGCGCCATCAACGCCTTCTGCACGTCGGACATGCCGCAGATTGCACAATTGACCATGCCAGCGCCCTGCAGTTTCTCAAAAGCGGCAGCGGATTGAAACCAACTGTCGAACTGATGATCTGCGGCGCATTTGAGGGTGAACTTAATCATAATCTGATCCATTGCAGTGCCGTCGATAGTTACGCCGCTGCGCGGAAAATTCAAGCTATGCTTTTGATCTTACAGCCCAAGCCGTTGCGGATTGAAACTTCGAATGATCTCTGCCAGTTCGGGTTCCCTCACCCGCGCCGCGGCCTTTTTCGGGCGAAACCACTTCACGCGGCGCTGTCCGGCTTCGGGAAAATGCGCGGTCTGCGATTTCACACGAACCGGATAGACAAGGGCCACACAGGGCAGGCCGCGATCAGGTCCGATGGTCTTGGCATAGGAATAGAGGCCGAGGCAGGTGTCGTAGGCGCGCCCTTGCACGCCCGCTTCTTCCCATGCTTCGCGCAGGGCCATGGCGGCCGGGGTGCGGCCCGATGCAGGCCAGCCCTTGGGCAAGATCCAGCGACCAGAGCCACGGCTGGTGATCAGCAGGATTTCGGGCTTGTTCCCGACCATGCGAAAACAGAGCGCCGCGAACTGCGTGCGAATCTCCGATTTGGGGACTGCCGACAAGAGGAGCGGCATCTGCTTGAGTTTCAAAAGCGTCACCGGCCTGACCGCTCCCCATGTCGCCATACATCCCTGTGATCCGTATAGCGCGGGGCTCGGGCCTCGGACCAGCAGATTTTCACCTGTCATTTCTGATCAAAAGAATCGGAATTGACATACCTTATTAATTAAGTCAGAAATTACGAGCCAAGCCAGCCCGTCGTGGTGCGAGCCCGGCGTAACCTGCAACAGAGGACTGCAAGGCATGGCACATGTAAATTTTTTCTCGGCGGGGGCTCTGGCATGATCCGCGCGCAAACCAAATCAGACCCCGATCTGGTGGCCGAGGCCACCTGCCACGACGCCCGCGCGCTGACGAATGGGGCCAACACGGCCTTGATCGTGCTCGACGGGCAGATTTACACGCTGCGCATCACCCGCGCAGGCAAGCTGATTCTCACCAAATGAAACATGCGCGCGACCTGACCGGCGAGATGCCGGTGGCCCAAATCTCTGAGATGCATCACCTGAACAGGCTGGTGGTGGCCTCGCTGCGGGCGTGGAACGCGGGCGGCGCACTGCGCGCGCATGCCCTGCTGTGCGAACGGATGGCAGAACCGATGGCGCTCGCGGCGTTTGAGGCGCTGCATGATCTGACCGAGGCGCTGGGGGCAACTCTGCGCCGCCCGTTGCGCTGTCACACGCCGCAGTGCGGCTGTGTCGGTATGGACGAGGCCGCCTTTGCCCGGTTTGTCGAAGAGGCGGCGCTGGGCGACCGCGAAGATGCCCTGATGATGGCAAGCGTGCTTGTCACTGCGCGCGGCATTCTGCCGCTGACCGAGGCGGCGGCGCGCTTTGGATTGTGTTTGCACAGGGCAGACCTCTGTGCGAAATCCGCGCGGATTCCGGAACCAACAAGCGCCACCCGGCATTAAGACAGGGGAACTGGCCATGATGATCTGTCACTGTATGTCCATCACCGATACCGATATTCACCGGGCCATCGACTGGATGCGCGCGGCCGATCCGGACACGCTGATCACCCCCGGCAAAGTATACCGCACCTTGGGCAAGCGAGCCGATTGTGGCGGATGTCTGCCACTCTTTATTGACACCATGCGTCAAGCGGATAGCCTGAGCATACCTATGCACCTGCGCGGACTTCGCCGCGCGACCACACAGGGAGACGCATATGAAAGGCGACGCCAAGGTCATCGACTATCTCAATCAGGCACTCAGGAGTGAGTTGACAGCGGTCAGCCAATACTGGCTGCACTACCGCTTGCAGGAGGATTGGGGATATGGCCGCATTGCCGCCAAATCCCGCGAGGAAAGCATCGAAGAGATGCAACACGCCGACAAGCTGATTGCGCGGATCATCTTTCTGGGCGGGCATCCAAACCTGCAAAAGCTGGACTCGCTCAGGATCGGAGAGAATTTGCGCGAGACGCTCGAGGCAGACCTGGCCGCCGAACACGACGCGCGCACGCTCTATATCGAGGCGCGCGGCCGTTGCGAAAGCGTGGCGGATTACGTGTCAAAGAACCTCTTTGAAGAATTGATCGCGGATGAGGAGGGGCATATTGATTACCTCGAAACGCAGATCGACCTCTTCGATAAATTGGGCGCCGAGCGGTATGGCCTGCTCAACGCCACCCCGGCCGATTCGGCAGATTAACGCGCGCGTGGACTGAGGGGGGTGCCTGACCACGTCGGGTGCTTGCCCCTCACCGCATCCAAAATCCGTTCCGCTTGATCGTGTTGCGGATCACCTGCTCGCGGCGTGGCAGGTCGTCTTGGTCAAAGAGCGCCCGCACCTTCAATCCCCTCCCCTGATAGATCATCCGCTTGGCGGGATCGTAAGCCTTGAGCACGCGCTTGATCTTGTTGGGGGCGGTCACATCTTGCAGGACGTTGACCACATGATCGGCCTCGCGCGCATAGAGCAGCGGCAAGAGCCGGTAATGACAACTGACCGCACCATCCAAAAGGCCGGGCGGCAGCGTGTCGCGCCCACCCCCAAGCGAATGGATCACTAGGGGCAGCGCCACCTGATCGAGCCAGGGATCGAGCGATTGGCAGATCAACTCGCGCGGCGCGTCATCGCGGATGCCGAGCGCGTAATCGAGAAACCGTTGACCAAAGACATGCGGGCATTGGTAGAAAAAGAAGCCGGCGTTGAAATAAAGATAGCGTTGCCAGTAGCCCTCGGGCTGGCCAGGATCGAGCGAGGTTTCGAACGCAATGCCAAACTTGTCGTAGAGCGATTTCCAAATCTGGGTATTGGTTGGCCCATAGAGCTCGATCTGCGGCCATGTGCCTTCACGGCGCAGCGACGCGGTGGGGCGACTGAAATCGAACGGCACCGACGCAAGATCACCACAGATCAACGTATCAGTGTCGAAAAACACAAAGGGCTCCCCCTTGGGCAAGGCGAACAGCGCCTCGATCTTGTTTCCATAGGGATAGGCCGCGCCGAAATGACGGCTCTCAAAAGCCAGGAATTCCGCGCCGAGATCGGTCAAGAGCGCTCGACTGTCCTCGTCCTTGATGCGCGGGTCATCCCGCCACAGCGGCCCCGGCTGCGGCTCCGCCACAAAAAGACGCCCCGGAAACTCGGGCGAGGTGGCCCGCAGCGACGCGGCAAAGAGAATGGCCTCGTATTGCAACCGACCAGCCTGACCAACGATCAGGATATTATATGTCTGGGGCGCCTGTTTTTTTGGGGCCATTCTTGTCGTGATCCTGCCTGACTGCCGCCGCTACTATGGGGTTTTCCACCGTCCAGATAAAGCGATTATCGCAGGGCGGCACGCCGCATGGATCAAAAGCGCAGGGTCAAACCGGCAAGCGGGCCCGAGAAGGTCGCGTCGAATTTTCGGCCATTCTTGCTGTAATCCACATAAAGATGCCGGTAGCCTGCCGAGAGCCAGAGCCGGTCATTGGCCTGCCAGTTGAGGGTGCCAACCAACTGGGACGTCATGTCAGATCCCGCACCAAAGCCGCCGACATCGGCATAGCCGATAAAGGACCAGCGATCCGAGAGGCGGATATTGGTGCGCGCGGCCAGGATCGGATCCGTAAAGCTCACGTCGATCCCGGCGGCAAGGCCCGGCACCGGCGTCGTCGCGCGCCCCTCGACCTCCCAGTGGCGCAAACCGACCATGAAATCGACCGCCGCATCGGGCGTCGTCAGTGCCCGGTAGCCTGCGGTGAGTGTCAGTGAGGTTTGCTCAATCCGGCCCTGCGCGGGCAGGCCGGGGGCAGGGGCTGGCAGTGGCACGATCCCGCTCCGCGAACTGGCCGAATGCGAAATGTCCCCCATCACCACGAACTGCTGATAGCGGGCATACCCCGTGAGAAACAACGCCGCGTCGAGATCTTCGAGAACATCCGACAGCCCCTCGTCAAACCGCAACGACGGGCCGCCCGCAAGAGGCGTGATCGTGCCACCAACACCCGTCCCCCAGGCGTAGGGCGTGATCTGGGCGCTCCAGTCCTGCGCACGCGCCGGCGCAGCAAGGCTCAGGATCGCGAGCAGGGCCAAAACCCGCGCCCACATCAGAGCCGGTCTTTCACGATTGACCCGCCTTTGACGATCATCGCAAGGCTTTGCTCGGGCGTATCCAGCCAGTCGAGCCCGGCTTCCGGCTCACCCTCGACAACCAGAAGATCGGCCATGGCCCCCACATCGATCACGCCCAACCGCCCCTCATAGCCCGCACGGTCCCCCGACAGGGCCAGCAAGTCGCCCGCCGCCCCCGTCGCCATGCGCAAGGCCTCGAGCGGGGGCATGAACCGGCTCAGCTTGGCCAGTTGCCGCCCCTGACTGCTGGCCCCTGCGGGGTTCATCAGGACGTCGGTGCCAAAGGCCATGTTGACCCCTTCGGCGCGGCCCAGCTCAAATGCCAGCTCTGTGCCTGCGGACACCTCTTCCTGCTTGGCGCGTTGCACGGGATCAGTGCGGGGATTGGCATCCTCATCCATCAAGAACGGCTGGATTGACCACCACGCGCCTGCATCGCGCATCATCCGCACGGTTTCGAGATCCGCCAATTGCCCGTGCTCAATGGATTTCACCCCGGCGCGCAGGGCGCGCTGGATGCCCTTGGGCGTATAGACATGGGCGCAAACATAGGTGCCCCAATCCGACGCGGCCTCGACGGCCGCGCGCATTTCATCCTCGGTATATTGCAGGCTCTCAAGCGGATCATAGAGCGAGGTGACACCACCCCCGGCCATGATCTTGATCTGGCTCGCGCCCTTCATCAGTTGCTCGCGGGTGCGGCGCAAGATCTCAGTGCGCCCGTCGGCGATCGCAACCACGCCAACCTTCTCGGTATAGCTCAGGTCGCCATCGGCGCGGGGCAATTCCGAAATCATGCGAAAATCGCCATGTCCCGAGGTCTGCGACAGCATCGCGCCAGAGGCAAGGATGCGCGGACCGCTAAGCGCGCCTCGGTCAATCGCCAGTTTCAGGCCAAAGGCCGGTCCGCCGGTGTCGCGCACCGAGGTAAATCCGCGCATAAGCGTCGCGTCCGCCTCGCGCCCTGCCATCAGGTGCACGAAACCGATATCCGCTGTCATCGCCTGAAGCTGGGTCACACCGACCAGCGTGCTGTGCCAATGCGCGTCGATCAGGCCCGGAATGACCGCCCGTCCACCACAGTCGATGCGCTCCGCCTCGCTTGGTCCCTGTCCAGCGGCAGGCAGGCCGGTGATCCGCGCGCCCTCGATCAGAATGTCGCGCCCTTGGGTCAACGCGGGGCCGTGACCATCGAAATAACGCAGATTGCTCAGCAACAGCGGGCGTCCGGGCGTCTGCGCCCGCGCCTTACGTGGCGCAAGACCAAAGCCCGCGTAGAGACCAAGGAGTGCCGCCGTCCCGCCCAACATCTCGCGGCGGTTGAGATCCGCCTCAATCCGGGCAAAGGCCGCCTGTGTCGTCGGCGCTCCGCAGAGACAGCAATCAAGGGCGGCGTGGGGCGGGGTATCGGTATGGCTGCAAATCTGGCACATGAAAGGCTCTCTCCCAACTGCGTCAATCAAGCATGCAGGGCGCCAATCGCGCCATCCACGCAATCTAAACTAGAGACCGAACCGCCTGCGTCAACGCAAAGCACATGCCAGCGGCCAAAAAAACCGAAAATGCAGTCGAAATTTGAGAGGGTCAGAGTGGTGGGCGACCCAGGAATCGAACCTGGCGTGCGTCTCCGCGAGGGAGTTACAGTCCCCTGCCACACCTTGCGGCCTGTCGCCCACTGTCCAGCGCTTGCGCGTCTGGCGTGGGGGGCTGATTACTAGTGGCTGCATGCTGCGTCAACCGGAAAATCGCTTGCAAGCCATGCCTGCCCGTCGCATTGTCGCGGGCCGGAAAAGAGGGGCCTTATAGCCATGAAAAAACCCCGTTGGGTGATCGACAAGGAACAGGCCAAACGGGCGTCGGCCTCTGAGACCGTGTGGCTTTTTGGGCTGCACGCGGTGCGCGACGCGCTGGAGAATCCATCCCGTGAAAAGCTGCGCCTGATCGTCACAAAGAATGCCGCGGACAAGCTGGAGGCGGCGATTGCCGCAAGCGGGATCACCCCGGAAGAGGTTGATCCGCGCAAATTCAACGCGCCGCTTGATCCCGGTTCGGTGCATCAGGGGGCCGCTCTCGAGGTCAAGCCGCTCGATTGGGGGCCGATAGGCGAGGTCTGTCTTGGCGACGGACGCACAGCCCCCCGTGTGGTGCTTCTGGACAGGGTGACGGACCCGCATAACGTGGGCGCGATCCTGCGCTCCGCAGAGGTGTTCGGCGCGCGGGCGGTCATCGCCCCTCGCCACCACGCCGCCCCCGAGACCGGGGCGCTCGCCAAGACCGCCAGCGGCGCGCTGGAGCGGCAACCCTATCTGCGGGTGCGCAATCTGGCGGACGCCATCATCGAGTTGCAGGCGATGGGGTATCTGGTGCTGGGACTGGCGGGTGAGGCGGAGATGACCATCGAGGCAGCCATGGAGGGGCGGCGCGACCGGCCCGTGGCCCTTGTGCTTGGGGCCGAAGGGCCGGGCCTTCGAGAGCGCACGCGCGAGGTCTGCGATGCGCTGGTGCGGATTGAGTTCGCCAGCGATTTCGGCTCGCTCAACGTGTCGAACGCGGCTGCCGTGGCGCTCTACGCCGCACGCGCCTGAGGCAGGGCGGCGGCATCCTCAAAGGCAGTGAGAAACCGCCCCTTGATCATCCAACTGAGGCCAAAGGCACAGAGCCCGAGAGATTCAAACAGGAAGGTCAGGCGCAGGCTGTCCCAAAAGGCTTCGATGCTCTGCGCAAGACCAAGGGGCAGGATCATCTCGAGCAGCGCCGCCTTGACCGCCAGCACGCCCACCACGGCAAAGATGATCCGCCCAAGCATGCGATACCACCGATTGCGCCGGTCCTTGCGGCTGCCAGCAAGCCGCGCGGTGGTCGTATTGTCGCGGGTAAAGACAAAAGTCGAGAAATACCCCAACACGAGAAACATCACCCCCGCCGCCCCGAAATGCATCATTTGAAGGGCCGTGGGCACATCCGGGCCGATGGTGGCGAAACTGGCCCAGAAATCATAGCTGATCGTGCCGTCGACCGTGCCGCCCGGCGGGTGGAACCCCTCCGAACCGCTGGCATTGGTCAGGAACACGGCCGCCACCTCGCCAGTATAGGCACAGCCAGAGCCGGTTGTGGGCACAAAGGCCACGATAACCGCAGCCACCCCAGCGAGCTTGAGCAGCGCCACGTCATACCAATGCCAGCCCAAGCAGCCCTCGCGCCCCGGCGCGCGAAAGCTGTAAAAGAACATCAGCAAGAGGCCGATAAAACTGAGCGCACCCACGAGGATATCCCCCCCGATGCGGCTGAAATAATAATGGCTGATCGAGGCGTTGAAGCAGGTGTTGGTCAGGATCGACACCAGCCCAAGCGACACCGGCAGGCCAAGCGCCACATAGCCAACACCCAGATTGAGGCGGCGCAGGTCGACGTCGAACGGAAGATCACGCAAGTCAGGGAGCGGGTCGTTTGTATCGGTCATCGGGCGTGTCCTTTGTCTGTCAGCCAAGACCAGACTAGCGCAGGACCACCGCTATCCGAAACGCTTTCACGCCTCAGGCCGCGTCCTCCTCGCCGTCCGCCTCCGGCGCGGTCCAGCGATTGACATAATCGGATTGATAGACCTTATCCGCCGATTTGGTCGAGCGTTTCGGCTTGCGCACCGCATAGTCGAGGATGATCCCACCCTCGGCCAGAGATCCCGACAGACGCGGGCGCTTGCCGGTCACATTGGGATTGGTGGTCGTCACCACCTTGCGCGCATGGGCGGGTTTGATCGGTTGCAGCGCACAATGGAGCACCTCATAGCCCAGCGTCGCCTCCCAGAAGCCATACACCATCTCGGGGTTGATCTGGTAAAAGGAATGGTTGACCCAATTGTTGCACGGGCTGTGCCCGATCAGCACGCCGCCGGGTTTCAGCATCTTGTGGATGTTGCGATAGGCGGTGGGCAGATCAAAGATATGCTCACACGTGCCGCCGTCATAAATCACGTCGAATTTGCGCTCCAGCTTCTTGGGCAGGTCCGCACTCAAATCCTGAATGATGCTCGCTTTCTCGAAATCCGAGAAATCCATCGAGTCGATCGACTCAAATCCCAGTTTCCCAAAGAATCCTTCCGAATAGGTCTCGCCCTCAGGGATGAGATCGGCCTCGCTCACGCCCGGCATATGGTCCGCCATCACCTGAGTGAACACCCGCGACGACGCGCCGCGCCGCGACCCGATCCATCGCTGCCGCCCCAGCATCAGAAACTTGCCGCCCAGATCGTGGCTCTTGACTGTTTCGATTAGTCGGGCGGCGAGGGTATCAGGAATGGCCATATCTCTGCTCTCTGAAAATCCGGCCCGTCTGGCCAGTCCTGGATGGGAACCGACTTGATGCGGCCTTGAGCGCACTCTGGCGCTTTTGCGACGTGGGATCAAGCGGGCGAGGGCGGCTGCGCGCAGTGCAGACCAATGCCCGGATGGTCTTGACCCTCGCGCGCGGCTCAACTACTTACGCCCCGAGTGCGGGCGTTGTGTAATGGTAAGACCCTTGCCTTCCAAGCAAGAGACGCGGGTTCGATTCCCGCCGCCCGCTCCATCCTCGTCCCAGCGAATACGCCCTGCGGCTGATCTGTCCCCTTGACCCGGACGTCAACGCCCGCCAAGAACCGTTGCCAAATGGTGAGGAATTAAGACCTATGGTGCGCAGAGCCGAAAACGGCGCTGATCTGCTAGATCGCGAGAAATCGAAACGTGTGGGTGCGCTGGCCGAATTGTGGCCGTTCCTGCGTCCCTACCGGCGCTTGTTGGCCGCAGCCATACTGGCCCTGGTGGTGACGGCCAGCGTCGCGCTGATTTTGCCCTTGGCGGTGCGCCGTGTGGTGGACAATTTCAATGCGGATAACGGAGCCATCCTCGATCAGTATTTCGGGGCGGCGTTGCTCATCGCGGCGCTTTTGGCGGTAGGCACCGGCCTGCGCTATCTCCTGGTCACGCGGTTGGGCGAACGTGTCGTCGCCGATATCCGCAAGGGCGTGTTTGACCGGGTGATCGGCATGAGCCCCGCCTTTTTCGAGAAACTCATGACCGGCGAGGTGCTGAGCCGCATCACCACGGACACCACGCTCATTCTCTCGGTGATTGGCTCATCCATTTCCATCGCCCTGCGCAATCTGCTCATCCTTGTGGGCGGCATGGGGCTGATGCTGCTGACCTCGGCCAAGCTGACCGGCCTCGTGCTGCTCATCGTGCCGCTGGTCATCGTGCCCATTCTGACCCTCGGACGGCGGATGCGCGTGCTCAGCCGCGAGAATCAGGACTGGATCGCCAATAGCTCCGGCAATGCCTCCGAGGCGCTCCTGTCGGTGCAGACCGTGCAGGCCTTTACCCATGAAGGCGAGACCCGCGCGCGCTTTGCCGATGTGACCGAGCGCAGCCATGACGCGGCGCGCCGCCGTGTGAACACCCGTGCCTTGATGACGGTGATCGTGATCTTTCTCGTCTTCACCGGCATTGTCGGCGTGCTCTGGATCGGCGCACGCGATGTGCGCGCCGGCGAAATGACCGCAGGCAGTCTTGTGCAATTCGTGATCTATGCGGTGATGGTCGCAGGCGCGGTGGCAGCACTCTCGGAGATCTGGGGCGAGTTGCAGCGCGCGGCCGGAGCGACAGAGCGTCTGGTCGAGTTGCTGCAAGCCGAAGACCCGGTGCGCGATCCTGCCCGCCCTGTGGCTGTGCCGCGCCCGGTGCGGGGCGAGATTGCCTTTGAGGATGTGCAATTCACCTATCCGTCGCGGCCCGGCATCGCGGCCCTGGATCATGTGAGCCTGACCATCCGCGCCGGCGAGACCGTGGCCCTTGTCGGCCCCTCGGGCGCGGGCAAGACCAGCGTTATTCAGCTGATCCAGCGATTCTATGACCCGGATGCCGGGCGCATCACGCTGGATGGCGTGCCCTTGGCCGATATGGCACGGCACGAGTTCCGCCGAGATCTGGCGCTGGTGCCTCAAGACCCGGTGATCTTTGCCGCGTCGGCGCGCGAGAACATCCGTTTCGGACGGCTCGACGCCACCGATGCCGAGATTGAGGCCGCAGCGCGCGCGGCGGCCGCGCATGATTTCATCTCGGCCTTGCCCGAGGGGTATGACACCTATGTGGGCGAGCGCGGTGTGATGCTCTCGGGTGGACAAAAGCAACGGATCGCCATCGCCCGCGCCATCCTGCGCGACGCGGCGGTGCTGCTCTTGGACGAGGCCACAAGCGCGCTCGATGCCGAAAGCGAGCGTGCCGTGCAACGCGCGGTCGAGACGATGGCCCGCACGCGGACCACGATCATCGTGGCGCATCGGTTGGCGACAGTGAAAAAGGCCGATCGCATTGTGGTCATGGATCAGGGCCGGATCGTGGCGCAGGGCACGCATGACAGTCTGGTGGCTGAAAACGGTCTCTATGCCCGGCTCGCGCGCCTGCAATTCACCGATGGCGAGGCCGCCTGAGCGCGGCTATTCGCCTCTTGCCGCGCCCGGCCCGATTTGGGATAAGACCGTAGCGATCAATCACGGAGAGCCACATGCCCGCACGCATCTACAAACCGGCCCGAAACGCCATGCAATCCGGCACCGCCAAGACGCGGCATTGGGTGCTGGAATTCGTGTCCGAGACGGCGCGTGAGGTTGATCCGCTGATGGGTTGGACCTCGAACGCGGATACGCAGGCGCAGGTCAGACTGCGGTTCGAATCCAAGGAAGCGGCGCTGCAATATGCCAAGGATCAAGGCATCGACGCCGTGGTTCAGGAACCGCACGCCCGCAAACCCAATATCCGCCCCGGTGGCTATGGCGACAACTTCGCCACCAGCCGCCGTCAGGTCTGGACGCACTAGCGCGCGCCGGGCGGCACCTCTCCGAGATTTGGTCCCGAAATTCTCTTCGAAACAAAAACGCCCCAGAGATCATCCGGGGTGTTTTCTAATCCGGAACTTGTGGGTAGTGATCAGGCGGCGCGGAAAAAATCCGAACGCTCTGCCAGATCAGCAATCAATGTTTCGCGCTTCAGACCCAGTTTGGTCAGCTTGGCGTCGCTTGCCATCGACAGGATTTCAACGTCATGAGCAAAGCGGTTTGCAGCAACCACAGACTGGAAAAACCCGTCGATCACGCGTAGCGGCGCAAGCGCGAGGCGGGCGAAGTTCCCGAGAGCCGGTGCCGAAACAGTGCTGTGGGACGAATAAGCCATGGCTGAACTCTCCTGAGGTTGCCGAATGAATATGCCGCGTATGCAGCATAAATATACTGCGTTGCAGCAATTTTCCATACCACAGTATGCAACCCCGCTCTGCGCGAGTGGCATGGCTCAGGCCGGATCTGTCTGAGACTGGCCGGATCAGGCGCGGCCCATGCGCCCCGCGCGCCCGCCCCGACGCTTGCGCAGCAATCCGGCGCGGTCGGGCAGGGCCTCCATGATCTCGCGCCGTTCGTCAGGTGACATCTTGGTCCATCGGGTGATTTCGTCGATCGAGCGCAGACATCCCGTGCAGACCCGCGCCTCGGGATGCACCACACAGATCTTGACGCAAGGGCTCTCGACCTCGTTTCGCACCCATGGGCTCTCATCTGTCATGCTCAGCCCTCATATGGCTCATCCGGTCCAACACCCCTTGCAGGATATAGGCCGCCGCGATGTTGTCGATCACCTGCATGCGACGCTTTCGTGTCGCATCCGCCTCGAGAAGCGCTCTTTCGGCCGCCACCGTCGACAAACGCTCGTCCCAATAGCCGATGGGCGCGTCCGTCAAACGTGACAGATTGCGGGCAAAGGCGCGGGTGGATTGGGCGCGCGGCCCTTCACTCCCGTCCATGTTCCGCGGCAGGCCAAGAATGATCCCGCCCACGTCGCGCCCCGTCATGATGTCGAACAAGCGCGCGGCATCCTCCGTGAACTTCACCCGCTTGACGGTTTCATGCGGGCTCGCCACCGACCAGAGCCGATCCGACAGCGCCACGCCAATCGTCTTGGTCCCAAGATCGAGCCCCATGATCGCACGGCCGCGCGGCAACGCCCCGGCAAAACCTGCAATCTCCTCAAAGATCATTCCGCCACACCCGCAGCGTCCGCCGCTGCCCGCACCAACGCCAACCGCTCCGGCTCATCGGCAAAGACCGCCTGCGCCTCGGCCCAGATCTCTTGCGCCTTGTCTTGCTCACCCAGCACGCCATACGCACTGATCAGCCGCGCCCAATCCTGTTCGGTGCCGCCTTCGTTGGCCAATCGCTCCGCCAATCCCGCCACCATGCCCCGGATCATCTCTTGGCGTGCCTCGGGGTCCATGTCTTGGGCGGCGGCGATATCCGCCGCAGTCGGCCCCGGCGCACCCGCCTCGGGGGGCAGCGTATAGCGCACCCCGGCGCGCGCTGCCAAGTCCTCGATCTGCGCCCGGATTGCGGGCACCCAAGGGGCCTCCGGCGTGCTCTCATCGAGCAGCGCCTCCCACAGCCGGAACGCCGCATCGGGTCGGTCCACCTGCATCATGTAGAGCCCAAGATAGAACCGCGCGGACGGTTCGCGCCCGTCCTTCTCCAGCGCGGCACGCAGCACCTGTTCAGCCTCGGACGAGACATAGCCACCGCTTGCGTTGATCATCAGATCCGCCAGCATCGCATGATCGGCCGCCGTGGCTGTCGCACCCTTGACGGCAATCAATCGCTGCTGCGCCGTGCGCGCGGCGACCATATTGCCAAGCGCGGCCTCGCTGCGCACCAGAAAGCGCAGCCCCTGTTGGTCCTCGGGTCGCTCTGCCACGGTCTTGCGCAACTGCTCGATCAGTTTGAGATAGTCTTCGTTCGTGCCCTCGGGCACGCCGCCCTCACCGGGGCCAAACCGCTCTTCCGCCGCCGCCTGATCCAGCCGCGTCGCCCGCGCCGCGTCCGAGGCGGCGATCCGCGCCGCCATCGGCAAATCCTCATAGCCCGGCGCGCCGACCCGGTCATAGATCACCACACCACCGCCCGCGATCACCGCCACGATCACCCCGGCCATCACCATCCCTGCGCCGCGCGGCTGCCCGCCGCTCTCGCCACCCTGACGCAATTGCGCATCCGCCGCCAACACCTTGCGCGAAATCTCCGAGCGCAGCCGCTCGGCATCCTCAGGCGCAATCACACCGCGCGCGGTGTCACGTTCGATTTCCTTCAACTGATCCCGGTAAACCTGCAGATCATAGGCCGCAGGCGGCGCTTCGCCCACCCGCCCGCGCAGCAGGACGAGGCCCAGAACAGCCCCCACGCCGATCGCCAATGCCGCAACGATGATCCAGAAACCCATGTCTTTTCCTTCTGTGTTGTCCCCATGTAACCGCCCGCGCGCCCGGAAAAAAGGCCCAAGCGGTCACATCCCCGCGCCCAGCCCGCGCCCCGATGTCGCAATGTCGCTATTGATACCGTTTCCGCCGCCCGGAGTATCCTTTCAACCGGCCACCTGACGCATTACGGTGTCACTCGCATCCAAGCCCGAATCCAGCCAACTCCAGAGAGCGCGCATGAAACACTATTCCGCCTTTGCCGTCGCCCGAGAGGCGCTCCGCCACCACATGGGATGGGAGCGGGCCTGGGCCTCGCCCGAGCCGAAAAAGAAATACGATGTCATCATCGTCGGCGCAGGCGGGCATGGCTTGGCCACGGCCTATTATCTGGGCAAGAATTTCGGCATCACCAATGTCGCGGTGCTGGAAAAGGGCTGGCTTGGTGGCGGCAACACGGGCCGCAACACCACCATCATCCGCTCCAACTACCTGCAAGACCCCTCCGCCGCGATCTACGAGAAATCGCGCTCGCTGTATGAGACCCTCTCACAGGATCTCAACTACAACATCATGTTCTCCCCCCGTGGCCTGATCATGCTGGCCCAGACCGAACATGAGGTGCGCGGCTACCTGCGCACGGCCCATGCCAACGCCCTGCAAGGCGTCTCGACCGAATTCATCTCCGCCGCCCGCGTCAAAGAGATTGTCCCGATCATCAATCTCGACGGCCCGCGCTATCCGGTGCTTGGCGGCCTCTATCAGGCCCGCGGCGGCACGGCGCGCCACGATGCGGTCGCGTGGGGCTATGCCCGCGCCTGTTCCGCCATGGGGATGCACATCCTGCAAAAATGCGAAGTCACGGGTATCTCCCGCGAGAATGGCCGCGTGACGGGCGTCACCACAAATCGTGGCGATATCGGCTGCGACAAACTCGGCATCGTCGTCGCGGGCCACTCCGGCCACTTGGCCGATATGGCGGGCTTCCGCCTGCCCATCGAATCCGTGGCACTTCAGGCGCTTGTGTCCGAACCGATCAAACCCTGCATGGATTGTGTCGTCATGGCCAACACCGTGCATGGCTACATGTCGCAATCCGACAAGGGCGAGATGGTGATCGGCGGCGGCACCGACGGCTATAACAACTACACGCAGCGCGGCTCGTTCCACCATATCGAGGAAACCGTAAGGGCGCTGATCGAGACCTTCCCGATGGTCGCCCGCCTCAAGATGCTGCGCCAATGGGGCGGCATCGTCGACGTCACCGGCGACCGCTCGCCGATCCTCTCGAAAACCCCCGTCGATGGCATCTTCATCAACTGCGGCTGGGGCACCGGCGGCTTCAAGGCCATTCCCGGCTCCGGCTGGGGCTTTGCCGAACTGATGGCCAAGGGCCACTCCCCGCTCTGCGACGAATTCGGCCTCGACCGCTTCTATCAGGGCCGGTTTATTGATGAATCCGTCGCCGCTGGCGTCGCCCACTAAGGAGGACTTGACCCATGCTGATCCTCACCTGCCCCTGCTGCGGCGTTACGGGCGAAGAGACTGAATTCCACCAAGGCGGCGAGGCGCATCTCAAGCGTTTCGGCCCCGGCTCGGCCGATGATGACTTCCACACCTATATGTTCGCCAAGGAAAACCCCAAAGGCGCACATTTCGAACGCTGGCGGCATAACAACGGCTGCGGCAAGTGGTTCATCATGGCCCGCGATACCGTCACGCTCGAGGTCTACGGCACATACCCCGCCCAGACCTTTGAGCCGCCCCAGTATATCCGCGATGCGATCACCGCCAAACGCCCCGGGTGGGCATGGCGCGACTTCGCATGAGCATTCACCTTTCTAAAAATACTCACAACACCACGCCCGCACCGGGCACGAGGGTTTAAGACATGAGCACGCGTCTGGCCAAGGGTGGCCGCCTCCTCGACAAGGGCCGCGCCCTTCACTTCACCTTCAACGGCAAGCGCCTCAAGGGCCATGCCGGCGACACGCTCGCCTCGGCCCTTCTGGCCAATGACCAGATGCTGGTCGGGCGCTCGTTCAAATACCACCGCCCGCGCGGCATCGTGGCCTCAGGCGCGGAAGAGCCCAACGCGCTCGTCCATCTGGGCGAGGGCCCGCGCATGGAACCCAACCAGCGCGTCACCACCACAGAACTCTTCGACGGTCTGACCTGCACCTCCCAGAACCACTGGCCGAACCTCGATTTCGACATTGGCGCGGTCAACACCCATCTCGCGCGCTTCCTGCCTGCGGGCTTCTATTACAAGATGTTCATCCACCCGCGCCCCTTCTGGAAACACATCTACGAGCCGTTCATCCGCCAATCAGCGGGCTTGGGGCGCGCTAGCAACCCCGGCGACCCCGACCGCTACGAGCATTTCTATTTCTTCTGCGACGTGGCCGTGATCGGCGGCGGCGTGGCGGGTCTGCAAGCGGCGCTCGCGGCGGCAGAGGCCGGGGCAAAGGTGCTCTTGATGGAGCAAACCGCCCATTGGGGCGGCCGCGCGCCTGTAGACGGCGGTGAGATTGACGGCCAACCCGCCGAGGATTGGATCACCGCCACCCTCGCCAAACTCCGCGACATGCCCAATGTCACCCTGCGTTTGCGCTCTATGGGGGCAGGGGTCTATGACCACGGCTATCTCTTGGGCTACGAGCGCGTCAGCGATCACACCCCCGGCACCAATGCCCCGCGCCACCGCCTCTGGCGCATCCGTGCGGGGCAAATCATCACCGCCACCGGCGCGATTGAACGCCCGCTGAGTTTCGCAGGCAATGACATCCCCGGCGTCATGCTGGCCTCTGCCATCCGCGATTATGCGGTCAATTACGGCGTTTCCATCGGCGACCGCACCGTCGTTGTCACCAATAACGATGACGCCTACCGCACCGCCATCACGCTCAAGAAATTCGGCCTTGAGATTCCCGCCATCCTCGACGCCCGCCAACAGGGCGGCGGCGCTCTGGCGGCAGAGGCCCGTGCCCTCGGCATCCGGGTTGAGAATGGCAAGGGCATCGCAAAGGTCAAAGGCGGCAAGCGCGTGACGGGCGTCGCCATCTGCGCGCAGGCGGGCGAAGGCGCTGTGCTGGAAGAGATCAAATGCGATGCGGTCGCCATGTCCGGCGGATGGTCGCCGGTGGTCCACCTCTGGTCGCATTGCGGCGGCAAACTGCTCTGGGACAGCGCTCAGGCGCATTTCCGCCCCGACCCCGCCAATCCCCCGCGCGGCGCGCAGGGCGAGGCGTTTGTGGTCGTCGCAGGCTCGGCCAACGGCTATCTTGATCTGGCAGGCACCCTCTCGGATGCCGACGCCGCAGGCAAGACGGCAGCCAAGGCCATGGGCCATAAACCCAAATCCACCAAGGCGCCCTCGGCCACCGCCACAGACGAGGCCGCACTCGAGGCGGTCTGGCTCATGCCCCAAGGCGCAAACATCAAGCTCCGGATGAAATCCTGGCTCGATTACCAGAACGACGTCAAAGTCTCCGACGTGCAACTCGCGGCCCGCGAAGGCTACGAGAGCGTCGAACACGCCAAGCGTTACACCACGCTCGGCATGGCCACAGATCAGGGCAAGCTCAGCAATATCAATGGCTTGGCGATTCTCTCGGATGCCCTTGGACAACCGATCCCGCAGACCGGCACCACCACCTTCCGCCCGCCCTATACGCCGATTTCCCTATCGGCCATCGCCGGGTCAGCGCGGGACGAGATTTTCCAGCCGATCCGCAAAACCCCGATCCACGGCTGGCACGAGGCCAATGGCGCTCATTTCGAACCCGTCGGCCAATGGCGCCGCCCCTATTGCTTCCCCAAGGGCGAGGAAACCCACCGCGACGCCGTGACCCGCGAGATCAACCAGACGCGGTCCCGCCTAAGCCTGCTTGATGCCTCAACCCTGGGCAAGATCATCGTCAAGGGGCCGGACGCGGGCAAATTCCTCGACATGCTCTACACCAATGTCATGAGCAGCCTGAAACCCGGCAAATGCCGCTATGGCCTCATGTGCAACGAAAACGGCTTCCTCATGGATGACGGCGTCGTGGCGCGTATCGACGAGGATACGTTCCTCTGCCACACCACCACCGGCGGCGCGGAATCGATCCACGGGCATATGGAGGATTGGCTGCAATGCGAATGGTGGGACTGGAAGGTCTATACCGCCAACGTGACCGAGCAATATGCGCAAATCGCTGTCGTCGGCCCCAAAGCCCGCGAGACCCTCGCGAAACTGACCACCGATGACCTCAGCAATGACGCGCTGCCCTTCATGGGCTGGGCCGATCTCACACTGGCCGATATGCCGGTGCGCGCCTATCGCATCTCCTTCTCGGGCGAGTTGAGCTATGAAATCGCCGTCCCCGCCAGCCATGGTCGCGCCCTCTGGGATGCGCTGTTGGACGCCGGGGCTGAGCATGGCGTGACGCCCTACGGCACCGAAGGCCTGCACGTCATGCGCGCCGAAAAGGGTTTCATCATGATCGGCGATGAAACCGATGGCACGGTGATCCCCCAGGATCTCAACATGGGCTGGGCGATTTCCAAGAAGAAAGACGACTACCTTGGCAAACGCGCGCAGGAACGCTCGCATATGGCCGATCCCAACCGCTGGAAACTCGTGGGTCTGGAAACGCTCGATGGCTCGGTCCTGCCCGATGGCGCCTATGCCACCGCGCCCGGCCACAATGCGAACGGTCAACGCATGACTCAAGGCCGCGTGACCTCGACCTATTACTCGCCCACCCTCGGGCGCGGGATTGCCATGGGTCTGGTTCACAACGGCCCGGACCGCATGGGCGATGTGCTCGATTTCCCAAAGGTCGATGGCGGCATCATAAAGGCCAAGATCGTCGATCCTATTTTCTTCGACAAGGACGGGGAGAAACAGAATGTCTAACGCCGTGACCGCCCTCAACGGGGCCAACTATCAGGGCTTTGCCACCATCGCGGATCAGGGTCTGACAGGCATGATCACCCTGCGCGGTGATCTGGCCAGCGCCGGGGTCAAGGCGGCGGTCAAATCCGCCACCGGCCTTGACGTGCCCGCCCAGCGTCAGGCGCTGATGGGGCAGGGCACCGCCGCCCTCTGGATGTCGCCCGACGAACTCCTGCTCCTGTGCCCCTATGCCGAAGTGGGCGCGCGGCTTGCCGCCGTCGAAAAGGCGCTCAAGGGTCAGCATTTTCTCGCCGTCAATGTTTCGGACGCTCGCACCTTTCTGCGCATCTCCGGCAAGGGCGCGCGCGAGGTTCTGGCCAAGGTCTGCCCGGTCGATCTCTCGCCCGAGGTATTCATCCCCGGCATGTTCCGCCGCACCCGCATGGCGCAGGTTCCTGCCGCCTTCTGGCTCGACGAGACCGGCACCTTCCACCTCATCTGCTTCCGGTCGGTTGCAGACTATGCCTTTGAGCTCCTCAAGGCCTCTGCCCAGCCCGGTGGCGAGGTCGGTCTTTACGCCTGATCTGCCAATCCTGACTGAAAAACTCTGACCGCGGGGTTGACCTTTGCGCAATCCGGCCACCATGTAGGGGGCATCCGATATGACTGCAAACGAACAAGGGGGCCCAAATGGCTTTTGAACTTCCCGACCTTCCCTATGCCCATGACGCGCTCGCCGCGCATGGCATGTCCGCCGAAACGCTCGAATATCACCACGACCTCCACCACAAGGCCTATGTCGACAACGGCAACAAGCTGATTGCCGGCACCGAATGGGATGGCAAGTCGCTGGAAGAGATCATCACCGGAACCTACGACAAATCCGCTGTGGCGCAATCGGGCATCTTCAACAACATCAGCCAGCTCTGGAACCACAACCAGTTCTGGGAAATGATGAGCCCGACCAAGACCGGCATGCCCGGAGCCTTGGAAAAGGCGATCACCGAGAGCTTTGGTTCGGTCGACAAATTCAAAGAGGCGTTCTCCGCCGCTGGCGCCGGTCAGTTCGGTTCTGGTTGGGCCTGGCTCGTCAAGGACAAGGACGGCAGCCTCAAGGTCACCAAGACCGAGAATGGCGTCAACCCGCTCTGCTTTGGCCAGACAGCGCTTCTGGGCTGCGACGTGTGGGAGCACTCCTACTACATCGACTTCCGGAACAAGCGCCCGGCCTATCTGACCAACTTCCTCGACAATCTGGTCAACTGGGAAAACGTCGCCTCGCGGATGTGATCCAAGCGGAGCGTGTCAGGTTTTCAGCCCCGTCGGCAGCCGCCGATGGGGCTTTCTCATGGCCTATCCGCAGTCGGCTGAACCTGTGTACGAAAACCGCGTACATTCCGTACATGCTGTACATTTTCACCTTGCCCCTCCGCGCCGCATGCGGCAGCACTCCGGGGACGGTTTTCAGGAGGCATCAGGCACATGCGCGACGCGACCAAAGGCATCCTTGCGATGGTCGCCACCTGCACGGTCTGGGGACTCTCGGGCATCTATTACAAGCTGCTCGATCACATTCCCCCCATCGAAATTCTGGCCCACCGGACCCTTTGGTCATGCATCTTTTTCTCGCTCGTCCTTTTGATGCAAGGGAGAATTTCCGTTCTCGGCCAAGCACTTGGCGCGCGGCGCTCGGTGTTCCTGATCGGTTTTGCGGCGCTGATGATCTCTACCAACTGGTTCGTGTTCATCACCTCTATCCAGATCGGTAAGGCGGTTGAAGCGTCGCTTGGCTATTACATTTTCCCCCTGGTGGCGGTGCTCTTGGGTGCCATCGCCTTTCGCGAACGCCTTGGAAAGGCTCAACTTTTTGCCGTAGCCTTGGCCGCGACGGCGGTCATCACCCTCACCATCGGCTTGGGTGTCCCGCCTTGGATCGCCCTTGTTCTGGCCTCCAGCTTTGGTCTCTACGGTCTTGTAAAAAAAGGACTTTCTATCGGACCCGTGGTCTCGGTCACGGCCGAAGTCATGCTCTTGTCGCCCATAGCCTTGGGGGTTTTGTGGTGGTTTCACTCAGACGGGCACGGTGCCTTTGGCACCAATTGGCACGACAGCCTGCTCCTCGCCTTCTCCGGTATCCTGACCGCCACACCGCTGGTCATGTTCAGTTACGCGACCAAACGCATCACACTGGCCACCGTGGGCTTGGTGCAATACCTGAACCCCAGCCTGCAATTCCTTGTTGCAACAGTATTATTTCGTGAAGTCTTCAGCTTCTGGCATGCCATCGCCTTTGGCATGATCTGGACCGCCTTGGCGATTTACACCACCGCCAGCCTGCGTCAGGACAGGGCGGCTCGCAGGGCGATCCTCAAATCCTGAACCGTATCAATGGCTTGCACAAAGGATTTAACGTTGTCCTCGGCAAACCCTTGGGTCACGACATGCTCCAGAAGTTGCGTGAGAGGTGTCCAGTAATCTTCTGTATTCAAAAGAAAAATAGGTTTTTGATGCAGCCCAAGCTGCCGCCATGTCAGCACTTCGAAAAACTCATCCAGCGATCCCGCGCCACCGGGTAGAACCACGATGGCGTCCGAGTTCATATACATCACCTTCTTGCGTTCATGCATGGTCTCGGTCACAACATATTGTGTCAGGTCCCGTTTGCCCACTTCCCAAGCCACCAGATGTGCAGGAATGACGCCAAAGGTTTCCCCGCCCGCCGCCTGCGCCGCCCGCGCCGTGGCCCCCATCAAGCCTACATCCCCTGCACCATAGACCAGCCGCCAGCCGTTTTCGGCCAACATCTGGCCTGTGCCGGATGCATCCTCCATATATCTTGGGTTATTCCCGGCACGTGCGCCGCAAAAGACACAGACGGAACGCGCTGACATGAAATCACTCCGGGCTGATGCAGGGTTGTTTTGACCCGTGATAGCCTTGTTGCTATTCTTGAGCAACCTGACATAATGTCGGGGCATGGGGATGTAAGAAAGATGAGCAATTTCGGCGGTTTAGGTTCTGGATCGGCGATGGGTCTTGGCGGGCTGACCGTTCTAGGCGCGCTGATTGCGGCACTTTATTTCCGCGCACAGCCGGACCCTGAGCCCTTACCGATCCCCAGCGTTGAAACCGCGCAAGCCCCGATCCCGACTGCACCCGAGTCCCTTGCAACCCCACCGATGCCCGCGCCACCGGCGATCGACACTTTTCGTCTGGAACCCAACGGTCAGATGATCATCGCCGGTCAGGCAGAGCCGGGATGGAATGTCTCGATTATGCTGGACGACGTGAACATGGGCTTTGTACTCTCTGATAATGCAGGGAAATTCGTCCAGTTCCTCGATCTCCCTGCAAGCTCCGCACCGCGTGTTTTGTCGCTGAGGATGCGCTCTGACCCTTCTGGCCAGGAAATCGCCTCGCAAGACGAGATCATCATCGCACCCACTCCAGAGGTTGCGCCGGACATCTCTGCCAACCCCTCCGTCGCGCCAATGCCCGAGCCGCAACCTGTCGCTGCCGACGCAACATCCTCCGCGCAACTGAGCGAGACCGACAGCCCGCAAACCGTTCTGCTGACCGACGAAACCGGCGTGCGGGTCTTGCAGACACCATCCTCGAATGCGTCCCCCGATGTAATGGCGAACGTTGCTCTGGACGCGATCACCTATTCGTCCGATGGCGAGGTCGAGCTGTCTGGGCGTGCCCAAGGTACTGGATTTGTTCGAATTTATCTCGACAATGATCCCGTCACCACGTCGCAGGTCACGCCCGATGGCGAATGGAGCACGGCATTGCCAGAGGTTGATACGGGCGTCTACACCCTGCGTGTCGACGAGGTCGACGCTGAGGGAGCTGTCACGTCGAGAGTTGAAACCCCGTTCAAGCGCGAGGATCAACGCGTCTTGGCCGAGGCTCAAACCGCAGATATCAGTTCCATCCGCGCAGTCACGGTGCAACCCGGCTCTACCCTCTGGGCAATTTCGCGAGAGACTTATGGTGAGGGTCTGCTCTATGTCCGGGTCTATGAGGCCAACCGCGACCGCATTCGCGATCCGGACCTGATCTATCCGGGGCAGGTCTTTACACTGCCACGCTAGAGCAGACTGGCAATCCTTGTGGCTCAGAGCTATCTCTGAGACAAGTGATTGAAAAGGCTAGCTCATGCGTCACGCCAGCATTACCACCTCAGACACGCCCGCCAATGGCTGGCGCACGGTCAGGCGCGTCGCCCCCTATCTCTGGCCCGCAGATCAGCCTTGGGTTAAACGCCGCGTTGTTTTTGCGCTGATCGCCCTTTTGGTCGCGAAACTGATTGGTGTCGGCACACCATTTTTCTACAAAGCAGCGGTCGATATGCTGGCGGGCGAGGGACAATCCGCAGCTTGGATGCTGGGTGCAGGTGCCGTTGGTCTAACCGTTGCCTATGGCATGGCGCGGCTGATGACAGTTGGTTTTCAACAACTCCGTGACGTGATTTTCGCGCGCGTTGCACAGCGTGCCCTGCGCGCGCTTGCACTGCAAACTTTTCAACATATTCACGCGATGTCAATGCGTTACCACATCACCCGCAAGACCGGTGGTCTCAGCCGGATTATTGAGCGCGGGGTCAAGGGGGTGGAGTTTCTGCTGCGGTTTCTCCTGTTTTCGATTGGTCCATTGGCGCTGGAACTGTTGCTGATCGGCGTGGTTCTCGCGGTCGTTTTTGACATCTGGTATCTGGTCGTGGTCGTGGCAGTGATTGGGACCTATATCGCCTTTACCTTCAAGGTCACCGAGTGGCGGGTGCGTCTGCGCAAAGAGATGAACGATCAGGATACCGACGCCAATCAAAAGGCGATCGACAGTCTGCTCAATTTTGAAACGGTCAAGTATTTCGGAGCAGAGGGGCGCGAGGCGAGCCGATATGATGCAGCCATGGCCGGGTATGAGCAGGCTGCGCTCCAGACCTCCTATTCACTGGCCTTCCTCAACTTTGGTCAATCCCTGATCATCACGGGCGGGTTGGTCATCGTGATGGTGATGGCGGCAATCGGCGTGCAATCCGGACAGATGACCGTTGGCGATTTCGTCATGGTCAATGCCTATATGGTGCAAATCACGATGCCACTCAACTTCTTGGGGACGGTCTATCGTGAAATACGTCAGGCTCTGGTTGATATGGCTGAAATGTTCGATTTGTTAGAGCAGAATCCAGATGTAAAGGATAAGTCTGACGCAGATGTTCTAAAAGTGAAGGTGGCGTCTGTTCGATTGGAAGGCATTGATTTTGGATATGACGCAAATCGGCCCATTCTCAGAGGTGTGACGCTTGATGTGCCAGCCGGGCAGACGGTCGCAGTTGTGGGTCCTTCGGGCTCGGGCAAGTCGACGATTGGGCGCTTGCTCTTTCGCTTCTACGATGTTCAGGCGGGGCGTGTGCTGATCGACGGTCGAGATGTGCGTGACGTGACCCAAGAAAGCCTGCATGCGGCGATAGGCGTTGTTCCGCAAGATACGGTGCTTTTCAACGATACAATCGGCTATAATATTGGCTACGGGCGCGCCGGTGCCACGCAGTCAGAGATAGAGGACGCAGCGCGCGCGGCTCAAATCCATGATTTCATTGCCAGTTTACCTGAAGGCTATGCCACGCAGGTGGGCGAGAGAGGCCTGAAACTTTCGGGCGGCGAAAAGCAGCGCGTCGGTATTGCGCGCACTTTGCTCAAGAATCCACCGATCCTGCTCCTGGACGAGGCGACCAGTGCACTCGACACCCAAACAGAGCGGGATATCCAGGGCGCCTTGGCGCTTGCGGCAGAGGGGCGCACGGTCATCATGATTGCGCACAGATTGTCCACTGTGGCCAACGCAGATAAAATTGTCGTTTTGGATCAAGGTGTTGTGGTTGAGCAGGGAACACATTCCGATCTTCTGGCGCGGCAGGGACGGTACGCGGCACTCTGGCAACGGCAAGCGCGTGAAGAGGAAGAAGAGGCAGCGTGACCAGGTTGTCATGGGACAGTTACTTTGTCCCTTTAGAAATCCGTTCATCGAGCGCTACATATCGGACTTGTCAGGTTGCAATCGCGATATATAGTGGATTCAGGACGGGGTCAGGTGCCCGCTCTGGCACCTAGACCCCTAACGACCGGGGTGAGAGGATAGTCAGTCAGATGGACGGCGATTTCAGGACAGAATTTGTAAGAGAACCCGCAGCGTTGCGGCATTACCCGGCGCTTGTGTTGAATGCCGATTACCGCCCGCTGTCATATTATCCACTGTCGCTCTGGACATGGCAGGAAGCAATCAAAGCAGCATGGTCTGACCGGGTTGATATTGTAGCAGAATACGACCAGTGGGTCAGAAGCCCGAGCACAACCATACGCATCCCTTCCGTCATCGTCCTCAAAGATTACGTGAAACCCCAAAAGCGCGTGGCCTTCACGCGCTTTAATTTATTCTTGCGGGACGAATTCATGTGTCAGTATTGCGGTGGCAGGGGGGATCTGACCTTTGATCATGTTGTGCCGCGCGCCTCGGGTGGGGTCACAAGCTGGGAGAATGTTGTCGCGGCCTGTAGTCCCTGCAATTTGCGCAAAGGGTCGAAAAGCCTACGCCAATCCGGTCTGAGCCTGCGCAAACCACCCCGTATGCCGGAAGCGGAGCAGTTGCGTAATCAAGGGCGGAAATTTCCTCCGAACCATCTGCATGACAGCTGGCTCGATTTTCTGTATTGGGATGCTGAGCTGGAGGCCTGAAGGCCGATTGCCCCAAATCGGTCGCCGCAGAGGTATCTAGCTTGAAAATCCGGGGTTGATTTACCGGCATGATTTCTATTTGTTATCAGATCTCCGATACCTAATAGGACTGGTCTATCATGCTGGATAAGCTGGAGATGTTCATTGCTGTCGCGAAAGAGGGCCATTTTGGCCGTGCGGCGGTCAGCATCGGGATCACACAACCGTCGCTCTCGGCGGGGATCAAGCAGCTTGAGGAACAGTTGGGTGTGCAGCTCATTTTTCGCGGCTCACGCTACGGCGGCCTCACTCCAGAGGGGCAGGCGACGCTGGTTTGGGCACGGCGAATCGTCGGCGACGCCCGGCAATTGCGTGAAGAAATGCGCGCCAAACGACATGGGTTGTCTGGTCAACTGCGTATCGCGGCAATCCCGACGGCGCTGACATGGGCGGCGCGGCTCTGTCATAGGTTCAACGCCAAACACCCCAAGGTACGCTTTACCATTCTGTCGCGCACCTCGGTCGAGATCCTGAGCATGCTGGACAATCTCGATATCGACGCCGGTATTTCCTATCTGGACAACGAGCCGATGGGCCGGGTCAGCACAGAGCCACTTTATGAGGAACGCTATATGCTGGTTTGCGCGGAGAATGCGCGCTTTGCCACGCGCGACGCTGTCTGCTGGGAAGAACTGGCGGGCGAACAACTTTGCCTGCTGACCCCAGATATGCAGAACCGCAGGATCATCAACCGCAACTTTGCTGCCGTCGATGTGACGCCAGAAGCCTGGATTGAATCGAACTCTACCGTGGTCCTGATGGCGACCGTAGAAACCGGCGGATGGATGACGGTACTCCCCGAAGATGCCGCCCGGTTTCACGCCCATGGCAAACCTTTGAAACTCATCCCACTCTCAGGTCCCGAACCTGCCCATTCTGTCGGTTTGGTCGCCCCATACCGCGAACCGCACACACCGGTATTGGAAAGCCTCCTGCGCGAGGCGCGTCGATTAGGGGTCAATGCTTGATAGAATTTGCCTATTGATTGACCGTATATTGATATTGATTGTTCATGGCTTGAGCTGATTGACTGATCGCAGCAACTGCGAGAGGCAAGCCATGACAACACCCGCCCCGGATGATATTCAAGCTATCCTGACAGAGCATCTGCATCTTGAAGGGCCACTCCTGCCAATCCTGCACGCCATGCAAGACGCCTTCGGTCACATCCCCGAGGCAGCGCATCGACCCATTGCCGAAGCGCTCAACATAAGCCGAGCAGAGCTGCATGGCGTCATCAGCTTTTACCACGATTTCCGTGCCAATCCTGCCGGGCGGCATGTTCTGAAGATCTGTCGGGCCGAGGCGTGTCAGGCTGTCGGAGGCACGGCGCTTGCCGATGCGACACTGACCAAGCTGGGCCTTGATTGGCATGGCACCACCGCGAATGGCGCGGTCACGGTCGAGCCGGTGTATTGCCTTGGCCTGTGCGCCTGCGCGCCTGCGGCGATGCTGGATGACCGCGTGGTGGGCCGGGTGGATGCCGCCCGGATGGATACCCTCTTGGCGGAGGCGGGCGCATGAAGATTTACGTCCCCATGGACAGCGCCGCCAAGGCGCTTGGCGCTGAAGAGGTGGTCGCCGCCATTCTCGCCGTTGCACCGGAGGCACATATCATCCGCACCGGTACGCGCGGCATGATCTGGCTGGAACCGCTGGTCGAGGTCGAGATCAACGGGATACGTCACGGCTATGGTCCGGCGACCGTGGGCGATGTTGCGGGCATTCTCGATGGCAGCAGCGCCAAGGCGCTAGGCCCAGTTGAGTATCTGGACTGGATGAAGCGGCAGACGCGCCTCACCTTTGCCCGCGTCGGCGTCGTTGACCCTCTGAATATCACGGATTACGAGGCGCATGGTGGGCTTGTGGGCCTGCGTCGCGCCATTGAGATGGACGGGGCCGGGATCGTTGCAGAAGTCACCCAATCGGGCCTTCGCGGGCGTGGCGGCGCAGGATTTCCGACCGGCATCAAATGGAAGACCGTGTTCGAGGCGCAAGCGCCGCAGAAATACATCGTCTGCAATGCCGATGAGGGCGACAGCGGCACCTTCGCGGACCGGATGGTCATGGAGGGTGACCCCTTTACTCTGATTGAGGGTATGACGATTGCGGGTCTCGGTGTGGGCGCGACACGCGGGTATGTTTATCTGCGCTCGGAATACCCCGATGCAATCCGTGTGATGCGCCGCGCAGTCGAAATCGCGCGCGCGGCAGGTGTATTGGGCGCGGATGTGCTGGGCTCTGGCCGGGCGTTTGACATGGAAATCCGTGTGGGCGCCGGCGCCTATGTCTGCGGCGAGGAAACCTCGCTTCTGAATTCGCTCGAAGGCAAGCGCGGCGTCGTCCGTGCCAAACCACCCCTTCCGGCGCTTGAAGGATTTCTTGGGCGACCCACGGTGGTGAACAACGTCATCAGCCTCGCCACGGTGCCGGTGATTTTTGAGAAAGGCGCGCAACACTATGCCGATTTTGGTCTTGGGCGCTCGCGCGGCACCGTGACCCTTCAGATTGCAGGTAACGTGGCGCGGGGAGGTTTGTTTGAGACCGCCTTTGGCATCACCTTGGACGAGGTGGTGAATGATCTGGGCGGCGGCACGGCCTCTGGTCGCCCGGTCAAGGCGGTGCAGGTGGGCGGACCCCTCGGGTCCTATATCCCCGTCGATAATTTCGACGCCGCTCTCGGTTATGAGGAACTCGACGCCAGGGGCGGGCTGCTTGGGCATGCCGGTCTCGTGGTGTTTGATGACGCTGCGGACATGCTGCAAATGGCCCGCTTCGCGATGGAATTCTGCGCTGTGGAAAGCTGTGGCAAATGCACGCCCTGCCGGATTGGTGCCGTTCGAGGTGTTGAGACCATCGACCGGATCGCTGCCGGTGACGGTTCAGCCATTCCGCTTTTGACGGACCTCTGCGAGACCATGAAAGATGGCTCGCTCTGTGCACTTGGGGGGTTCACTCCCTTGCCGGTGATGTCCGCCCTCACGCATTTCCCAAATGATTTCGCCACCCAAAAGGAGGCCGCCGAATGAAAGATTTCATCATTCCGAACGACCGTGACATGGGCACCCCTGCCAAGCAGGGCGCGCCGGTGACTTTGGAAATCGACGGCATGGCCGTCACCGTGCCCGAAGGCACGTCCGTGCTGCGCGCGGCGGCCGAGGCTGGCGTCCAGATCCCTAAGCTCTGCGCATCGGATAACCTTGAGGCCTTCGGCTCCTGCCGCCTCTGTGTGGTCGAGATCGAAGGACGGCGGGGCACGCCTGCCTCCTGCACCACGCCTGTAACCCCCGGCATGGTGGTCCATACCGGTTCAAGCAAAGTGCGCAAGATCCGCAAAGGGGTGATGGAGCTTTACATCTCCGATCATCCGCTTGATTGCCTGACCTGTTCGGCCAACGGCGATTGCGAATTGCAGGATATGGCCGGCGCGGTCGGTCTGCGCGACGTGCGCTATGAAGCCCCGGAAAATGGCGGCATGGTCAACCATTTCGAAGCCCGCAACACGAGCGGCGAAACGAACCCGGAATGGCTGCCCAAGGACGACAGCAACCCCTATTTCAGCTATGATCCCAGCAAATGCATCGTCTGCAACCGCTGCGTTCGCGCCTGCGAAGAGGTGCAGGGCACCTTTGCACTGACCATTCAGGGCCGTGGCTTTGACAGCCGGGTGTCGGCGGGCAATGCGGGTGACGACTTCCTCGCCTCCGATTGCGTGAGCTGCGGTGCCTGCGTGCAGGCCTGCCCGACCGCGACGCTTCAGGAAAAATCCATCATCGAACTGGGCACGCCTGACCGCTCGGTGATCACCACCTGCGCTTATTGCGGCGTTGGCTGCTCCTTCAAGGCCGAGATGAATGGCGACACGTTGGTGCGCATGACCCCCTACAAGCACGGCAAGGCCAATCGCGGCCATTCCTGCGTCAAGGGCCGTTTTGCCTATGGCTATGCCCATCACCAGGACCGCATCCTCAAGCCGATGATCCGCGATCGGATCACCGATCCCTGGCGCGAGGTCGAGTGGGACGAGGCGCTGAGTTTCGCCGCCACCCGGATGCGCGGACTTCAGGAGAAATATGGCAAGAAATCTATCGGCGTGATTACCTCAAGCCGCTGCACCAACGAAGAAACCTATCTGGTGCAGAAACTGGCGCGCGCAGTCTTTGGCAACAACAACACCGATACCTGCGCGCGCGTTTGTCATTCGCCCACCGGCTATGGTTTGGGTCAGACTTTTGGCACCTCTGCGGGCACGCAGGATTTCGATTCCGTTGAGCATACCGATGTAGTTGTAGTGATCGGCGCTAACCCCACGGATGGCCACCCGGTCTTTGCGTCCCGCCTCAAGAAGCGGCTGCGGGAGGGGGCCAAATTGATCGTGGTCGATCCGCGGCGGATTGATCTGGTGAAATCGGCGCATGTCGCGGCATCGCATCACCTGCCGCTACGCCCCGGCACCAATGTCGCCGTGGTCAGCGCCCTTGCGCATGTCATCGTGACCGAAGGGTTGATGAATGAGGAATTCATCCGCGAGCGCTGCGATTGGGACGAATTCCAGCATTACGCCGACTTCATCAGCAACCCGCGCCACTCTCCCGAAGCAACGGCGATGCTCACCGGCGTCGATCCGGCAGAACTCCGCAAAGCCGCCCGCCTCTTTGCCACCGGCGGCAACGGGTCGATCTATTATGGCCTTGGCGTGACCGAACATTCCCAAGGCTCCACCACCGTCATGGGCATCGCCAATCTCGCCATGCTGACTGGCAACATGGGGCGGCCCGGCGTCGGCGTGAACCCGCTGCGCGGCCAAAACAACGTGCAGGGCGCCTGCGACATGGGCTCTTTCCCGCACGAACTGCCCGGCTATCGCCACGTCAAAGGCCCCGAGGTCCGCAAGGTCTTTGAAGAGGCATGGGGCGTTCAGATCGACGCGGAACCCGGCCTGCGCATCCCCAACATGCTCGACGCGGCGGTGGATGGCACCTTCAAGGGGCTCTATTGCCAGGGCGAAGACATCTTGCAATCGGACCCTGACACCAAGCATGTGGCGGCGGGTCTGGCGGCGATGGAATGCGTCATCGTGCATGACCTCTTTCTCAACGAAACTGCCAATTACGCGCACGTCTTCCTGCCCGGTTCGACCTTCCTCGAAAAGGACGGGACGTTTACCAATGCCGAGCGCCGCATCAACCGCGTGCGCAAGGTGATCCCGCCCCTCAACGGCTATGCCGACTGGGAAATCACCCAGATGCTCGCCAATGCCATGGGCGCGGGCTGGAGCTATGCGCATCCGGCCCGGATCATGGAAGAGATCGCGGCAACGACGCCGTCTTTCGCCGGGGTGGATTACGCGCTGCTGGAGGAAAAAGGCAGCGTGCAATGGCCCTGCAACGAGGCGCATCCCGAGGGCACCCCCCTCATGCATGTTGACGGGTTCATGCGCGGCAAGGGGCGGTTCATTGTCACCGAATACGTAGGAACGGATGAAAAAACCGGCCCGCGTTTCCCGCTTCTGCTGACCACGGGGCGCATTCTCAGCCAGTATAACGTCGGCGCCCAGACCCGGCGCACCGACAATGTCATCTGGCATGAAGAGGATCTGCTGGAAATCCATCCGCATGATGCCGAGGTACGCGGGTTGAAAGAGGGCGATTGGGTGCGGCTTGCCAGCCGTGCGGGTGAAACGACGCTGCGCGCCAAGCTCACGGACCGGGTCAGCCCCGGCGTCGTCTACACCACCTTCCACCACCCGGACACTCAGGCCAATGTGATCACCACCGACTATTCCGATTGGGCGACGAATTGCCCGGAATACAAGGTGACAGCGGTGCAGATCAACCTGTCAAACGGGCCGACCGACTGGCAAGAAGACTATGCTGCGCAGGCCGCCCAAGCGCGGCGCATCCTGCCTGCGGCAGAGTGATGGCGATGGGCTTTTCTCCCACCCAGAGCCGGCCGGGCCTCTCGGTGCAGATCGAGGGGGCGCGCCGCGTCACCCGCGCCCTGCCCGAAGAGGTCCCGGTAGCCTTTGTCTTTGACGGCACGACGCAGGCGGTGATGATGGCGACTCCTGACGATCTCGCTGATTTTGCCCATGGCTTCGCCGTGACCGAAGGGATCGTGACCGACCCTGCGCAGATCAAGGATTTTGAGATTGCCGAGCACGCCGAGGGGATCGAGGCACGGTTCTGGCTGCGCGAGGATCGCCAAGTGGCGCTCACAGCGCGCCGGCGTCATATGGCCGGACCAGTGGGCTGTGGACTTTGCGGCATCGACAGCTTGGAACAGGCGATCCGGCCGGTGCCCTGCGTGAGACAGCACGGTCCGATTTTCTCGCAGTATGAGGTTGCCCACGCCACGGAGGCGCTCAGCGCGCATCAACCGCTGCATGATCTCACCCGCGCCACCCACGCGGCCGGATTCATCCGTCCGGGCGAGGGGCTGGTCCTGGCGCGTGAGGATGTGGGGCGTCACAATGCGCTCGACAAACTCATCGGCGCGCTCTGGCGTGCTGGTATCGACCCGTCGGAAGGGGCTATCGTGATGACCAGCCGTCTCTCGGTCGAACTGGTGCAGAAATGCGCGATGGCAGGCTGCAGCATTCTGATTGCAGTTTCCGCGCCCACCGCCCATGCGCTACGGCTGGCGGAAACCTCGGGCCTTTCAATCGCCGCCTTTGCGCGTGGCGGCGGTTTTGATCTTTATTCCCATCCCCATCGCATCAACACCGAGGTTCCTCATGTCGCCTGAGAAGATGGTCCATATGGCCAACCAGATCGCCACATTCTTCAAAACCCAACCCGGCAGCGACCGCTCCACGCGTGTCGCCGCGCATTTGACGGATTATTGGGAGCCGCGCATGCTGGAGCAGCTGCATTCCTATGTTGCGACTGGTGGAAAAGGGCTGGATGATCTGGTGATCGCAGCAGAAGCGGAGATTGCCGTGACGCGTGCCAGTGTCTGAAACAGAGCACCCTGATTGGCGTCAGCTCAGGTAGATCCGAAATCCCGTTGGTTGGCATGGATATTTAGGGTGCGCGAGCATCCAAAAGAGGTGGCTGGCAAAGAGTTTCGAGTTCCCTTCTCCGGGTCTAGGCGGTTTGCACTGGTGGCGCTGGGAGCGCCGCTTTTTCAGGCGCGATCTCGAAATCAGATTATAGATTACAAAACTCCGTTATTGCTGTTTGGCTACAGAACAAGTGAGCCGCGTTTTGACGCTCCCACTATCCCAATTTCTTGGAGATGCTAGATGCTTTGCGCGGTGGGAACTGTCTAAGGTGTCTTCCACGTCTAGGAGGTTGAGCCAGACTAGGCTCTGACGCTTGCATCTTGACCCAGTCCCGGCGCAAATACGCACAGGCTGGCCAGATTGGGCTGAATGGGGGCAGGATGATACCGGTCATAGGATATTCCGAGGCAAAGGTCGCGGTGCTTGGGTTGGGGCGCACGGGCCTTTCGGCAGCACGGGCATTGCGTGCAGGCGGTGCAGAGGTGCTCGCATGGGACGACACCGAGACCGCGCGCGTGGCTGCTGAGGCTGAGGGGTTTGCCATCGTTGATCTGTCGAGGGCGGGCGCGTTGGACAGGGTGGCGTCCTTGATTGTCAGCCCCGGCATTCCCCATCTCTATCCGGCACCCAATCGGGTGATCGTGGCGGCGCAGGCGGCAGGTGTGCCAGTGGACAATGACATCGGTCTGTTTTTCCGATCTCTGGCAACTGACGACTGGGGCGGGTTTGACGTGACGCCCAAGGTGATCGCCGTCACAGGCAGCAATGGCAAATCCACGACATCGGCACTCATTCACCATGTACTTGTCGAGGCAGGGCGAACGGCCCAACTCGCCGGTAATATCGGGCGTGGCGTGCTGGATATCGACCCGCCTGAAGATGGGGGCGTTGTCGTTCTGGAACTCAGCAGCTACCAAACCGATCTGGCGCGGGCCTTGACGCCTGATGTGGCGGTGTTCACCAATTTCTCACCAGATCACCTAGATCGGCACGCGGGTCTTGGCGGCTATTTCGCGGCCAAGCGCAGGCTCTTTGCCGAAGGCGGACCGGACCGGGCCGTGATCGGCGTGGATGAGCCCGAGGGCCAGTATCTTGCCGGGCAGATGGCGGAAGGGCCGAATGATGATCGGGTGATCCGGATTTCCGTTGACCATAAACTCACGGGTTCTGGCTGGTCTGTCTTTGCCCGCAAGGGATTTCTTAGCGAATACCGTCATGGGCGGCAGGTGGGGTCTATTGATCTGCGCGGCGTGAAGGGCTTGCCCGGATCGCACAATCATCAGAACGCCTGCGCCGCCTATGCCGCATGCCGGACCCTTGGGCTGGCCCCGCGCGTGATTGAGGCAGGGCTGCACAGTTATGCGGGTTTGCCGCATCGCAGTCAGCGGGTGGCGGAGAAAGATGGCATCATTTTTGTCAACGACAGCAAGGCAACGAATGTCGATAGCGCACTCAAGGCTTTGCAGGCGTTCGAGAATATCCGCTGGATTTGTGGTGGGTTGGAAAAGGACGGCGGCCTCGCTGGCTTGGCACCGGGGCTGGCGCATGTACGAAAGGCCTATGTGATTGGGCGTGAGGCAGCAGGATTCGCGCGTGCTCTTGGGACGGTTGAGTCAGAAGTCTGCACCACCATGGCGAAGGCCGTGGCCAGTGCAATGAGCGATGCGGAATCCGGTGATGTGGTACTATTGGCCCCGGCGGCGGCAAGTTTCGACCAATACGACAACTTCGAAAAGCGCGGTGAGGATTTCATGGCCCAAGTTCTGGCGCGTCTTTGACCATGGGCGGCGTGGTTCAGCGGCTTGATCATCTGGCAGTGGCAGCAGAGAGCCTTGAGGCGGGGCGCGCGCATGTCGAGGACGCGCTTGGATTGCGTCTTCAACCCGGTGGCAAGCATGCCCATTATGGCACGCACAATATGCTCTTGGGGTTGGCAGATGGCCTTTATCTTGAAGTGATTGCGATTGATCCAGAGACCCCTGCGCCGGGATGTCCCCGCTGGTTCGATCTGGATCGTTTTTCCGGTCCACCATGCCTGCACAACTGGATTTGTGCGGTGAACGATCTGGAGGCGGCGCTGATCCGGCATCCGCAGGCCGGACAGCCAGTGGCGCTGTCGCGCGGCGATCTGAAGTGGCGGATGGCAGTGCCGCAGACTGGAATTTTACCAATGGACAATCTGTTCCCGGCACTGATCGAGTGGCACGGCTCGGCGCATCCTGCGACGCGATTGACGCCATCCGGGGCGCGGCTCTCGCGGTTGATCGTCTCGCATCCAAATGCCAAGACGTTGCAAGCGGTGCTTGGACCCGAACTCGGCGACAACAGAGTGGTTTTTGAAACGGGGAATGCGGGGTTGTATGCAGAGATTGCCACGCCGCATGGTCTAAGAGTGCTGCAATGATCGTCAGACAAGCGGAACAGCGTGATATCGGGCCGATCCTCGCGTTCTGGAATCCGCTCATCCGAGAAACATCTGTTACCTTCACGACAGTGGAAAAGACGGCGGACTCCCTCGCTGGAGATATGGCCGCACGTGGTTTAGCCTTTCAGGTGATTGAAGAACAGGGCGTGGTTCTCGGGTTTGCCAGCTACGGCGGGTTTCGCTCGGGTCCGGGCTATGCCCGTACAGCGGAGCATACGGTGATTTTAGCCCAAGCCGCACGGGGACGCGGGTTGGGTCGGGCATTGATGACGCGCCTGGAAGATGTGGCACGCGCGGCTGACCTGCATGTGCTCGTTGCGGGTGTGAGTGGCGAAAATGCGGCGGCCATCGCCTTTCATCGGGCCATCGGCTACTCTGAGGTGGCGCGAATGCCCGAAGTCGGGCGAAAATTCGGGCGCTGGTTGGATTTGGTGCTACTACAGAAAACCTTGTGACGGTTTGCACTGACAGTGCTCTTGATTGGGTCTAAGGTACTTGGCATGTCGATCTGGGTGCGTATCTCCGAAGCCTTGTCGGCCCTCGCCAGCGGCGAGGGGCTCAGCGCGGTTTTCGACCGTCTGCGTAGCCCACCCGAGCGCAGTGTTGCCTTTACCATAGCAGTTATCGCGCTCTCGGCGAAAATGGCTAAGGCGGATGGTCTGGTGACGCGTGAAGAGGTGACGGCGTTTCGCGAAGTCTTCCAGATTGCCGAGGCCGAAGAAGCCAATGCCGCCCGCGTATTCAACCTAGCGCGGCAAGATGTGGCAGGGTTTGAGGAGTATGCTCGACGCATTGCGCGGATGTTCGACGGTCAGCCGGGCACGCTCTGTGACCTGATGGAGGGGTTGTTTCACATCGCGATGGCGGATGGGGTGTATCATCCGAATGAGGACACCTTTCTGGAGCGCGTGGCAGAGATTTTCGAGCTAAAGCCGCAGTCTTTTCGGGCGCTGAGATCGCGGTTTGTGCCCAATGCCGCACCCGATCCTTGGTCTGTGCTCGGCGTCACTGTGGATACGCCGATCGACGAGGTGCGCAAGATCTGGCGTCAGTTGGTGCGCGAGACACATCCCGATAGGATGCAGGCGCGTGGTGTGCCACCCGAAGCGATCAAGCTCGCCGAGCGACGTCTGGTCGATATCAATCGCGCGTGGGACGAAATCAGCGAGGCTCGTGTCAGTGCGGATCGCCACCTATAACGTCGAATGGTTCAATGCGCTCTTTGATGATTTAGGGCGTCCCTTGGACGATGCCGAATGGTCGGCGCGCTACAAGGTGACTCGCGGGGATCAACTGACTGCCCTTGGAATTGTCTTTTCCGCTCTTGATGCTGATGCTGTTCTTGTGGTTGAGGCCCCGGATCAAAACGGGCGGCGCAGCACCGTGACGGCACTTGAGAATTTCGCTTTGCTGATTGGCTTGAGAGCACGTCGGGCGGTGATCGGCTTTGCCAATGACACGCAACAGGAATTGGCGCTGCTCTACGATCCGGATGTCCTGACCGCGCGTCATGATCCGCAGGGCGACCCAATGCCCGGCGGGGTAGGGGTGCCGCGATTTGACGGTATATTCCGAATAGATCTCGATATCGACGACCACGCTGACCGGGTGCAGTTTTCCAAACCGCCGCTCGAGGTGGAGCTGACCACCAAGGCGGGCCGGGTGCTGC
>NZ_CH902584.1:4112288-4114537 GCF_000152845.1 Roseovarius sp. 217
ACCGCTCTGACGACCAGCGCGAGCAAAGCTATTCCGAGCGCCAGCTCTATGAAGCCGCGCTCGAGCGTTTGACCCGTGAAGTCGCCGCCGTTTCCGGCGGAGATGAAGTGCTGGCTGCGCGTCAGGTGGATGAGGTGCTGGTTTCGCGCGCCGCGTGAGTCTGGTCACCTCAGATAGACAAAGGCCGTGCCGCAAGGTGCGGCCTTTCTCGTGCCTCACGCCAAGAGGCTGATCAACACCGCGATTTCCGCCAGTTGCTGCGTTGCGCCAAGGATGTCGCCCGTCTGTCCGCCGATCTTGGCGCGCGCGATCAAAGCGATGGCCAACGTCGTGAAACCTGCGCATACCAGCGCTGCAAGACCCGCGCCGCCAAGCAGCCCAAATGTCCCTGCCCGCCGCCAGCCCAAATCCCCAGGGTCACAGTTTGCAACCCTCGGGCGCCCCTGTGCCTGTGACAGCCCCGTGTCGCGGGCATGCGGCAGGGCGGCCATAACCACCGGCATCATTGCGCGCGACAGCATGGCTGCGGCCAGTATGGCGGACGTTGCCGCTCCCGGACTGACCTCGTAGAGCAGCCAGAGCGCCAGACCGCGTGCCCCAAGGGACAAGGATCAGCGCAATTACCCCATAACTGCCGATAATGGCTGTCCTTTCATGATCGCCAACCGCCGCTCGCGCGTCCCAACCGCCCCAGAGGCCATCGGCAGTATCGGCAAGCCCATCCTCGTGCAACGCACCGCTCAGCAGAATCGGAGTGGCGAGGACCAAGAGCGCCACCAGTGGTCTCGGCCATCCCAGCCAGAGCGCGACCAGCCCGCCGAAGGCCGCAAGCCCGCCCAACACCACGCCCGCCAGCGGATAGGCCCAAGCCGCCCGCGCGCCCCGCTCATAGTGCCGCACCGGCACAGGCAAGCGGCTGAGCAGGCTCAGCGCCAGCGGCACATCTCTGAACCGGATCAAGGCTTTGTCGTTTTCTGCCATGGGCGTGCCCTTTTCGTCTGGGGCGGGGGCTCTGCCTGCGATACAGAAAGGACAGATCACAATCAATGAGGCTTTGCATGGCGGGTGCCTTCTCTTCACTGTCCGATTTTGCGGCACTCCTTGGCGAAATGCCCGGCCCGGACCCTGCCACCATGATTGATGCGCAGGCGCGTGATGCGCAATTGACCAAGCCCCCCGGTGCTCTTGGGCGGTTAGAGGGGCTTGCGGTGTGGTATTGTGGTTGGCGCGGCGAGGCACGGGCCCGCGTGACCGCACCTCAGGTGATTGTCTTTGCCGGCAATCACGGTGTCGTGGCGCAGGGCGTTTCGGCCTTTCCCGCCGAAGTGACCGCGCAGATGGTCGCAAATTTCCGCGCGGGCGGTGCAGCCGTCAACCAAATGGCGGCGCAGGTCGGCGCGCGCATGGATGTCCACGCGCTCGATCTCGACCGGCCCACGGGCGACATCAGCCTTGGACCGGCCATGTCCAAAGACGAGATGCTGCTCGCGCTCAGCACGGGCTGGGATGCAGTTGATCCGGCCAGTGATCTCTTGGTCGTGGGGGAAATGGGCATCGGCAACACCACCAGTGCTGCGGCGATTGCCTTGGCGCTCCATGGCGGAGAGGCCGCCGCTTGGACCGGGCGCGGTACCGGCCTCGCGGACGCGGCACTTGTCCATAAGGCGCAGATTGTCGCGCAGGCGGTTGCCATCAACGCGGCCAGCGGGGCAGGGGGGCTGGAGGTATTGCGCCGCTTGGGCGGGCGCGAGTTGGTGGCGATGGCCGGGGCCATTGCGCGGGCGCGGAGCCTGCGCATTCCGGTGGTTCTCGACGGATTCATCTGCACCGCCGCTGCGGCCTGCCTTGAGGCAGAATGCGCCGGCGCGCTCGGTCACACTGTGGCGGGGCATGTGAGCGCCGAACCCGGACATGCGCGGCTCTTGCAGATCTTGGACAAGGTGCCGCTTCTCTCCCTCGATCTGCGTCTGGGCGAGGGATCAGGCGGCGTGCTGGCGATGAGCGTGGTTCAGGCGGCCTTGGCCTGCCATTCCGGAATGGCCACCTTTGCAGAGGCGGGCGTGACGGGCGCGTGACGCTGCCTGTTCTGGCGTCATCGCCTTGACCCGCCTGTTGCCCCGGAATACTGATTAAAATCGTCAGATTACCCCGGAGCGTCACGCCCATGAGCGAAAAACTTTTGCACCGCCTTGCATGGGTCGTGGTCGTGCTTTGCGTGGCCCCTATCCTCGCAGCGGCGCTCGCGGCGT
>NZ_AAMV01000036.1 GCF_000152845.1 Roseovarius sp. 217
CGGTCCTTTGCATAGCGTGCATCGAAAGCCCGCTATCGTGAGGCATTAGGCACAGTGTGCAGATCAATTGAGCTGCGAGATTCACTTGCAGATGGCGTCGAGTTCTTGCGGTAGGCGCAATTGATCCAGCGTTAGCGAGAGACCTTGGTTCGTGTCCAAAATGGCGGTTCATGTCATTCTATGTCATTTATTGTCATGATTACAATGATTTACCGTTCGTGATATCGTGCACCCAAGGACGGTTCTATCCCAAGGCGGGGGTCATGACGAAGCGCAAGACAGCAAATACGGATGCAAGGGCTGGGGCAGGGGCCCGATCTATCGACCAGCGTGGCGTGGCCGATCTGATCCCCTATGCCAACAACGCGCGCACGCACAGCGAGGCGCAGGTGGCGCTGATCGCGGGCTCGATCCGGGAGTTCGGGTTCAATAACCCGGTGCTGGTGGATGGATTGAACGGCATCATTGCCGGGCACGGTCGCGTGCTGGCGGCACGCAAGCTGGGTCTGGACGTGGTGCCGGTGATCGAACTGGCCCATCTCACGGAAGCGCAGAAGCGCGCCTATATTCTCGCCGACAACCGCCTGGCCGAGCAGGCGGGCTGGGACCGCGACCTGCTGGCGCTGGAACTGGGCGAGCTGTCGGGGATCGGGGTGGCCCTTGAGGGGCTGGGCTTCGCGGCCGGTGAGCTCGACGAGCTGCTCGCGCTCGACAAGGCAGACCCGAGAGAGGAAGCCACGCCGGCGCCGCCCGCGCATCCGGTGTCGCGTCCGGGTGATCTGTGGTGCCTCGGCCCCCACCGGCTGCTCTGCGGCGATGCGACGTCGGCGGCCGACGTGGCCCGTCTGTTGGGGGATGTGCGCCCGCATCTGATGGTGACGGATCCGCCTTATGGCGTGATGTACGATCCGGACTGGCGTAATCGGGCAGGGGCCTCGGAGACCAAGCGCACCGGCAAGGTCCTCAACGACGATCGCGCGGACTGGCGCGCCGCCTGGGCGCTCTTTCCCGGTGACGTGGCCTATGTGTGGCATGGTGCATTGCACGCCACCACGGTCGCCGAGAGCCTTGTCGCCAGCGGGTTTGATATCCGCAGCCAGATCATCTGGGCCAAGGATCGGCACGTCTTGTCGCGCGGGCATTACCACTGGCAGCATGAACCGGCATGGTACGCGGTCCGGGC
>NZ_AAMV01000034.1 GCF_000152845.1 Roseovarius sp. 217
GAATGACCGCGCGATCGCGCAGGCGGGCCTCACCGCTGCAAGCAGCCACGATCCTCGTGATGTCAGTGTCGTTGAGAAAGTCCGGTACTGGCGCCAATTGCCAGCCCGCAAAATTCGGGATGGCCTGGTCACGGCCGGCCGGGCAACGCCCAGTTGCGATCAGGAAACGCAGGAATGCGCGAGTGGCGGTCACCGTTATCCTTGCATGGGCAACGCCGTGCATGCCCGCGCGTCCCAACACAAACTCCCTGATTGCATGGGCGCTATAAGCTTCAGGCGCGTCGCCAAGAACGAGGAACATGTGAACAAGGATGTTCTGATAGGTGTCGAGGGTGCTGTCCAACACCCCGCGATTCCGGAGCATCCAATCCCGGAACTCGCCAAGGATCGGCCACCGATCACTCGGGGACGGCGGCTTCGGCAGTGGGTCGACAATACCCAGTTCTTCAAGGAAGAGAACAAACAGGGCACCTGATCGCAATCGCATAGAGTAATTCGGCATGGCCCTGAAGGCCGGTACAGATGCTGCGTATCCGCTGTGGATGGTGCCGAGATCATAGCCGGCGTCGTGCATCCAATCCGTCCAATGCCCCAAGTAAATGGTCAGCATTGAAATCGTTGACTTGGTGTAATTCCGTGCGTGAAGCCAACGGACATAGCCCTCGAAGTGTGGGCGGGCGAAATGAAGCCTTGAAAGCGTGAGATACCGCGGAGTGTTCCGCCTTTTCTTGGGGGTGCTGGACATTCGATCTCCTGACATGGGTTCAATGCCGGAAAATGCCGGCGAACCACTTCTCGCCCAAAAGAACCCGCGAGGGCACAAGCTCGTCGTTATGCGGAGCGGATTGTCGAAAATCACTCGCGTTTACAGCGTGATGACCTGACCGCTCCGCATAATCCGTAGCGCGGCATAACATGCCCCGTCGGCCTCCGCAGTTTGCTCACATATGCGGCACACATAGAAAAGGCGGGGGGAAAAGTCACCCCCCGCCCCTTGTCTTGTTACCGGTCGATTAGAACGACAGGTTGATCGAGGTGCCGATGAGGGTACCTTCGGTCGTGGTGTTGGCGTTACCAAAGGTGCCGCCGGCATCTGCGTTCACAGTACCTTCAACATAGGCTGCGTACACGGCCCAGGTCACGCCAGCGCCGAGCGAACGGCTGCCGACCAGCTGGTAGGCTTCGTATTCGGCAGCGTCGCCGGAACCGGCGCCAACGCCATTGTACTCACCCTGGTAGGTGTCGAAACCAACCGACCACGGGCCAGCGATGTCATAGGTCACACCAAGGCTCCAGCCTTCGGAGTCGAATGCACGGATGCCACCGTTGTCGTTCTCGCTGTAACCACCGCCGATGACAAAGCCGCTGAAGCCAACGCTTGCGCCAACGCCCCAAACTTCGGGATCACTGGTGCCAGCAACGTTGGATTCTGCAGTACCCCAACGAGCCGACAGATCAAGGTCAACGCCGCTGAACGACTGGCTGTATGCGATACCGATGTCGAAAATGTCGGTCACGCCGGCATTACGGTTCACACCAAAGTTGTTACCAGCGTTTGCACCGGTACCTGCAACGTTCGACGCAGCAGCGTAGGACACGCCGAGGGTCAGACCGTTGAAGGAAGGCGTGTAGTAGGTGATGCGCGGAACGTCGTTGTTTGCCAGAACTTCAGCATAGGACGAAATGCCCGAGTCACGGAACAGCCACGGCAGGTTGCCGCCAGCGCCGTTCGAGATCGGAACAAAGCCCGAGATCGACGGAGAGTTGATGCCGATGCGCCTTTGACCTGCGGCGCAGCCACAGTCATCTTGTAACCAGCCGAGTTCTCGTTGCC